>NZ_CANLZR010000001.1 GCF_947495705.1 uncultured Phycicoccus sp.
GCTGGTCCAGGTGACGGTGCCGTCGTCGGTGAGGGTGGGGCGCCAGCGGCCGTGGTGTTTCATCCGGTGGTGTCGCCGGCACAGGGCGACGAGGTTGGCGGGTGTGGTGGTGCCGGTGGGCCAGGGTCGGGTGTGGTCGAGGTCGGTGTGGTCGGCGGCTCGGGTGCAGCCCCACATCCGGCAGGTGCCGTCGCGGGTGGTGACGAAGTCGCGCATCGACCTCGGTGGCCGGTAGGCGCCGGTGGTGTGGGAGACCTGGGTGCCGGTGTCGGCGTCGAGGACGGCGCGGGCGACGTCCAACGGGAGGGTCCGCAGGAGCCCGGCGACGGTGGTGGCGTCGACCCAGCCGAGCCCGGGCAGCTGGGTGCCGGAGACCGCGACCCCGGGGCCGACCGGGGCGAGGACGGCCGCGATGTCGCCGTCGGGGTGGGGGCCGAGCTCGACCCAGGACATCTCCTCGCGGGAGGCCGGATCGAGGTCGGCGAAGCGGGTCAGCTCACCGGTGACCGCGTCCATCACCGTGTCGTCGTCGTCGCGGTCGATGCGCTCACGGACGGTCGCGACCGGGTCCGGGTCGGGGGCGCCGGTGACCACGGGCACCCCGAGGGTGACCTGGGCGGTGACCTGCACGGTGCGCAGCAGCAGGTCCCCGAACGCGTCCGCGCGGGACTCCGGCACCGACAGCCCCGGATCGAGCCCCCGGTACTCGGCGGCGAGGGTGTCGACCGCCGACCACGCCGCAGCGCTGGTGGCCGTCGGCAGCGCCGCGTACCACTCGCTCAGCCCGTCGACCCCCGGGCGGACCTGCACGCTGCGCCCGCGCCGGGCCCGCTCCGCGTGCGCGGCGACCTGACCGGCCGCGACCCGGGCCGCCACCGAGCGCGTCACGGACGTCACCCGGGCCGGGTCCATCGCCGCCAGCCGCGGCCCGAGCTCGGCATCGACCCGCCCACACGCCTCGACGTCCAGCCCGGCGCACGCGTCGACGACCTTGTGCGCACTCGAGACCGGCAGGTCACCGGCGAGCACCAGCTCCCGCACCCGCGGGAACCGCTCACCCAGCGCCGCACCGAGCGCGGCCTTGCGCCCCGCCAGCCCCTCGGTGACCCCGGTCGCCAACGACACCTCCGCCGCCGCCATCGCATCGACGAACCCCACCGGGTGCACCCGCTCCCACGGCCCCGACTCCCGCATCGTCGTCTCGACCCGAGCCCCCCACGCCGCCGCCACCGCCTGCGCCCCCTCGGCCGCGTTGACCAGCCCCTGCAGCTCACCGGCGACCTCGAAGCACTCCTGCGCCGACAGCCTGCGACCCCCGTCGGCCAGTGCCCGGCCCACCGCCGCGCACTCCACCCGCAGTGCCGCGATCCGGCTGCTCAGCTGCCCCCTGTCCATGCCTCATCCTACTCGAACACCCGTACGACGACAAGCATTTGTCCACAGGGATTCGGCTCCGGTGGAGGGCATCTCGTGCCGAGCGTGGGGTGGGCGGTTGCTCGCGGTCGCCCATGTCGGGATGGAGTGGGACAGTGCTGTTCCACCAGCGTGGCGCCGCGGAAGCAGGCGCTCGGATCGAGGGGAAGTCGTCATGGCACGCACCGTCACCGCCCATCTGTTCCACGCCGTCAACGGCGTCGCCGAGTCGCCCGACCAGTGGCAGTTCGGTGCGTTCGGACCCGAGGAGGGTGAGCGGATGGGCCGGACGATCGCGCCGGTCACCGACGTCGTCATCGGCCGCAAGCTCTGGCGCGAGTGGTCGGAGTACTGGCCGTCAGCGGCTGCCGACGACCCCTTCGCCGGGTGGATCAACCCGGTGCGCAAGCACGTCGTCACCTCGACCCTCGACGGCGACCTCGGCTGGAACAGCGCGCGCATCGACGGGGACCCCGTGGCCTTCGCGCGGGACCTCAAGGCCGGCGAGGGTGGCGACATCGCGGTGGTCGGAGGCGTCGAGACCGTCCGCACGATGTTCCTCGGGGGCGTCGTCGACCGGCTCACCCTGACGGTGCACCCGGTGGTGGGTGCCGGGCGGCGGCTCTTCGACGACTCGGTGCCGGTGACGCGTCTGGAGCTGCTCGAGGCCGTGCCCACCTCGGCCGGCAACGTGCTGCTCACCTACGCGCTGCGGGCGGGCTGACGCCCGGGGCGACGGGTCAGTCGTCGGAGGCGGTGATGCGCTCCTCGGCCTGGTCGAGCCACTGGCCGCAGTGTGCCGCCAGCGCCTCGCCGCGCTGCCAGAGCCGCATGCTCTCTTCGAGGCCGACCTGCCCGCCCTCGAGACGGGCGACGATGTCGACGAGCTCGTCGCGGGCCTGCTCGTAGCCGAGGTCGGCCACGTCGGCGTCGGCGCCGGTGGCCTCGGGGGTCGCGGGGGGTGCGGCGTCCTTGGGCATGTCGCGAGCCTACGCGCCGGTGCCGACTACGCGCCGGACCCGACGACCCGGGCCCCGAAGTCGCCGCGGGCAACCCGGATGTGCAGCATCTGGTCGGGGGTGAGGTCGGCGGGGTCGGTGACGACGGTCTCGGCGGCCGTGCTGACGACGGCGTAGCCCCGGTCGAGGGTGGACTGCGGCGAGAGCGCCCGGGCCTGTGCGCGCAGATGGGCCACCTGGTCGCGCTGGCGGTGGACGAGCGCCTCGACGCGGTGGTGCGCCCGGCCCCGCAGGGCGGTGACGACGTCACGCTGGACCCGGACGAACGCCCCCTTGTCGGCCAGCACCGGGCGGCTCGTGAGCTCGGTGAGCCGGCGCCGCTCGTGATGGAGCCGGCCCGCGAGAGCGCGACGCGCGCGGGCGCCGGCCGCCTCGAGCCCCCGGCGCTCGGCGTCGGCGTCGGGCACGACGGCCTTCGCCGCATCGGTGGGGGTGGAGGCGCGGTGGTCGGCGACGAGGTCGAGCAGCGGGGTGTCGACGTCATGGCCGATCGCGCTGACGACCGGCGTGGTGGCCGCCGCCACCGCGCGGAGCAGGGACTCGTTCGAGAACGGGAGGAGGTCCTCGACGCCACCGCCGCCGCGGGCGATGACGATGACGTCGACCTCGGGGTGCGCGTCGAGCTCGGCGAGGGCGGCGGTGACCTCGGCGACGGCGTTCGCCCCCTGCACGGCGACCGGCCGGATCTCGAACACGGCGCTCGGCCAGCGGCGGCGCGCGTTCTCGACGACGTCCTTCTCGGCCGCGCTCGCGCGCCCGCAGACGAGGCCGATCCGGCGGGGGAGGAACGGCAGGGGACGCTTGCGGTCCCGGTCGAACAGCCCCTCCTGGGCGAGGTGCCGCTTGAGGTACTCGAGCCGGGCGAGGAGCTCGCCGACCCCGACGGGCCGGATCTGGCGGGCGTCGAGCACGAGCGAGCCCCGCTGGGTCCAGAACGAGGGCTTCGCCTGGAGCACGACCCGCGCGCCCTCGGCGAGGGGCCCCGGCATCGCGTCGAGGGCGTTGACGTGGACGCTGCACGACAGGCTCATGTCGACGTCCGGGTCGCGCAGCGTGATGAACGCCGTGCGGGCACCCGGGCGCCGGTTGAGCTGGACCACCTGACCCTCGACCCAGAGCACCGACATCTTCTCGACGTACTCGCCGATCTTCATCGAGAGCAGGCGCACCGGCCAGGGATGCTCGGCGCTGGTGTCGGCGGCCTTCTCGGGCAGCGGGGGCCTCGCCGGAGTGGTCATGGGGGAACTCTAGGCAGCGGCACCGTCAGCAGTGGCGGCGATTCGGGGGAGCGGCGCGCCCCACCTACAGTGGAGGTATGGCTGACTCCTCCAAGCGCGTGCTCCTCGCGGCCCCCCGCGGCTACTGCGCGGGGGTCGACCGGGCCGTCGTCACCGTCGAGAAGGCCCTCGACCTGTACGGGCCGCCGGTGTACGTCCGCAAGCAGATCGTGCACAACAAGCACGTCGTGACCACGCTCGAGAAGCGTGGGGCGATCTTCGTCGACGAGACCGACGAGGTGCCCGAGGGCGCCACCGTCGTCTTCAGCGCCCACGGGGTGGCCCCGGTGGTCCACGAGGAGGCCAAGGCGCTGTCGCTGCGAACCATCGACGCCACCTGCCCGCTCGTCACGAAGGTGCACCGCGAGGCCGTCCGGTTCGCCGACAGCGACTACGACATCCTCCTCATCGGCCACGAGGGCCACGAGGAGGTCGTCGGCACCGCCGGTGAGGCGCCCGAGCACATCCAGCTCGTCGACGGCCCCGACGACGTCGCCAACGTCACCGTCCGCGACCCCGACAAGGTCGTGTGGCTGTCCCAGACGACCCTCTCGGTCGACGAGACGATGGAGACCGTCCGCCGGCTGCGCGAGCGGTTCCCCAGCCTGCAGGACCCGCCGAGCGACGACATCTGCTACGCCACGCAGAACCGCCAGCTCGCGGTCAAGCAGATGGCCGCCGACTGCGACCTCATGATCGTCGTGGGCTCGCGCAACTCCTCGAACTCCGTCCGGCTCGTCGAGGTCGCGCTCGAGCACGGCACCCGCGCCGGGTACCTCGTCGACTACGCCGAGGAGATCGACGAGTCGTGGCTCGAGGGGGTGCGCACGGTGGGGGTGACCTCAGGCGCGTCGGTGCCCGAGCTGCTCGTGCGCGGTGTGCTCGACTACCTGGCCGGGCACGGGTTCGAGGACGTGCAGGCCGTGACGGCGGCCGAGGAGTCCCTGATCTTCTCCCTCCCGAACGAGATCCGCCGCGAGCTGAAGGCAGCGGGCATGTCGGACAAGATGCGCCACGACGCCAGCTTCGCCGACGCCGGGTCGCTGCACTGAGCCGTTGGACCGAGGAGGGCCGACCGTGGACGAACGTGTCGCCCTCGCCACCACGCCGCAGTCGCTAGCCCTGGCCGGCCGGCTGTTGCACGAGTTCAACACCGCCTACGACGACTCCTCGCCCGGTCCGGGTGCTCTCGCGGCCCGGCTGGCGGGCCTCGTCGCTGCCGGCGCGACCGACGTCCTGGTCGCTGAGGAGGCGGGCGTGTGCGTCCTGCAGTACCGGCCCTCGCTCTGGAGCGACGCCGACGAGGCGTACCTCGCCGAGCTGTGGGTGGACCCCGCCGCCCGCCGCCGCGGTCTGGGGCGTGCCCTGCTGCGAGCCGGCCTCGAACGGGCCCGGGACAGAGGCTGCGACTATCTGGGGCTCGCGACGACGGAGGAGGACGTCGAGGCCCGACGGCTCTACGAGAGCGAGGGGCTGCACGCCACGGAGGGCATCGACGGACCCACGGCCTACCACTACGAGATCGATCTCTGACACGGATCGGGCTCCAGCAGCCCGAGTTTGCGGCGTCCGTCGGCGTGTACGGATGTGACCGACGGGGTATCGGTCTGCCCTACACCTCGATACGGTCGAGGGACGACGCCATCGAACGAAGGATGTTGCGATGAACGACTCGAACGCTCTGGCCGACCTCGACTGGGGACAGATCCTGCTCAAAGTTGGAGCAGCGATCGTCATCCTGCTCATCACCTGGCTGCTTGCCAAAGCCGTCGTCTGGGCGTTCTCCAGACTCGCGTCCCGTGTCCCAGCGCTGGGCGGGAAGGGGGCGGAGGGGCAGTCGCTCGGGACCACCCTGGGCCGTATCGCCTCGCTCCTCATCTGGCTGTTCGGCCTCATCGCCGTACTCCAGGTCTTCGAGCTCGGCTCGGTGCTCTCGCCGATCCAGGCCCTGCTGACCGGAGTGATGAACTTCCTGCCCAACCTCATCGGGGCCATCGTCGTCTTCGTCATCGGCGCGCTGTTGGCCAAGATCGTGCGCCAGCTCGTCGAAACCGCCCTTGAGGCCGTGCCGTTCCAGAAGTGGTTCGGCCGGGCCGGCGGTGAGGAGCTGACCGGCAACACGAACATCGCCAGGACCCTGGCGCTCATCCTCTACGCGCTCATCATGATCGTCGTCGCGATCGCGGCGCTGCAGATCCTCGGGATCTCCTCGATCTCCGACCCGGCGCAGCGGATGCTCCAGACGATCTTCGACGCCATCCCGAACATCATCGCGGCGGGCATCATGCTGGCGCTCGGTGTCGTCATCGCGCGGTTCGCCGCCGGCATCCTCGGGGACATCCTCGACGGCGTCGGCACCGACCGGGCGCTGCGCGAGCTGGACGTGCTGCCGGAGGGCCGGAGCGCGGTTCCGGTCATCACCCGGGTCGTGCAGGTCGCCATCGTCCTGTTCTTCGCGGTCATGGCCGCCCAGCTGCTGAACTTCCCGGTCATCACCCGCTTCCTCCAGCAGGTGCTCGAGCTCGGCGGGAAGGTGCTCTTCGGAGCCGCGGTCATCGCCGCGGGGTTCTTCCTCGCCAACCTCCTGGGCCGGATCCTCAGCGGGACGGCCGCGCTCGTGATCAAGTGGGCGACGATCGTCCTCTTCGTCGCGATGGGCCTGTCGTTCATGGGTATCGCGACCGAGATCATCGTGCTGGCCTTCGGCTCGCTCGTCATCGGCACCGCGGCCGCCGCGGCCCTGGCCTTCGGGCTGGGTGGCCGGGACGTGGCCGGGCGCTACCTGGAGCGGGCAGCCAGCCGCGCGCCGGAGCCGCCCACGAGCAGCAGCACGTCGACGAGCAGCGGCTCCTCGACGGGCAGCACCACTGGCACCGCCAGCAGCACGCCGCCGGACACCCCCCTCGTCTGACGCGCGCCACAGCGGGCGCCCGGGTCACCCGACCCGGGCGCCCGCCGCGGTGCCCGGCCCGTCGTCGCCCTCGTCGAGGACGAGCTGCGGGCGGTCGTCGGGGGCGGTGACGGCGTCGATGAGCTCCTGGGCCGTCAGCGGGCGTGGGCCCGATCGGACCGGCTCGAGGACGTCGAGGTCGTCGGTGACGACCTCGAGGTCGCGCATCCGCCGGGCGGTGACGAGCACCCGCGACTCGAGGGCGCCGACCATCGCGTTGTAGGCCTCGACGCTGCTCTGCAGGCTGCGGCCGACCTTGGCGGTGTGCGCGCCCAGGGTGCCGAGCCGGGCATGCAGCTCGCGGCCGAGGTCGAGCAGCTCGCGGGCACTCTGTGACAGCGCGTCCTGCTGCCAGGTGAAGGCGACGGTGCGGAGCAGGGCGAGGAGCGAGCCCGGCCCGACGAGGACGACCCGCTGCGTCAGGGCCTTCTCGTGCAGCGCCGGCTGGGCCGCCATCGCCGCGGCGAGCATCGCGTCGCTCGGGACGAAGCAGACGACCAGCTCGGGGCCGTCGCGGAACGCGGACCAGTACTCCTTGGCCGACAGCGCCCCGACGTGGGCGGCCAGCGCGGCGGCGTGCCGGCCGAGCAGGGCGGTGCGCTCGTCGTCGGGGAGGTCCTCGGCCTGGGCGTCGAGGAAGTGCGTCATCGGTGCCTTGGCGTCGACGACGAGGGACTTGCGCCCCGGCAGCCGGACGACGACGTCGGGGCGGACGGTGCGCTCGTGCGCGCTCACCGCCGTGACCTGCTCGTCGAAGTCGCAGCGCGCGAGCATCCCGGACGCCTCGAGGACGCGGCGCAGCTGGACCTCGCCCCAGGCGCCCCGCACCGACGAGGACCGCAGCGACCCGGCGAGCGAGGCGGTGGCCTTGCCGAGCCCCTGGGTCTCGGCCTCGACCCGCCCGAGCAGGGCGCGCAGCGAGCCGAACTGCTGGACCCGGTCGCGCTCGAGGACCCCGACGTGCTGCTCGACCCGCACGAGGGCATCCTTGAGCGGCGCAAGGAGCGCGGCGGTCTCCATGTCCTCGGCGAGCGAGGCCTCGAGGTCGAGCACGCGCTCGCGCAGCAGGTCTCGCTCGGTCTCGACCGACGCGGCCCGCGCCGCATGCACGAGCCGCGCCACCGACCACGCGGCCCCCGCCCCGACGACGAGACCCACCAGCGCCCACACCCATCCGTCCATGCCTGCAGACTGTGCCACCGGGCACCGACAGGGCCCGGCAATCCGCTTCCGCCGCGGGTCCGAACCACTCCCGACGCCGCGACCTGCCGTGGCGCCCATCGAAAGGACGCCACCGTGCCCGTGCTCCAGGACTTCTCCGCCACCACCCTGTCGGGAGCCCCGCAGACCCTCGACGAGTACGCCGGCCAGGTCGTGCTCGTCGTCAACACCGCCTCGCAGTGCGGGTACACGCCCCAGTACGACGGGCTCGAGGCGCTGTGGCAGGAGTACCGCGACCAGGGTCTCGTCGTCTTGGGCTTCCCGTGCAACCAGTTCGGCGGGCAGGAGCCCGGCGACGCCGAGGACATCGGCGAGTTCTGCCGGGTCAACCACGGCGTCACGTTCCCGCTGTTCGACAAGGTCGAGGTCAACGGGCCCGACGCACACCCGATCTTCGAGTGGCTGGCCACCGAGGCCCGCGGGGCCTTCGGCAGCCGGAAGATCAAGTGGAACTTCACGAAGTTCCTCGTCGGCCGAGACGGCCGGGTCATCACCCGCTTCGGTTCGAGCACGAAGCCGGAGAAGCTGACCGGCGCCATCGAGAAGGCCCTCGCGGCCTGAGCGGCCTACGCTCGGGCCATGCCCGGGAACCTCGTCGACCGCGCTGCCGCGGCTCTCGGCCGGCGGCACCCGCGCTTCCTCGCGGTCGAGGTGTCGGACGGTGTCGCGGGCACGGCTGTGCGGGGGTTCGACCCAGGCGCCGACGTCGAGATCGGCTCGGTGTCCAAGGGCCTGACCGGACTCCTGTTCGCCGACGCCCGGAGCCGAGGCGTCGTCAGCGACGAGACCCCATTGGGCGGGCTCCTCGACGTCGGTGACGCGATCGGGGCGGTGCCGCTCGGCTCGCTCGCCACCCACTGCTCCGGGCTCCCGCGGCTCGCCCGCGGGGTGGGCCTACGGGGCCAGTGGGGCCTGATGGTCCATGGCCGCAACCCGTACGGGGAGGACCTCGCCGGGCTGCTCGACAGCGCCCGCCGCACCCCCCTACGGCGACCGAGGCCGCGGTACTCCAACCTCGGCTTCATGCTGCTCGGGCACGCGCTCGCCGCCGCCGAGGGCGTCTCCTACCGTGACCTGCTCCGTGCTCGGGTCCTCGAGCCGCTCGGGATGGACGGCGCCACCATCCCTTCGGGACCGGTCGAGCTCGGGCCGCACGCCGCCACGGGGACCTCCCGGCGCGGGCGACCGGTCGAGGCCTGGACCGGGGAAGCGCTCGGCCCGGCGGGCGGGGTCCGCTGCACGGCGCGGGACCTCGAGCGGCTCGTCACCGCACTCCTCGACGGCTCCGCCCCAGGCATCGAGGCGCTCGACCCGGTCGCGACGATGCGCGGGGAGCGCCTGCAGGTCGGTGCGGGGTGGATGGTCCTGCGGCTGCGCGAGCGCACCGTGACCTGGCACAACGGGGGGACCGGCGGCTTCCGGAGCATGGTTTGCGTCGACCGGAGCGCCGGGACCGGCGTGGCCCTGGTCAGCGCGACGGCGCGGTCGGTGGACCGTGCGGCGTTCGGACTCCTCGAGGCGCTGGGGCACGCCAGCGGCAGGTAGCCTCGCTCGCATGGCGCGTCGTGAGGAGTCCGAGCAGGACCGCCGCACCCGGATCGCGATCCTCAACGCGCGACTCCCGAAGAAGCGCAACATCGCCCAGGGGCTGTTGCGCAACCCCGCCGGCGAGGTGCTGCTGTGCGAACTGTCGTACAAGCAGGAGTGGGACCTGCCGGGCGGGGTCGTCGACCCGGGGGAGCCGCCCGCCGTCTGCGTCGTCCGCGAGATCGAGGAGGAGCTCGGCCTCGAGGTCGTCAGCCGGGGGCTCGTCGTCGTCAACTGGCTGCCGCCGTGGCGCGGCTGGGACGACGCCCACCTGTTCCTCTTCGACCTCGGGGTGTTCGAGGGCGACCTCGACCCCTCGAAGTTCCTCCGCCGCGAGATCGCCGGCGCCCACTGGGTGCGGCCGCAGGACGCCGCCGAGCACGTGGCCCCGTACACGGCCCGGATGCTCGAGGCGGTCGCGGCCGTCCCGTCGGGCACCACCCTCTACCTCGAGAACAGCGAGACCCCCGCGTGAAGAACGACCAGCACCGGTTGGCGCTCGTCCTTCTCGGGGCGCTCGTCCTCGTGAGCCTCGGCATCCTCGGCTACATCGTCGTCGCGGCGCTCACGGCCTGACCGACCGGCCCGGCCGCGGTCGCTGATTTCGTCCGCCCCCGACCCGTGCGGCACGATGGGTGGTCGCGCCGTGCTCGGAGCCGGCGTCTCGCACGTGGTCTCAGAGAGGACGCGCAGTGGCGCTCACCATCGGAATCGTCGGGCTTCCCAACGTCGGGAAGTCCACGATGTTCAACGCCCTGACGAAGAACAACGTCCTCGCGGCGAACTACCCCTTCGCGACCATCGACCCCAACGTCGGTGTCGTCCCGCTGCCCGACGCGCGCCTGGGGCGCCTGGCCGAGATCTTCTCGTCCGAGAAGATCCTGCCCGCCACCGTGTCCTTCGTCGACATCGCCGGCATCGTCCGCGGCGCCTCCGAGGGGGAGGGCCTGGGCAACAAGTTCCTCGCGAACATCCGCGAGGCCGACGCCATCTGCCAGGTCGTGCGGGCCTTCGAGGACGGTGACGTCGTCCACGTCGACGGTGCCGTCTCGCCCGAGTCCGACATGGAGACCATCCACACCGAGCTCGTCCTCGCCGACCTCCAGACCCTCGAGAAGGCCGTCACCCGGCTCGAGAAGGAGGCGCGGATCAAGAAGGAGTCCAAGCCGCTCCTGGACAACGCGCTCGCGGCCCAGAAGGTGCTCGAGGAGGGCCGGACCCTGTACGCCGCTGGTGCCGCGGCCGGGGTGGACCTCGCGATGGCATCCGCGCTCGGCCTGCTCACGACCAAGCCCTTCATCTACGTCTTCAACCTCGACGAGGACCAGCTGGCCGACGCCGACCTGCACGCCCGCCTCGCGGCCCTCGTCGCGCCGGCCGACGCGGTCTTCCTCAACGCCAAGCTCGAGATGGACCTCATCGAGATGGAGCCCGACGAGGCGCTCGAGATGCTCCAGGGCTTCGGCGCCGAGGAGTCCGGGCTCAACCAGCTCGCCCGCACCGGGTTCCACACCCTCGGCCTGCAGACCTACCTCACCGCCGGCCCGAAGGAGTCCCGCGCCTGGACGATCCGCCAGGGCTGGACCGCGCCGCAGGCGGCCGGGGTCATCCACACCGACTTCCAGCGAGGCTTCATCAAGGCCGAGATCGTCGGCTTCGAGGACCTCGACGAGCTCGGCTCGATGGCGGCCGCGAAGTCCGCCGGCAAGGTCCGCATCGAGGGCAAGGACTACGTCATGCAGGACGGCGACGTCGTGGAGTTCCGCTTCAACGTCTGACTCGCCGCGTTCCCGACCCCGTCGTGGCCAGCTGACCCCCGACGACGTCGCCCGGCGGCGGAGCCAGGACGGCCCCGTGGTCCTGGTGATCTGCGGTACTCCTGGCGCCACCGCACCAGGAGTACCGCAGATCGCCAGAAGTAGAGGCGGGATGCGGTGCGGACCCTTCGTGACCGCGTCGATCCCCGGGTAGTCCTCCTGGGCTATTCCGCGCGCGTGGAGCCGCCCCTAGCGTCAGGGGCCGAGGGCTCAGCGAGGAGGGGCGGATGGCGTCAACGGCGTCGACGCGCGTGCCCGCTGCCCGGATCCTCCTCGTCGCGTGCTTCGGCGCGTTCCTGGCCTTCCTCGACGCCACGATCGTCAACGTCGCGTTCCCCTCGATCCGCGAAGACTTCCCGACGGTGACGATCGGGGGCCTGTCCTGGGTCCTCAACGCGTACAACATCGTCTTCGCGGCCTTCCTCATCGTCTTCGGGCGGCTCACCGACCTGCTCGGCCGCCGCCGCTCGTTCATCGGCGGGGTCGTCGTCTTCACCCTGGCCTCCGTCCTGTGTGGCCTGGCCCCGTCCGTCCCGCTCCTCGTCGCGGCGCGGGTCCTCCAGGCCCTCGGCGCCGCCGCCCTCGTCCCCGCCTCACTGGCCCTGGTCATCGCGGCGTTCCCCGGGCCCCGGCGCGCGCACGCCATCGGGCTCTGGGGCGCCTCCGCCGCGGTCGCGGCCGGGCTGGGGCCACCGATCGGCGGCGCGCTCACCGAGCTGGGCGGCTGGCGATGGGCCTTCCTGGTCAACCTGCCGTTCGGCGTGGCCGCGGTCCTCATCGCCCGTCGCCAGCTCGTCGAGAGCCGCGCCCCCGGGCGGCGGCTGATCCCGGACCTGGCCGGCGCCGCAACGCTGGCTGCGTCGCTGGCGCTGCTGAACCTCGCGATCGTCAAGGGCCCGGACTGGGGCTGGGCCAGCACCTCGACGCTCGGGTCGGCGTTCGCGGCCTCCGCGCTCTTCGCCGGCTTCGTCGTCAGCTCGCGCCGCCACCGGTCCCCGCTCATCGACCCGCTGCTCCTGCGGGTCCGCTCCTTCAACGTCGGCACGGCGGCCACGGTCGTCGCGGGGTTCGGCTTCTACGCCTACCTGCTGACGAACATCCTGTGGCTCCAGTACGTCTGGGGCTACGACGTGCTGCGGGCCGGGCTGGCCCTGGTCCCCGGAGCCCTCGTCGCGGCCGTCGTGGCGTCGCGGCTCGGGCCGCTCGCCGACCGCTACGGCTACCGCTTCTTCGTCGTCCCCGGTGCCCTGTGCTGGGCCGCCGCCTACCTCTGGTACCACCAGCGGGTGGGCCTGCAGCCCGCGTTCTGGGCCGAGTGGATGCCCGGCCAGGTCCTCAGCGGGATCGGTGTCGGCGCCACGCTGCCGCTGCTCGGGAGCGCCTCGCTCGCCGCCGTTCCGGGCGGGCGCTACGCGACGGCCTCGGCCGTCAGCTCCAGCGCCCGCCAGCTGGGCGGAGTGCTGGGCATCGCCGTCCTCGTCGTCATCCTCGGCGACCCCACGCCGGCGACGGCGGTCAACGCCTTCCGCGACGGCTGGGTGCTGTCGATCATCGCGTTCCTCGTCGTCGCGGTCGTGGCCCTGCCGCTCGGGCGGCTGGCCTCGACGGTCGACGAGGCGGCCGAGGACGACCACCGCCCGCCCGTCGTCCACCGCCCCGACCCGCAGGAGGACCGGACGGCCGCCGCGCCGCCGAACGGCAACACCACCGACCTCTCGAGCGTCCCGCTGGTCGCGGGGCTCCCGCGCGCTGCGCGCCGGCGCCTCGAGGACGCAGCGCGGGTTCTCGAGGTGCCGGCCGGCGTGGACGTCGTCCGGGAGGGCGACCCTGCCGGCTCCGCCTTCGTCGTGCGCCGCGGCCGACTGGAGGTGCTGCTCGGCACCCGCCGGATCCGCGAGATCGGCCCGGGTGAGGTGCTCGGTGAGCTCGCGCTCCTCACCGATGAGCCGCGCTCGGCCACCGTACGGGCCCTGCGCGACTCCATACTCCTGGAGCTGCCTCGCCCGGCATTCGAGTCCGTCCTCGACAACGACGCCGACGCCACCCGGTTCGTGCTGCGCCAGGTCGCGGAGCGGCTCCGGACGTCCGGGGGCCGCTCGGACGCCCCCGGCCCGGAGCGGACCACGGTCGTGTCCGTCGTCGCTGCCCACGCCGGAGCTCCTGCGGCCGAGGTTGCCGACGCGCTCACCCTGCGGATGGCGACCCATCTCGACGTCGTGGCGCCCGGGCGGGTCGACGCCGACGGCCTGATCCGGGCCGAGGCGCACCACGCCCGGGTCGTCCTCGTGGCCGCCGGTGGCCCGGGGCCCGACGACGTCGCTTGGCGGGACGGGTGCGTCCGCCAGGCCGACACCGTCGTCCTCGTCGCGCGCTCGGACCACGCACCACCCACCACCACGCCGACCGTCGTCCCGTCCCGGCGACCCGAGGTCGTCCTCGTCGGCCCGGACCCGGGGCCTGTCGCCCTAGCCGCCTGGTCCCGCTCGGTCGACGCGTGGCAGGTGACCGTCGTGGAGGGCAGTGTTCCCGTGGGGGTCCGCGCGCTGGCGGACCGGCTGGCGGGCCGCTCACTCGGGCTGGTGCTCGCGGGCGGCGGGGCGCGGGCGTTCGCCCACGTCGGCTTCCTGCGTGAGCTCGAGGACGCGGGGTTGCACGTCGACCGGGTCTGCGGGGCGAGCATCGGGGCCGTCATCGCCGCCGGACACGCGACCGGGCTCGACGGCGACGCGCTCGAGGCGGCCTGCTACGCCGAGTTCGTCCGGCGCAGCCCCTTCAGCGACTGGCAGGCGCCGGTGCACGCCCTCGCCAGGGGCCGCCGGGTCCAGGAGGCCCTGGTGCGCGCCCTGGGCGCCGACACCGTCATCGAGGGACTACCGCGCCAGCTGCGCGTCGTGAGCGTCGACCTCGCGGCGCGCACCCGCGAGGTACACGAGCGTGGGTCCGTCGTCGACGCGGTCCTGGCCTCGGCCCGGCTGCCGGTGCTCTTCGCGCCCATCCCCACCGACGACGGCCGCCTGCTCGTCGACGGCGGCGTCCTGGACAACCTCCCCACCGACCTCCTCGTCCAGCGCGACGAGGGGCCCGTCGTGGCCGTGAGCATCGGCACCGGCGGCAGTGGCCGGCCGCGCGCCGGACGCCAGCGGGTCCCGGCCCTCGGGGAGACGCTGATGCGGACGATGATGATCGGCAGCGGTGGCGCGGTCGAGGCCGCCCGGAGGCGTGGAGCGTGGGTCGTGAGCCCGGCGTCGATGGGGGTCGGCCTCCTGGAGTTCCATCAGCTGGACCCCATGGTCGCGGCAGGCCGCGCGGCCGCTCGGGCGCTGCTCGAGCAGACCGGCGGCGCCCTGGGGGAGCCCGTCCTCGCGCCGGACCCGGCCCTCGAGGTCCGGGAGATCCGGGACCTCCCGGAGACCGCTGGGATCTAGGTGGCGGGCGCCCTCGGGTCCGGCAGGACGTCGCGCCACGAGTGCTCGGGCGCGTAGGCGAGGAGGTCGCGGGCCTTGTCGATGGAGTAGAACGTCTCGTCCCGCCCCATCGGTTGGCGCACCTCCACCCCGTCGTAGAACCGGTCCCGGATCTCGTCGGTCGTCGCCGCGACGGACAGGTCGGCGTTGGCCACGTTGAAGACCTCGTAGCCCAGCCCGTCGACCTCGAGGCAACGCTGCACCAGCCGGGACAGGTCCCGGGTGTCGATGTACGCGAAGATGTTGCGGCGGCGCAGCGACGGGTCGGCGAGGAACGCCGGGAACAGCTCGGCGTACTCGTGGGGCTCGATGACGTTGTTGATCCGCAGCCCGTAGATGTCGGCCCCGGTGCGCGCCTGGAACGAGCGGGCGGTCACCTCGTTCGCCACCTTGGACATCGCGTAGGAGTCCTCGGGCACGGTCGGGTGCTCCTCGTCCACCGGCAGGTACTGCGGCCGGCGCTCGCCCTGGGCGAAGCAGATCCCGTAGGTCGTCTCGGAGGACGCGAACACGACCTTGCGGACACCGAGCCGGGTCGCGGCCTCCAGCACGTTGTAGGTGCTGAGCACGTTCGCGGCGTACGTCCGGGCGTCGGACGTCAGCAGGATCGCCGGCACCGCCGCGAAGTGCACGACGGCGTCGTAGGAGGGCTTCTCGGGCAGGTCCAGCTCGCCGAAGGACGCCAGCCCGGCCAGCGCCGAGTACGTCTCGCCGACGTCGGTGAGGTCGACCCGCAGGTCCGTGACGGCCGGGTGCCGCAGCGGCACGAGATCGGCGTTGGTGACGTGGTGCCCCAGATCGGCGAGGTGGGTCGCGACGTGTCGGCCGGCCTTGCCGCTGCCGCCCGTGAAGAAGATGCGCATGCCGTGATCAAACCACCCGTGCCCGCCGCAGGGCCTCGGGCCGCCCGTCAGCCCGGCATCGGGCCGTGCCGGGAGGGCCGCCCGGTCGCCGTTCGCCGCTCGTTGTCGCGGACCCGCGGCTCGTAGTGGGTCCGGAAGAGCAGGCTGACCAGCTCGCCCCGGCTCCGTGCGCCGGTCTTGCCGAACACGCTCTGGACGTGCTTCTGCACCGTGTCCTCGGCGATCGCGAGCCGGCGGGCCGCCACCGTCGTCGTGGCACCCCGGATGACGAGCCGGGTCACCTCCTGCTCGCGGGCCGTCAGTCCGTACACCCGCATGAGGACGGCGGCCAGGTGGGCCGGCTGGGCCGCGTCGAGGACGACGGCCACCTGGCGCCCCGCCGGCCCGTCGAGCCGGGTGCCGTGCACCGTGAGCCACGTGCCGCTCGCCCCGACGACGCGGACGACCGCCGACGCCGGGTCGGGGCCGAGCGCGCTCCCCGCCACGGCCATGAAGGGCGCCGGCAGGGCCTGCACGTCACCACCGAGCTCGCGCAGCCACGATGCGGCCGTCGGGGACGCCGACACCAGGGCGAGGGCGTCGTCGAGCACGACCAGGCCAGGGGCGGCGGGCAGGTCGGGCTCCTCGGCCTGGGCAGCGAGCAGGGTCCGGCGGGCGGCCTCGGCGAGGGCCGGGGCGGCCGCGCGCACGAAGTCGATCTCGCGGCGCTCGAACAACGGCCGCCCCTTCTCGCGGTAGAGGCCGATGGCACCCCACGGCTCCCCGTGCCGGGTCCGCAGGGCGACGACCAGCTCCTGCTCGCACCCGTTGGGCTGCATCTCCTCGTGGTACTTGCGGGCGAGCTCGGGCCTGCCTCCCGTCGCGTCGTGGAGGGTGCCGAAGCCTTCGGGCGACACGAGCACCTCGGTCATCGAGTTGTAGTCACGCTCGGCGTACTCGCGGCCCAGCCAGGCGGCCGGGATCTCGGGCAGGCCCTCCTGGAAATGACTGGTGACGAGCCGCGACTCGGGGTCCACGGTGAAGAAACAGGGCGCCTCGAAGTGCGGTACGGCGGTCGCGAGCAGGCCGGTGCTCGCGCGCCACAGCGTCACCAGGTCCGCGCTCGCACGGCAGGCGCGCTCGAGCCGGTCCAGCAGGGCCGCGTGGTCGACCATCCTGCAGGAGTACCAGATTTCGGGAGTTCTCGGGCGAGGACGGGTGGGTGATGCTGCAGCCATGGCGACGATCATCAGAAAAGGACAGGGGCAGGTGCTCGGGGCGGTCGCCGGCTGCCGCGACCGGTTCCTCGTGGACTCCAAGGACTGGGGTGGCCGGCTGGCGGTGGTCGAGCACCTGCTGGCGCCTCGGTCGATCGCGGCCCCGATGCACCGGCACACCCGGGAGGACGAGTTCGGCCTGATCCTCGAGGGCCGGGTCTGGTACCACGGGGGCGGCGAGGAGCACGTCGCCGAGGTGGGCGACTTCGTGGTCAAGCCCCGCGGCGAGTGGCACACCTTCTGGAACGCCGCGGACCAGCCGGCGCGGGTGCTGGAGCTGATCTCACCCGGAGGCCTCGAGGAGGCCTTCCGCCTCATCGGGACCGCCGGCGACGACGTCGACCTCGGCCCGCTCGTCGAGCCCTACGGTTGCGAGGGCGACGAGGAGGCGACCCGGCCGATCATCGAGCGGTACGGGCTGACCTTCGGCTGACCCGAGCGCCGGCGGGCTGCTGCCCGGGTCGGGGCCCCGGCGGCGTGGATGTGAGCCAAGAGACGGCGCCCCCTCGTGCGGCGGAGGACACTGGGGTCATGGACGACGACGTGACCACACCAGCCCCGCAGCCCCTCGTCCCCGACACGGGCCCGCCCGCGGTGGTGGCCGCACTCGACGGCTCGGCACACGAGGACGCGGTCGTGGCCTGGGCCGCGGCCGCCGCGGCCCGGCACGGCGTCCGGCTGGACCTCGTCCACGTCGTCGAGGTCGGCGTCTCACTCACGTCGTACGACATGCTCGTCTCCGAGGCGCCCCGGTTCGGCGAGCAGCTGGAGGCCGCGGCCCGCGACCGCCTCGGCGCGGTCGCCGCTCAGGTCCGCGACCGGTACGACGGGCTCGAGGTCGAGATCCACACCCCGGTCGGCTCGCCGCCGGCCGTCCTGGTCGCGATGTCCGAGCACGCCACCGTCGTCCTCGGTGCCGTGTCCCAGAGCCGCCTCCACCGGCTCGTGCTGGGGTCGACCGCCCTCGCGGTCGTGGCCCACTCGCACGGGACCGTCGTCGTCGTCCCCGAGGCGATGCCGCCGGTGCAGCCGCATCGCGTCGTCGTCGGAGCCGACGGGAGCGAGCCGGGTGCCCGGGCCCTGGCGTACGCCGTGGCCGAGGCCGCGGCGGCCGGTGGGACCGTCACCGTCGTCACCGCCTGGACCGTCGAGGTGGACGACGGGATCGTCGTGACCGAGCCGGGGCCGCGGGCGCAGCGCGTCGAGGAACGACTGTTGGAGTCGACCCGGGCCGCCCGGGAGGCTGCCCAGGCCCAGCACCCCGAGGTGCCGGTCGAGGTGGTCGTGCGCCGGGGACGCGCCGCCGACACCCTGCTCGGTGTCGCCGACGAGATCGGAGCCGACCTGGTGGTCCTTGGCAGCCGGGGCCGGGGCGGGTTCGCCGGGCTCCTCCTGGGCAGTGTGAGCCGGACGGTCGTCCAACAGGCGAAGACCCCCGTCGCCGTCATCCGCTGAGTCAGCCCATGACCGCCCGGACGAGGGGCAGGAACCCGTCGCGGTAGCCGGCCCGGGTCGGGTGGTAGATGTCGAGCACGCCGGCCTTCTTGCCCCACACGAAGGGGGTCGCGGCGCACACGTCGTGGCCGGTGAACGACGGGACCGGGTCGAGGTACGTGAAGCCCGCAGCGGTCGCGCGGTCCCTGACCACCGCGTCCAGGTGTGCGGCGACCCCGTTGAGCAGCGGGGCCTCCCGGGAGTTGACCCCGGAGGCCTGGCCGCACGAGACGTTCGTGCCGAACGGCTTCGGGTAGCCGATGACCATGACCGTCGCCTGCGGTGCGCGAGCGCGGATGTCGGCGTAGGTGGCGTCCAGCCTGGCGGGGAGCTGGCCGTCGATGCGGGCGTCGACCTTGGCGACCGTCGAGCGGCACAGCGGCTCGTCCCAGGTGTTGACACAGGACAGGATGAGGTCGGCGAAGCCGACGTCGTTGCCGCCGATGCTGACCGTGACGAAGTCGGTCCCCGCGGAGAGCGCCGCGGTCTGCCCGCCGGTCACGTCGCCGGTCTCGGCGCCGGAGCACGCGCGGAACCGCAGGCTCGTGTTGGGCCTGGCCTTCGCGATGAGCGGCGCGTACGCGAGGCTGCTGCGGTAGCAGGACAGGCTGAGGTCCGGCCAGCCGGTGCCGTTGCCGGCCGCGTAGGAGTCGCCGAGCGCGACGTACTCGTCCGGCTCGGCCGCGACCGCCGCCGGTGCCGCCGCGAGGGCGAGGGTGCAGAGGAGGGCCGCAGCGGCGGCGAGGGACCGGGAGCGGGAACGGACGGGCAACGGGCACTCCTTCGTGCGGGGTCGCGGGCGGTCGAGCGCCCCGCCCCGGGCCCTCACCGTCACCTCCGGAGGGCCGGTCCGCAACCCGAGCGCAGGGCCGCGCCCGGCCTTAACACTTTAAGAAATCTTTACCAAGAGAGTCCCGTGGCTCCGGCCGAGGTGGGATCGTTGCTCCACCCCGACCGGTGCCGGGCGCCACACCCCCGCTCGCTTCCGGTCGGCCCGGCATCAGACCCGGGCGCGGTCACGGCGGCCGGCCCTGTGGCGGATCGCTCCGTCGCATTGGTCGCCGTGGCCGTGGTGCACGCCTTGCTGACCCAGCGGGTACGGGCGGGTTGGCCCTGCCCAGCGTGGCGGAGATGTCCGCGGCCCGCCATGGCTAGACCGGACCATCCTCGGCGGCTCGGTGCGCCCCGCGGTCAGGGCCGGGTGAACGGCCAGCCGGTCACCATGCCGGGGGCACGGCCCGGTTCGAGGTAGTGCTCGTAGCCGAAGACCGCTTCGAAGGCCTCCGCCGGCATCGCGAGCATCATCCCCACGTCGCTCGTCTGGCTCGCATGGCTGGCGAGCGCGGCCCGCTTGCGGTCGAGGAGGTCGCGCACGTCGACGCGCCAGTGCAGCTCGACCTCGGGCGTGCCCATCGGGTTGCCGTCGTCCATCGGGCGGTCCGGGTCCCAGTCGCCCGCGTCGACGCCGGCCGCTCGCGCGCGCTGCGTCAGCTCGCGCATCGCGTCGCGGTTCATCGTCGACTCCAGGACGCGCGGCCGCCGGGCCGCCAGGTCGGCCGCCCGGTGGAGCACGTGGTGGACCTTGACGTGGTCGGGGTGCCCGTAGCCACCGTGCCAGTCGTACCCGACGACGACGTCGGCGTCCTCCTCGTCGAGGACCCCGGCCACGCGCGCCGCCGCCTCGTCGAGGTCGGCCGCCACGAAGGCGCCCGTGGCCTCGTTCTGCTCCCAGCCGGACATCCCGGAGTCCGCGTACCCGAGCCGTTCGACGCGGTGCAGCCCGATGGCCCGCGCCGACTCGTCCAGCTCACGGCGACGCCGATGGACGACGGTCTCGCCGTCGGCCAGGTCCTCGGGTGCCGTGCCGTGGTCGCCGTCGGTGGCGACGACGAGGACGACGCGGTGCCCCTCGTCGACCGCCCGGGCCATGGTGCCGGAGGTCTGCGAGGCCTCGTCGTCGGGGTGGGCGTGGAGGAAGACGATCGTGGACACGGCCACATCCTGCCGGACCGCACGCAAAGCCCCGCGCGGGCCACCGCGTACCTACAGTTCCTCTCGGTCCGGGGGCCCCCGGTCATGCTCGCGCGGGAAACTCAGGAGGGTTCTGTGACAACGACAGAGAGGACCGGCCCCGACGAACACCGTCGGGACCCGGTCGACCACGACACCGACCCACCGGCCCGGACCGGGCTGCTCGTCGTCGCGGGGGTGCTGCTCCTCCTCCCGATCGTGGCGCTCATGTGGGTCGGCAGCTACGACCGCGTCGAGCCCCGCCTCGGGGCCTTCCCGTTCTTCGTCTGGTACCAGTTCCTCTGGGTGTTCCTGTGCTCGGTGCTCACGTACACGGCGTACCGCATCGTGCTCGTCGCGCGCCCGCACCGGCCGATGAGTGAGCCGGAGGACGGGGAATGAGCGGGGTCAACGGCGTCGCGCTCGCCGTCCTCATCGCGCTGTTCGCCCTCGTCACCGGCATGGGGTTCTGGGCCACCCGCTGGCGCCGGCCGACCTCGATGGAGTCGCTCGACGAGTGGGGCCTCGGGGGCCGCTCGTTCGGCACCTGGATCACCTGGTTCCTGCTCGGTGGCGACCTGTACACGGCGTACACGTTCGTCGCCGTGCCCGCGGCGATGTTCGCGCTCGGCTCGGTGGCCGGGTTCTTCGCGGTGCCCTACACGATCGTGCTCTACCCGATCATCTTCGTCTTCATGGCGCGGCTGTGGTCGGTGAGCCACCGGCACGGCTACGTCACGACGGCCGACTTCGTCCGGGGCCGGTTCGGCTCACGCGGGCTCTCGCTCGCGGTCGCCGTCACCGGGTTCCTCGCGACGATGCCCTACATCGCCCTCCAGCTGGTCGGCATCCAGGCCGTCCTCGAGGTGGCCGGGCTCGGCGGCGGCGGCAACATCATCGCCAAGGACCTGCCCCTGTTCATCGCGTTCGCGCTGCTCGCGGCGTACACGTACTCGAGCGGGCTGCGGGCCCCGGCGGTCATCGCGTTCGTCAAGGACACCCTGATCTACCTCGTCATCATCGTCGCGATCCTCTACCTGCCCGCGAAGGTCGGCGGCTGGGACGCCGTGTTCACCGCGGCCGAGGAGAAGATGGCCACGCCCGCCGCCGACGGGAAGCCGACCGGCGCCTTCATCCCGGCGGCCTCGCAGCACTGGGCCTACGCCACCCTGGCGCTCGGCTCGGCGCTCGCGCTGTTCATGTACCCGCACTCGATCACGGCGAGCCTGTCGGCGAAGTCCCGCAACACGATCCGGCGCAACGCCTCGATCCTGCCCGCGTACAGCTTCGTCCTCGGGCTCCTCGCGCTGCTCGGCTGGGTCGCGATCGCCGCCGGCACCCAGCCGATCGGGCTCGACGGCAAGCCCAACGCCCAGCTCGTCGTGCCGCAGCTGTTCGAGGACATGTTCCCCGACTGGTTCGCGGGCGTCGCGTTCGCGGCCATCGCCATCGGCGCGCTGGTGCCGGCGGCCATCATGTCGATCGCCGCGGCGAACACGTTCACCCGCAACATCTACAAGGAGTGGCTGAAGCCGGACGCCACGCCGCAGCAGGAGGCCAAGGTCTCCAAGCTCGTCTCGCTCGTCGTCAAGGCGTTCGCCCTGGTCTTCGTGCTGGCGCTCGACAAGCAGAACGCCATCAACTTCCAGCTCCTCGGGGGCATCTGGATCCTCCAGACGTTCCCGGCCGTGGTCCTCGGGCTGTACACCCGCTGGCTGCACCGCTGGGCCCTGACCGTCGGCTGGGCGGTCGGGATGGTCTACGGCACGTGGCAGGCGTACGGGGTGGCGAACCCGCGCTCCGGGGTGGAGCACTTCGGCGGCTCGCTCGACCTCATCCCGGTCATCGGCGAGCTCGGCTACATCGCGATGACGGCCTTCGTTCTCAACCTCGTCGTCGCCGTCGGGGGCACATTCGCCCTGCGCGCGCTCAAGGCGCCGGAGGGTGTCGACGAGACGATCCGCGGCGACTACTTCGCCGACGAGGGCGACCCGCGGGTGCAGAAGGTCCTCGAGCCGATCCACCAGGAGGCCCCCAGCCCCTGACCGGCACGGACCGGCGGCCGCGGACCGTGGTCCGCGGCCGCCGGAACTCTTGGCAGGATGGGCGCATGCAGTCCGCCCCGCCCGCCCGGCTCGTCGAGCTCGCCCAGGCGCACGGCGTCGCGACGGAGTACTGGGACTGGGTCGGGCGGCACGTCACCGTCGCGAGCGACACGATCCGGGCGGTCCTGGCCGCGCTCGGGGTCGCAGCCGAGGACGACGCGCAGGTGGAGGCCTCGCTGGAAGACGTGGTGGACGCTCCGTGGCGGCGCACCCTGCCGGCGACCGTCGTCGCACGCGCCGGGCGCCCGCACCAGGTGCACACGCACGTCCTGGCCGGCTCCGGCGTGCGCCTCGTCGTCGAGCTCGAGGACGGGTCCGTGCGGGACGTGCCGCAGGTCGACCGCTGGGTCCCGGACCGCGTCGTCGACGGGACGCCGCTGGGGGAGGCGACCTTCGAGCTGCCGGGCGACCTGCCGCTCGGCTGGCACGCCCTCGTCGCCCACATCGACGCCCCGGCCCTGGAGGCCACCTCGGCCCGCGCCACCCTTGTCGTGACGCCCGAGCGTCTCGAGCTGCCCGAGCCGGTGGCGTCCCAACGGGTCGTCGGGCTCATGGCGCAGCTGTACCAGGTGCGGTCGTCGGGGTCGTGGGGCGTGGGGGACCTGCGGGACCTCGCCGACCTCGCCACCTGGGCCGCGGCCGCGCACGACGCCGACTTCGTCCTCGTCAACCCTCTGCACGCCGCGGAGCCCGTCGCGCCGATGGAGCCCTCGCCGTACCTGCCGACGACGCGCCGCTTCGTCAACCCGCTGTACCTGCGGGTCGAGGACATCCCCGAGGTCGTCTCGCTCGATGCGAGTGCGCAGCGGCGGATGCTCGACCTCGCGGCCGCCGGTCGGGCCCTGAGCGCGGGCGACCGCATCGACCGGGACGGTGCCTGGGCGCTGAAGTCGCAGGCCCTGCACCTCGTGTACGACGCCGGGCTCGGTCCCGCGCGGGCGGCGGCGTTCGCGGAGTTCTGCGCCCGCGAGGGTGAGGGCCTGCTGCGGTACGCGACGTGGTGCGCCATCGCCGAGCGTCGGGGGCTGCCGTTCACCGAGTGGCCGGCGCACCTGCAGGACCCGGACGGCCCCGAGGTGCACGCGTTCCAGGAGGCCGAGTCCGACACCGTCGACTTCCACCGCTGGCTCCAGTGGCTCCTGGAGCAGCAGCTGGCGTCGGTGCAGCGTGAGGCCCGGATGGCCGGGATGTCGCTGGGGGTGGTCCACGACCTCGCGGTCGGGGTCCACCCGGTCGGCGCCGACGCCTGGGGGCTCGGCGACGCCCTGGCCCGCGGGGTGACCGTGGGGGCGCCGCCGGACCCGTTCAACCAGCTCGGCCAGAACTGGAGCCAGCCGCCCTGGCGCCCGGACCGCCTCGCCGACCTCGGGTACGCCCCGTTCCGCGAGATGGTCCGCACGGTGCTGCGGGACTCCGGCGGGATCCGGGTCGACCACATCCTCGGGCTGTTCCGGCTGTGGTGGATCCCCGCCGGCGGCACGCCCGCCGACGGCACCTACGTCTACTACGACCACGAGGCGCTCATCGGCATCCTCGTCCTGGAGGCCCAGCGCGCCGGGGCGGTCGTCATCGGCGAGGACCTCGGGGTGGTCGCGCCGAACGTCCGGGACGTCCTCGTCGAGCGGGGGCTGCTCGGCACGTCGATCCTGTGGTTCGAGTGGGACGACGACACCGTGCGGCCGCCGGAGGCGTACCGGGACCTCTGCCTGTCGACGGTGACGGTGCACGACCTGCCGCCGACCGCGGGGTACCTGACGCTCGAGCACGTGGCCGTGCGCGAGCAGCTGGGGCTGCTCACCCGGCCGGTCGAGGAGGAGCGCGACGTCGAACGTGCCGCGATCGGGCGGGTCGAGGCGGCGCTGGCGGAGCGCGGGCTGCTGCCGAAGGGCGCCGACCTCGACGAGACCGTCGTCGCGCTGCACCGCTGGCTCGCGGCCACCCCGAGCCGGATGCTCGCGGTGGCGCTGCCGGACCTCGTCGGCGACCGGCGGGCCATCAACCAGCCGGGGACCAGCGACGAGTACCCCAACTGGCGGCTCCCGCTGGCCGGCCCGGACGGCGAGCGGGTGGACCTCGACGACATCCGGGAGTCCCCCCTGGCCGACGCGCTCTTCGAGGCCCTCCGCACCCCCTGACTTCCCCGGGAAGCAGCGGGTCAGGGGAGGAGGGCGGCGAAGCGGGCGGCGAACGGCTGCCAGGTGGTGCGTAGCGACACCCGCGCGGCCGCCACCTCGGCGACGACACGGTCCGCCTCGTCGTCCAGGCCGTCGGGGCGCTCCGAGCGCACCCAGTCCTCGAAGATCTCGGGCGAGGTCTCGGGGTGGAACTGCACGCTCCACGCCTGCAGGCCGAGCCGCAGCGCCTGCGGGGAGCCGTCGGGGAGCCGGGCGAGCACGGTGGCGCCCGGTGGGGTCGTGGTCACGACGTCGTCGTTGAAGTGCACCGCCGGTGACCCGTCGAACCCGGCCAGCAGCGGGTCGTCCGCGCCGTGCGGCGTCAGTGCGACCGGCTCGAGCCCGATGGTGCGCCCCCGCGGGTTGCGGGCCACGGTCCCGCCGAGCGCCACCGACGCCAGCTGGTGGCCGAGGCAGACCCCGAGCACCGGCGCCCCGGCCCGCACGGTGTCGCGCACCAGGTCCTTGGTGGGCGTGAGCCACGGGTGCTCGGCGTCGTCGCCGGCGCCCATCGCGCCGCCGAGGACGACGAGCCCGTCGGCCGCGACGTCGCCGAGCCGGGCGGGCACCGGCTCCCCGAGGTCGCCGCGGACGATGACGAGGGTCAGCCCGGCGGCCTCCCACCACTCGCCGAGCCAGCCGGCGGGAGCGTCGGGTTCGTGCTGGACGACGAGGAGCCGCCCGCTCATCAGCCCACCTGGGTGCCGACGAGCGAGCCGATGGCGAAGGTCACGGCCATCGCGAGCAAACCGCCGACGACCACCCGCAGCGTCGCACGCCGGGCGTCGGAGTCGCCGAGCCGCGCGCTGATGACCCCGGTGCCGGCCAGGGCGACGACGACGGCCATGACCGTCACCGGCACCCGCCACGACACCGACGGGAGGACGATCGCGATCAGCGGCAGCAGCGCACCGACGGTGAACGCGACCATCGAGGCCCAGGCGGCGTGCCAGGGGTTGGTCAGGTTGTCGGGGTCGATCCCCAGCTCGGCCTCCGCGTGCGCGCCGAGCGCGTCGTGCGCGGTGAGCTCGACGGCCACCCGGTGCGCGAGGTCGGGGGAGAGGCCCTTGCCCTGGTAGATGCCGGCGAGCTCGGCGAGCTCGGCCTCGGGCTCCTCCCGCAGCTCGCGGATCTCCTTGGCGATGAGGGACCGCTCGGTGTCGCGCTGGGTGCTCACCGAGACGAACTCGCCGACACCCATGCTCATCGCCCCGGCGGCGAGCCCGGCGAGGCCGGCGGTGAGGACGATGCCCCGGTCCGTCGTCGCCGCGGCGACGCCGATGACGAGCCCCGCGGTGGACACGATGCCGTCGTTGGCCCCGAGGACCGCAGCGCGCAGCCAGTTGAGCCGCGTCGCGAAGGACCCGTCGTGCGCCTCGTCGTGGTCCGCGAGCGCTGCGGCGGCCACCTCGCGGTCGACCGGACGGGAGGGACCGTCAGCCATTGAGGACCGCGCCCTCGGACCGGGCCGCCTGGGAGATCCGGTGCGCGAGCTCGATGTCGAGCTGGGTCAGCCCGCCCGCGTCGTGGGTCGAGAGCAGCCACCGCGTGGTGCGCCACCGGATGTCGATGTCCGGGTGGTGGTTCATCTGCTCGGCCTCGTCGGCCGCGGCCGCGACGATGCGGATGGCGGCCGGGAAGTCGGGGGCCTCGATGGTCGCGACGATGGCGTCGCCCTCGCGCGCCCACCCGGGCAGGTCGGCGAGCTGGCGGGTGACCTCGTCGTCGGTGAGGAGTCGGCTCATGCCGCCATTCTGCTCCACCGCCCCGTGGCGGGGCAGGTGAGGCGGGCCTCACCCGTCAGTGGCCCGTCGCCTCCCCGATCGACTGGGGCCCGATGGCGTCGCCGTCGTCGGGGGAGTAGTCCTCCTGGACCGTTGCGGTCGCGGCGACCTGGTGCGGCTGGATCTCGCCGCTGGCGATCTGCTCCGCCCAGTGGCACGCCACCCGGTGGGACGCGGGCGTCCCCTCGATCTGGACCACCCGCAGCTGCGGCCGCTCCTCGTCGCAGCGGGTCTCCTGCCGCCACGGACAGCGGGTGTGGAACCGGCAGCCGGGCGGGGGGCTGGACGGGGAGGGGAGGTCGCCGACGAGCAGGATCTGCTCTCGGGAGTCCTCGGCCACCGGGTCCGGGACGGGCACGGCGGACAGCAGGGCCCGCGTGTAGGGGTGCAGCGGGGTGGAGTACAGGTCCTCGGCGTCGGCCTCCTCGACGAGGCCGCCGAGGTACATGACCCCGATCCGGTCGCTGATGTGCCGCACGACGGCCAGGTCGTGTGCGACGACGAGGTAGGTGAGGTCGAACTCGTCCTGCAGCTGCTCGAGGAGGTTGATGACCTGCGCCTGCACCGACACGTCGAGGGCGCTGACCGGCTCGTCGGCGACGATGAGCTTGGGCTCGACCGCCAGGGCCCGGGCGATGCCGATGCGCTGACGCTGGCCGCCCGAGAACTCGTGCGGGTACTTGCGCAGGGCCGCCGCGGGCAGGCCGACCGCCGCCAGCAGCTCGCGCAGCCGTGCCGCTGTGGCCTTGTCGTCGCTGGCCAGGCCGTGTGCCTTCATGCCCTCGACGAGCAGGGACTCGACGGACTGGCGCGGGTCCAGGCTGCTCATCGGGTCCTGGAACACCATCTGGAAGTCCTTGCGGCGCCGGCGCAGCGCCTCACCCTTGAGCGAGGCGATGTCGGTGCCGTCGACGAGGACCGAGCCCTCGGTGGGCGGCTCGAGGTTGAGGATCGCCTTGCCGAGGGTGGACTTGCCGCAGCCGGACTCGCCGACGAGGCCGTACGTCTCGCCACGACGGATCTTGAGGTCGACGCCGTCGACCGCGTACACGTGGCCGACGACCTTGTCGAAGATGACGCCGCGCTTGATGGGGAAGTGCACCTTGACCCCACGGGCGTCGACGAGGAGGTCGTCGTCGTCGAACACGGGAGCCGGGTCGGGGGTCTCTGTCGTCGTCGTCATCGGGTCACCTCACGGGGTTGTGGCAGCGCAGGGCCCGGCCCGCGGACTCCTCGAGGACCGGGGTGGTGCGCGTGCAGATGTCGATGGGCTGGGAGCAGCGCGGGGCGAAGGCGCACGCGTGCTCCCAGGGGAGGTTGTCCGACACCGACCCGGGGATCGGGGTGAGGGGGGCGCCCCGGGCCCCGTCGAGGCGGGGGATGGAGGCGAGCAGCCCGTTGGTGTACGGGTGGCGCGGCTGCGCGAACAGCTCGTGCCGCGACCCGCGCTCGACGATGCGGCCGCCGTAGAGCACGTTGACCTCGTCGCACAGCCCGGCGACGACGCCGAGGTCGTGGGTGATCATGACGAGCGCGGTGCCGGTCTCCTGGACGAGGTCCTTGAGCAGGCTGAGGATCTGGGCCTGGATCGTCACGTCGAGGGCGGTGGTCGGCTCGTCGGCGATGAGGAGCCGGGGCTCGCACGCCAGGGCCATCGCGATGAGGGCGCGCTGGCGCATCCCACCGCTCATCTGGTGCGGGTAGTCGGTGAGCCGCCGGTCGGGGTCGGGGATGCCGACCCGGTCGATCAGGTCACGCGCCAGCGGGGTCGCGGCCTTGCGGGACATCCCGCGGTGCCGCTCCAGCACCTCGGTGACCTGCCGCCCGACCGAGATGACCGGGTTGAGCGAGGACAGCGGGTCCTGGAAGATCATCGCGATGTCGCGACCGCGGCGGTCGCGCATCTGGTCGACGGGCAGCCGGAGCAGGTCCGTGCCGTCGAACATGGCGCTGCCCTCGACGGTGTTGCCGCGCTCGGGCAGCAGCCCCATGATCGCCAGCGACGTGACCGACTTGCCGCAGCCGGACTCGCCGACGAGGCCGACGGTCTGGCCGGGGCGCACGTCGAAGCTGACGCCGTCGACGGCGGTGAAGGGCGCCTCGCCCTGGCGGCGGAACGTGACGGTGAGGTCGCGCACGGACAGCAGCGGCTCGTCGCCGTGGCGGGACGTCCCGGGCGTGGTCGCGGTGGCGGTCATCGGGCGGTCACCTCCTGCTCTTGGGGTCGAGCGCCTCGCGCAGCGACTCCCCCATGAGGGTGAAGCCGAGGGCGACGACGATGATGCAGAGCGCGGGGTACACCGCGAGCTGCGGGTTGTCGTAGATGTACTTCTGGGCCCGCCCGAGCATCTGGCCCCACTCGGGCTGACGGTCGTTGGGGTTGCCGAGCCCGAGGAAGGACAGGGCCGCCGCGTCGATGATCGAGATCGCGAGGACCAGGGTCGACTGGACGATGACCGGTCCCAGCGAGTTCGGGATCATGTGCCGGAAGACGATGGCCCGCTGGTTGACCCCGAGCGCCCGGGCCGCCAGGACGTGGTCGCTGCCGCGCTGGGCGAGCATCGAGCCGCGCAGCAGCCGGGCGAAGACCGGGACCTGGACGGCGGCCACGGCGATGATGACCGTGATCTGGCTCGGTCGTGCCGCGATCGCCGCGATGGAGAACGCGAGCAGCAGCGAGGGGATCGAGAGAAGGACGTCGACGATGCGCATGACGAGGGCGTCGACCCAGCCGCCGAACGCGCCCGCGGTGATGCCGAGCGTCAGCCCGCCCGCGAGGCCGAAGAGCGTCGCGAACACCCCGACGATGAGCGTCTGCTGGCTGCCGACGAGGAGCCTGGAGAGCAGGTCGCGGCCCGCGTCGTCGGCACCCAGCGGGAAGCCGGGCTGCGGCCCAGGCACCGGGTTGGACTGCGGCCGCACCTGGTCGATGAGCAGGTTCGCCGCCGGGTCGTGCGGCGCGATGAACGGTGAGATGAGCGCGAGCACGACGAACACGAGGGTGATCGAGGCGCCGAGGAGGAAGACCGGGTTGCGCCGCAGCCGCTGCCAGGCGCTCGCGATGAGCGAGACCCCCGGCTTGTCGTCGATGCTCCCCGCCTCGAGCACCGTCGTGCCACCCCCCGCGGCAGAGGTCTCGGCGAGGGCGTCGATGCGGTCCTTGCGGCGCTTCATCGGGTTGGCGGGGGTCATCGGGTCCTCACCCTCGGGTCGATGACGGCGTAGGAGATGTCGACGAGCAAATTGATGACGACGTAGATCATGGCGGCCGCGAGGATGAGCACCTGGAGCACCGAGTAGTCCCGGTACTGGAAGGCGTCGGCCAGGGCGTTGCCGATCCCGCCCCAGTTGAACACCTTCTCCGTCAACACGGCCCCGGCGAGCAGGCCGCCGGTCTGCAGACCGATGGTCGTGACGACCGGCAGCAGCGCGTTGCGCATGACGTGGCGGCCGCGCACGACCCGGGCCGTGAGCCCCTTCGCCTCGGCGGTGCGCACGTAGTCCTCGCTGAGCACCTCGAGGACCGACGCCCGGGTGATCCGGTAGATGACGGCGAACGGGATGGTCGCGAGGGCCAGCGAGGGCAGGACGAGATGTTTGAGCGCGCTGGCCGTGCAGTCGAGCTCGCGGGTGAGGAGCCCGTCGAGGACGAAGAAGTTGGTCACGCGGGTGCAGCCGAGGGAGTCCTGCCGGCCGGAGACCGGGAGCCAGTTGTGCTCGACGGCGAACTGGTACTGGAGGAAGAACGCGAGGAAGAAGACCGGGACCGCCACGCCCACGAGGGAGAGGATGACGAGGCCGCTGTCGACCGGCGAGTTCGCGCGCTTGGCCGAGATGTAGCCGAGCGGGATGGCGATAGCGACGGCGAGGGCGAGGGCGAAGAAGCTGAGCTCGATCGTCGCCGGCAGCCGGGTGAGGAAGATGTCGAGGGCGTCGGCGCCCGGAAGCACCCGCGTCGAGGCGCCGAAGTTGCCCTCGGCGGCGCGCTGGAGGAACTTGAAGTACTGCACCCAGATCGGCTCGTCGAGGCCGAGCGCCCGGGTGAGGGCCTCGCGGGTCTCGGGCGTGGCGCGCTCACCGAGGATGGCGGACACCGTTCCCCCGGGCAGCGACCGCAGCCAGAGGAACAGGAGCAGGGAGAGGATGAAGACGACTCCCACCATCTGGAGGAGGCGTCTGATGATGAATCTCGCCAACGCGGGGCTCCTGGTCTAGCGGGTCGGACGACGATGGCCGCCCCGAACCTAGTGGTTCGGGACGGCCACCGTACAGATGAGGGTCAGTCAGGCGATGCCTGGGACCTCACTTGCCGACCGTGACGGTGTCGAACTCCTCGGCGGTCAGCGGGCTGGCGACGAGACCGTCGACCTTGCCGCTGGTCACGAGGGCCGGCGGGGAGTGGCTGATCGGGATACCGGGGAGGTACTCCTCGGCGATCCGCCGGTTGATGTCCTGGTAGGTGGTGGCGCGCTCGTCCTCGTCGACGACCGCGTCGGCCTTCTTCAGGTCCTCCGCCAGCGTCTTGCCCCACGGCATGACGCTGGTGTGGAAGTCGTTGCTCTTGAGGTTGCTGAAGAACGTGCCGAGGAAGTTGTCCGCGGCGTTGTAGTCGCCGGTCCAGCCGAGCAGCCACGCGTCGTACGCGCCGTTGGCGGACACGTCGTCGAGGTAGCCACCGTTCCACGGCTTGCTGACCTGCTCGACCGTGAAGCCGGCGGCCTCGAGGTCCTTGACGAAGGCCGCGTGGATCTTCTGCGGGTCCGGCATGTACGGCCGCGAGACCTCGGTGGGGAAGGCGAACTTCAGGGTCATGCCCTCGGCGCCCGCCTCCTTGAGGAGCGACTTGGCCTTCTCGGGGTCGTACGGGTACGGCTCGAGCGACTCGTCGTAGCCCGAGACGGCCTCCGGCATGAACTGCGAGGCCACCGTGGCGCCCTCGGGCAGCTGGCTCTGCACCATCTGCTCACGGTTCAGGGCGTGGGCGATGGCCTGGCGCACCTTGAGGTCCTGGAGCTTGGGGTTCCGCTCCGGGTTCAGGCCCATGTAGAGGATGTTGAACGCGGGACGGACCTCGACCTTGTTGCCGGCGTCCTCGAGACCCTGCCAGTCGACGGGGTTGGGGAGGTCGTAGCCGTCGATCGAGCCGGCCTGCAGCTCCTGGCGACGGGTGCTCTCGTCGGGGATGATCTTGAAGACGAGCTTGGCGGTCTTCGGCTGCTCGCCGTAGTAGGACTCGTTGGCGACGAGCGTGACCGTCTTGTTGGCCTCGTCGTAGCTCTCGAGCTTGTAGGGCCCGATGCCGACGGGGTTCTTGGAGTACTCGGGGTAGGTGAAGCCCTCACCCTCGGCCTGGACGTTGTTCGCGTCGCCCTCCTCGAGCGCCTTCGGCGACTGGATCGAGAACGAGTCGAGCGTGAGGATCGTCGGGAAGCTCGAGGTGGTGCGGGTGACGTTGATGACCGCGGTGCTCTCGTCCTGGGCCTCACACGACTTGTACAGCGAGCCCTCGGGGTCGTCGCTGAACGAGCCGAAGAAGTACGTCCAGTACTCGGCGGCGGTCTGGCCGGCGCCCTCCTGGTTGTACATCCGGTCCAGGTTGTAGCAGACCGCCTCGGCGTTGAACGGCTCCCCGTCGGAGAACGTGACTCCCTGGCGGAGCTTGAACGTCCAGCTCAGGCCGTCCTCGGACGGCTCCCAGCTCTCGGCGAGCTCGGGCTCGACGTCGGCGGTGCCCGGCTTGATGCCGAGGAGCCCCGAGTGGATCTGGCGGGTGACCCGGAAGGTCTCGCCGTCCGTGGCGTACAGCGGGTCGAACAGCTCGGGTGCGCCGGCCGCTCCGAACGTGATGGTGTCCTTGACGTCGGAGCTGCCGTTCCCCCCGGTGCCGCTGTCGTCGCGCTGGGACTCGGCGCACGCCGAGATGCTCAGGGCGGCCGCCGTCAGGAGGACGAGGGGCGCCGTGCGCTTGAGTGTCATCTCTATGAACCTCGCTTGGGTGTGCGAACGCTCGATCCGTCCGGGTCGGACGCTCGAGTAGACCGCGACGAGGCCAAAGAACCGCCCCGCTGCGTGGATGCGCAGGACGATAGCCTCAAAACGGGCCGCTGCACCGGAAGGTCGGAAGTGGTTACCCAAGTGAGACCGAAAGGTGCGCCTCCCGTGCCCTTCCGGGCCGTCCGGCGGCCGATTCGGTCCGGAGCCCGATCCCTGAGAGACTGGCGGGTATGTCTGCCTCCCGCCGCGACGACATCCGTAACGTCGCCATCGTCGCGCACGTCGACCACGGAAAGACCACGCTCGTCGACAAGATGCTGTGGCAGTCCGGAGCCTTCGGCGAGCACGACCACATCGCCGACCGTGCCATGGACTCCGGTGACCTCGAGCGCGAGAAGGGCATCACGATCCTCGCGAAGAACACCGCTGTGCACTACGCCGGGAAGGCCGCGACCGACGCCGGCCTCGCCGACGGCATGACGATCAACATCATCGACACCCCCGGCCACGCCGACTTCGGGGGCGAGGTCGAGCGCGGCCTGTCGATGGTCGACGGCGTCGTCCTCCTCGTCGACGCCAGCGAGGGCCCGCTGCCGCAGACCCGCTTCGTGCTGCGCAAGGCGCTCGCGGCGCAGATGCCCGTCGTGCTGTGCGTCAACAAGGTCGACCGGCCCGACGCGCGTATCGCCGAGGTCGTCGACGAGGTCTACGAGCTCTTCATGGACCTGCTCGTCGACGCCGAGCACCACCAGGACCAGCTCGACTTCCCGGTGGTCTACGCGTCGGCCAAGGCCGGCATCGCGTCGCTGACCCGCCCGGCCGACGGCGCCCTGCCCGAGGGCGACGACCTCGAGCCGCTGTTCCGCACCATCATCGAGACGATCCCGGCGCCGTCGTACGACCCGGAGGCCCCGCTCCAGGCGCACGTCACCAACCTAGACGCCTCGAACTTCCTCGGCCGCCTCGCCCTGCTCCGGGTCAAGAACGGCACCATCCGCAAGGGCCAGCAGGTGGCGTGGTGCCGCCGCGACGGGTCGATCTCGACGGTCAAGATCACCGAGCTGCTCATGACCGAGGCACTCGAGCGCAAGCCCGCCGACGAGGCCGGCCCCGGCGACATCGTCGCCGTCGCCGGGATCCCGGAGATCACGATCGGCGAGACCCTCGCCGACGCCGACGACCCGCGCCCGCTGCCGCTCATCACCGTCGACGAGCCCGCCATCTCGATGACGATCGGGATCAACACCAGCCCGATGGCCGGCCGGGTCAAGGGCGCCAAGGTCACCGCGCGTCTCGTCAAGGACCGCCTCGACCGCGAGCTCATCGGCAACGTCTCGATGCGCGTGCTGCCCACCGAGCGCCCCGACGCCTGGGAGGTGCAGGGCCGCGGCGAGCTCGCCCTGGCCATCCTCGTCGAGCAGATGCGCCGCGAGGGCTACGAGCTGACCGTCGGCAAGCCGGTCGTCGTGACCCGCGAGGTCGACGGCAAGGTGCACGAGCCCGTCGAGCGGGTCACCATCGACACCCCCGAGGAGTACCTCGGCGCGATCACGCAGCTGCTCGCCTCCCGCAAGGGACGCATGGAGCAGATGACCAACCACGGCACCGGCTGGGTCCGGATGGAGTACCTCGTGCCGTCCCGTGGGCTCATCGGCTTCCGCACCCAGTTCCTCACCGACACCCGCGGCACCGGCATCGCGAACCACGTGTTCGAGGGCTACGAGCCGTGGCTCGGCGACATCTCGACCCGGATCAGCGGCAGCCTCGTCTCGGACCGGTCCGGGGTCGCCACCGGCTACGCGATGGCGAACCTCCAGGAGCGGGGCACCCTGTTCATCGCCCCCACCACCGAGGTGTACGAGGGCATGATCGTCGGCGAGAACTCCCGCGTCGACGACATGGACGTGAACATCACCAAGGAGAAGAAGCTCACCAACGTGCGCTCGGCCGGCGCCGACGTCCTCGAGCGGCTCGCGCCGCCGCGGGCGCTCTCGCTCGAGCAGTCCCTCGAGTTCTGCCGCGAGGACGAGTGCGTCGAGGTGACCCCGGAGGCCGTCCGCATCCGGAAGGTGGAGCTGGACCAGACCCTGCGCGCCCGGGCGGCGGCGCGCGCCAGGAGGAGCTGACCCGGCGTGCCCCCCGCGCACCAGGACCCGACCCCGACCCCGACCCGCTCCCAGCGCCGGCGGTCCGTCCGCCGACGCCGGCCGTGGCGCGTCGGCATCATCGCCGGGCTCGTCGTCGCGGGGGTCGGGACCGCGGCCGGGGTGGCGCTGAACCAGCGCGAGGCGCCGACGTCCCCCGAGACCATGCCGACGTCGGTCGTCGGGGACCGGGTCGACACCCGCGGCGGGGTGGTGCACGCCCTGTCGCTGGGCCCGGTGACCACCTGGGACCCTCAGCGTCTCGCTTCCCGCAGCGACATGGCCTTCGCCGGCCGGGTGTTCGCCCGGACGCTCACCGCGTACGCACCGAGCACCGACCCGCAGGACCAGGCACGCCTCGTCGGTGACCTCGCGACCGACACCGGCTCGCCCAGCGACGACCTCCGCTCGTGGACCTTCACCCTTCGCGACGACGTCCGCTGGCAGGACGGCACGCCGGTGACCTGCGAGGACGTGGCCTACGGCATCTCGCGCACGTTCGCGACCGCGGACATCACGGGCGGCCCGACGGACGCCCTCGCGGTGCTCTCCATCCCCCGCAACAGCGACGGCACGAGCACCTACACGGGTCCCTACGCCACCGGCTCGGCGGCCGAGAAGGGGCAGGAGGCCTTCGACAAGGCCGTGGCCTGCGACGGCCAGAAGCTCACCTTCAGCCTGAGCACCCCGATCGGGGACTTCGACGAGATGCTCACCCAGCCCGCGTTCGGCCCCGTCAAGGAGTCCGCCGACCGCGGCGCCGAGAGCGCGTACGACGTCTTCTCGGCCGGCCCGTACATGCTCCGCGACGCGTGGGAGCCCGGCCGCGGGGGGACGTTCGTCCGCAACCCGCACTGGGATGCCGCGGCGGACCCGGTCCGCAAGGCCTACCCCGACGAGATCGTCTACCAGGAGGGGCTGGAGACCCAGACGGTCGCGCAGCAGGTGATGGCCGACAACGACACGGGCCGCCAGTCCGTCTCGCTGGGGTCGGCGCCGCCGGCCATCCAGCAGCACATCACCGCCGTGCCGAGCCTCGAGGAGCGCTCGGTCAACCCGCGCACCGGCATCGTCGACTACCTCGCGCCCAACACCAAGAGCCCGGTGTTCAAGGACCCAGAGGTCCGGCGCGCCCTGGCCGCGGCCACCAACCGGGATGCCTACGTGACGGCCATCGGCGGCACGTCGGCGGCCGACCCGTCGCTCTCGGTGCTGCCGCACGCGCTGCCCGCGTCGCACGACGCCGACCCCGTGGGCACCGGGATGCGGGGCGACCCGGAGCGGGCGAAGGCCATCCTCGCGGAGGCCGGGGTCGACGCCCCCGTGAAGTTCACCATCGCGTACCGGTCGGACCCCACGTCCGACAAGGCGGTGGCCGCCCTGGTGGCCGGGTGGCAGCAGGCCGGCTTCGAGCCCGAGACGCGGCCGATCGCCGACGACTACTTCTCGACGATCGCCGACCCCGACGCGGCGGAGGAGATCGACGTCTTCTGGTCGAACTGGGCCCCGGCGTGGGCGTCGGCCTCCACCGTGCTGCCGCCGCTGTTCGACAGCACGATCAACCTCACCGACGCGGGCCCGGGCCGCGACTACGGGTACTTCGCCGACAGCGACCTCGACGAGCAGATGGGCAAGACGGCTGCGATCGTCGACCGCGCGGAGCGCGAGAAGGCGTGGGCGGACATCGACCGGCAGCTCCTGGAGCAGGGCGCCTACATCGGCCTCGCCGAGCGGCGGGCCCTGTACATCGCGGGGTCGGACGTGCGGAACCTCTCCGCGAACGCCGTGCTCGGCGGGGTCGTCGAGTTCGCCGACATCGCGGTGACGCAGTGAGGGGACTCCTCGACGGCGTGCGGGTCGTCGGGGAGCGGCCCCGGCTCCTGTTCGTCCACGCGCACCCCGACGACGAGACGCTGACGACCGGGGTGGCGCTCGCCCACCACGCGGCCCGCGGGGACGACGTGCACGTCCTCACGTGCACCCTCGGCGAGGAGGGCGAGGTCATCCCCGGCCACCTCGCGCACCTCGAGGGCGCGCCGGGCGACCCGCTGGCCGCGCACCGGCGCGACGAGCTGGCCCGGGCCGTCGCCGCGCTGGGCGCGACGCTCCACCTGCTCGGCGCGGCCGGGCCCGACGGCGAGCCCGCGTTCCGGGACTCGGGGATGGCCGGGACGCCCGCCGCCACGCATCCGCGGGCGTTCGCCGGCGTCGCCCTGGCCACCGCGGCCGCCGCCGTCGGCGATGTGCTCGAGCGTGTCCGGCCCGACGTCGTCGTCACCTACGACGCCGGGGGCGGCTACGGGCACCCCGACCATGTCCGGACCCACGCGGCCACCCGGGCCGCGGTCGCGGCCCGTCCCGCCGCGGCCCGTCCGGTGCTGTACGGCACCCACACCCCCCTGACCTGGGCCACCGAGGACCGGCGGTGGCTGGCCGCGCACGTGCCCGCCGACGCCGGCTGGGTCGTCCCCGGGCCCGACAGCCCGTACCAGTCCGGCGTCGTGCCCGACGAGGTCGTCACCCATGCCGTCGTCGATGCCGAGGCGGTGCCCGCCCAGGAGCGGGCGCTGCGGGTGCACGAGACGCAGGTGGTGGTCGGCGACGGGTGGTACGCCCTCTCGAACCATGTCGTCTTCCGGCTCTCGGGCCGGGAGGGCTACGCCCGGCTCGACCCCGTCACGGGGCGGCCGATCCCAGAAGGAGCACCGTGAGCGAGCACGACGTCGACCTCGACCCGGCGCGGTTCCGGCAGGCCATGGGGCGACTCGTCGCCGGCGTCAGCGTGCTGACGACGACCTGCGACGGGCACGACCACGCGATGACCGCCGACACCGTCACCTCCGTGTCGCTCGAGCCGCTGCTCGTGCTCGCCTGCGTCGAGACCGAGAGCCGCTTCCACGACGCCGTCATCGAGTGCGGCGTGTGGGGCGTCAGCGTGCTGAGCGCCGACCAGCGGCCACTGTCGGAGTGGTTCGCCACCCGGGGACGCCCCCTGCACGGCCAGCTCGACCGCGCCCCGTTCCGGCGAGGCGAGCACACGGGGGTCGCCCTGCTCGACGGCGCGCTGACCCACCTCGAGGTGCGGACGACCTCCACCCATCCGGCAGGTGACCATGTCATCGTGGTCGGTGAGGTCCTCGGCCTGGACATCCCCGACACCGTCGGGCCAGCCCTCGTCCACTACCGGGGCCGCTACGGGAGCATCGCATGACCGACCTGCTCGAACACGCCCGCTGGGAGGAGCCCAGCTGGGAGGACCGCGTGCCCGGGCCGCGCCGCTGGCCGTGGGTGCTCCTCGGCGGCCTGGCCCTGCTCGGTGTCCTCTACGCCGGGGCGGCCTGGTGGTTCGGTGAGCGGGTCCCGCGCGGCACGACCGTGGCAGGGGTCGCCGTCGGTGGCCAGAGCGCCGCCGCGGCCGAGGCCACGCTCACCCGCGAGCTCGCGGCCCGGGCCGAGCAGCCGATCGTCCTCACCTCCAGCGCCGGCGAGGCCGAGCTGGACCCCGCCGAGGCGGGGGTCACGGTGGACGTCGAGGCGACCGTGCGCGAGCTCACCGGCTTCAGCCTGGCGCCCCAGGACGTCTGGGCGCACGTCGCCGGCGGCTCCGCCGAGCCCGCGACGGTCGTCATCGACGACGCCGCGTTCGCCAAGGCCGTCGACGCCGCCCGCAAGACCCTCGACGCCGAGCCCGAGGAGGGCTCCCTGTCGGTCGACGGGGGCACGGTCGCCTACACCGCGCCGGTGCGCGGCACCGACACCGACGCGGCCGCCACCGCCGACGTCGTCCGCCGCTGGTGGCCGGGCCAGCAGTCCGTGGAGGTCGTCGCCACCGAGGTCTTCCCCACGGTCACCGCCGCGGAGCTGCAGCGGGTGCGGCGCGAGTTCGCCGACGTCGCGATGTCGGGGCCGGTCACGGTGGAGGCCAACGGTGTCGACTTCGAGATCGCCCCGGCCGACTTCGCCCCCGCGATCGACCTCACCCCGGCCGACGACGGCACGATCACCCCGAAGGCCAACGACACCGCACTGCGCAAGATCGTCCACGCGGCCGCCAAGGAGGCCGAGGCGGAGGTGGCGGCGCGCGACGCGGTCGTGACGTTCAAGGGTCGCACCCCGAGCGTCAAGCCGTCGGTCGTCGGCGTCCGGCTCGACGACGCCTCGATCTCGGCGGCGGTGTGGGCCGCGATCTCCTCCACCGAGCGCACCGCGACCGTGACGACGAAGACGGTCCAGCCCGAGTTCACGACGAAGATCGCCAAGGCCACGCTGCCGAAGGAGACGATCTCGAGCTTCACGACCTACTTCGACGCCGGGGGCGCGCGCGTGCACAACATCAAGCTCGCGGCGCGGACCATCAACGGCACCTACGTCCCGCCCGGCGAGCAGTTCAGCATGAACGCCGTGCTCGGCGAGCGCACCCCGGAGAAGGGCTACAAGCAGGCGGGGATCATCCGGTACGGCCGCCTCGCCGAGAGCTACGGCGGCGGCATCTCGCAGGTGTCGACGACGATCTTCAACGCCTCGTTCTTCGCCGGGGTCCAGCTGGACGCCTGGCAGGCCCACTCGTTCTACATCTCGCGCTACCCCGAGGGCCGTGAGGCCACCATCTCCTGGCCCGACCTGCACAACAAGTGGACCAACACCCTCGACGGCGGGATCCTCGTGCAGGCCACGACGACCGACACCTCCATCACCGTCACGTACTACGGCACGAAGAAGTACGACGTCGAGGCGACCAAGAGCAAGCGCTACGACATCGTCAAGCCGAAGAAGGTCGTCGACGACAGCGAGTCGTGCAAGCCCCAGAACCCCGTCGACGGGTTCAAGGTGGACATCGGCCGGATCTTCCGCCAGCAGGGCAAGGTCGTCAAGACGCAGTCGTTCACGACCCGCTACGACCCCGCCGACGACATCACCTGCCGGTCCAGCGGCTCGGCGGGCTGAGCGGCCCGAACGGTCAGGCGCGGCGGAGCGTCACGTAGTCGTGGTGCGGGGTGAAGCCGTGCCGCCGGTACAGGGCCTGGGCCGCCGCGTTGTCGGTGTCGGTCTGCAGGTGCAGCGAGCGCACCCGGCGGCGGCGAGCCTGCGCGGCCAGCGCCCCGAGAACGGCGGTGGCGAGCCCGCGGCGGCGGGCGGCCGGCGCCACCCACATCGCCGCCACCCCGCCCCACGCGGAGGCCACGCCGAGGCGGCCCACCGCGAGCACCGCGCCGTCGGCCTGCTCGACCGACGCGAACACCTGCTCGGGCGACCCGGTGAGCACGGCCCGCGCGGGGCCGAGGGGTGCGTGCCGGTACTGCGTGAAGGCGGCGAGCCAGGCCTCGTCCAAGGCGGGGGAGCACCTCACCTCCGGCGGGTCGCTCGCGGCGGTCGAGGCGAGAACCGCGTCGACGGCGGCCGTCATCGTCGTCGTCGGCACCCGGCGCGCGTAGCCACGGTCGAGGAGGAGGGCGCCCAGGGGGTCCGCGGCGACGTCGCTGCCGACGGGCCCGGCCACGGTGAGTGCGGGGGGCAGGCCGCGGGCGTCGTACCAGCGCTCGACCGCGTCGACGGCCCGGGCCAGCGGCAGGCCGGGGTCGCCGGCCGTCATCACCGAGTTGGCGCGCTGGGTGAAGCCGCCGGACGCCCGGAGCACCCACCCGCCGAGCTGCTCGGACTCCGCCGCTGGCCAGGCGCCGACCATGACGCGCTGGAGGTCCGCGGCCGACAGGGCGCGATGCGGCGCGCCGCGGCGGGCCGGCGCGGGCGGGATCTCCTTGACGGCGGTCACGGTGTGCGGGGCGACCGTCACCTCACCTCGGCGGGTCAGCACGACGAGCCGGTCCCGGTCGGCGTGGACGAGGTCGCCGACCACGTCGGTGAGCGTGGCGCCGGTGCGCGGGTCGGGGGCGGGGAGCCGGTGCCGGACGACGACCCTCGACCCGACGGGTGGAAGCCCCGCGAGCCCCTGCTCCGACGCCTCCATGCGGTGAATAGTATGAGTGGCATGACGTACGTGATCGCGCAGCCCTGTGTGGACCTGAAGGACAAGGCCTGCATCGAGGAGTGCCCCGTCGACTGCATCTACGAGGGTGAGCGCAGCCTCTACATCCACCCCGACGAGTGCGTCGACTGCGGGGCGTGCGAGCCGGTCTGCCCGGTCGAGGCGATCTACTACGAGGACGACGTCCCCGAGCAGTGGGCCGACTACTACAAGGCGAACGTCGAGTTCTTCGACGACCTCGGCAGCCCCGGCGGTGCCGCGAAGCTCGGGGTCATCCCCAAGGACCACCCGATCATCGCCGACCTGCCACCCCAGGAGCACGACGAGTGAGCGGGTGCTGACCCTCCCCGACTTCCCGTGGGACTCGCTCGCGGCGGTCAAGGAGCGGGCGAGTGCCTTCGCCGACCCCGACCTCCCGGGCGCTGCCGGCCACGGCCTGGTCGACCTCTCGGTCGGGACCCCCGTCGACCCCACCCCCGACGTCGTGCGCGCGGCGCTCGCTGCTGCCGCCGACGCCCCGGGCTACCCCCAGACCCACGGCACCGCCGACCTCCGCGAGGCGGTCGCGGTGTGGTTCGCGGCGCGCCGTGGGGTCCCCGACCTCGACCCCGCCGGGGTGCTGCCGACGATCGGGTCCAAGGAGCTCGTCGCCTGGCTGCCGACGCTGATGGGCCTCGGCCCCGGCGATGTCGTCGCCTTCCCGCGGGTCGCGTACCCGACGTACGACGTGGGGGCCCGGCTCGCCCGGGCGGAGCCGATGGCCGTCGACTCGCTCACTGCGCTCGGGCCTCTCACGCGCGCGACGACGCCGAAACTGTTGTGGCTCAATACTCCTGGCAACCCCACGGGCAAGGTGCTCGGCGTGGAGCATCTGGCGAAGGTGGTCGGCTGGGCCCGTGAGCACGGGGTGGTCGTGGCCTCCGACGAGTGCTACGCGGAGCTCGACTGGCGGCCCCGCCGCGACGGGTCGACCGAGCCGCCGTCGACCCCGTCGATCCTGGACCCCCGGGTGTGCGGCGGCTCGCACGACGGCCTGCTCGCCGTGTACTCGCTCTCGAAGCAGTCGAACCTCGCGGGGTACCGGGCCGCGTTCGTCGCCGGGGACGCCGCCCTGGTCGGCCGGCTCCTCGAGGTGCGCAAGCACGCCGGGATGATCGTGCCCTGGCCGGTCCAGCGCGCGATGCTCGCCGCTCTCGGCGACGCCGCGCACGTGGAGCAGCAGAAGGGCCGGTACGCGGCGCGCCGTGCGGTGCTGCGCCCGGCCGTGGAGGCCTTCGGGCTGCGCGTCGACGACTCCGAGGCCGGGCTCTACCTGTGGGCGAGCGCCGACGAGCCGGGCCGCGTCACGGCCGACCGGCTGGCCGGCCGGGGCATCCTCGTGGCTCCCGGCGACTTCTACGGGGCGGCCGGGCGGAACCACGTCCGGATCGCCCTGACCGCCACCGACGAGCGCGTGGAGGCGGCGGCCGCCCGCCTGGTCTGAGGGGGAGCGGGCCGGCTGCGGGAATGCCCCCATTTCACGGTGTGCCTACGGGCGGGTAGGGTCGAAAGGACGTCCGACCCCCGACGAAACCCCCCAAGGATCGCGACATGACCGACGGAGCAACCCTCCACGCTGCGGGCAAGCAGCTCGACCTTTCCCTCGTCCCCGCGACGGAGGGCAACGGCGGTTACGACATCTCGAAGCTCCTCGCGGAGACCGGGAACGTCACCCTCGACGGCGGCTTCACCAACACCGCCAGCTGCACGAGCGCCATCACCTACATCGACGGCGACGCCGGCATCCTGCGCTACCGCGGGTACCCCATCGAGCAGCTCGCGAAGAGCTCGACGTTCCTCGAGACCTCGTACCTGCTGATCTACGGCAACCTGCCGACGGCCGCCGAGCTCGCCTCGTTCGAGTCCCGGGTGAGCCAGCACACGATGCTCCACGAGGACCTCAAGGGGTTCTTCCGCGGCTTCCCGCGCGACGCGCACCCCATGCCGGTGCTGTCCTCGGCGGTCTCGGCGCTCTCGACCTTCTACCAGGACAGCCTTGACCCCTTCGACTCCGAGCAGGTCGAGATCTCGACGATCCGGCTCCTCGCGAAGCTGCCGACCATCGCGGCGTACGCGTACAAGAAGTCGATCGGGCAGCCGCTGCTCTACCCCGACAACGACCTCTCGCTCGTCGAGAACTTCCTGCGGATGACCTTCGGGGTCCCGGCCACCGACTACGAGGTCGACCCCGACATCGTCAAGGCCGTCGAGCTGCTGCTCATCCTGCACGCCGACCACGAGCAGAACTGCTCCACGTCCACCGTGCGGCTCGTCGGCTCCTCGCAGGCCAACCTCTTCGCGTCGGTGTCTGCCGGCATCAACGCCCTGTTCGGCCCGCTGCACGGCGGCGCCAACCAGGCCGTCCTCGAGATGCTCGAGAGCATCCAGAACTCCGAGTACTCCACCGACGAGTTCATGGCCAAGGTGAAGAACAAGGAGGACGGCGTCCGGCTCATGGGCTTCGGGCACCGGGTGTACAAGAACTACGACCCGCGCGCCGCGATCATCAAGGACACCGCGCACGACATCCTCGCCAAGACCTCCGGTGGTGACGAGCTGCTCGAGATCGCGATGCGCCTCGAGGAGATCGCCCTGGCCGACGACTACTTCGTCGAGCGCAAGCTGTACCCCAACGTCGACTTCTACACCGGCATCATCTACAAGTCGATGGGCTTCCCGACGCGGATGTTCACCGTCCTGTTCGCCCTCGGCCGGCTCCCCGGCTGGATCGCCCAGTGGCGCGAGATGATCGAGGACCCGACGACGAAGATCGGCCGCCCGCGCCAGGTCTACACCGGTGAGGGCGAGCGCGACTACCTCTCCCTCGACCAGCGCTGACCCACCCCTCCACCCCTCCACCCCCGCGCTTCCCGACTTCTCATGCTCGCGTCCGCGCGACACGCCGGTTCCGGCGCTGTCGACGCGGACGCCGGCATGAGAAGTGGGGGAGCGGGCGGTGCGTCACGCGCGTCGTCCACAGGCCCGCGCCCGGCGCTCGGTCGTCCACAACCTGACGTCCACGCCGCTCCGGCCGCACACCGCGGTGTCAGGGTCCGGGAGTGCTCTCCCTCGACCCGTTGCCGCTCGCGTTCGACCGACGCGACGCGATGCGCGCCGGGTGGACGCGCCACCAGTTCCATCGGCGGGTGGCCGCCCCCGACGTCGTCGAGGTGGCACCGCGGCTCTTCGCCGACGCCGTGTCCTGGCACCTCGCCGGCCGCGACGAGCGGCACCGGGCTCTCGCCCGCCAAGCGGAGGCGAGGTACGGCGGAGCCGTCGTCAGTCATGCGTCGGCGGCGCTCCTGCACCGCCTCCCGAGCCCGCGGTTCCTCGACGACGCGGTCGTGCTCACCGGTGACAAGGAGCATCCGGTCGGCGACGACGCCGCGTGGGTGCGGCTGCAGCGCTCCCGCCTGCCCGACCGGCTGACGACCGAGGTCGACGGGGTGCGCGTCACCTCGCTCGCCCGCACCGCGGTCGACTGCCTCCGGGTCCTGCCGCGGATGGACGGGCTCGCCGTTGCCGACGCCGTGGTCCGCGGCGGCGTCGTGCCGGGCGAGCTCGTCGCCGTCCGGCAGGCCCAGGCCCGCTGGCCGGGTGCGCGGACCGCGCGCTGGGGGATCGGGGTGGTCGACGGGCGACGGGAGTCGTGGCTCGAGTCCGCCTCGGTCGCGGTCCTCGACGGGTGGCTCCCGCTGCCCGTGCCGCAGGTCGAGGTCCGTGACCGCGCGAGTGGCCTGTTCATCGCGCGCGTCGACAACTTCTGGCGCGGCCTCCGGGTCGTGGGTGAGGCCGACGGCGTGGCCAAGTACCGCGGGCTAGACGGAGCCGACCCCTCCGAGCAGGCCGTCACGGACCGGCTGATCGCAGCCTCCATCCGGGCCGACCGGCTCCGCGACCTCGGCCTCGGGGTCGTTCGCTGGGGCGCGAGCGACCTGCGGGCGCCGGGCGTCCTGAGCGCCCGGGTGCGCGCAGCCCGCCCGACCGGACCGTGTCGGGCCGAGCTCAGCTGCGGCGTCTGCGGTGCGGGGCTCGAGGACTGCCGCTGCGCCCCCGCACTTTTCATGCCCACGTCCGCGCAGGAGGCCGCCTGACCGGGGTGTCGGGCGGACGCCGGCCTGAAAAGTCGGGAAAGAGCGGGGGAGGGGGTCAGGCGAGGTGGATGGTGACGAGGCGGGGGTCGGGGGCGTCCTCGGCGGGCCCGTACTCGATCGGGTCCCAGCGCAGCGCGGCGTCGTTCATGCCCCGCACCCACTGGCGGCGGTCGACGCTCACCCGCACGGCGCCGGTGTCGGTGGCCCGGGCCACGGCCCACGAGGCGACCGCCCAGGCGAGGTCGTCGGAGTCGGGGGTCAGCCTCACCGTGGTGCCCTCGACCGTGGAGTCGAGGCCGAAGTCCTTCTCGATGAGCGCCGCCACCGCCTCACCGTCACCGGAGGAGTCGGGGTCGCGCAGCGCGCACCCGATGCCGGCGTGGGTCTGCCCCGACAGCACCGACGCCGTCGCGCGGGCCTTGTCCTCGTGCTGCGCGTAGGCCGAGCCGGCCGCGGAGCGCTGGACCTCCTGGGCCGCGACCGCGATGTCCATGTCGGCGTAGCCGTCCACCTTCTCGAGGGCGTCGTAGAAGGTGTTCGTCGCGTACTCCGGGTCGAGGATCTGCTCGGCGGTGCCCCAGCCCTGCGACGGCCGCTGCTGGAAGAGCCCGAGGGAGTCGCGGTCGCCGAAGCGGACGTTGCGGACCTTCGACTCCTGCATCGCCGTCGCGATCGCGATCGAGGCCGCCCGTGCGGGGAGGCCGCGCTTGATCGCGATGGCGGTGATGGCCGCGGTGTTGCTGGCCTGGTCCGGCGCCCAGCCGTACGTCGAGCCGGTGGCGGTCACCTCGCACTTCTCACCCGACACGGTGTGGATGATGCGGTCGATCCCGACGTACCCGGCGGCGGCGACGACCGCGAGCGCGACGACGAGGAGCAGCCCGGTGACGCGGCGCCGAGCGCGGCTGCGCGGGCGCTCCTCGGCGAGGGTCAGCCCGCCCCGGGTGGTACGCGGCATCGTCGGTGGTCCTCCGGTCGGTGGTCGGTCAGTCGTTCGCGTGGAGCGCGGAGTTCAGGACGATGCCATGCCCGTCCCGCGGCCGCGCCTCCACCGTGCCCGTCACCGAGTTCCGCAGGAACAACAGGTTGCTCTGGCCGGAGAGCTCGCGGGCCTTGGCGACGGTGCCGTCGGGGAGGGAGACCTTGGTCCCGGCGGTGAGGTACAGCCCGGCCTCGACGACGCAGTCGTCCCCGAGCGCGATGCCGAGCCCGGCCTGGGCTCCGAGCAGACAACGTGCGCCGATGCTCACCCGTTCCGTGCCGCCCCCCGAGAGGGTGCCCATGGTGGAGGCGCCGCCGCCGATGTCCGAGCCGTCGCCGACGACGACGCCCTGGCTGATCCGGCCCTCGACCATCGAGCCGCCGAGGGTCCCCGCGTTGTAGTTGACGAACCCCTCGTGCATGACGGTGGTCCCCGCCGCCAGGTGAGCCCCGAGCCGGACCCGGTCGGCGTCGCCGATGCGGACCCCCGTGGGTACGACGTAGTCGACCATCCGCGGGAACTTGTCGACACCGAGCACCTGCACCGGCCCGCGCGCCCGCAACCGGGCCCGGGTCAGCTCGAAGCCGTCGACGGCGCACGGCCCCTGGGTGGTCCACACGACGTTCGTGAGCACCCCGAAGATGCCGTCGAGGTCGACGGTGTTCGGGGCGACGAGGCGGTGCGAGAGGAGATGCAGGCGCAGGTAGGCGTCGACGGCGTCGGCGGGCGGCACGTCGAGGTCGACGGTGACGAGCCGCAGCTCGCGCCGCACCTGCCGGGCTTCCGCGGTGCCGACGAGCGCCTCGAGCCCGGGTGGGGCCTCCAGCTCACCGGCACCCCCGGGCTCGCCGAGGGCGGGGGCGGGGTACCAGACGTCGAGGACGGATCCGGAGTCGTGGACGGTGACGAGGCCGTGGCCCCAGGCGCTGCGCGTCATGGACGCAAGCCTACGGGCGACCTCGGGAACCGCCCGCAGTGCGTCCCAGCCGTCACTAGGGTGGTCCGCATGGACTCCCGGATCCTCTCTCTCGACCTGACGATGGACGTTGCGAGCCTCACTGCGGCGGTGTGCGACATCGAGTCCGTGAGCCTCGGCGAGGCCGCGCTCGCCGATGCGGTGGAGGCCGCCCTGCGGGCCCTCGGTCGCCTCGAGGTCACGAGGATCGGGAACACGGTGGTCGCGCGGACCGCGCTCGGACGGCCGGAGCGGGTCGTCCTCGCCGGGCACCTCGACACCGTGCCGCTGACCGTCGACCCGCCGAACCTGCCGGTCCGCCGGGAGGACGGCCCCGCCGGCGAGGTGCTCCGCGGCCGGGGCACCGTCGACATGAAGGGCGGGGTGGCGGTGATGCTCCGGATCGCCCAAGAGGTCGCGGAGCCGCCGCACGACCTCACCTACGTCTTCTACGACGGTGAGGAGATCGACGAGCGGTTCAACGGCCTGCTCCGGGTCCAGGAGGAGCAGCCGCACCTCATCGCGGACGCCGACTTCGCCGTCCTGCTCGAGCCCACGAACGGGGTCGTCGAGGGGGGCTGCAAGGGGACGCTGCGCGCGGTCGTGACGACCAAGGGCATCGCCGCGCACTCGGCGCGGCCCTGGAACGGGCACAACGCCATCCACGCGGCGGCCGAGGTGCTCTCCCGGCTCGTCGCCTACGAACCCGTGACCCGCGCCGTCGACGGGCTCGAGTTCCACGAGGCGATGAACGCCGTGTCGGTGACCGGGGGGATCGCGGGCAACGTCATCCCCGACCGCTGCGAGGTGACGGTCAACTACCGGTACGCCCCGTCGGTCACCCCGGAGGAGGCCGAGGCGCACGTCCGCGAGCTGTTCGCGGGCTTCGTCGTCACCGTCGTCGACAACGCCGGAGGCGCCCGCCCCGGCCTCGACCTGCCGGCGGCCCGTGACTTCGTGGACGCGCTCGGGCTGACGGTCGTCGCGAAGCAGGGCTGGACCGACGTCGCCCGCTTCGCCGCGATGGGCATCCCCGCGGTCAACTTCGGCCCCGGCGACCCCAACCTCGCGCACCACGACGACGAGCGCTGCGCCGTCGAGCAGTACCGCCGCTGCGAGCACGCGTTGCTGCGCTGGCTCAGCTGACCCGACCCCGACGATGACTAGGGTGACCGACGTGAGCACCGAGACGCCGCGCCCGCAGGACCGCGACTACTACCAGGGCCCCGTCGTCATGCGGCGCTCGAAGGTGCCGGGGTCGACCACCGACCAGCGGCTCCTGGACTCCCGGGGGTCCGCCGACTGGCTCCACACCGACCCGTGGCGCGTCATGCGCATCCAGTCCGAGTTCGTCAACGGGTTCGGTGCGCTGGCCGAGCTCGGGCCGGCCGTCAGCGTCTTCGGCTCGGCGCGCAGTGCCGCCGACTCGCCCGAGTACCGGCTCGCCGCGGAGGTCGGCAGCGCCCTCGTCGCGGCCGGGTACGCCGTCATCACCGGCGGCGGGCCGGGCGCCATGGAGGGTGCGAACAAGGGCGCGCTCGAGGCCGGCGGCACGAGTGTCGGGCTCGGCATCGAGCTGCCCTTCGAGGCCGGGCTCAACCCGCACGTCGACCTCGGGGTCAACTTCCGCTACTTCTTCGCCCGCAAGACGATGTTCGTCAAGTACGCGTGCGGCTTCATCGTCCTGCCCGGCGGCTTCGGCACCCTCGACGAGCTGTTCGAGGCGGTGACCCTCGTGCAGACCCAGAAGGTCACGAGCTTCCCGATCGTCCTGGTCGGCTCCGAGTACTGGGGCGGCCTGCTCGACTGGCTACGCGACACCGCCGCCCGGTCCGGGACGGTCAACGAGAAGGACCTGTCGCTGCTCACCCTCACCGACGACCCCCAGGAGGCCGTCCGGGTCATCGTCGAGGCCGACCAGGTCGCGGGGCGCGGGTACCGCCGGGGCGCGGTGCACCCCGAGTAGCCGGCCGTCCCGGGACCGTAGGATCGGGCCGTGGTCCCGGTCCTGCTCCTCGTCCTCGTCGCGGTGGCGCTCGTCGTCGTCGTGCTCGCGGTGGCGAGCGGACGGATCACCGTCGACGGGCTCGCCGCCCCCGTCCGCAGCACCCCCGACCACGGCCTGCCCGCCGAGCCCACGGCCGCCGACGTCGACGGGGTCCGCTTCGACACCGCCGCCCGCGGGTACCGGATGGCGGACGTCGACGAGCGGCTCCAGCAGCTGCGCGACACCATGGCGGCGCGCGAGCGCGAGCTGGCCGACCTGCGCTCCCGGGAGGACTGATGGCCTTCACCATCCGGCGGGTCACGACCCTCCCGCGCGAGGTCGCCTGGGCCGCCGTCACCGATCTGCCCGAGCACACCCGCCACGTACCGCTCACCGAGGTCAGCGTGCCCGCCGGCGGCCTCGCCCTCGGGGCGGAGGTCGCGGCCGTCACCCGGCTGGGCCCGCTCGCCGGGGCCGACCGCATGCTCGTCACCGCGCTCGAGCCGGGGCATCGGCTGCGGCTCGTCAAGACCGGGTGGTTCCTCCGGGGCTGGGCCGACATCCGCGTCGTCGACGCGGCCCACGGGTCGGTGGTCGAGTGGACGGAGGAACTGTGGCTCCCCGGGCTGCGCCGCCTCACGACCCCGGTGGGGGACCTCCTGGGCCCGCGCCTGTTCACCGGCGTCGTCGAGGCGCTCGTCACGGCCGCGGAGGCCCGAGGGCCGGGCACCGGAGCCACCTGATGGGGTGGTCGCTGCTCGCGGGGGGAGCCGCGCTGCTCGTGGTGTTCGGCGGCGCGTGGTGGCTGGGCCGCGAGCGGGCCGCGGGCGGCGCCGACGCGGGTGCGATGCTCGCCGGCCGGCTCGGCCTGACGTTCCGCGGGTACCGGATGGACCAGGTCGACGAGGTGCTCGACCGGCTCGAGGCGCGGGTCGCCACCCGCGACCGCGAGATCGCCGCGCTGCGGACCGGTGACGGCGACGCCGACGCCGCGGCCGATGCGGACGCGGGGACCCCGCCGGTCGACGCGCCCCCGCCACCCGCCGCCCGGCCGGTGGCACGACGGCCGGCCGCCCCCGACCTCACCGCGGGGACCCCGGCCCCGTGGTCGCGCGCCGACCTCGTCGCCCCGGCCGTCTACCTCCTCGTCGCCGGGTACGTGCTGCTCAACCTCCTCACCGCCGTGCACACCGGCTTCCTGTCCCAGGGGGTGCGGGACCAGCAGGCGTTCGAGTGGTATTTCGGGGCGACCGCGCACAACCTCGTCACCCTGTCGAACCCGCTGTCGAGCGACCTGCAGAACTTCCCGGCCGGGGTCAACCTCATGGCCAACGCGTCGGTCCTCGGCCTCGGGGTGCCGCTGGCGCCGCTGACGCTGCTCGCCGGCCCCCAGGTGACGTTCGTGCTCGTCGAGCTGCTCGGCCTGGCCCTCACCGCGTCCGCCTGGTACTGGCTCGTGCGGCGCCGGCTGCCGGTCCACCGCGTCGCGGCGTTCCTGGGGGCCCTGCTCGCCGGCTTCGGCCCGGGTCTGGTGTCACACGCCAACGGGCACCCGAACTTCGTCGTCCAGGCGCTCGTCCCGCTCATCGTCGACCGGCTCCTGCGGCTCGCCGAGGGGTCGGCCCGCCCGGTGCGCGACGGGGTCGTGCTCGGCCTGCTCGCCGCCTGGCAGGTCTTCATCGGGGAGGAGGTCCTGCTCCTCACCGCGGTCGGGGTGGCCTTGTTCGGGCTCGTCCTGCTCGCGCACGGGCGCCGCCCGGCGCGGTCCGCGGCCCGCGGGCTGGGCACGGGGCTCGGCGTCGCCCTCGCGATCACCGCCGTCCCGCTGTGGTGGCAGTTCTTCGGGCCACAGAGCTACGCGTCGATCTGGCACCCGCCCGCGGGCAACGACCTCGCCCAGCTGTGGAGCCGGGCGACGCGCACCGTCGGGGCCGACCCGTGGGCCTCGGCCGCGCTGTCGATGAACCGCACCGAGGAGAACTCGTTCTTCGGGATCCCCCTGTGGGTGGCCGCCGCCGCGACCGTCGCGGTCCTGTGGCGCCGGGCGCTCGCCCGGGCCCTGGCCGTCGTCGTCGTCGTGGCGTGCTGGCTCTCGCTCGGGGAGGAGGTCACCCTGCACGGCACCCCGCTCGGCATCCCCGGGCCGTGGGCCCTCCTGGAGCACGTGCCCGTCGTCGAGAACGTCCTGCCCACGCGGTTCGCCCTCGTGGCGCTGCCGGCGCTGGGCGTCCTCCTGGCCCTCGGGGCCGACGTGGTGCGGCGCGTCGTCGACGCCGCCCTCGAGGACGTGCGCGGGCCGGGGATGGCCCTCGGGGCGGCAGCGGCCGCCGTCGCGCTGCTCCCCGTCGTGCCCACGCCGCTCACCGTCGACCCGCGGGACCCGGTGCCGGCGTTCTTCGGCAACGGCACCTGGCGCGAGTACGTCGACGACGGGGGCTCGGTCCTCGCGGTGCCCCCGCCCAACGTCGCCGACACCCGTGCCCTGGAGTGGCAGGCGGAGGCCCGCTGGGGGTTCCCGGTCGTCGCGGGCTACTTCGTCGGCCCGGGCGGCACGCCCGAGCGGGTCGGCCAGTACGGCGCGACACCCACCTCGCTCACCGTCTGGCTCGCCGAGATCGCGGAGTCGGGGGTGGCCGCCCCGGCCGACCGTGGCCAGGTCGCCCGGTTCGAGGACGACCTGCGCGCCGGCCGGGTCGACGCCCTCGTGCTGCCCGTCGACCGGCCGTCGGCCGATGCGCTTCTGGCCTCCGCCTCGGGGGTGTTCGGGCAGCCCGACGAGGTCGGCGGGGTCTACGTCTGGGACGTGCGGGAGGTGACCGATGGCGCGGGCTGAGGTCTCCACGGCGCCCGGTGAGCCACGGGCCGCCGAGCCGCGGGCCGGCCTGCTGCGCAAGGCGCTGACGTCGGCCGGCCGGCACGAGCTGGCGGGGCACGCGCTGCGGCACCCGGTCCGCACCATCCTCGCCGTCTACGCGCTGTCGAGGGTCGTCGCGTTCCTCGCGCTCTGGGTGGCGGCCGTGTGGTTCCAGAACCCGGCGGGTGTCGGCCACGCAGACCCCTCCGTCGGCGACCTGGTGGGGCTCTGGGACAGCGTCTGGTACCGCCGGATCGTCGAGGACGGCTACCCCGTGCCGCTGCCGGTGGACGCCGACAACGGCCGCATCACCTACAGCGCCTGGGCCTTCTACCCGCTCTACCCGTACCTCGTGAAGGCCGTCATGGTCACCGGTCTGCCCTTCGAGGCCGCCGGCGTCGCGGTCAACCTCGTACTCGGCGCAGTGGCGGCGGTCCTCATCCACACCCTGCTGCGCTCGACGTACCACGCGGGCCGCCAGCCGCAGCGGGAGCGGCTGGCCCTGGTCGCCGCCTGCCTCTGGTGCTTCTACCCGACGACCGCCGTTCTGCTCAAGCCGTACACCGAGGCGCTCGCGGTCACGCTCGTCGCCCTCGCGCTGCTGTTCCTCGTCCGGCGGCACTACCTCCTCGTCGCCGCCGTCGCGGTGCCCCTGGGCTTCACCCGGGGGGTGGCCCCGGCCGTCGGGTTCGCCGTCCTCATCCACCTCGTCGTCCGCTGGCGCGAGGAGCGTGCGGTCGGGGTGCGCCCGCTCGCGGGGCAGTGGCCGAAGGTCGTCGTCATGCTCGGCGCGCTCGCGGTCAGCGCCGTCGCCTGGCCGGCCGTCGCCGGACTCGCGACGGGGGTCCCGACGGCGTTCTTCGACGTCCAGGCGGCCTGGGGCCAGAAGCCGGCCGAGGGGCCCTTCGTGCTCTGGTTCGAGTGGGCGTGGGACGCCAAGGGCCTCTTCGGGGTCGTCGTCCTCGTCGCGCTCGCGGCCACCTACGTCGCCCTCGTGCTCGGCCGGCACGGACGGTGGCTCAGCATCGAGATGCGGGCCTGGGCGCTCGCGTACCCGTTCTTCCTCTTCGCCGTCGTCCGGCCGATCACCTCGATGTGGCGGTTCCTGCTCCTCGACATCCCGTTGGCGGCGCTCGTGGCGTCCGTCGCGATGCGCACCGCCAACGGCCAGCGGGTCGTGCCGCACTGGCGGCGCCGGGTCGGCGTGGTCGTCGCGCTCCTCGTCGTGGGGATCGCCTGGTGGACGACGAGCCTGCTCACGTACACGCCGTGGGGCTCGTTCCCGCCCTGACCTGGGGGAGTGGATTTCGTCACGTCGCGGGACTACGGGATAATAGGCGCTTGTCCGACGGTCCGGCGCCGGGCGACGCACGCGGCGCGACATGCGCAGCCGCGGTGAGGAAGGGATATGAGCCAATGGCGGCAATGAAGCCCAGGACGGGCGACGGCGACCTGGAGGTCGTCAAGGAGGGACGCGGCATCGTGCTGCGCATGCCCCTCGAGGGTGGGGGCCGCCTCGTCGTCGAGATGACGCCCGACGAGGTGCGCGCGCTCGGCGAGGCCATCGACAACTGCGAGGGTCTGCGCTGAGTCCGGCCTGACCTCGACGACGGGGCCCCCACCGATGCGGTGGGGGCCCCGTCGTCTGCCGGTCGGTAGGGTCGGGCGGGTGCCTGCAGACGTCATCCTCGACCCGCCCGTCTCCGCCTGGACCACGGGTTCCGACCTCGCCGCGGTCCTGGCCGACCCCGCCGAGGACCGCGTGCTCGTCGTGCCGTTGTCCGCTGGGGCAACCGCCGAGGAGGCCGCCGCGCTGACCGCGGCCGGCCTCGACCCGGCGGACGTCCTGGACACCCATGAACCCGAGCGGACCGCCGGAGCGGTCACCCGGGTTTCCCTGCGCCCCGGCGCGCACCCCGCCCGGCGCCTGCTCCTCGTCGGGGTGGGCGACGGCACACTCGACGCGTGGCGCAGCGCCGGCGCCGAGGTGGGCCGGGCCACCCGCGGCCTGGCCGCCGCGGTGCACGCCCTCGGCAGCCCGGCCGCCGACGTGCTCGCCGCCTGGGTCGAGGGCTGTGTCCTCGGCGGGTGGACCTCGCCGCGCTGGACCAAGGACGGACCGGTCGCCGGCGTCGACCCGGTCGGCTCCGCGGTCGTCGTCGCCGACACCGACGAGGCCGACGACCTCGTCCGGCGCGCCGTCGTCGTCAGCAGGGCCCAGCTGGTCGCCCGCGGGCTGGCGGTCACCCCGGCGAACATCAAGAACCCCGCCTGGATGGCCGCGCAGGCCCGCACCCTCGCCGATCGGCATGGGCTCGACGTCACGGTCTGGGACGAGAAGGCGCTCGCGAGCGAGGGCTTCGGCGGCCTGCTCGCCGTCGGCGCCGGGTCGGCCAGCCCACCCCGCCTCGTGCGGGTCGACCACACCCCGCCGAGCGCCGTCCCGACGACGCCGCGCGTCGTCCTCGTCGGCAAGGGCATCACCTTCGACACCGGCGGGCTGCAGATCAAGCCGAGCGACGGCATGCTCGCGATGAAGACCGACATGTCCGGCTCGGCCATCGTGCTGGCGGTCGTCGCGGCCTGTGCCGAGCTCGACGTCCCGGTCCGCGTCACGGCCCTGCTCGCCCTCGCCGAGAACGCCGTCGACGGCGCCTCGTACCGGCCCGGCGACGTCGTCACCCAGTACGGCGGCACGACGGTCGAGATCGGCAACACCGACGCCGAGGGGCGCATCGTCATGGCCGACGCCCTCGCCTACGCGGACGAGCAGCTGGACCCCGACGTCCTGCTCGACATCGCCACCCTCACCGGGGCGGCCCGCATCGCCCTGGCCCGGGTCATGGCCCCGCTGTTCGCGACCGACGACGCCCTCGCCGACGCGCTCGTCCGGGCGGGGGAGTCCAGCGGTGAGACGGTGTGGCGGATGCCCCTGGCCGACGCCTACCGTCGGGCACTCGACTCCGACGTCGCCGACCTCACCCACATCGCGGACGGGGTCGGTGGCGGTGCCGTCACGGCGGCGCTCTTCCTCCGCGAGTTCGTCGGGCAGCGCCGCTGGGCGCATCTCGACATCGCGGGCACCGGGCGCTCGGACGTCGACGCCGGTGTCAACGCCAAGGGGGGCACCGGGTTCGGGACGAGGTTGCTGCTGCGGTGGCTGGAGGAGACACGATGAACGCCGGGTACGGACTGACCGTCCGCTGGTCGCTCGAGGGCGCCCCCGAGGGGGTCGCCGAGCAGCTGCGTGAGTACGTCGTCGGCACCTCGATCGCGCGCTTCATGTTCCTCGACGGCCTGGCCTTCAAGGTGTGGCGGATGCGCGAGGGGGAGTGGTTCGAGGGCACCTACGTCTTCGACAGCGAGGAGGAGCGCCGCGGCTTCCGGGCCGACTTCGAGCCGGGGGCGGCCGAGGCGCCGGGCAGCGAGATGATCGGCTCGTCGCCGACGCTCATCGAGGAGTGGGAGGTCGTGGCCATCGCCGAGGGCCCCGCCAGCTTCCGCCGCGGCGCGGGGCCCGCGGTCAGCTGAGCCCGGTCAGCGACGCACCGCCACGAGCAGGCCGTCGCTGACGGGAAGCAGGGCGGTCACGAGGTCGTCGTGGTCTCGCAGCTCCTTCCCGAGCTCGCGAAGGGTGGACGTCGTCTCGTCGCGCGCGGCCGGGTCCGCCACCTGGTCGTGCCAGAGCATGTTGTCGACCGCCAGCACCCCGCCGGGGCGCAGCAGGCGCACCGCGTGCTCGACGTAGGTGGGGTAGGTCTCCTTGTCGGCGTCGACGAGCACCATGTCGTACGCGCCGTCGGTCATCCGGGGCAGCACGTCGGCCGCGGCGCCGGTGATGACCCGGGTGCGCTGGTGCGGGTAGCCCGCCGCCGTGTACGCCTGCCGGGCCGCGCGCTGGTTCTCGGCCGAGACGTCGATGGTCGTGAGCACGCCGTCCTCGGGCATGCCGGCGAGCAGCCAGAGCCCCGAGGTGCCCGCTCCCGTGCCGACCTCCACGACGTGCCGGGCGCCCACCGCGGCCGCGAGCAGGCGGAGGACGGCGCCGGCGCCGGCGCCGACCGGGGGCGCCGTCCCCAGCTCGACACCGCGTCGCCGGGCGGCCTCCACGACCTCCGGCTCGGGCACGAACTCCTCGGCGTACGACCAGCTGGCCGGCTTCATCCCGCTCATGCGACACACCCTACGGCGCGCTCGGGTACCCGGGCGCGCCCGGCGGCTCCCAGCGGACACTCAGGTTCCCCGGGAACAATTCACGGACACGACGCGTATCGATGGGTACATGGACAGCCTGGTAGGGGACGAGCCGATGACGACGCAGGACACCGCGGGCACCGACGCGGCCTGGGCCCCTCCGACGTGGGAGGAGGTCGTCGAGCAGCACTCCGCGCGGGTGTACCGCCTCGCGTACCGCCTCACCGGCAACGTGCACGACGCCGAGGACCTCACCCAGGACGTGTTCGTCAGGGTGTTCCGGTCGCTGCACACGTACCGGCCGGGGACCTTCGAGGGCTGGCTGCACCGGATCACGACGAACGTGTTCCTCGACAAGATGCGGCGCAAGCAGCGGATCCGCTTCGACGCGCTGTCCGACGAGTCCGCCGCGCGGCTGCCGAGCCGGGACCGCGGCCCCGAGCAGGCGTTCGCCGAGACCCACCTCGACGACGACGTCCAGCGGGCCCTGGACGCCCTGTCCCCGGACTTCCGCGCCGCGGTCGTGCTGTGCGACATCGAGGGGCTGTCCTACGAGGAGGTCGCCGCGACGCTCGGGATCAAGCTGGGGACCGTCCGCTCGCGCATCCACCGCGGCCGCTCGCAGCTGCGCGAGGCGCTCGCCCACCGTGCCCCCGAGCCGCGTACCCGGGCGGCCCTGCCGGCCCGCCGGGGCCCCATCGTCCGCCGGCCCGCAGCGGGAGCCGTATGACCAGCCCGCACCACGTCCGCTGCCTCGACGACGAGCTGTCCGAGTACGCCGCCGGGCGGCTCGACGACACCCGCTCGCTCGCCTGGGACCGGCATCTCGTCGCGTGCGAGATGTGCCGGCGCGCCGTCGGTGCGGAACGCCGGCTGCGGGAGGCCCTCGCCGGCGGCCCGTCGATGCCGGGCGACCTGCGCACGACCCTCATCGCGATGGGCCGCGACCTCGACCCGGGCCCGGTCGGCTTCCGGGAGCCCCTGGCCCTGCTCTCGCCCGGGGACCGGCCCTGCCACCGCAGCCCGCTGCGGGCCACCGTCGTGGCTGCCGCCGCGGTCGGGGTGTCCGCGGCCGCGGCCTGGAGCCTCACCGTCATCGGGGCCCCGGCCACCCGGGTCGCCGTCGTGTCCGGGTCGCCGTCCCCCGCCGCCTCCCCGGTCGGCCCGACGCGCTCGGCGCCGCCCGCGACGACGGCGTCACTCGTGTCCGTCCGGTGGATGAGCGGTACCTCCGTGTCACAGCCGGCGACGCGCCAGGCAGAATCGACCCCATGAGCGAGCGGCAGCCGGGGTCCGACCAGTGGCATCCCTGGGACCAGGGCCGGCCGCAGGACGCGCCCGAGCCCGCCCCCGAGCACGCCGCCCCCGAGCACGCCGACGCCGAGCCGCCGGCGGAGCCGACCTGGGCGCAGACCCGGCCCGTGCCGCGGACCGAGTCGACCCAGCCGTACCAGCCGATCAGCGGCTCGTGGGCCGCGGTTCCCGGGGGCCCGCCCCCCACCCCGCCCCAGGGCGACCCGCCGGCCGAGCGTCGCCGCCGCGGCCCCGGCTGGGGAGCGCTCGTCGGGGCCACCGTCGCCGCCGGGCTCATCGCCGGGACCACGGGGGGCGTCGTCGGGGGCTACCTCGCCGACGGCAACGGCACGACCACCCGCACCGGTCCGTCGGCCGCGGCCCCCCAGCCCGGTGCCGGCGCCACGACGCGCCCCGAGGGCTCGATCGCCAACATCGCCGCGAACGCCCTGCCCAGCGTGGTCACGCTGCGCATCGGGGGTGGGTCCCGCGGTGGCGCGACGGGGTCGGGGTGGGTCTACGACGACGCCGGTCACGTCGTGACGAACAACCACGTCGTCTCGGGTGTGGGCAGCGACAAGGCGGTCACCGTCGTGCTTGCCAACGGCAAGCAGGTCGAGGGCACGGTCGTCGGCACCGACGCCTCCTACGACCTCGCGGTCGTCGAGGTCACGGGCGCGGACCTCGCGCCGCTGCCGCTCGGCCGCTCCGCCGACGTCGTCGTCGGTGACCAGGTCATCGCCGTCGGAGCGCCGCTCGGGCTGGACTCGACGGTCACGACCGGCATCGTCAGCGCGCTCGACCGCCCGGTCACCCCCGGCGGCGAGGACGACCAGTCCTTCATCAACGCCATCCAGACCGACGCGGCCATCAACCCGGGCAACTCCGGCGGCCCCCTTCTCGACATGTCCGGCAACGTCATCGGGGTCAACTCCGCCATCGCCCAGGTGCCCGGCAGCTCGATCGGCGGCCCGTCGGGCAACATCGGGGTCGGCTTCGCGATCCCCAGCGACCAGGTCGCCACGACCGTCGAGCAGCTCATCGCCACCGGGACGGCGCAGCACCCGGTGATCGGGGTGTACCTCGACAGCACCTACGACGGCGAGGGCGTCCGGATCGCCGAGGACGGCCCGGGCGGGGAGCCCGCCGTCAACCCCGGAGGCCCCGCCGACAAGGCCGGCCTGGAGGCCGGCGACGTCATCGTCGCGTTCGAGGGGAACCCGGTCACCGACGACGGCGAGCTCGTCGTGAAGATCCGGGCGCGCCGGGTGGGCGACTCGGTCACCCTGACCATCCGTCGCAACGGCGACGAGCGGGATGTCACCATGGTGCTCGAGGGCTCGGACTGACCCGGGCTCTCGCACGGTCCACAGAAGAGGAGTGACGCGGTGGCCGGCATCAACGGGTGGGAGTTCATCCTGCTCGCCCTCATCGCGGTCTTCATCCTCGGGCCCGACCGGCTGCCGGAGTACGCCGCCAAGCTGGCCCGCGGCATCCGCAAGCTGCGGGTGATGGCCGAGGGCGCCAAGGACCAGCTGCGCGACCAGCTCGGGCCCGAGTACGAGGACATCAACTGGCGCCAGTACGACCCCCGGCAGTACGACCCGCGCCGGATCGTGCGAGAAGCGCTCATCGAGCCCCTCGACGACGCCGTCGCGCCGGTGCGCGACGAGATCTCGTCGGTCCGCTCCGCCGCCACGCTCCGCGGCGGCGAGACGGCCGGGGCCGAGCCGGCGGACGACGCCGGCCATCCGGTGGCCGTGGCCGAGCCGGCCGGGGCCGGGGCAGCGGTGGCGGCGGCAGCGTCCCTGGGCTCCCTCCGGCCGTCCGGCGGGGTCGACGGGGACACCGCGCTGGCGGCACGCACGAGCCCGCAGGCGTTCGACGCGGCCCGCCCGGTGCCCTACGACGTCGAGGCCACCTGAGCGAGCCGGCGGCCGCCGGTCAGCGGCCGACGGGCGACAGGCCCAGCGAGCGCCCGGCGAGGCCGCGGGAGCGTGACGCGAGGCCCTTGGCGATGCCGCGCAGCGCGACGGCCGCGGGGGAGTCCGGCTCACCGAGGACGACGGGCATGCCCTGGTCGGCGCCGATCCGCAGGCGGGTGTCGATCGGGATCTGACCCAGCAGCGGCACGTCTGCGCCGATGGCCTTGCTCAGGGAGTCCGCGACGTCCTGGCCGCCGCCGGAGCCGAAGATCTCCTCGCGGGAGCCGTCGGGCAGCTCGAGCCACGACATGTTCTCGATGACGCCGGCGAGCCGCTGGTGGGTCTGGAGGGCGATCGACCCGGCGCGCTCGGCGACCTCGGCGGCCGCCTGCTGCGGCGTGGTGACGACGAGGATCTCGGCGCCGGGGATGAGCTGGGCGACCGAGATGGCGATGTCGCCGGTGCCGGGCGGCAGGTCGAGGAGCAGGACGTCGAGGTCGCCCCAGAAGACGTCGGCGAGGAACTGCTGGAGCGCGCGGTGCAGCATCGGGCCGCGCCAGACGACGGGCTGGTTGCCCGGGACGAACATCCCGATCGAGATGACCTTCACGTCGTGGCTGACCGGCGGCATGATCATGTCGTCGACCTGGGTGGGCCGGCGCTCGACACCGAGCATGCGGGGGATCGAGAAGCCGTAGATGTCGGCGTCGACGACGCCGACCGCGAGACCCTGCTCGGCGAGGGCGGCCGCGAGGTTGGCGGTGACCGAGGACTTGCCGACCCCGCCCTTGCCCGACGCGACGGCGTAGACGCGGGTGAGCGAGCCGGGCTTGGCGAACGGCACCTCGCGCTCGGCGGTGCCGCCGCGCAGCATCGTCTTGAGGTCGGCCCGCTGCTCGTCGGTCATCACCCCGAGGGTGACCGCGACGTCGGTGACGCCCTCGACCTTGCTCAGGGCCGCGATGGTGTCCTTGGTGAGGGTCTCCTTGAGCGGGCAGGCGGCGACGGTGAGCAGGATGGTGACCGCGACCCGGCCGTCGTCGTCGCAGGTGAGGTCACCGACCATCCCGAGCTCGGTGACGGGGCGCCGGATCTCGGGGTCGATGACCGTCTCGAGAGCGGCGTGGAGGGCGTCTTGGCTGACCTGCGGCATGCCCTCGAGTCTAGGTCGGGTCGGGACGCTCGGAATCCTCGCCCCTGACGACGTCCTCCTTGCGCGCGACGACGAGGCCGCGCACCTCCATCTCGTCGAGGAAGTCGCGCAGCTCGCTGCGCACGAAGTCGCGCGTCGCGTTGTCGCGGATGGCGATGCGCAGGGCCGCGACCTCGCGGGTGAGGAACTCGGTGTCGGCGAGGTTGCGCTCGTCGCGGGAGCGGTCCTGCTCCAGGGCCACCCGGTCGCGGTCGGCCTGCCGGTTCTGCGCGAGCAGGATCAGCGGCGCGGCGTACGAGGCCTGGAGGCTGAGCATGAGGGTGAGGAAGATGAAGGCGTAGGGGTCGAAGCGCAGGTCCCCGGGGGCCAGGGTGTTCCACAGCAGCCACACCGCGACGAAGAACGTCATCCCGATGAGGAAGAACGCGGTCCCCATGTACCGGGCGAACTGCTCGGCCAGGACGCCGAAGGCCTCCTGCGAGAACGCGGCGGGCAGGCTCAGCCGTCGGCGCCGCACCTCGCGGGGCTGGTCGATGCGGGGCCGCCGCTCGCGCTCAGCCACTGGAGACCTCCGTGTGCGTGACGACGTCGTGACGCTCCTCGCGCCAGTCCTCGGGGAGGATGTGGTCGAGCACGTCGTCGACGGTCACGGCGCCGAGGAGGTGCCCGGCCTCGTCGACGATGGGCATGCCCACGAGGTCGTAGGTCGCGAGCATCCGGGTCACCTGGCCGAGGCTGGCCGTGGGGGGCAGCGGCTCGACGTCCCGGTCGATGATCCCGCCCACCGGGTTGTGCGGCGGCTCGCGGAGCAATCGCTGGATGTGGACGAGGCCGAGGAACTTGCCCGTGGGGGTCTCCAGCGGGGGGCGGCAGACGAAGACGGTGCAGGCGAGCGCCGTCGAGAGCTCCTGGCGGCGGACGACCGCCAGCGCCTCGGCGATCGAGGCCTCCGGGCCCAGGATGACCGGTTCGGTGGTCATGAGGCCGCCGGCGGTGTTCTCGTCGTAGGTGAGGAGGCGGCGCAGGTCGGCCGCCTCGTCGGGCTGCATCTTCTGGAGCAGCTCCTCCTGACGCTCGACCGGCAGCTCGGCCAGGAGGTCGGCCGCGTCGTCGGGCTCCATGGCCTCGAGGACGTCGGCGGCCCGGGAGACCTCGAGCCCGGTGAGGATCTCGATCTGGTCGTCGCCGGGGAGCTCCTCGATGACGTCGGCGAGGCGCTCGTCGCTCAGGGCGGCCGCGACCTCGGCGCGGCGCTGCGGGCTCAGGTCGTGGATCACCTCCGCGAGGTCGGCGGGCTTGAGGTCCTCGTACGCCTCGAGCAGCTTGGCGGCGCCCTGGCCCTCGTTCGCGTCCCGCAGGCCGCGCACGTCTTCGATCGGGGCGACGAAGGTCTCGCCCCGGCTGCGGCCGAGGCGGCCGAGCCGGCTGGGGCGGGAGGCGCCGAGCCGGACGGCCACCCGTGAGACCGCCCAGCCCCGGGTGCCCATCTGGTCGATGCCGACGTCCTGGATCGTGGCCGAGACGACCTCGCCGCCCTCGACGCTCACCTGGACCTGCCGGTCGAACAGCTCGGCCACGACGAGGGTCTCGTTGGGACGCTGCTCGAAGCGGCGCATGTTGACCAGCCCGGTCGTGATGACCTGGCCGCCCTCGACGGAGGTGACCCGGGTCATCGGGACGAACACCCGGCGACGGCCGGCGACCTCGACGACGAGGCCGATCGCGCGGGGGCGGGCACGGCTGGCGCTGAAGGTGACGACGACGTCACGCACCCGCCCGACACGGTCACCGAGCGGGTCGAAGACGTCCAGCTCGGACAGTCGGCCGACGAAGGCGCGGGTCGGCGTGCTCACGTCCGACAGGCTAGCCGCCGCGAGCCGCCCGGCCGGTGCCTCACGGGGTCGTGTTGCGCCTCGCTCCGGCGCGCCCGCGCCAGTGCCAGGGCCGCCAACGGGCCGTCGCCGGGGCCGCGGGACGGACCGGGGCGGCGCCGGAGCCGTCGTCGTACCGACCGGGTGCCTCGAGCGGGCGACCGTGGGGGGTGATGACGTGGATCGTGTTGTCGTCGCGCCAGCGGGCGGCGACGTCGCCGGTGGCGTTGAGGCGTTCGGGGCGCAGGACCTCGACGGCGGCGTCCCAGGCGTCGGTGCCGGGCTCGAGGCGCCGCGTGGTGGCCTGCAGGGTGAGGAGCCGGCCGCCGGTGTCCTTGCTGCGCAGGATCAGCTCGACCTCGTCGGGGAGCCACGGCAGGTGCTGCTCACCGGGGCCGGAAACCACGTAGGCGGCCGGGCCCGGGCCGCGCTCGTCCCCGTCGTCGTGCCACGCGTGCCACACCGGGTGGCTGGCCCCGCCGGGGACCCGGACCCACAGCAGGCCCGACTTGCTCGCGGCCTCGTGGATGAGGCGGGTGACGTCGACCGCGGGCGGGGCCTGCGTGGGCAGCGCCTCGGTCCGCGGTGGCTGCTCCGCTGCCGCATCGGTCACGTCGGCACCTTCCCACATCGCGGCTCGCGGCGTCCCGGCCTACTCGACGCGGAGCTCGTCGCCCTCGACGATGACGCTGCCGCGGCGCAGCGGCCACACCTTGGTGAGCGCGACGAAGGCCGCATCGAGGCCGGGGATCTTCGCGAAGACGCCCTGGGGCCCGCGCGTCATCTCGCCGGTGGTCACGTCGTACTTGGCCTGGTGCCACGGGCAGACGAGGCAGCCGTCCTCGTCGATGCTGCCCTCCGCGAGGTCGGCTCGCAGGTGCCGGCACTTGCGCCCGACGGCGAAGTAGTCGCCGTTGTTCCCGACGGCGTAGTCCCCGGAGCCGGTCACCGACCCGCGGGGGACGTCGGATCGTGGGATCCGGGTGATGGCCATGGTGTGCTCCCTCGCGTCGACGTCGACCGGCCCATCGTCGCACGATTCCGACCGTCCTGCTCGGCGGGGCGATGCCGGGTCGCCGGTATGGTCCGGTCGCGCGGAGCGACGAATTCGGCTCTGCTGGAGGCGAACATCTGTGAACAAAGCCTTTCACTCGTACGTGTGTTCGGGTAGAATCAGGGCATGGACAGGGAGCAGGCCAGCCGCCGCATCGCGGCCCTCCGCACGGAGGTCGCGGCACTGGGTCGTGAGCTGGCCGAGGGGGCGCGGGGGTGGCAGCCGGAGGAGTGCTTGGAGGTCGCGGGCGAGCTCCAGGGGGTGGTGACCGCCGCCCAGGGGGCCCAGGGCGTCGTGGCCGCGTTCGGGGCCCGGGTGGAGACCACGATGACGGAGTCGGGCCCGTGGGAGCGCACCCACCCGGTCGGCTTCGTCGACGCGATGGCCCCGGCGGAGGTGTCCCTGGCCACCGGCCTCACCGAAGGGCTCGCCGGGCGCAAGGTGGCCCTCGCGGCGGCCCTGTCGCAGCGGTTCCCGATGACGCAGGGCCTCGTCCTCGCCGGTGACCTCCCGGTGGCGTCGGCGCAGAAGGTCGTCGACGCCTGCGCGGGACTCGACGTCGACGCCTGCGAACGGGTCGACGCCCAGCTGGCCGGGCGGCTCCCCCTGATGGACCCGGCGCGGGTCGCCGCCGAGACCCGCCGGGTGGCGGCGCGGGTCGCTGCCGACCAGGTCGCCGCCCAGGCCGAGCGGACCACGCGGGGTCGCACGGTGGGTGTCCGGCCGGGGGAGGACGGCCTCACCGACTGGTACGCCCTCCTGCCGACCGCCACCTCGGCGGCGGCATGGTCGGCGGTGAACTCGCTCGCCGACGAGTACCGGCAGCTCGACGACTCCCTGACCCTGGCCGAGGCACGCGCCGACGCGTTCGGCGACCTTCTGCTCCGCAACGTCCGGGTGTCGGCCCAGGTCACCCTCGGGGTGCCCGTCGTCACCGGGGCGGCGGCGCCGGAACCCGTCGCCACCGAGTCGGTCCACGTGACGTGGGACGACGACGAGACCGTCGTCGACTGCGTCACCGGGCAGGAGACCCGCTTCGCCGACCTGGCCCCCGAGTCACGCAAAGCCCTCTCGTGGCGCGAGCTCACCGTCGAGGACGTCGGGGACTTCGCGACGACGATGGCTCCGGTCGCGGCCGGGTTCGCGGTCTCCGGCACCCAGCTCGCCGGGCTCGGGTGGGTCGACGCCGGCACCGTCGCCGGACTGCTGAGGACCCTGCCGCTCGACGTCGCCCGCGCGGTCCTCGACGCCGAGACGGGCACCCTCGCCGCGCACACCACCGGTGCCTACCGCCCGCCGACGGGCATGCGGGAGTTCGTGACCGCCAGAGACGGGACCTGCCGAATGTGGGGATGTGCCCGACCCGCGGAGTCCTGCGACCTCGACCACACCAGACCCTGGCCCACCGGCGACACCACGCCGGCCAACCTCGTCGCCCTCTGCCGCCGGCACCATCGGATGAAACAGCACGGCCGCTGGCGCTACCGCGTCGACGACACCGGCACCGTCACCTGGGTCGACCGGTCCGGCACCACCCGTACCACCGAGCCGGCGCATCGTGCCCTGCCGACCCTCGCCGCCGAGGAGGCCCCACCCTTCTGACGGGCGGCTGGGGCCGGTCCGCCGCACGGTCGACGCGGATTGCGTGCGTTCGGCATGCCCAGGGGAGTGCTGAGGCCGCATGATCGGGTCTGTGCGCAGAGGGATGTGGCGTGTAGCCGTGCCGGCCGTGGCGGTGCTGGTTGTCGGTTGCTCCGGCGGGGAGGCCGGCCACGCGTTCCTGGCCCCGGAGGGTTTCGCCCGGTCCGGGATCTCCGTCGCGCCTGGAGAGACCGCTGTCGTCGGTCTGGGCAGGTTGCGGCTCGCCGACCCGGACACGACAGCGACGCTGACGTCACTGGACGTCCAGGGCGAGCAGGTTGCTGCCACGGCGGGGCGGGTTCTCGGGGTGAAGGTGTACCGGATCACCGACAGTGGGGGGATCGGCGCGATCACGGCGGCTGACCTGGCGGGAGTGGATGGCAACGGCGGCTGGCAGCTGACGTCGCCCGACGGCGCCGTGGTCAGTGCTGAACAACCGCTCGGGGTGGCCGTCGTGGTGCAGGGTGACTCCGTGGGGTCCTGGTCATCGGACTCCCTGGTGGTCGAGTACGTGATGGATGGGCGCGAGCAACGACAACGCATCGCGATCGGTGCCGGGGTCTGCGTCGTCACGGCAGCCGACGAGGACTGCGACCCCAGTCGGGCGGGCTCGGACAGCACTCCGTAGGCGGCAGTCGCGCGACAGGACGGGCCGCCGGCCGTTCCGGTTGACTGTGCCCCGACGACGTCGCACGCTGGTGCAGTCGTCGGGGGCGGAAGGGGTGTCATGGGGAAGCTGATCTACGCGGCCAACATCTCGCTCGACGGATTCCTCGAGGACGAGACGGGTTCGTTCGGCTGGTCGGTGCCGGACGAGCAGGTGCACGAGTTCTGGAACGAGCACGAGCGGCACATCGGCACCTCGCTCTACGGCCGACGCATGTACGAGACGATGCGCGTCTGGGAGACCGACGACTGGCTCACGAACCAGCCGTCGGTGGTCCGTGAGTACGCCGACATCTGGCGTGACACCGACAAGGTCGTCTACTCGACCTCACTCACCGACGCCTCCACCGCGCGCACGAGGATCGAGCGGCAGTTCGAGCCCGAGGCGGTCCGACGGCTCAAGGAGACCTCCGGGTCGGACCTGAGCATCGGAGGCGCGACCATCGCTGCCGAGGCCTTCCGGCACGGGCTGGTCGACGAGTGCGTGCTGCTGTTGTGCCCGGTCCTCGTCGGCGGGGGCACGCCTGCGCTGCCTCGAGGCGTGCGGCTCGACCTCGAGCTGCTCGACGAGCGACGGTTCGACAACGGTGTGGTCTACGTCCGCCACGCGGTCCGGCACCCCGCCTGACCCGCCTCCCGGACAGCCGCGGGACTGGACGCCTCACCGGTGCGGTGAGTCGGGGTCATGGCACCGGTGGGCAGCACCGCTGATCCCCGCGGCTTCCCCCGCAGGCGCACCGTAGGGCCCGCTTCACGGCGGCGTCGGCACGACGCCGGGTGGCCGGGCTACGGAGGCCAGGACGTCACCAGGACCGCTGCCCGCGGTTCAGGCGCGCTCCGGGCATCTCACGTCCTGGACGACCTCGTTGCGCCGCAGGAACCACGGCATGTACGGCGGGTCGAAGCTGGCGAACCTCGGCCGGCCGATCGGCTGCAGCCCCGCCTGGGCGATCTCGGACTCGAGGTCGGCGAGGTGGCGGCGGTAGGCGGACTCGGTCCATCGGCCGGAGAAACGCCTGGCCGCCGCCAGGCGCGCCGGCAGCGCCCGAACCCGCACCAGGGGGTTGGAGGGGACGGGCGCAGTCTCAGCCGTCAGCGTCGCGGGGAGCACGAAGGCGATGAGGTACTCGCCCTCCGCAGTCTCGGTCTGGACCACCGGTGCCGTCATGGCCACCCTCTCGGACCCGGCCACTTCCTGGACGACGGGCGCGGTCATGGCGACGGAACGCGCGGACTCGTTCTGCCCGGAGATGTAGCCGAACAGGGCCCGGAACGCCCGGCTGCCCGCCTCCTCGAAGGACCCACGGACGGACACCTCCGCGACGACGTGGGAGGGGTAGCGCCGCAGCTCGAACCCGGAGTACCGCTCGACCAGCTCGTACGGCTGTTGCTCGGTCACCCGGACGACACTACGCAGGCCCGGGCGGATCCGGTCACACCGTGATGTGGCTCATGCGCGGTGGGGCCATGCCGCTGCTAGCGTCCGACCCGACCCTGCACCCGCCTCGGAAGGCCCGTCGATGCGCAGCGCCAAGGACTTCTTCACGCCCCTCGCCGTGGGGGCGCCCGACCCGATCCGCGAGGTGCCGGCCCGCCCGTCCCGGATGATCCACTTCTTCGACCCGAGCAACCCGAAGATGGCGGCCAAGGTGCCGGAGATGGTGGGCAGCGTCGACGTCCTGCTCGGCAACCTCGAGGACGCCGTGAAGGCCGAGAACAAGGAGGCCGCCCGCCAGGGCCTGGTCGACATCGCCAGGGCCACCGACTTCGGCGAGCACACCCAGCTGTGGACCCGCGTCAACGCCCTCGACAGCCCGTGGGCGCTCGACGACCTCACGACGCTCGTCACCGAGATCGGCGACCGGCTCGACGTCGTCATGGTCCCCAAGGTCCAGGGACCGGAGGACATCCACTACGTCGACCGTTTGCTCGCCCAGCTCGAGGCGAAGGCCGGGGTGACCCGGCCGATCCTCGTGCACGCCATCCTCGAGACCGCCCGCGGGATGGCCAACGTCGAGGAGATCGCCGGGGCCAGCCCGCGCATGCAGGGCGTCAGCCTCGGCCCAGCCGACCTGGCCGCCGACCGCCGGATGAAGACGACCCGGGTCGGCGGTGGCCACCCGGGCTACCTCGTGCGCCAGGACCCGAAGGACGGCGACATCGAGGGCCACCGGCACACCTACCAGCAGGACCTCTGGCACTACACGATCGCGCGCATGGTCGACGCCTGCGCGATGCACGGGATCTTCCCGTACTACGGCCCGTTCGGTGACATCAAGGACGTCGTCGCGTGCGAGGACCAGTTCCGCAACGCCTTCCTCCTCGGCTGCGTCGGCACCTGGACCCTGCACCCCGTCCAGATCGCCGTCGCGAAGAAGGTGTTCAGCCCCTCCGCCGAGGACGTCGCGCACGCGCGCCGCGTCAAGGAGGCGATGGGTGACGGCACCGGCGCCGTCATGCTGGACGGGAAGATGGAGGACGACGCGAGCCTCAAGCAGTGCCTCGTCATCCTCGAGCTCGCAGACCGGCTCGCGGCGAACGACCCCGAGCTCGCCGAGCTGTACGCCCCGAGCGCGGGGGAGGCGGGCGCGTGAGCGAGCAGTACCGCCCGCGCCGCTCGGTCCTCTACATGCCCGCCAGCAACGAGCGGGCGCTCGAGAAGGCCAAGACCCTGGTGGTCGACGGCCTGATCCTCGACCTCGAGGACGCCGTCGGGCCCGACGACAAGGATGCCGCGCGCGAGAACGCCTGCGCTGCGACCCGATCGGGGGAGTACGGGCACCGCGAGGTGACGATCCGGGTCAACGGGCTCGGCACGCAGTGGCACGACGCCGACCTCGAGGCAGCCTGCGCCGCCGGCCCCGACGGGATCGTCGTGCCCAAGGTCGGCTCGGCCGAGGAGGTGCGGGCGCTCGTCGACGCGATGGAGCGGCACGGGGCGCCCGCCCGCACCCGGCTGTGGGCGATGGTCGAGACCCCCGGCGCCGTCCTCGACGCCCGCGCCATCGCGGCCGCCTCGGACCGGCTCGCCGTCCTCGTCCTCGGGACCAACGATCTCGTCAAGGAGCTCCAGGCCCGCTTCGTGCCCGGCCGGGCTCCGCTGCTCACCGCCCTCTCGACGGTCGTGCTCGCGGCACGCGACGCCGGCGTGGCCGTCCTCGACGGTGTCTACAACGACGTCCGGGACCTCGAGGGATTCGAGGCGGAGTGCCGCCAGGGCCGCGACTGGGGGTTCGACGGGAAGACCCTGATCCACCCCGGCCAGATCACGCCGTGCAACGAGGCCTTCGCACCGTCCCCGGACGAGGTCGACGACGCCCGCGGCCTGCTCGAGGCCTGGGAGGCCGGCGCCGGCCGCGGTGTCGTCACCTACAACGGGCGGATGGTCGAGAACCTCCACGTCGACGTGGCCCGCCGGGTCCTCGCCACCGACGAGGCGATCCGCGCCCGGTCCTGACCGACCGGACCGCAACGATGCGGTCACGGGGGCGCGTGTCGGTTGCGCCGGTGTCCTGCCGTGTCGTCCGATGGGGGTTCGGCCACTCGACCCCGACGCAGGGACCCAGGATCCGGATGCGCACGCCCACCGCCCGCGCCACCACCGCTGTGGTGCTCGCCGTCGCCGCGACGACGGCGCTCGCGGGGTGTGCCCGGATCGAGCAGTGGACCGGTGCCGACGCGCCGCAGCCAGGCGCAGCACCCCCGACGACGAGCCCCAGCCCGACGATCGCGCGCCCGAGCGCCACCCCCACCTGGAGCCCGACGGCGCCGCGCCCCGCGACGCCGACGAGTCCCGCTCCCACCCCGTCGAGCACGCCATCGCCCAGCCCCACCACGACACCCACGGCGACCCCGACCACGACGCCCAGCCCGAAGCCCACCGCCACGCCCGAGCCCAGCCCGAAGCCCCCGCCGCCCCCGGCGCGCACCTCGCTGCGGTACGGCGACAGCGGCACGAAGGTCCGGGACCTGCAGCACCGCCTCGTCGAGCTCGGCTACTGGCTCGGCCACCGCGACGGCAGCTTCGGCCCGCTGACCCAGCAGGCGGTCTTCGCCCTCCAGAAGTCGGCCGGGCTACAGCGCGACGGCGTCGTCGGCCCCAAGACCGCCCAGGCCCTCGAGCGCGGGGTGCGGCCCACCACGACGCTGACGGGCAACGGCATCGAGATCGACCTCGACCGCCAGATCCTCATGGTCGTGCGAGGTGGCAGGCCGGCGCTCATCCTCAACACCTCGACCGGCAACGGCGAGCCGTACATCTCCACGGCCGGCAACCCCGCCCGGGCCATCACCCCGCGCGGCACCTTCGCGGTGTTCCGCCAGGTCGACGGCCAGGACGACAGCGCCCTCGGCGAGCTGTGGCGCCCGAAGTACTTCTACCGCGGCTGGGCCGTGCACGGGTCGCCGAGCATCCCGCCCTACCCCGCCTCACACGGCTGCGCCCGGGTCAGCAACGCCGCGATGAACATGATGTGGGCCGAGGGGCTCATGCCGATCGGGGCGACGGTCCGCGTGCGCTGACCGCCGACCCGGGATCAGGCGCGGGCGCGCTGGGCGTCCTCGAAGGCGCGCCGTGCCTCCTGCCACGGGCCGCGACGCCCGAGGAGCTGAGGCATCAGGCCCACGAGGTCGGCCGAGAACGCCATGCTCGCCTCGCGGGGGAGCAGCGACGGCAGGTTGTCGACGGCGATGACGTCCAGGGGCGGGTCCGCGGCCACCCGGCGTGCCGGGTCGGCCCACGTCGTCACCGCGGTGTTCACCGGCACGAGGTTGTGCTCGGACGTGACGTCGCACGTCACGTCCGCCACGACCCGCAGCGCCCGCGCGGCAGTGAGGTCCTCGGGCCCGACGAACGGCGCCTGCGGCACGGTGGAGTGCACGCAGTTGACGAGCAGCTCGCGGGCCCGCAGCGCCTCCCGGTCGAGCACCGCGGTCTCGGTGCGGTCCCACCCGGTCGTGGCGGCCCCCGCGACACCCAGCGCGTCGACGGCGCCCCGGCCGCTGCGTCCCCGCGCCCCGATGACCAGCGCCGGCAGACCCCCGGCGTCCGCGCCGCGGGTCAGGTCGTCGAGCTCGGCCCGCTCCATCGGGTGCAGCGGCGCCAGCCGGCCCCGGGCGGCGAGCACGCCCAGCGCGGCGCCGACGTACCCGGCCCAGTAGCCGAAGGCGATGACCCGGCGGCCGTCCGCCGTCAGGTACTCGAGGTCGAGCAGGTCCCCGCCGCCCGCCGAGAAGCGGGCGAGCAGCGTCTCGGCACCGTCCTGGCCCTTGTAGGAGTGCCCGAAGAAGATGTGCGTGTGACGCAGCTCGACGGGCTCGTCCGGCAGCTCCTTGATGCCGAGGACGTGCGCGTCGTCGGGGGCCTGCGGCCAGGACCCGGCCGGGGCCACCTCGCACCCGCCGGTCCGGTAGGCCTCGATGCCGAACACCCGCTGTGGGGACTCCTCGACGGTGACGCGGGCGCCGGCGGCGACGAGGCGGGCGGCGTCGTGCGGGACGAGGGGGGCTCGGCGCTCGGTGGGACGCGTCTCGTGGCGCATCCAGAGGTGCAGTGATGACATGCGGGTCATTCTCCCGGGTAGCCGACCCCGACCTGACGCCGGACCTCGTCCATGACGGTCATGACCCGCCGGGTGGCCGCCCACGGCATCGACCATGTCTCGGTCCGCCCGTCGGCGAGGGCGCGCGCGACCTCGGCCGCCTCGAACCGGAAGCCGTGCTCGGCGCCGTCGGGCTCCCAGGTGTCGAGGAGCGACCCGTCCGGGGCGTAGAGGCGCACCGTGGTGGCGGCCCCGTAGAAGGCGCCCGGCCCGGCCAGCTCGACCCGGCCCGCCGAGCCCGCGACGAACGCGCTGCACGGGGTGGCGGCGGCCATCGTGGAGGTCATCCGGGCGAGGGTGTCACCGACGCGAGCGGTGACGCCGACGCTGACGTCGACGCCGAGGTCGCTCAGCGTCCCCCGGGCCGCGACGTCGTCGAGGTCCCCGAGCAGGTGGTCGACGAAGGAGATCGGGTAGACGCCGAGGTCCAGCAGCGAGCCCCCGGCCAGGGCCGGGTCCGAGAGGCGCTGCGGCCCGTCCGGCCAGAGCCGCTGGCCGTGGTCGGCCTGGACCAGCGCCAGGTCGCCGAGCGCGCCGGACGCGACGGTCTGCCGGACCACGTCGTACTGGGGCAGGTAGCGGCTCCACATCGCCTCGGCGACGAGCAGCCCGGCGTCGCGGGCGGCGTCGAGGACCTCCTCGGCCTCGGCGAGGCTGCGGGTGAAGGCCTTCTCGACGAGCACCGGCTTGCCGGCCGCCAGGGCGAGCAGAGCGTGCTCACGATGCTCGCTGTGCGGGGTCGCGATGTAGACGGCGTCGATGCCGTCGTCGGCCACGAGGGCCTCGTACGAGCCGTGGCTGCGGGCGACGCCGTGGCGCCGGGCGAACGCGCTCGCCCGCTCGGCCGAGCGCGAGCCGACCGCCACGACCTGCGAGCGGGTGCCCGAGCGCACGGCGCCGGCGAAGGTGTTCGCGATCCCACCGGGCCCGACGACGCCCCACCGCAGCGGCGGCGCGTCCATCGGGTCGGGGACGGTGTGCGCGGCGAGGCGAAGCGGCGAGGGCATGCCCCGACCCTACGGCTCAGAACCCGGACGTCGCCTCGGCCACGAGGTCCGCCATGAGCACCCCCGCGTCGACCTCGAGCCCCCGGCGCCGGAACCACGTCGCCATCGTCGTCGCGTCCCGCTCGAGGAAGTCGAAGCCCTGCGGGTTGCCGATGATGTCGACCACCTGGGGCCAGTCGATGAGGACGAGACGCTGCTCGTGGACGAGGGCGTTGTACGGGCTGAGGTCGCCGTGGGTCCAGCCGTGCCGGGCGAGGGTGAGCATCGCGCTGCGCAGCTGCTCGAACAGGTCGGCGAGCAGCTCGGGGTGCGGCCGGGTCTGTACGAGCCGCGGCGCAGCCACCGGGGCCTCGCCGTCGGTCGTGCCGACGAACTCCATGAGCATCTCGGCCTCGTCGAGCTGGACCGGGTAGGGGACGGGCAGGCCCAGCTCCCAGAGCCGGCCGAGGGCGTCGAACTCGGCCGCCGCCCACTGCCCGGCGATCATCTGCTTGCCGAAGTCGGTGCGCCGGGCCATGGCGCGCATCTCGCGGCTCTTGCGGACCCGGCGGCCCTCGAGGTAGCCGGCGTCGCGGTGGAAGAGGCGGTGGTCGCCGTTGCGGTACCGCTTGGCCGCCATCGTCACGACGTGCTCGCGGCCGGGGACCCACCGCCGCAGCACGTGGACGTCGGCCTCCTTGCCGGTCTTGAGCACGCCGAGGTCGGCGTCGACGGCGCCGAGGTCGGTGACGACCCAGGACGGACGGGGGGTCGGGCCGTGGGTGGCGCCGTCCCAGCTGGACCAGCGCTCGCCCTCGGGTGGGGCGTCAGGGGAGGTGTCGACGGAGAAGGCAGCCTGCTTCTCGGGAAGGTGGAACGGCATGTGTGCCAACGGAGTGCTCCTGGTCGAGGAAGGGGATCGGGGCCGTGGGACGGCCCGGGACGGTCATCGACATGTCGGCCTCCTCCTTCGCTCGCGGGCGCGGCACTCCGCCGCGCACCCCCAGCGTGCCCGTGTCCCCGCCCCCGCGCCAGCGGTTTTCTCGGGTGACCCGATACGCCTGCACTTCCCCCGGGAAGTGTTCCGGGGCAGAGCGCAGGTTTCTCGGGTGACCCGAGAATGCCGCCGTGCCCGGGGGTCAGCCGATGCGTTCGAGCCGAGCCAGGACGGGGTCCACCGGAGCCAGCGTGATGAGTGAGGTCACCGGCAGATGGTCGGTGCCGGCCAGCGCCGTGACCCGGTGGTCGCGCAGCAGGACGGCGAGCGCGAGCACCGCCTCCACCATCGAGAAGTGCTGGCCGATGCACCCCCGCGGGCCGCCGCCGAAGGGCATCCAGGCGTACCGGTGCGCGGGCTCGGGCCGGGCGCCGGTGCCGCTGAACCGGGACGGGTCGAAGACCAGCGGGTCGGCCCACACCCCCGGGTGGCGGTGGATCGTCCACGGCACGACGACGACCGTCGTCCCGGCCGCGACGGGGTGCCCGAGCATCTCGTCGTCGACGGCGGCCATCCGCCCGATGAACGGCGCCGAGGGGTACAGCCGCATCGCCTCCTTGAGCACCGCCGTCGTCTCCGGAAGGTGGGCGGCGCTCGCCGCGGTCGGCCGGCCGTCCCCCACGACCCCGCGCACCTCGTCGCGGACCCGGTCCTGGACGTCCTGGTGCCGGCCGAGCAGGTGCAGGGCGAAGGTGAGGGCGATCGACGTCGTCTCGTGCCCCGCGAGGAGGAACGTCAGCACCTGCCCGCGCAGCTCGTCGTCGGTGAGGTGCTCACCGCTGTCCCGGACCGCCTCGAGCCGGCCGAGGAGGTCGGTCCGACCGGCGGTGCGGCCACCCCGACGCGACTCGACGATGGCGTCGCACACCGCGAAGAGGTCGGCGGCGGCCGCGCGCCCCCGCCGCGCCCGGGCGGTCGGCACCCAGGCCGGGAGGCGGACCGGGACGAACGCACGGCGGATGATCGTGTCCGACACCGTGGGGAAGGAGCTGCGGACGTGCGTCACGACGCCCTCGGCCGAGTCCCCGAACAGGGTGCGGACGACGACGCGCAGGGTGAGCCGCTGCATCAGCACCGACAGGTCCACCGTGGGCGCGTGCGAGACGTCCCACTCGGCCACGACGTCCTCGATCTCGTCGACCATCAGGTCTGCGTACCCCGCGACGGCCGCCCGGGTGAACACCGGCTGGAGGTAGCGCCGCTGCCGCGTCCACTCCTCGCCCTCGGCGGTGAGCAGGCCGGGGCCGAGCCACGTCGAGATCTCGTCGTGCACCTGGTCGCGTTTGGCGTAGGCGTGCGAGGTGCTGGCCGACAGCAGCCGGGTCGCCCCGTCCGGGTGGTGCACCAGCCACATCTCGCGGTCCATGCCGGGTGGGCCGATGACGTGCCGGACGATGTCGCCGTGCGCGCGCCACATCGCGGCGGCGTACGCGACCGCGTTGCGCCGGAAGCCCAGGGCCGGGGCGAACCGGCCCCCGACGACCGGCAGGGGGTCGCGCGGGGCCGTCCGGGCCTCGGTGACGGAGGTCACCCGTCCATGATCCACCGGTCCGGCCCGGGTGTCGACGGGCCGGCGGCCCCGACCGGCGGGGTGTGGGGACTCACATCGGCTCCGCGTTCCGACGCTCCACCGCCCCAGGCATACTCGGGAAACCAGTCCCACCCCCGACGACGAAGGCGGCGACGCATGTCCCGACTCCAGACCACGGACGGTCTCACCGAGGAGCAGCACGAGCTCGTCAAGCTCGTCCGCGAGTTCGTCGAGGAGCAGATCCTGCCGGTCGCCACCGAGCTGGAGCACAAGGACGAGTACCCGACCGACATCGTCGAGGGCATGAAGGAGATGGGGATCTTCGGCCTGATGATCCCCGAGGAGTACGGCGGGCTCGGGGAGTCGCTGCTGACCTACGCGCTCGTCGTGGAGGAGATCGCCCGCGGCTGGATGAGCGTCAGCGGCATCATCAACACCCACTTCATCGTGGCCTACCTGATCCTCCAGCACGGCACCGACGAGCAGAAGCAGCGCTACCTGCCCCGGATGGCCACCGGCGAGGTGCGCGGTGCGTTCTCGATGTCCGAGCCCGGCCTGGGCTCCGACGTCGCGGCCATCCGCACCAAGGCGGTCAAGGACGGCGAGGACTGGACGATCAACGGCCAGAAGATGTGGCTCACCAACGGCGGCTCCGCCAACCTCGTCGCGGTCCTGGTCCGCACCGACCTCGGGGAGTCCGACAGCCCGTACAAGAACATGACGACCTTCCTCGTCGAGAAGGAGTCGGGCTTCGGCGAGACGGCCCAGGGCGTGACCGTGCCCGGCAAGATCGACAAGATGGGCTACAAGGGCGTCGACACCACCGAGCTGATCTTCGACGGCCACCGCACCACCGACGCCCAGATCCTCGGCGGCGTCCCGGGCCAGGGCTTCTACCAGATGATGGACGGGGTCGAGGTGGGCCGCGTCAACGTCGCCGCCCGGGCCTGTGGCCTGTCCCGCCGCGCGTTCGAGCTGGGGATCGCCTACTCCCAGCAGCGTGAGACGTTCGGCAAGAAGATCGCCGAGCACCAGGGCATCCTCTTCCGGCTCGCCGACATGGCGACCAAGGTCGAGGCGAGCCACCAGATGATGGTCATGGCCGCGCGGCTCAAGGACGCCGGCCGGCGCAACGACCTCGAGGCCGGCATGGCCAAGTACCTCGCGTCCGAGAACTGCGCCGACGTCGTCGAGCAGTCCTTCCGGATCCACGGCGGCTACGGGTACTCCAAGGAGTACGAGATCGAGCGCCTGTACCGGGAGGCGCCGATGCTCCTCATCGGCGAGGGCACCGCCGAGATCCAGAAGATGATCATCGGGCGCCGCCTGCTCGAGGACTACAAGGCGCGCTGAGTGCCTCACCCGCCACCCAGCCCCCGCCCCAGCCATCGTCCAGCCTGCGGTGGGAGAATGGGCCCCATGACCAGCCAGCCGATGCGCCCGGGCCTGCGCGCCGCCCTGTCGCTGGAGTACCCGATGTCACTCGGGGTCCACGACTCCTACGAGGAGGCGCAGAAGGCCGTCGACTACCTGTCCGACCACGAGTTCCCGGTGGAGGACGTCCTCATCGTCGGCACCGACCTCAAGCAGCTGGAGCGGGTCACCGGCCGGCTCACCCAGGGACGGGTCATCGGGGCCGGCGCCCTGTCGGGCATGTGGCTCGGTCTGTTCGTCGGCACGATCTTCGCGGTGTTCGACCCCAGCGGCGTCAACCTCGCGAACATCGCCGCCACCGTCGCCTTCGGTGCCGTCTTCGGCACCGTCTGGGCCACGGTGGGCTACCGGCTCACCCGGGGCCAGCGCGACTTCACCTCGGTCAGCCAGGTCGTCGCCGCCAAGTACGAGGTGCTGTGCGAGCACAAGCACGTGCAGCGGGGCCGCGACCTGCTCGCCGAGATGGACCCGATGCGCGCCGCCGCCGAGCAGGTGCGGCTCGCCCAGGAGCAGGAGCGGGCGCGCCTCGCCGCCGAGCAGCAGCAGCGACCGCAGACCTGACCGGGGCGTATCGTCGCGTCATGGCTGACGAGCGTCCCGCCCTGCGCCCCCTCGAGGGGCCGTTCTCCTCGATCCTGTGCGTCGTGGCGCACCCCGACGACATCGAGTACGGGGCGGCCGCCGCCGTCCACCGGTGGGTGCAGGAGGGCGCGACGGCCGCGTACTTCCTCCTCACCCGCGGCGAGGCCGGCATCGACACGATGGAGCCCGAGCGCGCCGCCGTCGTCCGCGAGGAGGAGGAGCGTGAGAGCGCCCGCCGGGTCGGGGTCGAGACGGTCGAGTTCGCCGGGTGGGCCGACGGCAGCATCGAGTCGGGGGTGCCGCTACGGCGTGAGATCGCCGCGGCCATCAGGCGCCACACCCCCGACGTCGTGATCGGCCAGAACTGGGCCGACCGGTTCGGGCCCGGGATGCTCAACCAGGCCGACCATCGAGCGGTGGGGCTCGCGACCCTCGACGCCGTCGCCGACGCCGGCAACCGGTGGCTCCACCGGGACCTGCTCGACGAGGGGCTCGAGCCCTGGGCCGGCGTCAAGGTCCTCGCCGCGGCGGGGTCACCCACCCCGACGCACTACGTCGACGTCACCGGGGAGCACTTCGAGGCCTCCGTGCACTCCCTGGAGGCGCACGCCGAGTACAACGCGGCGCTGCCCAGCGACTTCCCGGCCCCGCGCGAGCTGCTGACGATGATCCTCGGCGGTGGCGGCGAGGCCGCCGGGGTCGACAAGGCCCTCACGCTCGAGGTCCTGTTCGACCGCCGCTGAGCAGGCTCGCCGTCAGCGCCCCTGGACCCGGGCCATCCAGGCCTCGACCTCACCCGCCGCCCGCGGCATGGCGTCCGAGAGGTTCTCGCAGCCGTCCGCCGTGACGAGCACGTCGTCCTCGATCCGGACCCCGATGCCGCGGAACCGCTCGGGGGCCAGGAGGTCGTCGGCCTTGAAGTACAGCCCGGGCTCGACGGTGAGCACCATGCCGGGCTTCAGCTCCCCGTCCATGTACTCCTCGCGGGTCGCCAGGGCACAGTCGTGCACGTCGAGGCCGAGGTGGTGCGAGGTGCCGTGGACCATCCACCGGCGGTGGTACTGGCCGTGCTCCTTGTCGAGGGTGTCCTCGACCGAGACGCCGTCGGGCAGCAGCCCCCAGGCGTGCAGGTGCTCGGCGATGACCCGGATCGCGGCGGCGTGCACGTCCGAGAACTTGTTGCCCGGCTTCACCGCGGCGATCCCCGCCTCCTGGGCGGCGTACACGGCGTCGTAGATCTCGCGCTGGGCGTCGGTGAAGGTGCCGTCGACGGGCAGGGTGCGGGTGATGTCGGCGGTGTAGAGACTGTCGACCTCGACCCCGGCGTCGATGAGGACCAGCTCGCCCTCGCGCACGTCACCGGTGTTCTTGATCCAGTGCAGGGTGTTCGCGTGGTCGCCCGCGGCGCAGATGGCGTCGTAGCCGACGCCGTTGCCGCGGTGGCGCGCAGTGAGCCCGAAGGTGCCCTCGAGCCAGCGCTCCCCGCGCCCCTTCGCGGCGGCGTCGGGGAGGGCGGCGATCATCGCGTCGAAGCCCTCGTGGGTCGCGGCGACGGCGGCGCGCATCTGCTCGATCTCGTAGTCGTCCTTGACCATCCGCGCGTGCGAGATGGTGTGGGCGAGGGCGTCGTCGGACTCGGCGAGCGACTCCTCGGCGGCACCGTTCTCGACCCGGGCGGCGTCCAGGCGGGCGGTCAGCTCGTGGTCGGCGTCGCGGACGACCCGGACGGTGAGGTGCCCGGCGTCCTTCGCGACGGCGTCGACGAGGCCCTCGACGTGCCGCGCGGTGAGCCCCAGCTCGAGCTCGACGTCCTCGAGCGTCGGCCGGGCGCCGACCCAGAACTCGCCGTACCGGCTGTCCGAGAAGAACTCGTCGTTGTCGCGCTCGCCGAGCGGACGGAAGTACAGGACCGACTCGTGGCCACCCTGCTCCAGCGGCTCCAGGACGAGCACCGCGTCGGGCTCACGGTCCGCGCCGAGACCGGTGAGGTAGGCGAAGGCGGTGTGCGGACGGAACACGTAGTCGCTGTCGTTGCTGCGCACCTTGAGGCCACCGGCCGGGACGACGAGGCGCTGCTTGGGGTAGGCGGCGCTCAGCACGGCGCGGCGGGCGGCCGCGTGGGTGGCGGCGGGGGACGGCGCGGTCACCGTCGGGCGGCGCGGCGCCCAGCCTTCCCGGATGAAGGCGCGCAGCTCCTCGGTCGTCGCCCGGGCGCGGTTGTCTGCCTGCTTCTGTTCCTCGCTCACCCGTCCATGCTGCCACGGGCCGGACGTGACATCGGCCACGGGAGACCCCGCCCGGTTTGCCAGCCGCGCCGTGCCCTTGCGAAACTGGCCGGATGGGTAAACACAGTCCGGCACGCCGTCGTGGGCCCGTGACCGTCACCGCCGGAGCCGCGGCGGTGCTCGTCACCGGGGCCCTGGCCACGTCCGTCGTCGACTCCTCCCGGGACCTGCCGGCGCAGGCAGCCGCGCCGGCCAGCAGCACGCAGACGCGCACCGCCACCCCGACGACGGCAGCGCCGACGGCGACCCGCAGCACCGACACCGACCGGGCCTCCCGGGCGCAGGACCGCTCCACGCCGGACCCCCGGCCCGCTGCGCCCGGCACGCCGGCCGCCCCGGAGTCGACCACGTCCGGCTCGGCCGACCCGACCCCTACCCAGACCCCGAGCCCGCGCCGCTCCGAGAAGCCGACGCCGAACGGCAAGGCCTCGCCGAAGGCGACCCCCAAGCCGACGCCGTCGCCCAGCGGCCCGCCGAGCGCCACCCCCACCCCGACGCCCACCCCGTCCGACGGCGGCAGCCTCCTCGACATCCTCACCGGAACCGTCACGCACCTCGTGCCGTGAGCGCGACGCTCTCCGACCGGCTGCGGGCCCACTTCGGGCACCGCGACCACCTGTACGGGGTGCTGCTGGCGGAGATGGCCGACGACTGGGACGGCGGCGGGGTCACCCGTGAGCTGTTCGAGGGCTGGGAGGACGCCGAGCCGCGTCAGGTGCCCCAGCTGCGGGCCCTCGCCGGGCTCTTCCGCATCCTCCTGCGCGGGGACGCCCCGCAGCTCGCCCCCTTCTACGCCTCGATCGGCGGCGACGCCGACCCCGAGGAGGCCTGGGCCGCGGTCCGTCCCCTCATCGCCGCCCACGTCGACGAGCTCCGCGAGGCGTTGGCCGAGGCGCCGCAGACCAACGAGCCCGCCAGGACGGTCGCCCTGCTCGTCGGGGTGTCCGAGGCCGTCCGGCGCACCGGGCTACGGCGGGTCCGGCTGCTCGAGCCCGGGGCCTCGGCGGGCCTGGGGCTGCTCGTCGACCGGTACCGGTTCGTGGGAGACGGCTGGAGCGCCGGGCCCGGTAACGCCGCGCTCGTCGTCGACGGGTGCGGCGCCGCCGGGTTCGTCCCCGAGCCGTTCGAGGTGGTCTGGCGTCGCGGCTGTGACGTGGCCCCCGTCGACGCCTCGTCCGAGGACGGCGCCACGTACCTGCGCTCGTTCGTGTGGCCCTGGATGCTCGAGCGGCACGGCCGGCTCGACGGAGCGCTGGCCACCCTGCGCGAGGAGCCCGTGGTCGTCGACCGGGCGCGGGCCGCGGAGTGGGTCGAGCGGCAGCTGGCCGAGCCCGTGGCCGACGACGTGCTGACCGTCGTGTGGCACTCGGTGACCCGGATGTACTGGCCGCCCGAGGAGACCCGCGAGATGACGGCGGCGATCGACGCGGCCCGGGCCCGGATGCCCCTGGCCCACGTCGCGATGGAGGCCCCGTGGGGTGTGGGCGGGGCCGCCCCCGCCGCCGCGCCGCCGCACCAGCAGATCGAACTGGACGGCGAGGTGCTCGGCACCTGCGCCCACCACGGACCGCCCGTGGAGCTCACCGGGCGGTGAGCGCGGGTCAGTCCTCGGCCCAGTCCAGGGTGCGCTCGACGGCCTTCTTCCAGCCCGCGTAGCCGTCCCGGCGCTGCTCCTCGGACCAGGTCGGCTCCCAGCGGCGGTCCTCGGCCCAGTTCGCCCGCAGCTCGTCGGTGCCGGCCCAGAACCCCGAGGCCAGGCCCGCCGCGTACGCCGCCCCCAGGGCCGTGGTCTCCGCGACGACCGGGCGGGACACCGGGACCCCGAGGATGTCCGCCTGCAGCTGCATGCACAGCGAGTTCTGGGTCACGCCGCCGTCGACCTTGAGGGTGGTGATCTCGACGCCGGAGTCTGCCGTCATCGCGTCCGCGACGTCGCGGGACTGGTAGCAGATGGCCTCGAGCGTCGCCCGGGCCAGGTGCGCGTTCGTGTTGAAGCGGGACAGCCCGACGATGGCGCCGCGGGCGTCGCTGCGCCAGTACGGGGCGAAGAGGCCGCTGAAGGCGGGGACGAAGTACACCCCGCCGGTGTCCTCGACCTGCGCGGCGAGCCGCTCGACCTCGCTCGCGCCGCTGATGATGCCCAGCTGGTCGCGCAGCCACTGCACGGCGCTGCCGGTGACCGCGATCGAGCCCTCGAGCGCGTAGACGGGCCTGGCGTCGCCGAACTGGTAGGCGACCGTCGTCAGCAGGCCGTTCTCGGAGCGGACGAGGTCCTCGCCGGTGTTGAGCAGGAGGAAGTTGCCGGTGCCGTAGGTGTTCTTCGCCTCGCCCGGCTCGAAGCACACCTGCCCGACGGTGGCCGCCTGCTGGTCGCCGAGGACGCCGGTGATCGGGACCGGGCTCGTGCCGCGCTGACCGGCCGTGACGCCGAACGCCTCGGCGTGGCTGCTCGGGTGGATCGTCGGCAGCATCGAGCGGGGGATCCCGAAGAAGCCGAGCAGCTCGTCGTCCCAGTCGAGGGTCGTGAGGTCCATGAGCATCGTCCGGCTCGCGTTCGTCACGTCGGTGACGTGGAGCCCGCCGTCGGTGCCGCCGGTGAGGTTCCAGATGACCCAGGTGTCGGACGTGCCGAAGATCGCGTCGCCGCGCTCGGCGGCCTCGCGCAGGCCGTCGACGTTCTCGAGCATCCACTGCACCTTGCCCGCCGAGAAGTACGTGGCCGGGGGCAGGCCGGCGCGCTCGCGGATGACGTCGCCGCGGCCGTCGGCGTCCAGGGCGCGGGCGATGGCGGCGGTGCGGGTGTCCTGCCAGACGATGGCGTTGTGGAAGGGGCGGCCGGTGCGGCGGTCCCAGACGAACGCGGACTCGCGCTGGTTCGTGACCCCGACGGCGTCGAGGTCGGAGGTGCTGATGCCCGCCCGCGTCAGCGCGGAGCCGATGACGGTCTGGGTGCGGTCCCAGATCTCGAGCGGGTTGTGCTCGACCCAGCCGGCGCGCGGGAGGACCTGCTCGTGCTCGAGCTGGTGCCGCGCCACCTCCCGACCGTCGTGGTCGAACACCATGAACCGGGTGCTCGTCGTGCCCTGGTCGACCGCGCCGATGAAGTCCGCCATGAGCCGAGCCTAGGACCCCGCCGACTGGCGCGCCCGCGAGCATGGCGCACGGCCCGGACGGGGTTGTCGGTGCCGGACCGGCCAACTGCCCCGCCCCGCGCCGACTTCCCGGTCCGCATGGTGGGATGTGGATATCTCCAAGGGTGCCGGGACCGATCGGAGGACGATCGGGCGATGGATCGCAGACTCCACACGTTCGCCTCGGCGCGCGGCTCCGTCGTCACGAGCGCCCAGGCCGGCGCCCTCGATGTCGACGAGTCGGCGCTGCGCCGGCTGCGGAGAGCCGGCGAGCTCGTGCGGGTGCGGCGCGACGCCTATGTCCTCGGCGAGGCCTGGGCCGCGGCCACGCCCGAGCAGCGGCTGGCCCTGCGGACCCGGGCGATCCTCGCCACCCGCGGCGCGGACGTGGCGTCCCACCAGGCCGCGCTCGCGATGCAGGGGCTGCCGCTGTACGGCGTGGACCTCGTCACCGTCGACGTCCTCACCAGGACGCGCAGGGTCCGCCTCGCTGCGGGCCTGCGCACCCACCCCTCCCGCCCCGGCGGCGAGCACGTCGTCGCCGACGGGTACCGGTGCGTGCCGGTCGCGGTGGCCATCGCGCAGGTGACGATGCGCGACGGCCTGATGGCCGGCCTCGTCCCGCTCGACGCCGCTCTGCACCGTCACCGGTGCAGCCCGGGTGAGGTGCGTTCCGCTCTGGACGAGCGCGCCACCACCGCTCGGCTCCGGGCCCGGCGGGACGCGCTCCTCCGGCTCGCGGACGGGGCCTCGGAGTCGGTGGGGGAGACCCTGACCCGGCTCGCGCTCGTCGACGCCGGTCTCCCCGTCCGCTCGCAGGTGGAGGTGCGGGACCCCGCGGGCCGGTTCGTGGGCCGGGTCGACCTGCTCGTCGGGGACCGCGTCGTCGTCGAGTTCGACGGGGCCGTCAAGTACGCCGGGGCCGAGGGCCGCGAGGCGCTGGTCCGCGAGAAGCGGCGGGAGGACGCCCTCCGTGCGCTGGGGTACCTCGTCGTGCGGGTCACGTGGGCCGACCTCGAGCGCCCGGGGGCGGTCGTGGCGCTGGTCCGGCGTGCCCTGACAGGGTTGTCGGCGACGGACGGGCGTCTGTCCGCGTCCTGAGCCGACAACCCCGTCCGCGAGGGGGTGTGGGCAAGGGCACGCGACGCAACGGTTGGGCGGGTGCGGGCGGCGCGGCAGGATGGGCGCACCGCGGCGGGCCGTCCGCCGCGACCACCTCCGGAGGAGACGACGTGCAGTTCGGGCGCAGCTACGAGGAGTTCGAGGTCGGGGCGACGTACAAGCACTGGCCCGGCAAGACGGTGACCGAGTACGACGACCACCTGTTCTGCCTGCTGACGATGAACCACCACCCGTTGCACCTCGACAGCAACTACGCGCAGGAGACCACGCAGTTCGGGAAGAACGTCGTCGTCGGCAACTACGTGTACTCGATCCTGCTCGGGATGTCGGTGCCCGACATCAGCGGCAAGGCCATCGCCAACCTCGAGGTCGAGAGCCTGCGGCACGTCGCGCCGACCTTCCACGGCGACACCCTCTACGGCGAGACGACCGTCCTGGACAAGCGCGAGAGCGCGAGCAAGGACGACCGGGGTGTCGTCCACGTCGAGACCATCGGCTACAACCAGGACGGCACCGTCGTCTGCGTCTTCCGCCGCAAGGTCATGGTGCCCAAGGCGAACTACCTCCAGGCCCGCGGCGGCGAGCAGCCCGGCCGGCCGACCCCGGTGCCCGACAAGCACTGGCCCGGGCCGGCGCCCTCCGGCGCCTGACCTCGCCCGCCGGTCAGGGCCGCTGGCAGACCGTCTCCTCCGGCGGCGCGGACCGAAGGATTGCCGCGCGCGGACGACGACTTCGGCGCCACTACGATTTCGCGTGTGATCGACCTGCACACCCACTCGAGCGCGAGTGACGGCACCCAGCCGCCGGCCGCGCTCGTGGCGGCGGCGGTGGCGGCCGGGCTCGACGCCCTCGCCCTCACCGACCACGACACGACCCGCGGCTGGGACGAGGCCGCCCGCGCCGCGCGGCGGACGGGGATGACGCTCGTCCCCGGCATCGAGGTGTCCTGCGCCCGGGACCACCGATCGGTCCACCTGCTCGCGTACCTGCCCGACCCGCAGCACCCCGACCTCCTCGCCGAGCTCGGTGAGGCGCGGGCGAGCCGGGCGACCCGGCTCGACGCCATGGTCGAGCGGATGGAGGCCGACGGGGTGCCGGTCAGCGTCGACGCGGTGCGCGCCGAGGTCGAGGACGGTGCCACGCCGGGCCGGCCGCACATCGCCGACGCGCTCGTACGGGCCGGGGTCGTCGAGCACCGGGACGAGGCGTTCGACCGCTGGCTCGGCGACGCGAGCCCCTACTACGTCGCGCACTACGCTCCGGACCCGGTGCGTGCCGTCGAGGTGGTCCGGGCCGCCGGGGGAGTCCCGGTCGTGGCGCATCCGCACTCCCGCACCCGGACCGGGGTCGTCGCCGTCGAGCTGATCGAGGAGATGGCCGCCGCGGGGCTGGCCGGCCTCGAGGTGTACCACCGCGACCACGACGAGAGGGCGGTGCACGAGCTGACCGACCTCGCCGGGGCCCTCGACCTGCTCGTCACCGGCTCGAGCGACTACCACGGGGAGGGCAAGCTGAACCGCCTCGGCGAGTACACGACCACCCCCGAGGTGCTCGCCGCGATCGAGGACCTGGCCACCGGGACCCGGGTGGTCCGCCCGTGAGCTGGTTCGACGTCTCGGTCTTCATGACGACCTTCGTCACGCTCGTCGTCATCCTCGACCCGCCCGGCGCCATCCCGATCTTCCTCGCCCTCACCGGGCCGCTCACGGCGAAGCAGAAGGCCTCCGCGGCGCGCCGCGCGAGCCTGGTGGCCCTGGGGGTCATCGCCTCGTTCGCGGTCTTCGGCCAGCGGATCCTCGACTACCTGGGCATCACCCTGCCGGCACTCCAGGCGGCCGGCGGCCTGCTGCTGCTCGTCGTCGCGCTCCAGCTGCTGACCGGCTCGGAGTCGGAGTCGCTCGCCGATGCCGGCGTCAACGTCGCGCTCGTGCCGCTCGGGACCCCGCTGCTCGCCGGCCCGGGCGCGATCGTCGCGACGATGCTCGCGGTGCAGCGAGCCGACGGCCCGGGCGGGCTCGCGGCCGTGGCGGCGGCGCTCACGGCGGCGCTGCTCGTCGTCTACCTCGTCTTCCGGTTCGCCTCACCGCTCGCCCGCTTCCTCAAGGACAGCGGCATCGTCCTGCTGACCCGGATCGCGGGGCTGCTCCTGTCGGCGATCGCGGTCCAGATGGTCGCCAACGCGGTCATCGCCTTCGCGAACGGCGAGGGCACCCCCGGACACTGAGCGGACGCCCCGGCGCGGCCGGCCCGGCGGTCCGTACGGTGGGCGCGTGTCCGAGTACGTGCTGCTCCTGTCCTGCCCCGACCGCCGCGGCATCGTCGCGACCGTCACGGCCCTCCTCTTCGAGCGCGGCGCGAACATCGAGGAGAGCCAGCAGTTCGACGACGTGCGCACCGACCAGTTCTTCATGCGGATCCGCTACTCCGTCGAGGACGCCGACCCGGGCGTCGACGGCTGGCGTGACCTCTTCGCCCCGGTCGCGGCCGAGTACGCGATGGAGTGGACGATCCGGGACGCGGCCCAGCCCTACCGGGCGGTGCTCATGGTGAGCCGGTTCGGGCACTGCCTCAACGACCTGCTCTTCCGGTGGCGCTCCGGCGCCCTCAACCTCGAGATCCCGGCCGTCGTGTCGAACCACGCCGACCTCGAGCCGCTCGTGCGGTCCTACGGGATCGCGTACCACCACGTGCCCGTCACCGCGGCGACCAAGGCCGAGGCGGAGATGGCGCTGCGCGGCATCGTCGCCGAGCACGACGTCGACCTCGTGGTGCTCGCCCGCTACATGCAGGTGCTCTCGGACGACCTCGCCGCCGACCTCGCCGGGCGCGTCATCAACATCCACCACTCGTTCCTGCCCTCGTTCAAGGGCGCCAAGCCCTACCACCAGGCGTTCGAGCGCGGGGTGAAGATCATCGGGGCGACGGCGCACTACGTGACGCCGGCGCTCGACGAGGGGCCGATCATCGAGCAGGACGTCGTGCGCGCCGACCACCGGATGACCCCGGAGGAGCTGGTGCGCGCCGGCGAGGAGGTCGAGTCGCGGGTGCTGGCGCGGGCGGTCCGCTGGCACTGCGAGTCGCGGATCCTCGTCAACGGCACCCGGACGGTCGTCTTCAGCTGAGCCGGGTCACTGCGCCCGCGACCGGTGGTGTAGGTGCGGCAGCGCGACGTGTGGCAGGTGCGGCCGCGGCAGGTGCAGTCGCGGCACGCGGAGGGTGACCGTCCTTGGCGCGCGCTCGCGGCGCGGCGGACGGCGGGGCTCCCACTCGCGGAGGGTGAGGGCTTGGGCGATACCGGGCGTGATCATCTTCATGGGGGCAGGAGCAGACCTGCACCCCCGGTGATACCTCGCCGGGGCGGCCGGATCAGCCGAGGCCGCTGTCCTGCGGCGTCGCGGCGTGGCCGGGCCGCCCGTGGGTGCGCCGGTCGTCCTTCATCTCGGCCTCGAAGACGTGCCGGCGACCCTCCATGAGCGCGTCGCGCGCGGCTCGCTCGTGCTCGCGGAACGCGGTGTAGTAGCCGTCGTCGTACTCCTCGACGACCTGGAACGACCACCGGCCGGCCAGGACGTTGCGCCCGACGAGGTCGGTCGCGATGCGGTCGGCGAGGTCGCCGTGACCGGCCTCGCGGAGCTGGTCGACGGCCTCCCCGAGGGTGAGGTCGGCGGTGCCGCAGCGCCGGTGGAACGCGTACAGATGGCCGCGCGCCTCCTCGACGACCTCGAGCGCCTCGGACAGCTTGCCGAGGGCGGCGACGGTGGCGTCGGACGTGGCGGCGGGGCGGGCGTGGGCGTCGTCGAGGGCCATGCGCCAACGCTAGGACGGCGGGGGCCCGTGGCGGTGGCGGAGCGACCGTCGCGCCGGCCCTGTGGAAAACCTCGCGGCCCGATGCGCCGTCCGGGGCAGGCTCGGGCCATGAGCTTCGCGAACCTCCCCGAGTCCTTCGACGACCTGCCGCTCGACGACCCCGCCCTGGCGGCCGACGTCGTCGACCTCTTCGTCGGCCACGACGACCGGCTCGGCGGCGCGGTGTGCCTCCTGCTGCTCGACGACGCGCTCCGGCTCCGCCAGCCCTGCGTCATCGGCGACGTCCCCGCCGATGCCGATCCCGGGCAGCTGGCAGCGTTCCTCACCGAGCTCGCGCGGATGGTCGCCGGCGACGGGGGTGCCGTCGTCTTCGCGCGCGGCCGCGACGGGTCGGTGCTGCTCACCGATGCCGACCGGGCGTGGCACGAGACGGTCATCGAGGCCTGCCGGGCCGGCGGCGCCCGGCTGGTCGGTGCCTACCTCGCGACCCCGGCCACCGTGCGTGCCTTCCCGGAGCCGCTGGGCGCGGTCGGCGACCTCGCCTCGTGAGCCGCTTCGGGCCGCGGGTCAGGACCGCTTCGACTCCGCCAGCCGCAGGAACTCCAGGTGCCGCTCGTAGTGGTCGAGGCAGTCGTGGATCACCTGGGCGTGGCCGTAGCCCATGATGTCGTAGCCCTGGCCGCCGTCGGCCAGATGCACCTCGAGCCGGGCGTAGGTGTCGCGGCTCTGGATCATCCGGCCGCCGTAGGTCGGCACCGGTGACATCTCGATCGCGACGCGGTAGACGAACACCGGGTCCTCCTGCGGGGTGCTCAGCGTCACCGTCGGGGTCTCGCCCTCGAGGTCGACCGCGCACGTCGTGACCACGTCGTGGCGGCACAGCTCCTCGGCGACCTCCGCCAGCGCTGGGGCCACGACGTCGCGCAGGTGCTCGAGGGCGTCCTCGCGGTCGACGAAGTTCGTGGCCCGCGCCAGGCGGCCCTTCCACGTCGCGGCCCGGTCCTCCTTGGGCGAGGCGCTGCGGGCCGAGATCAGCGCGTGCATCGTGTGGTCGCGGCTGTCGACGCGTCGGCCCTCGACCCGCAGGGCGCGCAGCAGCCCCACCATGACGAGGACGAGCACGACGGCGAAGGGCAGCCCGAAGATGATCGTCGCGTACTGGAGGGCCACGATCCCGCCGACGAGCAGCATCGCGATGGTCAGCAGGCCCGTGGCCGCGGCCCAGGTGATGCGGAGCCACGGCGCGCCGTCCTCGGTGATCGAGCCGAGCCGGCTCGTCAGGTTCGCCATGACGAGGGCCCCGGAGTCGGCCGAGGTGACGTAGAAGAGCAGGCCGACGAAGAACGCGAGCCCGATCGCGGCCTGCCCGGCCGGGTAGCCGGACAGCAGCTCGTAGAAGCCGATGCCGGTGAAGTCCTGGGCGGTCTCCGCGAACGCGGTGTCCCCGCCGCGGATCCGGTCGATGGCCGCGTTCCCGAAGATCGAGATCCACATGACGATGTAGAGGAACGGGATGATGAGCGTGCCGGCGACGAACTGCCGGATGGTGCGCCCGCGCGAGATCCGGGCGAGGAACAGGCCGACGAACGAGGCCCACGCCACCCACCAGGCCCAGAAGAACAGGGTCCAGTAGCCCATCCACTCGACGTTGTCGACGAACGGGAACGTCTCCATCGTCTTCGCGGGGAAGGTGCGCAGGAAGTCGCCGACGTTCGCGACCGTGGCGTTGAGCAGCATGCTCGTCTTGCCGGTCACGAGGACCCAGGCGGCGAGCCCCAGCGCGAGGATGACGTTGAGCTGGGACAGGAAGCGGATGCCCTTGTCGACCCCGGTCGTCGCCGAGATCGCGGCCATGACGACGGCGAGCACGGCGAGGGCCACCTGGGCGCCCGTGCCGACGCCCACGCCGAACAGCACGTTGAGCCCCACGTTGAGGAAGACGACACCGATGCCGAGCGAGGTGGCGACCCCGAAGATCGTGCCGAGGACGGCGGCGGTGTCGACGGCGTGGCCGAGCGGGCCGTCGATCCGCTTCCCGAGCACGGGGGCCAGCGCCGAGCGCACGGCGAGCGGCAGGTTGCGCCGGTAGCAGAAGTACCCGAGGGCGAGACCCATGAGCGCGTACATGCCCCAGCCGCTGATGCCGTAGTGGAACAGGGTCCAGACCGTCGCCTCACGCGCGGCCTCGACCGACTCGGGGGCCGCGGCGCCGGCCGGCGGGGCCATGTACTGCGTCGCCGGCTCGACGACGGAGAAGAACATCACGTCGGTGCCGATGCCGGCGGCGAAGAGCATCGAGGCCCACGCGAAGGTCGAGAACTCGGGCCGGGAGTGGTCGGGCCCGAGCCGGACGTGGCCGTACCGGGACAGGCCGAGGCCGATGACGAAGACGAGGACGGCCGTCGCGAGCAGGACGTAGAACCACCCGAACCACTCGGTGACCCAGCCCGTCACCGTGCCCAGCCCGCTCTCGGCGGAGGTGGGGCTGACCAGGGCCCACGTCGCCATGAGCAGGACGCCGGCGAGGGAGGCGATGAACACCGGCATCCGCACCGGCGCGCCGCCGAGGAAGCCGGGGCCGACCGGCGGAGGGGTCCGGTGGTCGGCGGCGGGGGCGTCGGTGGTGGTCATGGGCTCTCCTCGGCGACGGTGCGGCGGTCGGTCAGTGTCGGGTGGGCGGGTCGAGCGGGCTGCCGGCACGCAGGTCGTACCAGGGCGCGTCCGACGGCGGGAGCGGCGTGGCGCCGGTGATGAGGTCCGACGCCTTCTCGGCGAGCATCATCACGGGGGCGTAGATGTTGCCGTTCGTCACGTACGGCATCGCCGAGGCGTCGACGACGCGCAGGCCCTCGGTGCCGTAGACCCCCATCGTCGTGGGGTCGAGGACGGACAGGTCGTCGACGCCCATCCGGGCCGTGCAGCTGGGGTGCAGCGCGGTCTCGGCGTCGTCGCGCACCCAGTCGAGGATCTGCTCGTCGGTCTCGACCTGGGGCCCGGGCGAGATCTCGCCACCGTCGTACGGCGCGAGCGCCGGCTGGCGCATGATCTCGCGGGTGACCCGGATGGCCTCGACCCACTCGCGCCGGTCCTGGTCGGTCGAGAGGTAGTTGAACAGCAGGGCCGGCTTCTGCCGGGGGTCCGCGCTGCGGATGCGGCACGTACCGCGGGCGTCGGAGTACATCGGGCCGATGTGCACCTGGTAGCCGTGCCCCTCGATGGGGCTCGACCCGTCGTAGCGGATCGCGATCGGCAGGAAGTGGAACATGAGGTTGGGGTAGTCGACGTCGTCGTTGCTGCGGACGAAGCCGCCGCCCTCGAAGTGGTTCGTCGCACCGAGGCCCTTGCGGAAGAACAGCCAGTCGGCGGCCAGCTTGGGCCGGTTTCTGTACGCGAGCCCGGGGGCGATCGACACCGGCTGGGTGCATGCGTGCTGGATGTAGACCTCGAGGTGGTCCTGGAGGTTCTCGCCGACACCGCGTAGGCCCGAGACGACGTCGATGCCGAGCGGCCGGAGCAGCTCGGGGGCGCCGACGCCGGACAGCTGGAGCAGCTGCGGGGTGTTGATGGCGCCGCCGCAGAGGATGACCTCGCCGGCCCGCACCGTGTGCTTCCGGCCGAGGGCCGAACACTCGACCCCGACGGCGCGGGTGCCCTCGAAGAGGACGCGGGTCGTGAGCGCCAGCGTGCGCACGTGCAGGTTGGGACGGTCGATCACGGGGTGGAGGTAGGCGCGGGAGGCCGACAGCCGCCGGCCCCGGGAGACGTTGCGGTCGAACGGCGCGAAGCCCTCCTGCCGGTAGCCGTTGACGTCGGTGGTGCGGGGGTACCCGGCCTGCTCGGCCGCCGCGAAGAACGCGCCGAACAGCGGGTTCGTGGCGGGGCCACGCTCCATCCGCAGCGGCCCGTCGCCGCCGCGCCACTCGTCGGCGCCGGCGACGCAGGTCTCCATCCGCTTGAAGTAGGGCAGGCAGTGCGCGTAGTCCCAGTCCGCCATGCCCTCGTCGGCGCCCCAGCGCTCGTAGTCGCGGGGGTTGCCACGCTGGAAGATCATCCCGTTGATCGAGCTGGAGCCGCCGAGCACCTTGCCACGGGCGTGGTAGACCTTGCGCCCGTTCATGTGCGGCTCGGGCTCGGACTCGTACTGCCAGTCGTAGAAGCGGCTGCCGATGGGGAACGGCAGAGCAGCGGGCATGTGGATGAACGGGTCGATCCGGTAGTCCGAGCGGCCCGCCTCGAGGACGAGCACCGAGGTGCCGGGGTCGGCGGAGAGCCGGTTGGCGATGACGGAGCCGGCGCTGCCGCCGCCGACGACGACGACGTCGACCCGGTCGGGGACCTCGGCCAGCGTCGTCCGGTCGCGCAGCCGGGCCGCGACGTCGGCGGCACGCTCGGCGGCCTGGGCGAGGCGGCTCACGAGAACCACCCCGTGGGCGCCGGGTCGGTGTTCTCCCACACGTGCTTCAGCTCCTGGTACTCCTCGAGGCCGAGCTCACCGAGCTCGCGGCCGATGCCGGACTGCTTGTGACCGCCCCACTCGGCGGGGGCGACGTACGGGTGGTAGTCGTTGATCCAGACGGTGCCGAGGCGCAGGCGCCGGGCGACGCGCTGGGCCCGCTCTGCATCGGAGGTCCACACCGCGCCGGCGAGCCCGTAGATGGTGCCGTTGGCCAGGGCGACCGCCTCGTCCTCGGTGCGGAAGGTCTCGACGGTGAGCACCGGCCCGAACGACTCCTCCTGGACGACGTGCATGTCGACGCTGCACCGGTCGAGCACGGTCGGGAGGTAGTAGTAGCCGTCCGCGAGGGCCGGGTCGTCGGGTCGGGCTCCGCCGCACCGGAGCCGGGCGCCCTCCGCGACCCCCGTGGCGACGTAGTCCTCCACCTTCTTGAGGTGCTCGGCGCTGGTCAATGAGCCGGTCTGGGCATCCTCGTCGAAGGGCGGGCCCATCCGGATGGTCCTGGCGCGCTCGACGATGGTGTCGACGACCTCCTCGGCACAGGACTCCTCGACGAGCAGCCGGGCGCCCGCGGAGCAGACCTGGCCGGAGTGCAGGAACACCGCGGTCATCGCGTTGTCGATCGCGGCGTCGCGGGGAGCGTCGGCGAAGACGATGTTCGGGTTCTTGCCGCCGAGCTCGAGGGCGACGCGCTTGACCGTCTTGGCCGCCTCGGTCATGAGGTGCTTGCCGACGGCGAGGCTGCCGGTGAACGAGACCATGTCGACCCGGGGGTCGGTGGACAGCGGTGCGGCGCAACCGGGCCCGGTGCCGAGGACGAGGTTGGCGACGCCGGCGGGGACGCCGGCCTCCTCGATGGCGCGGACCATGAGGATCGTCGAGTGCGGCGTGATCTCGCTCGGCTTGAGCACGAAGGTGTTGCCGGCCAGGAGGCACGGGGCGACCTTCCAGCTCGCCTGCAGCAGAGGGTAGTTCCACGGCGTGATGAGCGAGCAGACCCCGATGGGCTCGCGGTCGACGCGGCTGACGACGCCCGGCTGCCCGGGGTCGACGGTGCGCGAGCGCTCGACGTCCTCGCCCTTGCCGGCGTAGTGCCGGAAGACACTGACGACGTCGGCGACGTCCAGCTTCGCCTCGGCGAAGCGCTTGCCGGTGTCGAGTGCCTCGGCGCGCGCGATCTCGTCGGTGTGCCGCTCGAGGATCTCGGCGATACGTCCGACGGCCGCGGCACGCTCGGTGGGTGGGGTGTCGCGCCACCGGCCGTCGTCGGCGGCCCGCCGGGCGGCGTCGATCGCGCGCAGGGTGTCGGTCTCGTCCGCCTCGTCGACGTCCCCGACGACGGTGCCGTCCGCTGGGCAGACGATGGTGCGCCGGCCGCCTGCCGCGGCTCCGCCCCAGATGCCGTCGATGTAGAGGTCGTCCATCGCGGTCCTTCCCGTTGTCGGTCAGGGCAAGTGCTCCACCTTGGCCGCATCGCGGCACAGCCGTCAAGGGTCGGAGAGTGCCGAGCACCCCGGGGCCGGCGGGCGTCCGTGGCGGCTACAGTCGACGTGCCTGATCTCCAGGCCGACGACCCCGGAAGAGGTGGGCATGGCGCGCATTCTCGTGACGGGGGCGACGGGCTACGTGGGGAGCCGGCTGGTGCCCGTCCTGCTCGAGCGCGGCCACGAGGTGCGCAGCACCACGAGCGACCTCGGCCGGGAGCAGCCCTGGTGGGGTGAGCGTGTCGAGACGGTGGTCATGGACGCGCTCGACGCCGCCCAGGTCGCGGCCGCCTGCGAGGGCATGGACGCCGTCTACTACCTGATCCACGGCATGGGCGGCGACGACTTCGCCCGCACCGACCGCCAGGCGGCGACCAACGTCGCGGACGCCGTGCGGGCGCGGGGCGTCGGCCGGGTCGTCTACCTGTCGGGCATCGTGCCGGACGTCGCGGACGACGAGCTCTCGGAGCACATCACGTCGCGTCGCGAGGTCGAGCGCATCCTCGGCGCGAGTCCCGCGACGGTGGTCGTGCTGCGCGCCGCGGTGCTGATGGGGAGCGGGTCCACGTCCTTCGAGATCATCCGGCAGGTCAGCCAGCGCATGCCGGTGCACACCGTCCCGACCTGGATGGGCTCGCTGGTGCAGCCGATCGCCGTCGTCGACGTGCTCGAGGCGCTGGTCGGAGCGCTGGACTACGAGGGCCCGTCGCGCCACTTCGACGTGGGCGGCCCGGACCGGCTGCCGTACGACGAGCTGCTCGACGCGTACACCGAGTACGCGGGGCTCGACCGGCCGCAGGTCGCCGTGCCCCTGTTGCCCACCTCGCTCGTCGGGACCCTGGTCGGCAGCCTCACCGATGTGCCCCGGCCCACGGTCGAGGCGCTCGTCGAGAGCCTGCGCCACGACATGGTCGCCGCGGACGACGACTTCCGGCGCCACCTCCTGCCCGAGGGGTACCGCCTCGTCGGGCTGGCCGAGGCCATCCGCCGCTCGCTGGCCGAGCGTGCCACGCAGCCCGAGGACGCCGACCCGATGGGGCCGCTCCCGCAGGACCCGGTGTGGGCCAGCGGCGGCGACGACCGGCCCGCCGTGGCGAAGGTCGTCGACGCGGTCAAGGACGTGCTGACCGACCCCTGACCCCGCAGCCACCCGGTCGCTATCGTCAGGACGATGGGGACGCTGGAGGAGACGGTCGACGGCGTTGCGGAGCGCACGGGGTTCTCCGGTGTCGTCCGGCTCGACCGCGGGGGAGTCACGGAGCTGTGCGCGGCCTACGGGCTCGCCGACCGGGCACACGGGGTCCGCAACACCGTCGAGACGCAGTTCGCGACCGCGAGCGGCTCCAAGGGTCTGACGGCGCTCGCCGTCCTCAGCCTGGTCGAGCAGGGGGTGCTGGCGCTCGGGACGACAGCACGCTCGCTGCTCGGCGACGACCTGCGGCTGGTCGCCGACGACGTGACGGTGGAGCACCTGCTGGCGCACCGGTCCGGGATCGGCGACTACCTCGACGAGGACGCCATCGAGGACATCGCCGACCACCTCATGCCGGTTCCGGTGCACGAGCTGGACACGACCGAGAGCTTCCTGCCGGTGCTCGACGGGCACGGCACCGTGTTCGCCGCGGGGGAGCGCTTCGCGTACAACAACGGCGGCTACGTGGTCCTCGCCCTGCTCGCCGAGCGGGCCAGCGGGGTCGGCTTCCACGAGCTGGTCCGCACGCTGGTGTGTGAGCCGGCCGGCATGGTCGACACCGCGTTCCTGCGGTCCGACGAGCTTCCCGGGCGGGCCGCCCGCGGCTACCTGCGCGCCGACGGTCTGCGCACGAACGTGCTCCACCTCCCGGTGCTCGGCAGCGGCGACGGTGGCGTCTACTCGACCGCTGCCGACCTCAGCGCGTTCTGGGACTCGTTCTTCGCCGGCCAGATCGTCTCGCCCGAGCTGGTCGCCGAGGCGGTGCGACCCCGCAGCGAGTGGCCGGCGGCGGCTGAGCGCTTCGGTCTCGGCTTCCATCTGCACCCGGCCGGGGATGCGGTGTGGCTCGAGGGCCACGACGCGGGCGTCTCGTTCGCCAGCCTGCACCAGCCCTCGGCAGCCGTCACGTACACCGTCGTCTCCAACTGGTCCGAGGGCGCCTGGCCGATCCGCAGGCTGCTGGACGAGCGGCTCAGCGGCTGACGCGGCACTCGTGCGGCTGAGCCGCGTCGACGGGGTTGTCGGCGGCGGACCGGGAAACACCCGCGTCCCGCGCCGACAACCCGGTCCTCGCGGAGCGACGAGCGGCGGTCAGCACTCGATGACGTTGACGGCGAGGCCGCCGCGCGCGGTCTCCTTGTACTTGACCTTCATGTCGCGGCCCGTGTCGCGCATCGTCTTGATGGCCTTGTCGAGGCTGACAATGTTGCGTCCGTCGCCGCGCAGCGCGATCCGCGCGGCGGTGATGGCCTTGACCGAGGCGACCGCGTTGCGCTCGATGCACGGGATCTGGACGAGCCCGCCCACCGGGTCGCACGTCAGGCCCAGGTTGTGCTCGATGCCGATCTCGGCGGCGTTCTCGACCTGCTTCGGGGTGCCGCCGAGCACCTCGGTGAGCGCGCCGGCGGCCATCGAGCACGCCGAGCCGACCTCGCCCTGGCAGCCGACCTCGGCGCCGGAGATCGAGGCGTTCTCCTTGTACAGGGTGCCGATGGCGGCTGCGGTGAGGAGGAAGCGGACGACGCCCTCGTCGTCGGCGCCGGGCACGAAGCGCCGGTAGTAGTGCAGGACCGCCGGGATGATGCCGGCGGCGCCGTTGGTCGGGGCCGTGACGATGCGCCCGCCGCTGGCGTTCTCCTCGTTGACGGCGAGGGCGTACAGGGTGACCCAGTCCATCGCCGCGAGCGGGTCGCCGGGGTGCTCCTGGCGCAGCTGGCGCGCGAGCCGGGGTGCGCGGCGCTGGACCTTGAGCCCACCGGGCAGCACGCCGTCGGTGGCGCAGCCCGCGACGACGCACTCCTGCATCACCGACCACAGGTGCAGCAGGCCGTCGCGCACCTCCTGCTCGGTGCGCCACGAGGTCTCGTTGGCGAGCATGACGCCGCTGACCGGCAGCCCGCTCTCCTCGCACCGGGCGAGCAGCTGGTCGCCGGTGGTGAAGGGGTACCGGACGGGGGTGTGGTCGGGCACGATCTCGCCCTGTCCGACCTCGTCCTCGTCGAGGACGAAGCCGCCGCCGACGGAGTAGTACTCGCGGGTGCGCAGGGGCTCCTCGCCGTCGGTGGGCTCGGCGGAGGCCCACGCCGTGAACCGCATCCCGTTGCTGTGGAACGGCAGGGAGGCTCGGCGGTGCAGGACCACGTCGGTGTCGGGGTCGCAGGCGATGTCGTGGGTACCGCCGAGGTGCAGCACGCGGGAGGCGCGCACGTCGTCGACGCGCCCCTCGGCGGCGCGCGGGTCGGTGGACTCGGGCGCCTCGCCCTCGAGGCCGAGCAGCACGGCCTTGACCGAGCCGTGCCCGTGGCCGGTGGCGCCGAGCGAGCCGAACAGCTCACCCCGCACCCGGCCGACGCGCTCGAGCAGCCCGTCGGTCCGCAACCCCGCGACGAAGGTGTGCGCGGCCCGCATCGGGCCGACGGTGTGCGAGCTGGAGGGCCCGATGCCCACGGAGAAGAGGTCGAACGATGAGATGGCCATGGCGGGGCCAGTGTGCCACCCCGCGGCGCGCCCTGGGGACGGGTGAACGGCCGCGTCGGAGCCAGCCGCTACCGTCGAGGACGTGACGACGACGGGGGAGCAGGCCGGGCCGCAGCAGGCGGCGTTCCCCGGCATGCCCGAGCCGCTGTGGGGCGGCAGCCCGAGCAAGCTGCTCACCTTCCTCGACTGCCCGCGCCGCTACCGGATGGCCTACCTCGACCGGCCGCGGCCCCCGGCGCGGCCGCAGCGGGCGCACACCTCGCTCGGCATCGCCGTGCACAACGCCCTGCGCGACATCTGGGACCAGCCCGACCGGTCCCCGCAGTCCGGCGGGCGCCTCGTCGACAAGGCCTGGATCGACGTCGGCTTCCGCGACGGCGACCAGTCCCGGCGGTTCAAGGCGCGGATGCGCGAGGCCGTCACCGCCTACCTCGAGGCCGCCGGCCCGACCCCCCGGCCCATCGGCATCGAGCGCACCGTCTCGTTCGTCAGCGACGACCTGCGCATCCAGGGCCGCATCGACCGGCTCGACGACCGTGACGGCGAGCTCGTCGTCGTCGACTACAAGACCTCCCGGCAGGTCTCCACCGAGGACGAGGCGCGCACCTCCCTGCCGATGGCGCTGTACGCCGCTGCGGTGTGGAAGATGTTCCGGCGCCCGGTGCGCCGCGTCGAGCTGCACCACGTGCCGTCGGGCACCATCGCGGCCCACGAGCACACGGGGGAGTCCATCGGCCGGCACGTCGAGCGGGCCCGCTCGATCATGCGGGACGCCCGCCGCGCCGACGCCGACTACGCGCGCAACGGGGTGGAGTCGACGATGTTCCCCGCGGTCACCGGGCCGCTGTGCGGGTGGTGCGACCTGCGCGCCCACTGCCCCGAGGGGCAGGCCGCCGGGCCCGAGAAGTCCGACTGGGCCGCGCTCGACGACGACTGACCGCGGACAGTCGCGGGGCCGAGGGTCAGCCCAGCTCGTCGAGCACGGCCGGCAGCACCTCGTGCATGTCGCCGATCACGGCGTAGTCGGCCTTGGTCACCATCGGCGCCTCGGCGTCGGTGTTGACGGCGATGATCGTCCGGCTCGACGCGCACCCGGCCCAGTGCTGGATGGAGCCGGAGATGCCGCACGCGAGATAGAGGTCGGGCGCGATCCGGGAGCCGGTCTGCCCCACCTGCTCGTGGTGCGGCCGCCAGCCGAGCGAGGTGACGACGCGCGAGACCCCCACCGCGCCGCCGAGCCGCTCCGCGAGGGCGTCGACCGCGGCGAAGCCGTCCGGGCCGCCGGCCCCACGCCCGGCGCCGACGACCACCCGTGCGCCGGCGAGCCCGGCGCTGTCGCCCTTCTCGCGCCGCTCGACCCGCACCACCTGGGCCCGCATGTCGCGGGGGTCCACGGGAACGGCGAGCGGCGAGACCCGCGCCTCGCCCGGAGTCGCCGCAGGGGAGGGCTCGACCGCGTGGCCGGCCATCGTCAGGAGCCGGACCCGGCTCGAGACGGTGGCCCGTTCGAGCGCGGCGCCGCCGACCACCTGGCGCTCGACGACCAGCGGGGCGAGCGAGGTCACGGACACGACGTTGGCGGCCATCTGCAGGCCCCGGCGGGCGGCGACGTGGGCGAGCACCTCGTTGCCCCGCCCGGTGCCCGGGGCGACGACGAGGTCGGCCCGGGCGGCCCGGCCGGCGGCCTCGACGACCGCGGCCCAGGCCGCCGCCGCGTACCGGTCGAGCGCCGGGTCGACCGCTTCGTGGACCACGGCGACCCCGGCATCCCGGCAGTCGGCGACGGTCGCGGCGGAGGCCGCCCCGACGACGACCGCGTGCACGTCGCCGGCGCCGAGGGCGCGCGCGAAGGTCAGCGCCTCACGAGACACGAGCGAGGTGCGGCCCTCCTCGACCTCGACGAGCACGAGCACGCTCATCGCTGCACCACCTTGAGCTCGCGGAGCACCGCGACGAGGGCCGGCGCGGCGGCGGCGCCCTCGCCGAGGACGGTGACCTGGCTGGGCGGCGGCTCGGGGACGACGAGCGCCTCGCGGCCCGACCCCGCCGGGCTGCCGGACCACGTGCGGGTCTCGACCTCGGCCTTCTTCGCCCGCATCCGGCCCATGACGCTGGGGTACCGCGGGGTGACGCCACCCTCGAGGACCGTGGCGACGGCGGGCAGGGTCACCTCGTACACCTCGGTGCCCTCGGGACCCTCGCCGCGCAGGGTCGCGACGTCGCCGTCGACCTCGACGGTCTGGATGCCCGCCACGACCGGGCGGTCGAGCAGGTACGAGAGCCGCACCCCCACCTGGAAGTCGCCGGTGTCGGCGGCGTCGTTGCCGAGCAGGACGAGGTCGTACGTCGTGCCGGCGGCCTGCCGGGCCTGAACCGCCTCGGCGATCGCCGCCGCCACGTCGGCCGGCCCGAGCAGGTCGGAGTCGGCCTCGACGAGGATGCCGTCGGTGCCGCCGACGGCCAGCGCGGCGCGGATCTGCTCGATGCTCTCCGGCGGGCCGACCGACAGCACGGTGACCGTCCCCTCGCTGGCCTCGGCGACGGCGACGGCCAGGGCGACGGCGGCCTCCTCGTGCGGGCTCGTCGTGTAGCCGGCGAACCGGCCGTCGACGCGCATCCCGTCGGGGGTCAGGACGACCTCGCCGGTGGGGTCGGGCACGCGCTTGACGCAGACGAGGACGTTGCTCACGCCAGCCCCCGGATCCGCTCGTTCCCGGGGTCGAACAGCGGGGTGGCGTCCACGGCGGCCACCGTCACCGGGTACAGCTCCTCCATGTACGAGACCGCGAGCTCGTTGCCGAGCACCGCCGCGTCGGGTGGCAGGAACGCCATGAGCACGTGCTTGCCGAGGCTCGGGGCGGACCCGGCGGTCGTGACGTAGGGGTGCCGGCCGTGGCCGTCGGTGAGGGTGCCGCCGTCCCGGGTGAGGATCGGCTCGCCGCCGAGCATGTAGCGCTTTCTCCCGCTCGCGGAGGTGTGGTCGTCGACGGTCAGGGAGCAGAGCACCGTCTTCGGGGGCTCGCCGGCCTGGGCGAGCACGGCGTCCTTGCCGAGGAAGTCCTGGTCCTTCCACTTCGCCCGGGACATGCCGGTCTCCATGAGCGTGCGCTCGGTGTCGAGCTCGGTGCCGTAGGCGCGGTAGCCCTTCTCGAGGCGGCCGGTGGTGCCGTAGACGCCGATGCCGACCGGGACCATCCCGTGCGGCGTCCCGGCCTCGAGCAGCCGGGCCCACAGCGCGGCCCCGGCCTCCATCGGGGTGTAGAGCTCCCAGCCGAACTCCCCGACGTAGGAGATGCGGGAGGCGAGGACGTGCAGGCCGCCGACCTCGATCTCCCGGCAGCTGCCGAAGCCGAGGCCCGACGGCGAGAGGTCTGCGTCGGTGACCGACGAGACGATGTCGAGGGCCCGCGGGCCCCACAGGCCGATGGTCGTCCAGCTCGAGGTGAGGTCGACGACGACCGCGCCGCCGTCCTCGGGCATCCGGTCGGCGAACCACTTCTTGTCGGCCATGCCGTGCGCGCCGCCGGTGACGACCCGGAACCGGTCGTGCGCCAGCCGCATGACGGTGAGGTCGGACCGGAAGCCGCCGCGCTCGTCGAGGACGGGGGTGTAGACGACGCGCCCGACGCGCACGTCGGCCTGGGCGACGATGATCCGCTGGACGGCCTCGAGGGCGCGCGGCCCGACGACGTCGAAGATCGCGAACGCCGAGAGGTCGACGAGCCCGGCGGCCTCGCGCATCCGCAGGTGCTCGGCGTTGATGACCGGGCTCCACCAGCGGGCGTCCCACTCGTGCTCGCGCGGCATGCAGGCGTCGCCGTACTCCTCGACGAGACCGGCGTTGGACTCGTACCAGTGCGGGCGCTCCCAGCCGGCGGTCTCGAAGAACACGGCGCCGAGGTCCCGCTGGGAGGCGTGCATCGGCGCCAGCCGGACGTTGCGGTTGCTCGACCACTGCTCGCCCGGGTGGACGATGCCGTAGGTCTTGTTGAACGCCTCGGAGGTGCGCGCCCTGACGTGGGCGCGGGTGCGCTGGTGCGGGTGGAAGCGGGCGATGTCGCTGTGCCCGAGGTCGATCTCGGGGTTGCCGTGGGTCATCCACTCGGCGACGGCGCGGGCGGTGCCGGGGCCCTCCTTGATCCAGACGGCGGCGGCCGACCACAGGCCCTTGACCTCGGGGGTCTCGCCGAGGATCGGGTAGCCGTCGGGCGTCAGCGAGAGCAGCCCGTTGATGGCGTAGCGGATCTCGGCGCGCTCGTCGCCGAGCAGCTCGGGCATCAGCTCGAGGGCCTGCTCGAGCTGGGGGTCGAAGTCGTCCTCGGTGAACGGCATCTCGGTCGGGGAGAGCTTGGCCTGCTCGATCGAGGGGATGTCGTCGGGGTCCCAGAGGATCGGGCGGTGGGCGTACGAGCCGACCTCCATGTCGGAGCCGTGCTGGCGCTCGTAGCAGAAGGTGTCCATGTCGCGCACGATCGGGTAGCTGATCTCGCCCGGTCGCTCCGCGAGGACCTCGCACGGGCCGACCGAGATCATCTGGTGCACCGCCGGGGTGAGCGGGATGTGCGCGCCGGCCATCCGGGCGATCCGCGGGCTCCACACCCCGCAGGCGACGACGACGGTGTCGGCCTCGATCCGGCCCTGGTTCGTCTCGACCGCGCGGATCCGGCCGTCGACGACCTCCATCCCGGTGACCTCGACGTTCGGGACGGTCGTCAGCGCGCCGCGCTCGACGGCCCGCTCGCGGAAGATCGTGCCGGCTCGGAGGCTGTCGACCACCCCGACGGTCGGGAACCAGGCGGCGCCGATGATGACGCTCGGGTCGAGGAAGGGGACCTTCTCGGCGACCTGCTCGGGGGTGACCAGCTCGGCGGGGATGCCCCACGCCTTGGCGCTGCTCATCCGGCGGCGCAGCTCCTCCATCCGCTCCTCGGTGCGGGCCACCTCGTAGCCGCCGGACTGGGTGAACACCCCGAGCTCCTCGTACTGGCGCACCGAGTCGAGGGTGATGTCGGCGAACTCGCGGGAGTGGTCGACCGGGAAGATGAAGTTGCTCGCGTGGCCGGTGGAGCCGCCGGGGTTGGGCAGCGGCCCCTTGTCGAGCTGGACGATGTCGGTCCAGCCGAGCTCGGCGAGGTGGTGGACGAGGGAGTTCCCGACGATGCCCGCACCGATGACGACGCAGCGGGCGGAGGAGGGGAGGGGGGCCATGGGCGGGTCCTTCCTGGCACTCGTCGCGGTGCGTAATACGCAACGCGACGCTCATCGTGCAACACGAGGGTCCAGCATGGCAGAGCGAGCTGGGCATGCCAAGGACCTGTCCACCCTGGGGGACAGGGGTCGCAGGGCCCGGGCTCAGCGGCCGGCGGGGCCGGGGGAGAGCCGCCCGGAGACCTCGGCGGCCGCGGCGCAGACGGCCGTCGCGACCTCCGCCACCCGGGCCCGGTCGAACCGGAAGGTGGGGCCCGAGACGCTGACCGACGCGACGATGTCGCCGCGGGCGTCGCGCACCGGCGCGGCCACGGCCGTGAGTCCCACGTCGAGCTCGTCGACGGCGATCGCCCAGCCGCGCTCGCGGACCTCGGCGAGCTGGGCGTCGAGGGCGGCGCGGTCGGTGAGCGTCGCGGGCGTGTACCCGGTGAGGTCGCCGAGCACCCGGCCGAGCTCGGGGTCCGTCAGCTCGCTGACGAGGACCTTGCCGTTGCTCGTGGCGTGCAGCGGGATGTGCTGCCCGACCCAGTTGTACGACGACAGGTTCGAGGCGCCCGAGACCTGGTCGACGTAGAGCGCCGCTCCGCCGGCGAGCACGGCGAGGTTGACGGTCTCGCCGGTCTGCGAGGCGAGGCGGCGGACGACGGGCCGGGCCTCCTGCACGAGGTCGGGCCGGGCGCTCGTGGCCCCCGCGAGCTTGAGGATGCCCACGCCCAGCCGGTACCGCCCGCGCTCCTCGACCTGCTCGACGAGGCGCCGGCGTTCGAGCGCCGCCACCAGCCGGCTGGCGGTGGACTTGTGGACGCCGAGCTCCTGGGCCAGCTGCGTGATGCCGGCCTGCCCGTGCAGGGCCAGCAGCTCGAGGATCGTCACGGCCCGGTCGACGGACTGGACCGTGCTGCCGCCCTCCGGACCCGTGGTGCGCATGACGCAACGGTAGCGAAGAGCGCAACCGGGAGCCGCAGCGTCCGCTGCCGGTGGTGGAGCCCTCGGTAGCGTCGTTCAGCGCTCGAGGACGTCGTTGATCGCATCGACCACGACGCCGGGGTCGCTCAGGTACAGCTCGTGTCCCGCTCCGGCCTGGGTGAACGAGCCTTGCGGCCAGCCTTCGCTGAGGGACTTGGTGATCTCGACGTACGCAGGGTAGGTACGGCCGCAGATGTCGTCGGGGCTCTCACACTGCTTGCTGCTGGACACCACCATGTGGAACGGGACCCCATCGGGTGCGGGCGTCGACGCGATCTGCTGGCTGATCTGACGGAAGTCGAAGGCCTCGCTGCTTCCGGTGCCGCCGAAGTACGCGGTCTCGTCGTCCCGCTCCGACGCCGTCATCTCGGGGAATGCGCGTTCGGCCCATTCGTCCCAGGGTGGGACCGGGTTCAGCGCGACGACTCCGGCGACGTCCGCGGGGTGGGTCTTGGCGTACGCCTGGACGAGCATCCCACCGGCGGAGCTCCCGACCAGGACGTACGGCGCCGGCACCTTCGCCGCGGCGAGGAGGCCGTGCAGGTCCGTCACCACGTCAGGGTGGCGTCGCGGCAGCGGCGCTCCCGAGTCGCTCCCCCCGGTGTTGGCGCGGTCGTAGGAGCAGACGCGCACTCGATCGGAGAACTCGCTCTCGACGACCTCGCCCATCTCCGACGAGGGAACTCCGTCCCCGGCCTCGAGGACGACGGTGGGAGACCCTGTGCCCGTGCACTCGAGGTTGAGCCGACGGGCTCCGACGGAGAAGGTGCCCGTGATCGAGCCGTCAGGTGCCGCAGCGCCGGAGCCGCTCCGGCTGGGCGACATCGGTGGGCCCGACGTCGATGGATCCGGATCGCCAGGCGGTGTCGGCTCGGGACCTGAAGAACACGCTCCGAGGGCCAGGACCGAAGCCACGATCACGACGAGCGTCTTCATCGTGTTCCCCTGACGTCCGCAGTTGTCCGACGTGCTCAAGGTCGCAGGGGTTCGGGTCCCTGGCAAGGTCTTTACCGCACCCCCCGCAGCGCGTCGCTACGCCGGCAGCTCGTCGGCGCTCAGACGCCGCGCCTCCTCGGTGACGAGGATGCGTGTGATCGGGGCTCCGGCCAGCGCGGGGCTGTTCGCGGGCGTCGACCACACCCGGGTCCGCAGCATCTCGAGGAAGGCCTGGGCCTCCTCGCCGGAGTCGAAGTCGAGGTCCACGATGACGTACTGCGCGTCGTCGACGGGACGCCTGATGAGGTAGCCACGGGCCCCGGCCGCGGCGCGCATGTCGGCGAACCGGTCGAACGCCCCCTTCCAGACGGTGTAGTCGGTGATCTTGTGCTCGATGCGTAGGGTCTTCATGCACCGAGCATGGGTCGCGACGTGGACCGAGCGACATCCCAGATGTCTGGGGTGTTTCCGCCCGCTAGCCTGACCGGATGGCTCGGGCCAGGGCTGGCGCGCTGAACCGCGACACCGTCGATCGCCTCGCGGCGAAGCAGAGCGACTCGCGGGCGTTCCGGGCCGCCGTCCTGGACCACCTCCGACGGGCGGTGGGGTTCGACTGGTTCGCCTGGGTGGTGACGGACCCGGGGACGACCGTGGGCGTCGACCCGCTCGCGCACCTGCCCGACCTCGCCGTGCTGCCGACGGTGATCCGGCTGAAGTACCTGACGGCGGTCAACCGGTGGACGACGCTCGGCGACGCCGCGCTGTTGGGCGGACAGGCCGCGGAGAGCCCGCTCTGGCGGGAGGTCCAGCGCCGCTACCGGGTGGTGGACGTTGCCTCGGTCGTGTTCCGCGACCGCTTCGGATGCTGGGGCTTCCTCGACCTGTGGTCCACGCGCGGGTACGGCGCCGACGACGTCGAGCTGCTGCGTCAGCTGGCGCCCGGGCTGACGGCGGCGCTGCGGGTGCGGCAGTCGCGCACCTTCGGCGTCGTCCCCGCTCGCACCGGACGGTCACTCCCCGGCCCGGCCGTGCTCCTGCTGCGAGACGACCTGTCCCTCCTGGGTCAGACCGACGCGGCGCAGGAGTGGTTGCGCATGATGCTTCCGCAACCCGACGGTGTCCGCCCGATCCCGGCGGGTGCGTACAACGTCGCCGCCCAGCTCCTCGCGGGCGAGAACGGGGTGGACGACCACGAGCCGATGGCCCGGATCCACCTGACGGACGGCCTGTGGGTGACCTTGCGGGCGTCGCGCCTGGACCCCGGCGACCTGGTCGCCGTGGCGATCGAGCCGACGGCCCCGGGCGACCGGCTCGACGTGTTCGCCCGCGCCCACGGTCTCTCGGACCGGGAGCGTGAGCTCGTGGAGCTGCTCGCCCAGGGCGCCGACACGGCCGAGGCCGCGGCACGCATGTCGGTGTCCTCGCACACCGTGCAGGACCACCTCAAGGCGGTCTTCACCAAGACGGGAACGAGGAACCGGCGCGTGCTGCTCTCGCACGCGCTCGGCGTGCGCACCGACGAGACCCGGTAGACGGCCGGGCCTCGATCGACTCGCCCGGGGCGGGCCCGGCCGGGTCAGCTCCTGCGCTGGAGCGTCTCCATCATGCGCCGGATCTGTGCCTCGTCGGGTTCGCTCGCGAAGTACACGTCCCACCCGTGCAGGGCCACCCCGATGCCCCACCCGGCGATCGGGAAGAGCGGCCAGAAGAACGCTCCCGGGCTGCTGATCGCCCAGATCCCGACGAGCAGGCTGTTCACCAGGACGTAGATGAGCAGGTGGCTCTGGAACTCCCGCCGCTTCTTGAGCTCCTTGATCGCCCGCTCACGCAGGGCACTGTCGCCGGACATCTGTTCCTGGACCATGACGACCTCCTTCACCGACGACGCTACGACTCCTTCGCCACCCCGGACAGTGACCTTCGGCCCGCGTCCGGACGACCTTCGTCGGCTTCCCCCGAGGCCCCGCCGGGGGAACGCGGGCTAGGTTCGTCTGCATGCGCTATCGACTGCTGGGCCGCAGCGGCTGTGCCGTCTCCGAGCTGTGCCTCGGCACCATGACGTTCGGGGCCGAGACCGACGAGGCCGGCGCGCACGACCAGCTGGATGTGTTCGTCGACGCGGGCGGCACGCTCGTCGACACCGCCGACGTGTACTCCGCGGGCAGCTCCGAGGAGATCATCGGCCGGTGGCTGGCGGCGCGCCCGCCTGAGGTGACCGAACGGGTGGTCGTCGCGACCAAGGGCAGGTTCGCGACCGACCCCGGCCCGAACGGCAACGGCCTGTCGGCACGGCACCTGACCCGTGCCCTCGACGCCTCGCTGCACCGGCTCGGGACCGACGACATCGACCTGTACCAGGTGCACGCGTTCGACCCGCACACGCCGATGGAGGAGACGCTGCGCACGCTCGACGGGTTCGTCCAGGCCGGGAAGATCCGCTACTACGGTCTGTCGAACTTCACCGGCTGGCAGCTGACCAAGGCGGTGCTGACCGCGCGGGCGCTGGGCCTGCGCGAGCCGGTGACGCTGCAGCCGCAGTACAGCCTCATCGTCCGCGAGATCGAGTGGGAGGTCGTGCCGGCCGCGCGCGATGTCGGCATGGGCCTGCTGCCGTGGAGCCCGCTCGGGGGCGGCTGGCTCTCCGGCAAGTACCGGCGCGACCAGCGGCCCACGGGGGACACCCGGCTCGGGGAGGACCCGGGCCGGGGCATGGAGGCGTACGACCGGCGGGGGAGCGAGCGGACCTGGCGGGTGATCGACGCCGTGGACCAGGTCGCCACGAGCCGTGGGCTCTCGATGGCCGAGGTCGCGCTCGCCTGGGTCAACAACCGCCCGGCCGTCGTGTCCACGATCATCGGTGCCCGCACGACGGAGCAGCTGCGGACCAACCTGCGGGCCGCCGGGGTCGAGCTGACGACCGAGGAGTACGCCCTGCTCGACGATGCCAGCGACCTCGGGGCCGCCGACTACCCCTACGGGGAGATGGGCCTCCAGCAACGCGCGCGGGACCTGGCCGGCGGCTAGGCGGACCTCAGATCGAAGAAGAGGAAGCAGATGAACGGCCGGCCATCGGTGCCTGGCGGCAGGAGGTCACCGGGGGTGTCCGGCGCCGGGGGAGGCTCGCTGAGGGTCACGATGCGGAAGCCCGCGGTGGCGAACGCGTCGGTGATGGCGTGCAGGGGTCGGTGCCAGTAGGTCAGGACGACGCGCCGGCCGGCCATCTCGTAGTCCTCGGAGTACCGGGTGAGGGCGAAGTAGTCCGCGTCGGGGTACACGATCGCGTAGACGGCGGGGTGGATCACCGACACGATGAGGCGGCCCCCGGGCTTGAGCACCCGCCGCAGCTCGGCGAGAGGGCCGGTCCAGTCCTCGAGGTAGTGCAGCACGAGGGAGGCGGTCACGACGTCGAACTCGTCGTCCTCGTACGGCAGCGGCTCGGCGAGGTCCGCCACGCACACCCGGGCATCCGCACCCAGCCGCCGGCGTGCCAGATCGACCATCGCCACGCTCCGGTCGAAGCCGGTGACGACGGCTCCTCGGGCCTGCAGCGCTTCGGACAACGGCCCGGACCCGCAGCCCGCGTCGAGGACCCGGAGGCCGGCGACATCACCGGCGAGCCGGAGCATCGCGGGGCGCTCGTAGTAGCGGTTGAAGAGGTTGGACTCGTTCTCGGCCGAGTAGGCCTCCGCGAAGCCGTCGTAGTCGCCGTCCGTCGCTCGGGCATGGTCAGTCGCAGGGGTCATGGGTGCCTTCGTACCGACTGGTCGGGGTGACGGCAACCGGAGCCGGCGAGGCAGCCTCAGTTCGCTCGCGCCCGGCGGCGGCGCAGGGCGAAGCCGACCCACGAGGTGAGGACGACGGCGGCCACGAGCGCCTGGACCAGGGTCTCGTGCTCCTGCGGGTAGATGACCCCGGCGAGGTAGTGGTCGATGAAGCCGGTGGCGACCAGGGTCGAGTCGCCCGCCCGCGCCCGACCCCAGTTCTCGACGTGGGTCAGCGGGCAGGCCCAGCCGACGAGCACGTTGAAGAGCCCGTACAGGGCGACCGCCGCGTGCACCCAGATCGTCCGGGGCCACCGCCACGCGACGAACCCGCCCACCGTGAGGTAGGCCAGGAACGCGAAGTGCGCCACCATGGCGGCGTCGGCGACGAGGCGGAACCACATGACGCCTCCAGCCTGCCGCAGGCCGCTGCGGCCTGGTAGGGCCGGTCAGTCGCCGAGCTCGCGGCGGCGCCGCACGACGAACTCCTCGAGCTCGGCGCGCACGGCGTCGTCGAGCGGCGGCTGCTCGTACTCCTCGAGCCTCTGCCGCCAGATGGCCGCCGCACGGGTCGCGGTGTCCTGGGCGCCGTTGCGCATCCACCGCTCGTAGTTGTCGCTGGAGTTGAGGAACGGCCGGTAGAAGCACGTCCGGAACCGCTCCATCGTGTGCATCGACCCGAGGAAGTGCCCGCCGTGCCCGACCTCCTGGTGGGCGTCGAACGCGAGCGAGCCCTCGTCGATCTCGAGCGGGGTGAACTCGTGCTGCAGCATCTCGACGATCTGGCAGTCGATGACGAACTTCTCGAAGCCGGCGACGAGGCCGCCCTCGAGCCAGCCGGCGCTGTGCATCACCCAGTTGGCGCCCGCGAGGAACGTGGGCATCAGCGTCATCAGGGCCTCGTAGCCCGCCTGGGCGTCCGGGACCTGCGAGGAGGTCAGCCCGCCCCCGGTGCGGAACGGCAGGCCGAAGTGCCGGGCGATCTGGCCCGTGCACAGCAGCCCGATGCCCGACTCGGGGGTGCCGAACGTCGGTGAGCCCGACTGCATGTCGATGTTGGAGAGGAACGACCCGAAGATCACCGGGCACCCGGGCCGGATCAGCTGCGCGAGCGCGATGCCGGAGAGCGCCTCGGCGATCTGCTGGACGAGCGCGGCGGGGATGGTGACCGGCGACATGGCGCCCATGAGGATGAACGGGGTCAGCACCACCGGCTGCGCGGCCCCGGCGTACTCGAAGAGCGCGTCGAGCATCCGGTCGTCCCAGCGCAGCGGCGAGTTGCAGTTGATGAGGCTGATCGACGCCGGGGTGGCCTCGATCGCCGCGCGCCCGCCGAAGAGCATCTCGGACATCGCGATGACGTCACGGGCGTTCTCGCCGGACACGACGTTGCCCATGAACACCTTGTCGGTGAGGGTCATCAGCGCCAGCGTCATGTCGAGGTGGCGCGAGTCCAGCGGGGCGTCGTTCGGCTCGCACACGACGCCGCCGGCGGAGTCGAGCACCGAGAACGACTGCGACAGCCTCGCGAAGTTGCGGTAGTCCTCCATCGTGCCGTCGCGCCGGGTCTCGCCGTCACGCACGAACGGCGGCCCGTACACGGCGCCGAACGCCATCGAGTCCCCGCCGATGTGGATGCTGCGCTCGGGGTTGCGGGCCTGCACGTCGAACTCGCGCGGGGCCTTGGCCGCCTGCTCGAGGAGGAAGTCGGGGTCGAGGAAGACGGTGTTGTCCTCGACCCGCTGCCCGGCCGCCCGGAACAGGTCGAGGGCGCGGTCGCTCATGAACTCCACGCCGATCTCGCTGACGAGCCGGCGCCAGGCCGTGTCGAGCTGGGCCATCGCATCGGCCGAGAGGATCTCGTAGCGCGGCATCCGGTTGGTGAACATGCGGCCTCCGGGGAGCGGGACGTCGTTGACGGTGAGCCGGGTCACATCCTAGCCTCATCATGTGGTGCCATTGGTTCCACATGATGAGCAGCAACCGGTCCCGAGCGGGCCCCCGAGGAGGATCCCCAGCGTGACGGCGTCGACCCCGAGCACCGGCACCCAGTCCATCGACCGGGCCGCCGACCTCATCGCGCGCGTCGTCCGTGGCGACGACCCGGTCACCGCCGCCGCGCTCGCGGACGCCGCCGGCCTGGCCCGCTCCACGACCTCGCGGTTGCTCGCGGCCCTCGAGCGCGCCGAGCTGCTCGCCCGCGACGACGCCGGCGCCTGGGCCCCCGGTCCGCTCTTCGACCTGTACGCCACCCGCCGGTCCGGCGACCGCGTCATCGCCGAGGTGGCGGGCCCGACGATGCGCGCGCTCGGCGAGCAGACGGGGGAGACGGTCAACCTCGGGGTGCCCCGGCGCGGCACCGTCGTCCAGGTCGCGCAGGTGGACGCCGCCTACTACCTCGGCTCCCGCGACTGGGTGGGCACCGACGTGCCCGCCCACTGCTCGGCCCTGGGCAAGGTCCTGTACGCCTACGGGGCCCTGCCGGTGCCGTCCGGCCACCTCGACGGGCCCACCACAGCCGCCCTCACCTCGGGTGCCGCGCTGGCGGCGCAGCTGGCCGGCATCCGGCGGGCCGGCTTCGCCGCCACCGTCGACGAGCTGGAGCCCGGGCTCACTGGCATCGCGGCCCCGGTCCGGCTGCGCGGCGTCGTCGTCGCCGCCCTCGGCATCTCCGGCCCCACCTCGCGTCTCGCCGACGGCCTCGCGGCCACCGGCTCCCTCGTCGCCACCCACGCCGCGGCCCTCTCGGCCCGGCTCGAGGACCACCCACAGGAAGGTGCCGCATGACCCCCGACGACATCCTCAAGGGGCTGTACGACGAGACCCTCGTCGGCAACGCCCCTGCGGTGCTCGACCTCACCCACCAGGCGCTCGCCATGGACATGATGCCGGGCGACCTGCTGTTCGAGGCGCTCATCCCGGCCCTCGAGGAGGTGGGGGCGCGTTTCGAGCGCGGCGACTTCTTCGTGCCCGAGATGCTCATCGCCGGCCGCGCCATGGCCGGGTCGATGGAGGTGCTGCGGCCCCTGCTCGCCGACACCGGCGTCCAGACCATCGGCCGGTTCCTCATGGGCACCGTCAAGGGCGACGTGCACGACATCGGCAAGAACCTCGTCAACATCATGCTCGAGGGCGCCGGCTTCGAGGTGATCGACCTCGGCGTCCAGGTGGCGCCGGAGAAGTTCGTCGCGGCCATCGAGGAGCACCAGCCGGACATCGTCGGCTTCTCGGCCTTCCTCACGACGACGATGCCGATGTTCAAGGCGAACATGAACGCCCTCGAGAAGGCCGGGCTGCGCGAGTCGGTCATCGTCATGGTCGGCGGTGCGCCGGTCACCCAGGAGTACGCGGACGCCGTGGGCGCCGACGGCTACGCCTCGGACGCCTCCGCCACGGTCAAGCGCGCCAAGGCCCTGCTGCACGAGCGCCGCGCCCGGGTGTCCGCATGACTGCACCGTTGCGGCACACCGTCCTGCGCTCGGCGACCAAGGAGGTCGTCCTCGGCGCCGACCGGCCGTTCTGCGTCATCGGCGAGCGGATCAACCCCACCGGCCGTCCCGTGCTCCAGGCGGCGCTGCGCGAGGGCGACCTGTCGATCATCGCCAAGGACGTCGCGTCACAGGTCGCCGGGGGCGCCGACGTGCTCGACATCAACATGGGCGTGCCGCTGACCGACGAGGCCGAGCTGCTCGTCAAGGCGATCACGATGGTCCAGGGGCTCACCGACCTGCCGATCTGCATCGACTCCTCGGTCGTCGAAGCGCTCGAGGCCGGGCTCGCCGCCTACCAGGGCCGGGCCCTGGTCAACTCCGTGACCGCCGAGGACGACCGGCTCGCCGCGATCCTCCCGCTCGTCAAGAAGTACGACGCCGCCGTCGTCGCGCTCCCCAACGACGAGGACGAGATTCCGATGGAGGCCGAGAAGCGGCTCGTGCTCACCGAGAAGATCGTGCGGGTCGCGACCGAGGAGTACGGCATCGCGATCGAGGACATCGTCATCGACCCGCTGGCCATGCCCATCGGCGCCGACTCCACCGTCGGGCGCGAGACGCTCGCGACGATCCGTGGCATCCGCGAACGGTGGGGGCTCAACACGACGTGCGGCGCCTCGAACGTCAGCTTCGGCATGCCGCACCGACACGCGATCAACGCCGCCTGGCTCCCGCTGGCGATGTCGGCCGGGATGACGAGCGCGATCATGGACGCCCGCACCCCGCAGGTGGTGGACGCCGTCCGGGCCGCCGACCTCCTGCTCGGCAACGACGAGTGGGGGATGTCTTGGATCGCGGCGCACCGGGCGCGGCAGGCGGCGGAGGCCGCCGCCGGCGGCCCGTGAGCGGGGACCGGGGACCCGGGACGCCGTTCGAGGACGTCGTCGAGGGCCTGCGGCGCGAGGGACTGCTCGAACGCCCGCCGCAGCTCGACGGCGAGCCGGAGGACGCGCCCGCCGGGACCGGCCGGGTCACGCTGACGTTCGCCCCGGCCGACCGCACCGTGCGGGTGCCGCCGGGGGTCTCGGTGTTCGACGCCGCGTCGTGGAACGGCATCGCCATCGACTCGACGTGCGGCGGGCACGGCACGTGCCGCAAGTGCCGCGTCCGGCTCACGGCGGGCACCGCCGCGGTGACCCGTCACGACCGCCGCACCTTCACCGATGAGCAGCTCGAGGGCGGCTGGCGGCTCGCGTGCCTCGTCCGGGCGGGGCACGACCTCGGGGTCGAGGTGCCCCCGCTCGTCACCCGGCCCAAGGCCTCGACGGTGGGGGTGGGGCGCCAGGTGATCCTGCGTCCCGCCGTGCAGAAGCGCTACGTCGAGCTCACCGAGCCGACCCTCGCCGACCAGCGCACCGACCTGGCCCGGCTCCGCGACGCCGTCGACGACCTCACCCTCGAACCCGACCTGTACGCCCTGCGGCGGATGCCGACGGTCCTGCGGCAGAGCGACTTCAAGGTCACCGCCGTCGTCGTCGACGAGACCCTCATCGACGTCGAGCCTGGAGACACCACGGGTAGTCGGTACGCGATCGCCTACGACCTCGGCACGACGACCGTCGTCGCGACCCTGCTCGACCTCGAGACGGGGACCCCCGTGGCCGTGTCGTCGGTGCTCAACCGGCAGCAGCCCTTCGGCGGGGACGTCATCACCCGGATCAGCGCCACGATGATGGACCCGGAGGCGCTGGGGAAGCTCTCGGCGCTGGCCCGCGAGACGCTGGCCGAGCTCGCCGCCGAGGTGTGCGCCGAGGGCCAGGTCGACCCGGCCGGCGTCTACGAGGTGGCCGTCGCGGGCAACGCGACGATGACCGCCCTGCTGCTCGGGGTCGACCCGGAGTCGATCGGGGTGGCGCCCTTCGTCCAGGTCGCCGCGCGGTGGCCGGTGCTGCGGGCCGACGACATCGGGCTCACCCTGCACCCCGGGGCCCGGGTCGTCGTGTTCCCCTCACTCGGGGCGTACGTCGGCGGCGACATCGTCGCCGGGATGCTCGCGAGCGGCCTCGACCGCGACAAGCGGGTGCGGGTCTTCATCGACGTCGGCACGAACTGCGAGATCGCCCTGACCGACGGCGAGCGCATCGTCACGACCGCAGCCCCGGCCGGGCCGGCGTTCGAGGGCGGGGCGATCCGCTGCGGCATGCGCGCCTCCGACGGCGCGATCGAGGTGATCCGGCTCGAGCCGGACGCCACCGACCCCGACGCCGCCGTCGTGCTCGGCGTCATCGGGGACGTCGAGCCGCGGGGTCTGTGCGGGTCCGGGCTCGTCGACGCCGTCGCCGAGCTCGTGCGGGTCGGTCTGCTCGACGCCTCGGGCCGGTTCGTGCCCGAGGAGGCTGCTGCCACGATCGCCCCCGCCCTCGCCGGCCGGCTCACGACGGTGCGCGACGGGGAGCGGGTCTTCGTGCTGCACCGGCCCGAGCCCGACGCCCCGGCCGCCGAGTCCGTGTACCTGTCCCAGCGTGACGTGCGCGAGCTCCAGTTCGCCAAGGCAGCGATCTCGACCGGGTGGTCGCTGCTGCTCGAGGAGCTGGGGATCGACGCCTCGGACATCCAGCAGGTGCTGCTCGCCGGCTCCTTCGGCTCCTACCTGTCGCCCGCGTCGGCGGTGCGGATCGGGCTGGTGCCGAGGCTGCCGGTGCTGCGCATCGTCTCCGCCGGCAACGTCGCTGGGGAGGGCGCGAAGATGGTGCTGCTGTCGGCTCGCGAGCGGGCCGGCGCCGACGCGCTGCTCGAGGAGGTGCGCTATGTCGAGCTCTCCGACCGCCCGGACTTCAACGACCGGTTCGTCGACCAGCTCGCCTTCCCCGGCTGACGGGACAGGCACCGGCGACCGGGTCGCCCTCGTGGCGTGTGGCGCGCTGGCCCAGCCCGCGGCCGAGGCCGCCGCCCGGCACGGGTGGCCGCTCGACGTGCACCCGCTGCCGCCGCTGCTGCACAACCGCCCCGAGCGCATCGCCGGGGAGGTCGAGGCCCTCGTGCAGTCCCTCCGCGGCCGGTACGCGCGGGTCGCCGTGGGGTACGCGGACTGCGGTACCTACGGGGCGCTGGACGAGGTCTGCGCGCGGCTGGGGGTGCAGCGCCTGCCCGGGCTGCACTGCTACGACCTGTACGCGGGCCCGACCGTCGTGGAGGACCTCACCGCCCGGGAGCCGGGCACCTACCTGCTCACCGACTTCCTCGTGAGGTCGTTCGCGCGCACCGTGGTCCACGAGCTCGGCCTCGACCGCCACCCCGAGCTGCGCGACGACTACTTCCGTCACTACACCCGCGTCGTCTGGCTCGTGCAGACCACCGACCCGGCCGAGCGGACCGAGCTGCGCACGCTCGCACAGGCGGCCGCCGAGCGGATCGGGCTGCCGCTGGAGGTGCGGACGACGGGCCCGGGCGGCCTGGACCGTGCGCTCGCGGCGCTCGTCACCGGCGACGGCCGGCCGCCAGCGCCTCCTCGAGCATCCGCCGGCGCCAGGCCTCGATGACCTCGACCTGGTTGAACGTGAAGACGTGCAGGCCCTCGATGCCGAGCGAGGGGTTCGCGGCGAGAGCGGCGACCCGGTGCACGAACCGGTCGGTGGAGAACCCGGGGGAGGCGATCCGGGCGAACACCGAGCGCTGCTTGCGCAGGAAGCGCAGTGACTCGCCGACACCGATCTTGCCGGCCATGCCGAGCAGCTTGGCCCGCTCGACGGGGCCGGGGACCCCCACGAGGAGGGGCAGGGTGACCCCGCGGCGCCGCATCCGCTCGCACCACGCGCCGACGTGCTCGTCGTCGAAGGTCATGTTCGAGACGATGTGGGTCGCGTAGCGGCGCTTGTCCCACATCGACTGGATCGTCACGTCGTCCGCGATCGTCGGGTGCGACTCGGGGTAGCCGGTGATGCCGACCTGGGTGAAGGGGTGCTCCGACTCGGCGAGGTCGCGCAGCAGGTCGAGGGCCGCGGCGTAGTCACCCACCGGGGGGTCGGCATCGCCACCGGGGACGAACACGTCGGTGATGCCCGCGGCGCCGAGCCGGGTCACGATCTCGGTGAGCTCGGACCGCCCGCTCACCATCCGCGCCGCGAGGTGGGGGACCACCCGGTACCCGGCGCCGGCCAGGTCGGTCGCCACCGCGAGGGTGGCCTCGAGGCCCTTGCCGGGCGCGGCGGTGACGGTGACCGGGACGGAGCGGGGGACGTGGCGGGCCACGGACTCGACGATCGCGGGCGTGGGCATCACCTCGTACCGCGCGCCGTCGAGGAGCCGGGCGAGCGCGACGGTCGGCAGCTCGTTGCTCATGGGGCAACCTGTCTCGTCATACGCACCAGAGAGGGCCCAGCGTAGGACGCGGCAGGGTGACGGCGCCAGCGCCGGTGTCCGGCCCGGCTGCGATGCTCGGCAGATGGACCAGCGGATCTCGTTCGTCACCCTTGCCGTCGCTGACCTCGCGACCTCACGGCGCTTCTACGTCGGTGGTCTGGGGTGGGAGCCCGAGCTCGACGACCCGGAGGTCGTGATGTTCGACGCGGGGCCCCGCCTGGTGTTCGCGCTGTGGGACCGGGCCGCCTTCGAGGCGGAGGTGGGCGGGCGGGCCGTCCAGGGCCAGGGACTGCTGCCGTTCACCCTCGCGCACAACGTCGAGACCCCCGCACAGGTCGACGAGGTGCTGTCACTCGCCGCGCGTGCGGGGGCTGAGGTCGGTCGGGCGACCGACAGGGAGTGGGGCGGCTACACCGGCTACTTCGCCGACCCCGACGGCGTGCGCTGGGAGGTGGCGTGGAACCCTGGCCCGATCGGGCGCAGGGTGGTCCCGGGCACCGACCCGACGCCGCGCGGCTGAGCCGGTCGGCTCAGAAGCCGGCGGCGCGACGCACGGGCGTCTGGGAGCGGTAGAACTCCTGGAGGTTCTCGCTGAGGATGCTGCGGATGACCGGAGCCTCGGCGATGCTGCGGCCGGCGGCCTCCTGGGTGTCGACCATCGCGAGGAGGTCCTCGATCTCGGCCGGGGTGCGGTAGGCGGACAGGTCGGAACGCAGCTGGCGGGCAGCAGCGCGCTGGGCGCGGCGCTCGCGGAGGTCGTCCTTGACAGTGGTCCAGAGGGCGGTGTTCTTCGTCATGTCCACTAGTTTGCGTCGTTCGAAACCATGCGTCCAATGAATGCCGAACATACGTCGTATGCGATATCGTCATGGAATGGAGACCGATGCGCTGCGCTGGTTCCAGCTCGTCGCCGACGGCTACACGGTCACCGAGGTCAGTGACGTCTTCGGGGTGAGCCAGCCCGGCGTCTCGCGGGCGCTGCGCCGCCTCGAGCAGGAGGTCGGGACCCCGCTGCTGCACCGACAGGGCCGCGTGCTGCGGATGACGCACGCGGGTGCCGCCTTCAAACGGCACGTCGACGCGCTCGTCAACGACCTCGACGACGGGCTCGCCGCCGTCACCGAGCTCGTCGACCCCGAGAGCGGCGTCGTCACCCTCGCCTTCCCGCTGAGCCTCGGTAGCTGGCTCGTCCCTGGGCTCGTCGGCGAGTTCCGGCGCCGGCACCCCCGGGTCGGGGTCGCGCTGGAACGGACGTCGGTCGGCGAGCACGGCCGGATCTCCACCGAGCTCGCCACCCGCCGGGCCGACCTCGAGCTCACCGCGCACCGGGTGGCCGGCCAGGGGGTCACCTGGCAGTCCGTGCTCGTCGAGCCGCTCGTCCTCGCCGTGGCGCTGGGCCACCCGCTCGCGAGGCGGGACCGGGTCGGCCTGGCCGAGGTCGCCGACGAGCCGTTCGTCATGCGGGCCGCACCCTCGGGGATGCGCGAGCAGGTCCGCGAGCTGTGCCGGGCCGCCGGGTTCGAACCGCAGGTCGCCATCGAGGCCGAGGACCTGCCCACCATCCGGGGCTTCGTCGCAGCCGGTCTCGGGGTCGCCGTCGTCCCGGCGCAGGGGCTGCGCGGGCCGACGACGTTCGCCCGCGCCCGGCTCGTCCCGCTCACCGACGCGGGCGCCGAGCGGGAGGTCGGGCTCGCCTGGCTGGAGCGACGGCCGCTGCTGCCATCGGCCGAGGCGTTCCGGCGTTTCATCCTCGGGTCGGGCTCGTACCGGCCCGGGTGACAGAATCGGTCCGTCCCCGCCCTCCCCTCCGAAAGGCTCGCTCGATGCCGCCCTCGCGCAAGGCCACGATCATCGCCCTGGCCAACCAGAAGGGCGGGGTCGCCAAGACGACGTCGGTGGCCTCGCTCGGCGCCGCGTTCGCCGAGGCGGGCAAGCGGGTACTCCTCGTCGACCTCGACCCCCAGGCCTGCCTGACCTTCAGCCTCGGCGTCGACCCCGACACCGTCGACGCCTCGATCCACGACGTCCTCCTGGGCGGGGCGGAGCTCGCCGACGTCGTCCAGACCTGCGAGGACGGCGTCGACCTCGTCCCCAGCTCGATCGAGCTGGCGGGCGCCGAGGCGGTCCTGCTCGGGCGCCCGGCCCGCGAGTACGTCCTGCAGAGCGCCCTGGACCCCGTGCGCCGCAGCTACGACGTCATCATCCTCGACTGCTCACCGAGCCTGGGGGTCCTCACCCTCAACGCGCTCACCGCCGCGCAGGGCCTCATCGTCCCGATGCCGTGCGAGATGCTCAGCCACCGCGGGGTCGGCCAGCTGCTCGACACCGTCGCCGACGTCAAGCGCATCCTCAACAAGAAGCTCAAGGTCATCGGCATCCTGCCGACCCTCTACGACGGCCGCAGCACCCACTCCCGCGAGGTGCTCGAGGACGTCGGGCAGCGCTACGGGATGCCCGTGCTCAGCCCGCCGATCCCGAAGACGGTGCGCTTCGCCGAGGCGCCGGCGGTGGGCCGCTCGATCCTGGCCACCGCCCGCACGTCCAAGGGCGCGAAGGCCTACCGCGAGGTCGCCGCGAGCCTGCTGGAGCGGCTCTGAACGTATTCCGTGGCAGGCGGTGAGACTGTTCACCGCCGCGCGGCGCGGACGGGCTGGGTCGCGCGGGGATCTGCTGCCTAGAGTCGGAGTATGACCACGACCACCTCCGCCATTCTCGTCGACGAGGCCAAGGGCGCGTTCCGCCAGGGCACCATCGAGCGACGCGACCTGCGCCCCGACGACGTCCGTATCGAGATCGCCTACGCGGGCATCTGCCACAGCGACATCCACCAGGCCCGCGAGGAGTGGGGCTCGGCGCTCTTCCCGATGGTCCCCGGCCACGAGATCGCCGGCACCGTGACCGAGGTCGGACCCGAGGTCACCCGCTACGCCGTCGGCGACCGCGTCGGCGTCGGCTGCATGGTCGACTCCTGCGGCGAGTGCGAGATGTGCCGGACCGACCACGAGAACTTCTGCGAGAAGAAGACCGTGTGGACCTACAACGACAGGTTCCCCGACGGCGAGGTGGCCTACGGCGGCTACAGCCGCGAGACCGTCGTCAGCGAGCGCTTCACGTGCCGCATCCCCGACGGGATCGCCCTGGACGAGGCCGCGCCTCTGCTGTGCGCCGGCATCACCGTCTACACCCCGCTCCGCCGCTGGGGTGCCGGGCCCGGCACGAAGGTCGCCGTCGTCGGGATGGGCGGGCTCGGCCACATGGCCGTCAAGCTCGCCGCGGCGATGGGCGCCGACGTGACGGTGCTGTCCCAGACGACGTCCAAGGAGCAGGACGGCCGGGCCTTCGGCGCCTCCGACTACCGCGCGACGAGCGAGGACTCGACGTGGAGCGAGCTGAAAGGCTCCTTCGACGTCATCATCTGCACCGTGTCGGCGGACCTCCCCGTCGACAGCTACCTCGCCCTCCTCAAGCCGTTCGGGGCCTTCGTCAACGTCGGTCTTCCCGAGAACCCGCAGTCGGTGTCCTTCGGCGCGCTCGTCGGCGGCGACCGGATCATCGCCGGCTCGAACATCGGCGGGATCAAGGGCACCCAGGAGATGCTCGACTTCTGCGCCGAGCACGGCATCGGCGCCACCGTCGAAGTCATCTCGGCCGACGACGTGGACCGCGCCTACGACGACGTCGTGGGCTCCAAGGTGCGCTACCGGTACGTCATCGACACGAGCACCATCACCCCGGCCGGCTGACCGGGCCCGGACACGGCGAACGGCCGTCGGTCTCCCTCTGTAGGGGCCGGCGGCCGTCGCTCGTGTCCAGCGTGGCACGTCCCGGATCCGGGCGTGCCGCTTTCGGGAAAGACCCCGCCGGGTCAGCCCTGGGGCTGGCTGCCGGTCGGCTCGCCGCCGTGGGTGCGGCGCCGGTTGCGGCGCCGGCGAGGGCGGTCGCCCTCGGCCCGCTCGCCGCCGCCGCCACGGTTCTCGGTCCGCTCGCCGCGACCGGGGCCGGCGTCACTGCGGCCGCCCCGGTCGCCACGACCGCCGCCGGTGCCGCGTCCGCCGCGGTCGCCGCCGCGGTCGCCGCCGCGCCCACCGCCGCCGCCGCCGCGCGCGGCGGACTTGCCGGTCTCGCCGAGGTCCTCGAGACGCTCGGCGTCCAGGCCCTCACGGGTCCGCGCCGACCTCGGCAGCCGACCCTTGGCGCCCTCGGGGATCTCGAGGTCGGAGTACAGGTGCGGCGAGGACGAGTAGGTCTCGAGCGGCTCGGGGATGCCGAGGTCGAGGACCTTGTTGATCATGGCCCAGCGGTGCAGGTCGTCCCAGTCGACGAAGGTCACCGCGATGCCGGTGTTGCCCGCGCGGGCGGTGCGCCCGATGCGGTGCAGGTAGGTCTTCTCGTCCTCGGGGCACTGGTAGTTGATGACGTGGGTGACGTTGTCGACGTCGATGCCGCGGGCCGCGACGTCGGTGGCGACGAGGATGTCGACCTTGCCGTTGCGGAAGGCCCGCAGCGCCTGCTCGCGGGCGCCCTGGCCGAGGTCGCCGTGGATGGCGGCGGCGGCGAAGCCGCGCTCGGCGAGGTCGTCGGCCACCTTGGCGGCGGTGCGCTTGGTGCGGCTGAAGACGATCGTCAGGCCGCGGTCCTTCGCCTGGAGCATCCGGGCGAGCATCTCGACCTTGTCCATCGCGTGGGCGCGGTAGACGAACTGCTCGACTGCCTTGACCGTGTGCGCGTTCTCCTGGTCGTCGCCCATCGCGCGGATGTGGGTCGGCTGGTTCATGTAGCGGCGGGCCAGGGTGACGACGGCGCCCGGCATGGTCGCCGAGAAGAGCATCGTCTGGCGGCCCGCGGGGGTCATCGCGAGGATCTTCTCGACGTCGGGCAGGAAGCCGAGGTCGAGCATCTCGTCGGCCTCGTCGAGGACGACGATGCGCGCGTTGCCGAGCTTGAGGTGGCCCTGCTGGGCCAGGTCGATGAGCCGGCCCGGGGTGCCGACGACGACCTCGACGCCGCGGCGCAGCGCCTCGATCTGCGGCTCGTACGCGCGGCCGCCGTAGACGGTGAGGACGCGGATGCCGCGCTTCTTGCCGGCGCGCTCGAGGTCGCCGGCCACCTGGACCGCGAGCTCGCGGGTCGGGGCGACGGCGAGGGCCTGCGGCTGGCCCGCGGCGTGCAGGTCGGCGAAGGCGTCGTCGCCGGGGGCGATGACGCGGTTGAGGATCGGGATGCCGAACCCGAGGGTCTTGCCCGTGCCGGTCTTGGCCTGGCCGATGATGTCGTGGCCGCCGAGGGCCACCGGCATCGTCATCGACTGGATGGGGAACGGGGTGATGATCCCGGCCTCGGCCAGCGCCGCGACGATGTCCGGGTGGACGGCGAAGTCGGCGAAGGTCGGCTCGGGTGCGGGGGCGACGGGGGCGTCGGTGGTCTCGATCGGGGCGTCGGTGACGTCGGTCATGGACTTCTTTCCGGTCGGCAGGCGCGCAGGTGCGCCAGCGCAGTGGCTGCGGGCCGATCGGGGGTCTTCGGGGGCGGGCTCGGACTCCGTGGACTCCGGCACCGCCCAATGACGTTCACTCACGTTCGTGCCGACCGGGCACCGTGGACGGACCCAGGGTACCGGTTAGGCTCGTTCGTCATGGACGACAGCCCGCAGGAGCAGGTGCCGGAGACCGAGGCCGAGCCCCAGTACCAGGCGGCGGTCGTCGACCTGCTCGGCGTGCTCGCCTACGGCGAGCTCACCGCGTTCATCCGGATGGCGGTCGACTGCGACCTCGCCCCGACCCTCGCGCTGAAGTCCGCGATGGGTCAGCTGGCCGCCACCGACTACGCCAACTACAAGACCCTCGTCGAGCACATGCGCTCGCGCGGGATGGACCCCGAGGCCGCGATGGCCCCGTTCGTCGCGCCGATCGCGGTGTACCACGAGCGGACCAAGCCCAAGGGGTGGCTCGAGGGGCTCGTCAAGGCGTACGTCGGCGAGGGCATCGCGAAGGACTTCTACCGCGAGATGTCGGCGTACGTCGACGAGGACACCCGCACCGTCATGCAGAGCGCGCTCGACGACGAGGGGCATGCCGAGTTCGTCGTCCAGATCGTGCGGGACTCGATCCACACCGACCGCACGCTGGCCGGCCGGCTGGCCCTGTGGGGGCGGCGGCTCCTGGGGGAGGCCCTGTCCCAGGCGCAGGCGGTGGCCGTCGAACGGGACGCGATGTCGGCGCTGCTCGTCGGAGGCGGGGTCGACCTCGGTGAGGTCGGGCGGATGTTCACCCGGCTCACCGACAACCACCAGAGGCGGATGAGCCGGATGGGCCTGGAGGCCTGAGCCCGACCCCCCGGACACACGAGGGCCCCCGCCAGCAGGCGGGGGCCCTCGCGCGCTCGACCTTCGAAAGGTCAGCGTCGGGGGTTGCCCGACGTCAGTGGGACACGCCCTTGCGGGCGGTGAAACGCTCGTAACCGACGATGAGGATGGCGGCGACGATGACCGAGAGGATCCAGCGGATCCAGTCGACACCGCTCGTGCTCTCGACACCGAGTGCTCCGGCGAGGAACCACCCGATGATCGCGCCGAGGATGCCCAGGACGATGGTCATGACCCACCCGATGGCCTGACGGCCGGGCAGGACGAGGCGGGCGATGATGCCGACGATGATGCCGGCGATGATCGAACCGATGATGGACACGGTTCTCCTTCCGAGGCGGACGAATAGGGCCGGATGTCCCGGCCCCACGACGACGACTTTAGAGGGTCGACGCGGGCATCACGGCGTCGCGTGCAGACCAGTTTGCGGCGGCGTCGGCGCTGGTCGGCCGACGGGGTCGTCGCCGCGCGTCACTGCGCCGCGAAGCCGACCTTGCCCTTCTCGGACTCGCCCACCTGGACCCAGCCGACGGCGCGACCGGGGACGAGCACCGTGCGGCCCTTGCTGTCGACGAGGCGGAGGATGCCATCGGGCGCGGCGAGCGCGGCGTCGACGGCCTTGGCGACCTCGGCGGGCGCGGCGTCGGTCTCGACGGTGAGCTCACGAGAGACGTTCTGGACACCGATGGTGACCTCCACGGGGCACGACCTTTCGCTGGATCGGGGGTGGGCGCGGGGTCCCGCGCCCGGATCGTGCTCAGGCTAACCCGCGCCCGGGAGGGCCGGCTCAGTCGCCCACCTTGGGGAAGGAGCCGAGTCCCCGCCAGGCGAGCATGCTGATGATCGAGGCCGCCTCCGGCTCCGGGATCCCGCTGTCCTGGGCCAGCCAGTGCCGGGCCGCGACCTGGGCCATCCCGGCCAGCGCGGAGCCGAGGAGCAGCGCCCGCTCCTCGTCGGCCCCGGTGTCCTCGGCGATGACGTCGGAGATGGCCTCGGCGCACGTCATCTCGAGGGAGTCCAGGCGCGCCCGCACCTGGGGGACGCTCGTGAGGTCGGACTCGAAGACCATCCGGAAGGAGGCGTCCTCGCGGGTCACGAAGTCGAAGTACGCGGCGACGGTGGCCCGCACCCGGACCTCGTTGTCGCCGTCGGTGGTCTCGAGGGCGTGCCGGACGAGCTGCTCGAGGGTCTCGCAGTGGGTGTCGAGTAGCGCGAGGTACAGGTCGAGCTTGCCGGGGAAGTGCTGGTAGAGCACGGGCTTGGAGACACCGGCCCGCTCGGCGATCTCGTCCATCGCGGCAGCGTGGTAGCCGGACTGGACGAACACCGCCTGAGCGGCCTCGAGCAGCTGGGCGCGCCGCTCGCTCCGGGGCATCCGGGTGCTGCGGGTGGGGGTCGAGCTCGTCATGGGTCCTCCGGCCGTGGCGGCAGTGCCCCGTCATCCTACGGACGGGTAGCTCCGGCGCGACCCCGACGCGGCGGTGGGTGTTACGTTCCGGGCATGGCGCGACCCCCGCTGGTGCCGCTCGGTCCCGAGCTCACCGCGGCGGAGCGGACCCGCTTCGCCCGGCACCTGCTGCTGCCCGACCTCGGCGTCGACGGACAGCGGCGGCTCCGCGCCGCCCGGGTGCTCGTCGTCGGGGCGGGAGGCCTGGGGTCGCCGGCGCTGCTGTACCTGGCGGCCGCCGGGGTGGGGACCATCGGGGTCGTCGACGACGACGTCGTGGAGTCCACCAACCTCCAGCGTCAGGTCGTCCACGGGGTCGCCGACGTGGGGCGCCCCAAGGTCGACTCCGCCGCCGAGGCGGTGAGGGCGATCTCGCCCGACACCCGGGTCGTCCGCCACCACGCCCGCCTCGACGCGCTGACGGCGATGGACGTGCTCGCCGACTACGACCTCGTCCTCGACGGTGCCGACAACTTCCCGACCCGCTACCTCGTCGGCGACGCCTGCGCCCGACTCGGCATCCCGCACGTATGGGGGTCGGTGTACCGCTTCGACGGCCAGGTCTCGGTGTGGTGGGCGGGCGAGGGGCCCTGCTACGCCTGCGTCTTCCCGCAGCAGCCGGCTCCCGACGCCGTGCCGTCGTGCGCGGTCGGCGGGGTGCTCGGGGCGGTGTGCGCCTCGGTCGGGTCGGTCATGGCGACCGAGGCGGTCAAGCTCGTCACCGGGACCGGGGAGGCCCTGGTCGGCCGCCTCCTCGTCCACGACGCACTGCGCCAGACCTGGGACGCGCTGCCGGTGCGGCGCGACCCGGGGTGCCGGGTGTGCGGTGCCGGGGCCGACGCGGCCCGGCCGTTGGGGTGGGCGACGACACCCGCGGACCCGAGCCCCGGCGCCGGGTCGGCCGCCCCCGCGGACCGACCCGGGGTCGACGTCGCGGCGCTCGCCACCCTGCTGCGTGACCGCGCCGCCGGGAGCGAGGACTTCGTGCTCCTCGACGTCCGTGAGCCCGGGGAGCGCGACGTCGCCGCGATCCCGGGGTCCGAGGCGATGCCGATGGCGCGGGTGCGGGCGGGGGAGCAGCCGCCGGCGCCCGGGCGGGTGTACGTGTTCTGCAAGTCGGGGATCCGCTCGGCCGAGGCCGTCGACCTGCTGCGGGCCCGCGGGGTGGACGCCGTCGACGTCGTGGGCGGCATCCTCGCGTGGTCGCGCGAGGTCGACCCGTCCGTCCCGACGTACTGAGACGCCGGCGCAGGCACGATGGGGGGATGGGTCACGACCTGACGAGGTTCGTCGCCGCCCAGGACTCCGGCGGCACGTACGACGCGGCGCTCGCGGAGCTGCGGGCCGGCCGCAAGCGGGGGCACTGGATGTGGTTCGTGTTCCCGCAGATCGCCGGGCTCGGGATGAGCCCCACGTCGCAGATGTACGGGATCACCGGTCTCGAGGAGGCCCGGGCCTACCTCGACCACCCGGTCCTCGGGCCGCGGCTGTTCGCCTGCGTCGAAGCCCTCCTGGACCTCGACGGGCACGACCCGGTCGCGGTCCTCGGCGACATCGACGCGGTGAAGCTCCGGTCCTCGATGACGCTCTTCGCGCTCGCCGCCGGGGAGTCCGGTGACGAGCCGTTCCGGGAGGTCCTGGACCAGTACTTCAGCGGCCTGGAGGACCACCGGACGGTGCGGCTCGTCGGCGGGTGAGGCGCTCCGGGCACCGGCTCGGATCAGCGCACTTCGGTTCTCCCGGAGCCAGATCCCTGTGGATGGATGCTTGCCCTCGTACGCGTGTTCGAGTACGATGAGGCATGGACAGGGGGAGGCTCAGCAGCCGCATCGCGGCACTCCGGGTGGAGTGCGCCGCGGTGGGTCGCGAGCTGGCCGACGGGGGCCGGGGGCTGGCCGCCGACGAGGCGTTCGAGGTCGCGGGTGAGCTGCAGGGACTGGTCAATGCGGCCGAGGGGGCACAGGCGGTCGCGGCCGCTCTGGGTGCGCGGGTCGAGGTCCGGCTGGGCGGGCCGGGCCCGGTGGAGCGGGTGCATCCACTCGGGTTCGTCGACCCGATGTCCCCGTCGATGGTCGCGATGGAGGCCGGGGTGACCGAGGGCCTGGCCGGGCGCAAGGTCCGGCTCGGGGCGGACCTGTCCGAACGCTTCCCGCGCGTCCTCGACCTCCTCGTGGAGGGTGCCGTGCCGGCGAGCAGTGCGCACAAGGTCCTCGACGCGACGACCGGCCTCGACGTCGACGCCTGCGGCCGGGTCGATGCCGAGCTCGCACCCCGGCTCCCGTCTCTCGACCCGGCTCGGGTCATGTCGGAGGCGCGCCGCATCGCAGCACGGGTCGCGGCCGACCAGGTCGCCGCCCGCGACGCGAAGGCCGCGCGCAGCCGGTGTGTGGAGGTTCGGGCCGGGGACGACGGGTTGACGGAGTGGTCCGCGCTCCTGCCGACGGCGACGTCGGCGGCGATGCTGTCGGCGGTGGAGTCCCTCGCCGGGCAGTACCGCCAGGTCGACGGGACGCTGTCGGTGCCGGAGTCCCGCGCCGACGCCTTCACCGACCTCGTCCTGCGCAACGTCACCGTGACCGCGCAGGTCACCCTCGGGGTCCCGGTCGTGACCGGCGTCGCCGACCCGGCACCCGCTCAGACCGTGACGGACGTCGTGCCGCGCGACCCGGACGAGACCATCGTCGACGCCGTCACCGGCGAGTGGGTCCGCATCGGCGACCTCCCGCCCGAGACGCAGGCGGAGCTGTCCTGGTACGAGCGCGACCTGCACGACGACCCGTCGGCGTTCGGGGCGCCGATGGCGCAGGTCACGCCCGGGGTCGCGGTCTCCGGGACCCAGCTGGCCGGACTCGGCTGGGTCGAGGCCGGCACCGTCGCCGGGATCCTGCAGACCCTGCCGGTCGACGTCGCCCGCGCGGTCCTCGACGCCGCCACCGGCACCCAGATCGACCACACCAGCACCGCCTACACGGTCCCCACGAAGGTCGCCCGGTTCGTCACCGCCCGTGACGGGACCTGCCGGATGTGGGGCTGCGCCCGCCCCGCCGAACGGTGCGACCTCGACCACGTCAGGCCGTGGCCCACCGGACCCACCACCCCGGCCAACCTCGTCGCGTTGTGCCGGCGACATCACCGGATGAAACAGCTCGGCATCTGGCGACCGTCCCTGTCCCAGGACGGCACCCTCACGTGGCACGGCCGCGACGGCCGCACCCGCGTCACCGAACCAGCCCACCGCGCCCTGCCCGGCACGCAGCCGGGGACCGCCCCCGTGGCGGCCCCGTCACTACTGTGAGCCGCCCGTCCCGGACGACGTCAGCGGCGGCGGCTTGACGTCGCGGAGGTTCCGCACGGCGTCGAAGGCGTCGAGGGCGTTCCTCGTGTCGACCAGAACCCGCACGCCGTCCCGGGCCTCGTCCCACGGGACCCACCCGTCGCCGATGACGTCATCCCACGAGGGCGCCACGTGTCCCGGGATGTCAGCACGACGCCCCTCCACCCGTCGACGATGCTCGGCACCGTCGGCGAGTGAGGTCTCGACGTGGACGAGTCGGGCCCCCGCGCGGTCTGACGCCTCACGCCACCCGGACCGTGCCGCCGGAACCGGGTTGACGGCGTCCACGACGACGTCGAGGCCGAGAAGAAGGTTGGAGACAGCGAGCTCGTGAATCACCGCATAGCCCTCGGTCCCCGCCCGAAGTCCCGTGGGGCCCAGCGCCGCCTCCGCGGCGTCGACACGGAGATAGCACGTCTTCCAGCGTTGGCAGAGTGCCTTGGCGAGGGTGGTCTTGCCGGTCCCGGCGCGCCCTGAGACCACCAACAGCATTGGTGCGTGCGCGCCGGCCTGCGAGACGCCCTTGTCAGGATTCGTCATACGACCATCCAACAGGGCTTTTCCATCACCAGAGCGCTGCGGGGCGGCCGGCTCGGTCAGAGCGGTGTGCGAGCCGACCGGTCGGGGATGTCGGGGCGGCGTGGTGGAATCGCAGGCGTGCTCGTCCTCACCCGTCCGGCCGCCCCCGTCGCAGGGCCGGTGGTCCTCGACCCCTCGCAGCGGGCCGTCGTCGACCACCGCGGCCCGGTGCTGCGCGTCGTCGGTGCTCCGGGCACCGGCCGGTCGAGCACCGCGGTCGAGGTCGTCGCCGAACGGGTCCGGGCCGAGGGGCTGCGGGCCGACGCCTGCCTCCTCCTGGCCCCCACCCGTCTCGCCGCCGCCCGGCTGCGCGACGCGCTGACGGCCCGGGTCGGCGGCACGACCACCACCCCGCTCGCCCGCACCCACCAGTCGTTCGGGTTCGGCATCCTGCGCGAGGCGGCGGCCCTCGCGGGGGAGCCCACGCCACGTCTCCTCTCCGGCCCCGAGCAGGACGTCGTGCTCGCCGAGCTGCTGCGCGGGCACGCCGTCGGCGACTCGCCGGCCCCGCCGTGGCCGGCCTCCCTCGAGCTCGCCCTGCCCACCCGCACCTTCCGCGGCGAGCTGCGCGACATCCTCATGCGCGCCGTCGAGCTCGGCCTCGACCCCGACGACCTCGCCGGCCTCGGGCATCGGCACGCCCGGCCCGAGTGGGTCGCCGCAGCCGCCGTGCTCCGCGAGTACGACGAGGTGACGGCCCTGTCGGCGCCCGGTGCGTTCGACCCAGCGTGGGTGCTCGGAGCCGCCGCCGACCACCTCGAGGACGACCCTGCCGCGCTCCACCGGCTGCGCAGCCTGGTGCGGCTCGTCGTCGTCGACGACGCCCAGGACCTCACCCCGGCCGGGCTGCGGCTGCTGCGCACCGTCGTCGGCGACGGTGCGGTCGAGCTCGTGCTGCTCGGCGACCCCGACGCCGCCACCCAGACCTTCCGCGGCGCCGACCCGCGGCTGTTCCTCTCGGCCTGGCCCGACGCGCCCACGCTCACCCTGGCTCGGGGCCACCGTTGCCCGAGCACCGTCCAGGAGGCCGCCGACCGGGTCGCCGCGCACATCGGCGTCGTCGGCGTCGCGACGCACCGGCGCGTGCGGCCGTCCGCCGACGGGGGCAGCGTCGCCGTCCACCTCGTGCGCACCGCCGCCCAGGAGGCCGCGCTCGTCGCCGGCATGCTCCGCCGCGCGCACCTGCACGACGGTGTCCCGTGGTCGTCGATGGCGGTGCTCGTGCGCGGGGGAGCGCGCACGGCCACCCTGCGGCGCGTCCTCCAGGGCTCCGGCGTCCCGGTGAGCACCGCCACGGCCGACCTGCCCGTGCGCGACGAGCCCGCGGTGCGGCCCTTCCTCGCCCTGCTCCGCTGCGCGATCGACGTCGCCGCCGGCGCCGACACCCTCGACCCCGACGTCGTCGTCGACGTGCTCAGCTCGCCCGTCGGGGGCGCCGACGCGGTGGTGCTCCGCCGGCTGCGGCGAGCCCTGCGTCGGCTCGAGCTCGACTCCGGCGGGGGCCGGCCCAGCGACGCGCTGCTCGTCGAGGCGATCCTCACCCCGGCCGCCCTCGACCACCTCGGGCCCGAGGCCACCCCCGCCCGGCGGGTCGCCCGGGTCCTCGGAGCCGCGGTCACCGCCCTGCACGACGGGGCCGGGGTCGAGGCCGTGCTCTGGGCGATGTGGCGCGCCGGCGGGCTCGCCGAGCCGTGGCACGACGCCGCCCTGGCCGGCGGGGCCGCAGGTCGGCGGGCCGACCGCGACCTCGACGCGGTCCTCGGGCTGTTCGACGCCGCCGAGCGCTTCGTCGAGCGGCTGCCCGCGGCGCCGCCCCGCGAGTTCCTCGACCACCTGCTCTCCCAGGACGTCGCCGGTGACAGCCTCGTCGCCCGCGCCCCGGTCGGCGAGTCCGTCGCACTGCTGACGCCGGCGGCGTCCGCGGGGCGCGAGTGGGACCTCGTCGTCGTCGCCGGGGTGCAGGAGGGGTCCTGGCCCGACCTGCGGCTGCGCGGCTCGCTGCTGCGCTCCAGCGAGCTCGTCGACGTCGTCGCGGGACGCACCACCGACGTGCGGTCGGCCCGCGCGCAGGTCCGGCACGACGAGACCCGGCTCTTCCACGTGGCCGTCACCCGGGCCCGCCGGCGGCTCGTCGTCACGGCCGTCCGCAGCGAGGACGAGCAGCCCTCCCCGTATCTCGACGTCCTCGACCCGCGCACCGAGGCCCGGCCCTTCACCGACGTCCCGCGCCCGCTCACCCTCCCCGGCCTCGTCGCAGAGCTCCGCCGCGAGCTCGTCGGCCCCGACCCGCGGGTCCGCGCCGGCGCCGTCACCGCCCTCGCCCGGCTCGCCGCCGCCGACGTCCCCGGCGCGGACCCCGGCCAGTGGTGGGCGCTGCGCGGCCTCACCGACGACCGGCCACGCCGGGCCCCGGACGCCGAGGTCACCGTCTCGCCGTCGGCCCTCGACCGGTTCGGCAAGTGCGGGCTCCAGTGGGCGCTGCGCGCCGCCGGGGGTGAGGGCCCGTCCATCGGCGCCGCCGACATCGGCACCCTCGTCCACGAGGTCGCCCACGACCTCGGCGACACCGACGCCGCCGCCTACGCGGCCGAGCTGGAGCGGCGCTGGGGGCGGCTCGGGATGGGTCCCGGCTGGCTGTCGCGCCGCGACCTCGCCCGGGCCCAGCAGATGACGGCCCGGCTCGCCACGTACGTCCGGGAGTCCGACGCGCAGGGGTGGCGCCGGGCCGGCTCGGAGGCCGCCATCCGGGCCGCGCTCGGCCGGGCCGTCGTCGCCGGCCGGGTCGACCGGATCGAGGTCGACCCGCACGGGCGGGTGCGGGTCGTCGACCTCAAGACCGGGTCGAGCAAGCCGAGCGCCGACGACGTCCGCCGGCACGGGCAGCTCGGGGCCTACCAGCTGGCCGTCGAGACCGGCGCGCTCGCCGAGATCGGGCAGGTCTCCGGCGGTGCGGCGCTGCTGCAGCTGGGCCGGGCCGCGAACAAGGCGACGACGCTGCAGACCCAGGCCCCGCTGGCCGAGGACCCCGAGCCCGGGTGGGCGGCCGACCTCGTCGCGGCCACCGCCGACGCGATGGGCGCCGCGACCTTCCGGGCCACCCCCGGCGACTGGTGCGGCTCCTGCCAGCTGCAGTCGTCGTGCCCGGCCCGCGAGGAGGGGAGGCGGCTGTGACCGCCACGAGCACCGGCCTGCGGTGGTCCGCCGTCGCCCTCGCGAAGGCCCTCGGCCAGTCGTACGCCCCCACCGCCGAGCAGGCCGCAGTCATCGAGGCGCCGCTGCAGCGGCCGCTCCTCGTCGTCGCGGGGGCCGGCTCGGGCAAGACCGAGACGATGGCCGCCCGGGTCGTCTGGCTCGTCGCCAACGGGCTCGTCCGGCCCGACGAGGTGCTCGGGCTCACCTTCACCCGCAAAGCCGCCGGTGAGCTGGGCGAGCGCCTCGCCGCCCGCCTCACGACGCTGCGCGAGACCGGCCTGTGGACCCCCGACGCCGAGGACGGCGCCCCCGTCCTCGACGACGGGCCCACGGTGTCGACGTACCACGCCTACGCCGCCGGCATCGTGCGCGAGCACGGCGTCCGGCTCGGGGTCGAGTCCGAGAGCCGCCTGCTCAGCGAGGCCGCGGCGTGGCAGTTCGCCCACGAGGCGGTCACGTCGTGGGACGGGGAGGTCGCGGGCGTCGAGAAGGCGGAGTCGACCGTCACGACCGCGCTCGTCGACCTCGCGGGCGAGATGGCCGAGCACCTGCGTGACGTCGACGAGGTCGCCGCCCACCTCGACGACGTCATCGCGACCCTCGAGGCCGTGCCCCGGGGCGAGTCCAGGCGCACGGCGTACCCCGCCTCGGTGCGGGACGCGCTGGCCGTGCTCCGGGAGCGGCGCGCGGTGCTGCCGCTCGTCGCCCGCTACGCCGAGCTCAAGCGGGCCCGCGACGCGATGGACTTCGCCGACCAGATGGCCCTCGCGGCCCGCATCGCCCGGGCCGTCCCCGACGTGGGCCGGGCCGAGCGGGCGCGCTACCGGGCCGTCCTGCTCGACGAGTTCCAGGACACGTCCGAGGCCCAGCTGCAGCTGCTCCGCAGCCTGTTCGTCGCCACCGGCGAGCCGGTGCCGGTCACGGCCGTCGGCGACCCCAACCAGTCGATCTACGGGTGGCGCGGCGCCAGCTCGACCACGCTCACCCAGTTCCGCACCGACTTCGCCGACGACGAGCCGGCCGCGGTCCGGCAGCTGTCGACGAGCTGGCGCAACGACGAGGCCGTGCTCGCCGTCGCCAACCACGTCGCCGCACCCCTGCGGGCCCGGGCCACCGTCCCGGTCGAGCCGCTCGTCGCGCGCTCCGGGGCCGGGCCGGGGCGGGTGGCCATCGCGCGGCTGCACACCGTCGAGGACGAGGCGGCCCACGTCGCCGGCTGGCTGGCCGAGCGCGGCGCCGGGCGGGGCGGAGTCACCGCGGCGGTCCTGTGCCGCAAGCGGTCCCAGTTCCAGCCGGTCGTCGACGCGCTCGAGGCGCGCGGCACGCCCTACGAGGTCGTCGGGCTCGGCGGGCTGCTGCACACCCCGGAGGTCGCCGACCTCGTCGCGATGCTCTGGGTCGTCCAGGACCCCACCCGCGGCGACCACCTGATGCGGCTGCTCACCGGCCCCACGTGCCGTCTCGGCGCGGCCGACCTCGACGGGCTGGGGGAGTGGGCCCGGGTCCGCCAGCGGGCCGCCCGGGCGGCCGACCCCGACCAGCGCCGCGACCTCGCGCCCGACGCCAGCGAGCGCGCCAGCATCGTCGAGGCCCTCGACGACCTCCCGCCGCCGCGGTGGGTGGGCGAGCAGGGGCAGCGCATCTCGCCGGCCGCGCTCGAGCGGCTCACGGGCCTCGCCGCGGCGGTCCGGCGGCTCCGGTCGATGACCGGGCTGGGGCTGGCCGAGCTCGCAGCCGAGGCCGAGGCGGTCCTCGGCCTCGACGTCGAGGTGCTCGCCCGGCCCGAGTGGTCGCCCGGCGCCGCGCGGGCCCACCTCGACGCCTTCGGCGACGTCGCGGCGTCGTTCTCGGCCAGCGCCGACCGCACGTCGCTCGGCGGCTTCCTCGCGTGGCTCGACGCCGCCGTCGACGAGGAGCGCGGCCTCGACCTCGGCTGGGTCGAGGCCCGGCCCGACGCGGTCCAGGTGATGACCGTCCACGCCGCCAAGGGCCTCGAGTGGGACCTCGTCGCGGTCCCCGGGCTCGTCGAGGCCTCCTTCCCCACCCACACGTGCAGCCCCACCAAGCCCGTCGACGGCGAGTGGACCCACGGCGACCCCAAGGACAAGGGCTGGCTCGTCGGGCTCGACTCCCTGCCCTACGACCTGCGCGGCGACGTCGACGGCCTGCCCCGGCTGCCGTGGCGGGAGGCGGCGGACTGGGACGACCTCGCCGCCGGGTACGACCGGTTCGTCCTGGCCGGGGCCGAGCACGCGGTCACCGAGGAGCGGCGGCTCGCCTACGTCGCCGCGACGCGCGCGCGCACCGACCTGCTCCTGTCCGCCCACGTCTGGGGCGGGCAGAGCACCCCGCGGGTCACCTCCCGCTTCCTGCGGGAGGTCCGCGAGGCGGGCCTGGCGCACCTGGAGCGGCCCTGGGCCCCGATGCCACCCCCCGACGAGCCCAAGCCGCAGAACCCGCGCACCGCCGAGCCGGTGTCGTACGAGTGGCCCGCCACGACCCGTCCCGAAAGGCACGCCCGGCTCGTCGGCCCCGCCGAGGCCGTCGCCGAGGCCGCCCGGGCGCTGCGCTCGGGGCAGGACGCCGAGGCCGCCCGGACGCGCTGGGACGACGAGGCCCGCCTCCTGCTCGCCGAACGCGCGTCCCGCCGCCGTGGCCGCGACGTCGTCGTCGAGCTGCCGCCGCACCTCTCGACGTCCTCGCTCGTCGCGCTCGCCGAGGACCCGGAGTCGTTCACGGCCCGGCTCCGGCGCCCGATGCCGCAGCCGCCCGCCCTGGCCGCGCGGCGTGGCACGGCCTTCCACGCCTGGGTCGAGGAGCACTACGCGCGGGCCGCGATGGTCGACATCGACGCCCTCCCCGGGTCGGCCGACGACGACGCCGCCGACACCGACCTCGGGCGGCTGCGCGCCGCGTTCCTCGCCAGCGAGTGGGCCGACCGCGAGCCCGCCGAGGTCGAGACGAGCATCGAGACCGTCGTCGACGGCATCGCCGTGCGCGGGCGCGTCGACGCCGTGTTCGAGGAGACCGGCGCCGACGGGCAGCCGGTGTGGACGGTCGTCGACTGGAAGACCGGCCCCCCGGCGACCGGCGCGAAGGCGCGGGCCCGGGTGCTCCAGCTCGCGGCCTACCGGCTGGCGTGGGCGCGGCTGCGCGGGGTGGACCCCGAGCGGGTCGGTGCTGCGTTCTTCCACGCCGCGACCGGCGAGACCGTGCGCCCCGAGCTGCCGGGGCTCGATGAGATCAGCCGAGTCCTCGCTGCGGCTCGTCCGCGCTGACGTCGACCTCCGGCAACGCGTCGTCGTCATCGTCGTCGACGACGAGCTGCGGGGGCGGCATCGGCCGGTCGCGGACCGTCACGGGGGCCAGCGAGAGGTGGCGGTAGTCGTCGCTGCCGTCGTCCGGCACGTGCACCTCGTCGTCGAGCCGGCGCAGCTGGGTGGCGAGCACCTCGACCGCCCCGACGTCCTTGCGGGCGAGGGCGTCCATGAGCCGGGCCAGCAGCCCCAGCTCGGACCCGAGCCGCGCCCGGACGAGGAGGTTGACGTCGGGCCGTTCGACCCGGTGGTGGGCGTACGCCTCGAGCACGGTCTCGACCGCCGCGGCCGGCGCCTCGGCGACGAGCGCGGCGAAGTCGTCCGCCGGGTCGGCCACCTTCGCGGCCTCCCAGCCCGTCATCGCCTTGATGGAGCCCGTCGTGGAGTCGCGCTCGTCGGCGAAGACGGCCAGGACGTGGTCGCCTGTGAGGTTGCCGTGCACCGGGGTCGCCGCGAAACGCCACAGCGTGACGTCCTCGAGGGCCGTCTCCCAGCGGGTCAGCAGCGTGGTCGGGACCCGACCCGTCGCCGCCGCCCGGTCCAGCTCGACGAGGCGGCGGGTGCGGTAGGCGTCGGCGTCGTACGCGGGGAGCCCGGCCTCCTCGTAGAGCCCGGGAGCGGTGTTGTGCAGGGCGGCCAGCGCCTTGCCGAGCTCGACGGCGAGCCCGCGCCCGGGCGGCAGCTCGGCCAGGTCGAGCGGGTGCCCGGGCAGGTAGGGGTAGACGGCGGCGCGGCCGCCCTCCTCGAGAGCCACGAAACCCCGGGGGGCCGGCACCCCGAAGGGCAGCCGCCTGGCGAGCAGGCCGAGGACGGCGACGGCGCGGTCCATCTCGGCGCCGGCGACGTCGGTGCGGGGCGCCCGCACGACCCACCGGCGGTGCTCGACGTCCTGGACGAAGGCGACGTCGAAGGACTGGCCGGGGACGCTCGGCAGGGCCTCGACGCTCACCGGGTCGAGACCGGGAACGGCGGCACTGGCGAGCGCCGCGAGGAAGGCGGGGCTGCGGTCCACGACCCCACGGTATGCCGCCGGAGCCACGTACGCTGGGACCCGTGGCCCGTGCCGAGCGAAGTCTTCCCCCGGTCCCCCTCGGCACCGCGGCGCTCGAGCGCCGCTCCGAGCTCCGGTCTGACGCCGCTCTCGTCCCGCGCCTCCTCGCCGACCCCGGCTCGCGGGTGCTCCGGCTCCACGGCGACTCCGTCGCCGTGCGGGAGGGTGACGACGGCTCCCGGCTCGTGCTCGGGCCCCCCGAGCCGGGCGATGCGCTGCGGCTCGTCGTCTACCTGGGGGAGGCCGGCGGGGTCGCCCATCTCGGTGTCGTCGACGACCCGCCGACCGGCTCGGACCCCGCCCTGCGCACCCTGCGCCAGGTCGGTGCCCACCTCGGGGCGACCGACGCGACGCTGTTCGCGACGACCCTCGCGCTCGCCAACTGGCATCGGACCCACGGCTTCTGCTCGCGGTGCGGCAGCCCCACGACGGCGGTGCTCGCCGGCTGGCTGCGCCGGTGCACGGTCGACGGCAGCGAGCACTACCCGCGCACCGACCCCGCGGTCATCATGTCGGTCGTCGACGACGACGACCGGCTGCTGCTCGCGACCGGCCGGGACTTCCGCCGCGGGGGGATGTCGGTGCTCGCCGGCTTCGTCGAGCCGGGCGAGACGCTGGCCGCGGCCGTGGCGCGCGAGGTCTACGAGGAGGTCGGGATCGAGGTCGACGACGTCACGTACCTCGGCGACCAGCCGTGGCCGTTCCCGAGCTCGCTCATGGTCGGCTTCACCGCGCGGGCGCACTCCACGGAGCTGCGCCTGCAGGACGACGAGATCGCGGCGGCGCGCTGGTTCTCCCGTGACGAGCTCGTCGCGGCCATCGCCGACGGCTCGCTGCACATCCCGGGGCCGCTGTCGATCGCCCGGCGGCTGCTCGAGCACTGGTACGGCGGGCCGGTGCAGGCCCCCGAGGTCGTGTCGCTGCGCTGAGCGGCGGGGGAGCCGCGGTCAGCCGAGGCGGTTGCGGACCTCGCGGGCCGAGGGGTTGGTGGCGGCGGAGCCGTCCGGGAACACGACGGTGGGCACCGTGCGGTCGCCCCCGTTGACGGACATGACGTACTCCGCGGCGTCGGGGCGGCGCTCGATGTCGACCTCCGTGTAGTCGACGCCCGCACGGTCGAGCTGGGACTTCAGGCGGCGGCAGAAGCCACACCACGCGGTCGTGTACATCGTCACCGTGCCGGCGGAAGGAAGCGAGAGATTCATGGCGTGTGGAACACGACGAGGCCGCCGATCCTTCCCGCCCGACCCGGCGTCGGACCCGCGACCTAGGATCGGTGGGCGATGACCAGCCTCCCCGTGCACCCCGGCGCCGACGCGGTCCTCGACGCCCTCGACCCCGAGCAGCGCGAGGTGGCGGCGCACCCGCTCGGCCCGATGTGCGTGCTCGCGGGGGCCGGCACCGGCAAGACCCGTGCCATCACCCATCGCATCGCCTACGGCGTGCTGTCGGGCACCTACCAGCCGCAGCGGGTCCTCGCCGTCACCTTCACCGCCCGGGCCGCCGGCGAGATGCGCACCCGGCTGCGCGACCTCGGCGTCGGCGGCGTGCAGGCCCGCACGTTCCACGCCGCGGCCCTGCGGCAGCTGCACTACTTCTGGCCGCAGGCCATCGGCGGTGCCGCCCCCGAGGTCATGCCGCACAAGGCCAGTGCCGTCGCGGAGGCCGGGGGGCGCCTCCGGCTCCGCCTGGACTCCCCGGCCATCCGCGACGTCGCCGCCGAGATCGAGTGGTCGAAGGTCTCGATGCTCACCGCCGACACCTACCCCGCGGCCGCCCGCACCCAGAAGCGGGAGCCGCCCGCCGGGCTCGACCACACCGCGATGGCCCGGGTCATCGCGACGTACCAGGAGGTCACCTCCGACCGCGGCGTCATCGACTTCGAGGACGTCCTGCTCCTGCTCGCGGGCATCCTCGGCGAGCACGACCAGATCGCGCGCACCGTCCGCGGCCAGTACCGGCACTTCGTCGTCGACGAGTACCAGGACGTCAACCGGCTCCAGCAGACCCTGCTCGACCAGTGGCTCGGCGGCCGGAACGACGTGTGTGTCGTCGGTGACCCCGCCCAGACCATCTACTCGTTCACCGGCGCCTCGCCCCAGCACCTCCTCGGCTTCCGGTCGCGGTACCCCGACACCCGCGTCGTCGAACTCGTCCGCAACTACCGCTCCACCCCGCAGGTCGTCGGGCTGGCCAACCTCGTGCTCCGCTCGCCCGGTGGGGGCCGCCGCTCGGGCTCGGTCGAGCTGCGGGCGCAGCGTCCCGACGGCGTGGCGCCCGAGCTCGTCGTCGCCGACGACGACCCCGCCGAGGCCGAGCAGATCGCGAGCCGCATCGCGGGTCTCGTCGAGCAGGGCCACGCGCCCTCCGAGATCGCCGTGCTCTTCCGCACCAACGGGCAGAGCGAGGGCATCGAGACCGCGCTGGCCGAGCGCGGCATCCCCTACCTCGTGCGCGGGGGTGAGCGCTTCTTCTCCCGCAAGGAGGTGCGCGACGCCGTACTGCTGCTGCGCGGCGGCGCCCGCTCCGACGACGGCGAGGTCCCGCTGCCCGAGCTCGTCCGGGACGTGCTGCTCGGTGCCGGCTGGACCCGCGAGCCCCCGACGTCGGGGGGTGCCGCCCGCGAGCGGTGGGAGTCGCTGGCGGCGCTCGCCGCACTCTCCGACGACCTCGCCGCCACCGACCCCGAGGCCCGGCTGCCCGCCTTCGTCCGCGAGCTCGACGAGCGCTCCGCAGCGCAGCACGCCCCCACCGTGCAGGGGGTCACGCTCGCCTCCCTGCACGCGGCCAAGGGCCTGGAGTGGGACACCGTCTTCCTCACCGGCTGCTCCGACGGCCTCATCCCGATCTCGATGGCCGAGACCCCCGAGGAGATCGAGGAGGAGCGCCGCCTGCTGTACGTCGGGGTCACCCGGGCCCGTGACCGCCTCGTGTTGTCCTACGCGCGCGCCCGCACCCCCGGCGCCAAGGGCACCCGGCGGCCGTCGCGCTTCCTCGACGGCACCGAGGCGGTCCTGGGGGCGGCGGCCCGCAGCCTGCCCAAGCGGCGCCGCAAGGTCGCGGCCGAGCGCCCCGCGGTGCGGACCACCTGCCGGGTGTGCGGCGGCGCCCTGGCGACGGCCAAGGAGCGGACGATCGGGCGCTGCACGGCGTGCCCGCCGTCGATGGACGAGCAGCTGTTCGAGGCACTGCGGGAGTGGCGGCTCGCGACCGCCAAGGAGGCCGACGTCCCGGCCTTCGTGGTCTTCACCGACGCGACGCTCACGGCGATCGCCGAGCGGGTCCCCGCCGACAGCCGGGAGCTGTCGCGGATCACGGGGGTCGGGCCGGCCAAGCTCGAGCGCTTCGGGGACGCAGTCCTCACCATCGTGAAAGAATTCTCTGACGCTGAATCCGACTGAGCCGCAACGGAACCACGGTGCGGGCCGGGGCTCTCCCGAAACTCCCGCAAAAAACCCGTTGCCGCCCGTCGGCCGTCGGTTCTACAGTGCTTCCCAGCACCTCGCGTGCCCGCCCGGGCATGTGTTCGACCGAGACCCGTGAGGAGGGTTGGCCTGATGGAGACGACCACGAAGACCGCCGCGGCGATGACCGCTGCCCACGTGACGTGCGACGCCGTCTGGATCGGCGCCAACACCGCTCACTCGGGCGATCTCGGTCAGGTCCAGGGGCGTGGTGTGTCCGCATTCGGCACCACCGCGCGTGACCGCGCCGACCAGGTCGGCGTCGTCGTCGCCGGCATCGACGCCCCGACCCAGGGATCCGTGTACCCCCGCCTCGAGGGGCCACCTGTCTAGCGCACAGGTCGCCCACCTCGAGGCCGCGGATCCCCACCGGGATCCGCGGCCTCTTTCGTTGTCCGAGGCGCCCCACCGCACAGACCACAGACCACAGACCAGCACCCAGCACGCGAGGACCACAGCGATGAGAACCAGGAGCGAGCGGACCGACCGCGACCGCCCACCCCATACCCCGCGCCCCACCGGGCGCGACGGAACCGACGAGCGCCACACCCGGCGCGCCGAGCAAGGAGGTGACACCCCGATGCAGCTGACCGAGCTTCTCGACCTGCACCACGGGTCCGCGACCCGCGGCGAGGCCATTCCGTGCCGTGAGAACGACGCCGAGCTGTGGTTCGCCGACACCCCGGACGGCGTCGAGTTTGCCAAGGCCCTCTGCCGGACCTGCCCGGTCCGCCAGACGTGCCTCTCGGGGGCCCTCGACCGGCGTGAGCCGTGGGGCGTCTGGGGCGGCGAGCTGTTCGTCCAGGGCGTCACCGTGGCGCGCAAGCGGCCCCGGGGCCGCCCCCGCAAGTCCGACGTCGCCGCGTGACCGCGGCGACGACCGACCAGACCTGATCGACAAGGAGAACGACATGTACCACCGACGGATGCAGCAGGTCCGCCGCGCTCTGCACCAGCGTCGCGTCCACGAGACGCAGCGCCGGCAGCAGGAGCAGGCGAACCGCGAGCAGATGCGCGCGGTCGTCCACACCATCGTCCGATGAGTGGGGGACCCCGCGACCGCACCGCCCCCGACGCCGCGTCGGGGGCGGTGCCCGCGTCGGGGCCCACCGCGGTCCCCGTCCTGCGGGCCCGCGACTTCTGGCGGGCCGTCGTCTCGGCCGCGCTGGATACGCTGACCCCATGGCCGCGCTGACGATCGCCCAGGACCCCGCCGCCGACGCCGTGCTCTCGGAGGACCCGTTCGCGCTGCTCGTCGGCATGCTGCTCGACCAGCAGTTCCCGATGGAGCGGGCCTTCGCCGGGCCCGCGAAGATCCTCGAGCGGTTCGGCACCCTCGAGCCGGGCGCCGTCGCGGCCGCCGAGCCCGAGGCCTTCGCCGACCTCTGTGCGACCCCGCCGGCCGTGCACCGCTACGGCCGGTCGATGGCCGGCCGCATCCAGGCCCTCGCGGTGGTCGTCCGCGACGACTACGACGGCGACGCCAGCACGCTGTGGAGCACGGCGGGCTCCGGGCAGGAGCTCGTCGCGCGGCTCAAGGCGCTGCCCGGGTTCGGCGACCAGAAGGCCCGGATCTTCGCGGCGCTGCTCGGCAAGCAGCTCGGCGTCCGGCCGGAGGGCTGGGCGGAGGCCTGCGGGGCGTACGCCGAGCCCGGGGCGTACCGCTCGGTCGCCGACGTCGTCGACGCCGACTCGCTGCAGAAGGTCCGGAACACCAAGAAGGCGGCGAAAGCAGCGGCCAAGGCGAAGGCCTGACGATGGGCGCGCCACAGGAGGACGAGCCCGCCCCGGTGTGCGCCACGTGCGGCGCTGTCCCGCCCGCCGACGAGGCGGCGCTGGCCCGGATCACCTGGTCCCGCGGCACCGAGAGCGGTCGCGAGGTGTGGACCTGCCCGGACTGCAGCCGCCGCCACCTGCGCAGCATCGAGGGCAAGCTCGACCCCACCTGGTGGTGACCGGCGAGCCGGGCGGGTCGGTGCTCAGGAGGTGCTGGGGTCCGGGGGGAGCCGCGACTCGTCGACGCCCGGCAGGTGGGCGCAGACCAGCTCGCGCAGCGGCACGGTGCCGCCGATCTGGCTGAGCACCCCGATGCCGCCGAGCCAGACCCGATGGATGAGGAGGTACTCGGGAGGCAGGTTGAGCTTGAGCCCCACGAGGAACTGCGGCCGGCGCGGGTCCTGGATCTTGGCGGCTGCCCCCCGCAGCCACTCCCGGGTGGGGGTGAACTGCTCGTGCAGGATCGGCTCGACGAGCGGGTCGAGGTACTCGACGAGACCCTGCGGGTCGATGTCGATGCCCCGCTTGATGAAGCCCTCGTGGCGCAGCACGTCGACGAGGCCTTCGCCGTCGCCGGAGAGGGCGGCGGTGAGGATGGCCCCCATCTCGGGCGGCAGGCCCTCGGGCAGCCGGTTGACGGCGCCGAAGTCGAGCACGCCCAGGCGCCCGTCGGGGGTGATCCGGAAGTTGCCCGGGTGCGGGTCCGCGTGGAGCAGCCGGGCGCGGTTGGGGGCGCGCAGCTGGAACTCGAGGTACAGGGTGGCCGCCTCGTCACGCTCCTCGGGGGTGCCGTCGGTGATGACCCGCGCCAGGGGGGTGCCCTCGACCCACTCGGTCACGAGCACCTGCGGGGACTCGACGAGGACGTCCGGGACGAAGACGCTGTCGTCGTCCCGGAACGCCCGGGCGAAGTGCCGCTGGTTCTTGGCCTCGAGCGCGTAGTCGAGCTCCTCGGCCATCCGGGCCCGCAGCTCGTCCATGATCGGCTTGACGTCGATGCCCGGGACCCAGGAGGCCGTGACCCGGGCCACCCGCGAGATCTGGTTGAGGTCGGACAGCAGCGCCTTGCCGGCGCCGGGGTACTGGATCTTGACGGCCACCTCGCGGCCGTCGCGCCACACCCCGCGGTGCACCTGACCGATCGAGGCGGCGGCTGCGGGGACGTCGTCGAACTCGACGAGCTTGGTGGAGGCCCAGCGGGGGCCGAGCTCCTCGGCGAGGATCCGGTGCACCCGGTCGGCACTCATCGGCGGCCCGGACTCCTGGAGCTTGGTCAGGGTCGCGCGGTAGGGACCCGCGAGGTCCTCGGGCATCGCGGCCTCCAGCACCGACAGGGCCTGGCCGAACTTCATCGCGCCACCCTTGAGCTCGCCGAGGACCGCGAACATCTGCGCGGCGGTGCGGGCCTGCAGCTCGGCGGCGACCGCCTCGGCCGGACGGCCGCCGACGCGCTTGCCGACGCCGAGGGCGGCCCGGCCGGCGTGCCCGAGGGGGAGGCCGGCGAGCCGCGCCGCCCGCGCGAAGGACGACCCGGGGATCTCCTTCTCGCGCTCGCTCACCCCACCATTCTCGCTGACGCGCACCCGCAGCCGGGACGAGAGCCCCAGACGCGGTGCGCCACGTCCAAGCCGCCGGCGCCGATCTCGGTGGAGATGCCAGCCGGCGAGGTGTCGCCACGGAGCACGGCGAGGGTGGTGACGGTGACGACGGCGGCGGCGAGCACCACCGCTCCGGGCGTCACCGGCTCGGTCCCGCCCGCCTCGCCGGCGTCGGGACGGGTCACGCAGGCCAGGCACGCGGACCGGCGTGGGACGACCAGGGGGCCGACGGTGAGATGGCCGCACCCCGCGACGAGCGGCAGCTGGGGGACGCGGTGTGCATGCCAGGGGGCGGCCATCGAGGGGGCACGGACCCAGGGTGCGGGCGCGTCGGTGGCGTGGTCGGCGACGAGGACGACGAGCGCGGGCGCCGCCCCGCCGCCGGCCATCTCGAGCTCTGCGGCATCCGCCGCGTGGGCGCCGCACCGGACGGTGACCCGCATCCGACGCAGCTGGGCCACGGTCTCGTCCGCCACCCGTCCCCAGCCGTCGACGACGACGTCGTGCTCCGTGCGCATCGGACCCCCTGCGGCTCGTCGACCGCGCCCCATCCTGCCGTCCCGGTCGGCGCGGCGGGCCGCTCATCCACAGCCCCCGGCAGCGACGAGGCCCCGGACCAGCGGGTCCGGGGCCTCGTCGTGGTTCGGGTGGTTCAGGCCTTGCCGAGGATGCGGTTGAGGTTCGTCCCGCACACGGGGCACTCGCCCTTGGCCATCCGGCGGCCGTTCTCGGAGATGACGACCCTGCCCTCGGCCTCGCGCTTCTCCTTGCACTTCACGCAGTAGAACTCGCCCTTGTAGGTCTCATCAGCCATCGAACACTCCTTGTCGCCGGTGCTGGCCCCGCCCTCACCGGGTGATCTGCCGCTGGTGCGGCGTGGACCTGCCCACACTAACGGCGGGTCGCCGCGGAACGACCCGCCGCGCGGACGGCCTCGCGGCCCGGTGGCGCCACAGGGGCCCCGTGGGCCACAAGGCCCACATCAGCCACCTCGGGGCGCGTAGGATCCGGCCTGTGGCGACTCCGGACGTCGAGGTCCGCCGCAGTCGGCGACGCCGCCAGACGGTCAGCGCGTACCGCGACGGCGGCCGCACCGTCGTGCTCATCCCCGCCTCGTTCAGCGCGGCCGAGGAGGCGCACTGGGTCGACCGGATGCTCACCCGCCTCGCCCGGGGCGACGAGCGCCGCGCCCCCAGCGACGACCGGCTCGCGGCCCGCGCGGCCCGGCTGTCGGCCCGCTACCTCGGCGGCCACGCCCGGCCCCGGTCGGTGCGCTGGGTGTCGACGATGGACCGGCGCTGGGCCTCGTGCACGCCGTCGACCGGGGCCATCCGGGTGTCGGACCGCCTGCAGGACGTGCCCGACCACGTCCTGGACTACGTGCTCCTGCACGAGCTGGCGCACCTGCTCGTCGCGGGTCACGGCCCGGCGTTCTGGCGGCTCGTCGGCTCCTACCCCAAGACCGACCGGGCGCGCGGCTTCCTCGACGGCCTCGCCCATGCCGCCGGGCTGCCGCCGTCAGACGATGTCGACGACGCGCCGGGCGAGGTCGACCAGGGGTGACAGCTCGGCCCGGGTCCCGGCCGGCAGCGCGTCCACCGGCCACCACCGCACGTCCAGCGACTCCGCGCTGACCTGCGGCTCCGCCCCGGTCTCGGCGACCGCGACGAACCGCACGTCGAGGTGCTCACGGCAGTGCGCGAAGTCCCCGACGAGGACGTGCCGGTCGAGCTGCACCGGGTGGGGGAGCGGCTCGAGCGAGGCGATGCCCGACTCCTCGCGGGCCTCGCGGCGGGCGGCGGCCCACAGTGACGCGTCGCCCACCTCGAGGTGACCCCCGAACTGGAACCAGGCGCGGGCCCGGCGGTGATGGGTCAGGAGGACCCGCTCGGCGTCGGCGTCCAGGACGAGGCACGAGGCGGTCAGGTGGGCCGGCGGCCCGGCCTTCGCGACGCCGTCGGGGTGCGCGACGAGGAAGTCGAGGTAGGCGCTGCGCAGCGCCTCCTGGCCCGCGTCGGGGGCCCGCCACCCGCGCAGGACCCGCGCCGCGTCGCCCCGCAGGTGCTTGAAGGAGCCCGCGACGTCGAGGACCTCGGTCACGTCTCGGTGTCGCCGCGCAGCAGGGCGTCGAGCTCGGCGTCGAGGTCGTCGCGCGCCGGCGCCGACGAGCGTTCCACGTAGCCGAGCGGGTCGTTGAGGTCCGCGGCCGACGGCGCCAGGTCGGGGTGGCGCCACACGGCGTCGCGCGCCGCGGGGCCGCCGGAGTCGGCGAGGGCACGGAACAGGTTGGCCGCGTCGCGGAGCCGGCGAGGCCGCAGCTCGAGCCCGACGAGCGCCTCGAACGCCTTCTCGGCCGGCCCGCCGGAGGCCCGGCGCCGGCGCACGGCCTCACCGAGGGCCGCCGCGGCGGGGAGGTGGTCGGCGACCGCCTGCTCGGTGACGACGTCGACCCAGCCCTCGACGAGGGCGAGCAGGGTCTCGAGCCGGCCGAGCGCGGACTGCTGGGCGGCCGAGGGCTGGGGGGCGAACATCCGCCCCTGCAGTGCCTCCTGGACAGCCTGCGCGTCCGAGGGGTCGATGGAGCGCACGGCCTCCTCGATGGCGGCGGTGTCGATCGTGATGTCGGCCGCGTAGTCGCGCACCGCCGCGAGCAGCCCCGGGGCCAGCCACGGGACGGCCTCGAACAGCCGGACCCGCGCGACCTCGCGGACGGCGAGGTAGAGCCGGGTCTGGGGCTCGTCGACCTCGAGGCCCTCGGCGAGCTCGCGGACGGCCTGCGGCATGAGGGCGACGTCCGGCGGGGCGACGAGCGGCAGCGACACCTCGCACCCGGTGAGCACCTCGCCGGCCAGCGTCCCGACCCCCTGGCCGAGCTGCATCGAGAACATCGACCCGTGCATGCGCCGCAGCATCGGCCCGGCCTGGTCGAGCATGCCCTCCATCCCCGGCGGGAGGGCGCCCTCGGGCAGGTCGCCCAGCTGGCGCTGCATCGAGGCGGTCACGGCGTCGGTGACGCCCTCGGCGACGGGCTCGACGAGGTCGGCCCACACCGGCATCGTCGCCTCGACCCATTCGGCGCGGCTCCACGCGGTGCCCCGCAGCGCGGACGCGGCGAGGTCGGTGGCCTCGTCGAGCCACAGGCCGGCCACGTGGACCGCCTCGCCGGCGTCCCGCCGGTCGGCGTCGGTCGCGAGGACGTCACCCGCGGCGGCGACCGTCTTGCGGGCGATGTCGGTGCCGAGGGTCGTGTCGACGGCGGAGTCGCCGGCCGGGGCGGCGAACATCGCCTGCACCTGGCCCATGACCATCTGGAGCATCTGGGGGTCGACCTGGTCCAGGCCCATGCCGCGGACCATCGCCGCCAGCTGGGGGTCGATCTCGCCGCCGCCGGTGAGGCCGCGCAGCATCTGCTCGAGCTCGGGGGGCAGGTCGGGGGTCTCGTCGTCGTCGGCGTGGTCGGTCACGGCCGGTCTCCTGCGCGTCGGGTGCGATGATGTGCTTCGTCTGTACCCAACCACGGCCGCGCGTGAATCGTTCCGGCGGCCGCCCCCGAGGAGCTCCATGTCCACCGATGACGCCGGTGTCGGCCTCGTCGCCGTCCGCGCCGAGCCGCTGTCCGTCGACGAGGCGCTGAGCGCCGTCCGGCACCCGGCCTGCGGCGGGGTCGCGCTGTTCGTCGGGCTGGTCCGCGACCACGACCACGGCGACGTCGTGACGGGTCTCGACTATGCCGCGCACCCGACGGCCGAGGCGACGATGCGGGAGGTCTGCGACGAGGTCCTCGCGTCCTCGGACGCCGTGCGGGTGGCCGCCGTCCACCGCACCGGGACCCTCGCGGTCGGCGACATCGCCGTCGTCGTCGCCGCGGCCGCGCCGCACCGGGGCCAGGCGTTCGACGCGTGCCGCGCGGTCATCGACACCCTCAAGGCGCGGACCCCCATCTGGAAGCACCAGCAGCTCGGTGACGGCTCGGCCGAGTGGGTGGGGATGCCGTGAGCGGTCTACCCCGGGGGGACCTGCGCCTGGACGGCGACGTCGAATCCGGCGAACCGGCTGCCGGACGCCGACGCCCCCACCGCGCCGGCCGGGCGGCCGCCGCGGCGCTCACCGCGACCTTCGTCCTCGTCATCCTCGCCGCCGGCCTGACGTTCGTCGGGCTGCCCTACGTCATCCTCTCGCCGGGTCCGGCGACGAACATCCTCGGCGAGGTCGACGGCAAGCCCCTCATCGGCGTCGACGGGGCCCGGACATACCCCACCGAGGGCGCCCTCGAGTTCACCACCGTCGCGTTCGACGGCGGCCCGGGGCGGCGCGTCACGGTCTACGACCTGCTCGAGGCGTGGCTGCGCGACGACGTCGACGCCGCCCCGCAGGAGTACTACTTCCCGCCCGACGTCTCCGAGGACGACGTCGAGGCCGAGAACGCCGAGCTGATGAACGAGTCCCAGGTCATCGCCGCCGCGACGGCGCTGCGGGCCCTCGGCCGCGAGGTGCCGATGGCGGTCGGCATCGCCGGGGTCCCCGCCGACGGCCCGGCCGACGGGATCATCGAGAAGGGCGACGTCATCCTCGCCGTCGACGGCACCGAGGCGGCCGACCCCGCCGCGGTCCGCGCGGCGGTCCTCGCCCACGAGCCGGGCGAGGACGTGCAGGTGCGGCTCCGCCGGGACGGGCAGGAGCGCACCGTCACGGTCCGCGCCGGTGACGCGGAGGGCCGGGCCGTCATCGGGGTGCTCCTGCGCACCGAGTACGACCTGCCCATCGAGGTGACGATCAACACCGGCCGCGTCGGCGGGCCGTCCGCGGGGCTCATGTTCAGCCTCGCGATCTACGACGTCCTGACGCCGGGGGCCCTGACCGGCGGCAAACAGATCGCGGGCACCGGCACGATCGAGGACGACGGCAGCGTCGGGCCGATCAGCGGCATCCGGCAGAAGCTCGTCGGCGCGCGCGAGGCCGGTGCCGAGTGGTTCCTGTCCCCGGCCGACGACTGCGCCGACGCCGTCGGTCACGTCCCCGAGGGGATGACCCTGGTCAAGGTCACGACCTTCGAGGACGCCCGCACCTCGGTCGAGGCCATCGCCGACGGGGACACCGCGGACCTGCCGCAGTGCGACTGAGCCCGCCGCCCCGACGTCAGTCGAGCGTGGCGCGCAGCGCGTGGACCAGCCCCGGCGCGATGTCGTCGCCGAGGGCGACCCGGTCGTCGCTGTCGTGGGCCCGCTGACGCAGCAGGCAGCGCGCGGCGCCGTCGCGGGTCACGGCGACGACGAGCCGCACGTCGGCCCGGTCGGGGTGGGCCGCGATGGACTCGAGCGCGGCTTCGGGGTCCTCGGGCAGGTCCCGCTCGGCCGCCGGCGGCACCACGATCCGTTCGACGGCCAGCGCGCACCCCGCGACCTCCGGCGGCCAGGCGATGCGGCCGAGGAGGTCCTCGACGCCGTCGGCCTCCGGCAGCTCGTCCTGCTCGACCGCCGACAGCGCGCCGGCGGCGGCGTCGTGCGTCGCGAGCCCGCCGGCCAGCTGCGGCTCGTGGACGAGCAGCTCGGCCGTCGGCACGAGCGCGAAGAGCCGCACCGGCTGGTCCCAGCCGGCGCGGGCGACGTGCCGTTCGGTGTCGAGGGCGGCCAGGGTCAGAGGGTCGGTGACCGGGGTGGGGTTCTCACTCACAGGCCCCATGGTGCCCGACCGAACCTTCGCCCCCGTTCAGGCGTTCAGGTGTGCGAGGTAGGTTGACGGTCCTGCCGCATGACGACCCCGCATCATCGGGACGAGGAGAGCTGTGAGTCGCTCGGAATGGTTCGACGGCCCCAACGGACCCCAGGGGCCCGGTGGCGACGGCCCCGGCGCCGACGGCCCCGGCGCCGAGGGCGACGACGGTCGCAGTGGGGGTCGGCCCCCGACCCTCGTGCGCCGCCGACGTGGCCCCCTGCTGCCGACCCTGCTCGTGCTCGGTGGTCTGGCGATCGTCTCGGGGATCATCGCCGACCTCGTCACCGACGTGTGGTGGTACGACTCGGTGGGGTTCCGCGGGGTGTTCCTCACCCAGTTGAGCGTCAAGGTCGTCATCTTCCTGGTCGCGGGCCTGCTCACCGGGGGCGCGGTCGCCGCGAGCCTCGTCATCGCCTACCGCACCCGCCCCATCTACGTGCCGGTCACCCCGGCCCAGCAGGTCCTCGAGCAGTACCGGCAGGCCATCGAGCCGCTCCGCCGTCTCGGGGTCATCGCCATCCCGGTCGTCCTGGGGCTGCTCGCCGGGTCGGGGGCGATGGGCTCCTGGAGCACCTACCTGTTGTGGATCAACGGCGGCAGCTTCGGCGTCGAGGACCCGCAGTTCGGTCTGGACGTGGGCTTCTTCGTCTTCACCCTGCCGTGGCTGCGGTTCCTCGTCAGCTTCATCACCGTCGTGCTCGTCCTGGCCTTCCTCGCCGGCGCCTTCACGCACTACGTGTACGGCGGGCTCCAGCTGCCGGGGCGCGGGCCCTCGACCCGGGCGGCGTACGTGCATCTCGGGGTGCTCGGCGCGCTCATCGCCCTGACCCGGGCGGGCTCCTACTGGCTCGACCGCTACTCGCTGTCGACCGAGAAGGGCAGCCTGATCACGGGCATCACCTACACCGACGCCAACGCGGTCCTGCCCACGAAGGCGATCCTCGCGGTCGCGGCCGTCATGTGCGCGGGCTTCTTCCTCGCCGCCATCTGGAGCCGCAGCTGGCGTCTGCCCATCACCGGCGTAGCGCTCCTCGTCGTCACCGCGATCCTCGTCGGCACCGCCTACCCGGCGCTCATCCAGGCCCTGCGGGTCCGCCCGTCGGAGCGGTCCCTGGAGGCCGAGTACATCGGGCGCAACATGAAGGCCACCAACGCGGCGTTCGGGCTCGACCGCGTCGAGCGGATCCAGAACACGGTGCCCGAGGAGCAGCCGAGCGAGGACTCGCTGCGCGCCGACGCCGAGGGCATCCCCGGGGTGCGCATCATCGACCCCAACGTCGTGGCCCCGACCTTCCGCCAGCTCGAGGGCGAGCGTGACTTCTACGCCTTCCCCGACACCCTGGACGTCGACCGCTACACCATCGACGGCCGGGTCAACGACGCCGTCGTGGCCGTGCGCGAGATGAACCTCGACGGTCTGCCCGACAGCCAGCGCAACTGGATCAACGAGCACACCGTCTACACCCACGGGTACGGCTTCTACGCCGCCTACGGCAACCGGCGCACCGCCGAGGGCGACCCGGTGTTCTTCGAGGGCGGCACCCGCAACCTCCTGGGGGAGTACGAGCCCCGGGTCTACTTCGGCGAGCTCTCGCCGCAGTACTCCGTCGTCGGGGCCCCCGACGGCGCCGAGGCCCGTGAGTTCGACCGGCCCGGCAGCACCGAGGGCGCCTCGCTCAACAACACCTACGGCGGCGGCGGCGGGGTGGCGGTCGGGTCCTTCCTGCGGCGCGTGGCCTACGGGCTCAAGTACCGCGAGGCCAACTTCCTCCTGTCCGACGCGGTCAACTCGGAGTCGCGGATCCTGGACCACCGCAGCCCGAAGGAGCGCGTCGAGCGGGTCGCGCCGTGGCTCCAGCTCGACGGCAACGTCTACCCGGCGGTCGTCGACGGCAGGGTCCAGTGGATCGTCGACGGGTTCACCACGTCGGCCTCCTACCCGAACAGCCGACTGCTGGACCTCGCCAGCGCGACGTCGGACTCGGTGGCCCAGCGCTCCAACGTCGTCCAGGTGCGGACCGGAGAGGTCAACTACATCCGCAACGCCGTCAAGGCGACCGTCGACGCGTACGACGGCAGCGTCAACCTCTACGGCTGGGACACGAGCGACCCGCTGCTCGAAGCGTGGAGCAAGGCCTTCCCCGGGTCGGTCCGACCGATCTCGGAGATCTCCGGTGAGCTGATGTCGCACATCCGCTACCCGCAGGACTTCCTCAAGGTCCAGCGCGACCTGCTCAACGAGTACCACGTGACGACCGCCGACGACCTGTACACCGGCAACGACCGCTGGCGCGTCCCGCGCGACCCGTCGCTGTCCACCCAGGACATCCCCGTCGTGTTCCAGTCGATCGCGCTCCCGGGGGAGGACCAGGCGTCCTTCTCCATCACCTCACCGTTCGTGCCCGCGAGCAACAACGAGGGCGGCCGCGAGATCCTGCGCGGGCTGCTCGCCGTGGACGCCGAGGCGGGGTCGACGGCCGGGAAGCCGGCGGAGAACTTCGGCAGGCTCCGGCTCGTCGAGTACTCCTCGAACCAGGCGCCGTCCGGTCCCGGCCAGATCCGCAACCAGATCCAGAACGCGACGATCCGCTCGCAGAACCCGGCGGAGCAGCTGAGCCTGGCGCAGTACATCACCAACAACTCCGGTCAGGGCAAGACGCTGACCTTCGGCAACCTGCTGACCTTCCCACTGCAGGGGCGCACGTTCTACGTCCAGCCGATCTACGTCCAGGCGTCGGGCGGCTCCGGGTCCTTCCCCCAGAACAAGGTGACGGCCGCCGTCTACGGCAGCCGGGTCGCGTGGGGCGACACCCTGGAGCAGGCCATCACCGGGCTGTTCGGCGAGGGCGCGGACGACGGCGGAGGGGACGGTGGCGAGACCCCGCCGGGCGAGCCCACGGACCCCAGCGGCACGCTGGAGCAGCAGCTGGCGCAGACGATCGCCGAGATCCAGGCCGCCTACGCGGCGGGGCAGACGGCCCTGAGCAAGAGCGACTTCGCGGCCTACGGCCAGGCCCAGCAGCAGCTCGCCGCGGCGATCGAGAGGGCCAACCAGCTCGCGGCCCAGCTCGGGGCCCCGGTGCCGGCCACCCCGTCGCCGGCGCCGTCGCCGACGGCGACAGCGGGCTCGGGGTAGCCGATTTGAGTCCTGGGCCCGTCCTCGCGTAGGGTTCAGGACATACCGAGCGCGGCCGTCAGGCCGTGACTCACCACGACGCGGGGTGGAGCAGCTCGGTAGCTCGCCGGGCTCATAACCCGGAGGTCGCAGGTTCAAATCCTGCCCCCGCTACTGAACGAGAAGGGCCCTGCCGGCAGCTGCCGGCAGGGCCCTTCTCGCGGTGGCGGGCGGCCGAGGCGGCGCCGGTCGTTCCCCCGGAATGCGGCGCCGACCCGGCCGCGCTACCGTGGCCGCGCCGGGGGGTACCGGCACGGACCGGTGCATCTGCACCACGAGAACTGGGGGAAGCACAATGCGCACGACCATGCGTTCGACCATCCGCACCTTCGCCGGCGCCACCGCCGTCGCCGCGCTGGCACTCACCGGCTCCGCGGTGCTGGCCGCACCCGCACACGCGGCGACCTCGCCCGCCGGCTGCGGCACGCCCCACGAGGTGAACCGCAAGGCCATCATGTACGGCGTCGGCTCGTCGTCGTGGCGCGTCGGCACGCTGACCCAGTACTGGGGCTGGTGCAACTCCGAGCTGCGGAACTGGGCGCACGTGCACTTCTCGGAGGGCAACTCGGCCTTCGGCGTCAAGCTCGGCATCCAGACCCGCGACGGCGTCAAGCACGGGGTGAAGACCGTCGACAGCGGCCGTGACTTCACCTCCAAGCCCACCGCCACGATGAACCGCGACACCAGGGCGTTCGTCGACGGCACCTTCTGGAACGGTGGCGTCGCCTCGCTCGACTTCCAGACGACCGCGTGGAGCGGCTGACCTCGTCGCTACCTGGCTCGCGGGTCGCGGGTCGCGGTCATGCGTCCCGCGCCCGGAGGACCTCCACGAGGGTGTCGAGTCCGTGGCGCAGGCACTCGTACCCGTCGACGCCCAGCTCGGCGACCATGAGCTCGTCGATGCCGAGAATGTGCGCCCGGCCGGTGCGTACCTGCGCGAGCCCTGCCTCGGTGTAGGTGATCAGCTTGGCCCGGCGGTCGTGTGGGTCGGGCCTCATCTCCAGCACTCCCTGGTCGACGAGCTCGCGGACGACCTCACCCATCGACTGCCGGGTCACGCCCGCTCGTTCGGCGAGATCGGCCGTCCGCGCGCCGGCGAGCGGGAGGGTGGCGAAGAGCGCGTTGTGCGCCGGCTTCGCCCCGTCGTAACCCGCGTCCCGGGCCTGACGCACCACGTCGGACTGCAGCTCGCGGTTGGCGCGGTGGATGAGCACCATCAACGGGGTCTCGTGCGACCGGGGGGCGACGCGGCTTGACATCTGTAAGGGAACCTTCCATAATACGACAGGTTTCCTTACAGTATCAGGAGGACCACCGTGACCGTCCTCGTCGTCGGCTCCGGTCCGGCCGGGCTCGCACTCGGCGCGGCGCTCACCGGTCGCGGTCATCACGTCATCGCCGTCGACCGTGACCCCGGCCCCACGTCCGCGGGCTGGCGACGCCGGGGAGTCATGCAGTTCCTGCACGCGCACAACTTCCGCCCTCAGGTGGGCAAGCTCCTGTACGCGGAGTGGCCGACCGCCTATGACGCGTGGCTGGCGCTCGGCGCGACGCCCGTCGACCAGGCGGTGCTCTCCCGCAGATCGACCCTCGAGCGCGCGCTCCGGACGGCTGCCCGCGAGCACCCCGGGCTCGAGCTGCGCACGGGCCACGTCGACGGCCTGCTCATCGAGGGCGGCCGGGTCCGCGGGGTCGTCGTGGACGGCTCGCGGGTGACCGCCGACCTCGTGGTCAACGCGTCCGGGCGGGCGAGCCGGGTGGTGTCCCGCCGCGGCGGCGACGGCGGCGCCACGCGGCTCGACGGCGACTGTGGGCTGGCGTACATCGACCGGACCTACCGGCTCACGCCGGGGGCGGAACCGGGGCCCATGAACACCCCGCTCGGCTTTCTGGGTGAGTTCGACGGTTACCAGTGCCTCGTCTTCCTCCACGAGCGCGGGCATTTCTCCGTGGTCCTGGTCCGGCCCACGGCAGATGCCGCACTCTCGATGCTGCGCGTGCCCGCCGCGTACGAGGCCGCCTGCGCCGCCATCCCGGTCCTGGCCGAGTGGACCGACCCCGGACGGGCCGTCCCGACCTCCGAGGTCCTCGTGGGCGGCGCGCTGCGCAACGTCTACCGCAGCCAGAGCACGACCCCCGGGCTCGTCACCGTCGGCGACGCGGTGGCCACGACGACCCCGACACGCGGCCGAGGCGTGGCGATGGCCTGCATGCAGATCGAGGCGCTGCTCCGGCTCCTTGACGAAGGTGCCGACCCGCTCACCGTGGCGGAGCCCTTCGACACGTGGTGCGAGACGAACATCGAGCCCTGGGTGGCCGATCACGTCGACATCGACGGCGGCATGGTGAAGCGCTGGCAGGGACACGACATCGATCTCACCCGCCCGCTCACCTCGAACCTGATCGCCGACGCGGTGCAGGCGGAGCCGTCGATCGGGCGCTACGCCGGCGACTACTTCGCCATGACCGGGCTCCCGGCCACGCTCCGCCCGGCCGAGCCGCTGGCCCGTGCCGTCTACGAGACCGGATGGCGCCCTCCGCTCGCCACCGGCCCGAGCCGTGACGAGCTCGTGGAGGTCATCGAGCGGAGCACGGCGGCACCCTGACCCGCCGGCGCGGATTATCGAGCGGCCGCTCTTCGTTGCACCACGCGTGACTACCGACACCGGCCGCAAGCACCGCATCGTCGTCATCGGATCCGGCTTCGGAGGGCTGTTCGGCACGCAGGCGCTCAAGCGCCGCGGCGACGTCGAGATCACGCTCGTCGCGCGGACCGCCCAACATCTCTTCCAGCCGCTGCTCTACCAGGTGGCGACGGGGATCCTCTCCGAGGGGGAGGTCGCCCCGAGCACCCGCGAGGTCCTCGCCCGGCAGAAGAACGCCCGGGTCATCCTCGGCGACGTGACCCGCATCGACCTCGACCGCCGCACCGTCACCTCCGAGGTCCTCGGCACCGAGACCGTGACGCCGTACGACACCCTCCTCGTCGCCGCCGGGGCGGGCCAGTCGTACTTCGGGAACGACGAGTTCGCCGAGTACGCGCCCGGCATGAAGTCGATCGACGACGCGCTCGAGCTGCGGGGCCGGATCTTCGGCGCGTTCGAGCTGGCCGAGCTCGCGACGACCGAGGAGGACGCCCGGCGCGCCCTGACCTTCGTCGTCGTCGGTGCCGGCCCGACCGGGGTCGAGATGGCCGGCCAGATCGCCGAGCTCGCCCGGCGGACCCTCAAGCACGACTTCCGCAGGATCGACCCCACCCAGGCGCACGTGATCCTCGTCGACGCGGCCGACACGGTGCTGCCCACCTTCGGCGAGCGGCTCGGGGGCGCCGCCCGCCGTCGCCTCACCGAGATGGGCGTCGACGTGCGCACCGGCACCATGGTCACCGGCGTCGACGGCTCCGGCATCGAGGTCAAGGACCGGAACGGCGGGACGACCCGGATCGAGGCTCTCACCAAGGTGTGGGCGGCCGGGGTGCAGGCGAGCCCCCTCGGCCGGCAGCTCGCGGACCAGTCCGATGCCGAGCTCGACCGCGCCGGACGGGTCAAGGTCAACCCCGACCTCACCCTGCCGGGCCGTCCGGAGGTCTTCGTCGTCGGCGACATGATCGCCCTCGACGACCTGCCCGGGGTCGCCCAGGTCGCGATCCAGGGCGCCCGGTTCGCGGCGAAGGAGGTGACGAACCGCCTCGACGGCAAGCCGTCCCAGGGGCCGTTCGAGTACTTCGACAAGGGGTCGATGGCCACGGTGTCGCGGTTCAGCGCGGTCGCCTCCATCGGACGCCTGCGCTTCCACGGCTTCATCGCGTGGGTGCTGTGGCTCGCCGTGCACCTCGTCTACATCATCGGGTTCAAGAGCCGGGTCACCACCCTGCTCCACTGGGTGGTCAGCTTCCTCGGGCGCGGCCGGGCCGAGCGGGTCGCCACGGAGCAGCAGGTCTTCGCGCGGCGCGCGCTCCGGCAGGTCGGCGACGAGGTCCGCCCGGGCGGGCGCGACGCATCCTGACCTGGCCGGACCTGTCCGACCCGGGACATCGCTCGCCGCCGGACCGTAGGGTGACGCCCATGCCGCTGGACTACCCCATCCATCGACGCACGCTGCCCAACGGGCTCCGGGTCGTCGTCTCGCCCGACCACACCGTCCCGAACGTCACGGTGAACATCTGGGTGGGCGTGGGCTCCCGCCACGAGCAGGCCGGGCGCACCGGCTTCGCGCACCTCTTCGAGCACCTCATGTTCCAGGGGTCGCGGGCGGTCCGCAGCGGCGAGCACTTCGAGGCGCTCATGGCCGAGGGCGGCCGGCTCAACGCCACCACGTGGTTCGACCGCACCAACTACTTCGACACCGTCCCCACCGGTGCCCTCGAGCTCGCCCTGTGGCTCGAGGCCGACCGGCACGGCCACCTCCTCGACGCCGTGACCCAGGAGAACCTCGACAACCAGCGCGACGTCGTCAAGGAGGAGAAGCGCCAGCGGTACGACAACCAGCCGTACGGCAACGCGCTGACCGACCTGTACGCCGCGGTGTTCCCCGCGGGCCACCCGTACCACCACCCGACCATCGGGTCGATGGAGGACCTCGACGCCGCGAGCCTCGAGGACGTCCACGCCTTCTACCGCCGGTACTACGCCCCCGACAACACCGTCCTCACCCTGTGCGGCGACATCGAGCCCGACGCCGGGTTCGCCCTCGTCGAGCGGTACTTCGGCGACCTCGACGCCCGGGCCCAGGCGCCGCGCCCACCGGTGCCCGCCCTGCCGCCGCTCGAGGCGCCGGTGCGGGTCGAGCGGCGCGACCCCGTCCCCAACGACCGGCTCCACATCGGCTTCCGGCTGCCGCCCGACGGGTCCGACGAGCTCGTCGCCGCGACCGTGGCGCTGGACTGCCTCGGCGGGCTGTCGAGCTCGCGGCTCGTCCGGCGCCTGGTGCGCCGCGAGCAGACCGCCGTCGGCGCGCACGCCACCGCCTGGGGCTTCATCGACGGGGTCTCGCTCGGGTTCGTCGTCCTCGACGTGGCGCCCGGGGCGGACCCCGACCTCCTCGAGTCCGCGCTCCTCGAGGAGCTCACCCGGCTCGCGGAGGAGGGCCCCACCGCGGCCGAGCTCGAGGCCTCGCTCGCACAGTCCGAGCGCGCCTGGCTCTCGGCGCTGGCCAGCCAGGAGGACCGGGCCGACCTGCTCAGCAGGTACACCTGCCTGCACGACGACCCCGACATCGTCAACACCTACCTCGACCGGGTGCGCGCGGTGACCGCCGAGCGGGTCGTCGATGTGACCCGCCGCTGGCTCACCCCCGACGCGCGCGCGGTCGTCGCCTACCTCTCGGCCGACCAGGTCAGGGACGAGGCCGTCGCATGACCACCCGTCCCGCGGTCGCGCCGCCGCCCGTCTGGGCGTTCCCCGCACCGGAGGAGCACCTGCTGGCGAACGGGCTGCGCGTCCTGCTGCACGACCTGCCGGGCCAGTACGTGCTGTCGATGCGCATCGTCGTCCCGGCGCCGCTGGCGGGGGAGGCCGACGGCAAGGAGGGCGTGTCCGCGATGACGGCGCGCCTCCTCGACGAGGGCACCGCCCGGCACGGCGCCGAGGAGTTCGCCGAGCTCATGGAGCGGCACGGCATGGCCCTCGGCGCGGGCGTGTCCGACGGTGGGCTGCTCGTCGACCTCGACGTGCCCCAGGCCCACCTGGCCACCGCCGCCCACCTCGTCCTCGAGGCGCTCGCCGAGCCGGTGTTCCCGGAGGCCGAGGTGCGCCGGATCCTGCGCACCCGGGTCGCCGAGATCGAGCAGGAGCGCGCCTCCGCCGCCCACCGGGCCGCCCGCGAGCTGGCGCGGACGATGTGGGACCCGGCGGACCGCGCGTCGCGCCCCGCCGCGGGCAGCGTCGCCTCGATCACGGGGCTCACCCGGGACGACATCGTCGCCCACCACGCCCGAGCCATCGGGCCGCACGGTGCCACCGTCGTCCTGGCCGGTGACCTCGCGGGGGTCCCGGCCCTCGAGGTCGTCACCGAGTCGCTGGGCTCCTGGCGCGCCTCCACGCACGTCGCGCCCGCTCCCGCCGCGGCCCCGACCCCCGCGGCGGACCGCGTCCGGGTCGTCGTCGTCGACCGGCCGGGGTCCGTGCAGTCCGAGATCATCGTCGGATGCCCCGGCCCCGACCGGAACACCCCGCACGGGTGGGCGCCCCACCCGGTCCTGTCCTTCCTCGTGGGCGGCTCCCCGAACGCCCGCATCGACGCCGTCCTTCGGGAGGAGAAGGGCTACACCTACGGGATCCGGTCCTCGTTCCGGCCGCGGGTGGCCGGCGGGCTGTTCCTCACGTCCGGGTCGGTGCGCACCGAGGTCACGGGCGAGTCGGTGGAGCTGCTCCTCGGCATCCTCGACGGTGCCCGCGACGGCTTCAGCGCCGAGGAGCTGCGCACCGGCGTCGACTACGTCGCCAAGACCGCCCCGGGGCGCTACGCGACGGCCGACGCGGTGGCCGACGAGACCGCGGCACTCGCGCTCGAAGGGCTGCCGCTCGACTTCACGACCCGCAACCTCGACGGGGTCCGCGCGCTCACCAGGGAGGACCTCGATGCCGCGTACCGGCGGACGGTGACGGGGGAGTGGAGCGTCGTCGTCGTCGGGGACGCCGCCACCGTCGTCCCCGAGCTGGAGCGCCGACTGCCCGGGCCGGTGACGACGGTTGCCGTCTGAGCGCGCCGTGCCGCGCGAGGCCGCCGTCGTCGGCTCCCCGATCGGCGACCTGGAGGTCGTCGTGGAGTCCGGCGCCGTCGTCGCCATCCGGTTCGACGCGACCGCTCCCGGGACGGCCGGTCCGTCCGCTGACCCGGTGCTGGGTGCGGCCGTGGCCCAGCTCGCCGAGTACTTCGCCGGCCGGCGCCGGGGCTTCGACCTCCCGCTCCGACCCGCCGGCACCGCCTTCCGGCAGCGGGTGTGGGCCGAGCTCGCCACCATCCCGTGGGGCACCACGACCACCTACGGCGCGATCGCCGCACGGCTCGGACTCCCGCCCGGGGCGTCGCGCGCCGTCGGGGCCGCCAACGGGGCCAACCCGATCCCGGTCGTCCTGCCGTGCCACCGGGTCGTGGGCAGTGACGGCACCCTCACCGGGTACGCGGGGGGCCTCGACCGCAAGGCGACGCTGCTTCGCCTCGAGCACGTGGCGACCGCAGCGGACCAGGACGCGCTCTTCTAGCCGCCGAGGCGCGCCAGGACCTCGTCGTGCAGGAGCCCGTTGGTGGCCACCGCGTTCCCGCCGAACGGCCCGTCGCGGCCGTCGAGCGAGGTGAAGCGGCCTCCCGCCTCGGTGACGATGGGGACCAGGGCCGCCATGTCGTGCAGGGCCAGCTCGGGCTCGGCGGCGATGTCGAGCGCGCCCTCGGCGAGGAGCATGTAGGACCAGAAGTCGCCGTACGCGCGCTCGCGCCAGCACGCCCGCGCGAGGTCGAGGACGGCGTCGAGCCGGCCGACCGCGTCCCACGAGGTCATGCTGGAGATGGACATCGACGCGTCGGCGAGCCGGGAGACCCCCGAGACGTGGATCTGCTTGGCGCTCGTGAGGCTGCGCCCGGCCCAGGCCCCGGACCCCAGGGCCGCCCACCACCGCCGGCCGAGGGCCGGTGCCGCGACGAGCCCGATGACCGGGGCCCCGTCGTCGACGAGTGCGATGAGGGTGCCCCAGACCGGGACGCCGCGGACGAAGTTGTGGGTGCCGTCGATGGGGTCGATGACCCACTGGCGGCTGCCGGAGCCGGTGTTCGGCATCTCCTCGCCGATGACCGCGTCGCGGGGACGGGTGCGCTTGAGCTGGGAGCGGACGAGCTCCTCGGCGTCGCGGTCGGCGTCGCTGACGAGGGTGAGGTCGGGCTTGGTCTCGACGCGCAGGTCCTCGGCGCGGAAGCGCCCGATCGTGACCCGCTCGACCGCGTCGGCGAGGACGTGGGCCAAGCGGAGGTCGTCGTCGTAGCCGGGCACGCGCCTCACCGTACCGGCTGCGGCCGAAGATCTTGCGGCCCCGGCGTCGATCCGGTCGCGCTTCGGTCACAATCGGGTCTCGGCGCGCCGAGGAACTTCCCTGGAGCCGTCGCGTGGGCTTAGGTGGACCGAGCACGCCCACTGTGGCGTCGCGCCGGGTTGCACCCGATCGGGGGCACCTCATGGAGATGGCCATCCGACAACGGATGGCATGACCACATTCACGTAGGAGGACATCCATGCGAGGAACCACTCGCACGGTCGCCGTCGCGGCCATGTCTGCCGTTGCTCTTCTCGCCGCCGGGTGCGGCGGGGGCAGCAGCGACGACAACACCACGCCCGCGGAGGGCCAGGCCGGCGGCGAGATCACCGTCTTCGGCTGCAACCCGCAGAACCCGCTCGTTCCGCAGAACACGGGTGAGACCTGTGGCGGCGACGTGCTCGACCAGGTCTTCTCGAAGCTCGTCCACTACGACGCCGACACGGCCAAGCCGGAGAACGACCAGGCGGAGTCGATCGAGACCGAGGACAACCAGAACTTCACCATCAAGGTGAAGCAGGGCATCAAGTTCCACGACGGGACCGAGCTCAAGGCGAAGAACTTCGTCGACGCCTGGAACTACGCCGCGTACGGCCCCAACGGCATGTACAACGGCTACTTCTTCGAGCCCGTCGAGGGCTTCGGCGACCTCCAGTGCACCGGTGACGGCGACGACCCGTGCGCGGGCGACGGCAAGCCCTCGGCCGAGACGCTCACCGGTCTGGCCGTGGTCGACGACTACACCTTCACCGTGAAGACCACCGAGAAGGTCTCGAACCTCCCGGTCCGGCTCGGCTACACCGCCTTCGCGGCGCTGCCCGACGCCTTCTTCGCCGACCCCGAGGCCTTCGGCGACAAGCCGATCGGCACCGGCCCCTACAAGCTGGACGCCTGGAACAAGGAGCAGTCGATCGTTCTCTCGAAGAACGCCGACTACGCGGGCGACTGGGCCGGCAAGGTCGACAAGATCACCTTCAAGATCTACCAGGAGGTCGACCCGGCGTACAACGACGTCCTCGCCAACAACCTGGACATCGTCACCTCGATCCCGGCCAGCGCCCTGATCGACGACAAGTACAAGTCGGACCTCCCTGAGCGCAACGCCCAGAAGGAGACCGGCGTCATCCAGACGATCACCTTCGCGCCGACCAAGGTCGACCCGAACTACGCCGACCCCAAGGTCCGCGCAGCGATCTCGATGGCGATCGACCGCGAGACGATCAACCAGCAGATCTTCAACAACACCCGCGTCCCCGCGACGGGCTGGGTCTCCCCGGTGGTCGACGGCTACAAGGCCGACCAGTGTGGCGAGAACTGCGTCTACGACCCCGAGAAGGCCAAGGCCCTGCTCGACGAGGCCGGCGGCTTCAAGGGTGACAAGATCACGCTGTCCTACAACGCGGACGGCGGCCACAAGGAGTGGACCGAGGCCACCTGCAACAGCATCAAGCAGGCTCTCGGTGTCGACTGCGTCGCGACCGGTGTCGTCGACTTCGCCACCTTCCGCGCCCAGATCGGCGACGAGAAGATGAAGGGCATGTTCCGTACCGGCTGGCAGATGGACTACCCGTCGATCGAGAACTTCCTCGCTCCGCTCCTCAAGACGGGCGCGTCCTCGAACGACGGCAACTACTCGAACCCGGAGTTCGACAAGCTGCTCGACCAGGCCGCTGCGGCCACCGACGAGGCCGAGGCCAACTCCCTGTACCAGCAGGCTGAGGCTCTCCTCGCGGCGGACATGCCGCAGATCCCCATGTACTACGGCAAGACCACCATGGGTTGGTCGGACAAGGTCACCGGTGTGAAGATCACCGCCTTCGGGACGGTCGACTACACGCAGGTCTCCCTCAAGTGAGGTAGGGGGACCGACAGGTTCCCCGCCCACGCACGAGCCGTCGGCCTGTCAGCCATCCGCTGGCAGGCCGACGGCCGTGCCCGGGCCGTGGAGGACGCATCGGGCGCGCCCCGGTGCACCGCACGGCCCCGCATGGTTTAGGTTCATCACCGGTACATCCGTCCCCGCCGCCGTAGACGCTGGTGGCCAGAGAACTCAGGAGGTGACGTGGGCACCTACATCCTCAGACGGGTTCTCCAGATGATCCCGGTCCTGCTCGGCGCGACGTTCCTCATCTTCGCGATGGTCTTCGCCCTCCCGGGCGACCCGCTGGCCGGCAAGTGCGGCGAGCGCCCGTGCCCCGCGGCCTACGCGGCCGCGTTCGAGGAGAAGTACAACCTCAACGACCCGCTGCCGATCCAGTACGGCAAGTACATCGGCAACCTCGCCCAGGGCGACTTCGGCGAGACCTACAACGGGATCAAGGTCTCCGAGCAGCTCAAGGAGCGCTACCCGGTCACGGCGAAGCTCGCGTTGATGGCGATCCTCATCGAGACGATCATCGGCATCATCGCCGGCGTCCTCACCGGGATCAGGAAGGGCGGGTTCCTCGACAACCTGGTCCTCGTCTCGACGCTCGTCGTCATCTCGATCCCGATCTTCGTCATCGGCGGTCTCGCGCAGTACTTCCTCGGGGTGAAGTGGGGCCTTTTCCCGGTCACCGTCACCTCCGGTGAGGCCACCGTCTACCAGCTGCTGCTGCCCGCGATCGTCCTCGGCTCGCTCTCGGTGGCCTACGTCGCCCGGCTCACGAGGACCAACCTCGTCGAGAACCTCCGGTCCGACTACGTGCGCACCGCGATCGCGAAGGGCCTGACCAAGCGCCGCGCGATCGGCCTGCACGCCCTGCGCAACTCGCTCATCCCCGTCATCACCTTCATCGGTTTCGACTTCGGTGCTCTGCTCGGTGGCGCGATCGTCACCGAGAGCATCTTCAACATCCCGGGCGTGGGCGGCTACATCTTCCGCTCCATCCGCTCGCGTGACGGTGCGTCGGTCGTCGGCGCGGTGACGGTGCTCGTGCTCGTCTACCTCGTCGTCAACCTCATCGTCGACCTTCTCTACGGCCTGCTCGACCCGAGGATCAGCCATGACTGAGGCAACCGTCGCGGAGACCACCGCGCCCTCCGACCCGCACGACACCAGCGACGAGGGTGAGGTCCGTTCACTCGCCTCCGACGCGTGGCGTGCCATGCGCCACAACCCGCTGTTCTGGGTGTCGGCGGCGATGATCCTCGTGTTCGTCCTCATGGCGGCGTTCCCGAGCCTGTTCACCCGCACCGACCCCAACTTCGCCGTCCTGGCCGAGTCGCGCTCCAAGCCCGGTGAGGGCACGTGGTTCGGCCGCGACCTGCAGGGCTACGACATCTACGCGCGCTGCATCTACGGGGCTCGCGCGTCCATCCTCGTCGGTCTCTTCACGACCACCGGCACGGTGCTGGTCGGCGGCACGATCGGGATCATCGCCGGCTACATGGGCGGCTGGGTCGACTCGCTGCTCTCGCGGATCGGGGACGTCTTCTTCGCGATCCCGCTGCTGCTCGGCGCGATCATCTTCCTCGTCTCGCTGCCGGAGTTCTTCAACAACAACTACCTGCTCGTCGTGCTCAAGGTCGTGGTGGCGCTCGTCGTCCTCGGCTGGCCCAGCCTGGCCCGGCTCATGCGGAGCAGCGTCATCCAGGTGAAGCCGAACGACTACGTGCAGGCCGCCCGCGCGCTGGGCGCGAGCCCGCTGCGCGTCATCGGCTCGCACATCCTCCCGAACGCGCTCGCCCCGATGATCGTCGTCGCGACGATCAACCTCGGTGCCTACATCGCGGCCGAGGCGACCCTGTCCTTCCTCGGGATCGGCCTCCAGGCTCCGGCGATCTCCTGGGGCATCGACATCAGCTCGGCGATCGTCGGCCTGCGGACCACGCCGCACATGCTGTTCTTCCCGAGCCTGTTCCTGTCCCTGGCCGTCCTGGCGTTCATCATGCTCGGTGATGCCGTGCGTGACGCCCTCGACCCGAAGAACCGGTGACGACCATGACGACGCAGAGCACGAAGACCAGGTCCCAGGGGGAGTTCACGTACACCCCCGAGGACGGCAGGCTGCTGGAGGTGGAGGACCTCTACGTCGAGTTCCACACCGCCGACGGGGTCGCTACGGCCATCAACGGCGTCTCGTTCGAGCTCAACCAGGGCGAGTCGCTCGCGATCCTCGGGGAGTCCGGGTCGGGCAAGTCCGTGACGGCCCAGGCCATCATGGGCATCCTCGACATGCCGCCGGCGGTCATCCCGCAGGGCCACATCCGGTACTGCGGCCAGGACCTGCTGACCATGGACCCCGAGCAGCGTCGCAAGACGCGTGGCCCGGAGGTCTCGATGATCTTCCAGGACGCGCTCTCGGCGCTGAACCCGGTCTTCCCGGTCGGCTGGCAGATCGCCGAGATGTTCCGCACCCACCGGGGCATGAACAAGTCCGACGCGCTGGAGCAGGCCGTCCGGCTCATGGAACGGGTGCAGATCCCCGGCGCCCGGGACCGGGTCAAGGCCTATCCGCACCAGTTCTCCGGCGGCATGCGCCAGCGCATCATGATCGCGGTCGCGATCGCCCTCGACCCCGCGGTGCTCATCGCGGACGAGCCGACGACCGCCCTGGACGTCACCGTCCAGGCCCAGATCATGGCGCTGCTCGAGGAGCTGCAGGAGGAGCGCCAGATGGGGCTCATCCTCATCACCCACGACCTGGGTGTCGTCGCCGACGTCGCGGACCGCATCGCGGTCATGTACGCGGGCCGGCTCGTCGAGAAGGCGGAGGTCACCGACCTCTACGCGAACCCGGCGCACCCGTACACCCGCGGCCTGCTGGAGTCGATCCCGCGCCTGGACCAGAAGGGCCAGACGCTCGCGGCCATCGGTGGGCTGCCGCCCAACCTCATGCGGATCCCGCCGGGCTGTCCGTTCAACCCCCGCTGCCGGATGGCGCAGGACGTCTGCCGGACGGACCTGCCACCGCTGCGCGAGGTCGCCCCCGGCCGGCTGTCCGCCTGCCACTTCGCCGAGGAGGTCATCGATGCCTGAGGTCGTCCTCAGCGCGCAGAACCTGGTCAAGCACTACCCGATCAAGAAGGGTGTGCTGCGCCGCACCGTCGGGCACGTCAAGGCCGTCGACGGGGTGACCTTCGACCTGCACAAGGGCGAGACCCTCGGCATCGTCGGGGAGTCGGGGTGTGGCAAGTCCACCCTCGGCCGCCTCCTCATGCGTCTCGAGGAGCCCACGTCGGGCTCCGTGGCGTTCGAGGGCCAGGACTTCTCGGGGGCCTCGGCCCGCGACACCCGCCGGCTGCGCCGCAACATCCAGATCGTCTTCCAGGACCCCTACACCTCGCTCAACCCGCGGATGACCGTCGGCGACATCGTCGGGGAGCCCTTCGAGATCCACTCCGACGTCGTGCCCAAGGGCGGGCGGCGGCAGCGGGTCCAGGAGCTGCTCGACCTCGTCGGGCTCAACCCCGAGCACATCAACCGCTACCCCCACCAGTTCTCCGGTGGCCAGCGGCAGCGCATCGGCATCGCTCGCGGCATCGCGCTCAACCCGAAGGTGCTCATCTGCGACGAGCCGGTGTCGGCTCTGGACGTGTCGGTGCAGGCGCAGGTCATCAACCTCATGGAGAAGCTCCAGGACGAGCTGGGGCTGGCGTACGTCTTCATCGCCCACGACCTGTCGGTCGTCCGGCACATCTCCGACCGGGTCGGGGTCATGTACCTCGGCCGGCTCGCCGAGATCGGCGAGGAGGACGAGATCTACTCCCGGCCGACGCACCCGTACACGCAGGCCCTGCTGTCCGCGGTGCCGGTGCCCGACCCGACGCTGCGCGGCAAGCGGGAGCAGATCGTCCTCGAGGGCGACGTGCCGTCCCCGGCGAACCCGCCGTCCGGATGCCGCTTCCACACCCGGTGCTGGAAGGCGCAGGACGTCTGTACCACCGACGAGCCCGACCTCCAGCCGCGGCCCGACGGTGCGGGCGAGCACCAGTCGGCCTGCCACTTCGCCGAGCCCCGCGCCATCGTCGAGACCAAGGACGTCAGCAACCTCCAGCACGACGCCCGGTTCGCCACGACGAAGGTCGAGGAGCTCTCGGAGGCCGGGGACACGCCGGTGCCCGACGACCGCTCGACGCCGGCGCGCGCCGAGGCGATGGACCCCACCGCCGAGCAGCCGCAGGACACCACCCGCGTCGTCGAGGACCCGACCGACCGACCGCGCTGACGCGGCGACCGTGCCGCACGGCCGCCGGTGGGGCTCAGTCCTCGCCGGCGGCCGTTCGCGTGCGCAGGAGCCGGCGGAGCGAGTCGAGACGGGAGCGGCCGGCCGGGCCCGCGGAGCCGCTCTCTACCCACGCGTCGAGGGCGCACTCCTCCTCGTCGTGGGTGCACCCTCGGGGGCAGCCGGCGGTGCCCGGCTCGAGGTCCGGGAAGTGCTGGATGATGCGCGCCGGGTCGACGTGGGCCAGCCCGAACGAGCGGATTCCGGGGGTGTCGATGACCCAGCCGTCGTCGTCGGGCAGGGCCAGCGCCACGGCCGAGGTCGAGGTGTGCCGACCCCGCCCGGTGACGACGTTGACCACGCCCGTCGTGCGCGCGGCGTCCGGGACGAGGGCGTTGACGAGGGTCGACTTGCCGACCCCGGAGTGTCCGACGAGGACGCTCACCCGGCCGGCGAGGACCTCGCGCAGCTCGTCGAGGCCGGTGGTGCCGTCGGGGCCGCGGGAGGTGACGACGTGCCGCACCGACAGCGGCGCGTACTGATCGAGGAACGGGGTCGGGTCGGTGAGGTCGGCCTTGGTGAGCACGAGGACCGGCTCCATCCCGGCGTCGTACGCGGCGACGAGGCACCGGTCGATGAGCCGGGGGCGGGGCTCGGGGTTGGCGAGCGCGCTGACCACGACGAGCTGGTCGGCGTTGGCGACGATGACCCGCTCGACCGGGTCGGTGTCGTCGGCGGTCCGGCGCAGCAGCGTCGCCCGCGGTGAGATGCGCACGATCCGGGCGAGGCTGCCGTCGGCGCCGGAGGTGTCGCCGACGAGGTGCGCCTCGTCACCGACGACGATGCCCTTGCGGCCGAGCTCGCGGGCGCGCATCGCGAGCACGACGTGCGCGTCGGGGCCCTGGCCGACCAGGGTCGTGTAGCGGCCCCGGTCGACGGCCAGGACGCGGCCGGGGACGGCGTCGGCGTGGGCAGGGCGCTCCTTGGTGCGCGGCCGGGAGCCGCGGCGGTTTGGCCGGATCCGGACGTCGGACTCGTCGTAGTCCCGCGAGGACCTCGCCATCAGGCGTCCGCTGCGACCCGCTCGTGGAGCATGCGGTCCCACAGCGTCGTGAACTCGGGCATCGTCTTGGCGACCGTGCCGACGTCCTGGACCAGGACCCCGGGGACGGCGAGCCCGAGGACCGCGCCCGCCATGACCATGCGGTGGTCGGCGTAGGTGTGCCAGACCCCGCCGTGCAGCGGCCGCGGGGTGATGCGCAGGCCGTCCGCGGTCTCGTCGACGCCGCAGCCGAGGCCGGCCAGCTCGGCGTGGAGGGCGGCGAGCCGGTCGGTCTCGTGGCCGCGGATGTGCGCGACGCCGCGGATGACGCTCGGCCCGTCGGCCAGGGCCGCGAGGGCGGCGACGACGGGGGTCAGCTCGCTGGAGTCGTGGAGGTCGACGTCGATCCCGCCGATGCCGTCGCCGCCGGTGACGGTGAGGCCGGAGCGGTCGAGGACGACCTCGGCCCCCATCATGTCGACGACCTCGCGGATGAAGTCGCCGCCCTGGGTCGTGTACTGCGGCCACCCCGGGACGTGCACGCGGCCCCCGGTGACCAGCGCCGCGGCGAGGAACTGGGCGGCGTTGGACAGGTCCGGCTCGACCTGGACGTCGAGCGCGTTGACCTCGCTCGGTTCGACCCGCCAGGTGTGCGGGTCGGCGTCGTCGACGACGACCCCGGCGTCGCGCAGCGTCTCGACGGTCATCTCGATGTGCGGCAGGCTCGGCAGGGCCCGGCCCTCGTGGCGGACGGTGATCCCCTCGTCGAAGCGGGCTGCCGACAGGAGGAGCCCGGAGACGAACTGCGAGGACGCCGAGGCGTCGATGGTGACCGCCCCGCCTCGCACCGAGCCGGTGCCGTGCACGGTGAACGGCAGCCCGCCGCGGCCGTCGTCCTCGACCCGGACCCCGATGGTGCGCAGGGCGTGCAGCACCGGCGCCATCGGGCGGTGCCGGGCGGCGTCGTCGCCGTCGAAGGAGACCGGCCCGTGGGCGAGGCCCGCAACGGGGGGGACGAAGCGCATGACGTTGCCCGCGAGGCCGCAGTCGACCGACCCGCCGCCGCGGATGGGCGCCGGCGTCACGAGCCAGTCGCCGTCGTCGACGTCCTGCACGTGGGCGCCGAGCGTCCGCAGCGCCTGGGCCATGAGGTGGGTGTCCCGAGAGCGGAGCGGGGCCCGCAGGCGGGACGACTCCGAGGCCAGTGCGGCGAGCACGAGGTACCGGTTGGTCAGGGACTTGCTGCCGGGCAGGAGGACGCGGGCATCGACCGGGTCCGTGACGGCGGGTGCCTCCCAGTCAGCCGAAGGCATGCTGCGCCTGGGCGGCCTTGAGCCGCGCCTCGGTGGTGGCGGTCTTCGCGAGGTGCCGCGCCTCGCGGCGGGTCTGGCGCGCCGCCCGCTGCACGCTCTCGCCGGCGAGGTGCGCCCGGTACGCGAGACCGGGCCGGCCCTCGGTGTCGACGGCCGCGAGGAGGAGCCCACCGAGCAGCCCGAGGTTCTTCAGGAGCTGGGTACGCTGCTCGGCGCGCACCTGCGGGTCGTCCTCGGCCCAGAACCGGTGCTCGGCGACGGTGGTGGGGACGAGCGTGGCGGCGAGCACCGCGGCCGAGGTACGCGGGAACCTGCCGAGCGCGAGCATCGTGCCGGCCCCGACCATGACGACGCCGTTGGCGCGCACGAGGAGCTCGGTGTCCTGGGGGAGCCGGAGGAGCGGAGCGAGCTTCTCGACGACGGGCCGGGCCGCGTCGGCGCGGACCGACGGGTGCTTGAGCCGGTCGACACCGCCGACGACGAACATCGACGCGAGCAAGGGTCGGGCCACGCGGCGCACGACGGACATCCGCTACCTCCGGGTCGGTTCTCCTGGTCGGGACTTCCTTCCCTACCGTAGTTGCTCCGGGTGTCGCTGCGTAGCCTGAGCACCATGTGTGGGCGCTACGCCGCGACGGCCAACCCGGACGAGCTGGTCCTGGAGTTCGAGGTCGACCAGGACCGCACCGCCGAGCCGTCCCGCAGTGTGCTCGTCAACCCCCAGCAGCCCGCGCCGGGACGGCCGGACCACAACATGGCCCCGACGAAGCAGGCGCCCGTCGTGCTGACCCGGGCCCGCCGCGACGACACCTCCGTCGACCCCACCCGGCAGCTGCGGCTGCTCACCTGGGGTCTCGTGCCGAGCTGGGCGAAGGACACCCGGGTCGGGGCGCGGATGATCAACGCCCGGGTCGAGTCGGTGGCCGACAAGCCGGCCTTCGCGCGCGCCCTCGCCGCCCGGCGCTGCCTCGTGCCGGCGCGCGGGTGGTACGAGTGGCAGGCGTCGCCCACGGCCGTCGACGCCAAGGGCAAGCCCCGCAAGCAGCCGTTCTTCACGACCCGCGCCGACGGGGCCAGCGTCGCGATGGCGGGGCTCTACGAGTTCTGGCGCGACCCGGCCGTCCCCGACCGCGACGACCCCGACGCGTGGCTCACGTCGTTCACGATCGTCACCGGGCCGGCCGAGCCCGGCCTCGACCGCATCCACGACCGGCAGCCGATGGTGCTCGAGCCGGGGGAGTGGGCGCAGTGGTTGGACCCCGCCACCGGGGCCGCCGACGCCGTCGCGCTGCTGGCCCCGCACGAGCCCGGCCGGTTCACGGCCTATCCCGTGTCCCGGGCGGTCAGCAGCAGCCGGTCCAACGGCCCGCAGCTCCTCGAGCCGCTCCCGCCGGAGGAGCTGGTGGGGGTGGTCGACCCGATGACGGGCGAGGTGCTCGGGGGCCCCGGGTGAGCGAGCGGCTGGTCCCGACGCCGGCCGGGCCCGCCCGAGCGACGACGTCGGACCCGGCCGGCCCGCCGGTGGGCACGCTCGTCGTCGGCCACGGTGCGGGCGGGCTGCGCTGGACCGACGACGTGACCGCCGTGCGCGACGCCGCGGTCCGCCACGGCTGGCGGGTGGTCCTGGTCGACCAGCCCTGGCGGCTGGCGGGCAGGCGCGTCGGCCCGGGCCCGGCCGCGCTGGACCCGGCCTGGCTCGCGGTCCTCGCCACGGTGCCGCGCGTCGGTCCACTCGTCGTCGCCGGGCGCAGCGCCGGGGCCCGGGTCGCCTGTCGCTGCGCGGGCGAGGTCGGCGCGGACCTCGTCGTCGCGCTGTCCTTCCCGCTCCACCCGCCCCGGCGGCCCGAGCGGTCGCGGGCCGACGAGCTGGCCCGACCGGGTCGTCGCGGCATCCCCGTGCATGTCGTCCAGGGCCGCAGCGACCCGTTCGGCACCCCGGAGGAGGTGCGCCGGGTGCTGCCGCCGGGGGCCGGCCTCAGCGAGGTCGACGGCACCCACTCGCTGGAGCGCCGGGCCGACGACGTCGCGGCTGCAGTGCTGACCGAGATCGGCCGCCGGTGGGAGCGCTCGGTCACGGAATGACCCGGGGGACGCGGACGTTCCATCCTCGTCATCGCAGCTTCCGAGGGAAGGTCCGCCCGTGTTCGTGCTCGACACCTCGGCCCCACGGCGGTCGGGGCTAGGGTGGGAGGCGATGAGTACCTCCCACACCCCGCTCGAGGAGACCCCGGCCGAGGTCGACGTCGCCACCGAGACGACCGCCGAGCGTCAGGCTCGCTTCGAACGCGAGGCGCTCCCGCTGCTGGACCAGCTGTACGCGGCGGCCATGCGCACGACGCGCAACCCCGCGGACGCCGAGGACCTGCTCCAGGAGACCTACGCCAAGGCCTACGCGGCCTTCCACCAGTACAAGCCCGGCACCAACCTGCGGGCCTGGATGTACCGGATCCTCACGAACACCTACATCAACACGTACCGCAAGAAGCAGCGGGAGCCCCAGCAGTCGGACAGCTCCGACGTCGAGGACTACCAGCTGGCACGTGCCGAGTCGCACACCTCCGCCGGGCTGAAGTCCGCCGAGGCGCAGGCGCTGGAGCACCTGCCCGACACCGAGGTGACGCGGGCCCTGCAGGAGCTCCCCGAGGACTTCAGGATGGCGGTCTACCTCGCCGACGTCGAGGGCTTCGCCTACAAGGAGATCGCCGAGATTATGGGCACCCCGATCGGGACGGTGATGTCCCGGCTGCACCGCGGGCGCCGACAGCTGAGGTCGATGCTCACCGAGTACGCCCGGGACCGGGGACTCGTCGGGGCGGAGGAGGTCTGATGGGTCACACCGAGCACGAGGGCCACAGCGACTGCTCCGAGGTCCTGCACCACATCTACGAGTACCTCGACGGCGAGATGAGCCCGGCCGACGTCAAGCGGGTGGCGACCCACCTGGCGGAGTGCCGGCCGTGCCTCGCCGAGCACGACCTCGACGCCGCGGTCAAGCAGGTCGTCAAGCGGTCCTGCCACGAGGAGACCGCACCCGCGACGCTCCGGCTGCGGATCGTCCAGCGGATCACGACGGTCACGAGGACCGACCTCGACGGCTGAGCACCTCCGGACACGACAGGACCCGGTGTGCGCGGCACACCGGGTCCTCGTGCGTCTGAGGCCGCTCAGGCGTTGGGGCGGCGGCCGTGGTTGGCCTTGCTGCCCTTGCGCGAGCGGCGCTTGCGGGCGCGCTTGCTCATGGGAACCTCTCCGACGGTGCTGGAACCGACCGACACCAAAACAGATGTGGTCCCTGTAATTGTCGCACATCCCCCTGCGTGGGATGCTGTGCCCAACTCCTCACCGCCCCGGAGCACGTAGGTGATGGAGCCTCACCTCTGAAAGGAAACGCACATGCGCATCTTCCGCACCACTCTCGCCGTTCTCGCTCTCGTCGTCGTGGGGATCGCCGCGCCGTCCTCCGCCTCCGCCAAGCCGTCCACGGGGTACACCTGGCAGGGCGGCTACACCTGGCAGGGCGGCTACACCTGGCAGGGCGGCTACACCTGGCAGGGCTGAGCCCCATCAGGCTGAGGTCGAGGAGGTCGGCCCCGGGGCGACGAGCCGTACGTCCCGATGTGCCCGTGCTCGGGTACATCGGAGTCGTCGTCGCCCTGGCGGTCGGCCTCCTCGCCTTCCTCATCGGCCGGTACGGCGTCTTCCCGACGTGGGAGTTCGCCGTCTTCGCCGTCCTGGCCGTCGGGCAGCTGCTGGCCGGCGACGTCGTCGTCGAGCGACGCGTCGTCCTCTCGTTCTCCAGCATCGTGCTGCTCGCCGGGCAGGCGATCCTCGGCCCGGCGGGCGCCGGGCTGCTCGGTCTCGGCATGGGGGCCTTCGAGGGGCGGTCCGTCCCCCTGCGCGCCCGGGTCTTCAACGCCGCCGAGGTCGCGATCTTCAGCGGGCTCGGCGGACTCGCGTTCCTCGTCGCCGGGGGGACGGCCGACCCCGCCCAGCTGCAGGACACCAGCGACATCGTGTTCCGGCTGGCGCTGCCGCTGCTGCTCGCCGACATCGTCCAGTTCCTCGCCAACGTCCTGCTGCTCGCCGGCGTGGTGCGGGTGGCGCAGGGTGTCCCCGTGTCGGTCCAGGTCCGCACGCTCGTGGGGAGCACCGGTGCCGCGTACATCGGCTACGGGATCATCGCCTTCCTCCTCGTCGTCCTCTGGCGTCCCGCCGAGCTCGGCCCCGTCGCCGTCCTCCTCGTGCTCGGGCCGCTGCTCGTCGCCCAGTGGGCCTACCGCCAGCACGCCGAGGAGCTCACCGGGCAGGGCCGGGCCCTGCAGGTGCTCGTCGCGGCGGTCGAGGCCAAGGCCCCGCACCTCACCGGGCACAGCACCCGGGTCGCCGAGCTCAGCGGCCACATGGCCCAGCACCTCGGCCTGCGCCCTCAGATGGTCAGCGACACCCGGGTGGCCGGCATGCTCCACGACCTCGGCCAGACGAGCCTGCCTACCGCGCTGGTGCGCAGCGGCGACCCCGCCGCCGACTCGTTCAGCACCTACCCCGCCCGCGGCGCGGACCTGCTGCGCGGCCTCAGCTTCCTCGCGGGGGCGCTGCCGGCGATCGAGGGCCACCACACCGCCCTCGACGCCGACGACCACCCCGCCCTGCCCGCCCGGATCGTCGGGGTCGCCGACGCCTACGACCTGCTGACCGAGGTGGGCACCCCCGACGGTCTCGTCCTGCGTCGGGACGAGGCCATCGAGATCCTCCGGGGGCGCCCGCACGTCGACGCCGAGCTCCTGCAGGCGCTCGAGGCCTCCCTGGCCCGGCGGATCGGCGAGGAGGTCAGCCGGTGACCTCGGTGTTCCGGCTTCCCAGCAGGCCGGTCGCAACCACGGTGCTCGGCCTCGGACTCGTCGGCCTCGGCCTCGGCCTCGCCGGGTCCGGCAGCCGCCTCGGGACCCTGATCGCCACACACGCACCCGCCCTGGTCGTCTTCGTCGGGGTGATCGCCGTCGGCGACCTCTTCCGGCTGCGGATGCCGAGCGGCCGCGAGACGGCGCCCTTGGCCTCGGCCTCCGCTCTGGCCGTCGCGTTCGTCGGGACCATCAACGGGGAGGCCGTCTTCGACATCGACCCCGGGCTCGTGGCCCTCGTCGTCACCGTCGCGCTGGCGCTGGCGGCGGCAGTGCACCGGGCCCAGCACCGCTCACCCGGCGTCCCGCAGCTGGCCGCCCGACTGCTCGGGGTCGGGCTCGCTGCCGTCCTGGCCCGTGAGGTCGGGCCCGAGGGGGCGACGCTGTGGGACGACCAGGCGCTCGAGGGGTACGCGCGAGGTCTCGTCGCCGTGGGGCTGGTCGGCGTCGCCCTCGTCGCCATCGTCGTCGAGCTGGTGCTCGTCTCCGCCATCCGCGCCGAGCGGCAGCGCAGCCCGTGGACCGCGGCGGTGCGCGACGAGCTGACCGAGGCGGCCCCGCTGACGCTCGCGGTCGTCGTCACCGGGCCGATGGTGGCGCTCATGGCCCCGGTGCTCGGGCTGGTCGCGCTCCCGGCAGCCCTGGTGCCCCTGGTCATGGCGTACGCCGCGGTGGGGCAGTTCGCCCGCAACCGGGCCACCAACAGGCAGCTCATCGCCACCCTGTCCGTCCTCACCGAGGAAGGCGGGTACACCCGGCGGCTGCACGCCGAGCGGGTCTCCGGGCTCGCGGTCCGCGTGGGCCGGGTGCTGGGTCTGGGGGACCGGGAGCTGCGGGACATCGAGTACGCCGCGTTGCTGCACGACCTCGGCCAGATCTCGCTGCGGGACCCGATCCCCGACGGCGCGACCGTGCTCGCCGCGCCGGCGGACCAGCGGGACATCGCCGCTGAGGGGGCGCGGATCATCCGCCGCGCCGAGACCCTCGACGTCGTCGCCGCGTACGTCGAGGCCCAGACCACGCCCTACCGGCTCGTCCGTGAGCTCGGGGAGCCGGTGCCGATCGGGAGCCGCATCATCAAGTGCGCGAACGCCTTCGACGACCTCACCCAGGGCTCGTCCGACCCGGCTCGGGTCACCGCCGCCTTGGAGCGCATCCACCTGGGCCTGGGCTACGAGTACGACCCCGACGTCGTCGACGCGCTGTCGCGGGTGGTCGAGCACTCCTCCGTCGGCCGCCTCGCCGAGGAGCCGCTGCTCGCACGCTAGAGTGCCGTAGCCGACCGCCGCGAGCACGAGGGGACCCGTGGACCGTCTCACCCCAGTCGTCTTCCACGACGCGTGGGGATCGCGCGTCGCCATCGCGAGCCTGCAGGGTCGCGCCGCCCCCACCGCGGAGCCGGAGTCCGAGCTGTGGATGGGCGCGCACGAGAGCGGCCCCTCCGGCACCGACCGCGAGGGCTCACCGCACCTCGCCGCGGTCGTCGCGCAGGACCCCGCCCGCGAGCTCGGCCAGGAGTGCGTGGCCCGGCACGGTCACCGGCTCCCGTTCCTCCTCAAGGTGCTCGCCCCCGGCCGGGCCATCTCGATCCAGGTGCATCCCAGCGCCGAGCAGGCCCGCGAGGTGCGGGCCACGACCGGCGACGCGGTGTACGTCGACGACTCCGCCAAGCCCGAGCTGCTACTCGCCATCGCCCCCTTCGAGGTCTTCGTCGGGATGCGGGAGCCGGCCGTCGTCGCCGAGATCGGGCGGCGGCTCGCGGTGCCCGCGTTCAGCGCGGCGGTCGCCGCCGGGCAGGACGCCGACGACCCCGCGCACGCCGTCCTGAGCGCGGTGCTCGCCACCCCCGAGGCCGAGGTCGCGGGCTTCGTCCGCGAGGTCGTGGCCGCGTGTGTCCGGCTCTCGGGTCGTGCCGACGAGATCGGGGTCGCGGCCGCGACGGTCGTCGAGGTCGCCGAGATGCACCCCGACGACATCGGGCTCGTCGTCCTCCTCCTCATGCACCACCGGGTGCTCGCGCCGGGGGAGTACATCGACGTCGCGGCCGGGGTGCTGCACTCCTACGTGCGCGGGCTCGGCGTCGAGGTGCTCGCGAACTCCGACAACGTCGTGCGGGCCGGCCTCACCTCGAAGGAGGTCAACGTCCCCGAGCTGCTGCGGATCGTGGACCCCCGGGCGGGCGGCGTCGCGGGGCACGGGCGGGTCGTCGCCGAGGGGGTCGAGGTGTTCGACTCCGCGTCCGACCGCTTCCTGCTCCACCGGGTCACGCCCGGGCGCGATGTTCCGGGCGTCGGCCCGCGGATCGTCTTCTGCCTGCGCGGCGGGATCACGCTGACCTCCGCGTCGCGGAGCCTGGACCTCGGCGACGCCGAGTCCGCCTTCCTGCCCGCCGGTGAGGGCGCCGTGCGGCTCGACGGCGACGGTGAGGTCTACGTCGTCGCGGTCCCCGATCTCGGTTCCGGCTGACCCGACGACGACGGCGGGCGCCCCCCGTGGGGACGCCCGCCGTCGGTCGTGCGGTGGGGCCTCAGCCCTGCTTGGTCTCGGCGAAGATCGCGGCGATCTCGTCGATCTTGGCGAGCAGCTCGTCGGCCTTCGCGGCGTCGAGCTCGCCCTTGGTGCCGGCGGCCCCCGCGAGCTTGGTCGCCTCGTTGAAGAGCGTGTGCAGCTGCGGGTACTTCTCGAAGTGCGGCGGCTTGAAGTAGTCGGTCCAGAGCACCCAGAGGTGGTGCTTGACGAGCTCGGAGCGCTGCTCCTTGATGATCATCGCGCGGACCCGGAAGTCGGGGTCGTCGTTGTCCGCGACCTTGGCGATGATCGCCTTGACGGACTCGGCCTCGATGCGGGCCTGGGCGGGGTCGTAGACGCCGCACGGGAGGTCGCAGTGAGCAGAGACCTCGGTGATGCGGAACGGGGACAGCATGTGTCGCTCCTACTCTGTCGGGGGACCTTCGGTCGTTCCTCAACCTACCCCAGCGGCCGCCACACCAATCCGATGACCGTCCCCTCGATCCGACCGCCGGCGAGGGGTCCCACATCGAAGGAGGTGACGCCCTCCGCGGCGTTGTCCGAGTCCATCCACCAGTGCTCGGGGGCGCCGGGCGCCGGGCCCGTGATGCGCTTGACCGCCAGTGGTCCGGGGCTGCCGTCGGTGCCCGGGGGCAGCCGGACCACGTGGGCGCGGCCGGGGCGTGGCCGGCCTCCCCGCAGGACGAGGAGCACGTCACCGTCGCGATAGGTCGGCAGCATCGAGCGGCCCCGGACCCGGACGAGCACGAGGGCGCGGCGTCCGGGCATGGCAGCGATCCTGCCATCGGCGCGACGTGCGTCACACCACGAGGTCGGCGGCCCGCGAGGGCGCTGTGCCAGAATGAGGGCCTCCGGCGGCCACCCCCGCCCCGCGACGACCGAGACGCACCCTCCCTCGGGCCGCACCCAGACTCCCCTCCGCCGCATCGCGCGCGCAGCGTGGTGCCGCTCGTCGTCCCCCCGAGGAGACTCCCGTGTCCGCGTCCCCCGTGCTGCCGTCCTTCGACCCGGAGAGCCCGGTCTTCCGGGCCCACGAGGGCGGCAAGCTGGGTGTACACGCCACCCAGCCGCTGCGCGGACGTGAGGACCTGTCGCTGCTCTACACCCCGGGGGTGGCGGAGGTCTCGCTCGCGATCGCCGCGGACCCGACCCTCGCGGCCCGCTACACCGCCCGCGGCAACACGGTCGCGGTCATCAGCGACGGGACCGCGGTGCTCGGTCTCGGCGACATCGGCCCGCTCGGGGCCATGCCCGTGATGGAGGGCAAGGCGGTGCTGTTCAAGCACTTCGCGGGGATCGACGCCGTGCCGGTCGTCATGGAGACCGGGACGGTCGAGGAGCTCGTCGAGGCCATCGCCCGCATCGCACCCTCGTACGGCGGCATCAACCTCGAGGACATCTCGGCGCCGCGGTGCTTCGAGATCGAGGAGCAGCTCAAGGAGCGGCTCGACATCCCGGTCTTCCACGACGACCAGCACGGGACCGCCATCGTCGTCCTCGCGGGCCTGCACAACGCCGTCCGGGTGCTCGGTCGCCAGCTCGCCGACCTCCGGGTCGTCGTCGCGGGTGCCGGGGCCGCGGGGGTCGCCGTCACCCGGCTCCTGCAGCGCGCCGGTGTCCGCGACGTCGTCGTGTGCGACTCGCGAGGCATCGTCCACCCGGCCCGGCCCGACCTCGGGGAGCACAAGCAGCGCCTCGCCGTGTCGACGAACCCGCGGGGGCTCACCGGCCCGCTCGGGGTGGCCCTCGCCGGAGCCGACTGCTACATCGGGGTGTCCGGAGGCACGGTGCCCGAGGCCGAGGTCGCCTCGATGGCACCCGGAGGGATCGTCTTCGCCCTGGCCAACCCGACGCCCGAGGTGCACCCCGACCTCGCCCACCGGCACGCGGCGGTCGTCGCGACCGGGCGCTCGGACTTCCCGAACCAGATCAACAACGTCCTCGCGTTCCCGGGCATCTTCCGGGGCGCGCTCGACGCCGGGGCCTCGCGGATCACCGAGGCGATGAAGCTCGCCGCGGCCCGGGCCATCGCCGACATCGTCGAGGCCCCCACCGCGGAGCGCATCGTGCCGTCGGTGTTCGACCCCGGGGTCGCCGAGGCGGTGGCCGAGGCCGTCCGCGGCCTGGCCCCGGTCCGGGCGCGTCCGGGCCGGCCGGCCGGAGGGTGACCTAGGCTGACCGGACCATGAGCGACGCCCCCACCTCCGCCGAGGCCGAGCCGGTCCGCCTGCTCACCGTGTGCACCGGCAACATCTGCCGCTCGCCGTACGCCGCCGTGCTCCTCCAGGACGGGCTCGAGTGGGCTCGTCCGGGGGCCTTCGAGGTCACGAGCGCCGGCACCCACGCGCTCGTGGGCCGCCCCATGGACCCCGGGTCGCGGAGCATCCTCGACGACCTGGGCGTCACGCGCACCGGGGCGCCCGCCCGCCTCGTCGTCGGCACCGTCGTCGCCCAGCAGGCGTTCGTCCTCGTCATGAGCGGTCGCCACCGCGAGCTCGTCCTCGAGGAGTGCCCGTCGGTGCACCGCCGCACCGTCGGCATCGTCGACCTCGCCCAGGCCCTCACCTCGGTCGCCGAGCGGTACTCGTGGCCGCACCTGCTCGCCGACTCCGGCGCCAAGGAGGTGCGCGGCCGGTGGCGCGTCCTGCCCGAGCTGCTGCTGGCCCTCGGCGCCATGCCCCAGCAGGTCACGGAGGTCGAGGACCCCTACGGGCGCGGCCCTGACGCGTTCGCCCGGATGGCCGGCCAGCTCGACGACGCCGTGCGCACGATCACCTACTGGGAGGCTCAGTTCCCCCGCTGAGCCAGGGCCTGCGCGTGGGCCCGGCAGGCGTCCCAGGTGGGGAGACGACCTGACGCCACCGCCTCCGCCAGGCTCGGGGCCGCCGCGTCCTTGGCCGACAGGAGCGGCTCGTCCACCGGCCACTCGATGGCCAGGTCCGGGTCGAGGGGGTGCACGCCGTGCTCCGCCGCGGGGTCGTACGTCGACGTGCACAGGTAGAGCGCCGTGGCCCCGTCCTCCAGGGCGCACAGCGCGTGCCCGAGCCCCTCGGTGAGGTACACCGCCCGGCGGTCGGTGGTGTCGAGCCGGACGCCCTCCCACCGCCCGAACGTCGGCGACCCGGTGCGCAGGTCGACGACGACGTCGAGGAGGCTGCCGGCCACGGCGGTGACGTACTTCGCCTGGCCGGGGGGCACGTCGGCGAGGTGCACGCCGCGCACCGTGCCGCGCGCGGACACCGACACGTTGGTCTGGACGATGTCGGGGCGATGCCCGAGGTGGCCGGCCAGGACGTCGCCGCGGAAGGACTCGAGGAAGACCCCCCGGGCGTCGGCGTGCTGGCGCGGGGTGACGACGAAGGCCCCGGGGATGGCGAGCGGGCGGACCTCCATCAGCGGGTCCGCCCCCGCGCGAGACAGGAGAGGAGGTAGTCGCCGTAGCCGGACTTCGCGAGGTCCGCGCCGAGGGCCCGCAGCGCGTCGTCGTCGATCCAGCCGGCCCGCCACGCGATCTCCTCGACGCAGCCGACCTTCTGCCCCTGCCGCGCCTCGACGACGTGGACGAACTGGCTGGCGTCCATGAGCCCCTCGAAGGTGCCGGTGTCGAGCCAGGCCGTGCCGCGGGGGAGGACGGTGACCGCGAGGTCGCCACGCCGGAGGTAGGCGTCGTTGACCGCGGTGATCTCGAGCTCGCCGCGGCCGCTCGGGGTGAGCGAGCGGGCGATGTCGACGACGTCGTTGTCGTAGAAGTAGAGCCCGGGGACGGCGAAGTCCGAGCGGGGACGCTCGGGCTTCTCCTCGATGCTGAGCACCGTGCCGTCGTCGGCGAACTCGACGACGCCGTAGGCCGAGGGGTGGCCCACGTGGTAGGCGAAGATGTGGCCGCCGCGGACGTCGGTGAGGCGGCGCAGCGCGGTGCCGAGCCCGGTGCCGTAGAAGATGTTGTCGCCGAGGACGAGCGCCACGCTGTCGTCGCCGATGAAGTCCGCCCCGATGACGAAGGCCTGGGCGAGCCCCTCGGGCCGGGGCTGGACGGCGTAGGAGAGCTCGATGCCCCAGCGCGACCCGTCGCCGAGGAGGCGCCGGAACTGGTCGGCGTCCTCGGGGGTCGTGATGACGAGGATCTCGCGGATGCCGGCCATCATCAGCGTCGACAGCGGGTAGTAGACCATCGGCTTGTCGTAGATCGGCATGAGCTGCTTGGACACCCCGAGGGTGATGGGGTGCAGCCGGGTTCCCGATCCGCCGGCGAGGACGATGCCCTTCATGGCTCGCGAGCCTAACCGTCGGTGCGGGGCGCGGCGGGCAAGTAGCCTGACCCGCATGAAGGTGCTAGTGACCGGTGGGGCGGGATTCATCGGCAGCAACTTCGTGCACCGGACGCTCCGGACGCGTCCGGAGGCCGAGGTCACGGTCCTGGACGCCCTGACGTACGCCGGGTCGACGTCCTCGCTCGAGGGGGTCCTGGACCGCATCCGCTTCGTCGAGGGCGACGTCGCCGACGCCGCGGCCGTCGACCCGCTCGTCGCCGACGCGGACGTCGTCGTGCACTTCGCCGCCGAGTCGCACAACGACAACTCCCTCGCCGACCCCTCGCCGTTCGTGCGGACCAACCTCGTCGGGACGTTCACCCTTCTCGAGGCGGCCCGCCGCCACGACGTGCGCTACCACCACATCTCCACCGACGAGGTCTACGGCGACCTCGACCTCGACGACCCGACGCGGTTCACCGAGGACACCCCGTACGCGCCGTCCTCGCCGTACTCGGCGACCAAGGCGGGCTCGGACCACCTCGTGCGGGCGTGGGTCCGCTCGTTCGGGCTGCGGGCGACCCTGTCGAACTGCTCGAACAACTACGGGCCGCGCCAGCACGTCGAGAAGTTCATCCCCCGGCAGATCACCAACGTCCTCGTGGGGCAGCGGGCGAAGCTGTACGGCGACGGGCGCAACGTGCGCGACTGGATCCACGTCGACGACCACAACGACGCCCTGTGGGCCATCCTGGACCGGGGCCGGATCGGGCACACCTACCTCATCGGCGCCGACGGCGAGGTCGACAACCGCGAGGTCGTGCGGATGGTCCTCGAACTCATGGGCCGCGACCCCGACGACTACGACCACGTCACCGACCGGGCAGGGCACGACCGCCGGTACGCCATCGACGCGGGCCGGCTGCGCCAGGAGCTGGGCTGGACGCCGCGGTACGGCGCCTTCCGCGACGGCCTCGCCGCGACGATCGACTGGTACCGCTCGCACGAGGCGTGGTGGCGTCCGGTGAAGGAGGCCACCGAGGCGAAGTACGCCCGCACCCAGCAGGTGCTCACCCGCTGATGGCGCGCTGGCTCGTCGCGGGTGCGGCCGGGATGCTCGGCACCGACCTCGCCGCCACCCTCGAGACGGCCGGGCACGCCGTCACGCGGGCGGACCTGCCGGGCCTCGACATCCTCGACCCCGCCTCGTGCGAGCGGTGGGCGGCCGGGCACGACGTCGTCGTCAACTGTGCGGCGTACACCGCGGTCGACGCGGCGGAGTCCGACGAGGCGCGGGCCTTCGCCGTCAACGCCGTCGGCGCCGCGAACCTCGCACGGGCAGCCGCCGGCGCCGGAGCCTCGCTCGTCCAGGTGTCCACCGACTACGTCGTCGCCGGCGACGGCTCCACGCCGTACCCGGCCGACGCGCCGGTCGCGCCCGCCTCGGCCTACGGGCGCACCAAGGCCGCGGGGGAGTGGGCCGCGCGCGCCGAGTGCCGGCGCACCTGGGTCGTGCGCACGGCGTGGCTCTACGGGGCGCACGGGGCGGGTATCCCCTCGACCGTCGCACGGCTGGCCGCCGACCGGGAGACCTTCGGCTTCGTCGCCGACCAGGTGGGGCAGCCGACCTGGACCGTCGACCTCGCCGCGGGCATCCTGAGGGTCGTCGAGGCGGGCGCCCCGTACGGCGTCTGGCACGCGACGAACGCCGGCGAGACGTCCTGGTACGGCCTGGCGCGGGCCGTGCTCGAGGAGCTGGGGCTCGACCCGGACCGGGTGCGGCCGATCGCGACGGCGGACTACCCGCTGCCCGCGCCCCGGCCCGCCTACAGCGTCCTGTCGCACGCGATGTGGCACGAGCACGGGCTCGCCCCGCTGCCCGACTGGCGTGACGCACTCCACCGGGCTGCGCCCCTGCTCTTTCCGGGCGGCGCTGGGTAGGGTCGGGCGCATGCTCGCCGCCTTCGCCCGGTCCCAGTCCGCCGACGACCCGCTGAGCGGCCTGGAGGTCGCCGAGCGCCCCGACCCCCTGGTTCCCGACGGCTGGACCACCGTGCGGCTGCGCACCGCCGCGCTCAACCACCACGACGTGTGGTCGCTGCGCGGGGTGGGGCTGCCGGCCGACCGGCTGCCGATGATCCTCGGCTGCGACGGCGCCGGGGTCAGCGCGGACGGCGACGACGTCATCGTCCACGCGGTCGTGGCGTCTCCCGGGTGGAGCGGCGACGAGACCCTGGACCCCAGGCGCAGCCTGCTCTCGGAGGTCCACGACGGCACCCTCGCGGAGGTCGTCACCGTCCCGACGGCGAACCTCGTCCGCAAGCCCGAGGGCCTGTCCTGGGAGCACGCGGCGTGCCTGCCGACCGCCTGGCTCACCGCGTACCGGATGCTCTTCAGCAACGCGGGCGTGCGCCCCGGCTCGACCGTCCTGGTCCAGGGTGCGGCCGGCGGGGTGGCGACCGCACTCGTCCAGCTCGGGTCGGCCGCCGGCATCAGGATGTGGGTGACCAGCCGTGACCCGGCGCGGGGCGAGCAGGCCGTGGCGCTGGGGGCGGACCGGGCGTTCGGCTCCGGCGAGCGGATGCCCGAGCGGGTGGACGCCGTCATGGAGACCGTCGGCGCCGCCACCTGGTCGCACAGCATCAACAGCCTCCGCCCCGGCGGCAGCATCGTCATCTCGGGCGCCACCTCGGGGGACGCCCCGGCCAAGGCGGAGCTGACGAAGATCTACTTCAAGCAGCTGCGGGTCATCGGCTCGACGATGGGCAGCCGTGACGAGCTCGAGAGCCTCGCCCGCTTCGTCGTCGGGGCCGGCATCGAGCCCCTCGTGGACTCCACGATGCCGCTGGCCGACGCGCGCGAGGGCTTCGCCCGGATGGTCGAGGGTCAGGTGACCGGCAAGGTGGTCTTCACCGTCTGAGACGGTGTGGAGGCCGCCACAGGACGGAGCCGGTCGGCGTTACCCGGCGGTAACATGGGGGAACCCCGTCCGGCCACCCGAGGAGCGCTCGTGAGCGCGACGTCCACCGAGCACACGGTGACCCTGCACGGTCACAGCTTCTCGTTCACCGACAGCGGCAGCGGCCCGACCCTGCTCTTCATCCACGGGATCCTCGGGTCCCAGCGCCAGTGGGCCCACCTGGTGGACCTGCTCGACGACGACCACCGCGTCCTCGTGCCGGACCTGTTCGGTCACGGCCGGTCCGACAAGCCGGTCGGCGACTACTCGCTCGGCGCCCACGCAGCCACCCTGCGGGACCTGCTCGACCGGCTCGGCGTGCAGCGGGTGACCCTCGTGGGGCACTCGCTCGGTGGGGGCATCGCCATGGTCTTCGCATACCTGTTCCCCGAGCGCGTCGACCGGCTGGTCCTGGTGTCGAGCGGCGGGCTGGGCCGCGAGGTGAGCCCGCTGCTGCGGTCCGCGACCCTCCCGGGCGCCGAGTGGGTGCTGCCCGTCATCGCCTCCGGCTGGGTCCGGGACCGCCTCTCCTCGACCGGTCGGATGCTGGGCGGCCTCGGGCTGCGGCCCGGCTCGGACCTGTCCGAGGTCTGGCGCGGCTTCACCTCGTTGGGGGACGCCGACACGCGCCGGGCCTTCCTCGCGACGACGCGCGCGGTCATCGACCCGGGAGGCCAGAGCGTCACGGCCCACGACTACCTTCCCGAGACGAGCCCCCTGCCGACCCTCGTCGTGTGGGGCACCCGGGACCGGATGATCCCCGCATGGCACGCCGCGTCGGCGGCGACGTCGATCGAGGGGTGTCAGGTCGAGCTCTTCCACGGGGCGGGGCACTTCCCGCACCTCGACGACCCCGACCGGTTCGCGGCCCTGGTCCGTGAGTTCGTCGTGCGGTCCTGACGGCAGGTCCTGCGGCGTGGCCCGAGGCCACGCGTGAGCGGGTCAGGAGATCTGTAGCCAGTCGGTCCAGCCGTTGTGCAGGACGAGCCAGGCGATGAGCCCGTAGCCCGCCTGACCCGGGTGGTGTTGGACGCGCGAGGCCGCGAGGTCGGTGCGCCACTGGTCGTGCTGGCGCAGCGGGCCGAAGCAGTCGACGAACGGGATGCCGCGGCGTGAGCACACGTCGGCCTGGGCGTCGACGAGGACCTCGAGACGACCGTTGACGTCGTCGTCGTCGCTCGGGGGTGGGCTGACGACGAAGGTGCCGACCCCCTGGCTCGCGGCGTCGTCGAGGAGGTTCGCGAGGTTGAGGCGGTGCCGCGCCAGCGACACCCCCGTCAGGATGTCGTCGGTGCCGACCGAGACGACGATGCGCCGCTCGGTGCGGCCGGCCCACCGGCGCGGCACCTCCGTGGTCCAGCGGTCGAGCAGGTCGGCCGTGGTGTCGCCGCGCACCCCGAGGTTGTAGGCGGTCAGCTCGAGGTCGGGGTGCTGGGTGCGACCGACGACCCGGGTGACCCACCCCTGGCCCTTGGGGTCGCCGACCCCCGCCACGAGGGAGGCGCCGAGGAACACGAGCGCGACGTCGCGCGGGCCGTCGGGGACGACGACCGCCTCCGGACTGGGGCGGAACTCGATGGGGGCGGACCCACCGTCGCCGGCCTGCTCGTCGGCCATGGCCTCTCTCACTCGTCCTCGTCGTCCAGGCGGGCCAGCCAGGTGGCGAGCCGCTCCACGGGTACCTCGAACTCGGGGAACTGGTCGACGAACGTCCTCAGCTGCTCGGCGAGCCAGTCGAGGGTGACCTCCTCGTCCCCCCGCCGCGTCTGGAGCTCTTCGATCCCGCGGTCGGTGAAGTACACGCCGGTGAGCCTACCGGCGCGCCGGCGTCACCTGTCGAAGGCGCGAGCGATGAGGTCGGCCTGCTCCGCCTGGTGCTGCTTGGTGGAGCCTGCCGCCGGCGAGGCCGACTTGGCGCGGGACACGACCCGGATGGGGCGGGTCTCGTCGTGTGCGGCGAGGGCGTCGGGCAGGTTGAGCGCCAGGAACGGCCAGGCGCCCATGTTCTGCGGCTCGTCCTGCACGACGACGACCTCGGCGTGGGGGTACCGCGAGAGGGCGTCGGCGAGCTCCTTGCCGGCGACCGGGTAGTACTGCTCGAGCCGCAGGATCGCCGTGGAGGTGTCCTCGCGCTTGGCCCGCTCGGCGAGGAGGTCGTAGACGACCTTGCCGGCCGCGAGGAGCACGCGGGTGACCCGGCCCTGGGTCGCGTCCTCGTGGTCGGGGATGACCGGGCGGAAGCCGCCGGTCGTGAAGTCCTCGGGGGAGCTCGCGGCGGCCTTGAGGCGGAGCATCGACTTCGGGGTGAAGACGATGAGCGGACGGCGCGGCCGGGCGTAGGCCTGACGGCGCAGCAGGTGGAAGTACGACGCGGGGGTCGAGGGGTAGGCGACGGTCATGTTGCCCTCGGCGCACATCGTGAGGAACCGCTCGATCCGGCCGGAGGAGTGGTCGGGCCCCTGCCCCTCGTAGCCGTGGGGGAGCAGGAGGACCACCGACGAGCGCTGGCCCCACTTCTGCTCGCCGCTGGAGATGAACTCGTCGATGATCGTCTGGGCGCCGTTGAAGAAGTCGCCGAACTGCGCCTCCCAGATGACGAGGGCGTCCGGGCGCTCGACGGAGTAGCCGTACTCGAAGCCCATCGCCGCGAACTCCGAGAGCAGCGAGTCGTAGATCCAGAACTTCGCCTGGCCCTGCCCGAGGTACAGCAGGGGGGTCCACTCGGAGGCGTTCTCCTTGTCGATGAGCACCGCGTGCCGCTGCACGAAGGTGCCGCGACGGCTGTCCTGGCCGGCCAGCCGCACCGGGGTGCCGTCGATGAGGAGCGAGCCGAGCGCGATGAGCTCGGCGGTGCCCCAGTCGATGCCGCCCTCGCGGGTGCTGGCCGCGCGCTTCTCGAGCATCTGCTGCAGCTTCGGGTGCACGGTGAAGCCCGCCGGCGGGGAGGTGAAGGTGTCGCCGATGTGCTCGAGCACCTCGGTGCTGATCGCGGTCTCGTCCGAGGAGTGCGTCGTCGCGTCGGCCTCGGGGGACTGGGCGGCCGGCGGCTCGAGACCCTGGCTGGCGGTGTCGGCCTCCTTGAGCGCCTCCTTGGTCTCGACGAAGACCCGCTCGAGCTGCTGCTGGTAGTCGCGCAGCGCGGCCTCGGCGTCCTCGACCGTGATGTCGCCGCGGCCGATGAGCGCCTCGGTGTAGAGCTTGCGGACGCTGCGCTTGGCCTCGATGAGGTTGTACATGAGCGGCTGCGTCATCGACGGGTCGTCGCCCTCATTGTGCCCGCGGCGGCGGTAGCACACGAGGTCGATGACGACGTCCTTGTGGAACTCCTTGCGGAACTCGTACGCCAGCTCGGCGACCCGGACGCAGGCCTCGGGGTCGTCGCCGTTGACGTGGAAGATCGGCGCCTGGATCATCCGGGCGACGTCGGTGGAGTACGTCGAGCTGCGCGAGCTGCTGGGCGAGGTCGTGAAGCCGACCTGGTTGTTGATGACGACGTGGACGGTGCCGCCGGTGCGGTAGCCGCGCAGCTGGGACAGGTTGAGGGTCTCGGCCACGACTCCCTGGCCCGCGAAGGCCGCGTCGCCGTGCAGGAGCACCGGCAGGACGGTGAAGTCCTCACCCGCGAGGTTGAGACGGTCCTGCTTGGCCCGGACGATGCCCTCGAGGACGGGGTTGACCGCCTCGAGGTGCGAGGGGTTGGCGGCGAGGTAGACCTTGGTCGTCGCGCCGGACTCCGCGGTGAACTCGCCCTCGGTGCCGAGGTGGTACTTGACGTCGCCGGAGCCCTGCACCGACTTGGGGTCCTGCTTGCCCTCGAACTCGCGGAAGATCTGGCCGTAGGACTTGCCGGCGATGTTCGCGAGCACGTTGAGCCGGCCGCGGTGCGGCATGCCGATGCAGACCTCGTCGAGCTCGTCCTCCGCGGCCCGCGAGAGGATCCGGTCCATGAGGGCGATGACGGACTCGCCGCCCTCGAGCGAGAACCGCTTCTGGCCGACGAACTTGGTCTGGAGGAAGGTCTCGAAGGCCTCCGCCGCGTTGAGCCGGCGCACGATGCGCAGCTGCTCCTCGCGCGTGGTCTTGCTGTAGGGGACCTCGACCTTGTCCTGGATCCACTGGCGCTGCTCGGGGTCCTGGATGTGCATGTACTCGACGCCGACGGTGCGGCAGTACGAGTCGCGCAGGATGCCGAGGATCTTGCGCAGCTTGAGGAACGGCTCGCCGCCGAAGCCGCCGGTGGCGAAGAACCGGTCCAGGTCCCACAGGGTGAGCCCGTGGTTCGTGATGTCGAGGTCGGGGTGGCGCCGCTGCTTGTACTCCAGCGGGTCGGTGTCGGCCATGAGGTGGCCGCGCACCCGGTAGGCATGGATGAGCTCCTGGACCCGCGCGACCTTGTTGATGTCCTCGTCGTGCGTGGCCGAGACGTCCTGCACCCAGCGGATGGGCTCGTAGGGAATGCGCAGGCTCTCGAAGATCTCGTCGTAGAAGCCGTCGTCGCCGAGCAGCAGCCCGTGCACGATCCGCAGGAAGTCGCCGGACTGCGCGCCCTGGATGATCCGGTGGTCGTAGGTGCTCGTGAGGGTGAGGGTCTTGCTCACGGCGTTGCGGTCGAGCGTCTCGCTGCTCGCACCCTGCCACTCGGCGGGGTAGTCCATCGCGCCGACGCCGATGATGGCGCCCTGCCCGCTCATGAGCCGGGGCACCGAGTGGACGGTGCCGATGGTGCCGGGGTTGGTGAGCGAGATCGTCGTGCCCTGGAAGTCCTCGACGGTGAGCTTCCCGGCCCGGGCCTTCTTCACGACCTCCTCGTAGGCGGTCCAGAAGTGGGCGAAGTCCATCGTCTCGGCGGCCTTGATCGACGGCACGAGCAGCTGGCGGGTGCCGTCGGACTTCGGGAGGTCGATGGCGATCCCGAGGTTGACGTGGGCCGGCGCGACGAGCACCGGCTTGCCCTTCTCGTCGTGCCCGAAGCCGTTGTTCATCTCCGGCATCACCCCGAGCGCCTTGACGAGCGCGTAGCCGATGATGTGGGTGAAGCTGACCTTGCCGCCCCGGCTGCGGGTGAGGTGGTTGTTGATGACGATGCGGTTGTCCACGAGGAGCTTCGCGGGCACCCCGCGCACCGAGGTGGCGGTGGGCACCTGGAGGGAGGTCTCCATGTTGGCGACGACCCGCGCGCCGGCGCCGCGGATGGGCTGGAAGCGAGCCTCCTCGAGGGGGCCGGCCTGCTTCGGGGCCTGCGGCTCGCGCGGCGTGGGCGCCGGGGCCTTGGCGTCGTCGGCCTTCTTGGCGTCGGCCGGCTTCTCGTCGGCCTTCTTGGCGTCGGCCGGCTTCTCGTCGGCCTTCTCGGCGTCCGCCTTCTTGCCGTCGGCCGGCTTCTCGTCCGCCGTCTTCGCGGGTCGCTGCTCGGCCGGCGCGGCGGGGGACCCGTTCGCGGAGCGGGTGTCCTCCGGGGTCGGCGCGAAGTGGCTCTCGCCGGGCACGTAGTCCTCGAAGAACTCCCACCACGCCTTGTCGACGTTGTGCTTGTCCTCCTGGTACTGCTCGTACAGCTCGTCGACGAGCCACTCGTTGGGTCCGAAGGCTGTCAGGGGGTCGCTGGACGGGGACTGCTCGGCCACGGGCTATGCGCCTCTTTCGTCGGCTGGTCTCGGGGGCGGTCGTGGTGTCACCCGCCAGCCTATTACTCCTGGGTCCGGGGCGCGCCGCCCCGGGCCGAGCGATGCGTGCCGGCTCAGGCGATGTCCTTGCGGGAGAGGCGCCAGATGCCGACGGCGGTGAGCAGGACGGCGTACGCGCCCAGCGTGAGCGCGCCTCCCCACCACTCGAGCCGGACCTCCTCGGCGCTCTGGCTGATCGAGTTCAGCGTCGCGTTCGTGGCCCCCGTCGGCATGAAGGGCGCGATGTTCTCGCGGCTGAAGTCCCAGATGCCGAGCAGCAGCCCGAGCAGCGGCTCGACGATCCAGGCCACCGCCACCCCGATGAACAGCGCGGCGACCTGGTTCGGGATGAGGATGCCCAGGCCCAGCCCGATGAGCGCCCACAAGGCGAGCACGAGCAGGCTCAGCGCCAGGGTGCGCACGACGTCCGAGGACGGGAACGCCGGGCGGTCGATGACGCGCAGCACGACCGTCCCCACGCCGACCGAGGCCACGAGGCTCAGCAGCCCGTAGAAGCCGCCGATGAGCACGAGGGCAGCGACCTTGGCGAGCATCGCCCGGAGCCGGACGGGCGTCGCGAGGAAGGTGGCGCTGATGGTCTGGTGCCGGAACTCGGCGCCCACCGTGAGGATCCCGATGGTCAGCAGCAGCAGGTAGCCGACGCTGATGCCCGCGGTGTAGATGGTGTTGGCGACCTGGGTGTCGTCGCCGATCAGCTGGCCGCCTCCCGGGCCGGCACCGCCGCCGGAGTCGACGACGAACCCGAACAGGACGGCGAAGGCGGCCGCCGAGACGACGACGGCGATCGCCATGCCCCACCACAGGCGGGTCGTGAAGAACTTGCGCAGCTCGGACCGGACGGCGGGGATCACAGCGTCTCTCCTTCGGTGTCGCCGAGGTTGCGGTTGGTGCCCTCGGTGAGCGCGAAGAACAGCGCCTCGAGGTCGGCCCGGCGGGGCTCGAGGCGATGGATGGGCAGGCCGGCCCGCAGCGCGACGTCGCCGACGAGCCGCAGGTCGGTGGTGTCGGCGACGAGGGCGCCGTCCTCCCCGACGGTGCTCGTGACGTCGGCGACCCGGAGGGCGCCGGCGAGGGCGTCGGCGTCGGTCGTGCGCACCAGCGCGCCCGGCCGGCCCTTGATCTCGGCCATCGTCCCCGCCTTGACGAGGCGGCCGTTGGCGATGATGACGACGTCGTCGACGGTCTGCTCGACCTCCTGGAGCAGGTGGCTCGAGATGAGCACAGTCTTGCCCTGGTCGGTCGACAGGTGCCGCAGGAAGCCGCGGAGCCAACGGATGCCCTCGGGGTCCAGCCCGTTGGCCGGCTCGTCGAGCACCAGGACCTGCGGGTCACCGAGCAGCGCGGCGGCGAGGCCGAGGCGCTGGCGCATCCCCATGCTGTAGGCGCCGGCGCGCTTGCGGGCGGCGGCCGGGATCCCGGTGAGCTCGAGGAGCTCGTCGACCCTGGACAGCGGCACCGACCCGGCGTCGGCGAGCACCCGCAGGTGGTCCCGGCCGCTGCGGCCGGGGTGGAAGCTCGTCGCCTCCAGGGCGGCCCCGACGGTCTGGAGCGGCCGGGGGAGGTCGTGGTACGCCTGCCCGCCGATCGTCGCCGTGCCGCCGGTGGGCCGGACGAGGCCGAGCAGCATGCGCAGCGTCGTCGTCTTCCCCGCACCGTTGGGGCCGAGGAAGCCGGTGATGCGGCCCGGGTCGACGGTGAAGCTCAGGTCGTCGACGGCGGTGAAGCCGCCGAAGCGCTTGGTCAGCCCGCGGATCTCGATGCGCCCCGCAGGGGTCGCCGTCGTCGTCATGTGCTCGCCCCTGGGGTCATGCACCGATCCTCGCAGCCGCACCCCGCGCCGGGGTCAACCCCCCGGTGGACCTCCGAGTCCGCCTCGCGACGGAGCGACGGGCGGAACCTGGACGGGTGGCCGTACGCTGGTCCGGTCATGCACCCTCCTAGACCCCTGGCCCGATGACTCCCTGGATCCTGCTGCTGACCGGGGTGGTCCTCACCATCGGCACTGCCTTCTTCGTCGCCGCCGAGTTCTCGCTCGTGGCCCTGGACCGCCCCGCGGTGCAGCGCGCCGTCGACGCCGGCGAGCCCGGAGCCCGCTCGGTGCTGCGCTCACACCGCCAGCTGTCCACCGAGCTGTCCGCGTGCCAGGTGGGCATCACGCTCACCACGCTCGTCCTCGGCTTCATCGCCGCCCCCTCGGTGGGGGTGCTCCTCACCGGGCCGATCAGCGCCCTCGGGCTCTCCACCGGCGCCGCGTCGTCGGTGGCCTCCGGCCTGGCGTTCCTCCTCGCCACCCTCTTCTCGATGATCGTCGGCGAGATGATCCCCAAGACCCTCGCGGTCTCGCTGCCGCTCGCCACCGCGAAGGTGTCGGCGATCCCGGTGTACTGGTTCGGCGTCGCGGCCAAGCCGCTCATCGCGGTGCTCAACGGCGTCGCCAACCGCACCCTGCGGGCCCTCGGCATCGAGCCGCAGGAGGAGCTGTCGGCCGCCCGCAGCCCCGCCGAGCTCGCCTCGCTCGTGCGGACCTCCGCCGAGGCAGGGACCCTCGACCGGGGCACCGCACGTCTCGTCACCGCGTCCCTGGGGTTCGCCGACCAGACCGCCGCCGACGTCATGACCCCGCGCTCGCGCGCCACCTCGATCGAGCGCACCGACACCGCCGCCGACCTCGTGGCGCTGGCGCGGCACACCGGCCACTCGCGCTTCCCGGTCGTCGGGTCCGACTGGGACGACGTCGACGGGATCGTCCACGTGAAGAAGGCCATCGCCGTCCCCTTCGAGCGGCGCGGCGACGTCCCCGTGTCGGCGCTGATGACCCGCGCCGTCTTCGTCCCCGAGACGCTGCGCCTCGACCCGCTGCTCGTCCGGCTCCGCAGTAGCGGCATGCAGCTCGCCATCGTCGTCGACGAGTACGGCGGCACCTCCGGCGTCGTGACGCTCGAGGACCTCGTCGAGGAGATCGTCGGCGAGGTGAACGACGAGCACGACCGCGGTGAGACCACCGGACGCCGGCTGTCCGACGGGTCCTGGACCGTGCCCGGGCTGTGGCGTCCCGACGAGGTCCGTGCCCGCATCGGCGCCGACGTCCCGGACGGCCCGGCCTACGAGACCATCGGCGGCTGGCTCATGGCCGCCCTCGGGCGGGTGCCGGTCGTCGGCGACGAGGTCCCCATCGAGGGCTGGACGGTCCGCGTCGTCCACATGGAGGGCCACCGGGTCGACCGTCTGCGCCTGCTGCCTGACGGGGTGTCCACCTCGGACTCGGTGTCCTCGGACGAGGAGCCGGGCTCATGACGACCGTCCTCGTCACCGTCGTCCTCCTCGCCGCGAACGCGTTCTTCGTCGGGGCCGAGTTCGCCGCGATGTCGGCGCGCCGTAGCCAGCTCGAGCCACTGGCCGAGGCGGGGAGCAAGGGGGCCCGCACGGCGCTCGACGCGCTCCAGCGCACCGGCATCCTGCTCGCCACGGCCCAGCTCGGCATCACCGTCTGCTCGGTGCTCCTCGGCGCGGTCTCGGAGGCCGCCCTGCACCACGCGCTCGAGCCCGTCATCGTGGACCTCGGGCTGTCCGAGGTCGTCGCCGACGTCGTCGCGCTCGCCATCGCCCTGACGATCGTGGTGTTCCTCCACGTCGTCTACGGCGAGATGATCCCCAAGAACATCTCGATCGCCAAGCCCGAGCGAGCCGCCGTGATCCTCGTGCCGCCGCTCGTCGCGGTCTCGCGCGTCGTGGCCCCGGTCATCCACGCGATGGACCGGGTCTCCAAGGCGGCGATCCGGCTCTTCGGGGTCGAGCCGAAGGACGAGATCTCCGCGACGTTCACCGCCGAGGAGGTTGCCCACATCCTCGACGAGTCCCGCCACGAGGGCCTCGTCGGGGACGACGACTACGAGCGGCTCGGCGCCGCCCTGGAGTTCTCGGACAAGAACGCCGCCGACGTCGGCGTCGGGCTGTCCGCCCTCGTCACCGTCACGGCCGAGGCCACGCCCAGCGACATCGAGCGGCTCGTCGCCAAGCACGGCTTCTCGCGGTACCCCGTCCGTGACGCCTCCGGCGACCTCGCGGGCTACCTCCACCTCAAGGACGTGTTCTACGCCGCGGACCACGAGCGGCACGAGCCGGTCCCCGCCAAGCGGGTCCGACGGATGGCCACCGTCCGCCGCACCGACGAGGTCGAGTCGGTGCTCCAGACGATGCAGCACAGCGGGTCCCACCTCGCGCGGGTCGTCGCCGACGACGGCCTCGTCGTCGGGGTCGTCTTCCTGGAGGACGTCATCGAGGAGCTCGTCGGCGAGGTCTCGGACGCCTCCCAGCGCTGACGGGCGCCGGCCGGCTCACCAGAGCCTGGTCGAGGTGGCGCCCTGGTCGGTCGTGCGCAGGACACCCTCGTCGGCCACGACCAGCACGACGAGGGAGGTCCCGTCCCGGTGCGCGTGGACGGCCGAGAGCTCGCCGAGCTCGCGTGGGCCGGACGCCCACGTGGCGCCGGCGTCCTCGCTGACGACGATCCGGCCGGTGAGGCCGACGCCGACGACGGTGTCGTCGTCGGCCCAGTCGACGGCGACGAGCAGCTCGGGGGTGTCCACCGTCCGCCACGAGGCGCCGCGGTCGTCGGTCGCGAGCAGCCCGTCCGCCGTCGTGGCGAGCAGACGCGCGCCCGAGGGTGCTGCGGCGAGGACGTGTGGAGCCGAGGGGACCGCTCGGGTCTCCCACTCCCGGCCGTCCGCACTGACCCTGAGCTCACCGTCGAACCCGGCGACCAGGCCCTCCGCGGCCGTGAGCCCGTGGAAGTCGGACTCCCCACCGCGGGACACCGCGGCCCAGGTCCGGCCACCGTCGGTGGAGCGGACGAGGCCGACGGGCTGGTCGAGGTCGGTCCCGGGCCCTGGGTGACCGCTCGCCAGGTAGGCGCCGTCGGCACCGATCGTGAACCCCATGAGGTCGATGCTCGGGCCGACGGGGGTGGGCCCGTCGTCGCCGACGACGTAGAGGCCACCGTGCGCCGCGACGACGACGTGACCCGCATCCGGGTCGACGGCGATCCCGTGGATGTGGCCCATCGGGCGGTCCGGCCCCCCGTCGGCGCCCGCGGAGGCGGCCGTCGGGTCCGTGCCACACGCCGCGAGGAGGAGGGCGCTGCCCGTCGCGACGAGGGCGGTGAGCAGGCGTCGCACGGATCGGGAAGGGGTGGTGTGGGGCAGGGTCACGGGGTGTACTCCAGGATCGTCATCATGCCGGCTTCCGCGTGGTAGATGTTGTGGCAGTGGGTCATCCAGCGCCCGGGGTTGTCGGTGTCGAGGTCGAGCGCGAGCCCGCCCATCGGCGGGACGAGCACGGTGTCCTTTCGCAGTCCGGTCCGCGCGACGGCGAAGGTGTGGCCGTGCACGTGGATGGGGTGACTCATTGTCGTCATGTTCATGACCTCGAGCCGCACCCGCCCCCCGGCGTCGACACGGAGGGAGTCGTTCTCCCCGTACGGCGCCCCGTTGATCCCCCAGCGGAACGGCGACATCGAGCCGTTGAGGGTCAGCGGCCGCGTCTGCTCGGGACGGGCCTCCGGCAACCGTGCCGCCTCGGTGGGGACCAGGCGCGTGGTCAGCACCTCGGCGCGGTCCAGCTCAGGGACGGTCGTGCCCGCGGAGGGAGCGGACCCCGAACCGGTGCGCACGAGGGCCAGCGCCTCGCCGGACTTGCTGTCCGGCCGAGCGGCGAGGGGGAACACCCCGTCACCGAGGGTGACGACGACGTCGTAGCGTTCGCCCATCGCGATCGGGAGGGCGGCGACCTCCAGCGGCTCGACGGGGAAGCCGTCGGTGTGCGTGACCGTCATCCGGTGGCCCCCGAGGGCGACGGTGAACAGGGTGTCGGCGGCGGCGTTGACGATCCGGATCCGGACCCGGTCGCCCGGCCGGGCCCGGAAGGTCTCGGGCGCGGCGGGCACGCGCCCGTTGACGAGGTAGTGGGGGTAGTCGACGTCTCCGGCCGACCCGCGCTCGGACCCTCCGCCCATGCCGTGGTCCATCCCGCCCATCCCCATGCCCATGTGGTCGCCCCGGTCGCCCCCGCCGTCCGCGACGAGTCCGGCGAGCACGTCGTCCGGGGTGCGGCCGGTCCCGTCGACCCAGTCGTCGAGGACGACGACCCACTCGTCGTCGTACGCGCCCGGCTCGTCCGGGTCGTCGACGACGAGGGGGGCGTAGAGGCCGCGGTCGAGCTGGACGCCGACGTGCGGGTGGAAGAAGTACGTGCCGGGGTCCGGGACGCGGAACTCGTAGTCGTAGGCGGACCCCGCCGCGATCGGTGCCTGGGTGACGCCCGGCACGCCGTCCGCCGCGTTCTGGAGACGGATGCCGTGCCAGTGCACCGTCGTCTCGGCCGGGAGCCGGTTCTCGACGGCGACCCGCATGACATCCCCCGCGGTGGCGCGCAGCAGGGGCCCCGGCACGGTGTCGCCGTACGCCCACGTCCGGACCACCGGGCCGCCGAGGTCGATGGTGGCCGGCCGGGCGGTGAGCCGGGCCGTCACGACCCGGCCCCCGGGTGACGGGGTCTGCGGCGTGGGCACGGGCAGCGCGGCCGCCCGGTCGGGGCCGATGGCGGCCGAGCACCCCGTCAGCCCGGTGGCAGCGACCGCGAGGCCGCCGAGGACCAGGGATCGCCGGGTCGGCAGCGGGCCTCGCGCCGGAGCCGGCGGGCGGGCGGCCACGTCAGTGCCCGTCCACGATCTGCCGGCGGCGCGCGCTGTACTCCTCGACGCCGATGTCGCCACGGGCGAGTCGCTCGTCGAGCACCTGCAGCGCGGTCGGCCCGGGCGTCGCCCGCGGCCGCGTCCCGAAGGCGGCGACGACCGCCGCGATGACACCGCCCCAGAGGACGAGCAGGGCGAGTGCCGCGATCAGCATGCCCCAGCCGTGCCCGGCTGCCATCCATCCGCCTGGTCCCATCGTGACCATCTCCTCCGCATCGGTGGCCGACCCCGGCCACATCTCCATCGAAGGCGACGCAGGTCAGGGACCGGTCGTCGTTCCATGAAGAAACGACGAAGGATCGCGCCGGGCGCCGGATCGCCTCGACTGGCCGCCCGCCGATCGGCCAGACTGCCCGGGTGTCAGCCTCCGAGCCAGCGGTCCCGGCGACGGTCCTCGTCGTCGACGACGAGGCGGCGCTCGCGGGCCTGGTGTGCACCTACCTCGAGCGCGCCGGGTACGCGACGTTGCGCGCCGAGACCGGACCGGAGGCGCTCCGGCTCGCCCGCGACGCCGCCCCCGACGTCATCGTCCTCGACCTCGGTCTGCCCGGGATGGACGGGGTCGAGGTGTGCCGTCAGGTGCGGACTTTCTCGGACTGCTACGTCGTGATGCTCACCGCCAGGACCGAGGAGACCGACCGCCTCATCGGGCTGTCGGTGGGAGCCGACGACTACGTGACCAAGCCGTTCAGCCCGCGCGAGCTCGTCGCGCGGGTGCAGGTGATGCTCCGCCGACCGCGGACGGGGCGCGCCGTGCCCGCCCCCGAGGAGTTGCCACCCCGGGTGTTCGGCGACCTGCGCATCGAGCCCGGTCCGCGTCTCGTCAGCGTGGCGGGACGGGACGTCGACCTCACCCGGACCGAGTTCGACCTCCTCGCGGCCCTGTCCGCTCGGCCACGGTTCGCCTGGGCGCGAAGGCAGCTCATCGACGAGGTCTGGGACCGCGACTGGGTCGGCGACGAGCACCTCGTCGACGTCCACGTCGCCCATCTGCGCCGCAAGCTCGGGGACGACCCCGTGGCGCCCCGCTACGTCGAGACGGTGCGGGGCGTGGGGTACCGGATGGGGTCCGGATGAGCGCCCGCACCGCTCGTCGGCTCGACGGCTTCGCGACCCGGCTCATGGTCGCCCAGCTCGGCGTGCTGCTCGCCAGCGTGGTCACCGCGGCCGTCGTCGCGGCCCTCGTCGGTCCGCGGCTGTTCCACGACCACCTGCTGCGGGCCCGCGGCACGCTCAACGACGACCAGGTGCTGCACGCCGAACGGGCCTACCTCGACGCGAGCCTGCTGTCCCTCGGCGTCGCGCTCGCCATCGCCATCGCGAGCGCGAGCCTCGTGACGTGGTACCTCGCCCGTCGCCTGCGCCGGCCGCTCACCGAGCTGTCGTCGGCCGCACGAGCGATCGCCCTGGGCCGGTACGACCGCCGCGTCGCGCCCACCGGCGCGGGCGCCGAGCTCGACGAGTTCGCCGACTCCTTCAACGTCATGGCGACCCGCCTCGAGGCCACCGAGGACACGCGGCGTCGACTGCTCACCGACCTGGCGCACGAGATGCGGACCCCGCTCGCGACGTGCACCGCCTACCTCGAGGCGCTCGACGACGACATCGCGCACTGGGGACCCGAGACGAGCGCGGTGCTGGGGCAGCAGGTGGCGCGCCTCTCGCGCCTCGCGGCCGACATCGACGACGTGAGCCGCGCCGAGGAGGGCCGCCTGGCGCTGGAGCCGCGGGCGGTGCCGGTCGGGCGGCTCGTCGAGACGGCCGTGGGCACCGCCCGTCCCCGGTTCGCGGAACGGGGGGTCGGTCTCGTCCTCGACGTGGGGGAGGAGGGCGACGCGGAGGTCTGGGCGGACGCACAGCGGGTCGGCCAGGTCTTCGCGAACCTCCTCGACAACGCGCTGCGGCACACCCCCGCCGGCGGGACGGTCCGACTCGCCCCACGGGTGGACGGCGACGAGGTCGTCGTCGAGGTCCAGGACGACGGTGACGGGATCCCGGCCGAGCAGCTTCCGCACGTCTTCGAGCGGTTCTACCGGGGCGACTCGGCGCGCGACCGCAAGGACCGCGGGTCGGGCATCGGGCTGACGATCAGCCGGGCGATCGTCGACTCGCACGGGGGGTCCCTGACGGCCCACAGTGCCGGACCGGGTCAGGGCGCGACCTTCGAGGTCCGGTTGCCCATGCCGCCGGGGAGGCGCTCGTGACCGGGCTCCTCGTGACGGGGGCGTTCGCCGTGTCCGGCGTCGCCCTGCTGTACGCCGCGCACTGGCTCCTCGTGCCCTGGCGCTCGGTCGTGCGGACGGTGCCGTACCAGTCCGGCTGGGTGCCCGAGACCCACGCCCTGTCGCGGTACCACGTGCGGTGGTACCTCGCGACGCTCCTCTTCCTCGCCTTCGACGTCGAGATGCTGTTCATGTACCCGTGGGCCGTCGTCGTCGCCGACCTCGGGGCGAGCGCCGTCACCGAGATGTTCGTCTTCCTCGGGGCCCTCATGGTGGCCGTCGCGTGGGCATGGCGCGAAGGAGCCCTGCGATGGGTGTGAGGCGATGGCTGGCGCGGCGGGCCGTCCGGGCGTCGCGGGTGCTCGTCGTCGAGTGCCCGGGGGCGTGGCGCGACCGGGTGGACGCCGAGCATGCGGTGCGAGCACGGGGCTGGCGCCTGGCGGAGTCACCCGCGAGCGCCGACGTCCTGCTCGTCGTCGGGGAGCCCGGCGCCGAGCTGGTCGAGGTGGTGGCAGGGCTGTGGGACGCGATGCCCGGACCCCGGGCCCGGGTCGACCTGGCGGTCGGTGCCGACCCCGAGCCCGCGCTCGACACGGCTGTCGCGTCGCTGCTCGACACGTCCGCGCAGGCCGAGGACGCCGGCGGTCGGGCGCAGCCCGACCTGGGCGGCGACGGGACCGAGCACCACGGCATGGACCACGAGGGGATGGACCATGGGGGCCACGAGGGGATGGGCCATGGGAGCCACGAGGGGATGGACCACGGGGACATGGAGATGGCCCCCGACGGGATCCCGCTCGCCGGGGGGACCGAGGACGACCGCGACGGGCTCGAGATGGACGCGCTGCCGGTGCGGCTCGGCCCGGTCCTGCCGCACTGGCCCGCGGGTCTCGTCCTCGACGTGACGCTGCACGGTGACCTCGTGACCGGGGGGGCCGCCCGCTTCCTGGGGGCGGGCGCCGAGGACCTCCCTGCCGCCCCCGACCCGGCCGTCCTCGCCGCGCGGCACTGCGACGACGTCGTGGCCGTCCTCGCCCTCGCCGGCTGGGACGGCGGTGCGGCGCTCGCCCGCGCGGCCCGCGACACCCTGCTCGAGCGGCACGGCGGCGACGCCCGCGACACCCTGCTCGACCTGCGCTACCGAGTGGCGCGGTCGCGCACACTGCGCTGGTCCCTCGGCGGGGTCGGGGTCGTGTCGGCCCCGCTCGCGGCGCGGCACGGCCTGCCGGAGCGCGCGGTCGGCGACTGCCACGACCGGGTGCTGGCACTCGTGGACCGGACCATCGCGACCGCACGCGTCTACGGCGGCCTGGGGTCGGCGACGCCCGTCGACCCGGCCGACGTCGACGACGCCGCCGGCGTTCCGGTGCAGGCGCTCGGCCCGCTCGTGACGGGGTACGACCTCGCGGTCGCGCGGCTCGTCGTCGCGTCCCTCGGCACGCCGCTGACCCCGGCGGAGGTGGGCGCCCATGGGTGAGGCGGTGACCCCGGGGCTCCTCGGGTCGGTGGCCGTGGCGGCCGCCCTCCTGGCCGCCCTGGCGACGGCGGCCGTCGTCCTCGACGGGGTGCTCGGGGCCCGGTCCGAGGGCAGGTCGTCGCGGCCGGCGCTCACCCGGCCGGTCGACGAGGTGGCCCGTCTGCTCCGCCAGCGTCGCCGGGCGCCCCTGTCGGCCGACACGCTGCTGTGGCGCATCGGCGGCGGGGGCCTCGGGGTGGCGGCCCTGCTCATGGTCGCCGTCGTCCCGCTGGGGGAGTGGGTGATCGCCGACCTCGACGTCGGCGTCGTGTGGTTCAACACGATGGACGTCGCGGTGTGGGCTCTGGTCTGGCTCACGGGGTGGGGCGCCAACTCCGTGCACTCGCTCGTCGGCGGCTACCGGTTCCTCGCCCTCGCGCTCGCCTACGAGCTGCCGCTGATGTTCGCGCTCGTCGCTCCCGCGGTCGGGGCCGCCAGCCTCGACGTGCGCGAGATCGCGGCCGCGCAGGGATCGCTGTGGTTCGTGGTCTGGATGCCGGTCGCGTTCGCGGTCTACTGCCTCGGGGTCGTGGCCTTCTCGGTGTGGGGGCCGTTCACGCCGCCGGCCGGGTCCGACGTCGCGGGCGGGGTCCTGTCCGAGCTGAGCGGGGTCGACCGGCTCCTCGTCCAGGCCGGCCGGTACGCGCTGCTCGCGGCAGGCGCCGCGTTCGCCGTCCCGATGTTCCTCGGCGGCGGGTCCGGGCCCCTGCTGCCGGGGTGGGCCTGGGTGGTCCTCAAGAGCGCCGTCCTGCTCGCCGCTCTCGTCTGGCTGCGGCGTCGGCTCCCCTCTGCGAGGCCGGACCTCGTCATGGAGGTCGGCTGGGTCGTCCTCCTGCCCGCGGTGTTGCTGCAGGACCTCGCCGTGGCCGTCGTCGTCGCCTGGAGGGGGTGATCGGATGCTCGTCGACATCGGGTTCTGGGTCCTCGCGGTGCTGGCGGTCGCCTCGGCGGTGCTCGTCTTCGTCGTCGACTCGATGGCGCGCGCCACGTACGCGCTCGCGGTCTCGTTCGTCGCCGTCGGTTTCGCGCTCGTGCTGCTCCAGCAGAACTACGTCGGGGTGGTCACGGTCCTCATGATGCTCATGGAGATGGCGGTCATGGCCGTCTACATGGTCATGTACATGGGCATGAACCCGGCGCTGATGCCGATGTCGATGGTCCACGGCAAGCGGGCCGCGCTCGCCGTCTCGGGGGCCGCCTTCGTCGTCCTCGGGGCCGGTGCGCTGCTCGTCGACTGGCCGGTCCGCCGGGGGGTCCCCGCGCCGGACGTCACCGCGGCACTCGGCGAGGCACTGATGGGCCGCCAGATGCTCGTCATGGTGGTCATCAGCCCGGTCATGGTCGCGACGATCGTCGGTGGTGTCGTCCTCGCCGCCCACCGGACCCGCTACGACAGGTTCGGCGACGACCTGCGCCGGCGGCCGGCCCGCGACCCCCAGCGCGGCGGGGTCGGCCGATGACGCTCGAGACGGTCCTCCTCGTGGCGGCGGCGCTCTTCGCCGTCGGCCTGTACGGCGCGATCTCGCAGCAGGTCGTCGTCATGGTGATGATGGGCCTGGAGGTCATGGTCAACGCCGTGATCCTCGCCGCGGGTGCCATGTGGTGGTTCCTCGCCCCCGACCCCACCGGGCAGGTGCTGCTGCTCGTCGTCCTGGCCGCGATGACGGTCGAGATGGCGATGGGGTTCGCCGTCGCCACCCTCGTGCACCGGCACCGCAACAGCGACATGACCGACTCCGCGACGGACCTCGCCCGATGACGGGCGCACAGGCGAGCCTCTGGGCCCTCGTCGTGGCCCCCGCCGTCGTCGGGGCCGCGCTGCTGCTCGGGCCACGCGGGCGCACGGAGCGCCTCGCCCCGGTGCTCGGCGTCGGGACGGCGGCGCTGGCCGCGGTGCTCGCGGTCGTCGTGGCCCTCGCGCGGCCGTCGGTGGCCGTGCCGTTCGTCGCCGGTGCGGACCTCGGGCTGGGTGTCGACGGCCTCGCCGCCGTGGTCGCCCCGACGGTGGCCGTCGTCGCGGCGCTCGTGCTGCTCGCGGGCGCGGCCGACGTGGGGGAGTCCCGCGCCCGCTTCCACGGCTTCATGCTCGTGTTCGTCTCGGCGGCGCTGCTCACCGTCACGGCGACGACGCTGCCCGCCCTGCTGCTCGCCTGGGAGGTGATGGGGGCGACCTCCTACGCCCTCATCGGCTTCGCCTGGCGGGACGACCGCCGCGTGGGGTCGGGGCTCACCGCCTTCGTCACGACCCGCGCCGCGGACCTGGGGCTCTACGTCGCGGCGGCGGCGGCCCTGGCCGGCGGTGCCGGGCTCGGCCTCGACGCCCTCGCGTCGGCCGCGCCGGGATGGCGGGACGTCCTCGCTGCGGGGGTGCTCGTCGCCGCCCTCGGCAAGGCGGCCCAGCTCGTCCTCGCCTTCTGGCTGTCCCGGGCGATGGACGGCCCGAGCCCGGTCAGCGCGCTGCTGCACTCCGCGGCGATGGTCGCGATGGGCGGCTACCTCCTGCTCCGGCTCTCCCCGCTGCTGCAGGCGACGTCCTGGGCCGGCCCGGCGGCGGCCTGGGCGGGGGCGCTGACGACGGTGGCCCTCGGGGTGGTCGCGGTCGGCCAGCGGGACCTCAAGCAGCTCCTCGCCGCCTCGACGTCCGCCCAGCTGGGGTACGTCGTCATGGCGGGCGGGCTCGGCTCGGTCCCGGCCGGTACCGCGCACCTCGTCGCGCACGCCGCCACCAAGGCCGCGCTCTTCCTCGCCGCCGGAGCCTGGCTGGCCGCGCTCGGGACCAAGCAGCTCGCCGGCCTGCGCGGCACGGTGGGGGGCTGGCCGGTCCTGCGGGTCGCCGCGACCGTCGCGCTGCTCGCGCTCGCCGGGGCCCCGCCGCTGTCGCTGTGGGCGACCAAGGACCTCGTCCTCGCGGCGGCGTTGCAGCAGTCGCCCGCGCTCTACGCCGTCGGCCTCCTCGGTGCGGCCGCGGCCGCGGCCTACGCCGGCTCCGTGCTGCGTGTGCTCTGGGCTCCGGTGGACACCGCCGACCGGCGGCGGGCCCGTGCCCACCGCGGCGAGGAGGAGACCCCACGGGCTGTGGTCCCCGGTGCGCTCACCGCGGCCGTCGTCGTCCTCGCCGTCGGGGCCACGACTCTCGGAGCCGTCGCGGTTCCGGCCGTGGCGGGGGCCCTCGCCGGGACCGTCGGGGGAGAGGTCGCGCACCCCAGCGGGCTCGAGCTCGCCGGCTCCGCGGCCCTCGTCCTCGTCGTCGCCGCGGCGGTGTGGCGCCGGCCGCTCCCGCAGCCCGCCTGGGCACGCTCCTGGCTGGGCCTGGAGGCGGCGGCGCAGGCCGTCCTCGTCCGGCCCACGATCGCCGTGGCCGGGGTCCTCGACCGCGTGGACGGCCGCATCACCCGCGGTGTCGGCGGCATCGCCCGCGGCGTCGTGGCCGTGGCGGGAGGCGCCGCGGCCACCGACGACGCGGTCCTCGGGGGCGCCGTCACCCGGGCCGCCCGCGGCACCGGGATGCTCGGCCGCGGCGCCGCCGGGGCCGACGACCGCTGGGTGCACGGCTCGGTGCTCGCGCTCGCCCGCCGGGTGCGGCGCGCCGGTGCGCTCGCCCGCCGCCCGCAGACCGGGCAGCTCCACCAGTACTACGTCCAGGCCGTCGCGCTCGTCGCCGTCGGTGTCGTCCTCCTCGTCGTCGTGAGGTGACCGTGCTCTCGCTGACCATCTTCTTCCCCCTTGCCGCCGGGCTCCTGCTGCTCGTCCCGGGGGTCGGCCCCACCGCAGCCCGCTGGTGGTGGGTGGTGGCCTCGGCCGTCGAGGTGGCCCTCGTCGCGGGGCTGTGGTGGGTGTACGAGACGCCCGCAGAGGGGTCGCTCGCCTTCGACGAGCAGGTCCCGTGGATCCCCGGGGTCGACAGCAGCTACCACGTGGGGCTCGACGGGCTCTCGCTGCCGCTCGTCGCGATGACGGCGGTCGTCTTCCTCGCCTGCGCGGTCTACTCGCTCCGCGACGACGACCGGCCGCGGACCCAGGCGGCCCTGTTCCTCGCGCTCGAAGCGGTCTGCCTCGGCCTGTTCGCCGCCGCCGACCTCATCCTGTTCTTCGTCTTCTTCGACCTCTCGATCGTCGGCATGTACGTCATCATCGCGGGCTGGGGCCACGGCGACCGGGCCCGCTCGGCGCTGACCTTCTTCCTCTACACCTTCCTCGGCTCGCTGGCGCTCCTCGCCGGGTTCATCGGGCTCTACCTCGCCGCCGACCCGCACACCTTCGACATGCTCGAGCTCGCCCGGCAGGACCCCTTCGCGGGCAGGGGCACGGCCGGTGTCGTCGTCCTCGGCGCGATCCTCCTCGGGCTCGCCGTCAAGACCCCCACGGTGCCGTTCCACACCTGGCTGCCCCCGGCCCACACCGACGCCCCCGCGGTCGGCTCCGCCGTGCTCGCCGGGGTGCTCCTCAAGCTCGGCACGTACGGCTTCGTCCGCCTCGGGATGGCCCTGCTCCCGGACGCCTGGCGCTCGTGGGCCTGGGTCGTCCTCGTCGTCGGCATCGTCTCGGTCCTCTGGGGGGCCCTCGTCGCGCTCGCGCAGCGCGACCTCAAGCGGATGATCGCCTACACCTCGGTCAACCACATGGGGTACGTCGTCCTCGCCGTCGGTGCCGCGGGGATGGTCGCCGCCGACACCGCTCAGGCTCGGGGCGTCGCCGTCACCGGAGCCGTGACCCAGATGGTGAGCCACGGCCTCGTCACGGCCGCGCTGTTCCTGCTCGCGGGGCTCTTCCTCGACCGCGCGGGAACGTACGAGATCGCGGAGTTCGGCGGGCTCGCCGCCCGCGCGCCTCGCACGACGGTGCTCTTCGCCGTCGCCGCCTTCGCCTCCCTCGGCCTGCCCGGCCTGTCGGGGTTCATCGCGGAGTTCCAGATCTTCACGGGCAGCATCGCGGCCGTCCCGGCCAGCGCGCTCGCCCTGCTCGGGATCCTCGTCATCGCGGGGGTGCTGTTGTGGACCCTCCAGCGGATCTTCACCGGCGAGACGCGTGGCCGGTCGGGCGGCTTCACCGACATGCGGGCGCACGAGCTGTGGGCCGTCGCGCCCCTGCTCGCGCTCTCGCTCGCCATCGGGCTCGTGCCCCGGCCGCTGCTGGACGTCATCGAGCCCGCGGCCACCACCGTCGTCGCCGTCCTCGGCCGGTAGCCGCCGTGGGCTCCTCGATGGCGATGCGGCCGCTCGCGATGCTGCCGGAGATCCTCCTGTTCGTCGGCGGGCTCGTGTGCCTGCTCGGCGGCTCGTTCACCCCCCGGCGCCGGCAGTGGACGCTGCGCGTCGTCGCTGCGGCCGCGCTCGTCGCGGCGGTCGTGGCGGCGCTCGCCGGGGCCTCCGCGGGGGGCACGGCCTTCGAGGGGGCGTTCGCGGTCGACGTCGCGACGACGACGGCGCGGGTGGTCGGCGCCGTGGCCACGCTCCTCGTCCTGGCGCTCGCCGCCGACGAGGTCGCAGGCGATGACCGCGAGAGCGAGACCTACGCCCTCCTCCTGTTCGCCACGACGGGGGCGCTGGTCCTCGCGGGCGCCCGCGACCTGCTCGTGCTCCTCGTCGGCTTCTTCCTCGCGAGCATCCCGCTCTACGCGCTCGTCGGGCTGGGCCGTACCGCGCGGTCGGCCGAGGCGGCGCTGAAGACCTACCTCGTCGGCGCGCTCTTCGGGATCCTCATGATGCTCGGGGTGACCCTGCTGTACGGGGTCGGCGGGACCACGTCCTACCCGGAGCTCGCGGGAGCCCTGGCGCAGGCTCCGGTGGCGGTCGTCGGCGCGGGGTTCGTCGGCGTGCTCGCCGGGCTCGCGTTCAAGGCGGGCAGCGTTCCGGCGCACTTCTGGGTCCCGGACGCCGCGCAGGGGTCGACCGGGCTGACCGCCGCCTTCGTGACGACCGTGCCGAAGGTCGGGGCGGTCGTCGCGCTGTACCGGCTCGTCGTCGCGCTCCCCGGGCCCCTCGACTGGGGGCTGCTCGTCGGGGTGCTCGCGGTGGCGAGCATGACGCTGGGCAACCTGGCCGCCTACGGGCAGGACGACCCGCGGCGGCTGCTCGGCTGGTCCACCGTGAGCCAGGTCGGCTACCTGCTCGTGCCCGTCGCCGTGGCCGGACGCAGCGATCTCGCCCTGCCGTCGATGCTGCTCTACCTCGGGGCGTACGCGGTGACGAACATCGCGGCCTTCGCGGTGACGACGGCGTTCCCGTCGGTCCGCGACCTCGGCGGGTACGCCGGGCTCGTGCGCGCGCGGCCCGGGCTGGCCGTCGGCCTCGTCGCCGTGCTGCTCGGCCTGGTGGGGACCCCGCCGACCGCGGTGTTCGTCGGCAAGCTCACGACGGCGACCGCGGCCTGGGACGGGGGGATGCCGTGGCTGACGGTCGCGGTCCTCGTCAACAGCCTCGCGTCGCTCTTCTACTACCTCCGATGGGTGGCACCGGCCTTGCGCCGTGACGACCCGGACGACGACCTCGCGGCCCCGCGACGCTGGTCGGCAGGGGTGGCCGCGTCCGCGTCGGCGGCGTCGGTCGTCCTGGGCCTGCTGGCGGGGCTCGTGTGGGCCGGGCTGGGCGGGCCGCTCTCGCCCTGAGGGGGCGGGGCGCCGGCACGGGAAAAGGCAAAGCCGCAGGTCAGAGACCTGCGGCTTGGTGCCCCCGGCAGGATTCGAACCTGCGCTCCCGCCTCCGGAGGGCGGTGCTCTATCCCCTGAGCTACGGGGGCGGGCAAAAGCGCCTCCAGCGAACTCTCGGCGCTCGGCGAGGTTAGCAGCCTAGGCTGGGGTTCATGCAATCCGGGCAGGAGGACCCCGGAGCGGCGCCGCTGGTCCTCGTCTGCGACGACACCGAGGCGATCCGTCGACTCCTGCGGATCAACCTCGAGCTCGCCGGCTTCGCCGTCGAGGAGGCGACCGACGGCCGCGAGGCGATGGCGCGCCTCATCGACCCCGTCAACCCCATCCCCGCCCTGATCCTGCTCGACCAGCAGATGTCGCCGCACGACGGCTGGTGGGCCATCGCCGCCATCCGGTCCCACCCGCGGCTCGACGACGTCCCGGTCGTCCTCCTCACCGCCGCGACCTCAGAGACCGAGCTGCCCGAGGTCGCCGGCGCCGGGTTCGACGCCTTCCTCTCCAAGCCGTTCGACCCGGACGAGGTCATCGAGACCGTCTCACGGCTGGTGGCGGGCGGTCGGCCCCACCGGCGCCGCCGATAAACTCGGGCGGGTGACCCCCGAACAGCTCGCAGCCGCCATCCGCGGTGCCCTCCAGTCCGCCGTCGACTCCGGGGACCTCGCCGTCCCGGTGCCCGACGAGGTGCGGGTGGAGCGTCCGCGGAACCGCGACCACGGGGACTGGTCCACGAACATCGCCCTCCAGCTCGCCAAGGGCGCCGGCGTGCCGCCCCGCGAGCTCGCCCAGGTGCTCGCCGCCCGGGTCGCGGCCCTCGAGGGGGTCAAGGCCGTCGACGTCGCCGGGCCGGGCTTCCTCAACATCACCCTCGACGCCGCCTCCGCCGGCGAGCTCGCCCGCAGCATCGTCGAGGCGGGAGAGGCCTACGGCCGCAACGACTCCGAGGCGGGCCACGTCATCAACGTCGAGTTCATCTCGGCCAACCCCACAGGTCCGCTGCACCTCGGGCACACCCGGTGGGCGGCACTCGGTGACGCGATGGCCCGGCTGCTCAAGGCCTCGGGAGCGACGGTCGCGACCGAGTACTACATCAACGACGCCGGCGCCCAGATGGACAAGTTCGCCGCGTCGGTCCTCGCGGCCGCCGTGGGGGAGCCGACCCCCGAGGGCGGGTACCCGGGGGAGTACGTCGAGGAGCTCGCGCGCACCGCCCTCGCGGCCCGTCCGGACCTGTGCGCACTCCCACCCGCCGAGGCCCTCGCGCACGCCCGCGACCTCGGCTACGCCGCCCAGCTCCAGGACATCAAGGACACCCTCGCCGACTTCGGGGTCCACTTCGACGTCTGGTTCTCCGAGAAGGCGCTGCACGACGGGGGAGCCGTGGAGCAGGCCGTCGCGCGGCTCCGCGAGCAGGGCCACGTGTACGACGACGGTGGCGCGGTGTGGTTGCGCACCAGCGACTTCGGCGACGACAAGGACCGGGTGCTCATCCGCGCCGACGGCGAGCCCACGTACTTCGCCGCCGACGCCGCGTACTACCTCAGCAAGAAGGACCGCGGCTTCGACGAGAAGGTCTACCTGCTCGGGGCGGACCACCACGGGTACATCAACCGGCTCAAGGCCATCGTCGCCTGCGCGGGCGACGACCCCGAGCACAACATCGAGGTCCGCATCGGCCAGCTCGTCAACCTCGGCGGCGCGAAGCTGTCGAAGCGGGCCGGCAACATCATCGAGCTGCGCGACCTCATCGGCTGGATCGGCACCGACGCCATCCGCTACTCGCTCGCCCGGTACCCCGCCGACAGCCCGCTCTCGCTCGACGGCGAGGAGCTGCGCAAGCAGACCAACGACAACCCGGTCTTCTACGTCCAGTACGCCCACGCCCGGACGGCCAACGTGTCTCGGCTCGCCGCCGACGACGGCGTGCACCGCGCCGACGGCTTCGACGCCGCCTTGCTCACCGACCCCACCGAGGCGACCCTGCTCGCCGCGCTCGGCGACTTCCCCCGGGTCGTGGCCCAGGCGGCGCACCTGCGCGAGCCGCACCGCGTCGCCCGGTACCTCGAGGAGCTCGCCGCGCGCTTCCACAAGTGGTACGACACGTGCCGCGTCCGGCCGCAGAACGCCGACGAGGAGATCACCGACCTGCACCGGACCCGGCTGTGGCTCAACGACGCGACGGGCCGGGTCCTCGCCAACGGCCTCGACCTCCTCGGCGTCAGCGCCCCCGACCGGATGTGAGGGGCTGACCGATGCGCGCGCACGAGGCCGGTGCCCTGCACGCGGAGGGCTACGGCGGCCCCCCGCTGTACCTCCCGTACCCCGGCGACGTCATGGAGCTGCTGCCGCAGCTGTGGGCCTCGTCGGTGGCCCGGGACGCCGAGGGGCGGCTGACCGTCGCCGGCGTCGACGTCGTCACCCTCGCCGAGCGGCACGGCACCGCGGCCTACGTCATGGACGAGGACGACTTCCGCATCCGGGCACGGGCCTTCCGCGACGGCTTCGCCGCAGCGTTCGAGCGCTTCGGCGGCGCCGACGTCTACTACGCCGGCAAGGCCTTCCTGTGCACCGCCGTCGCCCAGTGGGTCCGCGACGAAGGGCTGCACCTCGACGTGTGCACCGGGGGCGAGCTGGCGGTGGCCACCCGCGTGGCGTTCCCGCCCGAGCGGATCGCCTTCCACGGCAACAACAAGAGCGTCGCCGAGCTGCGCGACGCCCTCGAGTACGGCGTCGGGCGGATCGTCGTCGACTCCTTCCACGAGATCGAGCGGGTCGTCACGCTGTCCCGCGAGCTCGGGGTGCGCGCGCGCGTCATGGTCCGGGTCACGGTCGGGGTCGAGGCGCACACCCACGAGTTCATCGCCACCGGGCACGAGGACCAGAAGTTCGGGTTCAGCCTCGCGGGCGGCGAGGCGATGGCGGCCGTCACCCGCCTGCTCGAGCACCCCGACGCGGTCGAGGTGTGCGGGCTGCACAGCCACATCGGCAGCCAGATCTTCGACACCAGCGGCTTCGAGGCGGCCGCGCACCGGCTCGTCGGGCTGCACGCGGCGGTCGAGGCCGAGCACGGGGTCGCGATGCCCGAGATCGACCTCGGCGGCGGCTACGGCGTCGCGTACACCTCGCAGCACACGCCCCTGCCGCCCGACGTGCTCGCGGCCGAGCTGGCCGGCATCGTCGAGCGCGAGTTCAAGGCCCTCGGCGACGGCGACAACACCCGGGTGCCGCGCGTCTCGGTCGAGCCGGGGCGCGCCATCGTCGGCCCGAGCACCTTCACCCTCTACGAGGTGGGCACCGTCAAGCGGGTCGAGCTCGGCGGCGGCCACGCCCGCACCTACGTCGCCGTCGACGGCGGGATGAGCGACAACGCGCGCCCGGCGCTCTACGAGGCCGACTACTCGTGCACGCTGGCCAACCGCAGGTCCGAGGCGCCCCCGGTGCTGGCCCGGGTCGTCGGCCGGCACTGCGAGAGCGGCGACATCGTCGTCCTCGACGAGTACCTGCCGGCCGACGTCGGCCCCGGTGACCTCATCGCCGTCCCCGGCACCGGCGCCTACTGCCGCAGCCTGTCGAGCCAGTACAACCACACCCCCCGCCCGCCCGTCGTCGCGGTGCGTGGCGGCCGCAGCCGGGTCGTCGTCCGCCGTGAGACGATCGAGGACCTGCTCGCCCTCGACGTGGCGGACGCGTGAGCCCCGAGACCGAGGAGACCCCACCCACCATGGCGCACGAACCCGGTGCCCCCCTGCGCGTCGCCCTGCTCGGCTGCGGCGTCGTCGGGTCCTCGGTCGCCCGGATGCTCACCGAGCAGGCGGACGACCTCGCGGCCCGGTGCGGGGCCCCCCTCGAGCTCGTCGGCATCGCGGTCCGGCGCCCGCAGCGGCCCCACCCGGACGTCCCCGTGGACCCCGCGCTCTTCACCGCCGACGCCGAGGACCTCGTGGCCCGGGCCGACGTCGTCATCGAGGTCATCGGCGGCATCGACCCCGCCCGCGGGCTGATCCTGCGGGCCATGGAGCACGGCGCCTCGGTGGTCTCGGCGAACAAGGCCCTGTTCGCCGAGGACGGCCCGACGCTCTTCGAGGCCGCCGCACGGTACGGTGTCGACGTCTACTACGAGGCCGCCGTCGCCGGCGCCATCCCCATCCTGCGCCCGGTCCAGGAGTCGCTCGCCGGCGACCACGTCCGCAAGATCATGGGCATCGTCAACGGCACGACGAACTTCGTCCTCGACAAGATGGACGTGTCCGGCGCCGGGTTCGCCGAGACCGTCGAGGAGGCCCAGGCGCTCGGGTACGCCGAGGCCGACCCCACCGCCGACGTCGAGGGGTTCGACGCCGCCGCGAAGGCCGCCATCCTCGCGAGCATGGCCTTCCACACCCGGGTCTCGGCCGCGGACGTGCACCGCGAGGGCATCACCGAGGTGACGGCGGCCGACATCCGCGCCGCCCGCGAGAACGACTGCGTCGTCAAGCTGCTCGCCATCTGCGAGCGGGTCACCGCCGACGGCGCCGACGCCGTCAGCGTGCGCGTGCACCCGGCGATGGTCCCGCGCTCGCACCCCCTCGCCAGCGTCCGCGAGGCGTTCAACGCCGTCTTCGTCGAGGCCGAGGCCGCGGGCGAGCTGATGTTCTACGGCCGCGGCGCCGGTGGCGACCCCACCGCCTCCGCCGTCCTCGGCGACGTCGTCGCCGTCGCCCGCCACCGGGTGGCCGGCGGCCGCGGGCCGGGGGAGTCCGCCTACGCCGACCTGCCCGTCGTCGACATGGGCCGGGCGGTCACGAGGTACCACATCAGCCTCGACGTGGCCGACCGCCCTGGAGTGCTCGCGCAGGTCGCCGCGGCCTTCGCGGAGCACGGCGTGTCCATCGAGACCGTCCGCCAGCAGGCGGCCCCCGGCGAGCAGGGCCGGGCGAAGCTCATCATCGTCACGCACCGGGCCAGCGACGCATCCCTGGCGGCGACCGTCGACGCGCTCGCGGCGCTCGACGCCGTCGACGACGTCGCCTCCGTCATGCGCGTGGAAGGAGCCTGACGATGGCCCACCAGTGGCGCGGGGTCCTGCGCGAGTACGCCGAGCGGCTGCCCAGCCTCGCCGGCGCGCCCGTGGTGACCCTCCTGGAGGGCGGGACGCCGCTCATCCCGTGCGAGGGGCTCTCCGAGCTCACCGGGGCCAACGTCTACGTCAAGTACGAGGGTCTGAACCCGACGGCCTCCTTCAAGGACCGCGGGATGACCGCGGCCATCTCGGCGGCCAAGCTCTCCGGCGCCAAGGCCGTCATCTGCGCCAGCACGGGCAACACCTCCGCGAGCGCGGCGGCGTACGCCGTCAAGGCCGGGATGACCTGCGCCGTGCTCGTCCCCGACGGCAAGATCGCGATGGGCAAGCTGAGCCAGGCAATCGCCCACGGCGCCACCCTCATCCAGGTCGAGGGCAACTTCGACGACTGCCTCACCGTGGCCCGCAAGCTCGCCGAGTCCTACCCGGTCGAGCTCGTCAACTCCGTCAACCCGGCGCGCATCGAGGGTCAGAAGACGGCCGCGTTCGAGGTCGTCGACGCGCTCGGCGACGCCCCCGACATCCACGTCCTGCCCGTCGGCAACGCCGGCAACATCACCGCCTACTGGCGTGGGTACTCCGAGTACGCCTCTCCCACACCGGGTCTGAGCGGCGAGCTCCTCGAGCCGGTCGCCAACCACCGGCCGCAGATGTGGGGCTTCCAGGCCGCGGGCGCGGCACCGATCGTCCTCGGTCACCCGGTGGACGAGCCCGAGACCGTCGCGACCGCGATCCGGATCGGCAACCCCGCGTCGTGGCGCCAGGCCGAGGCCGCGCGCGACGAGTCCGGCGGCCTCATCGACATGGTGAGCGACGACGAGATCCTCGCCGCGCACCGGCTGCTGTCCTCCACCGAGGGCGTGTTCGTCGAGCCCGGCTCGGCAGCGAGCATCGCCGGCCTGCTGAAGATGCACCGCGCCGGCCGGGTCCCCGAGGGCGTGACGATCGTGTGCACCGTCACCGGGCACGGGCTCAAGGACCCCCAGTGGGCGCTGCGCACCGCCGACGGCTCCGACGTCGAGCCGGTGCGGGTCCCGGTCGACGCGTACTCGGTCGCGGCCGCCCTGGGGCTCGACGGGTGAGCGAGGTGCTCCGCCCGGGGGCGTCGGTGCGGGTGCGGGTGCCGGCGAGCAGCGCCAACCTCGGGCCGGGCTTCGACTCCGTGGGCTGCGCCCTCGGGGTGTGGGACGAGTGCACCGCGACGGTCACCGCCGGGCCCGGGCTCGTCATCGAGGTCGAGGGCGAAGGGGCCGGGGCGGTCCCGCTCGACGAGTCCCACCTCGTCCACCGTGCGATGCGCACCGCCTGGGCCGAGGCCGGGGTGGAGCCCGCGCCGGGCCTGAGCCTGCGGTGCCGCAACGCCGTGCCGCACGGGCGGGGCATGGGGTCGTCCGCGACGGCCATCGTCACCGGCATCGTCGCCGCGCTGGCGCTCGTGCGGGCCTCCGCGGGCGAGGCCGACGGCGTCGTCGACCTCGACGCCGCCAACTCCCTGGCGGCGCGGCTCGAGGGGCACCCCGACAACGCGTCGGCGAGCATCTACGGCGGGGTCACCCTGTCGTGGACCTCGCCGGACGACGCGACGACCACGGTGCGCCTGCCGGTGCACCCGCAGGTCGAGCCGGTCGTCTTCGCCCCCGAGGCCCAGCTGTCCACGGCCCGGGCCCGGTCGGTGCTGCCGCAGCAGGTGCGGCTCGCCGACGCCGCCGCCAACTCGGCGCGCGCGGCCCTGCTCGCGCATGCCGTCGGCTCGGCGCCGGAGCACCTCGTCGAGGCGACCCGCGACTGGCTGCACCAAGAGGCTCGCCGCCCCTCCTACCCCGAGTCGATGGCCCTCGTCGACGCCCTGCGGGCCGACGGCCACGCCGCGGCCATCTCCGGGGCCGGGCCGTCCGTGCTCGTCCTCGCGCTCCGCGACCGGGTGCCGGAGGTCCTGGGGCACGCCCCCGCCGGGTGGCGCGTGCACACGCCGGGGATCCCCGACACCGGGGCCTGCGTCACCGTCCTCGCGACGCGCTGACGGGGCTGTTCGGCGGACCACGCGGGTCCGGCGACGATGCGGTGGTACTGTGGAGATGCGTCCGCAGCCGATGCCGGGTCACCACGACCCGCTCCATGCCGCGGAACGCTCACCACGTCCTGATGGGCAGAGACATGCGGCCGTAGCGGCTGCGCGCCCGACGTGAACTCTTCCACCAGACCGGCGTATCGAGCCGGTCCACGAGCGAGGGGAAGGATCCTTCGTGACAGACACCACCGTCGAGGCCTCGGCACCTGCCGGGCAGCGCCGCTCCGGAGCACTCTCCGCGATGCGACTGGCCGAGCTGCAGGGCCTGGCCTCGAGCATGGGCATCGGCGGCACCGCCAAGATGCGCAAGGGCGACCTCGTCGCCGCCATCCGGGCCCGCCAGAACGGCGAGAGCGGCCCCGCGTCGCAGGCCCGACCGGCTCGCGAGCAGGAGGCCCGCGAGGAGCGCCGCACCGCCGACGCCCCGCCGGCCGAGGCTCCGCGCGCCGAGCGCGACCGGCAGGACCGGGGCGAGCGCGCTCGCGACGGCCAGCAGGACCGGGACGGCCAGCAGGGCCGCGACCAGCAGAACCGTGACGGTCAGCAGAACCGCGACCAGCAGAACCGGGACGGTCAGCAGAACCGCGACCGTCGCGAGCGCGGCGACCAGCAGAGCGGGGGCCAGAACCAGGGGAACCAGAACCAGGGGAACCAGAACCGCTCGTTCGACGACGACGACGGCAGCGGCCGGGGTCGGCGCCGGCGCAACCGGGGCCGCAACCGCGACAAGCGCCGCGGTCAGGACCAGCCGGGCGGCGGCGGCCAGCAGGCCGACGGCGAGCTGCAGATCGCCGAGGACGACGTGCTCGTCCCGGTGGCCGGCATCCTCGACATCCTCGACAGCTACGCCTTCGTCCGGACGACGGGCTACCTGCCGGGCAGCAGCGACATCTACGTCCCGATGCAGATGGTCAAGCGGTACGGCCTGCGCAAGGGCGACGCCGTCACCGGAGCCATCAAGGCCACCCGGGAGGGCGAGGAGCCGCAGCAGCAGACCGTCGGCTCGCGCAACAACCGGCAGAAGTACACCCCGCTGGCGCGGCTCGACACCGTCAACGCGATGACGCCCGACGACGCCCGCCGGCGTCCCGAGTTCGGCAAGCTCACCCCGCTCTACCCGCAGGACCGGCTGCGGCTCGAGACCGAGCAGAGCATCGTGACGACCCGGATCATCGACCTCGTCGCGCCCATCGGCAAGGGCCAGCGCGGGCTCATCGTCGCCCCGGCCAAGGCCGGCAAGACGATGGTCATGCAGGCCCTCGCGAACGCCATCACGACGAACAACCCCGAGTGCCACCTCATGGTCGTCCTCGTCGACGAGCGTCCCGAGGAGGTCACCGACATGCAGCGGGCCGTCAAGGGCGAGGTCATCTCCTCGACCTTCGACCGCCCGGCCGACGACCACACGACGGTCGCCGAGCTCGCGATCGAGCGCGCCAAGCGCCTCGTCGAGATGGGCCACGACGTCGTCGTGCTCCTCGACTCGATCACCAAGCTGGGGCGCGCCTACAACCTCGCCGCACCGGCGAGCGGGCGCATCCTCTCCGGTGGTGTCGACTCGGCCGCGCTCTACCCGCCGAAGAAGTTCTTCGGTGCTGCGCGCAACATCGAGAACGGCGGGTCGCTGACCATCCTCGCGACGGCTCTGGTCGAGACCGGCTCGCGGATGGACGAGGTGATCTTCGAGGAGTTCAAGGGCACCGGCAACATGGAGCTCAAGCTCGACCGGCAGCTCGCCAACCGCCGCATCTTCCCCGCGGTCGACGTCAACAACTCGGGCACGCGTCGCGAGGAGATCCTCCTCGCGCCCGACGAGCTGAAGATCATGTGGAAGCTGCGCCGCGTCCTGGCCGCGCTCGACTCCCAGCAGGGCATCGAGCTGCTCCTGGACCGGATCAAGAAGACGAAGAACAACTTCGAGTTCCTCACCCAGATCCAGCAGACGAGCTCGATCAAGCTCGACGACGACGACGTCTGACGTCACCCGCCTGTCGACCGACGAGAACATGCCGTGCTCCCTCCCGGGGGCACGGCATGTTCTCGTCGGTCGACCCGTGCCTCAGCGGGGGAGGCTCCAGCGCATCGCCGGGAAGCCGTTGGCCACGAACCCGCGCGGGCCGTAGATGCGCGCCCCCGCCGGGGTGGCGAACAGGTCGACGCGGGTGACGTCGGTGCGCTCCCGGAACCACGCGAGCAGCTCGTCGGTGCAGGCGGCCGCGAACCCCCGGCCCCGGTGCTCGGGCAGGGTCGCGACGTTGGAGATGAGCCCCACCGAGCCGTTGGGGCAGCCGGGCCCGGGGATGAGGGCCGTGACCTCCCCGACCGCCGCGGCGACGACCTCGCCGTCGACCTCGGCGACGACGACCCACACCGCCGCCACGTCGACGGCGTCCAAGAACCAGTCGCGGGCGGCGAGCCGCCACGTCGGCGCCGCGAGCGCGGCGGCGTCGGTCCCCATCGCCTCGAACATCAGCGCCCGCAGGGCGACGAGCGCGTCGGCGTCCGCGCGGGTGGCGCGCCGGATCCGTGCCCCCGTCATCGCGGGGGCCCCAGCTCGAGGCGGCGGCGCGTCTCGGCCGCGCCCTGCGCGGAGTCGGGGAGGTCCCACCACGACTCGACCCACCACGTGGCACCGGCCTCCCGCCAGGGCTCGACGGGCGGCCGGATGTGGCCGAAGTTCCCGTGGCTGTCGCCCTCGACGACGACGTCGTAGCCGTCCATCGTCAGCCCCGCCCCGTCCCGCAGGGTGCGGATGCGGTCGACGATCTCGCGCAGGCTCCGCGGGTCGAGCCGAGCCCCTGGGTCGTCCAGGGTGGAGCCGGTGACGGTGGGGAGGACTCCCTGCCAGCGGGCCGCCCGCTCGAGCGAGCGCTGCCGCTCGCGCCCCGGCACGAGGGCGCCCACGCACCAGACGGGCGGGTGCGGACGCTGCACCGGAGGAGGCGGCACCAGCATCTCGACGGGCCGCGCCGCCCAGTGCTCGCCGCGGAACTCGAACGGCTGGTCACCGAGGAGGCCGGCGTAGACCGCCAGCCCCTCGTCGAGCTTGGCCGCCCGCACCGCCCGGCTCTCGTCGGGCTCGAACGCGAGCCAGTTGTCGTGCAGCGCCCCGAGCCCCACCCCGAGCGTCACCCGCCCCCCGGAGAGCCGGTCGACCGAACCGACCCGCGACGCGAGGTCCCAGGGCCGGTACCGGGACGCGGGGGTGATCAGCGTGCCGAGCCGGATGCGCTCGGTGGCGACCGCCGCCGCGGCCAGCGTGGCCCAGGCGTCCTTCCCCCAGACGGCCTCCCAGGTGAAGACCATGTCCCAGCCGGCCTGCTCGGCGACGCGCGCCAGCTCGACGAACTCGGGCTCGGACGCGAACGGGATGACGGCTCCGTACCTCATCCCCAGCACGCTACAGACGCGGACCCGCCCGAGGTGCGCCCTCGCCCGACGGCCGATGCCACCCGGAAACCGGGTGATGCGCCGCTCGGCTGTTCGGCCACACCGCGAGTCGATCCCGGTCCGGCAGGGTCGGCCACGTCCCTAGGTTGGGCCCGAACCCGATGCACCCGCATCAGCCCCGAGAGGACCAGCCATGTCCGTCCACGCCGTTCCGACCGCCTCCCTGACCGCGGTCGACCTCGCCCCGGTCCTGCTCCGGGTCGCCGCCTCCGCCCAGGCCGTCGCCCGCACCCGCCGGGTCCTGCTGTCGGTCGACGTGGAGTCCGGGCCCCTCGTGGTCCCCGGCGGCTGGCACGACGTGGACGACGCACTGCTCGACGTCATCGGGCAGGCGGTGTCGACGTGCCAGGCGGGCGCCATCGTCGCCGTCGACGTCCACCGTGAGGCGGACGGCGTCGCGGTCGACGTCACCGACACCGGCCCGGGGGCCGGTGCGTCGGTCGACCCCCTCGTCGCGCGAGACCTGCTCGAGTCCTGCGGCGGCCGCCTGACCGTCGCCCGCGTCGACGGCGTCGGGACCTCGGTGCAACTGTGGTGGCCCACGCCGCAGCACGAGCCCGCCGCGGACGACGCGCCGCGGAATGCCGGCCTCCTCGCCGTCGTTTAGGTCACCGTGTGCCTGCTCTGGCACACTTGACCGCTGGACCGGTTCACGGCACAGACGCGTTTCCTGAGCGACCTCCCCACGAGGGTCGCAGGCGGGGCGCCACGGGCTTGCAGCAGAGTGCTGGGCCTGCCGACCCGGAGACCTCCTAGGAGAAATCGTGAAGAAGGACATTCACCCGAACTACGTGGAGACCACCGTCTCCTGCACCTGCGGGAACACGTTCACCACGCGCAGCACCGCGGCCGACGGCGTCATCCACGCCGATGTCTGCAGCAACTGCCACCCGTTCTACACGGGCAAGCAGAAGATCCTCGACACCGGTGGCCGCGTGGCCCGGTTCGAGGCGCGCTACGGCAAGAAGGCCGGCAAGTAGCTTCACCGATGCGCCGGTCCGTCCTTCGGGACGGGCCGGCGCACTCGTGTCTACGGGTGACCCCGACATGTCGAGAAGGGTGAGGAGGTCGTGATGCTCGAGTCCGCCGAGGCTCTTGTCGCCGAGCACGCCGCGCTCGAGCGCGAGATGGGCGACCCGGCCGTCGCGACCGACCCCGGGCTGCTCCGCCGGCTCAACCAGCGGTACGCGGCGCTCGGCCCCACCGTCGCCGCCCACCACGCCTACGTCGCGGCCCGGGACGACCTCCAGGCCGCCCGCGAGCTGGCGCGCGAGGACGAGGGCTTCGCCGCCGAGGTCCCCGCGCTCGAGGCCGCCCTGGCCGACGCCGAGGCCCGGCTCCGGCGGCTGCTCGTGCCCCGCGACCCCGACGACGACCGGGACGTCATCGTCGAGGTCAAGGCGGGGGAGGGCGGCGAGGAGTCGGCCCTGTTCGCCGGGGACCTGCTGCGGATGTACCTGCGCTTCGCCGAGCGTCGCGGCTGGCGCACCGAGGTGCTCGACGCCACCGAGTCCGACCTCGGGGGCTACAAGGACGTCAAGGTCGCGGTGAAGTCGCGCGGCACCCCGCAGCCCGGCGAGGCGCCCTGGGCGCTGCTCAAGTACGAGGGCGGGGTCCACCGGGTGCAGCGGGTGCCCGTCACCGAGAGCCAGGGCCGCATCCACACCTCCGCCGCCGGGGTCTGGGTCATGCCCGAGGCCGAGGAGGTCGAGGTCACCATCGACCCCAACGACCTGCGGATCGACGTGTTCCGGTCCAGCGGGCCGGGCGGGCAGAGCGTCAACACGACCGACTCGGCCGTCCGGATCACGCACCTGCCGAGCGGCCTCGTCGTCTCCTGCCAGAACGAGAAGAGCCAGCTGCAGAACCGCGAGGCGGCGCTGCGGGTGCTGCGGGCTCGGCTCCACCAGATCGCGATGGACGAGCGGCACGCCGCCGACGCCGACGCCCGCGCCGTGCAGGTGCGCACCGTGGACCGCTCCGAGCGGATCCGGACCTACAACTTCCCCGAGAACCGGATCAGCGACCACCGCACCGGCTACAAGTCGCACAACCTCGACGCGGTCCTCGACGGCGACCTCGACCCGGTGATCCGGTCGGCCGTCGACGCCGACGAGGCGGCCCGGCTCGCGGCCATCGCGGACCGATGACCAGCCCGCGGGCGACGCTCCACGCGGCGGTGACGCACGCGCGTGCGGCGTTCGTGGACGAGGGCATCGCCTCGCCCGAGGCCGACGCCGTGGAGCTCGCCGCCTTCGCGCTCGGGTCGGACGCGGCGGACGTGCGCCGCCGGATGGTGCTGCGCGACCCGGTGGACCCGCGCTTCCTCGACACCTACGACGCCCTCGTCGGGGAGCGGCTCGCCCGCGTTCCGCTGCAGCACCTCACCGGCCGTGCGTTCTTCCGCCGGCTCACCCTCGCGGTGGGGCCGGGGGTCTTCGTGCCGCGCCCGGAGACCGAGGTGGCCGCCGGGCTGGCCGTCGAGGCGGCCGTGGCGGCGGGGGAGGCCCCGCTCGTCGTCGACCTGTGCACCGGGTCGGGGGCGATCGCGCTCGCCGTCAAGGACGAGGTCCCGGCCGCCCGCGTCCACGCGGTGGAGCTGTCGGACCTCGCGCACGGCTGGGCCGTGGCGAACCGGGACCGGCTCGGGCTCGACGTCGAGATCCGGCTCGGTGACGCGCGGACCGCCTTCGCGGACCTCGCGGGCGAGGTCGACGTCGTCGTGAGCAACCCGCCGTACATCCCGGACGGGGCGGTGCCGGTGGACCCCGAGGTGCGCGACCACGACCCGGAGGTGGCGCTCTACGGCCGCTCGGCCGACGGGCTGGCCGTGCCCCTCGCGGTGGCGGCGCGTGCCGCGGTGCTCCTGCGGCCGGGCGGAGTGCTCGTCATGGAGCACGCCGACACCCAGGGGAGCACTCTCCCGGCCGCGCTCGAGGCGGCCGGGGGGTGGACGGACGTGCGCGACCACGAGGACCTCGCGGGCCGGCCGCGTGCCACGACGGCGGTCCGGACCACGCGCACGGACTGATGCGGTGCCGCAACGAGGCCGGCCACTTCTCGACCGGACCCGTCGGGCGGACCCGTCAGGCGCGGCCGAGGATGAAGATCAGCAGCGCGATGATGAGCAGCACTCCGACGATCGTCCAGATCAGACCGGAACCACGCATGGGTGTCACCTCTACTTCCGTCCGTGGCGGGCGATCGGTCGCCCACCGGGGTGTCATGACCCTAGGGGCACGGACCGCCCCTCGCGGCCTCCGATGCCGACGAATCCCGTGCACCTAGGCTGAGCCCATGAGTCCGGTCTTCGACTGCACGACCCCGCAGGGCCGCGCCGACGCGATCCCCAAGGCCGCCGAGGGCGTGCGCCACGGGCGCCTCGTCGTCCTGCCCACCGACACCCTCTACGGCATCGGCGCCGACGCGTTCTCCCCGGAGGCGGTGCGCGAGCTGCTCGCCGCCAAGGGCCGCGGCTCGGACATGCCGCCGCCGGTGCTCGTGCCCGAGCCGCGGACGGTCGAGGGGCTCGCGACGAGCGTGCCCGAGTACGCCCGCGCCCTCATCCGGGAGTTCTGGCCCGGCCCGCTCACCGTGGTCCTCCAGGCGCAGCCCTCCCTGGCGTGGGACCTCGGCGACACCGGCGGCACCGTCGCCCTCCGGATGCCCGATGACGAGGTCGCGCTCGCGCTCCTCACCGAGGTGGGCCCGCTGGCCGTCAGCAGCGCCAACCGCACCGGCCATCCGGCCAGCCGCACCGTCGTCGAGGCCGCCAGCCAGCTGGGGGCCACGGTCGAGTACTACCTCGACGGCGGGCCCGTCACCGGAGGCCTGGCCTCCACGATCGTCGACTGCACCCGCGAGGAGCCGGTCATCCTGCGCCTCGGGGCGCTGTCCGAGGAGCAGGTGATGGCCGTCGTCGAGCGCTCCCGCGCCGACGCCCTAGAGTTGGCGGGCCACGAGAGCGAACCGGGCGCCGAGACCGACGCGCCCACCGAGAGCGAACCGCGGGAGAGCACCGACGATGACTGAGACGTTCTACGGGTCCGACTTCGACGCCCTGCAGGCGTTCGACCCCGAGGTCGCGGGGGTGCTCACCGGCGAGCTCGCGAGGCTGCGGGGCGGCCTCCAGCTCATCGCCAGCGAGAACCTGTCGAGCCCGGAGGTCCTCACCGCGCTCGGCTCGACGCTGTCGAACAAGTACGCCGAGGGCTACCCCGGCCGTCGCTACTACGGCGGCTGCGCCGAGGTCGACATCGCCGAGAACCTCGCCATCGACCGGTGCAAGGCCCTCTTCGGTGCCGACCACGCCAACGTCCAGCCGCACTCCGGCGCCAGCGCCAACCAGGCCGTCTACGGCGCGTTCCTCAAGCCGGGCGAGACCCTGCTCGCGATGAGCCTGCCGCACGGCGGCCACCTCACCCACGGCTCGAAGGTCTCGTTCTCCGGCAAGTGGTTCGACGCCGTGCACTACGGCGTCGACAAGGACACCGAGGACATCGACTACGACGAGGTCGAGCGGCTCGCCAAGGAGCACCGGCCCAAGGTCCTGCTCGCCGGCGGGTCGGCCATCCCGCGTCTCATCGACTTCGCGCGGTTCCGCGCCATCGCCGACGAGGTCGGAGCGGTCTTCTGGGTCGACGCGGCCCACTTCATCGGCCTCGTCGCCGGTGGGGCCATCCCCAGCCCGGTGCCGCACGCCGACGTCGTGTCGTTCACGACGCACAAGGTGCTGCGCGGGCCGCGCTCCGGGGCCATCGTGTGCCGCGAGGAGTTCCGCACCGCCATCGACAAGGCCGTCTTCCCGATGATGCAGGGCGGGCCGCAGATGCACTCGATCGCCGCGAAGGCGGTCAACTTCAAGGAGTGCGCCACGCCGGAGTACGCCGCCTACACCCGCCAGGTGATCGCCAACGCGAAGGTCCTCGCGGAGTCCCTCGGCGAGGCGGGCATCCGGCCGACCACCGGCGGCACCGACACCCACCTGTCGCTGCACGACCTCCAGGGCGTGCACGTCACGGGGGTCGACGCCGAGGCGCGCTGCGACGCCGCCGGGATCACCCTGAACAAGAACGCGATCCCCTTCGACCCGCAGAAGCCGGGCATCGCCTCGGGCATCCGGGTGGGCACGCCGTGCGTCACGACGCAGGGGATGGGCGAGGACCAGATGCGCACGGTCGCGGGCCTCATCGCGCGGGCCGTGGTCGACGGTGACGCCGACCCCGAGCACGAGGTCTCGCGCGAGGTGCGGGCCCAGGTGACCGAGCTCGTCGGCGCCTTCCCCGCCTACCCGCGGCCCGCCTGAGGCCGCGCCGGAGCCTGCCACCCGTGACCGACCCGACACCCCCGCCCGAGCCGGAGCCGCGACTGCTCACCCGGCTCAACCGGCGGGGCTTCCGGCTCGTCATGCTCCTCGACGGCATCGCCGTCTTCGGGCTCTCGGTGCTCACGATGGTGTGGCGCTACGGAGCGCCGCCGTGGCCCACCTACCCGCTCGTGGCCTACCTCGTCTCCTTCGGGGTCTCCTCGCTCATCTTCCTGTTCGCCTACTACTTCGGTGGGCTGTACGAGCGTGAGCCCCGGCTCGGGGGCTCGGCGGTGCTGCCGCGGGCGGCCCGGCTCTCGCTCGCCGCGGGCAGCTTCGTCGCCCTCCTCAACCTCGCCCTCAGCGGGCTGCTCCGCCAGCGTGGCTCGCTCATCGGGCGTGCCCTGCCGTTCCCCATCCCCAACCTCATCGCCGTCATCGTCCTTGCGGGGATCGCGGTCGCGATCAACCGCGCGATCGTGCACGCGCTGCGGACCCGGCGGGAGGGGCCACCGCGGGTGGTGCTCGCCGGGACCGCCCAGGACATCGAGCTCGCCCGCCAGCACGTCGCGGTCAACGGCTCCGACCTGCGGGTCGTCGCCGAGGTCGACGACCCGCATGCCGTCGTCGACGTCGTCGAACGCACCGACGCCACCGACGTCCTCCTGCTCTCCGCCGCGTGGCTCGACCTCTGGTACCCGCGCACCATCGGCCGGCTCGACCGGCAGGACGTGACCGTCCTGCTCCGGGTCGGGGGCCGCGAGACGCTGTTCGGGCTGTCCCGGCTCCGCGAGGTGGCGGGCCTGCCGTTCGTCCTCCTCATGCCCCAGACCATGGCGCCGTCGCAACGGCACTTCAAGCGCCTCCTCGACCTCTCGCTCGTGGTGCTCACCGCCCCGATCTGGATCCAGCTGCTGGCCGGGGTGGCGCTGCACCAGCTCATCGTCGCCGGACGACCGCTGCTCTACCGGCAGACCCGCGTCGGGGCCGGCGGCACGACGTTCGAGATGATCAAGTTCCGCACGATGCGCGTCGACGCCGAGGCCGTCGGAGGCGCCCAGCTGTCGGGGTCGGGGGACCCCCGGGTCATCCCGGCCTGCCGGTGGGTGCGCGCGACCCGGGCCGACGAGATGCCCCAGCTCCTGCACATCCTCACCGGGCGGATGTCCGTCGTGGGGCCGCGCCCGGAGCGTCCGGAGCTCACCGCGGGCTTCGAGAAGGAGATCGCGGGCTACACCCGCCGGCACGAGGTGCCACCGGGGCTCACCGGGCTCGCCCAGATCCACGGCCGGTACCACACCGACGCCGAGTACAAGCTGGGCTACGACCTGCAGTACCTCGTCAACTGGTCGCCCATCCTCGACCTCGAGATCATCGCCCGCACCATCTGGGTGGTGCTGGCCCGCAGGGTCTGACCTGCGACGTTGCCGCCCCCGAGGGCTTGTGATAACTTTCACAAGCCGTCCGGAGCTCCTCCGCCACGACCCCCCGAAGAGGCCGATCGTCGATGACCGACCCCAGCACGCCCCCCGCCACCGCACCCGGTGCGCCGTTCGCGGTCATGCTGCGCGGGGCCCTGGTCCCGGCCAGCGGCGCAGGCCTCCTGGCGGTCGCAGTCCTGGCACTGGTGCGGGGGAGTGACGCGGTGGCCGGCGGGCTGCTCGGTGTGGTGGTCGCCGTCCTCTTCTTCGCCTCCGGCATGTTCCTGCTGAGCCGGCTCGTCCGCAGCGCCAGCCCGCACGCCTTCTTCGCGGTCGCGATGACGGTCTACCTCGGCCAGGTCATCGTCCTGTTGCTGTTCATCTACATCTTCCGCGGGGCCTCCTGGGTCGACGGCTTGGCCCTGGGCGTCACGGCCCTGAGCGTCACCCTCGCCTGGCAGGCCTTCGCCTTCCGGGCGCTGCGAGCGGCCCGGCTGCCCATCTACGACCAGCCGGCCGACAACTCCGCGGATCCGCGGTGAGCCCGGTCCCGGCCGCTGGTCCCGGCGTCGCACCCACCCGTGAGGGTCGGGTAGCGTACGTCGCGTCCACCCGAGCGCCCGTCGTCGGCGCCCGTGACATCCCCGAGGAGAAGGTGTGAGCCCGAGCGTGGTCTCCGCTAGCTGGCTGCCTGCCACCGTCGCGACCGCCGCAGGCGGTGAGGAAGGCTTCGTCACCCCCGGTGTCTCGAGCTTCTGGTGGCCGATCATCCCGCTCGACGGCGAGGGTCCCTGGACCATCACCCGTCCCGCGATCGTCCTCCTCATCTCGGTCGCGCTCCTCGCGTGGTTCTACGTCGGCGCCACCCGCAAGCTCACGGTCGTGCCGAGCAAGAACCAGTTCCTCGTCGAGGGCTCGTACAACTTCGTGCGCAACACGATCGGCCGCGACATCATCGGGAGCAAGGACTTCCTCCAGTTCGTCCCGCTGCTGCTCACCCTGTTCACGCTGATCCTCGTGAACAACCTGTTCGGGATCGTGCCGTTCATCCAGTTCCCGACGATGAGCCGGGTCGGCATCCCGATCGTCCTCACGCTCATCGTGTACATCACGTACCACACCGTCGCGATCCGCCGGAAGCACGGCGTCCTGCCGTACTTCAAGTCCCTCATCCCGCCGGGCCTGCCGGGCTGGCTCAAGCCGATCCTCTTCGTGCTCGAGTTCCTCACGTACTTCATCATCCGGCCGCTGACGCTCGCGCTGCGACTCTTCGGCAACATGCTCGCCGGGCACCTCATGCTGCTCGTCTTCATCCTCGGCGGCGAGTACCTGCTGCTCCACGGGGGCAACATCTTCCTCCAGTTCTCCGGAGTCCTGGCGTTCGCGTTCTCGATCGCGATGACCTTTTTCGAGCTCCTCATCGAGTTCCTCCAGGCCTTCATCTTCACGCTCCTCGCGGCCCTGTACATCAGCGACGCCGTGAGCGAGCACCACTGACCCCCGGCACCGTCCGGTAGCACGACCCAGAACACCCCGACGCCGGGACCGGCCCGGCGCCACCGAAAGGAACAGTCAGCATGAACAGCATCGTTGCCGCCGAGGTCACGGGTGACATCGCGTACCTCGGCTACGGCCTCGCCGCGATCGGCCCCGGCATCGGTGTCGGTCTGATCTTCGCCGCCTACATCAACGGCGTCGCGCGCCAGCCCGAGGCTCGCGGCATGCTCCAGACCATCGCCTTCACCGGCATGGCGATCACCGAGGCCCTCGCGATCCTCGGTCTCGTCTTCGCCTTCGTCTTCCAGGGCTGACGCAGACCGTCTCCTGCCCTAGTCCGAGCATCGACAGATAGGACGCGACGTGTACATCGCTTCCCTGGCCGCCGCAGGCGAGACCACCGGCTTCCCGTCCGGTTTCCCGCTGCTGCCGCACCCGGCCGAGATGGTCATCGGCCTCATCGCCTTCGGCATCCTCTACTGGCTGTACAAGACGAAGGTCGTGCCGCGCCTCGAGGAGCTCTACGAGGAGCGGGCCGCCGCCATCGAAGGTGGCATGCAGCAGGCCGAGCAGGCCCAGGCCGAGGCCCGCGAGGCCCTCGAGAAGTACACGGCCCAGCTCGCCGAGGCTCGCGCCGAGTCCAACGAGCTGCGCGAGTCCGCTCGCGAGCAGGGCGCTCAGATCGTCGCGGAGATGCGGGCCCAGGCCCAAGCCGAGGCCGCCCGCATCACCGAGTCGGCCAAGCGTCAGGTCGAGGCCGAGCGGCAGCAGGCCGTCGTCCAGCTCCGGCAGGAGGTCGGCGCCCTGTCGACCGCTCTCGCGAGCAAGATCGTCGGCGAGTCCCTCGAGGACGAGGTGCGCCAGAAGGGCATCGTCGACCGCTTCCTCAGCGAGCTCGAGGCCGGCGACATCACGCCCGAGAAGGTCACCCCGGCCGGGCAGGACGTCTGATGCGTGGATCGTCCCGCGGTGCCGCCCGCGCGTCCCAGGAGGCCTTCGAGGCCGCCCTGGCCGCGAGCCCGGACGGCACCACCCTCGCCGAGGACCTGTTCGCGGTGACCGGCGTCGTCGAGGGCACCGCCTCGCTGCGGCGCGCGCTCGCCGACCCGTCGCGGGAGAACGACGCGAAGGCCGGTCTGGCCCGCTCGCTCTTCGGCGGCAAGGTCGGCGACGCGGCGCTCGACCTCGTCGCGGTCGTCGTCGGCCAGCGCTGGGCCGCCGAGCGCGACCTCGGCGACACCCTCGAGAGCCTCGCCGTCCAGGCGCTGCTCGCCAACGCCGAGGGCACCGGCCGCATCGACCGCGTCGAGGACGAGCTGTTCCGCTTCGAGCGGATCGTCGCGGGCGACCCCGCCCTGCGCGACACGCTCTCGAGCCGCAACACCGACACCGACGGCAAGGCGGGCCTCGTCCGCTCGCTGCTCGACGGCAAGACCGCCCCCGAGACGGTCCGGCTCGCCGAGCAGGCGGTCCGCGTGCCCCGCGGTCGCCGGCTCGACCGCGTCATGGAGGCGTACCTCGCCCTCGCGTCGCGTCGTCGGGACGAGCTGACGGCGCTCGTCACGGTCGCCGCTCCGCTCGACGAGCAGCAGCAGGCCCGCCTGCGCAGCGCCCTCGAGGCGCACTACGGCAAGGCCGTCACGCTCCAGGTCGTCCAGGACCCCACGGTCATGGGCGGCATCCGGGTGCAGGTCGCCGACGAGGTCGTCGACGGCACCGTGCTCCGCCGCCTCGACGAGGCCCGACGGCACATCGCCGGGGGCTGACCGGTCGCCCGCGACCACCCACAACTGCATCCGCACCACCCACACCGAACTTCGGCCCCACGAGGGGCCGGTGACCGAGGAGAAGATCAGACATGACGGAGCTCTCGATCCGTCCGGACGAGATCCGGGACGCGCTGGACAGCTACGTGCGGTCCTACGAGCCCGGCGTCGCCGCGCGCGAGGAGGTCGGCCGCGTCACGGACGCGGGTGACGGTATCGCGCACGTCGAGGGGCTGCCCTCGGCGATGACCAACGAGCTGCTCGAGTTCGAGGACGGCACGCTGGGCCTCGCCCTGAACCTCGACGTCCACGAGATCGGCGTCGTCATCCTCGGTGACTTCAGCGCCATCGAGGAGGGCCAGGAGGTCAAGCGCACGGGCGAGGTCCTCTCGGTCCCCGTCGGCGACAGCTTCCTCGGCCGCGTTGTCGACCCGCTCGGCACCCCCATCGACGGCCTCGGCGAGATCGCCAGCGACGAGCGCCGCGCGCTCGAGCTGCAGGCGCCCACCGTCGTCCAGCGCAAGTCGGTGCACCAGCCGCTGCAGACGGGCCTGAAGTCCGTCGACGCGATGACCCCGATCGGTCGCGGCCAGCGCCAGCTCATCATCGGTGACCGCCAGACCGGCAAGACCACCGTCGCGGTCGACACGATCATCAACCAGAAGGAGTTCTGGGAGACCGGCGACCCCGAGAAGCAGGTGCGCTGCATCTACGTCGCCATCGGCCAGAAGGGCTCGACGATCGCCGCCGTCAAGGGCACGCTCGAAGAGGCCGGCGCGATGGAGTACACGACCATCGTCGCGGCGCCCGCGTCCGACTCGGCCGGCTTCAAGTACCTGGCCCCCTACACCGGCTCGGCCATCGGCCAGCACTGGATGTACCAGGGCAAGCACGTCCTCATCGTCTTCGACGACCTGTCCAAGCAGGCCGAGGCCTACCGCGCCGTCTCGCTGCTGCTCCGCCGCCCGCCGGGCCGCGAGGCCTACCCCGGTGACGTGTTCTACCTGCACAGCCGGCTGCTCGAGCGCTGCGCGAAGCTCTCCGACGACCTCGGCGCCGGGTCGATGACCGGCCTGCCGATCATCGAGACCAAGGCGGGCGACGTCTCGGCGTACATCCCGACCAACGTCATCTCCATCACCGACGGCCAGATCTACCTCCAGGCCGACCTGTTCAACGCCAACGTCCGCCCGGCGATCGACGTGGGTGTCTCGGTGTCCCGAGTCGGCGGTGCGGCCCAGATCAAGGCGATGAAGTCCGTCGCTGGCCGTCTCAAGCTCGACCTCGCCCAGTTCCGTGCCCTCGAGGCGTTCGCGATGTTCGCTTCCGACCTCGACCCTGCCTCGCGGGCCCAGCTCGCCAAGGGCGCCCGCCTCGTCGAGCTGCTCAAGCAGCCGCAGGCCTCGCCCTTCCCGGTCGAGGAGCAGGTCGTCTCGATCTGGATGGGCACCACCGGCAAGCTCGACAGCGTCGCCGTCGAGGACATCCGCAAGTTCGAGCGTGAGTTCCTCGACCACCTCCGCCGCACCAAGTCCGACCTCCTCGCGGCCATCCGCGAGACGGGCAAGTTCGACGAGGGCACCGAGCAGGCGCTCGAGGCCGAGGTCCAGACCTTCAAGGACAAGCTGTTCGACGGCTCCGGCGTCGAGGCGGTCCCGGTCGGTGACGAGGCCGAGGACGGCGCCGACGCGATGGACTCCGACCAGGAGCAGATCGTCAAGCAGAAGCGCTGACGCGCGTCCACCGACAGACACCACGAAAGGCGGAAAGACATGGGAGCGCAGATCCGGGAGTACCGGCAGCGCATCCGGTCCGTCAGTGCGACGAAGAAGATCACCCGGGCCATGGAGCTGATGGCGGCCTCGCGGGTCGTCAAGGCGCAGCAGGCGGTGCGGGAGTCCACCCCGTACGCCCGCGCCCTGACCCGTGCGGTCTCGGCGGTCGCGACCTTCTCGAACGAGGACCACCCGCTCACCTCCGAGAAGGAGGACGTGCGCCGCGCGGCGGTCGTCATTCTGACCTCCGACCGTGGCCTCGCCGGGGCCTACAGCTCTGCCGTCATCAAGGAGAGCGAGCGTCTCATCGCCCGGCTCCGGGACGAGGGCAAGGAGGTCGTGCCCTACCTCCTCGGCCGCAAGGTGATCGGGTTCTACAGGTTCCGCCGGCGCGACTTCGCCGCGGAGTGGAGCGGGTTCTCCGAGAAGCCCACCTTCGACGTCGCCCGCGAGGTCGGCGAGCGGCTCGTCGCCGACTTCACGACGGCCACCGACAACGGCGGCATCGACGAGGTCCACGTCGTCTTCACGCGGTTCGTCTCGATGGTCACCCAGGAGCCCGAGGTCATCCGGCTGCTGCCGCTGGAGGTCGTCGAGGGCGAGGAGGCCCCGGACGAGGCCGACCTCCTGCCGCTGTACGACTTCGAGCCCGGCGCCGGGCAGGTGCTCGACGCGCTCCTGCCGAAGTACGTCAACGCCCGGCTGTTCAACTGCATGCTCCAGGCCGCCGCCTCCGAGCTCGCCGCCCGCCAGCGCGCGATGAAGTCGGCGACGGACAACGCCGAGGAGCTCATCAAGAAGTACACGCGCCTGCACAACCAGGCGCGGCAGGCGGAGATCACCCAAGAGATCAGCGAAATCGTCGGTGGCGCCACTGCGCTGGCCGAGAGCAAGTGAGTGAGAGAGAGACCATGACTGCCACTGTCACCGAGACGTACCAGCCCCCCGCCCCCGGCGGCGTCGGGCGGATCTCCCGGATCACCGGCCCGGTCGTCGACGTCGAGTTCCCCGTCGACGGGATGCCCGAGCAGTACAACCTGCTCACCACCGAGGTCGAGCTCGGCGGCGAGACGCACACGCTGAACCTCGAGGTCGCCCAGCACATCGGCGACAACATGGTCCGTGCGATCTCGCTGCAGCCCACCGACGGCCTCGTGCGCGGCACCGCCGTGCAGGACACCGGCGGCCCGATCACCGTGCCCGTCGGCGACGTCACCCTCGGCCGGGTCTTCAACACCACCGGGGTGTGCCTCAACCTCGAGCCGGGCGAGACCCTCGACGTCAAGGAGCGCTGGGGCATCCACCGCCAGGCGCCCGCCTTCGACCAGCTCGAGTCCAAGACCCAGATGTTCGAGACCGGCATCAAGGTCATCGACCTCCTGACGCCCTACGTGCTCGGCGGCAAGATCGGCCTCTTCGGCGGTGCGGGCGTCGGCAAGACCGTCCTCATCCAGGAGATGATCGCCCGTGTCGCGCGCGACCACGGCGGTGTCTCGGTGTTCGCCGGCGTCGGCGAGCGCACGCGTGAGGGCAACGACCTCATGGTCGAGATGGAGGAGGCCGGGGTCCTCGGCCAGACCGCCCTGGTCTTCGGCCAGATGGACGAGCCGCCGGGCACCCGCCTGCGGGTCGCCCTGTCCGCGCTGACGATGGCGGAGTACTTCCGCGACGTGCAGAGCCAGGACGTGCTCCTCTTCATCGACAACATCTTCCGGTTCACCCAGGCCGGCCAGGAGGTCTCGACCCTCCTCGGCCGCATGCCGTCGGCGGTCGGCTACCAGCCGACGCTCGCCGACGAGATGGGCACGCTCCAGGAGCGGATCACCTCGACGCGTGGTCACTCGATCACCTCGATGCAGGCGATCTACGTGCCGGCCGACGACTACACCGACCCGGCCCCGGCGACGACGTTCGCGCACCTCGACGCGACGACCGAGCTGTCCCGTGAGATCGCCTCGCTCGGCATCTACCCGGCCGTGGACCCGCTCACCTCGACGAGCCGGATCCTCGACCGCCGTTACATCTCCACCGAGCACTACGACACGGCCGTGCGGGTCAAGCAGATCCTCCAGCGCAACAAGGAGCTGCAGGACATCATCGCGATCCTCGGCATCGACGAGCTGTCCGAGGAGGACAAGATCCTCGTCAACCGGGCGCGCCGCATCCAGCGCTTCCTGTCGCAGAACACCTACGTCGCCAAGCAGTTCACCGGCATCGAGGGGTCGACGGTCCCGCTGTCCGACACCATCGAGGCCTTCACGAAGATCTGCGACGGCGAGTACGACCACGTGCCCGAGCAGGCGTTCTTCATGTGTGGCGGGCTCGACGACGTCGAGCGCCAGGCGGCCGAGATCGAGAAGAACCTCTGATGGCTCTTCAGGTCGAGCTCGTCGCCGCGGACCGCAAGGTCTGGGAGGGCGAGGCCAGCCAGGTCAGCGCGCGGTCGATCGAGGGCGACCTCGGGGTGCTCCCCGGGCACCAGCCCACCCTCGTGGTCCTCACCGAGGGCGAGGTCCGGATCAACGCGGGCGGCTGGAAGAGCGCCACGGTCGACGGTGGCTTCATGTCGGTCGACCACGACCGGGTGACGATCGTCGCCGAGTCGGTGGACGCCTCGGGCATGGGTTCCTGACGACGCGAGGACGGGGACGGGCTCACCGATGGATCCACTGCTGGTCACCGAGCTCGTCCTCGCCCTCGTCGTCCTGCTCGTCGTCGGCGCGCTCACCTTCGTGTGGGCGCGCCGTCGTTTCATCTCCGGTGACGGCCGGCCCGTCATGCTGTGCGCGCGGCGTGACGACGCCACCGCGCGCTGGCAGCTGGGGCTGGCCCGGCTCGGGTCCGAGCGTTTCGAGTGGTTCAGCATGCTCGGGCCGTCGGTGCGGCCCGAGGTGTCCTGGCTGCGCGGGGAGCTGCGCTTCGGCGCACCCCAGCCGACCTCCGACGTCATCCCGGGGCTCGCGGAGCCGGTCGCGGTGACCGGCCGCGCGGCGGGGCGGACCTGCGAGTTCGCCTTCGTGCCGGCGGCGTACACCGCGGTGCGCGCGTGGCTGGAGTCCAGCCCGCCCGGCTACAACGTCAACGTCGCCTAGCGCTGCGGCGCCTGCTCGCGGCCGCCGCCGGGGGCCCACAGGACGTCGCCGCCGGCGCCCACGTTGGCGGTGCGGGCCAGGACGAACAGCAGGTCGCTGAGGCGGTTGAGGTACGTCGCCGTCGTCGGGTTGACCCCGCCCTCGCCCCGGGCGGTGCCGGGCTCGGTGCCGTAGGTCTCGATCGCGGCCCACGTCGAGCGCTCGGCCCGCCGGACCACGGTCAGGGCGAGGTGGAGGTAGGCGGACCCCGGGGTCCCGCCGGGGAGGATGAACGAACGGAGCTTCTCGAGGGACTCGAGGTAGCGGTCGCAGTCGGCCTCGAGCTCGGCGACCCACTCGTCCTTGACCCGCAGCGGCGGGTACTCGTAGCTCTCCTGCAGCGGGGTCGACAGGTCGGCGCCCACGTCGAAGAGGTCGTTCTGGACCCGCACGAGGACGGCGCGGACCTCGTCGGGCAGGTCACCGCACGCGACGGCCACCCCGACGGCCGCGTTGGCCTCGTTGACGTCGGCGTACGCGGCGAGCCGGGCGTCGGTCTTGCGGGTGCGGCTCATGTCCCCGAGCGCGGTCGTGCCGTCGTCGCCGGTGCGCGTGTAGATGCGGGTGAGGTTGACCATGCGCCCAGCGTGACAGATGCCGGAACCGACCCTGACGTGGCACCAAAATGCCGTTGGCAACTGGTTGCCAGACCTCTACGGTGGGCGGTGTATCGCGGGCGGCCGCTCGCGCGTCCTCACCCTGGAACCGACGAGAGGGGGCCGGATGGCTCAGCACCATGCACCGCTGGTCTCGATGTCCGAGCACATCCGGGACGACGGGGTCCTCGTGCGGGTGGGCGGGCGGCTCGACCGTCGGACGGCCGCCGACGTGCGCACGGCGATGCACCGCCTGCTCTCCGGGCCGGGGCCGGCCGTCCTCCTGGACCTCGACGAGGCGGTGATCGGCGACGCGACGGCCCTCGGGCTCCTCGTCGAGCTGCGTCGCCTGGCCCAGCGCTCCGGCGTCGAGCTGCGCGTCGTCGCCGCCGACGACCGGACGGCTCGGCTGCTGTGCCGGGTCCGGCTGCACGCGCTCCTCACCCCGCCGCTGCGGACCACGGCCGTCGTCGGCCCCACCCTGGCGCAGGTCGTCTGACCCGCGGCGTGAGCAGCGTCACCGCCGATCCGGCCCGGTGTGGGCACTCTCACCGCCGCAGCGCCTACCCGGCCCGCCGGCGCGCGGTTAGCGTTCCAGCCATGTCCGAAGGCACCGACGCCGCGCGCCCCGAGCGCGACCGCCCCTGGGTCATGCGCACCTACGCGGGGCACTCCAGCGCCGCCGCGAGCAACGCGCTGTACCGCCGCAACCTCGACAAGGGCCAGACCGGCCTCTCGGTCGCCTTCGACCTGCCGACCCAGACCGGCTACGACCCCGACCACGCGCTCGCCCGCGGCGAGGTCGGCAAGGTGGGGGTCCCGGTCAGCCACCTCGGCGACATGCGCGCCCTCTTCGACGAGATCCCGCTGTCGTCGATGAACACCTCGATGACGATCAACGCGACGGCGATGTGGCTGCTCGCGCTCTACGAGGTCGTCGCCGAGGAGCAGGCCGAGGCGGCGGGGGAGGACCCGGCCGAGTGGGTTCGCGCTCTCGCCGGCACGACCCAGAACGACATCATCAAGGAGTACCTGTCCCGGGGGACGTACGCCTTCCCGCCCGGGCCGTCGATGCGGCTCATCACGGACCTCATCGCCTACACGGTGGCCCGGATCCCGCGGTGGAACCCGATCAACATCTGCAGCTACCACCTCCAGGAGGCGGGCGCCACGCCCGTGCAGGAGGTCGCCTACGCGCTGTCGACGGCCATCGCCGTGCTCGACGCGGTGCGCGACTCCGGGCAGGTGCCCCCGGAGCGGTTCGGCGAGGTCGTGGCCCGGATCTCGTTCTTCGTCAACGCCGGGGTGCGCTTCGTCGAGGAGATGTGCAAGATGCGCGCGTTCGTCCGGCTGTGGGACGAGATCACCCTCGAGCGCTACGGCGTGCAGGACCCCGCGCACCGGCGGTTCCGGTACGGCGTGCAGGTGAACTCGCTGGGGCTCACCGAGGCCCAGCCCGAGAACAACGTCCAGCGCATCGTCCTCGAGATGCTCGCCGTCACGCTGAGCAAGGACGCCCGGGCCCGGGCCGTCCAGCTGCCCGCGTGGAACGAGGCGCTCGGGCTGCCCCGGCCCTGGGACCAGCAGTGGTCCCTGCGGATCCAGCAGGTCCTCGCCTACGAGTCCGACCTGCTCGAGTACGACGACCTCTTCGAGGGCTCGGTCGTCGTCGAGGCGAAGGTCGAGGAGCTCGTCGCCGGAGCGCGCGAGGAGATGGCGCGTGTCGCCGACCTCGGGGGGGCCGTGGCCGCCGTCGAGGGCGGGTACATGAAGTCCGAGCTCGTCGCCTCGCTGGCCCGACGGCGGGCGCGCATCGAGGCCGGTGACGAGGTGGTCGTCGGGGTCAACCGGTTCGCCACGAGCGAGCCGAACCCGCTGACCGCCGACCTCGGCACCGCGGTGCAGACCGTCGACCCCGATGTCGAGCGGGCGGCCGTCGAGGCCGTGCAGCGGTGGCGCGCCGAGCGCGACGCCGATCCGGACCGGGGCGCGCGCGCCGTCGCCGCGCTCGACCGGCTGCGCGCCGACGCCGGCACCGACGCCAACCTCGTCGACGCCACGCTCGAGTGCGCCCGCGCCGGAGTGACGACGGGGGAGTGGGCGGGCGCCCTGCGCGAGGTGTTCGGCGAGTTCCGGGCGCCCACCGGGGTCGGAGCCGCCGCCGCCACGGGCTCCGGGACCGCGGCCCTGTCCCGGGTGCGTGACCTCGTGCGGTCGACGGGGGACGAGCTGGGCGAGACGCTGCGGGTCCTCGTGGGCAAGCCCGGCCTCGACGGGCACTCCAACGGCGCCGAGCAGGTCGCCGTCCGGGCGCGGGACGCCGGCTTCGAGGTCGTCTACCAGGGCATCCGGCTCACACCCGAGCAGATCGTGGGAGCGGCGGTCGCCGAGGACGTGCACCTCGTCGGGCTCTCCATCCTCTCGGGGTCGCACATGGAGCTCGTCCCCGACGTCCTCGCCCGGCTCCGGGCCGCCGGCGCGGGGGACGTCCCGGTCATCGTCGGCGGCATCATCCCGTCGGCGGACGCGGCACGGCTCAAGGAGCTGGGCGTCGCCGAGGTGTTCACGCCCAAGGACTTCGGGCTCACCGAGATCATGGAGCGGTTCGTCGAGGTCATCCGGGCCTCGCGCGGGCTCGCCCCGGCGAGCGCTCCGGTCAGCGGCTGACCGCCCGGACGATGCCGGTGCGGCCGCTCAGTACGGGTGGTAGCTGGAGGCCGAGTGCATGACGCCACGCACCGGCTCGGCGTCGTACCGCTCGCGCCGACGGTGCTCGGTGACGGCGATGCCGATGAGGGCGAGCGCGGTGAGCGGCCAGACGAGGCAGGTGAGGGCCACCCAGGTGGCGCAGGTGCGCACCTGCATGCCCCGGTCCTTGTCGCACGCGACGGCGACGCCGAGCGCCCCGACGCCGAGGCCGATGGTGACGTAGGACAGGACGAGCTGCAGGGTGGTCATCGGGTCGCCCCCGACTCCGCGCAGAGGGCGCCGCGTGCTGGCGGGACGTCCGCCGCAGCGGTCCCTCCCCAAGCCGTGTTGCGCGTCATCTGTCGGTCCTCGTCGACTCGGCCTCGCGTGTCGACCCCACTGTAGGTACCGACGGCCCCGTTCGCTATCACCACAGGGCGAATGGACGAGCGTTTCCTGGCCGAACGGGGGACCTGCACCAGCAGGCCCCGGACCGCCGCCCGCGGGTCAGAAGAGCCGGTGCCCGGTGTCGTCGATGCCGCGCAGGGCGTCGTAGTCGAGGACGACGCAGCGGATGCCCCGGTCCTCGGCCAGTGTGCGGGCCTGCGGCTTGATGACCTGGGCGGCGAAGACGCCGGTGACCGGGGCGAGGTGCGGGTCCCGGTTCATCAGCTCGAGGTAGCGGGTCAGCTGCTCGACCCCGTCGATCTCGCCCCGGCGCTTGATCTCGACCGCCACGTGCCGGCCGTCGGCGTCCCGGCACAGGATGTCGACGGGGCCGATCGCGGTCATGTACTCGCGGCGGGAGAGGCTCCAGCCCTCCCCGAGGGTCGTGATGTGCTCGGCGAGGAGCCGCTGCAGGTGTGCCTCCACGCCGTCCTTGACCAGCCCCGGGTCGACGCCGAGGTCGTGCGACGTGTCGTGGTGCACCTCGTGCAGGCGGACCCGGATGCGGTCCTCGGACTTCGCGTGCTGGACCACCCAGACGGTGCCGACGCCGTCGGCCGCCTCGGCCTCGTCGGGCGCGATCTCGGCCATGGCGCACGGAGGCGACATCCAGTTCAGCGGCTTGTACGAGCCGCCGTCGGAGTGGACGAGGACGGACCCGTCGGCCTTGACGAGGAGGAGTCGCTTGGCGAGCGGGAGGTGCGCCGTCAGGCGTCCCTCGTAGTCGACAGAGCATGTCGCGATCACCATCCGCACGACGGGCACCTTACCGACCCGTAGCCCCGGGTCCGAACCGGTTGCCGCTGCGGAAATCGCAGCGCACACTGGAGCCAGAGGTGAGGCCGATGGAGGTCGCCGTGTCGGCGCTGCCGACTGCCCTGCTGCCCGCCGTCTTCCTCGGGGTCGTCGTCGGCGCCTGCGCGCTCGCCACCGTGTCCACCCGGTGGATCGGGGGCAAGGCGCGCCACGTCGCGCGCCGGCTGGACGGTCCGACAGGCCGGGTCGTGGATGGGCTGGAGCACCTCGGGCTGCTCCAGCGGCGCCGGCCCGAGCCCGTCCCACCCGTCCTCCTGGCCCTCGAGCTGCGCCGCCTCGCCGCCGAGATCCGCCGCATCGAGGCCGGTAGCCAGCCCAACCCCGCCGCCCGGCTGGCGGCGGCGTACGCCGCGTACGACCACGTGCTCGTCCAGCTGTGCACCGCGGCCGACGTGCCCACCCCGGTGGGCCTGCTGCCCCTGGACCCGCGGCACCGGCTCGCGCTCGAGGCCGACCTCGTCGCCACCGGGATCGACTGGTGAGGCCGGGCGTCCGGCCCCGGGGGTAAGGAGCGTCACGCCCGCCGCGTGTCGTTCGGCGCCGGGTGCTCTGCGAGGATTCCGGGCATGGCGCGTGACTTCACCACAGTGGGTGTGATCGGACTCGGGACGATGGGGGCGGGGATCGTCGAGGTGTTCGCCCGGAACGGGCTCGACGTCCTCGCCGTGGACGTCGACGAGGCCGGCCTGGCGCACGGACGCGAGATCCTCACCGGCAGCACGGCCCGCGCGCTCAAGCGCGAGAAGATCACCCAGGACGAGCACGACGCCCTGCACGCCCGGGTCACCTACACCAGCGCGTTCGAGGACCTCGCCGGCTGCCAGCTCGTCGTCGAGGCGGTCCCGGAGCACCTCGACCTCAAGAAGGAGATCTTCGCGCGGCTCGACCAGATCGTCTCGGGTGACGCGATCCTCGCCACGAACACCTCCTCCCTCCCGGTCACCGAGATCGCCGTCGCGACGAGCAACCCCAAGCGGGTCGTCGGGATGCACTTCTTCAACCCGGCGCCGGTGCTGCAGTTCGTCGAGGTGATCCGCACGGTCATCACCGCCGACGACGTCTTCGAGGACGTCAAGGCGCTCGCCGAGCGGCTCGGCAAGAAGCCGGTCGTCGTCGGCGACAAGGCGGGGTTCATCGCCAACCGCCTGCTGTTCGGTTACCTCAACCACGCCGTGTCGATGTTCGAGAGCCGGTACGCCACCCGCGAGGACCTCGACGCCGCGATGCGGTTCGGCTGCGGGTACCCGATGGGGCCGCTCCAGCTGCTCGACCTCATCGGCCTCGACACCGCCTACGAGATCCTCGACACGATGTACAAGCAGGGCCGGGACCGCCTCCACGCGCCGAGCCCGATCATCAAGCAGATGGTCAGCGCCGGGCTGCTCGGCCGCAAGTCCGGCCGCGGCTTCTACACGTACGCCGAGCCGGGGTCCCCCGAGGTCGTGGCCGACGCCCGGACGCCCGAGCCCGGGGTGCCGGCGGGGGTCGCGCTGCGCGACGTCGCCACCGTGGGCGTCGTCGGCAGCGGGACGATGGCCACCGGCATCATCGAGGTCTTCGCGAAGGCCGGCTACCCGGTGACGTTCGTCGCGCGGTCCGACGAGAAGGTCGCCGCCGTCGTCACTGCCCTCGGCCGCAGCTGCGCCCGGGCGGTCGAGAAGGGCCGGATGGACCAGGCCGCCGCCGACGCCCTGCTCGGGCGGGTGGCCGGCGCCACCGGGCGGGAGGCGCTCGCCGACGTCGACCTCGTCGTCGAGGCCATCGCCGAGGACCTCGCCGTCAAGCAGGACCTCTTCCGCGACCTCGACGGCATCTGCAAGCCGGGGGCGATCCTCGCGACGACGACCTCCTCGCTGCCGATCATCGACTGCGCCAAGGTCACGTCGCGGCCGCAGGACGTCATCGGGATGCACTTCTTCAACCCCGCCGCGGTCATGAAGCTCGTCGAGGTCGTGCACACCGTGACGACCGCGCCCGACGTCGTCGCCACGGTGCAGGCGCTGTGCGCGTCGGTCGGCAAGGTCGCCGTCACCTGCGGGGACCGCAGCGGCTTCATCGTCAACGCGCTGCTCTTCCCCTACCTCAACGACGCCGTGAAGATGCTCGAGGCGAACTACGCGAGCGCCGACGACATCGACACCGCGATGAAGACCGGCTGCGGCCTGCCGATGGGCCCGTTCGAGCTGCTCGACGTCGTCGGCCTCGACGTGTCCCTGGCCATCGAGCGCGAGCTGTACATCGAGTTCCGGGAGCGCGGCTTCGCCCCGGCCCCGCTGCTCGAGCACCTCGTGACGGCCGGCTACCTCGGGCGCAAGAGCGGCCGCGGCTTCCGCACCTACGCCTGAGCCGCCGCCCCGGCCCTCCCTCGGCCCCGTGCCTCCCCCCGCCTCGTCCCTCCTCCATCCTGTCGAGGTGAGGTGACACGCGGACCGGGAGCCCGCGCAGCCTGCGTGTCACCTCATCTGGACGGCAGCCTCACGAGATGCGGAGGGTTCGGGGGTCCAGGCCCAGGGCGCGGGCGAAGCGGCGGAGCATCGCGACCCGTCGGTGACGTCGGGACAGGTCCTCGCTGAACAGCTCCAGAACGGTCCACCCCTCGTCGCCGAGCATCCCTGGCGGTAGGCGTCGGCGCTGCGGGCCGCGCGGCTGCCGTGCACCTCACCCTGGTACTCGCCGATGACCCGGGGCGCCCGCCACACGAGGTCGCCCTCGGCCAGCCACCCGCCGCCGGCGGCGTACACGGCGCCGCCCACCTCGGGCTCGGGGAACCCGGCATCGTGGAGGACGAGCCGAGCCCGGGTCTCCATCGGCGACCGCACGCCGGGGCGCACCAGGGCGAGCGCATCGCTGAGCAGGCGTTTGTGGCGGGGCCGGACCCGTGCCGCGAGGGCAGCGGCCAGCGGCTGTGCCGCGACGACGGCCGCCGACGGCCGCCGACGGCGCGCCTACGCAGCGACCCGCGACGACGTCACCGGCGGCCACGAGGTCGTCCCGTCCGAGCCCACGGCCCACGACCTCGCCGAGGTCCACCCGGGTGTCGGCGAGCGAGGTGACCCGCACCCCGTGCAGGAGCGTCGTCCCACGTCGCTCCGCCCCGCGGTGGCTGATGCAGCCCCGGCGCTCGATGCGGCCCCGGCCGGACGGGCGCAGCACGTCGAGGGCGACCTGGGCCTCGAGATGCCGGGGGAGCGGCAGGCCCCACAGCTGGGCGGCGGTGATGTGCGAGAAGACGGCATCGGCCGGCAGCGCCAGCGCGAACGCCGCCGCGCGCTGCCGGGAGGTGGTGGGGTCGGCGAGGCTGCGCACCGAGCGGGTCGTGCGTCGCAGCTCGGGCAGCCGCCACTGGTGGTCCGCGAGCCCCAGCCGGCGCGCCTGCGCCAGGGACAGGGGTCCCGGCGGCAGGGGTGGCAGGTGCGGCGGCATCGCCCGATCGTGCTCGGTCCGCGGCGGTGTCGTCGGCGGTTGTCCACAGGCTCCGTCGAGGGGAGGTGACACGCGCAGCGGCAGGGCGTCAGGCCTGCGTGTCGCCTCCTGTCGACTGGGCGAGGGCAGCGCGGCCCCGGTCAGTAGGGTCAGCGGGATGAGCACCACCGCACCCCTGCCCAGCCGTGCCCGCGTCGTCGTCGTCGGCGGTGGGGTCATCGGCACCTCGATCGCCTACCACCTCGCGCACGCCGGGGAGCGCGACGTCGTCCTCCTCGAGCGCGACCGGCTGACGTCCGGGACGACCTGGCACGCCGCGGGCCTCATGACGTGCTTCGGCTCCCTCAGCGAGACGAGCACCCGCCTGCGCCTGTACTCCCGCGACCTCTACGGGCGGCTGGAGGCCGAGACCGGCCAGTCGACCGGGTTCAAGCCGGTCGGGCTCGTCGAGGCCGCCGACCAGGACCGGCTCGAGGAGTACCGCCGGGTCGCGGTCTTCCAGCGGCGGCACGGGCTCGACGTCGAGGAGGTCTCGCCGGCGGAGATGGCCGACCTCTTCCCGCTGGCCCGCACCGACGACCTCGCCGGCGGCTTCTACGTGCCCGGCGACGGCCGGGTCAACCCCGTCGACGTGACGATGGCGCTCGCGAAGGGGGCCCGCCGCCAAGGGGCCCGGGTCGTCGAGGGGGTCTCGGTCACGGCGGTCGAGACCCGGCCGCGGGGTGCCGTCGAGGAGGTGACCGCCGTGGTCACCGACCGGGGGCGCATCGAGTGCGACGTCGTCGTCAACGCCGCCGGGATGTGGGCGCGCGAGCTCGCGCAGGCCAACGGCGTCGTCGTCCCCAACCAGGCGGCCGAGCACTACTACCTCGTCACGGAGCCGATCGACGGGATGAGCCCGGACGCCCCGGTCTTCGAGGACCCGGCCTCGTACGGCTACTACCGCGAGGAGGGCGGCGGCATGATGGTCGGGCTCTTCGAGCCCGAGGCCGCGCCGTGGAAGGTCGACGGCATCCCGAAGGACTTCTCGTTCGGGACGATCCCCCCGGACACCGACCGGGTCGCCCCGTTCCTCGAGCGGGCCATGGCTCGCGTGCCGGTCGTCGAGACCGCCGGCATCCGGACCTTCTTCTGCGGGCCGGAGTCCTTCACCCCCGACCTGTCCCCGGCCGTCGGGGAGGCGCCCGGCGTGCGCGGCTACTTCGTCTGCGCCGGGCTCAACTCGGTCGGCATCCTCTCGGCGGGCGGGCTCGGCCGGATCGTCGCGCACTGGGTGCTCACCGGGCGCCCCGACGTCGACGTCACCGGCATCGACGTCGCGCGGTTCCGGGACTGGCAGCTGGACCCCCGGCACCGCGCGGCCCGGACCGCCGAGGTGCTCGGCACGGTGTACACCGCCCACCCGCCCGGCACGCAGCTGACGTCCTCCCGCGGGGTCCACCGCTCCCCGCTGCACGACCGGATGATCGAGGCGGGCGCCTTCCTGCGCGACGTGTCCGGCTGGGAGTCCGCCGCCTGGTACGCCGGCCCGGGGGAGCGGCCCACCGCCCGGCCCGGGTGGGGCCGGCACCCGTGGTTCGACCGGTGGGAGGCCGAGCACCGCGCCGTCCGCGAGGCCGCCGGGCTGTTCGACATGTCGTTCATGACCAAGCTCGCGGTGCGCGGGCCGGACGCCCTCGCCGTCCTGGACGCGCTGTCCGCCGGGGACCTCGGCACCGACGGACGGATCACGTACACCCAGTGGCTCGGGGTGGACGGTGGGGTCGACGCCGACGTCACCGTGACCCGGCTGGCAGCCGACGACCTCCTCGTCGTGGCCTCCGACACCGCGTACGGGACGGTGCGGGGACTGCTGGCCCGAGGGCTGGGGGACGCCGACGTCGCGGTGTCCGACCTCACCGAGGACCTCGCCCTGCTGAGCCTCCAGGGCCCCGCCTCGCGCGCCGTCCTCGAGGCGGTCGCCCCCGAGCAGGACTGGAGCGCGGAGGCGTTCGCCTTCCGCGACGCCCGCCGGGTCACCCTCGCCGGCGCCGAGGTGCTCGCCGTCCGCGTCACCTACGTCGGGGAGCTCGGCTGGGAGCTCTACGTCCCGGCCGCGCGGGCTGCGGCGGTCTGGGACGCCGCTCTGGCCGCCGGGGACCCGCACGGGGTGCGTCCGGCGGGGCTCGCCGCGCTGTCGAGCCTGCGCCTGGAGAAGGGGTACCGGGACCACGGCCACGACCTCGACAACACCGACGACGTGTGGTCGGCGGGGCTCGGCTTCGCGGTGGCGCTGGACAAGCCGGGCGGCTTCGTCGGCCGGGACGCCACCATGGCCGCCAAGGAGCGGGGGACTCCCACCCACCGGATCGTGTCGGTCGTCGTCGAGGACCCCGAGCCGCTGCTGGTGCACGGCGAGGTGCTCCTGCGTGACGGCCACGCGGTGGGCGACGTGCGAGCGGGGTCCTACGGCTGGACCGTGGGCGGGTCGGTCGGCCTGGGGTCGGTCGGCGCCGACGGGCCGGTGACCGCGGACTGGCTGCGCGAGGGGCGCTGGGAGGTCGACGTCGCCGGGACGCGCCACCCGTGCCGGGTCTCGCTGCGGCCGCCGTACGATCCCACGTCGGCCCGGGTCCGCGGCTGATCGGGGAGACTGGGAGCGTGCCCCGCTCGAACCGACGCCGTCGCGACCTCGACAGCCGTCCGCTCGGCGGGTCCACCGAGGTGGCGACCGAGTCCTGGCGGGGCCGGCCCTGGTACGTCCGGCGGCTGACCGGTGCCACCTCGAGCCGGGAGTACGTGTGTCCCGGCTGCCACCAGGGCATCGCCGTCGGCACGGCGCACGTCGTCGCGTGGCCGGCCGAGGGCGTCGGCGGGGTCCAGGAGCGCCGGCACTGGCACACCCGCTGCTGGGCCGGCCGCAACGCCGCCCGCCCCTGACCCCGGCCGTCCGGGGAAGCGGCGGCCTACGCGGAACGCTGCCGCGGGACGAGGACCTCTTCGTAGATGAGCAGGAGCCCGGCGGCGACCGGGATGGCGAGCAGCGCCCCGAGCACCCCGAGCAGGGCACCTCCGGCGAGGGCCGCGACGACGGTGACGACGCCGGGCACCGAGACGGTGCGCTGCATGACCCGCGGGGCGATGACGTAGTTCTCGACCTGCTGGTAGATGACGTAGTAGATGACGACGATGAGCGCCTTGCGGGGCTCGTCGAAGAACGCCACCACCGTCACGAGCGCGGCTCCGAGGGTGGCGCCGATCATCGGGATGAGGCCGAGCAGCCCGACGAGGACCGCGAGCGCGGCGGCGTACTGCACCCCGACGATGTGCATCATCACCCACGAGAGCAGCGCGTTGAGCGTCGCGATGGCGACCTGGCCGCCGGCGTAGGAGCCGACCCGCCGCATGATCTCCTCCGACAGCGAGGCGACCCGCGACCGGCGGCTGGCGGGGACCAGGGCGTAGGTGGCCTGCTTGACCCGCGGCAGCGAGACGAGGAGGTACAGCGCGAGGACGAGGACGGTGAGGACCTGGAAGGACCCGGTGAGGACCGCCCGCCCGGCCCCGAGGAGCCCGCCGAGCACCCCCTCGATGAACTGCTGGTCGGTGAGCTTCTGGGTGAGCTCGGCCTGCATCCGGTCGAGCATGTCGTAGTTCCGGTCGAGCTCGCGGACCCACCGGGTGTCGAGGAGGTCCACGAGGTACTGCGGGCCGGCCTGGGCCAGCGCGGAGCCCTGGGAGATGACCGTCGGGAGCACGAGCGAGCCGATGGCGCCCAGGACGACGAGCAGGCCGCCGAACACGGCCGCCACCGACACCGGCCGGGGCATCCCGCGCGCGACGAGACGCTCGACGATGGGGTCGAGGGCCAGGGCGAGGAAGAACGCGACGAGCAGGATGCTGATCGTCGCCGCGAGCCGGCCCATCATCGACCACAGGCCCACGGCGAGCAGGGCCCCGGTGGCCCCGAAGAAACCGATGTAGAACGGCGAATGGCGGTTGAGCGGCCGGCCGACGGTGCCGTACCGCGAGAGCGGGTCCTCGCCGGTGCCCGGCGACGGGGCGTCCGGCCCCGGCTCCGGCGTGGGGGTGCCGGCACCGTCGGGGCCGGCGGCCGACGGCTCGCCGGCGGCGTCATCCAGCTCGCTGCGGTCGATGCGGTTGCTCTCCTCGAGCGCGGCGAGCTGCCGGCGGCGGTAGTCGCCCCACCGGGCCGCCGTGCCCCACACCGTCGTCATTCGCACCGGTCCACCTCCGGGGCACACCCTAACCGCGCGGGGTGCCCCCGGAGGCGAGGACGGCGCGGCCCGTCAGGCGTCCTGGAAGCGGGTGATCGCGGACTCGAAGCGGGCGCGCTTCTCGGGGTCGGTGACGCCCAGGCCGGCCTCGGGGGCCAGGGTGAGCACGCCGACCTTGCCCTGGTGGGCGTTGCGGTGCACGTCCAGCGCCGCCTGCCCGACGTCCTCGAGCGCGTAGGTCTTCGACAGGGTCGGGTGGACGATGCCCCGGTCGACGAGGCTGTTGGCCTCCCACGCCTCGCGGTAGTTCGCGAAGTGGCTCGAGAGGATCCGCTTGAGGTTCATCCAGAGGTAGCGGTTGTCGTACTCGTGCAGGAAGCCGGACGTCGACGCGCACGTGATGATGGTGCCGCCCTTGCGCGCGACGTAGACGCTGGCCCCGAACGTCTCGCGGCCCGGGTGCTCGAAGACGATGTCGACGTCGTGGCCGCCGGTGAGCTCGCGGATCCGGCGGCCGAGGCGCTGCCACTCCTTGGGGTTCTGGGCGGTGTTCTCCTCGTTCCAGAACCGGTACCCCTCGGCCGACCGGTCGATGATGAGCTCGGCCCCCATCGCCCGGCAGATCGCGGCCTTCTCGGGGGAGGAGACGACGCAGATCGGGGTGGCGCCGCCGGCGAGCGCCATCTGGGTGGCGTAGGACCCCAGCCCGCCCGAGGCGCCCCAGATGAGCACCCGGTCGCCGAGCTTCATGTGGGCGCCGTTCTTGCTGATGAGCTGCCGGTACGCGGTGGAGTTGACGAGACCGGGGGAGGCGGCCTCCTCCCAGGACAGGTGCGCCGGCTTGGGCATCAGCTGGTTCGCCTTGACGATCGCGAGCTCGGCGAGGCCGCCGAAGTTCGTCTCGAACCCCCAGATCCGCTGCTGCGGGTCCATCATCGTGTCGTCGTGGCCCTCGGCGTCCTCGAGCTCGACGGACAGGCAGTGGGCCACGACCTCGGTGCCGGGCGTCCACTTCGTGACGCCGGGACCCACCCGCAGGACGACGCCCGCCAGGTCGGACCCGACGACGTGGTACGGCAGGTCGTGGCGCCTGGCGAACTCCGAGGTGCGGCCGTAGCGCTCGAGGAAGCCGAAGGTCGAGACCGGCTCGAAGATCGAGGTCCATACCGTGTTGTAGTTGATGGCGCTCGCCATGACGGCGACCAGTGCCTCGCCGGGAGCGAGGTCGGGGACCGGCACCTCGTCGACGTGCAGCGAGCGCCGCGGGTCCTTCTCCTTCGTCGGCACCCCCTCGAACATGCCGACCTCGTCCTTGTGGACGGTGGCGCCGCGGTAGGACGCGGGCACGGCCAGCCCGGCGTACGTCTCGGCACTGCGGTCTCCGGAGAGGATGGCCTCGCGGATCTGGTCCATCAGGTCGTGCTCCTTCGGCGGACGGGGACACCTGGCGGTGAACCTACTGGCGGCGGCTACCCGCCGGTACCGGCTGAGACGGCGGTCACGTCGTGATCCCCCTCACGGGGCCGGCCCGGACCCCGTTCGGGGCAGGGCCCGTCCGGGATACGGTCATCCCGTGAGTCCAGCCCCGGTCAGCCGACGCGGCCTGCTCCTCGGCGGGAGCGGGCTCGCCCTCGGTGGTGGTGCGACCGGCGCGGTCCTCCTCGACCGTGCCCGCCGGGCCGAGATCCCCCTCTACAGCGAGACCGTCGCCTTCTCGGCACCGGACGTCCGCCACCTCGTGCCCGTCGGCCGGCCCGACACCGTCGTCCCGCGCACCCGGGTCATCGAGGCCGGTCCCTGGCGCTCGCGGCTCGTCGAGGACGAGGAGGGGTGGGTCGCCGGGTGTGCGGCGTGGACGCGCCACGGGGACGACGAGGCCGGGCTGCTGCACTCGGCCCTGCTCGACCTGCGGGCCCTCACCGCCGGGCTGCCCGTGGCCGTCGCCGGCTGGTCGCCGCGGTGGCGGTACGCCTGGCCCCGTGACGTCGCCTTCGTGGCGAGCGCCTTGGCGCGGCTCGGCCGACCCCACGAGGCCGCCGCCCAGCTGGTGTTCCTCCAGAAGGTCCAGCGCCCGGACGGCTGGTTCGAGGCGCGCTACGACCTCGAGACGGGCCGGGCCCCGGACGACCGGGTGGCTCAGCTCGACGGAGCGGGCTGGGCCCTGTGGGCGGCAGCCGAGCTCGGCCGGTGGGCCCCTGACGAGGCGCCGGCGCTGCTCGCCCCGGTGCGCTCGCTGCTCGTGCTCGCGTCGCGCCGGCTGCTCGCCTCGCGGGACCCCGCCACCGGCCTGCCGCCACCGTCCTCCGACTACTGGGAGCTCGTCGAGGAGACGCTGACCCTCGGCACCGCGGCCGCGGTCCTCGCGGGTCTGCGCAGCGCCACCCGCGCCCTGCCCCTCGTCGGGGAGATGGCCCTGGCCGACCGCACCGCACGCGCCGCCGACCTGCTCGGGGACCGGCTCCGCCACCTGTTCGCACCCCGGGGCTACCCGCGGCTCCTCGGGGGCGATGCGCCCGACGCCGCCGTCACCTTCCTCGTCTCCCCGATCGGGGAGCCGGAGCCCGACCTCGAGGTGCTCACGGCCGTGGACCGCGCCCAGACGGCGATGGCGCGCCCGGCGGGAGGGCTCGCCCCGGGCGCTTCCTGGAAGAACGACGGCATCAGCTGGACTCCCGAGACGGCCCTCTTCGCCGCGGCCTGGGCGGCCACCGGGTACCCCGGCAAGGCCCGGCACCTGCTCGAGTGGCTCGGCCGGCACCGCACCGCCGCCGGGTCCTTCCCCGAGAAGGTGCTCCACGACGGCCGGCCCGCCGCGGTCGCCCCGCTCGCCTGGACGGCCGCGACCGTCATCATCGCCACCCACGAGCTGGCCCGGCGATGAGCCCGGTCCGCCTCCTCCTCACGGTGACGGCCGGGCTGCTCGCGCTCCTGGCCGCCGGGCCGCCCGCGGCCGCCGACGGGCCGTCCCGCACCGTCCTCGTGGGAGCGCCGGGGCTGTCGTGGTCCGACATCGACGCCGACGCCACCCCGACCCTCTGGCGGCTCGCCGAGGACGGCGCCGTGGCCTCCCTCACGGTCCGAGCCGTGCGGTCCCGGTCGTGTGCCGTCGACGGGTGGCTCACGCTGTCGGCGGGGCGCCGGGCGGCCGATCTGGCCGGCCCGTGCATCGCGCCCGGGGGCCTCGCCGAGGACCGCGCGGTGCCGCGCTGGGACACCTACCTCCAGGCCGCCCGCGCGGACGGCTTCGGCGCCGTGCCGGGCACCCTGGCCGCCCGGCTCGCCACCGCGGGCTCGTGCGTCGAGGCCGTGGGCCCGGCCGCGGCGATCGGGGCCGCCGCCCCGGACGGCACGGTCTCCCGGGCCGCCGGGTCGCTGCCGGACGCGTTCGGCTGCCCGGTGGTCCTCGTCGACGGCGGGACGCTCCCCCCCGACGAGCCGGGCCGGCTCGCCGCGGCCCGGCAGCTCGACGGGGTCGTCGGTGCCGTGCTGCGCCTGGACCCGGAGGCGACCGTGCTCGTCGCCGGCCTCGGGGACGGCGACTCCCGGATCGGCCTACGCGCGCTGGTCGCCGCCGGCCCGGACATCGCCCCCGGGCTGCTCACCTCCCCGTCGACCCGCCAGCCCGGCCTGGTCCAGCTGCAGGACGTCACGGCGACCCTGCTCGAACGCGCCGGCGCCCCCGTCGCCGACGTCACCGGCCGAGCGATGACCGTCGACCCGTCGGACGCCGACGTCGCCGACCGGGTCGCGGACCGGGTCGGGTTCGAGGTGAGGGCGGGCACGCTGCGGTCGGTGAGCCCCCAGGTCACCGGGTGGCTCGCCGCCGCCTTCGCGGGCTGGTGCGCCGTCGCCGCGCTGCTCCTCTGGCGCCGCGGGGCCACGGTCCCGCTGCCGGCCGCCGTCCGCATCGCGGGGGTCGCGATCGCCGCCGTCCCTGCCGCGACGTTCGCCGCCAACCTCGTGCCGTGGTGGCGTGCCGGCGCCCCGGGCCTGGCCTTCACCGCCGTGCTCACGCTCGTCGTCGCCGCGGTCACGGCCGTCGCCGTCGTCGTGGAACGCAGGCGGCGGCTCGGGGCGCTGCGCGTCGTCGCGGCCGTCACCCTCGCGCTGCTCGTCGGCGACGTCGCCACGGGGTCCGGGCTCCAGCTCGCCTCGGTGTTCGGGCAGAACCCCACCGTCGGCGGCCGGTTCTACGGCGTCGGCAACACCTCGTACGCGCTGTACGGCGTCGCGACGATGGCCGTCGTCGCGCTCCTCGCCACGTCCCGGCGGGTGAGCAGGCGGCACGCCCTGGCGCTGGGGGCCCTGGCCCTGCTCGCGCTGACCGCGGTCGAGGGGTACCCGTCGCTGGGTGCCGACTTCGGCGGCCCGCCCGGGCTGGTGCTCGGCGGGCTCGTGGTCCTCGCGGGGGCCTCCCGGGTCCGGATCGGTGCCGCGCGGGCGCTGCTGGCCGTCGCCGGGGTCGTCGTCCTCACCGCCGGCGTCGCCGTGCTCGACTGGCTGCGCCCCCCGGCGGCGCGCACCCACCTCGGCGAGTTCGTGCAGACGGTGCTGGACGGCGGGGTCGGCGACGTGATCGGCCGCAAGCTCGCGCAGAACCTCACCAACCTCTCGTCGCCGCCGCTGCTGACGATCGGCGTCGCCGCGGTCGTGCTCGGGCTCCTTGCCTGGCGCGCCGGCTGGCGGCCGGGCGCGGCGGGGCGGCTCGTGCTGCGCGGGTCGGCCGTCCTCGCGCTCGTCGGCTTCGCCGTCAACGACTCCGGGCTCGTCGTGCCGGCCTTCGCCGCGCTCGCCCTGCTGCCCCTGCTGGCCGCCGCCGGGCCGGTGTCAGTGGCCGGCGGCGGGTTCGACGAGCTCGACGAGGATCCCCCCGGCGTCCTTGGGGTGGACGAAGTTGACGCGTGACCCGCTGGTCCCGCGCCTGGGGGCGTCGTACAGCAGCCGCAGGCCGCGCTCGCGCAGCGTCGTGCACACGGCGTCGAGGTCCTCGACGCGGTAGGCCAGCTGCTGGATGCCCGGCCCGCTGCGGTCGAGGAACTTCGCGATCGTCGACTCCGGCGTCAGGGGCGCGAGCAGCTGGATGCACGAGCCCGAGTCGCCGACGCCCATCATCGCCTCCTGCACGCCCTGCTCCTCGTTGGTCTCCCGGTGGAGCATCCGCATGCCGTAGGCCGACTCGTAGAAGGTGATCGCCTCGTCGAGGTCCGGGACGGCCACGCCCACGTGGTCGATGGCGTTGAACAGGTCCGAGGAGGGCACAGAGCTCATGCCTCCAGGGTAGGGAGGACCATCCGGGTCAGGAACGAGCCGTTGATCACACCGACGACCGCCCCGGCCGACGCCAGCGTCGCGACGACGACCGCCGCGGTACGGACGACCCCGCCGTCGCGGAACGCGAGGTCCATGCCGACGAAGATCATCGGCATCCCCACGGCCCACGCCAGCATGTTGGCCGGCACCCAGCGCCATGCCCGGGCCACGTGGTGGCGCAGCACGAGCGTCTGCGCCCAGGCCAGCACCGCCCCCGCGACGAGGCCGAGCCCGGCGGCCGCGAGGACGACGACGCCCTGCGGCGGCTCCGGCACCGGCGCCGCGTCACCGTCGACGCTCAGCAGGCTGACGACGGTCGAGGGCAGGTAGCCCAGGACGTAGGCCGTGAGCGCCCCCCAGAGCGTCGCCCACCACCAGGCCCGCCGGGTGAGCCCGGGCAGCCAGGGGTGCACCGCCCGGTGCTGCAGCAGCCCGACCACGGTGGCCTCGACCGCCCCGCTGAGGACGACGATGGCGAAGCCGGCGAGCACGGCCCCGACGGCCGACGGCTCAGCGGAACGCCCGACGACGAGCCAGGCCAGCAGCCCGGTGGCGCCCAGCCCCAGGGTCTCGCCGACGGTGTTCGCGAGGACCCAGCGGCGGAGGAGCTCGGCGCGGCCCATGAGGCCAGCATGGCCCCGGCCGGCGCCTCGGGGCCGTCGCGGGTGGCGAGAGTCACCGCCCTCGGGGCTGGCGTGTGGCGGTGGCGTCGCTACAGTCGAGCCAGACCCGTCCCGACCCCGTACGGAGGCCTCCGCATGTCCACCGACCCCACCGTCATCGTCGCCGGCGCCCGCACCCCGATGGGGCGGATGAGCGGCTCGCTCAAGGGCTTCAGCGGCTCCGACCTCGGCGGCTTCGCCATCAAGGGGGCGCTCGAGAAGTCCGGCGTCGACCCCGCGAGCGTCGACTACGTCATCATGGGCCAGGTCCTCACGGCCGGCGAGGGGCAGATCCCGGCCCGCCAGGCCGCCGCCAAGGCCGGCATCCCGATGAACGTCCCCGCCCTCACCGTCAACAAGGTGTGCCTGTCCGGGATCGACGCGATCGCGCTCGCCGACCAGCTCATCCGGGCCGGCGAGTTCGAGGTCGTCGTCGCCGGCGGCCAGGAGTCGATGACCAACGCCCCGCACCTGCTGGAGAAGAGCCGCGACGGCTTCAAGTACGGCGACGTGACGATGCACGACCACATGGCCGCGGACGGCCTGTGGGACGCCTTCACCGACCAGGCCATGGGCCTGCTCACCGAGACCGCCAACTGCGGCGACTCGACCTTCACCCGCGAGGAGCAGGACGAGTTCTCGGCCCGCAGCCACCAGCTGGCGGCTCGCGCCTGGAAGGACGGGCTCTTCGACGACGAGGTCGTCTCCGTCTCCATCCCGCAGCGCAAGGGTGAGCCGGTCGACTTCAAGACCGACGAGGGCATCCGCGCCGACACGACCGCCCAGTCGCTCGCCGGCCTGCGCCCCGCCTTCAGCAAGGACGGCACCATCACGGCCGGGTCCGCGTCGCAGATCAGCGACGGGGCGTGCGCGGTCGTCGTCATGCGCAAGTCCAAGGCCGAGGAGCTCGGCCTCGAGTGGCTCGCCGAGATCGGCGCGCACGGCGTCGTCGCCGGCCCGGACTCCACGCTGCAGAGCCAGCCCGCGCGGGCCATCGCCAAGGCGTGCGAGCGCGAGGGCATCGACCCGGCCGACCTCGACCTCGTCGAGATCAACGAGGCCTTCGCGGCCGTCGGGCTCGCCTCGACCCAGGAGCTCGGGCTCGACCCCGAGATCGTCAACGTCAACGGCGGCGCCATCGCGCTCGGCCACCCCATCGGCATGTCCGGGGCCCGGATCGCCCTGCACCTCGCGCTCGAGCTGAAGCGGCGCGGCGGCGGCGTCGGCGCGGCCGCGCTGTGCGGCGGCGGCGGCCAGGGCGACGCGCTCGTCCTCAAGGTCCCGGCCCAGGGCTGACCCGCTGGCCGCGGCACGCGACGTCGACCTCCCCTCCCTCGTCTCGGCGGCGCGGGAGGGGAACGCGCGTGCCGTCGCCCGGCTCATCTCCCTCGTCGAGGACGCCCACCCGGCCCTGCGCGAGCTGACGGCAGCCCTGGTGCCCCACGCCGGGCGGGCGCACGTCGTCGGGCTCACCGGCCCGCCGGGGGTGGGCAAGTCGACGACGACCAGCGCGCTCGTCGGCGCCTACCGGGCTCGTGGGCTCCGGGTCGGCGTGCTGGCCGTCGACCCCACGTCACCGTTCTCCGGCGGCGCCCTGCTCGGGGACCGGGTCCGGATGAGCGAGCACGCCGCCGACCCCGAGGTGTTCATCCGCTCGATGGCCTCCCGGGGGCACCTCGGCGGGCTGTCGTGGGCGGCCCCGGCCGCCGTCCGGGTGCTCGACGCGGCGGGGTGCGACGTCGTCCTGCTCGAGACGGTGGGGGTCGGGCAGAGCGAGGTCGAGGTGGCCGCGACGGCCGACACGACCGTCGTGCTCGTCGCGCCCGGGATGGGGGACGGGATCCAGGCGGCGAAGGCCGGCATCCTCGAGGTCGCCGACATCCTCGTCGTCAACAAGGCCGACCGGGACGGCGCCGACCGCACGGTCCGGGACCTGCGCAGCGCCGTCGCCATGGGGGAGCGCGACCGCACCGCGTGGCGCCCCCCGGTGCTGCGCACCGTCGCCACGTCGGCCACCGGCATCGCCGACCTCGTCGAGGCCGTCGACGGGCACCGCACGCACCTCGGTGTGGCGGGCCTCCGCGACCGCCGCACCCGCCGGGCCGCCCGCGAGGTGGAGGCGCTGGCCGTCGAGATGCTCCGCGCCCGGGTGGGCCGGGTCGCCGGGGACGACCGTCTCGCGGCGCTGGCCGCCGACGTCGTCGACGGCCGGAGCGACCCCTACCGGGCGGCGGACGCCATCGTCGCCGACGGGATCAGTCCGTCGGGTCGCTGAGCAGGCCGGGGGGCACGAGCCCGTCGGCGGGCATGGGGTGGGGCACGCCGGCGGTGATCCGGCTGCCGTCGGCGCGGGTGCCCCCGGTCTTCGGGGTGGTCCCCAGCAGGCCGGCGATCCGCAGGCCGTGACCGTCGAGCGGGACGACGACGGGGGAGTCGGGGCTCACGCCGTGCCGCGTCCCGCGGATCTCGACGGGGACCGTGTCGGTGCCGTCCTCGACGGTGATCTCGATCTGGGTCTCGGTGAGGTGCACCCGGATCCGCGTGCCGCTCCAGGTGAGGCGGTACACGAGGGAGCCCCAGCCCTCGGGGAGCCGCGGGTCGAACCTCAGCAGGCCGCCGTGGTCGCGCATCCCCCCGAACCCGGCCACGAGCGCGGACCACACCCCGCCGGCGGAGGCGACGTGGAGACCGTCGACGGTGTTGTCGTGCAGGTTCGCGAGGTCGACGTAGAGGGAGGCGCAGAAGTACTCCATCGCGGCCTCGTGGTAGCCGACCTCGGCGGCGATGACGGACTGCACGACGGCCGACAGCGTCGAGTCGCCGGTGGTGATGGGGTCGTAGTACTCGAAGTCGGCCCGCTTCTCCTCGAGCGAGAAGCGGTCGCCCTGGAGGTGGAGGGCGAGCACGACGTCGGCCTGCTTGAGGACCTGGAACCGGTAGATGACGAGTGGGTGGTAGTGCATGAGCAGCGGCCGCGCCGACGCCGGGGTGCGGCTGAGGTCCCAGACCTCCCGGTCGAGGAACAGGTCGTCCTGGGGGTGGATGCCGAGGCCCTCGTCGAACGGGATGTGCATCCCGGCCGCGCAGGACCGCCACTCGGTCACCTCGTCGTCGGTGATGCCGAGCCGGGCGGCGACCCGGTCCCACTCCTGCGGGCGCTCGACCCGCACCCGCTCGACCGCCGCGGCGGCCTGCTCGAGGTTGTAGCGGGCCATGACGTTGGTGAAGAGGTTGTTGTTGACGACCGTCGTGTACTCGTCGGGCCCGGTGACGCCGTGGATGTGGAAGCTCGGGGTCCCGTTGCTCCGCCAGAAGCCGAGGTCGGCGTACAGGCGGGCGGTCTCGACGAGGATCGCGAGGCCGTCCCGGACGAGGAAGCCGATGTCGTCGGTCGCCGCGAGGTACTGGGCGAGCGCGTGGGCGACGTCGGCGTCGATGTGGACCTGCGCGGTGCCGGCCGCGTAGTAGGCGGAGGCCTCCTCGCCGTTGATCGTCCGCCAGGGGAACAGCGCCCCGCGGTAGGACATCTCGCGTGCCCGTTCACGGGCCGCCGGCAGCATCCGGCTGCGGAAGTGCAGCAGGTTCCGGGCCAGGGACGGCTGGGTGTAGGTGAGGAACGGCGCGACGTAGACCTCGCTGTCCCAGAAGTAGTGGCCCTCGTAGCCGGAGCCGCTGACGCCCTTGGCCGGGATGCCCTGGCCGTCGGCACGACCGGAGGCCTGGGCGAGGGTGAGCAGGTTGTACCGCACCGCCTGCTGGAGCGCTGGTGCGTCCTGGGCGTCGGCTCCGATCTCGACGTCGCTCGCGGCCCAGAAGCGGTCGAACCACTCGCGCTGCTGGGCGTGGTGGTCCTCGACCGCGTGGGCGCCGCTGCGGTCCAGGGTCTGCTCGCACCGGTCGGCCAGCTCGCGGACGGGCAGGCTGCGGGAGGTGTGGTACGAGACGAGCTTCTCGATGCGCAGCCGGTGGCCCTCGCGGGCCTCGACGCGGTACACGGTCTTGGCCAGGTCGTCCTCGGCGCCGGTGATGATCTCGTAGGGGTCCGGCGTCGACATCGTGTGGTCGGCCATGACCGCCACGGTCATCTCCGAGTTCGCGCAGCGGTAGCCGAGCATCATCCGGTGCTCGGTGGCGCTGCGGAGCCGCGGCATGAGGACCCGGCCCTCGAACGCGCTCGCCTTGCGCGGGTCCGCCAGCGCGACCTTCGACCGGGCCCGGTCGTGGTACTCGTCGGCGCCGTCCTGCCGGTTCAGCAGCTGGGACGACACGACGACGGGGGCGTTGCCGGTGAGCATCGTCACCTCGAGGGTCATGAGGCACAGGTGCCGCTCGGTCATCGAGACCATCCGGGTGGAGTCGACCCGGACGCGCTTGCCGGACGGGGTCCGCCACACGAGCGCGCGGCGCAGGATGCCGTCCCGGAAGTCGAGGCTGCGCTCGTAGTGTTCGAGCTCGGCGATCCCGATGACGAGCGGCTCGTCGTCGACGTAGAGCTTCATGAGCTTGGCGTCCGGGACGTTGACGATGGTCTGGCCCGTCCGGGCGAAGCCGTAGGCGGCCTCGGCGTGCCGGATGGGCCAGGTCTCGTGGAAGCCGTTGACGAAGGTCCCGTGCTCGTACGCCTCGCGGCCCTCCTCCGGGTTGCCGCGCAGCCCGAGGTAGCCGTTGGCGACCGCGAAGAGCGTCTCGGTCACCCCCAGGTCCGCCTCGTCCGGGTAGTACTCGACGAGGCGCCACGGGTCCGTGGGGAAGCGGGTGCGGTCGATCGGGTCGGTCCCGATCCGGCCGGTCCTCACCACAGCTCCGCGAGGTCGGTCACGACGATGTGGGCCCCGGCCTCGCGCAGCGCGTCGGCACCGGCGCCCCGGTCGACTCCGACGACGAGGCCGAAGTCACCGGCGGCCCCGGCCCGGACCCCGGAGACGGCGTCCTCGATGACGACGGCCGCCGACGGGGCGGCGCCGCACTCACGCGCGGCGTGCTGGAAGGTGTCGGGTTCGGGCTTCCCCGGGAGCTCGAGGGCCGCGGCGACCGCGCCGTCGACGACGGTGACGAAGCGGCCGGTGAGCCCCGCGGCCGCGAGGACGGCCCGGGCGTTGGCCGACGACGACACGACGGCCAGGGGCATCCCGAGCTCGCGCAGGTGGTCGAGGAGCTCGAGCGACCCCGGGTAGGGCCGGACCCCGTCGCGCTCGAGGACGGTGGTGAATGCCGCGTTCTTGCGGTTGCCGAGCCCGCAGACCGTCTCGGCGTCCGGCGGGTCGGTGGGGGAGCCGTAGGGGAGGGCGATGTGGCGGGAGGCGAGGAGGTCGGCGACGCCCTCGTAGCGGGGCTTGCCGTCGACGTGCGCGTAGTAGTCCTCGTCGGTGTACGGCGAGGTGTCGGCGTCCTCGAAGCCCGGGCGGGACCTGTCCACTCCCGCGAGGTAGCCCGAGAACATCTCGGACCAGGCCGCCATGTGGACCTGCGCCGTGGGCGTGAGGACGCCGTCGAGGTCGAAGAGGGCAGCACCGTAGGAGCGCCAGGCCAGCGGACTCGAGCCGTTCACGGGCTCCACGCTAGGGACCCGGTGCTGGAACGCACAATCGCCACACCGGGCCACCCGCTAGCGTGACCGCTGTGAGTGAGCCGGTCCGCCTGCCGTTCGACCCGATCGCGCGGGCCCGCGAGCTGTGGGTCGAGCGCTGGGGCGAGGGCGCGGCCGCGGACGCGATGGCGACCGCCACGTCCGTCATGCGCGTCCAGCAGCTGCTCCTCGCGCGCTTCGACGCCATCGCCGGGCGCCACGGCCTCACCTTCGCCCGGTACGAGGCGCTCGTGCTCCTCGCGTTCAGCCGTTCCGGACGGCTGTCGATGTCGCGGATCGGTGAACGGCTCATGGTCCATCCGACGAGCGCCACGAACATCGTCCAACGGCTCGTGGCGCAGGGCTTCGTCGAGCGGGTCCCCAACCCGGCCGACCGGCGCGGAGCGTTCGCCGTCCTCACCGCGGCCGGGCTCACCGCGATGGAGGCCGTGACGGCCGACCTCGTCGCCGCGGACTTCGGGCTCGCGATGGTGGGGCCGCAAGGACACGACGAGCTGTTCTCCCTGTTACGGGAGGTGCGGGTGGGGTCCGGCGACTTCACGACCTGAGAGCGGGGATTTGTCCTGCGGCCGGGGCGTTTGTCATCGTGGAGGGTCATCTCGCGTCCCGGAGCCACCGCTCCGGGCCCCCCGGAACGCGAAGGAACACATTGTGATGGTCAGGATCGCCGTACGTGCCGTCGGTGCGCTGCTCGCCCTGCTCGGGCTCGCGCTCACCGTCGTCGGGGCGTGGTTCGCGACGCAGCTGGGCGCCTCGGGGACCGCCGAGTTCACGACTCGCCCCGCCGCCGGCCAGCCGGTGCTGTTCACCCCCGACGTCCTCAACCGGGTCGACGCCGACATCGTGGTCACCGCCACCCCCACCGAGGGCGGGCGGGTCTGGATGGCCAAGGCCAACCCCTCGGACGCCACGGCGGTCCTCGGGGACGCCCGGCACGTCGAGATCACCGGTGTCGAGGTGCGGGACTGGGCGCTGCTCAGCGCCGAGCGGGGGTCCGCCGAGCCCCCCGGCCTCGGGGCTGCCGACCTGTGGCGCGCGCAGGACGACGCGCAGGGACCGGTGTCGCTGACGGTGACCCAGGACCAGGCACCGGAGTCCGTCGTCGTCGCCGTCGACGAGGGGTCGATCGAGAGCCTCACGATGCGCGTCGCCGACAAGCGCTGGTTCGTCGAGGCCGTCGTCGCCGCCCTCGTCGGCCTCTTCCTCGTCGTCGCGGGGGTCATCGCGCTCTGGCCACGCCGCCACACCGAGGAGCACCCCGCGCACGACGACGCCCCGACCGCCGACCACCAGGAGGTGGCCCCATGACCCGCCGACCCGCCCGCCGCAGCCTGCGCCGCACCACGACTCTGATCGTCGCCGCCGGGCTCGCGTTCGGCACCGCGGCCTGCGGCACCGCCACCGACGCCCTCGTCGGCCTCGAGCCCGCGCCGTCCGAGTCCGCGGCGGCCGCGCCGCTGGACACCGACGGGGCCGCGGCCATCGCGGCGCGGCTCCTCGACGCGCGCCTCGCCGCCTCCGCGACCAAGGGCGAGGAGGGCGACAAGGCCCGCGCCGAGGTGCTCACCGGCGATGCCCTGACCGTCGCCGACCGGGCCGCCGCCATGGGTGTCGCGGACCCGCGTGCCGAGCAGCTGACGAAGGAGGCCGAGCCCACCGTGCTCGCCCAGTCGCGCGGCCGGGACTGGCCGCGCGCCATCCTCGCGACGACCCTCGACTCGACCACGAACACCCAGTTCCTCCACGTCATGGTGTCGGAGTCCCCGGAGGACCCGTTCAAGATCACCTCGACGGTCGCGATGCTCGGCGGCGCCGAGCTGCCGGCCCTGGGCTCGGCGAACGCCGGCGCCCCCTTCGTCGACCCGGAGGTGGGCGACGGGCTCGTCATGTCACCCGCCAAGGCGTTCGGCCAGTACGCCGCCGCCCTCGCGCGGCCGGCGCCGAAGAAGGCCCCGGCCTCGGTCGCCGCGGACGACGCGTTCGCCGCGGCCCTGCGCGACTCCGCGAGCCGGCAGGCCAAGGCCCTCGGCAAGCTCGGCACCCTCAAGCAGGAGCACAAGCCCTACCTGGACGACGCGGTGGCGTTCCGCCTCGCCGACGGCGGGGTCGTCGCGTTCGGCCTGCTGCGCCGCACCGACACCATCGCGGTCCGCGAGGGCGCCAAGGAGCTCGTCCTGCCCTCGGAGCTCGCGAAGCTCGTCGGGAAGAAGCGGGTGCAGAAGTCGGTGGCCCTGACCAGCCTGGAGCCGGTCGTCCTCGTCGTGCCCACCGAGGGCGACGTCACCGTGATCGGGGCGAGCGACCTGCTGTACCGCGGCAAGGGATCCTGACCCGCGCGCACCCGCCGACCCACACCTGGGGGAGAATCCGACCATGACGCAGACACCCGAGCCCTCCGGCGCCCGTGGCGCCATCGACCTGTCCGCGATCGGTGCCCCCGCAGCCGCCGCCGCGCAGGCCCAGGCCCCCGGGGGCCCGGCGGCCGGCGGCATCCCCGACGGGCTCCTCGTCGAGGTCACCGCGGCCACCCTGCAGCAGGCGCTGACCCGCACCGTCAAGGTCGCGGGCGTCCTCGTCCTGTGGGCCTCGGAGCACCCGCAGACCCGCCAGCTCGTCGACACCGTTGCCGCGGTGGCGGCCCGCCAGAACGGCAAGGTCATCGTCCTCGCGGCGGACCTCTCGACGTCCCCCGAGCTGGTCCAGGCCTTCCAGCCGCTGCTCGTGCAGGCCTTCGGCCAGCCGACGGTCCCGGCCACCTTCGGGCTCATCCAGGGCCAGCCGGTGCCGCTCTTCCCCGGGATCGCCGACGCCGAGCAGGTCGGGCAGGCCATCGACCAGCTGCTCCAGGCCGCCGTCCAGAACGGGATCACGGGCCGGGTCGACCTCGGCCCGGTGCCGGGCCAGGAGGAGGGCGCCGAGGAGGAGGTCCCGCCGCTGCACCAGGCCGCCTACGACGCCATCGAGCGGGGTGACCTCACCGCCGCGGCGGCCGCCTACGAGCAGGCGCTGGCCGAGAACCCCCAGGACGAGGACGCCCGCCTCGGGCTCGCGCAGGTCCGGCTCATGGAGCGCACGGCCGACGTCGACATCACCGCCGCACGCGGGGCCGCCGCCGCCGACCCGGACGACGTCGACGCCGCCCTCGTCGTCGCCGACCTCGACGTCCTCGGTGGCCACGTCGAGGACGCCTTCACCCGCCTCGTCGACCTCGTCCGCAGCACCGAGGGTGAGGACCGGGACCGCGTGCGCACCCACCTCATCGAGCTCTTCTCGGTCGTCGGCAACGACGACGAGCGTGTCCGCAAGGGCCGCACCGCCCTGATGAGTGCATTGTTCTGACCGTGACCGTCACCACCCTCGTCGACCACGTCCGGTTCGGGCTCGTCCTGGACGACCCCACCGTCACCGGCGTGACCCTGGAGTGCGACTCCGTGCTGGCCGGGGGTCGCGACCTCGAGCGCACCGACGACGGCTGGGTGCTCGACCTGCCCCGCCCCGACCTCGCCCGGATCGAGTACCGGTTCCGGGTCCACCGGGGCAGCGAGACCGAGGAGGTGCTCGACCCGGCGAACCCGCTGACGGTCCGCACCGCCTTCGGCGAGCGGTCCGTCGTGGAGCTGCCCGGGTACCTGCGGCCGTGGTGGCTCGACGCCGACGCCCCGGACGGGCGGTTCGAGGCGCAGGCCGTCGCGGGCGAGACCACCCACGACGTCCCCGTCACCGTGTGGTCGCCCGAGGGGCTGGCCGACGAGGACCCGGCCCCGATGCTCGTCGTCCACGACGGGCCCGAGTACGACGACCTCGCCGACGTGACCCGGTACAGCGCCGCCCTCGTCGCGGCCGGCACCCTGCCGCCGCACCGGGTGGCCCTGGCGCACCCCGTGGCGCGCGACGCGTGGTACTCCGGCTCGCCGCGCTACCTGCGGACGATCTCGGCCGCGGGGATCGACCGGCTCGCCGCCCGGTACGCCCTGACCGGGCCGGTCGCGGTCATGGGGGCGAGCCTGGGCGGGCTGACGGCGCTGCTCGTCGGGCTCACCGGCGCGCCCCGGGTGGGGGCGGTGTTCTCGCAGTCGGGGTCCTTCTTCCAGCTCCGTCACGACCACTCCGAGAGCGGCTACCGGTACTTCGACCGGATCTCGCGGGCCGTCCAGGCCGTCCTGGACATGCGCGAGGCCGAGCACCCGCTCGTCGTGGGGCTCACGTGCGGGGCGCAGGAGGAGAACGCGGCGAACAACCGGGACATGGCGGCGGCGCTGCGGCGTGCCGGCCACGACGTGCGGCACCGGGAGGTCCCGGACCTGCACAACTACACGGCCTGGCGCGACGCGCTGGACCCGGCGCTCACCGAGGTGCTCCAGGCGGTGTGGTCCGGGCACCGCGGCCGGGACTGAGGCCCCGCTAGGGTCGGGACGTATGGAGCGGCGCAGCGTCCGACTCGCAGTCCCGGGGCACGACGGGGACCTCGAGGTCGTCCGGCACGGGCACTGGGGGCGGCCGGTGCTGCTCTTCCCGTCCGAGGCCGGGGCGGCGGTCGACGCCGAGGGCAACGGGATGCTCGACGCCGTGCGACCGCTGGTCGACGCCGGCCGGATGAGCCTGTTCTGCGTCGACTCCCTCGACGGCTGGTCCTGGGCCGACACCTCGCTGCCCACCGAGGAGCGCGCCCGCCGGGCCGGGACGTACACCGCGTGGCTGTCCGAGGCCGTCCTGCCGTGGGTCCAGGGGGAGTCCGGCGGCTCGAGCGAGATCATCGCCGTCGGTCCGTCGCTGGGGGCCTACCACGCCGTCCATCTCGCCCTCACCCGTGCCGACGTGGTCCCGATGGCGATCGGGCTCTCCGGCAACTACGACCCGAGCACGTGGAACGGCTGGGGCGACCTGGGCAACGCCACGTACTTCGCCAACCCCACCGCCTACCTCGCGAACGCGACCGGTGACCACCTCGACTGGCTGCGCTCCCGGGTGTCGGTGCTGCTCGTCGTGGGGGAAGGGCCGTTCGAGGTCTCGCCTACCCGGTCGCTGCCCGCGACCCGCGCCTTCGCCGAGGTGCTCGCCGCCCGGGGCATCCGTCACGAGCTCGACGTCTGGGGCCACGACAGCGCCCACGACTGGCCCTGGTGGCAGCGCCAGCTCGCCCACCATCTGCCCCGCTTCGTCTGAACGGAAAGGACATCACCGTGGCTTCCACCACCGATCACCTCGTCGGCCTGCTCCTCGGCGCCGAGGAGGACTGGCCGACGGCGTTCGAGTCCCTCGCCCGGCGGCTCGGGGTGCTCACCGCCCCGGACGGCTCGCAGCACACGGTGACGACGGAGCGGATGACGATCGAGCCGTTCAACCTGCGCGACACGCCGCGCCACGAGCTCGTCATCGACCGGCTCGCGCACTGGTACTACCACCCCCGCGAGTGGCTGAAGAAGGTCGCGCTCATGGACGACGTGTACCTCCTCAACAGCCCCTTCACGTTCCAGTCGATGGAGAAGCACTCCGCGTACTGCGCCCTCATGCGCCTCGGCTTCCACGTGCCCGAGACCGTGCTGGTCCCGTACAAGAACCCCGTCGACAACGCGCGGTGGGCCTACACCTCGGCGAGGTACAACCGCGGCTTCGACCTGGATGAGATCGCCGACAGCCTGGGCTACCCGTTGTACATGAAGCCGTTCGACGGGGGTGGCTGGCGCGGGGTGTCGCAGGTCAGCAGCCGGGAGGACCTGCACCGGTCCTACGACGACTCCGGCGAGATGCTCATGCACCTCCAGGCGTCGGTGCCGGACTTCGAGCACTTCGCCCGGTCGCTGACCATCGGGCCCGAGACGATGGTCATGAAGTTCCAGCCCGACCAGCCGATGCACGACCGGTACACCGTGGCGCACGGCTTCCTCTCCGACGAGGTGGGCCGGGAGGTCGTCACGACGAGCCAGACCGTCAACGCCTTCTTCCGGTGGGAGTTCAACTCCTGCGAGATGCTCGTCAAGGACGGGGTCGTCTACCCGATCGACTACGCCAACGCCTGCCCGGACGTCGCCGTCACCTCGCTGCACTACTACTTCCCGTGGGCGATGTCGGCGCTGCTGCGGTGGACCGCCTTCTGCGTCGTCACCGGGCGCAAGCCGCGCACCCAGGTCGACACCGGGCCCTGGTTCGCCGTCGCCGACGACGAGGTGCTCGACCACCAGGGCCGGCTGGGGGCCTACCAGTCCCTTGCCGACGAGTACTTCGAGACCGAGCGCTACCGGGCGTTCTGCGAGAGCACCCTGCCGCACCTCGACGAGATGGTCCTGGAGTGGATCGCCGGCGACGAGTTCCGGTCCCTGCTCACCTCGACGATCCACCAGACCTACCCGCCGCAGGAGTGGGACCGGTTCGAGGCGCACTTCGGGGGGCTGCTCGGGATGTGGCTCTCCGACGAGCAGGCCCGCCTGGCTCAGGCTCCCGCCGACTGACCCGCCGGACCCTGCGCGGCCGCCGATCGGCTCGACCGGCGACGACGCGCTCAGTAGCGGACGGCCAGGGCCGGTGCCACCATCGGGAGATGACCGACCGCGAGGAGTTCCGCACGTGGGTGCACTCGGTGCTCACGGAGGCGGAGGTCGCCCTCCACAACGGGGACGCCGGACCGCGCCGCGCCATCTGGTCACATCACGACCCGGTGTCCGTGTTCGGCGCCTGGAGGGACGCCCGCGGGCAGCAGGAGGTCGACGAGCTCTTCACCCACCTCGCGGACAGCCTCACGGACTGCACGTCCTTCCGTTTCGAGCTGCTGGACGCCGAGGTGCGCGGCGACACCGCCTACACGGTGGGCCTGGAGCACACCTCCGTGTCCGTCGGCGGTGTTCCGCGGGCGTACACGCTGCGCGTGACCCAGATCTACCGGCGTGAGGCCGGCGAATGGACAGTGGTGCACCGGCACGGGAGCCCGCCGCCCGAGTAGCCGGGTCCCGGTGCGCGGCGCCGCGTCGGAGGCTGCCCGCTTTCCCGGGTCACCCGAGAAACCCGCGCTCCACCCGGGGAGGGTTCCCCTGCGGAGTGCGGGCTTCCCGGGTAGACATCGCGGTCGCTGGTGAGCGCCGTCGGGCGCGCGGTGCCCGGTCCTGACCGACGTCTCCGCCGACCACCCGCACCCCGGCCGCACAGCACCTGTGGGCAGCCCCACTCGCAGGTCCATGGCGTGGGAGGGTGAGGCATGGCCACCGCTGACGACAACGAGCTCGACGCCTTCTGGGACATCGCCCGGGAGCACGCCGGTCTGTCGGGGGTGCCCGTCTACACCGGCGAGAACCCGGTACGCAGGCTCCGGCCCCCCGCGTGGGCGTTCGGCGCGACCCCGGAACAGGCCGACGAGCTGCTCGGCCTCGTCCTCGACGGAACCAAGACGGCGACCGCGAGCTCCCATGCCGACTACGCCACGGAGGGGGAGGAGCTGCCCGTGCCGGGGATGCTCGGCATCGTCCTCGACGGGGCCGGCCACCCGCGGGCCCTCGTCGCGACGACCGAGACGCGGGTCGTCCCCTTCGACGAGGTGGACGCCGAGCACGCCCGGGACGAGGGGGAGGGCGACGGCAGCTTGGAGCACTGGCGGGCGGTCCACGAGCGCTTCTTCACCGAGCACGCCGCCGGTGGCTTCCGGCCGGACATGCTCGTCGTCCTCGAGCGCTTCCAGGTCCTCTACGCCCCGTCCTGACGCCCCGCCTTCGGCCTCGCTCCAGCCCCGTGCTGCCGCGGTCGAACGACGAGAACATGCCGCGAGAGCAGCACCCCGGACGGCATGTTCTCGTCGTTCGTCCGGGCACGCAGCTGATGCCGAGGGGGCACAACCGCGTAATGCGATCGACAGTGTCACGTCCGAAGGAGTAGACAGTGACCATCGATCGGGGGGCAGCGATGAAGCGCAGTGGACTGGTCCCGGCGCTCGCGGCGGCGTCGTTGGTCCTTGCGGGCTGCTCCACCTCCGGAGACACGTCCGCCAGCCCGTCATCGGCGTCATCGGCCACAGCTGGGGTCCCGTTGTCGCTGGTGGTCATCGGCGATTCCATCCCGTACAACGCTCAGAGTGACTGCCCGAACTGCAGGGGCTTCGTCACCAGGTACGCCGAGGCCCTCGCCGAGGGCACCGGCCGCGAGGTGGTGACCACGAACCGTTCACAGCACACGGGCCTCACCTTGCCTGGCCTGATGAGGGAGCTGCCGGACCTGCGGGACGAGCTCAGCGGCGCAGACGTCATCATCATCGGCATCGCCCACAACAGCTTTCCGCTCAACGACGAGGCGCCGTGCGGGTCGCCGGTCGACCCTGCGACGGGCTCGATCGAGGACTGGTCCCGGGTCGACGAGACGTGCGCTGCCCAGGCGACAACCACGTCACGTCCTGTCTTTGACGAGCTGTACTCGACGGTCGCCAGGTGGCGAGCCGGCACGCCCACCATCCTGCTCACGGTCAACCGGTACAACGACTGGATCGGCTTCGATGGGGCGCAGCTGACCCCCGCGCAGGCGGCGAGGACGGTGCTCCTTCATGACGCGTGGAACACGATGTTGTGCGACTCGGCCGAGTCCAACGGGTTCGACTGTGTGGACGTCTACCACGCCTTCAACGGCGACGACGGGTCCGAACCATCGGCCGACCTACTGGCCGACGACTACACCCACCCCTCCCAGCTCGGGAACGACGAGATCGCTCGACTTCTCACCGCGAGGGGCTATGCGCCCCTCGGATGAGAAACCGTGCAGCCCACCCGCAGGTGGCCGCGGCTCGATCCCGGCCGGGCTGTTGCGTCCTGTCGTTCGGTCGTCGCACCGTCCGGAGCGGCACGACAGGTGAGGTGGCACCGATGGGAGGGGTGATGGGCGAGATCGACCCGCTCAGCGACGAGGATCTCCAGAGGGTCCGGCTGGAGCCGGTGACGCCTCACGACGGCACGATCCTGTTGGTGGACTCCGACCCGGAGTGGCCGACTCTGTTCGCCAGGGAGGCTGCCCGGATCCGCGAGGTGCTGGGGCCTGCAGTGATCCGCCTCGAGCACGCAGGATCCACCTCGGTGCCCGGACTGGTGGCCAAGCCGATCATCGACATCGTCTTGGTGGTGCCCGACTCCTCCGATGAGCCCAGCTATGTCCCGGTCCTGACAGCGGCCGGCTACAGGTTGGTGATCCGGGAGCCCGGCTGGTTCGAGCACCGCGTGTTCAAGGGTCCCGACACCGACATCACCATGCACGTGTTCACCGAAGGCGCCGCCGAGATCGACCGGATGCTCCGCTTCCGTGACCGGCTGCGAGCCGATGAGCGAGATCGTGAGCTGTACGCGCGGACCAAGCGAATGCTGGCGGGGCGGCGCTGGCGCCACGTCCAGCACTACGCACAGGCGAAGTCCGAGGTGGTGAACCAGATCCTCTTGCATGCCTCGGACCGGGTGGACGAGAGCGCACGGCGACGAGTCCTCGACGAGGCCGCCGCGGCGTTGAACGACGAGGACATGCCGTGAGGCCGGCACCCCGTACGGCATGTCCTCGTCTCTCGTCCGGGACGGCACCGGATGCCGTGGGGGCGCCCGACGGCCCAGCGGTCAGTCGCCGAGGGCGGCGCTCACCACGTCGCGGGCCTCGGCCTGGACCTGGGCGAGGTGGTCGGGGCCGCGGAAGGACTCGGCGTAGATCTTGTAGACGTCCTCGGTGCCCGACGGCCGGGCCGCGAACCACGCCGACTCCGTGACGACCTTCAGCCCGCCGATCGCGGCGCCGTTGCCCGGGGCCTCGGTGAGCTTGGCCGTGATCGGCTCGCCCGCCAGGGACTCGGCGGAGACGTCGTCGGGGGAGAGGGCGCCCAGCTTCGCCTTCTGGGCCCGGTCGGCGGGTGCGTCGATGCGCGCGTAGGCCGGCTCACCGTGCCGGGCGGTGAGCTCGGCGTACAGCTGGGACGGCGTCTTCCCGGTGGTCGCGATGATCTCGGAGGCGAGCAGGGCCAGGAGGATCCCGTCCTTGTCGGTGGTCCACACCGACCCGTCCCGGCGCAGGAACGAGGCGCCGGCCGACTCCTCGCCGCCGAACGGGCCGGAGCCGTCGAGCAGCCCGGGCACGAACCACTTGAAGCCGACCGGCACCTCGACGAGCGTGCGGCCCAGGTCCTCGGCGACCCGGTCGATCATCGAGCTCGACACGAGGGTCTTGCCGATGAACCCGTCGTCGCGCCACTGCGGGCGGGCGCCGCCGTAGAGGTACTGGATGGCGACCGAGAGGTAGTGGTTGGGGTTCATGAGCCCGGCGTCGGGGGTGACGATGCCGTGCCGGTCGCTGTCGGCGTCGTTGCCCGTCGCGACGTCGTACTCGTCGCGACGCTCGATGAGCGAGGCCATGGCCGACGGTGACGAGCAGTCCATCCGGATCTTGCCGTCCCAGTCCAACGTCATGAAGCGCCACGTCGCGTCGACGAGCGGGTTGACGACGGTGAGGTCGAGCCGGAGCCGCTCGGCGATGGCCCCCCAGTAGTCGACGGCCGCGCCGCCGAGCGGGTCCGCGCCGATCCGCACCCCGGCCGAGCGGATGGCGTCGATGTCGAGCACGCTCGGAAGGTCCTCGACGTAGGTGCCGAGGAAGTCGTAGGTGCCGACCGTCGCCCGGGCGCGGGCGAACGGGACCCGCCGGACCCCGTCGAGCCCCGCCCGGATGTAGGCGTTGGCGGCCGCCGCGATGACCTTCGTGGCGTCCGAGTCGGCCGGCCCGCCGTGGGGCGGGTTGTACTTGAAGCCGCCGTCGGTGGGCGGGTTGTGCGACGGGGTGACGACGATGCCGTCGGCGAGCCCGCGCCCGGCCGGCATGTCGGAGACGCCCGAGACCTTGCCCCGGTTCGCCACGAGGATGGCGTGCGAGACGGCCGGGGTGGGGGTGTACCGGTCGTCGGCGTCGACGAGCACGGCGACGTCGTTGGCCACGAGCACCTCGAGCGCGGTGGCCCAGGCCGGCTCGGACAGGCCGTGGGTGTCGCGCCCGATGAACAGCGGGCCGTCGTAGCCCTGCTCGCGGCGGTAGTCGCAGATGGCCTGCGTGGTGGCGAGGATGTGCGCCTCGTTGAACGAGGTCTTCAGGCTCGACCCGCGGTGCCCGGAGGTGCCGAACGCCACCTGCTGGTCGACGTCCTCGGGGTCGGGCTCCCGGGTGTAGTACGCCGTGACGAGCGAGGCGACGTCGACGAGGTCGGCGGGCTGTGCAGGCTGTCCGGCGCGTGAGGAGCTCATGGCCTCGATCCTCGCAGAGTCCCGGGGGGCCGGTGAAGACCCCGATGTCGGCCGGATCACTCCCGGTCGGGACTTTCGGCACTTCCGAGGGGTTCCGGCCCCGGGATACCAATGGGGGTATGAACACCACGAAGCATCTCGTCGTCCTCGGGGCCGGAACGGCCGGGACGATGGTCGTCAACAAGCTGCGTCGCCGTCTGCCGGCGGATCAGTGGACGATCACCGTCGTCAACAAGGACGAGGTCCACGACTACCAGCCCGGCTACCTCTTCATCCCGTTCGGGCTCAACACCCCCGAGCAGGTCCGCAAGCAGACCCGGCCCTTCATCCACGACGGCATCGAGCTGCTCATCGGCGACGTCGAGCGCGTCGACACCGCCGCGAACGAGGTGCGCCTCACCGACGGTCGGGTGCTGCCCTACGACCAGCTCGTCATCGCCACGGGCACCACCCCGCGCCCCGACCAGACCGAGGGGACCCTCGGCATCCAGTGGCACCGGGAGGTCGGCGAGTTCTACACCTACGAGGGTGCGGTGGCCCTGCGCGACCGGCTCGACACCTTCGAGGGCGGGCGGCTCGTCGTCCACATCACCGAGCTGCCCATCAAGTGCCCCGTCGCGCCCCTGGAGTTCGCCTTCCTCGCCGACGACTGGCTGCGCCGGCGCGGGCTGCGCGAGAAGACCGAGCTCGTCTTCGTCACGCCGCTGGACGGCGCGTTCACCAAGCCCGTGGCCAGCCGCACCCTCGGCGGTCTCCTGGCGGAGAAGGGCATCATCGTCGAGCCCGACTTCATGGTCGAGCGGATCGACCAGGAGCGCCAGGTGCTCGTCTCCTACGACGAGCGCGAGGTCGCCTACGACCAGCTCGTGACGGTACCGCTCAACATGGGCGCGGACTTCGTCGCCGCCTCCGGGCTGGGGGACGAGCTCAACTACGTCCCCGTCGACAAGCACACCTTCCTCGCCACCGGGCACGACAACGTGTTCGCGCTCGGGGACGCCAACAACATCCCGACGAGCAAGGCCGGTTCGGTCGCGCACTTCTCGGTCGAGGTCTTCGTCGACAACTTCCTCGAGCACATCGCCGGCCGCCCGATGCCGCACAGCTTCGACGGGCACGCCAACTGCTTCGTCGAGTCGGGCCACGGCAAGGCGCTGCTCCTGGACTTCAACTACGACACCGAGCCGCTGACCGGCTCCTTCCCCATCCCCAAGGTCGGCCCGATGACCCTGCTGGGGGAGTCCCGCGCCAACCACCTCGGCAAGCTCGCGTTCCGCCACATCTACTGGAACGCGCTCCTCCCCGGACGCCCGCTCGGCCTCCCCGCCGAGATGTCGATGTCCGGCAAGAACCCCGCCTGAGCACCCCCCTGAAAGGACACCCACCATGACGACGACGACGATCGCCGGCCACGAGCTCGAGGTCAACGAGGAGGGCTTCCTCACCCACCCCGAGCAGTGGACCGAGGACCTCGCACCCGAGCTCGCCCGGCTCATCGGCCTCGAGCTCACCGACGCGCACTGGACGCTGATCCGCTTCCTCCGCCAGGACTACGCCACCGAGGGTGAGACGGCGACGCTGCGCCGGGTCTCGACCCGCACGGACACCCCGATCAAGTCGCTGTTCGCGCTCTTCCCCGGCAAGCCGGCCAAGAAGATGGCGTACGTCTCCGGGCTGCCCAAGCCCAAGGGCTGCGTCTGACCCCCACCACCCACCCCGACGAGCACCAGGAGAACCCCATGACCGCCACCACCGACGCCGCCCCGGCCGTCGTCCCCTCGTTCGACGAGCCGGAGGGCGCGGGCCGCAAGCTCGCCATCATCTGCTCCAAGGGCAACCTCGACATGGCCTACCCGGGCCTGATCCTCGCCAACGCCGCCGTCGGCGAGGGCGTGGAGACGCACATGTTCTTCACGTTCTGGGGCTTCGACATCATCAACAAGGCCACGATGGGCGACCTGAAGTTCAGCTTCGTCGGCAACACCGCGATGCACCCGCCGGGCCACTCCGGGATGGGCGTGCACCACATGCTCGGCGCGCTCCCCGGCGCGACGAACGCGGCCACGAAGATGATGAAGAAGCAGCTGGCCGACCTCGAGGTTCCCGACGTCCCCGAGTTCCTCGAGATGCTGAGCGGCGCCGGGGTCCACCTGTGGGCCTGCCGGATGTCGGCCGACATGAACCACCTGAGCGAGGACGACCTCTACGACGACGTCGAGGCGATCATCTCGGCGAGCGACTTCATCGAGCTCACCGAGGGCGCCCAGCTGCTCTTCATCTGAGGGTTCGGGCGGTCAGTCGGTCACCGGGACGAGGTAGAGCGTCGCCAGCCGCGCGACCCGCACGGTGACCGACCAGGGCTGGTCGTTCCACGGCGTCGCCTCGGCCTCGAGGACGGCGCCGGCCTGGCTCGGCGAGCTCGCCTCGTCGTAGCCGCTCGTGTCGAGGACCACCTCCCAGGACCCCGCCCGGGGCACGCCGACGCGCACCCACTCCTTGTCCTCGCCGCTGTAGTTGACGACGGAGGCGACGACGTCCCCGGACCCGTCGGCCCGCTCGAAGCGCAGGTAGGACAGCAGGTTGCCGGTGTTGTCGTCGGCGTCGAGCCAGCGGAAGCCCGCCGGCTGGGAGTCCAGCGCCCACATCGCCGGGTGCTCGCGGTACAGCGTGTTCAGCTGCTTGACGAGGTTGTGGACCCGGTAGTGCGCGGCGTGGTCGAGCAGCCACCACTCCAGCGAACGGCCGTCGGCCCACTCCTGCGGCTGGGCGAACTCGCAGCCCATGAACAGCAGCTGCTTGCCGGGGTGGCTCCACATGTAGGCGAGGAAGGCACGCACGGTCGCGAGCTGGTCGGCGCGATCGCCCGGCATCTTGGTGAGCAGCGACCCCTTGCCGTGGACGACCTCGTCGTGGCTGATCGGCAGGACGAAGTTCTCGCTGAACGCGTACATGAGCGAGAAGGTCAGCAGGTTGTGGTGGTACTGGCGGTGGACCGGCTCCTCCTCGACGTAGCGCAGCGTGTCGTTCATCCAGCCCATGTTCCACTTCAGGCCGAAGCCCAGGCCGCCGGTGTTCGTCGGCTTCGTGACCCCCGGCCACGATGTCGACTCCTCGGCGATCGTCACGACCCCGGGCACCCGCTTGTACGCCGTGGCGTTCGCCTCCTGGAGCAGCCCGATGGCCTCGAGGTGCTCCCGCCCGCCGTGCACGTTGGGGATCCACTCCCCGTCGCGCCGGGAGTAGTCGAGGTACAGCATCGAGGCGACGGCATCGACCCGGAGGCCGTCGATGTGGAACTCGTCGAGCCAGTACACGGCGTTGGCGACGAGGAAGTTGCGCACCTCGAGCCGGCCGAAGTCGAAGACGTGGGTGCCCCAGTCGGGCTGGTCCCCACGGCGGGGGTCCGGGTGCTCGTAGAGCGGGAGGCCGTCGAAGCGCGCGAGGGCGAACTCGTCGCGCGGGAAGTGCCCCGGGACCCAGTCGAGGATGACGCCGATGCCGGCGCGGTGCAGGGCGTCGACGAGGTACTTGAACTCGTCCGGGGTGCCGAACCGTGCCGTCGGGGCGTAGTACCCGGTCACCTGGTAGCCCCAGGACGGCCCGTACGGGTGCTCCATGACGGGCAGCAGCTCGACGTGGGTGAAGCCGAGGTCGGAGACGTAGTTGACGAGGTGCTCGGCGAGCTCGGTGTAGGTGAGCCCCTGACGCCAGGAGCCGAGGTGGACCTCGTAGACGCTCATCGGGCCCGTGTGCGCGTCGGACGCGGCCCGCTGCTCCATCCACGCGTCGTCGGTCCAGGCGTGCGTGGAGTCGTCGACGACGGAGCCGGTACGCGGCGGGCACTCGGTGCGTCGGGCCATCGGGTCGGCCTTGGTGCGGACGACGTCGTCGGCGCCGCGGATCTCGTACTTGTAGACGTCACCCGGGCCGACGCCGGGCACGAAGAGCTCCCAGACCCCGCTGCCGCCGATGAGCCGCATCGGGTTGGCGCGCCCGTCCCAGGCGTTGAAGTCGCCGACGACCCGGACCGCCTTGGCGCGCGGCGCCCACACGGCGAACGAGGTCCCGGAGACCGACCCGAGCGGGCCGGTGTACTCACGGACCCGTGCCCCGAGCACCGTCCACAGCTGCTCGTGGCGTCCCTCGCCGACGAGGTGCAGGTCCATGTCACCGAGGGTGGGCGCGAACCGGTACGGGTCGTCCTGCTCGTGCTCGACCCCGTCGCCCCACGCGACGAGCAGCCGGTAGTCCATCGTCCGGGTCGCGTCGGTACGGACCGCGGTCCAGACCCCTTCCGCCTCGTGCTCGAGGGTCAGCTCCTCGCCGTCCTCGAACCGGATCCGGACCGACTCGGCGAGGGGCTTGAGGACGCGCAGGCGCAGCCCGCCGTGCTCCATGTGCTGGCCGAGCAGGTCGTGTGGCTGCTGGTGGCGGCCCTGGACGAGCGCGGTGATGGCACCGCCGACCTCGGGGCTGGGGGTGGGAGTCACGAAGAACCTCCTTGGGAGGTGGGGGGAGCAGGGTGGTCGGTGAGTCGCTGGATGGCGCCGAGGGGGATCCCCAGCCAGGCGGGGCGGTTGCGCGCCTCGTAGACGACCTCGTACATCGCCTTGTCGAGCTCGAACGCCGCCAGGAGCGCCCCCAGCCGACGGGGGTCCGCTCCGGCCTCGGCGGCGTACCCGTCGAGGAACGCCTGCTGGGCGACGGTGACCCACTCACGGGCCGAGCGCCCGGTGGCCTGCTCGCGCGTCCCCCCGACGTAGTCGACGCTGCGGAGCATCCCGGCGATGTCGCGGATCCACTGGTCGGGCAGCGACCGCTCGGCGAGGGAGCGCAGCGGCTCGCCCTCGAAGTCGAGCAGGACCCAGCCGCGGTCCGGGGAGTACAGGACCTGCCCGAGGTGGTAGTCGCCGTGGATGCGCTGGAGGTCGGGCCACGGGCCGGTGGCGGCCGCGGCGAGGACGGACTCGACGGCGGGCCGGACGCTCTCGAGGTCGGGGACCTCGGCGACGGCGTCGTCGAAGCGGAGGCGCATCCCCGCGAGGATGGCCTGGACCTGCTCCGGCGTCGTGGGGCTCGTGCCGAGCGCGGTCGCCAGGGCGAGGTGCACCTGCGCCGTCGCGACCCCGAGCTCGTGCGCGGGCCCGCGCAGGTCGGTGCCCTCCTCGGCCGCACGCAGCGCCACCCGCCAGGCGTCCTCGACGCCCGGGAGGAACTCCTGCACGAAGGCGAGGTGCCCGGTGGCGGGGCGGTCGCCCTCGGGCGTCGGATGCGGCCACCCGCCGACGACGGACCCGACGACGCCGGGGACCCGCCGGGAGCCGGCGTCGACGAGGGCGCCCTGGAGGACGACGTCTGGGTTCTCGCCGGGGGAGAGCATCCGGAAGACCTTGACGATGAGCGGGACGTGCGCGCCGTCGTCGGTCTCGGTGTCGAGGATGACCGAGGTGTTGGACTGCTCGCCCGTGAGCACCTGGGCGGCGGTGACCCGGACCGCTCGTGTCCAGCTGGGCTGCCCCACGCCGCGGACGGACTCCTCGACGGCGTCGGACTCCAACGACGACGCCGCCCGGACCCGGCCCTGGACGAGCTCGAGCAGCTGGGTGGCGTACACGGGGTCGTGCGGGGCGTCGTACACCCAGCGCCGGCCGAGGACGGAGTGCTCCATCGTGCCGACGAGAGCGTGGTCGGCCGAGGCCAGCGGCTCCCCCCGGTAGGTGAACGGCACCTGGTAGACGACCGGCTCGTCACCGGACTCGTCGGCGACGACGAGGGTCTCGATCCCGACCTCGCCGGCCGGGTCGTCGAGCCGCCACCGGGCGAGCAGCCGGAGCCGGGGGCGGCTGCCCTTGGCGGCGTACCAGCGCTGGGCGCCCATCCACTCCTCGAGCAGCTCGAGCTTGCTCGGCGTGATCGTCGCATCGTGGTGGAGCTCAGCCATGCTCACCCCCGACCGGGGGCTCGAGCGAGAGCCAGAAGAAGTCGCGTGACCCGAGGGTGACGGTGAGCTCCCCGCCGGGGCCGACATCGGGGAAGCCGGTGCCACCGAAGAGGTCGCGGGTCTGCCAGCCCGCGAAGTCGCCGGGGAGGGTCACGGTGCTCGCCGCGGGACGCGAGGCCAGGTTGTTGACGCAGAGGACGGCGCGAGCGGAGCGGTCCTCGACGTCGCGGTCCCGGCGGTCGACCCGCACGTAGGCGAGCACCCGCTCGTGGGTGGACGCGCAGACCTCGAAGTCGCCGAGCCCGAACACCGGGTGCTCCCGCCGCACGGCGAGCATGCCCCGGACCCAGTGCAGCCGGGAGGAGCCCGACGCCATCTGGGCCTCGACGTTGACGTGGTTGTGGTGGTAGACGAGCGACTGGATGACCGGCAGGTACAGCTTGCCGGGGTCGGCGGTGGAGAAGCCCGCGTTGCGGTCGGGCGTCCACTGCATCGGCGTGCGGACGGCGTCCCGGTCGTCGAGCCAGATGTTGTCGCCCATCCCGATCTCGTCGCCGTAGTACAGGCAGGGCGAGCCGGGCAGCGACAGCAGGAGCGCGTGGATCAGCTCGTACTCGGGCCGGGAGTTGTCGAGCAGCGGCGCGAGCCGCCGGCGGATGCCGACGTTGGCGCGCATCCGGGGGTCGGGGGCGTACCAGCCGTACATCGCGGCCCGCTGCTCGGGCGTCACCATCTCGAGGGTCAGCTCGTCGTGGTTGCGCAGGAACGTGCCCCACTGCGTCCCCGGCGGGATGGCCGGGGTGTCGGCGAGGACGTCGATGATCGGCGCCGCCTTCTCCTCGCGCAGCGAGTAGTACAGCATCGGCATGACCGGGAAGTGGAAGCACATCTGGCACTCGGGGGACTCCTCGGTGCCGTAGTAGTCGACGACGTCCCCGGGCGGCTGGTTCGCCTCGGCGATGAGGATGCGGCCCGGGTACTCGGCGTCGACCATCGCCCGCAGCTTCGCGAGGAAGGCGTGGGTCTTGGGGTGGTTCTCGCCGTTGTGGCCCTCCTCCTCGTAGAGGTAGGGGACGGCGTCGAGCCGGAAGCCGTCGATGCCCATGTCCATCCAGAACCGGACGACGTCGAAGATCGCCTCGTGGACGGCCTCGTTCTCGAAGTTGAGGTCGGGCTGGTGGCTGAAGAACCGGTGCCAGAAGAACTGCCGGCGGATCGGGTCGAACGTCCAGTTCGAGGTCTCGGTGTCGATGAAGATGATCCGGGCGTCGGTGTACTTGTCGTCGGTGTCGGACCACACGTAGAAGTCGCCGTACGGCCCGTCCGGGTCGCTGCGCGAGGCCTGGAACCACGGGTGCAGGTCGCTCGTGTGGTTCATGACGAGGTCGGTGACGATCCGGATGCCGCGCGCGTGCGCCTGGGTGATGAGCTCGCGGAACTCCGGCAGCGTGCCGAACTCGGCCAGCACCTGGGTGTAGTCCGAGATGTCGTAGCCGCCGTCGCGCAGCGGGCTCGCGTAGAAGGGCGGCAGCCACAGGCAGTCGACCCCGAGCCACTGGAGGTAGTCGAGCCGGTTGATGATGCCCGCGAAGTCGCCCTCGCCGGAGCCCGTGGAGTCACCGAAGGCCCGCACGAGGACCTCGTAGAACACCGCGGTGCGGAACCACTCGGGGTCGTGGCGCAGCCCGGGCTGGTTCATCCCCAGCCCGGGGGTGCTGTGCCCCATACCGGGGATCGCGCTCACCACGGCCTCCTCAGGGAGACGATGTGGCACGGCTCGGTCTCGGGCCCGAGGCGGACGTAGACGTCGCGCTGCCAGACCCAGCGCTGGTCGGTGACCAGGTCGTGCGCCTCGATCGAGTCGCCCGGCTCGAAGCCGAGGGCGACGAGGTCGAGCCGCATCGTCGTGGCGCGGGTCGAGTGGGGGTCGAGGTTGGCGACGACGAGGACGACGTCGCTGCTGCCGTCGGGCAGCACCCGCCGCTTGGAGTACGCGATGAAGTTCTCGTCGTCGACGACGTGGAAGCGGATGTTGCGCAGCCGGTGCAGGGCCGGGTGCTCGCGGCGGATCGTGTTGAGCCGGGTGAGCCAGCCGGCGAGCGAGCGGCCCTCCTTGGGGCCGCCGGGCTCGTAGTCGGCCCAGCGCCGGTCCTTGAACTCGTACTTCTCGTTGTCGATCTGCTCCTCGGCGCCGGGCCGGGCGACGTGCTCCATCAGCTCGTAGCCGGCGTAGATGCCGTAGGTGGGCACCAGGGTCGCCGCGAGCACGGCCCGCAGCTTCCAGGCGCCCGGCCCGCCGAACTGCATGTACGGCGTGAGGATGTCGTGGGTCGTCGGCCAGAACGAGGGGCGCATGTACGCGGCGGCCTCACCGGAGAGCTCGGTGAGGTACTCCTCGATCTCCTCGGCGGTGTTGCGCCACGCGTAGTACGTGTAGCTCTGCTGGAAGCCGACCTTGCCGAGGGTGTGCATCATCGCCGGCTTCGTGAACGCCTCGGCGAGCCAGATGACGTCCGGGTGGTCCTTCGCGACGTCGTCGATCAGCCACTGCCAGAACTCGACCGGCTTGGTGTGCGGGTTGTCGACGCGGAAGATCTTGACCCCGTGGTCGATCCACACCTGCACGACCCGGCGCACCTCGGCGTAGATGCCGGCGGGGTCGTTGTCGAAGTTGACCGGGTAGATGTCCTGGTACTTCTTCGGCGGGTTCTCGGCGTAGGCGATGGTGCCGTCGGCCCGGGTCGTGAACCATTCCGGGTGCGCGGCGACCCACGGGTGGTCGGGGGAGCACTGGAGCGCGAGGTCCATCGCGACCTCCATCCCGAGCCGCTCGGCCTCGGCGACGAACGCGTCGAAGTCGTCGAAGTCCCCGAGGTCGGGGTGGATCGCGTCGTGGCCGCCGTCGGGCGAGCCGATGGCGTACGGGCTGCCCGGGTCCTCGGGGCGCGCGTCGAGGGTGTTGTTGGGCCCCTTCTTCGCGGCCTGGCCGATCGGGTGGATCGGGGTGAGGTACACGACGTCGAAGCCCATGTCGGCGATGGCCGGCAGCCGCTGCGCGGCGGTGCGCAGGGTGCCGGTCTGCCAGCGGTGCTCGTCCTCGTCGTAGTGCGCCCCCTCGCTGCGCGGGAAGATCTCGTACCAGGCGCCGTACAGGGCCCGCTCCCGCTCGACGAGCAGGTGGTACTCGGGGGAGGGCGACACCATGTCGCGCAGCGGGCGCGCACCCAGCTCGTCCTCGACGGCGGCGTCGGTGCCGGCCTTGAGGCGGACCACCGGCGGGCGCGAAGGGTCGCGCAGCACCCGGATGGCGTCGACGAGGACCTGCTCCTCGTCGGCCGTGCGGTCGACCTCGTCCAGGGCGCGCTCCAGGACCCGCGCGCCCTCCTCGAGCATCAGCTCGGTGTCGACGTCGGCGTGCACCTTGATCGTCGCGTCGTGCTCCCACGTGCCGTACGGGTCGGACCAGCCCTCGACCCGGTAGGACCACCAGCCCGTGCGGTCGGCGGTCACCCGGGTGACCCAGTGGTCGAGGCCCGGGTTGGTGCACGTCATCGGCAGGTGGTGCTCGCCGCCCTCGGGGTCGGTGAGCACGAGCGTCGCGTTGACGGCGTCGTGGCCCTCGCGGAAGACGGTGGCCGAGACCTCGAACTCCTCACCGGCCACGGCCTTGGCGGGGCGGGCCCCGTGGTCGACGACGGGTCTGACGTCCTGGACGGGGATCCGGCCGATCGGCGTCTGCGGAGGGGCGGTGCGGAGGGCGTCACTCACCTCACCGAACCTACACGGACCGGCACCGGCGACGCAGACGCGTCACGTGCTGGTCACCGGATCTCAGGCGTGCCAGATCCGCTCGAGGTAGTCGCGCATGGAGCGGTCCGAGGAGAAGTAGCCCGACCGGGCGACGTTGAGGATCGCCGAGCGCGCCCAGCCGTCCTGGTCGGCGTAGGCGGCGTCCACCCGGGCCTGGGCGTCGAGGTAGGACTGGAAATCGGCCAGGACCATGAAGGTGTCCTGGGCGAGGAGGTTGTCGACGACCGGGGCCACGGACTGGCGGTCCCCGTCGGTGAAGTGGCCGCTCGCGAGGAGGTCGATGGTGCTCCGCAGGATCGGATTCGACTCGTAGTACTCGCCGGGGTTGTAGCCGCGCGCGCGCAGCTGCTCGACCTCGGGCTCGGCCATCCCGAAGAGGAAGAAGTGGTCGTCGCCGACGAGCCGGCGGATCTCGACGTTCGCCCCGTCGTCGGTGCCGATCGTCAGCGCGCCGTTGAGAGCGAACTTCATGTTGCCCGTGCCGGAGGCCTCCTTGCCGGCGAGCGAGATCTGCTCGGACAGGTCCGCCGCCGGGATGAGCTTCTCGGCGAGGGTGACGTTGTAGTTGGCGGGGAACGCGACCGACAGTCGGCCGGCCACCCGCGGGTCGGTGTTGACGACGCCGGCGACCGCGTTGACGAGGAAGATCGTCTCCTTCGCCATGTGGTAGCCGGGGGCGGCCTTCGCACCGAAGACGAACGTCCGTGGGGTCACCTCGTCGGCGGGCATCCGGCCCGAGACGATGCCCTCGTACATCGACACGATGTGCAGCAGCTTGAGGGTCTGGCGCTTGTACTCGTGCAGGCGCTTGACCATGACGTCGAGCATCGCGTCGCGGGGCAGGTCGAGGCCGTCCCGGGCGCGCAGGAGGGTGTAGAGCCGCTCCTTGTTCGCCTGCTTCACGGCACGGAACTGCTCGCGGAACCCCGCGTCGTCGGCGTACGGCTCGAGCTCGCGCAGCCGGTCGAGGTCGGTGACCCACCCGTCGCCTATGGTGTCGGTCACGAGCTCGGACAGGCGCCGGTTCGCGAGCCGGACGAACCGGCGCGGGGTGATGCCGTTGGTGACGTTGGTGAACTTCTCGGGCCACATCCGCGAGAAGTCCGGCAGCACCTTGTCGCGCAGCAGCTGGCTGTGCAGCTCGGCCACGCCGTTGACCTTGGAGCCGGCGACGGTCGCGAGGTACGCCATCCGGACCGAGCGCACCGGGTGCTCGGCGATGATCGACATCCGGCGGGCCAGCATCTCGTCGCCGGGGTAGGTCTCGTGCACCTCGGCGAGGAAGGCGTCGTTGATCCGGTAGATGATCTCCAGGTGCCGGGGCAGGAGACGGCCGAGGAGCTCGACGGGCCACACCTCCAGGGCCTCCGGCAGCAGGGTGTGGCACGTGTAGGCGAAGCACTGCTTCGTGATCTCCCAGGCCTCGTCCCAGGCGAGGCCCTTGACGTCGACGAGGATCCGCATCAGCTCGGGGATGGCGATGACGGGATGGGTGTCGTTGAGCTGGAAGATGATCCGCTCGGGCAGCCGGCGCAGGTCGAAGTCCGCGGGCAGGGTGTTGTCGATGAAGTCGTGCAGCGAGCAGGCGACGAAGAAGTACTGCTGCTGCAGGCGCAGCTCCTTGCCCTGCGGGGTGGAGTCCTCGGGGTAGAGCACCTTGGTGATGTTCTCGGCGAAGGTCTGGGCCCGCACGGCCTCGGCGTAGTCGCCGGCGTTGAAGATCTGCAGGTCGAACGCCTGGGTGGCCTTGGCGCTCCACAGTCGCAGGGTGTTGACGACGCCGTTGCGGAAGCCCGGGACCATGTAGTGGTGGGGGATGCCGAGGACCTCCCAGTCGGGGATCCAGGTGCTCCGCTCCACGCCCGCGTCGTCCACCGAGATCTCGGTGCGCCCGCCGAACCGCACGACGACCTGCCGCTCGGGGTGCGGGAACTCCCACGGGCTGCCGAGCGAGAGCCAGGAGTCGGGCTGCTCGACCTGGCGGTCGTCCTCGAAGCTCTGGCGGAAGATGCCGTACTCGTAGCGGATGCCGTAGCCGATGCAGCGGACGTCCATCGTCGCGAGCGAGTCGACGAAGCAGGCCGCGAGCCGGCCGAGGCCGCCGTTGCCGAGGCCCGGCTCGACCTCCTGGGCGCGCAGGGTCGCGATGTCGATGCCGCACTGGGTCATCGCGACCTCGGCGATGTCCTGGAGGTTCGTCGCGAGGAGGTTGTTGCCGAGCTGGCGGCCGAGGAGGTACTCCGCCGACAGGTAGCCGATCGTCTTCTGCTGCGCCTGCCGGCGCCGGGCCCCGGTCTCGAGCCAGTCCGCCATGAGGTACCGGCGCACCGTGCGGGCCAGGGCGAGGTACTGGTCGTTGACCGAGGACCGGGAGAGCAGGACGCCCTGCCCGTAGTTGAGCTCGGCGAGGAACTCCGCGACGAACCCGTCGACGGTCGCCGGCGGCTGGACGACGGGGCCGGAGGCGAGCGGGTTGCTCGTCCGGAACTCGGGGCCGATCCGGCGGGCGTCCGTGGTCGGCGACTCGTCGTAGACGGCGGGGGTCGTGGGCACAGGAGAGGTCATCGGATCGTGGTCCTTCGGGCGCGGACATGCGGGGCGGGCGCAACGACGGTGGTGCGCGAGCCAGCGTACGCACATCTCGGAGGCCGCTCCCAGGTCCGCTCGCCCGCCGGTGGGCGAGCGAGACACGGGAACGTCAGGAGGGGGCGCTACGTCGCGACGTAGAGCCGCATCGTCGTGGCCGGCACGGTGGCGGCCGGTCCCGCGGCGGCCGGCTCGCCCGGCCGGGCCGCGGCGCTGTCCCAGACGAGCAGGTACTCACGCCCGGGCAGGGTGGGGGCCAGGGTGACCTCGACGTCGTCGGGGCCGCCGTTGACGACGACGAGCGCGCCGTCGCCCTCGGCCGGCACGGGCGCGACGCGCATCTGGAGGGTCCGCGAGCCGGGGTCGTGCCAGCGGTCCGCCATCGGTGCGCCGTCGGCGCCGAACCACTCGACGTCCCGGGTGCCGGCCTCGTCGACCTCACGGCCGAGGAGCCAGCGCCCCTGCCGCAGGGCGGGGAGGTCGCGCCGCAGGGCGGTCAGGTGCCGGCTGGTGGCGAGGAGGTCCTGCTGCCAGGGCGCGAGGTCCCAGGACATCCACGAGGTGGCGTTGTCCTGGCAGTACGGGTTGTTGTTGCCGCCCTGGGTGCGGCCCAGCTCGTCGCCGGCGGTGAGCATCGGCACCCCGGACGACAGGAGCAGCGTCCCGAGCAGGTTGCGCAGCGCCCGGGACCGGGCCGCGAGCACGGCCTCGTCGTCGGTGTCGCCCTCGACGCCGTGGTTCCACGAGGCGTTGCCGTCGGACCCGTCGGCGTTGCCCTCGCCGTTGGCCTCGTTGTGCTTGTGGTCGTACGAGACGAGGTCGGCGAGGGTGAAGCCGTCGTGCGCGGCGATGAAGTTGACCGACGCGGTCGGCCCGCGGTCCCGGACGCCGAACAGGTCCCGCGACCCGGTGAGCCGGGTGGCGAGCTCGCGCGCGTCGTGGACGACATGGCCGTCGGACTGGGCCCGGACGTCCCCGACCCAGAACCGGCGGACGGCGTCGCGGTAGCGGTCGTTCCACTCCAGGAACGGGGGCGGGAACTGGCCGGTGCGCCAGCCGTGCAGGCCGAGGTCCCAGGGCTCGGCGATGAGCGTGACCCGCGAGAGCACCGGGTCGGTCCGCAGCGCCACGAGGAACGGGTGGTCGGGGTCGAAGTCGTCGCCGCGGCCGCGGCCGAGGGCCACCGCGAGGTCGAAGCGGAAGCCGTCGACGTGGTACTCCTGCACCCAGTGGCGCAGCGAGTCCAGCACCATCCGGCACACCACCGGGTGCCGCAGGTCCATCGTGTTGCCGCAGCCGGTGACGTCGATGTCGCGTCCGCGCTCGTCGAGCCGGTAGTAGGCGCGCTGGTCCAGGCCGCGCCACGACAGGGTCGCCCCGGTGCGGCCCTGCTCGGCGGTGTGGTTGTAGACGACGTCGAGGACCACCTCGAGCCCGGCCTCGTGCAGCAGCCTGACCATGCCCTTGACCTCGTCGACGACGCCCTGCGGGTCGGTGGCGGCGGCGTAGGGGGCGTGCGGCGCGAAGAAGCCGAGGGTGTTGTAGCCCCAGTGGTTCGTCATGCCGCGCCGGACGAGGTGCGGCTCGTGGGTGAACGCGTGGATCGGCAGCAGCTCGACGGTCGTGACGCCGAGGTCGACGAGGTGCTCGATCGACGCGGGGTGCGCCAGCCCGGCGTACGTGCCGCGCAGCTCCTCGGGGACCCCGGGGTGGAGCATCGTCTGGTTGCGCACGTGCGCCTCGTAGACCACCGTCTCGCTGCGCGACCGCCGGGGGCGGGTGTCCTCGCCCCAGTCGAAGGCGTGGTCGACGACGACGCCGCGGGGCAGGTGGCCGCGGCTGTCGAGCGCCGACGGCACCTCCAGGTCGCCGGCCCACGACTCGTCGACGACGTGGCCGTACACCTCCGGGCCCCAGGCCACCTCGCCCTCGAGAGCGCCCGCGTAGGGGTCGAGCAGGAGCTTCGCCGCGTTGTGCAGGTGCCCGCGCTCGGGGTCCCAGGGGCCGTCGGCCCGCACCGCGTACCGCTGGCCCGGGCCCATCCCGGGCACGAACCCGAACCACCAGCCGTGCGCCCGGTCGGCCAGGGGGACCCGGCGCTCGGACTCCCCGAGCCGGTCGCCGGGCTCGAACAGGCAGAGCTCCACCGCATCGGCGTGGCCGGCGTACACGGCGACCTCGGCGCCGCCGGGGACGAGAGTGACGCCCGGCGGGGGAGGGAGATCGCGCGGCGGCGGCCCCGGCGGCGGTGTGAGGGGACGGGACCAGGGCGGCATGGTCCGGAAGCGTAGCCAGTCGTTACGGTGGAGCCATGACGGATCCCACCTCGCTGCCCAACTTCCCGCCGCCCTCGGACGAGCACCCGCTGCGCGGGCGGATCCTCGACGTGCTCGTCGACCTCGGCCTCTCGCCGAACATCGACGGCGACGGTGACGTGTCCTTCACCGTCAACGAGCAGCAGCTGTTCGTCCGCTGCACCGAGGGCGACGTCGAGATCATGCGCCTCTTCGGCCAGTGGCAGATCCAGGACGAGCTCACCACCGACCGGCTCAAGCTGCACGAGACGTGCAACGAGATCAACCTGCACATGAACCACGTGAAGACTGGCATCGCCGGCTCGACGCTCGTCGTCACCGGTGAGCACGTCGTCACCCCGGGGGCCGAGCTCAACGTGCTCGTCCAGGTGTCGATCCAGGTCGTGCTGTCCGCGGTGCACCTGTGGCACCAGCGCATCCTCGGCATCGACCCCGAGACCGGCGAGCCCCCGGTGAACGGGCAGTGAGCGACCTCGTCCGCCTCGAGGTCGAGGACGGCATCGGCACGGTCCGGCTCGACCGGCCGCCGATGAACGCGCTGAACGCCGAGATCCAGCACGGGCTCATCGCCGCGTGCCGCGAGGCCGCGGAGCGCTCGGACGTGGCGGCCGTCATCGTGTACGGCGGCGAGAAGGTCTTCGCCGCGGGCGCCGACATCAAGGAGATGGAGACGATGTCGTACACCGACATGGTCGACCATTCCGCGCTGCTCCAGGACTTCACCCGGGCGCTGGCGCGCCTGCCCAAGCCCACCGTCGCCGCGGTCACGGGCTACGCCCTCGGCGGTGGCTGCGAGGTGGCCCTCGCCTGCGACTGGCGGGTCGCCGCCGACGACGCCAAGCTCGGCCAGCCCGAGATCCTGCTCGGCATCATCCCCGGGGCGGGCGGCACCCAGCGTCTGGCGCGTCTCGTCGGCCCGGCCAAGGCCAAGGACCTCGTGTTCTCGGGGCGCTTCGTCGCGGCCCAGGAGGCCCTCGAGATCGGCCTCGTCGACCGGGTCGTCCCGGCCGCCGAGGTGTACTCCGCGGCGCGTGACCTGGTCGCCCGGTACGTCGGGGGCCCGGCGTACGCGCTGCGGGCCGCCAAGGAGGCCATCGACCGTGGTCTCGAGGTCGACCTCGAGACCGGGCTCGAGATCGAGCGGCAGCTGTTCGCGGGCCTGTTCGCCACCAAGGACCGCGCCATCGGGATGCGCAGCTTCGTCGAGAAGGGCCCGGGCAAGGCGACCTTCGAGGGCGCCTGAGCCCCGACTGCCCCCGACAAACCCGCACTTCGCCCGAGTTCCGTTCCCGGGGGAGGTGCGGGTTTCTCGGGTCACCCGAGAAACCCGCAGTCGCGGAGGTGGCGGGGAGGCCTCAGGTGCGGGCGAACCCCAGGTCGGCACGCTTGGCGACGACGGTGGCGGCGTGCTCGGGCCGGGCCATGGACTCGAGGTCCGCCAGGAGCGCGTCGATGCGCCGCGGCACCTGCAGGGTCTCCGCGCCGTAGTGCGCGATCTCGTCGAGGGCCAGGTCGAGCATCCCCGCGAAGGTCGGCGGCCGGTCGAGCACGCGGACGGTGCCGGACCCGTCGACGATGTAGGCGGAGCGGTCGGGCCGGATGGCCGCGACCCGCAGCACCCGGTGCAGCTCGTCGAGCACCTGCACGGCCGTCGTCGGGTCGTTGATGCCGGGGGAGAGGGCGCGCTCGGCGATGTCGACGAGCTGGCGCAGGCCGAACTCCGGGTCCTGGGGCAGCGTCCGCTCGCTCCCGAGGCCGAACGCCTCCCGGACCGCGTCGACGACCTCGTCGTCGGCGTGCGCGCCGTGGACCACGGCCAGCTCCTGGCCGCGATGGCGCACCTCACCGGCCCGGGTGAGCAGCTCGACGACCACTCCCGCCCGCTCGGCGCACTCGGCCAGCCGGGTGTAGTGGATCCGCTGGACGACGCCGTGGCCCTCGCCGCTGGTCACGGTCACCATCGGCCCGGGCTGCTGGGACCAGGACGGCGGCACGGCCGAGGAGTCGTCCCACTCGGCGTCCGAGCCCTCCTCGAGGGTGCGGACGGTGCTGACGGCGATGCGGTCGACGACCTCGCTGACCTGGATCGAGTCGGTGATGTGGTGGATGAAGGCGAGGAACAGCCCCACGCTCGCCAGGACCAGGCCGAAGGCCAGGGTCACCGACAGCTGGGGCACGAACGGGCTGTCGCCGGCGCGGACGTCGCGCAGCACCATGAGCGCGAAGACGAAGGACGCGGTGAACACCCCGAGGGTCACCTGGACGACGCGGCTGCCGAGGAAGCTGCCGAGCAGCCGCGGGGTGAACTGGCTGCTCGCCAGCTGCATGACGACCATCGTGATCGAGAAGACGAGACCGGTCACCGAGATCATCGCGCTGGCGATCGTGCTCAGCAGGCTGCGGGCGGAGTCGGCGTTGCCGCCGAAGAGGTAGACGACGTCCCCGAGCAGGTGCTCGTCGATCCGCGGGATCGTCGCCCCGGCGACGGCCGCGACGCCGAGGATGACGGCCGGCAGCACCCAGAAGGGCCGCCACAGCGACTCCCACCAGCCGACCGTCTCGGGGTCACCCAGCGGCCCGATGGTGCGTCGTACCGACCCCGGCCCGACCGGGTCCTGGCTGCTCACGACCCCGATCCTGTCAGACCGCGGCGCCGAGCCGAGTAGGCGTGCTCAGGCGCAGCGGCGCCCCCGCGGGCAGGATCGGGCACATGACCAGACCGACCCACCGGCCCCTGCACGTCGTCCTCGTCGTGGCGGCAGCGGTCGTCCTGGGCCTCGGAGCCGTCGGGACGCTGGCCTTCTGCTCGGTCTTCGGTTGCACGGTCTTCAGCGAGCGCTTCGAGCCGACGGGGGACGAGGCCACGAAGGGCCGGGCCCGGGCCGCCGAGGTCGCGCTGCGGGCCGCCGACGCCGTGACCGCGGGCCGCGAGGTCCTCGCCTCGGCGACCGTCGACGGCTGCGACGCGGGCCAGCACGGGTGGAAGCGCAAGGACACCTACTCGCACGAGTGCTTCGTCGTCGTGAGCCGGACGATGGTCGTCGTGGCGAGCGGGGGGTCCGACGCCGTCGGCGAGGGCCTGACCGCCACCGACGCGCTGGTGCGGGCTCAGGGGTGTGCCCCGTCGTACGGCAGGGACCTCGACGAGGTGCGCGCGGAGTACTGGCGCCCGGACCACGCCAACGTCCAACGGTTCGGCGCTGCGGGCCTGCCGGGGGCGAGGTACGAGTGCGCCCCCGACCCCGAGCTCGAGCCCGGCAGCGTCGTCGTCGAGGTTCAGCCGACGTCGACACGAGCGCCGGGTGACGCGGCCGGCGCCTTCGGCCACTTCCGGCTTGACCAGACCTTCGCCGGGTCCTGGTACGACGACGACCAGGCCGCGGCGGTGACCGGGTCCGGCGTCGAGCTGGCGGTGGTCGTCACCGTGCGGGTCGGGTACTACGACACGACGTTCTGACCGGGGGTCGCGCGCCCTGTTCCCGGGCGGTGGGTGGCGACGATCACGCCCCGTCAGTGGTGAACAAGCGCTCACCGGCTGAGAGGATGGACGCCGATGTGCGCCGGGAACCCCGGTGCCACCACCACCGACCGAAGGAAGAGGACGAGGCACGCATGAACATCGTCGTCTGCGTCAAGTACGTCCCGGACGCGCAGTCCGAGCGGACGTTCCAGGAGTCCGACAACACCGTCGACCGCGAGGCTGTCGACGGGCTGCTGTCCGAGCTCGACGAGTACGCCGTCGAGGAGGCGCTCAAGATCGTCGAGAGCGCGGGGGAGGGCGAGGTCACCGTCGTGACCGTGGGCCCCGCCGCCGCGGCCGACGCCATCAAGAAGTCGCTGCAGATGGGTGCCGACAAGGGCGTCCACGTCCTCGACGACCAGATCCACGGCTCCGACGCGGTCGCGACCTCCCTCGTCCTCGCCGAGGCCGTGAAGAAGGCGACCGACGGTGCCCCCGAGCTGGTGCTCACCGGCATGTCCTCGACCGACGGCGTCATGGGCGTCGTCCCGGCGATGATGGCCGAGCGGCTGGGCCTGCCCCAGGTCACCTACGCCTCCGAGCTCACCGTCGGCGACGGCACGGTGACGATCCGCCGGGACGGCGACACCGCCTCCGAGACCATCGAGGCGGCGCTGCCGGCGCTCGTGTCGGTCACCGACCAGATCAACGAGCCGCGCTACCCCTCGTTCAAGGGGATCATGGCCGCGAAGAAGAAGCCGGTCGAGACGTGGTCGCTCGCCGACCTCGGCGTCGACGCCGGGGCCGTCGGGCTCGACGCCGCCTGGACGAAGGTCGTCTCCTTCGCGAAGCGCCCGCCGCGCGAGCAGGGGCAGATCGTCACCGACGAGGGGGACGGCGGCACCAAGCTCGCCGAGTTCCTCTCGGCCCAGAAGTTCCTCTGACCCGTCGACTCCTCCGCGCCCAGACCAGGAGCACCCACCATGGCTGAAGTACTCGTCCTCACCGACCACGCCGACGGCCGCCTGCGCAAGGCGACCGCCGAGCTGCTGACCCTCGCCCGCCGTCTCGGCGAGCCGTCGGCGGTCCACATCGGCCCCAACGCCGAGGCCGCGCAGAAGACCCTCGCCAAGTACGGGGCGCACACCGTCTACGTCGCCGACGACGCGGACGTGCCCAGCTACCTCGTGGCGCCGCAGGCCGAGATCCTCGCGGCCCTCGTCGAGAAGGTCTCGCCGGCCGCCGTGCTCGTCCCGAGCAACGCCGCCGGCAAGGAGATCGCCGCCCGCCTGGCCATCAAGACCGGGTCCGGCATGATCACCGACGCCGTCGACGTGCGCGCCGGTGACGGCGGCATCGAGACGACGCAGTCGGTGTTCGCCGGGTCCTACACGGTGACCGCGACGGTCACGAAGGGCACCCCGATCATCTGCGTCAAGCCGAACTCGGCGCCCATCGAGGCCGCGCCCGAGGCCGGCACCATCGAGACCGTGGACGTGACCGTCAGCGACGCCGCGAAGGCCGCGCGGGTCACCGACTCCCAGCCCAAGAAGGCCACCGGGCGCCCCGAGCTCACCGAGGCGGCCATCGTCGTCTCCGGGGGCCGCGGCACCGCCGGCGACTTCGGGCCCGTCGAGGAGTTCGCCGACGCGCTCGGCGCCGCGGTGGGTGCCAGCCGCGCCGCCGTCGACGCCGGCTGGTACCCGCACAGCAACCAGGTGGGGCAGACCGGGAAGCAGGTCTCGCCGCAGCTGTACGTCGCTGCCGGCATCTCGGGCGCCATCCAGCACCGCGCGGGGATGCAGACGAGCAAGACGATCGTCGCCGTCAACAAGGACGAGGAGGCGCCGATCTTCGAGCTCGTCGACTTCGGTGTCGTCGGTGACCTCTTCCAGGTCCTCCCGCAGGCCTCCGGCGAGGTCAAGAAGCGCAAGGGCTGACCGCCGCCCACACGAACCTGTGTGAACACGCCGGGGATCCCCGGCGTGTTCACACACGTTGCGGGGTGAGCGAGGGGCGGTACGGTCCCAGGAGTGACTGAGAGGGGGCCGGCGATGGGCGGCACGCCACGACTGCTGCACACGGTGCTCGACACGACCGACGTCCGCGGGCTCGCCGAGTTCTACCGGCAGCTGCTCGGGCTCACGTACCGCCCCGGCGACGAACCGCCGGCGGCCGGCGAGCCGGACGACGCGGACTGGCTCGTACTCACCGAGGCCGACGGGACCCGGTGCCTGGCGTTCCAGGAGGTCCCGGAGCTGACCCCCACGACCTGGCCCGCGCACGACGTCCCGATGCAGCTGCACCTCGACCTCACCGTCGAGGACCGCGCCGACCTCGAGCGCCAGCGGCAGCGCGCCGAGGCGCTCGGGGCGCGGCTGCTGCTCGACCGCACGGACGACCCCGAGGAGCCGCTGTACGTCCTCGCGGACCCCGCCGGGCACCCGTTCTGCCTGTTCCCCGGCTGATCGCCCCGCGGAGCCCGGCCCGGCCGAAACGTAGACTCGGACGGTGACCCACTACCTCGACCACGCGGCGACCACGCCGATGCTGCCTGCCGCGGTCGAGGCGTTCGTCGAGTCCTCGGGCCGGGTCGGGAACGCGTCCTCGCTCCACACGGCGGGCCGCGCGGCCCGCAAGACCGTCGAGGAGTCGCGCGAGCGGATCGCCGCGGCGCTCGGCTGCCGCCCGTCCGAGGTCGTGTTCACCTCCGGCGGGACCGAGGCCGACAACCTCGCCGTCAAGGGCACCTGGGGTGCCCGGCGCGACGCGGACCCGGGCCGCACCCGCATCGTCGCCGGTGGCATCGAGCACCACGCCGTGCTCGACCCCGTCGAGTTCCTCGTCGAGCGGCGGGGCGCCGCCGTGTCCTGGCTCGAGCCGGACCGCTGCGGCCACATCGGCGTCGACGACCTGCGGGCCGTCCTCGACGCGCACGCCGACGAGGCCGCCGTGGTCAGCGTCATGTGGGCCAACAACGAGGTCGGCACGGTGCAGCCGGTCGCCGAGCTCGCCGCCGTCGCCCACGAGTACGGGGTGCCGTTCCACACCGACGCCATCCAGGCCGTCCCGCACCTGCCGGTGCGCTTCGACGCGTCCGGGGCAGACCTCATGGCCGTGACGGCCCACAAGGTCGGCGGCCCGGTGGGGGTCGGTGCGCTCGTCGCGCGCCGTGACGCCGCCCTCGTGCCCCAGCTGCACGGCGGTGGCCAGGAGCGCCAGGTCCGCAGCGGGACCCTGGACGTCGCCGGCATCCACGCGTTCGCCGTCGCCCTCGACGAGACCGTCGCGGTGCGTGACGTCGAGGCCAAGCGGGTGCTCGACCTGCGGGACCGGCTCGTCGAGGGGGCCCTCGGGCTCGACCTCGGCATCACCGTCAGCGGCTGCTGGACGGCCGGTGACGGCGCGGAGCGCCTGCCCGGCAACGCCCATCTCCTCGTGCCGGGCTGCGAGGGTGACTCGCTGCTCTACCTGCTCGACGCGGCCGGGGTCGAGTGCAGCACCGGGTCGGCCTGCCAGGCCGGGGTGCCGCAGCCCAGCCACGTGCTCCTCGCGATGGGCTACTCCGAGACCGAGGCCCGCGGTGCTCTGCGGCTCACGCTGGGGCACACCTCGACCGATGCCGATGTCGACGCCGCCCTCGCCGCCCTGCCGGGCGTCGTCGAGCGCGCGCGCCGGGCCGGGGGGTTCGGCTGATGCGCGTCGTCGCGGCGATGTCCGGGGGGGTCGACTCCGCGGTCGCGGCGTCGCGGATGCTCGACGCCGGGCACGAGGTGGTCGGGGTCCACCTCGCGCTGTCGCGGTCTGCAGCCACGCTGCGCGAGTCGGCCCGGGGCTGCTGCACCCTCGAGGACGCCGGCGACGCCCGGCGCGTCGCCGACCGGCTCGGGATCCCGTTCTACGTGTGGGACCTCGCCGCGCGGTTCGAGCGGGACGTCGTCGACGACTTCGTCGCCGAGTACGCCGCCGGGCGCACGCCCAACCCGTGCCTGCGGTGCAACGAGAAGATCAAGTTCGCCGGGCTCCTCGACAAGGCGCTCGCGCTCGGCTTCGACGCCGTCGCCACCGGCCACTACGCCCAGGTCGTCGAGGGGCCGGCCGGCCGCGAGCTGCACCGGGCCGTCGACCCGGCCAAGGACCAGTCGTACGTGCTGGGGGTGCTCGACGCCGACCAGCTGGCCCGGTCCTTCTTCCCCCTCGGTGACTCGCTGAAGTCCCAGGTCCGGGAGGAGGCCGCCGCCCGCGGCTTCGCGGTGGCGAAGAAGCCGGACAGCCACGACATCTGCTTCATCCCCGACGGCGACACTCGCGGCTTCCTCGCGCGGCGCCTGGGGGAGCGGCCGGGCGACCTCGTCGACGCCGTGAGCGGCGAGGTCGTCGGCGCGCACGCCGGCACGCACGGGTTCACCGTGGGCCAGCGACGCGGGCTGGGGGTCGACCGCTCGCGGCTCGACGGGGAGCCGCGCTACGTCGTGGAGGTCGACGCGCCCCGCAACCGTGTCGTCATCGGCACGGCGGACCTGCTCGGCGTCGACCTCGTCGAGGGGGCCCATCTGCGCTGGTGCGGGCCTGCACCGACGGGTGAGGTGGCGGTCGGCGCCCAGGTGCGCGCGCACGGTGCGGAGGTGCCGGCGACGGCGCGGGTCGACGGTGACGCCGTGCAGGTGCGGCTCGCCGAGCGGGTCCGCGGCGTCGCGCCGGGGCAGTCGGTCGTGCTCTACGACGGCACCCGGGTCGTCGGCTCGGCGACGATCACCGGCACCGGGCGTGCCGGATGAACCCGGCCGAGGCGCGCCGCCGGGAGGCCCTGCTGCGCGACGCCGGAGCGGGAGTGGCCCAGGAGCGGGCGGCGCTCACCGAACGGCTCGCCGAGATGGCCGAGGACCGGACGCGCCTCGTCGAGGCGTCGCAGAACTCCAACGCCGACGACGAGCACGACCCGGAGGGCCAGACGATCGCCTACGAGCGGTCCCAGCTGGCGGCGCTGACGGAGGCGGTGAGCTCGCACCTGGCGGAGCTGGACGGTGCGGCCGACCGGCTGGCCGAGGGCACCTACGGCGACTGCGAGGTGTGCGGTGAGCCGATCCCGGTGGAGCGGCTGTTGGTGCGACCCGCGGCCCGGACCTGCGTCACCCACGCCACCTGACCGGTCAGGGGCCGTCGCCGCCCTGTCGGCGGCCGCCGAGCGCGGCGAGCGCGAGGCCGCCGAAGGCCACGAGGGGCCCGACGACGGCCCACAGCGTGACTCCGGTCATCGGGCTGCCGCCGACGTAGCCGAGGCCCTGCAGCGTCCACAGGACCCCGGCGAGGGCCAGGACGATGCCGAGAACGACGGCGACGGTGCGGCTCATGGACCGAGCCTAGCCAGCGGCACGGACGAGGCCGGCCGGCACCTGCGGGTGCCGACCGGCCTCGTCGATGGCCGTCCAGGTCGTCAGCGGACGGCCTGGAAGGCGTTCACCTCGCCCGCGCCGTAGAAGCCGTTGCGGTTGCCGCCGGTGCACGTCGCCTCGTACCGGTCACCGAACGCCGGGGTGGGGTTGTAGACCCCGTCCGGGCAGGGGAGAGCGGTGGCGGTGCGCTCGAGCAGCGAGGCGAGCGCGCCGGGCTTCAGCCCGGGGTTGGCCGAGACGGCCAGCGCCGCGACACCGGCCGCGTGCGGCCCCGCCATCGACGTGCCCTGCTTGTACCCGTAGCCGTTCGTGCGCGTCGTCGTGTTGAAGGTCGTCGACAGGATCGCGTCGGCGGCCCGGGAGGAGCTGCCGCCGGAGCGGAACCGGGCGTCACCGCCGGGGGCGGCGACGTCCACGACACCCTGGCCGTACGAGGAGTAGTACGACTTCTCGCTCGTGGGGCCGGTGGCGGAGACGGTCACGACGCCCGGAGCCTCGGCCGGGAGGTCGACGCAGGCGCCGGTGACCGTCCGGTCCTCGACGGGGTGGCTGCCGTCGTTCGGGCTGGAGTCGTCGACGAACTTGTGCTGGAGGTCGACGTTGGAGTTCCCCGCCGACGCGATGTTGAGGACGCCCTCGCCGTGGGAGTAGCGGATCGCCCGCTGCACGGCCTGCCACACCGGGCGCTGGCGCTCGTCGTTGCGGCAGTTGAACTCCCACGGGTCGATGTAGTAGCTGTTGTTCGTCACCTCCATGCCGTGCTCAGCGGCCCACATGAAGCCGCAGACAGCGGCCTCCGGGTAGATGTAGCCCGCGTCGTTGACGACCTTGACGGCGGCGACCTTGACACCGGGGGCCACCCCCGCGACGCCCACCCCGTTGAGGGCGGCGGCGATGGTGCCGGCGACGTGGGTGCCGTGGTCGGAGGTCGTGGGGTTCCACGCCGACTCCGCCGTGTCCTGGACCCCGCCGATGCACGAGACGCTCTGGTCCTTGGCGATCTGGGTCGCGAGGTCGGGGTGGGTGCTGGAGATGCCGCTGTCGAGCACGCCGACGGTGACCGAGGCGTCGCCGGTGGTCACGGCGTGGGCCTGGGGCAGGTCGATCTGGTCCATGTCCCACTGCAGGCCGTACATGGGCTCACCCGTCGGGTCGCCCGTGGCCGCCGCGGCCGCGGTGGCGTCGGCGGCGGTCGTCTCGCCCTCGTCGAGGAGCGTGCCGAGGCCGGCGGTCGAGGCGGCCGACTCCACGCCCGCCCCCCGGACGGCGTCGGTGAAGGACGGGTTGCCGGAGCGGGCGACGAGGACGCCGATCGCGTCGTAGGTGGCGACGACGGTGCCGCCGGCGGCAGCGACGCGCTGGGCGGCCTTGGCCGTGCCCTTGCCCTGGGGGGCGAGGACGAGGTAGCTCGCGTCGGCCCTTGCGGCGCTCGTGGGCGTGGCCGTGGCGGGGGTCGTCGCGGCGGCGACGGTCGCCGCGGCGAGCGCGGCGGCAGCGGTCGCCCCGAGGAGTCGGGTGCGGGGTGCTCGGGTCATGGGATCTCCAGGTCGAAGGGCTCGACCGGCGGGGTGCGCCGGCCGCCCTCCACCCTCAGGGACGACCGGGGTGTCGGCAACCGGAGCGCACGCTTCCGGAATGTTGAATCATCAACTACTGTTGGACACGGCGACCCTCCAGACCGGAGGACGAGCAGCGAGGAGGACGAGCCAGATGCCAGCCGTGACCGTCGAGAACATCCTGACCCTGCCTCGGGTCACCGAGCCGGCCGTCGAGGCCGTCTCGCGCCCCGTGCGGTCGGTCACGACCGCGCCGCAGGGCTTCGAGGGGGAGGGCTTCCCGGTGCGCCGTGCCTTCGCCGGCGTCGACCTCGCCGCGCTCGACCCGTTCATCCACATGGACCAGATGGGTGAGGTCGAGTACGCCCCGGGCGAACCCAAGGGCACCCCGTGGCACCCGCACCGCGGCTTCGAGACCGTCACCTACATCATCGACGGCACCTTCGTGCACCAGGACAGCACCGGCGGCGGTGGCGTCATCACCGACGGCGACACCCAGTGGATGACGGCCGGCTCCGGCCTGCTCCACATCGAGGTGCCACCGGAGTCGCTCGTGCAGTCCGGCGGGCTCTTCCACGGCCTCCAGCTGTGGGTCAACCTGCCGAGCTCGCAGAAGATGTCGCCTCCGCGCTACCAGGACATCCGCGGCGGCGAGGTGGCGCTGCTCTCGAGCCCCGACGGTGGCGCCCTGGTCCGGGTCATCGCCGGCGAGCTCGACGGGCATCAGGGCCCCGGCATCACGCACACCCCCATCACGGTCCTGCACGCCACGGTGGCGCCCGGGGCCCGGGTCCGGCTGCCGTGGAACCCGGCCTACAACGCGCTGGTGTACACCCTGAACGGCAACGGCTCGGTCGGCCCCGACCGGCGCCCCTTGCGGATGGGCCAGCTCGCGGTGCTCGGCGGTGGCGACGTCGTCGAGGTCGGTGCCGACGAGACCCAGGAGAGTCGCAGCCCCAGCCTGGACCTGTACATCATCGGCGGGCGCCCCATCCGCGAGCCGGTCGCGGCGTACGGCCCGTTCGTCATGAACACCCGCGCCGAGCTCGTCCAGGCCTTCGAGGACTTCCAGGCGGGCCGGCTGGGCACGATCCCGAGCCGGCCGCACCCCGGCCACGACGTCCTCTGACGGGGACCGCCACCACCGACGCCCCCGGGAGCCGGTCCACCGGGGGCGTCGGTCGTGCGGGCGCGGCTCAGGCCGCGGGGTAGTTCTGGGTGTCGTAGCCGTTGCGCATCGTGTGCCGGTTGAACGCGAGCCACTTCGCCTGGGACGTCGTGATCGAGCCCGAGCTCACCCCCGCCGCGCGCAGCGCCCGGGTGGAGTGGCTCGCGGTCTGGCTGCCCCACACGCCGTCGATCGTCGTTCCCAGGCCCCACACGAACTTGCAGGACGCCTGGACGTGCATGACCTGGGCCTCCGAGCTCGTCGAGAAGGTCGAGTTGCCGGAGCCGGAGACGAGGTTGTCGATGTGGATGTGGTTCCAGTGGGCGGAGTTGTACAGGTAGGTCAGCACGTTGCGGAAGTGGTGGTGGCACGCCGCCGACGTCGCCCAGTAGCGCCGGCGGGTCGTCCGCTTCGAGTCGTCCTCGGCCCAGTCCTTCCAGATGTCGTAGCGGGCGTAGAAGCGCCGGGTCGGACCGCTGCCGGTGTAGATCCGCGACAGGTCGAAGCCCCGGCCGTTGTTGTGCGCCTCCGAGGTCCGGTGGTCGGTGTGGGCCCCGTAGCCCCACACCTCGCTGGCATCCGCCCAGCCCGAGGGCGTGTTGTCGTTCCAGAACTGGAGCCAGGAGTTCAGCCGGTCGTGGAACGAGGGCCGGTACGCCCAGCTCGCCGCGGAGCCGGTCCCCTCGTAGTGGGTCCTGGCGCCGTTGATGCCGCTGTAGGTCTGGAGCGTGCCGTGGGCGGCGGCACCGCCGGCGGTCGCCAGGCCGAGTCCGCCGAGGGCGGTCGTCGCGAGCGCTCCGCCGAGCAGGAGCCGGCGGCTCGGGGTGGTGTGGTCGGTCATGGTGGTCCCCCTCGTGGTCGACCGGCGTCTCCGGCCGTGTCCTCGACCCTGGCGGGCGGTCCTGCGACGCCGCTGCGACGGCGCTTCGGGTCGGCTGCGACCGACGCCTCGGCCCGCCGCGGGGGCGCGCGGAGCCGGCCCCTCGGCAGGGGATGATGTGCCGGTGAGCCTGGCGATGCGACCCAACTGCGAATGCTGCGACACCGACCTGCCGGCCGACGCCGTCGGCGCCGTCGTGTGCTCCCTCGAGTGCACCTTCTGCGCCGGGTGCGCCGAGCACCTCGACCGCGCCTGCCCGTCGTGCGGGGGGGCGCTCATGCCGCGCCCGACGCGGGTCGGCGCCGCGCTCGGGCAGCATCCCGCGTCCACCGAGCGCGTCCACCGTGGCACGCCGTGCCCGGGGCGGGGCTACGGCGGCGGGACGGCGCCCGCCGCCCGCCTGCAGCGGCACCCGGAGCGGGCCTCGGCGGACCGGGCCGAGCTCGACGCCCTGCTCGACGAGGTGCTCGCCGGCACGCTGTCGACCGTCGTCGACGGACGCCCCTGGGTCGTCCCGATGCTGTTCGCACGGGACGGCGACCGCGTCCTCCTGCACGGCTCCACCGGTGCCGGCGCTCTGCGCCAGGTGGCCGCGGGCGCGCCCGCCGCTCTCACGGTCGTCGCCGTCGACGGCCTCGTCGTCGCCCACACGACGTTCGAGTCGTCCGCGAACTACCGGTCCGCCGTCCTGCACGGCGACCTCGAGACCCTCACCGGTGACGACCGCACCCGGGCCCTGGAGGTGCTCTCGGAGCGGCTCATCCCGGGGCGGACCGCCGAGGTCCGCGCGATGACCCGCCGGGAGCAGTCGGCCACCCTGGCGATGGCCCTGCCGATCACCGACGGACGCTGGCTCCTCAAGGTGCGCCGTGGCGGCCCGAGCGAGCCCGACGAGCCCACGGACGCCTGGACCGGGGTCGTGCCGTTCCGGGTCGTCGCGGGCGACATCGAGCCCGCCGCGCGCACCGTCGCGGCGGACATCCCCGTCCCCGCGTCGGTCCGGGCGCTCGCCGACCGGTGGGCCCGGTGAGCGCGGGGATGCCCGGCGCGCGGGCCACCGGGATCGGGTCGTGGCCCGGGCGCTCGACCCGTGAGGCCGTGCGCACCGTGCGCGACCTCCTTGTCGACGGTGACGGTCTCGGCCTGCCGTACCTGCCCGAGACCCCGGGCCGCGGGCCGGGTGCCGACATGATCGGCCGCGCGGCCGGGCTCCTCGTCGACCTGCACGTCGACCTCCAGCCGAGCGGATGGCGTCTCGTCGACCGGCCGGGCCACGACGCCGGACGGACCGCCGCCCTGCTGCGGGAGGACCTCGACGAGCTCGCCGAGGCCTACGACGGGTACACCGGGCCCCTCAAGGTCCAGGTCTGCGGGCCGTGGACGCTCGCGGCCACCCTGGAGCTGACCCGGGGGGAGCGGGTCGTCTCCGACCCCGGCGCCGTCGCGGACCTGCTCGCCTCGCTCGCGGAAGGCGCCGCGGCCCACGTCGCCGCCGTGCGGCGGCTCGTGCCGGCGGCCGAGGTGGTCCTGCAGGTCGACGAGCCGGCCCTGCCCGCGGTGCTCGAGGGGTCGCTGCCGACGGCGTCCGGCTACGGGCGGGTGCGGGCCGTCGACGCCCAGGTGGTGGCCGGCGGCCTGCGCGACCTGCTCGCGCTGCACGACGGGCCGACGGTGCTGCACTCGTGCCACCCGCGCACACCACTGCCGCTGCTGCGGTCGGTCGGAGCCGGCGCGGTGGCCGTCGACCTCGTCGAGGCCTCGCCCGTCCGCTGGGAGTCGGTGGCGGCGACCCTCGAGGCCGGGACCGGCGTCGTCGCCGGGGTCCTCGCGACCGACGGCTCGACGTCCGACACCGACGCCCATCGGCGTCTCGTCGACGGGCTGGACCGGGCCGGCATCTCCCTCGACGCGGCGCGGGGGCTGGTCGTGTCCCCGGCCTGCGGGCTCGCCGGGCTCACGCCGCAGGGGGCCCGGAGCGTTCAACGGGCGGCGCTCGACACCGCGCGCCGACTCCTCGAGGAGCTGGAGCCCTGATGGTGCAACCGCGGGTGCCGTGGCAGGCCAAGTTCGTCGCGCTCGTGCTCATCTGGGGGTCGAGCTTCCTGCTCATGAAGGTGGGGCTGGAGTCGCTCGGGCCGGTCCAGATCTCCGCCCTGCGGACCGCGACGGGTGCCGTCGTCGTCACCTCCCTGCTCGTCCTCGGCGGGGGCCGGCTGCCGTCCGGGGCGCGGGTCTGGGGGCATCTCGTCGTGTGCGGGTTCTTCCTCGCCGCGCTGCCGTTCACGCTGTTCGCGCTCTCGGAGACCCGGATCTCGTCGGCGCTCGCGGGGATCGGGAACGCGGCGACGCCGATCGCGACCGTGCTCGCGACGCTGGCCCTCCTGCCCGGCGCCGGGCTCACCGGGCGCCGGGTCGTCGCCGTCGTCGTCGGGTTCGCCGGCGTCGTGACGATCATGGAGCCGTGGACGTCGGCCTCCGGGCCCGACCTGCTGGGGTTCGCCATGGCCCTCGGCGGTGGGGCGAGCTACGGGGTGGGCTGGACGTACAACCGGCGCTTCCTCGCCGGCGCCGACCTCGGGGGGCTCGCGATGCCCGCCGCGACGCTGCTCACCGGGCTCGCGCTCATGGTGCCGGTGTCGCTCACCTGGGCCGCGACCTCGGGCGGCGGCCTCGGCGCGCTCACGCGGACCGTCCCCGCCACCGACGTGCCGGGGTGGCTGCCGCTGGCGTGCGTCCTCGTCCTCGGGGTGGTCGGCACCGGCTTCGCCTACGTCCTCCAGTTCGACGTCGTGCGGGGAGCCGGCCCGCTCGTGGGGTCGACGATCACCTACCTCATCCCGGTCGTGTCGGTACTGCTCGGCGTCCTCGTGCTGCGCGAGCGGCTCGGCCTGTGGCAGGTGGTCGGGTTCGCCGTCGTCCTCGCCGCCGCCTGGGTCGTCAACCGCACGCCCCGCTCACCCGAAGCCGTCGTCGTCCGCTCCCGCGAACAGGGCGTCGTCGTCGTCCAGGGGCTCGAAGGCGACGGCCGCGCGCCGGAACGCGCGTTGCGCGATGAGCCCGGTGACGACCGAGGCCACGCCGAGCGCCGCCAGCGCGAGGACCGCGGGGCGTGGAGCGGGGGAGAGCGCGTCGAAGACGCGTGACGGGGCCCAGACCAGGACCGAGACGGCGATCGCGAAGGCGCCGAGCACGACGATGGGGTCCCACCCGCTGGCCCGGCGCAGGACGAGCCGCCACGCGGACGCGACGGTCCAGATGCCGAGCCCGGCCGCGGCGAGGGCGACGGGGGCGAGCAGGATCTGCAGCGAGCCGGGCAGCTCGTCACCGGGCCGCGGGTAGAAGGTGACCCGCACCCAGAACGCGACGACGAGGACGAGGACGACGGTCCACACGAGGGCGAACCCGAGGCCGGCGGCGCGCCACAGCTCGGCCACCCGGACCCGGGTCGCGTGCTCGCGGGCCGCGCGGTCCTGGTCGTCGGCGCGGCGCCGGCGAGCCGTGGGCTCGCTCATCACTCAGCCGGCGCGTGGACCTCGCGCCGCAGGATCTTGCCCGTGGGCCCCTTGGGCAGCGACTCGACGAGCCACACCCGCCGGGGGTACTTGTAGGCCGCGATCCGCTCCTTGGCGAACGCGATGATGTCCTCGGGGGTGGTCGTGGAGCCCTCACGCAGCGCGACCGCCGCGCCGACCTGCTCACCGAGCAGCTCGTCGGGCATCCCGACGACCGCGGCCTCGAGGACGTCCGGGTGGGTGTAGAGGAGCTCCTCGACCTCGCGCGGGTACACGTTCATCCCGCCACGCAGGATCATGTCCTTCTTGCGGTCGACGATCGTGAAGTAGCCCTCGTCGTCCATCGTCGCGAGGTCGCCGGTGCGGAACCAGCCGTCCGGGATCGCCTCGGCGGTGGCCTCCGGCTTGTTCCAGTAGCCCTTCATGACGTTGTCGCCGCGGATCGCGATCTCGCCGACCTCGCCGACCGCCACCTCGTTGCCGTCGAGGTCGACGCACCTCATCTCGCAGCCGGGGATCGCGACGCCGATGGTGCCGGGCTTGCGCTCCCGGTCGGGCATGTTGAAGCTCGCGACGGGTGAGGTCTCGGACAGGCCGTAGCCCTCGAGGATGACGCACCCGAACTTCTGCTCGAACGAGCGCATGACCTCCAGCGGCATCGCGGACCCGCCGGAGGCGCAGGTGCGCAGCGACGAGGCGTCCATGCCGTCGGACGCGGGGTGGTTGAGGATCGCCGCGTACATCGTGGGGACGCCCTGCATGATCGTCACCCGCTCCTTCTCGATGACCTCGATCGCCGCCTGCGGGTCGAAGCGGGGGATGAGCGCGAGCGAGGCCCCGGCGATGGTCGCCGCGTTGAGCCCGACGACGAGACCGAAGACGTGGAACAGCGGCAGGCAGCCCATGACGACGTCGTCGGAGGTCATCGTCTGGATGACCTCGGCCGAGCGGGTCGCGTTGAGGTGGATGTTGCGGTGGGTGAGCTCGGCTCCCTTGGGTCGGCCGGTGGTCCCCGACGTGTAGAGGATGATCGCCGTGTCGTCGTCCTCGCGGGGGGTCGCCTCGGCGATGGGGTCGCCACCCTCGAAGTCGTCCGGCCCCATCGGGCCGGTCTGGACGATGCGGGTGCCGCTCGTCGAGGCGCCCTTGGTGGCCTCGCCGACGAAGTCCGGCCACACGAACGCGATCTTCGCGCCGGAGTCCGTGAAGAAGTACTCGATCTCGCCGGACTTCAGGAGCGGGTTCATCGGGACGACGATGCCGCCTGCGAGGAGGATCCCCCAGTACACGACGGGAAAGCTCGGGACGTTGGGCAGGATGACGGCCACCCGGTCGCCCGGCTGGATGCCGTTCTCGCGCAGCGCTCCAGCGACCTTCGCGGCCATCCCGTGCAGCTGGGCGTAGGTGACGCCCTGGCCGTTGACCCGCAGGGCGTCCTTGTCCGGCTGCGCGGCGGCGGTCGTCGTGAGGTTCGTCGCGAGGTTCGTCATCGGGGCTCCTGACCGACGTCGGTGGCGGGGTCCCATCCTCACCCGCCGGACCTCCCGGGCGCCAGCACCTCCTGCGCGGCGCATGCCGGACCGGGGTCGCAGCGGCAGCGCACCGTGCGCACAGCGCCGCCGGGCAGGGTCGGCGTCGAGCCCCTCGTGGGTGACGACACTCGAGCGAACGGAAACGACCGCCATGAGACGCACGCGCAGAAGCATCCTCGGAATCCTGACCGCGACAGCCCTGGCCGGAGGAGCGCTGGCGGCGACGGCGCCGGCGGCGTCGGCCGCAGACCCGCAGCGGGTGCGGATCGTGACGGCCAACGTCGACTTCAACGCCGACAAGGACGTGGTCATGGACCGCTTCCGGGTCTACAGCGAGAACGCGGACATCGTGCTTCTCCAGGAGGCGAAGTGGATCGACCTGCACTGGCGGCTCCGCAACGACGACGAGTGGATCGTGCGCCAGGACCTCGGCTCCGACGCCAAGCAGGGCTCGGCCATCGTCATTCGTCGGTCCATCGTCGAGAAGGCCTCCGACGTCGAGGCGCTCGACCTGCGGCTAGGCACGGACTCCGACGAGTGCGACACGCTGCCGCGGTACATCGCCCACGTGCGCATCACCCTCAAGAACGGCGGCGTCATCCGCCCGGCCTCGGCGCACCTGCCCCCGCCGCGGTGCCAGACCGGCCCCGGGAGCGACTACGACGAGATGATCGACTCCATCGCGGCGATGTCCGCCAACCACCCGTCCCGGCTCATCGTGGGCGGCGACTGGAACAAGCCGGTCAACAGCAACCCCAACGGGCTCAAGGCCAAGACCGACGGCCGCCTCGTGCCCCGTGGGCTCGGCGACGGGATCGACGGCTTCTACAAGCCCAAGGCGCTCAGCATGCCCTGGGGAGTGACGGACGCGGGGCTGGCCTCCAGTGGCCACCGGGCGGTCAAGATGACGGTCGACGTGCCGTCTACCTACTGACCGGCTCCCCCGGGACTGGGGCTCGGTTCCGTTCTGCTGACGGTGAACTGGTCCGAACAGCCTGTGGACGGATGCTTGCTACTCGTACGCGTGTTCGATACGATGGGGCATGGCCCGGGGGACCCTCACGATCGTGGAGCGACGCTCCAGGGTCGAGGCTGCGCGGGAGGCGCTGGCGGGTCTGGGTGAGGTGCTGGGGCAGGCGTCGGGGGCCGAGCTGGGTGAGCTGATGGGGGTCGTCGACGACGTCGCCGCGCAGGCCTGCGCCGCCCGGGTGACCGTCACGGTGGAGGCCGCCCGGCGGGGTGAGTGCACCGGGGCCGGGGTCCACGGGTGGGTCCGCGAGCACGCGCCGTCGCTGCGGCAGGGCGGGGCCGGGCCCGTCGCGGCCCTGGCCCGCGAGGTCACCGCCGCCGACACCGCCCTGGCCCGGGTCGAGCCCGACCCCGACTCGCCGGTCGGCCTGGTGTGGGCCGCGGTCACCACCGGCACGTTGACGGCGGGCACGGCGACGGCGGTGCTGCGCGAGGTCGACCGGCTGGCGCCGCTGCTGCGCCCCGAGGCCGTGCCCACCGTCACCACCGCCCTGGTCGACCTCGCCACCGAGTGGGGCCCGACCGTGATGCGGCGGCTCCGGCCCCGGCTACTGGCCGACCACGGCCGGCCCGGCGTCCTCGACGACCTGCACCACCGCCTCGAGGGAGCCGCCCGGCTCTCGATGCCGCACGTGGAGTCCGCCGACCTCACCGAGTACCAGCTGTGGATGACCCCCGAGCAGGCCACCGCCCTCGAAGCCGCCATCGGGCCGCTGTCCGCGCCCACCCCCAACGACCGCACCGGGGAACGGGACCTGCGCCCCACCGGGCAGCGCCGCGTCGAAGCCCTCACCGAGGTCTGCCGCCGCTCCAGCACCCTGGACGCCGACCAGGCCGGGGCCGACGGGGCGGCCGGGTCACCGGCCGCCGTCCACGTCACCATCGACCTCACCGACCTCGAGCACCGCACCGGCGCCTCCGAGGTCCTCGGCTCCGCCGCCACCGCCACCCTCCTGCCCCCCGAAGCCCTGCGCCGCATCGCCTGCGACGCCGCGCTCGTCCCGCACGTCCTGGGCACCCACGGCGAGCACCTCGACCAAGGCCGCGTCGCCCGCCTCTTCACCCGAGCCCAACGCCGCCGCCTCTGGCTGCGCGACCGCGGCTGCACCTACCCCGGCTGCACCGCCCCCGCCGCCTGGACCCGCGCCCACCACCTCACCCACTGGGCCGACGGCGGACCAACCGACATCACCAACGCCGCCCTGCTCTGCCAACACCACCACACCACCGTCCACCGACGACGCCTCACCGCCCACACCACCCCCACCCCCGACCCCCACGGCCGCCACGTCCACTGGGACCTCACCGACGGCTCCTACGACCGCCACCTCGCCCACCAGCGGAAACGGGCCCCCGGCGACCCGCCACCCCGACCACCGAGCCGGCTCCTCCACGCCCACATCGGCGCCCCCGACCACGACGACGACCTCGAGCTCTGGTGGGCCGAGCTCACCGACAACGACTGGACCCTCCCCGCCGCCTGACGCGAGGCCCACCGGCATTCGTGGGTGAAGACCGTCGCCCGGCCGCCGGTTCTCACCCACGTTCCGCACCCGCACGTCCGCCCCGTCCGATGTGACGTCGCAGTCAGTCGGCATCCGAGGGCGGTGCCCAGCGGGACACTCGAGGTGAGGCCACGATGACCACCACATCGCTCGAGAGTGAGGAACCGCGATGCCACTTCCGCGCTGGCTGGCCCACGTCAACAAGCGGGTGTTCAACCCGATGGAGGAGCGCCGAGGCGCCCGGCCGGTGCTGATGCACACCGGACGACGCTCCGGCAAGGCCTACCGCACACCACTGGACGCCCACCGGCTGCCCGACGGCTACCTGTTCATCCCCATGTACGGCCCGCGCACCGACTGGGTCAAGAACGTGCTGGCCGCGAGGGAGGCACGCCTGTCCGTCGACGGGCACGAGGTCGAGCTGGAGGCCCCCCGGCTGGTCAGCAAGGACGACGTCTGGTCCCTGCTGCCCACCGACACCAAGACGCCTCCGGGGATCACGGGCGACTCGAGACTGCTGCGCATGGACAGCCGGGGCCCGGCCTCAAAGGACTGAGCCTCGACCGGCGTCGCAGCAGCCGTCGTGTCAGGCGTGCTGCTGCGTGCGCAGCGGCGCCATGCCCGGGCCGGCTGCCGTGGTCGCCGACGGTGCGGTGCGGGGCCAGGTCCAGGCGGACCGCAGGATGAGGGCGAGCAGGGCCACCTCGAGAACGATGCCCAGACCGTAGAAGTACGTCCAGGACTCGCCCATCAGGTTGAAGGCCGCGTAGGGGACCTGGACCGACGCCACGACGAGGTTCGTGATGCGGTTCGCCCGGGCGGCCAGCGTCATCGACAGCACGATCATGAAGGTCGGGATCGCCATGAGCGCGAGGAAGGTCGTCAACAGCGGCTGGCTGACGCTGAAGTCCCAGACCTTGCCGACGAGGATGCCGTCGACGACGCCGGGCTTGTAGAAGGCGATGATGTCGACGTAGACGTACAGGAACATGACGCCCGTCCACGCTGCGGCGAGCTTGGCTCGCACGGAGATCGGCTGGTCGTGCAGGGCGATGGCGGGCTGACGTGTACTCATTCTGGGCTCCGTTGTCCGGGTGGGGTGAGACTCCTCCCCGATGGTCCTCGCCACGGTGCGCCGCCGACATCGGGCACCACCCTGGCAACACCCTGGGAGCACCCTGAGTCCCTGGGGCCGGAGGCGCACCGGGCGACCTCGCCGCGGTGGTGACGACGAGCACAGCGGGGCGGTGCCAAGGTCGAGGCGGCGGACAATGGAGGCATGACCTCCACGACGAGGAGCCGGACCCGGGGATGGGTCGTCGACGTCCTTCTCGGCGGGATCCCCGGGGCGGTCCTCGGCGGCATCGTCGCGGTCAACGTCGTGATCTTCTCCGGCATCGACCGCGGTTACGAGGCGAGCATCGCCGAGGTGTTCCGGGAGAACGCGGTGGTCGGCGTCGTCACCGTCCTGGTCCTGCTGGCCGGGCCCGTCCTCGGGGTGTGGGCGGTCCGGCGGCTGCGCCGAGCCATCGCCACGGACGCTCCGCGCCGGTAGGGCAGACAGCCAGACGGGGCTACCGCCGGGGCGCCGGACTGCTGCCGCGCAGGATGCTGCTCATCTTCTTGCCCCGGGCGACCTCGTCGACGAGCTTGTCGAGGTACCTGATCCGCTGCATGAGCGGGTCCTCGATCTCCTCGACCCGGTGCCCGCAGATGACCCCGGTGATGAGCGCGGCGTTCGGGTTGAAGCGCGGCGCCCGCGCGAAGAACGTCTCCATGTCCCAACCGTCCGCGAGGACCTCCGCGAGCCCGGCCTCGTCGTAGCCGGTGAGCCAGCGGATGACCTCGTCGACCTCGGCCCTGTCGTGGCCCTTGCGCTCGGCCTTGGCGACGTAGTGCGGGTAGATGCTCGCGAAGCTCGTCGTGAAGATGCGGTGTCCGGTCACGGGCGGCCTCCCAGGTCCTCGGTCCGGTCCTCGGTCCGGTCCTCCGGCCTCCAGGGTAGGCCGCTCGTGCGTCGACGGCTCCGGACCGCCACGGGACTGCCGCCCGCCGGAGTCCGGCAGTAGCCTCCCGTGGTGATCAGCACCGAGGAGTACCTGCGCTACTGCGACGCCGCACTCGACCAGTACGCCGCCGTCTGCCGCGAGCTCGGCGACGACCTGGTCAACGCCCGGCTCGACGACGTGGCGGGGTCCAACAGCGCCTTCGCCCTCGTCGCCCACGTCGTCGGCGTCATGGCGCGCTGGGGGAGGACGGTCAACCGCGGCATCCTCGTGCCGCGCGACCGCGACGCCGAGTTCACCGCCACCGGCACCCTCGACGACGCGCTCGACCTGCTCGCCCGGGGCCGGGCTGCGCTCCACGAGGACGTGCACGCCGCCTCGCCGCACGACCCGCCGGCCGACCCGCCCGACGGCGAGGACGTCGGCACGCAGGGAGCGGTGCTGCTGCACGTCTACGAGGAGCTGGCCCAGCACCTCGGCCAGCTCGAGGTGACCCGCGACGTGCTCCTCTCCCGCCGGGGCTGAGCCGTCCTCCGTCGGTGGTCTGCGGCAGGATGACCGGGTGAGCGAGACCCCCACCGACCCGGCCGCGCAGACGCCCGCCGACGCCGTCCCCGACGACGCGCGGCACGAGTGGCAGAGCCTCGCCGAGGAGGCCCGCGGCCACCAGTTCGCCTACCACGTCAAGGACGCGCCGACGATCAGCGACGGCGAGTACGACGCCCTCGTGGCCCGGCTCAACGCGCTGGAGGAGGCCCACCCGAGCCTGCGCACCCCCGACAGCCCCACCCAGCAGGTCGGCGGTGCGGTCTTCTCCACCGAGTTCACGGCCGTCGACCACCTCGAGCGCATGCTCAGCCTCGACAACGCCTTCTCCGCCGAGGAGCTCGCCGCCTGGGCGGCCCGCGTCGAGCGCGACGCCGGGGGAGCGGCGCTGCACTACCTGTGCGAGCTGAAGATCGACGGCCTCGCGGTCAACCTGCTCTACGAGAACGGCCGCCTGACCCGGGCCCTGACCCGCGGCGACGGCCGCACCGGCGAGGACGTGACCCTCAACGTCCGCACCGTCGACGGCGTCCCCACCGAGCTCCACGGCGACGACGTCCCCGAGCTCGTCGAGATCCGCGGTGAGGTCTTCTTCCCCATCGAGGCCTTCGGCGAGCTCAACGCCGGCCTCGTGGAGGCCGGCAAGCCGCCGTTCGCCAACCCGCGCAACGCCGCTGCGGGCTCTTTGCGGCAGAAGGACCCCCGCGTCACGGCCACCCGCCCGCTGCGGATGCTCGTCCACGGCATCGGCGCCCGCCGCGGCTTCGACATCACCCGGCAGTCCCAGGCCTACGACCTGCTCCATGCCTGGGGCCTGCCCACGAGCAGCCACTACCAGGTGCTCGACACCATCGAGCAGGTCCAGCGCTTCGTCGACACCTACGGCGAGCAGCGGCACAGCGTCGAGCACGAGATCGACGGGGTCGTCGTCAAGGTCGACGAGATCGCGGTGCAACGCCAGCTGGGGTCCACGAGCCGTGCCCCGCGCTGGGCGATGGCGTTCAAGTACCCGCCGGAGGAGGTCAACACCCGGCTCCTCGACATCCAGGTCAACGTCGGGCGCACCGGCCGGGTCACACCGTTCGGGGTCATGGAGCCCGTCACCGTCGCCGGCTCCACCGTCTCGATGGCCACCCTGCACAACGCCCACGAGGTGGTCCGCAAGGGCGTCCTCATCGGCGACACCGTCGTCCTGCGCAAGGCCGGCGACGTCATCCCCGAGATCCTCGGCCCCGTCGTCGCGCTGCGGGACGGCACCGAGCGCCCCTTCGAGATGCCCACGCACTGCCCCAGCTGCGGCACCGAGCTCGCGTACGAGAAGGAGGGCGACAAGGACATCCGCTGCCCCAATGCCAAGTCGTGCCCGAGCCAGCTGCGCGAGCGGCTGTTCAGCCTGGCCGGGCGCGGCGGCTTCGACATCGAGGCCCTCGGCTGGGAGGGCTCCACGGCGCTGCTGGAGTCCGGTGTCCTCGACGACCCCGAGCTCGGCGGCCCCAGCGAGGCACGGCTGTTCTCGCTCACCGCCGACCAGGTCGCCACCGTCCCGCTGTACACCCGCGCGGCGAAGAAGACCGACCCCGAGGACGCCGTCGTCGACGGCCGGGTGCTGTCGGCCAACGGGCAGCGGCTCGTCGACAACCTCGGCGCCGCGAAGGAGCAGCCGCTGTGGCGGGTGCTCGTCGCCCTGTCGATCCGGCACGTCGGGCCCACCGCCGCCCGCGCCCTGGCCCAGCACTTCGGGTCGATGGACGCCGTGCGCGCGGCCACCGTCGACGAGCTCTCCGCGGTCGAGGGGGTCGGGCCGGTCATCGCCGAGGCGGTCCGGGAGTGGTTCGACGGCGAGGGCTCGGACTGGCACGTGCGGATCGTCGAGCAGTGGGCCGCCGACGGGGTCCGGATGCGGGACGAGCGCGACGAGAGCATCGAGCAGACCCTGCAGGGGCTCACCGTCGTCGTCACCGGCTCGCTCGAGGGGTTCTCCCGCGACGAGACCAAGGAGGCCATCCTCGCGCGCGGCGGCAAGGCGTCGGGGTCGGTGTCGAAGAAGACCGACTACGTCGTCGTCGGCGCGAACGCCGGCACCAAGGAGACCAAGGCCCGCGAGCTGGGCCTCACCGTCCTCGACGAGGCCCAGTTCCGGCGGCTGCTCGAGACCGGCAGCCCCGACTGACCCGCTGCGGGCGGTCGCGGCCCGTGGTGCAGGTCAGCCGCCGGCGGCCTCGACCTGCCGCTCGAGGGCGTCGTTGAGGGCCTTGATGAGGTCGTTGACGGTGTTGGGCGTCGCGTCCTGGAAGGCATCGTTGACGACCTTCCTCCACAGTGCCGGGTCGCCCGCGACGATGTGCGCGTACCGCGGGTTCGCCTCGACCAGCGCGAGCCGCTGGCGCACGCTGAACGCGTGGAGGCCGCCGACCGGGTCGTCGAGGACGTTCCGCCACTGCACACCGGGCAGGTTCGGCGTGGAGTAGCGGTCGCCGAGGAAGCGGGGAATGTCGTTGAGGATGTCCCGCAGCCGGCTCATCAGGCTGTCGAGGTCGGTGACCGACGTCTTCAGCCCCTGGAGCTTGGGCCCGATCTCGGCGGCCAGGGCCGAGACCCGTGAGGTCGCCTGCGAGATGACCAGCGGGGTCGCCAGCCCGAGGGTGAAGACGAGCTCGGCGACGTAGCTGCAGATCGCGCCGGCGATCTGAGCCAGCGCGTCCCGGAGCAGGCCGTGGACGAAGCCGACGATCATCGCCGCGGTCTCGGTGCCCACCGACATCGCCCGGGCCGCCCCGGACACGAACGAGAGCCTGTCGACCATCTCGTCGACGTGCACCCGGTACCGCTCGGCGTTCGGCCCGGTCATCCCGTCCAGCTTCTGCTGGGCGCCCTGGAAGAACGCCGTGCCGGAGGCCGACAGCGAGTTCGCGACGTTGAGCCAGGTGGCGGCGTGGGCGGTGACGGACTCGGGGTTGCCGGTGAGGTCGTCGAACCAACCCTTGATCGGCTGGAGGTGGTCGATGATCCAGCCGATGCCGGCCGCGAAGAGGCTGCCGAGCGGGTCCATCGCCGTCGCGTAGGCGTCGAAGCCCATCGCGACGCCGGAGAGCGCCATGTCGACCCAGTCGCCGTCGGAGATGGCCCGGCACATCGAGGTCCCCGACTCCAGGAGCCCGGTCCCGGAGAACGCGTCGCGCTCGCCCGGCTGGACGACGAGGCCCCCGGTCACCGGCCGGCTCCACGCACGCGCGAGCGGGCGGACGCGTCGTCGGCGTCGTACTGCCGGGCCTGGGCCCGCAGCACCTCGACGGTCTCCTGGAGGTCCTCGGCGGTGTCCGAGATCGCGGTCCGGACCGCTCCGGCCAGGCTGCCGGCCAGCGCCGCGAGCGGGGCGTTGACGAGCCCGAACGCCATCGGGTCGACGGTGGTGTCGGCCGCGGACGCGCAGGCGGCGACGTCCCCGCGGATCCCCGCGAGGCTCACGGCGTGCTGCCGGACCGCGCCGGTGCTCACCTCGAATCCGTCCCGGACCATCTCGTCTTCCTCCCCGTCGGTCGTGCTGGCCTGCGACGTACAGTACGGACATCAGTGGCCCGGCACGATGGGGAGCGGTCCCCGTGCGCCCGAACGGGTCACGCCGACCGGAAGGTGCTGCGGTGGAGTGGGGGCTTCGACTTCTGCTGGTCGTCGTGGGGCTCGGGGTGCTGGGGATGCTGGCCCTCGTGCTGCTCGTCGTCGTCCGACCGGTCGTCACCGAGGCCGTCCGGGCCAACGCCGCCGGTGACTGGTGGCTCCCCTTCCTGCCGGACGCCCGCGGTGAGTGGGGGCCACTGGTCCGCAACCACTGGTGGGCACTCGCGCGTGCCGAAGAGCCGGGCAGCGCCGGTGGGCTCGCCGCCCGCTGGGGGTTCTGGTCGCTGATGAGCGTGCTGCTCGTCGTGGGGGCGGTCGGTGTCGTCGTGCGCGTCGCGCGGCTGCTCTCCGTGGGGTGGCAGGCGCTCGGCTGACGACCCGCCTCACCAGGTCCCGGCTGCGGGTGGGCTGGGGGGTGGTGTGCCGTCCCGCGGCCGGTCCGGCGGGGCGGGGGTGTCCGCGGGCCGCACCACGGTGGCGCGGGCCTGCGCGGCGCCCTCCCAGGTCCGGCGGATCGTGGCGGCCTCGGTGGAGTCCTCGCCGAAGGTCTCGGCCCCGGAGCGGGCCACGACCCGGGCGACGTCGGCACGTGCCGCGGCGACTGCGGCGCTGATCCGCTCGGCGACCGCGTCCCCGCCGTCGGTCACGGCGGAGGCCGCCACCCGCAGGTCGGTGAGCGAGCCCGAGCCGTTGACGGTGGCGCGCACCCCGTCGACCTCACCGGTGCCCTCCATCGCCTCGACGCGCCGGCGCCACTCGAGGGCGGTGCGCGCGCGGGCGGCCAACCGGTCGAGCTCGGTCTGGGCCAGACCGTCCACGTGCCCGTGGTCGTCGAAGTTCACCAGGCACCCCCGCGCCCGGGGCCGGGGCCGTCGTCGGGGCCGTCGGCCGCCGGCGTGTGCCGCTCGACCTCGTCGACGACCGCCGTCGTCGTCGCCGACCCCTGGCCGAACATGGCGGCTGCCGACTCCTCGACGAGCCGGCGCAGCTCTGCCTGGGCCTGCTCGTTTGCCGTGAGGACGGCACGGGCGACGGCGTCACCGCCACGGCCGGCGGCGGCGTCGGAGACCCCGATGGACGTGACCGCCCCCGACTGGTCGACCTCGACGGTGACTCCGCCGCGCAAGGCCGTGCCGCGGGCGCGCAGCTGCTGCACCTCGGCGGCCCAGGCGCCGGCCCGGTCCGCGCGGTCGCGGGCCGCGCGCACCTCCGCGTCGATGTCCCCGTAGCCGTCGTAGGTCGATCCAGCCATGGGGGCGAGCGTACCGACGCAGGTGCGGCCCCGCGCCCCGGCCGTATCGTCGGTCCATGCGAGCGAGCAGGACGACCGGCGGAGGGCTCCCGGACCCGGAGCCCGTCGTGCTCGGGGTCAGCCGGGGCCTGCGGCTCGTCGGCACGCTCCTGCTGGCGCCCCTCGCGGCCGGCATCGCGCTGGCGCTCCTCGCCGCGGTCGCGGCGGGCGACCCGGGGGCGCCGATGGGCCGCACCGGGTGGGGCGCCGCCGTCGCCGCGGGCTGGGTCGTCTCGCTCGTCGTCCTCGCCGGCTCTGTCATCGCGATGGGGGTGCTGTGGTCCTACCGGGTCGCCCTCGACGAGCGGCAGGTGTCGTGGCGGCTCCTCTGGCTCGGCCGGTGCACCGCCGTCGAGGAGGTGGCCCGGGTGGAGGTGCTCGGGTCCCGGCCGCGCAGCATCGCCGGGGACGCCCCCGGGGCCCTGGTCCTCCGGGGCCGGGACGGGGAGGTGGTGGCGACCTTCCGGCCCAGTGAGAGCCGGTGGCCGGCGGTGCTCGCAATGCTGACCGAGTGGGTCCGGCGGCGGCCCGACCTGGTGCGGGACGAACGGACCGACGCGCTGTTCGCCGCGGCCTCCGACGGGTGAGCCGGGCGTCCGGGAAGGTCAGGCCCCGGTGCGCAGCGGGCGAGGGGCGTTGAGGTCCAGGGTGACCGCGACGACGCGGATGCCGAACACGAGGGCGACGGCCACCCAGGCCGTGAGAGGCGACAGCGCGCCGAGGTGGTCCAGGAGCACGACGAGCGCGGCCCCCGCGAGCGCGGGCAGCGCGTAGAGCTCACGCTGGAGGACCTCGGGCACCTGGCGGGCGAGGACGTCGCGCAGCATCCCGCCACCGACGGCGGTGATGCCGCCGATGAGCGTGGCCGCGAGCGGACCGGCGTCCTGGCCCAGCGCGACGAGCGCGCCGCTGACCGCGAAGAGCGCCAGACCGGCGGCGTCGAGCAGGCGGACCGCCCGGCTGACGAGGCGGCGGCGGCCACCCGGCCGCCGCGAGCTGTGCTGGACCCACGTGCCGTGCAGGAGGAAGACCGCGGTGCCCGCGAGGGCGGCCGCCGCGAGGAGCCGCCAGTCGCTGACGGCCACCGGGGGAGTGATGCCGAGGAACACGTCGCGGATGATGCCGCCGCCGAGCCCGGCGACCCAGGCGAGCACGAGGACCCCGAACAGGTCGAGCCCCCGCCGCACCGCGACGAGCGCCCCCGACAGGGCGAAGACGAAGACGCCGCACACGTCGAGGACGGTCTGCATGGAGGCGGTGTCCGTGAGCACCGGGCGATTGTCCCAGCCCGCGGCGTGCCCTGCGCCCTTGCCGTCCGACCCGTCCGGTGATGTGATGGGCCCACGGACCTCGGTCGAGGGGACAGAGGCCGTCGAGATGTCCGGGGGGACACCATGAAGAGAGCCATGTCCGTCGCTGTGTCCGTGCTGTCCGCGGTCGGGATGGCGGTGCTCGCCGCTCCATCGGCCAGTGCCGACGTCACGAGCTACACCAAGACCCGCACGTTCGAGAAGACGAAGAACTTCTACTCCGCGCCACTGTCACGTTGCGTGCGGGTCAAGATCACGGGGACGATGTCGGCCTTCTACGTCCGGAGCACCCAGACGTACCCGACGCCGGCCGACTACCAGTCACTGCAGGACCCGAGGCTCGAGGACCTGACGATGCAGGTGACGACGACCGACACCTGCTTCGACGGCTCGCCGCGCGAGAACGTCACGAAGGCGACACTCCGTCAGAGCTACTACTACTGGAAGTGCAGCTCGAACCCGGGAATCAGCGTGGGGTACCCGTGGTCCGTCGGGCTCTCGGTGACGCCGACCTGTGGCGAGGAGAAGGTCGCCAAGCGGAGCACGACGTACAGCGACAACGGGTCGCGCTACACCCAGTACAACAGCGGCGTGAAAGCCGAGTGGGACAAGCTCAGCAGCGGTCCCACCAGCACGGATGTGTCGTCCTGCATCCACGGGGTCGCCGACGTGACCGTGTACCGCCCCGGCAAGAGCGACTCGGTGAAGTTCGACATGGGCAACATCTGCATCACCGTGTGAGGGGACCCGCCCCGGCCCGGCCCTCACGAGGGCGGGCCGGGGCGTGGGCCCTCCGCGCCACCCATAGACTGGCCGCCATGGCCGACCTCACCCGCGACGACGTCGCACACCTCGCCGGGCTCGCCCGGATCGACCTCTCCGACGCCGAGCTCGACCGGATGGTCGGCGAGCTGGGGGTCATCCTCGAGGCCGTCGCCACCGTGCAGCAGGCGCCCATCGCCGACGTCGAGCCGATGAGCCACCCGATGCCCATCGTCAACGTCACCCGCCCCGACGTCGTGCGGCCGTCGCTGACGCCCGAGGAGGCGCTCGCCGGGGCGCCCGAGGCCGAACAGCAGCGCTTCAGCGTCCCCCGCATCCTCGACGAGGAGTGACCGGCCGCCCCGCCGCCCCCGCCGCCTCCCGTCGCCGTACCTCCTGAGGACCCCATCGTGACCACCGACCTGACCCGCGCCACCGCCGCCGAGCTCGCCGACCTGCTCGGCGCCGGCGCCACCTCCTCCCGCGAGGTGACCCAGGCGCTCCTGGACCGCACCGCAGCCGTCGACGGAGCCGTCCACTCCTACCTCCACGTCGACGCCGACGGCGCGCTCGCCGCCGCCGACGACATCGACCGCCGCCGGGCGGCGGGCGAGTCGCTGCACGCCCTCGCCGGGGTCCCGATCGCCGTCAAGGACGTTCTGACGACGCGGGGCCTGCCGACCACGTGCGGCTCGCGCATCCTCGAGGGATGGGTCCCGCCGTACGACGCGACCCTCGTGACGCGGCTGCGGGCCGCCGGCCTGCCGATCCTCGGCAAGACGAACATGGACGAGTTCGCGATGGGCTCCTCCACCGAACACAGCGCGTACGGCCCGAGCCGCAACCCCTGGGACCTCGAGCGCATCCCCGGCGGCTCCGGCGGCGGCTCGTCCTCGGTCGTCGCGTCGTTCCAGGCCCCGCTGGCCATCGGCACCGACACCGGTGGCTCCATCCGCCAGCCCGCCGCGGTCACCGGCACCGTGGGGTGCAAGCCGACGTACGGCGGGGTGTCCCGGTACGGGCTCGTCGCCCTCGCGTCCTCGCTCGACCAGGCCGGGCCGTGCAGCCGCACCGTCCTGGACTCCGCCCTGCTCCACGAGGTCATCGGCGGGCACGACCCGATGGACTCCACCTCCATCGACGCGCCGGTCCCGCCGGTCGTCGAGGCCGCCCGCCGCGCGGACGTCGCGGGCATGCGCATCGGCATCGTCAAGGAGCTGACCGGCGAGGGCTTCCAGGCCGGGGTGCAGGCCCGCTTCGACGAGGCCGTGCAGCATCTCGTCGACGCCGGCGCCGAGGTCGTCGAGGTCTCCTGCCCGAGCTTCACGTACGCCCTCGCCGCGTACTACCTGATCCTCCCGAGCGAGGCGAGCAGCAACCTCGCGAAGTTCGACGCGATGCGCTACGGCCTGCGGGTCGCCCCGGACGGGGTGGACGCCCCCTCGGCCGAGCAGGTCATGGCCGCCACCCGCGACGCCGGCTTCGGCGACGAGGTCAAGCGGCGCATCATCCTCGGGACCTACGCCCTGTCCTCCGGGTACTACGACGCGTACTACGGCTCGGCCCAGAAGGTGCGGCGCCTCATCGCCGACGACTTCGCGAAGGCCTTCGAGTCCGCCGACGTGCTCGTCAGCCCGACCGCGCCGACCACGGCGTTCCGGCTCGGCGACAAGCTGGACGACCCGATGGCGATGTACCTCAACGACATCGCGACCATCCCGGCCAACCTGGCCGGCATCCCCGGCCTGTCGGTGCCCAGCGGCCTCGCCGACGAGGACGGGCTCCCGGCCGGTTTCCAGGTCCTCGCCCCGGCGATGGCCGACGACCGGCTGTACTCGGTCGGCGCGGCCCTCGAGGCCCGGCTGACCGCCGTCTGGGGTGGTCCCATCCTGGGCCGAGCGCCCGAGCTGACGGAGGTGTCCCGATGACCACGACGACCGCAGAGCCGACGCTCTCCTTCGACGACGCGCTCGCGGCCTACGACCCCGCGATGGGGCTCGAGGTGCACGTCGAGCTCGGCACGAACACCAAGATGTTCTGCGGCTGCCCGACGGAGTTCGGGGCCGAGCCCAACACCCAGGTGTGCCCGGTGTGCCTCGGGCTGCCGGGCGCGCTGCCCGTCGTCAACGAGGTCGCGGTCGAGTCGGCGATCCGGATCGGCCTGGCGCTCAACTGCTCCATCGCGCCGTGGTGCCGGTTCGCCCGCAAGAACTACTTCTACCCGGACATGCCGAAGAACTTCCAGACCTCGCAGTACGACGAGCCGATCGCCGTCGACGGGTACCTCGACGTCGAGCTCGAGGACGGGTCGACCTACCGGGTCGAGATCGAGCGAGCCCACATGGAGGAGGACACCGGCAAGTCCCTCCACGTCGGCGGCTCCACCGGTCGCATCCACGGCGCCACCCACAGCCTCGTCGACTACAACCGCGCCGGGATCCCGCTCATCGAGATCGTCACCAAGCCGATCCTCGGAACCCGCGAGCGGGCGCCCGAGGTCGCGAAGGCCTACGTCGCGACGCTGCGCGACCTGCTCAAGGCGCTCGAGGTCTCGGACGTGAAGATGGAGCAGGGCTCGATGCGCTGCGACGTCAACCTGTCGCTGAGCCCCGCCGGTGCCGGGACGCTGGGGACCCGCACCGAGACCAAGAACGTCAACTCGCTGCGCTCGGTCGAGCGGGCCGTGCGCTACGAGGTCGGCCGACACGCGGCGATCCTCGCGGGGGGCGGGTCGATCACCCAGGAGACCCGGCACTGGCACGAGGACACCGGCATCACGACGTCCGGGCGGGTCAAGTCCGACGCCGAGGACTACCGGTACTTCCCCGAGCCCGACCTCGTGCCGGTCGCCCCCTCGGAGGAGGCCATCGAGGCCCTGCGGGCGACGCTGCCCGAGCCGCCCGCCGAGCGGCGCAAGCGGCTCCAGGCGGAGTGGGGCTACGGCGACCTCGAGATGCGCGACGTCATGAACGCGGGCCTCGTCGACCTCATCGGCGCGACCGTCGCCGCCGGGGCGTCGCCGACCGCCGCGCGCAAGTGGTGGTCGGGTGAGATCGCCCGCCGCGCCAACGGCGAGGGAGTGGACGTCCCGACCTACGCGTCCCGCCTCGGGGTCACCCCGGCACACGTCGTCGAGCTCGAGGGCCTCGTCACCGCCGGCCGGCTCAACGACTCGATGGCCCGCCAGGCCTGGGAGGGCGTCCTCGACGGCGAGGGCACGCCCACCGAGGTCGCCGACGCCCGCGGGCTCGAGCTCGTCCAGGACACCGGCGCCCTCGAGGCGGCGGTCGACGCGGTCATCGCGGGCAACCCGGACGTCGCCGACAAGATCCGCGACGGCAAGGTCCAGGCCGTCGGCGCGCTCATCGGCCAGGTGATGCGCGAGATGAAGGGCCAGGCCGACGCCGCCGCCGCCCGGCAGCTGATCCTGGCGCGCCTCGGCCAGTCCTGACCCGCCCCGCGGGGGAGCCGATCGGGTGCATGATCGGGGTATGACCGTCGCCGCCCGTGACCGCACCCTCATCCTGCTCCGCCACGCGAAGGCCGAGGCGGACAACCCCGACGGCGACCACGAGCGTGAGCTGACGGCGCGGGGCCGGCGCGACGCCACGGAGGCGGGCCGCTGGCTGCACGAGCACGGCATCGGCATCGACGAGGTCCTGTGCTCCAGCTCGGAGCGGACACTGCAGACCTGCGAGGCCGTGTGGGAGTCGGGCTGTCCCGAGGCCGAGGTCCGGCACGACCGGCGCATCTACAACGCGAGCCCCGAGGCGATCCTCGACGCGATCCACGACGCGGACGACGACGCCGACATCCTCATGGTCGTCGGCCACGCCCCGGGCCTGCCCGCCCTCACCGAGCTGCTCGCCGACGGCGAGGGGAGCGTCGAGGGGCACCGGGCGCTGGCCGAGGGCTTCGCGACCTGCGGGATCGCGGTCCTGCACTACTCGGGGCGGTGGGCCGACCTCGCGTTCGGCGATGCCCGGCTCGAGCGCTTCCACGTCGCCCGGTCCGAGGACTGACTGGGTGAGCGAGGCCCCGGCGCCACGTCTGCACGGGCATCGGGAGCCCGACCCTGCCCTGCGCCGCGACGCGGTGGAGATCACCGACCTCCTGTGGCGCATCGACGAGGCCGGGCGCAGGCTCCCGGTGCGCCGGTCCGAGGTGGTCGAGCGACTGCTCGCGAGCGGCCAGCGGAAGGCCGCCCGGACCGTCGCGCGGATGCCCGCCCGCGATGACGTGCTCGACGACGAGTGGGTCGACGCGCTCGGGATCCGTGTGCACTGCGAGCTGCAGCGGCTCGTCGAGGAGCTGCAGTTCCCCCGTCGGGTCGCAGCGCTGCTGGCCCCTCTTCTCGACGACCTCAGGGCGGGCGGCGGCGGCCCGGTCCGGGTCGTCGACCTCGGCTGCGGCCTCGGCTACGTCGTGCGGTCCCTCGCCCACCGGGGGCTGCTCGGCCCGGGCGTCGAGCTCGTCGGCGTCGACCTCAACCCCGTCCTCGTCGCGGAGGCCGACCGGCTCGCCCGCGCGGAGGAGCTCGACTGCCGTTTCGTGCACGGGGACGCGTTGCGGCCGGGCGTCGCCGTGGACGACCCCGCCCGCACGGTCGTCATCTCGAGCGGCGTGCTCCACCATCTGAGTCCGGAGTCGCTGACCGCGCTCGCCAGGGCGGAGGCGGCGTTGGGCCTGGCGGCCTGGGCCCACTGGGACATCGCGCCGTGCGGGTGGTCGACCCTCGGCGCGTGGATCTTCCACCAGGCCCGGATGCGCGAGCCGGTGTCGCGCCACGACGGCGTGCTGTCCGCCCGCCGGGCGCACCCCGCCGAGGTGCTCCTGGCGACGGCGCGCTCCGGGGCACCCGAGTACGACCATGCCGTCCACGAGGGGCCGCGCTGGCATCCGGCAGCCATCGACGTGGTGCGCCCCCTGGTGGGCATCCGCCGATGAGGGTCGTCGCGGTCGCCTCGGCCCTTGCCGTGCTCGGCCTGCTCGACGGCGCGCTCGCCGGGTTCCGCTCGTCCCTGGGGCGCCGGGGCGCGGTCGAGCACCGGGTCCGCGACCGGGTGGCGGCCCGCCGCGGGCTGCTCCTCATGGGCGGCCTGCTGCTCCCCGTCGCAGTCGCCACCGGTCTGCACGCGCTCGCTCCGGGTCCGTGGCCGGCCGAGGCGTACGTGCGCGCGGGCACGGCCATGCTCGCCGTGTACCTCCCGTATGCGGTGGTGACGCTGCTCGCCCTGCTCGGGTACCTGGCCCTCGGCTGGCGGTGGGGGTACCTCGCCTCCGCTGTCATCCTCGGGCCGTTCACCCTGGTGCGGCCCCTCGTGGCAACGGCCGGAGTCGTCGCCGGCGCGGTCCGCGGCGACGACGGTGGCGTCACGGTGGGGTGCCTGCTCGCGCTCGGAGCCGTGCTCGCCGTCGAACCCCTGTCGGGGCGCCTGTGGTGGAGCGCCGGTCAGGGCGTGAGGTCGGTGGCGTCAGCCACCCAGCGCCAGTAGCGCGCCCGGTCGGTGTGGGTGGGTCGCGTGCCGGGGAGCACGGCCGTGGGCCGGGGGCGACGGTCGTGCCAGAGGCGCCCGGAGGGCGGAGCGGATTCGGTGGCGAGGACCCAGGTCGTCGTGTCGGCGCCCCCCGCGTCCGAGCGCAGCACCGGCCGGAGCGCCCGGGAGAACGCCGGCAACGAGGCGTCGAGCCCGGGCGTGCCGGCCCAGCCCGGGTGCGTCGCATGGACGGACACCCCCCGGTCGGCCCAGCGGGAGGCGAGCACCGGCAGGAGCTCGACCTGACCGCGCTTGCTCCGGGCGTAGGCCACGGATCCGCTGTAGGACCCCTGGGTGTACTCGGGGTCGTCCACCGGCAGCCGCTGGGTGTACATCCCTCCCGAGGTCACGAGGACGACCCGACCCTCGTCGGCCTCGAGGGCCGGGAGGAGCCGTTCGGTCATCCGGACCGGGCCGAGCACGTGGAGGGCCTGGGTCAGCTCGTGACCCTGCGGCGACTCGGTGCGGCTCGGCGGCAGGGCGCCGGCGTTGTGGACGAGGCCGCGCAGCGGGCGTCCGTCGGCGAGGAAGGCCTCGACGAAGGCGTCGACGAAGGCGTCGACGGAGTCGAGGTCGGCGACATCGCACCGCCACACCCGCGCCGAGGCCGGGCTCCCGGTGGCGGCGCGTACCTCGTCGGCCACCCGCTCGCCCTTGCCGGTGTCCCGGACCACGAGGTGCACGGTGGCGCCGAGCGCCGCGAGGTCGAGCGCGGTCCGCCGGCCGAGGCCCGAGGAGGCCCCGGTGACCGCGACGTCGTGACCGGTCAGGCCACCCGGCGCGGGGTCCGCGGGCCACCCGGGCAGCCGTCGTCGGACCGCGAGGCCGAGATGGGTGAATCCGGGGGCGACGGTGCGGTCCAGGAGGGTGTCGACGGCGCGGGCGAGGCCGAGGGCCACGGAGCGCGAAGGCGGTGCCGAACGGTCTCTCATCGTGTTCACTCACTGACGCTCTCGGTGGCCTGGTCACGACGAACCTACCCACGCGGTCCGGCGACGGGGACGGCGGTGCACGGCGCGGCGAACCGGGGCGTCGCGAGTGCATCCGCCCGGAGCCGCCGGGCGGAAGCAGGGGTAGGTCGCAGCGCCGCGACCCCCACCTGTGAGAGAGGACCCTCTGATGTCGCTTCGTCGCTTCGGTCTCGCCACGGCCGCCCTCGGGCTCGCCACCGCCCTCATCGCCCCGTCCGCGATGGCCGGCACGACGCCGGGGGAGCGCAGCCTGGCCGCCGTGCTCACCTCCGACGGCAACACCTTCGACCGCAACTGGTACGACTACGACCTCGTCACCGAGGCCGTGCTCGCCGTCCTCGAGGAGAACCCGGACAGCGCGGTCGGCGTGCTGACGGACGGCAGCGTGCCCCTGACCGCCTTCATCCCGAACGACCGCGCGTTCCAGGTGCTCGTGCGTGACCTCACGAAGCGCTGGTACACCTCGGAGTCGCGGGTCTTCAGTGCCCTCGTCGACGCCGTCGGGGTCGACGGTGTCGAGCAGGTGCTGCTCTACCACGTGGTCCCGGGCGCCACGCTCACGAAGAAGGACGCCGTGGCCGCCAACGGTGCGGTGCTGCCGACCGCCCAGGGCGGCACCATCACGGTGAAGGTCTACGACCGGTCCGTCCCGATCGTCGTGCTCCGCGACAAGGACACCGACGACGTCAACCCCTTCCTCAACCCGCGGGCCCTGGACATCAACGCGGGGAACAAGCAGATCGCGCACGGCATCGTCTTCGTCCTGCGCCCGTTCAACCTCCCCTGAGCGCGTCCGACCGCTGAGCCCGCCGCTGCTGCCGGGCTCCCCACCCGCCGGGTCGGGGAGCCCGGCAGCCGAGCCTTCGACAGGATCCGGGCCGGCTGCATCCAGCAGCGGGGTCCGCACCGAACCCCAGATGGAGAACATCCGACCGAAGCCCGGACATCGACAGGAGGGGCCACCGTGCACCACGCCACAGCCGTCACGCTGCTGCGCCCTCCCGCCCCGGCGCCGGGGGCCTACCGCATGTCCCTGCGGCTCGGCCCTATCGTGAGACACGTGCACGCAGAGCAGGAGACCGAGGCGGCCGCGATGGCCGACCTCGCGGAGCGGCTGCGCGACGGCTCCCGGGAGGCCCTGGAAGAGGCCTACGCCCGGTGGTCCTCACTCGTGCACACCCTGGCGGTGCGGTCGCTCGGCAACCACCACGACGCCGAGGACGTGACGCAGCAGGTGTTCGTCGCCGCATGGCGCGGGCGCCACACGCTGCGCCCCGACCGGGGCACCGTCCCCGGCTGGCTCGTCGGCATCACGCGGCACAAGATCGCCGACCTGCACGCCGCCCGGGCCCGTCAGGTGCGCGATCTCGGCGCTGCGGCGACCCGCGCGCTGCCCGACCAGCAGGCCCCACCCCCGGACGAACAGCTGGCGGCGCGGCTCCTCGTGGCCGACGCGCTCGACCAGCTCGGGGAGCCCCGGCGGACCGTCGTGCGGCTGGCCTTCATCGAGGACCTCACCCACGAGGAGATCTCGCGCCGCCTCGAGCTGCCGCTCGGCACCGTCAAGAGCCACGTCCGCCGAGGACTCATCCACCTACGACACCGAATGGAGGACGTGCACCGTGAACCATCCCGATGACGACACCCTGGCCGCCCTCGCGCTCGGTGAGACGGCCGACGGCCGCACCGCGACCCACGTCGCCGCCTGCCCCGTGTGCTCGGCCGAGGTCGAGGCACTGCGCTCGACGCTGCAGCTCGCCCGCAGCGGGGCACCGGAGCTGATCGCGCCCCCGCCGTCGGTCCATGCCGCGGTCCTCGCGGCGCTCGACGACGAGAGCGGGAACGGCCCGGCGGACGGGGTGCCCGAGGCCGGCCCTGCCGCCGGCGCCGCGGTCGGCGACGAGCTCGCCCACCGTCGGGCCCGCCGCGAGCGGCGGCTGCCGCTCGGCTGGATCGCCGGCGCGGCTGCTGCCGGCCTCGTGTTCGGTGCCGTCGGCACCCGTGTCCTCGACCAGGACCCGGCTCCCACCCCGACGACCGTCCTCGCCAGCGCCTCCCTCGACACCCTCGACACCGGGGCCCGGCTCGGCTCCGCCGAGGCCGTCCGCATCGGCCCCGAGCTCGACCTCGACGTCCGGACCGCCGGCCTCGACCCCGGGGACGGCTACCTGGAGGTCTGGCTCATCAACCGCGACCTCACCCGCATGGTGTCGATCGGCGTGCTCCGCCCGGGCGAGGGCACCCAGCGGTTCGCCGTCGACGAGTCCCTCATCGAGGAGGGCTACGTCATCGTCGACATCTCCCGTGAGGGGTTCGACGACAAGCCGGAGCACTCCGGCGACAGCGTGGTCCGCGGGACCCTGGCGCTCTGAGCGCTCCGCGGCGGCCGCATGACACGGCCGCTTCCCCCCGGAACCACCCGCTGAGCAGGGGAACGCTTCCCGGGTGAACCGTGGCCTTCTCGGGTCACCCGAGAAAGCGGACCCAGGGTGGGAGGGCAGACGCAGGAGCCCCCGACCGCATGGTCGGGGGCTCCGGTGCGTGGTCGGTCAGCCGGTGGGCATGAGCACACCGTCGATGACGTGGATGACGCCGTTGCTCGCCTCGATGTCGGTCTGGGTGACCGTGACGGTGCCACCCGCGGCGTCGGTGAGGGTGACGGTGTCGCCCTCGACGCCGACCGTGAGCTCGCCGCCCTGGACGGTCTTGACGGCCTGTCCGTCCAGGCCCACGACGTCGGCGGCGAGGACCTTGCCGGGGACGACGTGGTAGGTCAGGACGTCGGTGAGAGCGCCGTCGGGGTCGGCGAGGAGGTCGTCGACCGCGCCCTCGGGCAGGGCCGCGAAGGCGTCGTCGGTCGGCGCGAAGACCGTGAACGGCCCGTCGCCCTTGAGGGTGTCGACGAGGCCTGCGGCCTCGAGCGCCGTCGCGAGCGTGGTGAAGCTGCCGGCCGCGACCGCGGTGTCGACGATGTCGGCGGCGGCTGCGGTCTCGGTGGGGGTGGGCGCCTCGGTCGTCGCGGCGGCCGCAGACGTCGTCGTGGCGGGTTCGGGGTCGTCCGTGCCACAGGCCGCAACGGTGAGGGCCAGGGTGAGGGCGGCGGTGACAGCGAGGGTGCGTCGCATGACGTGTCCTTTTGCTCGGGGGAGGTACTGACACCCTTGATTCCGCCGCCGTGGGCCCAGCGGATGCACCAGATTCGACAAAGTTTCTACACGAGGCGCCCGGAGGGGCGCCGACGGCCCTACCGCTCGCGCCTCGCCCCGTCGACGGCCGCGTCCAGAGCCGCCTCGAGGGGCGCCTCCAGCGTCGCGGCGAACGTCGCCGTGATGTGCGAGCCCTGCCGGTACGTGAGGACGTTGCGGTACTGGCCGCGGCACAGCCCGCCCGGGCAGACCCACGGGTCGAGGTCGGCGTACGTCGCGCCGGCGGTGGCCTCCGTGGCGGCGCGGAGAACGCGCGAGCCCGGGCTCGTCCGGGCCGGCCACGTGCACGCGTCGGGGTCCGCCTCGTGCTGCGCGACGCACTCGTACACCGGCAGGACGTCGCGGTCGGGCGAGGGGGTGTCGGACACCGCGACGACGACCGCGCCGGCGGCGACGACGCGCTCCCACGTCCGGGTCAGCGCCGCGGTGTACTCCGCCCGGGAGGTCCTCCCGTCCGGCGCGAAGGCCGTGCTCTGCGCGGAGGTCGTCACGACGACGTCGGGGGCCGTCGCTCCGGTGAGGCGGTCGAGCACGCGCTCGCCCCAGACCTGACACGTCCGGTACGGCTCACCGTCGATCGGCACCGTCGCCTCGACGGCGGGGCAGCCGCTCTTGGTGTACACCGCGACCCGCCACCCCCGTCGTTCGCCGATCCGTCCGACGATGGACGCCCACTGGCCCATCTTCGAGTCGCCGACGACCGCCACCTCGAGCATCCCGCCGGGGTCGCCGACGACGCACTCGACCACCTCGTCCGACGTCGTCTCGGTCTGGCACCCCCGGGCGTAGACCGGGTCGAGGTCGCGGGTGGCCCCGAGCGGGGTGGGGGTCAGCCGGTCGTAGAGCACCGGGGGGTGCGCCGCGGTCAGGGCCGCGGGCACCTCGAGCGTCTGCCCGGGCAGCGCGGCCACCGTGCGGTGGCCGCGGCGGGCCGCGTCGGCCTCGGACGCCACGTACATGAGCACGCCGATCGAGGCGGCGAGGACCGAGATGACCGCGCCCATGACGAGCGAGCCACGGACCCGCGAACGCAGCGCCTCGCTCGTGCGGATCGGGTGCTCGACGAACCGGTAGGACAGCCACGCGAGGACGACGGAGACCCCGATGGCCGCGCTCCCGGCGACGAGGCTGCCGCCGCCGATGTCGGTCTCCACGCCCGACCAGTCGGCCACGCGCAGGACGGGCCAGTGCCAGAGGTACAACGAGTACGACAGCCCGCCGACCCAGACCATGGTGGGGCGGCCGAGGAGGCGCTCGGGCCCGTGGCGGCCGGCGGCGAAACCCGCGACGATCACCGCCGCTGTCGCGAGCGTCGGGGCCAGCGCGGCCGACCCCGGCCAGGGGGTCGAGGCGTCGACGAGGAGCGCCGAGGCGGCGAGGGCGAGCAGGCCGAGCCAGCCGAGGGCGACCGCCGCGCTCGGGGCCAGCCGGGCCCAGCGGCGGGCCCCGAGCGCGACGAGCGCGCCGATGCCCATCTCCCACAGGCGGGTGGGGGTCACGAAGAAGGCGCGCCCCGGCTCGACGGCGGTGTAGAGGATCGAGAACGCCAGCGACGGCACGATGATGCCCGCCGTGAGGCCGACGCCGAGGGCCCGGCGCGACACCGGGCGGCGGCTGCGCGTCAGCAGCCAGATGAGGACGACGACGGCGGTCGGCCAGACGAGGTAGAACTGCTCCTCGACCGACAGGGACCAGAAGTGCAGCACCGGCGACGGCTCGAGGTCCTCCGCGAGGTAGTCGACCGACCGCTTCGCGAAGAGCCAGTTGACGACGTAGCCGGCGGCGGCGGCGATGTCGCTGCCGAAGACGCCACGCTGGGTGAGCGGGGCGAGCCACCAGGTGGCCCCTGCGGTCGCCGCCAGCACGAGGCCTGCCGCGGGCAGGAGCCGGCGGGCCCGCCGTGCGTAGAAGGCCGCGATGCGCAGGCGGCCGGTCTGTTCCACCTCCCGGACGATCTGGGTGGTGATGACGAAGCCGGAGACGACGAAGAAGACGTCGACCCCGACGAAGCCCCCGGGCGGGCCGAGACCCGCGTGGTAGGCGAGCACGAGGCCGACGGCCAGGGCCCGCAGACCCTCGACGTCCCGGCGCCACCGCGCGCCCCGGGTGCCCTGCCGCGGCGTGCGCTCCGCCGTCGTGGCGGTCATCGGGAGGGCCTCACCGGGCCAGGGTACGGACGGGCCCGCCCGGACGCGGGACGCCGGACCGGTCGCCTCGCGGGATGCTCCGGCGGGAGCGACCCGGCGAACCTAGGATGGCGCGCATGAGCACGTCTCCCGACATCAAGCCCCGCAGCCGCGACGTCACCGACGGCCTCGAGAAGACCGCCGCCCGGGGGATGCTGCGTGCCGTCGGCATGGGGGACGACGACTTCGCCAAGCCGCAGATCGGGGTGGCCAGCTCGTGGAACGAGATCACCCCGTGCAACCTCTCGCTCGACCGGCTCGCCAAGGCCGTCAAGGACGGGGTCCACGCGGGGGGCGGCTACCCGCTGGAGTTCGGGACCATCTCGGTCAGCGACGGCATCTCGATGGGCCACGAGGGCATGCACTTCTCGCTCGTGAGCCGCGAGATCATCGCCGACTCCGTCGAGACGGTCATGAACGCCGAGCGCCTCGACGGCTCGGTCCTGCTCGCCGGCTGCGACAAGTCCCTGCCCGGCATGCTCATGGCCGCCGCCCGGCTCGACCTGGCGTCGGTGTTCCTCTATGCCGGCTCGATCCTGCCCGGCATCGCCAAGCTGTCCGACGGCACCGAGAAGACCGTGACGATCATCGACGCCTTCGAGGCCGTCGGTGCCTGTGCCGCCGGTCTGATGAGCCGCGCCGACGTCGACGCCATCGAGCGGGCCATCTGCCCCGGCGAGGGCGCCTGCGGGGGCATGTACACCGCCAACACGATGGCCTCGGTCGCCGAGGCGATCGGGATGTCGCTGCCCGGGTCGGCGGCGCCGCCCGCCACCGACCGGCGCCGCGACGGCTTCGCCCGCAAGTCCGGTGAGGCAGTCGTCGAGCTGCTGCGCCGCGGCATCACGGCGCGCGACATCATGACCAAGGAGGCCTTCGAGAACGCCATCGCCGTCGTCATGGCGTTCGGCGGCTCCACGAACGCCGTGCTCCACCTGCTCGCGATCGCCCACGAGGCCGACGTCGACCTCACCCTCGACGACTTCGTCCGGGTCGGCAGGAAGGTCCCGCACCTCGCCGACGTCAAGCCGTTCGGACAGTACGTCATGACCGACGTCGACCGGGTCGGCGGCGTGCCGGTCGTCATGCGCGCCCTGCTCGACGCCGGTCTCCTGCACGGGGACTGCCTCACCGTCACCGGGCGCACGATGGCCGAGAACCTCGCCGACATCGCTCCTCCCGACGCCGACGGCAAGGTCGTGCGCGCGATGAGCGAGCCGATCCACCGCTCCGGCGGGATCACCATCCTCAAGGGGTCGCTGGCCCCCGAGGGCGCCGTCGTCAAGTCGGCGGGCTTCGACTCCGACGTGTTCGAGGGCACCGCGCGGGTCTTCGACGGTGAGCGCCTCGCCATGGACGCCGTCGAGGACGGGTCGCTCGCGGCCGGTGACGTCGTCGTCATCCGCTACGAGGGGCCCAAGGGCGGGCCCGGGATGCGCGAGATGCTCGCCGTCACCGGCGCCATCAAGGGCGCCGGGCTCGGCAAGGACGTCCTGCTGCTCACCGACGGCCGCTTCTCCGGCGGCACCACCGGCCTGTGCGTCGGCCACGTCGCCCCCGAGGCCGTCGACGAGGGGCCCATCGCGTTCGTGCGCGACGGCGACCCGATCCGGCTCGACGTCGCCCAGGGCACCCTCGACCTGCTCGTCGACGCCGACGAGATGGACCGCCGCCGGGCCGAGGGCGTCACCCACCCGGAGCCGAAGTACACCCGCGGGGTCCTCGCCAAGTACCGCCGGCTCGTCGGCAGCGCGAGCACGGGCGCCGTGTGTGACTGAGACCGGCCAGGGGGGACCGGCGCTCGAGCTCGTCGGCCTCGTCAAGGAGTTCCGTGGCCGCCGGGTCGTCCACGACCTCTCGCTCACCGTGCCCCGGGGCTCCCTGTTCGGGCTCGTCGGGCCCAACGGCGCCGGCAAGACAACGACCCTGTCGATGGCGACCGGGCTGCTGCGCCCCACCTCCGGGACCGCGCGGGTCCTCGGCATCGACGTGTGGGCGGACCCGGCGGCCGCGAAGGCGGTCATGGGGGTCGCGCCCGACGGCATGCGCCTGTTCGAGCAGCTCTCCGGCCGCGAGCTGCTGCGCTACGTGGGCGCCCTGCGCCGGATGCCCCGCGACGTCATCGCCGAGCGGGCCGACGAGCTGCTCGGCATCCTCGACCTCGCCGCCGACGCGAGTACGGTCGTCGCCGACTACAGCGCCGGCATGACGAAGAAGATCGGGCTGGCCGCGGCCCTCATCCACGCGCCCCGGCTCCTCGTGCTCGACGAGCCGTTCGAAGCCGTCGACCCGGTGTCCGGGCAGGCCATCCGGACCATCCTGCGGCGGTACGTCGCTACCGGCGGCACCGTCGTGATGTCGAGCCACGTCATGGAGCTCGTCGAAGGGCTGTGCGACCGGGTGGCGGTGTTCGCCGCGGGGCGGGTCCTGGCCACCGACACGGTGCCCGCGCTCACGATGGGCGGCACCCTGCACGACCGGTTCCTCGACCTCGTCGGCGCCCGCGAGGTCGCGGGCGACGGGCTCGACTGGCTCGGCGCCTCCCCGGAGGCCTGAATGACCGCGCTCGTCGTCCGCCTGCGGTTCCGGATGTGGTGGACGGCGATGTCGCGCAGCTCGCTGCACCTCGCGTCGTCCGTCCTGGGCGCCCTCGGTGCGCTCGGCACCGTGCTCATCCTCGGCCCGGGCATCGCGCTCCTCGCCGCCCGGCCGGTCGAGCTCACCTCGCTGACCGTCCCCCTCTTCGCGTTCGCGACCCTCATGTGGGTCGTGCTGAGCCTCGTCGCGGCCGGCGTCGACAACGTCCTCGACCCCGCGCGGTTCGCCGTCCTGCCGCTGCCGGCCCCCCGGCTGGCCCGTGGCCTCCTGGCGGCGGCGTGCACCGGCATCCCCGCCGTCATGCTCGCGCTGCTCGCCCTCGCGCAGGTCGTCGCGTGGGCAGGGCACCCGGTCGCCGTCCCGGCCGCCGCGGTGGCCGCCGTCCTCGGAACGCTGACCGCGGTGCTCGGGTCGCGTGCGGTGACGAGCGGCCTCGCCCGGGTCATGACCTCGCGGGGCGGCCGCGTCGTCGGCGCCGCGGTCGTCTCGCTCGCGACGCTCCTGCCGCTCGTGCTCAACCTCGTCCTCACCACCGGATCGGTGGGACTGGACCCCGCCACGTTCGACGCCCGCGGCTCCGCGCGGATCGCGTCGTGGACCCCGGTCGGGTGGGCGTGGGCGCTGCCGTTCGACGTGGCGACCGGCGACTGGGGCGCTGCGGTGGCCCACCTGCTGCTCGCCGTCGGCCTGCTCGCCGTCCTGTGGCGGGGGTGGGTCGCCCAGCTCGAGAAGGTCCTCACCTCGCCGATGACCAGCGGCGGGGGGCAGCGCATCGGCGCCGGGCGCCTCCTGCCCGCGGTCCTCGGCCACTCGCCGGTCGCGAGCGTGGCGGCCCGCCGCATCCGGGCGTGGTACCGCGACAGCCGGCTCGTCGCCATCGCCCTGCGCACCGCCGTGCTGCCGGTGTTCTTCGTCGCGCAGGCGATGTTCACGGGCACCTCCGAGCTCGCGGGCGTCGGGGTCGTCACGCTCGGGATCTTCGCGGGGCTCACCCTGATGAACGACCTCGCGTTCGACGGCCCCGCCTGGTGGCTGCACGTCGCCACCGGGCTGCGGGGCTGGGAGGACCGGGCCGGACGGGCCCTGGCGTCGACCGTCGTCTTCGGCCCCGTCGTGCTGCTGACGTTCGTCGTCGCGGTCGCGCTCGGGGTCATCACCGCGCCCGTGCCGTGGCTGGCCGTGGTCCTCGCCGCCTTCTTCGCGAGCCTCGGGCTGGCCGTGGGCGTCGGGGCCTACCTGCCCGGCACGGCCCCGCGCACCGGGGGCAACCCGTTCGCGGCGACGAGCGGGGGAGCGGCGCAGGGGTGCCTCACGGCGCTCGTCTCGTTCGTCGGGCCCGTCGTGCTCGTCCTGCCCGTCGTCGTCGGCGTCGCGGTCACCTCAGGCCGCCCGGTCGGCCAGCTCGTCGTGCTCGCCCTCGGCACCGGCTACGGGCTCACGCTGCTCCTGGCCGGCATCGTCGTCGGCGGGCGGCGGCTCGACCGCCGGGCCCCCGAGATGCTCGGCCAGCTCGCCCAGGCCCAGATGTGAGCCGGCCGGCCCGCGCCTCGGTCCACGACCACCCGGCGCGGACTGCTTGCCCGGAGCGCGGCCGCCCCCGATGATGGCGACCTGTGCCTCGTCGGAGGTCGCCCCGCGACGCCGACGCGGCGGACCCGACCGTCACCCGAGGAGCACCCCGTGAGCCGCTGGCACCCGCAGGCCTGGAGCATCGTCACGGAGGTCCCGCGCCCCGACCCGGCCCTCGTGGCCGAGCTGGCCCGGTTCCCGACGACCCAGATCGCCGACGGTGGTGGGCCCATCGGGGTGGTCGGCCCGGGGATCGTGCCGATGGTCTCGGCGACCGAGATGTGCGGCCCCGCGGTCACCCTGTGGACCTCGCCCGGGGACATCCTCTACATCCTGAAGTCGCCGGACCTCGTCCGGCCCGGGGACGTCCTCGTGGTCGACGGCGGAGGCCGGCTCGACGCCGCGATCTTCGGGGACATCATCGGCGGGCTGCTCCACCGCGGCGGCTGCGCTGGGGTCGTCCTCGACGCGGCCGTGCGCGACGTCGACGGGATCGAGGCGCTCGGCCTGCCCGTGCACGCCCGGGGCGCCCATCCCGCCACCGGATCGGTCGTGGGGCCCGGGGCGCTCAACGTCGGACTCCAGTGCGGCGGGGTCGTCGTGCACCCCGGCGACGTGGTCCGCGCGGACCGCAGCGGCGTCGTCGTCGTGCCGGTGGGTGCCCTGGAGGAGGTGCTCGAGCGCACCAGCGCGGTCGCGCGCCGCGAGGAGGAGTGGCGGGCCGGCTTCTGGACCGGCGCGGGCGTCGACGAGGTGCTGGGCGTCGACGCCCTCATCGCACGGCAGTCCGGTGCCCTTCCGGTGGAAGCGCCATGACCGTCCCGGCCGCGGACGCCCGTTCCCGGGTCGGGGACCTGCCCATCGAGGTCGTCCCCACCACGGCGCCACTGGCCGATGCCGAGCGGGCCCGGCGGATGCGGGAGCCCGGGTTCGGCCGGGTGTTCTCCGAGCACATGGTGACCATCCGGTGGACCCGGGCCGACGGGTGGCAGGACGCCCGGCTGGGCCCGTACGGCCCGCTCGTCCTGGACCCGGCGACGGTGGCCCTGCACTACGGGCAGTCCGTCTTCGAGGGGTTCAAGGTCTACCGGGGCGCCGACGGCTCGGTCGCGGCGTTCCGTCCGGAAGCCAACGCCGAGCGCTTCCGGGCGTCCGCGCGACGGCTGTGCCTACCGGAGCTGCCGGTCGCGGTGTTCGTGGAGGCGGTCGACCTGCTCGTCGCGCACGACCACGCGTGGGTCCCCACGACGCCGGGCCACACCCTCTACATCCGTCCGCTGCTCTTCGCCAGCGAGCCCGAGCTCGTCGTGCGGCCGTCGGAGGAGTGCCTGTTCGTGCTCACCGCCTTCGTGGCGGCCGACTACTTCCCCCGCGGGCTCACCCCCGTGTCGGTCTGGGTGGCCGACGAGTTCGTGCGGGCGGCTCCCGGCGGCACCGGCGCGGCCAAGTGCGCCGCCAACTACGCCGCCGGCCTCGCCGCCCAGGCTGCGGCAGCCGAGCAGGGCTGCGACCAGGTCGTCTTCCTCGACGCCGTGGAACGCCGGTGGGTCGAGGAGCTCGGCGGCATGAACCTCGTGTTCGTCCGCGGGGGTGAGCACCCCACCCTCGTCACGCCCGAGCTCACGGGCACCCTGCTGCCCGGCATCACCCGAGACTCCCTCATCACCCTCGCGCGCGACCTGGGCCTGGAGGTCGAGGAGCGTCGGATCTCGATGGAGGAGTGGGAGGCCGACGCGCGCTCCGGGGCCATCACCGAGGTCTTCGCCTGCGGGACGGCGGCGGTGCTGACCCCCGTGGGGCGGGTGCGTCGCGGAGGCGCCGAGTGGACGATCGGCGACGGCGGCACCGGGCCGGTCACAACGGCGCTGCGCGAGCGGCTCATCGCGGTGCAGACCGGGTCCGCGCCGGACCCGCACGGCTGGCGACGCGAGATCGCCCCCATCGCGACCGGCTGACCCGCGCCGGCGGACGTGTCCGACGTCACCGTCCCGGATACTGGGACCGGCTGTCTCGCCGGTTGACACGGCCGCGGGCGGCGGTGGACAGTGAGCGCATGGCCCGAGTCCTCGTACTTCGCCGGCGCGCCTGACCTGCACCACCAGGCGCGCTCCCTCCGTCGTCCCACTCCGGGACTGGAGGGTTTTTTTGTGCGTGGACCACGGACCAGCCCCCACGGCGACCAGAGAGCGGTGACCCCCTCGTGAGCGACACCCGACCGGCGACCCCGGCACCCCTCCACCCGGCCCCGGCCCCCTCGCCGGCCCAGGTGGCCCAGCAGGCACGGGCCAAGACCCCCGTCGAGGTGACCGGGGCGCAGAGCCTCGTCCTCTCGCTCGAGGCGATGGAGGTCGACACCGTCTTCGGCATCCCGGGCGGCGCGATCCTGCCGGCGTACGACCCGCTGCTCGACTCGGTCAAGGTGCGGCACATCCTCGTGCGGCACGAGCAGGGTGCCGGCCACGCCGCCGAGGGCTACGCGGCCGCCACCGGCCGGGTCGGGGTGTGCATGGCCACCTCCGGCCCCGGTGCCACGAACCTCGTCACCCCGCTCGCGGACGCCTACATGGACTCGGTCCCGATCGTCGCGATCACCGGGCAGGTCAGCTCGGCCGCCATCGGCACCGACGCCTTCCAGGAGGCCGACATCCGGGGCATCACGATGCCCGTGACCAAGCACAACTACCTCGTCACCGACCCCGCCGAGATCCCGCGGGTCATCGCCGAGGCCTTCCACATCGCGGCCACCGGACGGCCGGGGCCCGTGCTCGTCGACATCGCCAAGGACGCCCTCCAGGCCCGCACCACCTTCTCGTGGCCGCCGAAGATCGCCCTGCCCGGGTACCACCCCGTGACCCGCCCGCACGGCAAGCAGATCCGGGAGGCCTCCCGGCTCATCGCCGAGGCCGAGCGCCCGATCCTCTACGTCGGCGGAGGCGTCATCCGGGCCCGCGCGAGCGCCGAGCTCCGCCGCTTCGTCGAGCTGACCCAGATCCCGGTGGTGACGACCCTGATGGCCCGCGGCGCCCTGCCCGACAGCCACCCGCTGCACCTCGGGATGCCCGGCATGCACGGGTCGGTGGCCGCTGTGACCGGCCTGCAGAAGTCCGACCTCATCATCGCCCTCGGGGCGCGCTTCGACGACCGGGTCACCGGCCAGCTCTCGACGTTCGCGCCGGACGCCAGGATCATCCACGCCGACATCGACCCGGCCGAGATCAGCAAGAACCGCAAGGCCGACGTGCCGATCGTCGGCGACTGCAAGGCCGTGCTCGTCGACCTCGCCGAGGCCGTCGACGCCGACCTCGAGGCGGGCACCGGCGGTGACTACGCGGCCTGGCGCGAGCGGACCGCGGGGTGGAAGCGGACCTTCCCGCTCGGGTACACCGCACCCGAGGACGGCACCCTCTCGCCCCAGCTCGTCATCGAGCGGCTCGGCGCGATCGCCGGCCCCGAGGCCGTGTACGCCGCAGGGGTCGGCCAGCACCAGATGTGGGCGGCCCAGTTCGTCCAGTACGAGCGGCCCAACTCCTGGCTCAACTCCGGCGGCCTCGGCACGATGGGGTACTCGGTGCCCGCGGCGATGGGCGCGCAGGTGGGTGAGCCGGACCGCACGGTGTGGGCGATCGACGGCGACGGCTGCTTCCAGATGACCAACCAGGAGCTCGCGACCTGCGTCATCAACAACATCCCGATCAAGGTCGCGATCATCAACAACAGCAGCCTCGGGATGGTCCGCCAGTGGCAGACCCTCTTCTACAACGAGCGGTACTCCAACACCGACCTGCACACCTCGGTCGGCTCGCGGGTGCCGGACTTCGTCAAGCTCGCCGACGCCTACGGCTGCGCCGGGTTCCGCTGCGAGCGGCCCGAGGACCTCGACGACACGATCCGCGCGGCGATGGCCGTCACCGACCGCCCGGTCGTCGTCGACTTCGTCGTGCACCGCGACGCCATGGTGTGGCCGATGGTCCCCGCCGGGGTCAGTAACGACGCCATCCAGGTGGCCCGGGACACCGCGCCCCAGTGGGACCGCGAAGAGTCCGAGGCCATCGAACAGTCCACCGACGCCGACCACGACGGACGCTGAGGAGACCGCCATGTCGAAGCACACCCTGTCCGTCCTCGTCGAGAACAAGCCCGGCGTCCTGGCCCGGATCGCGGCGCTGTTCTCGCGGCGCGGCTTCAACATCGACAGCCTCGCCGTCGGTGAGACCGAGCACCCCGAGGTGTCCCGGATGACCGTCGTCGTCGACGTCGAGGACCTGCCGCTCGAGCAGGTCACCAAGCAGCTCAACAAGCTCGTCGAGGTGCTCAAGGTCGTCGAGCTCGAGGCCTCCTCGGCCGTCCAGCGCCAGGTGATGCTCATCAAGGTGCGGGCCGACGCCGCCACCCGCAGCCAGGTGCTCGAGTTCGTCCAGATGTTCCGCGCCAAGATCGTCGACGTCGCCACGGACTCCCTGACCATCGAGGCCACCGGGACCACCGACAAGCTGGCCGCACTGCTCGAGGTGCTCGAGCCGTTCGGCGTCCGCGAGCTCGTCCAGTCCGGGATGGTCGCCATCGGCCGCGGGCCGCGCTCGATCACGGACCGGGCACTCCGCAGCGCCTGAGGCGTCAGCGCCTAGAGTCCTGAACCAGACCCCAGCAGCACCCCCGAGATCGAAGGAGAGGCCGCTCCGATGGCCGAGATGTTCTACGACGACGACGCCGACCTGGCGGTGATCCAGGGCCGCAAGGTCGCGGTCATCGGCTACGGCAGCCAGGGCCACGCCCACGCCCTCAACCTGCGCGACTCCGGCGTCGACGTGCGCGTCGGCCTCGCCGAGGGCAGCAAGAGCCGGGCCAAGGCCGAGGCCGAGGGGCTCACCGTCACCTCCGTGGCGGACGCCGTGGGGGAGGCCGACCTCGTCGTCATCCTCACCCCCGATCAGGTGCAGCGCGGCCTCTACGCCGCCGAGATCGAGCCCAACCTGCGCGAGGGCGCCGCGCTCCTCTTCGGGCACGGCTTCAACATCCGCTTCGGATACATCAAGCCGCCGGCCGGCTCCGACGTGCTCATGGTCGCCCCGAAGGGCCCCGGCCACATCGTGCGCCGCGAGTTCGTCGACGGCCGGGGCGTGCCGGTGCTCCTCGCGGTCGAGCAGGACGCGTCCGGCTCGGCCTGGGACCTCGCGAAGTCCTACGGCAAGGCCATCGGCGGCCTGCGCGCCGGCGGCATCAGGACGACGTTCACCGAGGAGACCGAGACCGACCTGTTCGGCGAGCAGGCCGTCCTGTGTGGTGGCGCCTCGCAGCTCGTCATGTACGGGTTCGAGACCCTCGTCGAGGCCGGCTACCAGCCCGAGGTCGCCTACTTCGAGTGCCTCCACGAGCTCAAGCTCATCGTCGACCTCATGATCGAGGGCGGGATCGCCAAGCAGCGCTGGTCGGTGTCCGACACCGCCGAGTACGGCGACTACGTCTCGGGGCCGCGGGTCATCGACCCGCACGTCAAGGACAACATGAAGGCCGTCCTCGAGGACATCAAGAGCGGTGCCTTCGCGCAGCGCTTCATCGACGACCAGGACGCCGGGGCGCCGGAGTTCACCGAGCTGCGCGCCAAGGGCGCGGCCCACCCGATCGAGGCCACCGGCCGCGAGCTGCGCGGGCTCATGGCCTGGGTCGACACCGACCGGGACGCCGACTACGTCGAGGGCTCCGCCGCCCGCTGACTTCCCGACTTCTCATGCTGCGGTCCGCGCGCCACGCCGTCCAGACGGCGTGGCGCGCGGCCGTCAGCATGAAGAGTGGGGAGGCCGGGGTGGGGGAGCTCCGCCGCTCTAGGCTGGCGGGGTGCAGGAGCTCGTCGCCGGCTGGCCGTTCTGGGTCGTCCTCGTCGCGTTCTGGGTGGGGGCGTTCGTCCGCGGGACCGCCACCTACTGGGTCGGCCGCGGGGTGCGGGCCGGGGGAGCGCGGTCCCGGTGGGCGCACCATCTCGACCGCCCGTCCGTCGCCATGGCCGAGCGGCTGGTGCGGCGGGTCGGCCCGCCCGCCGTCACGCTCGGCTTCCTGACCGTCGGCCTGCAGAGCGCGATCAACATCTCCTCCGGGATGCTCCGGATGCCGCTGCGCCTCTTCCTGCCCGCCGTGACCCTCGGCGCCCTGGCGTGGGCGGTGCTCTACACGACGGTGGGGCTCGCCGTCGTCGACGCCTGGCTCGGCGGGCTCTCGTGGTGGTGGGTCGTCGTGGGGCTCGTCGGCCTGGTGGCGGTCGTGGCGGGGGCGAGGACGCTCGCCCGGTCCGAGAGCCGCCCGCCCCCGCCGTCGGGGCCCCGCGCTTGACCGCATCGTGGGCATCGGCGTCCACATGGTGACCGGGATCTACGATGGGAACCCCGGCACAGCGGCGTGCCGGGCGGAACCCACCGTCCCGGTGGGCCCCCAGCCCCGCATCGAAAGAGGACCTTTCGTGACCAAGCCCGTCGTGCTCATCGCCGAGGAGCTCTCGCCCGCGACCATCGACGCCCTCGGACCCGACTTCGAGGTCCGCACCACCGATGGCGCCGACCGCTCCCAGCTGCTCCCGGCACTCGCAGGCGTCGACGCCGTCCTCATCCGCTCGGCGACGAAGATGGACGCCGAGGCGATCGCGGCCGCGAAGAGCCTCAAGGTCATCGCCCGCGCCGGGGTCGGGCTCGACAACGTCGACGTCGACGCCGCCACGAAGGCCGGCGTCATGGTCGTCAACGCGCCCACCTCGAACATCACCTCCGCCGCCGAGCTGGCCATCGGCCTGCTGCTCGCGTGCGCCCGCAACATCGCCCCGGCCAACGAGGCCCTCAAGGGCGGCACCTGGGCCCGCAGCCGGTACGGCGGCGCCGAGCTGCTCGAGAAGAAGGTCGGCATCGTCGGCTTCGGTCGCATCGGCCAGCTCGTCGCCGAGCGGCTCAAGGGCTTCGGCGTCGAGATCCTCGCGTACGACCCGTACGTCTCGGTCCAGCGCGCCGGCCAGCTCGGGGCCCGCCTCGTCACCCTCGACGAGCTCCTCGCCGAGTCCGACTTCATCACGATCCACCTGCCGAAGACGCACGAGACGCTGGGCCTCATCGGCAAGGAGGCGCTCGCCAAGGTCAAGCCCACCGTGCGGATCGTCAACGCCGCGCGCGGCGGGGTCCTCGACGAGGAGGCGCTCGCCGAGGCCATCGCCGACGGCCGTGTGGCCGGCGCCGGGCTCGACGTGTACGCGAAGGAGCCCTGCACCGACAGCCCGCTGTTCGCGTTCGAGTCCGTCGTCGTCACCCCGCACCTCGGTGCCTCCACCGACGAGGCGCAGGAGAAGGCCGGCGTCGCCGTCGCGAGGTCGGTGCGCCTGGCGCTCGGGGGCGACCTCGTCCCGGACGCGGTCAACGTCTCCGGTGGCACCGTCGCCGAGGAGGTGCGCCCCGGCATCGACCTCGTCGAGAGGCTCGGCCGGGTCTTCACCGCCCTCGCCGGCGCGGTGCCCGTCCAGCTCGACGTCGAGGTGTGCGGCGAGATCACCGCGCACGACGTCTCGATCTGGGAGCTCTCGGCCCTCAAGGGCGTGTTCACCGGGGTCACCGAGGACCCGGTCACCTACGTCAACGCGCCGCTGATCGCCAAGGAGCGGGGCTGCGCGTCGCGGCTCGTCACCGACGCGAACAGCGAGGAGTACCGCAACGTCACGACGCTGCACGGCACCCTGGCCGACGGCACCGTCGTCTCGGTCGCGGGCACGCTGACCGGGCCGAAGCTCGTCCAGAAGATCATCGGCGTCAACGGCTACGACCTCGAGGTCCCGTTCAGCCGGCACATGGCGTTCTTCTCCTACGTCGACCGCCCCGGCGTCATCGGCGCGATCGGCCGCCTGCTCGGCGACGGCGACATCAACATCGCCGCCATGCAGGTCTCGCCCGACGAGGCCTCCGGGACCGCGCTCGTCGCCCTTACCGTCGACAGCGCGATCCCCGACGACATCGTCGCCGCGATCGGCTCCGAGATCGGCTCCGACAGCGTGCGGGTCGTCGACCTCGGCTGAGCGACCCTGGTTTCGCGCCGCGGCGGGCCGCTCCCTCGGGGTGGCCCGCCGCTGCCGTGTCCGCGCCACGGAACCGCGCTCACAGCCCGCCTGCACGCTGCGGATCCAGTGGCTCGACCGGTGATGTGACTCGGATCGCCTCGTCGGCGGGTCCACATCGTGGAAGTGGGGTGCCGGATGGTTGGACGTCCTTCTATCGTCGAGGGCATGACGCGGCTCGTGGTACTCCTCATTCCCGGCCGCGGCGAGGCTCGGTAGTCAGCACCCTCGCCGCGGAGACCCCGCGACGCCCGCTGACCGCTCGCCGGCGCACCACCGGTTCGAGCACCGATCCACCCCCATGACGTGCGGCCAGGCCGCGGATTGCGAGAAGCACGATGAACGAGACCACCACCATGGACGCGGCGACGATGGCGCGCCAGGCGCTGCAGGAGTCGATGGACCTGCGCGACCAGGGCCACACCGACGACTGAGCCCGCACGGCCGGCCGTCCCGACGCTTCCACGCGTTGGGACGGCCGTCCGCATCCCGGACGAAACCCCTACGGTGACACCATGACCGACGCCGCGCAGACCGCCGACGCCCCCACCCCGACCACCCTCGACCTCGCGGTCATCGCAGGGGACGGGATCGGCCCCGAGGTCGTCGCCGAGGGCCTCAAGGTGCTCGAGGCGGCCGTCGGGTCCGCGGGCCCCAAGGTCACGACGACGGAGTACGACCTCGGTGCCCGGCGCTGGCACGCGACGGGGGAGACCCTGCCGGCCTCCGTGCTCGCCGAGGTCGCCGAGCACGACGCGATCCTCCTCGGGGCGATCGGCGACCCGGCGGTCCCCAGCGGCGTGCTGGAACGGGGCGTGCTGCTGCCGCTGCGGTTCGCGCTCGAGCACTACGTCAACCTCCGCCCGGCCAAGCTGTACCCGGGGGTGCAGAGCCCCCTCGCGGTGGAGCGCGTCGCGCCCGACGGCATCGACTTCGTCGTCGTCCGCGAGGGCACCGAGGGCCCGTACGTCGGCAACGGCGGCGCGCTGCGCACCGGGACCCCGCACGAGATCGCGACGGAGGTCAGCGTCAACACGCGCTTCGGGGTCGAACGGGTCGTGCGCGACGCGTTCGCCCGGGCCCAAGCCCGCCCCCGCCGGCACCTCACCCTCGTCCACAAGCACAACGTGCTCACCCACGCGGGCCACCTGTGGCGGCGCACGGTCGAGGAGGTCGGGGCCGAGTTCCCCGACGTCGAGACCGCCTACCAGCACGTGGACGCGGCGACGATCTTCCTCGCCACCGACCCGGGGCGCTTCGACGTCATCGTCACCGACAACCTGTTCGGCGACATCATCACCGACATCGCGGCCGCCATCGCCGGTGGCATCGGGCTCGCTGCGAGCGGCAACATCAACCCCGAGCGCCGCTACCCGAGCATGTTCGAGCCGGTCCACGGGTCCGCCCCCGACATCGCCGGGCAGGGGGTGGCCGACCCGACAGCCACCGTGCTCTCGGTGGCGATGCTGCTCGCCCACGTCGGGCTCGGCGACGCCGCCGGCCGCGTGGAGCAGGCGGTCGCGGCCGACCTCGCCGAGCGCGGGACCGCCCCGCGGCCCACGAGCGCCGTCGGCGACGCCATCGCCGCCCGCCTCTGACCCCGGGGACGTATCGGGTCACCCGAGAAACCCGCACCTCACCCAGGAAGCGTTCCCGGGTGAGGTGACGATGTCTCGGGTCACCCGGGAAAGCTGCCGGGTAGCCTCTGCGGCAGAAGCACCGTCGCTCCCCGAGGAAAGGACTGACCCGTCCCCATGAGCCTGACCTTCGACCTCCACCGCCGCTCCGACCCCGCGAGCGACGAGCGACGAGCCGAGATCCTCGCCAACCCCGGCTTCGGGGTCCACTTCACCGACCACATGGCGTCGGCGACCTGGAGCAAGGACGGTGACTGGCACAGCGCGCGCGTGCACCCGTACGGGCCGATCACCCTCATGCCGAGCGCGGCCGTCCTGCACTACGCGCAGGAGGTCTTCGAGGGGCTGAAGGCCTACCGCCACGAGGACGGCTCGATCTGGTCCTTCCGCCCCGAGGCGAACGCCGAGCGGATGCAGCGCAGCGCCCGGCGCCTCGCCCTGCCCGAGCTGCCGACAGAGGACTTCCTCGCCTCGCTCCGGGCGCTCGTGGACGCAGACCGGGCGTGGGTCCCGGCAGCCGGCACCGGCGAGACGAGCCTGTACCTGCGGCCGTTCATGTACGCCTCCGAGGCCTTCCTCGGGGTCCGGCCGGCGAACGAGGTGACCTACTCGGTCATCGCGTCCCCGGCGGGTGCGTACTTCCCGCGGGGGCTGAAGCCGGTGACGCTGTGGATCTCCGAGCACTACGCCCGCGCCGGCGCCGGCGGCACCGGCGCGGCCAAGACCGGCGGCAACTACGCCTCGTCGCTGGCCGGGCAGCTCGAGGGGACCGAGCACGGCTGCGACCAGGCGGTGTTCCTCGACTCGGCGACGCAGACCACCATCGAGGAGCTCGGCGGGATGAACCTGTTCTTCGTCACCGACGACGGGCGGCTCGTCACCCCCGAGCTGACCGGGACCATCCTCGAGGGGGTCACCCGCAGCTCCATCCTCGAGCTCGCCAAGGACCTCGGCCTGGAGCCCGAGGAGCGTCGCATCCGGATCGAGGAGTGGAAGCAGGGGGTCGCCGACGGCACGATCCGCGAGATCTTCGCCTGTGGCACGGCCGCGGTCGTCACCCCGGTGGGCGAGCTGCGCTGGGACGGCGGCGCCGCTCCGTCGACCGCCGGTGAGGAGGGCGGCGAGGTGACCCGGTCGATCCGCCGGGCGCTGCTCGACATCCAGTACGGCCGCGCCGAGGACACCCGCGGCTGGCTCACCCGGCTCGCCTGACAGCGACGTTCTCGCAGGTCACCACGGCTCCGCGCGGGTCCTTGCCGCGCTAGTTTCGGCGGACAGACCTGTCCCCGTCCGTCAGGAGCACCCATGTCCACCGCGCAAGTCATCCTCGTCGTCCTCGTGGTCGTCGTTCTCGGCGGCGCCCTCGCCTACTTCTCGATGAACCGTGGGTCCCGCCACGAGGCTGCCGAGCGCGCCAAGGCCGAGGAGCTGCGCGAGCAGGCCGCCGAGCACGACCGCGAGCTGCGCGAGCGGGAGGCAGCCGCGGCCGAGGCCCAGGCGAAGTCGGACCTCGCCCGCGCCGAGGCCGAGAAGCAGCAGCTCGAGGCCGAGCGGCTCGCGCGTGAGGCGGCTGACCGATCCGCGGCGGCCGGTGAGGTGCGCGACGAGCGCGAGGAGCAGCTGCGGCTCGCCGACCGGCACGACCCGGACGTCCCGACCGACGACGAGGGCCACCGTCGCGACGGACACCACGACGCGGCCGACCCGGCCGCACGCCGCGACCCCACGGCCTGACCCGCGCCGGCACACAGACGGGCGCCCCGACCGCCGTCCCGGCAGGTCGGGGCGCCCGTGCCCGGGGCCGCCCCTACGGGCGGCCGACCTCGTCCTCGCGACGGGCGTCGGCCTCCCGGTCGGTGACGTCGTAGCCCTCGGTCTCGGGGTGCGCGCCGTGCATGCCGCGGGACAGCGCGTACTCCTCCTCGGGGGAGAACACGAGGTGGTGCCGGCCGCGGATCGCGAAGTAGGCGAGGCCGATCGCGAAGAAGACCGCGACGCCGACGATGACCGAGCGATAGTCCGGGTTGAACGGCAGGATGATGAGCGTCCCGAACGAGATGACCCCCGCGGCGACGGCCCCGCCGACCCCGACCGGGCTGCGGTACGGCCGCTCGGCGGTCGGGAAGTTCCGGCGCAGCAGCACGAAGGCGACCATCTGCAGCACGTAGGAGATGACCGCGCCGAAGACCGCGATGTTGAGCAGCTGCCCGGCCACCACGACCGTCGCGTCGTAGGCGCTCTCGCCCGGCTCGTTGCGCAGCAGCGTCAGGAGCACGACGAGGAAGACGCCGATGGTGGCCCCGGCGAGCAGCGCCACGTAGGGGACCTTGCGGCTGCCGGTGAGGGACAGGGCCTTGGGGTAGTAGCCGGCCCGCGACAGCGAGTACAGGTTGCGCCCGGCCGCGAACATGATCCCCTGGAAGGACGCGACGAGACCGGCGAGCGCGAACAGGGCGAGCAGCGAGGCGATGCTGCTGTTGGGGAAGATGGCCCGGAAGCCGTCCAGGATCGGCTCGCCGCTGCCCGAGATCTTCTCGGCGCCGACGACGCCGGGGTTGAGGACGAGGACGAGGAAGGCCGTCGTGAGCAGGGTGAACATGCCCATGAGCGAGCCGCGCGGGATGTCCTTCTGCGGCGTGTGCGTCTCCTCGGCCGCCAGGGGGAGCTCCTCGATGCCGAGGAAGAACCAGATGGCGAAGGGCAGGGCGGCGAGCACGCCGCCGGTGCCGAACGGCAGGAAGCTGCCGTCGCCGACGTCGAAGAGGTTGTCGAACGAGAACTTCCCCGAGGTCACCGCCAGCACGGAGAAGAGCGCCAGGACCGCCAGGGAGATGACCGCGATGACGACCGCGAACTTGAACGACGCCGCGGCGCCGGCGGAGTTCAGGCCGACGAAGATGACGTAGAAGACGATGACCCACAGCCACAACGGCATCGAGAAGCCGATGAGGTCCTGGGTGATGGCATCGGCGTAGGTGCCGGCGAACACGCCCACCACCGCCGTCGTGATGACGTACTCGATGGACTCGGCCAGCCCCGTGACGAAGCCGCCCCACGGGCCCATCGCCGACCGGGCGAAGGAGTAGGCGCCCCCGGTGTGCGGCATGGCCGCCGACATCTCGGCGATGGAGTAGACCATGAGCAGGTACATGAGGCCGATGACGACCGTGGCGATGAGCATGCCGCCCCACCCGGCCTCGCCGATGCCGAGGTTCCAGCCGGAGAAGTCGCCGGAGATGACCGCGGCCACCCCGAGCGCCCAGAGCGACCACGCGCCCGCATGGCGGGTGAGCCCACGCTGCTCGAAGTAGCTCGCGTCGGCGTGGGCGTAGGTGACGCCCGAGGTGGTGCGGGCGGGCCGACCGCCCGAGGGGTTCTGCGACACGCTGACCGTCCTCTCGTCAGGGCCACGGCCCGCCGGGCCGGGGTGCGGCCGTGGGGCGCCGATCACCGTCGGACGGTGCACGACTGGGCCGAACTTTTCGGAGGTTAGACCCGCCAGGCGGCTCTCGTCCATAGGTTGAGCGCGACAAAGGTGTGGACTCGCACCATTTGACAGCGGTACCGGCCGCGCCGGAGACTCACGCCCATGACCGCGCAGCCGCACCTGCAGCTCGTCGAGACGGTGCTGCGTCCGGCGCGCGGGACCAACGTCTTCGAGTCCACGGTGGAGCAGCTCGCGACGGCGATCCGGCTCGGGGTGCTCGTCGACGGCGACCACCTGCCGCCCGAGCGCGAGCTCGCGGACCGGCTCGGGGTCGCCCGCAACACCCTGCGCGACGCCATCGCCGCGCTCCGTGACGCGGGGTTGGTCCAGACCCGCCGCGGCCGCGGCGGGGGCACCGTCGTCACCTACGCCGGGCCGTCGGTCGCCCCGGCCGAGGGGCCGCGCCCCCGGGTGGGGATCGCCCTCGCCGACGCCCTCGACTTCCGACGGGTCGTCGAGCCGGGGGCCGCCCGCCTCGCCGCGCTCCAGCCGATCAGCGGGGAGCAGCGGGCCGGGCTCGTGGCGGCCGTCCAGGACGTCCGCGCCGCGGACGGCGACAGCGCCCATCGGCTGGCCGACAGCCGGCTGCACCTGGCGATCGCGACCGCCTCGGGGTCGCCGATGCTCGTCGAGGCGGTGACCCGGGCCCAGTCCGCGCTCGGCGAGCTGCTCGCGGCGATCCCCGTCCTGCGCACGAACATCCAGCACTCCCACGACCAGCACGACGCCATCGTCGATGCCATCCTGTGCGGGGCGGCCGACGCGGCCCGCTCGGCCATGGAGGAGCACTGCGACGCGACGTCGGCGCTGCTGCGTGGCTTCATCGGATGACCGGGAGGACGACCATGCCGAGCTCCATCCACCGCGGCGGACCGCCACAGCTGACCCTCGAGCAGCTGCGCGCCGACATCGCCGACGGCACGGTCGACACCGTCATCGTCGCGTTCACCGACATGCAGGGCCGGCTCCAGGGCAAGCGGCTCCACGGCGCGTACTTCCTCGACCACGTCCTCGAGGCGGGCACCGAGGGGTGCAACTACCTGCTCGCCGTCGACGTCGACATGAACACCGTCGGCGGGTACGCGATCTCGTCCTGGGAACGCGGCTACGGCGACATGTTCTTCGACATCGACCTCGACACCCTGCGCCGCACCCCGGGGCACCCGGCCTCGGTGACGATCCAGAGCGATCTCTCGTGGCTCGACGGCACCGGCGAGGTGCTCCAGTCACCCCGCAGCATCCTCAAGCGGCAGGTCGCCGCCGCCGCCGACGGGGGCTGGGCCGCCTACGCCGGCACCGAGCTCGAGTTCATCCTCTTCGAGGACTCCTACGAGCAGGCCTGGGACCGCCGCTACCAGGGGCTCACCGGCGCCAACCGCTACAACGTCGACTACTCCATCCTCGGCGGCAGCAAGGTCGAGCCCGTGCTGCGCGAGGTGCGCAACGAGATGTACCGCGCGGGGATGACCGTCGAGTCGGCCAAGGGCGAGTGCAACTTCGGGCAGCACGAGATCGGGTTCCTCTTCGACGACGTGCTCCGCACCTGCGACAACCACACCGTCTACAAGACGGGGGCCAAGGAGATCGCGGCCCGGCACGGCCAGTCCCTGACGTTCATGGCGAAGTTCGACGAGCGCGAGGGCAACTCGTGCCACATCCACCTGTCGCTGCGGGGCACCGACGGCGCCGTGGTCTTCGCCGACGACGAGCGCGAGGGGGGCCGGTCCGCGCTGTTCGACCACTTCATGGCCGGGATCCTCGCCACGATGCGCGAGCTCACGTACTTCTACGCGCCGAACATCAACTCCTACAAGCGGTTCGCCGCCGGGTCCTTCGCGCCCACCGCGGTGGCCTGGGGCACCGACAACCGGACCTGCGCGCTGCGCGTCGTCGGGCACGGCGCGGGGCTGCGGGTCGAGAACCGGGTCCCCGGCGGCGACGTCAACCCCTACCTCGCGGTGGCGGCCATGATGGCCGGCGGGCTCCACGGCATCCGGGAGCAGCTGGCCCTGCCGCCGAGATGCGACGGCAACGCCTACGTCGGTGACTACGACCACGTCCCGACGACGCTCGCGCAGGCCCGCGACCTGCTCGCCACGAGCGAGGTCGCGCGGGCCGCGTTCGGCGACGAGGTCGTCGACCACTACGTCAACGCCGCCGACGTCGAGATCGCCGCGTTCGACGCCGCGGTCACCGACTGGGAGCGGGTCCGAGGATTCGAGAGGTTGTGAGCACCCCACGATGAGCACCACCACGCACGACGTCATCGACCCCGCCACCGAGGAGGTCGTCACGACGATCGACCTCGCGGGGGTCGAGCAGACCGACGCCGCCGTCGCCCGCGCCGTCGAGGTCGGTCCCGCCTGGCGCGCCGTGAGCCCGGCGGACCGCGGCATGCTCCTGCGCCGGTTCGCCGACGCCGTCGAGGAGCACCGCGAGGAGCTGGCGCGGCTCGAGGTCCGCAACGCCGGGCACACCATCGGCAACGCCCGCTGGGAGGCGGGCAACGTCGTCGATGTCCTGCGCTACTACGCGGCCGCCCCGGAACGTCTGTTCGGGCGGCAGATCCCCGTGGCCGGCGGGCTCGACGTGACGTTCAAGGAGCCGCTCGGCGTCGTCGGGATCATCGTGCCGTGGAACTTCCCGATGCCGATCATGGGCTGGGGGATGGCCCCCGCGCTGGCCGCCGGCAACACCGTCGTCCTCAAGCCGGCCGAGCTCACCCCCCTCACCGCCATGCGGATCGGCGAGCTGGCCCTCGAGGCCGGGATCCCCGAGGGCGTCCTCACCGTGCTGCCCGGCGCGGGCCGGGTCGTGGGCGGGCGCTTCGTCACCCACCCCGACGTCCGCAAGGTCTGCTTCACCGGCTCGACCGCCGTGGGCCAGGGGATCATGCGCGGGGCCGCCGAGCACCTCAAGCGGGTGACGCTCGAGCTCGGCGGGAAGTCGGCCAACATCGTCTTCGCCGACGCCGACCTCGACAAGGCCGCCGCCGCCGCCCCGATGGGCTTCCTCGACAACGCCGGCCAGGACTGCTGCGCCCGGACCCGGATCCTCGTCCAGCGCTCGGTGTACGACGCGTTCATGGAGCGGTTCGAGACCGCGCTCCAGGACGTCGTGGTCGGCGACCCCGGCGACGAGGCCACCCAGATGGGCCCGCTCGTCAGCGCCCGCCAGCGCGAGACGGTGCGCGGCTACGTCGACGGCACCGGCGGGCACGACGCCGTCGACGTCGCCTTCCGCGGCACGGCCCCCGAAGGGGCCGGCTGGTGGTACCCGCCGACCGTCGTCCTCCCGGGCGGCACCCAGGACCGGATCTGGCACGAAGAGGTGTTCGGGCCGGTCGTGGCGGTGCTGCCGTTCGAGGACGAGGCGGACGCCGTCGCCAAGGCGAACGACACGGCGTACGGCCTCGCCGGCTCCATCTGGACCCGGGACGTCGGGCGGGCGCTGCGCGTCGCGCGCGGCGTCGAGGCCGGCAACCTCTCGGTCAACAGCAACAGCGCGGTGCGCTACGCCACCCCGTTCGGCGGGTTCAAGGCGAGCGGGCTCGGCCGCGAGCTCGGGCCGGACGCCCTGGACGCGTTCACCGAGGTGAAGAACGTCTTCATCTCCACCGACGACTGACCGTCGCGGACCACTCACCCCACCCACCCCACCAACCCACCAACCAAGGAGTCACCGTGGCAGGCAGGATCGCGGGCAAGGTCGCCGTCGTCACCGGCGGATGCTCGGGCATCGGGCTGGCGACCGTCCGCCGGTTCGCGCAGGAGGGGGCGAGCGTCGTCGTCGCCGACCTCGCCGACGACACCGGCGAGGCGCTCGCGGCCGAGATCGGCGGCACCTACGTCCACTGCGACGTCGCCGACAAGGCGGACGTCGACCGGCTCTTCGCGACGGCGCTCGAGCGGTACGGCCGGGTCGACATCGCCTTCAACAACGCGGGGATCAGCCCGCCCGAGGACGACTCGATCCTCGACACCGACCTCGAGGCCTGGCGCCGGGTGCAGGAGATCAACCTCACCTCGGTCTACCTCTGCTGCAAGGCCGTGCTGCCGATCATGATCGAGCAGGGCTCCGGCTCGATCATCAACACCGCCAGCTTCGTCGCGGTCATGGGGGCCGCCACCTCCCAGATCAGCTACTCGGCGTCCAAGGGCGGCGTGCTGTCGATGACCCGCGAGCTCGGGGTGCAGTTCGCCCGGCAGGGGGTGCGCGTCAACGCCCTGTGCCCGGGGCCGGTCAACACCCCGCTGCTCCAGGAGCTCTTCGCCTCCGACCCGGAGCGGGCGGACCGGCGGCTCGTCCACGTCCCGATGGGGCGCTTCGGCGAGCCGGAGGAGATGGCCAACGCCGTGCTGTTCCTCGCCTCCGACGAGTCGAGCTTCATGACGGCGTCGACGTTCCTCGTCGACGGCGGCATCTCGGGCGCCTACGTCACGCCCCTGTGAGGCGTCGATGAGCGCCCGGCCCGTCGTCGGCATCACGTCCTACGTCGAGGACATCGACCGCGCGCCGTGGGTCGGCCAGCGCAGCGCCGTGCTGCCGCACCGGTACGTCGCGCAGGTCGAGGCCGCCGGCGGCATCGCGGTGGTGCTGCCGCCGCGGCCGGACGTCGACGACGACCTGGCCCGAGCGGTGCTCGCCCGGGTCGACGCCCTCGTCATCGCCGGCGGTGCGGACCTGCAGGCGGGCCTGTACGGCGAGCCGGCCCACCCGTCCTCGCAGGCGCCCCGTCCGGACCGGGACGCGTGGGAGACCGCCCTCGTCCGGGCGGCCGAGGCCCAGGACGTGCCGGCGCTCGGCATCTGTCGTGGGATGCAGGTGATGGCCGTCGCGACCGGCGGGCGTCTCGTGCAGCACCTGCCCGACGAGGTCGGGCACGACGCGCACAGCCCACGCCTCGGGGTCTACACCTCACACCACGTGACCCCGGTGGCCGGGACGAGCCTCGCGCGGATCGTCGGCGACGGGCCGCTCGACGTCCCGACGTACCACCACCAGGCGGTCGTGCCCGAGAGCATCGCCGGCAGTGGCTGGGTGCCCGCGGCGTGGCACGAGGACGGCACGCTCGAGGCGATGGAGTGGCCCGCGGCGCGCTTCCGGCTCGCCGTCCAGTGGCATGCCGAGGAGGCCGAGGGCGCGGAGCTCTTCGCGGCTCTCGTCAGCGCCGCTGCCGACGCTGCTGCCGACGGGGCGCGCGGACGGCCCTGACGGTCTCGGGCCAGCGGAGCCGGCCGGCGGGCGTCGAGGTGAGCCCGGACCCCCGGGTCAGGCCGCGCGCGGCCAGCCCCTCGCGCACGTCGTCCCGGTGGGCGGCCGAGCCGGCGAGGCGCTCGGCGATAGCCGACGGGTCCTCGTGGTCGGTGTGCGGGAGGCCCTCGTCACGGAGCGCCCCGAGGACCTCGGGCTGGGGGAGGAGCCGGCGGCCGTGGACGGGCAGGCTCAGGACCCCGCCGCTCGCCTCGTACACGTGGTACCGCGCGGGACGCAGCCCCCCGGCCAGCACGAGCGGGTAGCGCGTCCCGGTGAGCTCGACCCGGTCGTAGTGGGGCTCGGTGGCGTCGATGGCGGCGAGCTGGTGGTCGTCGAGCAGCTGGAGGACGACCGGAGTGCGGGCGCGGGACCGGTGCACGGGCGCGGCCGGCACGTAGCCGCCGCGGGAGACGTAGGCGGTGTGCCCGACCGCCAGGTGGCGCACCACCCCGGTCAGGAGCGGCACGACAACGCCGATGCCGCGGCGGGTCAGCTTGTGGCGGACGACCGATGCGACGGCGTTGGACCCCACGGCGAGGACCGGCGTCCGCTCCGCGAGCGGGGTGGCGCCCAGCCGGCCCAGGAGCCGGTCCAGGGAGTCGGGCCCGGCGCCGGGCGGCAGGTCGCACCGGGCGCAGCCGTCGGAGCGGGCGGAGCCGAGGGAACGGGACGGCCGCGGGCGGACGGTGTGCGCGCAGTCCCCGACGACCAGGCGTGGCCCGGGAACGGGCACGCCGGGGTAGGCGAGGGGGGTGCGGGTCAGGTCGCCGCCGTGGTCGCTCATCGACCGCTCCATGCGTTGGGGGGGGTGTCGTCCCACTCATCAGGATACGCGCTGGCGCTCGATCGCCCTGGGGGAGAATGCGTGCATGAGCAGGATCAACAGGCTGGCCGTGGCCGCCGGGGCCGCGAGCGCCCTCGGCGCGCTCGCCGCGGCCGGGCGCGGGATCGGCGCCGCGATGGGGGCCCGGCCGGACGGGGCCCGCCTCGAGCGGATGCGCAGGTCGCCGCAGTACCGCGCGGGGGCCTTCCACAACAGGCGCCGCGGCGTCGCCACGCTTCCCGCGACCCAGCGCGAGATCCTGGAGCGGTACCGGGCCAACACCGAGACGCGCCGCCCACCCGGGCCCATCCCCGTCGTCAGCGCGCACCGCGAGCCGGCCGCCAGCGGCCTGCACGTCACCTGGTTCGGCCACGCGAGCTGCCTCGTCGAGATCGACGGGGTCCGGCTGCTGCTGGACCCGGTGTGGAGCGAGCGGTGCTCCCCGAGCCAGCACGTCGGCCCGCGCCGCCTCCACGCGACGCCGGTGTCCCTCGAGCGGCTCGGCCGCGTCGATGCGGTCGTCATCTCGCACGACCACTACGACCACCTCGACATGGCGACCATCCAGACCCTCGCCGACACCACGGACGCGGTCTTCGTCGTGCCGCTCGGCGTCGGCGCCCACCTCGACGTGTGGGGCGTGCCGAGCCGCCGGGTGGTCGAGCGCGACTGGGGGGAGTCCCACGACGTCGGCCCGGTCCGGGTCACGGCGGTCGAGGCCCAGCACTTCTCGGGCCGGGGCCTGCGCCGCGACGGCACGCTGTGGGCGTCCTGGGTCCTCGCGTCGCCGGGCGGCACGGTCTTCTTCAGCGGCGACACCGGCTACTTCGACGGGTACGCGCAGATCGCGGCCGACCACGGGCCGTTCGACGTCTCGCTCATGGCGGTCGGCGCGTACGACCAGGCCTGGCGCGACATCCACCTCGACCCGGAGGAGGCCGTCCGGGCCACGGCCGAGCTCGACGGCGGGCTGCTCGTCCCGATCCACTGGTGCACCTTCGTCCTCGCCCCGCACCCGTGGGCGGAGCCGGTCCAGCGTCTGCTCACGGCGGCGACCGCGGCCGGGGTCCCGGTCGTCGTGCCCCGGGTCGGCGACCGGCTCGACGTGGCCGCACCGCCGCCGCTCGAGCCGTGGTGGGAGGCCGTCGCGGCGCCGGTGCCGGTGCGCTGACCCGGCCACGATGTGGACACGTCGTGCTCGCACACCCCGGCGCGTGCGACCCTGGGCGGGTGACGTTCCGTGACGCGGCCACCACCGCGATCATTATCGGCTAGCGCGACGAGACCTCCTCGTCGCGCAGACCTCCCACACCCGGGGGGTCTTTTTGTTGGTACGGGCGTCACACCCCCCGGTGGAGGCCCGTCCGGCAGACCGGGCCACCCACCCACCCCGTGGGCGGCCCGGGCGGCGCCGGCCGAGAATGGACACGAGACGGCACGCGTCGACGCCCCGGCCCGCACGGGCCGGGGCCCGGACGCCGGGAGACCGGCCCGAGCACGGTGAGTGACATGACCGACCTGCACGTGTACGACACGACGCTGCGCGACGGCGCCCAGCAGGAGGGGCTCAACCTCTCCGTTGCCGACAAGCTGGCCATCGCCACGCACCTCGACGAGCTGGGGGTCGGCTACATCGAGGGCGGCTGGCCGGGCGCCAACCCCAAGGACACCGAGTTCTTCGCGCGCGCCGCCCGCGACCTCACCCTGCGCAACGCCACCCTGGCGGCGTTCGGGGCCACCCGGCGCGCCGGCGGCCGGGCCGACACCGACCCGCTCGTGCGGGCGCTGCTCGACAGCCAGGCCGAGGTCGTCACCCTCGTCGCGAAGTCGCACACCGGCCACGTCGAGCGCGCCCTGCGGACCACGCTCGCCGAGAACCTCGCGATGATCCGCGACACCGTCTCGTTCCTGCGCGGCGAGGGCCGGCGGGTGTTCCTCGACGCCGAGCACTTCTTCGACGGCTACCGCACCGACCGCGCCTACGCCCTCGAGGCGGTCCGGGCGGCGGTCGAGGCCGGGGCCGAGGTCGTCGCCCTCTGCGACACCAACGGCGGGCTCCTGCCCGGCGACGTCGCCGAGATCGTCGACGACGTCGTCCGCACGACCGAGGCCCGGGTCGGCATCCACTGCCACAACGACACCGGCTGCGCGGTCGCCAACTCGATGGCGGCGGTCGAGGCGGGGGCCACCCACGTCCAGGGGACGATCAACGGGTACGGCGAGCGCACCGGCAACGCCGACCTGCTGACGGTCGTCGCCAACCTCCAGCTCAAGCAGGGCCGGGAGCTTCTCGACCCGCACCGGCTCCAGGACGCGACCCGCATCGCGCACGCCATCGCCGAGGTGACGAACGTCCCGCCGTACTCGCGTCAGCCGTACGTCGGGTCCAGCGCGTTCGCGCACAAGGCCGGCCTGCACGCCAGCGCCATCAAGGTCGACCCGGACCTGTACCAGCACCTCGACCCCAAGCACGTGGGCAACGACATGCGGATGCTCGTGTCCGACATGGCCGGGCGGGCCTCGATCGAGCTGAAGTCCCGCGAGCTGGGCTTCCACCTCGACGCCACCGACGAGGCCGACGCCGCCACGCTGCGCCGGGTCCTGGCGACGGTCAAGCAGAAGGAGCTGCGCGGCTACACCTTCGACGCGGCCGACGCCAGCTTCGAGCTGCTGCTGCGTCGCGAGGTCGACGGGGCGCTGCCGGGGTTCTTCGAGGTCGAGTCGTGGCGGGTCATCACCGACGCCCGCGGCGAGGACGACGCGCTCTCGGAGGCGACCGTCAAGGTCCGGGCCGCGGGGGAGCGGCACGTCGAGACCGGCGAGGGCAACGGCCCGGTCAACGCGCTCGACCACGCGCTGCGGATGGCGCTGGCCGCGACCTACCCCGAGATCGGGCACCTCGAGCTCATCGACTACCGGGTCCGCATCCTCGACGCGGCGCACGGCACCGACGCCGTGACCCGGGTGCTCATCGAGACCTCCGACGGCACGACGTCCTGGACGACGATCGGGGTCGCGGCGAACATCCTCGAGGCCAGCTGGGACGCCCTCGTCGAGTCGGTCACCTACGGCCTCGTCCGGGCCGGCGTCGCCCCCCGCTGAGCTGCCCGCCGTACACACATCGACCAATAGGTCACCCGGGGTACGGGTCGGTCTGTCCGCGCATCGACCGATAGGTCACGCGGGGTACGGGTCGGGGCGTACCTGACGTGACCTATTGGTCGAAGTCAGGTCAGGCGGGGTACGGGGGCTGGAAAGCGTGGGCTGGGCGGCTGGGGGGCTGGGAGCCGGCGATGCCGGGGCGCAGCGCGGCCGCGAGGCGCAGGGCGATGCGGTCCCGCTCGTCCTCGGTCACGAGGGTCCCGACGGCTCCCGGGCCGAGGTGGCGGAAGATCGCCGGGCCCCGTGACTCCTCCGGCTGGTCCGGCATGCGGGGGACGAGGTGGACGTGCAGGTGCCCGAAGCCCTGCGCCTCGGAGAACTGCATGACGTAGGTCTTCGCGCACCCGAGCTCCGAGCGCAGGGCCGCGGTGAGCCGCCCGAGCAGGTCACCGAGCTCGGCGTGGGCCGCTGCGGGCAGCTCGTCGAGCGCGCTCACGTGCGCCCTGGCGTCGAGGACGAGCCACCCGGGCAGGGACGTGTCGAAGGCGTGGGCGACCCGCCAGTGGTCGGTGACGGCGACGCGCTCGCGGGGCGGCAGGTCGGTGCGGGCGTTCTCGGAGCAGACGAAGCAGTCGGGCACCGGGGGAGGCTACGGGACGGCTCGGGTGCCCGCGCGCTGGGCCGCGGCCCGGCCGGCCGCCGGTGGTGACACCGCGTCGAGGACGTCGAGCAGCCGCCGGCGCAGGGCGTTGGAGCGGCCGGTGAACGCGCGCTGGCGCTCGAGGTACTCGGCCTTCCCCTCCGCCGTCTCGATCGGGACCGGGGTGTACCCGAGCTCGCTCAGGTCGTAGGGGGAGGCCTGCATGTCGAGGATGCGGATCTCGCGCGCGAGGTCGAACGCATCGGCGGTGAGGGCGCTGGGGACCAGGGGCGCGAGCTTGTACACCCACTTGTAGACGTCCATCCCGGCGTGGAGGCAGCCGGGCTGCTCGTAGGCGACCTGGTCCGCACGCGTCGGGCGCAGCTGGTTGCGGGGCGCCGCCGAGTCGGTGAAGAACCGGTAGGCGTCGAAGTGCGAGCACCGCACGGTGTGCCGCTCGAGCACCTCGTCGGTGCCGGCCGCTCCCAGGCGCAGCGGCCAGCGTGCGTGCCGCACGTCGTCGGCGGGGAGGCGGTGCACCATCGCCCACTCGTGGAGGCCGAAGCAGCCGAGGTGCGCCGGGCGGGAGAGGGTGGCGGCGAGCAGGTCCCGGACGAACCCCACGGTGGACCCGCGGGCGTCCAGGAAGGAGCCGACGTCGAGCACGACGTCGTCGCCGACCACGAGGTGGTGCCGCCAGCCGGCCCGCTCGGTGTCGGCCGCTCCCTCGAGGACGACGCCCGCCCCGGGGTGCCACCGTCGGAGCTTGGCGGGGGAGTGGCTGTAGTAGCGGAACAGGAAGTCCTCGACGGGGTGGGCGCGCCCGTCCGTGCGGCGCTCCCGATGGCCGGCGGTGGCGGCGTCGACGCGCGCCGCGTGGGCGTCGACGCGGGCCGCCCAGTCGGCGCGGGACAGGACGATGGGCACGCCGCCACGGTAGCCCGCGCGGGGACACCGTGCGGGCCTCGGTCGTTGGGCGGGGCAGGATGGTGTCCCTGACCCCGGAGGTGCTCTCGGTGCGACGTCCGCTCCTGCTGTCCGTGCTCGCCGCGGCGCTCGTCCTCGCCGGCTGCGGTGGCGCGGACGAGGCCGCGGCGCCGGCGGCCCCTGCCGCATCCGCCCCCGCGCCCTCGGCGAGCCCGACGGAGGCGCCCTCCGACCCTGCCGAGGACCCGCTGGGGCGGACGTACCTCGCCCTCGGCGACTCCCTGGCCGCGGGCTACCAGCCCGGCGGCACCGAGCTGCGCGACAGCGCCTACCCCGCCCTGGCGCTGTCGCGCCTCGACCGGGCCGGGGCCGAGCTCACCCTCGAGAACCTCGCGTGCTCGGGTGAGACCACCGACTCCTTCCTCGACGGCGGCAAGTGCGACTACGCCGCCGGCAGCCAGATGGCGCAGGCCGAGGCGGTCCTCGCCGAACGCGCGGGCGACGTCGCGCTGGTCTCGATCGACCTCGGCGGCAACGACCTGCTCCGCTGCGTGCGCGAGACGGCCGTCGACACCGCGTGCACGAAGCAGGGGCTCGCCGGGGTCGCCGAGAACCTCCCCGAGATCCTCGACCGGCTGCGCGCTGCCGCAGGCCAGGACGTCCCCGTGCTCGTCCTCGGCTACTACAACCCGTGGCTGGCCGCCTCCTACCTCGGTGAGGGCGAGGGCCAGCTCGACGCCGCGACGTCCGCGTACACCGCCCTCGACCGGGCGATCACGAAGGCCGCGACGGAGGCCGGCGCGACGCCGGTACCCCTGACGTCGGCGTTCAAGCTCGACGACGCCACGCCGACGACCTTCGGCGGGCGCGAGGTCCCGACCAACGTCGCCCAGGTGTGCACGCTCACCTACATCTGCACCGCGTTCGACATCCACCTCACCGACGAGGGCGCCGCCGTCGTCGGCCGGGTGCTCGCCGCGGCCGCCACGAAGGCCGGCGTGACCTGACCCCTCCGCCACCCAGGTGGCGTGACCGCGGACGAGCGGCGGGTCGTAGGCTCGGCGCATGCGTATCGCGAGGTTCACGATCGGGGACGACCCCGTCTACGGGTTGGTCGACGGAGCGGGCGAGAAGATCGCCGAGGTCACCGGGGACCCCCTCTACCAGCGGATCGAGCTGACGGGCGCCACGCACCTCGTCGAGGACGTGCGGCTGCTCGCGCCGGTCATCCCGCGGAGCAAGGTCATCGGGTTCGGCCGGAACTACGCCGAGCACGCGGCCGAGATGGGCGGGGAGCCGGCCGAGGAGCCGCTGATGTTCCTCATCCCGAACACCGCGGTCGTCGGGCCGGGCGACCCGGTGGTGCTGCCCCCGCAGACCTCGGAGGTGTCGTACGAGGGCGAGCTGGCCGTCGTCGTCGGCCGGCTGTGCAAGGACGTCGAGCCGGACGACGCGCTCGGCGTCATCTTCGGCTACACCTGCGCCAACGACGTGACCGCCCGTGACCTCCAGCGCTCGGACGGGCAGTGGGGGCGGGCCAAGGGCTTCGACACGTTCTGCCCGCTCGGGCCGTGGGTCGAGACCGACCTCGACCCGTCGGCGCTCGGGCTCGTGACCCGGCTCGAGGGCGAGGTCGTCCAGGACGGCTCGACCGCGGACATGGTGCACGGGGTCGCGGCCCTGGTGTCGTACGCCTCGAAGGCGTTCACCCTGCTGCCGGGCGACGTGATCCTCACCGGGACCCCCGCCGGCGTCGGCGCGATGGTCGCGGGCCAGCGCGTCGAGGTGGAGGTCGAGGGCATCGGCACGCTCTCGAACCCCGTCGTCCGTCACTGAGCGCGCGCCGGCGGGGAGAGACCCGACAACCCACGAGGGCGTACTGTCGAGGGTGCGGAGCCGTCCAGGCTTCCTCTCAGAGAGATACCCCCATGAGCGACAAGTCGCCGCGGCACACGATGTCGAAGAAGTCCGGGAAGTCCATCAAGGAGAAGCGCGCCGAGAAGCGCAGCAAAGGGGCTGAGACCACCTTCTCCGACGTGATCCACCCGAAGAAGAAGTGACGCTCCTCGGGCTCGGGGTCATCGGCTCGTCGGCCAAGGAGAACGAGCACCGGCTGCCGCTCCATCCCGACCACATCCCCGGGCTGGACGCCGACCTGCGGGCCCGGATCACCCTGGAGCACGGGTACGGCGCCCGGTTCGGCGCGAGTGACGCCGCGCTGGCCGACCACGTCGGCGGGTTCGCCTCCCGCGCCGAGATCCTGGCCGGCTCCGACGTGGTGCTGCTGCCCAAGCCGCAGCACGCCGACGTCGCCGCGCTCGGGCCCGGACAGGTGCTGTGGGGCTGGCCGCACTGCGTCCAGGACCCCGAGCTCACCCAGCTCGCGATCGACCGGCGACTGACCCTCATCGCCTTCGAAGCGATGAACCACTGGACCCGCGACGGCGCGGTCGGCCTGCACGTCTTCCACAAGAACAACGAGCTCGCCGGGTACTGCTCGGTGCTGCAGGCGCTCGAGCTCGCCGGGCTCACGGGCGACTACGGGCGCCGCCTCAGCGCCGTCGTCATCGGGTTCGGGGCGACGGCCAGGGGGGCGGTCACCGCCCTGAACGCCCACGGCGTGCACGAGGTCGCCGTGCTGACCCACCGGCAGGTCGCCGCCGTGGGGTCGCCGATCCACTCGGTGCGGATCCGCCAGTTCGACCCCGACCCCGACGGCGAGCACCTGAGCCACGTCATCACCGAGCGCGGCCGCGAACCGCTGCCGGCCTACCTCGCCGAGAACGACATCGTCGTCAACTGCACGCTGCAGGACACCGCGCACCCGGTCGTGTACCTGCGCACCGCGGACCTGGACGCGTTCCGCCCCGGGAGCGTCATCGTCGACGTCTCGTGCGACCTCGCGATGGGCTTCGAGTGGGCGCGTCCGACGACCTTCGAGGAGCCGACCTTCGTCGTGGGCGACAACGTCCTGTACTACGCGGTCGACCACAGCCCGTCGTACCTGTGGAACTCCGCGACCTGGGAGAACAGCGCGGCGGTGATGCCGTTCCTGCGCACCGTGCTCGAGGGTGGCGCCGCCTGGGACGCCGACGAGACGGTGAGCCGGGCCATCGAGATCCGCGACGGCCTCGTGGTCAACCCCGCCATCCTGTCCTTCCAGGGGCGGGCCGCCGAGCCGCCCTACGCCGTGGTCTGAGCGCACCACCGGGTGCGACCGGCGGGCCGGTTCCCTCATAGGCTGTCGCCATCATGAGCGAGCACCCCCAGACCCCCGCGACCCCCGCCGGCGACCTGCCCGGCCCGGTCCGCCTCCGCGTCGCCCCGTCGCCCACCGGCGACCCGCACGTGGGCACGGCCTACATGTCCCTGTTCAACCTGGCGTTCGCTCGCCAGCAGGGGGGCCGGTTCCTCCTGCGCATCGAGGACACCGACCGGGCGCGGTTCCGGGAGGACTCCGAGCAGCAGGTGTACGACACCCTGCGGTGGCTCGGCCTGACCTGGGACGAGGGCCCCGACGTCGGCGGCCCGTGCGCGCCGTACCGGCAGAGCGAGCGGCTCACCACGTACGCGCCGTACGTCGAGCGTCTCCTCGCCGACGGGCACGCCTACCGCTGCTGGTGCTCCACGGAGCGGCTCGCGGCGATGCGGGAGGAGCAGCAGCGGCTCAAGCAGCCCACCGGGTACGACCGCCTCTGTGTCGGCAAGACCGAGGACGAGCGGCGGGCGCTGCCCGGCTTCTCCGAGACGCCGGTCGTGCGGATGCTCGTCCCGGACGACGTCGACCTCGCCTTCGACGACCTCATCCGGGGGCGGCTCACGGCTCCGCGCCCGGACGACCAGGTCATCCTCAAGGCCGACGGCTTCCCCACCTACCACCTCGCCGTCGTCGTCGACGACCACGAGATGGGCATCACCCACGTCGTGCGCGGCGAGGAGTGGATCAGCTCCACCCCCAAGCACGTCCTCCTCTACCGCTGGCTCGGCCTGACCCCGCCCCGGTTCGCGCACATGCCGCTGCTCCGCAACACCGACAAGTCCAAGATCAGCAAGCGCAAGAACCCCGCCGCGCGGCTCACCTGGTTCCAGGAGCAGGGCTACCTGCCGGAGGCGCTCGTCAACTTCCTCGCCCTGCTGGCCTACCCGCCGGCCCACGGCGCCGAGGGGGAGGACGTCGAGGTCTTCACCTTCGAGGAGTTCTCCGCGCGCTTCGACTGGCGCGAGGTCAACCCGGTGGGGCCGATCTTCGACCTCAAGAAGCTCGACTGGCTCAACGGCGTGCACATCCGCGCCCTCGGGCAGCAGGACTTCGCGTCCCGGCTGCTTCCCTTCCTCCAGCGCGACGGCGTACTCGGCGACAGCCCGACGCTCGGGGAGCTCGCGCGGCTCGAGCAGGTCGCCGAGCTCATCCAGACCCGGATCGCCCACCTCACCGAGGCGGCCGACCTCGTCGCGCCCTTCTACGTCGCCGACGACGCCGTCGAGGTGGCCGAGGACGCGCGGGCCCAGCTCAAGGACGACGCCGGGCAGGTGCTCGACGCCGCCATCGCGGCCCTGCAGCAGCTGCCCGACGACCACGAGGGCGTCCTCGGCGCCGAGCCGACGTTCCGCGCCGAGGCGATCGAGGCCGCCCTGCGCGCCGCGGTCGTCGAGGGGCTCGGGATCAAGCCGAAGTTCGCCTTCGGGCCGCTGCGCACGGCGGTGTCCGGGCGCCGGGTCAGCCCGCCCCTCTTCGAGTCGATGGAGATCCTCGGCAGGTCCTCGACGCTGGCCCGGCTCGCGGCGCTGCGCGCGACGGTGTGACCCGGCCGGTCGTCGCCGTCCTGCTCGACGCGGACGACACGCTCTACGACACCCGGGCCGCGATGCACGCGGCCGGGGCGGTGGCGGCGGCCGCGGCGTGGCCCGGCGCGGACCCGCGCCGACTCGCCCTGGCCGGGGTGCGCTTCCGGGACGACCCCGCCGACCACTTCGGCGCCTACACCCGTGGCGAGATCGAGTTCGAGGAGATGCGCCGCCGCCGGGTGGCGGACCTTGCGGCCTGGCTGGGGGAGGAGACCGCGGGCCGGTCGGGCGCGTTCGACGAGCGGTACGAGCCGGCGTTCATCAGTGCGCTGCGCGCCTTCCCCGACGTGCGCCCCGAGGTCGAGCGGCTCCGGTCCGCCGGCGTCGTCGTGGGCGTGCTCACCAACTCCTCGACCCGGTACACCGACGCGAAGATGCGGGCCGCCGGCCTCGTCGGGCTCTTCGACGTCGTCTGCACCCGGGACACCCTCGGGGTGGGCAAGCCCGACGCCCGCGCCTTCCACGAGGCCTGCCGCCGGCTCGGCGCGGACCCGGGGGCGACGCTGCACGTCGGCGACGAGGTGGTCAACGACCCCCTGGGCGCGCGGGACGCCGGGCTGGCCGCGGCGTGGCTCGTGCGCGACGGCCGCCCCGACGACGGCGGGCTCCGGCTGCTCGCCGGCCGGGACGTGCCCGTCGTCACCTCGCTGGCCGACCTCGCCACGCTCGTGCCGGGCGGGCCGCCGCGATTTGGGGTGGACGAGGTGGGCCGGTAGTATCGCCACTCGGTTCGCCGGGTGATCGCCCGTCCAGGGACGATCGACCGGCATACCCCATGGGGTATGGTGTAATTGGCAACACTGGTGATTCTGGTTCATCCGTTCTAGGTTCGAGTCCTGGTACCCCAGCTCTCGCCCCGGCTCCGGCCGAGGGCGATTCGGAGAAATCCTCGCCGTTCGGTAAGGTTCTCTCTCGTTGCCCGGCCGCTTCGCGAGCGGTCCGGACAGCACCAAGGCCCCGTTGTGTAGTGGCCTAGCACGCCGCCCTCTCAAGGCGGTAGCGCGGGTTCGAATCCCGTCGGGGCTACACCGCCAAACCCCCTGGTCCGCCAGGGGGTTTGGCATATCCCGGTCAGCCGCGCTCGGCGCTGACGCCCTCCTGGGCGATGCGCCGCAGGGCGAGGAGCACGGGGTCGACCATGACGGTGCCGAGCACGACGGTCCGCAGCGCGTCGGCCGCGCTCGTCGCCCGCAGGGCCACCTCGACATCCACCTCGGCGGCCGCCCGCATCGCCTCGGCGTACCGGCGCAGCTCCGCCGGCGCGAGCTCGACCCCGGCCGCCCGGGCCGCGGCGACGGCGGCGGTCAGCCCGGCCGCGAGGGGGCCGTCGGTGCAGGTCGTCCACCCGAGGCTCTCGAGCAGGTCTGCGACCTCGGCGGACACCTCGGCCCCGGCGGTGACACCCGGCAGGGCGCGATGCGCCACCCCAAGCAGCTCGTGGCGGGACGGGGGAGGGGAGTCCAGCGCCTCGACGATGCTGCGGATGTCACCGATCGAGACCCCGCCGTGCTCGACGAGGGCACGCACGAGGCGCACCCGCTCCACATGGGCCTCGCCGTAGTCGGCCCGGGTCCGGCTCGTCGCCGCCCCCGGGGGGAGTACGCCCTCGCGCAGGTAGAACTTCAGCGTGTGCACCGGCACCCCGGTGACCTCGGCGAGCTCGGAGATCCGCATCGTCCCTCCTCGACCTCTTGACAATGGATAGTGGCACTGTCCAAACTGGTGACCTATCGGACAGTAGCACTATCCAACGAGGAGCCCGCCATGGACCGCGTCACCCACGCCTACGACGGGCCGCTGGCCGTCTTCCTCATCGGCCTGCGGGTCCACAAGCCCTGGAAGCGGCGGATCGTCCAGCAGGCCGGGGCCGCGATGCCGCGGATGATCGCCGAGCTCGAGGCGAACAAGGCCGCCGCCGAGCGCGGGGAGGCCGAGTCGCTGGGCTACCTCGGCAGCCGGTCCACGGTGCACCTCATGGCCACGACGATGATCCAGTGGTGGCGCAGCGTGGACGACATCTACGCCTACGCGAATGCCGCCGGGCACGAGCACCGGCCGGCCTGGCTCGAGTTCTACCAGCTCGCCAAGGCCGACCCGACGGCCGTCACGATCTGGCACGAGACCTACGCGGTGCAGCCCCACGGCGCCGAGAGCATCTACTCCGGCCCGCGGCCGCTGGGCCTGGCCGATGTCGCCGGGACCGTCCCGGTGGGCCGTCGGGGCGAGAGCGCGCGCGAGCGGATCCGGTCCCGGCTCGGCTGAGGCCGGCTGGGGCGGCGCTCAGCTCGCGCGGGCCTGCCAGGCCGCCGCCAGGGCGCAGACCCGGGCATCCACCTGGGCATCACCGCTCGCGGCGTGCACGAGCCAGGCGTCCCGGAGGTCGGCGAGGTCCGGCCAACGGTCCTCCCAGGTCACGAGCCGCTCGGCGAGGAGGTCGAACACGTCGTCGCACAGGTGCGGCGCGAAGACCGTGACCGGCGTGCGCGCCCGGGTGAGGGCCGCGGCCCGTCGCGCCGCCAGAAGGCCACCGCCCACGACGACGGCTCGCCGGTCCGGGCGGGGAAAAGCGAGGAGCCGGGTGCGGTCACGGGCGATGCGCTGGCCAGGTGTCGGCGGCACGGAGGCCTCCTTCGGGCGTCCTCGAGAGCTGCGCCGAGCGTGCCGCACCGATGTTGCCACGGGTGGCTCGCGATGTGTCGGTTGCGTTTCGGGTCCGCGCGGCGCCGTCGAGGCCCGGCTCAGGCGTTGTTCTGCGCGTCCTGCTGGGCGGCGTGCCGGCTCAGGACCTCGGTGAGCTTGGCGGCGCCGGCCATCACCGTCGCGGCGTGCAGCCGGCCCGGCTGCCGCGACAGCCGCTCGATCGGCCCCGAGATCGACACCGCGGCGATGACCCGGCCGCTGGGGGAGCGGACCGGCGCCGAGACCGATGCGACCCCGGGCTCGCGCTCGCCGACGCTCTGCGCCCAGCCCCGGCGACGGACCCCGGACAGCGCGGTGGCCGTGAAAGCGGCCCCCTGGAGGCCGCGGTGCAGCCGGTCGGGCTCCTCCCAGGCGAGCAGCACCTGGGCCGCCGAGCCCGCGCGCATCGAGAGTGTCGCGCCGATCGGGATCGAGTCGCGCAGGCCGACCGGGCGCTCCGCGGCGGAGACGCAGACGCGGTACTCGCCCTGGCGGCGGAACAGCTGGGCCGACTCGTTCGTGTGGTCACGCAGGGCGCCCAGCACCGGGCCCGACGCGGCGAGCAGGCGGTCCTCACCCGCGGCCGCGGCGAGCTCGCCGAGGCGCGGGCCGAGGACGAACCGGCCCTGGACGTCGCGGGTCACGAGGCGGTGATGCTCCAGTGCCACCGCGAGCCGGTGCGCCGTGGGGCGGGCCAGGCCGGTGGCCGTGACGAGCTGGGCGAGCGTCGACGGACCGGCTTCGAGTGCGGACAGCACGACCGCCGCCTTGTCGAGAACTCCGACCCCACTGGTGTTGTCCATGCCTTGATATTGACGTCTCATTGCCTGAGACGCAAGTCCATGCACCCAAACCGCGTGCGAATCTCAGGAGAAGGGCGGCGTCGCGCAGGCGCGCTGCCCGTGCCCGAACGTCCCGGGCCGCGGTCCCGCGGCCCACTCCTGGAGGTGTCGATCCATGGCCGGAACCCTGGCCGAGAAGGTGTGGGAGTCCCACGTCGTCCGTCGCGGCGAGGGCGAGCCGGACCTCCTGTACATCGACCTCCACCTCCTCCACGAGGTGACGAGCCCGCAGGCCTTCGACGGCCTCCGGCTCGCCGGCCGCACGGTGCGCCGCCCGGACCTCACCCTCGCCACCGAGGACCACAACGTCCCGACGACGCCCGGGCCCATCACCGACCCCGTCAGCCGCACCCAGGTCGAGACGCTCCGGCGCAACTGCGCCGAGTTCGGCGTCACGATCTACCCGATGGGCGACGCCGAGCAGGGCATCGTGCACGTCGTCGGCCCGCAGCTCGGCCTCACCCAGCCCGGGATGACGATCGTCTGCGGCGACAGCCACACCTCGACGCACGGCGCCTTCGGGGCGCTGGCCTTCGGCATCGGCACCTCCGAGGTCGAGCACGTGCTCGCGACCCAGACCCTGCCCCTCAAGCCGTTCAAGACGATGGCGGTCACCGTCGAGGGCGACCTGCCCGACGGGGTCACCTCCAAGGACATCGTGCTCGCCGTCATCGCGAAGATCGGCACCGGAGGCGGGCAGGGCTACGTCCTCGAGTACCGGGGCAGCGCCATCCGGGCGTTGTCGATGGAGTCGCGGATGACGGTGTGCAACATGTCGATCGAGGCCGGTGCCCGGGCGGGGATGATCGCCCCCGACGAGACGACCTTCGAGTACGTCCAGGGCCGCGACCACGCCCCGACCGGCGCGGACTGGGACGCCGCGGTGGCCGCCTGGCGCGAGCTGCGCAGCGACGACGACGCCGAGTTCGACGCCGAGGTCGTCCTCGACGCCGCGAGCCTCACCCCGTTCGTCACCTGGGGGACCAACCCCGGGCAGGGCTCGCCGCTGGGCGAGGCCGTCCCCGACCCCGAGCTGATGGGTGACGACCACGAGAAGGTCGCTGCGCAGCGGGCCCTGGAGTACATGGGGCTGACCGCGGGGACGCCGCTGCGCGAGATCCACGTCGACACCGTGTTCGTCGGCTCCTGCACCAACGGCCGGATCGAGGACCTGCGCGCCGCCGCCGAGGTCATCAAGGGGCGCCAGGTCGCCGACGGGGTGCGGATGCTCGTCGTCCCGGGCTCGGCGCGGGTCCGGCTCCAGGCCGAGAGCGAGGGGCTCGACGCCGTGTTCACCGCGGCCGGCGCCGAGTGGCGGCTGCCCGGCTGCTCGATGTGCCTCGGCATGAACCCCGACCAGCTGGCGCCCGGGGAGCGCAGCGCCTCGACGTCCAACCGCAACTTCGAAGGGCGCCAGGGCAAGGGCGGCCGCACCCACCTCGTGAGCCCGCTCGTCGCGGCGGCGACCGCCGTCCGCGGGACCCTGTCCAGCCCGTCCGATCTCGAGCCCGCGAGCGAGGGGAGCCACTGATGCAGGCCTTCACCACCCACACCGGCATCGGGGTCCCGCTGCGCCGCAGCAACGTCGACACCGACCAGATCATCCCGGCCGTCTACCTCAAGCGGGTCACCCGGACCGGCTTCGAGGACGGGCTGTTCGCCGCGTGGCGGGGGGACGAGACCTTCGTCCTCAACGACCCGAACTACGCCGCCGGCTCGGTCCTCGTCGCGGGTCCGGACTTCGGCACCGGTTCCTCCCGCGAGCACGCCGTCTGGGCCCTGATGAACTACGGCTTCCGGGTCGTCATCTCCTCCCGCTTCGCCGACATCTTCCGCGGCAACAGTGGCAAGCAGGGACTCCTCACGGCGCAGTGCAGCCAGGACGACGTCGAGCTGCTCTGGAAGCTGCTCGAGAACGAGCCGGGCACCTCGGTCACGGTCGACCTCGTGTCGCGGACGGTCACCGCGGGCGACCTCACGGCGTCCTTCGAGGTCGACGACTACACCCGGTGGCGCCTGCTCGAGGGCCTCGACGACATCAGCCTGTCGCTGCGCCACGAGAGCGACATCACGGCCTACGAGGCCACCCGGCCGACGTGGAAGCCCACCGTCTCGGCCTGACCTCCTCCGGCCCCGAGCCGAAACCACCCCACCTCAGGGGGTGGACTCGCCTGTGCCACAGGGAATAGCGTCAGGTGTCACGGTCGGTCCGACCGACCGCGTACGACACCGCCGTCGGCTGCGCCCGGCGCCCAACGAGGAGGACGCACGTGAACAAGGCAGACCTCGTCAGAGAGCTCGAGAAGACCCTCGGCAGCCGTAAGGCGGCGAACGAGGCCCTCGACACGGTCTTCGACACGATCGTGCGGGAGGTCGTGCGCGGCGGGAAGGTCGCGATCACCGGCTTCGGCACCTTCGACCGGGTCGAACGGGCGGCCCGCACCGGCCGCAACCCGCACACCGGCGACTCCGTGCGCATCCCGAAGAACCGGGCGCCGCGCTTCCGGCCCGGCACCGCGTTCAAGGACTACGTGCGCAAGCCGAGCAGCCTGCCGAAGTCCGCCCCTGCCACCGGCCGGGCGGCTGCCGGGACCGCCGGCGCCGCCGCGGCCACGACGGCGAAGAAGGCGACCAAGACCGCGAAGAAGGCGACCAAGAGCGCGGCGTCCACGGCGTCGAGCGCCGCGACCGCGACGAAGGCCGCGGCCAAGAGCACCGCGAAGAAGACCGCGGCGAAGACCACCGCTACGGGCAGCGCCGCGAAGAAGACGACGAAGGCCACGGCCAAGAGCGCCGCGTCCACCGCCAAGACGGCCGCCACGGGCAGTGCGGCCAAGAAGGCACCGGCGAAGAAGGCCCCCGCGAAGAAGGCCGCCAAGAGCGCCCCCGCCAAGAGCGCCGCGAAGAAGGCGCCGGCGAAGAAGGCGCCGGCGAAGAAGACCGCCGCGAAGAAGGCGGGCGCGAAGCGCTGAGGCGCCGCCTCAGCGGATCGTCTCGCCCGGCCCGATCCCCACGATCCACACCCGGGTCGCGACGAGGCCGGACTCGTCGAGCTCGACACTGACCCGTTGCCCGGCACGCAGGTGCAGCAGGCCGCTGAGCACGACGGAGTCGAGCGGCACCTGCACCTCGACCCCGTCGTCGAGCAGTGCGCTGCCGGGGCTCTCGCCGGGCTCACGATGGATGGTTGCCTGCACGCCCGGCAGGGTAGCGCGGCCCAGGGCGCGCCGGGTGTGCGCGCCGAGCCCGACCGCGATCGCCGCCGCCAGCGAGGATGCGTCGTCGACGTCGATCCGCACGCCGGGGGCGTCGGGCTCCACCCACGCGTACCCGAGAGCGCGGTGTGCGCCGGCGCTGCCCGCACCGAACCGCGTGGGCACGGCCGCGCCCGGGCCGAGCGGCGCCACGAGCATCGCCGTCCCGGTGCCGTCGGCGTCCGGCACCATCGCCGGGGCGGCGGCACGCAGCGCCGGCACGACCTCGGCCAGCTCGGCGGGCCGCAGGGCCGGGTGGTCCCCGAGGAGGACGCAGACGAAGCGGGCTCCCGCCCGGGCCGCGACCCCCACCCCGGCCGCGACCGCGGCGTCGAGGCCCGCACCCTCGTCGGTGACGGTCGTGCAGCCCGCGGCCTCCGCCCAGGCGCGGACCGCGGGGTCGGCGCTGACGACGACGACGAGCGCGTCCGGCAGGCCCGCGCGCGCCGCGGCGACCGTGTCGCGGGCGAAGGCGTCGGCGAGGTCGCGGCGAAGGGCACGCCCGGCCCCGAGCCGGGACTTGGCCAGCGGCCCGCCCTTGACGGGGACGACGACCGCGAGGTCGGGGGCGGCGGGCACGCCTCGATCCTGCCAACCCGCCGTGCCGCGCTCGACATCGACCCCGGCGCGGACCACAATGCGGTGACCCGACCCACGGAAGGCCACAGTGAGCACCCCCCAGGACAACTCGCGTCCCTTCGGATACCGCCTGGCCATCCGGATCCTGCGTCCGCTCCTCATGCTGCTGACGCGCCGGGACTGGTCCGGAGCCGAGCATCTGCCGACCGAGGGCGGCTGGGTCGTGTGCACCAACCACACCTCGCACGTCGACCCGCTGCCGTTCGCGCACTTCCTCGTCGACCATGGGTACGCCCCCCGGTTCCTCGGCAAGAGCCAGGTGTTCGCGGTCCCGTTCGTCGGAGCGGTGCTGCGTTCGGCCGACCAGATCCCGGTGTACCGCGAGTCCGGCCGGGCGGCCGACGCCTACCGCGCTGCGGTCGAGGCGGTCCGGGCCGGCAAGTGCGTCGCCATCTACCCCGACGGCACCCTGACCCGTGACCCCGGCCTGTGGCCCATGCGCGGCAAGACCGGAGCCGCCCGGGTCGCGCTCGAGACCCGGTGCCCCGTCGTCCCCGTCGCCACGTGGGGGCCGCACGAGATCCTCGCGCCCTACTCGAAGCGGCTGCGGCTCTTCCCGCGCCGGACGATGCACGTGCGCGCCGGGGCCCCCGTCGACCTGTCCGACCTGCACGACCGGCCGGTCACCCACGAGGTCCTGCTCGAGGCGACCGGGCGCATCACCGCCGCGATCACCCGCGAGCTCGAGGAGCTGCGGGGGGAGCGGGCGCCCGACCGGCGCTTCGACCCCCGCGAGGCCGGTGTGACGACCACCGGCCGTCCGCGCCCGACGGCGGGCGCCGCATGAGCCGCGCGGCCGTGTACGGCACCGGGAGCTGGGGCACCGCCTTCGCCGCGGTGCTCGCCGACGCGGGGACGCCCGTCACGATGTGGGGTCGCCGCGCGGAGGTCGTCGACGCGATCAACGCCGGCGTCAACGAGGAGTACCTCCCCGAGCTGCGGCTGCCCGACACCGTGCGGGCGACCACCGACCCCGCCGAGGCGGCCGCCGGTGCCGACGTCGTCGTGCTGGCGGTGCCGTCGCAGACGCTGCGCGACAACCTCACCGCCTGGGGCTCGGTGCTGCCGGGCGACGCGGCGGTCGTCTCCCTCATGAAGGGGGTCGAGCTCGGCACGACCAAGCGGATGTCCGAGGTCATCGCCGAGGTCGGTGGGGTCGAGGAGGGACGCGTCGTCGTCGTCTCCGGGCCCAACCTGGCGCGCGAGATCGCCGCCAAGCAGCCCGCCGCCTCGGTCATCGCCTGCCGGGACGCCGCGATGGCCGAGCGGGTCGCCGCGGCCTGTGCCGCACCGTACTTCCGCCCGTACACCGGCACCGACGTCATCGGCACCGAGATCGCGGGCGCGGTCAAGAACGTCATCGCGCTCGCCGTGGGGATGGCCGAGGGCCTCGGCATGGGCGACAACTCGAAGGCCTCGATCATCACCCGGGGCCTGGCCGAGACCACCCGGCTGGGCACGGCCGTCGGCGGGGACACCGTGACGTTCGCCGGCCTCGCCGGGGTCGGCGACCTCATCGCGACGTGCATGTCGCCGCTGTCACGCAACCACTCGTTCGGGGTCCGCCTCGGGCAGGGGATGGCCGTCGACGAGGTGGTCGCGGTGACGAAGCAGACCGCCGAGGGCGTGAAGTCCTGCACCTCGATCCTCGCGCTCGCCCAGGCCCACGGCGTCGACGTGCCGATCATCGAGCAGGTCGACGCGATGATCCGGCACGGCCGTACCGCGCAGCAGGTGGTGGCCGCCCTGCTCTCGCGGCCCCGCAAGGCCGAGACCGGCTGACCGCCCGCGCTCCCTGAGTGCCCACGGCACCCGAGCCGCGAGCACCGACTACACCCGCGAACCCCTCACTTCGCGGGGGATCCCTTCCGGGGTGAGGTGAGGGTTTCCCGGGTCACCCGAGAATCAGGGGCGGGCGCGGGCGAGGGCGGCGGAGAGGTCACGCCACAGGTCCTCGACGTCCTCGATGCCGACCGACAGCCGGATGAGCTCCTCCGGGACCTTCTCGGGCTCGTTGGGCTGGCGCCGGCGCCGCTCGAGGAGGGACTCGACCCCGCCGAGGCTCGTCGCGTGCACCCAGACGGCGGTGGCCGCCGCGACGCGCTCGGCGCCCTCGGCCCCGCCGACGACCTCGATGCTGACGATCGCCCCGAACCCGGGGTAGCGGACCCGGGTCACGGCGGGGTGCCCGGCGAGCCGCTGGGCGAGGTCGGCGGCACCGGCGCACGCCCGCTCCAGGCGCAGGTGCAGGGTCCGCAGCCCCCGCAGCGCGAGCCAGGTCTCCATCGGGCCGGCGATGCCGCCGCCGAGCTGCCGGTGCCGTCGGAGCCGCTCGTGCAGCGCCCGCCCCGAGTCGGTGGGCGCCGTCACGACCGCCCCGAGCAGGACGTCGCTGTGGCCCGAGAGGTACTTCGTCGCCGAGTGGACGACGACGTCGGCACCGTCGGCGAGCGGACGCTGGAGGAGCGGGGTGGCGAAGGTGTTGTCGACGACGGTGAGGACGCCGTGCTCACGGGCCGCCGCCGTGAGGGCGGGCAGGTCGGCCACCTCGAGCAGCGGGTTGGTCGGGGACTCCAGCCACAGCAGGTCGGCACCCGGCAGCGCGGCCACCACCGCTGCGGTGTCCGTGACGTCGACCCGGCGGACGACGGCGGCACCGGACGCCTCGAGGTCCCCGACGGTGGCCATGACCCCGTTGTACGCGGCGTCCGGGACGACGACCGTGCCGCCGTGGGGGAGCAGCGCGAAGGCCGCCGACACCGCGGCCATCCCGGAGGCCAGGACGAGCGCGTCGCCGCCCTCGAGGGACCCCAGCGCCACCTCGAAGGCCGACCACGTGGGGTTGCCCGAGCGGGCGTAGGAGACCGGCCCGTCGGCGTGGTACGTGGAGGTGAGCACGAGCGGGGCGCCCACCTGGGCGCCCGGCGCGGCCGGCTCGCGCCCGAGCGCGACGAGACGGGTCGCCGGGGCGAGGTCGGGCAGGTCGGCGGCGGCGGGGGTCGGCTCGTCGGTCACGAGGACCCACCCTAGGGGCGGCTAGAGTCGCGTGCGATGAGCGACCGCACCAGCACCCCCAAGACCCGCGTGGCCCTCGTGTTCGGGGGCCGCTCGTCCGAGCACGCGGTGTCGTGCGCGACCGCCGCGAGCGTCCTGGAGGCACTCGACCGCACCCGCTACGAGGTGATCCCCGTGGGCATCGCCAAGGACGGGCACTGGGTGCTCGCCGCCGACGACCCCGAGCCGCTCCGGCTCGGCCGCGGCCACGAGCCCGAGGTCGACGGCGGGTCCGCGAGCGTCGTCGTCCCCACCAGCGCCACCGACCGCACCCTCGTCGTCCACGAGGCGGGGGAGCCGCCGCGCACCCTCGGCGAGGTCGACGTCGTCTTCCCGCTCCTGCACGGACCCTTCGGTGAGGACGGCACGATCCAGGGGCTGCTCGACCTCGCCGACGTCCGGTACGTCGGCTCCGGCGTCACCGCGTCGGCGGTGATGATGGACAAGGCGATGATGAAGACGGTCCTCGCCGCGGCCGGGCTGCCGGTCGGGCCGTACGTCGTCATCACCGACCGCGACTGGCGGCGCGACCCCGAGGCCGCGATGGCGTCCGTCGGCGGCCTCCGGCTGCCCGTCTTCGTCAAGCCCGCCCGGGCCGGCTCGAGCATCGGCATCTCGCGGGTGTCGTCGATGGCCGACCTCGAGGCGGCGGTCGAGGCGGCACGCGTGCACGATCCCAAGGTCGTCGTCGAGCAGGGCATCAGCGGCCGCGAGATCGAGTGCGGGGTGCTCGAGGGCCACGGCACCGACGCGGCGCGCACGAGCGAGCTGGGGGAGTGCGTCGTCGTCGCGAACCACGACTTCTACGACTTCGACGCCAAGTACCTCGCGGACGACGACGTGCGGCTCATGACGCCGGCGGACGTGCCGGCGGCCACCGCCGCCCGGATCCGCGAGATGGCGGCGACCGCCTTCGAGGCGGCGGGCTGCGAGGGCCTGGCCCGGGTCGACTTCTTCCTCACAGACGACGGCGAGGTCGTCGTCAACGAGGTCAACACGATGCCGGGGTTCACCCCGAGCTCGATGTTCCCGCGGATGTGGGCGGCCACGGGGGTCAGCTACCCCGAGCTCATCGACGAGCTCATCGCGCTGGCGCTGGAGCGCCGCACCGGCCTGCGCTGACGGTCTCGACACCGGGGGCGACGGCTGCCACGCTGCGAGGATGCGACGCCGACGCATCCTCGTGACGACGAGCCCGGCGTACGGCCACGCCCTGCCGATGCTGCCGCTGCTCCGGGCCGCCCGGGCCGCCGGCCACGAGGTCCTCGTCGCCACCGGCCCCGACTTCGTGCCCGCGCTGCGCGAGCGCGGCCTCGACGCCGCCGCGGCCGGCCCGGTGTGGTCGGACATGTGGCGGCGCCACGTCGAGGCCTCCGAGCGCGCCCCGGCCGACGTGCAGCACCTCGTCGGGGTCGCGACGCTGTTCGGGGACTCCGCCGCCGAGCGACTCACCGACCTGGAGCCGCTCGCGCGCCGGTGGAAACCGGATGTCGTCGTCCACGAGATGCTCGAGCTGGCCGGGCCCGTGCTGGCGGACCGGCTCGGGGTGCCCGCGGTCGTGCACGGCTTCGGCCCGCTGTTCCCCTTCTACGAGATGATCGCCGGCGCCGTGGCCGAGCGGCCGGGGCTCGAGGACGTGTGGGGTCTTCTGTCGGCCGAGGAGTGCGTCGACGTCACGCCGCCCTCGCTGCACCCCGACGGACCCACCCCCTGGCCCGGCGCGCGGCCCTTGCGCCCGTCGGCCGGCGAACCGGGCGGGCAGGACCTCCCCGACGAGGTCCGCAGCCTGCTGGCGGACGGTGACGCCGTCTACTTCACCCTCGGCACGGTGCTCAACACGGCCGGCAACGAGCTGGCGGCCGGGATCGAGGCGCTGGCCGGGCTGGGACGCCCCGTCCTCGTGACGACCGGCCCGGACGTCGACCCCGACGCGCTGGCCCCGGTGCCCGACCACGTCCTCGCGGTCCGGTTCCTGCCACAGGCGCGGGTGCTGCCCGAGGTCGACCTCGTCGTCTCGCAGTGCGGCGCCGGGATCATGCTCGGCGCCCTGGCGAACGGCACGGCGCAGGTCGCGCTCCCACGGGGCGCGGACCAGCCGATGCATGCCCAGCTCGTGGAGCGCGCCGGCGCCGGGGTCGCGGTCCCACCGCCGCTGTTCGGCGTCGACGCGATCCGGGACGCGGCGCAGCGGGTGCTCGGCGACCCGTCCTTCGCCACTGCCGCGGCCGCGGTCCGGGCCGAGATCGAGGCCATGCCGGCCCCGGCCGAGGTCGCGGCCGAGCTCTGGGGCTGAACCGGCGCGGGTGTCGCCGGCAGGGGCGGCGCGGAGCCGCTCAGCGGCACTCCAGGCCGTTCCCGGGCAGCGCCTGCGCGATGGTCGTCAAGGCCGGGAGCAGCAGCGGGGCGGGGTCGTAGCGCGACGGGACGAGGACCTCCACCGCGGGGTCGGTGCCGAACGACACGAAGCGGGTGCCGTCGCTCAGCGGCTCGGCGACCCACCCCTGGCCGTCGACCTCGATGCACTCCGAGGGCGTCGGGCCGAGGGCGGCCACGCCGCACCGGGCCACGACCGCCGGGTCCCCCCACGCCGCGACCGCCGGGTCGGCCGGGCTCGTGTCGCGCCGGGGGAGGTCGCTCAGGGTCGCCGGCCAGGCCGGGTCGGCGCACCCGGGGGCACCCGCGCCCCCGGGCACGGACACCTCGACCGCCGACGAGCACCCGGACAGCACGACGGCGGCAGCGAACGTCGCTGCCGCCGTGCGTGGGAGCCGGGAGGTCAGACGTGGACCACCGTGCACGTGAGGGTCCGGGTGATGCCGTCGGTGTCCTGGATCTTGGAGATGACGAGCCGGCCGAGGTCGTCGACGGTCTCGGACTCGACGCGCGCGATGACGTCGTAGGGGCCGGTGACGTCCTCGGCGAGGACGACGCCCTCGATCCGGGCGATCGCCTCGGCCACGGAGGCGGCCTTGCCGACGTCGGTCTGCACCAGGATGTAGGCCTGAACCACTGCGTCCACCTTGTCGTCGTCGTGTCGTCGGGGCCTGGGCGGCCCCATCGTGCTCGCCCCCGCGCAACGAGCGGGGACGTCGCAGACGCTACCGTGCCGGTGGTCCGGACGACACCGCAGGGAGGAGCGAACGATGGAGCGGCTGCGTGACCTCGACGAGCCCGCGCTGCTCGCCCGGATCTTCCCGGTGTACGCCGGCGCCACCCCTCGGCCCTGGGGCTCGGTCCCCGTCGGCCCCGGGGACGACGCCGCGGTCGTCGGCGCCCCCAGCGGCGCGGTCGTCGCGACGACCGACGGGATGGTCCGCGGACGCGACTGGCGCGACGACTGGTCCAGCGGGCACGACGTCGGCGTCAAGGTCGCGGTGCAGAACCTCGCCGACATCGGCGCGATGGGTGCCGAGCCCACCGCCCTGCTCGTCTCGCTCGTCGCAGACCCCGACACGGCCGCCGCCTGGGTGCTCGACCTCGCCCGGGGCATCGCCTCGGTGGCGGAGGAGGCCGGTGCGCCGGTCGTCGGGGGCGACCTGTCATCGGGTCCGCCCGGGGTCCTCGTCGTCTCCGTGACCGCGCTCGGCGACCTCCGGGGCCGCCGCCCGGTGCTCCGGTCCGGGGCGAGGCCCGGCGACGTCGTCGCCGTCTGCGGGTCGCTCGGGCGCTCGGGTGGGGGCCTGGCGCTGCACCTCGCGGACGGGCCGGCGCCGCGCGCCAGCGACCCCGAACGGCAGCAGGCGGCGGCCGGGCTGCTGGCCGCGCACCGCGCACCGCGCGCACCCTGGCGGGCGGGCCCGGTCGCTGCCGATGCCGGAGCCACCGCCCTCATCGACGTCAGCGACGGGCTCGTCACCGACCTCGGGCGGGTCGCCCGGGCCAGCGCGGTGGCCGTGGACCTCGACGGAGCCGTCCTGCGCGAGCGGTTCGCCGCCGGGCCGCTCACGCAGTGCCTCGGGGCCGACGAGGCACTGCACCAGGTGCTCGCCGGGGGAGAGGAGCACTCGCTCGTCGGGTGCTTCCCGGCCGGGACGGACCTCCCGGCCCTGCCCGGGGCGCCGTGGACCGTCATCGGCGTCGTCCACGAGCCGGGGCCCGCCGGCGCACGCGTCACCGTCGACGGCGACCTGCCCGACGCCCGGGGCTGGGACCACTTCGCGACGCCGTGACCCGCCGGCCTGACGGGACGGCCGGGGACGCGGAACGGGCGGCCTCCACGAGGGAGGCCGCCCGTTCCGGGTGCGTCAGTGCGAGGTCAGCGCTTGACCTTGCCCGCCTTGAGGCACGAGGTGCAGACGTTGAGCCGCTTCGGGGTGACGCCGGCGTCGCCGACGAGCGCCTTGACGCGCTGGATGTTCGGGTTCCAACGGCGCTTGGTGCGGCGGTGGGAGTGCGAGATGCTGTGCCCGAAACCCGGGCCCTTGCCGCAGACGTCGCAGTTGGCAGCCACAGGTATCTCCTACGAAGTTAACGTGTTGGTGGTCGTGGGGCGCAGCGCCGTCGGCGCATGCGCAACCGGACAAGAGTAGCCGAGCGACGCGCGGCGGACCAAAACGGCTCCACGGCCCCGACCGTTACCCTGAGGCCGTGCCCGACGTGTTCACCGCTGACGACGCCCGGCACTGGGCCCTTCTCACCCGCGCGGCCCTGGCCGCCCGCCGTGCCGAGATCGACGAGCTCAACGTCTTCCCCGTCCCCGACGGCGACACCGGCACCAACCTCTACCTCACCCTCGACGGGGCGATCGAGGACGCCACCGCGGCCCTGGAGGCCGACGGGGTCCGCGGCACCGCCGACCTCGTCCGGGAGTGCACGACCCTGCGCCGCGCCATCCTCATGTCGGCCCGGGGCAACTCGGGGGTCATCCTCAGCCAGGTCGTCGGCGGGCTCTGCGACGTCGTCATCGAGCGCGACGCCGAGGCCGTCGACGTCGCCCTGCTCGCCGAGTGCCTCGAGCGCGGCGCGGCCAAGGCCCGCAGCAGCGTCGCCCACCCCCAGGAGGGCACAATCCTCACGGTGGCCGACGCCGCGGCAGCGGGCGGACGCCGGGCGGCGGACGCGGGCGGCCGGCTGGCCGACGTCTCGGCCGCCGCCGTCACCGCCGCCCGGGAGGCCCTCGCCCGCACCCCCGAGCTGCTGCCGGTGCTCGCCCGCGCCGGGGTGGTCGACGCCGGCGGGGCGGGCTGCGTGCTCCTCCTGGAGTCGCTGCACCGCGTCGTCACCGGCGCCTGGAGCGGCACCGACGACGGGCTCCTGGCGGCCGCGCCGCCCCGCCACCGGAGCGAGTGGCACCGGGAGCGAGCCGACGACGTGGCGGACGGTCCCGGCCCGTCCGGGGCCGCGGCCGGCCCGGACGACGACGGCGCGGACGGCCCGGCCTTCGAGGTGATGTACCTGCTCACCGAGACGGACGCCGCCGCCGTCGACACGCTGCGGGACACCCTCGACGGGCTCGGGGACTCGCTGCTCGTCGTCGGCGGCCCCGACCTGTGGAACGTCCACGTGCACGTCGACGACGCCGGCGCGGCGGTCGAGGCGGGCATCGCCGCCGGGCGTCCCGAACGGGTCCGCATCACCCACCTCGCGAGCCAGGTCGCGGCCCGCGAGCACGTCGTCCCCATCGGGGTCGTCGCCGGCGCGGCGGGCCCCGGCGTCGCCACGGTCCTCGAGACCGCCGGCGCGGTCCCCGTCCACTTCGGCCCGGGGCGCCGCCCCTCCGCCAACCAGCTCGTCGACGCCGCGCGCCGCACCGGTGCACCCTCGGTCGTCCTGCTCCCCGCGGACCCCGACGGCCTCATGACCGCCGAGATCGCGGCGCGCGCGGCCGCGGGCGAGGGGATCGAGGTCCACGTCGTCCCCGCGCGCACGACGGTCCAGGCGCTGGCGGCGCTCGCGGTGCTCGACCCCGACCGCAGCATCCACGCCAACATCGTCGCGATGACCGGGGCGGCCGTCTCGACCCGGCACGGCGCCGTGACCGTCGCGACGAAGGAGGCCCTGACCTGGGCCGGGGTCTGCCGCCCCGGCGACGTGCTCGGCATCGTCGACGGCGACGTCGCGTTCCTCGGCACCGACCTCGTCGCCTCCGCCCGGGACGTCCTCGAGCGGCTCCTGTCGGCCGGTGGCGAGCTCGTGACGCTCGTCATCGGGGCCGACGCCGACGACGACCTCGCCCGGCAGGTCGCCGCGGCGCTCGGCCGGGACCGGCCCGAGGTCGAGGTCGTCGTCATCGAGGGCGGGCAGCCCGTGTACCCGCTGCTCCTGGGGGTGGAGTGAGGTGGCCTCCGAGTCCAGCCCGCTGCGGCCGATCATCGCCCAGGCGGCCGCCGAGTTCGCCAAGCACCGCGACATCCACACCGTCGGCGACCTGCTCGCCTTCTGGCCGCGCCGCTACCGCACCCGCGAGTCCGACCTCGGAGCGGTGACCCCGGGGGAGTTCCTCGTCGGCGTCGCCGAGGTCAAGAGCGCGCGGACCCGCCCGATGCAGCGCCGCAAGGGGACGATGCTCGAGGTTGTCATCACCGACGGGCGCAACGACCTCGACGTCACCTTCTTCAAGGCCTGGGGACACGAGAAGGCCCTCGTGCCCGGCGCCCGCGGCATCTTCGCCGGCACGGTCGGCCGGTACGGCTCGCGGAACCAGCTGACCCATCCCGGCTACTCGATGCTCGACGAGTTCGACGCCGGCGAGCGCAAGAACCTCATCCCGTTCTACCTGCGGGTCGGCAAGCTGCACACCTGGACGGTCACCGAGAGCGTGCGCCGCGTCCTCGACGTCCTCGACGACGTCCCCGACGCCCTCCCGGAGCCGGTGCGCTCCCGCCGCGGCCTCATCGGGCGCACCGAGGCCCTGCGGGGCATCCACACCCCGGACACCCTCGAGGAGGTCGAGGAGGCCCGCCGCCGGCTCCGCTACGAGGAGGCCTTCGTCCTCCAGACCACCCTCGCCCAGCGGCGGCGCGCCTCGGCGGGGCAGGCCACCCGGCCCCGGGCCGGCCGCCCCGACGGCCTGCTCGCCGCCTTCGACGAGCGGCTCCCCTTCACCCTCACGCAGGGCCAGCGCGAGGTGGGCGAGACCGTCGCCGCCGAGCTGGGCCGCGACGTGCCGATGCACCGGCTGCTCCAGGGCGAGGTCGGGTCGGGCAAGACCGTCGTCGCGCTGCGGGCGATGCTCCAGGCGGTCGACTCCGGGGGGCAGGCCGCGCTGCTCGCCCCCACCGAGGTCCTCGCAGGCCAGCACCACCGCACGATCACCGGCATGCTCGGCGACCTCGCGATGGGCGGAATGCTCGGCGGCTCCGAGCACGGCACCCGGGTCGTGCTGCTCACCGGCAGCATGTCGACCGCGGAGCGGCGCAAGGCCCTGCTCGACGTCGTCAGCGGCGAGGCCGGCATCGTCGTCGGCACCCACGCCCTGCTCCAGGAGCACGTGGACTTCCTCGACCTCGCCCTCGTCGTCGTCGACGAGCAGCACCGCTTCGGCGTCGAGCAGCGGGACGCGATGCGCGGCAAGGGCGCCACCCCGCCCCACGTGCTCGTCATGACCGCCACCCCGATCCCGCGGACCGTCGCGATGACGGTCTTCGGCGACCTCGAGACCTCGACGCTGCGCGAGCTGCCCGCCGGACGCGCCCCCATCACCACCCACGTCGTCCCCGAGGACAAGCCCGGCTGGATGGAGCGCACCTGGGCGCGGGTGGCCGAGGAGGTCCGCGCGGGCCGGCAGGCCTACGTCGTCTGCCCCCGGATCGGCGAGGAGGACGCCCCCGACGAGGGCGCCGTCATCGCGGAGCCGGCCGGCCCCGACGACGAGGCACCGTCACCGCCCCGGCCGCTCAAGAGCGTCACCGCCGTCCACGCCGCCCTCGCCGACGAGCCGGCGCTCCAGGGGCTGGCGGTCGAGGTGCTGCACGGGCGGATGTCGGCGGAGGACAAGGACGCGGTCATGGGTCGCTTCCAGCGCGGCGACACCGACGTCCTGGTGTCCACGACCGTCATCGAGGTGGGCGTCGACGTGCCCAACGCCAGCGTCATGGTCGTCATGGACGCCGACCGGTTCGGGGTGTCCCAGCTCCACCAGCTGCGCGGCCGGATCGGGCGCGGCGGCCACCCGGGGCTGTGCCTCCTCGTGACCGGGACCGATGCCGAGCCGGCCCTCACCCGGCTCGCCGCCGTCGCCGGGACCACCGACGGCTTCGAGCTCGCCCGCCTCGACCTGTCGCAGCGCCGCGAGGGCGACATCCTCGGGGCGGCCCAGCACGGCCGGCGCACCCAGCTCGAGTTCCTCCACATCCTCGAGCACGAGGACGTCATCGCCGCCGCCCGCGAGGACGCGTTCGCCCTCGTCGAGGCCGACCCCGAGCTCACCGACCACCCCCTGCTCGCCGCCGCCGTCCGGGCCCGGGTCGACGCCGAGCAGGCCGCCTACCTGGAGCGCGGATGACCCGCATCATCGCCGGCACGGCCGGGGGCCGGACCCTGCGCACCCCGCCCGGCTCGGGCACCCGGCCGACGAGCGACCGGGTACGCGAGGCGCTGTTCTCGGCGCTCGACGCCCGCGACGCCGTCCGCGGTGCGCGGGTGCTCGACCTCTATGCGGGATCGGGGGCGCTCGGGCTCGAGGCGATGAGCCGGGGCGCCCGCTCGGCGGTGCTCGTCGAGTCCGACCGGCGGGCCGCCGCGACCGTCGGCGCCAACGTCCGCGCCCTCGGCTTCGAGGAGGCCCGCGTCCTGGCCACGACCGTCACGGCCGCGCTCGCACCCGACGCCGCCGAGGACGACGCCGCCGACCTCGTCCTCGTCGACCCGCCGTACGACCTGGGGGAGGACGCCCTCGCCGCCGTGCTCGGGCGGCTCGTCGAGGGCTGGGCCGCCCCCGGCGCGATGGTCGTCGTCGAGCGCTCCTCGCGCTCCCCGGAGCCCGCCTGGCCGGTCGGCCTCGAGCGGGTCGGCAAGCCCCGGCGGTACGGCGAGACGACGGTCTGGCTCGCCGGCCGGACCTGACCGGCCGGGATCGAAACCGCGGCGCGACCCCGCAGCGGGGCCGGGCGCTCTGCCAGGATGACGGGATGTCCGACTACGAGATCCCCCGCCCCGTCAGTGGCGACGTCCTCGAGGTCATCCTCGACGACCACCGCCTGTTCGAGCACCTGCTGCGCGAGTGCCGGCGCACCGACGCCGACCGTGCGGCCGCCCGCGAGGCCCTCGCCGAGGTCCTCGTCGCGCACGCGACCGCCGAGGAGGAGAAGGTCTACCCGACGCTGCGCCGGAAGGCCGAGGACATCACCGCGCACGAGGCCGAGCACGGTGAGGAGGAGCACGCCGAGATCACCGAGGCCCTCCTGGCGTTCCTGCGCTGCGCGGGCACCGACACCCAGAAGTACGACGACGCGCTCGAGGAGCTCGCGACGGTCGTCAACCACCACTCGAACGAGGAGGAGCAGACCATCCTCAACCCGGCGCGGGAGGAGGTCGCGCTCGACGCCCGCGAGGACCTCGGGGTCGCCTGGCTCACCCGGCGCAACCAGCTGCTCGAGGAGGGCTGCGCGTCCGAGGAGCAGGTCGCCGCCCTGCTCGAGGAGGCCGTCGCCGAGGGCACCCTCGCGCCGGAGGAGGCCCGCGAGGAGGCCGAACGGGTCAAGGCCGAGGCCAAGGAGAAGGCCGAGGAGATCGAGGACGCCGCCAAGCAGGGGGGCTGAGCGGCGGTGAGGCACTTGTAGGGTGCTCGGCGTGAGTGAGCGCGTGCGCCGGGCCGTGTGCCCCGGCTCCTACGACCCGGTGACCCACGGGCACCTCGACGTCGTCGCCCGGGCGGCGGCGCTGTACGACGAGGTCGTCGTCGCGGTCCTCCACAACCCCGCCAAGCAGGGCACCTTCACCGTCGAGGAGCGCCTCGCGTTCGTCGAGTCGGCGGTCGCCGACGCCGGGATGAGCGACCAGGTACGGGTCCTGTCCTTCGCGGACACGCTCCTGGTCGACGTGTGCCGCGACGTCGGGGCCGACGTCGTCGTCAAGGGCTTCCGCAGCGGCACCGACGTCGCCTACGAGCTGCCGATGGCGCTGATGAACCGGCACCTCAGCGGGGTCGAGACCGTCTTCCTCCCCGGCGAGCCCTCGCTCGAGCACGTCTCGAGCTCGCTCGTCAAGGAGGTCGTCCGCTACGGCGGCGACGTCAGCGGGCTCGTCCCGGACGAGGTACGCGACGCCCTCGTCACCCGGCTGCGTGGCGACCACTGACACGGCGCCGGTCGAGGTGCGCCGGCCGCGTCAGCGGCGCGGCTTCCGGCCGGACATCGAGGGGCTGCGGGCCATCGCGATCCTCAGCGTGCTCGCCTACCACGCCGGCCTGCCGATCCCGGCGGGCTTCGTCGGCGTCGACATCTTCTTCGTCATCTCCGGGTACCTCATCACCACGCTGCTGCTCGTCGAGCTGGGGCGGACCGGGAAGATCTCGTGGGTGCGGTTCCTCGGGCGCCGGGCCCGCCGCCTGCTCCCCGCCGCGGTGCTCGTGCTCGCCGTCGTCTCCGCCGTCTCCTACGTCGTCGTCCCGGGGGAGCGGCGTCAGTCCATCGGCCACGACGTCATCGCGGCCGCGGCCTACGTCGTCAACTGGGTCTTCGCCGGGCGCGAGGTCGACTACCTCGCCTCGGACGCCCGCCCCTCGCCGGTCCAGCACTTCTGGTCGCTGTCGGTCGAGGAGCAGTTCTACGTCCTCTGGCCGGTGCTGCTCATCGTGCTCGCCTGGGGCGCCCGTCGCTTCGGGCGGCGCCCGGACCGCCGCACGGTCGCGGTGGCGCTCGGGGTGCTCGTCCTCGCCTCCTTCGCCTGGTCGGTCTACTACTCGTACGCCATGCCCCGCCCGTCCTTCTTCACGACGACGACGCGGGTGTGGGAGCTCGGGGTCGGGGCGCTGCTCGCCGTCTGGCTGACGGGGCGGCCCCACCCCGCGAAGCCCGCACCGTGGGTGGCACCGCTCGGCTGGGCCGGCCTCGCCGCCCTCCTCGCCGTCCCGTTCCTCCTCCCCGCCCGCATCGAGTGGCCCAGCGCCTGGGCGCTCCTGCCGACCCTGCCGACCGCGCTCGTCCTCTGGGTCGGGTGGCAGGGTGCCCGGTTCGGCCCGGTGCGCCTGCTGGGGACCCGGCCGATGGTGTGGCTGGGCGGGATGTCGTACTCGATCTACCTGTGGCACTGGCCGGCGATCGTCCTCGGGGAGTGGACCGTCGAGTGGCTCACCGGGGAGCGGATGCCCGGGTGGGCGAAGGTCGCGGTCGCGGCGGCGTCGCTGTGGCCCGCGTGGGTCTCGTGGCGGTACATCGAGCAGCCGATCCACCACGGCAGCTTCCTGCGGACCCGCCCGCGGGCCCTCGTCGCGTTCGGGGCGGCGCTCTCGCTCGTCGGGGTGCTCGTCGCGCTGCCGCTGCTGTCGCTCCGCACGCCGTTCGTGACCGCCCCCGAGGAGGGCGTCCGGCCGCCCCTGGCGACCCTCGGCGCGGCGACCGTCGTGCCCGGCCGGGCCGTCGCCGACACCGCGGACCCCGGCTGGGTGACGCCCGACCCGCTGCTCGCCGGCAAGGACCGACCCGACGCCGACATCGACCGCTGCCAGGTGGACCACAGCGTCGTCGAGCCCGTCCGGTGCACGTTCGGGGTGCCGGAGGGCGAGATCACCGTCGCCCTCGTCGGGGACTCCAAGGCGATGCAGTGGCTGCCGGCCCTCCAGGAGCAGGCGGCGGAGCAGGGGTGGCGCATCGTCACGTACGGGAAGTCGGCCTGCGCGTACGCCGCGGCCCCCGCCACCGAGGGCGGGCGGCCCTACCCGCAGTGCGACGCCTGGAACGAGGCGGTGCGGTCCGAGCTCACCGCCGACCCGCCGGACGTCGTCGTCACCTCGGGGGTGGCCCGCGGCGCCTGGGACGGGTCCGCGCCCGACGCCGACCTCCTGCGCCAGGGCTACGTCGACGCGTGGTCGGGCCTCGTCACGGCCGACGTCCCGGTCGTCGTCGTCGGGGACAGCCCCGTCTCACCCGACGACCTCGACATCTGCGCCGCCTGGCACCCGACCGAGCTCGACACCTGCACCTTCCCGGCGGAGCCCGCCGTGGCCGCCAGCGGCCTCCAGGGGCAGGAGGCCGCGGTGGACGCGGCCGGGGAGGGCGTCACGCTCCTCGACCTCACCCCGTGGATCTGCCCGGGCGGGCAGTGTCCCGTCGTCGTCGGGCATGTCGCCGTGCACCGGGCCGGTGACCACGTGACGGCGACGTACGCCCGGACCCTGGCGCCCCAGGTCGCGGCGGCCGTGACGGCGGCGCTGCCCGCGGCCGAGGACCCGGACGAGGACGCCGACGAGGACGCCGATGCGGGCACCGATGCGGGCTGAGCGCACCGGTCCGACCGGCTCCGGACGGTCCGGTTTGGGCAGGTGGGCCGGTGCCGGTAACCTTGACCCTCGGTCTGCGTCCGTGCGGCGTGACCCGAACCATCCCGACCACACGTGAAAGCCATGACCCGACTCGACCCGCGCTCGCCCTTGGTGCTCGACACCAAGCTCGTGGGCCGTCGACCCGGGACGATGCATGAGCTGGAGCGTGAGGCCGCGGCGCCGAGCGACCTCGGTACCGACGTCATCCGCGTCGAGGAGGGCAGCCCCCTCCTGCTCGACCTGCGGATGGAGTCGGTCGTCGAGGGCGTCCTCGTCACCGGTTCGGTGCGCGGCACGGCGAGCGGCGCCTGCGTGCGGTGCCTGGACCCCGTCACCGATAAGGTCGACGGGAGGTTCCAGGAGCTGTTCGTTCACGCCGATCGACACGTCCACCACCAGGAGGTGGGGGACGAGGACGCCGACGAGGAGCAGCGGATCGAGGACGGCTACATCGACCTCGAACCGGTGATCCGGGACACGGTGGTGCCTGCACTGCCGTTCCAGCCGGTGTGCCGGCCGGACTGCCCCGGGCTGTGCTCCGTGTGCGGACAGCCGCTCGCGGAGGACCCGGAGCACCAGCACGACCAGATCGACCCCCGATGGGCGGCGCTCTCGGCCTTGGCCGACCCGCCCACGACGACAGAGAAGAGGACCTGACGTGGCCGTTCCGAAGCGGAAGATGTCGCGCTCCAACACCCGCTCGCGCCGCGCCAACTGGAAGGCGACGGTGGTTGCCACCACGACGTGCCCGCAGTGCAAGGCGCCGACGCAGCCGCACGTCGCGTGCCCGTCGTGCGGCGCGTACAAGGGCCGCCACTACGGGGTCGCAGAGCGCACCGAGCACCAGGGCTGACCCGGCACTCCGATGGGCAAGGGGTCGGCCGCGGCCGGTGAACTCGCCCCGCTGCGCCCCGTCGCCGAGCTGGCGGACCACCTCACGGCGGTCACCGGCGTCCCGGTCGACGAGGCGTTGCTGCGGCGTGCCCTGACGCACCGCTCGTACGCGTACGAGATGGGCGGCCTGCCCCACAACGAGCGCCTCGAGTTCCTCGGCGACTCCGTCCTCGGGCTCGTGGTCACGACGACGCTGTACGAGGCGAACCCCGACGACAGCGAGGGGCAGCTCGCGAAGCTGCGGGCCGCCGTCGTCAACATGCGCGCCCTCGCCGACGTCGGGCGCACCCTGGGGCTCGGGGACCACATCTTCCTCGGCCGCGGCGAGGAGACCACCGGGGGGCGCGACAAGGACTCCATCCTCGCCGACACCGTCGAGGCCGTCATCGGCGCCGTCTACTCGTGCGCCGGCATCGAGGCCGCCGGCGAGCTCGTCCACCACCTCGTCGACCCGCTGCTCGCCCAGTCCGCGACGCTCGGGGCCGGCCTGGACTGGAAGACGAGCCTCCAGGAGATCTGCTCCAAGCACGGTCTGGGCTCGCCCGAGTACAGCGTGACCGAGGACGGACCCGAGCACGCGAAGTCCTTCGACGCGGAGGTCGCCATCGGCGGCACGCTCCTCGGGCGGGGGGCCGGCCGCACCAAGAAGGTCGCCGAGCAGGAGGCCGCCGCGCATGCGTGGACGGCCATCCGCGACGCCCACGAGGCGCCGGTGCCGACGGCCGGCCGACCGCTGGTCGACCCCGCGCACGGTGCCTGAGCTCCCCGAGGTCGAGGTCGTCCGGCGCGGGCTGGCGCAGCACGTCGAAGGCCGCACCCTGGCGGCCGTCGAGCTGCGGGGACATCGCGTGGCCCGCCGCCACCCGGCCGGGCCCACCGATCTCGCGGACCGGCTCGAGGGCCGGCGGGTCGCCGCCGTCCGCCGTCGCGGCAAGTACCTGTGGTGGGACCTCGAGGACGACCTCGGGCTGCTGCTCCACCTCGGGATGAGCGGCCAGCTGCTCGTCGAGCAGCCCGACGCCCCGGACGAGAAGCACCTGCACGCGCGGTTCCGGTTCGCCGACGACGGCCCCGAGCTGCGGTTCGTGGACCAGCGCACCTTCGGCGGGCTGGCGCTCAGCGACCTCGGGGCCGGCGGGGTGCCGGCGACGATCGCGCACATCGCCCCCGACCCGCTGGAGCCCGCGTTCCAGCGGGACGCGGTCGTGCGCCGCGCCAAGGCCAAGGACAGCGCGGTCAAGCGGGTGCTGCTCGACCAGACGGTCGTCTCGGGCATCGGCAACATCTACGCCGACGAGGCGCTCTGGCGGGCCCAGGTGCACGGGGAACGACCCGCCAGCGCGCTCACCAAGCCCCGTCTCGGGCTCCTGCTCGACCACGCCGCCGAGGTCATGCGCGAGGCGCTCGGGCAGGGCGGCACGAGCTTCGACGCGCTGTACGTCAACGTCAACGGCGCGTCGGGGTACTTCGACCGGTCGCTGGCGGCCTACGGTCAGGTCGGCCGGCCGTGCCCGCGGTGCGGCACCCTCATCCGCCGGGAGCAGTTCATGAACCGTTCCTCCTTCTCGTGCCCGCGCTGCCAGCCCCGGCCACGCCGGGCCCGAGGTCTGCGATGACCGCGGTGGCCGGGGACGGGCGACCCGTCGTGGCCGACGCGATGCTGCACGCCCCGACCGTCAGCGCGCCCGGGGCGACCGTCGGCGAGCTGCGGCGGCTGTTCACCGACGACCACGTGCACGCCGCCCTGCTCGTCGACGCGACCCGGCTCGTGGCGGTGCTCGACCGCGGCGACCTCGCCGGTGCGGCGGAGGGGGACGCGGCAGCGGGGCTGGCTCCGCTCGAGGGCCGTACGGTGGGCCCCGGTGAGGACCTCGAGCAGGTGCGCCTGCGGATGGTCGCGCAGGGCATCCGGCGGCTCGCGGTCGTCGACGACGGCGGAGCGCTGCTCGGGCTGCTCTGCCTGAAGCGGTCGGGCAGCGGGTTCTGCTCCGACGACGACGTGGCGGCCCGCGCGGCCGAACGGCGCGGCCCCGGCGTCTGCTGAGCCGGGCGGGAGCCTGGTCAGGGGAGCGGGATGGGCGGCAGCGTGACCGCCTTGCCCGTGCGGCGTTCGGAGAGCTCCGCGAGCGCCGACCGCACGGTGCTGCTGTACAGGTGCGCGCCGCGGATGCTGGGGTGGATGTCGTCGGACTGGAGCATCCCGCTGGTATCGGCCAGGGCCGCGTCCCAGTCGGCGACGACGACGTTCGGGTGGTCGCGCACGACGTCGCGCAGCGTCTCGTTGTCGCTGCGGGCGCGGGCGTAGCGGCCGTGGACCGTGACGACGACGACCATCCGCTGCGGGCCGATGGCCTCGAGCGTTGTGCGGAGGGCCACCTCGTCGGTGCCGTGGTTGGTGCCGAAGGCGAGCACGACGGCGCGGCGGAGGTTGTCCCCGCGGGCGGCGACGAGGGCGGGGGCCTCGCTCCAGCGCCGGTTCGAGCGGGCGTCGAGGCGGATCTTCGGGAAGTAGTACGCCATCGCGTCGCTGGCCCCGACGAGCATCGAGTCGCCGAACGCGTCGATCTGGGAGCCCTTGGGCATCGTCCACACCGCCGGCTTCGCCGTGGCGGTGGCGGTGGGGGTCGCTGCGGGAGACGGGGCCGCGGTGGGCGTGGGGTCGACGGCGGCGGCCCGGGCCAGGGCTGCCTCGCGGGCGGCGAGGGACGCGGCCGTGGAGGTGCGCTCGGGGGCGGTCAGCAGCACGACCGGAACCGCGACGGCGACGAGGGCGACCGTGGACCACACGACGCGGGCCCGCCGGGTGCCCCCGGAGCGCAGCCGCCGGGTGGCCGCGGCGAAGGCCCCGCGGGCGCCGCGCCGGCGGACCGGGGACTCGACGAAGCGGTACGACAGGTCGGCCGCGGCGAGGGTGACGACGACGGCCCACAGCCGGGTCAGGACGTAGTCGCCGCCGCCGGGCGCCACCGGCAGGTCCTGGCCGACGACGAGCACCACCGGCCAGTGCCAGAGGTAGATGCCGTAGCTGCGGGCGCCGAGCCACCGGGCGAGCGGGACCTCCAGCAGGGCCCGGAGCCGCCCCGGCCGCTCGACGACGACGAGCACGAGCGCCGCCGTGGCGAGGGAGGCCAGCAGGATGCCGCCCCGGAAGGTGAGGGCTGAGCGTTCGTCGGCCAGCGCGAACAGGGCGCCGAGGGCGGCGAGGGCGAGGACGGCGACGGTGCGGCGGTGCCTCGACCAGGCGACGGTGCGGGTGAGGGCGCGCCCGGGGGAGGCGAGCGCGAGCGCCAGGGCGGCGCCGATCATCAGCCCCATGGCGTGGGTGTCGGTGCCGTAGTACACCCGGGTCGGGTGCTCGGGGTCGAGGCGGACAGCCATGAGGAGGGCGCTGACCGCGGCCAGGCCGAGGACGGCGGCGACCCGGTGCGCGGGCCGCCGGACGAACCGGAGCAGGACCAGCAGGGCGAGCGGCCACACCAGGTAGAACTGCTCCTCGACGGCGAGCGACCACAGGTTGGCGAGCAGCGTGGGGGAGGTGCTCGCGAAGTAGTCGGTCCCGGCGCCGATCTCGAGCCAGTTCGAGGTGAAGGTCGCGGCGCCGAGCACCTGGCGCCCCACGCCGACGAGGAGGTCGCTCTCGGTGAGGCGGGCGAGGAGGACGGCCGCGGGGACCATGACGAGCAGGGCGGGCAGGAGGCGTCGGGCCCGCCGGGTCCAGAAGGCGCGCAGGTCGACCGCGCCGGTCTCGGCCCGCTCGCGCACGAGCAGCGTCGTGATGAGGAAGCCGGAGACGACGAGGAAGACGTCGACGCCGAGGAACCCGCCGGGCAGCCAGGTGGGGTCGAGGTGGAAGACGACGACGGCCACGATGGCCAGGGCGCGCAGGCCGTCGAGACCGGCGAGCCGCCGGGCCCCGCGCCGAGGGTCGGCGGCGGGACGTCGCGCCGTCGCGACGCCGCCCCCCTCGTGGTGGCCGTGCGGCTCCATGCGGCAACGGTAGTGACGGGTGGTGACAGTGGGGCGGAGGCGCGCGGTGCAGACCTCCCTACGATGGAGCGGATGAGCACCGACGACGCCAGGGGCCGGCCGGGCCCCGCCGACCCGGCACCGGTGCGCTGCACCGTGTTCGTCCGCGGGCTGGTCCAGGGGGTGGGGTTCCGGTGGTGGACCCGGGCGCGGGCCCTGGAGCTCGGGCTGGCCGGGTGGGCCCGCAACACCGCCGACGGCCGCGTCGAGGTCGTGGCGGAGGGGCCGCGGGCCGCCGTCGAGCGGCTCGTGGGGCTGCTGCGCGAGGACCCGCCGGAGGCGTCGTCGTGGTCGGCGGCCGGCCGCCCGGGGCGCGTCACGTCGGTGTCCGCCCCCCTGTGGGCCGAGGCCAAGGGTGAGTCCGGCTTCCGCGAGCGCTGACCACCCCCGGCTTCTCCCGACCTTTCAGGCCGGCGTCCGCCGACACGCCGCTGTCGGGCCCCCGGACGCGGACCGCAGCCTGAAAAGTCGGGGTCGGTCGGTGGGACGGTGCGCGCCGGCCGGCCCGGCGTTCCTACGATGGTGGGGTGAGCGACATCCCTCCGGACCTCGCGCGGCTGCGCTCGAGCATCGACAACATCGACGCCGCGCTCGTCCACCTGCTCGCGGAGCGGTTCAAGTGCACCCAGGCCGTCGGCGAGCTCAAGGCCGAGATGGGGATGCCACCGGCGGACCCCGGCCGCGAGGAGGCCCAGGTCGCACGGCTCAAGGCACTCGCGGACGACGCGGGCCTGGACCCCCGGTTCGCCGAGGCGTTCCTCAACTTCATCATCGCCGAGGTCATCCACCACCACGAGCGCATCGCGAACCCCGACTGAGTGTCGGCCGCGCCCCGGTCAGGCGGGGGCGCGCGCGGTGAGGAAGCGCGTCGCGCGCTCGACGGTGCGCAGCGACTCCGCCTCGTGGTCCTCGATGCGGAAGCCCACGATGCCGCTCAGCTGCTCGACGACCTCGACGAAGTCGAGCGAGTCCAGCTCGAAGGCGTCGCGGAGGTCAGCGTCGTCCGGCAGCGGGCCGAGGTCGGCCCCGGGCACCACGTGGCCGATCGCCTCCTGGAGGACGGCACGGGCCTGGTCGGGTGTCATGGCGTCACCGCTCCTTCTGCTCCATCGTCGATGCGGGGTCCTGGAGGGCGCGGTCGAGGGCCTTGAGGAAGCGCGAGCCGATCGCCCCGTCGGTCGCGCGGTGGTCGGCGGCCAGCGTCACCGTCACGAGGGGGCGGACCCCGAGCATCCCGTCGACCGCCCACGGCCGCTCCGAGACGGCCCCGAACCCGACGAGCGCCACCTGTGGCGGGTAGATGACCCCGGCGACGGACTCCACGCCCTGGTCCCCGAGGTTCGACACGGTCAGGCTCGGCGGGTCGAGATCGGACCCCCGCAGCCGGCCGCCGCGGGCCCGCCGGGTCAGGTCGCGGACCCGGGTCATCATCGCGACGGCGTCGAGCTCCTCGGCCCCGGCGATGGCGGGCACGAGCAGCCCGCCGCTGCGCAGCGACAGGATGAGCCCGAGGTCGACGTGCTCGGCCGGCCGGAAGGCGTCCTCGACCCAGTGGCCGTTGAGCTCGGGGACCTCCCGGGCCGCGAGCGCGGTGGCGCGCAGCAGGCACGCCGCGGGCACGAGACGCTCGGCGAGGGACAGCTCGAGGTTGCGCTCGCGCACCCATTCGAGGGTGCGGTGCAGGTCGACGGTGAGGGCCAGGTGGTAGTGCGGGATCTCGGTGTTCGACCGGGTCATCAGCGCCGCGATGCTGCGGCGCATGTCGAGGGCCCGGGCGGGGGCGTCGTGCCCGGCGACCGGCGGGGATGCCGCACCGGTCGCCGGCGTCGATGCTGCGGCCGCCCGCACGTCCTCGGCGCGGATGACCCCGTGCAGTCCGGTCCCGTGCACCGTGGCGAGGTCGACGCCGAGCTCGTCGGCCAGCCGGCGGGCCAGCGGCGAGATCCGCCCCGGACCCCCGCGGTGGGGGAGCCGGGTCGCCGTGGGCGGGGCGGCCGGCGCGGGGGCCGCAGCAGCATCAGGCTCGGCGGCGTCGCCGGCGTGGGTGTCCGGGGCGGCGGGGGGGCCGGCGACCGCGGTGCCACCGTCGGCGTCCGTCAGGTGCGCGAGCACGGTCCCGACGGGCACCTTGGTCCCCGGGTCGACGTCGAGGGAGGCCACGACGCCGTCGTCGAAGCACTCGACCTCGACGGCGGACTTCGTCGTGTCGACGACCGCGACGATGTCGCCGCGGTGGACGACGTCGCCAGGTGCCACGAGCCACTCCAGCACGGTCCCCTCGGTCATGTCGGCACCGAGCGACGGCATCCGGAACTCAGGCATAGTCGCCCACCGCCCGCCGGGCCGCGGCGACGACGTCGGCCACCTGGGGCAGCGCCGCGTCCTCGAGGTGCTTCGGGTACGGCACCGGCACCTCCACCCCGCACACCCGCTCGACGGGCGCGTCGAGCTCGTACAGGGCGCCCTCGGCGATCCGCGCGCTGACCTCGGCCGCGATCCCGACGCTGCGCCAGCCCTCGTCGACGACGACGGCCCGGTGGGTCCGCGCGACCGACCCGAGGACCGCCTCGTCGTCGAGGGGGCGCAGCACGCGCAGGTCGAGCACCTCGGCCTCGATGCCCCGCCCGGCGAGGTCGTCGGCCGCGGCCAGGGCCCGCCAGACCGTCCCGCCGTACCCGATGAGCGTGACGTCCGTGCCGGCCCGGCGGACGGCGGCATGCGCGATGTCGACCGGTTCCGGCTCCTCGGGCAGCTCGCCGGCGAGGTTGTAGAGCGTGCCGTGTTCGAAGATCACGACCGGGTCGGGATCCTGGAGCGCCGGCCACAGCATCCCCCGGGCGTCCTCGAGGGTCGCGGGCGCGAGCACGGTGATGCCCGGGATGTGCGCGTAGTAGGCCTCGAGGCTGCGCGAGTGCTGCGCCGCGAGCTGGCGCCCGCCCCCCGTCGTCATGCGGATGACGAGCGGCACCGACACCTGCCCGCCGGACATGTGCCGCAGGGTCGCCGCGTTGTTGAGGATCTGGTCCAGCGCGAGGAGGCTGAAGTTGACCGTCATGATCTCGACGATCGGACGCAGGCCACCGAGGGCCGCGCCGATGCCGGCGCCGGTGAACCCCGACTCCGACAGGGGCGTGTCGCGCACCCGCTCCTCGCCGAACTCCTCCAGCAGGCCGAGGCTGACGGCGTAGCTGCCGCCGTAGCGGCCGACGTCCTCGCCCATGAGGAAGACCCGGTCGTCCCGCTGCATCGCGTCGCGGTGGGCCTCGCGCAGCGCCTCGCGGTACGTCGTCGCGCGCGTCGCGGGCCGGGTGGGGTCGTGCAGCGTCGTCGTCACGGTGCTCCTCCTTCGTCGGGCCCGGACGCCCGGACCGGGCCGCCCTGGCCGGCGTCCGCGGGGTGGGTCCGCAGGAACCGGGTGAGGTCGGCGACCGGCTCGGTCGGGCCCGCCTCCGCTGCGGCGACAGCGGCCTCCACCTCGGCGGCGACGTCGGTCTCGAGGCGGTCGACGTCCGCGGTCGTGAGCCGGCCGCCGTCGAGCAGCCGGGTCGTGAGGAGGGCGATCGGGTCTCGCTGCCGGTAGTGCTCGATCTCCGCCTTGTCGCGGTACCGGTCGGGGTCGTACATCGAGTGCGCCCGGTACCGGTAGGTCTGCAGCTCGAGGAACACCGGGCCCTCGCCGCGGCGGATCGAGGCCACCGCCTCGTCGACGGCGGCCCGCACCTCCTCGACGTCCATCCCGTCGACCGTGCGGGCCACCATGCCGTAGCTCGCGGCCCGGGCCGCCAGGTCGGTGTTGGCGTGCTCGCGCTTGAGGGAGGTGCCCATCGCGTACAGGTTGTTCTCGCAGCAGAAGAGGACCGGCAGGTGCCACAGCGCGGCGAGGTTGGCGCTCTCGTGCAGCTCGCCCTCGGCGAAGGCGCCGTCGCCGAAGATGGCGGCGGTGACGACCGGCCGGTCCCGCATCGCGTCGGCGAGGGCGAGGCCGACGGCGAGCGGCAGGCCACCCGCGACGATGGCGTTGCCTCCGTAGAAGCGGCGCGAGGCGTCGAAGAGGTGCATCGACCCGCCGCGGCCCCGGCTGCAGCCGGTGGCGCGCCCGTACAGCTCGGCCATGACCTCGGCCGCCGGCAGGCCGCGGGCGAGGGCGTGACCGTGCTCGCGGTAGGTGGACACGACGGCGTCCTGCGGGCCGAGCGCCCCGAGGACGCCGACCGCCGTGGCCTCCTCGCCGATGCACAGGTGGAGGAAGCCGCGGATCCGGGTCGCGCTGTACAGCTCGACGCACTTCTCCTCGAACCGCCGGATGAGGAGCATCTGGCGCAGCATCGCCACCGGGTCGGGCCGCGCCGGGTCGCCGGGGGTCGTGGGCGTGGTCGTGGCGGCGTCCGCCGCGGTCCCGGTCATGGTGTCTCCTCCACCGTCGAGGTGTCGCCCTCGGGCAGGCCGAGCTCGCGCGCCTTGAGCAGCCTCCGCATGACCTTGCCGCTGCGGGTGTGGGGCAGGTGGGGGTCGAAGGCGATCTCCCGCGGCGCCACCGACCCGAGCCGGTGCCGCCCGAAGACGATGAGCTCGCGACGCAGCGCCTCCGACGGCTCCACCCCGGGGGCGAGCGTGACGAACGCCTTGACGATCTCGCCCGCGAGGGGGTCCGGCTTGCCGATGACCCCCACCTCGGAGACCGACGGGTGCTCCATGAGCGTGCTCTCGACCTCGAACGGGCCGATGAGGTGGCCGGCGGACTTGATGACGTCGTCCGCCCGGCCGACGAACCAGACGTAGCCATCGGCGTCGACCCGGGCCAGGTCACCGCTGAGGTACCAGCCCCCGCTGAACGCCGCCGCGTAGCGCTCGGGCTGGTCGAGGTAGGCCCGGAACATCGAGGGCCACCCCGGTCTCAGGGCGAGCTCGCCCACCTCGTCGGGGCCGCAGCGCTGCACCTCACCGTCGCGCACCAGCGCCCGCCCGTCGTCGCCGCGCGCGAGCACGGCGACCTCGACGCCCGGCACCGGTCGGCCCATCGACCCCGGGCGCACCGGCATGCCGGGGACGTTGCTGATCATGATCGCGCCGGTCTCCGTCTGCCACCACGTGTCGTGGATGGGCCGCCCGAAGGCCTCGGTACCCCACATCACCGCTTCGGGGTTGAGCGGCTCCCCGACGCTCACGACGTGCCGCAGCCGGGACAGGTCGTGGGCGCGGGCCAGGTCGGCGCCGCTGCGCATGAGCATCCGCAGGGCGGTGGGCGCGGTGTAGAAGACGGTGACCTGCTCGTCCTGGAGGACCGAGTACCAGCGCCGGGCGTCGAAGTCGGCGGCGTCGGTCACGACCGTCACCCCGCAGGTCAGCGGCCCGATGATGCCGTAGGACGTGCCGGTCACCCAGCCGGGGTCGGCCGTGCACCAGTAGACGTCGTCCTCGTGCAGGTCCAGCACCATCCGCGCCGTCGCGTGGTGGGCCACGACCGCCTCGTGCACGTGGACGGCGCCCTTGGGCCGACCGGTCGTGCCGCTCGTGAAGTGCAGCAGCGCGGGGTCCTCGGGGCCGGTCTCGGCCACCGGCGGGCGAGGCAGCCCCTCGGCCCGGGTCTGCGCGTCGCGCCACGAGACGGTCCCGGGCGGCGCGTCGTCCTCGAGCACGACGACGGCCGACAGGTGGGGCAGGTCGTCGCGGGCCTCGGCGACCTTGCGCTCGTAGGACGCCCGGTCGGTGACGAGCAGCCGCACGTGCCCGAGGTCGAGCCGCTGGCGGACCGGGCCCGGCCCGAACGCGGGGAACAGCGGGCAGTAGACGCTGCCGTTCCACAGGGTGCCGAGCGCGGCGACGAACAGCTCCGGGGACCGGGGGAGCAGCGTGCAGACCCGGTCGCCGGGCCCCACCCCGAGCCCGGTGAGAACGGCGGCGAACCCGGCGGCGGCGTCGGCCAGCTCGGCGTACGTCAGCTCGGTGCGGGGCGCGGTGCGGTCGAGGAACCGCACGGCCACGGCGCTGCCCCGGCCGGCGTCCACCTGCCGCTGCACGGCCTGGTACGCGATGTTGAGGCGCTCGCCCGGCTCCGCGGCGAGCCAGCCACGGGCCTCGTCCCAGGTGAAGGTGCGCGTCCGCTCGGCGTGGTCGCCGATGAGCGGTGGCCGGGCGGGTGGGTGGTTGAGGACGGGGTAGTCGCCCGAGGGCGTCGTCCGGCCGGTCGAGCTCGTGGTCGTCGTGTTCACCGGGCACCTCCGCCACCGACCGGCACGCCCGCGCGGGGTGCCGTGTCCACACTGCCGTGGTCGGCCGAGGCCGGATGGCCCGGACCGCGGCGCCCGCGGCTACCTCCAGTACAGCACCGCGCGACGGCGCCGGATCGGGACTGTTGCCCATGTCGCACGGGGCCGTCGGGGGCGTGCCGGCGCGCGGCCGACGGCGAGGCGGCCCCCGTCGTCCGGCACCCCTGGTGTCGCTGCCGTCCCACGAGCCACAGTGGCCTCAGGCGTGACCGCACCCGGCGGCACATCCCCGGGCGCCCGCCCCCGCCCCGGTAGCATCGCCCGCGACCCGGGCCCCGGACCCGACCGCCGCATCGAGAGACGACGACCCGCCGCATGTACCTCAAGACGCTGACCCTCAAGGGGTTCAAGTCCTTCGCCTCGGCGACGACGATGCGCCTCGAGCCCGGCATCACGTGCGTCGTCGGCCCGAACGGCTCCGGCAAGTCCAACGTCGTCGACGCCCTCGCCTGGGTCATGGGCGAGCAGGGCGCCAAGAGCCTGCGCGGCGGGAAGATGGAGGACGTCATCTTCGCCGGCACCGCCGGGCGCCCCCCGCTGGGCCGCGCCGAGGTCAGCCTGACGATCGACAACACCGACGGCGCCCTGCCGATCGAGTACACCGAGGTGACGATCACCCGGACGATGTTCCGCGGCGGCGGCTCCGAGTACGCCATCAACGGCACGTCATGCCGCCTCCTCGACGTCCAGGAGCTGCTCTCCGACACCGGCCTCGGCCGCGAGATGCACGTCATCGTCGGCCAGGGTCAGCTCGACACCGTCCTGCGCGCGACCCCCGAGGAGCGCCGCGGCTTCATCGAGGAGGCCGCGGGCGTCCTGAAGCACCGGCGCCGCAAGGAGCGGACGCTGCGCAAGCTGGAGCAGATGGAGGGCAACCTCACCCGCGTCCAGGACCTCACCGGCGAGATCCGCCGCCAGCTCGGCCCGCTCGGGCGCCAGGCCGAGACCGCGCGCCGGGCGGCCGTCGTCCAGGCCGACGCGCGCGACGCCCGCCTCCGCCTGCTCGCCGACGACCTCGTCCAGCTGACCGCCGTCGTCGAGCAGGAGGTCGCCGACGAGACCGCGCTCCTCGAGCGGCGCACCGCGGTCGAGGAGGCCCTCGGCGCGGTGCGGGGGCGCCTGGCCGAGGTCGAGCGCCGTGCCGCTGAGGCCGCGCCCGAGCTCACCCGGGCCCAGGAGCGCGTCGTGCGGTTGCAGAGCCTGCGGGACCGTCTCGAGTCCACCGCGTCGGTCGCCGCCGAGCGCGTCCGGCTGCTCTCTCAGGACGAGGAGCACGAGACGACGTCCGGGCGCGACCCCGACGAGCTGCGCGCCCAGGCGGCGCAGGCCCGCGAGGCCGAGGCGCTGCTCCAGGCCGAGGTCGCCGAGATCACCGAGGCGCTCCAGGAGGCCGTCGCCGCCCGCGAGGAGGCCGAGGCCGCGTTCGCCGCCGAGCAGCAGCGCCTCTCCCGGCACGCCCGGGCCGCCGCCGACCGCCGCGAGGGTCTCGCCAAGCTCGCCGGGCAGGTCGGGGCCCGCCGCAGCCGCATCGAGGCGGGAGAGGCCGAGATCGGCCGCCTCCAGACCCTCGTCACCGAGGCCCGCCAGCGCGCCACCGAGGCCGAGCGCGAGTTCGCCCGCCTCGAGGGCGGCATCGCCCACGAGGAGGAGGGCGAGGAGGGGCTCGACACCCGGTACGAGGGCGCCGCCGAGCGGCTCGCGGCCGTCGAGGCCGAGATCCAGGACCTGCTCGCCGCCGAGCGCGAGGCCGAGCGCGACCGGTCCTCGGCCCAGGCGCGACTGGAGGCCCTCGAGATGAGCCTGCGCCGGCGGGACGGGGCCGCGACGTTGCTGGAGGCCGCCGACGACGGCCACGGCATCATCGGCACCGTCGCGTCGCTGCTCCACGTGTCCGGCGGGCACGAGGCCGCCGTCGCCGCCGCCCTCGGCTGGGCGTCGGAGGCCCTCGCCGTGGGGTCCGCCGAGTCGGCCGCCGCCGCGTTCGCCTCCCTGCGCGACAACGACGCCGGGCGGGCCGCGCTGCTCGTCGGGCAGACCGCGGCGCCCAGCGACCCTGCCGGCTGGCCGGACCTCGAGGGTGAGGCGGTGTGGGCCCGCGACGTCGTCCAGGCCCCCGCCGAGGTCGCCCCCGCGGTCGAGCAGCTGCTCGAGCGCGTCGCGCTCGTCCCCACCGCGGCCCACGCCATCGCGCTCGCCTCACGCCATCGGGGCGTCACGGCCGTCACCGACGGCGGCGACGTCTTCGGCCCCGGCTGGGCCCGGGGCGGCAGCAGCGCGGGCGAGAGCCTGCTCGAGGTGCAGGCCGCGGTCGAGGAGACCCGCGAGGTGCTCGCGGACGCCACGAGCCGGGTCGAGCGGTCCCGGTTCGCTCTCGCCGCGGCGCGTGAGCGGGAGCGCGAGGTCGCCGGCGACGTCGACGCCGCCCTCGAGGCCCTGCACGAGTCCGACGCCCGGATGGCCGCCGTCGCCGAGCGGCTCGGCACCCTCGGGGCCTCGGTGCGGACGGCCTCCGCCGAGGCCGAGCGTGCCGAGCGGGCCATCGCCAACGCCCGCGAGACCGTCGAGGCCGCCCGGGTCGAGCTCGACGCCCTCAGCACCCGCCTCGCCGAGGCCGAGCAGGAGCCGCTCGAGGACGACGCGGACCCCTCCACCGACGAGCGCGACCGGCTCGAGCTCGAGGCGAGCCGTGCCCGGACCGCCGAGACCGAGGTCCGCCTCGCCCTGCGCACCAAGGAGGAGCGGGCCCGGGCGCTCAAGGGCCGTGCCGACTCGCTCGAGGGGGCCGCGCGCAACGAGATCGCCGCCCGCGAGAAGCTGCGCGAACGCCGCGAGAAGCGCCGCCGCGAGGCCGAGGTCGCCGCCGCCGTCCACGAGGCCGCCGGGTACGCGGGGCACCGGGTCGCCCGGGCGTTCTCCCGGGCCGCGGCCGTGCGCGACGCCGCGGAGGCCGAGCGTGCCGAGCGCGACCGCGCCGCCAGCGGGCTGCGTGCCGAGCTGGTGCAGGCCCAGGACGAGATGCGCGACCTCACCGACGCGGCGCACCGTGACGAGATGGCCCGGGCCCGGCAGCTCGCGCGCATCGAGCAGCTCCAGGCCAAGGCCGTCGAGGAGCTCGGCGTCGACCCCGAGGTGCTCGTCGAGGAGTTCGGGCCGCACCAGCCCGTCCCGCACGTCCCCGGCCCCGACGACGACCCGGGCCACCTCCCCGAGCCCGCCGCCTACGTCCGTGACGAGCAGGAGAAGCGGCTGCGCAAGGCCGAGCGGGCGCTCGCGCAGCTCGGCCGGGTCAACCCGCTCGCGCTCGAGGAGTACGCCGCGCTCGAGGAGCGGCACACCTTCCTCACCACCCAGCTCGAGGACCTCAAGCGCTCCAAGCGCGACCTGCTCGACATCGTCAAGGAGGTCGACGAGCGCGTCGAGCAGGTGTTCACCGAGGCGTACCACGACACCAAGGAGCAGTTCGAGCGCGTCTTCGAGCGGCTGTTCCCCGGCGGGGAGGGCCGGCTCGTCCTCACCGACCCCGACGACATGCTCGCGACGGGCATCGAGGTCGAGGCGCGGCCGCCCGGCAAGAAGGTCAAGCGGCTCTCGCTGCTCTCCGGCGGGGAGCGCTCGCTCGTCGCCGTCGCGCTGCTCGTCGCGATCTTCAAGGCCCGGCCGAGCCCGTTCTACATCATGGACGAGGTCGAGGCCGCGCTCGACGACACCAACCTCGGCCGGCTCATCACGCTCTTCGAGGAGCTGCGCGACTCGAGCCAGCTCATCGTCATCACGCACCAGAAGCGGACGATGGAGGTCGCCGACGCGCTGTACGGCGTCTCGATGCGCGGCGACGGCGTGACGACGGTCGTCAGCCAGCGCATCCGCGACGTGGCCGCCACCGCCTGAGACACCTCACCGGGTGGCGTGCCACGCCGCGAGGACCTCGCGCTCCTCGTCGTCCGTGAGGCCGGCCGCGCGGGGCTGGCCCTCGGGCCGGTGCTCCTCCCAGGCGAGGGTGTCGCGCAGCGTGTCGAGCAGCGGCCGGGTCGTCAGCCCCAGGGCCCGGGCGGCGGCGCCCCGGCGCGCCGCGAACCCGGCGTAGTCCGGGAACGGCAGCCACAGGGGGAGCGAACGCGGGCCCATCCACGCCGCCACCTCCTGCTCGGTGAGCCAGTCGGGCGCAGCGGCGACCTGTCGGGCGGACGACCCGGAGGCCTCCCCTGCGGCGGCGAGCACCTCGCCGAGCGTCGTCCGGGGCCCGACGGCGTCGACGACGCCGGGCGTGCCCGTCTCCGCGCAGCGCACGAGCCACGCGGCGAGGTCCCGCACGTCGATGAGCTGGGCCGGTGCCTCGAGGTCGTCCGGCACGAGCACTTCCTGGGGGACGGCCGGGTGGGCCAGCCGCCACGGCCAGTACCCGGTGCGACCCGACCAGTCGCCCGGGCCACCGATGAGCCCCGCCCGTGCGACCAGGGAGCGGTCGGGTCCGAACCCGCCGAGGACGCGTCGCTCGCAGGCGACCTTCTGCGCGCCGTAGTCGTCGGGGGAGTCGCCACCCTCCTCGAGCGGCGCGAGCAGGGGAGTTGACTCGTCGGCGTCGGGGACCGAGTGGTCGGCGTAGACGTTGCCCGTCGAGACGAACACGGCGTGCCGCACCCGACCGGAGAGCGCCTCGACGGCCCGGCGGACCTGGCCGGGGTCGCGGGCGACGTCGACGACCGCGTCCCACTCCTCGTGCTCGACCCCGCCGAGCCCCGCGACGGAGCGGTCGTGCCGGACGAGAGTGGCACCCGGAGGGACCTCGCCGGAGGACCCGCGGGCCACGCAGGTGACGACGTGGCCGCTGCCGAGCGCCGCGCGCGCCACCTCCCGGCCCAGGAAGGCGGTCCCACCGAGGACGAGGAGTCTCATCCGCCCAGCCGACCACGCGCGCCTGCGCACCGCAACGTGTGTGAACACGCCGGGGATCCCCGGCGTGTTCACACACGTTCGGGGGAGGGGCGTCAGTTCGCGAGGCCGCCGGCCTCGGAGGGCGGCCAGAAGCGCAGCACCACCGGCCCGACGACGCGGTCGGTCGACACGAGGCGGGCGCACTCCTGCCCCTGCGTGGCGCCGCGGCATCCGATGACCGAGTCCGCGGACTGCGACCGGTGGTCGCCGAGGACGAGCAAGGTGCCGGCGGGCACCCGGATCTCGGGGAAGCACCGCGTCGAGCGCGGCGTGCTCGAGCAGTCGAGCGTCCCGGGCTGGAACGGCAGGTCCTCGTAGACGTAGGGCTCGTCGAGCGGCCGGTCGTCGACGGTCACCCGGCCGTCGGTGCTGCAGCACGCGACCCGCTCGTCGGGGAGCCCGATGATGCGCTTGACCGTGTACGAGGTGTTGCTCGGGCCGATCCCGGTGAGGTCGCCGACGCTGCGCATCCCCCGCTCGAGCAGGTTGTCGGCCGGCTGGAGCCGGCGCTCCTGCCAGGAGGCGCCGTGCCCGAAGACGACGACATCGCCCCGGTCCCAGGTGTCGTCGAGGCGGTTGACGAGGATGCGGTCGCCGACCTGCAGGGTGTCCTCCATCGACTGGGAGGGCACCCCGAACGGCTTGACGAGGAACGCCTGGACCAGAGCCACCGCGACGACGGCGACGAGGACCTCCGTGAACCACGGCAGACGGCGTCGACGACGGGTGGGCTGGTCCGACACGGCACCGGCATCGGTCACGCGCGTCACCCTAATGCCGCACCCCGCCCGTCGCGATGCGACGCCCACCGCCGGCGGGGCGGGGCGGACCGGCACCTCCCGGGGCGTCGGGCCCCGCCGGTGCGGGGCCCGGGCGCTGTGGTCGAATGAGGGCTCCGCCGACGACGAAGGAGCCGCCCGGTGAGATCCGGCATCGACACCTCAGCCCTGGACCCCAGCGTCCGCCCGCAGGACGACCTGTTCGCCGCCGTCAACGGCGGGTGGCTGGCGCGCACCGAGATCCCCGACGACCGGGGCCGGTACGGCACCTTCGACGCCCTGCGCGAGACCGCCGAGGAGCACGTCCGCACGATCATCGAGGAGGTGGCGGCCGGCTCGCCCGCACCGGGCACCGTCGCGGCCAAGGTCGGCGACCTGTACTCGAGCTTCATGGACGAGGAGGCCGTCGAGCGGCTCGGCGCGGCTCCCGTGCTGGCAGACCTCGAGCGGGTCGCCGCGGTGCGCGACGCCGCCGGGGTCGCCCGGCTGCTCGGCGAGCTGGCCCGTGAGGGCGTCGACGGGTTCGTCGTGCCGTTCGTCAACAACGACGACCGCGACCCCGACCGCTACGTCGTCTACCTCCAGCAGTCCGGTCTCGGGCTGCCCGACGAGTCCTACTACCGCGAACCCCAGCACGAGGCCAAGCGCGCGGCCTACACGGGCCACGTCGCCCGGATGCTCGAGCTCGTCGGCTGGCCCGGGGCCGACGCGGCCGCCGAGCGGGTCATGGCCCTCGAGACGCGCATCGCCGCGGGGCACTGGGACAAGGTGACCAACCGGGACCCGGTGAAGACCTACACCCTCCTCGACCGCCCCGGGCTCGAGCAGCTGGCTCCCGGCGTCGACTGGGCGGCCTTCCTCGAGGGGATGCAGGCCCCCGCCCGCACCCTCGACCAGGTGGTCGTGCGCCAGCCCGACCACCTGCGGTCCATCTCGGCCGCGCTCGCCGAGGTGCCGGCCCCGACGTGGCGCGACTGGCTGGCCTGGCACCTCGTCCACGCCCACGCCCCGTACCTCTCCGCGGCCTTCGTCGCCGAGAACTTCGACTTCTACGGCCGCACGCTCTCGGGCGTCCCGAAGAACCGCGAGCGGTGGAAGCGCGGCGTCGGCCTCGTCGAGGGCGCGCTCGGGGAGGCCGTCGGGCAGCTCTACGTCGAGCGGCACTTCCCGCCGCGAGCGAAGGAGCGGATGGTCGAGCTCGTCGACAACCTCGTCGAGGCGTTCCGGCAGAGCCTGTCCGCGGTCCCGTGGATGGGCGCGGCGACCCGGGCCGAGGCCCTGACCAAGCTCGGCGCGTTCACCCCGAAGATCGGTTACCCCGACACCTGGCGCGACTACTCCTCCCTCACCGTCGACGCCGGGGACCTCCTCGGCAACGTCAAGCGCGCGACGGCCTTCGAGGTTGACCGTGACCTCGCGAAGCTCGGCGGCCCGGTCGACCGCGGCGAGTGGTTCATGACGCCGCAGACGGTCAACGCCTACTACAACCCCGGCCTCAACGAGATCGTCTTCCCCGCCGCCATCCTCCAGCCGCCGTTCTTCGACGTCGACGCCGACGACGCGGTCAACTACGGCGGCATCGGCGCCGTCATCGGCCACGAGATCGGGCACGGCTTCGACGACCAGGGGTCGCAGTTCGACGGCCGGGGCGAGCTGCGCAACTGGTGGACCGACAGCGACCGGGCCGCCTTCCAGCAGCTGGCCGACGCCCTCGTCGCGCAGTTCGGCGAGCTCGAGACCCGGGACGCACCCGGGCACAAGGTCAACGGCGCCCTGACGGTCGGCGAGAACATCGGCGACCTCGGTGGGCTCACGATCGGGTACTCCGCCTACCGCATCTCGCTCGGCGACGACCCCGCTCCCGAGCTCGACGGCTACACCGGCCCGCAGCGGTTCTTCCTCGGCTGGGCCCAGGTGTGGCGCGGCATGTCCCGGCGCGAGGAGGCCGAGCGGCTGCTCGCCATCGACCCGCACAGCCCCATGGACCTGCGGGCCAACGCCGCGCGCAACCTCACCGAGTTCCACGAGGCGTTCGACGTCCGGGAGGGCGACGGCATGTGGCTCAGCCCCCAGGAACGCGTCCGCATCTTCTGAGGCGTCCCCGACGCGCGCCGGCGCCCCGCCCGCGGGGCCGGCGGCGCGGCGGGTTTGGGCGCTGCCGCGCACCTTGACAGGATGACCCGGTGATCGATTCCTTGTGGGTCTACGTGGGCATCGCCCTCCTGCTTCTCGTCGTCGTGGGCGGGGTGGTCCTGGGGCTGCTCCGCGGCCGCAGCGCCCCGCCCGAGGAGGAGGTCGAGGCGCCGCTGGTGCCGGGGAGCCCCGGCCCGAGCGACGCCGACCTCGCCCCCGACGGTGCGATCGGCACCATTGAGCACCCGGGCGAGGTCGTCGAGGAGGAGCCCGAGGCGGTCCCCGCCCCCGCGCCCGCCCCGGCTGTCGAGACCCCGCAGGCCCCGGCCGGGCGGCTGCGCCGGCTCCGGGCCCGGCTCGCGCGGTCCAACTCGGCGCTCGGCAAGGGCCTGCTCGCGCTGCTCGCGGGCGGCGCGCTCGACGAGGCCGCCTGGGAGGAGGTCGAGGACACCCTCCTCGCCGCCGACCTCGGGGTCGCGGCGAGCACCGAGCTGGTCGCGGCGCTGCGGACCCGGGTCGCCGTCGAGGGCGCGACCGACGAGGCCTCCGTGCGCCGGATGCTCCGCGAGGAGCTGCTCGCCCTCGTCGACCCGTCGATGGACCGGACGCTGGCCGACGACCGGGTCGAGGGCCGGCCGGCCTGCATCCTCGTCGTCGGGGTCAACGGCACCGGCAAGACGACGACCGTCGGCAAGCTCGCGCGGGTCCTCGTCGCCCAGGACAAGGACGTCGTCCTCGGCGCGGCCGACACCTTCCGGGCCGCGGCCGCCGACCAGCTCGAGACCTGGGGCGGGCGCGTCGGGGTGCCGACGATCCGCTCCGAGCGCGACGGCGCCGACCCCGCAGCCGTCGCGTTCGACGCGGTCAAGGCGGCGGCCGAGATGGAGGCAGACGTCGTCGTCATCGACACGGCAGGCCGCCTGCAGAACAAGGTCGGGCTCATGGACGAGCTCGGCAAGGTCAAGCGGGTCATCGAGAAGCAGAGCCCGGTCGACGAGGTGCTGCTCGTCCTCGACGCGACGACCGGTCAGAACGGCATGCGGCAGGCCGAGGTGTTCGCCGAGGTCGTCGGGATCACCGGCATCGTGCTGACCAAGCTCGACGGCACGGCCAAGGGCGGCATCGTCGTCGCGGTCCAGCGGGGGCTCGGCGTGCCGGTCAAGCTCGTCGGCCTGGGGGAGGGGCCGGACGACCTCGCGCCGTTCGACCCCGAGGCCTTCGTCGACGCCATCCTCGACTGACCCGCCGCGGCGGCGCGCCGGCCTCTAGGTCGAGCAGGCGGGGGTGCCCCCCGGCAGCCGGTGCCGGTTGCGGGCGACCCAGCGGTAGACGAGCCCGGCCACCTGCCGGACCCCTGGGACGAGCAGCACCGCCCCGGCGGGGCGCGCCCAGGCCCGGCACGCGAGGAGGCACCGGGCGACGGCGTCCTGGGCGGTGGCCACCGAGCCGTCGGCGGCCACCCAGCGCAGCGCCTCGGAGCACTGCCCCGGGGTGAGCCCGTAGGCGTCGAGGTCCAGCCGCTGCCAGGGCTCCACCGCGAAGTCCGACGGCGCGCCGCGCAGCCGGTCGGTGACGAGCCGGGCCGCCGAGGTGCAGACGCCACAGTCCCCGTCGAAGACGAGGACGGGCCGGGGAGCGGGCATGCGCCCATCGTGTCACGGACGCCTGGTCTCACGCTTTGGGACAGCCGGTGCCATGAAACCCGATGCTTACACCCCGGCCCGACTGGCAACACCGGCGTAACACGACGCGGCAGGGCGTGAAACCCGGGCCGAGAACAGTGATGCCCCATGAGCACGACACTCGTCCCCATGGCAGAGGCGGCGGACCAGATCGACTACGCGTCGACCGGGTTCGTCATCATCTGCGCGTCCCTCGTCCTCCTCATGACCACTCCGGGTCTCGCCCTCTTCTACGGCGGCCTGACCCGGGCCAAGTCGGTCCTCAACATGATGATGATGTCCTTCGGCGCCATGGGCGTCGTCGGCATCGTCTACGTCCTCTGGGGCTACTCGATGTCCTTCGGCAGCGAGAACCTCGGCGTCATCGCCAACCCCTTCGAGAAGTTCGGCCTCGCGAACACCGACGGGGTCATCAACCCGTTCGGCTACGAGGGGTACGGCAACATCCCCGAGCTCGCGTTCGTCGGCTTCCAGCTGACCTTCGCCGTCATCACCGTCGCCCTCATCAGCGGGGCGGTCGCGGACCGCGTCAAGTTCTCGACGTGGCTCGTCTTCGCACCGATCTGGGTGACCCTCGCCTACTTCCCGATCGCCCACATGGTCTGGGGTGGTGGCCTCCTCTCGGGCTCCGACGCCAGCCTGTCCGCCCTCGTGTTCGGCGCCACCGACGGCGCCGCCAACGTCGCACCCATCGACTTCGCCGGTGGGACGGTCGTCCACATCAACGCCGGCATGGCGGGCCTCGTCCTCGCCCTCGTCGTCGGCACCCGCATCGGCTTCGGGAAGATCCCGATGCGTCCGCACAACGTCCCGCTCGTCATGATCGGCGCCGGCCTGCTGTGGTTCGGCTGGTTCGGCTTCAACGCCGGCTCCGAGCTCGCCGCGGACGAGACCACCGCGCTCGTCTGGATCAACACGACGGTCGCGACCTGTGCCGCGATGGTCGGCTGGCTCCTCGTGGAGAAGTTCCGCGACGGGCACGCGACCTCGGTCGGCGCCGCCTCCGGTGTCGTCGCCGGTCTCGTCGCCATCACCCCCGCCTGCGGCTCCCTCTCGCCCGTCGGCTCGATCATCCTCGGCGTCGTCGCCGGTGGCCTCGCCGCCCTCGCGGTCGGCCTGAAGTACCGGTTCGGCTACGACGACTCGCTCGACGTCGTCGGCGTCCACCTGGTCGCCGGGCTGTGGGGCACCGTCGGTGCCGGCCTCCTGGCCACCAGCGGCGGCCTGTTCTACGGTGGCGGCATCGACCAGACCGTCGTCCAGATCCTCGTCGCCCTCGCGACCGTCGCCATCTCCGGTGTCGTCACCCTCGTCGTCGCCCTGGCGCTCAAGGCGGTCATGGGCTGGCGGATCCCCGAGGACGTCGAGGTCTCCGGTATCGACCAGGACGAGCACGCCGAGTCCGGCTACGAGCTCGCCACCCGTGGCGGCCGCGTCGGTGGCCCCGCACCGGCCCAGGCGTCCCGCACCCGGGACGAGAGCCACGACTTCGAAGGAGCCAAGTGATGAAGCTCGTCACCGCCATCATCAAGCCGCACCAGCTCGACGAGGTGAAGGAGGCCCTGGAGGCCTTCGGCATCCAGGGCATGACCATCAGCGAAGCCCAGGGCTACGGCCGCCAGCGCGGGCACAGCGAGGTCTACCGCGGCGCGGAGTACACCGTCGACTTCGTCCCCAAGACCCGTCTCGAGGTCCTCGTCGACGACATGGACGCCACCTCGGTCGTCGACGTCGTCCTCAAGGCCGCACAGACCGGTCGCATCGGTGACGGGAAGGTCTGGGTGACCCACGTCGAGGAGGTCGCCCGGGTCCGGACCGGAGAGCGCGGGGTCGAGGCGATCTGAGCATGACGACCTCCCCGAGCGACATCGGCTCCCGGAGGCTCGACCTGGCCGGCACCCGCGACTTCCACGTCGCGGGTGCCGGCCGGTCCCGCCGGGCGGCCCTGTCCGCGTTCAACCGTCAGTGGCTCGCCGAGGTGTGGCGGTCCGCGACGGGCGGGGCGCCGCTCGAGGGGGTCGCGCTCGCGGCCGTCGGGAGCCTCGGCCGGGCCGACGCCGGGCCGCTCTCCGACTACGACCTGGTCCTGCTCCACTCCGAGCGTTCTCTGCCCGCGCGGGAGCTCACCGCCCTCGCGGACCGCATCTGGTACCCGATCTGGGACGCCGGGGTACGGCTCGACCACAGCGTCCGCACCGTCACCCAGTGCCGCCAGGTGGCGGCCGCCGACCTCACCGCCGCCGTCGGGCTGCTCGACCTGGCCCCCCTCGCCGGCGACGAGCAGGTCGTCGCCGCCGCCCGCTCGACGGTGGCCCACGACTGGCGGGGCAACGCCCGCAAGCGCCTGCCCCAGCTCGTCGAGGCGCTCGCCGGGCGCCACTCCCGCCAGGGCGACCTCGCGCAGTCCATCGAGCCCGAGCTCAAGGAGGCGCACGGCGGCCTGCGTGACATGACGGTGCTGTCCGCGCTCGCCGAGGCGTGGCTCGCCGACCGCCCGCACGGCGGCGTCGACGCCGCCTACGAGCTGCTGCTCGACGTCCGCGACGCGGTGCACGTCGTGACCGGCCGCGGCCGGGACCGGCTCGGCCGCGAGGACCACGACGCGGTGGCCGCGCTGCTCGGCTACCCGGACGCGGACGACCTCCTCACGGCCGTCTCGGGCGCGGGGCGGCTCATCGGGTACGCCCTCTCGGGCACCGTCCGCCGCGCCGGCCAGGCCCAGCGCGCCCGCGCGCTGCGGGTCGGGCCGCGCCGCCCGCAGATGACCCCCCTCGGGCACGGCCTCTTCGTCAGCGACGGCGAGGTCGTCCTCGGGTCGTCGCGGCTCGCCGAGACCGATGCCGGGATGGCGCTGCGGGCCGGCATCGTCGCGGCCCGGGCCGGGATGCCCATCGCCCCCGCGACCTTGGAGAACCTCGCGGCGAGCGTCCCGGACCTGCCGACGCCGTGGCCGGCCCCGGCCCGCGACCTGCTCGGTGACCTGCTGGCCGCCGGTCCCGGCCTGGTCACCGTCTGGGAGGGGCTGGACCAGGTGGGGATCATCGAGCGCTGGCTGCCCGAGTGGGCAGCCGTGCGCTCGCGCCCCCAGCGCAGCGCCGTGCACCGGCACACCGTCGACCGGCACCTCGTCGAGACCGTCGTGCGAGCCGCCGGGCTCGTGCGGCGCACCTCGCGCCCCGACCTGCTGCTCGTCGCGGCCCTGCTGCACGACATCGGCAAGGTCCGTGACGCCCACGACCACTCGGTGACGGGCGCCGAGAGCACCAGGGCCATCACGACGCGGTGGGGCTTCCCACCGCAGGACGTCGAGGTCCTCGTGACCCTCGTGCGCGAGCACCTGACGGTCATCGAGCTCGCCACCCGCCGCGACCACCAGGACCCCGCGACCGTCGACGCGGCGATCGGCGCCGTCGGCGGCGACCGGGAGGTCTTCGAGATCCTCCTCGCGCTCACCGAGGCGGACGCGTCCGCCGCCGGACCGCTGGCGTGGACCGACTGGCGCTCGACGCTGCTGGAGCAGCTGGCGGCCGCCGTCCGCACCCGCCTCGACGCCCCCCGACCCGTGCCCGGCGAGCCGCCGGTGCCGGTCGCGGCGAGCACCGCCCACCTCGAGCCCGGTCTCGCCGAGGCGGTCCGCTCCGGGGAGCCGCGGGTCCGCGTCGTCTCCGGGGGCGGCTCGCACCGGCTCGACATCGTCGACCTCGACCGGGTCGGGCTCTTCGCCGACACCGCCGGCCTGCTCGCGGCCGAGGGGCACACGGTGCGGACCGCGATCCTGCGCACCGTCGACGGGATCGCGGCCGACGAGTGGCACGTGGAGTCCCCCAGCGGCGCCGTCCCCGACCCCGACCGCATCGTCCGCGGGCTCCGCCGGCTGGCCCGGGGCGACCGCGGTCCCCTGCAGACCCTCGACCGTCGCCGCGCCCACCTCGCCCGGCCCTCGGGCGAGTCCGGGGTGGGCTCGCCGGGCCAGGCCCGGGCGCTGGTCGTGCCCGGGGCGAGCACGGACGCGACGGTGCTCGAGGTCCGGGCCCAGGACCGGCCGGGGCTGCTCCACGAGCTCGGGACCGCGTTCGCCCGGGCTGGGATGTCGGTCCGGTCCGCCCACATCGCGACGTACGCCGGCCAGACCCTCGACACCTTCTACCTCACCGGGGCCGACGGCCGCCCGCTGCCGCCGCCCCGCGTCGCGCAGGCCGTCAGCCTCGTCATCGACACGTGTGACGGCGTGGCGCCGTCCTGACCCGCAGAGGGGGACGCGCCCGGTGGTCCGGCCCGCAGGGGGGCCGACCATCGGGTGCGTCGGCGTGGGGAGCGCGCGAGGGGCGCCCCGCGAGCCGTTAGCCTTGACCGGTGTTCACGAGCCTGTCCGACCGCCTGACCGAGACCTTCCGCAACCTGCGGACCAAGGGCCGCCTCAGCGAGTCCGACGTCAACAGGACGGTGCGCGACATCCGTCTCGCGCTCCTCGACGCCGACGTCGCCCTTCCCGTCGTCAAGGCGTTCACCCACAACGTCCGCGAGCGGGCGCTGGGGGCCGAGGTCAGCGAGGCGCTCAACCCGGCCCAGCAGGTCGTCAAGATCGTCAACGAGGAGCTCGTCGGGATCCTCGGTGGCGAGACCCGCAGCATCCGCTTCGCGAAGCAGCCGCCGACGGTCATCATGCTCGCGGGCCTCCAGGGCTCGGGCAAGACGACGCTCGCGGGCAAGCTGGGCTTCTGGCTCAAGCAGCAGGGGCACACCCCGCTGCTCGTCGCGGCCGACCTCCAGCGCCCGAACGCCGTCACCCAGCTCGAGGTCGTGGCGGAGCGCGCCGGCGTCGCGGTCTACGCGCCCGAGCGCGGCAACATCTCGGGTCACGACGTCGTCGGCGGCGACATCGAGGGCACCCGCTCGCACGGCGACCCGGTGGCGGTCTCGCGCGCCGGCATCGCCGAGGCCCGCGCCAAGCAGTACGACGTCGTCATCGTCGACACCGCGGGCCGGCTGGCGGTCGACGAGGCGCTCATGCAGCAGGCCGCCGACATCCGCGAGGCGATCCAGCCCGACGAGGTCCTCTTCGTCATCGACGCGATGATCGGGCAGGCCGCCGTCGAGACGGCCGAGGCGTTCCTCGACGGCGTCGACCTCACCGGCGTCGTGCTCTCCAAGCTCGACGGTGACGCCCGCGGTGGTGCGGCCCTGTCGGTCGCGTCGGTCACGGGCCGCCCGATCATGTTCGCCTCCACCGGGGAGGGCGTGAAGGACTTCGAGGTCTTCCACCCCGACCGGATGGCGTCGCGGATCCTCGACATGGGTGACGTGCTCACCCTCATCGAGCAGGCCGAGAAGGCCTTCGACCGCACCCAGGCGGCCGAGATGGAGCGCAAGTTCCTCGCCGCCGAGGACTTCACCTTCGACGACTTCCTCCAGCAGATGGCCGCCATCAAGAAGATGGGGTCGCTGAAGTCGATCCTCGGGATGATGCCGGGCATGGGCCAGATGAAGGCCCAGCTCGACAACTTCGACGAGCGCGAGTTCGACCGGGTCGAGGCGATGGTCCGATCGATGACCCCCTTCGAGCGCAACCACCCCAAGCAGATCAACGGCTCGCGGCGGGCACGCATCGCCAAGGGCTCCGGCGTCACGACGTCCGAGGTCAACCAGCTCCTCGAGCGGTTCGGCGAGGCGCAGAAGATGATGAAGCAGCTCGCCAAGGGTGGCGGGATGCCGGGGATGCCCGGGATGCCGGGGATGGGGTCCGGCCCCGGCAAGCGCGGCAAGCAGCAGCCGCAGCGCAAGAAGTCGAAGTCGGGCAACCCCGCCAAGCGTGCGGCCGAGGAGCGGGCCGCCTCCCAGAAGGCCGCCGAGCGTCCCGCCGGCTCGAGCTTCGGCGCCGGGGCCCCCGGCCTCGACCCCGCCTCGCTCGACCCGTCCCAGCTCCCTGCCGGCTTCGAGAAGTTCCTGGGCAAGTGAGCGACCCGGCCGCGGACGGGCTGAACACCCTCGCCGTCGGAACCGGCGGGCCGCGGGTCGCGTTCCTGCACGGGCTCTTCGGGCAGGGCCGTAACTGGACCCAGATCGCCAAGACGCTCGCGGGGCCCGACGGTGACAACGCCCGCTGCCTGCTCGTCGACCTGCCCGACCACGGGCGCTCGCCGTGGTCGCAGGAGTTCTCCTTCGAGGGCTACGCGGACGCGGTGGCGGCCACGCTGGCGGCCACGGCACCGGGGGAGCGGTGGGTCCTCGTGGGCCACAGCCTCGGCGGGAAGGTGGCGATGGTCCTCGCCCTCACCCACCCCGACCTGCTCGAGAGCCTCGTCGTCGTCGACATCGCCCCGAAGGACTACGGCGACCTCGACCGGTTCCGCGGCTACATCGACGAGATGCGCTCGCTGCCGCTGGGTGAGGTGACCAGCCGCACCGACGCCGAGGAGCGCTTCGACGAACCCGACCCGGGCGTCAAGGCCTTCCTGCTGCAGAACCTGCGCCGGGCCGGGTCCGGCTGGGCGTGGCAGGCCAACCTCGAGCTCATCCACGCCGACGCCGAGCGGGGCAGCGAGTCGCGCATCGCCGGCTTCCCCGACCTCGGCGGGGCGACCTGGGACGGGTCGGTCGTCTGGCTGGCGGGCGGCGACTCGGGGTACGTGCGCGACGCCGACGTCGCCGACATGCGCGCCCTGTTCCCCCGGACCCGGCTCGTCACCGTCAACGGGGCCCGGCACTGGGTGCACACCGACGCCCCCGAGGTCGTCATCGAGACCCTCCGCCGGGTCCTGCGCACCCCCGCGCCCTGACATTTCGGGGTCACCCCGGAAGGTCAGCGCCGTACCGGTTCGGAGGCCGTGTCTCGCTGACGAACCGGGGTGTCGGGCGTCGGTAGGGTCGGCGCATGGCACAGGTGCTGCACCTCACCGGACCCGTCCTCGTCGGCCGGGAGGAGGAGCGGCCGGAGGCCTGGGTCATCGGCGGCCGACTGACGTTCGAGCGGCCGGCCGGCGACCACGACGTGCAGACCGTCGACGGCTGGGTGCTGCCCGGCCTCGTCGACGCGCACTGCCACGTCGGCCTCGTCGCCACCGGCGCCGCGGACTTCGAGACCGCCGAGGCCCAGGCGGTCACGGACCGGGAGGCCGGCACCCTGCTCATCCGGGACGCCGGCTCGCCCTCGGACACCCGCTGGGTCGACGACCGCGCCGACCTGCCGAAGATCATCCGGGCCGGACGGCACATCGCCCGGCCGCGGCGCTACATCCGGAACTACGCGTGGGAGGTCGAGCCGGAGAACCTCGTCGAGCGGGTCCGGCTCGAGGCCCGAGCCGGCGACGGCTGGGTCAAGCTCGTCGGCGACTGGATCGACCGCGACGCCGGCGACCTCATGCCGTGCTGGCCGGTCGACGTCCTCACCGAGGCGGTCGCGGCGGCCCACGAGGAGGGGGCCCGGGTGACGGCCCACTGCTTCGGGGAGCAGTCGCTGCGCGACTTCGCGGCAGCAGGCACCGACTGCATCGAGCACGCGACCGGCCTGGTCCCCGAGACCGTCGAGGCCTTCGCCGCCCAGGGCATCGCCATCGTCCCCACCCTGGTCAACATCGACACCTTCCCCCAGATCGCGGAGCCGGCCCGCGAGAAGTTCCCCGACTACCACCGGCACATGCTCGACCTGCACGCCCGGCGGTACGAGACCGTCGCCGCCGCGCACGAGGCCGGCGTCCCGGTCTACGTCGGCACCGACGCGGGCGGGTCGCTGCCGCACGGCCTCGCCGCCGAGGAGGTCGAGCGACTCACCCGCTGCGGCTTCAGCGCCGTCGAGGCGATCGACGCGGCGACGTGGGGTGCCCGCGCGTGGCTCGGCCGACCCGGCCTCGAGGAGGGAGCCGACGCCGACCTCGTCGTCTACGCCGCCGACCCCCGCCTCGACGTCGGCGTGCTCGCCTACCCCTCGGAGATCGTGCTGCGCGGCGTCGTCGTCTGAGGCTGCGCGCCTGTCCCGCCGATCGCGGCGAGCTCGACCTCCAGGGCCCGCTCGGCGCGGTGGGCCCGCACCGACCACCCGACCGCGGCGGCCCAGACCAGGCCCAGGGCGGCGTAGACGACCCACCGGGTGCCCTCGGACGCGTCGAGCCAGTCGCTCCTGAGGATGGTCCGCGTGTTCGTCAGCACGATGACGCCCCCCACGGCCGAGCCGAGCACCCGCGGCGGGATGTACCGCACGAGCCAGGCGGCGATCGGCGCCGCCACGAGCCCCCCGGCCAGCAGCGCCGCGACCCACACGGCGTCGATGCCCGCGGAGCCCAGCGCGGCGAGGAAGCCGACGCTCGCTGCGACCGAGACGAGGAACTCGCTGGTGTCGATGGAGCCGATGACCTTGCGGGGTTCGAGCCGCCCGCTGGCGAGGACGGCCGGCGTGCCGATCGGGCCCCAGCCGCCGCCACCGGTCGCGTCGACGAAGCCGGCCACGAGGCCGAGCGGGGTGAGGAACCGGTTGCGGAGCCGCTGCCCGAGCCGGTCGCGGCGGAGGCCCGTGAGGGTGAAACGGACCAGGACGTAGGCGCCGAGGACGAGCAGGATGACCGACATCACGGGCGCGGCGACCGAGGTGTCGAGGCCCGCGAGGAAGGTCGCGCCCACGAAGGCACCGACGGCGCCGGGGATGCCGATCCGCAGGACGACGCCCCAGTCGACGTTCCCGAACCTCCAGTGGGACGCCCCGGACGCGAGGGTCGTGCCGATCTCGGCGAGGTGGACCGTCGCCGACGCGGCGGCGGGGTTCGTCCCGATCGCGAGGAGCAGGCTCGTCGAGGTCACGCCGTAGGCCATGCCCAGGGAGCCGTCGACGAGCTGCGCCCCGAAGCCGACCAGGGCGAGGAGGACGAGCTTGCGCATGAGGACCCCTGACGACCGTGGACGGTGATATCCGACTGATTAGGTAGGAGTTTCGGGGACCGTCATGTCAGAGGTCAACCGGGGCGCACCGCCGTCCCGCATGATGGAAGCCGGGAGGGCCGACAGGAGCCGCCCGCCCGGGCCTCCTCACCCCGGCTCGTCGGCGAGCTCGTCGAGCGTGGGGGTCCACTGGCGCCGGATCATCCGGTGCAGCGGCGTGTGGTGGACGACGAAGATGAGCCCCCGCTGTCGGCGGATGCCGGTCGAGGTCCACTCGGCGTGCACCAGGCTGCCGCCGCCGGGTCGCGGGGTGGCCCGGACGACCCCCTCGCCGCCCCCGCCGTAGCTGGCCTCGGTCACCGTCCAGCTCACCAGCGCCGGGTCGGACCAGTCGTAGCGGGAGACGACCCAGACCGGGGAGCGCGGGCTGCTCTCCTTGGCCTCGGCCCAGTCGGTGCCCAGCCCCCGGAGCTCGTAGGTCGCGGGGTCGAGGGTCCGACGCCAGATGTGGAGCCGTCGGTCGGTGAAGTCGGTGAAGGCCCGCCGCACCTGGTCGGGTGTCGCGCGGGTCTCGAGGTCGAAGCGCACCGGTGCCTCCTCGGGGTCAGGGTTCGGCGGGCAGGGTCATCGCCGGGACCTGCGCGGGCTCGGGTGCCCGCCATCGAGTCGTGCTCGCAGGGCCTCGGCCCCCTCGCCCGAGAGGCGGTCGAGTGCGGCCGGTCGCCCGGTGAGCAGGAGGAGGATCGCGCCCATCGGACCGGAGGCCTCCGAGCCCTCGCCGCGACGCCAGTCGGCGTCGGTGGCCACGAGGGCGATGCCGTCGAGGGGGAGGCGCCGGTTCACGGAGGCGAGCCAGGTCCGCCGCGTGTCCCACCGGCGGGTGCCGGCCTGGGCGCCGGCGTCCGGTCGCATCGCGAGGTCGATGCCGAGCGGCACCGCCATGTCCTGGCTGTGGACGAGCACGTCCGTCAGCTTCTCGAGCGGGGTGACGAAGGCGTTGTGCCGGCGCGACCCGACACCCGCGCGGATCCGGCGGATGATCTCGTCGGTGGTCAGCTCGGCGGCCTGGATGACGGCGGACTCCCGGATCGTCGCGTTGAGGGTGAGGTTGCGCCACATCCTGGGGTGCCGGGCGACGAAGCCGAGCAGGTCCCCGAAGGACTGCTCCTGCAGGGTCAGGTGCGCCGCGACGTGGCGCACCGTCCAGCCATCGCACAGTGAGGGCCGGTCCCACTGGTCGGTGGACAGCGACTCGAGCATCGCGGCGGTGCGGGCGAGCTGCTCGTCGATGCCCTCCCACACGGCGTCCGCCTCCGGCGGTGTCCTCGTTGCCATGGAGTCCTCCTTCTTCACGCGAGAACCGGGGGTCGGGTCCGGGTCCGCTTGAGCTCGTAGAACTGCGGGTACCCGCCGAGGAGCCGGGTGCCGTCGAAGACCCTGAGGGCGTCGTCACCGCGTGGGATCGCGTTGAGGACCGGCCCCGAGAACGCCACGCCGTCCAGGCTCGTGATGGGCGTCCCCACATCGCTACCGACGAGCGCCACCCCGGCTTCGTGGCTGGCGCGCATCGCGCTGTCATGCTCCTCGGTGTCCATCGCGTCGACAAAGCCCGCCGGAAGCCCGGCGCGGGGGAGGGAGTCCCGCAGCGCGTCCCGGTACTCGGCCGCGGTCGGCCGTCGCCACACGTCGAAGACGCAATCGCCGAAGGCGGTGTAGAAGCCGTCGAGCGCCTCCTCGCCGAACCGGGTCGCCACCGCGGTCGCGACGCGGGCGGGGCCCCTGGACTCGACGACCGACCGCCGGTAGCCGGGGGCGAGGTCGGTGCGGTGCTCGTTGAGCAGAAACAGGCTCATCACGTGGTGGCGCACGACGAGCGGCCGCCGCGCGGCCGTCTCGTGCAGCCAGCGGGACGCGGTCCACGAGTAGGGGCAGACCGGGTCGAACCAGAAGTCCACCGTCACCGTCTCCCGCGGATCCATCGCCACTCCCGCTCTAGGATGGTCCTGTTCACGAACTATTATAGTTCGAGTCTGGGACTATGTGAAGGGTGACGATGGCACGAGAGCTCCCGACCAGCCTGCTGATGTTCATCGCCTCCCGCACCGCCTCGAACAGGGTGTTCGAGGCCGTCCGCGCGGCCGGCTTCCACGACGTCACCGTCGCGCAGGCCCGTCTGCTCATGGGCATCGACCCCGACGGCACCCGGCTCAGCGTCCTCGCCGCGCGGGCGCAGGTGGCGAAGCAGACGGCCACCGCCCTCGTGGACAGGCTCGAGCGGACGGGCTACGTCGAACGGGTTGCCGACCCCCTCGACGGGCGCGCCCGCCTCGTCCGGATGACGCCCCGGGCGCTGGCGATCCTGCCGCACGCCCGGGACGAGGAGGAGCGGATCGAGCAGGAGTGGCGAGACCACCTGGGCGCCGACCGGATGACGCTGCTGCGCGGTGCGCTCGAGGATCTGCGCGAGATCACCGACCCCTACGCCTGACCGGGACCGGCGCTCGGCCGGGGCGGGCGTCCGTGTGCCACGATGCGGGCGTGGACATCTCGGCGCGGACCGACTACGCGGTCCGGGCCATGCTCATCCTGGCGGCGGCGCAGAGCGACGGCAGCGGCCCGGTCAGCGTCGAGACCCTGGCCCAGCGGCAGGACCTCCCGCGCAAGTTCCTCGAGGCGATCGCCGCCGACCTGCGCACCGCAGGCCTCGTGACGAGCACCCGAGGGGCCAGAGGCGGCTACGCCCTCGCGCGTCCCGCGTCCGGGACCAGCCTCGGCGACGTCTTCCGTGCGGTCGACGGCCCGCTGGCCGAGGTCCGGGGGCTTCGCCCGCACGAGACCGCGTACGACGGCGTCGCCGAGCACCTGCCGACGGTGTGGGTCGCCGTCCGGGCGGCCCTGCGCGAGGTCCTGGACCGCACGACCCTCGCCGACGTCCTGCGCGGCGACCTCCCGGAGCACGTCCGGCGCCTCGCCGACGAGCCGGACGCCTGGCTCAACCGCTGACCCACCGCCGGGGCGGGGTTCCGGCGGATTCGGCCGCACTGCGCAGGTCTGGCAGAATGGCGGGCTGTACCCGTCCGGTCGAGCCCAGCGCTTGGCACGGACCGGACGCCTACACCGAGCAGTCGGCACCCCGCGCGAACCCGTGCGCGGTCTCGCCGTGCTCATCAGCTGCAAGGAGACCACACCAGTGGCCGTCAAGATCCGTCTCAAGCGCATGGGCAAGATCCATGCACCGTTCTACCGCGTCGTCGTCATGGACTCCCGCACCAAGCGGGACGGCCGGGCGATCGAGGAGATCGGCAAGTACCACCCGACCGAGGACCCCTCGGTCATCCAGATCGACAGCGAGCGCGCGCAGTACTGGCTCGGCAACGGCGCGCAGCCGACCGAGGCCGTCGCCGCCCTCCTGAAGATCACCGGTGACTGGCAGACCTTCAAGGGCGAGCCCGGCACCGAGGGCACCCTGCGGGTCGCCGAGCCGAAGACGCCCAAGAAGGACCTCTACGAGGCCGCGCTCGCCGCCGCCGGCAAGACCTCCACGGACGGCTCCGGCGCCACGACGCCGAAGAAGAAGGCCGCCAAGAAGACCGAGGAGCCCAAGGCCGAGGAGACCCCGGCCGAGGAGCCGAAGGTCGAGGAGGCCAAGGTCGAGGAGCCGAAGGTCGAGGAGGCCAAGGCCGAGGAGACCGTCGAGGCTGCTGCCGAGACCGAGTCCGGCGAGGCCGCTGCCGGCACCGACGCCGACGCAGACAAGGCCTGACCGTGCTCGAGGAGGCTCTCGAGCACCTCGTCACCGGCATCGTCGACCACAAGGACGAGGTCCAGGTCCGGACGCGGGACCGTGGCCGCGGCGAGATCCTCGAGGTGCGCGTGCACCCCGAGGACCTCGGCCGGGTCATCGGCCGCTCCGGCCGGACGGCCAGTGCCCTGCGCACCGTCATGGGTGCGCTGTCGGGGGGCCGCCAGGTCCGCATCGACATCGTCGACACCGACCGGGTCCGCTGACCCGAGTCCACCACGGCGGGGCGTCCCGGGAGCAGACTCCCCGGGCGCCCCGCCGTCGTCGTCCTTGAGGAGGACCCAGTGAGCGAACCCGTCGTCATCGCCCGGATCGGCAAGCCGCACGGGCTGCGCGGCGAGGTCACCGTGCAGCTGCACACCGACCAGCCGGAGCGTCGCTTCGCCGACGGCGCCGTGCTCACCACCCAGGCCGACCCCGGCTCCGGGGTGCCCCGCACGCTCACCCTGCGCTCCACCCGGGTGCACCAGGGCGTCTGGCTCCTCGCGTTCGAGGAGGTCCCCGACCGCACCGGCGCCGAGGGCCTGCGCGGCACCCGCCTCGTCATGGACCCCGACGACGCGGCCGTCGTGGCCGAGGACGACGAGGACGCCTACGCCGAGGCCGACCTCGTCGGCCTCACCGTCGTCGACCCCTCGGGCGCCACGCTGGGAGAGGTGGCCGGGCTCCAGCTGGGCGCCGCCCAGGACCGCCTCGTCGTCCGCCTCACCGACGGCCGCGAAGGGCTCGTGCCGTTCGTCGCGGCCCTCGTGCCCGAGGTCGACGTCGCCGGCGGCCGGGTGGTCCTCGACGCCCCGCCCGGGTTGTTCGACCTCGAGGCCTGAGCGTCGTGCGCCTCGACGTCGTCTCGATCTTCCCCGAGTACCTCGCGCCGCTGGACCTCTCGCTCATCGGCAAGGCGCGGCGCGACGGCGTCCTCGACCTGCACGTGCACGACCTGCGCGACTTCACCCACGACCGCCACCGCACCGTCGACGACAGCCCGTTCGGGGGCGGCGCCGGGATGGTCATGAAGCCCGAGCCGTGGGCCGAGGCGCTCGCCCACGTCACGCGCGCCGGGGCCACCGACGCCGCCCCGGTCCCGCACCTGATCGTGCCCGGCCCGGGAGGTGTCCCGTTCACCCAGGCGATGGCGCACCGGCTGGCCGCCGAGCCCTGGCTCGCGTTCGCGTGCGGACGCTACGAGGGCCTCGACGAGCGGGTGTACGAGCACGCGGCCGAGCGGATGCCGGTCACCGTCGTCTCGCTCGGCGACTACGTGCTCAACGGCGGGGAGGTGGCCGTCCTCGCGATGGTCGAGGCGGTCGGGCGCCTGCTGCCCGGGGTGGTCGGCAACGCCGAGTCGCTCGTCGAGGAGTCGCACGAGGGCGGGCTGCTCGAGTACCCCGTCTACACCCGCCCCGCGTCGTGGGACGACGGCGGCACCGTGCGCGACGTCCCCCCGGTCCTCCTCTCGGGGGACCACGGCGCCATCGAGCGCTGGCGGCACGAGCAGCGGGTGGCGCGGACGGCGGCCCGCCGCCCCGACCTCGCGGCCGCGGCCGCGGCCGTCGCGGGGCTCGACGACCTCGACGTCCGGGTCGCGGCACCGGCCGACGCGGCCGAGCTCGTCGTCCTCCAGCGCGCCTGCTGGGTGCCCGAGCTCATGGTCTCCGGAGGCTGGGCCATCCCGCCCCTGGAGGAGTCCCTCGACGACACGGTGGCCGGGCTCGCCGGATGGACCACCTGGGTGGCCCGGGTGCGCGCCGACGGCGGGGCGCCGGGGCGTCTCGTCGCGTCCGTGCGGGGGCGGGTGCGGCCGGGGGACCCGACGGTCTGGGAGACCGGGCGGCTGATGGTCGCCCCGGACCTCCAGGGGCGCGGGATCGGCCGGGCCCTCCTGGAGCTGGCGGAGGCAGGGGCGCCGCCCTCGGTCTCGACGTACTGGCTCAACACGAGCAGCGCGGTGCCGGCGAACATCCGCCGCTACCGCCGCTCCGGCTACCGCCCGGTCCCCGGGGAGGGCGCCTGGCCCGGCACGGTCGACCTCACCAAACGCCGCCGCCCCTGACCGTCCCGGCCTCGGACGGGGGAGCAACGGCGCGGTCCGGCGGCCGGCGCCGGCTCAGGGCCGCAGCGACTCCCGCAGGTCCGCGGGCAGCAGCAGCCCGCGCCCGATGAGGTCCTCCGCCACGACCGCCGTCACCGTCTGCGCCGCCATGATGCCGACGAGGACGAGGACCTGCGCCGCCGCGGCCTGCGCCGGGGTCCCGCCGCCGAGCAGCACCCCGATGAACGCACCGGGCAGCGTGACGAGCCCCGCCGTCCGCACCTGGTCGAGCCCCGGTACGAGCGCCTCGGGCACCCGCCGGTGGATGACCTCCCCGACCGCCTGGGCGCGGGTGAGGCCGAGCGACAGCGCCGCCTCGTACTGCCCCTGCTCCTCACGCAACGCGGCGAACGCCCGCCGGCACACCAGGGTGTGCCCGTTCATCGTGTTGCCGGTGATGATGCCGACGACGGGGATGAGCGCGATCCCGGTCGGCGGGATGGTGCGCGTCGCGAGGACGACGACCACCACGGGCAGGAGCCCCGCCAGCATCGCGACCGTCGCCCACTGCCACGCCCCGCGCGCCTCGACCCGCCCCGTGGTCGTCACGACCGCGACAGCGAACATCACGCACAGCAGCAGCACCGACAGCAGGACCGAGCGGACCACGACGGTGATGACGACTGCTGCGACCCCCAGCTGCCCGATCGCGCGGGCCATCGCCAGGACCGGCGAGGCCGGCCGGGCGATCCGTCCCGCGACGTAGCCGGCGACCGTCACCCCGAGAAGCAGGACGACGGCCAGGGCGACGGGGAGTCCGGGGTCGATCGTCACCGGTGCAGGATAGGTGGGCCCGGCCCGGTGCGGATTTCGTGGCGGCGCGTCACCTCTGGCAGACTGGGTCGCTGCGTCCCGTCGACGAACGGCCCCCGCCGCAGGGGGAGTGCCCCGGACCCCGGTCCGACCCGGCATGAGGCCCGGCAGGACGCCCCGAACGAACCAGAGCAGCACCGAGATCCGCGGATGACCTGTGGCAGCCCGCGAGAAAGCGACATCCGTCATGCAGCGTTTCGACGACATCGACCTCGCGTCGATGAAGAGCGACATCCCCGACTTCCGCGCCGGCGACACGGTCAACGTGCACGTCAAGGTCGTCGAGGGCACGCGTTCGCGTATCCAGGTCTACAAGGGCGTCGTCATCCGTCGCCACGGCGGTGGCGTCGGCGAGACCTTCACCGTCCGCAAGGTCTCCTTCGGTGTCGGCGTCGAGCGGACCTTCCCGCTGCACACCCCGGTCGTCGACAAGATCGAGGTCGTCACCCGTGGTGACGTCCGCCGCGCGAAGCTGTACTACCTGCGCGACCTGCGCGGCAAGGCCGCCAAGATCCGCGAGAAGCGCGACACCCCCGCGAAGGTCTGACGACCCACCGCGGGCCCCGGGGGGTCCTCGCAGGTCGGGGGACTACCCTCGGCGGAGTGACGGCCCCCTCACGCACCGACCCGGCCCCCGCCCTCGCGGCGAGTGCCGGGTCGCGGCGTCCCCGGGTGCTCGCGACCATCGCCGTCGGGCTCGTCGTCGCCGCGGTCGTCCGCGGTGTCGTCCTCGAGTCCTACGTCGTCCCCTCGGCCGCCTTCGAGCCGACCTTCGAGCCAGGAGACCGTGTGCTCGTCCTGAAGACCGACCGCAGCACCGAGGCCGGTGACGTCGCCCTCGTCGAGGACGACCGGGGGGCCCTGCTCCTCGTCCCGGCCGACGAGGCGGCGGGTGATGTCGTCGGCACGGTCCTCTGGCGCTACTGGCCCCTGACCCGGGTCGGCCCGGTGACGGCGCCCAGGCCTCCGGCGTGAGCGCCCCCGAGCAGGCGCGCGAGGGCGTCGACGAGCCGTCGCCGAAGGACCGCGCGACCTCGATGGGCCGCTGGGTGGGTGCCGCGGTCAAGGAGGTCGCACTCGTCCTCGTCATGGCGATGGTGCTGTCGTTCGTCGTCAAGACGTGGTTCCTCCAGGCGTTCTTCATCCCGTCGGGCTCGATGGAGAACACCCTCCTCGTCGGCGACCGGGTCGTCGTCTCGAAGCTGACGCCCACCCCGATCGACCTCCAGCACGGCGACGTCGTCGTCTTCGAGGACCCCGGCGACTGGCTGGGTTCCGGCCCGCCGTCGGACGAGCGCACCGGGGTCGCCGGCGCGGTGCACGACGTGCTCGTCTTCGTCGGGCTGCTGCCGAGCGAGTCCGAGGACCACCTGATCAAGCGCGTCGTCGGCCTCCCGGGCGACCGCGTCGAGTGCTGCGACGCCCAGGGGCGCCTCACCGTCAACGGCGTCCCCGTCGACGAGCCGTACGTCCACACCGGCGACGTCCCCAGCTCGATGACCTTCGACATCACCGTGCCCGCCGACCGCGTCTGGGTCATGGGCGACCACCGCTCCGACAGTGAGGACTCCCGGTTCCACGACCCCGCCGGCGACGGCACCGACGGCTCGGTGCCCGTCGACCGGGTCACGGGGCGGGCCGTCGCCGTCGTCTGGCCGTTCACGCGGTTCGCGTGGCTCTCCGACTACCAGGCCGCGTTCGCGGGCGTCCCGTCGGCCCCCGCGCAGCCGTGAGCCCGGCACCGCGCTCGCGCCGCCCGAACCTGCGGGTCGAGCGGGCCCTGCAGCGCGACGGGCACCGGGTCCTGGCCGGGATGGACGAGGTGGGCCGCGGCGCCCTCGCCGGTCCCGTGACCGTGGGGGTCGTCGTCATCGACGAGACGTGCCGCACCGCACCGCAGGGCGTCCGTGACTCCAAGCTGCTGCAGCCGCACGCGCGGGAGGCGATGGTGCCCCGCATCCAGCGGTGGGCGCTGTGCCATGCCGTGGGCCACGCGAGCGCCGAGGAGATCGACGCCGTCGGGATCATCGCGGCCCTCCGCCTCGCCGGCACCCGGGCGCTCGCTGCCTGCGCGGTCCGCCCGGACCTCGTCATCCTCGACGGCAACCACGACTGGCTCACCGCGCCGGAGGACGTCGGCCTCCTCGCGTTCGCCCACGAGGACGCCGTCGTGACCCCGCCGGTCACGACGATGATCAAGGCCGACCTCACGTGTTCGTCGGTGGCCGCCGCGAGTGTCCTCGCGAAGGTGACCCGCGACGAGATCATGGTCGGACTCGGGGCCGAGGACGGCGAGCACGCCGCCTACGGCTGGGTGGGCAACAAGGGGTACGCCGCGCCGGACCACCTGGAGGCCCTGCGCCTCCACGGCCCCTCGCCGTGGCACCGCCGGTCGTGGCGACTGCCCGGCGCGATGCACGAGAATGACCACGTGACCGATCTGATGCCGGCAGGAGAGCGATGAGCTCGGAGGACCTCGAGAAGTACGAGAGCGAGGCGGAGCTCGCGCTGTACCGCGAGTACCGCGACGTCGTCGGCCTGTTCAGCCACGTCGTCGAGACCGAGCGCCGCTTCTACCTGTGCAACAGCGTCGACGTGGCGGTGCGCTCGGACGGGGGAGAGGTGTTCTTCGACGTCACGATGCACGACGCGTGGGTGTGGGACATCTACCGGCCCGCGCGGTTCGCGAAGACGGTGCGTGTCGTGACGTTCAAGGACGTCAACGTCGAGGAGCTGGCGAAGAGCGAGCTCGAGCTGCCCAAGGGCGAGTTCTAGGCCGCATCGCCCGGGGCGGCGGGTGGCCCCGTCGTCCACAGGCCCCGCGTGCGGGCTCCGTCGTCCACAGATCCGTCGGAGGCCGTGGCGGGTCGAGGCACTCCTCGCTTGGCTCGGGGCATGGCGACACCACGAGCACGAACAGACGAGGCGGCGGTCTCGGCCCCCGCCCCCGCGCGGGTGCGTCTCGGCAGGTACGGCGAGGACCTCGCGGCGCGGTACCTGCGCGAGCGGGGGCTGGAGGTGCTCGACCGCAACTGGCGGTGCGAGCACGGGGAGGTCGACATCGTCGCCGCCGACGGTCCGTGCCTCGTCGTGTGCGAGGTCAAGACGAGGCGCGGCACCGGTTTCGGTGACCCCGTCGAGGCCGTCACGCTCGCCAAGGCCCTCCGGCTGCGCCGGCTCGCGGCCGCCTACGTCCACGCGCGCGGGCTCCACCCGGGTGCCCTGCGGGTCGACGTCGTCGGGGTGCTCTGCCGCCCGGGCCGTCCGGCCGAGATCCGGCACGTCGTCGGGGTGGGGTCGTGACGCTCGGGCTCGGGCGCACCCGGTCGGTCTCGCTCACGGGGCTCGACGGGACCCTCGTCGACGTCGAGGCGCACATCGCGCAGGGGCTGCCGTGCTTCATCGTCGGGGGCCTGCCCGACACTGCGTGCGCGCAGGCCGGCGACCGCATCCGCGCGGCCGCCGCGAACATCGGCGTCCCCGTGCCGCCGCATCGCGTCACCGTCAACCTGTCCCCGGCCTCGATCCCCAAGCGCGGCTCGGCGTTCGACCTCGCGATCGCCGTGGCCGTCCTCACCGCGGCCGGTGTGGTGGCACGTGGGGTCGCCGAGGAGGTCGTGCACCTCGGCGAGCTCTCCCTCGACGGGCGGCTGCGCGGGGTCCGGGGGGTGCTGCCCTCGGTCCTGGACGCCGCCCGCCGGGGAGTGCGGCATGTCGTCGTGCCCGACGAGAACGTCGCCGAGGCGCAGCTCGTCGACGGCGTCACGGTGCACGGCGCCGCGACGCTCGCCGACGTCCTCGCCTGGTACGCCGAGGCCGCGCACGGAGCCACCATCCCCGTCGCCGAGCGCCGGCCCCCCGACGCGCGGCCGCCTGCCTCCGGCGTCGACCTCGCCGACGTCGTGGGCCAGCCCGAGGCCCGGGCGGCCCTCGAGCTCGCGGCCAGCGGTGGCCACCACCTGCTGATGTCCGGGCCTCCCGGGGTCGGCAAGACGATGCTGGCCGAGCGCCTGGTCACGGTGCTGCCGCCGTTGACCCGTTCCGAGGCTCTCGAGGTCCACGCCGTCCGCTCCCTCGTCGCGCCGGTCGGCGACGTCACCGACCTCGACCGCACCCCGCCCTTCGTGGCGCCGCACCACAGCACGTCGACGGCCGCGCTGGCCGGTGGGGGGACCGGCATGGCGATGCCGGGCGCCGTCTCCCGGGCCCACCACGGTGTGCTGTTCCTCGACGAGGCACCCGAGTTCAAGCCCGGGGTGCTCCAGACCCTTCGCCAGCCGTTGGAGTCCGGTGAGGTCGTCATCGCCCGCGCCCGGCAGGTCGTGCGGTACCCGGCCCGCTTCCTGCTCGTCCTGGCAGCCAACCCCTGCCCCTGCGGGATGTCGTACGGCAAAGCCATCGAGTGCGTGTGCTCCGCCCGCGAGATCCGCACCTATGCCGCCCGGCTGTCCGGCCCGCTCCTGGACCGTGTCGACCTCCAGGTCCATGTGCCGCCCGTCCGGCCCGCCGCCTTCGGCGACGCCACCGGGGAGTCCAGCCACGACGTCGCCGCGCGGGTGCGGGCCGCGCGCGCCGTCCAGGCCGAGCGGTGGGCCGCCGGAGGGTGGCGGGTCAACGGGCTCGTGCCCGGCCACGTCCTGCGTCGTCCGCCGTACCGGTTGCCGCCCGGCAGCACCGCCGTCATCGACCACGCCCTCGACACCGGACGCATCACGCTGCGCGGGTACGACCGCGTCCTGCGGGTCGCGTGGTCCTCGGCCGACCTCGGGGGCCGCGCGGTGCCCTCCCGCGACGACGTCGCGCTCGGCCTGACGCTACGGCGCGGCGAGGCGGTGGCGGCGTGACCGGCACGCCTGCCCCGTCGCCGCTCGAGGCCGAGGAGCGCTGGGCCCGTGCCGCGATCTCCGAGCTCGTGGAGCCCGCGAACGGGACGATCCGGCAGCTGCTGGCCGACCAGGGCGGCGTCGCCACCCTGCAGGCGATCCGGCACCGCGCCGCCGGCTCCGACCGCGACCTCTACGTGCGCGTCCCCGAGCTCGACGTCGACAGGATCGCCGGCGATGTCCAGAAGGCCCGCGCCCGGGTCGTCCTGCCGGGGGATGCCGAGTGGCCCCTCGGTCTCGACGCGCTCGAGCATCCGCCGTACTGCCTGTACGTCCGGGGGGACCGGCGGCTCGACGACCTCGCGGAGCGCTCGGTCGCCGTCGTCGGTGCCCGGGCCTGCAGCGCCTATGGCCAACGGGTCGCGGCCGAGCTAGGGGAGGGGTTGGCGTCCCGCGGCTGGGTCGTCATCAGCGGGGCGGCGTTCGGGGTCGATGCCGCCGCCCACCGCGGGGCGCTCGCCGCCGGTGGCGACACGGTCGCGGTGCTCGCGTGCGGCGTCGACCGGTCCTATCCGCAGGCCCATGAGCGGCTGCTCGGCCAGGTCCTCGAGCAGGGTCTCGTCGTCAGCGAGGTTCCGCCGCGCGCGGTGCCGTTCCCGGGGCGGTTCCTCGCGCGCAACCGCATCATCGCCGCCCTCGCCCGGGCCACCGTCGTCGTCGAGGCGAGCCTGCGCTCCGGGTCGCTCTCCACGGCCGGCGAGGCTCGCCGCGTCCACCGTCCGGTCGGCGCCGTCCCCGGGCCAGTGACGAGCGCGACGTCGGCCGGCACCCATCAGCTGGTCCGCGAGGACGGCGCCGTCCTCGTCACGGATGTCGCCGACGTCCTCGACCTCGCGGCGCCGATCGGCGAGGCCACCGCCCCGAGGCGCACGGGCCGGACCCGAGCCACCGACTCGCTCACCGAGGCCGAACGGCGGGTCTGGGCCGCGGCTCCGCTGCGCCGCTGGGCCGACCTCGACCGGCTCGCGGTGGGTGCCGGGGTCGACCAGGCAGCCGTCACGCGGGCGGTCGTCGTCCTCGAGATGCTGGGGCTTCTCGAGGGCGACGGCCACCGGTGGCGCAAGGCCCGGGGCTCGGTCCAGGGCAGCGCGCCCGGCGGCCTATGACACAGCGGTGTTTGTGGCGCAATCCGTTGCGCGTGAGGCCCATGTGGTGACACGGTGTGCGAGTGACTGTCGCCCGTTCGGAGGCGCTCACCGCGTTCGAGCGCCATCTGCGTTCGGAACGGGGGCGCGCCGACAACACCGTCCGCGCCTACGTGCGCGATGTCGGTGCGTTCCTCGACGCCGCCGGCGCGACCGACGACGCGTCGCTGCGCACGGTCACCCTGGCCGATCTGCGCGCCTGGCTGGGCACGGTGGCCCGGGGGGGTGCCGCGCGCGCGACCCTGGCCCGCACGTCGGCCTCGCTCCGCGCCTTCTTCCGGTGGTGTGAGCGTACCGGGCGGCTGGAGCGCGACCCCTCCCTCAGGCTGTCAGCACCCAAACGGCATCGCACGTTGCCCCCAGTGCTCGCCCAACGCTCGGCCGCGGCCCTCCTGGACGTGGCGACCGTCGCGGCGGACGACGACGACCCGGTGCACCTGCGGGACCGCGCCGCGCTCGAGCTGCTGTACGGCACCGGCATCAGGGTCGGCGAGCTCGTCGGCCTCGACATCGACGACGTCGACCTCGAGGCCAGGGTCGTCCGCGTCGTGGGCAAGGGGGACAAGGAACGCCGGGTCCCGTTCGGGGTCCCCGCCGGTGAGGCCGTGCGTGACTGGCTCCGCGAGGGTCGCCCCCGGCTCGCGACGGACTCGAGCGGCGCGGCGCTCCTGCTCGGTCGTCGCGGTCGCCGCGCAGACCAGCGCCAGGTGCGCGACGTCGTCCACCGGTTGCTCAGCCACGTGCCCGACGCCCCGGACCTCGGCCCGCACGGGCTGCGACACAGCGCGGCCACCCACCTGCTCGAGGGCGGCGCCGACCTCCGCCTCGTCCAGGAGCTGCTGGGCCACGCGTCGCTCGCGACCACCCAGATCTACACCCACGTGTCCGTCGACCGACTCAAGCGGTCCTTCGCTCAGGCGCACCCCCGTGCCTGAGAACGAGGACGAGACGACGCTGTCGCCCCACGGGACCGGCGGCGCGGAGCCCTACGAGCCGGCGAACGAGGCGGAGCCGGACGACGACTGGCAGGGCAACGGCTCGGCGTCCGAGGCGGGCAGCGATTCCGAGGAGCCGACCATGCCGGGGCCCGCAACCGGACCCCGGCCTCCCGTTCGCCCGCTCGGCAGTGAAGAGAGGTTCGCCGACATCCCGGAGTGGGTCTCGGAGTTCCGGCGGATGTACGTCGAGCCCAAGTCCGGGGGCGGGGGCCGCGAACGCACTCCAGCCCCTCGGGAGCAGGAGCCGCCCGCCGAGGAGACCCAGGCGCGGGAGCGGGGTCGGGCGGGCCGTTTGCTGCGGGGCTGGCGTGGGGGACGTTCCGCCACGCCGACGAGTCCGCCGGTGGAGCCCGAGCCGGGCAGTGCGGCGTCCCAGGCCACCCACGGGGCGCCGGTCAGCGACGACATGTGGGGCCGGAGCGAGCCGGACCGCGAGTGGGCCAGCCCGGTCGCGCCGGTCGAGCCCACCACCGCCACGCCCGAGCAGACACCCTCGCCCGAGGACTCGGGGCCCGCAGCCCACGAGGAACCGGCTGCGGACGGTCACGAGTACGAGCACGGGGACGTCGAGGAGCTGGCGCCCGTCGCGGACGAGGCGTGGGCCCCGTCCGAGGACGCGGACGACGTTCCTGTCGAGGCGGTGGTAGCGGACGCGGACGAGGCGTCTCTGGCGCAGGACCACGAAGATCACGACGACCACGACGACCACGACGACCACGACGACCACGACGACCATGAGGGCGTCGGGGAGGCCGTGCCGGTCGATGACGATGTCGCGCCCGTCGCCGAGGAGGTGCCGTCCGAGGACGCGGAGGAGGACGTCCCCGTCGAGGCGATGGGCGCGGACCAGGACGAGGCCTCTCTTTCGCAGGACCACGAGGGCGTCGGGGAGGCCGTGCCGGTCGATGACGATGTCGCGCCCGTCGCCGAGGAGGTGCCGTCCGAGGACGCGGAGGAGGACGTCCCCGTCGAGGCGATGGGCGCGGACGAGTCCGAGGCCTCGCCGGCGCAGGACCACGAGGGCGTCGGGGAGGCCGCTTCGGTCGATGAGGAGGTCGCGCCCGTTGCGGAGGAGTCGTGGGTCCCGTCCGAGGACGCGGAGGAGGACGTCCCCGTCGAGGCGATGGCCGCGGACGAGTCCGAGGCCTCGCCGGCGCAGGACCACGAGGGCGTCGGGGAGGCCGCTCCGGTCGATGAGGAGGTCGCTCTCGTCGCGGAGGAGTCGTGGGTCCCGTCCGAGGACGCGGAGGAGGACGTCCCCGTCGAGGCGATGGCCGCGGACGAGTCCGAGGCCTCGCCGGCGCAGGACCACGAGGGCGTCGAGGAGGCCGCTTCGGTCGATGAGGATGTCGTGCCGGTCGCGGAGGAGGTGTGGGTCCCGTCCGAGGACGACGATGCGGTGCCCGTTGAGCTCGCGGATGAGAACGTGGCGTCCGCTCCGGATGAGCACGAGAGCGCCGAGGAGACCGTGCCCGTCGAGGAGGCTGCTCCGGTCGATGAGGATGTCGTGCCGGTCGCGGAGGAGGTGTGGGTCCCGTCCGAGGACGCGGAGGCGGTGCCGGCTGCGGAGATCCACGAGGACGGCGGGGAGCCCGCTCCCGCGGACCAGGCCTGGGCGCCGGCCGACACCGACGACGTGAGCCCCGACGAGGTCGAGGCGCAGGACCAGGACGACCACGACACCGAGGACGCGGGTCCCGGCGAGGACGAGGAGGCGCGTGCCGCCGCCGACGAGGAACGCGCCGACGTGGGGGAGGGTGACGAGGACCTCGAGGAGCGCGCCTCGGTGGACGAGGACGTGGTGCCCGCCGCGGACGACGCCTGGGCTCCGGCCGAGGACGACGGCGATGCTCCGGACGGCCACGAGCACGTTGCCGGCCGCGGGGACGAGACGCCGCCCTCGGAGGAGGAGCACGACGAGTCCGCGGATGCCGGCCACGACGTGCTGCCGGAGCTCGCACCGGGTGACGACCACGACACCCCACCCGAGACGGGCGAGGTGGACGGCGCCGCCCGCGACGCCGAGCCCGAGTCCGCTGCGGAGTCCGACCAGGGCGACCCGGTCACCACTGCACAGGACGAAGCGTCCGAACCCGACATCGAGGCGGCGCCCGAGCCGGTGGCACCGGCACCGACCCGGCCCACCACGGGGGGCGACGTGCCGGTCGACCCCCCGGCAGTCATCAGGCCGGGCGCGGACGCGGCGACGGAGCGGCGGCTCGCGGACGTGCCGGTCGCGAAGGCAACCCCTCGGGTGGCGTCGAACCCCTACGGCATCCCCGGCGCGGACGCCCCGGTCACGCCCCCGGTGGCCCGGCCTGCTCCGCCGGTGCGTGGTGCGGCTCCGGCCGCGGCGGGTGCCCCCGAGTCACCTGCCCCGCGGGCGGAGTACATGGAGGCGATCATCCCGCCCCTGGACGAGGCGTCCTGGCGCGAGGAGGGGGCGGTCGCCCCGCCTCGGCGGCGCCCGCGTCCCCAGCCCCTCACCCCGGAGGAGAAGGCGGCGGAGGACCTGGCCGGCCCCCCCGCCGAGGACGAGGCGCCGCGTTCGCGAGCCGAAGCCCGCGAGGCCACGCGTCAGGAAGAGCACGGCACGCGCCGCATCCGCCGTCGCCTGCTCCTCTTCATCGTGGCCGTCCTCGTGGTGGTCGTCGTCGTGGCCGTGACCGCCTCCTGGATGAAGGCCAACGGTGTCCCGCTCGTGGCGCCGACCGCACTGGACGGCTGGGTGACCGCGATGGCGGGCCCGCCGCTGGGCCCGCCCGCTCTCTGACCGCCGCCGCGGCTGCGGCCGCGCGCCCATTCAGCGGGAACAGCCGGACCCGCCCCCCAGCCAGGAAGGGGAGCGGGTCGACGTAGCCCTGGCGGATGGCCCCGAGGTGCAGGCACTCGACCGGGCAGTGCCCCGCGGGCGTCGGTTCGAGGTGGCCGATCAGCTCGCCGGCGGCCACCCGGTCACGGACGGCGACAGCGGGCTCCACGGGCTCGTAGGTACTGCGCACCCCGCCCGGGTGGGTGACGGTGACGGTGCCTCGACCGGCGAGTCGTGCCGCATGGGTGACCACGCCGCCGGCCACGGCGTGCACCGGTGCGCGCGGGCGAGCCGAGAGGTCCAGCCCGCGGTGCCCGCGCCCCCACGCGGAGGCCGGCGCGAGGAACGGGCGCAGGACCTGCGGCCGCGGAGCCAGCGGCCAGACCCACCGTGGCACGGACGCCGAGGGCGGCGCCACAGAGGCGGGCGGGGCCGGCACCGGGGGACCGGCCGCGCCCCCCGCGCCCGGGAGGCCGAGCGCGGTCACCGCACCGGCGGTCAGGGTGACGGCCGCGGCCAGGGTCAGGGCGAGGGAGGTCTGTGTCATGCCCGCAGGCTCGCGGGACCGCGTGGGACGCACCAGGGGCGGCGGAGCATCTGGGGACGACCCGACGGACCCGCCGCACCTGTGGACAAGCGCCCAGGGGACGCCGAACGGTCAGCCGTCGCGCAGCGCCCGCAGGCGCCGGCACCCCTCGTCGATGACCTCGAGCCGCTTGCAGAACGCGAACCGGACGAGAGTGCGGGCCGCGTCCTCGTCGTCGTGGAAGGCCGAGACCGGCACCCCGGCGACGCCCGCGCGAGCCGGGAGGTCGAGGCAGAACTGCCGTGCGTCGGTGGCCCCGAGCGAGGCGACGTCGGCGACGACGAAGTACGTCCCCCGGCTGGGTGCGACCTCGAGCCCGGCCTCGAGCAGCCCGGCGACGAGCCGGTCCCGGGCGGTGGCGTAGGTGCGGGCCAGGTCGCTGAAGACGCGGTCGGGCAGTCCGAGACCGACGGCCACTGCCGGCTGGAACGGCCCGGACGCCCCGAAGGTCGTGAACTGCTTGACGGCCTCCAGCGCGCGGATCGCCACCGCCGGCCCGGACACCCAGCCGACCTTCCAGCCCGTCGCCGCGAACGTCTTGCCTCCCGACGAGATGGTCAGGGTGCGCTCGCGCATGCCTGGCAGGGTCGCCATGGGGATGTGCTCGGCCCCGTCGAAGGTCAGATGCTCGTAGACCTCGTCGGTGACGACCCAGGCGTCGTACTCGACGGCGAGCTCCGCGATGAGCTCGAGTTCCGCGCGGGTGAACACCTTGCCCGTGGGGTTGTGCGGCGTGTTGAGCAGCACGACCCGCGTCCGGTCCGAGAACGCGGCCCGCAGCGAGGCCTCGTCGACGGCGAAGTCGGGGAAGCGGAGCACCGACGTCCGCCGCACCCCACCGGCGAGCGCGACGGTGGCGGCGTAGCTGTCGTAGTACGGCTCGAACGTCACGACCTCCTCGCCCGGGCGGACGAGCGCGGTCATCGCGAGGAAGATCGCCTCGGTCGCTCCGACGGTGACCAGGACCTCGGCGGCGGGGTCGAGGCGCAGCCCGTAGAACCGGTCCTGGTGCTCGGCGACGGCCCGGCGCAGCTCGGGCAGGCCCGCGCCCGGGGGGTACTGGTTGCGCCCGGACCGGATCGCCTCCACGGCGGCGTCCAGCACCTCCTGCGGCCCGTCGGAGTCGGGGAAGCCCTGGCCGAGGTTCACCGCGTGGTGCTCGAGGGCCAGCGCGCTCATCGTCGTGAAGATCGTCGTGCCGAAGGGAGCGAGCGCGGGGTGGCCGGGCGTTGAGGGCATGCCTGGCAGGTTATGCGGAGCCGGCGTCGGCGTGCGCGATGCTGTCGAGCCGTCGCCAGACGAGCGCCAGGGTCAGCCCGGCCCCGACGGCCGCGAACCAGAAGGGGGCGGCCGGCCCGAACCGGTCGGCGATGAGCCCGCCGAGCCCCTGCCCGATGAGCAGCCCGCCGACCAGGCCCACCCAGTACACGCTGCCGACGCGGCCCTGGTAGGCGATCGGGGTTGCGCGCTGGCGGACCGCGGACGACAGCGACGCCCAGACGAAGGCGTACGCGCCGAAGACGACCATGATGGCGAGGGCGACCACCCACACCGTCGTCACCGCGAGTGCGAGGTGGGTGAGGACCTCCAGGAGCAGGCAGCCCTTCATGAGCCGCCCGAGCGGCACCCGCTGCTCGAGGCGACCGTAGGAGAGGACCGCGACGATGCCACCGGCCGCCGTGGCCGTCGTGAGGAGCCCGAAGCCGATGGCGTCGACCCCGAGCCGCTCCTGGGCCCAGTAGACGAGGACGCCCCAGGGTGCGCCCCAGGTGATGTTGAAGGCGAGGATGACCAGGGTCAGAGTCCGCACGGCGGCGTGGTGGCGGATCCAGCGCAGCCCGTCGACGATGTCCCGGCCGACGTGCTGGCTCGGGCGGGCGCGGTGCTCGGCCGGCAGCCTGACCCGGGTGAACAGCCCGGCGGCCAGGAGCAGCGCGCCGGCCTGCAGCCCGAAGGGGACGGCCGCCCCGAGCGCGAACAGGCCGGCCCCGACGGCCGGGCCGAGCAGCTGGTTGCCCACGAGGAACCCGGACATCTGGCGGGCGTTGGCGATCCCGAGGTCGGCCGGGGGCACGATCATCGGCAGGACGGCACGCCAGCTCGTGTCGGCGAAGAGCTCGGCGATGCCGACGACGAACAGGACTCCGAGCAACAGCCCGATCGACACGCCGCCGGTGAGGATCGTCGTGACGAGCACGCCGAGGACGAGCACGCGCGCCAGGTTCGCGACGAGGACGACGGCGCGGCGGTCCACGCGGTCGACGACGGCGCCGGCGTACAGGCCGAGGGCGAGCGCGGGCAGGCGCTGGACCATCGCCGCCGCCGCGATGAGCACCGGCTCCCGGGTCAGCGAGGCGACGAGCAGCGGGCCCGCGGCGAGCGCCACGCCGTCGCCGATCTGGCCGGCCCAGGAGGACCCCAGGTTCCAGCGGAACGCGGTGCCCATCCGCGGTGGCGCGATGACGTCGGCGATCCTCCCCACGAGGCCGAGAGGCTACTCCGCGCCCGTCGGTCCGCGGCAGGGGCTCGGTCGGGCCATTCTGCGTCGGCGTCGCCCGCACTAGCCTCGGGGGATGCTCCGCCGCGCAGCCCCGGCCCCCGCAGCCCTCGCCCTCGTCGTCCTCGCCGCGGTAGCGACAGCGCCGTCGGCGGCCGCCGGCGCCTACACGGCTCCGCCCGCGGTGGACCACGCCAGCTGCATGGGGCTCGGCTCGTCCTTCTACGGCGTCTTCGCGCCGCAGCAGCGGGCCTTCGTCGCCGAGTACGTCATCCAGCGGGCCGCCGAGCTCGGCGAGGCTCCGGGGGAGTACATCGTCACCTTCGCGACGGAGAAGGAGGGTGGCGCGTTCGGCGCCCTCTGCGGCACCCAGATCGAGTAGGGCGCCGTCGCCGCGATTTCGTCTCCGAGCCTCGCCCCACGTACCATGACCGATGGCTCTCGTGTGCGTGCACGCGGGCGCCGACATTTCGCGCGTCTTCCTCCTGCGAGGAGCTTCTCCGAGCAGGGACGCACCACGGCAGTGGCGGATGCGGTCCCCAGCGACCACGTCCGTCCGGGGTGCGTCAGGACGCCAGGCAGGTGCGGCCACCCCTCGGGGCTCGGTCCGCACCGACGTAACTGACAACCTCACAGCAAGGAGAACGACGATGGCCGTCGTCACCATGCGCCAGCTCCTCGAGAGCGGCGTCCACTTCGGGCACCAGACCCGCCGGTGGAACCCGAAGATGAAGCGCTTCATCATGACCGAGCGCAACGGCATCTACATCATCGACCTGCAGCAGTCGGTGACCTACATCAACAACGCCTACGAGTTCGTCAAGGAGACCGTCGCCCACGGCGGCACCATCCTCTTCGTCGGCACGAAGAAGCAGGCGCAGGAGCCCATCGCCGAGCAGGCGACCCGGGTCGGGATGCCCTACGTCAACCACCGCTGGCTCGGTGGGATGCTCACGAACTTCCAGACGATCTCCAAGCGGCTCACCCGCCTCAAGGAGCTCGAGGAGATCGACTTCGCGGACGTGGCCGGTTCCGGCCGCACCAAGAAGGAGCTCCTCATGATGAAGCGTGAGAAGGACAAGCTCGAGAAGACCCTCGGCGGTATCCGCTCGATGGGCAAGGTCCCCTCGGCCGTGTGGATCGTCGACACCAAGAAGGAGCACCTCGCCGTCGACGAGGCCCGCAAGCTCAACCTGCCGGTCATCGCGATCCTCGACACGAACTGCGACCCCGACGAGGTCGACTACAAGATCCCGGGCAACGACGACGCGATCCGTTCGGTCACCCTCCTGACCCGGGTCATCGCCGACGCCGTCGCCGACGGCCTCATCGCCCGCTCGGGCGGCCAGGCCGCCACGGGCGCGGAGACCCAGGGCGAGGAGCCGCTGCCGGAGTGGGAGCGCGAGCTCCTCGGCGGCGACGCGGAGCAGGCCGCCGAGCAGGTCGCCCCGGAGGCCGGCGAGACCGCCGCCGCCACGGCGCCCGAGGCCGCTGAGGCCACCGAGGCCGCTGCGGTCGAGACCACCGAGGCACCCGAGGCCGAGGCCGCCGAGACCACCGAGGCCCCTGCGGCCGAGGCCGTCGACGCCCCGGCCGACGCCGAGCAGGCCGAGCCCGCCGGCGCGGACAAGGCCTGACACCCTCCCCGTCCGACACCTACGGAAACGAGCGATAGGAACCCATGGCGAACTACACCGCCGCTGACATCAAGGCGCTCCGCGAGAAGACCGCGGCCGGCATGATGGACGTCAAGAAGGCTCTGGACGAGGCCGACGGCGACATGGCCAAGGCCGAGGAGATCCTCCGGGTCAAGGGCCAGAAGGGCGTGACCAAGCGTGAGGGCCGCACGGCCTCCAACGGCCTGGTCACCGCCAGCGCGGCCGACGGCGAGGGCAGCCTCGTCGAGGTCCTGTGCGAGACCGACTTCGTCGCCAAGGGCGAGCGCTTCATCGCGCTCGCCGACGAGGTGCTCGCGCAGGCCGTGGCCACGAAGGCCGCCGACGCGGACGCGCTGCTCGACTCGACCCTGGCCGACGGCCGCACCGTCAAGGCCCTGCTCGACGACGCCAACGCCACCATCGGCGAGAAGATCGAGGTCAAGCGGGTCGCCCGCCTCGAGGGCGAGCACGTCGTGTCCTACCTGCACAAGACGAGCCCCGACCTGCCCGCGCAGATCGGTGTCCTCGTCGCGACCAAGGGCGGCGACGCCGCGACGGCCCGTGACATCGCGATGCACGTCGCGGCGTTCAGCCCCGGCGTGCTCACCCGCGACGAGATCGACGCCGAGACCGTCGAGAACGAGCGGCGCGTCGCCGAGGCCACGGCCAAGGAGGAGGGCAAGCCCGAGGCGGCGCTGCCCAAGATCATCGAGGGCCGGGTGAACGGGTTCTTCAAGGAGCAGGTGCTCCTGGAGCAGCCGTTCGCCAAGGAGCCGAAGAAGACCGTCGGCAAGGTCCTCGAGGAGGCCGGCGCGCAGGCCACGGGCTTCGCGCGCTTCCGCGTCGGGTCCTGACCCACCGCGCTCGACGAGCGCTCACGACGACGCCGCCCCCGGTCCTCCGGGGGCGGCGTCGTCGTGCGGGCCGTGGGTCGCCCGGCCCGACCCCGGGACCGACGTCGCGCTCGGCCACGCCCGGGTCCGCCGGCACGTCGCGACGGCCGGGTTCTCCGGTTGGGTCCGGTTGCCCGGGTGTGACAGGATTCGGTGACCGCTGCGCACCACCGACGAGGAGGCCCCCGTGACCACGTCCGCCACCGCGCTGGCCGAGGCACCCGACCTCTCCGCCGACCGCCCCCGCCGGGTGCTCCTGAAGCTCTCAGGCGAGATGTTCGGCGGCGGCCAGGTCGGCGTCGACCCCGACATTGTGCGCGGCGTCGCCCGGCAGATCGCGGCGGCCGTCCGGGACGGCGTCGAGGTCGCGATCGTCGTCGGCGGCGGCAACTTCTTCCGCGGGGCCGAGCTCCAGCAGAAGGGGATGGAGCGCGCCCGGGCCGACTACATGGGGATGCTCGGCACCGTCATGAACTGCCTCGCCCTCCAGGACTTCCTCGAGAAGGAGGGCGTCGACACCCGGGTCCAGACCGCCATCACGATGGGTCAGGTCGCCGAGCCGTACATCCCGCGACGCGCCATCCGTCACCTCGAGAAGGGTCGGGTCGTCATCTTCGGCGCGGGCGCCGGCATGCCGTACTTCTCCACCGACACCGTCAGCGCCCAGCGCGCCCTCGAGTGCAAGTGCGACGCCGTGCTCATGAGCAAGAACGGTGTCGACGGGGTGTACGACGCCGACCCGCGCACCGACCCCCAGGCCCGCAAGCTCGACCGGGTGACCTTCGCCGAGGCGCTGCGCACCGGGCTCAAGGTCGTCGACGCCGCGGCCTTCAGCCTGTGCATGGAGAACGGCCTGCCGATGGTCGTCTTCGGCATGGAGGGCGACGGCAACGTCACCCGCGCGTTGCGGGGCGAGCCGATCGGGACCCTCGTCCACTCCGGCTAGACGGCACTGGCCGCACGCCCCCGGCCGTTTTGACACACTGGACCCCGCAGCGCCGCAGGCACGTGGCGCGGACCGAAGGAGATGCGCCGCGATGATCGACGAGACCTTGTTCGAGGCCGAAGAGAAGATGGAGAAGGCCGTCGAGGTCGCCAAGGACAACTTCGCAGCCATCCGCACCGGCCGGGCCCACCCGGGCATGTTCCAGAAGATCACCGTCGACTACTACGGCGCCCCCACCCCTCTGCAGCAGCTCGCGTCGTTCCAGACCCCCGAGGCGCGCACCATCATCATCAGCCCGTTCGACAAGTCCTCGATGCACGCCATCGAGAAGGCCATCCAGCAGGCGGACCTCGGCGTGAACCCGAGCAACGACGGCAACATCATCCGCTGCACGATGCCGCAGCTCACCGAGGAACGGCGCCGGGAGTACGTGAAGATGGCGCACGGCGAGGCCGAGGAGGCCCGCGTCTCGGTCCGCAACATCCGCCGGTCCGCGAAGACCGCGCTCGAGAAGCTGGTCAAGGACGGCGAGGTCGGGGAGGACGAGGGCTCCCGGGCCGAGAAGGAGCTCGAGTCCGTCACGAAGCGGCACGTCGACCAGATCGACGACCTGCTCAAGCACAAGGAAGCAGAGCTCCTCGACGTCTGAGGTCCTCATGTCCGACCCCGCCACCGAGCACCCCGAGACCGCCGGGCCCGAGACCCCCGATGCGGGCGTCGTCGCGACCGCCCACGACGCCCCCGACGACGCTGCCGCCGACGCCGGCTCGCAGCCGGCCGGGCCCACCCCCCGGCGGGCCCCGTCGGCCGGACGCGACCTGCGGGCCGCCATCGGGGTCGGGCTGCTCCTGGCCGCGGTCGTTCTCGCCTCGCTCCTCATCGACGCGCGCGCCTTCCTCGTCGTCGTCGTCGTGGCGATGTGCCTCGGCGCCTGGGAGGTCCGGCGCGCCGTCGCCACCAAGGGCATGCAGGTCCCGCTGGTGCCGCTGCTGCTCGGCACCGCGGGGATGACCACCGCTGCCTACCTGCGCGGCGCCGACGCCCTCGTCATCACCTTCGGGCTCACCGTCGTGGGGATGCTCGTGTGGCGGGTGGCCGACGGGCTGGCCGGGGCGGCGCGGGACCTGTCGGCCGCCTCCCTCGCGGCCTTCTACCCGGCGTTCCTCGGGGGCTTCGCCGCGCTCATGCTCGCCGAGGGCGACGGGCGCCAGCGGATCGTCACCTTCGTCCTGGTCACCGTGGCGTCCGACGTCGGGGGGTACGCGGTCGGCGTCCGGTTCGGGCGGCACCCGATGGCACCCTCACTCAGCCCGAAGAAGTCCTGGGAGGGCTTCGCGGGGTCGGTGCTCACGTGTGCCGTCGTCGGCGCCCTCGCGGTGCCGCCGCTCCTCGCCGGGCCCTGGTGGGCCGGGGCTGTCCTCGGCGCCGTGGCCGCGGGCGCCGCGACCATCGGTGACCTCATCGAGTCGAGCATCAAGCGGGACCTGGGCATCAAGGACATGGGCACCCTCCTGCCCGGGCACGGCGGACTCATGGACCGCCTCGACTCCCTCGTCGTCGTCGCGCCCGTGGCCTGGGCGCTGCTGCTCTGGCTCGTGCCTGCCTGAGGCGCTCAGCCTGCGTGTCGCTGCGGTGCCACGAGGGACGCGAGGAACGGGGAGGGGACGGTCCGGAGCCCCCGCGAGCGGCTCGGGTGGGTCAGCGTCGTGACCTGCCCCGCGCGGGAGTGGTAGGTGTGCGGCGACACCGGCCCGACCCCCTCACCGAACAGCTGGGCCGCGTGCCACGGGACCAGCTCGAGCGCCGACCGCGTCTGGGACGCGGTGCTGCACGTCTGGAGCACGATGGCGTGCCGGTGCGGGATCGCGAAGACCACCCCGTTCGTCACGTCCGCGTCCTCGACCCACCGGGGGACCGCCTCGTCGAGGAGACGGGCGAACGAGGCGATGTACGGGGAGTCCCCGTGGACGAGGACGCAGGTCGACGGCCCGGCGCTCAGGTGCTCGACGTCGACGACCGTCTCGTCCAGGAGTCGCCGCAGGTTGGTCCTCCCCAGCTCCCGGAGCGCGGGGAGATGCCGGCCGAGTGCCGCCACGCGCTCGTCCGGGAGGGTCACGACGGCATCGGGCAGGTCCAGGCTCAGCACCTCGACGACGCCGTCCGCGAAGGGGTGGGCGTACGCGAAGCCCAGCCCTGTCTCGTGGAGCCGCTCCGCCCCGGCGAGACGGGTCGTCAACGCGTCGTCGAACTGGTCCGGGGTCAGCGCGTCGATGTCGGACTCGGCCGCGTCGGTGAGACGCGCCAGATGGTCCCTGATCCAGTCCTCGAACGGTGCCGTGTAGTCGTCCAGGTCCGGGACGGGTGTCGTCGCGCGGATCGGCCCTGGGGTCCCGGGCACTCCGCCCCCTGCCTCGGAGGGCATGCGAAATCTGTCGAACAGGCCCATGGCCGTTCCCTTTCCCTGCATCCCCGTTCCCCTGCGAACGGAGTACCTGCCGATCCTAGGGTGAAGAGCAGGGCGGTGAAGGCGCTTCGGGCGCGGCGGTCCCCGCCGCTCCCAGTGCCCTGGTCGGTCAGCCGGCCTGGCGGCTGCTGCGGCCGAGCATCCCCTCGAGGAGCGGGGTGGTCGTCAGCTCCAGCGCGCCGTCCCCGACGTCGGTCGTGAGACAGCTGATCTCGCGGTGGTACCAGTGGAAGACGTGCGGCGACACCGGGGCGCTGCTGGCCTCGAACAGCTCCCGGGCGTGCCCGGGGACGAGGTCGAGGGCGGCGCGGGTCTCGGCCGGTGTCGTGCACGTCTGGAGCACGATGGCGTGCCGGTGCGGCAGCGCGAAGACGACCCCGTTCCCGGTGTCGGCCTCGGGGAGCCACCGGTACATCGCCTCGGTGAGCAGCCGGGCGAAGGACGCCGTGTACGGGGACGCGCCGACGAGGGCGAGGCACGAGTACCGCGGCCCGCCCAGCCGGGTGACCTCCACCTCGCTGGTCTCGAGGAGCCTCGCCAGGTTGGTCCGGCCGCGGCTGACCAGGGCCGAGTGGTGGCGCCCCGTCGCGAGCAGACGCTCGTGCGGCAGCGTGACGACCGCGGCCGGCAGGTCGAGGGTGAGAACCTCGGCGATGTGCGGCGCGAACGGGGTGATGTAGTGGTACTCGGGGTCGTCGGGCAGGCTGTCCTGGGCGACGAGCCGGGTGGTGAGCGCCGACTGGAACTCCGCCGGGGTGAGGTCGCCGACATCGGTCCCGGCCGCGTAGTCCAGGCGCGCCATGTAGGTCTGGACCATGTCGTCGAAGCGCTGGGCATCGGGCTCCGGGTCGGACAGCTGCGAATGCTCGGTGGCAGCCGCTGACGAGGTGGTGTGGGCGGCGGCGCCTTCGGGCGCGCGCCAGCGGTCGAACAGGCCCATGGCCGTTCCTTTCCCTGCGTCCCGTTCCCCCTGCAGAAACGGTCCTGCTTTCAGGGTAGAGGCGCACCGACCCCTTGCGCCAGAGCCAGTTCCGTGCAGCCTCCCGGACCTGCGACAATCGACGGGCGATGTCCGACACCGACTCCCAGCCCCGCCGCCCCGTTCCCGGCCAGCTCACCCTCGTCTCGCCGAGACGCGGCAAGCCGCCGCGCCACCTCGCCGACCTGTCGGTCGAGCAGCGCCGGGAGGCCGTCACGGCCCTCGGCCACCCCGCGTTCCGCGCCAACCAGCTGTCGACGCACTACTTCGAACGACTCGTCGACTCACCCGACGAGATGACCGACCTGCCGAAGGCCGTGCGCGACGACCTCGTCCGCGACCTCCTGCCGCCGCTGCTCAGCCCGGTCCGGCACGTGACGGCCGATGCCGGGGCGACGGTCAAGCAGGTGTGGCGCCTCTTCGACGGCGCGCTCGTCGAGTCGGTGCTCATGCGCTACCCGAACCGGGTCACGGTGTGCATCTCCAGCCAGGCCGGCTGTGGCATGAACTGCCCGTTCTGCGCGACGGGCCAGGAGGGCCTGACCCGCAACATGTCCGCCGGCGAGATCGTCGAGCAGGTCGTCGCGGCCGCCCGGATGCTGCGCCACGGCGGGCTGCCCGCGGTCACCGGCGCGGGCTCCGGGGCCGAGCTCGGCGACGAGGCCGAGGACTCCGACGAGCCCTCCCCGGGGGGTCCGGCCCGGGTCAGCAACGTCGTCTTCATGGGCATGGGTGAGGCGCTCGCCAACTACCAGGCCGCGATCGGGGCCATCCGCCGCCTCACCGAGCCGCCGCCGTCGGGCCTGGGCATCTCGGCCCGTGGCATCACGATGTCGACCGTCGGCCTCGTGCCCGGTATCGACCGGCTCACCGCCGAGGGCATCCCGGTCACGCTCGCCCTGTCGCTGCACGCCCCCGACGACGAGCTGCGCGACGAGCTCGTCCCCATCAACACGCGGTACAAGGTCGACGAGGCCATCGACGCCGCGTACCGCTACTACGAGGCCACCGGGCGCCGGGTGAGCATCGAGTACGCGCTGATCCGCGACATCAACGACCAGGCGTGGCGAGCCGACCTCCTCGGCGACAAGCTGGCTGCGCGCGGCCGCGGCTGGGTGCACGTCAACCCGATCCCGCTCAACCCCACGCCGGGGTCGAAGTGGACGGCGTCGCGTCGCGGCGTCGAGCAGCAGTTCGTCGAGCGGCTCCGGGCCCACGGCATCCCGACGACCGTGCGCGACACCCGAGGCTCCGAGATCGACGGGGCCTGCGGCCAGCTCGCCAGCTCGACCGCCTGACCGGGCATAGGCTCGAACCGTGCGACGTCGCCTGCTGGTACCCGTCGCGGCGCTGACCCTGGTGGCCGCCGGCTGCGCGGGGTCCCCGGCCGCCGCCCCCAGCGATCCGCCCACGTCCTCGCCCCCGTCCGCCACGAGCGCCGGCGGCCACTCCGCGCACGCCCCGTCGACCCCGGCGGTGTCCGTACCGCTCCGGGCGGGCGAGCGTTTCCGGACGCTGCGGCTGCCCACCGCCTACACCCCCGACGCGCCGACCCCGTCGGGCACCGACGACTACCGCTGCTTCCTCCTCGACCCGCGGCTCACGACGGACCAGCTGGTCAGCGGCGTCGACATCCGCCCCGGCAACCCGGACCTCGTCCACCACGTCATCGTCTCGGAGGTGCGGCCCGACGAGATCCGGACCGCCGAGCGGCTCGACGCCGCCGACCCGGGGCAGGGCTGGACGTGCTTCGGCGGCAGCGGGGTCCGGTCCGCCGGGGCCGGCCTCGACGACGCCGACTGGGTGGGGGCGTGGGCCCCGGGCGGCGGTGAGCGGGTCATGGCCGAGGACATCGGGATCCCGCTCGTCGCCGGCTCCCGGCTCGTCGTCCAGGTCCACTACAACCTGCTGGGCGGGAGCGGGTCCGACCGCAGCGCCGTGCGGCTCCGCCTGTCCGAGGCGGAGGGCAGCGACAAGGCAGCCCTCGACACGATGCTGCTCCCGGCGCCCGTCGAGCTGCCGTGCCGCAGCAACCGCACCGCGGGCCTGTGTGCCCGGGGGGTCTCCGTCGCCGACGTGTCCCGCAGGTTCGGGGAGCGTCCGGCCCGCGCCGACCTGCTCCATCTGCTGTGCGGCCCGATCGAGCCCGGCCCGGTCCAGAGCTGCACCCGCAAGGTCCGCGAGGCCGGCACCATCCGCGCGGTCGCGGGCCACATGCACCTGCTCGGGCGGGCCATCACCGTCGACGTCGGCCGCGCCGGCGGCGAGCGTCAGCGCGTCCTGGACATTCCGGTCTGGGACTTCGACGACCAGGGCAGCCGCGCGCTCACGACGCCGGCGCGGATCGAGGCTGGGGACTCCATCACCGTCACCTGCCGCCACGACCAGTCGTTGCGCGACTCCCTCCCGGCCTTCGCGGGCCAGGAGGAGCGCTACGTCGTGTGGGGCGAGGGCACGACCGACGAGATGTGTCTCGGCATCGTGTTCCTGACCCGGCCCTGACGGGCTAGGGGGAGAGGAGGTCGACGGCCTCGGCGAGGTCGTCGACGAGGTGGAGGTGCCGGGCCATCGGCCGGCCGGCGGCCAGGGCCTGCAGCGCCGGCCAGACCGGCAGGGTCTCGGTCCAGTGCCGCCGCCCCACGAGGACCAGCTGCCGCAGGGGCCGGTCGGGGCCGCCGTAGTACAGGCCGGTCGCCGCCTGGAAGACCTCCTGGACGGTGCCGGCGGCGCCTTCGAGGACGACGACACCCGCCGTGGCCCGGGTGAGCAGCCCGTCCTCGCGGATCGCGTTCGAGAAGTACTTCGCGATGCCGTCGCAGAAGACGTTGGGGGGCTCGTGTCCGTAGAACCAGGTCGGGATGCCGATGCTGCGCACGCCGGCAGCGGCCCGAGCCGTGGCGAGCAGGTCGGCGCGGACGTCCAGGGCCGCCCCGGCCCAGGCCCGGACGTCGCCGAACCCGGGGGTGTCCCGCAGCCGCCCGAGCGCCATCGCGAGCACGTCGGTGGACGGGCACGAGGCGCCGAGGTTCGCGGCCTCCATCGCACCGGGGCCGCCCCCGGTCGCGACGACGAGCCCGGCGCGCGCCAGCGCATGGCCGAGGGCGGCTGCCCGCGCGTACTCCTCCTCGTCCCGCCGCAGGGCGTGGCCGCCCATGACACCGACGACCGGGGCGCCGGCGAGGACGTCGGTGAGGGCGTCGCTCATCGAGTCGTCGTGGATGGCCCGGAGCAGCGTGACGAACGCGTCGTGCTTGACGGTCGCGTCGCGCGACCACCGGTAGGCCCGGGCGTCCGGGGTCGACTCGTAGCCGACCTCGCGCAGCCCGGCGTACAGCTCGTCCGGGGAGTAGAGCGTCGCCCGGTACGGGTCGACGGGGCTGTGCGGGTCGGTGGGGAAGACGATCGCGCCGTGGGTGCGCAGGTGGTCGGCCAGGTGGTCGGGGAGCCGGCCGCCGAGGACGACGAGCCCCTCGACGTCGTCGCGGCTCAGGAGGCGGGCGGTGCGTCCGGTGAGGTCGAGGTCCTGGAGCCGCAGCCCGCGCAGCGGCGCCCCGGCGTCGAGGGCGGCGTCGAGGGCGGCCAACGTCTCGATCTCGCGCACGCCGTGAACCTACCCGCCCGCCGCCCACGTTTCGGGGTCACCCCGGAATGTCAGGCGGGCAGGGGTTGCGAAGCCCGGCGTCGCTGACGTTGTCGTGTCGCGGGATGCCGGCGCGCTCAGTGGCCGGTGAGGCGCGCGAGCAGCGGCCCGACGCGGCTCGGCCGGCCGGTCCGCGCCTCCTCGGCGTCGGCGAGCCGCGCGAGCCCCAGCCCGGCGTTGACCCCGAGCCAGCGCAGCGGCTCCGGCTCCCACGACGGCGACCGGTGACCGACCCAGGGCAGCGCCGTCAGCGGCGAGGAGCGCCCCAGCACGAGGTCGGTCAGGGTGCGCCCGGCGAGGTTGGTGGCCGCCACCCCGTCGCCGACGTAGCCTCCGGCTCGCCCGGTGCGCGTGCCCGGGTCCCACGTCACCGACGGGTGCCAGTCGCGGGCGATGCCGAGCGGGCCGCCCCAGGCGTGGGTGAAGCGCACCCCGTCGAGGGCGGGGAACAGCGCCCGCAGCGTCGAGCGGAGCGCGGCGAACACCCGCTCGTCGTGGTCGAACTCCGGGCGCACCGCCGAGCCGAGGTGGTACGGCGCGCCCCGCCCCCCGAACGCGAGGCGGTCGTCCGTGGTGCGCTGCCCGTAGATGACCACGTGCCCGTGGTCGGTGAAGACCTCCCGCTGCGCGAGCCCGATCCGTGCCCAGCGGTCGGCCGGTAGCGGCTCGGTGGCGACCATGAGCGAGAACACCGGGATGACGGCGCGCTCGTGCCCCGGCAGCCGGGGCGTCCAGCCCTCGGTGGCGAGCACCACCGAGCCGGCCGTGATCCGTCGGCCGTCCTCGAGCACGACGACGCCGTCCCCCGCGCGGGCCACCCGCACCCCCTCGACGATGCGCGCACCGCGGCGCCGGACGGCGGCGGCCAGCCCGTCGGCGAGGTTGCGAGGGTGGATGCGCGCGCAGTGGGGGTTGACCGTGGCGCCGCGGGTCCCGTTGCCCTGGAGGCGTTCCCGTGCCGCGGCTGCGCCGAGCCAGACAGTGCCGTCTCCCCACGCGGCGCCGTGCCGCGCGGCCGCCCGCCCGCGCCGCTCCTGGGCCTCGGTGCGTGCGAGTGCGATGGTGCCGCCCTTGACGAACCCGCTCCCCAGGCTCTCGTCGGCATCGACCCGACCGACCTCGTCGACGGTGTCGCGCAGGGCCGCGAGGTGGGCGAGGGCGGCGTCGCGGCCGTGGCGTGCCGCGAGCGCGTCGGGCGAGACCGGCCACAGCGCCGACACCCAGCCTCCGTTGCGGCCGCTGGCTCCGAACCCCACGTGCTCGGCCTCGAGCACGAGCACCTCGAGGTCGGGGCGCTCCCGCAGGAGGTAGTACGCCGTCCAGAGCCCGGTGAACCCGGCCCCGACGACCGCGACGTCGGCCGCGGCCGGCAGCTCGGCGGAAGGCTCCGCCGGGCCGCCCGTGGCGGCCCGGGTGTCGGACCAGAGCGGTGCGGTGCCCGTGGCGTCCGGCGGGGCCGGCATCGTCAGAGGTGGTTCTCGGCCTCGACGAGCACGCTGCGCAGCCGCCGCTCGATCTCGTCGAACTCGGCGGGCCCCATGGTGAGGGCCGGCGCGAGCTGGATGACCGGGTCGCCGCGGTCGTCGGCGCGGCAGTACAGCCCCGCCTCGAAGAGTGCCCGCGACAGGAAGCCGCGCAGCAGCCGCTCGCTCTCGGCGTCGTCGAACGTCTCGCGGGTCTGCTTGTCCTTGACGAGCTCGATCCCGTAGAAGTAGCCGGCGCCGCGGACGTCGCCGACGAGCGGCAGGTCGAGCAGCCGGTCGAGGCTGGCCTTGAACGTCGGGGCGTTCTCCTTGACCCGGTCGTTGAGCCCCTCCCGCTCGAAGACGTCGAGGTTGGCCATGGCCGCGGCGCACGACACGGGGTGCCCGCCCCAGGTGTACCCGTGCGGGAACGACGTCGTCCCGTGCCGGAACGGCTCGAACAGGCGGTCGCTGGCGATCATGAGGCCGAGCGGGGCGTACCCGGAGGTGACGCCCTTGGCCGTCGTGATGATGTCGGGCTGGTACCCGAAGTCCTCGCACGCGAACATCGACCCGATCCGGCCGAACGCGCAGATCGTCTCGTCCGAGACCAGGAGCACGTCGTACTCGTCGCAGATCTCGCGGACCCGGTCGAAGTACCCGGCCGGCGGCGGGAAGCAGCCTCCGGAGTTCTGCACGGGCTCGAGGAAGACGGCGGCGACCGAGTCCGGGCCCTCGAACTCGATGGCCTCGGCGATCCGGTCGGCGGCCCAGCGGCCGAAGGCCTTCTCGTCGTCGCGCAGGTGCTCGGGCGCCCGGTACAGGTTGGTGTTCGGCACCTTGTGCCCGCCCGGGACGAGCGGCTCGAAGTCGACCTTGGCGGCCGGGATGCCCGTGATGGACAGCGCCCCCTGCGGCGTGCCGTGGTACGCGATGGAGCGGGAGATGACCTTGTGCTTCGTCGGCTTGCCGGTGAGCTTGAAGTACTGCTTCGCCAGCTTCCAGGCGGTCTCGACCGCCTCGCCGCCACCGGTGGTGAAGAACACCCGGTTGAGGTCGCCCGGGGCGTGCGCGGCCAGCCGCTCGGCCAGCTCGATCGCCCGGGGGTGCGCGTAGGACCACAGCGGGAAGAACGCTAGCTCGGAGGCCTGCTTGGCCATCGCCTCGGCGATCTCGGTGCGGCCGTGGCCGACGTTGTTGACGAACAGGCCGGCGAGGCCGTCGATGTACTCGCGACCGCGGTCGTCCCAGATCCGCCACCCCTCGCCGCGCACGATGACCGGGACGTTCTGGCCGAGCCCGCCGTGCGCGCGGTCCTCGAACACCGAGTGCCGGGTGAAGTGCATCCACAGGTGGTCGCGGGCGGCGTCGGAGTACGTGGCTCCGCCGGGGGTCCGGGCGTCCGAGGCCGGGGCGTCGAGGTTGGGCTGGCTGGTCGTGGTCATCGGGTACCCCAGTTGTAGTGCTGCTTGTTCAGCTTCAGGTAGACGAAGGTCTCGGTGCTCGTGACGCCGGGCAGCAGGCGGATGTTCTTGGTGAGCAGGTGCAGCAGGTGGTCGTCGTCCTCGCAGACGACCTCGACGAGCAGGTCGAAGGAGCCCGCCGTCGTCACGACGTAGTCGACCTCCTGCATCGCCGAGAGCGCGTCGCCGAGCTCGACGAGGTCGCCGTCGGCCTTGATGCCGATCATCGCCTGACGCCGGAAGCCCACCTGGAGGGGATCGGTGACGGCGACGATCTGCATGACCTCCGCGTCCAGCAACCGCTGCACCCGTTGCCGGACGGCGGCCTCGGAGAGGCCCACGGCCTTGGCGATCGCGGCGTAGGACTGGCGGCCGTCGACCTGGAGCAGCTCGATGATCCGCTTCGCGACGTCGTCGAGGCGGATCTCGGGGGAGCGGTCGCGCGGCTGCCGGGAAGTCACGTGCTCATGGTGGCGACGAAACGCGTTTCGCGCAAGTCACTCGAAGACGGAATCCGCACAACCGCCCTCCTGCAGCGACGATTATCACTACGATTTGGACACATGGGCTAGTGAATGCGCGGTTCAGGCCCTAGTGTTCGACCACAGTCAACGGTCACCCAACGTTCCCGGGAGCATCGTCCATGAGCAGCCCTCGCACCCTGCGCAACTTCGTCGACGGAGCCTTCGCCGACGCCGGCGGCGACACGACGACCGACGTGGTCAACCCGGCCACGGGCCAGGTCGTCGCCACGGCCCCGGTCAGCGGCGCCGAGGACGTCGACGCCGCGTACGCCGCCGCGTCGAAGGCGTTCGCGGAGTGGGGCCGGACCACGCCGAGCGAGCGCCAGCAGGCGCTGCTGAAGATCGCGGACGCCATCGAGTCCCGCGCCGAGGAGATCATCCGCGTCGAGTCCGAGAACACCGGCAAGATCCACGCGCTCACCGCGAGCGAGGAGATCCCGCCGATGGTCGACCAGCTGCGGTTCTTCGCCGGCGCGGCCCGGGTGCTCGAGGGCAGGGCTGCGGGGGAGTACATGGCCGGCCACACCTCGTGGGTGCGCCGCGAGCCGATCGGTGTCGTCGGCCAGGTCACCCCGTGGAACTACCCGCTGCTCATGGCGGTGTGGAAGATCGCCCCGGCGCTGGCCGCCGGCAACACCGTCGTCCTCAAGCCGAGCGACACCACCCCCGAGTCCACCCTGCTGCTCGCCGAGATCGCCTCCGAGTTCCTCCCGGCCGGCACCCTCAACGTCGTCACCGGGGACCGCGACACCGGCCGGCTCGTCGTCGAGCACCCCACCCCCTCGCTCGTCGCCATCACCGGGTCGGTCCGGGCCGGGGCGGAGGTCGCGGCGAGCGCGGCCCCCCAGGTCAAGCGGGTCCACCTCGAGCTCGGCGGCAAGGCCCCGGTCGTCGTCTTCGACGACGCCGACATCGAGGCCGCCGTCGAGGGCATCGCCGTCGCGGGGTACTTCAACGCCGGGCAGGACTGCACCGCGGCGACGCGCGTGCTCGCCGCCCCCGGCATCCACGACGACTTCGTCGCGGCGCTCGCGGAGTACGCGAAGGGCTCGGCCCCGGTCGGCCGGCCGGACGACGACGACGCCCTCTTCGGGCCGGTCAACAACGCCCAGCAGCTGAGCCGGGTCACGGGGTTCCTCGACCGGCTGCCGGACCACGCCTCGATCGCCGCCGGTGGCCACCGCGTCACCGACCTCGGCGACGGCTTCTACCTCGAGCCCACCGTCGTCTCCGGCCTCCACCAGGACGACGAGGCCGTCCAGAACGAGATCTTCGGGCCGGTCATCACCGTCCAGCGTTTCACCGACGAGGACGAGGCCCTGCGCTGGGCCAACGGCGTCGACTACGGCCTCGCGTCGTCTGTCTGGACCAAGGACTTCGGGCGCGCGATGCGGATGTCGCGCGCGCTCGACTTCGGCTGCGTCTGGATCAACACCCACATCCCGCTCGTCGCCGAGATGCCGCACGGCGGCTACAAGAAGTCCGGGTACGGCAAGGACCTGTCGATGTACGGGTTCGAGGACTACACCCGGATCAAGCACGTCATGGCGAACATCGAGTCCTGACCATGAGCCCCCACCCACCCGAGCCCCGCACGCTGCCGACCAGCGCCGATACGACCCGTCCGGTCCCTTCCCACTCCAGGAGCCACCGATGACCGACCGTCACCCCCTCGACCTCACCTCCCCCGCCACGCGGGCCGCGCTCAGCCGCGGCCTCACCACCCGCCGCGCCGTCATGGCCGGCGCGTTCGGGATCGGCGCCTCCCTGAGCCTGGCCGCCTGCGGCAGCGAGGGCACCGGCGGCGGCACGACCGGCGGCGGGGCGGCCCCCACCGCCAAGGCCGCCCAGGACCTCAGCGACACCGAGAAGGTCGTCAACTGGTCGAACTGGACCCAGTACATCGACGTCTCCGAGGACGAGAAGTCGCGGCCGTCCCTCGATGCCTTCACGAAGGAGACCGGCATCGAGGTCAACTACACCGAGGACTACAACGACAACGACGAGTTCTACGCCAAGGTGCGCCCGCTGCTCGCCGCCGGCGAGGACACCGGTCGCGACGTGTGGTGCAGCACCGACTGGATGGTGGCCCGGCTCATCCAGCAGGGCTACGTCCAGGAGCTCGACTACGGCAACATCCCCAACGGGCAGGCCAACCTCGTCGAGTCGCTGAAGGACGTCGAGTTCGACCCGGGCCGCAAGTTCTCGCTGCCGTGGCAGAGCGGCTTCGCGGGCATCGCCTACAACCTCGACGCGACCGGCGGCAAGAAGATCGAGTCGATGACCCAGCTCCTCACCGACCCGGCCCTCAAGGGCAAGGTCACCCTCCTCACCGAGATGCGGGACACCCTCGGCCTCGTCCTGCTCGAGCTGGGCAAGGACCCCGCGAACTTCACCGACGCCGACTTCGAGGCCGCGATGGACATGCTCCGCAAGGCCAAGGACTCCGGCCAGCTCAAGGGCTTCACCGGCAACGACTACACCGACGGGCTCACCAAGGGCGACATCGCGGCCTGCGTGGCCTGGACCGGCGACATCGTCCAGCTGCAGTTCGAGAACGAGGCCGTGCAGTACGCGCTCCCCGAGGCGGGCTTCACCCTCTGGTCCGACAACTTCGTCATCCCGGCGCTGGCCAAGCACAAGAAGAACGCCGAGACCCTCATCAACTACTACTACCAGCCGGCCGTCATGGCCGAGGTCGAGGCGTGGGTCAACTACATCCCGCCGGTGCAGGGCACGAGGGAGGAGCTCGAGAAGATCGACGCCGAGCTGGCCGGCAACGAGCTGATCGTCCCGAGCGACGAGGTGCTCCAGGGCGCCCACGTGTTCCGCGGTCTCACCGCCGAGGAGGAGCAGAAGTACTCCTCCGAGTTCGCGGACCTCACCGCCTCCTGATGGCCGAGCACGAATCCGGCGACCTGCAGCTCGTCGGGCTGTCGAAGCGCTTCGGCGAGTTCACCGCCGTCCACCCGCTCGACCTCACGATCCCGGAGGGCTCGTTCTTCGCGCTGCTCGGCCCGTCGGGCTGCGGGAAGACGACGACGTTGCGGATGGTCGCCGGGCTCGAGGAGCCGACCGACGGGCGGATCCTCATCGGCGACACCGACATCACCCACGCCCGCGCCTACCAGCGCAACGTCAACACGGTGTTCCAGTCCTACGCGCTCTTCCCGCACATGTCGGTCCTGGACAACGTCGCGTTCGGGCTGCGGCGCAAGAAGGACAAGGACGCCAAGCGCAAGGCGCAGGAGGCCCTCGACCTCGTCCAGCTCGGGCACACCGCCGCCAAGCGCCCGAACCAGCTCTCCGGTGGCATGCAGCAGCGGGTCGCCCTCGCCCGCGCGCTCGTCAACCGCCCCGACGTGCTGCTGCTCGACGAGCCGCTCGGCGCGCTCGACCTCAAGCTGCGCCGGCAGATGCAGATCGAGCTCAAGCGGATCCAGCAGGAGGTCGGGCTGACGTTCATCCACGTCACCCACGACCAGGAGGAGGCCATGACGATGGCCGACCGGATCGCGGTCATGAACGGCGGCCACCTCGAGCAGCTGGCCGACCCCACCACCTTGTACGAGAAGCCGACGTCGACGTTCGTCGCCAACTTCCTCGGCCAGTCCAACCTCCTGCGGGCCCGGGTCACCGGGTCGGCCGGCGAGGGCCTGGCCCGTGCCGACGTCCAGGGCAACGAGGTGGTCATCGACGCCGCGAAGGTGCCCGACGGGCTCACCGACGTGTGGGTCGGGGTGCGCCCCGAGAAGCTGACCCTGGGCGAGAGCGGTGGGCGCAACCGGCTGCACGGCACGGTCGTCGACGCCTCGTTCACCGGGGTGGCGACCCAGTACCTCGTCCGCACCGCCGCCGGCGCCGACGTCGTCGTCGTCCAGCAGAACGACGGCTCGGCCCGCGCCGCGGTCAACGAGAACGTGACGCTGTCGTGGGAGCCCGGGCGCGAGTTCGTCCTCGACGCCGCGCAGGACGACCACGCGGGCATGGACGAGGTGGCCTGATGGCCGAGGTCGCCCTCGGCACGGGGGGCGCGCCCGCACGGCCGCGCCGGCGACATGTGGGGTGGGTCCCCTACGCGCTGCTGGCTCCCGGGCTGCTGTGGCTGCTCGTGTTCTTCGCGGCCCCGATGTTCACCCTCGGCTCGCAGTCCCTCCAGGAGGGCAACGTCTTCGACGGGTACGTGTTCACCGGCAACGTGTCGGTGTACGCGGACGCGCTGCAGAAGTACTGGCCGCACCTGCTGCGCTCGGTCGGCTACGCCGGCGCGGCGACGGTCTTCGCGCTGCTGCTGGCCTACCCGCTCGCGTACGTCATCGCCCAGAAGGCCGGGCGGTTCCAGAACCTCATGCTCGTCCTCGTCGTCGCGCCCTTCTTCACGAGCTTCCTCATCCGCACCCTCGCGTGGCGCACGATCCTCTCGGACACCGGGCCGGTCACCGAGCTCGCCCAGCGGCTGCACATCACCGACCTGCTCCAGGCCGCGAACCTCATCAACAACGACACCCTGCTGTCCTCGAAGTTCGCCGTCATCGCGGGGCTCACCTACAACTTCCTCCCGTTCATGATCCTGCCGCTCTACGCGTCCCTGGACCGCCTCGACCACCGGCTCGTCGAGGCCGCCGAGGACCTGTACGCCTCCCCGTTCCAGGCCTTCCGGCACGTCACCTGGCCGATGTCGCTGCCGGGCGTCGTCGCCGGGACGCTCCTGACGTTCATCCCCGCCGCCGGCGACTACATCAACTCCCGCCTGCTCGGCAACACCCAGACCATCATGATCGGGCAGGTCATCGACACCCAGTTCCTCCGGGTCCTCGACTACCCCCTGGCCGCCGCGCTGTCGTTCGTGCTGCTCCTGCTCATCCTCGCGCTCGTCACGACGTACGTGCGCCGGGCCGGCACCGAGGAGCTGGTCTGACATGCGCTGGCTCCGACGCCACCTCCTCGTCATCGTGGCGATCCTCGTGCTCGTCTACATGCTCATCCCCAACGCGGTCGTCGCCGTGTTCTCGTTCAACAACCCCGTGGGCCGCTACAACTACACGTGGCAGGAGTTCTCCGTCGACGCGTGGACGAACCCGTGCGGCGCGCAGGGCATCTGCGACTCCCTCGGCCTGTCCCTGCGGATCGGGCTCGTCGCGTCGCTCACGGCCACGGCGCTGGGGACGATGATCGCGTTCGCCCTGGGCCGCTACCGGTTCCGCGGCCGGTCCGGCACCAACCTGCTGATCTTCATGCCGATGGCGACCCCGGAGGTCGTCATGGGCTCGAGCCTGCTCACGCTCTTCCTCATGATCGGCCTGCCCTCGGGCCAGCTCGCGGTGACGATCGCGCACATCATGTTCTGCATCTCGTTCGTCGTCGTCGCGGTCAAGGCCCGGGTCGCCACCCTCGACCCCCGGCTCGAGGAGGCCGCGGCCGACCTCGGGTCGACGCCGGTGCAGACGTTCCTGCGGGTGACCTTCCCGCTCGCCTTCCCGGGCATCCTCGCCGGCGCCCTGCTCGCGTTCTCGCTGAGCTTCGACGACTACATCATCACCAACTTCAACGCGAGCCCCAGCTCGATCACCTTCCCCATGTACGTGTGGGGCGCCGCCCAACGCGGGGCACCGGTGCAGGTCAACGTCATCGGCACGATGATGTTCCTCATCGCGCTCGTCGTCGTCGTCGCGGGGCAGCTGCTCACGGCCCGCCGCGACCGGGCCCGGTCCTGATGGGCGGCACCGCGGGCACCGCAGGAGCGATGCGGGTCCTCATGGTCGGCGCCGGCGGGGTCGGCGACGCCGCTGCCCGGATCGCCGCCGACCGCGACTTCTTCGCGGCGTGGGTCGTCGCCGACCACGACGTCTCGCGTGCGCAGCGGACGGTGGCCGCGGCCTCGGCCCGCCGCGCGGGGGAGGCCCGGTTCAGCGCCGCACAGGTCGACGCCTCGGACCCGGCGGCGGTCGAGGCCCTCGCCCGCGAGGTCGGGGCGACGCACGTCCTCAACGCCGTCGACCCGCGCTTCGTGGTCCCGATCTTCGAGGGCACCCGCGCCGCCGGCGCCGACTACCTCGACATGGCGATGAGCCTGTCGCGGCGTCACCCGCAGGAGCCGTACGCCAAGGTCGGGGTCAAGCTCGGCGACGAGCAGTTCGCCCGGGCGGGGGAGTGGGAGGCCGACGGTCGCCTCGCCCTCGTCGGGATCGGGGTCGAGCCGGGGCTGTCGGACGTCTTCGCCCGGTACGCCGCCGACCACCTGTTCGCCGAGATCAACGAGCTCGGCACCCGGGACGGCGCGAACCTCGTCATCCGCGACGAGCACGGCACCGAGGTGTTCGCGCCCGGGTTCTCGATGTGGACGATCATCGAGGAGTGCCTCAACCCGCCCGTCGTCTGGGAGAAGGACCGCGCCGGTGAGCCCGACGGCGGCTGGTTCACCCTGCCGCCGTTCAGCGAGCCCGAGGTCTTCGACTTCCCCGAGGGCATCGGCCCCGTCGAGTGCGTCCACGTCGAGCACGAGGAGGTGCTCCTCATGCCGCGGTGGCTCGACGCGAAGCGGGTCAGCTTCAAGTACGGCCTCGGCGAGGAGATGATCACCATCCTGCGCACCCTGCACACCCTCGGCCTGGACCGCACCGACCCGGTGACCGTCGGCGGCGTGCAGGTCAGCCCCCGCGACGTCGTGGCCGCGGTGCTGCCCGACCCGCTGACCATCGGCCCTCGGATGGAGGGCAAGACGTGCGCCGGGGTGTACGTGACCGGGACGGGCACCGACGGCCGCCCGCGGAGCACGTACCTGTACCACGTCGTCGACAACGCCGACACGATGCGCGAGTACGACAGCCAGTGCGTCGTCTGGCAGACCGCGGTCAACCCCGTCATCGCCCTCGAGCTGCTCGCCGCCGGCACCTGGTCCGGGGTCGGCGTCCTCGGCCCGGAGGCCTTCGACGCCGTCCCCTTCCTCGACCTGCTGGCCGCTCCGAAGCCCCAGGGCTACGGCTCGCCCTGGGGCCTCGAGGACCGCTGAGCCCAGGGGACGGCCCGACTGCGGCCTACCCTCGACCCAGGCGCACCACCCAGCCCCCGACCCGGAGGAGCCCATGACCATCACCCAGAAGTCGCTCATCGACGCGGTGCCCACCGGGCTGCTCATCGGCGGCACCTGGCGGGAGGCCAGTGGCGCCGCCCGGTTCGACGTGCACGACCCCGCGACCGGCGGCACGCTGACGACGTGCGCCGACGCGACCCCCGAGGACGCGGTCGCGGCGCTCGCCGCCGCCGCCGAGGCGCAGCCCGCCTGGGCTGCCACCGCCCCGCGGGACCGCGGTGAGATCCTGCGCACGGCGTTCGAGGCCGTCACCGCCCGCGCCGACGAGTTCGCGATGCTCATGACCCTCGAGATGGGCAAGACCCTCGCGGAGGCTCGCGGCGAGGTGACCTATGGTGCGGAGTTCCTGCGCTGGTTCTCGGAGGAGGCAGTCCGGGTCCGCGGCCAGTACGCCGTCGCTCCGAACGGCGCCACCCGGCTGCTCACGATGCGCCAGCCCGTGGGGCCGACGCTCATGATCACGCCCTGGAACTTCCCGCTCGCCATGGGCACCCGCAAGATCGGTCCGGCCGTCGCCGCGGGCTGCACCATGGTCATCAAGCCGGCCGCCGAGACCCCGCTCACCATGCTGCACCTCGCGCAGGTGCTCCAGGAGTCCGGTCTGCCCGCCGGGGTCCTCAACGTCATCACGACGACCGACAGCGCGGGCGCCTGCGCGCCGGTCATCCGCGACCCCCGGCTGCGCAAGCTCACCTTCACCGGCTCGACAGCGGTCGGGAAGAAGCTCGTCGAGCAGTCCGCCGAGCAGCTGCTCCGGGTCTCGATGGAGCTCGGGGGCAACGCGCCCTTCCTCGTCTTCGAGGACGCCGACATCGACGCCGCCGTCGACGGGGCGATGCTCGCGAAGATGCGCAACATCGGTGAGGCGTGCACGGCCGCCAACCGCTTCTTCGTGCACGAGTCCGTGGCCGAGGAGTTCACCCGCAAGCTGGCGGCGCGGATGGGGGCCCTCACGGTCGGCAAGGGGACCAAGAAGGGCGTCGACGTCGGCCCGCTCATCACCGACAAGGCCCGCGCCGACGTGCACGCCCTCGTCGAGGACGCCGTGGGCCGCGGCGCCCGGGTGCTCACCGGAGGGGCCGTCGTGCCGGGACGTGGCCACTTCTACGAGCCGACCGTGCTCGCCGACGTCCCCGACGACGCCCGGTGCCTCACCGAGGAGATCTTCGGCCCCGTCGCCCCCGTCGCCACCTTCGCCGACGAGGCCGAGGCCGTCGCCCGCGCCAACGCCACCGAGTACGGGCTCGTCGGGTACGTCTACACCCGCGACAACGCCCGGGTCCTGCGGGTGGCGGAGGCGCTGGAGTTCGGGATGGTCGGCATCAACACCGGCATCGTGTCGAATCCCGCCGCGCCGTTCGGGGGCGTCAAGCACTCCGGTTTCGGGCGCGAGGGCGGCGCCGAGGGCATCGAGGAGTACCTCGAGGTCAAGTACGTCGGCATCGCCACCTGATGACGGCCTCATCCGTTGGGACAGGATCCGGGCCAGGTCGGTGCGCACGGGGCACCGGGGATGGTGGACTGACGCCATGACTGAGTTGCGGAGCCCTCACCGCACCGACCGGCGCCGGTCGGTGCGGACCCTGCTCGACGAGACCGACGACGCCCTGCGCCACGGCGACCGCCCCGGCGCGGTCGTGTGGCCCACCGGGTTCGACCTGCTGGACTCCACGCTCAACGGCGGCCTGCGCTCCGGCGAGCTCGTCCTCCTCGGCGGCAGCGAGGGTTCCGGCAAGACGACCCTGGCCGTCCAGATGATCCGCAACGCCGTGAGCAGAGGGCGGCACGCCGTCATCTTCTCCTTCGAGCACGAGGCGCAGACCGTGGTCCAGCGGCTGCTCGGGCTCGAGGCCGCGTGCGCCGCCGAGGCCTCCGACCAGCCGGTGTCGTCCGCAGCCAACGTGCACGCGTTCCGCGCCGTCTTCGAGGCCGAGGACCCGCACCGGCACGGTCTGGCCGAGGCGCTCGGCCAGCTCGCGTACGGGCGGGCGGCGCTCAGCATGATGGACGCGTACGCCGAGCGGCTCCACATCCACGAGTCCAACAGCCAGACCACGGTCGAGGAGATCGCCGACGTCGTCATGGCCATCGCCGAGGAGGCCGGCGAGCCGCCGGTCGTCCTCGTCGACTACCTCCAGAAGATCCCGCGGCCCGGGGTGCAGGAGGACGAGGTCAGCCGCATCACCGTCATCACCGAGAGCCTCAAGGACCTCGCGATGGAGCTCGAGTGCCCGGTCGTCGCGATCTCGGCGGCCGACCGCGAGAGCCTCAGCAGCGGGCACCGGATGCGCACCCGCGACCTGCGCGGGTCCTCGGCGCTGGCGTACGAGGCGGACGTCGTGCTGATCCTCGCGAGCAAGGACAACATCATTTCGCGCGAGCACCTCGTGTACGACCTCGGCGCGATCAAGATCTACCGCCGGTGGTCGGTCATCACGGTCGAGAAGAACCGGCACGGGACGGGGTCGATCGAGCTCGAGGTGCAGAAGAACTTCGAGTACGGCCGTTTCTACCCCACGGTCCGGGTCGTCTCCGAGCGGCTCATCGAGGAGCGCATCTTCACGACGTGACCGGGGCCGGGCAGCGCACCGACGAGGCCGCCGGTGACAATGGACCGGTGACTCTCCGCACCGTCGCCGTCCTCGGCTCCACCGGCTCGATCGGCACCCAGGCGCTCGAGGTCGTCGCCGCCCACCCCGACCGCTTCCGCGTCGTCGCGCTCTCGGCCGGCAGCAACGTGCCCCTCCTGGCCGCCCAGGCCGCCGCGACCCGCGCCGAGCTCGTCGTCGCGGCCGGTGGGCGGGTCGAGGACCTCCGCGACGCCATCACGACCGCGGCGGGTGACCCCACGTACCGGCCGGAGGTCGTGGTCGGCGACGACGCCGCGACCACCGCGGCTGGCTGCGGCGCAGACGTCGTCCTCAACGGCATCACCGGCTCGATCGGGCTGCGCCCCACCCTGGCGGCCCTCGCCGCCGGCTCGACCCTGGCGCTCGCGAACAAGGAGTCGCTCATCGTCGGCGGCCCCCTGGTCAAGGCCGCGGCCGCCCCCGGGCAGATCGTGCCGGTCGACTCCGAGCACAGCGCCATCGCGCAGTGCCTGCGCGGCGGCCGGGCCGCCGAGGTCCGGCGCCTCGTCGTCACCGCGAGCGGCGGGCCGTTCCGGGGCCGCTCCCGGGCCTCGCTGGCCGAGGTCACCCCGGAGCAGGCCCTGGCGCACCCCAACTTCGCGATGGGGCGCGTCATCACGACGAACTCGGCGACGCTCGTCAACAAGGGGCTCGAGGTCATCGAGGCGCACCTGCTCTTCGACGTCCCCTTCGACCGGATCGAGGTGGTCGTCCACCCGCAGCAGCAGATCCACTCGATGGTCGAGTTCCACGACGGGTCGACGATCGCCCAGTGCGGCCCGCCACGGATGCTCGTGCCCATCGGCCTGGGGCTGTCCTGGCCCGACCGGCTCGAGGACGTCGACGTCCCGTGCGACTGGACCCGGGCGCAGTCCTGGGAGTTCCACCCCCTGGACGACGAGGCCTTCCCGGCCGTACGGCTGGCCCGGCAGGTCGGCCAGGCCGGGGGCACCTTCCCGGCCGTCTACAACGCGGCGAACGAGGTGTGCGTCGACGCCTTCCACGACGGGCTCCTGCCCTTCGTCTCGATCGTCGACACCGTCGAACGCGTCGTCGAGGCGCACAATGGGAGTGAGATCGACGCGTCGAGCGTCGACTCGGTGCTCACCGCGGACCGGTGGGCCCGGGGCCGTGCCCGTCAGCTCGTCGGGGCCGGAGCCGTCCAGCAGCACTCGGGAGAGAGTTCGTGACCACCCTCGCGTTCGTCGTCGGCGTCGTCTTCATGGCGGTCGGCCTCGCGCTGTCCATCGCCCTCCACGAGGTGGGCCACCTCGTGCCGGCCAAGCGGTTCGGGCTGCGGGTGCCGCAGTACATGGTCGGGTTCGGTCCCACCGTGTGGTCCACCCGTCGGGGCGAGACCGAGTACGGGCTCAAGGCGATCCCGCTCGGCGGCTACATCCGGATGATCGGGATGTTCCCGCCCCGCCCCGGCGACCCCGCGGGCACCCTGCGCGGCTCGAGCACCGGGCGGTTCAGCCAGCTCGTCGACGAGGCGCGCGCGGCGAGCCTCGAGGAGCTCCGGCCCGGCGACGAGGACCGGGTCTTCTACAAGCTCTCGGTCCCCAAGAAGGTCGTCATCATGCTCGGGGGGCCGACGATGAACCTCCTCATCGGCGTCATCCTCCTCACGATCCTCGTCACGTCCCACGGCATCCTCACCCCCCAGCCGGGCGCCGTCGTCCAGTCCGTCTCGCAGTGCGTCGTCCCGGCCACCGACGTGACCCAGACGGTCTCCTGCGAGGGCCGGCCCGCGACCCCCGCGCTGGCCGCGGGGATCCGGCCCGAGGACCGCATCGTGTCGATCGGCGGCGCGCCGGTCGAGGAGCTGACCGACGTCAGCGCCCTCGTCCGCCCGGCCGCCGGGAACCCCGTCGACATCGTCGTCGAGCGTGCCGGCGAGCGCCTCACACTCACCGCCACCCCGATCCGCAACGTGCTGCCCGTCCTGGACTCCACCGGCCTGCCCGTCGTGGGGCCCGACGGGGTCGCCCAGACCGTGGAGGCGGGCTTCCTCGGGGTCACGACCCGCCAGGCCGCCGAGACCGTCCGGCAGCCGATGAGCGCCGTCCCCGAGATCCTGTGGACCGGGCTGAGCAGGACCGCGGTGGCGCTCGTGCACGTCCCCGAGCGGATGGTGGGGGTGTGGGACGCCGCGTTCTCGGGCGCCGAACGGCAGGTCGACGGCCCGATGTCCGTCGTCGGGGTCGGCCGGGTCGCCGGCGAGGCCTCCTCGGGGCGCCTCGACAACCTCACCGGCGGCTCCTTCGCCGACCGGTTCTGGTTCCTCGTCGGCCTCATCGCGACGCTCAACCTCGTGCTCTTCCTGTTCAACCTCATCCCGCTGCTGCCGCTCGACGGCGGGCACGTCGCGGGCGCCCTCTGGGAGGGCACGAAGCGGCAGTGGGCCAGGCTCCGGGGCCGCCCGGACCCGGGGTTCGTCGACGTCGCGAAGGCGCTGCCATTGGCGTACTCCGTCGCGATCCTGCTCATCGGGATGTCGGCCCTGCTCATCTACGCCGACGTCGTCAACCCCATCGACCTCGGCGGCTGACCGCCGCCGCGGTCCGGGCGGTCACGCGCCGACCAGCTCGTCCCGGCGGGCCCGCAGCTCCTCGACGTGCTCGTGCAGGCCGACGAGCCGCTGCGAGGTCGTGCCCAGCGCCTCCCGTACAGCGGCCAGGGCCGCGTCGACCCGCGCGGCCGCGTCCTTGATGCGGGAGCGCACCGACCAGTCGGTGACGAGGTTGTCGAACCAGACGTCCAGACCCCGGGTGAGGCCGTCGATGCCCAGGTCGGCGCGCAGCCCGGTCAGGGCGCCCGGGTCCCGCAGGGCGCTCGCGAACTCGACGAGGTCGTGCTGTGCGGCCGCGATGCTGCGGGACGCCTCCTCGGCGTGCTGGTGCTTGACCGACGACGCCAGCATGCCGCCGCCGGCGAAGGTGTCGTAGGTCGACCACGACCCGGCCGACGACAGCCGGCGTGCGGCGCTCTCGAGGCTCGCGGCGGCGCGCGCCCCGGCCGCGCGGGCGCGCTCGAGGTCGGCGACCTGGCCCCGGGTGGCCTCGAGCTCGGCGCACACGGCGTCGAGCTCCGGCGCCAGCGGCGAGCCGGCGGCGCGCAGCGCGTCGGCGTGCGCGGAGACGGCCTGTTCGCGGGCGGTGGCGGTGTCGCCGAGCACGGCGAGCCGCCGGTCGACCGTCTCGGCGCGGGCCTCGACCGCCTGCAGCCGGGTCAGGGCGGCCCGGGCCGCGTCTCGGGCCCTGGCCTCCTCGGCCCGCTCGCGGTGCAGGTCCTCGACCCGGCTGCCCCGGAGGGAGGCGACGAGCGAGGTGAGCCCCGGTCCCTCGAGGCGCTCGACGTCGCGGGCCTCCTTCTCGTGGGACTCGCGCGCCCCGACGGCCCGCTCGCGCAGCGCCGCCTCCTCCTGGCGGAGCCCGGCGAGCTCGGCGCGCAGCCGCACCGCCTCGGCGTGCGCGGTGAGCGCCTCGTCGAGGGCGGTCCGGGTCGGGGGCTGGGTGCTCATGATCCTCTGAGGAACGGACCGTACCCTGGGTTCCATGTCCGTCTCCCTCGGTATGCCCGCCGCGCCTCCGCCCGTCATCGCCCCGCGCCGCCAGAGCCGCAAGATCCGTGTCGGCAAGGTCGAGGTGGGCGGCGACGCACCGGTGTCCGTGCAGTCGATGACGACGACCCCGACGACCGACATCAACGCCACGCTGCAGCAGATCGCCGAGCTCACCGCCTCGGGCTGCGACATCGTTCGGGTCGCGTGCCCCACCCAGGACGACGCCGACGCGCTGCCCACGATCGCCCGCAAGAGCCAGATCCCCGTCATCGCCGACATCCACTTCCAGCCGAAGTACGTCTACGCCGCCATCGACGCCGGCTGTGCCGCCGTGCGGGTCAACCCCGGCAACATCCGCCAGTTCGACGACCAGGTCGGCGAGATCGCCCGCCGGGCCAAGGACGCGGGGGTGTCCATCCGGATCGGGGTCAACGCCGGATCGCTCGACAAGCGGCTCCTCGAGAAGTACGGCAAGCCGACGGCCGAGGCGCTCGTGGAGTCCGCGGTGTGGGAGGCGAGCCTCTTCGAGGAGCACGACTTCCACGACTTCAAGATCTCGGTCAAGCACAACGACCCCGTCGTCATGGTCCGCGCCTACCAGATGCTCGCCGAGCGCGGCGACTGGCCGCTCCACCTCGGGGTCACCGAGGCGGGCCCGGCGTTCCAGGGCACGATCAAGTCCGCGACCGCCTTCGGGGCGCTGCTCAGCCAGGGCATCGGCGACACCATCCGGGTCTCCCTCTCGGCACCGCCGGTCGAGGAGGTCAAGGTCGGCATCCAGATCCTCCAGTCGCTCAACCTGCGCCCGCGCAAGCTCGAGATCGTGTCGTGCCCGTCGTGCGGGCGCGCGCAGGTCGACGTCTACAAGCTCGCCGACGAGGTCACCGCCGGCCTCGAGGGGATGACCGTCCCGCTGCGGGTCGCCGTCATGGGCTGCGTCGTGAACGGCCCCGGCGAGGCCCGCGAGGCCGACCTCGGCGTCGCCTCCGGCAACGGCAAGGGCCAGATCTTCGTCAAGGGCGAGGTCATCAAGACCGTCCCCGAGAGCCAGATCGTCGAGACGCTCATCGAGGAGGCCATGCGGATCGCCGAGGAGATGGGCGAGCCGATGGACGAGGAGACCGCAGGCGCCCCCTCGGTCACCGTCGGCTGACCCGCCGACCTCGGCCGGCCCTCACGGCGACCAGCCCGGCTGGTCCCCGGCCGGATGACGGGGATCCGGCGGCGACGGCACCCGGCGGTTGAGGGAGAAGAGCCGCCCCAGCACCGGCATGAGCACGATGTTCAGGCCGTGCAGGATCCCGATGATCAGGAGGATCCCGCCCACCCTGGCCGCCGAGAAGGTCAGCTGTTCGGCCGTCACGAGGCCGGAGACCTCGTTGCGCCAGTCGCTCTGGGGGCCGAAGTGCACCCCGAAGAGGATGTACGCGGAGAAGATCAGGTAGTACACGATGTCCGTGAGCACGATGTAGCTCTTGCCGGTGAGCGGGTTGTCGTGGAAGACGTCTGCGGCGTAGGCCCGGCCGAACCGCTTGATGAACGGTCCGAGCCAGATCGCGATGGCGACGAGGACGAGGGTGACGGCGATCTCGAGGATCCACCAGGGCATGGCGAGGGCTCCGTTCGTGCGGGGGGTCAGGTGGAGGACGGCGGTCGCTGTCGCGGCCACCACGGTGACCGCGACGGCTGCGGTCAGGAACCCGGTGCGCCGCCGCCTGCGGTCTGCGTCGATGCTCTCGACGACACGGTCGAACAGGTCCGGCGACGGGGTGGTGGGGGACTGGGTCAGGGCCTTGGCGATACGGTCCTCGAGCTGGGTCATCGGTCTGCCTCCAAGGTCGCGCCAAGGGAGTCGAGCCCCCGTTGGAGATGGGTCTTCACGGTGTTCGACGACAGCCCCAGGGTGGCCGCGATCTCGGCGACGGGCATGTCGTAGTAGTAGCGCAGCGTGACGCAGTCGCGCTGCCGCCGGGGCAGAGCACGCAACGCCTGGACGACGGCTGCGCGCTCGGCACGCTCCTCCGCCGTGTCGGCGGCCGACGGGGTGTCCGGTTGTGCCGGGGGCCGGTGCCGCCACGACACGAAGCCGCGCCGGTTGTGGTCGCGGGCGAGGTTGATGACGATCGAGCGCAGGTAGGCCGCGGCGCGGGCGGGGTCGCGCAACCGGCCGTGATGCCGGGCGAAGCGGATGAAGGCCTCCTGGACGAGGTCCTCGGCGGCGGTCTTGTCGTCGACGTAGAAGCGGGCGAGGCGCGTGAGGGAGGCCGCCTCGGCGTCGAACACCGCGGCGACGTCGACCGAACCGCTGTTCGCGACGTCGACCCGACTCAGCCCGGTCGCCACCACCTCCATCACTCCGACGGACGTCCGGGGCGGGCGAACGGGTGACACGACAACCTGACGAAGATCGGAGCGGCGGCTGTGCATCTCTTGCCCGGCTCGGGTGTCACCCGCGGGGGACGGGTCCCGCGTCTGCCTGGTGTCCGCATCTGCGCGGGCCTGACCGAAGGGACACCCATGTCGTACTCCTCCCGCCGTGCACTCGCCGTGCCGGCCATTGTGGCGCTCACCAGCCTCGCCGTGACGATCCCGGCCTCCGCCGTCGCGGGCGGTCCGGTCGTGCGGGCAGCCGGCCCTCTCTCCGACCTCCAACCCGCCGTCGCAGGGCCCCTGGACGGCGCGGCCGCCGCTGTGCAGATCGTCGCGTCGGCGCGGGGCTCGCACGCCGTCCTGCGGGTACGGGGGATCGAGGGTGCCGACGGGACGACCTTCGGTGCCCACCTGCACGTCGGTCCGTGCGTCGCCGGCAACGGCGCGGCAGCGCTCGGCCACTACAACACCGACGTCCTCGCCGGCAGCAGCGAGCCCGAGATCAGCGAGGACACCGAAGTGTGGTTGGACCTCGAGGTCCACCACGGTGGCGGCACCGCGACGGCATCGGTGCCGTTCGTCCCCGCGCCGGGCACCCGGTCGGTCGTCATCCACGCCCTGCCCACCGACCACCACACCGGGGCTGCCGGGGCCCGGCTGGCGTGCCTTCCGGTCGTCTGGTGACCAGGCGGTCAGGCGGTACCCACGGCAGCGGACGCGTTCTGCGGGTGCTCGGGATCGGCGTCGCCGCCGGCCTCGCGTGGGGCGTCCTGGCCCGTGGCTTCATGCGGCTCCTGGCCACGAACCCGGAGTTCACCTGGGCCGGCACATTGGGGATCATCGGCACGGCGTCGCTGGTCGGTGGGCTCGTCGCCGTCGTGCGCCTCGCCCGACAGTCGGGGTGGACGCCCTGGTGGCGGCTCCTCGGGCTGCCCATCGTCCTGCTCTTCGGGGCCGCCGGGATCCTCATGCTCCCGGGCGTCGTCGGGGGCGTCATGCTGCTCGACAGACGCCGCTGGCTCGCTCTCCCGGGAGCAGCGCTGGTGGCGCTCACCCTGGGGGCGGTCGTCCACGAGCTCGACGGTTCCCTCACCGGGCGCCAGCTGGCCGGGGTCGCCCTCCTCGGCGGCTGTCTCGCCGTCGAGGGATGGGCTGCCCGCGAGCTCGTCCGGCGGTGGCGTCCGCCGGTCGCGGGGCCGCTCACCGTCTCCGGTGCTCCGGCCGACCGCGTGGCGACCGGGCCCTCGACGGAGGGAGGCGCCGCGCAGCGGACCACGACGCTCGCGCCCTAGGCTGGTGTCGTGCTCCGCACACGATCCCCGGTCCGGCCGCTGTCGCTCGACGAGCGCGACGCCGCGCTCGACCTGTGCGCCCGCGACCTGCCGCGGTCGGTGTTCGTGGCGGCCCGCATCCTCGAGGGCGCGCGCTCCGGCTCGCTGTCCTCGGTCCTCGGCCACCGCGACGAGGGCGCACTGACCGGCCTCGTCTGGGCGAGTGCCAACGTCGTCCCGGTCGGGACCACCGCCGGGGACCGCGCCGCGTTCGCCGAGCGGCTGCGACGCTGGCGGGGCCGGTGCGCGTCGATCTTCGGGGCGCGCGAGGAGGTCGTCGGTCTCTGGGAGCACCTCGAGCCGCAGTGGGGCCCGGCCCGGGCCGTGCGCGCGCACCAGCCTCTGCTCGTCGCCGACCGGCCGCCCTCGGTCCTCGGCATCGAGCCCGACCCCCGGGTCCGGCCGGCCAGGCCCGACGAGGTCGACCTGGTCCTCCCCGCCGCCGAGCACATGTTCACCGCCGAGATCGGGTACCCGCCGTACACCGGGTCGAGCCGGGGCTACCGGGCCTCGCTCGCGTCGATCATCGCCCGCGGCCACACCTACGTCGTCGTCGAGGACGGTGAGGTGCTCTTCAAGACCGACATCGGCAGCCTCGCCCTCGGCTGCGCGCAGCTGCAGGGGGTCTGGGTCGCGCCGCGGCTGCGGGGTCAGGGTCTCGCCGGGCCGATGCTCGCTGCAGTGCTCGAGCAGGTGATGGCCGGCCCCGCACCGCTGGTCACCCTCTACGTCAACGACTTCAACCACGCGGCACGTGCCACCTACGACCGTCTCGGGTTCACCGCCGCGGGGGAGTTCACGACCGTCCTGCTCTGACCGGGTGGTTGGATGTCCCATGGCCCCCGCCCTGCCCCGCTCCTGGCACCACGTCGGCCGCGCGCCGCGCGCCGCGAGTCGCTGACCCGCCCGTGTCGACGCTCTCGTGGCAGCCGCTCTCCGACGAGGACCTGCCCGCCCTCGCCCACCTCGCGCAGCGGTGTCTCGACCGGGACGGTGGGCTGCCCCAGCTCGCGGGTGAGCCGATGCTGCGCCAGCTGTTCCTGCGAGGGCAGTCCATCGGCGGCCGGGACGAGATCGGCGAGCTCGTCGCGGCGGCGTCGGTGTTCGTCGACGGGACCGGGCACCGTGCGGCGACCGGGCTGGTCGACCCCTCGGCGCGCCGGCAGGGCCTCGGGGAGCAGCTGGTCCGCTGGTCCCTCGAGCGGTCGGGTGGCTCGCTGCTGCGTCTCGTGGCCGAGACCACCTCACCGGAGTCCGACGCCCTGGCCGACCACCTCGGGCTGCTGCGCACCTTCGCCGAACACGTCATGCGGCACCCGCTCGTCGCGATGCCGCGCGTCCCGCGCCCCCCGGGCCTGGTGTCGCTGCCGTGGTCCGAGGACACCGCGGGGCTGTTCCACATCGCCTACACCCGCTCGTTCGCGTCGAGGCCCGGCTTCCCCGACACCCCGCGCGAGGAGTGGGTCGCGGGCTCGCAGGAGGACGAGGACTTCCGCCCCGAGCTCTCCCGGGTCGTCCTCGACCGGCAGGGGAGGGTCGCCGGCTTCGTGACGGTCACCGAGAACTGGATCGACCAGGTGGGCGTCGTGCCCGACTGGCGGGGACGCGGGTTGGGCGCCCACCTCGTCACCCGCTCGCTGCGCGCGCTGCGCAAGGCCGGGTGCGAGGCGGTGTGGCTCGCGGTGAACGTGGACAACCCGGCGCACGACCTGTACCTGCGCCTCGGGTTCGAGGACCACGGGCTGCGCGCCCGCTACGAGCAGACTCCGGACTGAGCCGGGTGGGCGGCGCGAGATGCCTGCCCGCGTCGTTATCCTTGCCGGGTTGTCCACCCCCACCCACCAGGAGCCTCCCCGTGGCCATGCGCATGTCGTCCCTGTTCCTGCGAACCCTTCGCGAGGACCCGGCGGACGCTGAGGTGCCGAGCCACCGGCTGCTCGTGCGGGCCGGGTACGTCCGACGGGTGAGCCCCGGCATCTACACCTGGTTGCCGCTCGGCCTCAAGGTGCTGCGCAAGGTCGAGACCGTCGTCCGCGAGGAGATGGACGCCATCGGCGCCCAGGAGCTGCTCTTCCCGGCCCTGCTCCCTCGCGAGCCCTACGAGGCGTCCGGCCGCTGGTCCGAGTACGGCCCCAACGTGTTCCGGCTCAAGGACCGCAAGGATGGCGACTACCTGCTCGGGCCGACGCACGAGGAGATGTTCACCCTCGCCGTCAAGGACATGTACAGCTCGTACAAGGACCTGCCGCTCGCGCTCTACCAGATCCAGACGAAGTACCGCGACGAGGCCCGGCCGCGGGCCGGGGTGCTGCGCGGCCGCGAGTTCGTCATGAAGGACAGCTACTCCTTCGACCTCGACGAGGCCGGGCTCGACAAGAGCTACCAGCTGCACCGCGACGCGTACGTGCGGATCTTCGACCGGCTCGGCTTCCACTACGTCATCGTCGAGGCGATGGCCGGCGCGATGGGCGGGTCGAAGTCCGAGGAGTTCCTCGCGACGGCCGAGAACGGCGAGGACACCTACGTCCGATGCGGCAACTGCGGGTACGCCGCGAACGTCGAGGCCGTGCGGGTGCCGGCCGCCGAGGCGGTCGACGCCTCCGGGGTCCCGGCCGCACACGTCGAGGACACCCCCGACACCCCCACCATCGACACCCTCGTCGCGCACCTCGAGGCGGCGTTCCCGCGCACGGACGGCCGCTCCTGGTCGGCCGCGGACACCCTGAAGAACGTGATCGTCATGCTCGTCCACCCCGACGGTACCCGGGAGCCGCTGGCCATCGGCCTGCCCGGCGACCGCGAGGTCGACGAGAAGCGCCTCGGGGCGCAGGTCGAGCCCGCCGTCGTCGAGCCGTTCGCCGAGGCCGACTTCGCCGCCCGCCCGACGCTCGCGAAGGGGTACATCGGCCCCGGGGTCCTCGGCACCGACCGACCCTCGGGCATCCGGTACCTCCTCGACCCCCGCGTCGGCGAGGGCACCGCCTGGGTCACCGGCGCCGACGAGACCGGGCGGCACGTCCTCGACCTCGTCGCCGGCCGGGACTTCACCGCCGACGGGACCATCGAGGCCGCCGAGGTACGCGACGGTGACGCCTGCCCGTCGTGCGGTCACGGGCTGGAGTCGGCGCGCGGCATCGAGATGGGTCACGTGTTCCAGCTCGGCACCAAGTACGCCGAGGCCCTGGACCTCAAGGTGCTCGACGAGAACGGCAAGCTGCGCACGGTCGTCATGGGCTCCTACGGCGTGGGCGTGTCCCGGGCCGTCGGCTGCATCGCCGAGGGCAACCACGACGAGCTGGGCCTGGTCTGGCCGCGGGCGCTCGCCCCCGCCGACGTCCACCTCGTCGCGACGGGCAAGTCCGACGAGGTGTTCACCTACGCCGAGGAGCTGACCCGCTCGCTCGAGGCACACGGCGTCGAGGTGCTGTTCGACGACCGTCGCCAGGCCAGCCCCGGCGTGAAGTTCAAGGACGCCGAGCTCGTCGGGGTGCCGACGATCGTCGTCGTCGGGCGGGGGTTGGCCGACGGGACCGTCGAGCTCAAGGACCGCCGCTCCGGGGAGCGCCGCGACGTCCCGGTCGCCGACGCCGTCGCCGAGATCCTCGCGGAGATCGGCCGCTGATGGGCCGGCCGGTCGAGGCGGTCGTCTTCGACTGGGGCGGGACCCTGACCCCCTGGCACGACGTCGACCTCCCCGAGCAGTGGCGCGTCTTCGCCCGCGAGGTCCACGGCGTGCCGTTCGCCTCCGACGAGGTCCCGCAGGAGGACCTCGATGCGGCGCACCGGCTGGCCGAGCGCATCCTCGAGGTCGAGGCCTCGGCCTGGCACCGAGGCCGGACCCAGCACTCCTCGGCGAGCCTCGAGGCCATCCTCGACGAGGCCGGGATCGACCCCGCGCACGACCGGCACCACCTGGCGCTCGCGGCATACCGGCGGTTCTGGGAGCCGCACACGCACACCGACCCGCAGGTCCGCCCGCTGTGGGCGGGGTTGCGGGAGCGGGGCATCCGGGTCGGGGTGCTGTCCAACACGATCTGGAGCCGCGCCTACCACCGCGAGATCTTCGAGCGGGACGCCGTGCTCGACCTCATCGACGCCGACCTGTACAGCAGCGAGCTCGACCACGTGAAGCCGCACCCGGAGGTCTTCCGCGCGGCCTGTCGAGCCGTCGACGTCGAGCCGGAGCGTGCGGTGTACGTAGGCGACCGTCTGTTCGAGGACGTCCACGGGCCGCAGCAGGTCGGGATGCGCGCCATCTGGATCCCGCACTCGAGCATCCCGGCGGACCAGACCGTCGAGGTGCCGGCGGTCCCCGACGCGCGGGCCCACGAGCTGCTCGACGTGCTGACCGTCGTCGACGGCTGGCTGGCCGGCGCGTGACCCGGCCGCGTCGTGGCTGACCCCGAGCTCCACGTCCTCGTCCTGCTCGGCCTGGCCGGCTTCCTCGCCGGCTGGGTCGACGCGGTGGTCGGCGGGGGAGGGCTGGTGCAGCTGCCCGCGCTGCTGCTCGGGATGCCGGGGGCGACCCCGGCGCAGGTGCTGGCGACGAACAAGTTCGGCTCGGTGTGGGGGACCGCGACCGCCTCGGTCACGTACTACCGGCGGATCCGGCCCGACCTGCGCACGGCGCTGCCGATGGCGGGGGTGGCGTACGTCGGCGCGGTCGGCGGGGCGCTCATCGGGCTGCACATCCCGAAGTCGCTCTTCAACCCGATCATCCTCGTGATGCTCGTCGTCGTCGGCGCGTACACGCTGCTCAAGCCGTCCGTGGGTGAGCTGACCCGGCTGCGGTGGAGCGGCGCCCGGCACACGACCGCGGCGGTGCTCACCGGCTTCGTCATCGGGGTGTACGACGGTGCGCTCGGGCCGGGGACGGGGAGCTTCCTGGTGTTCGCGCTCGTCGGGCTGCTCGGGTACGCGTTCCTCGAGGCCAGCGCGAAGGCGAAGATCGCCAACCTCGCGACGAACCTCGGGGCGTTGACCGTCTTCGCGCCGGGGGGTCACGTCGTGTGGACCGTGGGCGCCGTCATGGCGGTGATGAACCTCGCCGGTGGCTACGTCGGGGCGCGGACCGCGGTCGCGCGGGGGAGCCGCTTCGTGCGGGTCGTGTTCATCGTCGTCGTCACGGCGTTCGTCATCCGCATCGGCGGCGACCTCCTCGGCCTCTGGTGACCCCCGCCGTCCTCTCGCGAACGTGTGTGAAGACTGGAGCCATAGCGACGGCTTTCACCCACGTTCGGCAGGGGGAGGGGGCGTTGGGCGACCGAGGACCCCGGACCGCACCTGAGCCATGAAGGCCGGCTCGTGAACCCGGAGCCCGACCAGGTCGATGCGCAGGACGACGTCACCCGTCAGGGACACCTCGTTCTGCCGCAGGTTGTCATCGGTGACCGAGAGCCCGACCCGGTGCCCCGCGCCGTCGATCTCGACCACCAGCCGGCTGCCCGCCCAGCGCACATCGAGGTAGATCCGTCCGCGCGCGGTACGACGCAGGACCTGCCGGTGCGGCGGGGGGATGTCGTAGCGCCGGCAGAGCACGGCGAAGTCGAGCTCCCCGAGCGACTGCGCGCCGTCGGCGACGTCCCGGAGCACCTGCCGGACGAATGGCCGCCGACCACGGTTGCGGACAACGCGGAACGTCGACAGGAGCCGGTGCCCCGTCGTGAGGCGCTGCTGCACGGCGAGGCACAGCACGAGGGCCGCCTGGCGGTCGCTACGCGCCCACGCTGCCGCGCGCAGGGTCGCAACCTCGGGGGCGGTACGCGGCAGGCCGCAGGACTGGACCTCCCCGGGGGTCCGGGTGACGCGGTGGATGCGCACGCCGTCGGCCTCGGGGCACTGGGCGTTGCGGGGGACCGAGACGTGGACGACCGGCTCGTGGTAGCCGGTGAGCCCCACGGCCTGGAGGGAGCTGACGCCGTCGACGAGCGCCACGCCCTCGGCGACCTCCCAGACGGCGCGCCATCGCCGGCCTTCGTCGGACACCCCGCCCGTGTGCAGCGCGACCGTGTGCGTGCCGAGCCGCTGCCAACGGTCACCGTCGATCTCGCGCCGGATGGCCGAGTGGTCGTAGCCGAGGCCGGCGAGGCGGCGCATCGTGAGAACGCCCCCGAACTCCTCGGCCGCGGCGGCAGCCGCCCGCCGCAGGAGGCGGCGTGCTGGGCGGTGGACGTCGGGCATGGACCGAGCCTGCCGAGATCGCGCCGATCGCCCGCGGATTCATCCACAGGCTGCGCGAACGTGGGTGAAGACCGGTCGGATAGCGGCGGCTTTCACCCACGTTCGGGTGGGGCGGGGGGGTCAGCGGGGTGGGACGGTGAGCCAGAGGGCCGCGTAGGGCGGGAGGTGGACGTCGCCGTCGTCCCCCCACGGCAGCGTCCGCCCCGTGATGGCGTCGACGGCGTCGGCCAGCCCGAGGGAGTGGACCCGCCAGCCCGGCCAGACCCGGGTCTGCGGTGTCACGTTGTACACGCCGGCAAATCGCCCCAGCGGGTGGTCGCGCAGGGTGACGAGCACCCCGGTGTCGTCGACCGGCCCGACCGTCGTGGGCACCGACGCGTGCAGGTGCGGCAGCGACGCCCGCGCCCGGCCGAGCTCGACGAGGTCGCTGAACACCCGACCCGGGACGGTGGAGGTGTCGTGGCGGGCCTCGGCGCGCTGCCAGTCCAATCGTGGCCGGTGGGCCCACCGGTTGTCGTCCGCATGCCCGGGCTCGCTCGCCCAGTCGGGGTCGTTCGGCTGGCCCAGCTCGTCACCGCTCCAGATGACCGGGATGCCGCCCCAGCCGTAGACGACGGCGTGCGCGAGGCGGAGCGCGGCGAGCGCCTCCTCGGTCTCCTCGGGCGTCTCCGCGGCCTCGAGCCCGACGAGCGAGGCGGCGGTGCCGGACGTGCGCCGGTCGCCGGTGTCCGGGTTGAACTGGAAGGTGAGGCCGCGGGCGGGGGAGCCCCAGAAGTCGCCGACGTACCAGTCGGCGAGGAAGTGCCGGTGCCCCGGCCCGGTGGACCCGACCGCCTCGGCGTCGTCGTCCATCACCGCCCAACCGATGTCGTCGTGGCAGCGCAGGTAGGTGAGCCAGGTCGCCGTCGGCGGCTCCGGTGGCAGCGACCCCAGAGCCTGCGCGGCGAGCCGGACGTCACGCGAGGCCAGCATCGACCACACCTGGACCATGAGGCTGTTGTGGTACGCGAGGTCACTGACCTTGCCGGTGTGCGGCCCCTGCCCGAGGTAGGCGAGGAGCTTGGACGGGGCCACGATCGCCTCGGCCTTGAACGCGACCGCCGGGCACGTGATGCGGGTGACGGCGCGCAGCACCTGGGTGATCGCGTGGACCTCCGGCTGGCCCTGGCAGTCGGTGCCCAGGCGCTTCCACATGAACGCGATGGCGTCCAGGCGCAGCACGTCGACCCCGCGGTTCGCGAGCTCGAGGATGATCTGCACGTACTCCGCGAGCACGTCCGGGTTGCCCCAGTTGACGTCCCACTGCCATTCGTTGAACGTCGTCCAGACCCAGCCCCGCAGGTTCTCGTCCCAGGTGAAGTTGCCGGGGGCGAAGTCCGGGAAGACCTCGGGGAGGGTGCGCTCGTAGGCGTCGGGGAGCCGGCGGTCGGCGAACACGTGGAAGTACGACCGGTAGCGGAGCATCCCGCCGCGCGCCCGCACCGCCCAGTCGTGCTCGCGGGCCACGTGGTTGAGCACGAGGTCGAGGACGAGGCTCATGTCGCGGTCGTGCAGGTCGTCGGCGAGCGCGGCGAGGTCGTCCATCGTCCCGAGGTCCGGACGCACCCGGCGGTAGTCGACGACCGCGTAGCCGCCGTCGTTGTCGCCCTCCCGGGTCTCGAGCAGGGGCATGAGATGCAGGTACCTGACCCCGAGCTCCTCCAGGTAGGACAGGTGCGTCGACACGTCCTGCAGGTCGTCGGCGAAGCGCTCGGTGTACGCGGCGTAGCCCACCATCGCGGGGTCCTGGAGCCAGTCCGGGCGCAGCATCCGCTCGAGGTCGCGACGGTGGAGGCGGTCGGGCCGGCGGGCGAAGGCGCGGGCTGCGTGGGTCACCACCTCGGTCCCGGTCTGGAGGGCCCGGTCCGCTCCGTAGAGCTCGGTGAGGCCGGCGTGGAGGTCGGGCCACCAGCGGTCGAGCCGGGCGTGGAGCATCTCGGCGCGCTCCGCGCCGAGCCCGAGGTCGGGCAGGGGCGGGGGCGGGGGCACCGGTGCACTCACGCCTGCATTCTGTCGGAGACTGCGCACGCGGTTCGACCTCCGGCCACGGTGCGCGCGCCGGCTCATGGTGCAGACCGACCCCGTGCACAGGGGACGCACAGTCGCCGGGACGACAGTCGCCGGTATGACGACGAGCACGATCGCCCCGGGCGGGTCCACCGCCCCGCCGCCCGTGGAGATGCGCCGCACCCCTCGCAGGCACGCCCCGCTGCCGCGCTGGTGGCGGGACGCGACCGCGGGGGCCGCCTGGGCGGTCACGCTCGCCGTCGTCGCGCTCTGGGTCGCCGGTGGGGGGGTGCAGGACCTCGGTTCCTGGGCGGGTGCCCTCACCTCGACGGGCCGGCTCACCGGGCTCGTCGCCTCGGCGCTCCTCCTCGTCCAGGTGCTGCTCATGGCGCGGGTGCCCTGGGTGGAGCAGGCCTGGGGGCAGGATGAGCTGGCCCGTACCCACCGGCTCGTGGGGTTCACCTCCTTCACCCTGCTCCTGGCGCACATCGTCCTCATCACCCTGGGCTACGCCGCCTCGTCCACCCGCGGGGTGTGGGGGACGGCGTGGGACCTCGTCGTCACGTACCCGGGGATGCTGCTGGCCACCGCGGGGACCGCGGCGCTGGTCATGGTCGTCGTGACCTCGGTGCGCCGGGCGCGCCGGCGGCTGCGCTACGAGTCCTGGCACCTCATCCACCTGTACGGGTACCTCGGCGCCGGGCTCGTCCTGCCGCACCAGCTGTGGACGGGCGCGGACTTCCTCGACTCCACCACGGCCACCGTCTTCTGGTGGGGGCTGTGGGCGACCACCGCCGCCGCCGTCCTGGCCTTCCGGGTCGGGCTGCCCGCCTGGCGCTCGCTGCGGTCGCCGATCCGGGTGCTCGACGTGCGCCCCGAAGGGCCCGGTGCGACGACCGTGACCGTCGGCGGCCACGGTCTCCGCCACCTGCCCGCTCGAGCGGGCCAGTTCTTCCAGTGGCGCTTCCTCGACGGCCCCGGCTGGAGCAGGGCGCACCCCTACTCGGTGTCGGCCGCCCCTGACGGCCGGACCCTGCGCCTCACCGCCGAGCACGTGGGCGACGGGTCCGCCCGCCTCGCGACGCTGCGGCCCGGCACCCGGGTCCTGCTCGAGGGGCCCTACGGCCGGCTCCACGGCGGGGTGCGGACCCGCCGCAAGGTCCTCCTCATCGGTGCCGGGATCGGCATCACCCCGCTGCGCGCGCTCCTGGAGGACCTGCCCCAGGGTCCCGGGGACGTCACGGTCGTCCACCGGGTCCGCTCCCGGGACGAGGCGGTGCTGGCCGACGAGCTGCGCGCGCTCGCCGCGGCCCGGGGCGCCCGCTACCTCCAGGTCGAGGGCCACCGGATCGCGGGCCGCGCCTCGTGGCTCCCGAGCCAGGCCGCGCACCTGTCGGACCGGCAGGCGCTCCTCGACATCGTCCCCGACCTCGCGGACCACGACGTCTTCGTCTGCGGCAACGACGGCTGGATGGAGGCGATCCGTACCGCCGCGCTGGAGGGCGGGTGCCCACCGGACGCCATCCACCGCGAGCGGTTCGCCTACTGACCATGCCCCCATCTCGGAAGGGACTCCCGATGCGACGCATCACGACCTGGCTGCTCAGCACCCTCTCGGCCCTGGTGCTCCTCCTCAGCTACCACACGTCCACGAGCTCGACCTCCGCGGCCACCGTCGTCGCGGACGGCGCGGGAGCGGCGAACGGCACCGATCTCGCGTCCGGGGGCACGAGCGGCTCGTCGTCCTCGGACTCGTCGTCGTCCTCGGACTCGGCGTCGGGCTCCACCGCCTCGGACGGGACCTACACCGGCGACGCCGTCGACACCCGCTACGGCCCCGTCCAGGTCGAGATCACCGTCCAGGACGGGAAGATCACGAAGTCCGTGGTGACGCAGGTGCCCTGGAGCGACCGCCGCGACCAGGAGATCAACTCCGCGGCCGTCCCCGTCCTCAACGAGGAGGCCGTCCAGGCCCAGAGCTCAGAGATCGACATGGTGTCGGGTGCGACCTTCACCTCGGAGGGCTACATCCAGTCGCTGCAGTCCGCGATCGACGAGGCGAACCTGTGATCACCGCCGAGATCCCGGTCGCGCCGGCCGCGCCGTTGCCGCCCGTGCCCGCCCGCCGGGCCTGGGTCGAGCACGTGATGGGGACGGCGGTGAGCGTGCACATCCGTGCGCTCGAGCCGACCCGGCCCGACATCGAGGCGGGCGTCGCGCGGCTCTTCGCGCACCTGCGCCGGGTCGACGCCGTGCTCTCCACGTGGCGGGCCGACAGCGACCTCCTGCGGCTGCAGCACGGGGAGGCAGACGCTGTCCATCCCTGGGTCGCCGATGTCGCCGACCTGTGCCTCGAGGCCGAGGACCGCACCGACGGGCTGTTCCGGGCCTGGCGGGCCCGTCCGGGCGGCCGCCCGGCCTTCGACCCCACCGGGCTGGTGAAGGGCTGGGCCGTCGCCGGGGCGGCGGACCACCTCGCCATCGTCCCCGAGGTGTCGTACAGCGTCGGAGCAGGGGGGGACGTCGTCGTCGGCGCCGGTCCAGGGCCCTCGGCCGCGGCCCCGACCTGGAGGATCGGCGTCGAGGACCCGTCGCGGGCAGGTCGGGTGGCCGAGGTCGTGACGCTGCGCCGGGGTGCCGTCGCGACGTCCGGGGCCGCCGCCCGGGGCGGGCACGTCGTGGACCCCCGCACGGGGGCGCCGGTGCGGCGCCCGGGCTCGGTCACCGTCGTCGGGCCGGACCTGCTCTGGGCGGACGTGTGGGCCACCGCCGCCTGGGTGGATCCGGACCGGGTCGCCCGGCTCCTCCCGACCCGTGACCCCGCCTACCGGCTGATACGGAAGTGACGGACGGGACGGCCGGGGCGGAAGCGGCGGGACCATACCCGCCGGCTTCGCCCCCCACGTCCGCATTCAATGAATTTGTGCAAACCCTGGTGAAATCCTTAACCGGCCTTTACCATCGAAGTACTCGTCGACCAGCAGGGGGTCGGCCGTGCTTGCAGGGGCACCTATGTCTATCTCGCCATCCGATCGGCTCACGAGCCGACGTTCCATCACCACCGCAGCGGCATGGGCCGTGCCGGTCATCGCTGTCGGGGCCGCGGCTCCGGCGTTCGCCAGCTCACCGGGTGTCGTCCTCACCTTCGCCGGTGAGGGGTGCAAGTACCCCGGCCGGTCCGTGGCGGGCAAGGAGTACGGCTACAAGATCGTCTTCACGGTCACCAGCTCCGAGGCCACGACGGTCTCCTTCGAGTCGGTCACCGCGCCCAACTACCCGGACGCCCAGATCATCGAGGTCGGTCCCGACGACCTCGACTTCTCGACCGTCAGCGTCCCGGCGGGCACCAGCCAGGTCTACGTCATCATCGCCGCCGACATCCAGGTGTCCGGCGGGAACTCCGCCAACGGCACCGCGACGTTCACCTACATCACGGGCAACGGCCAGGCCAGCACGGTCACGGGCGACGTCACCGGCTTCAACCCCTGCCCGAAGAAGTAGGCGCGGGCCGGCGGGCGCGCATGGTTCGATGAGCCGTGCGCGGCTTCCGGATGGTAGATGTCTTCTCGCCGCTGCCGTTCCGGGGCAACCCTGTGGCGGTCATCCATGACGCCGACGACCTGACCGACCCGCAGATGGCCGAGGTCGCCCGCTGGACCAACCTGTCCGAGACGACGTTCCTGTGCGCGCCCACGACCCCGGCAGCCGACTACCGGGTACGGATCTGGACCACCGGCGGCGAGCTGCCCTTCGCCGGCCACCCGACCCTCGGCAGCGCGCACGCGTGGCTCGAGGCGGGCGGGATGTCCTCCCGCCCCGACGTCGTCGTGCAGGAGTGCGCCGCGGGGCTGGTCCCCGTCCACCGTGGCCCGACCCTCGCCTTCGAGGCGCCGCCGCTGCGGCGCTCGGGCCCCGTGGATCCGGCCCTGTCGGCCCGGGTCAGGGACGCCATCGGGCTCGCCGCGGCCGAGGTCGTCGACATGGCGTGGGTCGACAACGGCCCCGGCTGGGTCGGGGTCCTGCTCCGGGACGCCCGGGCGCTGCTCGACCTGCGGGTCGACCTGTCTCGTCTCGACGGACTCAGGGTCGGGCTCGCCGCGCCCTGGCACGGTGGGCACCCCGACGGCTGCGACCTCGAGGTCCGGGCGTTCTACTCCGATGAGCGCGACGCCGCCGAGGACCCCGTCACGGGCAGCCTCAACGCCGGCCTCGCCCAGTGGCTCGTGCCGGCCGGGCACCTGCCGGCGCGCTACACCGCCGCCCAGGGCGGCTGCGTCGACCGCACCGGCCGGGTGAGCGTGGTGGTGACCGGCGACGGACGCACCCTGGTGGGCGGTGCGACGCGCACCCTGGCCGAGGGGCGGCTGGCCCTGGCGAACTAGCCCGGTCGGGCCCTGTCCACGGGCCGACGACGCTGCTAGCCTCGACCCGTTCAGCCGCGGTTCAGCAGGGGACCACGGCGCGAGCAGCAGGTTGTGAGATGTCACGATCGCCGGGGATCCGGGGTCGGCGGGGACCCCGCTGCACCGCGTGCGCGTCAGACGCGCACCCGCGTTCGTCGGCGCCCCACCGGGTGCCCGACCGGGCGTCGTCGACCTCGAGCCCTTTCCCGGCTCCGCACGCCGGGTACTCCTCAACGACCCGGCCTGCCCGACGACGCGTCGGGTGCCAGGTCCCTGCGCTCCCGTCCGGCCCCGCGCCGGAAGGGATGGCAGCACTCTGACCCAGTGGGTGGCGTGCAGGACACGTCGCCCGCTCGGCCCGTCGGCAGCCGGCCCCCCCGGGGGTCGCGGTCCGGGGGGTCGGTGGACGCCGGGATGGCGGCGGCCTGACGTACGCGTCGGGTTGCCTTCCCTCTGTGCCTCCCGGCGTCCGCGGGGCCGCCCACGCCGCGTGCGCCGGGCGGCCCCGGGGACCGCCGTCAGGCGTCCAGCGCGGCCCGCAGGTCCGCCGCGGTGGTGACCGGGCGCTCGCACACGAACCCACGGCAGACGTAGGCGGCCGACCCGCCCCCGACCAGGGGGCGGGACGCCAGTAGCGGGACCCCGGGGCTGTCCGGGTCGCCGGCCACGTGGACGAGCCCGGGGGAGAGCGACCCCCGCACCACGGCCAGCAGCTCGGCCGCTCGCTCGTCCCGGCCGACGACGGCCACCTGGAGGGGACCCGCGACCGCGGCCTCGGCGACCGCGAGGGCCCAGCCCGCGAACCGCGGCTCCCGGGCCGCGACCTCGCCGCACGCCGCAAGGGCCGCGTCGGCGGCCTCCCGGTGCCGTGTGGACCCGGTGAGCGCCGAAAGCGTGAGCAGGGCCCCGGCCAGCGCCGAGGCCCCGGCGGGCTCGGCGTTGTCGCTGCGGTTGGCGGGGCGCGAGAACAGCGGCGGCGCGTCGTGCGCGGTGTCGTGGACCGCACCGTCGGCGTCGACGAAGCGCTGGAGCGCACGCTCGAGCAGGTCGCCGGCAGCGGTGAGCCAGTGGGCCTCCCCGGTGCCCTGGTGCAGCGCGAGCAGCCCCTCGGCGAGGTCGGCGTGGTCGTCGAGCACTGCCGGCGCCGCCGACACCCGCCCGGCCCGGGAGGTGCGGCGCAGCCCCCCGTCGACGTCGTGGGTCGCCAGGACGTGAGCGGCGGCCCGGGCCGCGGCCTCGACGAGGTCCGGGCGGTCCAGGAGCGTTCCGGCGTCGGCGAGCCCGGCGATGGCCAGGCCGTTCCAGGCGGTGACCACCTTGTCGTCACGGGCCGGTTGCGGCCGCGACGCCCGTGCCGCCGCGAGCCGGGCCCGCACGTCGTCCCACCACCGCGGGTCGTCGGGGTCCTCGGGCAGCTGCAGGGTCGAGGCGCCCTGCTCGAAGGTCCCGGAGGCGGTGACGGCCAGCAGCCGGGCCGCGCGCTCGCCGTCGGCCCGGCCGAGGACCTGCACGAGCTGCTCCGGGGTCCACGCGTAGGTCAGCCCTTCGTGCGAGTGCCCGTCGACGACGGTGTCGGCGTCGAGGGCGGACGCGAACGCGCCCTCGGGGGTGCCGAGGTCGCGGACGACGAAGTCGGCGGTCTCCTCGGCCACACGCCGGGCCAGGGGGTCGCCCGTGGTGCGCCACAGGTGGACGTACACCCGCAGCAGCAGGGCGTTGTCGTAGAGCATCTTCTCGAAGTGCGGCACGACCCAGCCCGCGTCGACGGAGTAGCGGGCGAAGCCGCCGGCCAGCTGGTCGTACATGCCGCCGCGGGCCATCGCCTCGCAGGTGCCGCGGACCATCGCGAGGGCGTCCGGGGACCCCGTCCGGGCGTGGTGGCGCAGGAGGAACTCGAGGACCATCGACGGGGGGAACTTCGGCGCCCCGCCGAACCCGCCCCGCGCGTCGTCGTAGTCGCTGCGCAGCCGCGTGACGGACCGGTCCAGGACGTCGACGGCGAGCGGTGACGACGCCGGGCGCCCGGTCATCTCCCGCAGCCGCGCGGCGACGTGGGCGCCGGAGGCGAGCACCTGGTCCCGCTGGTCCCGCCAGGCCCGGGAGGCGTTGTCGAGCAGCCCCAGGAGGTGCTCGCGGGGCAGGTAGGTGCCGGCGAAGAACGGGTCGCCGTCCGGGGTGAGCAGGCAGGTCATCGGCCAGCCGCCGTGACCGGTGAGGGCGGTCGTGGCGGCCATGTAGACGGCGTCGACGTCGGGGCGCTCCTCGCGGTCGACCTTGACCGCGACGTACCCCGCTGCCAGGACCCGCGCGACGTCCTCGTCCTCGAACGACTCGTGCGCCATGACGTGGCACCAGTGGCAGGCGGCGTACCCGACCGACAGGAACACCGGGACGTCGCGGCGCCGCGCCTCGGCGAACGCCTCGTCCCCCCACTCCCACCAGTCGACCGGGTTGTCGGCGTGCTGGAGCAGGTAGGGGGACAGGGACGCCGCGAGCCGGTTCGTCATCCGTCCACGGTAGGCGCTCGGGCCGGCTCAGTCGTCGAGAGCCTTGTGCAGGGCGATGCACCGGGTCACGGCGTCCTCGCCCTCCACGACGCTCGCCCAGCTGAGCTCGATGCCGGCCCGCAGGAGGGTCCAGGCCCGCGCCTCCTCCTCGTCGATGCCCGCCGCGTCGGCCACGATGGCGAGCCGGTTCCGCACCGACCAGCGCAGCGCCGCCCCGGTCCCCAGCTCGTCGGCCCGGTTCCGCAGCACCGGCCACACGTCGAAGCCGGGATGACCGGCGACCGGCTTGGGGTCGATGGCTTTCCACCCGCCGGAGGGGTCGAGCAGGACGTTCTCGTAGTGCAGGTCGGTGTGGAGCAGCATCTCCGGGACGTCGTCGGTCAGCAGCTCGCCGGCGAGGCCCAGGGTGCGGGTGACGATCCGTCGGGGCACCGCCGGCCGGTGCTGCATCCGCTCGAGGTGCGGTGCGAGGAACTCGGCGATCCGGGGAAGCGGCGGGGGAGCGGGCACGTGCAGCCGCCGGAGCAGCCCCCCCGACGACCGCGCAGGCCTCGTCGGCCCACACCTGCGTGAGGTCCTCGGTCTCGAGCCGCTCGAGGAGCAGGAGGCCCTCCGAGGGCAGCGCGGCGACGAGCCGCACGGCGCCGTCACCGTTCCAGGACCGCAGGGCGAGGTGCTCGTGCCGGCCCTCCGGGTGCGGCCAGGTCACCTTGAGTGCCAGGCGTTCGCCACCGCGGCGGACCGGGACGACGGCCGCCGTCCAGCCGGTGCGGGGCGCACCGTCGACGACGAGGTCCCAGCGGGCGAGGGCGTCGTCGACGAGGCGCGGCACCGTGCCCACCCAGTCCGCGCCGGTGGGTCCGCCGTCCGCCGGGTACCCCCGGAGCCGGTCGACCCAGGCGCGGGGGAGGGCGAGGTCGCTCACGCGAGGCCGGGGAAGGGCGCCAGCGGCAGCCCCCACCGCCGGGCCTCGACCTCCACGGTCCCCAGCCAGCGGGTGACGGCCGACAGCCCGTCCGCGCCCGCCTCGGCCAGGACCGGGTCCAGCTGGGCGCCGAGGCCGTCCCGCAGGGTCGACACCGTCTCCCGCGCGAGACGGCGCGCGTCGGCCGCCGACCGGACCGGGAAGGGCAGCGAGTAGCCGAGGGCCGGCGGCTGCGGGTCCTCGCCGGTGAGCACCTCGGCCCGCAGGGCTCGCAGCCGGTCACGGCTCGTGGTCGCCCGGGTGCGTTGGGTGCCCGAGGACCGGGCCGCGGCGACCTCGAGCAGGTAGACCGCGCCCGCCAGCGCCGCGGCGACGTCGAGAGCCGGCTCGCCCGGGACGACGGCGACGGGGGTGTCGGGGGCCGTGCCGGCGAGCAGCCAGGCAGCGGCGTAGCGCTGCGCGTGGACGGCGGCGACCGGCGCCAGCAGCCCGGCCGACACCTCGGCGAACCCCGCGGCGCCGCGTGCCGACGCCGCCTCGAGGGCGGCCAGGGCGTCCGCGTCCGGCGCTGCCCCCGTGGGGGTCGCGGCGGGGCCGTCGAGCAGCGCGGCGGGCACCTGCTCGCGCAGGAGCGTCGTGCGCAGCACCGTGTGCTGGCGGCGGTGCAGCGTCGCGAGGTCGGTCGCGAGCGACCCGGGCAGGGCGGAGGCGAGGTCGGCGAGCCGGCTGCACTCGCGGGTCAGTGCGGTGAGCAGGTCCTCGCCCGGCACCGGGGTGCGGGTGGGGAGGAGCGGCAGCGCGGGGGCGTCGTCCTCGAGCCGGATCCCGCAGCCTCCGAGGGCCAGGACCCCGCCGGCGAACGTCGCCCGGAGGAGGGTCCGACGGCCCGGCGGCGGGCTCGGGTCCGGCGGCATGCCCGGCATCATCCCACGGTGCGACGGGGGCCCCTCGGTGGCTTAGAGTGGATCCTCCCGGTGCAGTCGCCGGGACTTGAGAACTTCACAGGGAGGAGCCACCGGCATGGCCACCGCGGACCGCGTCCTACCCGTCCTCGAGACGGCACTGGCAGGCAGTGGGCTCGTCCTCGAGGACGTCACCGTCACCCCGGCGGGCAAGCGCCGGGTCGTCCGGGTGCTCCTCGACCGTGAGCTCGCCGAGACCGGGACGGTCACCACCGCCACCGAGCCCCTCTCGCTCGACGAGGTCGCCGACGCGACCCGCCTCGTGGGGGAGGCCCTCGACGACTCCGACGCCCTCGGCGAGCTGCCCTACACCCTCGAGGTGTCCTCGCCGGGCGTCGGCCGCCCGCTCACCGAGCCGCGGCACTTCCAGCGCAACGTCGGCCGGCTCGTGACGCTCCACCACGCCGACGTCGAGGTCACCGGCCGGCTCGTCGCCGCCGGCCCCGACGAGGTGGTCCTCGAGATCCCGGCGACGAAGAAGACCCCCACCCGGACCGAGACGGTCCTGCTCGGGCACATCGACCGCGCGGCCGTGCAGGTCGAGTTCGCCCGCCATGACGAGACGAAGGACAGCTGACGTGGACATCGACCTCGCCGCCCTGCGCGCCCTCGAACGGGAGCGGGACATCTCGCTCGACATCATCGTCCCTGCGATCGAGCAGGCCCTCCTCCTCGCGTACCAGCGCACGGAGGGCCACCACCGCCACGCGCGCGCCGAGCTCGACCGCAAGACGGGGCACGTCGTCATCTGGGCCCGCGAGGAGCACGAGGTCCCCGCCCCCGAGGGTGAGGTCGACGAGGAGGGCAACCCGGCCCGGCCCACCCGCGAGCTCGGGCCGGAGTTCGACGACACCCCGACGGGGTTCGGACGGGTGGCCGCCGCCACCGCCCGGCAGGTCATCGTGCAGCGGATGCGCGACATCGAGGACGACGCGATCCTCGGGGACTTCAAGGGCCGCGAGGGCGACATCGTCGCCGGCGTCGTCCAGCAGAGCTCGGACCCCCGCCACGTCCTCGTCGACTTCGGGACCGTCGAAGGGATCCTGCCCGCGGCCGAGCAGGTCCCCGGCGAGACCTACCCGCACGGGGCCCGGCTGCGCACCTTCGTCGTCTCGGTCAAGCGCGGCCCGCGCGGCCCGCAGATCGGGCTGTCGCGGACCCACCCCAACCTCGTCCGCAAGCTCTTCGCCCTCGAGGTGCCCGAGATCGCCGACGGCAGCGTCGAGATCGCGGCCCTGGCGCGCGAGTCCGGGCACCGCACGAAGATGGCCGTGCACTCCACCGTCCCCGGTCTCAACGCCAAGGGGGCGTGCATCGGTCCGATGGGGGCCCGGGTGCGGGCGGTCATGGCCGAGCTGCAGGGCGAGAAGATCGACATCGTCGACTACTCCAAGGACCCTGCGGAGTTCATCGCCGCGGCGCTGTCGCCCGCGCGGGTCTCCTCGGTCCAGATCGTCGACCAGCAGCTGCGCTCCGCCCGGGTCGTCGTCCCCGACTACCAGCTCTCGCTCGCCATCGGCCGGGAGGGCCAGAACGCCCGCCTCGCGGCCAAGCTCACCGGGTGGCGCATCGACATCCGCCCCGACACCGAGCCCGTGGTGGCGGCGACGGCGAGCCCCGGCGACACGCCCGAGCCCGCATAGGCGGTAGAGTGGTGCAGACCGACCGGACTGGACCCCGGCCGTCGACACCGGTGCGCACCTGCATCGGCTGCCGCCGGACGGATAGCCGGTCGGCCCTCCTGCGAGTGGTTCTCGAGGTGGGGGAGCACGGCCCCACGGTCGTCCCCGACCCCGAGCGCCGTCGTCCGGGACGCGGCGCATGGCTGCACCCGGCCGTCTCGTGTCTCGACCTCGCCGTCCGCCGACGCGGGTTCGGGCGTGCGCTGCGCAGCAGCGTCGCCCCGGACACCTCCGTCGTCGCGGCCGTGGTCGAGGACCTCGCGCAGGGACAACTGTCAGAGAACGAAGACCGGAAGCGGGTTTAACGCGATGAGCACCCGATGAGTACTCAGCGATGAGCACCCCCCAGCTGTAAGACGGTCCGCGCCGCCCGGCACGGACCTGGACAGGAGAGATGTGTCTAAAGTCCGTGTGAGCGCACTCGCGAAGGAAACCGGGGAGACCAGCAAGGTCGTCCTGGAACGCCTGAACGCGATGGGCGAGTACGTCAAGAGCGCCAGTTCCACGATCGAAGCCCCGGTCGTGCGGCGCTACAACGAGAAGTACCCGGCCGACAAGGTCGAGGCTCCCAAGAAGGCCGCGCCCAAGAAGCCGGCCCCGCAGAAGGCCGCGTCCGCGGCTCCCGCCCCGGCGGCCCCCGAGGCTCCGGCAGCGGCTGCCCCCGAGGCACCGGCCGCTCCGGCTGCCCCGGCGGCACCTGCAGCGGCGGCTCCCGCCGCTCCGGCGCCGTCCGAGGCTCCCGCCGCTGCGCAGGCTCCCGCTGCTGCGGCCCCGGCCCCGTCGGCACCCGTCAAGCCCGCAGCGCCGACCCCGGCCGCACCGGCCCAGCCGGCCGAGCCGGCCCAGCCCGCGGCCCGCGAGGGTGGCGCCCCGAAGCCGGGCGGTCCCCGTCCGGCACCGCGGACCTCCGCTCCGCGTCCGGGCAACAACCCGTACGCCCCGAGCCAGGGGATGGGTCGCAGCCGCGAGGCCGCCCCGCGCCCGGGCAACAACCCGTTCGCGCCGAGCCAGGGCATGCCCCGGCCGCAGAGCCGTCCCGGCGGGCCCCGTCCCGCCGGTGGCGCTTCCGGCCCCGGCGGCCCCCGCCCCGGCGGCCCGCGTCCCAGCCCGGGCATGATGCCCGACCGCAGCGCCGTCGCCCGTCCGGGCGAGCGGCCTGCTCGCGGCGGCCGCCCCGGCGGTGCCGGTGGTGGCCCGGGGGCCCGTCCCGGTGGCGGTGGCGGCTTCGCCGGCCGTCCCGGCGGCCCCGGTGGCCGTGGTGGCCGTGGCAGTACCCAGGGTGCGTTCGGTCGCGGAGGCGGCCGGCCGCAGCGTGGCCGCAAGTCCCGGCGCGCCAAGCGCATGGAGTTCGAGGAGATGCAGGCGCCGTCGATCGGCGGCGTCACCGTCCCCCGCGGCGACGGCAAGACGATCGTCCAGGTCCGTCAGGGCGCGAGCCTCACGGACTTCGCCGACAAGATCAACGCCAACCCGGCCTCGCTCGTCACCGTGCTCTTCCACCTCGGTGAGATGGCCACGGCCACGCAGAGCCTCGACGAGGACACCTTCCGGGTGCTCGGCTCCGAGCTCGGCTACGACATCCGCATGGTCTCGCCGGAGGAGGAGGAGCGCGAGCTCTACGACGCCTTCGACATCGACCTCGAGATCGGGGTCGACGCCGAGGACGAGGACGACCTCGCGGCCCGCCCGCCGGTCGTCACCGTCATGGGTCACGTCGACCACGGCAAGACGCGCCTCCTCGACGCCATCCGCGACGAGGACGTCGCCGGCGGCGAGACCGGCGGGATCACCCAGCACATCGGCGCCTACCAGATCCACAAGGAGCACGAGGGCGTCGAGCGGGCGATCACCTTCATCGACACCCCCGGTCACGAGGCGTTCACCGCCATGCGTGCCCGTGGTGCCAAGGTCACCGACATCGCGATCCTCGTGGTCGCGGCCGACGACGGCGTCATGCCGCAGACGATCGAGGCGCTCAACCACGCGCAGGCCGCGGACGTGCCGATCGTCGTCGCGGTCAACAAGATCGACGTCGAGGGTGCCAACCCGCAGAAGATCCGCCAGCAGCTGACCGAGTACAACCTCGTCGCCGAGGAGTACGGCGGCGAGACGATGTTCGTCGACGTCTCCGCGAAGCAGGGGCAGAACATCGACCAGCTGCTCGAGGCGGTCCTCCTCACGGCGGACGCCGCGCTCGACCTGCGGGCCAACCCCGACCGGGACGCCCGCGGTGTCGCCATCGAGGCGAACCTCGACAAGGGCCGCGGCGCCACGGCGACCGTGCTCATCCAGTCGGGCACGCTCCACGTCGGCGACGCGATCGTCACCGGGTCCGCCTACGGGCGCGTCCGGGCGATGCTCGACGAGCACGGCGCGAACGTCCAGGAGGCGACCCCGTCGCGTCCGGTCCAGGTGCTCGGGCTCTCCTCGGTCCCGCGGGCCGGCGACACCTTCGTCGTCGCCCCCGACGACCGCACGGCACGCCAGATCGCCGAGAAGCGCGAGGCTGCGGACCGCCAGGCCAGCCTGGCCAAGGCCCGCAAGCGCATCTCGCTCGAGGACCTCAACGAGGCGCTCGCGCAGGGCAAGGTCGACACCCTCAACCTCATCCTCAAGGGTGACGTGTCGGGTTCGGTCGAGGCCCTCGAGGACGCCCTGCTGCAGATCGACGTCGGCGACGAGGTCGACCTGCGGATCATCGACCGGGGTGTCGGCGCGATCACGCTGAACAACATCAACCTCGCGATGGCGTCCAACGCGATCATCCTCGGCTTCAACGTTCGGGCCGAGGGCCAGAACGCGGAGGTCGCGGAGCGCGAGGGCGTCGAGATCCGCTACTACGGCGTCATCTACCAGGCGATCGAGGAGATCGAGCAGGCCCTCAAGGGCATGCTCAAGCCGGAGTTCGAGGAGGTCGAGCTCGGGTCCGCCGAGATCCGCGAGATCTTCCGCTCCAGCAAGTTCGGCAACATCGCCGGGTCGATCGTCCGCAGCGGCGAGATCAAGCGCGGCACGAAGGCGCGGATCACGCGCAACGGCGTCGTCGTGGCCGAGAACGTCGAGGTCGCCGGTCTGCGCCGGTTCAAGGACGACGTCACCGAGGTCCGCGAGGGCTTCGAGTGCGGCATCAACCTGGGGTCGTACAACGACCTGCAGCTCGAGGACCTCATCACCACCTACGAGATGCGCGAGAAGCCGCGCGCCTGACCGGGTCGGACGACGAGAACATGCCGTGTGCCCCTCGGGGTGCACGGCATGTTCTCGTCTCTCGTCCGGTGGGGCGGCCGGTGCGGACCGGGGTCGGGCGGCGGCTAGGGTGGACGACGCCCTGAACACATCGAGCGAAGGAGGAGCCGTGGCCGACGAAGCACGGGCCCGCAAGGTCGCCGACCGCATCAAGACGCTGACCGCCGCGAACCTCGAGTCGATCGTCAAGGACCCCGACCTCGGGTTCGTCACGGTCACCGACGTCCGGGTCACCGGCGACCTCCAGCACGCCTCGCTCTTCTACACCGTCTTCGGTGACGAGCTGCAGCGCGAGCGCACCGCCCGGCTCCTCGAGCAGCACAAGGGCCGGCTCCGGTCCTTTGTCGGCAAGGAGCTGGGCATCCGGCTCACCCCGAGCCTGGAGTGGATCGCCGACGCCATCCCCGAGAACGCCGCCCACCTCGAGGACCTCCTCAAGGAGGCTCGTCAGCGGGACGCCGAGGTGGCCGCCGCCGCGGCCAGCGCCCGGCACGCCGGCGAGGCCGACCCCTACCGCAAGGAGCGCGAGGACGAGGTCGAGGGCTCGGGTGCCGACCAGCGCTGAGGCCACCCCGGACGGCGTCCTCGTCGTCGACAAGCCGCAGGACTGGACCAGCCACGACGTCGTCGCCCGGGCCCGCCGGCTCTGCGCGACCCGCAAGGTCGGCCATGCCGGCACGCTCGACCCGATGGCGACGGGCGTCCTCGTCCTCGGCGTCGGCCGGGCCACCCGGCTGCTGACGTTCCTCGTCGGGGCCGACAAGGACTACACGGCGACGGTCCGGCTCGGGCAGTCGACGCTCACCGACGACGCCGAGGGTGAGGTCACCGCCGCCTCCGGGGCCGCCGGGGTGGACCGCGCGGCCGTGGAGCGGGCCGTCGCCGGGCTGACCGGCGACATCGAGCAGGTGCCCAGCGCGGTCAGCGCCATCAAGGTCAAGGGGCAGCGGTCCTACCACCGGGTCCGCTCGGGCGAGGCCGTGGACCTGCCGCCCCGCCCCGTCACCGTCGCGCGCTTCGCCGTCGGCGACCTGCGGGAGACCGTGGCCGCCGGCACCCCGGTGCTCGACGTCGACATCGAGGTGACCGTCTCGTCGGGCACCTACGTCCGGGCCCTCGCGCGCGACCTCGGGCAGGCCCTCGGCACCGGGGGGCACCTCACCGCCCTGCGGCGCACCCGCGTCGGCGGGTTCGCGCTCGCGGACGCCCACGTGCTCGCCGACCTCGAGGCGCGGCAGGGCTCCCCGATGCCCGTCGTCCCGCTCGCCACGGCCGCCCGGGCGGCGTTCCCCGCCCGGGACCTGACCGGCGAGGAGGCCACCGCGCTCGGGTACGGCCAGAAGGTGCCGTCCGAGCAGCGCGGGCGGCCCGGCCCGGTGGCGGCGTTCGCCCCGGACGGCACGCTCGTCGCGATGCTCGACGAGGCCGGGGCCACAGCGCGGTCCCTCGTCGTGTTCGCCCCGGCGAGTTCGTAGAGTGTCCTCCGTGCACCGATGGTCCGACCCTGACGCCACGCCCGAGGCCCTGCGCCCCTGCGTGCTCACCCTCGGCAACTTCGACGGCGTCCACCGTGGTCACAAGGCCGTCCTCGGGTCGCTCGTCGACGCCGGGCAGCGGCTCGGGCTGCCGTCGGTCGCGATCACCTTCGATCCGCACCCGGCCCAGGTGCTGAACCCCGACAAGGCTCCCGAGCTGCTCGCGCCGGGCCGCATCCGCGACGAGCTCATCGCGGGCACCGGGGTCGACGGCCTGCTCGTCCTCGACTTCACCACCGAGTTCGCGCAGCAGAGCCCCGAGGACTTCGTCCGGGACGTCTTCGTCCGCGGCCTCGACGCGCGCTGCGTCGTCGTCGGGCTCGACACCCGCTTCGGCTACCGCAACTCCGGCGACGTGGCGACCCTCGCCGACCTCGGCGAGCAGTTCGGGTTCGAGGTCATCGCCCTCGACGACGTCGGTGACGGGGAGCGCTTCTCGTCCACCGTCATCCGGCAGCGCCTCGCCGACGGGGACGTCGCCGACGCGGCCCGCATCCTCGGCCGCCCGCACCGGGTCCTCGGCACCGTCGTGCACGGCAACCACCGCGGCCGCGGGCTCGGCTACCCGACGGCCAACCTCGCCGCCGACTCCCTCGGGCTCGTCCCGCAGGAGGGCGTGTACGCGGGCTGGCTCACCCGGGTCGACCTGGCCGACGACGCCCCCGACCGCACGATGCCGGCCGCGATCAGCGTCGGCACCAACCCCACGTTCGACACCACCGACCGGCGCACCGTCGAGGCCTACGTCCTCGACCGCGACGACCTCGACCTGTACGACGAGACCGTCCTCGTCGAGTTCGTCGAGCACATCCGCCCGACGCTGCGCTTCGACAGCGTCGAGGAGCTGACCGACGCCATGGCCCGGGACGTCGTACGGTGCCGCGAGATCCTCGCCCAGATCGTGCCCGCCTGAGCGGGTGGGCCCGGCACGACGTCGGGCTCTTCGTCGCCGCCGGGGGAGCCTCGGTCGTGGGCGCGCTGCTCGTCTGGTCGGCGACGGTGCGGACGGCCGGTGACGCCTACCTCGTCCGTCACCTCGTCACGGCCGCCGTCGGGCTGGTCGTCGCGCTCCTGGTGAGCCGGGCCGGCCGCGGTCAGGTCTGGGCGGCCGCCCCGTGGGTGTGGGCCGCGGCCGTCGTCCTGCTCCTGCTCGTGCGGACCCCGCTGGGTGCGACGGTCAACGGGGCGCGCTCCTGGATCCCGCTGGCCGCCGGCTTCACCCTGCAGCCCGCCGAGCTGGCCAAGGTCGGGCTCGCCCTGGCCCTCGCGGCCTCCCTGGCGGCCGGCCTGGACCGGGCGAGCGACCCCGGGCCGCGCCGGCTGGCGGTCGCCGCCGTCCTCGTGGGAGTGCCGACGGGGCTCGTGGCGGCGCAGCCCGACCTCGGGACCGCCCTGGTCCTGCTCGCCCTCGGGTTCGCCGTCGTGCTCGTCGGCGGGGCTCCCAGGCGCTGGGTCCTCGTCTCGGTGGTCGTCGCGGCCGGGGCGGCGGCGGCGGCCTGGACCACCCCGCTGCTCAGCGACTACCAGCGCGCCCGGCTCACCGCGTTCGCCGACCCGGGAGCGGACCCGCTGGGCGCCGGCTACCAGACCGCGCAGGTGCGGCAGGCCATCGGCGGGGGCGGGCTGTGGGGGCAGGGGTTCATGGCGGGGCCGCGGACCCAGGGCGGGTTCGTGCCCTTCCAGCTCAACGACTTCGTCTTCTCGGTCGCGGGGGAGGAGCTGGGCTTCGTCGGGGCGGCGGGGCTCGTCGTGCTGCTCGGGGTCGTCGTGGTCCGGGTGCTCGTCGTCGCGGCCCGGGCCGAGGACGCGTTCGGCCGGCTCGTGGGGGTCGGGGTCGCCGCGTGGCTCGCGGTCCAGGTCGTCCAGAACGTCGGGATGAACCTCGGGCTGTTGCCGGTGACGGGCCTGCCGCTGCCGTTCGTGTCGTACGGGGGCACCTCGATGCTCGTGTCGTGGCTGGCGATCGGGCTCGTCGACGCCACCCAGGACGGCCACCGATCGTGACCGTGCGGTGACCGTCACGTGAGGCGAGCCTCATTTCCTACGGCCGTGGGGTGTGACAGGATTCCGACACCACGCCACCGAAGCCGAGGACGGTCCACGATGACTGGCTCGATCCAGCAGATCCACAGCCCCGCCGACGAGCCTGTCGACCAGGCGATTCTCGAGGGCCGGGCGGCGAGCGTCGCTCACCTGTTCCGTGATCGGGTGTCGGCCTCGCCGGACCGCACGGCCTTCATGCACGCCGTCGTGTCCGAGTCCGGGGACGAGTGGGTGAACGTCTCGTGGCGCGAGCTCGACGAGGTCGTCCGCGAGCTGGGCGCCGGCCTCGTCGCCCTCGGCGTCGAGCCCGAGGACCGGGTGGCCATCGCGTCCGGGACCCGCTACGAGTGGGCCGTTGCCGACCTCGCCATCATGGTCGCCGGGGCCGCGACGACGACGATCTACCCGACGACGATGGCCGACGACGTCGCCTTCATCCTCAGCGACTCCGCCGCCAAGGTCGTCTTCGCCGAGAACGCCGAGCAGCTCGCGAAGCTGCGGTCCATCCGCGCCCAGACGCCCGCGGTGACCCGCGTCGTGCTCCTCGAGGGCAACCCGGACCCCGACGACTGGACCCTGACCCTCGACGAGCTGCGCGCGCTCGGCCGTGAGTACCTCGCCGGCGACCCGCAGGCCATCGACGTGCGGATCGACCACATCCGCGCCGACCAGCTCGCGACGATCATCTACACCTCGGGCACCACGGGACGTCCGAAGGGGGTGCGCCTGGCGCACAGCTGCTGGACCTACGAGAGCGCCGCGGTCGAGGCCATCGACATCCTCACCGAGGACGACATCCAGTACCTGTGGCTGCCGCTCGCCCACGTCTTCGGGAAGGTCCTGCTCACCCTGCCGCTCCAGATGGGCTTCGCGACGGCGATCGACGGGCGGATCGACAAGATCGTCGACAACCTCGCCGTCGTCCGGCCGACGTTCATGGGCGCGGCGCCGCGCATCTTCGAGAAGGCCTACGCCCGGGTGTCGATGATGATGGAGGCCGAGGGTGGCCTCAAGCACACGCTGTTCACGGCCGCGAGCGCCACCGGGCGCGAGGTGAGCGAGATGCGCGAGCGCGGCGAGAGCCCCAGCGGGCTGCTCGCGGTCAAGCACGCGGTCCTCGACAAGCTCGTCGGGAGCAAGATCCGCGAGCGGTTCGGCGGGAACATCCGGTTCTTCATCTCCGGGTCGGCCGCGCTCAACCAGGACGTCGCGCGCTGGTTCGACGGGATGGGCATGCTCATCGCCGAGGGCTACGGCATGACCGAGACGAGCGCCGCGTCCTTCGTCAACCGGCTCAAGGCCTACCGCTACGGGTCCGTCGGGTGGCCGCTGCCGGGCACCGAGGTGCGGATCGCCGACGACGGCGAGGTGCTCCTGCGTGGCCCCGGCAACATGGAGGGGTACCACAACAACCCCGAGGCGACGGCCGAGACGATCGACGACGAGGGCTGGCTGCACACCGGTGACATCGGCGAGGTCGACGACCGCGGCTTCCTGCGGATCACCGACCGCAAGAAGGACCTGTTCAAGACCAGCGGCGGCAAGTACGTGGCGCCGTCGATCATCGAGTCGAAGTTCAAGGGCCTGTGCCCGTACGCGAGCCAGCTCGTCGTGCACGGCGCCGACCGTAACTTCGTGTCGGCGCTCATCACCCTCGACCCCGACGCGATCGCCGGCTGGGCGGCGCAGAACGGGATGGAGGGCAAGTCCTACACCGAGATCGTCACGTCGGATGCATGCCGGCAGATGGTCCAGGGCTACGTGGACCAGCTGAACGCCGGGCTGAACCGGTGGGAGACGATCAAGAAGTTCACGATCCTCGAGCACGACCTGACGGTCGAGCAGGGCGAGCTGACCCCGAGCCTGAAGCTCAAGCGCAAGGTCGTCGCCGACAAGTACCGCGACGTCCTGGACGCGCACTACTCCGGCTGACCGCCCTCTCCCCACGTTTCATGCCGGCGTCCGCGTGACACCCCGTTCCGGCGGGGTGTCACGCGGACCGGAGCATGAGATGTCGGGGTGCTGCTGGGGCTCGGTGTGGCAGGTCAGGCCGGGTCGGTGACGAGCGGGACGAACCGGTAGCGGCCGTGCTCGGTCACCTCGGCGTCCCGGGGGTCGTCCCGCGGCGGGAGGCCGCGGACCACCCGCCGCATCCGCCCGGCCACCGGGACGACGAGCACACCGCCGGGGCGCAGCTGGGCCACGAGGTCCAGCGGCAGCCGGGACGCCATGGCCGAGACGAGGATGCGGTCGAACGGCGCGTCGTCCGGCGCACCGAGCACACCGGGTGCGGCCGTGCGCACCGACGCCCAGGGCAGGCCCGCATCCGCGACGTTGCTCGCCCCGTCGGCCACGAGCGTCGGCACCCGCTCGAGACCGAGGACCGAGCCCTCCGGGCCGACGAGGGTGGCGAGCAGGGCCGTCGTCCACCCCGACCCGGAGCCGACGTCGAGGCACCGCTGCCCCGGGTGCACGTCGAGGAGCTCGAGCATGGCCCGGACGGTGCGTGGCTGACTGTTGGTCTGGCCGAAGCCGATCGAGAGCGGCCCGTCGTAGTAGGCCTTGGCGCGCATGGCCTCCGGGAGGAAGCGCTCGCGGGGCTGCGCGGCGAACGCCGCGTCGAGGTCCCGGGCCGTGGCCATCGCGGTCAGCCGTCCAGGTCCGCCAGCGCGCTGGACACGGCCCGGTGGAACGTCGGGTAGGCCAGGACCTGCTCGCGCAGGACCATGGTGGGAACGCGGGCGTGGACGGCCGTCGCCAGCATCGAGAGGACCTCGCCGCCGGCAGGCCCGACGGACGTCGCGCCGACGAGGTGCCCGGCGGCCCGGTCCTCGACGACCTTGATGACGCCGTCGCCGCCGGGGCCGTGGATCCAGCCGCGTGAGCTGGACCCCAGGGGCGTCGAGCCGGTGCGCACGTCGACGCCGGCGTCGCGGGCCTGCTCTTCGGTCAGCCCCACGGCGCCGACCTCGGGGTCGGTGTAGGTGACCCGCGGCACGGCGTGGTAGCTGGCCCACGGGCCGTCGGCGCCGGTGAGGTCGCGCACGGCGATGCCCGCCTGGTACATCGACATGTGGGTGAAGGCGCCCTCGCCGGTGATGTCGCCGATGGCCCACAGCTTCTCGCCGGCCCGCATCCGCTCGTCGGTCTCGACCGTCCGGGCCGCCGGGTCCAGGCCCACGGTGTCGAGCCCGATGTCGGACAGGTTGGGGCGCCGCCCGGCGGCGACGAGGAGGCGGTCGGCGTCGAGCGTGATGTCGGTGCCCTCGGCGTCGGTCACCGACACGGCGAAGCGACCGTCGGCGTGCTCGACGGCGCCGACCGTCGCCCCGACGAGGACCTGGATGCCGTCGGTGGCGAAGGACCGGGCGACGACCTCGGAGGCCTCCGGTTCCTCGAGGGCGAGGAGCCGCGGGGCCATCTCGACGACGCTCACCCGGCTCCCGAAGCGGGCGAACGCCTGGGCGAGCTCGGCCCCGATCGCGCCGCCGCCCATGACGACGAGCGAGGCGGGGGCCGTCGTGGCCTGCATCGCCTCCCGGTTGGTCCAGAACGGGGTGTCGGCGAGCCCGTCGACCGGGGGAGCGGCCGGCGCCGTCCCGGTGTTGAGAACGACCCCGACGCTCGCGACGTACCGGGTGCCGCCGACCTCGACGACGCCCGGGCCGACGAGCCGGCCGTGCCCCCGCACGAACCGGACCCCGGCCTTCTCGAGGCGCTCGACGGCCACCGTGTCGTCCCAGTCGTCGGTGGCCTCGTCCCGGATCCGGCGGGCGACGACGTCGAACGCCGGGCTCGCCTCGGCGGTGCCGGCGAGGCCGTCGACGCGCCGGGTCTCGGCGAGCGAGTTGGCCGCCCGGATCATCATCTTGCTCGGCACGCACCCGTAGTACGGGCACTCGCCGCCGACGAGGCGTTCGTCGATGCCGACGACGCGCATCCCGGCGCCGGCCGCCTCGGTCGCGACGGACTCACCGCCCGGGCCGAGGCCGAGGACGACGAGGTCTACCTGCTGGGTGTCCGTCATGCCTCCACCCAAGCACCGTCCGGGGCCGGCCGACACCCCGCGGCCCCGACCTCCCATCCCCGCGTCCGGCGACACGCCGTGCGCAGCCGACGAACACCGGACGCCGGCATGAGACGTGGGGGAGGAGGTGAGCGGTTTGGGACACGTCCCGACCCCACCTACCCTGGGGGGATGCCCGGTCAGTCCGTCTTCCCCGCCCTCGAGCCGCTGCTCGAGCAGGTGAGCAAGCCCATCCAGTACGTCGGGGGCGAGCTGAACTCGACGGTCAAGCCCTGGGACCTCGCCGGGGACCACACCGTCCGCTGGTCCCTCATGTACCCCGACGCCTACGAGGTGGGGGTGCCGAACCAGGGCGTCATGATCCTGTACGAAGTGCTCAACGAGCGCGACGACGCCCTCGCCGAGCGCACCTACGCGGTGTGGCCCGACCTCGAGGCGCTGATGCGCGAGCACGGCGTGCCGCAGTTCACCGTCGACGCGCACCGGCCGGTCGGTGACTTCGACGTCCTCGGCCTCTCGTTCTCGACCGAGCTCGGGTACACGAACATGCTGACCGCGCTCGACCTCGCGGGCATCCCGCTGCACGCGGCCGACCGCGACGACAGCCACCCGGTCGTCGTCGCCGGGGGGCACGCCGCGTTCAACCCCGAGCCGGTCGCGGACTTCGTCGACTGCGCCGTCGTCGGCGACGGCGAGGAGGCCGTGCTCGCCATCACCGACATCATCGGGGACTGGAAGCGCGAGGGCCGCCCCGGTGGCCGCCACGAGCTGCTGCTGCGGCTGGCCCGCACCGGTGGGGTCTACGTGCCGCGCTTCTACGACGTCACCTACCTGCCCGACGGGCGCATCCAGCGCGTCGCGCCGAACACCGCGGGCGTGCCGTGGCGGGTCAGCAAGCACACCGTCATGGACCTCGACGCCTGGCCGTACCCGAAGCAGCCGCTCGTGCCGCTCGCCGAGTCCGTGCACGAGCGGATGTCGGTCGAGATCTTCCGGGGCTGCACCCGGGGCTGCCGCTTCTGCCAGGCCGGGATGATCACCCGGCCGGTCCGCGAGCGCTCCATCACCGGCATCGGCGAGATGGTCGAGCGCGGCCTGGCCGCCACCGGCTTCGAGGAGGTCGGCCTGCTGTCGCTCAGCTCGGCCGACCACTCCGAGATCGCCGACGTCACCAAGGGGCTCGCCGACCGGTACGAGGGCACCAACACGGGCCTGTCGCTGCCGTCGACGCGCGTCGACGCCTTCAACATCGACCTCGCGAACGAGCTGACCCGCAACGGCCGCCGCTCCGGGCTGACCTTCGCCCCCGAGGGCGGCTCCGAGCGCATCCGCAAGGTCATCAACAAGATGGTCAGCGAGGAGGACCTCATCCGCACGGTCTCCGCCGCGTACGGCGCGGGCTGGCGGCAGGTCAAGCTGTACTTCATGTGCGGGCTCCCGACCGAGACCGACGAGGACGTCCTCCAGATCGCCGAGCTCGCGAAGAAGGTCATCGAGACCGGCCGCGAGGTCAGCGGGCGCCGCGACATCCGGTGCACGGTGTCGATCGGCGGCTTCGTGCCCAAGCCGCACACCCCGTTCCAGTGGGCCGCCCAGCTGGGGGCCGAGGAGACCGACGCGCGGCTCGACAAGCTGCGACAGGCGATCCGGTCCGACCGGCGCTACGGGTCGTCCATCGGGTTCCGGTACCACGACGGCAAGCCGGGCATCGTCGAGGGCCTGCTCAGCCGCGGTGACCGGCGCGTCGGCCGGGTCATCGAGGCCGTCTGGCGCGATGGCGGGCGTTTCGACGGCTGGTCCGAGCACTTCTCGTACGAGCGGTGGATGGAGGCCGCCGGGCGGGTGCTGCCCGAGGTCGGCGTCGACGTCGCCTGGTACACCACCCGCGAGCGCGAGGAGGCCGAGGTCCTGCCGTGGGACCACATCGACTCCGGGCTCGACAAGGAGTGGCTGTGGCAGGACTGGCTGGACTCCCTCGACGAGACCGAGGTCGAGGACTGCCGCTGGACGCCGTGCTTCGACTGTGGGGTCTGCCCGCAGATGAACACCGAGATCGAGATCGGGCCCACCGGCAAGACGCTGCTGCCGCTCACCGTGCTCGGCGCGGGGCGCGAGCGGATGGCCGAGGCCGGCGCCGGTCACACGCACGCCTGACAGGATGATCGGCGTGGACGACCGGCCGCGCCCCGCCACGCAGATCACGCTGCGCTTCCTCGCCGCGCCCACCGACGCCGGGCACTCCGGCTCGGTCTCCGCAGGTCGGGTGCTCGAGTGGATCGACAAGGCCGGCTACGCCGCGGCCGCCGGGTGGAGCGGGACGTACTGCGTCACCGCCTACGTCGGCAACGTCCGGTTCACCCGGCCCGTCGAGGTGGGCGAGCTCGTCGAGGTCACGGCGACGGTGGTCCACACGGGGCGGACCTCGATGCACATCACCGTCGACGTCGCCTCGGGACAGCCCCGCACCCGCGCACTGGAACCTGCGACGCGCTGCCTCATCGTCTTCGTCGCGGTCGACGAGGACGGCCGCTCGACGCCGGTTCCGGACCTCGTCCCCGCGACGCTGGGGGAGGAGCTGCAGCAGCGCTGGGCGATGCGCCGGGCCGAGCTGCGGGCGGAGGTCGAGGCGGCGATGGCCCGCCAGGTGTACTCCGAGGAGGGCACGGCGCCGCGGGTGACGATGCGCTTCCTCGCCGCGCCGACCGACGTCAACTGGGGCGGCAAGGTGCACGGCGGGGTCGTGATGCGGTGGATCGACGAGGCCGCCCACGTCCTCGCGACCCGCTGGAGCGGCAACGCGAACAACGTCGCGATCTTCACCGGCGGCGTGCGCTTCTACCGGCCCCTGCGCATCGGCCACCTCGTCGAGGTCGAGGCCCGGCTGCTGCACACCGGCCGAACCTCGATGCACATCGGGGTCCACGTCCGCTCCGGCGACCCCGCCGAGGGCGCGGACGCCCTGGAGCTGACCACGTACTGCCGCACCGTGTTCGTCGGCATCGACGAGCGCCGGCGCGCGGTGCCGACCCCCACCTGGACCCCGATCAGCGACGAGGACCGAGCGCTCGACGCCCACGCCCTGGAGCTCGTCGCCATCCGCGACCGCTTCGGGGACTGACCGACGGGCGGCCGCGCGTCACGGCGCGTCGAGCACTCCCAGTGCGGACGACACCGAGTCGGCGGCGGCACGCATCGGGCGCAGGGCAGCCGTCATCTGCTCGGGGCCGAACCTCGCCACCGGGCCGGTGACCGAGAGCGCCGCGGCGAGCCCGCTCGGCCCCCAGATCGGCACCGAGACGGTGGCCACGTGCGCGAGGGTCTCCTCCGACGCCATGGCGTATCCGGTGGCCCCGGTGGCTCGGACCTCCTCGAGAAAGGTCTCGAGCGGCAGGGGGTGCGCCGGCTGCAGGTGCCGCGCGCGGCGGTCCGAGAGGAGATCACGCACCTCCGACTCGTCGAGCACCGAGAGCAGCACCCGGCTGGGGGCCCCACTCCACAGGGGCAGGGGGACGCCGACGTCGAACACGGCGCGCAGCCGTGAGCGTGACTCCACCTGGTCCACGTGCAGCAGTTCGTCGACGGCTCGGACCGAGAGGCCCACCGTCTCGTCCAGCTCGTCCCGCAGGGCCACCATGTGTGGGAGTGCGGCCGCACGGACGTCGAGGCGGCGCTGGTAGGCGGTGCCGAGGGCGAGCGTGCGCGGTCCGAGCCGGTAGAGCCGCGACGCCGGGTCGCGCTGGGCGAGGTCGACCTCGACGAGGTCGGCGAGCAGGCGCTGGACCGTGCTCTTCGGCAGGCCGATGCGACCGGCGAGGTCCCGGATTGAGGAGCCGTCGGCGTCCACCCGCAGGGCATCGAGGACCTGGACGGCGCGGCGCAGGGCCTCACTCATCGACGGCCTCTTGACGGGTGGTGCCGGTCCGTTCCATGATGTGTCCCGCGCAGCGACATTGATGTCCCATGCAGTGGGACACTACCCGACACGACCCAGGAGCACAACGTGGTGCGGAACCGAAAAGAGGGCGCCCCCGCGTCCATCCGGCAGATCGCGTCGGCGAGCCTCGTCGGCACCGTCGTCGAGTGGTACGACTTCTTCCTCTACGGGACCATGGCGGCGCTGGTCTTCAACGCCCAGTTCTTCCCCACGTTCGACCCGCTCGTCGGCACCCTCATCGCCTTCGCCACCTTCGCCGCCGGCTTCGTCACCCGGCCCATCGGCGCGATCGTCTTCGGCCACCTCGGCGACCGGGTCGGACGCAAGCCGATGCTCGTGGTGACGATGATGATCATGGGCGGCGCCACCTTCCTCATGGGGCTCCTGCCCAACTACGAGCAGATCGGGGTCGCCGCGCCGATCATGCTGCTCATCCTGCGCATGCTCCAGGGCATCGGCCTCGGCGGGGAGTGGGGAGGCGCCATCCTGCTGTGCGCCGAGCACGCCCCGCACGGGCGCCGCGGCTGGTACTCGAGCTGGCCGCAGCTCGGCGTCCCGCTCGGGCTGCTGCTGTCGGTCCTCGCCGTCAACGCCGTCGGGCTCCTCGGTGACGAGGCGCTCGCCTCCGGCGGCTGGCGGATCCCGTTCCTCGCGAGCATCGTCCTGGTCGGGCTCGGGCTCTTCATCCGGCTGCGAATCAGCGAGCCGCCCGCGTTCGCCAAGCTCCGGGAGACGGGCAACCGCTCGAAGATCCCCATGGTCGAGGTGCTCCGCCGGCACCCCGGGCAGGTCATCCGCGGGATGGGGGCTCGGATGAGCGAGAGCGTCACGTTCAACGTCTACAACGCCTTCCTCGTCACCTACACCGTCGAGGTCCTCATGCTCGACAAGAGCATCGTCCTCAACGCTCTTCTCGTCGCCTCGGTCGTCGGCTTCTTCGCGATCCTCGGGGCCGGGCGGCTCACCGACCGCGTCGGGCGCCGGCCGGTCTTCGCAGCCGGAGCGGCGCTCGCCCTTGTCTCGGCGGTCCCGATCTTCCTCATGGTCGACACCAGGAACCCGCTGCTCATCACGCTCGCCGTCGTCATCGGCTGGGGCATCGCCGCCTGCGGGATGTTCGGCGCCGAGGGCGTCCTGTTCGCCGAGCTGTTCCCCACCCGGGTGCGGTACAGCGGCATGTCGTTCGTCTACCAGATCGGAGTGCTCCCCAGCGGAGCGATCGCGCCCCTCGTCGCGACCTCGCTCATCGCGGGGTTCCACGGCTCGTGGACGGTGGCGCTGTACGTCATGGTCATGGCGGTCATCTCGCTCGTCGCCCTCGCCTTCATCGCCGAGACCAAGGACCGGGCCATCGACACCCCGGACCTCGAGCCCGGGCAGGCGACGCGGGCGGAGTCGGGCGTCCATGTCTGAGCCGCCCACCCCCGCGCCCCCGGAGAGAACCGTGACCGGCCAGCCCGACATCCTGCTCGTCCTCGTCGACGACATGGGCTTCTCCGACATCGGCTGCTTCGGCGGCGAGATCAGCACCCCGACCCTGGACCGGCTGGGCCGCGACGGCGTGCGGTTCACCCAGTTCTACAACTCGCCGCGGTGCAGCCCGTCGCGGGCCTCGCTACTCACCGGGCTGCACCCGCACCAGGTGGGCGTGGGCATCCTCAACTTCGACGACACCCCGGACGGTTATCCCGGGAACCTGTCCGAGGACTGCGTGACGGTCGCGGAGTGCCTGCGCGACGCCGGCTATGCGACCCACCTGAGCGGCAAGTGGCACCTGGCCTCGGACATGGAGACCCCGAACCCGGCCTGGCCGACCCGTCGCGGCTTCGACCACGTGTACGGCACCCTCGAGGGCGCAGGCAGCTTCTACAACCCCCGCACGCTGCACCGGGGCGAGGATGACATCGCCGCCGAGGCGGCCGCGTCCGGGTACTACTACACCGACGCCATCAGCGAGGAGGCCTGCGGGTTCGTCGACGAGCACGTCGCGCAGCGCGCCGACCAGCCTTTCTTCTGCTACCTCGCCTACACCGCCCCCCACTGGCCGCTGCACGCGCACGAGGACGACGTCGCCGCCTACCGCGGACGCTTCGACGCCGGATGGGACGAGCTGCGGCAGCACCGGCTGGGGCGGCTCGTCGACGAGGGCATCCTGCGCGCGGACTGGCCGCTCACCGACCGGGACCCGCGGGTCCCCGCCTGGGCCGATGCCGCCGACCACGAGTGGGAGGCCCGCCGGATGGAGGTGTACGCAGCGCAGGTGACAGCGATGGACCGCGGCCTGGGCCAGGTGCTCGACCGGCTCGAGGCGGCCGGGCGGCTCGAGAACACCATCGTCGTCTTCCTCTCCGACAACGGTGGCTGCGCCGAGGAGCTGGACCGCGCCTTCGTCGAGGCCTTCGTCCCCCTCGCCGACACGACCAAGGACGGACGGGAGGTCGTCGCCGGGAACGTGCCGGGCGTCATGCCCGGTGACGAGGCGACCTACGCCTCCTACGGGCGGGCGTGGGCCAACCTGTCGAACACTCCCTTCCGCGAGTACAAGCACTGGGTCCACGAAGGGGGGATCGCGACCCCGTTGCTCGTCCACTGGCCGGCCGGGGTGCAGGCGCCCGGACGCCTCGAGCACCAGCCCCTCCAGCTCGTCGACGTCCTGCCGAGCCTGCTCGAGGCCGCGGGCGCCCGGTACCCGCAGCAGCGCCAGGGGCGCCCGATCCCGCCCGCCGAGGGGCGGTCCTTCCTGCCGACGGTCCGCAGCGGCGAGCCGGTACCGGAGCGTCCGTTGTTCTGGGAGCACGAGGGCAACGCCGGGGTGCGCCAGGGACGGTGGAAGCTCGTCCGCAAGTGGGGCGGGCCGTGGGAGCTGTACGACATGGCCGTCGACCGCACCGAGCTGGACGACCGCGCGGGCGGCGACCCGGAGCGGGTGGCGGCCATGGCTGCCGAGTACGAGTCCTGGGCGGCGCGGTGTGGTGTCATCCCACGCCAGGTGGTCCTCGACCTGTACGCGCGTCGCGGGGCGGGCCTGCCGCCGGAGTGACCCCCGGCTCAGCCGTACAACGCGCCGACGACCTCACGGAACGCCGCGGTGTGCCGGTCGACGTCCTCGCGGGTCGTGTCGGGGCACATGAGCGCCATGTTGTGGAAGGGCGTCATGAGGATGCCGCGGTTGCACATCGCGAGGTGCATGTAGGCGTCGATGTCGTCGTCGTGCGCCGCGGCCGACTCCTCGCCGGAGCGCGGCGCGGGACGGACGAACCGGTACTCGGAGCGGGCGCCGAGCCGGCTCACCGACCACGGGACGTCGAGCTCGTCGAGGACGGCCTGCACCCCCGCGGTGAACGCCTCCGAGAGGTCGAGCATGTGCGTGAAGGCCTCCTCGGTGAGGACCTCCCCGAGGGTGGCCCGCATCGCCGCCGTCGAGAGCGCGTTGCCCGCCAGGGTGCCGCCGACCCCGCCGACGTCGATGATGTCGGCCTCCCCGGAGTCGGTGTGCCGTGTCACCGCCGCGGCGACCTCCTCGGAGATCCCGTAGGCGCCGCAGGGGATGCCGCCCCCGATCGACTTGCCGATGACGAACACGTCCGGCTCGAGCCCCCAGGCCCGGGTCGCCCCGCCCCACCCGGCGGAGAACGTGTGGGTCTCGTCGATCATGAGCAGCGCGCCGTACCGGGTCGCGAGCTCGCGCAGGCCGTCGAGGAAACCGGGCTCGGGCAGGACGATGCCGATGTTCGTCAGAGCCGGCTCGGTGAGGATCGCGGCCACGTCGCCGTGCGCGAGCTCGCGCTCGACCGAGGCGAGGTCGTTCCACGTCGCGGCCCGGGTCGTGAGGTCCAGCGGCACGGGGGGCGCGACGTTGCCCGGTCGGCTCTGGGCCTTGCCGTCGGGGCCGGGCAGCGCGAAGGCCTCGTCGACCGAGCCGTGGTAGCAGTAGCCGAAGACGAGCACCTTCGGCTTGCCGGTGGCGAGCCGCGCCAGCCGGATGGCCCACCGGTTCGCGTCGGTGGCCGTCAGCGTGAAGCTCCACAGCGGCATCCCGAAGCGGCGGGTCAGCTCCTCGCCGACCCACTGCGCGTCCTCGCTCGGGAGCATCGTCGTGACCCCGCCGAGCTCACCCATCCGGCGGACGACCGCTGCGGTCGTCGCCGCGGGGGAGTGGCCGGCCATCGCCCCGGTGTCGCCGAGGGCGAAGTCGATGTAGGTCTGCCCGTCCACATCGGTGATCTGGTTGCCGTGCGCCCGGTCCAGGTACAGCGGGAAGCCGCCGCTCCACTTGTTCATCCAGGTCATCGGGACCCGGCCGAAGAGGTTGGTGCCGGCCGCGAACAGGTGCTGGCTGCGCGGGTGGAGGGAGGTGTACGTCTCCTGCTCGGCGGCGAGGAGCCGCGCGAGGCGGGCGCGGTCGGTGTCGGTCATGCGCGCAGCCTAGTGCGACGGATGCCGTCCCCTCCACGAACCACTGCCACTCGATCCGTGGTCCCGATGCAGCCGGGGCGCTCGATCCGTGGCCGGGGGACAAAGGCCCCGCCCGGCCGCGACCCGCTGATTCGGCCGCGGGGTGCCCGTCCTCCTACGCTGGCGCCATGGCCCGTCAGCGCACCCCCGAGGGACCCCCGCCGCCCCCCGCGGTGCAGAAGCTGCGGATCCGGTACGCCAAGCGCGGCCGGCTCCGGTTCTCCTCGACCCGGGACTTCTCGCGGGCGCTCGAGCGGGCGCTGCGCCGGGCCGGGGTGCCGATGGCGTTCTCCGCCGGGTTCCACCCGCACCCGCTCATCTCCTACGCCAACGCCGCACCCACGGGCACGGCGAGCGAGGCGGAGTACTTCGAGATCCGGGTCACCGAGCGGGTCGACCCCGACGCGGTGCGGGAGGCCCTGGACGAGGCGCTGCCCGAGGGCCTCGACGTCGTCGACGTCGTCGAGGCCGGGCCGGGGTCACTCGCCGACCGGCTCGAGGCCAGTGAGTGGCACATCGTGATGCGCGGGGCCGACCCCGACGAGGTGCGCAGCGCCGTCGCCGGCTACCTCGCCACCGAGCGGGCCGAGACGACGCGGACGTTCAAGAGCGGGCCCCGCACGTTCGACACGCGCGAAGCCGTGTGTGAGATGGCGGTGTCCGGGGTCGACGCCGACGGGTATGCGATACTGCGGATGGTCGTACGGCACACCACACCGTCCGTACGCCCCGATGACATCCTGACCGCACTGCACGCAGTCACAGGCTTCACGACGCCGGTCCCGCCCCTGGTGACCCGGCTCGCACAGGGCCCACTGCTGGATGCAGGTGCCGGGGTGGCCGATCCGTTGGCCGCCGACCGGGAGGCCGTCGGCCCCGGAAGGTGACGCGCCGCCCGCGCGAGCCGCTCCGAGGCAGCAGCTGACTTCCGTGTGGGTCACCGCCCACACGATCCGATCGCACCGCGGTCGACGTGGACCCGCCCCAGGCGGAGCCGGTGTGGACGCCGACGCGCGGCTGCCGAAAGGGGCCGACATGGCTTCCGAGAACGACACGCCCACCGCTGAGGCCACCGCCCCCGCCACGTTGCCGATGGACGGCTCGCCCGCCGACGGTGACGACTCCGGCGGTGCGGCTCCGCGCAAGCGGGCGACCCGCAAGCGGGCGACGAAGAAGGCGGCAGCCCCTGCGGTCGACGCCCCTGCCGACGGCCCTGCCGACGCCGCCGACGCGGCCCCCGCGAAGAAGGCCGGTCGCAGCCGGAAGAAGGCCGCGGCCCCCGTGGACGCTGCCGAGGCGCCGGCCGAGGCCGTCGCCGCGGAGGACAAGCCCGCGAAGAAGACCACCCGCCGGAAGAAGGCGGCCGCCGCCGACGTCGCACCCGAGGCCCCGGCCGAGGAGCCCGCCGACGCCGAGGCCGAGGAGGAGGGGCAGTCCGCCCCCGCCCCCGCCGCCGCGGCCGGTCCGGGCCTCGGCCTCCTGTTCCAGGCACCCGAGCCGGTCGCCGTGCCGCGTCGGCGCCGGGCGACCTCGCCCGCGGGCGCGCCCGTCGACCCCCCGGCCGGGCAGGCCACGGAGCGGACCGAGCGCGCCGAGCGTGACGAGCGCACCGAGCGCACTGACGACGAGGCCCCCGCCGCCACCGACGCCCCCTCGCGCGGGGCCGGCCCCGAGGACGACGGCGACTCCGCGGACGGCGAGGGCGGCTCGCGTCGCCGTCGCCGGGGTGGCCGCGGCCGCCGCGGCCGGGGCAAGGGCGAGGACGACTCCGAGACCACCGACACCGCCGACGACAAGCCCGCCTCCGGTCGCGAGCGAGGCCGTCGCCGGTCGGGCAAGGACTCCACCGACACCGGGCCGGATGCCGACCAGGACTCCGGCTCCGACGACTCCGACGACGAGTCGCCGTCCAGCCGTCGTCGCCGCCGCCGTCGCCGCGGGTCCTCCGGTGGCGACAGCGACGACCCGCCCGGCACCGTCACCCGGGTGCGGACGCCGCGCGCCGAGCGGGACGAGCCGACCGCCGTCAAGGGGTCGACCCGGCTCGAGGCCAAGAAGCAGCGTCGCCGCGAGGGGCGCGAGGCCGGCCGTCGCCGCACGATCATCACCGAGGCCGAGTTCCTGGCCCGCCGTGAGAGCGTCGAGCGCACGATGGTCGTGCGCGCGCGTGACGGCCGCACCCAGATCGGGGTCCTCGAGGACAACGTCCTCGTCGAGCACTACGTCTCGCGCGAGACGACGGCGTCGATGGCCGGCAACGTCTACCTCGGCCGGGTTCAGAACGTCCTGCCGTCGATGGAGGCCGCGTTCGTCGACATCGGCAAGGGACGCAACGCCGTCCTCTACGCCGGTGAGGTCAACTGGGACGCCGCGGGCCTCGAGGTCAACCAGGCCAAGCGCATCGAGAACGCGCTGTCCTCCGGCGACACCGTGCTCGTCCAGGTCACCAAGGACCCGATCGGCCACAAGGGTGCCCGCCTCACCTCGCAGATCTCGCTGCCCGGGCGGTACGTCGTGTACGTGCCCGAGGGCTCGATGACCGGCATCTCGCGCAAGCTGCCCGACACCGAGCGGGCCCGGCTCAAGGCGATCCTCAAGGAGGTCGTCCCCGAGGGCGCGGGCGTCATCGTCCGCACCGCCGCCGAGGGCGCCTCCGAGGCCGAGCTCACCGCCGACGTCGAGCGACTCACCAAGCAGTGGGAGCGCATCCAGAAGAAGGCGGAGTCGGCGAAGCAGAAGAAGTCCGGCAGCGGCGGCGCCCCGGCGCTGCTCCACGGCGAGCCCGACCTCACGATCCGCGTCATCCGCGACGTCTTCACCGAGGACTTCGCCTCGCTCGTCGTCTCGGGTGAGAAGGCGTGGTCGGAGGTCAGCGAGTACGTCGAGGACGTGGCGCCGGACCTCGCGAAGCGGGTCACCCGCTGGACGTCCGAGGACGACGTCTTCGCCGCGCACCGCATCGACGAGCAGATCGCCAAGGCGATGGACCGCAAGGTGTGGCTGCCCTCGGGTGGCTCGCTCGTCATCGACCGCACCGAGGCGATGACCGTCGTCGACGTCAACACCGGCAAGTTCGTCGGCTCCGGGGGCAACCTCGAGGAGACGGTGACGAAGAACAACCTCGAGGCCGCCGAGGAGATCGTGCGCCAGCTCCGGCTGCGCGACATCGGCGGCATCATCGTCATCGACTTCATCGACATGGTCCTGGAGTCCAACCGCGACCTCGTCGTGCGGCGCCTGCTCGAGTGCCTCGGCCGGGACCGCACCAAGCACCAGGTCGCCGAGGTCACCTCGCTCGGGCTCGTCCAGATGACCCGCAAGCGGGTCGGGTCGGGCCTCATCGAGGTGTTCTCCGAGCCGTGCGAGCACTGCAACGGCAGCGGCATCGTCGTCCACACCGAGCCGATCGAGCGCGGCAACGGATCGGGCGACTCCGGGTCGAGCCGGTCCGGCCGCGGCCGCCGCGGCGGCCAGGGCACCCCGTCCGCCCCGGCGGCCGAGGTCCCGGAGCACAAGCCCAACGGCCCGACCGCGGCGCAGATCGCCGCGGCGGCGCACGCGGCGGCGCTCAAGCACACCGAGCAGTCCGAGGTCGCCGACCAGGTGGCGGCCGACGTCGCCGACCAGGTGGCGGCCGACGTGGCCGCCGCGGACCCCTCCGCCGCGGCCGGCGAGCCCGCACCTGCGGAGACCGCACCTGCGGAGACCGCACCTGCGGAGACCGCCCCGGCGCAGGCCGAGCCCGAGCGGCAGCCCGAGCCGGCGCAGGTCGAGGCGACCCCGCAGGCCGAGGCCGAGGCCGAGCCGGTCCGCGAGCAGGCCGTGCCGGAGCCCGAGCGGCAGCCCGAGCCCCAGCCCGAGCCGGTGCCGGCCGCCCGTTCGCGTCGCCGGCGCGGCCGGGTCGTCGCGCCCGCGGGGCCGCCGCCGGCTGCAGCGACCGGCGCCCCGGACAGCGAGGCCGGCTGACCCGTCGGCGAGGCCGGGGCGGTGATTTGGAGCACCGCCCCGCCCGCCGGTACACTTGTGAGTCGGTGCGCCCACCGCGTCGGTGTCCCGTGGTCCACGGGGTAGCAACTGACCGGTCACGAGCGAGCGCGCCCGAACAGGAAGTGAGTACGAACGTGTACGCGATTGTGCGCGCAGGTGGTCGCCAGGAGAAGGTCTCCGTGGGCGACGTCCTGCTCATCGACAAGATCGGCCAGGCCGGCGACGAGATCAAGCTCCAGCCGCTCCTCGTCGTCGACGGCGGCTCGGTCACGAGCGACGCCTCGAAGCTCGCGAAGGTCACGGTCACCGCCGAGGTCGTCAAGGCCGCCAAGGGTCCGAAGATCACGATCCTCAAGTACAAGAACAAGACCGGCTACCGGAAGCGCCAGGGCCACCGCCAGCCGCTCACCCAGATCAAGATCACGGCGATCGACGCCTGAGCCCACGCTCGGACCTCACGGACAAGGACTACAGACATGGCACACAAGAAGGGTGCGTCCTCGACCCGCAACGGTCGTGACAGCAACGCCCAGTACCTCGGCGTCAAGCGCTACGGCGGCCAGGTCGTCAAGGCCGGCGAGATCATCGTCCGCCAGCGCGGCACGCACTTCCACCCCGGCGACGGCGTCGGCCGTGGCGGCGACGACACGCTGTTCGCGCTCGTCGCGGGCGCCGTGACCTTCGGCTCCAAGCGCGGCCGCAAGACCGTGAACATCCTGCCGGTGGAGACCGCCGCGCAGTGACGCGTCGCCGGGCACCACGCCCGGCACCACGCACCACATCGTGAGGGGCGGGCCGCGATCGGCCCGCCCCTCACGTATTCGCACCCCGCCGTCCCCGACTTCTCATGCTGGCGTCGCTCGACACGCCGGCTCCCCGGCCCGACACGCCGACAGCAGCATGAGAAGTGGGGACGGCTCGAGTCAGGAGACACCCCATGGCGACCTTCGTCGACCGCGTCGTCCTCCACGTGACGGCCGGGAACGGCGGGCACGGGGTGGCCTCGGTCAAGCGTGAGAAGTTCAAGCCGCTCGGCGGTCCGGACGGGGGCAACGGAGGGCGCGGCGGCTCGGTCGTCCTCGCCGTCGACACCCAGGCGACGACGCTGCTGGACTACCACCACAGCCCGCACCGCAAGGCCGACAACGGCAAGCCCGGCGCCGGCGACGAGCGCAACGGCGCCGACGGTGGCGACCTCGTGCTGCCGGTCCCGGAGGGCACCGTCGTCAAGGACGGCAACGGGGACGTCCTCGCCGACCTCGTCGGGGCCGGGACGACGTTCGTGCTCGCCCGCGGCGGGCGCGGTGGCCTCGGCAACAAGGCCCTCGCGAGCCCGCGCCGCAAGGCCCCCGGGTTCGCCCTGCTCGGCGAGCCGGGGGAGTCCCTCGACGTCGTCCTCGAGCTGAAGTCCCTCGCCGACGTCGCGCTCATCGGCTTCCCGTCGGCCGGCAAGTCCTCGCTCGTCTCGGTCGTCTCGGCGGCCAAGCCCAAGATCGCCGACTACCCGTTCACGACGCTCGTGCCCAACCTCGGGGTCGTCACCGCCGGCAACGCCCGGTACACCATCGCCGACGTCCCCGGCCTCATCCCGGGGGCCAGCGAGGGCAAGGGTCTCGGCCTGGAGTTCCTGCGCCACGTCGAGCGCTGCTCCGTGCTCGTCCACGTCGTCGACTGCGCGACCCTCGAGCCGGGGCGGGACCCCCTGACCGACCTCGAGGTCATCGAGTCCGAGCTCGCGGCGTACGTGACCGACGACAGCCTCGGCGGCCGCCCGCTCTCGGAGCGCACCCGGGTCGTCGTCCTCAACAAGGCCGACGTCCCCGAGGCGCGCGAGCTGGCCGAGATGGTCCGCCCGATGCTCGAGGAGCGCGGGCTCGAGGTGCACATCGTCTCCGCCGTCGCGCACATCGGGCTCAAGGAGCTGACCTTCGCACTCGCCCGCCACGTCGAGCAGGCGCGGGCCGAGCTCGAGGCCCAGGTCGTCGAGAAGCCCCGCGTCGTGCTGCGCCCCGTCGCGGTCGACGACAGCGGCTTCCACGTGCGCCGCGAGTCGACCCCCGACGGCGAGCTGTTCCGCGTCATCGGCGAGCGCCCCACCCGGTGGGTCCGCCAGACCGACTTCACCAACGACGAGGCCGTCGGCTACCTCGCCGACCGGCTCGGCCGTCTCGGCGTCGAGGAGGCGCTGTACAAGGCCGGTGCCGTCGCCGGGTCCACCGTGCTCGTCGGCCCCGAGGACAACGCGGTCGTCTTCGACTGGGAGCCGACGATGAGCAGCGGCGCCGAGCTGCTGACGGGCCCGCGCGGCACCGACCTGCGCTTCGAGGACTCCGGTCGCAAGACCCGCGGGGAGAAGCGCGAGCAGTTCCACGCCCGCAAGGACGCCCAGACCGCTGCCCGCGAGGAGCTGGCCGCCGAGCGCCGCGCCGGCCGCTGGTCGAAGCCGGACGACGAGGACTGACGATGCCCGGGGTCGCCGACCAGCTGCGCCGCCGCGTGGGCGGGGCCCAGCGTCTCGTCGTCAAGATCGGGTCCTCGTCGCTGACGAGCGCCGACGGCGGGCACCTCGACCTCGAGGCGCTGACCGCGCTCGTCGACGTCCTCGCGGCACGCCGGGCGGCGGGCCGGCAGGTCGTGCTCGTGTCCTCGGGGGCGATCGCCGCCGGGCTCGGCCCGCTCGGGCTCGCGTCCCGGCCCACCGACCTCGCGACGCAGCAGGCCGCGGCGAGCGTCGGGCAGGGCGCGCTCGTCGCCGCGTACCAGGCGGCGTTCTCCCGGCACGGGCTCACCGTCGGCCAGGTGCTGCTCACCGCCGACGACACGACCCGCCGCAGCCACTACACGAACGCCCGGCGCACCCTCGAGCGGCTCCTGGAGCTCGGCATCGTCCCGATCGTCAACGAGAACGACACGGTGGCGACCCAGGAGATCCGGTTCGGCGACAACGACCGGCTCGCGGCCCTGGTCACCGACCTCGTCGGGGCCGACGGGCTCGTCCTCCTCACCGACGTCGACGCCGTGCACGACCGGCCGCCGTCGCAGGGCGAGTCACGCCGGGTGCCCTTCGTCGCCACGACCGACGACCTCGCCTCGGTGACGATCAGCGGGACGGGGTCCTCGGTCGGCAGCGGGGGCATGGTCACGAAGGTGGAGGCGGCGGGCATCGCCGGTGCCGCCGGGATCCCCACCCTGCTCACCCGGCTGCCCGACGTCGACGCGGCGCTCGCCGGCGAGGACGTCGGCACCGTGTTCGCCCCCGCGGCCGCGCCCCGGACCTCGCGCAAGCGCTGGCTCGCGCACGCGACGACGGCCCGGGGGCGGCTCGTCCTCGACGACGGCGCCGTCGCGGCGGTCACCCAGCGCCGCACGTCGCTGCTGCCCGCCGGCGTCACCGCGGTCACCGGCTCCTTCGCGGCCGGGGAGGCCGTCGACCTGTGCGCCCCGGACGGCGCGGTCATCGCGCGTGGGCTCGTCAACTACGCCTCGGCCGAGCTGCCGCGCCTGCTCGGGCGGTCGACCCGCGACCTCGCCCGCGAGCTCGGTCCGTCGTACGAGCGGGAGGTCGTCCACCGCGACGACCTCGTCGTCCTCTGACGCCCTCGGCTTTCTCGGGTCACCCGATAACGCCGCGCTTCCCCCCGGAAGTCTTCCGGGGTGAAGCGGGGGTTTCTCGGGTCACCCGATAACGCCGCGTCCGGCTGGGGCGGCAGGCGCCCCGCGCGGACCCTGGTGACCGGTCGGTCAGCGGATTCGCTCGACCTCGAACTGCATCCGTGGCTCGGCGATGGCGTCCTGGCTCTGCACGAGCTGCAGCTCGCGCCGCCCGGAGTCCAGCGTGCGCTGCAGCAGGTCGAACACGCTCGAGACCGTCCTGCCCAGCGCGACCCCGGCGTCGCCGGTGTCGAGCAGGTGCGCCGTGAAGAGCGCCGCCGTGACGTCGCCGGACCCGTTGGCCTTGAGCGGCAGGTGCGGGGTGCGCACGATCCACGCCCCGTCACCGTCGACCGCGAGCATCTCGATGGTGCCCTCGGGCCGGTCCGGGCGCAGCACGCTCGTCACGAGGACCGTCGACGGCCCCAGCGCGCGCGCCGCGTCGACGGACGCCAGCGTGGACTCGAGGTCGCCGGGCTCGGTCTCGGTGAGGAACCCGAGCTCGAACTGGTTCGGGGTGATGAGGTCGGCCTGCGGGACGACCCGCTCGCGGAGCAGCACGGGGATGGCCGGGTGCACGAAGCACCCCGACGACGCGTTGCCCATCACCGGGTCACACGCGTAGATCGCCGCCGGGTTGGCCGCCTTGGTGCGGGCGACCGCGTCGAGGATGACCTCCCCGATCTGCTCGCCGCCCTGGTAGCCGGACAGCACCGCGTCCACCTCGCCGAGGGCCTCGCGGTCCTGGACACCCGAGACGACCTCGCGGACGTCCTCGGGGGCCATGAGCGGGCCGCGCCAGGCGCCGTAGCCGGTGTGGTTGGAGAAGTGGACCGTGTGCACCGGCCACACCTCGACGCCGAGCCGCTGCAGCGGGAAGACCGCGGCCGAGTTGCCGACGTGCCCGTACGCGACGGAGGACTGGATGGAGAGGATCGTCGTCACCGCCCCATCCTGTCACCGTCCCGACGCCCGGGAGGAGGCGCCGCCACCCGCCCGCCCGCGCCTACCCTGGAGCCATGTCCGAGCGCACCACCGGGGTCGACCCCGCCGACGTCGCACAGGTCCGGGCCGTCGCCACCGCCGCCCGCACCGCGTCCCGCCGCCTCGCCCTGCTCTCGCGCGCCGAGAAGGACGCCGCCCTGCACGCCCTCGCCGACGCCATCGACGCCGCCACCGACGACATCGTCGCGGCGAACGAGGCCGACCTCGCGCGCGGCCGCGAGCAGGGGATGAGCGAGAGCCTCCAGGACCGGCTGCGCCTCGACCCGCCCCGGGTCGCCGCCGTCGCCCAGGCGCTGCGCGACATCGCCGCGCTGCCCGACCCGGTCGGTGAGGTGGTCCGCGGCTCCACCCTCGCCAACGGCCTCCAGATCCGCCAGGTCCGGGTGCCGATGGGCGTCGTCGGGATGATCTACGAGGCCCGCCCCAACGTCACCGTCGACGCCGCCGGCCTGGGCCTGAAGTCCGGCAACGCCGTCATCCTGCGCGGGGGCAGCGCCGCCGCCGACACCAACCGGGCCACTGTCGCCGTCCTCCGTCGGGCCCTCGACGCGCACGGCCTCCCGGCGGACGCCGTCAGCCTGCTCGAGGGCGGGCACGGCGTCGTCCGCGCCCTCATGACGGCCCGCGGCCAGGTCGACCTCCTCATCCCGCGCGGGGGAGCGGACCTCATCGAGGCCGTCGTCACCGGCTCCACCGTGCCCGTCATCGAGACCGGGGTCGGCAACTGCCACGTGTACGTCGACGCCCGCGCCGACCTCGACGCCGCGCTGGCCATCACCGTCAACGCCAAGACGCACCGGCCGAGCGTCTGCAACGCCGCCGAGTCGCTGCTCGTGCACCGGGGCGTCGCCGACGCCTTCCTGCCCAAGGCGCTCGCGGCCCTCCACGCCGAGGGGGTGCTCCTGCACACCGACGCCGCGGCGGGGGCCCGGGCCGCCGCTGCCGGGGTGCCCCACGACGACGCCACGGACGAGCACTTCGCCACCGAGTTCCACGGCCTCGAGATGTCGGTCGGGGTGGTCGAGGACCTCGACGCCGCGCTCGAGCACATCCGCCGCTACGGGTCGGGGCACACCGAGGCCATCGTCACCGAGGACCGCGCGGCCGCCCGCCGCTTCACCGCCGAGGTCGACGCCGCGGCCGTCATGGTCAACGCCAGCACGCGGTTCACCGACGGGGGCGAGTTCGGGTTCGGCGCCGAGATCGGCATCTCGACCCAGAAGCTGCACGCCCGGGGCCCGATGGCCCTGCCCGAGCTGACGACGACGAAGTGGGTCGTCGAGGGCGACGGTCAGACCCGGGTCTGACCCGCCACCCGCCGGGGCTCGTCGCCGGCATGCTCCGGCGGCGCCGTGCGGACGGGGACCACGTGCGGCCGGGTCGGTGTTCGATCGTCGCCGGCCGCCGCCTCGAGGCTGTCGTGCGCCACGTAGTAGGTGGGGCGGGCCTGCAGCGCCGTGTACGTGCGCCCGACGTACTCGCCGAGGATGCCGAGCGCCAGCAGCTGGACGGCGCCGACGGCCGAGACGATGACGACCGTCGAGGTCCAGCCGGGGAGGGTGTTGCCGAGCAGCATCGCGGCGAGCGCGTAGAGCAGCACGAGGACGGCCGAGACCCCGCCGGCCAGGCCGAGCCAGGTCGCGAACCGCAGGGGGGCGATCGAGAAGCCGGTGACGCCGTCGATCGAGAGGCGGAGCATCTTCGCCAGGGGGTACTTCGACTCGCCGGCCGCCCGCGCCTCCCGGCGGTAGCCGACCGACGCGCTGGGGAAGCCGAGCGCCGGGACGACGAGACGCAGCACGCGGTTGTGCTCGGGGAGGGCGTTGACGGCCTCGACGGTGGCGCGGGACATGAGCCGGAAGTCCCCGGCGTCCACGTGCGCGTCGACGTCGGACAGGGCCCGGATGGACCGGTAGAAGGCCCGGGCGGAGACGCGCTTGAACCGGGTGTCGCTGGAGCGGTCCTCGCGGACGCCGTAGACGACGTCGACGCCCTCGCGGCGCGCGGCGTCGAGCATCGTCGCGATGGTCTCGGGCGGGTCCTGCAGGTCGGCGTCGATCGTCACGACGTAGCGCCCGCGGGCCCGGACGAGGCCGGCGGAGATGGCGGCCTGGTGCCCGGCGTTGGCCCGCAGCCGGACGACGCGCACGGCGTCCCACTCACGGCGCAGCCGCTGGAGGAGCACCGGGGTGGCGTCGGTGGAGCCGTCGTCGACGCACAGCACCTCGTACGTCACGCCCCAGGCCTCGGCCAGCGGGCGCAGCCGCTCGACGAACAGGGGGATGACGTCCTGCTCGTTGTACATCGGGACGACGACCGTCAGCTCGATCTCGGACATGGCTCCAGGGTAGGTGCGCAGGCTGTGCCCGACCCAGGTTTCGCCGTGGATGCGCTGAGAGAGCGGCGCCGGCCGACCGGCCCGGCGGAGGGCCCCCGAGTATGAGATTCGGGGGCCCTCACCGGCGGCACGGCCGCCGGCTGTCGCGAGCCGGTCGGTCCCTGCGGCGAGCCGCACAAGGTCTGCCACGCGACGGTGGCGCCGCCCCGGAGGGTCGGACTTCGACTCGAGCCGTCGGCCGCAGCACCCGCGCCGTCGCGCGCGTCATGCACCCCCCGAAGGACGCGCATGGCCCCTGAACCGGTGACCCGAGACAGAGGACGTCGTGCCGTTATCCGAACGACCCACCCCCTGGACCGAGCAGTACCGGATGTTCTCACCGTCCGGGCCTGCCCTGAGCAGTGGGCATGGGGACTGTTCTAGTGCTCCTCGAGGGGCGGTGCAAGCGGTTCGGAAGAAGATTCCCGGGTTGTCTCGGGCCTCGGCGTGTCGTCCACAACCCCGGGTGCTCGGATGGGTCTCCGTGCACAGGCCTGTGGACGAAATCGGTGGACAACCGGGGCGCTAGGCTGGCCCCCATGTCGACGTTCGCCGCCCTGGCCGCCGCCGAGGAAGCCACCCACACCGAGCTGCCCATCCCCGCCTGGCTCATCGGGCTCATCGCGCTCCTCGTGTTCGTGCTCCTCCTCGGGGTCACCTGGTCCTTCCGTGGGACCCACAACCGGTACGCACCGCCCTCCGGGCACGGTGAGACCCCCGGCGCCCCCGCTGCCGGTGACGGGGCGCACTGGCCCGAGCACCCGGGCCAGCACTGAGCGGCTCCCGCGTGCGGCTCGGGGTGATGGGCGGCACGTTCGACCCCATCCATCACGGGCACCTCGTCGCCGCCTCCGAGGTGCAGGCACTGCTCGGCCTCGACGAGGTCGTGTTCGTGCCCACCGGGCGGCCCTGGCAGAAGGACGAGCGGGAGGTCGCGCCGGCCGAGCATCGCTACCTCATGACCGTCGTCGCCACCGCGTCCAACCCGAGCTTCACCGTCTCGCGGGTCGACATCGACCGCGACGGCCCGACGTACACCGTCGACACCCTGCGGGACCTGCGGGCCCAGCGCCCGGACGCCGAGCTGTTCTTCATCACCGGTGCCGATGCCCTCGCCCAGATCCTGTCGTGGAAGGATGCTGACGAGCTGTGGGAGCTCGCGCACTTCGTCGGGGTCACCCGTCCGGGGTACACCCTCTCCGAGCTCGGGCTGCCGTCGGACCGCATCACCCTCCAGGAGGTGCCTGCGATGGCCATCTCCTCCACCGACTGCCGTGAGCGGGTCCGGGCCGGCGAGCCGGTCTGGTACCTCGTCCCCGACGGGGTCGTCCAGTACATCTCCAAGTACCGCCTCTACCGAGGAGCACCGTGACCGCCACCGACCGATCGCTCGAGCTCGCGCGCGCCGCCGCCGCGGCCGCCGCCGAGAAGCTCGCCACCACCATCACCGGCATCGACGTGTCCGACCAGCTCGCGCTGACCGACGTGTTCGTCATCGTCTCCGCCGAGTCCGAACGTCAGGTCGGCTCGATCGTCGACGAGGTCGAGGACGTCCTGCGCGCGATGGGCTCCAAGCCGATCCGCCGGGAGGGCCAGCGCGACGGGCGCTGGGTCCTCATCGACTTCTCGGACATCGTCGTGCACGTCCAGCACGACGAGGAGCGTGACTTCTACGAGCTCGAGCGGCTGTGGAAGGACTGCCCCGCCATCGACCTCGGGGTGGTCGGCACCGAGCAGGGCGGCCGGTGACGGACCCGCTCCGGTCCGCTCCTCGACGGGTCGTCGTGCTCCGGCACGGCGAGACGACACACAACGCCTCGGGCGTCTGGCAGGGCCAGCTCGACAGCCCGCTGTCCGAGCGGGGCGAGGAGCAGGCGCGCGCCGCCGGGGTCGCCGTCGCCGCGCTGCACCCCACCCGCGTCGTCAGCTCGGACCTGGTGCGGGCCCGGCTCACCGGCGAGAGCGTCGCCGCCGCCGCCGGCGTGCCGATCACCCTGGACCCCCGTTTCCGCGAGATCCACGCGGGCGCGTGGCAGGGCCTGACGAACGTGCAGATCGGCGAGCGCTGGCCGCAGGAGCGCGCCGCGGTGCTCCGGGGTGAGGACATCCCGCGCGGCGGGGACGGGGAGTCGATGGCCGACGTCCGGGCCCGGGTCGCGGAGGCGCTCGAGGAGCACCTGGCGGGGCTCGACGCGGGGGAGTGTCTCGTCGTGTCCACGCACGGCGCGGCGGGGCGGGCCGCCGTCGGGTGGTTGCTCGGGCTGGATCAGACGGTGGCGTGGCGGGTGCTCGGTGCGCTCGGCAACTGTCACTGGGGCGAGCTCGTCGAGGGGCGCGAAGGCTGGCGGCTGGCCACCTGGAACGCCTCGTCCGGGGTGCCGTCGCGCGGCGAGTACACCCCTCCGTGAGGCCGATTTGGGGGAGCGGTGGGGCGTAGGTAGACTCGCCGTCGCCCCTTCGGGGGAAACCCACTCGGGGCTGTAGCGCAGTTGGTAGCGCACCTCCATGGCATGGAGGGGGTCAGGGGTTCGAATCCCCTCAGCTCCACATCGATGAACGGGCCGGCGCCAGCCGGCCCGTTCGTCATGTGGAGTGGGGATTCGGGAGGAGCGGGCGACGGGTCCCCTCAGCTCCACAATGCAAGGACGGGCTCGGCACGCTTTTCGCCGGGCCCGTCCTCTTGCGTCGGGGCCCTGGGCCTCAGTCGGGCCAGACGCCGCTGCTGCCGCGGCGGTGGCTGCCCAGGACGTGGGTGTCGACGATGCCGATGGCCTCCATGAGCGCGTACATCGTCGTGGGGCCGACGAAGACGAACCCCTTGCGCTTGAGCGCCCTGGACAGCTCCACGGACTCCGGGGACGTCGTCGGGACCTCGGCCATGCTGCGGGGGCGGGGGGTGTCGGCGGGCCGGTGCCGCCACACGAAGGCCGCGAGGTCCCCGTCGGGGTCCTCGCGCAGGGCGAGGGTGGCGCGGGCGTTGGTGACGCTGGCGTGGACCTTCGCGCGGTTCCGGACGATGCCGGCGTCGGCGAGGAGCCGGGCGACGTCGTCGTCCCCGTAGGCCGCGACGACCTCGGGGTCGAAGCCGTCGAAGGCCGCCCGGAACGCCGTGCGCTTGCGCAGGATCGTCGCCCAGGACAGCCCGGACTGGAACGCCTCGAGGGTGAGCCGCTCGAACACGCCGCGCTCGTCGCGCACCGGCATCCCCCACTCGGTGTCGTAGTACTCGCGCAGCAGCGGGTCGGTGGCCGCCCACGCGGGGCGGGCCAGCCCGTCCGCGCCGACGACGAGGCCGGGGTCGGTCACGAGCGGCGCAGCGTCACGATGGGGATCTCGGGGTCGGCGCCGACCCGCACCGCGGGGCCCCAGGCCCCGGCGCCGCGGGAGGTGACGACGGTGGTGTCCCCGACGGTCGCGACCCCGTCGACCATCGGCTGCTGGAGCTTGACGAGATAGTTCAGCGGCCACTGCTGCCCGCCGTGGGTGTGCCCGGACAGCTGGACGTCGACGCCGCGGCCCTCGACCTCGAGGGCCTGCCGCGGCTGGTGGGCCGACAGGAGGGTGAAGGCCGCGGGGTCCGTCCCGTCGAGGGTGGCGTCGTAGTCGGGGGCGAACACGCCCGTCCCCTCGCTGTCGTGCACTCCCGCGAGGGTGATCGTGGAACCACCGCGGGTGATCGGGACGGACTCGTTGGCCAGGACGGTGAGCCCGTCCGCCTCGAAGGTCCGCACCCAGTTGGCGGTGTCGCGGTACATCTCGTGGTTGCCCGTGGTCGCGAACACCCCGAGCGGGGCCTGGAGGTCACGCAGCGGCGCGATCTCGGCCGCGTACCGGTCCGCGCGGCCGTCGACGAGGTCGCCCGCGATGACGATGAGGTCGGGGCGCTCGGCGTTGACGAGGTCGACGACGAGCTGGGTGAAGTCGGCGCCGCGGACGGCGCCGGCGTGGATGTCGGTGACGAGCGCGACCCGGGTGCCGTCGAACTCGGCGGGCAGCTGCGGCGAGGAGACCTCGTACTCGGTGACGATGGGCTGGGCGGCGACGATCGCGCCGTAGGCGGTGAGCGCGGCCGCGACGATGGCGACGGCCGGGGAGGCGAAGCGGTTGAGCGCGCGCCGGCCCTCGCGGCCGTGGTCGGCCCGCCAGCGGACGAACCAGATGACGATGCTCAGGAGCCAGACGGGGACGAGCCCGAGGAACAGGTAGAGGCAGGCCGCGAGGAACGCCTGCCCGGTCCAGGCGACCGGCCGCATCTGGGCGGGGCTCCACTGCCCGCCCCACACGTCGAAGCCGGCGAGCATCGCGGCGGCGAGCGCGAGCAGGACGACGCCGATGGCGAACGGCACCCACCGGGCCCGCCAGGCCGGGGCGAGGGCGAGCCGGTGCCAGACGAAGCCGACGAAGGCCGCGAAGACCCCGAGGACCACGACGATGAAGACGGTCATGCCGCGGCGCCGGCGAGCGAGGGGCCGCGGCGCACGCCGCGGCGGGCGGAGACGCGAGCGGCGGGGGACATCGTCATGTGCTGCATCGTGTCACGGGCGGCTGACGATGCCGGGCGGTCGGACGCCCGGGCCGCGGTCCTGTCCATCCTCGCGGCGCGTCCGCCTAGCCTGACGGGGTGCCCCACGACGTCATGTCACCGCCGCCGCTCGACGTCGACGTCCTCGTCGTCGGCGCCGGCCTGTCGGGGGTGGACGCGGCCTGCCGCCTCGCCACGACGACGCACGGTGTCACGTGGGCCGTCGTCGAGGCACGGGCGGCGACGGGCGGGACGTGGGACCTGTTCCGCTACCCGGGCGCCCGCTCGGACTCGGACATGTACACCCTGGGCTTCCCGTTCCGGCCGTGGCGGGGGCCCGCCAGCTTCGCCCCGGCCGAGGAGATCCTGCGCTACATCCGGGACACGGCCGACGAGTACGGCGTGACGGGGCGCATCCACCTGGGCCAGCGGGTCACCCGGGCCGCGTGGTCGAGCGCCGACCGGCGGTGGACCGTCACCGTGCGGACCGGGGACGGGGAACTGCTGGAGCACCGGGCGCGGTTCGTGTACGTCGCCACCGGCTACTACGCGTACGACTCCGGGCACGTCGTCGACTTCCCGGGTTGTGCCGACTTCGCGGGCACGCTCGTGCACCCCCAGCAGTGGCCGGCCGACCTCGACGTCACCGGGCGCCGGGTCGTCGTCATCGGCAGCGGGGCGACGGCGGTGACCCTCGTCCCGGCGTTGGTGGAGCAGGGGGCCGCGCACGTGACGATGCTCCAGCGCAGTCCCGGCTACGTCGCCGCCCTGCCGTCCACCGACGGCCTCGCCGACCTCGCCCGGCGGGCCCTTCCCGAGCGGGCCGCGCATGCCCTCGTCCGGGGCAAGAACGTGGCCCTGTCCACTCTCAGCTACCGCTTCCTGCGCCGGTTCCCCGACGCCGGCCGGCGGGTGCTCCGGCGCCGCCTCGTCGACCGGCTCCCCGGCGGCTGGCCGGTCGACACCCACTTCGCTCCCCGGTACGACCCGTGGGACCAGCGGATCGCCGTCGCCCCGGACGGTGACCTCCTCGACGTCCTGGGCGGCCCACGCGCCGACGTCGTGACGGCCACGATCGACCGGTTCGTCCCCGAGGGGATCCGGCTGGACGGCGGTGAGGTGCTGCCCGCCGATGTCGTCGTCACCGCGACCGGGCTCCGGCTCGAGTTCGGCGGGGGAGCGGAGCTGGTCGTCGACGGGGAGACGGTGCAGGTCCCCACCCGGCACGTCTACAAGGGGTGCATGCTCTCGGACGTGCCGAACCTCGTCCTCGCGGTCGGGTACACCAACGCCAGCTGGACGCTGCGCGCCGACCTCACGGCGCGCTGGTTCTGCCGGCTGCTGCGCCACCTGCGCCGTCACGGCCGGACGGTCGCCGTGCCGCGCTGGGACGGGACGGGCGGGGCGGAGCGTCCGCTGCTCGGCCTGACGTCGGGCTACATCCGCCGCGGCGAGCACCTGCTCCCCACCCAGGGCACGCGCCGGCCGTGGCTCGTCGTCCAGAACTACGTCGCCGACCTCGTCGCGACGCGGCTGGGGCGCCTCGACGACGGCGTCCTCGAGCTGCGCTGAGCCTCGTTCGGCGCCGTGGCGTCCGCCGTCCGTGGCGGGGCCGTCACGCGCCTTCTGCGACGACCGCCACGAGGCTGAGCAGGGTGTCCTGCTCGTCGAGCCCGAGGTCCTCGAGCCAGAGGTGGGCAAGCCGGGTGACGGTGTCCTCGAGGCGCTCGACGAGCGCCCGCCCGGCCTCGTCGACACGGGCCTCCCGCAGGCGCAGGTCCCGGCTGCTGGGGTCCCGGACGATGAGGCCGGACTTCTCGAGGTGCGCGAGGATCTCCGAGACGCGCTGGGGCGGGAGGCGGAGGTACTGGCCCAGGTTGACTCCGGGGGAGGGCTTGTCGCGGATCCGGCGCAGGGTGTCGAAGGCGACCGGGGTGAGCCCCGGTGCGGACGTCGCGAGCACCCGTCGCAGGTCGGCGTCGACGACCGCCGACGCCTGGCGGAGCAGGAGCGGGACGTTGACCAGGTCGTGGGGGTCCGGGTGCTCCCACCGGCGGTCCAGCCGCAGGCCGAGGCTGTAGCGCAGCGCGAGGTGCTCCTGGAGGCGGGCCCACGGCTCGTTCGGCTCGCGCTCGGTCGCCGGGATGCCGCGACGGCGCATCCACGAGGGGGAGCGCCGCCGACCGGGTGGGCCCCAGGGCCCGTCCTTCGGGCGCGTCGAGGCCGGAACGTCCCCGATCACGACGTGCGTCGGTCCCCCGGCTCCGGCGCCGGCCCCGGACCCTCCTCCCGGCGTGGCAGCGGCCGCGGGCGCCGGAGGGGTCGGCCGCGTCGGCGGCTCACTGTCTCTCTCGACGTGCCCCATCGTCCCCCTCCTGCATGGTGCTCCGCGACGCGGAGTCAGGTCGCCCCGGCGCCCGTCCGGCCCGCGTCCCACTGTGCCCCCCGATCGGCCGGGCTCGCCCGTCGTCCACAGGGTCAATCCATCTCTGTCCGGAATCCCCCCGGTAACCGGAGGTATCCCTCCGGTTCCGGAGGAAGGACAGTCCGGATCCGGAGGGATACCTCCGGGTGGCGGAGCGATTCGCGGGGAGAACTACAACGTCTCGGTGGCGGGTCGGGGCGCCCGCCGCTCGTCCGCCGGGCCGCGCGGCTGCGGTACCCTGAGCGCGTGACGAGGCTCCTGCTCCTTACGTAGCCGCGCGGCCCCCGGCCGGCGCGGCGACCCCTCCTGCGTGAGGGGTTTTTTCATGGGCGCAGACGATGACGACGACGAGGACGAGATGAGCGAGACCCCGTACCGCTACACCGCCGAGCTGGCCGGCCGCATCGAGGTCGCCTGGCAGGACCGGTGGCAGGAGCGCGGCACCTTCCACGCCCCCAACCCCGCGGGTCCGTGGGCCGACCCCGAGGGCGTCGCCCAGCACCCCGAGGGGCACCTCCTCGTCCTCGACATGTTCCCGTACCCCAGTGGTGCCGGGCTCCACGTCGGGCACCCCCTCGGCTACATCGCCACCGACGTGTACGCCCGCTTCAACCGGATGCTCGGCCGCAACGTCCTGCACTGCCTCGGCTACGACGCCTTCGGCCTGCCCGCCGAGCAGTACGCCGTCCAGACGGGGCAGCACCCCCGCAAGACGACCGAGGAGAACATCACGATCATGGCGCGCCAGCTGCGCCGCCTCGGCCTCGGCCACGACGACCGCCGCGCCATCCAGACGATCGACCCGGACTACTACCGCTGGACGCAGTGGATCTTCCTCCAGATCTTCAACTCCTGGTACGACGCCGACGCCCCGCGCGAGGACGGCGGCACCGGCCGGGCCCGGCCCATCGCCGACCTCGTCGAGCAGTACCGCAGCGGCGCCCGCCCGCTCCCGAACGACGACGGCCGCGGCTGGGACGACCTCAGCGACGTCGAGCGCGCCGGCATCGTCGACGCCCACCGGCTGGCCTACACGAGCGAGGCGCCGGTCAACTGGTGTCCCGGCCTCGGCACGGTGCTCTCCAACGAGGAGGTCACCAACGACGGCCGCTCCGAGCGGGGCAACTTCCCCGTGTTCAAGCGCAACCTGCGCCAGTGGATGATGCGCATCACCGCCTACTCCGACCGGCTCGCCGACGACCTCGACCGGGTCGACTGGCCCGAGAAGGTCAAGACGATGCAGCGCAACTGGATCGGGCGCAGCCACGGCGCGCGGGTCACCTTCGCCGTCGACGGCGACCCGGCCGGCCCGGGGATCGAGGTCTTCACGACCCGCCCCGACACCCTCTTCGGCGCGACCTTCATGGTGCTGGCCCCCGAGCACCCGCTCGTCGACCAGCTCGTGCCCGACGGTCCGTGGCCGGACGGCACCAAGGACGTCTGGACCGCCGGCGCGGCGACCCCCGCCGAGGCCGTCACCGCCTACCGCCGGGCCGCGTCGCGCAAGAGCGACATCGAGCGTCAGGTCGAGGGCAAGGACAAGACCGGGGTGTTCACCGGCGGCTGGGCGGTCAACCCCGTCAACGGCCACCGCCTCCCCGTGTTCGTCGCCGACTACGTCCTCATGGGCTACGGCACCGGCGCGATCATGGCCGTGCCCGGGCAGGACCAGCGCGACTGGGACTTCGCCACCGCCTTCGAGCTGCCGATCATCCGCACCGTCCAGCCGTCGGAGGGGCACGACGAGGCCACCGCGTTCACCGGCGACGGCCCGGCGGTCAACAGCAGCAACGCCGACATCAGCCTGGACGGCCTCGGGGTCGATGACGCCAAGGCCCGCATCATCCCGTGGCTCGTCGAGCAGGGCAGCGGTGACGCGACCGTCAGCTACAAGCTGCGCGACTGGCTGTTCAGCCGGCAGCGGTACTGGGGCGAGCCGTTCCCCGTCGTCTTCGACGAGGACGGCGTCGCGCACGCCCTGCCGGAGTCGATGCTCCCCGTCGAGCTGCCCGAGGTCCCCGACTACAGCCCGAAGACCTTCGACCCCGACGACGCGAGCAGCGAGCCCGAACCGCCGCTGTCCCGCGTCCAGGAGTGGGTGGACGTCGAGCTCGACCTCGGCGACGGCCGGGGCCCGCGCCGGTACCGCCGCGAGACGAACACGATGCCGAACTGGGCCGGGTCGTGCTGGTACTACCTGCGCTACCTCGACCCCGCCAACGTCGACGCCCTCGTCGACCCCGAGAACGAGGCCTACTGGATGGGCCCCCGGGCCGAGCCGGTCGCCGGCGCCCCCGCCGGAACCCGCGACCCCGGCGGCGTCGACCTCTACGTCGGCGGCGTCGAGCACGCCGTGCTGCACCTGCTCTACGCCCGCTTCTGGCACAAGGTGCTCCACGACCTCGGCCACCTGAGCTCGGACGAGCCGTTCCGCACGTACTTCGCCCAGGGCTACATCCAGGCGCCCGCGTTCACCGACGCGCGCGGCCAGTACGTCGAGGCGTCCGAGGTCGCCGAAGGCGTCGACGACCAGGGCCACCCGAGCTTCACCTGGAACGGCGAGCCCGTCACCCGCGAGTTCGGCAAGATCGGCAAGTCCCTGAAGAACATGGTGAGCCCGGACGACATGTACGGGATGTACGGCGCCGACACGTTCCGGCTCTACGAGATGGGCCTCGGCCCGCTGGAGCAGAGCAAGCCGTGGGACACCCGCGCCGTCGTCGGGAGCCAGCGGTTCCTGCAGCGGTTGTGGCGCAACATCGTCGACGAGGAGACCGGCGAGGTGCGGGTCGTCGACACCGCCCCGGACGCCGACACCGCCAAGGTCCTGCACCGCACGATCGACGCCGTGCGCACCGACTACACCGGCCTCGGCTTCAACACCGCGATCGCCCGGCTCACCGAGCTGAACAACGCGCTGACCAAGCTCGACGGTGGCGTCCCGCGGCAGGCGGCCGAGGCCATCGTGCTCATGGTCGCTCCGCTCGCGCCGCACGTCGCGGAGGAGCTGTGGATGCGGCTCGGACACACCGAGTCCCTGACCTACGAGGCGTTCCCGGTCGCCGACCCGGCGCTGCTCGTCGACGACACGGTGACCTGCGTGGTCCAGGTCCGCGGCAAGGTCAAGGATCGCCTCGAGGTGCCGAACGACATCACCGAGGACGCGCTGCGCGAGCTGGCCCTGGCGAGCCCCAAGGTGCAGGCGAGCCTCGAGAACGGCGTGCGGACCGTCATCGTCCGGGCCCCCAAGCTCGTCAACGTCGTCCCCGCCTGACCCCCGGCCTCTCCCCCTTCCAGGCTCCCGTCCGCGCGACACCCGGCAACTGCGGCGGGTCGCGCGGCCGCCGGCATGAGAAGTCGGGACAGCAGGGGAGGGGGAGGGGCGCCGGAGGGGGCGAGCACCGACGGCGTGTCCAAGGTTGCGGAATCCGTGCTCGCCAGCGGCTCACGGCAAGGGATCGCGGCAGATCGTTGCCCGAATGTGTTGTGCTGAGCGGTCAAGTGGGGTTGAATCACCGGAAACCGTAGTAGGAGGCCTCCGCGTGACGACCGCACCCGACACGACCCGCGCCCCGAGCCCGGAGCGCGAGCAGGACGAGGCGGTCGTCCTGAGCCGGGTCAGCAAGCTCTACGGGGGGCTCGCGGCCGTCGACGACCTCAGCCTCACGGTGCACCGCGGCGAGTTCCTCTCCCTCCTCGGCCCGTCCGGCTGCGGCAAGACGACGACGCTGCGGATGATCGCCGGGTTCGAGCACCCCGACACCGGCGACATCCTCGTCGACGGCGTCAGCGTGCTCGGGGTGCCGCCGCACCGGCGGCACGTCAACACGGTCTTCCAGGCCTACGCGCTCTTCCCGCACATGTCGGTCGCCGAGAACGTCGCCTACGGCCTCGAGCAGGCCCGCACGCCGAAGGCCGAGCTCCGCGAGCGGGTCGCCGAGGCGCTCGAGATGGTCCGGATGCGGTCCTTCGCCAACCGCGCCTCGACCCAGCTCTCCGGCGGCCAGCAGCAGCGGGTGGCGCTCGCGCGGGCGCTGGTGAACCGGCCGTCGGTCCTCCTGCTCGACGAGCCCCTCGGCGCCCTCGACCGGCAGCTGCGCGAGGAGATGCAGGTCGAGCTCAAGCTGCTCCAGTCGCGGCTCGGCATCAGCTTCGTCTTCGTCACCCACGACCAGGGCGAGGCGCTCTCGATGAGCGACCGGATCGCGATCATGCGCGAGGGCCGCATCGAGCAGCTCGCCGACGCCGACACCATCTACTCCTCGCCGGCCTCGGCCTACGTCGCCGGCTTCGTCGGCCAGCAGAACTTCGTCGACGGCGTCGACGCCGGCGGCGGTGCCGTCGACACCCCGCTCGGCCGGCTCCGCACCACCCGCGGCACCGGGGTCGGGGTGGGGGAGCGGGTCCGCGTCGCGGTCCGGCCGGAGTTCATCGACCTCTCCGCCGAGGAGCCCGTGGGGACGAGCGAGAACGTGGTGCGCGGCACCGTCATCGGCGTCGCCCACCAGGGCGAGACCCGCCAGTTCCTCGTCGAGACCGGCTCGGACGCCGCGCTCCTGGTCCGGCGCCCGACGCCGCTGGCCCCGGCGCTGCGGGTCGGTGACACGGCCTGGTGCCGGTGGTCCGCCGAGCAGGTGCACGCCTTCCCGCACGACCCCGAGCGCTCCGCCGCACCCCCCACGGCGGTCCCCGACGAGCAGCCGAGCCGACCGCACCAGGGAGAGGAACATCCACGATGAGCACCCCCGAGAAGCCGCTGCGCATCCTCGCGCACACCTCCGCCGTCCCGCGCATCCGCCGCGAGGTCACCCGCCGCAACCTGCTCGGCCTCGCCGCCGCCGGAGGGGCGGGCCTGCTGTCCGCCTGCGGCGACGGGGGAGGAGGCGGCGGCGGCAACGCGACGGCGGTTCCCACCGGCGCCCCGCCCTCGCAGGTGGCCACGGGTGGCCCGCTCGAGGGCTCGATCTCGATGTACTCCTGGGGCGACTACGACGCGCCGGAGATCCTCGAGGCCTTCACGAAAGAGAAGGGCCCGACGATCACCACCGACTCGTTCGCCTCCAACGAGGAGCTCATCTCCAAGCTCGTCGCGTCGAAGGGCACCGGCGGCTACGACATCGTCGTCCCGACCGGGGCCTTCATCCCGCAGATGGTCCAGAACGGGCTGCTCGCCCCGATCAACAAGGACCTCATCCCCAACCTCGAGCACATGGACCCGGCGTTCCTCGGCCAGGTCTGGGACCCCGAGAACAACTACTCCATCTGCAAGGCGTGGGGGACCACCGGCTTCGTCTACGACACGACGAAGATCACCCGGGACCTGCGCACCTGGAACGACTTCATCGACGCCGCCACGAAGGAGGCCAGCGGCAAGGTGTCGGTCCTCGACGACCCCGCCGAAGTCACCGCGATCTTCTTCTGGGCCAACGGGATCGACTGGAACACCACCGACCCGGCCGACCTCGACGCCGCTGACGACTTCATCGTCAACACCCTGGCCCCGCACATCGCCGCCTTCGACTCCTACCCCGGTGGCCAGGCGATCCCGCAAGGGACGCACTGGCTCATGCAGGCGTGGAACGGCGACGCCCGGATCGGCATCCAGGAGAGCGACGACCCGGAGAAGTGGAAGTGGGTCCTCGGGGCCCCCGCCACCGAGCTGTGGATGGACAACTGGGCCATCGCCGCCGGGGCGCCGCACCCCGAGGCCGCGCACGCCTTCATCGACTACGTGCTCACCCCCGAGAACCAGCTGACCAACGTCGACTACATCGGCTACCACACCGGCGCCAAGGGCATCGAGGCCGCGGCGAAGGAGGAGGGTCTCGAGATGCTCGACCTCGTCTTCTTCACCCCGGAGCAGATCGCAACGATGAAGACCGGCGAGGTCAACGAGAACCAGCAGCGCGTCGTCGACATCTGGAACAAGGCGAAGGCGGCCGCGGGTGCCTGAGGCGTCACCGCACGCGCCGGCCGTCCGGCTGCGCGTGCCCCGCTTCGCCCTCGCCCTGCCGGCGTGGGCCTGGCTCGTCTCCTTCTTCGTCGTCCCGATCGCGACCATCGTCTGGTTCAGCTTCGGGTACAAGCCAGGGCTCTTCGGGACGCACGCCAACGACGTCCTCTCCCTCGACCGGTACCGGGAGGCACTGTCGCCGACGTTCTTCACGACCTTCCAGAACACCCTGTGGGTCGGGCTCGCCGGCACCGGGCTGTGCCTGCTCATCGGCATGCCGACCGCGTACTGGATGGCCGTCAAGGCACCGCCGAACCGGCGCGGGCTGCTCGTCGCGCTCGTCATGGTCCCGTACTGGACGAACTTCCTCGTCCGCACCATCGGGTGGCAGGTCATCCTCGCGCCGCAGGGCTGGTTCTCCGAGCTGCTCCAGGCGCTGCACCTGACGGGCGGGCCGCTCGAGATCCTCTACACCCGCACCGCGGTGCTCATCGGCGTCGTCTACAACTACCTGCCGCTGATGATCCTGCCGCTGTTCGTCGCGTTCGACCGGGTCGGCGGGCCGCTGCGCGAGGCGAGCAAGGACCTCGGGGCCGGTCGCTGGCGCACCTTCACCCGGGTCACCCTGCCGCTGGCCCGGCCCGGCGTCATCGCCGGGACGGTCCTGGTCTTCATCCCGCTCATGGGCGACTACGTCACGGCCACCGTCCTCGGCGGGGCGCGCGGCAACATGGTGGGGCAGCTCGTCGCGAGCCAGTTCCAGACCGCGCAGAACTGGGCGCTCGGCTCCGCGATGGCCGTCGTCCTCATCCTCGTCATCGCCGCCACCGTCGCCGTCATCGCGGCGCTCGCCTGGGTGGTCTCGGTGCCGATCCGGGCCCGGCACCGCCTCGTCCTCGAGGAGGTCGCATGAGCACGACCACCCCGAGCCGGCAGGCCGCGGCCCCGGCCACCGACCTCGGCCCGCCCCCGCCGACGAGGCCCCTGCGGTCCTGGGGCGACCGGCTGCTGCGGGTGTGGGGGCTCGTCGTCCTCGTCTTCCTCTTCGCGCCCATCGTCGTCGTGGTCGTCTACTCCTTCAACGACGGCCGGCTGCTCATCGCCTGGGACGAGTTCGGTCTCGCGCCGTACCGCGCCATGCTCGAGCGGCCGGCCATCCGCAGCGCCGTCACGGTCTCGCTCCAGGTCGCGGTGCTGTCCTCGCTGCTCGCGACCTTCCTCGGGACGATGGCCGGCGTCGCGCTCGCCCGTCGCCCGGGCCGGTGGACGTACTGGTTCATCGGCCTGCTGCTCCTGGTCTCGGTGACCCCCGAGATCGTCGACGCCGTGTCGCTGCTGCCGTGGGTGGTCTTCCTCGGTTCCGACGCCGGGCTCACGGCCTTCAACAACGGCATCGTCCGGCTCGTCGTCGGGCACTCGCTCTTCTCGACCGCCGTCGTCAGCTACATCGTGCGGGCCCGGCTCGTCGGCCTCGACGAGTCGCTCGAGGAGGCCTCCGGCGACCTCTACGCGACGCCGCTGCGGACGTTCCGCCGCATCACCGTCCCGCTCGCGATGCCCGCGGTGCTCGCCGGGTACCTCCTGTCCTTCACCCTCAGCCTCGACAACACGATCGTCTCGGCGTTCGTCCAGGTCTCGGGGTCCACCCCGTGGCCGGTGTACGTGCTCTCCGCGCTCCGCTCCGGCCTGCGCCCCGAGATCGCCGCCACGTCGACGGTGATGCTCGTCCTCACGCTCGCGGCCCTCGGGCTCGTGGCGCTCGTCCTCAGACGGTCCGGAGACTCCGCGACCGACATCGCCCGCACCATGGGAGGCGGCTGACCGTGGTCGACATCGTGTTCTCCGGAGGTCCGGTCTTCACCGCACGGGCCGTGCGCTCACGCCCCATCGCGGTCGCCGTGGACGACGGCCGGGTCGTCGCCGTCGGCCACGACGAGGTGCTCGAGCTCGCCGGCCCCCGCACCGAGCGGGTCGACCTGCGCGGGCGGATGCTCGTGCCGGGCTTCCAGGACGCCCACGTGCACCCGGTCTGGGCCGGCGTCGACATGCTGCGCTGCGACCTCACCGACCTGTCCACCGCCGAGCAGTACGTGCGGCGCGTCGCCGACTACGCCGCGGCGACCGCGGACCAGGAGTGGGTCCTCGGGTCCGGATGGTCGATGTCCGCGTTCCCCGGCGGGACCCCGACGGCCGCCGCCCTCGACGCCGTCGTCGGCGACCGCCCGGCCTTCCTCCCCAACCGGGACGGCCACGGCGCGTGGGTCAGCAGTGCCGCGCTGCGCCGGGCCGGCATCGACCGCGACACCCCCGACCCCCGCGACGGCCGGATCGAGCGGGACGCCGACGGCACTCCCAGCGGCACCCTCCACGAAGGCGCGATGGCGCTGGTCGGCCTGATCGCGCCCGAGACGACGGACGAGGAGCGGCTCGAGGGGCTGCTCCGGGCGCAGGCCCACCTCCACTCCCTCGGGATCACCGCGTGGCAGGACGCGATCATCGGGGACTACGGCGACGGCGGGAACCCGGCGACCGCGTACCGGTTGGCCGACGAGTCCGGGCGTCTCACCGCGCGGGTGGTCGGTGCGCTGTGGTGGGACCGTAACGCCGGCCTCGGGCAGGTCCCCGAGATCATCGACCGGCGCGAGCGGCTATCGACGGCACGGTTCCGTGCGACGAGCGTGAAGATCATGCAGGACGGGGTGCCCGAGAACTTCACGGCCGCGATGCTCGACCCCTACTGCGACGGGCACGGCCGGTACACCGACAACTCCGGCATCTCCTTCGTCCCCGTCGAGACCCTGATGCCGGCGGCCGAGCAGCTCGACGCCGCCGGCTTCCAGCTGCACTTCCACGCCATCGGCGACCGCGCCGTCCGCGAGTGCCTCGACGCGGTCGAGGGGGCCCTGCGCGCCAACGGGCGACGCGACGCCCGGCACCACATCGCCCACATCCAGGTCATCCACCCCGAGGACCTGCACCGGTTCCGCGAGCTCGGCGTCGTCGCGAACATGCAGGCGTTCTGGGCGGCGCTGGAGGCGCAGATGGTCGAGCTGACGATGCCGTTCCTCGGGGAGCCACGCAGCTCGTGGCAGTACCCGTTCGGGGACCTCCAGCGTTCCGGTGCGGCGCTCGCAATGGGCAGCGACTGGGCCGTCTCGACCGCAGACCCGCTCGCCGCCATCCACGTCGCGGTCACCCGGCAAATCCCCGAGGCGTACCGCGAGGGCGAGCCGGAGCACCCGGTGTTCCTGCCCGAGCAGCGGATCGACCTCGCGACCGCCCTCACCGCCTACACCGCCGGCTCCGCGCACGTGAACCGGCTCGACGACACCGGCCAGGTCCGGGTCGGGGCGCTCGCCGACCTCGCCGTCCTCGACCGGGACCCGTTCGCCGGCCCGCCCGAGGAGATCGGCACCACCCGCGTCCTGCAGACCTTCGTCGACGGCCGGCGCGTGTACGCCGCAGACGACGCCTGACCCCCCGCTTTCCTCGACTTTTCAGGCCCCCGTCCGGCCGACACCCCGATGTCGCGCCGAGTCACGCGGACGCCAGCATGAAAAGTCGGGAAAGTTCAGGGTGGGTCAGGGGCGGCCCAGGCCGGCCTCGCGGGCAGCGATGATCGCGGCGGCGCGGTCGGGCACCCCGAGCTTGGCGTAGATGCTCGACACCGCGTTGCGCACCGTCTTCCCCGAGACGTAGAGCTCGGCGGCGATGGCGTCGTTCGCCAGGCCGGCCGCCATCCGGTCCAGCACGGTCCGCTCGCGCTCGCTGAGCTGCGGGAACACCGGCTCGGCCGGACGCGGTGCGGCGTCGGCGAGCAGCGCGGCGACCCGCCCGGCCAGCGCGGCGCCGAAGACGAGCCCGCCGGCCGCCGCGGTGCGCACGGCGTGCTCGACCTCGGCGGCGCCGGACCCCTTGAGCAGGTAGCCCGCAGCCCCGGCCCGCATCGCCGCGACGACGGTGTCCTCGTCCTCGTTCATCGTCAGCATGACGACCCGCGGCGCGGGGGACCGGCCGGTGACGAAGCGGGTGGCCTCGATGCCGTCGAGGCCGGGCATCTGGATGTCCATGAGGACGACGTCCGGGGCGGTGTCGGTGACGAGGTGGACCGCCTCGCGACCGTCGGCGGCGAGACCGACGACCTCGATGCCGTCGAGCGCCCCGAGCAGCGCCGCGAGACCGTCGCGCACGATCCGGTGGTCGTCGACGACGACGACGCGCAGCGGGGCGGTCACGGTCGGACCTCCGGGGACGGGAGCGGGGTGAGGGGCAGCTCGGCGCGCACGAGCGTGCCACCGGCGGGCGGGCAGCGCACCTCGCAGCGGCCGCCCAGCTCGGCAGCACGCTCGCGCAGCGACGCCAGCCCGACACCGACCTCGACGTCGGGCCCGATGCCGGCGCCGTCGTCGGAGACCTCGACGACGAGCCGGCCGTCCTGCGCGCACAGGGACACGGTGCACCGAGTGGCCCGGGCGTGACGCGCCACGTTGGTGAGCGCCTCGGCGACGATGCGGTACGCCGCGACCTCGGCGGCGGCCGACAAGCCCTCGGGGACCCGGGACACGACCTCGACCTCGACACCGGGCACCCGCTCGGCGAGCTGTCGGACCGCTCCGTCGAGGCCGCGGTCGTCCAGTGCCGGGGGTCGCAGGTCGTGGACGAGCCGGCGGACGTCGGCGACCACCTCGCGCAGCTCGGCCGTCGTGGCCTCGACCCGCTCGCGCGCGGTCCCGGGGTCGCGGTCCAGCAGCAGGCGGGCGGACTCGAGCTGGAAGACGAGCCCGCTGAGCGCCGGCCCGAGCCCGTCGTGCAGGTCACGCCGGATCCGCCGCCGCTCCTCCTCGCGGGCGGTGACGAGACGCTCCCGGTGGTCCTGCAGCTCCGCGGCGAGGTGCCACGACCTGGCGGCCGTCGCCGCCTGGCGGACGAGGTCGGCGAGGAGGCGCTCGTCACGCGCGGTGAGCCGGCTCCGCAGCCCGCGTGCCGGCAGCACGAGGCGCCCGACCTCGCTGTCGCGGTATGTGATCGGCAGGGTCCGGACGTGTGCGGGGCGGGTGCCGTGCGCGGCGACGAGCCGCTCGCCCCGGGCCCGCTCGACCTCGATCCCGACGAAGGCGACCCCGAAGGCGTCGGCGACGGCCGTGCAGACCGCGCGGAGCTGGGCGGGGCCGTCGTCGGTCGTCTCGAGCGCCGCCGCGAGCGAGGCGACGGCGGCGTACGGGTCGTCCCGGCCGCCGAGGGCCAGGCGCCGCCCCCACGTCCGGATGCGCCGGCGCACGGGCCCGTAGAGCAGCACGGAGACGAGCAGGACGACCGCGACGACCTGGGTCTGGTCCAGCCCGTGCAGTGCCGTCCCGAGCAGGGCGACCGCCGCGAGGTCGGCGCCCAGCAGGACGAGTGCGAGCGCGGCCATCACGGCGGTGCGCGGGAGCAGCTCGTCGATCGGGGCGAGCCCCGGGGCGAGCACCGCCACCGTCATCGCGGCGGCCGGCAACGTCATGACGAAGAACGCGGACACGACGTCGAACCACGGCTCCGAGACGAGGACGCCGAGGACCATCGCGACCGCCATGACGATGACGGCCCACAGCAGCCAGCGCATCCGGTCCCGGTCGACCCCCGCGGACCGCCGGTAACGGGTGACGACGGTGAGCATCGGGACGACGAAGGTCGCTGTTCCGACGGCAACGGCCATCGGGACCGCGCCGGCGGGGACGAACATCAGGCTCGTCGGGTCGAGGTCGACCTCCGGGGGGACGACGACCGCGCCGGTGCGGTTCCCCGCCGGGGTGACGAGCACGACGCACGCGGCGAGCGTCATCACGGCCAGGGCGGCCCGGCCCGCGACGCCCATCCGGCCGGGGAGGAAACGGCCGGTCGGGAAGAGGAGGAGCAGCAGCGCGGCGACGACGGGCAGGAACGCGCCGAAGCGGTTGAGGAACCACAGCGCCGCGGTCATCCCGGCCCATGCGCTGGTCTCGGTGAGCCCGGCCCGCACCCAGGACGCGGCGAGCCCGTCGAGCACCCAGAAGGCGCCGAAGCCGGCGAGTGACCACCCGAGCGCCTGCCGCGGCTGCCGCAGGAGGACCGCAGCGGCGAGCGCGGCGAGGACGGCCCCCTGGAGGGCGTACGGCCAGCCGAGGCCGCCCGAGAGGGCAACCCCGACCGAGTCCGCCGGGGCCCGGGCGTCGAGCGCGACCGAGACGGCGACCCCGAGCAGCGACGCCACGGCCACCGTGAGCGCGCCGACGGCTGCGGCCGACCTCCGCGACGCCGGCACCGTGCTCGTGTCCACCGGCACATTGTGGGGCTCGCGAGGACGCCGCGGATGCCGGTCCGCACCGATTCGGTGCGGACCGGCGGGGCGGACGTCGCCCGAGGTCACCGGGCGGACCGGTAGGCCCGGTCGCCGACGAGGAACCCGAGCGAGGTCACGAGGACGAGGACCGGCCCGACGAACCCGGCCATGTACTGCAGCGGCGAGACGCCGAGCAGCAGGACGAGACCGCCGGCGACGAGCCCGAACCGGCCGAGCCAGCGGGGCACGTCGCCGCTGCGTGCGGCCGTCCACAGCGCGGTCCCCGCGAGGCCGGCGAGGGCCCAGCACCACGGGACCGTGCCGATCCAGTGGTTGAACAGGACGCCGACCGACGGCTCGACGAGCCCGGGCTCGAGCAGCCCGAAGACGAGCTCGGTGTCGAGCCCGGAGCCGAGGACGAGGACGACCGCGGTGCCGGTGAGCCCGGCGGCGGCGAGCCCCGGCGCGAGGGAGCCGCTGCCCCGGGCGGCGAGCCGACGCGACAGGCCGACGCCGAAGACGAGCAGCGCGACGGCGGCGACCATCGTCGCGGTGTGGAAGCCCAGCAGGATGCCGGTCTGCTCGCCGAGCGCGTCCGTGATGCCCTGGGCGTCTCCGCGCAGGTCGTCACGGTAGACCGCGTCGACCAGCCCGGACAGGACGATGGACGCGGCCCCGGCGACCCCGGCGGCCACGCCGGCGACGGCCCAGCCGCGGGGGGCCGGTGGACCCGTGGTGGGCTCGGGGTCCGCCGCCTCCGTGACGTCGGACCGGACGAGGTTGCGGGTGGTGACGCTCATGGTGTGTCCCCTTCGTGAGTGAGTGGTGTCGTGCTGACGCCGGACACGTTCTCGGGCCGGGTGTCCCGCCGTCGAGGGACACCGGGGCAGGAGATGTCCCGGCCCGGCGACCGCCGCCGGGACGGGTGTCTCGGGTCGTGGACCGGGGGTGCGGGGGACTCGGCGGCGGCGGCACACTTGTCGGCGTAGGTCACGAGTGCCAGTGACAAGCCCCGGCTCGCTGGTCGGCAACCCTCCTCCGCGGTGGGGTGCTCCGGGTGACGACCTGGTCGGCGCCGCACTGGCGTCGGCAAGCGCGGGATCCCGGGCGTCGGTCCGAGGGTCCTTCCGGCCCTCCACGGAGACCACCATGTCCGTCCTTCCCCTCGACGCCCCGACCGTCCTGCGTCCCCGACGGCTCCGCGCCGTCCCGACCCCCACCCCCGGCGCCGGCGCCCTGCCCGCGGTCGTCCGGCCCGACCCCGTCCCGCTCGTCACCGGCGGTCTCGTCGACTACGCCCAGCTCGACCACGGGGCCTCGACCCCCGCACTCGAGCGGGTCGTCCGGGCCGTCGACGCCGCGACCCGCACCTACTCCTCGGTGCACCGCGGGACCGGCTGGCTCTCGCGCGTCACGAGCGCCCACTACGAGGACGCCCGCGCCGAGGTCGCCCGCTTCGTCGGGGCCCGGGCCGACGACGTCGTCGTCTTCACCCGCGCGACGACCGACGCGCTCACCCTGCTCGCCCGGGCGCTGCCCGCCGGGACCCCGGTCGTCGTCCTCGGCTCCGAGCACCACGCGGCGCTGCTGCCCTGGCCGTCCGCCGACCTGCACCGGCTGCCGGTGCCCCACGACGCCGACGACGCCCTGGCCTCGATCACCGCGGCGCTCGCCGCCCTCGACCCGGCGCGCACCGGCGGCCCCCAGCCGCTGCTCGTCGTCGCCGGCGCCTCCAACGTCACCGGTGAGTTCTGGCCGCTGGAGCGGCTCGTCGGTGCGGCCCGCCGGCACGGCGCGCGCGTCCTCGTCGACGCCGCCCAGCTCGTGGCGCACCGGGCGATCGACCTCGAGAGGCTCGGCGCCGACTGGGTCGCCTTCTCGGGGCACAAGGTGCACGCCCCGTACGGTTCCGGAGCCCTCGTGGGCCGCCGCGACTGGCTCGACGCCGCCGCGCCGTACCTGCCCGGCGGCGGAGCCAGCGCAGCCGTCACCGAGGACGGCACCCGCTGGGCCACCGGCGCCGCCCGGCACGAGGGCGGCAGCCCCAACGTCCTCGGCGCGGTGGCGCTCGCCGCCGCGTGCGCGACGCTGCGCGAGCACCGCGAGGTCGTCGCCGAGCACGAGGCCGCCCTCACCGCCCGCCTCCTCGACGGGCTGCGCGCCGTGCCGGGAGTGCGCACCTACTCCCTGCTCGGCCCGGACGCGGACCGGGGACCGGTCGCCACGTTCACCGTCGACGGGCTCGACAGCCACCTCGTCGCCGCGGCACTGAGCGCCGAGCACGGCATCGGCGTCCGCGCCGGCAAGTTCTGCGCGCACCTCGCCGTCGACGCGCTCCTCGCCCGGGCCGGTGCGCCCGGGCAGCCCACCGCGACGACGGCGGTGCGGGTCAGCGCCGGCCTGGCGACGACCGCCGAGCACGTGGACCGGCTTCTCGCGGCCGTCCGGTCCCTCGCCGCCTCGGGTCCGGGCGTCGCGTACCGGCACGACCCGGAGCACGGCTGGCAACCCCTGGACGACCCGCGCGACCTGGCCGTCACGTCCCTGTGGTGAGCCCGGACCGCCCCCGCCCACTAGCCTGCTGAGCGTGACCACCGCGATCGTCACCGACTCCACGGCCTACCTGCCGCCGGCGCTCCTCGAGGGCCTCGACGTACGGGTCGTCCCGCTGCACGTCGTCGTCGGCGGCCGCGAGCACCGCGAGGGCGTCGACATCGACGTCGCCGCCGTCGCCGCGGCGCTGCGCTCGTTCACGCCGGTCTCGACCTCGCGCCCGGCCCCCGCGGCGTTCCTCGAGGCGTACGAGGCGGCGGCCGCTGCCGGGGCGGACGCGGTCGTCTCGGTCCACATCTCCGCCGACCTGTCGAGCACCCTCGGCGGCGCCGAGCTGGCGGCCGAGCAGGCACCGGTCCCCGTCACCGTCGTCGACTCGCGGGCGCTCGGGATGGTCATGGGTCACGCCGTGCTCACCGGGGCCCGCGCCGCCGCCTCCGGCGCCGGGCCCGAGGAGGTCGCCCGGCTCGTGCGGACCACGTGCGAGGGCGCCACCGTCGTCTTCTACGTCGACACCCTCGAGTACCTCCGCCGCGGCGGACGCATCGGGCGGGCCGGCGCGCTGCTGGGGTCGGCGCTGTCGATCAAGCCGATCCTCGGCCTGCGCGACGGCCACATCGTGCCGCTGGAGCGGGTCCGCACCTCGACCCGGGCGATCGCGCGGATCGAGGAGATGGCGGCCGACGCGGCCGAGGCGGCGCAGGACACCGGGGCCACCGTCGACGTCGCCGTCCACCACCTCGACTCCGCCGAGCGGGCGGGCAAGCTGGCCGAGCGGCTCCGGGCACGGCTGCCCGACGCCGAGGTCACCGTCGTCGAGCTCGGGGCGGTCGTCGGGGCGCACGTGGGGCCCGGGACCCTCGCCGTCGCGGTCGTGCCCAGACCGGCCGGCTGAGCCCGTGAACCTCGTGCTGCTCGCCGTCGAGATCGCCGGTCTCGCGGTGCTCGGGTTCCTCGTCGGCGCCGTCAACCCCGCCACCCTGCTCGCCCGGGCGTTCGGGCGCGACCTGCGCACCTCCGGGTCGGGCAACCCCGGCGCCGCGAACGCGGGCCGGGTGCTCGGGCGGCGGTGGGGCGCGGTCGTCCTCGCCCTCGACGTCGCGAAGGCCTACGTCCCGACGCTGCTCGTGCTCATGGCGGTGGGGCGCCTCGCGGCCCTGGTCACCGGGCTCGCCGTCGTGCTCGGCCACGTCTTCAGCCCGTTCCTGCGCGGGCGCGGCGGCAAGGGCGTCGCGTGCGCGGCCGGCGCGATCCTCGCCGTCGACCCGGTCGTCGCGCTCGCCGCCCTCGTCGTCTTCGGGGTCGTCCTGCCGTTCGTCCCCGCCATCGGGGAGGCGTCGGTCGTCGCGACCCTCGCGCTCGTCGTCATCGGGGTCCTCGGGGCGGTCGGTGTGCTGCCGCTCGTGGACCCGCTCGTCGGGGCGTGGCTCGTCGTCCTCGCGCTGCTCGTGCTCTCGAGGCACCGGCGCAACGTCGCCGAGTGGGGGGCCCGGCTCAGGGGCCGGAGGTGACGACGACGAGCTCGGGGGCGTTGCCGTTGCTGTGCTCGGTCGAGGCGTAGTCGGCGCCGTTGGAGCTGGTGGAGGTGATGCGGAGGGCGACGGGGCCGTCGCCGGTGACGAGGGGGCTGACGTCGACCTCGTACCAGCTGCCGGCCGAGACCGGGCCGACGGAGCCGAGCGTCGCGCCGTCGGCGGCGGGGGCGGTGGACCAGGTGACGGTGTTCTGGTTCCAGGTGGTGTCCGTGACGCCGGTGAGGGTGCCGCCGACGGAGGAGGCGTCGACGGCGTAGAGGCGCAGGGTCGCGCTGGTCACGCTCGCGCCGCCGACGCCGGTGACGTCGAAGCGGAGCAGGATGTCCTTGCGGGAGCTGGCGTCCACCTCGAGGACCTGGCTGGCTCCGTAGGTGCTGGTGGGCCGGCTCTCCTTGACCGTCGCGTCGTCGCTCGGCGCGACGACGACGACCGGGGGCCCCGGCGGGGTGGTGACCGGCACCGTGGTGCTGGGGTCGGAGGTGTTGCCTGCGCCGTCCCGGGCCCGCACCGCGTACTCGTACGACGTCTCCGGCGCGACCGTCGTGTCGTCGTAGGTCAGCACGGCACCGACCGTGGCGAGCAGGCTGCCGTCCCGGAGGATGTCGTAGCCGGTCACCGCGACGTCGTCGGTCGAGGCGTCCCAGGCCAGCGACACCCGCGTCGCCTCGGTCTCGGTCACCGTGAGGTTCGCCGGAGCGCTCGGTGGCGTCCCGTCGGACGAGGTGTAGATGGTGCCGGTGCCGTTGTCGAGGATAGGTCCGTCGCTGTTGCCGCCGAAGTCGTTGTCCGCCACCACCGTCCGCCGGCACTCGGCGTCGGCGATGATCAGCCCGTAGCGGTTGCCGTTGGCCGTGTTGCCGTCGACGACGTTGTCGTCGCAGCCCAGTCCCGAGACCGACGCGAAGACCCTGATGCCGTCCCTCCCGGTGCCGGTCACGGTGTTGCCCCGGATGGTGTTGCGGTTGCCGTTCGTGACGGCGATGCCGTTGTCGGTGGCCCCGGTGATCGTGTTGCCGACGACGGTGTTGTCGTTCGACGGCTTGTTCGGCTGGGACGCCGACGACGACGCCTTGTGGAGCCGGATCCCCTCGGCTCCGACATCGCTGATCTGGCAGTTCTCGATCCTGTTGTTGCTCGCGGCGAGCAGCTGGATGCCGTCCCGCGGCACGTTGGTGACGACGCAGTCCCGGATGACGTTCCGCTCCGCCGTGCCGCCGGTCGAGGACACGGCGTCCTTGCCGTCGAAGACGATCCCCCGGCCGCGGGAGTCGGTGACCTCGACCCGCTCGATGACGATGTCGTCACCGCCGTCGAAGTCCAGCGCGTCGCTCGTCGTCCGGTCCGAGCCACCCGCCGAGACGGTCAGGTCCCGGATCGTCAGGCGGTCGCTGCGCGTGGCGTCGAAGGGCTCGGTGTCGGCCGCCTCGTTGGTGGCGTTGCGGATGGTGGTGACGCCCATGCCGGCGCCTTCGATGACGACGTCGGTGATGTCGCTGATCTCGAAGTGGTCGCTGCCGAGGTCGAAGTCGCCGGCGAGGAACCGCACCGTGCCGTCGGTGCCGTTCAGCTCGGCCAGCGCGCTCTCGACGACGGACTTCAGCGACCCGGTGAACGTCGTCGACGCGGACATCGCCTCGTACGTCGAGCCCTGCCGGGAGACGACGAAGGTCCCGGCGGGCGGGGCGTCCGGCGTGGTGACGTCGACGGGGTCGCCGGGGGCCGAGGTGTTCCCGGCGGCATCCCGGGCCCGGACCCGGTAGGTGTACCCGGTGCTGGGCGCGACGGCCGTGTCGTCGTAGCTCGTCCCCGTCACGGTGTCGACGACGGCGCCGTCGCGCAGGACGTCGTAGCCGGTGACCCCGATGTTGTCGGTCGCGGCGTCCCACGCGAGGGACACCTGGGACGGCTGCACGTCGGTCGCTTCGAGGTTCTGCGGCACCGTCGGCGGGTCGTCGTCCGGCACCGGGGGAGTCCCGACGACGACGACGAGCTCGGGTGCGTTGCCCGAGGGGTGCTCGGCGGAGGCGTAGTCGGCGCCGTTGGAGCTCGTGGAGCTGATCCGGAGGCTGACCGGGCCGTCACCGGTGACGAGGGGGGTGACGTCGACGTCGTACCAGGTGCCGACGGTGACCCGACCGAGGGAGCCGAGGTTCGCGCCGTCTCCGGGTGGGGCGGTGGCCCAGGTGACGGTGTCCTGGTCCCAGCCGGTGTCGGACATCGCCGTGAGGTCGCCACCGACCCGCGCGGCGTCGACGGTGTAGAGCCGGAGGGTGGCGCTGGTGACGCTGCCGCCGCCGACGCCGGTGACGTCGAAGCGGACGACGGCGTTCTTCCGAGGGTTCCCGTCGACCTCGAGGACCGGGCTCGTGCCGTAGTTCGTGCTCGCCCGGTCCTCCCGGACCGTCGCGTCGTCGGTCGGCGCGAAGGTGAGGGAGGTGTCGGCCGAGGCCGGGACGGGGACGACGAACGCCAGCAGCATCGCGGCCAGGGTGGCGGCGACGGCCGGGCGGGCGGGGGTCGGCCAACGCGACATGTCCGGTCCTTCCTCAGGGCGCCACGACGACGACGAGCTCGGGTGGGTTCGAGCTCTCGCGGGTGGCGAGCGGCAGGTTGGTGGAGTTCGTGGGGGTGAGGGCGAAGCTGGCGAGGCCGTCGCCGGTGATCACGGCGGTCACGTCGATCTCGGTGTACGTGCCGTTCGTGGTGGGCCCGGAGGTGCCGAGGAGCGACCCGGGGGACGGGGCGTTGCTGTAGGTGATGCCGGTCTCGGCCCAGCTGTCGTCGGCGACGTCGCGGACCTCGAAGCCCGCGCTGTGGGTGGAGTTGGCGCGGATCCGCAGGACGGCCGAGGTGACGGTGCCGGCGAGGCCGGAGACGTCGAACCGGACGTACCCGCGGCGGTCGGGGGAGGCGTCGACCCGCATCGTCTTCTGGGTGCCCCGGTTGGTCGTGGGGGAGTTGGCGTCGACCCACGAGTCGGCGGCCGCGGGGAACGTGAAGTCGGTCTGGGCCGGGTCGACGGTGACCGAGACCGTCGCGGGGGCCGAGACGCCGCCGCTGGGGTCGGTGACGGTGACGGTGAAGCTGTCGGGCCCGGTGTAGCCGGCGGTCGGGGTGTAGGTGACGTCGGCGCTGCCGGTGCCGCTGCTGCACTGCTCGTTGCCGACGGTGCCGGTCGACCCGTGCGCCGGGGGCGCGGCGACGGCGAACGTCAGCGGGCAGTCGCCGTCGACGTCGGTGCCGGTGAGGGTCACGGTGACCGGCGTCCCCACGGTCGTGGTGGCGGACCCGTCGGCGGCCGTCGGGAGGTCGTTGACGGGGTCGATGGTCACCGCGACCTCGCCGGTGTCGGTGAACGACCCGTCGGAGACCCGGTAGGTGAAGGAGTCGGTGCCGTGGTGGTCGCCGTCGGGCACGTACTGGCCCGAGGAGCAGTCGGAGGCGACGGTGGCCGAGCCGTTGGCCGGCTGCGCCGTCACGGTGCACGTCAGGGTGTCCGGGTCCGGGTCGGAGACCGACGGGGTCCACGAGCCGGTGGTGTCCTCGTCGGTCGTCATCGTCACGTCGGCGGCCGTCGGGGGGCTGTTGCCGCTCGTGTCCTGCACCACGACGAGCTCGGGGGCGTTGCTGCTCTCGCGGGTGGCCAGCGTCAGGTTGGTGCTGTTGACCGGGGTGAGGGCGACGCTGTGCGGGCCGTTGCCGCTGATGGCGGCGGTGACGTCGATCTCGGCGTAGGTGCCGCTCGTCGTCGGGCCGGAGGTGCCGAGGATCGACCCGACGGAGGGGGCGTTGCCGTACGTGATGCCGGTCTCGCTCCAGCCGTCGTCCGACACGTCGCGGACCTCGAAGCCCGCGGAGTGGGAGGAGTTGGCATGGACCCGGAGCGTGGCGGAGGTGACGGTGCCGACGACGCCGGAGACGTCGAACCGGACGTAGCTGCGCCGGTCGGGGGAGGAGTCCACCCGCATGGTCCGGTGCGTGCCCCGGTTCGTCGTGGGGGAGTTGGCGTCGACCCAGGCGTCGGCCTCCGCAGGGATCGTGAGGTCGGTCTGGACGGGGTCGACGGCGACCGCGACCGTCGCGGGGGCCGAGCTCTCGCTGCCGGGATCGGTGACGGTGAAGGAGAAGCTGTCGGGCCCGGTGTAGCCGGCGGTGGGGGTGTAGGTGACGTCGGCGCTGCCGGTGCCGTTGCTGCACTGCTCGTTACCGATGGTGCCGAGCGACCCGTGGGTCGGGGGCGTGTCGACGGCGAAGGTCAGGGGGCAGTCGCCGTCGGCGTCCGACCCGGTGAGGGTGACGCTGACGGCGGTGTCCTCGGTGGTGGTGACGGACTGGTCGTCCGCGGTGGGCGGGGTGTTGCCGCCGGTGTTCTGGACGACGACGAGCTCGGGCTTGTCGGCGCTCTCCCGGGTGGCGAGCGGCAGGTTCGTGTTGTTGACGGGGGTCAGCGCGAAGCTGACGGCTCCGTCGCCAGTGACGGAGCCGGTCACGTCGACCTCGGCATAGGTGCCGGTGGTGGTGGAGCCGGAGGAGCCGACGACGGGCCCGAAGGAGGGGGCGTTGGCGTAGGTGATGCTGGACTCCGACCAGCCGTTGTCGGTGACGGTCTCGACTCTGAATCCGGCGGCGTGGGTCGAGTTCGCGTGGACCCGCAGGGTGGCGGAGGTGACCGTGCCGGTGACCCCGGAGACGTCGAACCGGACGTATCCGCGCCGATCCGGGGATCCGTCGAGGCGCATGGACGTCGACGAGCCGTAGTTCGTCCCGGGGTTGTCGGCGTCGACCCAGGAGTCGGCGACGGACGAGAAGGTGAAGTCCGTGGGTGGTGCCGGGGTCTGGACGACGGCCGGGTCGGACTGACCGGAGGCGTTGCCTGCCGCGTCCTTCGCCTCCACCGTGTACGAGTACGTCGTCAGGGGCTGCGCGGTGGTGTCGGAGAACGACTGCTCCGTCCCGGCCACCGTGCCCACGGTGCTGCCGTCGCGCCGGACGACATACTCGACGACGCCCACGTTGTCGGTCGACGCGGTCCAGGCGACGTCCACCTGCTGGCCGGTGACCGCGGTGGCGGCGACGTCGGCGGGGACCGACGGCGGGGTGCTGTCGGCCGGTGCCCCGCTGCACGCCAGCGTCCCCGAGTCCAGGACGGCGCCGGCGGTGTTGTCGTAGCGGTACGCCGCCCCGTCCGCGTTGAGCTCGAGCGCGAGGGCGCCGTAGGCGGTCTGCACGGTGTCCGCGCCCGCAGCGAGACGGGAGTCGGTCCGCGAGAAGCCCTGGACCCCGTGCCCGCCCGCCCCGAGGACGAACTGGGTCGCACCGTCGGGGTCCGGCGCGAGGTCGCGGTCGAGGGGGACCCACCGCTGGTAGTTGTGGTCGTGCGCCGTGAGGACGATGTCGACCCCGCCGTCGACGAGCTGCGCCCACGTCGGGAACAGGGCAGGGGTGTCGTCGTGGTGGCCCACGTTGAGCACCGGGTAGTGGAAGGCGGCGATGGTGCACTGCGCGGTGTTCGCGGCGAGGTCCGCCGCCAGCCATGCCGTCTGCGCCGAGCCCGGTCCGTCCTCGAGGAGGTTGAGGACGATGACGTGCCAGCCGTTCGCGTCGTAGCTGTAGTAGGGGGGTGGGGTGGCCCAGTACCGGTCGTACCCGGGCCACTCGCCGCCGGACTGCTCGTGGTTGCCGAGGACGGGGTTCGTGATGGGCTTGAGCGATCCGAAGCGGTCACCGTCGCCGTACCAGTTGTGGAACTCGGTGTAGGTGCCCGTCTCGTAGACGTCGCCGAGGTAGATGAACATGTTGGGGTCGAGCGACGCGACGGTGTCGACGACGTCGTCCGAGGAGCTCTGGCCCGACGCGCCGTCGCCGGTGGCGGCCAGGACGAAGGGCTGGCCGCCCGGCGGCGTCGTCCCGGTGGCAGGGGTGAACCCGGTCGGTGGGGGCGGAGGGGTGGACACGCCGTTGGACAGGGTGACCGAGACGGTGGTCCGTGACGTGACGAAGCCGTCGCGCATGTTCGCCTCGACCCCGATCGTCACCGGGCCGTCGACGAAGGTGTCGGTGGGCAGGACGAAGGTGTAGGGGGCCTCGTAGTCGGTCAGCAGGTGGTCGCTGCCGAGGAAGAACTCGAGCTTCGACGCGCCGGGGCTGGTGCCGCCGCTCACGGTGAAGCTCGCCGAGACGGTCGTCGCGCCGGTCACGGTGGCGCCGTCGGCCGGGTCGTTGATGCACACCGACACGCTGTACCCGCCCGGCCCGCTGCTGGCGCAGGTGGCGGCGGCCGCGGGCCTGGCCAGGGGCAGGGCCGCGATGAGGCTGGTCAGGAGCAGCAGCACGGCCAGCTGTGCGACGGACCGACGGTCGGACCTGCGGGCGATCATGACGACTCCATCGCTCGGGACGCCGAAGGACGCCGGGCCTGGCTGGGGTGCGGAGGCGGCGAGGGGGCGGGCGGCGACGGCGTGCGCTGCCGCTGCCGGTCACTGCTCTGGTCACGTTTCACGTTGGTCCACTGCCCGCCGCTGACGAATTCCTGGGGACGGTACTCCGCCTCGGCAGCAGGCCCAATGGCTCACCTGGGGGGTATGGGCGCGTCGCCGGGGTCCCTCGGGGCGGTGGCTCGCGGCCTCGACGGGCGTGCCTGCCGGTGGCATTCCGCCGTCCACAAGGCGCTCCGCGCGGTCTCGTCGTCCACAGATGCCGGCGCGGGCCTCCCCGGGCCCGACGGTGCTTCGTAGCGTCCGATCATGCGACGACGACCCGAGCCGGAGGCCGTGTCCGCGCGTGCCCTCGCGCGGCTGCGCACGGGGCGCGGTGAGGGCTGGGTGCCGTCGCGGGCTGTGCTCGGGGTGGGCGCACGGCCGGGTCCGGAGGCGGCCGCCGGGTCGGGTGACCGGGTCGAGCAGGCCGCCGACGCCGCCGGCGAGGTCGGCGTCGACGCCGACCCCACGCAGGTGCGCCGGCGGCACCGCCGCGCCCCCGGCTGGGTTCGGGCCCCCGCCGCCCTCGTCGGTGCGCGCTGGCAGCCGGGCCGCCCGGCGGTGGCCGGGGTCGTGCTCGTCACCGCCCTGGCCGTGCTCGTCCTCGGGCTGCGGGTGGCCTGGGCCACGGGATCCGACGGTGACGCCGTGGCGCCCGGTCGGCCCCCGGGGCCCACGGGCGTCAGCGCGGCGGCCGAGCCGGTCGGGGTGCCGGCCTCCGCCCCGGGCCCGGCGGCGTCGGGGGCCCGGTCCGGCGGCGGCGCCGACGGCACCGCGGCCGAGGTCGTCGTCCACGTCGTCGGCGAGGTGCGGCGGCCCGGGGTGCGGCACCTGCCGGCGGGGTCGCGCGTGGCCGACGCCGTCGCGGCCGCCGGGGGCGCCACCGCGCGGGCCGACCTCGCGGGCGTCAACCTCGCCCGGGTCCTCACCGACGGCGAGCAGCTGCGCGTCCCGCGCCCCGGTGAGCCGGTCCAGGTGCCCGTGGCCGAGCCGTCGGCCGGGGCCCCCGGGGCGGGCGCCGCGGCCACGGTCGCGCTCAACACCGCCGACGTCGCCGCGCTCGACACCCTGCCCGGGATCGGGCCGGTGCTGGCCCAGCGCATCGTCGACTGGCGCACCGAGCACGGCCGGTTCACCAGTGTCGACGAGCTCGCCGAGGTCAGCGGCATCGGCGAGAAGCTGCTCGCCCAGGTCCGCCCGCATGTCACGCCGTGAGCCGGCCCGGCATGCCGGCCGAGGCGGCGGCGACGCCCGGCAGGACGCCGACGACGCCGACCCCGGCGACACCGACACCGACGACGCGGCTCCAGACGACGACCGTGACGGCTCGGACCTGCGGCTCCTCGCGCCCGCCGTCGGGGCGTGGGCGGTCGCGGCGACCACGCTCGGCGCCGGTCCGGGCGCTCGCTGGGTGCTCGCCGGCGCGTGCGCCGCCGCAGCGGCCCTGCTGTGGGCGGGCCGCGGCGGCTCCCGGTGGCGCCGGTCCGCGCGGGCGACCCGGTGGCGCCGGTCCGCGCGGGTGGTCCGGTGGCCGCTCGTCCTCACCCTCGTCCTCGTCGTGCTGCTCCAGGTGGCGGCCCTGGCCCAGGGCGCGGTGCGCGAGCGGGGCGGGGTCGTGCCGCTGGCCCGGGAGCGCGCGGCCGTCGAGGCCGAGGTGGTCCTCACCGGCGACGCCATCGAGGTCGCTTCCCGCGGCGGCGAGCCCCGCGTGCTCCGGACGGGGACGATGCGGCGGGTCACCGGCCGCGGCGCGTCGCGTGCCACATCGGCCCCGGTTCTGCTCGTCGGTGACGCTGCGTTGCGTGCCCCGCCGTGGCGCGCCACGGTTCTCGTGCGAGGCCGGCTCGGACCCACGGATCGGGCGGACGACCGGGTGGCAACGCTCGCCGTGTCCGGGGGGATTGGCGTCCTGGCTCCACCGGGGCGGGTGGCCCGCGGCGCCGAGCGGCTACGGGCCGGCCTGCGGGCCTCGGTCGACGACGCCCCCGCCGACGCCCGCGGGCTGCTGCCCGGGCTCGTCATCGGCGACACGAGCCGCACGCCCCCCGATCTCACCGACGCGATGCTCGCCACCGGGATGACCCACCTCACCGCGGTCAGCGGGTCCAACGTCGCCGTCGTCGTCGGGCTCGTCCTCGGCCTGTGCGCCGTCGTCGGGGTGCCGCGGCGGGCGCGCCCGGTCCTGGCCGGGGTCGCCCTCGCGGGGTTCGTCGTGCTCGCCCGCCCCGAGCCGAGCGTCGTGCGAGCCGCCGTCATGGGGGCCATCGGGCTCATCGGCCTCAGCCGGTCACGGCGCTCGGCGGGCCTGCCGGTGCTCGCCGGTGCGGTGCTCGTCGTCCTCGTCGTCGACCCGTGGCTGGCCCGCTCCTACGGGTTCGTGCTGTCGACGCTCGCCACGCTCGGGCTGCTCCTGTTCACCCGGCCGTGGGGCGACGCCGTCGGGGCCCGCCTGCCGGCACGGCTGGCGCCGCTCGGTCCCGCCCTCGCGGTTCCCGTTGCGGCGCAGGCGATGACGGCCCCGGTCGTCGTGCTGCTCCAGGGGTCGGTCAGCGTCGTCGGAGTCCTCGCCAACCTGCTCGCGGCGCCCCTCGTCGCGCCGGCCACCGTCGCCGGGGTCGCCGCGGCGCTGGCCTCCCTCGGGTGGGCTCGCGGCGCCGAGCTCGTGGCGTGGGCCGGCGTCGTGCCCACCACCGGCATCGCCGAGGTCGCCCGGCTGTGCGCGCGGGTGCCCGGCGGGACCCTGCCCTGGCCCGACGGCCCACCCGGGGCGGTCCTCCTCGCCGTGCTGCTCGTCGCCGTCCTGCTCACCGGGCGGGCCCTGGCCGCCGGGGTCCGGGCGCACCCCGTCCGCACCTACTCCGCGGCTGCTCTCGTCGTGGCGCTGCTCGTCCCCACCCAGGTCGTCACGTGGCCGCCGGCCGGGTGGCGGGTCGTCGTCTGCGACGTCGGCCAGGGGGACGCGGTCGTGCTGCGCAGCGGGCCAGGCCGGGCCGTCCTCGTCGACGCCGGTCCCGACCCGCGGCTCGTCGACGGCTGCCTCGGCCGGCTCGGGGTCGACACCCTCGACGCCGTCGTCCTCACCCACTTCCACGCCGACCACGTCGACGGGCTCGTCGGCGCGGTCGCGGGCCGGGCCGTGCGGCAGGTGCTCACCACGCCGGTGCGCGAGCCCGCCGGCGGTGCGGCCGGCGTCGACCGGGTCGCCGCCGCACACGCGGTGCCGGTGGCGGCCCTGCACGCCGGTGACCGCCTCGTCCTCGGCGAGGTCGACGCGCTCGTCTGGGCGCCGACGCGGCGGATCGGTGGCGGCTCGGTGCCCAACAACGCCAGCGTCGTCCTCGCCGCCCGCACCGGGGCGGTCGACGCCCTCCTGCTCGGCGACGTCGAGCGGGAGGCCGCTCACGACCTCCTGCTGCGGATCCGGCGCGAGCCGGCGATGGCCGCGGCGGCCGGGGGGTTCGAGGTCGTCAAGACCCCGCACCACGGCAGCGCCAACCTCGACGACGACCTCATGGCCGCGGTCCGGGCGCCCGTGGGGGTCGTCAGCGTGGGGCGCGAGAACGACTACGGACACCCCACCGCCGCGCACCTGACCCTGCTGCGCCGGCTCGGCTACGCGGTGTACCGCACCGACCAGCACGGCGACGTCGCCGTCGTCGGCACCGCCAGGGCGGTGCGGGTGGTCACCGCCCGGTGAGCGGACCGCCGTGGGGTCAGATCGACCAGGCGGGCTCGGGCATGCGGGTCGTCGGGGCGGTCGACTGGGCACCGGCGCTCTCGATGAGGGCGTCCAGGGCCGCCTTGACGGCCGGCACGCGCTGCAGGTCGGAGGTGGTGACCGCCATGATCGTGCGGCGCGACGCCGGGGTCATCGGCAGGGCCACGACGTCCTCGTGGTGCACCGTGCGCAGGATGAGGTCGGGGATGAGCGCGACGCCGAGGCCCTCCGCGACGAGCCCGAGGACGGCGACGTAGTCCTCGGTCTCGTAGGCGACGTCGGGGCGGAACCCCGCGGCGTCGGCGAGCTGCAGCAGGTGGCCGCGGCAGCGCGGGCACCCGGCGATCCACGGGTCGCCGGCGAGGTCGGCCATCTGCACCGACTCCTGGTCGGCGACCGCGTGGGTGCGGGGGACCGCGAGCCGCACCTCGTCCTCGAGCAGCGGGGTGATGACGTAGGCGTCGAGGTCCTCCTCGCCGCGCCCGACGTCGGTGCCCTCGTAGGCGAAGGCGATCGCGAGGTCGCACTCCCCGGCCCGCAGCGCCGCGATGCTCTCGGGCGGCTCGGCCTCGCTGAAGCTGATGCTCACGTCGGGGAACCGCGCCTTGACCAGCGCCAGGGCCCGCGGCACGAGCGTGGCCGACGCCGACGGGAACGCCATGAGGCGCACCCGGCCGCTGCGCAGCCCGGCGATGGCGGCGACCTCGTCCTCCGCGGCGTCCAGGGCCGCCAGCACCGGCCCCGCGTGCCGGGCGAGGACGCGGCCGGCCTCGGTGAGCCGGACGTTGCGGCCCACCCGCTCGACGAGCACGGTGCCGGTGCGCTGCTCGAGCCGGCGCACCATCTGCGAGATCGCCGGCTGGGTGTACCCGAGCGCGGCGGCGGCCGCGGTGAAGCTGCCCTCGTCGGAGATGGCGCGCATGACACGCAGGCCCGCGGCGTCGATCATGCCCTCATCGTATAAGGATCCGTTATGGACGAGACGGACCGAACGCCCCGGCCGTGCTCCGGGGATACTGGGGCCATGCCGGAGCCCGCCTCGACACCGCCCGCCGGCGCGCCGCTGACCCGCACCGACGACGCCGCCGTCCCCGCCTGGGCCACGAGCCAGCCGCCCCCCGAGGCGCGCAGCCCGGAGGCCGTCGACCGCCTCGCCGCCGTGCTGCGCGCCCACCCCGGCGCGCTCGTGCTCACCGGCGCCGGGATGTCCACCGACTCCGGCATCCCCGACTACCGCGGCCGCGACGGCACCCGCCGGGTCATGCCGATGCAGCACGGCGAGTTCTGCGCCAGCACCGAGAACCGCCGCCGGTACTGGGCGCGCTCGTTCGTCGGCTGGCAGCGCTTCTCGCGGGCCGCGCCGAACGCCGGGCACCGGGCCGTCGCCGCGCTCCAGCGCACCGGGGTCCTCGGCCCGGTCCTCACCCAGAACGTCGACGGCCTGCACCAGGCGGCCGGCAGCCCCGACGTCACCGAGCTGCACGGCTCGCTCGCCGACGTCGTGTGCCTCACCTGCGGCGACCGGTCCGACCGCGAGCAGCTGCAGGCCCGGATGGTCGTGGCCAACCCCGGCTTCGAGACCCTCGTGCGGGGCGAGGCCGCGGACGGGTCACGGGTCAGCAGCCAGATCCGCCCCGACGGCGACGTCGTCCTCCCCGACGCGGCCGTCACCGGGTTCCGGCTGCCGCTGTGCCTCGTCTGCGGCGCCGACACCCTCAAGCCCGACGTCGTGTTCTTCGGCGGATCGGTGCCACGCGAGCGGGTCGACGCCTGCTACGCGCTCACCGACGCCGCGCCCGCGCTGCTCGTCCTCGGCTCCTCGCTGGCCGTCATGTCGGGGCTGCGCTTCGTCCGGCACGCGGCCCGCCGCGGCATCCCGGTCATGGCCGTCACGCGGGGGCCGACCCGCGGCGACGGGCACATGACGCTGCGGGTCGACGCCGCGCTCGCGCCGACCCTGGAGCGGCTCGCGCGGGCGGAGGCGGCATGACCGAGATCGCGCTGCGGACCGCTGGTCCCGCCGACCTGCCCGCGATGACGGCCATCTACAACGAGGCCATCGAGCGGACGACCGCCACCTTCGACGTCGAGCCGCGCCCCGACGACAACTACGCGGCGCGCGTCGCCTCGACCCGCCCCGGCGACCACGTGGTCGTCGCCGAGGTCGACGGCGTCGTCGCCGGCTACGCCTTCAGCAACACCTACCGGGCCCGGCCGGCCTACGACGGGACCCGCGAGGTCTCGGTCTACATCGCCGAGGACGCCCGCGGCCACGGCCTCGGCCGGCTGCTCTACGCCGACCTGCTCGCGCGGCTCGACGCCGACGGGGTGCACACCTGCGTCTCGGTCATCGCCCAGCCGAACCCGGCGAGCGAGGCCCTGCACCGGGGCGCCGGCTTCGAGCACGTCGGCACGCTGTGCGAGGTCGGCTTCAAGCTCGGCCGGTGGGTCGACACCGCACTGTGGCAGCGGATGCACCCGGACCTCCCGGCGCCCTCTCCCGAGTAGGGATCGAGGGTCCGGACGGGGCGGGCCGTCACTCGGGGCGGGGCTCGTGGATCGGCTCCTTCGGCAGCCGCTTCACCTTGCGGGTCCGGCGGCGCCGGCTCGGGATCATCGAGCGCATCTCCTCGAGCTTGCCGAAGCACAGCAGCCGGTCGCCGGCCTGCAGCACGTGGTGCCCGTTCGGGTTGGGGATGACCGCGGTGCCGCGGTGCAGCGTCAGCGCGGTGATGTCGCGCTCCCGCAGCCCGGACGAGGCGAGGGTCTTGCCGACGAGGTCGGAGGCCTCGAGCACCGCGATCTCGGCGACCCCGTAGCCCGTCGAGACGGTGAGCCGCTGCCGCACGTCGATCTCGGGGAAGGCGACCTGGTTGTCGATGAAGTCGATGATCGCGCCCGCGACGTCGAGCTTGGTCGCCGTCTCGATGCCCTCGAGCCCGGGGGAGGAGTTGACCTCCATGACCTGCGGCCCGTCGTCGCCCTCGAGCATGTCGACCCCGGCGACCCGCAGCCCCATGATCTGGGCCGACCGGACCGCGGCCTTCTCGAACTCGGGGTCGAGCTCGACCGGCTCGACGGAGCCGCCGCGGTGGACGTTGGACCGGAACTCGTCGCCCTTGGCGACCCGCCGCATCGCCGCGACCACCCGGTCGCCGACGACGAGGGCGCGGATGTCGCGGCCCTTGCTCTCGGCGACGAACCGCTGGATGAGGACGTTCTGCTTGGTCGACTGGAGGGTCTCGATGATCGCCTCGGCGACCTTGATCGTCGGCGCGAGGATGACCCCGATCCCCTGGGTGCCCTCGAGGAGCTTGATGACGACCGGCGCCCCGCCGACCCGCTCGATCGCGGGGATGACGTCGGCCCGGTCGCGCACGAACGTCGTCGGGGGCATCCCGATGTGGTGGCGCGACAGGATCTGGGTGGCGCGCAGCTTGTCCCGCGAGTTGGCGATGCCCCACGACGTGCTCGGGGTGTAGACGTCCATCTGCTCGAACTGGCGGACTACCGCGGTGCCGAAGTACGTAATCGAGTTGCCGATGCGGGGCAGGATGGCGTCGTACGTCGAGAGCCGCTTGCCGCGGAACTGCAGGTCGGGTTCGTCCCCGGACAGGTCGATGCCGAAGCGCAGCGTGTTGAGCACCTTGACCGCGTGCCCGCGGTCTTCGGCGGCGGTGCGCAGCCGCTGCGTACTGTACGAGCGAGGTGCGCGAGAGAGGATCGCGAGCTTCATGACATCCCACAGGAGAGGACGGACGGTGACGGAGCACCATTCCTACACCCTGGCCGGGTGGCGTGAGTGGGTCGGCCTTCCCGACATCGGGGTCCCGTGGGTCAAGGCGAAGCTCGACACGGGCGCGCGCTCGTCCTCGCTGCACGCCTTCGACCTCGAGGAGCTCGACCGCGACGGCCTTCGGTGGGTGCGGTTCACGGTCCGGCCGTGGCAGCGCTCCGAGGCCGACGCCGTGCAGGTCGAGCGCCCGGTCCTGGACGTCCGTGAGGTCCGCTCGTCGTCGGGGCACAGCGAGGAGCGGTACGTCGTCGCGCTGGACCTCACCCTCATGGGGCGGCAGGTGCCCGCCGAGATGACGCTCGCGCGGCGTGACGAGATGGGCTTCCGGATGCTCGTCGGCCGGGAGGCGCTGCGGCAGGGCTTCGCCGTCGACCCCGGCCGGTCCTACCTCGGCGGGCGGCCGCCGCTCGCGCTGCGGCGACGCAACCGGGGGAAGGGCTGATGGCCCGGGCGGCGCGGCCGTCATTCGAGATCGGGCCGGTGCGGGTGCGCGCGGGGCGGCAGCAGTCGCTGGCGCTGCCGATCACCCGGCTCGTCACCGGCGCCGACGTCGACCTGCCGGTGCGCGTCGTGCACGGGCGGCACGAGGGGCCGACGGTCTGGGTCGACGCCGCCATCCACGGCGACGAGGCGGTGGGGGTCGAGGTCGTGCGCCAGGTGCTCGCCGACCTTGACCCGAAGTCGTTGCGCGGCACCCTGATCGCCGTGCCCATCGTCAACGTCCTCGGCTTCATGACGGGCAGCCGCTACCTGCCGGACCGCCGCGACCTCAACCGGTCGTTCCCCGGCGCGCCGCGCGGGTCGCTCGCCGGCCGGATCGCGCACCTGTTCATGACCGAGGTCGTCGACAAGTGCGAGGTCGGCATCGACCTGCACACCGGCTCGGACCGTCGCACGAACCTGCCGCAGATCCGCGCCGACCTCGAGGACCCGCGCACCCGCGAGCTCGCGGCGGCGTTCGGGGCCCCCGCGATGCTCCATGCCAAGCTGCGTGACGGCTCGCTGCGCTACGCCGCCCGCGAGCGGGGCGCGAAGGTGCTGCTCTACGAGGCGGGGGAGGCGTGGCGGATGGACGGCTGGGCGGTCGACGCGGGGGTGCTCGGCGTCCGCCGGGTGCTCGCCGCCCTCGGGATGACCGACCCGGTCGAGGAGGAGCCGCCGCCGCCGTCGGCGGTGTCGTGGCGCAGCGGCTGGGTCCGGGCGCGCGGGACGGGGATGCTGCATCTCGAGGCCGACCTCGGGCAGCGGGTCGTCGAGGGGCAGCGGCTCGGCGGGCTGTTCGACTCGTTCGGCAAACGGGTGCGTCTCGTCCACGCGAACCGCACGGGGATCGTCGTCGGCCGGACCGAGGCCCCGCTCGTCAGCTCCGGGGACGCCGTCGTGCACATCGCCGAGGTCGAGGACTGAGCGGCCGCCGGGCCGTCCGGGGCGGACGGCCCGGCGGGCCGGCTCAGACCCGGCGCAGGACCGCCGTGACCTTGCCGAGGATCGTCGCGTGGTCGCCGTCGATCGGGTCGAAGGCCTCGTTGTGCGGCATGAGCCAGACCTTGCCGTCCTTGCGCTTGAACGTCTTGACGGTGGCCTCGTTGTCGAGCATCGCCGCGACGATGTCGCCGTTGTCGGCCACCACCTGCTGCCGCACGACGACCCAGTCGCCGTCGCAGATGGCGGCGTCGACCATCGAGTCGCCGACGACCCTGAGGAGGAAGAGCGAGCCCTCGCCGACGAGCTGCTTCGGGAGCGGGAACACGTCCTCGACGCTCTCCTCGGCGGTGATGGGCACACCCGCCGCGATCTGGCCGAGGACCGGGACGTACGAGGCCTCGGGGCGCTCGTCGTGGATGCCGGTGACGTCGACGTCGTCGTGCTCGACCTCGGGGGCCCGGCGGTACCCGCCCTCGTCGGCGTGGTCGGGGGAGAGGACCTCGATGGCGCGCGGCCGGTTGGGGTCGCGGCGCAGGTAGCCCTTGCGCTCGAGCGCGGACAGCTGGTGCGCGACCGAGCTGGGGGAGGTGAGGCCCACCGCCTCGCCGATCTCGCGCATGCTCGGCGGGTAGCCGCGCCGGTCGATGGCGTTGCGGATGACCTCGAGGACCTTGCGCTGACGGTGCGTCAGCTCGCCGCCGTCCCCGCGGTCGGGCATCTCGTGGATGTCGGCGTTCCTCGGACGTGCCATCTCGACCCCTTCGCTCGTCCGGCGCTCAGCTGCGCGCGGAACCGTGGTGAACATGCAGGTCAGCCGGGCTGTCGGTGGCGACGTGCAGGCTGATGCGCATGAGACGAGAGTACGCGGGTCGTACAGGAGATTCAAACATTCTTTCGACGCGTGTCTTGAACGGGTCGAACATCCGTGCTACAACTCGTACAGACGTTCTATCGAACAACGGTTCGACGGTCCCCGTGGCCGCCGGGATGGAGGACATGATGAGCGCGATCGCCTGGGAGCCCACCGAGGGCTACGCCGTCCCGCTGCCGAGCCGTCCCCGGCTCGTCGTGCTTCCCGGTGGCGCGGCCGCCGCCTCGCCGGCCGGCGGGCTGCGGATCACGGCCCGGGGCCGGTTCGTCCTGCTCGCCCTCGCCGTCTTCGTCCTGGCCGCCGTGCTCGGGGTCGGCGGGGTCGGGGGCGCGGGCGCCGCGTCCGCCGAGCACACGGTCACCGTCGGCTCCGGCCAGACCCTCTCCGAGGTCGCCGCCACCGAGCTGCCGGGCATGTCGGTCAGCCAGGGCGTGCTCGCCATCCAGCTCGCGAACGGGTTGAACACCGCGCAGGTCAGCGCGGGCCAGCAGCTCGTCATCCCGCGCGGCTGACCCCGATCGACCGCTCCCGGAGGCAGGGCCGGGAGCGGCCATCTCTCTGAGTCCCTCGACCCGGCTCAGGACGCCGGAGGGCGTCACCCCCCGTGCAGGAGGGGTGGCGCCCTTCGTGCTGCCGGGGTGTCCGGGAGGGGGCCTCGGCGGGTCGCCCCGCCGTGGGGCCGGGCCCGCCGGTCGTCCGAACGGTGGATGGGGGATCCACCGAGCCGCCCGACTGCGGCGCTGGACGGCCGGGTCCGGGGGCGGATCGGCCCCCCGCGGCTGCGCCCCACCCGAGACTCCCGGTATGCGCCCTCGACGGCGGAGTACCTACCGCATCTCGCACCACCCGGTCGTCCACTGTGGCGGCACTGGGCGGTGGCTGTGGGCGTGTGGGTGCGGCGCTCGAGGAGTTGCGACCTCCGGTGGCTGGCACGGTGCGTTTACGGCGGCGCTCGTGCACCAGAGCCTCAGTCCGGGGGAGTAGGCGTGCGGCCCGGGGGCAACAGAGGGTCCCCGGGCTGCACGCCTCGTCACCGTCACACTCGCCGACGGTGACGACCATTTGCAGGGGCGCGGGCCCGACGTCACACGTGACGGCGGGCCCGCGCACTGCTGTCCCGACCGGCTCACCGCGCCACCGACCTCCTCCGGGAAGACAAGGCTGGTCCTCTGCGTTGTGTAGTGGTGTAATGAAGTAAGCACTGCAAGGGAGTAGCCATGAACAGGCTGGAGATGCACCCCACCGACGGTCGTAGAGCGGACGGGACCCCGCGAGGCGGCGGAAGCCCCGGGCGGGGCCCGCGGGGCGGGCGCCCCGGGCCCGGCGGCGGTCGCGGCCGCGGTCGCGGTTTCGGGCGCCCGGGCGGCTGGCAGCAGGGCGACCTGCCGCCGGCCGACGACGCGCAGGCCTGGTTCGCCGGGCGCCTGCCGGACGGCTGGTTCGACGAGGTCGAGGTGACCGTGGACCGCGAGGAGATCGTCGTCGTCGGCGCCCTGGCCGGGGTCGCGCCCGACACCGAGGCCGCGGCGGCCGAGGGCCGGCTCGCCCGGTTCCGCGCCGACACCCGCGAGCAGCGGATGGCGGTCGCCGAGGAGGCCCAGGCCCGCTACGGCCGGACCGTCTCGTGGGGCGCCCGGGCCGGAGGCACGACTGCGCTGTTCACCCATCTCGCGGTCCCCGTCATGACCCGGCTGCGCCAGCCGGAGCGCGCGGTGCTCGACACCCTCGTGGACGCCGGGGTGGCCCGTTCGCGCAGCGACGCGCTGGCGTGGTGCGTCCGGCTCGTCGGCGAGCACACCGAGTCCTGGCTCGGCGAGCTGCGCGAGGCGATGGCCGAGGTCGACAAGCTCCGCGCGAGCGGCCCCGACCTCTGAGCGCCCCACCTCTCAAGCGTCTCGACCAGTGAGGGCCTCGACCCCCGAGGGCCTCGACCCCGAGGACGGCGGCCACTAGCGTGCCGGGATGAGGGCTGCCGTCACGACTGCTTACGGGCCGCCGGACGTCGTCATGGTGACCGAGGTGCCCGACCCGGTCCCCGGCCCCGCCGACCTTCTCGTCCGGGTGCACACGAGCACCGTCAACCGCACCGACTGCGGGTACCGCGCGGCCCGCCCGTGGTTCATCCGGGCGATCTCGGGGTGGCGCGGCCCGAACACCCCGGTGTGGGGGACCGAGTACGCCGGCGTCGTCGAGCAGGTCGGGTCGGAGGCGGTGGGGTTCGCGCCGGGCGACACCGTGTTCGGGTACTGCGAGGGGCGGTTCGGGGCGCACGCCGAGCTCGTCGCCGTGCCCGCCGACTGGATGGTCGCGACGGTCCCCGGCGGGGTCGACCCGGCCACGGCGGCTGCGTCGACCGAGGGCGGCCACTACGCGCTCAGCTTCGTCCGGCGCTCCCGGGTGCGCGCCGGCGACCCCGTCCTCGTCCACGGCGCGACCGGCGCGATCGGCTCCGCCACCGTCCAGCTGCTCGCCGACCTGGGTGCCGAGGTGACCGCCACCGCGCCGACGGCCCACCTCGACCTCGCCCCGCGGGCTCGGCGCCTCGCACGTCGTGGACTGGCAGCGCGAGGGGCTCGCCGCGGCCACGGGGCCGTTCGCGGCGGTGCTCGACACCGTTGGCAAGAGCACCTTCTGGGCGTGCCGCCCCCTGCTGCGGCCGGGCGGGGTCTACCTGTCCTCCGAGCTCGGGCCGGGGTGGCAGAACCCGCCGCTCGCCTCCGTCACCCCGCTCTTCCGGGGGCGGCATGTGAACTTCCCGGTCCCGCAGGACGGCCCGGAGGTCATGGCCTTCCTGCGTGACCGCCTCGCCAGTGGCGCGTACAGCCCGGTACTGGACCGCACCTTCGACCTCGAGGACATCGTCGAGGCGTACCGCTACGTGGAGTCCGGCCGGAAAGTGGGCAACGTGCTACTGCGGGTGGCCCCCGCCACCTGAGCCGCCGCGTGCCTGCTGCTCAGCCGAGACGCCGGCGCATGACGAGCCGGGGCATCCCCGACGCGACGGCCTCGGTGGTGCCGACCACCTCGAACCCGACCTTCTCGAACATCGACCGGGTGCCGACGAAGGCCATCGTCAGGTCCATGCGTCGGCCCGCCGGGTCGACCGGGTAGGCCTCGACGGCGGGCGCTCCGCGCGAGGCGGCGTACGCGACCGCGCCCTCGAGCAGGGGGGTCGTGACGCCCTGCTTGCGGTGGCCGCCGCGGACGACGACGCAGACGATGCTCCACACCGGCAGGTCGTCGACGGGCTGGATCTTCGTGCTGTGCACGAGCCGGGGGTTGTCGGAGCGGGCGCCGATGTTGCACCAGCCGACGGGCACCCCGTCCTGGTAGGTGACGACCCCCGGCGGGTCGTCCCGTTCGCAGAGCCGGCGCATCGCCTGCTCGCGGCTGCCGCCGCCGAGCTCGTCGATGTCGCGCTGGCGCAGCCGGTGAGCCAGGCACCAGCAGTGCGTCGCGCGCCGGTTCGGGTTGACGACGTCGGCGAAGTCCTCGAACCGGTCGGGGGTCACGGGGTGGGTGGTCCAGGCCATGCCCCAGCGAACCACCCGGCTGTGACAGCGGCCACCTCGACACCGCTCGCCGGTCCCGCGAGGATGGAGGCGTGCGCTCCGCCCGAGCAGACGGCGCCGCCGGCCGACCGGACGCCGGGGGCGGGGACCGATGAGCACCGACGACGTCGTCACGGTCCGGGGCCTGGTCAAGACCTTCGGCGCGGTGCGGGCCCTCGACGGTCTCGACCTCGCGGTGGCCCCGGGGGAGGTGCACGGCTTCCTCGGGCCGAACGGCGCCGGCAAGTCGACGACGCTGCGGGTGCTCCTCGGGCTGGTCCGGGCCGACGCCGGGTCGGTACGGCTCCTCGGGGGCGACCCGTGGCACGACGCGACCCGCCTCCACGGACGTCTTGCCTACCTCCCCGGTGACGTCTCGCTGTGGCCGGGCCTGACCGGTGGCCAGTGCCTCGACGTCCTCGCGGCAGCGCGCGGCGGGCTCGTCGAGTCACGCAGACGCGAGCTCGTCGAGCGCTTCGACCTCGACCCGACGAAGCGGGCGCGCGACTACTCCAAGGGCAACCGGCAGAAGGTGGCCCTGGTCGCCGCGCTCGCCGCGGACGCCGAGCTGCTGCTGCTCGACGAGCCGACGGCGGGGCTCGACCCGCTCATGGAGCGCACCTTCCAGGACGTCGTCCACGAGCGGCGAGCGGACGGGGTCACGGTGCTCCTGTCGAGCCACCTCATGGCCGAGGTCGAGGCCCTCGCCGACCGGGTGAGCATCATCCGGCACGGCCGCACGGTGACCACCGGCTCCCTCGCCGACCTGCGCCGGCACACCCGCACGACGGTGCACGCCGTCACCTCCACCGAGCCGACCGGTCTGCGAGCGGTCACCGGCGTCGCCGACCTCGTCATCGAGCCTGCTGGCCCGCACACCGACGTCCGGTTCTCCGTCGACGCCGACCACCTCGACGACGCCGTGGGCCGGCTGCACGCCGCCCGGCTGCACACCCTGACGGTCCAGCCGCCGAGCCTGGACACCCTCTTCCTGCGCAGCTACGACAGCGATGCGCCCGGCGCGCCGCCGGACGACGGTGCGCACGCCGGCCGGGTTGACGACAGCATCCCCGAGGTCGACGGCCGGCACCGGGCGGGCCGGGGCGCGCGATGACCGGCCTGGGGCCGCTGCTGCGCATCCGGTGGCGGACCATGCGGCGTAGCGCTCTCGTCTGGGTCCTGGCCCTGGTCGGCACGATGGCCGCCACCGCGGTCTCCGTCGCCGAGCTCTACGACACCCCGACGAAGGTGCAGACGTACGCCGACGCCATCGCCACCGACGCGCTCGTCGCCGTCAACGGCCGGGTCGAGGGCCTGGACACCCTCGGCGGCATCGTGCAGGACGAGTTCGGCTTCCTGGCCGCCTTCCTCATGCCGCTGCTCGGGGTCGGGCTCGTCACCGCCGCCACCCGGCGCGAGGAGGAGAGCGGGCGGCTCGAGCAGCTGCTCGCCGGGCGGGTCGACCGGCGGGCGCCGGTCCTCGCGTCGCTCGTCGTCGTCGTCGTGACCGTCGTCGTGACGATGGTGGGCTTCGCGGTCTCGCTCGTCGCGGCAGGCGTGCCCACCGAGGGCTCGGTGCTGTACTCCCTCTCGCTCGGCGCGCTGGCGCTGGTGTTCGCGGCGCTCGCTGCGCTGCTGGCGCAGGTCGTCCTCCACGCGCGCGCCGTGTACGGCGTAGCGCTCGCCGTTCTTGCGGTCGCCTACGTGTTCCGCGGGGTCGGCGACGTCCGGGGCTGGTGGGTCGTCTGGCTGTCGCCGCTCGGGTGGGCCGAGCGCACCGCGCCGTTCGGCGAGCCCCGCTGGTGGGTGCTGCTCGTGCCGCTCGTCGTCGCGGTCCTGCTCGCGGGCGCTGCCGTCGTGCTGGCCGCCCGCCGCGACCTCGGCAGCGCGCTGTGGCGCGGCGGCGCCGGGCCCGAGCGTGCGTCCACGCTCCTGCAGCGCCCGCTCGGTCTGGCGTGGGCGTTGCAGCGCGGCTCGTTCGTCGGCTGGCTCGTCGGGTCGACGGTGCTCGCCGCCGTCATGGGGTCGCTCGCCCAGGAGGTCGTCGACGCGCTCACCGGCAACCCGGCCCTGGAGGTGTACATCAGCCTCGGCGACGACCCCGCGGACGGCTTCCTCGCGATGGTCGTCCTCTACCTCGCGATCCTCGGGATCGGCTACGTCGTGCAGGCCCTCGGCATCCTGCGCCAGGAGGAGACCGAGGGCCGGCTCGAGCCCCAGCTCGCCGGCACGGTCGCCCGCACCCGCTGGCTCGGCGCCCACCTCGGCGTCGTGCTCGCCGGGCTCGTCGTCATCCTCGGGGCGTCCTCGGCGGTGCTCGGGCTCACCTCGGCGTCGGTGACGGGTGTCGGGTCGGTGTGGCCGGTCGTGGGGGCCGGGCTCGCGTACGTCCCGGCGGTCATCGTCGTCGCCGGGCTGGCCGCCGCCCTCTTCGGGCTGCTGCCGCGGGGCTACGTCGCCGCCTGGGGCGTCTTCGGGGGCGTCACGTTCATCGCGTTCCTCGGCGCCGGGCTGCAGATGCCGCAGTGGCTCCTCGACGTCTCACCGACGACGCACGTCGGCACCCCGCCGCAGGGTGACGTCTCGGGGGTCGCGCTCGCCGTCCTCGTCGTCGTCGCGGCGGCGCTCACCGCGGCCGGTGTCGTCGGCTTCCGCCGGCGCGACGTCCCGCGCGGCTGACGCCGGACCGTAGGGTCTGCGCCGTGCGCGTCGTCTCCCTCATCCCGTCCGCCACCGAGATCCTCTTCGCGATCGGCGCGGGCGACGACGTCGTCGGGGTGACGTTCGAGTGCGACCACCCCGAGCAGGCCCGCAGCCGCCCGGTCGTGTCGACGACCACGCTGCCCGAGGGGCTCACGCCCCGCGAGATCGACGACGCCGTCGCCGCGGCCGTGGCCGCCGGGGAGGACCTGTACCGGCTCGACGCCGGCGCGCTCGCCGGGCTGGACGCCGCCCTCGTCGTCACCCAGGACCTCTGCGCGGTGTGCGCGCTCGACGTCGCGACGGTCGACGAGGCGCTGGCCCATCTCGGGTGTACGGCCGAGGTCGTCACCGTCGACCCGCACACCCTGGACGAGGTGTTCGACTCGGTGCTGACGATCGGGCGGGCCGTCGGGCGCGCGGACGCGGCCGCCGAGCTCGTGGCCGGCTGCCGGTCGCGGCTCGAGGCCGTGGCCCTGCGGGTGGCGGGCCGGTCGCGGCCGCGGGTCGCCGTCCTGGAGTGGACCGACCCGCCGTACGCGCCGGGGCACTGGATCCCCGAGATGGTCACGCTCGCCGGCGGCGAGTGCGTGCTGGGGGAGGCGGGCCAGCGGTCGCGCCGCGTCACGTGGGAGGACGTGCGGGCGGCCGGGCCGGAGGTCGTCGTCGTCGCGCCGTGCGGGTTCGACCTGGACGGGGCTCGGGCCCAGGCGGCCGGGCTCGTCGGGTCGGGGCTGCTGCCCGACGGTGTGCTCGTCTACCCGGTGGACGCGAACGGGCTGTGGGCGCGCCCGGGGCCCCGGCTCGTCGACGGCGTCGAGGAGCTGGCGGCGGCGCTGCACCCGTGAGTGCTGGGGTCGGGTGGCTCGCCCGACCTCAGCCGCGCTTGCGGGATCGGCGCTCGTGCCCGTGGTGGTGCTCGCCGAGGCGGGCCCCGAGGGCGGTGAGCCCGACGAGCACGACGTCGAGGATCGGCGCGGGCTGGTAGCCCTCGGTCGGTCCCCGGCGTGAGAACCGGGAACAGTCGGTGTAGCGGCCCAGCGGGCCTTCCATCTGGTATCCCATGGTGACGCGGTCCTCCCCAGGTGCGTCCGGTGTGGCTCTGACACGACGAGCGTGACACCGACCGGGGTGCCGCACAGCCGAGTGCCCGAGGTCTCGTCCGTTCGGTGTATCAACGGTCGCCGTTCGGCGGTCCTCGTCACATGAGGACCACGACCCGCCGGCGGACCGCCCGCCGCAGCCACCACCCGAGCGTCACGTGTGACGCCCAGGGGCGGTGGCACTGGCTGTGCCCGTGCGGGGCCGGCGCGTTCGGCGGGTCCGGTCCGACGGACTGGCACTGGATCGTCACCGCGGCGCTCGTCCACGAGGGTGCGACGCCGGGGGAGTGACCCCCGCCGAGTGGGACCTGCGAATGGCTCGATCGGGCCGTTGACAGCGGCTCTCGGGGAGGCGGACAGTCCGGAGGATCACGTTCGTGTGGGGACTGACGACCGGGGCATGGGGCAACGGAGCGGGCCCGTGTCGAACGCGCCATCGAGGAGGTCACGATGCGAAAGACGCTGTCCACGGCGGCCGGGCTGGCCCTGGCCGCGACCTGTCTGGCGGCCGCTCCGGCCCACGCCGACCCGCCCGCCTACTTCGACATCACGCTCCAGTGCGACGGGGAGACCTTCGCCGTCTCGGTCGCCGGGAACGGGGACTGGACGCCCGCCCACGACCTGAACAGCCCGCTCGTCGGGGTCCCGATCGCGTTCGGCGAGTTCACGGGCACGTTCACGCCGACCGACGGCGAGCCCGAGACCTTCACGGAGCCGGCGTACGCCAAGCCCAACGTGCCGCGGACCCGCAATCTCATCGTCGACTGCACGTACACCGTCGCCGGCGAGTTCGAGGACGGGAGCTTCACGGGGTACGGATCGGTGACGCTCATGGTGCCGCGGGTCCACTGAGACGGAACAACGCCGGCGGGAGCCTCGGCTCCGCCGGCGTCGTCCCTACTGCTCGGGGATGTACGTCGGTGCCGGCACCCCGTTGCCGGTGAGCAGGTCGCAGCGGACCAGCTGTTCGTCGACCCGCTCGAGGACACAGGTCAGGGGGCTGGCCTGCTGGGTGGGCGTGCCCGGGTCCTGGCGCGCGGCGGCCGGGACGGCGGTGAGCGGCAGGACGAGCAGCATCCCGATGAGAGCGGCCGTTCTGCGGAGCTGTAGACGGTTCACGATGACTCCTCGGTGGTGGTGTTGCTGACGGATCCACCGTCCTGCCGGCGGCCCCATCCCCACATCCGGTGCACCCCCTCAGATCGGCCCGTGCACCCCTCAGATGTGTCATGGACTCCGTGGCATGCCGTCGGGACACTGGAGAGATGGCGGCGACCGCCCTGGTCGGACGCGCGGAGGAGCTGCGGGACCTTTCCGAGCTGCTTCGTGGTGCCCACGACGGGCGTTTCGGGGCGCTCGTCATCCACGGGGACGCCGGGATCGGGAAGACGACCCTCGTGCGAGCCGCCTGTGCCGCAGCGGATTCGGCGGGAGCGCTGGCCCTGTCCGGGTCGTGCCTGCCGCTGACCTCGGTGGCGGTGCCGCTCATCGGTCTGCGCAGTGCGGTGCGGGGGCTGCCCGCGGAGCAGCGGCCGGATTTCCTCGGGACCCCCGGTGCGGCGCTGCTCGCCCCGGTGGCCTTCGACGAGTGGCTCGGTGAGCAGACCGGGGCCGGTCCGGTGGTCCTCGCCGTGGACGACCTGCACTGGGCGGACGACGAGACTCTCGATGCGCTGCTCTACGTCCTCGCCGGCGCCCCGCAGCGGCGGCTCGCGGTGCTGCTCACCGTCCGTTCCAGCGACGTGGGGCCTGGGCACCGGGTGCGCGGCTGGCTCGCGGACGCCCGCCGGCTGCCGGGGGTCGGCGAGCTCCGTCTCGGGCCGCTGAGCCGTGACGAGCTGGCGGAGGAGCTGGCCCTGGTGCTCGGCGCGCCCGCGCACTCGACGCTGGTCGACGAGGTCCACGCCCGCAGCGGAGGCAACCCGTACTTCGCGCGCCTCCTCGTCGACGGGCTGGACCCGTCGAGCTCCGCCTTGCCGCAGCACCTGCCCGAGGCGCTGAGCGCTGCCGCCGTCCGCAGCTGGGGGGTGCTCTCGTCGGACGCCCGGCGCCTCGTCGTCACCGTCGCCGTCGGCGGGCGGCCCGTCCGCGGCGTGTCGCTGACCCGGGTCACCGACATCGCCGACCTGCCCGACCCGGGGCCGGCGCTGCACGAGGCGGTGGACGCCGGGATGCTCGACGTCGCCGACGACGGGGTGTACTGGTTCCACCACCCGCTGCAGGCCGAGGCCCTCGAGCAGGGGCTCCTCCCCGAGGAGCGGCGGATCCTGCACGCCGGGTTCGCCGCCGGGTACGAGGCGGAGGTCGGGAGTGACCCGTCGGCCGAGCTCGCGGAGACCGTGTCGGACCACTATGCGCTGGCCGACGACGACGCCCGGGCCTACGCCTGGGCGGTCCGCGCGGCCGACCTCATGCTCGCCGCCGGCGACGACGTCGGCCGGCTCCGGATGCTGCGCCGGGCGGCCGACCTGCGGCCGCGCGTGGACACGGCGACCGAGTCGCTCGCCGACCTCGTCGAGGGGCTCCGCCGGTCCGCGCGCTCCATCGGCGACTGGGAAGCCGAGCTGGCCGCCACCGACCGGTTGCGGGAGCTCGTCGACCCGGCGGTGGACCCGCTGCGCGCCGCCGTGCTCACGGCCTGGCGGTTGATGGTCGGCTTCCGGCTCGGGCGTCCGGATGACCCCGAGGAGCTGGATGCCGCTCTGGCGCTGAGCGCCGACCACCCGGGGGTGTGGCAGCGGGCTGTCGTCCTGTGCGAGTACTCCCGCAGGCTGCTGTGGACGGGGGACACCGAGGGCGGCTGCGCGGCGGCGGCGGAGGCGCTCGCGATCGCCGACGCCGCACCGGTGGTGACCGACGCCTCCGAGGCCGACGAGTGGGCCCGGGCCAGGGCCTACGCGTTCGGGCAGCAGATCATGGCGGACACCTTCGCCGGCGAGTGCCCCGGTCGGGCCGACGAGCTGTGGCATCGCGCGGTCGAGGCAGCCGGCCCGGTGGCCGACGGGGTGACGATCCTGCACGCGACGTTCTGGGACGCCAACTGCCGGTCCGACTACACCCCGGAGATGGCCGCGATCATCGACCGGGGCCGCCGGGTCCTCGAGGACATCGGGGCGCCACAGCGCTACGTCGCGTGGCTCTCCGCCGGCATCGCGTCGACGCTCTGGTTCCTCGGCGATGTCGAGGAGACACAGGCGCGGCTCCGCGTCGCGCTCGGGGCCGACGCGGGCCGGGCCGGGAACTACCTCGCCCGGCTCACGGCCGCCGTCCTCGCGTCGTCGCAGGGGAGGCAGGCCGAGGCCGACGCCCACCTCGCGCGGGCCCGCGAGCTCATCCCCGACGAGGACTCCACCCCGAACTTCGCGACGGCCGCTGCCGTGACGACGGTCCTTCTGCACCGCGGTGACCTGCCTGGTGCGGCGGAGGTCGCCGCGGCGGCGATACGGGCACCCGGCGCCCGGCCGACGTGGTGCGAGTGGCTGGCGCCGCTCGCGGCCCGCGCCCTGGCGGACCTCGTCCGGCGGGAGGCCGACGCCGGGCACGACCCCGGTGGCCCGCGCGCCCGGCTGGCGGCGCTCCGCGCGGACTTCCCGCACGTGCTCGAGGACGCCGGGCTGGGGGCAGAGCCGTACCGGCGGATGCTCGACGCGCTCGACGCCCTGTACGACGCCGAGGTCGCCCGGGCCGGACTGCTCGAGGATGTCGCGGGGCTGTTCTGCCGGGCGGCGGACCTGCTGTGCGAGGCGTCCCTCGACTGGGACGCCGCCTACGCGTCGTGGCGGGCGGGGGAGGCGCTGCTGCGGCGTGGGGACGCCGACGGACGTCGCCAGGCTGCGGCGGTGCTGCGACGGGGGCACGGGATCGCGGTGCGGCTGGAGGCAGCGCCGACGCGAGGGGCGATCGAGTCGCTCGCGCGGTCGGCGCGTATCTCGTTGGCAGTCGTGACAGGGCCGGATGAGTCGCCGCCCGGGATGCGGCTGACCCCGCGTGAGCGGGAGATCCTGGCGTACGTCGTCGCCGGGCGGACCTACGCCGAGATCGCCGGCGCGCTCTTCCTCAGCGAGAAGACGGTGAGCTCGCACATCTCGAACCTGCTCCACAAGACGGGCACCGCGAACCGCGTCGACCTCGCCGCGTGGGCCTCGCGCGGGACGGAGGGGCGGTGAGAGGAGCGGTGTCACTGGTCGGGCGCGCGGAAGAGCTAGGGGTGCTCACCAACCTCGTCCGTGGAGCCCGCGACGGCCGCTTCGGGGCGGTGGTGCTGCAGGGGGACGCGGGGATCGGCAAGACGACGCTGGTGCGCGCGGCGTGCGAGACGGCGGCGGGGGAGGGGGCGCTCGTCCTTCCCGGGACGTGCCTGCCGCTGACCGCGGTGAGCGTCCCGCTGCTCGGGCTCCGGAGCGCGGTGCGGGCGCTCCCCCCGGACGAGCAGCCGGCTGTGCTGGGCTCCGGGGGCGGGGCGGCGAGTCGGGAGCTGCCGGTTCCGGTGGCGGTCGATGACTGGCTGACCCGCCAGACGTCCGCCGGACCGGTGGTGCTGATGGTGGACGACCTGCAGTGGGCGGACGGGGAGACCCTGGACGCCTTGCTGTACGTCCTGGCCGGGCCGGTGGAGCGACCGCTCGGTGTGGTGCTGACGGTGCGGTCCACCGACGTGGGGCCGAGCCACCCGCTGCGACGTTGGTTGGCCGATGCTCGGCGTCTCCCGGGGGTCGAGGAGCGGACGCTCGGACCGCTGACGCGCGACGAGGTCGGGGAGGAGCTGGCGCTGGTCCTCGGCGAGCCCGCGCACACCTCCCTCGTTGACGAGGTGCACGTGCGCAGTGGTGGCAACCCGTACTTTGCGCGGCTGCTCGTCGACGGGCTGGACCCGTCGAGCCGCGCCTTGCCGCGCCACCTGCCCGAGGCGCTGAGCGCTGCCGCCGTCCGCAGCTGGGGGGTGCTCTCGGTGGACGCCCGGCGTCTTGTGGTGACCCTCGCCGTCGGCGGGCGGCCCGTCCGGGGTGCGCCCCTGGCCCGCGTCGCCGACATCGCCGACCTGCCGGACCCGGGGCCGGCGCTGCACGAGGCGGTGGACGCCGGGATGCTCGACGTCGCCGACGACGGGGCGTACTGGTTCCACCACCCGCTCCAGGCCGAGGCGCTCGAGGCGAGCCTGCTGCCGGACCAGCGTCGTGCCCTCCATGCGGGCTTCGCCGCGGAGTACGCACAGGAGGCCGGTGCGGAGCTGACCGCCGAGCTCGCCGAGACCGTCTCAGACCACTACACGCGCGCCGGCCGCCCGGAGGAGGCCAGACGGTGGGCGCTGCTCGCCGCCCGCGCAATGCGAGCATCCGGCGACGAGGTCGGACGGCTGCGGATGCTCCGCAGGTGCGTCTCATATGGCGCGAGCCTCGCGGGTCCGGGAGCTGCTTGGCGCGAAACGCTCCTGGAGGTCCGTGACCTCGCCGAGGACCTCGCGGACTGGGAGGCCGAGCTCGAGGCGATCGACGCTCTAGGGGAGGAACTCGCAGAGGACGTCGAGGAGGACGCGCTGACCCTCGCGGTGCTGGGGGCCCGCCGCGCGATTCTCTGCTTCATCACCGGGCGCGGCGAGACGAGTGGGGATCTCGCCCGCCCTCTGGCGCTCAGCGCGTTCCGGCCGGGCTCGTGGCAACGGCTCTACGTCGTCGCGGAGTACGTGCACATCCTCACCTGGGAGGGACGGGCCGCCCTCGCGGCTGCGGCCCTCGCCGAGGTCGAGGCGCTGCTGTCCGCAGCAGCCGACGGCGTACCCGTCGACGCGGGGGAGCGGCGGGGCGAGGACCGGGCGCGGGCGTACGGGCTGGCAGCGGTGGCGATGTACGCAAACTTGTCGGACGCCGTTTCCGGTCACGAAGCGGGGCGGGTGGCGGCAGACGCGGCCGCGGCCTGTGGCGACGGCTTCACTCTTCTCGACGCGGCGTTCTGGGAGGCCAACTCCCTCGCCACGCGGTCGCGGGCCTGGCTCGAGGCGATGGAGCAGAGACGACGGCAGATGCTGGAGCTGCGCATCGCCCACCCGTACGTCGCGTGGCTGTGTGCGTCCCAGGCGCACACGGCACTGCATCTCGGCGAGGTTCGGCTGTGTGCTGACCGGCTCCGGGTGGCGCTCGGTTCCGACCCCGGTCCGTCGGGCGACTTCTCGGCCCGGCTCACCGCTGCCCTGCTCGCAGCCGGCCAGGGCCGGCAGCGGGAGGCCGAGGCGCACCTCGCCCGTGCCGACGAGCTCCTCAAGGGAGGGCGGCCGGCGCCGGCCTTCATCTACGAGAGGGTCCTGGCGACGGTGCTGTTGTCCGCGGGTGATGACGAGGGCGCCGTGGCCGCGGCACTCGACGGGCTGGATCCCGAGCAGATCCTGCCAACGGACTGCGAGTGGCTCGTGCCCATCGCGGCACGAGGTCTGGCCGACCTCGTCTGCGGAGCCCGCGATGCCGGTCAGGATCCGGGCCCGTACCTGCGCCGGATCGACGAGCTCCGGGCGCGGTTCCCGCAGGTCGCACGGGACGTCGGCGAGATCACCGAGTTCTACCGTTCCGAGCTCGACGCCCTCGACGCGTGGTACGCCGCCGAGGTCGCGCGGGCCCGCCTCGCGGACGACGCACCTCGCTGCTGGTGCGCAGCGGTCGACCTGCTCGCGGCGGCGGAGCGGCCCTGGGAGGAGGCGTACGCGTCGTGGCGGGCGGGGGAGGCGCTGCTGCGGCGTGGTGACGCCGACGGACGTCGCCAGGCTGCGGCGGTGCTGCGGCGGGGGCACGGGATCGCGGTGCGGCTGGAGGCAGCGCCGACGCGAGGGGCGATCGAGGCGCTCGCGCGGTCGGCGCGTATCTCGTTGGCCGTCGTGACCGGGCCGGATGACTCGCCGCCCGGGATGCGGCTGACCCCGCGTGAGCGGGAGATCCTGGCGTACGTCGTCGCCGGGCGGACCTACGCCGAGATCGCCGGCGCGCTCTTCCTCAGCGAGAAGACGGTGAGCTCGCACATCTCGAACATGCTGCGCAAGACGCGGAGCGCGAACCGCATCGAGCTCGCCGCCTGGGCGTCCCGGCAGGAGTCGGCCTTGTGACGAGGCCGAGGTGAGGCGTCTCCGCGGTGGGTCAGGTCTGCGCAGCCGCCCCGGCGGGCACGTCCTCGAGGGGGGTGCCTGGGGCGTGCCGGGCCACGGCGGTGGTGAGCGCGGCGAGCCGGGCCGGGTCGAGCTCCGTCAGCGGCCGGGTCAGCAGGCGCGTGCCGAACGCGGTGGCGGGATCGGTGGTCGGCTCCACTCCGGGGTCGGGCGGGTGCGGCCAGCGGTGGGGGAGCGGCCGGCGCAGGCGGACGCCGAGGTGGGCGAGCCCGGCGACGGCGGCCACCGGCACGCGGACGTGGAGGAGCGCCGCGACGTCGCGCCACGGCACGAGGTCGATCGGTGCCTGCGCGGAGCGGGCGGCCACGACGCGGGTGCGCGGCGCGGCCGGGTCGTAGTCCGGGGGGAAGGCGAGGGCGACCCCCGCGGGCCCGACGGCGAGCAGCGGGGTGCCCGAGATCCGGAGCGCCGTGTCGACGAAGACGGCGAACAGCGCGAGCAGGATGAAGCCCCGGCCGGCGAGCAGGTCGAGACCCCCGCCGCGGAGCGCGGAGCCGACCAGGTCGACGAGCTGGGTGAGCAGGGCGGCGAGCAACGCCAGCGCGGCCGCGGCCGTGCCCCAGCCCGCGGGGCGCGTCGAGCGGACGAGCACCGACCCCGGCCCGCCCGCGACGGCCAGCAGCCGGGCCCCCAGGCGGTCGCTGCCGTCGAGGGGGCGCAGCGCGAGGTCGTGCAGGTCGGCGAGCCGACGCCGCAGCCCCGCCGTCGGGTCGTCGAGGAAGCCGGTCCCCGGCAGGGCCGGGTGGCGCTGGGTCATCGCGTCCCTCTCCGGGTAGTCGTCAGGCTCCCGGCCGGTCGTCGCCAGGGGCGTGGTGCTGGGGTGGTTGGGAAGTCCCTGTGGTGCCCCACGGATGATGCCCGGCCGCAGGCGTCCCCCGCTGCCAAATGGCCTCCCGCGATTCGCTCCGGAACCCGGAGGTATCCCTCCGAATCCGGAGGGATGGCCTGGAGCTACCTCCGGAACCCGGAGGTATCCCTCCGATTCCGGCCGGAATGCCCAGGCATTCTCCGGAACCCGGAGGTATCTCTCCGATTCCGGAGGGATCGCCCCAACTCCTCCGGAACCCGGAGGTATTGCTCCGGACCCGGATGAAAACGCCTCCGACTCCTCCGCTTCCGGAGGGATACCTCCGCTTGGCGGAACGTTTGCGGGACCTGTATATGACCGGCCCGGCTAGGAGCCGACCCAGGCCACGGCCATGCCCGGCCCGGGCGGCGAGCCGAGGCCCTCGCGAAGGTCGGCGAATGGCTCCACCGGGCCATTTACCGCGCCATTCCTACGCTCCTACGCTCGACGGATCGCCCTCGCGATCCCGGACGCGAAGGTGCCTCCGGGGTGAGGCACCAGTTCACCCTGGCGAGATTCGCCGCCCTCGGGGCAGGCGACCAGGGTGAAGGGCCGTTCCGATGCCGAACCAAAGGTCCGCTGGCGTCCACGTCGGTCATCCGCGCAAGCGCATCTGGGTCCAGCACGTCGCCGTCGAGACCGACAAGCTCGAGATGCGGGTGCAGGCGGCTCGTGCCCGGGGCACTCTGACCGAGTCCCAGGAGGTCCTCGCCCAGGGTGTGTGCGACTCGATCCGCAAGGCCAGGCTCGCCGCGTTCCGGGACGACCCGATCCCCAACCGGTTGGCGAACTGGTGGCGGGGCACCCTCGTCGAGGCGGCGTACCGGCGGATGCACACCGCGCGGGCCCAGCTGTTCGACCTCCTCGAGGAGGACGAGCTGATCGCCGAGGTCCCGCTCGTCGTCGCCCGGGCCAACGCCACCCTGAACCGGGACGACCCGCGCCGGGTCACGGTCGCCGAGCTGCTCGCGGACACTCCCGGCGTCCGGCGGGCCCGGCTGCGGCGCCTCGTGGGGGACAGCTACGAACAGCTCGACCTCGAGCACGCGCAGCTGCGCAGCTTCCGCAACATCCTCCTCAGCTCCGCCACGTTCCTCACGCTCATCGTCATCGGCACCCTCGCCTTCGTCGCGGTCAACCCTCACCTCATGCCGCTCTGCTTCGACGCCGCGACGCCGAGCTGCCCGACGAGCATGGGGGAGGGGATCGCCACGCCCCGCGGTGCCGACATCCTCATCGTCGCGGTCCTCGGGGCGCTCGGCGGCGCGCTCGCCGCCACCCTGTCGATCCGCAACCTCAAGGGCACCTCGACCCCGTACGACGTGCCCGTCGCGCTCGCCGCCCTCAAGGTCCCCCTGGGCGCGCTGACCGCCATCCTCGGGCTCGTGGCCGTCCAGGGCGAGTTCATCCCCGGCCTGAGCGAGCTCGACTCGCAGGGGCAGATCCTGGCCTACGCCCTCGTCTTCGGCTTCGCACAGCAGGCCCTGTCGCGGCTGCTCGACCAGCAGGCCCAGACCCTCCTCGAAGGCCTGCCCGGAGGTACGAACGTCGCGCCGGCGCCCAGCGCCCACGACAGCCTCGCGCCGGCAGGCGGAGGGGCGCTCGCGCCGACGACTCCAGCCACACCCCCGGCGCCCGGTCCCGGCGACGGCGGCGACGAGGAGACCGACGACGAGATGGTCCCCGCCGTCAGCGCAGCCGCCGACCGGCCGACCGAGGAGCCGGACTCGGCGACCCAGCAGGACCAGCTGAACCTGCTGGAGGACACCGGCAACGACCGGCAGGACATGACCGAGGACGAGGAGGCCGAGCTCCTCGAGGCCGAGTTCGGGCCTCCCGACGACGACGGCATCTACGGCGCGCCACCGGCCGCGCCCGAGCAGCCGGGGAGGGCCCCGGCCGGCACCGCACCAGGAGGCCCGTGATGTCCGACGTGGACGACATGATCGCCGCCGCCGAGCGGTTCCTCGGCACGAGCGGGCGGCCGAACGCGATCACCCGCTGGTACGCCGAGCGCAACGGCTCGGAGTTCAGCCGCGCCCCGTGGTGCGACATGAGCATCACCCTGTGGGCCAACCGGTCCGCGAACGCCGACGTCGTGTGCTTCGGCCGTGACTACGCCTACACCGTCTGGCACGCCCAGCGGTTCGCGACCGAGGGGCAGTGGCACGTCGACGTCGCCGGCATCCGACGCGGCGACATCGTCTTCTTCGACTGGGGCGAGACCAACCGGATCGGCCGCATCGACCACGTCGGCATCGTCACCGGCGTGCGGGACGGCGTCGTCTACACGATCGAGGGCAACACCCGGGACGGGTGCCGGCGGCGGGCGCGGTTCGCGTCGACCATCGTCGGCTACGGCCGTCCCGAGTACGGCCGCGGCCGGAGCGCGGAGGGCGGCAAGGGCGCGGGCGGGGACGCTCCCGCCACGGGCCGCGGCAGCCTCGCCCCGCCCGGGGTGCCGACGCTGCGCCGCGGCAGCGCCGGGACCCTCGTCAGGCAGCTCCAGCGGTGCCTCAACGTCGTCCAGAGCAGCGGTCTCGCCGTCGACGGCCGGTTCGGCCCGTTGACGACGGGGGCCGTCAAGACCTTCCAGAACCGCACCCGAGGGCTGGTCGTCGACGGCCGGTACGGGCCCGCGACGGCGGGGAAGATGCGGGTCGCCCGCACCAGGCTGCGGGACGACCGGCGCGGCGGTGCCAAGACCTAGATCTGGTGCCCCAGACGTCACACGAGTCCCACAGGTGGTGCTCCGACACGCCGCGCAGGCCGCTTCCAACCCCGTCACACCCCCGCTGACCTGCGGAAACAGCCGAACGGACGATCTTTGCCCCCACCTGCTTGCGTCGCAGGTCACACGGGAGGCATGATGGCCACAACATCTAGTGGTTACACCGTTGTAGTTCGTCCACATGTTGTGCACAAGAAACAACGGTCGTCCACAGGTTGTTCACACCACAGTCCACCGATTCGTCCACAGGGGGAGGAGCGCCCGCCATGCACTGTCCGTTCTGCCGGCACACCGACTCCCGGGTCATGGACTCCCGCACCACCGACGACGGCTCCTCCATCCGGCGCCGTCGCCAGTGCCCCGAGTGCGGCCGGCGCTTCACCACGGTCGAGACCGCGAGCCTGAGCGTCGTCAAGCGCTCCGGCGCCACCGAGCCGTTCAGCCGCGCCAAGGTCCTCGTCGGCGTCCGCAAGGCCTGCCAGGGCCGCCCGGTCACCGAGGACGACCTCGCCATCCTCGCCCAGAAGGTCGAGGAGACCATCCGCAGCGCCGGCTCCGCCGAGATCGACGCCCACGAGGTCGGCCTCGCCGTCCTCGAGCCGTTGCGCGAGCTCGACGAGGTCGCGTACCTGCGCTTCGCGAGCGTCTACCAGGCCTTCGACTCCCTCGAGGACTTCGAGTCGGCCATCACCCTCCTGCGCGCCGAACAGGACGCGACCGCGCAGGAACCGCAGGCCACCGCGCCTGTCGGACCCCAGCAGTAGAACTAGAACCACCAGGTCACCACCGCCCCGACAGAGGGGGCAGAAGAGAGGGATTCGCATGACCGAGACCGCCGGAGCACGTGCAGGTGCCCGTAAGGCCCCCAAGGACAAGGGGGTGAAGATCGAGCGGATCTACACCACGCCGGGCGTCCACCCGTACGACGAGGTGACCTGGGAGAAGCGCGACGTCGTCCAGCAGAACTGGAAGACCGGCGAGACGATCTTCGAGCAGCGCGGGGTCGAGTTCCCCGACTTCTGGAGCGTCAACGCCTCCACCATCGTCACGACCAAGTACTTCCGTGGCGCCGTCGGTACCGAGGCGCGCGAGACCGGGCTCAAGCAGCTCATCGACCGCGTCGTCCTCACCTACGTCAAGGCCGGCAAGGACCACGGGTACTTCGGCAGCCCCGACGACGCCGAGATCTTCGAGCACGAGCTGACGTACGCCCTGCTGCACCAGGTGTTCAGCTTCAACTCGCCGGTCTGGTTCAACGTCGGCACCGCGAGCCCCCAGCAGGTCAGCGCCTGCTTCATCCTCTCGGTCGACGACTCGATGGACTCCATCCTCAACTGGTACAAGGAGGAGGGCTTCATCTTCAAGGGCGGCTCAGGCGCGGGCCTCAACCTCTCGCGCATCCGCTCCTCCAAGGAGCTGCTGTCCTCCGGCGGCACCGCCTCCGGCCCGGTCTCCTTCATGCGCGGCGCCGACGCGTCCGCGGGCACCATCAAGTCCGGTGGCGCCACCCGCCGCGCGGCGAAGATGGTCGTCCTCGACGTCGACCACCCCGACATCGTCGAGTTCGTCGAGACGAAGGCGCGCGAGGAGGACAAGATCCGCGCGCTGCGCGACGCCGGCTTCGACATGGACCTCGGCGGCAAGGACATCACCTCCGTCCAGTACCAGAACGCCAACAACTCCGTCCGGGTCACCGACGCCTTCATGCGTGCGGTCGAGGACGGCACCGAGTTCGGGCTCACCTCCCGCCAGGACGGCTCGGTCATCGAGACCGTCGACGCCCGCGAGCTCATGGGCAAGATCGCCACCGCCGCGTGGGAGTGCGCCGACCCGGGCATCCAGTACGACGACACGATCAACGACTGGCACACCAACCCCGAGACCGGCCGCATCACCGCGTCCAACCCGTGCTCGGAGTACATGTCGCTCGACAACTCCTCGTGCAACCTCGCCTCGCTCAACCTCCTGAAGTTCCTCCGCGACGACGACACCTTCGACGCGGTCACCTTCGCCAAGGTCGTCGAGCTCGTCATCACTGCGATGGACATCTCCATCTGCTTCGCGGACTTCCCGACCGAGCCCATCGGCGACACCACCCGCGACTACCGCCAGCTCGGCATCGGCTACGCCAACCTCGGCGCGCTGCTCATGGCCACCGGCCACGGGTACGACTCCGACGGCGGCCGCGCGCTCGCCGCGTCCATCACCTCGCTGCTCACCGGCGCCGCGTACAAGCGCTCCGCCGAGATGGCCGCGGTCGTCGGCCCGTACGCCGGGTACGCCCGCAACGCCGACGCCCACAAGCGGGTCATGCGCAAGCACGCAGCCGCCAACGACGCCGTGCGCACGCTGGGCACGATGGACAAGGACATCCACCGCGTCGCCACGAAGACGTGGGACGACGTCGTCAAGCTCGGCGAGAAGAACGGCTACCGCAACGCCCAGGCGTCGGTGCTCGCCCCCACCGGGACCATCGGCTTCATGATGGACTGCGACACCACCGGCATCGAGCCCGACTTCTCGCTCGTGAAGTTCAAGAAGCTCGTCGGTGGCGGCTCGATGCAGATCGTCAACCTCACGATCCCGCGGGCCCTGCGCAAGCTGGGCTACACCGAGGAGACCGTCGAGGCGATCGTCGAGTTCATCGCCGACAAGGGTCACGTCATCGACGCGCCCGGTTTGAAGCCCGAGCACTACGAGGTCTTCGACACCGCGATGGGCGCGCGGGCCATCTCCCCGATGGGCCACGTCCGGATGATGGCGGCCACCCAGCCGTTCCTGTCCGGTGCCATCTCCAAGACGGTCAACCTGCCCGAGACGGCGTCGATCGAGGAGATCGAGGAGGTCTATGTCCAGGGCTGGAAGATGGGCCTGAAGGCGCTGGCCGTCTACCGCGACAACTGCAAGGTCGGCCAGCCGCTGTCCGACGGCGGCTCGACCGCCAAGGACGCCGCTGCCGACAAGGCCTCGGCCGCGGTCAAGGCCGCGCAGGGCGAGATCATCGAGAAGGTCATCTACCGGCCGACCCGCGAGCGGCTGCCGAAGCGTCGCGGCTCGCAGACCACGTCGTTCACCGTCGGTGGGGCCGAGGGCTACCTCACGGCCGGCACGTACGAGGACGGCCGTCTCGGCGAGGTGTTCCTGAAGTTCGGCAAGCAGGGCTCCACGCTCGCCGGCGTCATGGACGCCTTCTCGATCGTCACCTCGGTCGCGCTCCAGTACGGCGTGCCGCTCGAGACGTTCGTCGAGAAGTTCACGAACATGCGCTTCGAGCCGGCCGGCATGACCGACGACCCGGACGTGCGGATGGCGCAGTCGCTCATGGACTACGTGTTCCGCCGGCTGGCGCTGGACTACCTGGACTTCGACACCCGCTCGTTCATGGGGATCCACACGGCCGAGGAGCGGGCGCGCCAGCTCGAGACCGGCTCGTACGCCCCGGAGTCCTCGGACGAGTCCGACGAGGAGCTCGAGGGCGAGATCGAGTCGCTGTCCCAGGGCATCGGCGCCTCGGCGAAGAAGCACGAGGAGACGGCTGCCCCGGCGGCTGCCACCGAGGCCTCGGCCGACGCGCAGTCCGCGGCGACCACGGCGTCCGGCTCGGGTGCGGCGTCGGCGCGTGAGGTCTCCTCGGAGATCCACAGCTCGGCCGACCTCCTGGCCGCGTTCGGCAACTCCAAGGCCGCCGACGCCCCGATGTGCATGACCTGCGGGACCAAGATGCGCCCCGCCGGCTCCTGCTACGTCTGCGAAGGCTGCGGCAGCACCAGCGGCTGCAGCTGACGCTCAGCGGCACGACGAGGGCCCGGGCGGAACCATCCGCCCGGGCTCGTCGCAAAGCACCCACGTCTGCGCGGAAGCACCTATTGTGCTGCTCGAGAACGCGAAACCAGTTTCCTTGCACTCTGCTGTTCTAAGGTGCGTTCGTCGCGGGGCAACTTGCTCCCTGACGGGACAACGAGTAGTTGACAAGTCAGTCGACCCAGATTGGGGTGCCTTTCGTGCCGCAAATGCGCGTGTTTCTTTCCTCAACGGCTTATGACCTGGGAATGGTCAGAGGCCAACTAGGTGCGTTCATCAGCGGACTGGGCCACCAGGTCGTGATGAGTGAGTATTCGGGGGTGCTTTACGACCCAAAGGTGCACACGCACAAGGCCTGCGTCCAGGAACTGGCTACCTGTGACGCAGTAGTGATGATCATTGGAAGCCGCTGGGGGAGTGTTGCGAAGCCCGAGTTCATAGATGAAATTGCGACTGAGGGGAAACTTGACGACTCCACCGGAGTTCTGACAGATGCGCTTGAAAAGGGAAACGTTTCGGTCACTCAGCTCGAAGCGCTGACTGCCTTTAATCGAGGCATCCCAATGTTTGTATTTGTGGAGCGCTCAGTAAGGGCAGAGGCGCGATTCTTCGAGGTGAATCAAGAATTGGCCAACGCCGGCAATCTACGCCTCCCTACGATGGGCGATCCGCGTGTGGCCAAGTACATTTTCGATTTCTTGCGTTACGTTGAAGCACGCACTTCCGGCAATGCAGTCACCGAATTTGACAGCATCGAGGGAATTCAGCGGCACTTGAAGCACCAGTGGTCTGCCTGGCTTCAGCGGTTGCTGAATGAGGTGCGGGAGGCTCAAACGCAGCAGTCTGTAGTTGACGCCATCGCAGAGAAGTTAGAAGACTTGCGCGTCGCTATGGTATCGACCATGCCGGATGCCGACGCCAGGAGGGTCGCCTCTGCGGTGCTGGAATTTCGAATCCTGTGTGACGTCGTCCTAACGTTAGACGACTCTGGACGATTTCTGTTTGCTGAGGATCCGCCAGATTTCGGAGCTCTGCTTGACCAACTCGGCGTGATATCAGTCGACCCGTTCGACACTCCTCGCGGTCCCGCGGGTGGACGTACAGTGGTGGTCTTCCGGGATAAGGTAATTGAGCTCCGTATTCCGCCCGGCCGGTTTTCGCGACTCCCCGTGGATTGGGAAGCGTTTCGGAACATGAGTGTCGCTGAGCGACGTGTCGTGGTCGAAACGCTTCGTAACGACCGGCGTGCAATTGGCGCAATGAGTCGAGTGCGAACCATCGACGAGGAACTAGCCGAGCGGCTCTTCGCGGGAGGGGCTATACGGCAGGATGAGTTCGAGAGATTCATGGAGCGAGCGGACGATGTGCGCGGCGGAGTACGAGTTGCTCGCCCTTAGCTCAACCCAATAAGGGCCTCATAGGACTGCCTCGCGGCGGAACTCGTCGTAGGTGCCGCCGAGGTAGTTGAGCAGCATGACCTGGAAGTCGGGATTGGCGAAGAACATGTCGAACAGCACCCCGTTCTTCTCGTGCCGGTCCAGCAGGAGGTCCTTGATCTTATGCTCGAGGACCATCTGGTACTGGCTGCGGTCGTTATTGACGGCGACGGCTTCCATCTCGGCGTCGTCCTTGACGACGGTCCATTGCTGGTCGACCCAGACCTTGTCTGCCTCGGTCAGGTCGGCGCCGTACTTCTCGTTCATCGCCGCGATGAGCGCGGAAAGTTTGTCGAGCATCGGCTCGGCGACCTTCCCCTTGCCCTCGCCGGGGAAGGGGATGCCGGGCTCGTCAGATGCGGTCAGCGTGATGGCCTCGTCGGAAGTCACCGAGATCTTCAGGTGGGTGAGCTGGACCGACTTGCTCAGCTGTGGCATGGGGTCGTTCTCTCGCGCGGGCAGATCCGCCAGCAGCAGCCGCCCGTAGAGGAACAGGCGCTCCAGGTCCGCATCCGACCAGGGTATGACCTGGGCCACGAAGGCGTAGGCCCGACAGAACGACTGCAGGGTCCCGCGGAACGCTTCCTGCGCGTCCTCGTCGAGAGCGACAAACCGCCCTACGGCGGGGCCGAGATTTGCGTAGAGCACCGACTGCTGCGACGAGTCGTCAGATAGCAGCGCGGCGACGGCGGTGTCCATCTCATCCCGGGACAGCACGCCGGCGGCCATGAGGTCGTGCTCCATCGTGTACAGCACGTTCGGCTCGGTCGGGGCGGCGAAGGACTCCTCGTAAAAGGGCTCGAACGAGTCCTTGATCTCCTCGGCGGTGTTGGCGAAGTCGAGGACGAAGGTGTCCTCCTTGCCGGGGTGAGTCCGGTTGAGCCGGGAGAGGGTCTGGACGGCGGCGACGCCGGCGAGCTTCTTGTCGACGTACATCGTGTGCAGCAGCGGCTCGTCAAACCCGGTCTGGTACTTCTCGGCGACGACGAGCAGCTGGTAGCCGCCCTCGCGGAACTGCTTGGGCAGCTGGCCCTCTGAGAAGCCGTTGATGTTCGCCTCGGTGAAGGACTGCCCGCGGGGGTCGTCCGGGTCGATGAGCGGTCCGGAGAAGGCCACGAGGGTGCGCAGCGGGTTGTCGCCGCTCTGGTAGCCCTTCCGTGTGATGTACGCGTCGAGCGCCTGCTTCATCCGCACCGCGTGCAGCCGAGACCTGGTGACGACCATCGCCTTGGCCTGCCCGTCGATCTTCCCGGCGGTCTTCTGCCGGAAGTGTTCGATGATGACCTCGGCCTTGGCCTCCAGCTGGTACGGGTGCAGCGAGGCGAACCGGGCCAGGGCCGCCCGCCCTTTGCTCGACTCGAACTCTGGGTCGTTGCGGGGGTGGGCGGTGGCGAGCTTGTAGTACACCGAGTACGTCGTGTAGTTCGCCAGCACGTCGAGGATGAACCCTTCGGCGATGGCCTGGCGCATCGAGTACGTGTGGAACGGCCGCTTGTGACCTTGGCTGTCGACCTGCCCGAATGTCTCGAGCGTTCTCGGCTTCGGGGTGGCGGTGAACGCGAAGAACGACAGGTTCTTCCGCTTCCCGCGTGCGCGGGCACTGGCGAGCAGCGCCTCGTCCGGCGCTTCCCCTGCCTCGGCGACGGCTTGCTCCTCCTCCGCCTCCGCCAGTGGATCGTCCCCCGTCAGGACGGTCTTGAGCTTGGTCACCGAGTCCCCGGTCGTGGAGGAGTGGGCCTCGTCGACGATGACGGCGAACCGTCGCCCGACGACCCCCTTGGCGTCTCCTTCGGCTTCGGCCTCGGCGGCGAGCCGGGCGACGACGGGGAACTTCTGCAGGGTCGTGATGATGACCCGCGCCGCGTTGCCCTCGAGGGCGTCCTTGAGCTGCTGGGACTTCTCGTCGATCCGCACGATGGTGCCCGGCGTGTGGTCCAGCCCCGCGACGGTCTGCTGGAGCTGGCGGTCCAGCACCTTGCGGTCGGTGATCACGACGACCTTGTCGAAGATCGGCGCGTCATCCGCGCCGTGCAGCCGAGAGAGGGCGTGTGCGGTCCACGCGATGGTGTTCGACTTCCCCGACCCCGCCGAGTGCTGCACGAGCCGGTCCACCCCGGCCCCGTCGCGGGAGGTCGCCTCCATGATCGAACGCACCGCGTGCCACTGGTGGAACCGCGGGAACAGGGTCCGCCCGCCCTCGTCGTGGACGAAGGACCCCAGCAGGTCCAGCCAGGCGTCGCGCTGCCACACCTCGGTCCACAGGTACGAGGTCTGGTAGGTCCCGGGCATCACCGGGTTTCCGGCGCTGCCCGGCCGGCCCGGGCCGGCGCTGCCCAGATTGAACGGCAGGAAGACCGTCTCCTGCCCGGCGAGCTTCGTCGTCATCGCCACCTGGTGCGGGTCGACCGCGAAGTGCACCAGGGTGCGGGCCCGGAAGATGAGGTCGTGCGGGTTGCGGTCGGTGCGGTACTGGGTCATTGCCTGCTCGATGCCCTGCCCGGTGAGCGGGTTCTTCAGCTCCGCCGTCGCGATCGGGATGCCGTTGACGACCAGTGCCAGGTCCACCGAGTCCATAGGGCGCGACTCCGAATGGTGTAGCTGCCGCACCACGCCCAAGCGGTTGGCCGCATACCGTTGCGACTGTTCCTCGTTCAGGGTGCTCGCCGGCTTGAAGAAGCACAGCCGCACCGTCACCCCGGTGTCCTTGACCGGGGAGCGCAGCACGCTCACCGTCCCGCGGTGGTCGATCGCATCCGCCACCGTCCTGAGGAACTTGATGCGGGCCGCCTGCTCACCACCGTGGCGGGTGACAAGTTGCTGCCACGCCTTCGGCTGCGAATCCTGCACGAACGCGACGACCTCGTCCGGAAAGATGCCTGCCTTCCGGTCGTAGCCCGACGGGTCGACCTTGGCCCACCCGTCCTCGCGCAGGTCGGCCTCGATGTTCGCCTCGAACGCTGCTTCCTGCGTGATGCTCATACGCCCCTCATCCCGGAATCCCGCTCCCCGCGGTCGTCACATCGAATTCACCAGTCACCGCAGCTGTGATCAACGACTGCTTGTACTCCCGCAGCAATGCCGCTGACTGTCGAACCTGCCCCAGGTGTTCTACATGCGCGGAGTCAATCCGTGACACCTCAGCGAGCAAGTCCGTCGTCGTGTTTTGATCAGCCAGGGGTACCGGGTAGTTCTTGAGATCACCCATATTCAGCACGGACTGCGCCGTCCCATGGGTGACTTCCTCAGTGAACCGCGCGAAGTCGGGAAGGCGAAGGACGGCCTGTACGTAAGCGCCGGCCACCCCGGTACGCGGCCGCAATCGGGCAATCGCACGGGACACGTTGGCACCTACGAGCTCCGCGTGCACCACTGTCGGACGCCCCAGCGTGCCCACAACCCCGAGCAGCACGTCGTCGCGTGCGAGTCTTGTCCGGATGTACTCAAGGCTCTGCGTGGCGGGGATGCGCGGGAGGCTGGCCTCTTCCACGGAACCGGAAGCTGGCAGGTCGGCGATGCGCACGATCGGGGTTCCAGCGTCCACGTATTCGGGCTTCAGCACGCCATAGCAAGGTGGCGCAGCCAACAGATCCTTCAGACGACCCCTCTGCTCAGTAGGTGCGAACACTGCTGACAACTGTGCTTGAGCCAGCTCGTCCGTCAATGCTGCCTGCTCTTGGCGGTGGACGATGATCTGGTCGATGCGGGCGACGCGGTCGTCGAGGAAGTCCGCGATCCGCTGCTGCTGGCCTAGGTCGTGGACCGGTACGGGCGTCGCCCGTAGGTCTGCGACGCCGAGGCCGTAGCGCGAGATGCCGCTCGCATGAGTGCTGAAGTGTGCGAGCGAGGGCCTTGATCGAAAGGCCCAGTTCAGGAAGCGCGGCACGACGCCCTCTCGGGGCCGGGCGATAGCCAGGTGGTAGCCGCACACGAAGTCGGCGGCCGTGCCTGTGATGAAGGCCGAGATCCCAATGTCGTTGGGATCTTCCGAGTCCTTCGTGAGTACGGTGTCGCCCGGCTGCAGTCGAAACCGTCGCACCTCTTCTGGAGTTGCTGTTGCCCTCATAAGACCGGCGTGGGGCTCGACGGTGTCGTTCTTGTAGGCGTCCGTGTAGTTGCACAGCCGTATTGGGATTTCGCCCTCGACTGAGTGCTTGTCAACGCTGCTGCTCCACACCTCGGCGAGATGGCGGACCTGCGTGGCGGTCACAGGTCAAGGTCCTTCATCCAGGTCTGGATCTGGGTCTCCAGGTCCTTGATCTCGGCGGCGATCTCCTTGACGGGGCGGGGCGGTTCGTATACGTAGAACTGGCGGGTGAAGGGGATCTCGACGCCGACCTTGGTCCTGGTGTGGTCGATCCAGGCGTCCGGCACGTAGGGGCGGATCTCGGTCTCGAGGTGGGCCTCGGCGGCCTCGACCAAAGCCTTGTCGCGGGCGTCGTCGCCTAGGTCGAACCAGCCGACGGCCAGGGGCACGTTCTCGTTGTCGCGCAGGTCGGGGTCGGGCTCGACCGTCCCGCCGCGGCCGGTGACGACGGGGGCGTCAGGGTCGGCGACGGCGCAGGCCTTGGCGAACTTCTTCCGCTGCGCCGGGGACAGGTCGTTCACCTCGGCGAGAAGCGCCTTCTCGGTCTCGAACCGCAGCCCGATAAGCCCGCCGTAGGCGTCGAACGGTGCGGTAGCGACGGCCTCGGGGGTGACCTCCCAGCGGCGGCGCATAGGGCGGTCGACGGTGATCCGCTGGAAGCCGAATGCCTCGCGGGGCAGGACCTTGACGCGGGGATCGTCGGCGAACTCATCGCGAGCGCCGAGGAAGAGGCCCACTATCTCGTCGATCGCTGCCAGCGTCAGTTGCTTACGTTTGTCGCCGAGGGACTTGCGCATCTTGGTGCCCATCGCGCGGGCGTCGACGAGGCGTACCAGGCTGGCGTCCTCGGAGGCTTTGTCGTTGGTGAGGATCCAGACGTAGGTGGAGATGCCGGTGTTGTAGAACATCTGGTCCGGCAGGGCGACGATGCCTTCGAGCCAGTCGTTCTCGAGGATCCACCGGCGGATCTCGGACTCGCCGGAGCCGGCCTGTCCGGAGAACAGCGGGGAGCCAGAGAGCACGATCCCGACCCGGGAGCCGCCGGGCTTCATGTGGCTGAGCATGTGCTGTAGGAAGAGGAACGAGCCGTCGGAGACCCGGGGCAGGCCGGCGCCGAACCGCCCGTGGTGGCCCTGGCCGTTGTGCTCGTCGCGGATCGGGCCGGCGTAGGCCTTCCAGTCCACGCCGTAGGGCGGGTTGGCGAGGATGAAGTCGAACTTCTCGGTGGGGAACGCGTCCTGGGTCAGGGTGTTGCCGTTTCGCATCCGTGCCGGGTCGATGCCTTGCATCATCAGGTCGGACTGGGCGATGGCCCAGGTCTCGTCGTTGATCTCCTGCCCGAAGACGTTGACGATCGCCGCGTCGTTCTGGCTCTTGATCTGGGCCATGGCGGTCATGAGCATGCCGCCGGTGCCGGCGGCCGGGTCGTAGACGGTGCGGACGGGTGCGGGGTTCTCGGTGAGCTCGCGGGCGGTGCGGCCGCTGACGAGGAGGTCGACGATGAGCTGGATGACCTCGCGCGGGGTGTAGTGCTCACCTGCGGTCTCGTTGCTCATCTCGGAGAACTTGCGTAGAAGCTCTTCGAAGACGTAGCCCATCGCCTCGTTGCTCACCATGGACGGGCGCAGGTCGAGGTCGGCGAAGTCGGCAAGGACGGCGTAGAGGATGCCGGCGCGGTCCATCCGCTCCAGCCGCCCGTCGAAGTCGTATGCCTCGATGATCCGGTAGGCGGTGGGGGAGAGCTTCGTGATGTAGTCGCGCAGGTTCGCGGCGACGTTCTTGTCGTCGCTGAGCATCGAGGAGAACGTGAAGGCCGACGTGTTGTAGAACGATTGGCCGGCCGCGCGCTTGAGTAGGGCGTCCACGCCCTCGTTGATCTGGTCGTACTTCGCCGCCTGGTTCCGCACCTGCTCCCGGGTGGGGGCCAGTACTGCGTCCATCCGGCGGAGCACGAGCAGCGGCAGCATCACCGACCCGTACTCGTGCTGCTTGAACGTCCCCCGGAGCTTATCCGCGACCTTCCAGACGAACGCGACCTTGTCCTCGAAGCCGACCGGCGCCATCTCTCCCTCTCGAGTCATCAGTGTGAGGCCATCACGGTAGCCGCAGATTCAGCCAGCCTTGCTGGACCTCGGCCAGGCGACGTACGAGTCTGGGCGAAGCTCAGCGGTTGCGCGCAGCGAGCCGGGCATCTCGTAGAAGCCGGGGGTGCGGTCGAGGTGGAAGATGCGCACAAGGGAGAACCGGTCCGCGGCTTCGACCGAGAACTCCACCTCGTTGGCGCTGACGTAGAAGGGCTGGCGGAGCGAGCGCACTGTCGTTTTTACCTCAAGGAAACGTTCGCGCCCCTGAGGCGTGAACGAGCGCACGTCGTAGCCCAAGCCGTCACCTTCATCGACCGAGACGTGGCTGACCCGCTCGGCAAGGTCTCCGCGACCTAGATGATCCAGGACGCGTCGCTCGCGCTCGACCACGAGTAGCTCGCCAGCCAGTCCTCGCTGGCGGTTGCGCGCCTCTAGTGCGTTGAAGTCGACCGCGACCCCCACGCGCTGACCACGTGTGTCGGTCGACGGAGGTACCAGGTCACGAGGGATCGACACGGGGTCGCCGAGCCGAGCCACCGAATCCCGCGGTTCGGTCTGAGCCAGCCGGATCATGAGCTGCCGGATCTCTGGCTCCTGAGAGAAGCGATCCTCGACCTTTTCCCGCAGGAGGCCTTGGACGTTGGCCAAGGGCTTGAAGCCGTCCACGAAGACCGAGCCCATCTCGGCCAAGACCGCCGATATGTTGCTGAACTTGTACTCGACGGCGCTCTCGCTCCGTCCGATCTCACTGCTCACGGGACGGTAGAAGTCCACCTTGGAGAACTGTTGGCCGGTCAGTTCGAGGCGCAACATCGCAAAGTACGCTTCTAGGGTCCGTTCGACCTCGCTCTCGTCCCAAGGACCCCCTCTCGGCATGCACCGACCGTACGGCAGGCAGGCCCAGTGATCTGCCGGGTTGGCAGATCCACTGAGTCGCCTTCCACCGAACCGGCATGATGCGGTGTGGGAATCGAAGCATCTATGGAGGGGCAAGCATGTCGGACGCCGAACGTCGACCTGTGTCGAAGACTCTGCAAAGGGTCAACCCGCTTCCGTTGGCGAAAGACCTCATCGCGGCAGGAGCCGACGCTCCCAAGCGGATGGTCGGATGGGTCCTCGAACGCGATGCCGAGAGCATCGCGCGACAAGTCGAAGCGGATCGGGGGCGACCCGGCTTCTCTACAGAGGACTACGTGAGGAAGGTGCAGGGCTCCCATGTACGCCTGGCGCGCAGTGAGGGAGCCGGCGCCGGGATGGCCACGGCCTTGGCGGAGCTGGGAGGAGCCGCAGCCGCAGGTCCTGCGGGCGCTATCACTGGCGCCGCCGTGACGATCGTTGCCGATCTCGCGATCCTGAGCCGAATTCAGATTCGTCAGTCCCTTACGATCGCCGCGGCCTACGGACTCGACCTCTCCGATGATGAGACCCGCGCGTCGGAGATCCTGTCGCTGCACAGCCTCGAGGCGGCCAGTTCGAAAAGTGCCCTAGGCGCCGGACAAAAGGCGGGGCAACGCGTGGGCAAGCGACTTCTGGAGCGATATCTCCGGGGCCAGACGCTCACGGCCGTTAAGGCGATGTTCCGCCTGGTGGGCGTCAACTTCTCTCGGGCGGCGCTCGTCAGGTCACTCCCACTCATCAATGTCCCTGTCAACGCCGCCCTCGCCGACGTGACCACGCGGCGCGTCGGGGCCAAGGCCGCGACCTACTACCGCAACCACCCCAGCGCGACCCCAACGGTGGGTGTCTCGGCATGAGGTACCCCAAGGCGCCGCAGTCCGCGACAGCGACCGACCGACAGGTGGCGCGATGAAGACCGACGTCTTGACGCCCCAAACGGTCTTCTATCTGCCCCAGCACCTCGTAGTGCCTCTCTTCCAGCGGCCTTATGTGTGGGACGAGACGGAACAGTGGTTGCCCTTCTGGCAGGACGTTGCGAGATTGACTGAGATGCGCCTTGCGAATCCGTACTCGGCACCCACCCACTTTCTCGGCGCCGTAGTACTCCAGGCAGTCGACGGTCAGCAGGGTGCGGTCCCGCAGAAGAACGTGATCGATGGGCAGCAGCGCCTGACGACCCTGCAGCTGCTGGTCGATGCTGCCGCGTCGGTGTTGGAAGAGCGGGGGTTCGACGGACTCGCCCAACGATTTGACGATCTCACGCACAACCGCGCGTACGGACACGGTGGGGCGGCCACGCTCAAAGTGACACACACAAACGCCGACGGTTCTGCCTTCCGCGAGGTCATGGATTCTGAACCTCCGGTTGACCACTCATCTCTGAAGCATGCCAAGTCTCGGATCACTCGGGCCCACGAGTTCTTCACGCGCAAGGTCGACGAGTGGATCGGAATTGAACCTGCGGCTGAAGATCGCGCCTCGGCGCTGATGGAGTCCATCAGCCAAGGCCTTCAGCTCGTCGTCATCGACTTACTGGCGAGCGAGAACTCGCAGGAGATCTTCGAGACGCTCAACGCGCGCGGGACCCCGCTCACCGCGGCCGACCTCATCAAGAACTTCGTCTTCCAACGCCTCGAGAGCGAAGGTGCCGACATTCGTCTGGCCTACGCCGAGGACTGGCCCTTCGAGACGAAGTTCTGGGAGCAGGACGTCAGTGTCGGCCGCTACACCATGAGCCGTAGCTCGCTGTTCCTGAGTCAATGGCTCGGTAGCCGTCTTGGCGAAGAGGTCAGTCCTCGACAGACGTTCGTCCGCTTCAAGAGCTACGTCGACCACGAGGCCGGCGTGACCATGCTGGACCTCCTTCGTGCTATCAAAGCCCAGGCCGAGCTTTACCGCGATTGGACCGAGGCGGCCGAAGACACGTCCCGGACGCTAAGCCGGGCGCAGCTGGCCATCTATCGCATGCGCAGCGGCGGCGTCGAGCTCCTCAAGCCAGCCATGATCTGGCTTTACGACCCCGAGAACGCAATCCCCCACGCGGTAGCCGACGAGGTTCTTGCCATGCTCGAGTCATGGATGGTGCGACGGCAGCTCCTACGTCTTACCTCCGCTGACTTGGGCCGGATCGTGGCTGACATCATCAGTCGGCACCGGACGACGCCTGCAGACCAGTTGAAAGCCGCTGTCGAGGCTCAGTTGAGCCGTCTGGACGCCTCGTCGACGTACTGGCCAGGGGACGACGACGTGCGCCAGCACCTGCAGACGGAACAGGCGTACAGCCGCTACACGCGCGGTCGGTTGCGGATGTACCTCGAGGCGGTCGAAGACCACCTGCGATCGGTCCACGGATATCAGCAGGTAGCCCGCGTTGGGTACCCAATCGAGCACGTGCTGCCGCAAAAGTGGCAGACCTACTGGCCCGTCGAGGACATCGAGGCCGAGCTCGCGAGGAGTGAGCACGTCCACCGACTTGGGAACCTGACGCTCCTGACGACGAGCCTAAACAGCACGGTGTCGAACGGTCCATGGGATGGGGAAAGCGGTAAGCGAGCCCACATCTCCGCTCACGACGCCCTCCTTGTCAATCGGCCCTTCGACAGACAGGACACGTGGGATGAGGCGGCCATCGATGCACGTACCGGCTGGCTGACGGACCGGCTGCTCGAGGTCTGGCCGGTCCCCGACGGGCACCTAGGAGAGATCAAAGACGCGCAAGCCAGAGACAACACCTGGGTCGAGGTCAAGCACTTGCTGGCGGCAGGGTTGCTCGCGCCGGGAACGATTCTGCGGGCCCGACCCGGTCAGTGGGGGGCCGTAGAGGCCGTCGTCCTTGCCGATGGCCAACTACAGATAGGTGACCGTGTCTTCTCGACCCCTTCAAGCGCGGGACAGTACGCCAAGTCCGGGAAGACGACTAACGGCTGGCGATTCTGGCGGGTCGATGACAACCAGTCTCTTGCTGACGTTCGCTCCGCTTATCGAGGGGAGAGGGCGGAGAGAACGGCCGGCTTTGACTGGTCACCCCTTCACGAGATTCTAGAAGTCCTGCCAGCAGCCCGGTGGACCTCCTACAGGGACCTGGCCGACGCGATCGGTACGGCACCTCAGCCGCTGGGTGGCCACATCACGAACTGTCGGCAGTGCGCCCACCCTTGGCGTGTTCTCAACGCGGACGGTCGCGTGGCGGCCAAGTTCTCGTGGAGCGACCCGAGCGACACCCGAGTGCCGGCAGATCTTCTGCGCGAGGAAGGTGTTCGTCTCGTCGACGGCGTCGCCGACCCCGAGCAACGACTTGATACCGATGCGCTGCTAGCCCTGCTTGCCGAGGATGACTAGCTGTGATGTCCAGGCACCGGGCAGGAGCGTTCCAGAGAGACAGGACCTCATGCTTGGGGCGACATCAATTCGCCGTCGACGCCAGCGGGCGCAGCACGGCCGCCGTCTAAACGATCTTTTCGGCCACAGCGATGCGCTGTGCATGAGGGTTCGGGATTGCGCGACGTCGCATGGGCCCGCTGGTCCCCGGCAGGCACCGGTAAGGGCAGGCCACGAGGGTGGCGCCCAAGAGCGCCGGGCTCACAGTCCTCGCCGCCTTCTTCCTGCCGGGTCTCGGGCAGTTCGCCAACGGCCAGCCAAGCAAGGGCGCCCGCTTCCTGGTCGGCTGACGCCCTCAGCCTTCTGCTGATGTGCGTCCTCGTTGGCTTCCTCGCCGGACCGGCGCTGTGGATCTGGTTGATGGTGGACGCATACGCCGGCGCTCAGGCGGCGAGGACTGCCGCGAGGTGCCGTTCGAGGGCGGAGGTGGTCGGCGGGCCGTCCTCCTCCGGGTCTGAGTCGGACCCCCAGCCGAGGAGCGGGGGAGCCAGGGACCGGTGCGTGTGACCGGCCGGCGCGCGGCGCTCGATCTCGCGCGGGCCGGCGCGGCTGACGGTGACCTGCCGGCCGGGGGCCTCCGCCCGACCTCATCAGCGAGATCGGCAGTCCGCAGGTTGCGAAGCGGCTGGGCATCGTTTGACCGGCGGACAAGGACCGTTAGTCCACCTTCGGCGTGACCTCGTTCAACTCGGGGGACAGCTCGTTGATCAAAGCGGCCTTCACCTGACGTGTGTCCTCGGTGTAGGTGACTCGGAAGGTGCAGCGTTCGAGCCAAGCGCGGATCTCCTCGCGTGTCGCTGTCCGGCCCAGCTCTTTGTCCAGAATGCGACCCACCTTCTCGTGCAGGATCGACGCCTCGCGGTCACCCGTGAGGTGCATCCGCACGCGCGAACGAGTGGAACCGCTGAGTCCGACGTACAAAGCTCGACCGCCGGGGCGGTACACCACGTGCACGCCCGGGTCATCGGCCAGTCCGGCGAGGGCGGACTCGTCTCCCAGCGAACGGGCTGGGGAGAGCATGGACTCGACACTCATCACGAACCTCCGACCAGAGGGGATGTCGAGGCCCACGTTACGCAGGCCGAGCCGAGTGGCGTCAGCGAAGACGCTGCGCGCGTGGGGCCCGGCCAGGATCAGCTAGGACGTCGGCATCCACTTGGTCACTTCGGGGCTCCCGTCGTCATGGAAGGAAGCCGCTGCGCGGCGAGGCGAGCCACCTCGAGGCGTTGGGCGTCGTCCCACTCGCCGTCGGCCGAGACCAACTGGGCCAAGCCCCTGAGCCCGCACAGCCGGACGCCGTTGACGCGTCGATCCTCTCGCGCATCGGCAGCAGCCCGTCGACGAAGCACAGGACCGGGACGACCGGGGAGCCCTCCAGGTCGCTGCCGACCAGCGCGCCGGCGACGACATCGCGCTGCGTGCGCATGGCGGTGACGAGAGCGTCGCGCTTACGGTTCTTCACCTTGAGAGTCTCGATGCGAGGTCCGAACAGCCCGCCGCTGCGCTCCACCGACACCTCGGCGTCCTTGTAGTACTTCGCGTCGATGACGAAGATGCCGGCGGCCCCGACGAAGAGGTGGTCGATGTTCGACCGCTTGCCCGGGACGCGGCGGTCATGGAGGGCATAGCCGGCGCCGGCCTCGGTGCGTTCGAGCAGGGCTTTGGCGACGCGCTCCTCGCCGACAGCACCGACCTTCCAGGCGTGGGTGGTCTGCCGCCCATCCGGGTAGAAGAACGAGTTGAGGGCTCGCCAGACTGCACTGCGCTCGGCGCGGGCTGCGTCGTCCTTCGCCTTACGTCGCTCGTACTCCCTGAGAGCAGCGGCGCCAGCCACACCGACGTCGATGACCGGCTCCTCCGGCTCCGGTGCGACGTCGGGCTCCTCGACCGATGCCGCCGGAGTCGACTCCCGCAGCGGGGTGACGCTTTCGTCCAAGCAGGGGAGACACAGCACCCTCTTGGCCTCCCGGTCGTATGCCGCCCGCTCGCCCTTCGCGATCGCCGTGCCGCAGTGGCATTCGCCGGCGTAGCGGAGCCGCATCACCTTCACGTCCGACACCCTCATCCTCCCCAGGTCGCCGCATCGACACCGGCGCGTGCTGCAGAGCTTCGCCACTCCACATGGACAGAAGGTAGGGCGTGAGCGAGGCGCACCGTGAGAACTTGAAACGAACCGTCAGCCCTCGGCGACGTGGCGAGGCGGCCGACGTTCTCGATCGCGTGTTCCGTCCGACAGGCGCTCACGACCACAGGGGCCCCTGGTCGCGCCCGAATATGGCTCATTCGTGGCATAGGCAGGACGGTGAAACCTCCCTACCGTCGTGCTGGATGACTGGAGGGAGAGCGCCATGCGAATCGCGGCGTTGGGCGCCACGGGGACGGCCGCCGGCGCGTTCGTCGACCGCGGCCGGTTGCCTCTCACCAGCGCCGATCCCGGGCCGGCCGGGGCATCGGCGTCCACCTAGCGAATCCCTCGAGGAGAGACCATGGAGCAGCACCGCATCGGCGCGGACATCACCGTGCTCAGCGACAACGCCGAGGTACCCGGGATCGGCTTCCTGCCGGTCAACACGTTCGTCATCCATGGCGAGCAGCCCGTCGTCGTCGACACCGGGCTCAGCACCCCCGACAAGGACTACGTGTCGGCACTGGCCCAGGTCATCGACCCCGCTGACGTGCGCTGGGTCTGGCTCACCCACCCCGACCGCGACCACACCGGCGGGCTGTGGCAGCTGCTCGAGGCGGCGCCCCAGGCGAAGCTGATCACCACCTTCGGCGGCGCCGGGATCCTGGGCTGCGAGTACGAGGTCCCGATGCACCGGCTGCAGCTGCTCAACCCCGGGCAGTCCCTGGACATCGGCGACCGGACCCTCACCGCGTGGCGCCCGCCGCTGTTCGACAGCCCGGTCACCGTCGGCTTCCAGGAGAGCCTCGGCGGAGCCCTCCTCGCCTCCGACTGCTTCGGCGGGCCCATGCCCAGCGCGGAGCTCGCGAGCGGGCCCGACCTGCGCGAGGTCTCCGACGACGAGCGGCGTGCTGCTCAGCTGCTGTGGGCGGCGGTCGACAGCCCCTGGGTCCGTTGGATGGACCGCGCCGTGCATGTTCGGCACGTCGACCAGCTGCGGGCGATGACACCGTCGGCCATCCTCAGCACGCATCTCCCGCCGGCGGTCGGCATGAACGACAAGCTGTACGAGACGCTGCTCGAGGCGCCGGACGGCCCGGAGTTCTCGTGGCCCGACCAGGCCGCGCTGGATGCGATGCTGGCGAGCTTCGAACCGCCGACGTCGGCGTCCGCTGCGGCCCCGGCTCCGGTGGGGTGACGGCGCCGCCGGCCGCCTCGGCCTGACCGCCGAGACCGGCGTCTCGCCGTCGCCGGGCACGCGAGCATGCTGAACCTACGCCACCGTAGGTTAGGGTCGAGGTGGTCCTCGATGCCCGGCCTCGGGCAGGGCCGGGAAGGGACGGCGAAGGCCTGATGACCGACAGCCCGTGGACGAAGAACTACGCTCCCGGAGTCCCCGCCACGGTCGACATCCCCGACCACTCGCTCGTCGACCTGCTCGACGCCTCCGTCGAGCGCTTCGGCGGCCACGTCGCGCTCGACTTCTACGGCGGCACCACAACGTACGCCGAGCTTGGGGAGCAGGTCGCCAAGGCAGCCCGGGCCCTGCACGACCTCGGGGTGCAGGCGGGTGACCGGGTGGCGATCATCCTCCCCAACTGCCCGCAGCACGTCGTCGCCTTCTACGCGGTCCTGCGCCTCGGGGCGGTTGTGGTCGAGCACAACCCCCTCTACACACCCGAGGAGCTGCAGGTCCAGCTCGCCGACCACGGGGCCCGGCTCGCGATCGTGTGGGACAAGGCCGTGCCCGCGGTGCAGCAGGTGGCCGACCGGACGAAGGTCGAGACCGTCGTCGCGGTCGACCTCACGACGGCGCTGCCCCGCCTCAAGCAGCTGATGCTCCGACTCCCGGTGCCCTCCGCCCGGGCCGCGCGGTCGGCGATGACGGCGCCGGCTCCGGGCAGCCTGTCCTGGGGGCGGCTCGTGGCGTCATCCGCGCCGCTCGACGCGGCCTGGCCGGGCCCGGCGAGCACGGACGTCGCGCTGCTCCAGTACACCGGCGGCACGACCGGCACCCCGAAGGGCGCCATCCTCACCCACCGGAACCTGCTCGCCAACGCCCTCCAGGGACGGGCGTGGGTGCCGGGCCTCGTCGACGGCGAGGAGACCGTCTACGCGGTGCTCCCGCTGTTCCACGCCTACGGCCTGACCCTGTGCCTCACCTTCGCGATGGGCATCGGCGCGACCCTCGTGCTCTTCCCGCGCTTCGACGTCGACCAGGTGCTCGAGGCGATGGGGCGCCGCCCGGCGACCTTCCTGCCGGCGGTGCCGCCGATCTACCAGGCGCTCGCAGCCGCCGCCCGCGACCGCGGGGTGCCGCTGACGTCGGTGCGGGTCGGGCTCTCGGGGGCGATGGCGCTGCCGGTTGAGACGGTCGGGCTGTGGGAGGAGGTCTCCGGCGGCCTGCTCGTCGAGGGGTACGGGATGACCGAGTCCTCACCGATCACGATGGGCAACCCGGCGTCCTCGGGCCGGCGGCCGGGCACCATCGGAGTGCCGTTCCCGTCGACCGAGATGGGGGTCGTCGACCCTGAGGACCCGACCGTCGACCGGCCGAGCGGGGAGCGCGGCGAGCTGCTGGTCCGCGGGCCGCAGGTGTTCTCCGGCTACTGGCAGCAGCCCGGGGAGACCGAGCGCGTGCTGCTGCCGGACGGATGGCTGCGCACCGGCGACGTCGTGGTGGTGGACGACGATGGCTTCGTCACGGTCGTCGACCGGATCAAGGAGCTCATCATCACCGGCGGCTTCAACGTCTACCCCTCGGAGGTCGAAGCCGCGCTGCGCCGGGTCGACGGCGTGCTGGACGCGGCGGCCGTCGGGATGCCGACGGAGGCGGGCGGCGAGGAGGTCGTTGCGGCTGTGGTGGCCGAGCCGGGGGTCGGGCTCGACCCGGACGCGGTGCGCCTGGCGAGCCGGGAGCACCTGGCCGGATACAAGGTGCCGCGTCGGGTCGTCGTGGTCGACGAGCTGCCGCGCTCCCTCATCGGCAAGGTCCTGCGCCGGCAGGTCCGGGACGCCCTGCTGGTCGGGTAGCCGACCACGGCGGGGATGCGGACGGAGGTCGTCGGTCGTCGGTCGCCGGTGGCGGGTGTGGGCCCCGCCCTGTAGGGGCGTGCGGGACACCCTGAGCGTAGGCGGCGCGGGAGGCGAAGCCGCTGTTCAGAGGCCTGTCGGTGGTCCCGTCTAGTGTCTTCTCATGGACCAGCCAGCAGTCAGTCTCGAGGAGCGACGCTCCCGGCTCGAGGCTGCCGCGGAGGCCTTGGACGGACTTGACATCGTGCTCCACCAGGCCTCCGGTCCCGAGCTGGCAGAGCTGATGACCCTTGCCGACCGGGTGGCCGCGCGGGCTGCTGCGGCGCGGGTGTCGGTCACCGCCGAGGCGGTGACCCGCGGCGAGGTGGCAGAGGCGGGCGTCAACGTCCACGCCTGGGTCCGCGACCACGCACCCTCGCTGTGCCAGGGCGGTGCCGGGGCAGTCGCCACGGTCGTCCAGGCCGTCGCGGCTCCGGGCTCGCAGCGGCCGGCGGACGGCCCACTCGTCGACCCCGACTCGGCGCTCGGCATCGTGTGGTCGGGGGTCTCCGAGGGATCGGTGTCCCCGGCACTGGCGACGGCGGTGCTGCGCGAGCTGGAGCGGCTCCAGCCCCAGCTGGTCCCCGAGGCGGTGCCGACCGTGACCCGCGCGCTGCTCGAGCTGGGGGTGCAGTGGGGGCCGTCGGTGATGCGCCGGCTGCGGCCGCGGCTGCTGGCCGAGCACGGCCGCGCCGGGGTGCTCGACGACCTCCAGGACCGGCTGGCGGCGGCGGCACGGCTGTCCGCACCTGTCGTGGAGTCGGCGGACCTCACCGAGTACCAGCTCTTGATGACCCCTGAGCAGGCGGCAGCCTTGGAGGCGGCCATCGGCCCGCTGTCGGCGCCTGCGCCCAACGACGAGACGGGGGAGCGCGACCTGCGCCCGTCCGGGCAGCGCCGGGTCGAGGCACTGACCGAGGTCTGCCGCCGTTCCAGTGGCCTCGACGCCGCCGGGTCGGGCAGCGACGGGGCCGGCGCGGCCTCGTCGGCGCTGCACGTGACGATGTCTCTCGAAGACCTGCAGGCCCGCACTGGATGCGGCGAGGTGCTCGGGTCGAGCGCAACCGGGACCCTGCTGTCGCCGGAGGCCCTGCGGCGCGTCTGCTGCGACGCCGACCTCATCCCGCACGTGCTGGGGAGCGCCGGCGAGGACCTCGACCTGGGCCGCGTAGTCAGGCTGTTCACCCGGGCCCAACGGCGGCGGCTGTGGCGCCGCGACCGAGGCTGTACGTACCCCGGCTGCACCGCCCCTGCCAGCTGGTCGCAGGCACATCACGTCGTGCACTGGGCCGACGGCGGGCTGTCCGACATGGACAACGCAGCCCTGCTGTGCCAGCGACATCACACCCTCGTCCACAAACGTCGGCTCATTGCGGAGGTGCGCGGCCGACCGGATGACCAGGGCCGGTACGTCGTCTGGGACCTCACCGACGGCAGCTACGACCGGCACCTGCATCGGCTGCGGGCTGAACAGGCCCAGCACGACCCGCCCCCGCTGACGCCGGAGCGGCTGCGAACCCTGCTCGCTGCCCTCGCGGGTGAGGACCCGGACGACCAGCGTTGGGCCGAGCACGAGCTGGCGGCCTGGGGGCCCGACGACGAGTGGGCACCCGGCACCGACCTCGACGGCTGGGATCACGCCTGGTCCGAGGAGAGCCTCGTCGGCCTCGAGCACTCGTCCTGAGTCGGACCTCGACCAGAGGACACAGGTCGCTTCGTACGCAGGCGGCGTACAACGGTGCGAGTGGCTCCGCGCGGGTCGACGGATAAGTGACTGCAGCCGGGTCGACGGTGATTTGACCGCAGCAAGGGCCGACGTCGGCGTCTGGGGAGCCGGGGTCGACGGCGCGGTGATCTCAGCCCGGGTCCCGGTGAGGTGACCGCGCCGGGGGCCGACTGTGCGGTGACCGCAGCCCGGGTTCCGGTGAGGTGACCGCGCCGGGGGCGACTGTGCGGTGACCGCAGCCCGGGTTCCGGTGAGGTGACCGCGCCGGGGGCGACTGTGCGGTGACCGCAGCCGGGCTCACGGTGAGCCAACGGCAGCCGGGTTCGACGGCACGGCCATCGCAGCGAGGGCCAACCTCCCCGCTCGGGGAGCCGGGGTCACCGGTGGGGTGGCCCCACGGTTGGGGTCAGCGCCGACTGCGCCGTCAGAGCCGGAACTCGGCGACCACCCCGGCGTGGTCGGACGGCCAGAACGGCGGCACGCCCCGGAAGGGGGTGTTGCCGACGACGACAGCCGTGGCGCTGTCGGCGCGGGCGGCGCCGCGGCCGAGCACGAGGTCGATGCGGCTCCGCAGCGTCGAGACCGGGTTGTTGAGCGCACCGGGAGCCAGCGGGGGAGTGTTCGACGACTGGCAGCACGTGAACCCCGACCCCAGCGTTGCGTCGTCCCAGGCGTCCCGGAACCGGCCGGGCGCGGTGAGCTGCGCATACGAGGTGGTGGTCGACCCGTCCGCGGCGGAGTTGAAGTCGCCGACGGCGATGACGGTGCCACCCTTGGCCGGCCCGGCGAGGAACTCGGCCGCCTGGGCCTCCTGGATGAGCGGGAAGTCCTCGGTCTCGAGGTGGGTGTTGACGAACCGGAACGGCTTGTTGCCGAGCTTCGCGTCGATGCTGGCCCAGCCGCGGTCGAAGGCGACGGGCCCGACCGGCGAGTCGAACACCTGCTGGTCGGCGTAGCGGCCGCTGCGGGCGTTGCTCCAGGTGAGCCCCGGGGTGTCGTCGTTGACGAGGATCACGTCCCGGTCATCGAGCGTCACCGAGCAGGTGATGACGGGTCCCGGCTGCACGCACCCCTGACTGGCCAGCGCCAGCGGCGCCGGCCCGATCGAGGCGTTGTCGACCACCGCGGCAACCGAGTACGAGAGTCCCCGGGCCGTGAGCGCGGACTGGAGGATCGCCAGGAAGTCGTAGCCGGGCGGCGGGTTGATCCCACCGGTGGTCCAGCGCGACACCTCCTGGAGGCCGATGACGTCCGGCCCGCGCGCCTGGATCTCGTCGGCGATCGCCTCGGCCCGGGCCGGGAAGTTCGTGTACTGCACCGTCGCGTAGATCTGGGCGACCGCCGCCACGAAGCCCTCGGGCGTCGACGCCGCCAATGCCGGGGTGAGGCTGGAGCCGAGGTAGAGGTTCTGGGTCATCACGACGACCGTGTCGCGGTCCTTCGGTGCGGCCTGAGCCGGTGCGGTGGTCAGCATCGCCCCCAGGGCCATCATCACGGCCACCGCCACCCCCGCGGTCCGTGAAGCCGTCCAGCGCGGAGTGGTCCTGGCCATGTCATTGCCTCCCGACAACCGAAGTGCTCAGGAGCGTATCGCCCGGCCGACGACAAGGGCACCCCCTTTGGACGTCCCAAGCAGGCACCTGAGCCCGTCGAGCACCAGGCGCCGCAGCCGTCACAGGCCGGAGGCGCAGTCCCCGTTGCCGAGGACCGCGAGCACGTATCGGTCGCCGGGACCGAAGCCGGTCTGGCCGCGGTTCTGGGCCGCCATGAGCTCGTCCGGGCTGTCGGCGTGGCCGGCCCCGACGACGTGGGCCAGCTCGTGCGCGATGACCGCCTGGACCTCCGCCGCGCCACGGGCCGTGGCGAGGTCCGGGGTGAGCGCGGGCGCATCGAGCGTCACCGAGCCGCTGACGTACCTGAGCCGCCCGTCGTCGCCGCGCACCACTGCACCACCGCCCAGGCCCGCAGTGTCCCCGTCGAGCTCCGGGGTCTCGGTGGGGTCGCTCCAGGCGATGAGGACGGGCTTCCAGGCCGACGACCGGCCGCCCCACCCGGTGCCGCGGTCCTCGGACGGCGCCTCGTCGGTGAACCCGTCGAACACGAACGCGAGCCCGGTGGCCAGCGACACCTGGGTGACGGCCCGCGACACCGCCTCGCGCCCTGCCCCGCCGACTCCCGGCACCTCGCGGACGACGTAGTGGATGGCACGGCACGGGTCGAACGTCACGGGGTCGGAGCCGTCCTGGGTCTGCATGAACGAGTAGTGCTCCGGCGACGGCGCGGCGGGGATGGGCACCGCGGGACGGACCCGGCCGTCGGAGGCTCCCGACGCCGACGCCGACGTCGCCACACCCACAGCCGCGCGCGAGGGGTCGTTGAACACCCGGTAGGCGGGGTCGCCGTGGACGAGGTAGTCGACCCAGCCCGAGAGGCTCGGCGTGGCCGCCCAGGCCACCGAGGCCAGCGCGACGGACGCCACGAGAACCATGGTCCGGCGCCCCGTCCGCTGCGTGCCGTCGCCGACCGGCCGGCCGGGCTCCCAGGCCCGTGGGTCGGTGCGCGACGACAGCCCGCCCGGCGACGTGACCTCGTCGGGGTCGGCTGCCAGCCGGTCGAGGCGGTCCAGCTCCTCGAGGCGTCGCTGCATGTCGCGCTGCCGACGCCCCGGCCCGCCCGTCAGCGCATCCAGTCGCGCTGTCCATCCCCCGCCTGACACCCGAACAGGGTAGGAGGGGACGGCACCGCGCGCTGGCAGTTGACGGAATCGCAGGGCACGGCCGGCGCGGGCAAGCGCGCTAGGGCCGGGTGATCGCGACGTTCGACGAAGTCGGCAGGACGTACACCTGCGTGGAGTTCGCCGAGTACCACCGCGTCGTGCTGTCCCAGGCCCCCGCCGAGCTGACGAAGTTGAAGTTGAACGTCGGCGTCCCCGCCACGGTCACCTTCCACCAGTGCCGGCCGTTGAGGTACCCCTCGTAGGCCATCGCCCGGTCGCCGGTCAGCCCGTTCCACGGGTGCAGCGTGTAGCCCGCAGCGGACGCCGGCTCGGCGTAGTGCACCGTCACCTGCTGCCGGTACCGCGCAATAAACGACGCGTAGCGCGACATCCCCAGCCCGGAGGCGACGTCACCGACCCGGAGCACCGTCATCCCGATGTACGGCGCGTAGTCGAAGGCGTTGACGATGTTGTCCCAGCCCGAGTTCGACGCGACCCCGCCGGCCAGGGCGTTCTCGCCCTTGATCGCGACCCCGAGCGAGGCCGCGTGCTGGGCCACCCAGAACACGAGGTCCTGCGCGCCCGAGTACGCCGGGGCCGAATAGCCGTTCGACATCTCCAGGCACGTGAAGTGCAGGATGACCTGCCGCGACGTCGCGACCGTCTTCGCCAGCCCGATGACCTTCGTGTAGCCGTGCCCGGTGCCGCCGGCGTTCATGTCGACCGAGGTCTGGACCAGCCCGGCGGCGACCTCGGCCGCGCGCGGGTAGGTGGGGTGCGTCATCGCCCAGTGCACGCCGGGGATCTTGTAGCCGAGCGGCGCGTTCGAGAACGACGACCCGAGCGCCGACGAGACCGCGTCGAGCACCGTCTTGCCGTGCGTGACGAGGCTCTGGTTGTACCAGTCGACGAAGTCCTTGCCGTACTTGATGTTCCGGTAGTCACCGGAGCTGAAGAAGTACCCCGCGTCCGAGGGCGGGTTGATCTGGCTCGTGCTCGTCAGCGACGTGCCCCAGGCCGAGTTCACGCCCGCCAGGGAGCCGTACTTCGACACCATCGCGGAGCGGAAGGAGGCGACCGCGAGCGGCGAGTACGACTGCAGCGCACCGCGCGTGGGGTAGCCGGCGCCCGAGTCGTGGCCGTTGTAGGAGGGGTAGCGCAGCTCCCCGGCGGGGCCGAGCGAGACGTTGACCTCCGACAGGTCGCCGCCGTACGTCCCCGAGTAGCGGTTCTTGAACGCCGTGGCGAACGCCGCGTACTCGCCCGAGACGAGCCCGTCGGCCCACACCTGCAGGGTCTCGCTGGAGTAGTTGCCCTGCTCGCTCTTGTACTTCAGCCCGTTGGCGTCCAGGGTGACGCCGTTCAGGCTCTTGCCCTGGTACTTGCCCCACAGCCACGACGGCAGCGGGATGTTGCACGTGTCGCCGACGTTCCCGCCGCACTGGTGGAAGGACAGGATGGGGACGATCTTCAGCCCGCGCGCCTTGATCTTGGCGAACATCGTGTCGTAGTACGACCAGTCGAAGACCTGGTCGGAGGTCTCGACCTTGCCCCACCACACGTCGACGCTCACCCCGTCGACGCCGTACTCCTTGGCGGTCTGGATCTGCGCCTCGAAGCCCGACCACTGCGAGGACTCGACCCACAGCGGGGCCATGACGTTCGCGGTGAACGCGGGGTTGTTCGTCGCGGTGGCGGCGCGCGCGGGAGCAGCCGGAGCGGCGACGACCGCGACGACGGCGAGAGCCGCGACAAGGGCCACCCGGGCCTGGGTGAGCAGTGCAGGCAGGGATGAGCCGACGGCCACGGCGGACCTCCACGAGGACGGCGACGCCGCAGGCCCCCGGGGCGCCGCCGCGACGATGCGAGCAGAACCTGCTCACCGTATGGGCGACGACACCGGTCGGCAATCCGAGCGCGCCGAGGCCGCGGCCCCGGCGCGCACGGACGTTACATGCCGGGGATGGGCTGCACCTCGTGCACCTCGATCTCGCAGCCACCCGAGTTGAGGTGCGGGTGGATCTTCGCCAGCTCGAGGGCGGCGTCCATGTCCGCGGCCTCGAGGATCGTGTAGCCGCTGACGTCGCGCCCGCTCGGAGCAGTGCCGTCCTGGGTCACCTGCACGCCATTGGCGAGCGGGGTGCCGAAGTCGACCATCCCGTCGCCGACCTTCTCGGCCCAGGCCATCCACTTGCCCATCTCGGCCTGCATGTCCTCCGGGCTCATCTCCGGCGCGCCCTCGGGGGGAGTGGGGTTGTGGTACGTGAAGACGAACTTCGTCATCGTCGTGTCCTTCCATTCGATGCCGTCCGCCGTGGCGTGACCCGGGATGGGCCCCTGCGACCGCCGCGGACGGGTCCTGCGGTCAGGCGGCGATCGGGGTGCGGCCGGCGTACGCCGCCAGCGCATCCAGGGGCGAGGCGCCCGCCGCCGGCGGCACCTCGTCGGCGAAGGAGCGGCCGCGCCCACCGGGGACGACCGCCTCGGCCAGGCCGCGCACGTAGGCGACGACCTCGTCGGAGAGGCGCAGGTCTTGGCCGCTCGCCTGGGCGATGTCCCAGCCGTGCAGCACCAGCTCGAGCGGCAGGACCCCGGCGATGACGGCCGCGGGTGCCTCGCCGTCGCCGACGGGCACCATCGAGTCGGGGTCGACCCGGCGCCAGGCGGCGATGGCGTGCGCGGCAGCCTCGGTGACCCGGTTCTCCGCCGACCCCGTATCGGGCGGGTCCACGGGGTGGCCAGCCATCCCGGCCAGCTGGGTCAGCGAGCCGATGAGGTGGACGACGAGGTCGTGACAGGTGAACTCGGTGCACGGCGTCGGCCGCGGCTGGTCCTCGATGGTCAGCCCACGCAGCACCGGCTGCAGGGCGGCCAGCGCGGCCTCGGCCGCAGTGGTCGGGGTGAGCTCGTCGGGCGCCCAGGCCCACTCGTCGGGGCCGGCGTCGCCGGTGGCGGCCACCCGCTGGAGCCGTTCGAGGTAGTGGGCCCAGCCCAGGGCGTGCTTCTCGGCCTCGACGGCGCTCAGGCCCTCGTGCTGCAGGGTGACCCGGGAGCCATCGCCGTGCGGCTCGACCGTGACCGTGACGGTGGAGGCGTCGGGCGGGACGTCGTCGCTGCCCTCCCAGCCCCAGCCGAGCACGAGCCGACGGCCGGGCTCGACCTCGCGGACCGTGCCGGCGGCGATGTGTCCGGGAGTCACGGTCCACCGGTAGGCGCCCCCGGCGCGCAGGTCGACGACGGCCGAGACCGTCTGCCAGCGCCGGAGCCGCTCGGCCTCGGTGAGCAGGGCGAAGGCCTCGTCGGGGGTGACCGGCAGGTCGACGCTGTTCGTGTACGTCATGGGGCTCTCCTCAGCGCGTGGGCGTCCTCGACCAGCTGGTCGAGCTCGGTGGTCCAGAACCGGTCGATCTCGGCCTGGAGCCGCTGCAGACCGCCGGGCAGCACCCGGTAGGTCCGCTGGCGGCCGACCTTCTCCGCGGTCACGAGCCCCGCGGCCGCCAGCACGAGCAGGTGCTGGGACACCGCCGACCTCGTGACCGGGAACTCCGCCGCCACCTCGGACACCGTCCTCGGCCGCTGCGCGAGCAGCTGGAGGATGCGGCGCCGGGTCGGTTCGGCCGCGGCGGAGAGGGGGTCGGTCACACCCGAATACGTTAGTAACGACTAACGCATCTGTCCAGACCCGCGCCCGCGGAGGACAGTGACGACCGGGGGAGTGCGGCTCTAGACTCCGCACACCGCGCCGCGGAACAGCGCCACCGAGGGGGCCACGCCATGGAGCACCGGACGTCCGTCGTGGACGCGATCGGCAACACCCCGATCGTCGAGCTGCTGCACATCGCCCCGCCGGGCGGGGCGCGCATCGTCGCCAAGCTCGAGTCGGCCAACCCGACCGGCAGCATGAAGGACCGGCTGGCGCGCACGATCATCGAGCGGGCCGCGGACAAGGGACTGCTGGAGCCCGGGGGCACGGTCGTCGAGTACACGGCCGGCACCACCGGCATCTCGCTCGCGCTCGTGGCCGGCGCCCTGGGCTACCGCACGCACTTCGTGTTCTCGGACGCCTTCAGTGCGGAGAAGCGCTGGACGATGCGGGCGTACGGCGCGCAGCTCACCGACGTGCGGAGCGACGGCCAGCGCATCACCAAGGAGCTCATCGAGGCGATGATCGCGAAGGCGGCCGAGATCAGCGAGCAACCGGGGCACTGGTGGGCCGACCAGCTGCGCAACGAGGACGGCGCCGACGGCTACCTCGGGCTCGGCGACGAGATCTGGGCCCAGACGAACGGGCGGGTCGACGCGCTCGTGCACAGCGTCAGCACCGCGCACTCGATCCACGGCATCGGCCGCGCGCTGCGCCGTCACCGCCCGGACGTCCAGGTCGTCGCGGTCGAGCCGGCCGAGTCGGCGGTCCTGTCCGGGCAGCCGCCGGGCGCGCACAAGATCGAGGGCATCGGGCTGGGGTTCCTGCCGCCGCTGTGGCACCCCGAGGAGGTCGACGAGGTGATGGCGGTCTCGACCGCCGACGCTAAGCAGATGGCGCGCCGGCTGGCGAAGGAGGAGGCGATCTTCGCGGGTACCTCGACCGGGGCCAACGTCGTCGCCGCCCTGCGCGTCGCGGAGCGGCTCGGGCCGGACCGGACCGTCGCGACCGTCGTCGTCGACTCCGGGCTGCGCTACCTCAGCACCGACGTCTTCCGCGACCCGGCGTAGCCCGCGGGTGCGGACGGTCCCCGTCGGGTCAGGGGGTCTTGTTTCACGAGATGTGCCATAGAACAGAACCACCCTGTCGATTACCCGGAAGTGCTTGACCCGCCGACCGGCCGCCTCTAGATTCACGCCATGAACAAAGTAGTGGACGAGGGCGGGTCGTCCCGGACGGTGCAGTCCTTGCGCCGCGACAACCGGAGCCGGGTGCTCCGGCACGTCCTGTTCGGCGGGCCGACCACCCGCGCCGAGATCGGCGCCGCCTGCGGGCTGTCCGTCGGCTCGGTCACCAACGTCGTCAGCGGGCTCATCGAGGAGGGGCTCGTCGAGGACGCCGGCTCGCTGCCGTCCTCGGGCGGGCGCCGCTCGGCGGTGCTCCAGGCCCGGGCCGCCGGTGCCTTCACCATCGGCGTCGACGTCGGCGAGGAGGGCGTCGCCGCCGAGCTGTTCGACCTGAGGCTCAACCGGGTCGACCGGCAGTTCGCCCGCGTCGACACCCACGTGGCGCCCTCACCCGACTCGATCGCCCCGCGGATCACCGACGCGATCCGCCGGCTCTGGTCGCGCCACCCCGACCGATGGAGCTCGGTCGTGGGCGTCGGCATGGGGCTGCCAGGGGTCGTCACGACGGACGACCGCGGCGTCCAGGTGCTCCATGCCCAGAGCCGGGGTTGGCCGTCGACTCCGGTGTCGGAGTTCTTGGACCTCCCAGGGCTCGAGGGACTGCCGCTGCTGGCTGACAACGGAGCCTCGACCCTGGCGGCCGCAGAGGGCGCGGTCGGCGCGGCCAGGGGCAGCCAGCGGGCGATCGTCGCGCTGCTCGGCCGCGGGGTCGGGCTCGGCGTCCTCGAGCACGGGCAGGTCGCCGGGGGTCGCGGCGGGAGTGCCACGGAGTGGGGGCACACGAAGATCGCCCTCGACGGCAGGCCGTGCGACTGCGGTGGCCGTGGGTGCGTCGAGGCCTACATTGGCGGAGCCGCGGTCCTGGACCGGTGGCGCGAGGCCGGCGGCGTCGTCAGCGGCCACGGCTGGAACGCCCTCGGCGCCCTCATCGACGCTGCGACGTCCGGAGACGTCACGGCCCGTCAGGTCCTCGACGAGACGATCGCCATCGCCGGCCTGGCCCTGGGGAACCTCGTCAACCTCTACAACCCCGACCGCATCGTCCTCGGCGGATGGGTCGGGCTGCGGCTCATGGAGACCCACGCCGGCGAGATCCTCGCGGCCGTCCAGCACGCGTCGCTCCGGCAGTTCGCCGAGCAGTTCACCCTGCAGGGCTGCGCCTTCGGGGGCGACTCGGTCGCCCTCGGCGCCGCCCTCCTCCCGCTTGAGCGCCTCATCGAAGCCCCGATGGCCGAGCTCAGGACCACCCATGCACGCACGGCACGTCACACATCAAAGGAGATGTCATGATCATGAACAAGCCAATCGCGAGGGTTCTGCTCGCGCCGGCTGTCGCGGGCGCGCTGCTGCTCGCCGGGTGTGGCGGGTCGTCGGAGGCGACCGGCGGCGGGCAGACGCCCGAGCCCAAGGAGGACGTGACGCTCACGGTGTGGGTCATGGGTGACTCCGGCACCAACTTCGAGAAGGTCGTCCAGCCCTTCACGGCGGACACCGGCATCGACGTCAAGGTCGAGGCGATCCCGTGGGACAACGTCAACGACCGACTGACCACCGCCGTCGCCTCCGGCAAGGGGCCCGATGTCACGCAGGTGGGCCTGTCGTTGCTGGCGTCCTACGTCGAGGGTGGTGCGCTCGAGGACATCTCGGGCAACCTCGCCTCGTACCCCAACCTGGCCCCGGAGAACTTCCCCGAGGCCGTCGCTCCCGCGAGCCTGCACGCCGACGGCGCCGCCTACACCGTGCCGTGGGTCGGGGACACCCGAGTCCTGTTCTACCGCAGCGACATCCTCGAGGAGGCAGGCATCGACGCGCCGCCCGCCACGTGGGACGAGATCCGCGCCGACGCCAAGACGCTCGCCGCGCGCGGCAAGGGGCAGTTCGGCTACTACATCCCGCAGTGGGACGCGCCCCTGCCGGTCTCCTACACCTGGCAGGCCGGTGGTGACGTCGTCGACGGCGAGGGCAAGGTCACCATCGACACCGACGCCTTCCGTGCCGCGGCCGACCACTACCTCGGCTTCTACGCGGACGGGTCCGTCCCGACCGCGGGCGACTTCGACCAGGCGGCCGGCTTCATCTCCGGCGCGGCGCCGATGCTCGTCTCCGGTCCCTACCTCGCGGCAGCGGTCCGGGAGCAGGCGCCGGACCTCGATGGCAAGTGGGGCGTCACGACCGTCCCCAGCGGTGACAACGACATGTCGCTGTTCGCCGGGTCGAACCTCGGCATCTGGAAGGGCAGCGAGCACAAGGACGCGGCCCTGGAGCTGCTCGACTTCATGGCCGACCCCGCGACGCAGGTGAGCTGGTTCACGACGACCGGCGAGCTCCCCGCGGCCACGGCCGCCTTCGAGGACCCCGCGCTCACGAAGGACCCGATGGTGGCCGTGTACGCGGACCAGCTCGCGAGCTCGAGGGCGCTGCCGATCAGCACCCGCTGGGACGCCGCCAACGCCGCGATCCTCGAGACGCTCAACGCCATCGCCCTCACCGGTGCCGACAAGGACAGCTCGCTGAAGGCGCTGTACGCCACGATCGAGGAGATCAACGCCCGATGACGAGCGACGGTCGCGCCGCCGGGCGCCCGCCCGGCGGCGCCGCCGTCCTCGCCGCGCGAGGAGCCGACGTGCACCAGGAGCGTGAGTCCGTCAGCCGGGCGGGGCGGGGCCGGTGGTCCCTGCTCCGGCCGGGGGCCCCCGGCCGGCAGACGCGGCGCCGAACGGGACCGTGGGGGCGGCGCCGGGCCGGCGCCACCCCGTACCTGTTCATCGCCCCGGCCTGCCTGCTCCTGGCCCTGTTCGGGATCCTCCCCATCCTCGTCGCCGCGGTCGTCAGCACGACCGACCTCGACATCGGAGGGCTCGGCGACCCGAGCACGATCCGGTTCCTCGGGCTGGACAACTACGAACGGTTGTTCTCGGACCCGAAGTTCTGGCAGGCGCTGCGGACGACGACCCTCTTCGTCGTCCTCGGCGTGCCGGTCATCATCGCCCTGTCGCTGACGATCGCGGTCGGGCTCAACGTCTCGACGTCCCGGCTGTTCACGGTGCTGCGGGCCTTCTACTTCCTGCCGGCCATCACCGCGATCGTGGCGGTCGCCCTGGTGTGGGGCTACCTCTACAACAGCCAGTTCGGCCTGCTGAACCAGGGCCTCGCGCTCGTCGGTCTCGGCCCGGTCGGCTGGCTGTCGGACCCGAACACGGCCCGGGTGTCGGTCGCAGTCGTGGCCATCTGGCGGGCCACCGGCCTCAACGTCATCATCTTCCTCGCGGCGCTCCAGGCGATCCCGCAGGACTACCACGACGCGGCCGCTCTGGACGGCGCCGGACGATGGGCGACGTTCCGGTTCGTCACCTTCCCGTTGCTGAGGTTCGCGCTCTTCTTCGTCACCGTCACCACGCTCATCGGCTGGCTGCAGTTCTTCGACGAGCCGTACGTCCTGACCAAGGGCGGGCCGGTGGGTGCCACGACATCGGTGTCGCTCTTCATCTTCCAGAACGGCTTCTCGTTCAACCAGTTCGGCTACGCGAGCGCCGGGTCGATCATCCTGTTCATCCTGATCGCCGCCGTGACCGCGGTGCAGCTGCGACTGCGAGGTAGCGATGACTGACGTCCGCAGACGACCCCTGGTGATCGCCACCGGGACCGCCCTCGGGCTGGGGGCCCTGGTCACCTCGTTCCCCTTCTTCTGGATGATCACGAGCTCGCTGAAACCGGCCAGCGAGGCGATCTCGGTGCCTCCGCGGGTCCTGCCGTCGCGGCCCTCGTTCGACGCCTACGTCCGGCTCTTCACCGAGCTCGACTTCGCCCGGTACCTCGTGAACACCGTCGTCGTCGTCGCGTTCTGCGCCGTCGGCCTGTTCCTCATGGCCATGGCCGGCTACGGCTTCGCGAAGTTCCGCTTCCGCGGGCGCGAGGCGATCTTCCTCGCCGTACTGACGACCCTGATGATCCCGGTCCAGGTCTCGATGATCCCGACCTACCTCATCCTCAACGAGCTGCACCTGACGAACACCCTGCTCGGGATCGCGGCCCCCATGCTCGTGAGCGCGTTCGGCATCTTCCTCTTCCGGCAGTTCATGACCACGATCCCCACCGAGCTCCTCGAGGCCGCCCGGCTCGACGGCGCGGGGGAGTTCCGCATCTTCACGACCATCGTGCTGCCGCTGTCGAAGCCGATCGTCGCCGTCCAGGGCGTCCTCGTCTTCATCGGCGCATGGAACAGCTTCCTGTGGCCCCTGGTCATCGCCACCGAGCAGGACAAGTACACCCTCGCGGTGGGGCTCTCCCTCCTCAACCAGCAGATCACCATCAACCCGACGCTGCAGATGGCCGGTGCCTCGGTGATGGTGGTGCCGATCATCATCGTCTTCGTCATCTTCCAGCGGCACATCGTCCAGGGCTTCGCCCTGTCGGGGCTGAAGTGACCCCGCCCGTGCGCGCCGTCCGCGGCCATCTCGTCGCCGCGGACGGCACGCCGCTGACGTTGCGCGGGGTCGGCCTGGGCAACTGGCTGCTCCCCGAGGGCTACATGTGGGGGTTCGGGGACGCCGCCGCCTCCCCGCGCCAGATCGAGGCGCTCGTCGAGCAGCTCGTGGGTCCCGACGCGGCCGGTGAGTTCTGGCGCGGGTTCCGCGACACCTTCGTCGCCGAGTCCGACATCGCGATGATCGCCGCGGACGGGTTCGACCACGTCCGGCTGCCCGTCAACTGGCGGGTCCTCATGACCGAGGACGGCGACCTGCGGCCAGAGGGGCTCGCGCTCGTCGACCGGCTCGTCTCCTGGTGTGGTCGCCACGGCCTCCTCGTGCTCCTCGACCTGCACGGGGCGCCGGGCGGCCAGACCGGGACGAACATCGACGACTCCCGGGGGCGGCCCGAGCTCTTCATGGACCCGCGCAACGAGGAGCTGACCGTCGCGCTGTGGACCGCGCTCGCCGGCAGGTACCGCGACGATCCGACCGTGCTCGGCTACGACCTGCTCAACGAGCCGCTGCCGAACCACTGGCAGCACGTCTACCCGGACGCCCTGGTGCGCCTCTACCGGCGGCTCACCGAGGCCATCCGCGCGGTGGACCCCGACCACCTGCTCATGTACGAGGGGACGCACTGGGCCACCAACTGGGACATCTTCACCGAGGTCTGGGACCCGAACTCGGCCCTGCAGTTCCACAAGTACTGGTCCCCGCCCGACGACGCGAGCATCCGGCCCTACCTCGAGGCCCGGGAGCGACTCGGCCTGCCGATCTACATGGGCGAGGGGGGCGAGAACTCCCCGCAGTGGCTCGCCGCGGCCCACAGCCTGTACGAGCGTCACGAGATCGGCTGGAACCTCTGGCCGTGGAAGAAGATCGAGACCCTGACCTCGCCGCTGTCGGTCACCGCTCCCGCCGAGTGGTCGCGGATCGTCGCCTACGCCGCCGGCACCGGCCCCCGCCCCAGCGCGGCGACGGCCGCCCGGTGCCTCGACGAGCTGCTCCACAACCTCGACAGCGGGCGGTGCACCCGGCGCGAGGACGTCGTCAACGCGGTGTTCCGGCGCGCGCCCCTGGACGTCGCCGCCTACGGCCTCACCGAGGTCGCCGGCACCTCGACGATCGAGGTGCGCGGGCGGGCGGCGGATGCGGGGACGGGGCAGCCCGACGACGCGTCGGAGTCGCCCACCGCACCCGTCGTGGACCACTCGTACCCGCCCTGCCCGGCAGCCCCGGACGTCGTCCGGCGGATGCAGCCGGGGGCGGCGGTCGCGACCGAGGTGCTCGTCACCGCCGGATCGTGGGACCTCGAGGTCCACGGCAGCGGCCCGCTGCCCACCCTGGACCTCGACGGGGCGGGCATCGCGCTCACGCGGACGACGGACGGGGCGGAGGGAGACCAGTGCTGGGCCGGACGCACGACCCGGGCGCAGGCCGGCACGAGCACGCTGCGCCTCGACTCCCACGCCGGCTTCACCCTCTCGCAGGTCGTCATCCGGCGGAGCGCCGATGACGCCCCCTGAGCCCCCGGCGCACCTGGACACCACCCGGTCCGTGGACGAGCGGGTCGCCGCGCTGCTCGCCCGGATGACCCTGCCCGAGAAGGTCGGGCAGATGCTCCAGCTCGACGCCCAGACCGGGGTCGAGGACGCGGTCCTGCACCGGCACGCCGGCTCGCTGCTGCACACCGCACCGGCGGACGTCGTCGCGGCCCATGCGGCCGCCGAGCGCACCAGGCTGCGCATCCCGCTGCTCATCGCCGAGGACGCCATCCACGGCCACTCGTTCTGGGCGGGCGCGACGATCTTCCCCACCCAGCTGGCGATGGCCGGCTCGTGGTCACCGGACCTGCTCGAACGGGCCGCGCGAGCCACCGCCGTGGAGGTGGCGGCCACCGGCATCCACTGGACCTTCTCGCCGGTGCTGTGCATCGCCCGCGACCTCAGATGGGGCCGGGTCGGGGAGACGTTCGGCGAGGACCCGCACCTCATCGGCGAGCTGGGAGCGGCCATGGTCAGCGGCTACCAGGGCGCCGGCCTGGACGACCCCACGGCCGTCCTCGCGACGGCCAAGCACTTCGCCGGGTACTCCGAGACCCAGGGCGGACGCGACGCCAGCGAGGCCGACATCTCCCGGCGCAAGCTGAGGTCCTGGTTCCTGCCGCCGTTCGAACGCGTCGCGCGCGGCGGGTGCGCCAGCGTCATGCTGGGGTACCAGTCGATGGACGGGGTGCCGGTGACGGTCGACGACTGGCTGCTCACCGACGTCCTGCGCGGGGAGTGGGACTACCGGGGCGTGCTGGTCACCGACTGGGACAACGTCGGGCGGATGGTGTGGGAGCAGCGGATCTTCGCCGACGACGTCGCCGCGGCCGCTGCCGCCGTCCGCTCGGGCAACGACGTCGTGATGACGACGCCGGCGTTCTTCGAGGCGGCGCAGGACGCCGTCGCGGCGGGCCTGGTCGGCGAGGGGGACATCGACGCCGCCGTCTCCCGAATCCTGGCCCTGAAGTTCCGGCTCGGGCTCTTCGAGGACCCGCGTCGCCCGGATGCCCGACGCCAGCGCCTCGTCATCGGGTGCCCCGAGCACGCCGCGCTCAACCTCGAGGTGGCGCGGCGGTCGGTCGTGCTGCTGGACAACGACGGCACGCTGCCGCTGGACGGCGGCTGCGTCCGCGGGGCCGACGGGCGCGCCTCCGCCGACGGTCGGCCGTCCCGCAGGGTGCTCGTCGTGGGCCCCAACGCCGACGACCCCCACGCCCAGCTGGGCGACTGGGCCGGCGCCTCGGGCCAGGTCGGCTGGATGCTCCCGGACGGTCACCCCCGCGAGCTCACCGAGACGGTCCTCGACGGGTTCCGCGCCCTCGCCCCCGCGTCCTGGCAGATCGACCATGCGGTGGGGGCCGGCATCGTCGCGTTCGCGGACGACCCCGCCTCTGGCCTCCTTCCTGACGGCCAGCCCCGCCCGCCCGTCGTCGTCCCGGCTCCGGTCGACGCCGCAGCCCTCGGCGAGGCGACCGCCCTCGCTCGCGACGCCGACTGGGTCGTCGCCGTCGTCGGCGACCGGATCGAGCTCGTCGGGGAGGGGCGCTCGACCGCGACCCTCGAGCTGCAGGGCGGCCAGGTCGCGCTGCTCGACGCCCTGGTCGCCACGGGGACGCCGGTCGTCGTCGTCGTCGTGGCCTCAAAGCCGCTCGTCCTCCCGCCCTCGACGGCCGGAGCGGCCGCCGTGGTCTGGGCGGGCAACCCGGGCATGCGCGGCGGTGTGGCCGTCGCCGAGCTCGTCCTCGGGCTCGTCGAGCCGGCCGGGCGGCTGCCCGTCTCCTTCCCTCGCCACGCGGGCCAGCTGCCCGTCTTCTACAACCAGGTCCGCGGTCAGCACGGCGACCGGTACGCCGACCTGACCCAGGAGCCCGCCTACCCGTTCGGGCACGGCCGGTCGTACACGACCGTCACGTACGAGGACCTGCGAGTCCTCACCCCGACCGTCGGGCCGAGCGGCATCGTCCGTGCCACGGTCCGACTGACGAACACCGGGCGACGACCGGCGCTGGAGACGGTGCAGTGCTACGTCAGCGACACGGTCACCTCCGCCACCTGGGCCGACCAGGAGCTCAAGGCGTTCCGACAGGTCGAGATCCCCCCGGGCGAGTCCACCCTCGTGGAGCTCACGGTGGCGGCGAGCGAGTGCACGCTCGTCGACAGGACGGGCCGCCGGGTGGTGGAGGCCGGCGAGTTCGAGCTGCGGGTCGGCCCCTCGTCGGAACGGGAGCGGCTCCTCAGCGCCCGCTTCCAGATCACGGACGCCGGCGACTCGCCGTCCTGACCCTGTTCAGATCGTGAAGCGACGGCCGTCCCACAGCGCGTCGACGTGCGGAGCGAAGGCGCTCGCGCCGATGTCGTCGCCCGACCACACGAGTGCCAGCTCGTCGCCGAGCCGTGACGCCCCGGGCAGCAGCCCGGCGGTGGCGGTGAGCACGGCCCAGCCGTAGTCGCCCCGGCTGCTGGGCGCGACGGGCACCCGGCGCGCCACGAACACCGTCGCGGCCAGCGCGGTCTCGATGGGGAGCATGGGCACCGAGCCGAGATCGCGCTCGACGAAGCCCCTCCCCACCGCGTCCCACGCCAGACCGGTCCACTGTTCCGTGGTCGCGCCGGGCGTCCCGTCGGCGACCCGGATGCCGAGCCGGTACCCCGGTGCGGCGTCGCTCGCCGCCCGGCCCAGCACGACCGGGTCGTTCTCGGGGTCGGTGGTCGCCGCGGCGGGGGCGACCCACACCTGGCGACCGAGGAAGGGCAGCGGGTCCGGGGGTGCCCCGGTGCCCCCGGACGGTGCGGGCAGCGCCGGCGGCGGCGACCACAGCGGCAGCAGCCCACCCGCGGCCTGGAGGTCGACGAGGGCCGCCACCAGCGAGGGCGCGAGGTCCTCGCGGACCCCGACCGACAGCGGCACCCCGGCGCCGGCCGCGCCGGACGGCCGGTGGTTCGCGACGGCCGTGAGCCGCAGCGGCGGCGTCGAGACCCCGAAGGTCTCCTCGAGCCCGCTCGTCGCGAGCCCGAGGGTGGCGCCGAGCATGTCGCGGCGCATCCGCGTCTCCCCGAGCGTGCCCAAAAGGTTGAGGTACCCGCCGACCTCGGTGATGTTGAGCGGCGCGGGGATCCGCGACGGGATGACGTCGCCCTGGGTCGCGAGCCGCCGGAGCAGCAGCGCCTGGGCCTGCTGGATCTCCGGGCTCGTCGCGCCCTTGATGACCTCGGTGAGCGCGAGGACGAGGGCGTCCTCGGCGGCGTCGGGCTGGGTGCTCATAGCGTGGCCTCTCTCGTGCTCAGTAGGTGAAGGCGACGTCGGCGCGACGCAGCTTCGGGAAGTCGCCGGGGGCTCCGGCGAGGACCCCGCCCTCGGCCCGGGTGGCGGTCAGGCCCAGCGTCGCGAGGTGCGCGATGACGGCGTCCGCGCGCCGGTGGGCGAGGTCGACGTTGTGCGCGGCCGTCCCCTCGGGGGAGGCGAAGCCGCGGACGACGGCGCCGGTGGCTCCTGCGTCCTTGGCCTTCGTGACGAGCGCGTCGAGCGCGGTGACGTCGGCGGGGGCCGGCGCGACGGTCAGGTCGTCCTCGTCGTGGGCGAAGTGCACCGAGGCCGTCTGCGGCGGGGTGGGCTTGGGCTCGGGGTCGGGCTCGGCGGGGTTGGGCCCCGGCTCCGGTTTGGGCTTGGGCTCGCCGCCGGGCTTCGGGGTCTCCTTGCCCGCCTCGGCCTTCTTCCCGGTGTAGATGTTCGCCGAGGTCTCCATCGCCTTCTCGGCGAGCTTCGTCGCCGACGCCAGGGCGTCCTTGCGGGCGGCCTCGGCGGTGTCGATGGTCTTGCCGCCGAGCGTCGTGAGGTTGCCGGCGTTGGTCAGCGCCCCGATGTCGAAGCCCTTGGCGTCCTTGGCCGCGGCGATGAGCGCGGTGGCCAGCGAGGTGTCGACCGTCGGCGGGGCCATGCTGAAGTTCTGGATCTGCGGGGTGAGCCCGGTGAGGGCGCTCGGCGCCGACGCCCCGGTGAGCAGCGAGCTGCCGGGCATCGAGACCGGGGCGATCTGGGTCGCCTCGTCGCCGGGGGAGTCCTGCCAGTTCCAGAACCGGGTGAGGTCGATCTTCTCCGCCGACGGGCAGTGCCCGAGCACGGCCTCGCCGAGCACGCCCTTGGTCGGCAGCGCGATCGTCGAGCGCGGCGGGGCGAACCCGTCGGTGTGGAAGCGGGTGAGCGCGTCCTGGATGTCGCCGGTCGTGATCCCGGGCTCGACGAGCCGCCGCACGCCGGCGTCGTCGACCTGCCACTTGCCCGTGGCCTCGGTGATCGCGGCCGGGATGATGAACGGCAGCACCATCGAGTTGCCGTACCAGCCGAGGACGTTGTTCGTGATGCACGACAGCAGCGGCACACCGGGCCGGGCGTTGCCGTTCTCGTCCGGGGGCAGCTCGATCTCGTAGCGCTCGAGCATCACCGCCCGCTCCTCGGGGGTGAGCGAGGCGAAGACGGCGAGGCTGCACGTCATCGTGTTGCGCACGACCCACTGGAAGGTCTTCTCGATCTCGAGCACCGACGCGTACGACAGCACCGGCGGGATGCCGCGGGCCGCGACCGGGAAGGTCGACGAGGGCAGCTCGACGCCGCCGCCGAAGCCGCCGGCCACCAGCTCGACCGCGCCGGGCACCGGAGTCCCGCCGCCCGCGCCGCCGGAGACGCCGGGGCTGTCGAGGACCGCCGAGAACGTGCCGACCCGTGGGCCGCCGAGCTCGGTCTCGATCCGGTCCGAGCGGTACGAGCGGGTGACCGACGGCTTGTCGAGCGCGGCCTTGAGCACGGCGTCCCCGAGCGACCCGAGCGGGCCGAGCATCCCGGTGGCCGTGCCGAGGTCGGCGACGAGCGGCGGGGCGAAGGTGTAGTCGAGGCGCCGGGTGCGGCGGGTGATCTCGAAGCCGGTGACGTCCTGGCGCGGCAGCGACGGAGGCAGCGACACCCGGGCCGTCCACGGCACCGGGGTGGCGGACTGCCGGGCCCGGCGCAGCGCCCCGAACAGCGCCTCCTCCGAGGCGAGCGCGGTCGTGCCGGTGGGCGGGGCGTACGCCGGGTTGCCGTCGAGGCGCACCGGCCCGATCCGCATCCCGCGCCGGCCGAGGACGGTGACGAACACCTCGTCGGTCGCGAGGAACGTGCCCGTCGCCCGGATGGTCAGCACCTCGGTCGACGGGGCGTTCTCGTCGGCGACGGCGGTTGTCGGGTTCGCCGCGAAGTCGGTGAGCAGGCTCAGGCCGCGGCGGTGCCGGCGCGGCACCACGCGGGTCAGCACGTCGGCGTGGGTGAGCATCCGGCCGTACCGGTCGAGCACCTCGTCGCGGGTGTCCGGGGCGTCGGTGACGCGCGGCGGCATGCCGGGGGGCAGGAACTTGATGACCTCGAGCGGCACGAGGCAGACGAGGTTGACGCCCTCGGCGACGGTCGTCACGTCGAAGAGCCGCTGCACCTCCCAGTACTGCATCGTCAGGGCGCGGGTCTTGTTGTGGTTCGTGATGACCTTCGTGACGATCTCGGTCGTCTCGTGTGCCGTGGCCAGCCGCATCGCGGTCCGCGACGAGCTGCGCCGCGCCGCGGCCTGGCGCTGCACCGAGGCGTGCGTGTTCTGCGCGGCCTGCGACGTCGAGTTGCGGGCGCCGTTCATCCACGTGTTCGTGTTGCCCGACGAGCTCGAGGTGCCGAAGCTCGTCGCCACCCCGCCGGCGACGCAGCCGAACGGGAACACCCCGCCGCCGCCCACCGCGGCCGCGACCGAGAACGAGCTGGCCTCGGTGTCGTAGTGCGACCCGCCGGAGGCGACCTCGTTGAACGCCGACGCGAACGTCGACGTGGCCGAGGACTCGTCCCGCTCGGCGAAGGACATCTGCTCGCTGGAGTCCAGCCGCTCGCTCTCGACGACGCTGGAGGAGGCGCTGCGCTCCATGACCGCGACCCGCTGCTGCTCCCCGGGCGCCAGCGGCAGCGAGTAGACGAGGTCGCCGAGCGCGAGGCCGAGCGGGGTCCACCGCTGCGCCATCTGGACGACGTAGCCGATGGCGAGCGACCCGGCGACGGGCACCCCGCCCCAGGGCCGGTCGACGGCCAGGCCCTCGCGGAACGCCTCGACGTCGATCGGCCGGTCCACGGGGACGCGCTCGGTGAGGTGGAAGCGCATCCGGGACAGCTTGCGGGCGAGCCGGGTCTCGGGGGAGGTCGGCCCGTAGAAGGTGAACGACGTGCCGCTCCTGTCGAACTTGGTCGGCAGGCCGAAGCGCAGGGTCGGCTCGCTGAGCGCGGGGTCGGTGAGGCGGAACAGCACTCCGTACGGGAAGCGGTCGCTGGAGGAGTCCTTGCGGAAGACGACCATGCAGTCGTCCTCGCCGACCGCGATGGCGGGGGTGGAGCCGTGCCGGTGCCCCGGCTCGTCGTCCTCGGTCGTCGCGATGCCGTCGACGAGGTCGCGCAGCGCGGCGATGAGGCTCGGGGGCAGCGGGGGAGCGGCCTGGGGGAGCCGGACCGGGGGCAGGACCCCGCTGGGCTGGAGGTGGCGCAGGGCGTCGGCCACGCGCTGCACGCCGTCGCGGGAGGTGGCGACGAGGGCGACGGCGACGTCGGTGCCGCGGGCCCCCACGGGCAGGGCGATGACGAAGCTGCCGTCGGACGAGGTGAGCGCGGTGGCGGTGCGCGAGTCGGACGCGCTGCCCCCGGCGACCTCCAGGGTCACCTGAACGCGCTCGGCCGGCGACCCGTCCGGCTGCTCGAGCCGGCCGATGACCTGCGGCGCGCGCTGGGTGGCGGCGGTGCTCGGCAGCGCGTTCATCGTCTCGACGAGCTTCTCGAGCGACTCGACCATCCGCCGGCTCTGGTCGACCTTGAGGTCGACGTACTGACGGGCCAGCGCGTGCGTGGTCTCGCTGTCGTCGTCCCACACGGGGGAGTCCGGGCCGAGCGCCCACGGCACGGCCGACTGCAGCTTGCCGCGCTGGTCGAAACCCCGGCTGTACATCATCTTCTCGTTGAACACGGCGGACCTCCTGGGAGCGGGCAGTCCGTCGCTCGACGGTGCCGTCGGAGGGGAGGAGGCCGGCGCGTCCGCGGTGATACCGCCCAGCCCTTATCAGTGCCACCTGTGACGTGAGGGTAAGGAGAAGGTAAAGAACCTCCCTCAACTTGGTAAAGAAGGGTCAAGTGCCCCGCAAAGTGGGCGGCCCGGGGAATAATTCCGCTTACGCAGGGGAGGAGTAGGAGACGGACGAGTGAACGTATCGGTGGGGCTGGTGTCCGCCACCAGCTTCCGTGTGCCGAGCCCCGGGCTTCAGGACACCTTCGGTCGGGGCAGCCTCAGGCTGCCACGTCAGAGCGCGACCGAACAGGGATCCCACGGCATCACCCGTTCCACGGGGCCGGCGCCCAGTCGCACCCTCGTCCGCGTGTCCTCCACCGTCTCCCCGGCCAAGGCGGAGCGCGCCCAGGCGATCCTCGAGGAGGAGGACGCCCTCGTCTCGCTCCACCGCGCGTGGTACCCCCCCGTCCAGCGGCCGGTCGTCGCCGACCGGCAGCCGGTCAACGAGGACGCCATCCGCCGCCGGCGGGCCGAGCTGGCGCGAGAGGGAGTCCGCTGGTTCGACGTGTCGAACCGGCGTCGCGCCGTTCGGACCGCTGAAGAGATGGCCCACCACGACATCGACGAGGCGATGGCCGCCAGCAGCAACTGGACCGAGCGCGAGGAGCGCCGGCTCGACGCCTGGTGGAACGCGCTGTGCGGCAACGACCCCGTCGTCGTCGAGCAGCACCTGCGCGGGGTCTTCCAGTCCACCGACACCCCGGCCTCGCCGGTCTCGGTGGCCGGCGGGCTGCTCGACGTCGCCGTGCTCATCCCCGGCGAGCACGTCCTGCCGTCGGAGTCGGTGCACCTCGTCGGGGGCGACCTGTCGATCCGGCGGGCGTCGCGCTCGCACCGGGCGCAGCTGCACCGGCAGGTCGTTGCCGGGCTGCTGATCGCGGTGGCCCGTCAGGCCTTCGCCGCCGCTCCGGGGCTCACGGCGGTGCGCTGCCACGCGCTGCAGGCGACGCACCGCGGCCGGCACGACGACCTGTCCGCCATCGGGGTCGTCGAGCTGTCCCGCGTCGACCTCGCGGTCGCCGACCTCAACGTCGACGCCGAGGCGCTGCTGCACCGCTACGGCTCGGGCCTGCGCTGGGTCACGCACACCCCCGACGGCCCGCTGCGCCCGCTGCCCCTCGACGACATGCCCGAGCTCGCCGACCTCCTCGCACGGCTCTGCCGCAACGCCCTCGGCGAGGCGTCCGACGACCGGCGCCCGGGGGTCAGCGCCCCGGCCTGACGCCGCCGCTGTCTGACCTTCGCCCCCGGCGCCCCACGGCGTCGGGGGTGAGGCTTACGGTGAGGCCATGGACTTCCGATACCTCGGCAACAGCGGACTCAAGATCTCCGAGATCACCTACGGCAACTGGCTCACCCACGGCTCCCAGGTCGAGAACGACGCGGCGACGGCGTGCGTGCGGGCCGCGCTGGAGCACGGCATCAGCACCTTCGACACCGCCGACGTGTACGCCAACACCAAGGCCGAGACGGTGCTCGGTGAGGCCCTCAAGGGCGAGCGCCGCGAGAGCCTCGAGATCTTCACGAAGGTCTACTGGCCCACCGGCCCGGGCGGCAAGAACGACACCGGCCTGTCCCGCAAGCACATTCTCGAGTCGATCAACGGGTCGCTGACCCGCCTGCAGACCGACTACGTCGACCTGTACCAGGCGCACCGGTACGACACCGAGACCCCGCTCGAGGAGACGATGCAGGCCTTCGCCGACGTCGTCCGGCAGGGCAAGGCCCTCTACATCGGGGTCAGCGAGTGGACCGCCGACCAGATCCGCGCCGGGCACGCGCTCGCGAAGGACCTCGGCATCCAGCTCATCTCGAGCCAGCCGCAGTACTCGATGCTGTGGCGGGTCATCGAGGGCGAGGTCGTGCCCGCGAGCGAGGAGCTCGGCGTCAGCCAGATCGTGTGGAGCCCCATCGCCCAGGGCATCCTCACCGGCAAGTACAAGCCCGGGCAGGCCCCGCCCGCCGGCTCGCGCGCCACCGACGAGAAGGGCGGCGCCGACATGATCAAGCGGTTCATGGACGACGACATCCTCACGCGGGTGCAGAAGCTGCAGCCCATCGCCGACGAGGCGGGCCTGACGATGGCCCAGCTCGCCATCGCGTGGGTGCTGCAGAACGACAACGTCGCCGCGGCGATCGTCGGGGCGTCGCGCCCCGAGCAGGTCGAGAGCAACGTCAAGGCCGCGGGCGTCCGGCTCGAGGCGTCGGCGATGCAGGCGATCGACGACGCGCTGGGTGACGTCGTCGTGCGCGACCCGGCGATGACGGCCAAGACGGCGCCGCAGGCGCGGGTCGCCTGACCTCCGCTGCCACCGCACGCCGGCGGCCGCCGTCCCGGACCGGGGCGACGGCCGCCCGCGTGCGTGCGGCCGGGGGTCGGGCGGGTCAGTCCTCGAGGAGGGGCGGGACGCCGGTCTCCCGGCCGTCGCACCAGGACCACGGGTCGAGGCCGCGGTCGTGCAGGGCCCGCATCGCGTGCTGCAGCAGCATGGCCGCGACGCCCTCCATCACCGGGGTCTCCGTGTGCTCACGGGACCAGTTGATGCCCCGGCACAGCTCGCGCAGGGTCTCGTCGTCGTGCGGGGGCGCCGTCGGGTCGAAGAGGCTGCCGAACGCGATGTCGCGGTAGGGGTTCGTCGCGCCGCTGGGGGGCCGCGGGGGAGTCCGTGGCGGGACGATCGGGACGTAGTAGCGGCGCGGCGGGCGGTGGCTGCGGTCTTCGGGGGTGCCGGAAAGGGGAGTGGGCATCGTTGCTCCTTCAGGGGTCGGGACCCCTGGGCGCTCGCCCGGCGGAGTCCGCTGTTGTCGGATGGACCTGCTCGTCACCTGGGGCACCTCTGCGGCAGAGGTTGCCGGACGGCCAGCCAGGGCTTCGCACCGTCACTCGTGAGCTGGTGGAGACGATAGGGGAGGGGTCCGACAGGCGGTCGGATAGATGGTCGGGTAGGTGGTCCGGCGCGGCCATCCGGTCGTCCGACAGGGCTGTGCCCCAGGCTGTTTCGCCCGGCGGGCGGCGGGTTGTCCACAGATCCGTGGTTCGGCGGGAGTCGTCCACAGATGCGTCTCCGGGGCTGGGGCAGTGTCGGTGGTCGCCCGTAGTGTCGGGTCATGGCAGGGGGATCCGCACTCGACGAGCACCGCTCGGCGATCGCCGACGCGGTCTCGGCGTTGCGCGCGCTGCCCGCGGACCTGTGGCGGGCCGGTGGCGCCGCGCTCGGGGAGCTCGCAGGTGAGATCGGTGGCCTCCATCAGGCGTGCGAGGCGGCGACGGTGGCGGTGGTCCGCGAGGCCGTCGAGCGGGGTGAGCCGCGGCGCGACGAGCGGGCGATGACGCCGGTGCAGTGGCTCCGGGCGCACGCGCCCACGTGGCGTGCCGGGGGCGCGGCGCAGGTGGTCGCGGTCGCCGAGGCCTTCGCGGTGCCGGGCAACTCGCCGGTCAAGGCGGCTGTGCAGGGAGGCAGCCTGCCGGTGCGCTCGGCGGCGGTCGTCGTGGCCGAGGCCGACCGGTTGCGCCCGCTGCTGGCCGAAGGGGTGGAGGAGGCCGTCGTCGCCGGGATGGTCGAGGTCACCGAGCAGCACGGTCCGGGCGCCTGCCGGCAGCTGCGGTCCGCGATCCTGGCCCGGTACGGCCGCGACGGGGTGCTCCAGCGCGAGCAGGACGCGGCGAGGCGGTTCGTCGCGCTGTCCCGGCCTCGGGTCGACCCGCTCGGGCTGGCGGAGTACCGGCTGACGCTCGATCCCGAGGGCCGGGCCGTGCTCGAGGCGGCGCTGGGGCCGTTGTCCGCACCGCGGCCGACCGAGGGTGAGCGTGACCTGCGCTCCGGCGAGCGCCGCCGCGGCGAGGCCCTGGTCTCGCTCGTGCGCCGGGCCGTGGCTGCCGGCGACCAGGTGGGGCCGCACGCGAAGACGACGCTCCTGGTCCAGGTTCCTCTCGAGACGCTGCGCACCGGGGTGACCGGGGCGGCCGAGACCGTCGCCGGGCCGGAGGCCGGGGTGCACCTCGCGCCCGAGACCGCGCGGCGGCTCGCGTGCGATGCGCAGGTCGTCCCGGTCGTCCTCGACGGCGTGGCCGAGGTTGCCGACCTGGGGCGGGCCCGCCGGTTGTTCACCGGTGGCCAGACCCGGCGGCTGTGGCTGCGCGACCGGCATTGCACCTACCCCGGCTGCGACATGCCCGCGCAGTGGACCGACGCGCATCACCTCGTCCACTGGGCCGACGGCGGCGCCACCGACCTGTGCAACGCCGCCCTGTTGTGCGAGCGCCACCACACCGTGGTCCATCAGCGACGGCTGACGGGCGAGGTCGTCTCCGACGGCGAGGGCCAGCGGGTGAAGTGGGACGTCACCGTGGGCTCCTACGACCTGCGGCTGGCGCAGCTCGCCGCCCGAGAACCCGCGTGACCCTGCCCCACACCCCGGCACCCCTGACGGTGCCGGGGCACGAGGCGTGGCTGCGGGTCCGCCCGGGCGGCGGAGGTCGGTGCCCCGCACTGGTTGCAGAACCGTGAGCCGGGGGCTGCTCGGTGCCGCACGACGGGAAGCTCAAACCCGCCTAGCTGCGCCGCTCGCCGGGCCGCTCGCCCTCATGCGCGCCCCAGCCTGCGGAGGACGACCTCGTTGGCCGCCGCCATCGACTCTTCGGCGCCGCGGACCGCCGCGAGGAAGTCCTCGCGGGTCATGGTGAGCAGGTCGGTGTCCTCGACGGCGGTGATCGTCGCGCTGCGGGGCGCGTCGCGGAGCAGGCCGATCTCGCCGAAGAACTCGCCCGGGCCCTCCTCGCGCAGCACCGTGCCGTCCTGGGTGACCTGGACGCGGCCGCCCTCGATGATGAAGAAGAGGTCCGACTCCTCGCCGGTGCCGATGACCTGGGTGCCACGTGCCACGTGCCGGCGGCCGAGCCCGCGGGCCAGGCCCTCCAGGGCGCCGGGGGCGAGCGGGGCGAAGATCGGGATGCCCCGCAGCAGGTCGAGGTGCTCGGGCGGCTGGAGGGTCGCGTCGAGGCGCAGGCAGCGGGGGAGGGAGAGCAGGGCCGGCAGCCCGACGACCAGGGCGAGGACGAGCATCGTCCACCGGATGCCGAAGCCGTCCAGGAGCAGGGGGGTGACGACGGCGCCGAGGGCCATCGTCGCGATGAGGACGCCCTCGTACGCGCCGAAGACCCGGCCGAGGACGTGGTCGGGGGCGAGGCGCTGGACGATCGTCACGAAGTTGACGTCGACGAGTGGGTTGCCGAAGCCGAGGAGGATGACGGCCGCGAACACGGTGACGGGTGAGGGGAATGCGACGACGAGCAGCAGCGGGAGCGACCACAGCGCGGTGCCGAGGGCGAGGTCGCTGGCGATCCGGTTCTTCGCGGCGCGGGCGATGGCGACGAACCCGCCGACGATGGCACCCACCCCGAAGGCCGAGTCGATGATGCCGACGCCTTCGGGGCCGGTGCCGAGGATCTCGACCGCGAAGACGACCCCGAACACCACCGAGGCGCCGGCCACGATCGTCTGGGTGCTGACGAGGAACGCGACCATGGTGAGGTCGCGGTCCTTGGCGATGTGGACGAAGCCCCCGGCCATCTCGCGGAGCATCCCCTCGGGGGGCGGGGCGTCGCTGTCGGCTCCCTCGGTCCGGGTGGTCTCGTCGGTCTCGTCGGTGGGGCATGCCGAGGCGACCGGATGGATCCCGGTGATGAGGAAGGCCGACCACAGGAACGTCAGGGCGTTGAGGACGAAGACGACCTCGACGCTGGTCGTCGCGATGAGCAGGGCGCCCAGGGCCGGGCCGAGGAAGAACGCGAGGCTCTCGATCGTGCTCGACGCCCCGTTGGCGGCCGCCAGCTCCTCCGGCTTGTCGGTGAGCGAGGGCAGCCACGCCATCTGCGCGGGGCGGAACACGCAGCCGACGAGGGACACCAGGGTCGCGACGACGAGGATGGCCAGTGTGGGTGCGTCGGCGACGAGCATGGCGGTGGCGACGAGGACGAGGACCGCCCGGGTGACGTCGGAGGCGATGAGCACGAGCTTGCGGGGGAAGCGGTCTGCGAGGGTCGCGCCCAGAGGTGCCGCGACGGCCATCATGAGGAGCCGGACGGCGCTCCAGATGCCGATCAGCTTGGCCCCGCCCACGCCGTACGCCCAGACGATGACCGCCGTGGAGTAGGCCCAGTCGCCGACCATCGACCCCGCGAGGGCGAGCTGGATGCGACGCAGGGCGGGGTTGAGGAAGACCGAGCGCAGGGAGGACCACGCGTCGCGTACCGCGTTGCGCGCGCCGCTCGAGCGTGATGCCGGAGGTTCGGTCTCGACCGCCAACTGGGCCCCCTCTGCGCCGCACGACTGCGCCGTCGTCAATGGATCATCCGGCGCGGAAATGACCCCGTCCATAGCCTGATCGGGCCATGCCGATCCTGGGCCGTCGGACCGCCGTTGACCTGCGAGATCACCCGCCTGTGGATAACTCGGCTGGCGGTTTCCGCGGCTTTGGCTAGCGTGGTTCCGACGGGGGTCGCCACGGGGGTGGCCGGGGAGGTTTCGATGGGGCACGGTCACCGGTTCCGGCTGGGCGTCGTGGGGGTGCTCGGGGTTGTCGTGGTCGCGGGCTGCAGCGCGTCCGGCGGCTCGCCCACCGCCCCGACGCCGAGCCCCGATGCGACGCCCAGCATGTCGGTGAGCGCGTCGCCGTCCGCCTCGCCCTCGCCGAGCCCCAGCCCGAGCGGCCCCGACATCCCCGCCGCAGCCAGACAGCAGACCGACGCCGGCGCCGAAGCCTTCGTCAAGTACTTCTTCGAGCAGTTCAACGTGGCTTGGACCGAGCCGCGCCCCGGCCTGATCGCATCCCTCAGCGACCCTGACTGCCAGTTCTGCGCCAAGTCGGAGACGACGGCGCGCCGATTGGCTGATCAGAGTCAAAGGTACGAGCGCGCGCCCCTCACCCTCGAGAAGGCGGAACCCTTTGCCGGTGCTCCAGGCAATGAGGCCTACTTGTACGTGGAGTTCACCCAGCACGGGGCAGACATTGTGGATGCCAATGGGAATCGTGTTGGTGGCGACCAGAGGGGTGATGCGCGGGCAAACGCTGCTCTGAAGTGGTCGGGCGAGGGTTGGAGGGTCCTTGGGATCGAGGCGTCCGAATGAGAGCCATCTCGCTTATCGCGGCGGTCGTCCTCGGGCTCAGCGCTCCGGCGGTCGGTGCTGATGAGCCTCCGGGGGGAGGTGCCATGGGGAATCTGTCGGATGCCGGATCTGTGGTGCGGACGGCGACCCGTGAGGACCTGGAAGCACTGGGGCGCAGCTATTTCAGGAATGTCGTCGCGAAGGGACCGTTCCACGACTACGCCGCGGTGTCCGTGTGCGGGAACCCGAAACCGGGGGACCGGGACGCGGGCAACCTGTGTCCGCAGTCCTGGGGCCTGTGCCGGATCGCATCCGGCGGCGGGGACGGCCCGGCTGTGGCCGTGTTCCGGCGGCTCGTCGAGGCGGACGGCACCCCGCTCGCGGGTCCACCGGGTCAGTGGCAGCCCGTGGACCTGACGTGCTGGCCGGACCAGGTGCCCGGCGCGGGCAGGACGCTGACGATGGCCATGATCCGGGAGGCCTTCCACGACACCGACTTCACGGTGGCGTCGGTCAACATCCAGCCCGAGGGTGACGTCACGCTCGTCAACCTGCCGACGTACTTCGAGGTGGTCTTCCCCGACGACGGCTTCGGCCCCGACGAGGTGGATCGACCCGACCCTGCGCGGCTGCTGGGCTACGCGGTCGAAGTGCGGCCCCGGCTGAAGAGCGTCACGTACCACCTCGGGGAGCGGACCATCGGCCCGACCACCGACCTGGGCGGTCCGCACCCGGACGGCTCGGTGGTCCACACCTACACCTCGCCGGGGGAGCACGAGGTGCGGGCCGACATCGTCTACACCGGGCAGTTCCGGGTCGGCGGCAGCGGCTGGATCGACATCCCCGGGCAGGTGGCGTTGCCGGGGGAGCCGGTGACCCTGAGCGTGCGCGAGGCGCGGTCGAGGCTCTACACCAACTGAGCGCCCGCACCGGGCGCCACGGCGTCGCCGGGCCGCAGCGCCCGCCTCGTCCACAGGGCGGGGCGCTGCCCTCGGTTGTCCCCAGGTGGGCCGCGCGGTCGGTGCGTCGCCCCGCCTCTGTCGGTGGCTGCGCCTACGGTTGTCGCAGACGTCGATCGGCGCACGGCCGCGACGCGGGCAGGGCTCAGGAGGTGCCGGATGGACGTGCAACACGCGCTCGCCATGGGTCGGCGGCTGCTGCACGAGCACAACCTCCACGGGTGGACCGTCGTCGCCGACCGGGCCAAGACCCGGGCCGGGGTGTGCCGCTTCGGGCCCCGTCAGATCGGGATCAGCGGGCCGCTGACCCGGCTGCACTCCGAGGACGAGGTCCGCGACACCCTGCTCCACGAGATCGCCCACGCCCTCGTCGGGCCGGCGCACGGGCACGACGAGGTGTGGCGGGCCACCGCGCGGCGCATCGGGTGCAGCGGTGAGCGCTGTGTCTCGCCCGACTCACCGCGGGTGCCGGGCGACTGGGTCGGTCGCTGCCGGGCCGGGCACGAGCGCACCCGCCACCGGGCCCCGACCCGCCTCATGTCGTGCGGGCGCTGCTCACGACGCTTCGACCCGCAGCACCTCTTCACGTGGAGCTACCGCGGCAGTCCGGCCACGTTGCCCCCGTCGCACGCCGCCGAGCTCGCCGCGCTCAGGCGCACCGAGGTGTCCGCCCGGGCCGTCGTCCCGCCCCGGCTCGGCGACCACGTCGAGGTGGCGGACGGGCCATGGCAGGGGCGTGCCGGTGAGGTCGAGCTCGTCGGTGCCACCCGGTGCCAGGTGCGGGTGGGGGACGACCTCGTCAGCGTCCCGCTCGAGCTGGTCCGCGTCCTGACCGGCGGCGACGCAGCCTGATCGGGGCGACGCGGCCTGAAACGACGCCGTGTCGGCCGGGGGGGGGTCCGGCGTGGGATGCGGCGGGGGTGAGCACACTCACCCCCGGGACGGTCATGAGCCCCTCCGGCAGGCCGGACAATCGAGGGGTGACTGAATCGACCGAGCAGGGCCGGACCTCGACGGATCCAGCGACCCCGGAGCACGCGGCGACGTCGTTGACGCGGATCGCAGACGCGGAGTCGGCGGTCGCGAACGCCTACGAGGGGGGCGGGGACGCAGACGAGGCGGTCGCGGACGCCCAGGAGACCTCGACGGAGCCGGCGACGACCGGCACCGAAGTCCAGCAGGCGGGCCCGGAGGCAGACGGGTTCGGCACCCCCGACGGCGCGCCGACCCGGTACGTCGACGGCGCCTCCAGCGTCTTCGCCGACTGGCAGCGGCCTGAGGTCACCCTCGACCGCGCCGTCGTCTTCGCCGGCGGTGGGGTCACCGGCATCGCGTGGGAGGCGGGCATCGTCCTCGGCCTGCGGGACGCCGGCATCGACATCCGCAACGCCGACACCATGATCGGCACGTCGGCCGGCTCGATGGTCGCCGCCCACCTGCGTCTCGGCACCGACGACGAGGCCTTCGACCTCGTCCGGCAGGGTGCCCCGATGACCGAGGTGGGGCGGCTGCGACCCACCGACGCCGGCCGCTACCTGCGAGCCCAGCTGAGCCGCGACCCCCGCGACGGTCGGGCCATCGTCAGCCGGGCCGCGCTGTCGGCCACGACGGCGACCGAGGAGGAGTGGCTCGACACCGTCGGCTTCGGGCTCGTCGGCCGGGAGTGGCCCGAGGGCCGCCTCCTCATCACCGCCGTCGACGCCGAGACCGGCACGTCGGTCGTCTTCGACGGCTCCGGCGGGGTCCCCCTCGAGCGGGCCGTCGCCGCCAGCTGCGCCGTCCCCGGGGTGTTCCCCGCGGTCGAGATCGCCGGTCGCCACTACGTCGACGGCGGCCTGCGCTCCATCGCGAACGTCGACCTCGCCGCCGGCCACGCCCGCGTCCTCGTCCTCGCGCCCTACCCCGTCGGCGGTCAGGTCTACGAGCTGCCGCGGGTCCAGGCGTGGGCGCTGCGCCGCCACAGCAAGTCCCAGGTCGTCGTCCCGGACGCCAAGGACCTGTGGGCGATGGGCGCCAACCCGCTCGACACGACGCGCGGGTCGACCGTCCTGGACCGGGCCCGCGAGCACGGGCGGCGCATCGCGCCGCGCATCGCCGGCCTGTGGAATGACTGACCGCCCGGACTCGTTAGAGTCGCGGCACCGAGAAGGAGGATGACGATGACCGAGACCCGGCAGGATCAGGACCGAATGAGCACGCTCGACTCCGCCGCCCACATCGAGCTGACGGAGCGGTACGCCGCCCACAACTACCACCCGCTGCCCGTCGTCCTCAGCCACGGCGAGGGCGCCTGGGTGACCGACGTCGAGGGCCGCCGCTACCTCGACTGCCTCGCCGGCTACTCGGCGCTCAACTTCGGGCACGGCCACCCGCGGCTCCTCGCCCGGGCCCACGCGCAGCTCGACCGCCTCACCCTGACGAGCCGGGCGTTCTTCAACGACACCCTCGGCCCGTTCGCCGAGAGCCTCGCCCAGCTCACCGGCAAGGAGGTCATCCTCCCGATGAACACCGGTGCCGAGGCCGTCGAGACCGCCCTGAAGGTCGCCCGCAAGTGGGGGTACCGGGTCAAGGGCGTCCCCGAGGGCGAGGCCGACATCATCGTCATGGAGGGCAACTTCCACGGCCGCACGACGACCATCGTCAGCTTCTCCGACGACAAGGTCGCGCGCGACGAGTACGGCCCGTACACCCCCGGCTTCGGTGCCGTGACGTACGGCGACGCCGAGTCGGTCCGCGCCGCCATCACCGACACGACCGTCGCGGTCCTGCTCGAGCCGATCCAGGGCGAGGGCGGGGTCGTCATCCCGCCCGAGGGCTTCCTGCGCGAGGTCCGCGCCATCTGCGACGAGGCCGGGATCCTCATGATCGCGGACGAGATCCAGTCCGGCCTGGCCCGCACCGGGCGCACCTTCGCGTGTGACCACGAGGACGTCGTCCCCGACATCTACGTCATGGGCAAGGCCCTCGGCGGTGGCCTCTACCCGGTGTCCGCCATCGCCGCGGACCACGCGGTGCTCGACGTCGTGACGCCCGGCTCGCACGGCTCGACGTTCGGTGGCAACCCGCTCGCGGCGGCCATCGGCCACGAGGTCGTCACGATGCTCGCCGAGGGCGAGTTCCAGCGCCGGGCCGCCGACGCCGGGGCGCTGCTCGAGGCCGGGCTGCGCCCGCTCGTCGGGAACGGCCTGGCGGCCATCCGGGTGCGCGGGCTGTGGGCCGGGCTCGACATCGAGCCCGGTGGGCCGAGCGGGCGGACGATGAGCGAGCGCCTCATGGAGCGGGGCGTCCTCGCCAAGGACACGCACGGGTCGACGATCCGGCTCGCGCCGCCGCTCGTCATCACCGAGGACGAGATCCGTCTGCTCGTCGACGCCGTCGCCGACTCCCTGCACTGACCGACTCCTGCACTGACCGACTCCCTGCACTGACCGACGCCCCGCCGAGCCCCAGCCGGGCCCGGCGGCCGTCGTGCGCCCGAGCGTCAGTCCGCGGCCGGGTGGATCGCCGCGCGGGCGGCGTTGCGGGCGATCGCCTCGACGATCTCGGCGCGCCGCGGCTTCGGCAGGTCGTGGCCCATGTCGGGGAACAGCAGCAGCCGGGAGCCCGGCACCGCCCGCGCTGTCGCGACGCCGCCGCTCCAGGAAACCAGGGGGTCGGCGAGGCCGTGGATGACGAGGGTCGGCACGTCGACCCGGCGCAGGGCCTCCGTCCGGTCCGGGCTGCCGAGGATGGCGAGCAGCTGGCGCACCGCCCCGATCGGGCTCGTGCTGCGCGCGACCGCGTACCGCACCTGCTCCTCGATCTCGTCCTCGTCGAAGTGCGGCCCGGCGATGAGCCGCCAGCCCTCGACGCCCAGGCGCACCGCCTCCTCCTCGTCGGTGGGCCGCGGGGTCGTCAGCGACAGCGCCATGGTGGGCAGCAGCCGCAGCGACACGGTGCCGCTCCGCCGGTTGCCCGTGTTCGACATGATCGAGGTGAGCGTCCGCACCCGCTCCGGATGGTCGATGGTCAGCTGCTGGGCGATCATCCCGCCCATCGACACCCCGACGACGTGAGCCTGCGCGACGTCCAGGTGGTCGAGCAGCGCGACGGCGTCCTCGGCCATGTCCGAGAGCAGGTAGTCGGGGCGCGCGGCGCGACGGTGGACGAACGCGCGCATGACGTCACCGCGGGTGGGCGGCGGGCTCTCGGTGCGGGAGGACAGGCCGATGTCCCGGTTGTCGAGTCGGATGACCCGGTAGCCGTGCTCGGCCAGCCCGTCGACGACGTCCGCCGGCCACGCGACGAGCTGGGTGCCGAGCCCCATGAGCAGCAGCATCGGCTCGCCGTCCTCCGGGCCGTCGACCTCGTAGGCGATCTCGACGTCGCCGAGCTGTGCGGTGGTCATGGAGGAAGTCTCGCACCCGGGCTCCGGCCGGCCCGGACCCCGCGGTTAGGGTGAGCGCGTGATCGAGCCGCTGACGTACGCCGTCGTCGGGGCGTCGGCCATCCTGTGCGTCGTGGCCATCTGGTACGCCGTCCGCGACCGCCTCATCGACGACCTGCTCCTGCTCCTCGCGGGTCTCGTCGAGCTCGGCCTGGTCGTGCTGCTCGTCGGCGGGCTGCTCGACCTCGGCCACATCACCGACTCGGCCGAGCGCGCCACCTTCGTCGCCTACCTCGTGAGCCTGCCGGTGATCCCGGTGGGGACGGCCTTCCTCGCCATCAAGGAGAAGTCCCGGTGGGCGATGGGCGCGGTCGCGGTCGGGGCCTTCGCCGTCGCCGTCATGACCGCACGCCTCCTGCAGATCTGGGTGTCCTATGGCTGACGCCTCCCGCCGCGCCCTCGGGGGCCCCGGCGTCCTGCTCGTCGTCGTGTACGGCGTGCTCGCGCTCGCCGCGACCGGGCGCTCGGTGCTGCAGATCTCCGAGTACTTCGAGCGGGCGCCGCTCGCGTACCTGCTGTCGGCGTTCGCCGCGGTCGTCTACATCCTCGCCACGTGGTGCCTCGCCCGCGGGGGCCGCTGGGTGCGGGTCGGCATCGTCGCGTGCGCCGTCGAGCTCGTCGGCGTGCTCGTCGTGGGACTGGCGTCGTTCCTCGTGCCCGCGGCCTTCCCCGACAAGACGGTGTGGTCGCACTTCGGCCAGGGCTACGGGTTCGTGCCGCTCGTCCTGCCCGTCCTGGGCCTGCTGTGGTTCCGCCGGCTCGAGCACTCGGCGCTCGCGCGCGACACGGACTCGCGAGCGTCCGAGAGCTGAGCCCGGCGGCCGGTCCCGGTCAGGGACGCTTGCGGTCAGGTCACCGGTCGGCGGTGGGCTCGAGGACGAGGACCGGGATGAGCCGGTCGGTCTTGGTCTGGTACTCGGCGTACGGCGGGTAGGCGGCGACGCACCGCTCCCACCACTGCTCGCGCTCCTCGCCGGTGACCTCGCGGGCGGTCGCGTCCCACGACTCGGTGCCGTCCTGCAGCCGGATCCGCGGGTTCGCCTGGAGGTTGGCGTACCACTGCGGATGCTCGGGGGCGCCGCCCTTGCTCGCGACGGCCGCGTAGACGCCGTCGTGCTCGACCCGCATCAGCGGGACCTTCCGGACGGCGCCCGTCTTCGCGCCCCGCATCGTCAGCAGGACGACGGGGCGGTCCATCACGGACACCGCGCGGGTCGTGCCCTCGGCCTCGATCTGCTGGACCTGCTCGCGCACCCAGGTACTGGGGCTCGGGATGTATTTCTCGCTCATGACGAGGTGTAACTCAGTGGTCGCTCGAGGTCTTCCACAGGTTGATGCCCCCGTCGACCGCGTGCTTGTCGATCTTCGCGAGCTCGGCGTCGGTGAACGACAGGTTCTGCACCGCGTCCAGGCTGTTGTCGAGCTGTTCGACCGAGGACGCCCCGATGAGCACGGAGGTGACCCGCGGGTCGCGCAGCGCCCAGGCGAGGGCCATCTGCGCCAGGGACTGCCCCCGCGCCTTCGCCATCCGGTCGAGCGCCCGCACGTGCTTGAGCGAGGTCTCGGTGAGCAGCTCGGGGTCGAGCGACTTGCCCTGCGCGGCGCGCGAGCCCTCGGGGATGCCCTTGAGGTACTTGTTCGTCAGCATGCCCTGGGCGAGCGGGGAGAACGCGATGCAGCCCACGCCCTCGACCCCGAGCACGTCGAGCAGGTCCTCCTCGATCCACCGGTTGAGCATCGAGTACGACGGCTGGTGGATGAGCAGCGGGGTGCCCAGCGCGCGGAGGATCTCGACGGCCTCCCGGGTCCGGGGCCCGGAGTAGGACGAGATGCCGACGTAGAGCGCCTTGCCGGCGCGCACGAGCGAGTCCAGCGCGCCCATCGTCTCCTCGAGCGGGGTCGTCTCGTCGAAGCGGTGGCTGTAGAAGATGTCGACGTAGTCGAGCCCCATCCGCTGCAGCGACTGGTCGCACGAGGCGGTGATGTACTTGCGCGACCCGCCGCCCTGGCCGTAGGGGCCGGGCCACATGTCGTAGCCGGCCTTGGAGCTGATGACCAGCTCGTCGCGGTACGGGCGGAAGTCGCGGGCGAAGATCGCGCCGAAGTTCCGCTCGGCGCTGCCGTAGGGCGGCCCGTAGTTGTTCGCAAGGTCGAAGTGCGTCACCCCGCGGTCGAAGGCGCGCCGCAGCGTCGCCTGCTGGCGCTCCAGCGGCACGTCGTCGCCGAAGTTGTGCCAGAGCCCGAGGGAGATGGCGGGCAGGTCGAGCCCGGAGCGGCCGGTGCGGCGGTAGGGCATCCCGGCGCGGTAGCGGCCCGCGGCGGCCTTGTACTCGTCGGCGTGGAAGGTCATGCGCTCATCCTGCCCGCCGGGCGGCGCGTACGGTGGCGGGGGAGTTCGGTGGGTGAGACGGGGTAGGCGCGAGGGGCACGGCGTCGCGCATCATGGAGCCAGGTCATGAGCGCCAGCGTCAAGCCCCGGCTCGCTGGCCGGCAACCCTCCTCCGCGGTGGGGTGCCCCGGGTGAGGACCAGGCGAGCGGCTCCTGCCGCCCGCAAGCGCGGGAGACCCCCCGGTACCCCGCCGAACACACGTCCGCGTGCGTTCGGCCGCACGGCTGGACGCACCAACGAAGTTTGGAGCGACACCATGAGCGACCCGTCCCAGTGGGGTTTCGAGACCCGGCAGGTGCACGCCGGCCAGCAGCCCGACAGCGCCACCGGCGCTCGCGCCCTGCCCATCTACCAGACGACCTCCTACGTCTTCAACGACACCGCGCACGCCGAGAACCTGTTCGCGCTCAAGGAGTTCGGCAACATCTACACCCGGATCATGAACCCGACCCAGGACGCGGTCGAGCAGCGGGTCGCGGCCCTGGAGGGTGGCGTCGCGGCACTGCTCGTCTCGTCGGGTCAGGCGGCGACGACGCTCGGGCTGCTCAACATCGCCGAGGCCGGCGACCACATCGTGTCCAGCGCCGCGCTCTACGGCGGTACCGTCAACCTGCTCAAGTACACCTTCGCCAAGCTCGGCGTCGAGGTGACCTTCGTCGAGGACCACGCCGACCCCGAGGCGTGGCGGGCCGCGGTGCGCCCCAACACCAAGGCCTTCTTCGGCGAGACGATCGCCAACCCCAAGGCCGAGCTGCTCGACATCGAGGCCGTCGCGGCCGTCGCGCACGAGGTGGGCGTCCCGCTCGTCGTCGACAACACGATCGCGACCCCGTACCTGCTGCGTCCGCTGGAGTGGGGCGCCGACGTCGTCATCCACTCCGCCACGAAGTACCTCGGCGGGCACGGCACCTCGATCGCCGGCGTCATCGTCGACGGCGGCACGTTCGACTACACCAAGGACCCCGAGCGGTTCCCGAACTACAACACCCCGGACGAGAGCTACCACGGGCTGCGGTACGGCCCCGACCTCGGCGTCGGCAGCCCGTTCGGGGCGAACCTCTCGTACATCCTGAAGGCGCGGGTGCAGCTGCTGCGCGACCTCGGGTCGGCGATCAGCCCGTTCAACGCCTTCCTCATCTCGCAGGGGCTGGAGACCCTCAGCCTGCGCGTGGAGCGGCACATCGAGAACGCCCGGCGGGTCGCGACCTACCTCGAGCAGCACCCGCAGGTGGAGTCGGTGCGGTGGGCCTCCCTCGACAGCAGCCCGGACAAGGCGCTCGCCGACAAGTACGTCCCGCTCGGCGCCGGCGCCGTCCTCGCCTTCGAGATCCGTGGTGGCATCGCGGCCGGGCGGGCGTTCGTCGAGGGGCTGAGCCTGCACAGCCACGTCGCGAACATCGGGGACGTGCGCTCGCTGGCCATCCACCCCGCCTCGACGACCCACAGCCAGGGTGGCGACGACGACCGGCTCGCCGCCGGGGTCACCCCCGGGCTCGTCCGGCTCGCGGTGGGCATCGAGACGGTCGAGGACATCATCGACGACCTCGACCTCGGCTTCGCGGCCGCGCTCGGTGCCGGGGCCCCTGCGGACTCGACCCCCGAGCTCGTCGGCTCCGACGCCTAGCGGAGCACCGCGCCGGCCCGGCCGGCCCTGTGGAAAACCCCGCGGCCCGTCGGCGGGGTCGGCCTAGCGTGGCCGCCATGACGACGTACCGGGTCGACGCCGAGACGGTCCTCGCCACGGGGGCCGCGCTCGCCGACGTCGCCGAGTCGCTCGCGCTGACGGGCGACCCGGCGGCTGACCGGTGGGCGCTCGGGCCCGGGGCGGTGGGCCCGGCGCTCGAGGAGCTGCTCGGCGGCTGGCGGCACGCCCGCCTCGTCCTCGCGGAGTCCCTCGCCGGGCTGGCGGACGCCACGGTCGACGCGGGCGGCCTGTACCTCGACACCGAGGCCGGGCTGTCGCGCAGCCTCGGGGGCGGGCCGCGGTGATCGGCCTGCCGCCGGTCCCCGGGTCCGCCCCGGGCGTGCGGGCCGTGGCCGACGCCGTCGAGGCCACCGGGCAGCGCCTGGCGGCGGCCTGCGCCGACCTCGTCCGGCTCCGCGACGGTGCCGTCTGGGACGGCCCGGCGGGGTCGGCCTTCGCGGCGCGCATCGGCGAGGTGCCTGGCCTGCTCGACCGCGCCGCGCGACGGCACCGCGCCGCCGCGCCACCCCTGCGCGAGTACGCCGACGTGCTCGAGGCCGAGCAGGCCGTGGCCGGTCGGTGCGTCGAGGAGCACGCCGAGGCCCACCGCACCGTCGTCGTCCTCGAGGACCGCGCCTACGCGCTGGCCGCCGCCGGCCGCGACGAGTCCTCGCCCGAGCTGCTCCTCGTCCGGGCGCTCCAACGTGAGGCGACCGCCGCGATGGTCACCGCCGAGGCCCGCCATCGCGGGGCGCTGCACCGCCTCGAGGCCGCCGACCGGCGCTGCGCGGCGGTGCTGCGGGCGCTCGCCGACGACGGGCTCGCCGACGGTGCCGTCTACCGGGGGCTGCGCGCCACGAGCCGGGCCGGGCACGGGGTCGGGGCCCTGGCGGCGTTCGGTCGCTGGGCGCCGTCGCTGTCGGCGCTCGGCGTCGTGGGCGACGCCGCCGGCACCGTGGCCGACACGGGGCTGCTCGTCGGCTACGGCGAGGGCCGCTGGGCCGACGTCGCGGCCGGTGCCGGGCTCGCCGCCACGGGGTTCGCCGGAGACAGCCTGCGGGCGGGAGCCACCACCGGCGCCGTGCGGCGCGCCGACGGCACCGTCGTGGCGGCCGGGCTCACGGCGCAGGAGCGTCTCGTCGCCGGGATGGCGGCCACGGCACGGCGGCGCATCGCCGCCACCCGCGCCCGGTTCACGGTGCCACCCGATCGGGGCACCGCCAGCGCCCTGCTGGGTGGTCCCGCCCCCCGCGTCCCGGGCTCGGTCGCCGAGCGGGCGCGCGGCGCGGTGCGGTCGGCCGCCCGGGCCCGGCTCGACCGGGTGCGGGGCGAGCTGTCGCTCGTGTCCGCCGGTGGGCCGTCCACCGCGCGGATGTACGCCGGCGGGGTGGCCCTGCAGGCGGCGGCCCGGGCGGCACCGCACGCCCCGCCCGTGCGGGAGCGGGGCTGGGGTGGCCGCTGACCGCCACCTATCCTGTCCGCCATGCCCGCCCCGCCCACTGCCGCGCTCGCGCCGGTGGACCTGCACTACCCCGAGCACCTGCCGGTCGTGGCCCGCCGCGACGACATCCTCGCCGCGATCCGCGACCACCAGGTCGTCGTCATCGCGGGCGAGACCGGCTCGGGCAAGACGACCCAGCTGCCGAAGATGTGCCTCGAGCTGGGCCGGGGCGGGGACGGCGCGCAGATCGGGCACACCCAGCCGCGGCGCATCGCCGCCCGCTCGGTGGCCGAGCGGATCGCCGAGGAGATGGACGTCGAGCTCGGCGGCGTCATCGGCTACCAGGTGCGCTTCGGCGACCACAGCAGCGACGCGACCCGGGTCAAGGTGATGACCGACGGCATCCTTCTCAACGAGATGCAGCGGGACCGCGACCTGCGGCGCTACGACACGATCGTCATCGACGAGGCCCATGAGCGCAGCCTCAACATCGACTTCATCCTCGGCTACCTCAAGCAGCTGCTGCCGCGCCGGCCCGACCTCAAGGTCATCGTCACGTCGGCGACCATCGACCCCGCCCGGTTCGCCCAGCACTTCGCCACCGACGAGCGCGGTGAGGTCGTCCGGACCGTCCCGGTGCTCGAGGTCTCGGGGCGCACCTACCCGGTCGAGATGCGCTACCGGCCCCTCGTCGAGCTGGACGCCGACGGCCGGCACGTCGTCGCCGAGAAGGAGCAGGTCACCGGGGTCGTGGAGGCCGTCGAGGAGCTGTGGACCGAGGCCCCGCCGAGCCCGGACGCCACCGACATCCTCGTGTTCTTCTCGGGGGAGCGCGAGATCCGCGACGCCGCCGACGCCCTGACCGCGCTGAAGCTCCCGAACACCGAGGTGCTGCCGCTCTTCGCCCGGCTGTCGGCCGCCGAGCAGCACCGGGTGTTCCGCCGGGGCAGCGGCCGCCGCATCGTGCTCGCGACGAACGTGGCCGAGACGTCCCTGACGGTCCCGGGCGTCGGGTACGTCGTCGACACCGGCACGGCCCGCATCTCCCGCTACAGCCAGCGCACCAAGGTCCAGCGCCTCCCCATCGAGCCGGTCAGCCGGGCCAGCGCCGCCCAGCGCGCCGGGCGTTGCGGCCGCGTCGCCCCCGGCGTCTGCATCCGGCTGTACTCCGAGGAGGACCACGACGCGCGCCCGGAGTTCACCGAGCCCGAGATCCAGCGCACCTCGCTGGCGTCGGTCATCCTCCAGATGACCGCGCTCGGCCTCGGCGACGTCGCCCGGTTCCCGTTCGTCGACCCGCCCGACGCCCGCCAGGTGGCCGACGGGGTGCGGCTGCTCGAGGAGCTCGGCGCGTTCTCCACCGAGGAGCGCGGGGCTGGCCGGCACCGGGGCCGCGGGCGCCGGCTCACCCCGACGGGGCGGATCCTGGCCCGGATGCCGCTGGACCCGCGGCTCGCGCGGATGGTCGTCGAGGCCGGCCGGCTCGGCTGCACCCGGGAGGTCCTCGTCCTCGTCGCGGCCCTGTCGATCCAGGACCCGCGCGAGCGGCCCGCCGACAAGGAGGCCCAGGCCGCGCAGAGCCACGCCCGGTTCAAGGACGAGCGCTCCGACTTCGCCTCGCTGCTCACCCTCTGGCGCTACCTCAAGGGCCGGCAGAAGGAGCTGTCGGGCAGCGCCTTCCGCCGGATGTGCCGCGCCGGGTACCTGCACTACCTGCGCATCCGCGAGTGGCAGGACCTGCACGCCCAGCTGCGCCGGGCGGCGCGGTCCGCGCGGATCGACCCGGACCAGGCGACCGCGGCCCCGGACGCCGACCCCGACTGGGACACCATCCACAAGGCGCTGCTCGCGGGGCTGCTCTCGCACGTCGGGGTCCGCGACGAGGTGAAACGCGAGTACCTCGGAGCCCGCGGCGCCCGGTTCGGCATCAACCCCGGCTCGGCCCTGTTCCGCAAGAAGCCGGAGTTCGTCGTCGCCGCCGAGCTCGTCGAGACCTCCCGGCTCTGGGCCCGCACCGTCGCCGTCATCGACCCCGCCTGGGCCGAGGAGGTCGGCGCGCACGTCGTCACCCGGACCGTCAGCGAGCCCCGCTGGAGCAAGAAGGCCGGCGCGGCCGTCGCCACCGAGCGGGTCACGCTCTACGGCGTCCCGCTCGTCACCGACCGCACCGTCCAGTACGCCCGGATCGACCCGGAGGCGAGCCGCGACATCTTCATCCGGTCCGCCCTCGTCGAGGGCGACTGGGACCCGCGCCACGACTTCTGGGCGGCGAACCGGCGCACCCTCGAACGCGTCGCCGAGCTCGAGGAGCGGGCCCGCCGCCGCGACATCGTCGTCGACGACGAGGTCGTGTACGCGTTCTACGACGACCGGATCCCGGCCGACGTCGTCAGCGAACGGCACTTCGACCGGTGGTGGCGCGGGGAACGGCGCCGCGACCCCGACCTGCTGACCCTCACCGAGGACCTGCTGACCTCCGACGCGGGGGACGACGTCTCGGCCACCGACTACCCCCGCACCTGGCGGCAGGGCGACCTCGAGCTCGACGTCACCTACCAGTTCGCGCCCGGCCAGGCGGCGGACGGGGTCACCGTGCACGTCCCCGTCGCGGTCCTCAACCGGCTCACCCCGGCCGGCTTCGACTGGCAGGTGCCGGGCCTGCGCGACGAGCTCGCGGTGGCGCTCATCCGCTCGCTGCCCAAGGCGACGCGCCGGCACTTCGTCCCCGCTCCGGACCACGCGAGTGCCGCACTGCGCGAGGCCGACCCAGCGCGCGGGCCGTTGACCGAGGAGCTCGCCCGGGTGCTGCGGCAGCGCACCGGGGTCGCCGTGGACCCGCAGGAGTTCGACCTCGCGCGGGTGCCCGGCCATCTGCGCATCACGTTCTCGGTCGAGCGGCCGGGCGGCCGGGTCGTCGCGGCCGGCAAGGACCTCGAGGCGCTGCGCGAGCAGGCCGGGGGAGCGGTGCGCGAGGGCATGTCGAAGGCCGGGGCCTCCCTCGAGCGGACCGGCCTCACCGACTGGGATCTCGACACGGTCCCCGAGACCTTCGAGGGCCGGGTGGGCGGCCAGACGGTGCTCGGCTACCCGGCGCTCGTCGACGCGGGGGAGTCGGTGTCGCTACGGGTGCTGCCGGACGCGGGCTCGGCCGCCGCCGCACACCGCGCCGGGGTCCGCCGGCTGCTGCTCCTCACGACGACCGCGCCGTGGAAGCGGGTGCTCGCCCGGCTCAGCAACGCCCAGAAGCTCGCGCTCGCCGACAACCCGCACGGCTCGGTGCCGGCGCTGCTGCAGGACTGCCTCGACGCCGCCGTCGACGCCATCGTCGCCGAGCACGTCACCGGGCCCGTCCGCAACCGGGCGGACTTCGACGCCGCGCTCGCCGCCGTCCGCACGCACTCGGCCACCCGGGTCCTCGGCGTCGTCGAGGCGGTCGAGCCGGTGCTCGTCCTGGCGGCCCAGGTCCGCCGCACCCTCGACGCCCTCGACCGCGGCGCCGCGGCGGCGGCCACGGCTGCGGCCCGGGCCGACGTGCGGGCCCAGCTGGACGGCCTCGTCCGGCCCGGGTTCGTCGCCGCCACCGGGGTGGGCCGGCTCCGGGACCTGCAGCGGTACCTGCGGGCCGCCCAGCACCGGCTCGAACGCGCGGCGACGAACGGGCGCGAGCCGGTGCTGCAGGAGCAGGTCGATGCCGTCGAGAGCGCCTACGCGGACCTGCTCGACGCGCTGCCCGCCGTGGGTCGCGCCGCGCCCGAGGTCGTCGACATCGCCTGGATGATCGAGGAGCTGCGCGTCGGGCTGTTCGCGCAGACCCTGGGCACCGCCTACCCGGTCTCCGAGAAGCGGGTGCGGCGAGCCATCGCCGAGGCCGCCGCGTCCTGAGCCGGAGCGGCCGGGGGAATCCTCGGGCCCCTCCCCGACGTTCCCCTGGCAGGAACATCCCCGTGAAAGGCTGGAGCCGTGCACCACCCGACCGACCTGTACCGCCTCGAGAGCGACGCCGACCTGGGCACCCCCCGGCCGGGCGTCCTGCTCGTGCTGCTCGGCGGGTTCATCGACGCCGGTCAGATCCAGCAGATCCTGGGGAGCCACCTCCTCGAGACCGGCGACCCCGAGGTCGTCGCGTCCTTCGACGTCGACCAGCTGCTCGACTACCGGGGCCGCCGCCCCGCGATGGTCTTCGACACCAACCGCTGGGTCGAGTACGACGACCCCGCCATGGTGCTGCACCGGCTCACCGACCGCGACGGGCAGACGTACTACGTGCTCACCGGCCCCGAGCCCGACTACCAGTGGGAGCGGCTCGTCGAGGCCATCCGCGAGGTCATGGCGACCCTCGAGATCTCGATGGTCGTGACGACCCACGGCATCCCGATGGGCGTGCCGCACACCCGCCCGGTCGGGATGACGGCGCACGCCACCGACGAGGCGCTCATCGGTGACGCCCAGTCGCCGTTCGGCCGGGTGCAGGTGCCGGGCGCGTTCGGTGCCCTGCTCGAGCTGCGGCTCGGCGAGGCGGGGCAGCAGGCCCTGGGCTTCGCCATCCACGTCCCGCACTACCTCGCGAACGCCGAGTGGGCCGAGGGCGCGCTCGCCGCGCTCAACGCGGTCGTCGACGCGACCGGGCTCAACCTGCCGAACGACGACCTCGTCACGCGGGCCCGGGTCAACCAGCAGGCGATCGCCGCCGAGGTCGACGACAGCGACGAGGCCCGCCAGGTCATCACCGCCCTCGAGCAGCAGTACGACGCGTTCGTCGAGGGCAAGCAGCGTCCCAGCCTGCTCGCCACCGAGGCGTCCCAGATCCCGTCGGCCGACGAGCTCGGGGCCGACTTCGAGGACTTCCTGCGCACCGTCTCCGACGACGACTGACCGACGCACGACGCCTCGCCCGGCCGCCCCGCCGCTCCTCGCGGGACGACGGCATTCTCGGGTGCCCCGATAACCCGGCGCTTCACCCCGGAAGTCTTCTCGGGGGAAGAGCTGCTTTCTCGGGTGACCCGATAATCCCGCAGCCCTGCGGAGCTCAGTCCTTGGCGTCGGACCAGCGGGCGATGACCGAGGTGTCGGCGACGAACCGCACCGGCGCGCCCCCGGACCAGCGGCGTGCCGCGTCGGTGAGCGCGAGGTCGACCCGCGCCGCCGCCTCCTGCGCGTGCTCCTGCGGCACGTGCAGCAGCAGCTCGTCGTGGAGGCAGAGCACGACGGCGGCGTCGAGGTCGCGCACGGTGGCCCGCACCGTGGCCGCCCACGCCTTGAACAGCTCGGCCGCCGACCCCTGGATGACGGCGTTGCGGGCGAAGCGCCCCCGGGCGGCGTCGAGCGCCGGGTCCGCGCCCGGTGGCCGGGCGGCCAGGACCCGCCCGGTGCGCACGAGCCGCCCGCCGTACGTGCGCAGCGGCTCGCCCCGCCGGCCGCTGGCGTAGGCCCGGTCGAGCAGCCCCATCGCGACGGGGTAGGCGGCCTCCAGCCCCTTGAGCGCCTCGCCCGCGGCACCGCTGCGCTGGCCGTACATCGCCGCGAGGACGGCGATCTTCGCGACCGCCCGCTCGACCCCGAGCCGCTGCGCCACCGGGGCGTACAGGTCGTCGGCGCGGGTGGCCGCGGCGAACGCGGCGTCACCCGAGACGACGGCCAGGACCCGCGGCTCGATCTGGCCGAGGTCGGCCCGCACGAGCACGTGCCCGGGATGGGCCGCGACCCCGGGGCGCAGCACGGCCGGGAGGTTGTGCAGGCCGTTCTCGGCGGTCATCCGCCCGGCCGCGCCGTCGCAGGCGGTCCACCGGCCGCGCAGCCGGTCGTCGGGGCCGACGTGGGCGTCGAGCCACCGGTAGCCGTACGTCGTGGCGATCCGCTCGTCGCGCCGCCAGGTGAGCAGGGCGCCGACGACGGGATGGACGTCGCGGTACGGCTCGAGCACCCACTTGCGGGTCGAGGGCACGTCGACCCCGACGGCGGCGAGCATGTCCTTGACCTGCGCCGGGTTGCGCAGGTCGAGGTGCTCCCGCCCCGGCAGGTGCCGGAGCACGAGGGCGTCGCGGGCCCGCCGGGCCGCGGCATCGTCGGCGTCGGTGGCCGAGCGCGGCCCGGCGGCCTCGGCGACGAGCTGCTCGGTGCGGGCGCGGTCGAGGGGGAGCCCGTCGCGTTCGAGCTCCAGGCACAGCAGGGCCGCCGCCGACTCCGACGCCACGGTGGCGGCGAGCCGCGGTGAGACGCGCGACGCGGCATCGAGCTGCCGGCGCGCGGTGGCCAGTGCGGCCTCGGCCCAGGCGCGCAGGTGGGTCGGGTCCTCGGTCCAGCGGGCGTGGTCGGCGCGCAGGTGTCCCGCCGCGTCGACGAGGACGTCGTCGGCCGGCAGGTCCGGGGCTGCCACGAGGTCGAAGAGGTCGCCGGTGGGCGCGGCGGGGACGGTGTCTGGGGCCAGCCCGTGCGCCGCGGCCCACGCGAGCCCGGGACCGGCCTCCACGCCACCGTGGAGCAGCCGGTGCGCCTCGGCGACGTCCCAGGCGCGCGCCAGATGCACCCGGGCGGCGACGGCCTCGGCGGCGTCCTGCGCGGCCCACCACACCCAGCGGGGGCGGTGCGCGGCCTCCACCTCGGCGACCGCGTGCGCCATGTCGGAGCCCGCGCCGGTACGGACCTCGCCGTCATGGAGCAGCGCCACGGGCCGGGTCCCGTGGTGGCCCGGGCCCGCGACGAGGACCGCGACGTCGGCTCCGAGCACAGCAGCAGGCTACGGGGCGGGCCCGTCACCGGGACGCCGGTCCGGCACCGGCACGGCGCGACCCGGCGGCCTGCACCGGGGCCCCGGGTGGCGGACCCCCGCGTGGCAGGATGACGAGTGCCGGAGACCGTGCGGGCCGACCTGGCCTCGCCCCGACCGATGCTGGAGGAACCACGTGGGACTGCTCGACCGAGGTCGCCGCGGCACGGACGCGGTCCGCGACACCCGCACCGCCCTGGAACGCGCGGAGGACGCGCCCGGTGACGACGGGGTGCTCGCCGCCCAGGCCGTGCGCGTCGTCGACACCATCCTCGAGCTCGGCATCGACGGCCGGGGCCCGTTCGCCTCGGCGGCCAAGGTCGCCGACTCCGCCCTGCGCTCGGCCGACGGCGACGTCGAGAAGGCGGTCGAGTCCATCGTCCGCTCGCACACGACCCGGGCGGGAGCCGAGGGCTTCGTCACCGGCCTCGGCGGCTTCGTGACCCTGCCCGTTGCGCTGCCCACCAACGTCGTCGCGTTCTACGCGCTCGCGACGCGGATGACCGCCGCCATCGCCAAGGTGCGCGGCCACGACATCGCCCAGCCGCAGGTGCGCACCGCCGTCCTGCTCACCCTCATGGGGGCCGACGCCGACGACCTGCTCAGCAAGGCCCGCATCGCGACGCCCGTCAGCGGCCGGCTCATCGACCTCGCCGCGCAGCGCCTCCCCGGCCCGGCGACGATGGTCGTCAAGAAGGGCGTGTTCTTCAAGCTCGTCGCGAGCTCCGGCAAGAGCGTCCTCGCCCGGTTCGGCCGGGGCGTCCCGGTCCTCGGCGGCGTCATCGGGGCGGGCGTCGACATCGTGATGCTCCGCCGGGTCGCCGTCGACGCCCGCCGCGAGTTCCCGCGGGTCGCCGGGCAGATCGGCCCCGCCTGACCCGTCGGGCCCCGGAAACAGCAGCACCGCCCCGCTCGTTGACGACACGGCAGCCCCCGCCGGACCAGGAGGAGAACCCATGGCCACAGCCCGCACACTCGCCTACGTCGGCGCCCTCGGACGCGCCGTCCGGCTCGCGACCCGCGCCGGCGGGCCGTCGCTGGGGGACCGCGCCACCGCGCTGCCCCGGCTCCTCGCCGCCGTCCGCGCCGGGGACTACACCGGGACCTCGATGATGAAGCTCGGGCTCGTCGCCGCCGGCGCCGCGTACGTCGTGTCGCCGATCGACCTGCTGCCCGAGGGGATCCTCGGCATCCTCGGCCTCGCGGACGACGCGATGGTCCTCGGCTGGGTGGCGACGACCCTCGTCGAGGAGACCGAGCGGTTCCTCGACTGGGAGGCCGCCCAGGGGCGGGGCCCGAACGCGCCGCAGACCGTCCGCTCCGACGTCGTGGACTGACCCCGCACCGTCGTCCACAGGCGCCGCCTGGCGGCCGCGCCGTCCACAGATCGCCGCCGGGCCGTTCCGGGCCGGGCCGCCGGCGGCCAGCGTGGGGGCATGACCACATCGATCAGCCTCCGCGACTGCGGCGACGTGCTCGCCGTCCTTCCGTACCAGCTCGGGTACCACCCGCGACGCAGCGTCGTGCTCGTCGCCCTCCACGGCCGCCGCTTCGGCCTCATCGCCCGCGTCGACCTGCCGCCCGGGCCCGAGGTGCCGCGGCGGATGGTCGACGCCGTCGTGGGGCCGCTGCGCCGTGAGGGCGCCGAGCGCGTCATCGCCGTCGGGTTCGAGGACGAGCCCGACGAGTGCGTCCCCCTGCTGCTCGCCCTCGTCGAGGAGCTCGAGTCGCACGGCGCGGACGTGGTCGAGGTCGCCGTGGTCCGCGACGGCCGCCGGTACTCGCCGACCTGCGCCGAACCCTGCTGCCCGCCGGGCGGTGTCCCGGTCCCGTCCGCCGACGAGGTGCCCGGGGTCGCCGAGTTCGTCGCGCTGGGGGTGGCGCCGCTGCCCGACCGCGCCGCCCTCGACGCACTCGTCGCGGCCGACCCCGCCTCCGGCCCGGGCCCCGACCCCCGCGGGCCCGGCGGTCCGACCGGCCCTGCGGGGGCGCGCTCGGGCCGGCGCGCCGCGGCCCGGGCCTGGGCCACCGTCCTCGGCCCCCGGCCCGGGGACCGCCGGGTGGTGCCGGACCCCCCGGGGCTGCCGGGGCGCCCCGGGCCGATGGCCCTCGCCGCGGCCTCGCTGGCCGACATCCCCTTCCGTGACGCCCTCATCGCCTGGCTCGTCCCGGGGCTGCTCGAGCGCGACACCCTTGACCCGACGGTGCTGGCCCTCCTCGACCGGCGGCTGCCGCGTTGGGCCGGCATGGGCCGGTGGCCGGCCGGCAACAGCGACCCGGGGGAGCGCCGGCACCTGGTCGAGGTCCTGCTCGGGCTGTGCCGGGCCGTGCCCGACACCCGGCCCGACGATGCCGCGGCCGTGTGCACCGTCGCCGCCCAGGTGGCCTGGTCCGACGGTGACGGCGCGCTCGCCCGGTCGGCGCTCGACCGGGCCCTGCGGCTCGCTCCCGGGTACCGGCTGGCGGGGCTGCTCGATCAGGTCGTCTCCCGGGGGGTCCGCCCGAGCACCGTTGCGCCGCCGGGGTCCTGGGGCCGGGCGGGCTGAGCGGCGGCCATCGGGGGGTCTCGCGAGGATGACTGAGAGGGTGACTGCGGGGCCGTGGCGGGGCCGGGGCGGGGGAGGGCGTTGCGGGCGTTCGGACTGCGGACGGCAGGACCCCGAGCGGGGTCCGGCCGGTACGATCGGGGCAAGGTCATGAGTCCCAGTGCCAAACCCCGGTTTGCTGGGCGGCAACCCTCCTCGCGGTGGGGTGCCCCGGGTGATGACCGGGCCGTCCCGGACCAGGGCGGCAAGCGCGAACCGAGGAGTCCCGTCATGACCGCCACCTCCACCCGGTGGGCAGATGCCACCTGGCAGGACGGGGACCCGCCGGGTCAGCGCCGGTTCGCCGACGTCGGGGCGGTCGACCTCGAGCGGGGCGGGCACCTGCCCTGGGTGCGCGTCGCCTACGAGACGTGGGGCACGCTGTCCCCGACCGGTGACAACGCGGTCCTCGTCGAGCACGCGCTCACCGGCGACAGCCACGTCGTCGGCGACGTCGGGCCGGGCCACCCCACGCCCGGCTGGTGGCCCTCGCTCATCGGGCCCGGGGCCCCGCTCGACACCGACCGCTACTTCGTCGTCGCCGCCAACGTGCTCGGCGGCTGCCAGGGCACGACGGGTCCGTCGTCGGCGGCCCCCGACGGGCGGCCGTGGGGCGGGCGGTTCCCGTTCGTCACGATCCGCGACCAGGTGGGCGTCGAGGCGCTGCTCGCCGACGCGCTCGGGGTGCAGCGGTGGCACCTCGTGCTCGGCGGCTCGATGGGCGGCATGCGGGCGCTCGAGTGGGCCACGAGCCACCCGGGGCGCGTCGACCGGGCGCTCGTCCTGGCCGCGTCCGCCGCCGCGACGGCCGACCAGGTCGCGTGGTGCCAGCCCCAGCTGCTCGCCATCCGGTCCGACCCCGACTACCAGGACGGCCACTACTACGGCACCGGCCGCGCGCCGCTGACCGGCCTCGGCATCGCCCGCCGGATCGCGCACACCACCTACCGCCACGAGGGCGAGCTGGACGCCCGGTTCGGCCGGCGCCCCCGGGCCGGGGAGGACCCGCTGGGGGGCGGGGGCCGCTACGACGTCGAGAGCTACCTCGACCACCACGCGGCCAAGCTCGCGCGGCGCTTCGACGCGAACAGCTACGTCGTCCTGTCGGAGGCGATGAACAGCCACGACGTCGGCCGGCAGCGGGGCGGGGTCGCCGCCGCCCTCCAGGCGTTCGAGGGGCTGCTGCACGTCGTCGGCGTCAGCACCGACCGCCTCTACCCGCCGCGGCTGTCCGAGCAGATGGTGGCGGCCAGGCCCGGCACCGGGCTCAGCCTCATCGACTCACCGCACGGCCACGACGGCTTCCTCATCGAGACCGCGCAGGTCGGGGCGGTCATCCGCGACGTCGTCGCCCGGGCCTGACCTCGGCGCTGCGGTACGGTCGGTCCGAACAGGCTTCGGCCACCGAGGAGGAGATCGTGACCATCGTCGTTGGCTTCGTCCCCACGAAGGAGGGACGCGCCGCCCTCGCCCGAGCCGTCGAGGAGGCTCGAGGGCGCTCGACCAAGCTCGTCGTCATCAACTCGAACCGCGGCGGGCGCGACTTCGACCTCGACACGACCCGCACCGCCGAGGACGAGCTCGAGCGCCTCACCACCGACCTCGCCGGCGACGGCGTGGAGGTCGAGGTGCGCCAGCTCGTCCGGGGCAACGAGCCGGCGGAGGACCTCATCGCCGTCGCGACCGAGACCGACGCCGACCTCATCGTCATCGGCCTGCGCCGCCGGACGCCCGTCGGCAAGCTGATCCTCGGGTCCAACGCCCAGCGGATCCTGCTCGACGCGCCGTGCGCGGTGCTCGCCGTCAAGGGCTGAGCCCCAGGCCCGCACCGGCGTCAGGCGGTCGGGGGGAGGCCCGGCACGCCTCGCAGGCGGCCCCGGATCGAATGTTCGATGTGCTTGCGGGCTCTCGGCGAAGTTATAATGGTAGAGCGCGCCAGGCCGGGCAGGTCGAGAATCGACCAGGCCGAGGTGTCGCCCCGGACCCCCACCACCGCATCCGAGACCCCGCGTCCCGGTCTGTGGTTCTCCGCGACGAAAGGTAGTCGGTGTCGCCTGTGTCCACGACGTCCCCCGAACCCGCTCTTCCGCCCGAGTTCACCCACGCCGCCCTCCAGACCCTGGTCCGTCAGGGCCGCACCACGGGGTCGGTCACCGGTGAGCAGGTCGCCGAGGCCATGCGGGCCGCCGACGTCAAGGCCAGCCGGGGCCGGATCGTGCTCCGCGCCCTCGGCGACCAGGGCATCGAGGTGAGCCACGACGAGACCGTCGGTGTCGCCGCCGCCACGACCCGCACCGCGAAGAAGGCGTCCGCCACCTCGCGCACCCAGCCGGCGAAGAAGGCGGCCGCCAAGACCGCCGCCAAGACGGCGCCGAAGAAGGCCGCCACCGCGAGCACCGACGAGGCCCCCGCCCCCGCGAAGAAGGCCGCCTCCACGACCCGCAAGGCGGCCTCCGCTGCCGCGGCCGGCGCCCCGAAGGCCGCCCCCGCGAAGCGCGCCACGACGAAGAAGGCCGCCGCCGCTGCCGCCAAGGCCGCCGAGCCCGCCACCGAGGACACCGCCGAGGACGCGGAGGACGCGGACGACGACGCCACCACCGAGAACGCCGACACCGTCGTCGGTGGCACCGTGGCCGCCAAGGCCAGCGGAAAGGAGGGGGAGGACCGCGGCTTCGTCATGAGCAACGACGACGAGGACGCACCCGCTCAGCAGGTCGTCACCGCCGGCGCCACCGCGGACCCGGTCAAGGACTACCTCAAGCAGATCGGCAAGGTCGCCCTCCTCAACGCCGAGCAGGAGGTCGAGCTCGCCAAGCGCATCGAGGCCGGTCTGTTCGCCGAGGAGATGCTCAACTCGGGCGACAAGATCGACATGAAGTTCAAGCGCGAGCTGTGGTGGATCGCCCAGGACGGCAAGAAGGCGAAGAACCACCTGCTCGAGGCCAACCTGCGTCTCGTCGTCTCCCTCGCCAAGCGCTACACGGGCCGCGGGATGCTCTTCCTCGACCTCATCCAGGAGGGCAACCTCGGCCTCATCCGGGCGGTCGAGAAGTTCGACTACACCAAGGGCTACAAGTTCTCGACGTACGCGACATGGTGGATCCGCCAGGCCATCACCCGCGCGATGGCCGACCAGGCCCGCACCATCCGCATCCCCGTGCACATGGTCGAGGTCATCAACAAGCTGGCCCGCGTGCAGCGCCAGATGCTCCAGGACCTCGGGCGCGAGCCCACCCCGGAGGAGCTGGCCACGGAGCTGGACATGACGCCCGAGAAGGTCGTCGAGGTCCAGAAGTACGGCCGTGAGCCCATCTCGCTGCACACCCCGCTCGGCGAGGACGGCGACAGCGAGTTCGGTGACCTCATCGAGGACTCCGAGGCGGTCGTCCCGGCCGACGCCGTGAGCTTCACCCTCCTCCAGGAGCAGCTGCACTCCGTCCTCGACACGCTCTCCGAGCGGGAGGCGGGCGTGGTCTCGATGCGCTTCGGGCTCACCGACGGTCAGCCCAAGACGCTCGACGAGATCGGCAAGGTCTACGGCGTCACCCGCGAGCGGATCCGCCAGATCGAGTCCAAGACGATGTCGAAGCTGCGCCACCCGAGCCGCAGCCAGGCCCTGCGCGACTATCTGGACTGACCGACACACCGGGAGTCCGGTGTGAGTGCAGGTCAAAGGCCGTTTTGGCGCGACGATTGAGACGTGCGTTCGATGCACAGCGCTCCCAGTCCAGATATCACCTATGGTGGGCGGGTGGCGACATCCCCCTCCGACCTCGAGGCCCTCGAGCCTCTGGCCGAGTCCTGGATGCTGTCCCTGCGCGCCGAGCGCAAGTCCCCGCAGACCCTGAAGAACTACGGCGACGGCGTCCGCTTCTACCTGCGGTGGTGCCAGGGGTCAGTGCGCCCGCCACTTGAGCGGGACAGTCTGCGCCGGTGGGTGGCCGACCTCATCGACCAGGGCATGGCCCCGGCCACGATTCGCGCCCGGCAGCTGCCGGTCCGCCGGTTCACCGCCTGGCTCACCGACGAGGGTGAGATCGACACTGACCCCTTCGTCGGCCTGAAGTCGCCCAAGCTCGACGTCAAGGTCGTCGAGCCGCTGAGCGACGACCAGCTCCGCGCTCTCATCGCCGCCTGCCAGCCGCCCAAGGGAGCCACCCCCGCCGAGGCCCTGCGGCACCGCCGCGACGAGGCCATCGTCCGGCTCATGCTCGAGACCGGCGCCCGCGCCGGGGAGGTCGTCGCCATGACCCTCGAGGACCTCGACCTCCCCGGGGGCACCGCGATTATCCGGCGCGGCAAAGGCGGTAAGGGGCGCGTCGTCCCGCTCGGCCCGCACGCGGTCCGCGCCGTCGACCGATACCTCCGGCTGCGCCGCCACCACCGCCTCGGCGCGACTTCACCGGACCTGTGGCTCGGTGACCGTGGGAAGAAGTTCTCCTACGACGGGCTGCACAAGACACTGGGGGAGCGAGCAGCCGCGGCGGGCATCCCTGGCTTCCACCCGCACCGGATGCGTCACACCGCGGCCCACCGGTGGCTCGCCGCCGGCGGCACCGAGACTGGCCTGATGGCCGTTGCCGGGTGGACCCGTCCGGACATGCTGCTGCGGTACACCCGCGCCCAAGCGTCGGCCCGTGCCGCGGCCGAGGCCCGCCACCTGAACCTGGGGGAGCTGTGACCCGATTTCGGAACACCCCCGGTTCCCCCTACAAAGCGCTGGTCACCGACCTGTGGCCGCAACTCGGCGACGAGGACCCCCGCCAAGGCCGGTGGGACCTCGCCTACCGCGACGCCACCACGCGGACGGTGGCCCACCGGCCAGGGCCGGGGCAGCCCCTGCAGTTCGTGGATCGTGGCGCGGCCGACCCCCTACGCGCGCCGGAGATGCGGCCGCTACTGCGGGTGACCTGTCTGCCGCGGCAGCACAACCGCTCGAGGCCCCCGACCCTCGCCGAGGTCTGGCAGACCGCGCATGGGCTGCTGTTCATCGCCACGCTCCCCGGGCCGGCGGCCGTTCAGGACAGCCCTGACGGCGACCCTTTCGGCCCACCGGCCGCGCTTCGGCCCGCCGCTCGGCCGCCGGTGGTCCGGCCTCTCGGCGCTGGGTGGGTCCATGTGCCGGTCACCGTCGTCCGGGTCCTGCTCGATGACGAGGGGCAGGAACCTGATCTCTGGGTCAGGTGCGTGGATCACCCTGCCGCGCGCCTCGACCGCGTCAAGCTGTTCCGCGAGTACCAGCTGCACCTGGGGGCTACCGGGAGCGACGCGCCGCGACCGCGCTACGTTCGGCTGGACACCGTCGCAGCGCTATCCTCGACCTGACCCCGCGATCCGCCGGGGCTCGGCTGCGCGCACCGCTGGTGCTCCTCGGGAAGTGACGCCCCGAGGGGAAATCAAGGTGCCCCATGCCAGCGTCCACCCCCTCAGAACGTCACCTCATCGCCCGCGCCGCCGCGCACCACTCCTGGGCGACGACAGCCAACCCCACCGCGCGCACAGCACCCGCGCGCGGAGCGTTCCTCGCCAGGTTCGAGGACCAAGTCGACCCCGACCGCCAGCTCTCCGACGACGAACGTGCACGCCGCGCCACCAACGCCAGGAAGGCCTACTTCGCGAACCTCGCGAGGAAGTCCGCCCAGCACCGCCGGGACCGTGAGGGGCGCCGACTAGCCCTGGAGGAGCTCGCCAGTGCGACGATGCTCCTCGCTGCCTGCGCGTCCGAGGACGGCCCACCCGACCGCGCAGAGGGCGGCGACCCCAGTGCGCACACCGTCACCGAGGGGGGCGTGGCCCGATGAGCACCCTGGGCCTCCCCTCACAGGGCAACGGTGCTGGCCCCCAGCGCTCGATGTCCGCGTCCGTCACACCGCCACCCGCCACCGACACAAGCTCGGAAACCGGCGCCCCGGCCGTCCGGGTATCGCTACCGACTCCGCGGTCGGCGAGCCTGACACAGCTCGCACGCGAGCTCCCGCCCGCGCGGGATCGGCACGCGCACGGAGCTGGCGGTGAACACGGACGAGAAAGCCGCCCCCACGGGGCGGCCCTCGAGTCCCCTGCCACGGCGACTGATCCGATTCTCCCGCACGACATCCCAGAAACACAGCCCCCCCGACGCAGCACCCTGGACGTGTCCACGACGGGGCAGGTGGAGTGTCGGACGCTTCAGCACGCCATTCAGCTGCTCTACCCGTCAACAGAGACCATCTCCGTTCTCGAGCTGCGCCCACACGGAGGGAGGAGCACCCACCTTCTGCGAGCGGGCGACCCTCGAATCTGCGACCTGCGGCAGGACGTGAACGTCTACTTCGGAGTCAACCCTGTGCGCCCGGACCTGCCGTCTGGACACCGGGGGAGGGCTGAGGATGTGGTCCGCCTGGCGGCACTCTTCGCCGACCTGGACGTCAAAGACGGCAGCTTCAGGTCGCTCGACGAAGCACATCGGTGCGTGGGGCAGCTTTCGAAGGCGCTGGGTCCGCCGACGCTGCTCATCTTCTCCGGGCACGGTCTCCAGCCGATCTGGGCCACCGACCCCTCGGAGCCGGAGTTCTTCGTCAACACTCCCGAAGACCGTTCTCGACTGCAGGCCCTGCTCCGGCGCTTCGGCCGCTTCGTCGCCAACACGGCCCACGAGCAGGGCGCATCGGTGGACCAGGTCTTCGAGCTGTCCAGGATGCTCAGAGCGCCGGGTACGCACAACCTGAAGGTCCCCGAGGCCCCCGTAGCCGTCCGCGCAGACACCGCTGGCGGCCACCCCGTCGGGTATGACCATCTCGTGCGACTGCTCGACGAGCGAGATGTCGGAGCCTTCGAGGAGGACGCGGAGGTCCTGACCTCCGAAGCATCCGACCCCGCCAACTGGCCATGGCCGACGTCGACGTGCCGGTACTTCGAAGGGGTACGCACCGGATGGGCCACGGACAGGCCGCGCGGTTCGCGCCACAACTGGCTGGTGTCGCAGTGCACCCGCCTCGCGGTGGCGAGGAGAAATGGGTGTCTCACCGTGACGGACCACGAGCGGGCCCTCGAGGTCCTGCACAAGCGGTTCGACGCGCTGCTTAGCGAGGGCGATCCCCGGGTCGAGGGCTTCAAGGAGTTCGAGGACGCGATCGAGTGGGGCGTGAGGCGGGCAGCCACGAAGTCGACCGCCGAGTGCGAGGCCGAACTCGGCGGCCATGCTCACGAGGCCCCCGCCGCGGCGTCCGCGAGCACCCAAATGGTCGACCTCGCGAATCGGCTCTTCACGCTCGGCAGGCGGGACAGCGGCGAGGTGTTCGCCACCCGAAACTCGCAGCCGCATCTGGCCTGGGCTCTGGACGGCAGCGAACTCCGCTCAACCCTGGCCGCCGCCTACTACGAGGAGCACCACCGGGTACCGAAGAGCGCAACGGTCAGTGACGCAATCAGTGTCCTCGAGGGTCAGGCGCGAGGTCGTGCGCCACAGTCGGTCTCCGTGCGGGTGGCCGAGCATGACGGTGCCATCTGGATAGATATGGGAGACCAGGACGGCAAGGCGATCCACCTCCATGACGGCAGGTGGGAGGTGGCCTCGCGTGACGTGCCGGTGATCTTCGCCCGGTCCCCGCTCACCGCAGCCATGCCCATGCCCGCGCAGGACGGCGACCTCGACGCGCTCTGGGATCTGGTGAACGTCTCCGAGGACGACAGGCCCGTGGTGCTCGCGTGGCTGGTCGCCGCCCTAATCCGCCCCACGATCGCGCATCCCATCCTCGCGGTCTTCGGCGAGCAGGGCACTGGGAAGTCCACCACCTCGAGCATCCTGATGTCCCTGTTCGACCCGACCGAGGTGCTGATTCGCAAGCCCCCGGGCAACATCGACGAATGGGTCGTGCAGGCGTGCGGGTCGTACGGGGTAGCGCTGGACAACATGAGCGAGGTGCGTCCGTGGCTCTCGGACAGTCTCTGCCGTGCCGTCACCGGGGAGGCTGATGTCCGGCGCCGGCTCTACACCAATGGGGACCTGGTCGTCTTCAGCTTCCGACGAGTCATCCTGCTCAATGGGATCGACGTGGGTTCCCTCGCCGGGGACCTCACCGAGCGCGTGATCGAGCTGCGTCTCCCGCGAATCCACGGCACCGGGCGGAAGCTCGAGTCTGAGCTGCTGTCGCGCTGGCAGCGCCTCCACCCCAAAGTGCTGTCGGGCCTCCTCGACCTCGCGGCCAAGGTGCAGTCGATCCTGCCGTCCGTCAAGGTCGCCCTGCCCCCCCGAATGGCAGACTTCGCGCACGTCCTCGCGGGCGTGGACACCGTTCTCGGTACCAAAGGCCTGGACCGGTACCTGTGCTCGACCGAAGCCGCCATCGGGAGCACGGCCCACGATGACCCCTTCATCGCGGCGATGATGATCGAGCTGCACGGGCCGTTCGACGGGACCTCCGCTCAGCTGCTATCGAGGGTGGGCACCCCAAATGATCCGCACCCCGCGCGAACGTGGCCGAAAGACTCCCGAGCAGTCTCCCGAACCCTCCGGCGCGCAGCGCCCGGTCTTCGCCAGAACGGCTGGGAGATCGAGGACGACGGTGCTCGCAACAAGGACAAGGTCCTCAAGTGGAGCATCACCCCGCCCGAGGAGCACCGGACGTCTGACGGTGAGGACGACGAGCGCGAGGAGGACCCGCGGCCCTAGAGGGGCGCCATCATCCCCGCCATCCCCGCCTTCCCCGCGTTTTCCCGCCCCCGCCCTGGTTCGGCTCTGCGGGCCGGCGCCGCGCCGGCGGGTGTGGCGGGGATGGCGGGGGTGGTAGACCTGAGATTGCGGGCCGTGAGCAACGGCCTGAGCCCTGAGTTTCCGGGGCGAGTGGCAGGCCTCGCGAGTGGAGCAATACGTCGACACCGACTCAACTGGCGCCGGCCCTCGGCGTCTGGGGAAGAGTCACCCCCGGCCCTTGCAGTTGCGAGTGCGCCGGGTGCGAACAGATCGGGATGCACTGTATGAAGGCGGGCCTACTGCTGGTTCGGCCCCGGCTGTCCGAGGGTTGGGAGCCGATCGTGGACAGTCGTTTGTCCGCACGGTGACCCAGAAGCGGGCGTCCGCGCTGCCGTAGTTCGCTAACGGGCGGAGGTCGGCGGGAGACCAGTGGATGACCTTCCCGGGCTGGCCGCCTTCAATCCCGAGGAGCTCGCCGATGTTCTGGGCAACCACCAGAAGGCCTCGGGAGTGCTCAAGGCCCAGACGGTCGTCCAGGCGGCTGAGAACCTCGTGCGTGCTGGGGTAACCCGGGCCGCGGACCTCCATGATGACGAGCACCGACGCGCCTACCCCAGCGTCTACGGGCTTGGAGATGTGACGTGGGAGAACTTCACGATGCTGCTCGGGCATCCCGGGGTCAAGGCCGACAATGGAGCTCGGGGTGATGTCGTCACACTCGCTACTAGGACGAGCCTCGGTTCACCCTCCCGTGCCTTCCGGTGACGGTTCGGCTGGCCCATCGCTCTCTCACCTCGTCGATCACGATGATGATGCCGCCGACAGCAGCAATAGCGCCGACGACGATGAGGCCACCTAGCAGAAGATCGATCCAGCCGAGACCCTTCTCCCCCCACGGGTCGAAGACCTCGGCCCCGAAACCAAGGAGGAACATAGCGAGACTGACAATCACTATGAGGGAGGTCCCAGCGGCGCGGAGGGCCCTCTGCCATAGAGGTGGGGAGGGAACGGCGTCGATCGCCGAACGGAGCCGATAGCGCGTGAAAGTGTCCTCGAACGACTCCCCCGCGATGGAGGAGCGCCACCCGCGGAGCCGGGGGACGGGCTCGGCGGTGGAGCGCCGGGCAATGTCGGCCGCAATGGCGAAGGCGTCCTCAAGGGATGCGGCGTCGGTGTCGGTGTGCGGCCATGTGGGCGCGGGGTCCGTGACAGCAACTTCGCGACGGATTCTTGCGAGGTGCTCGAGGTCCAGCACGAGATGGCGAACCCGGTAGCGCCAGTGATGGCGCAGGAGGAGGACGACTTCGACCTGGCAGCTGCCTCCTGGGCCAAGGGACGCGCCGATGACCGAGCCAATGGCATAGGAGGGGTAGATGCTGAAGTTGTCGCGGTCGTTGGTTTCTATCTCGGGCAGGTCAGGCATCCGCGGGCTCCCTTCCGCGTCGGACCGAGTCGCCAAGAATCTGTCGGCAGCGTAGTGAGCAGGTGGCCAGGTCGACCATGACTCAATCGAGTGGTAGTCAGTTGGTCCTATGCGCCGCGGCTCGGTGATGGGCTACGGACAGCCTTCGGGAGGCGCCGCAACGATCACGGCAGTCGTCAGGCCCAGTCCTTGGACGGGCTGCGGGGGAGTGGATGCGGCCAGGCGGAGAAGTTCTTCAGCAGGGGTAGAACTGACTGTCAGGGTCCCGGTACCCGACCAAGACCTCATCGTGGTGCAGGAATGTGGCCCAGCTATTTGCGGGCACGCCGATACCGATCATGTTCACCTTGGCGGGGTTGAAGACTCGCTGCTCGTGTAGCGCTCGATCGAACAGCGCGCCGTCGGCCCCCCGGCGCACCACCACCTTCCACCCGTCCAGGGATTCGTTGGTGACGAAGATGATGTGTTGGTCTCCGTCGACGTCGGAGGCGAACTGCCCGGGTGGTAGTTGCGTCATGATGCAGCGCGTCCCTTTCGGACCGACGTCTGTTGAGCGCTGGCGCACTCGCCGAACGCCTCCCTCAGGTACAGGGTCACACTGCTGGCCGCTGGGGAGCCTGGAGCCGGCGGATTATGAGTCTGAGCCTGGTGGTCCTGACCTGTCGTCGTTGGTGCCAGGTCGTGCTCAGCAGTGACTTCTGGACCCCGCTCGTGGGCTCTGGTTGGCCCCCGTCTGCGGGGGTTGCGTAGCAAATCGTTAGCAAGCAGGCGTGGGGTCGCGAGGGTCACAGCGAACCTCCCACCCCGGACTGGCGGATGCTCTAGCGTCGGGGTCAGCGGTGCTGAGTATCGGTCCTCGAGATGTGGCCATCGGCCGCAGATCTCAAGGATGGGACGCAAGCGTGTTCGATGCACTGCCCCAGGGTTGGAAGCCTGCCCCTCAGCCCGTCTTGGATCTCGCACGAGATGCAGCGCGGCAGGTCCTGGAGGACGAGGACACCGTCAAGCGGGTCACTCAGTACTACCGGCGCGAGAGCAACTACGCCGGGGCGACCTTCTCCCAGCTCAACCCCAACGACCCCTTCTCGATCGGCGGCAGTGACCTCCTGGCCGTGCACATGCTGTCCGTCGACATCCCACAGGTCGCTGTCCGCCGGTTGACCGAACCCTGCTCGGCGTCAGCCCACCTGGCGCGACTTCTGGGCACCGACGCCCTCGACGTGGACCTGAACCTGCAGTCGGCCGGTTTCGAAACGCTCGAGGCGATGAGCGAGTTCTACGTCACCGTGAAGGCGGCCCTCCGGCCCGTCGGGGCCAAGACCTCCAGCCCCAAGGTGACCGCGTCCAAGATCTGTGCTCGTAAGCGCCCCGACCTCTTCCCGATCATGGACAAGCGCGTTCTACGCCTCTTGGGGACTTGGGACATGCGCGACTACGGCATGGACTGGCAGGTCTTCCGTCATCTGTTGGAAGACGAGGCCTTGATGGCGGCCCTGCGAAACGTCGTGGACCAAGCGGCTGCCATCGAAGGAGTCTCGGTGGGAGATCCGAACTGCATGCTTCGGCACCTCGACGTCGCGCTCTGGACTTCCACCCTTAGGTAGGTGCCCAGCGGGCTGGGCGCGGTGCACGCCCCTGGCCGCTTGTCCGGATTGCGGAGCCCGGTGCCTCTCGGTGGGGCACCACCGCTCGGCCGCGCATCCGTGATTGCTGTGAACCCCGCTACTGACTCCAGGGCGCTGAGCACCGACGTGACAAACTCGGGAACTTGACTGAGTCGAAGGGGCGTCGATGGAGTACCAGAAGTCAACCCGGGTGAGCCTGAAGTCCCACGCCGAGTTCAACGAGAAGTGGCTGCAGCAGCAGATCACCAGCGACGTCACGCTCCTGGGTCTAGGTGAGCTGGACGTCAAGGATGTCGAACGCCGCCAGCCTCGGTCAGGACGCTTGGACGTTCTTCTCTTCGACCCCGAGACCAGCACTCGATATGAGGTTGAGCTCCAGTTGGGGGCGACGGACGAGAGCCACATCATCCGGACCTTGGAGTACTGGGACAACGAGCGCCGACGGTTCCCGCAGTACGAGCACATCGCGGTCATCGTGGCGGAGGAGATCACCGGCCGCTTCCTCAACGTCATCAACCTGTTCAACCAGGCCATTCCCCTCATTGCCGTCCAGATGAGTGCGCTCGAGGTCAACGGCGTTCTAACGCTTCACTCCACCAAGGTCCTCGATCTAGCTCTGCCCGCACCAGAGGAGGAGGACGAACCTGGCCAGGACACGGACCGGTCCTACTGGCAGTCACGAAGCAGTGCGGAGATCGTGAACATGGCCGACCGGCTCCTCGAAGTAGTCAACGAGCAGGGTCCGGGGCTGTCTCTCAAGTACAACAAGAACTACATCGGACTACAGCGCGACGGGGTCCCGGACAACTTCGTGTCCTTCCGGCCGCGGAAGGAGCACTTGATCTGGGAGGTCCGGATCGAGCGTGATGAGGAGCTTGACGCTCGTCTCGAAGAGTCCGGGCTCAACGTGATGTCGTACAACAAGCGCTGGAGGCAGTACCGGCTTCACCTCGTGCCGGGCGACCTGAAGAGCCATGGGGAGCTGATCGTTGACCTTGTGCGGCGGGCACGGGGTCTGCCGGAAACCACGGTGGCCGACCATGGCTGACTTGGAGGCGGCCATCGCCGAGCTTGAGCTTGTGAGGGAGCGGGTCCGGACCATCCGGACGCTTCACTGCGAGCCCAAGTCAAACCAGAACCCGCGGTACCTAGCGCTCTCCAACGCGGTCAGCAACCTGACCAAGGCCATCGACGACATGAAGAGTGATTGCTAGAGGCTGGAGGGGCCTCACGCCGCCACACCTCTCCACGGTGGTCCGGGTGCAGTCGTCCTGCGTCGACGCTTCGCCACCCAACGCGAGAAACCGGCAGGTCAGGGCAATCGCCACCAAGGTCCGAGCCCCGGGCGGATGCCCCGGCTATGGTGACGGCCATGGGGGCAGAGGCGAGCGCGGAAGGGCTTCCGGCGGAGCAGCGTGCCCGCGTGCTCATAGATCGCCAGCTCGCGGATGCGGGCTGGGCCGTGCAAGACCGGAAGGACCCGAACCTCTTCGCCGGGCCTGGTGTCGCGGTCCGTGAGGTCGTCATGAAGCCCGGTCACGGCCGGGCGGACTACCTGCTCTACGTCGACCGTCGGGCCGTGGGGGTGATCGAGGCCAAGCCGCAGGGGACCACGCTGAGCGGTGTGGAGTGGCAGTCGGCGATGTACGCCGACGGGCTCCCGGACGCGATCGCGAAGCGGGCGGTCACCATCGAGGGCCGGTTGCCCTTCGTCGTGGAGGCCAACGGGTCCGAGACCCACTTCACCAACGGTTACGACCCTGATGCCCGCGCCCGTCGGTTGTTCTGCATCCCGCGGCCGGGGACCCTGGCGAAGGTCATCCGGGACGCGGAGACCGACCCGGAGCGCCCTACCTGGCGGGCCAAGGTCCGGGATCTGCCCGACCTGGAGACCACCGCTCTACGCCCGGCCCAGATCACTGCGATCGAGGGCATCGAACAGTCACTCGCCGAACAGCTCCCTCAGGTACAGGGTCACACTGCTGGCCGCTGGGGAGCCGGGAGCCGGAGGATTGTGAGTTATCAGATCTGGGCAAGTCGCTTCCAACCACTCGAACCCCATTGAGCACACCACGGCAGTTCGGACGTGATCGTCGCCGGGTATTGCGGCGACAAGGTAGTCGGCTGCATGTCGTAGGACCTGGAGTTCGAGGTCAGACTCCTGCACGCCCTCGGCATAGAGGGCGTTACGGAACTTCAACCTGAGGATGCTGCGCCCGGTCTTGAGCGGTAGGGCCTTCCTCACCAGGACAGGAGAGAAGTACGGGACGCATCTGCCGGAGTATCCGGGGATCATCTGCCAGCCGTACCAGCTATTCGGTTGCAAGGTTAGGCGCTGCGGTCCCAGCGTCACAGCGCCCGTACTTCCGAGTGCAGAGTTGACGCGTGACCGACGCGCACGGTGAGTTCACCCATTTTGAGAGCCTACTCAATGTGCTTGTCGATCGGCTCGGAAATGCCCGACCCGGGGTGTCAAAGGGGTTGGCAGCCGAATCGCCTTGAAGCGACCCGGCTTCATGTACGCCAGGTTCCACTGAGGACCCTGGTGGACGTGGGCATCTCCGATCGTCGGCTAGCTCCAGTGGAGCTGGCCATAGACCCGGGCCCGCTCGGCCACGGGGTCACCGTCGAAGTCCTGCCCAACTTCTCCGGTCCGCTGACCCACGACAACGGCCGCTAGGGACGGTTCCCCACGTCGCTGACAGTCGACGGACAAGAGGTCCAGCATGCGGCCCATACCGTTGGGGGCCCAAGGCAGCTGCAGCCTGTCCTTGAGCTCGCCGTAGGTGACGGTCCCCGCGTCGGCAGCGACTTGAATCAATTCGTCCCGGATAGAAGGCAGGTAGTCGTAGGCATCCTGCGTCACACGAACGACGCGACCCTTCATGGGGATCTCTTCACCCAGCTTCAGCATGAGGCTCATCCGATGATCTTGGCAGGCCAGTGCGGGCTAGCGATGGGCCGAGACCGCCCAATCACGAGACGATATCGACGGGGCGGAGGTGGCCTTCAGCGGGGTCGAGCGGATCGCTGGACGAGGACCTCGGTCGGCGACACCACGACCAGGCGGCGGGCGTCCCCATCCGTAAAGGTTGCGAGCCGCCTCCCAGGCAAGTCCGGACGGGTAGACGTGACCGTGCCGTTGCGTGGCGAGGATAAAGGGCGACGGACGCGAGGGGCTTGCCCCATTCTGGATGGGCCTCAAGTCGGGGCGGGCCAGTTTCTGGTGTACTTAGTGGTCAGTGCTCTCCTTGATTGATTCACGTCGATGCACGGGATGTCGCGACCAGAGACCGGCTCGACGTCGACTGGAACGGGCAGGCCGTCCTCCAGGGCGAGACCTACGTGGAGACCCTGAACCTCAGCAAGGCAGGCCCGATCGACCAGCTGTCGTGCGACTACGGCGGCCATCACCAAGGAGCAGGCGCAGTACGCCGCAGATCTTCGGCAAGTGAGGGACGGATGAAGAAGTACCTGCCCATCGTCACCATCGCTGCGCTCGGCTTGGCCGGGTGCGGCGGAACCACCGAGGCCGCCGCGCCAGCGGCGACGGAGGAGTCGACCCCGACTCCGTCTGCCAGCGTGGACGCGGCGAAGAAGAAGGAGAAGCCGTCAGCCATAGACGACTACCTCGACAGAGCCGACAAAGCTGCTGCCGAGGAGAAGCCGTCGGCCATAGACGACTACCTTGACGGTCTCGACGAGGCTGCTGCAGAGCCGTCGCCGATCTGGCGCTGCTCGTATTCGGTGACATACAACGACGACTGGCACGACGATGTCGTCTGCTCGAACGGCGCCGAAGAACACCGCCCCTACCTTCGTGAGTGGGACGACTTCATCACTCAAGACGAGATCATGGAGTCGGCACGCGAGTATGAATGGCACCTCAACGGTGGGGAACCGGGCTAGGGACGGCTCTAATGCGACGCCCTGGGGTGGGCCATCACCACCGTCACTACGGTGTGCTATAGCGATCAGTACCTCGTCACGGCCGAGGTCGATTCATCGGCGTCGCGCTGATGCTCTCGGGGATCGCGCTCATCGGTGTCATCACTTCGACCTTCGCCTCCTGGCTGAAATCGAACGGGTCGAGGCGGTCGAGGAGGAGTCCCGGGCCGCCCCCGTGAGGGCATCCAAGTGCTGGCCGCCCAGCTTGCCGAGATCCGCGCAGTTATTAAGTCGACCGTCGCGCAGTTGGGGTGATCGAGGCCAAGCCGCCGATCATCACGCTGAGCGGGTTGGAGTGGCAAGCGGCGATGTAGGCGGATGGCCTCGCGCAGGCGACCGCGAAGCGGGCGGTGAGGTCGGCACGATGTGGGGTCGGGAGCTCCCGGCGCGTAGTACCGGGCTGGTCGGTGGGCGCGGATACGGTGAGCGTTGGCCGCTGCGCGTGCAGTCGGCTAAGTACGAGGAGACACGATGACCCCCACGACGAGCCAGGCGCAGCGCGCCGAGGTGCACAAGACCATCTGGCGCATCGCCAACGACCTGCGCGGCAGTGTGGACGGCTGGGACTTCAAGACCTACGTGTTGGGGTTTCTCTTCTACCGGTACATCTCGGAGAACTTGGCCTCTTACATCAGCGCCGGTGAGCACGAGGCCGGGGATGCGGCCTTCGACTACGCGCGCCTTCGCGACGAGCAGGCGGAGTTCGGCCGGGCCGAGACCGTCGCGGAGAAGGGCTTCTACATCCTGCCGTCGGAACTGTTTGCGAACGTCCGTCGGCGTGCTGCGCGAGACGCGAACCTCAACGAGACCCTCGAACGGGTGTTCCGCCACATCGAGGGCTCCGCCATGGGCACCGACAGCGAGGACGACCTCAAGGGCCTGTTCGACGACCTCGACGTCAACAGCAGCAAGCTCGGCCAGACCGTCGCCAAGCGTAACGAGAAGCTCGTCAAGCTGCTGGACGCGATCGGTGACCTGCCGCTGGGTGGCTTCCAGGACAACTCGATCGACCTCTTCGGGGACGCATACGAGTACCTGATGCAGATGTACGCCTCGCAGGCTGGTAAGTCCGGCGGCGAGTACTACACCCCGCAGGAGGTCTCCGAGCTCCTGGCCCGGATCACCGTGGTCGGCAAGACCAGCGTGAATAAGGTGTACGACCCAGCCTGCGGCTCCGGGTCGCTCCTGCTGAAGTTCGCCAAGGTGCTCGGCAAGGAGAACGTCCGGCAGGGGTTCTACGGGCAGGAGATCAACCTGACCACCTATAACCTGGCGCGGATCAACATGTTCCTCCACGACGTGAACTACGAGCAGTTCAACCTCGCTCACGGCGACACCTTGATCGACCCCGCGCATTGGGACGACGAGCCGTTCGAGGCGATCGTGTCCAACCCGCCTTACTCCATCAAATGGGACGGTGACGCTAACCCGCTGCTCATCAACGACCCCCGCTACTCACCGGCAGGAGTGCTCGCGCCCAAGTCCAAGGCCGACCTGGCTTTCACAATGCATATGCTGTCCTGGCTCGCCGTCAACGGCACGGCCGCGATCGTCGAGTTCCCTGGTGTGCTCTACCGCGGCGGCGCGGAGCAGAAGATCCGGCAGTACCTCATCGACAACAACTACGTCGACACCGTCATTCAGCTCCCGCCGGACCTGTTCTTCGGCACCACCATCGCGACCTGCATCATCGTGCTGAAGAAGTCCAAGTCCGACAACGCCGTGCTGTTCATCGACGCGTCCGCCCAGTTCACGCGGGTCGGCAATAAGAACAAGCTCGACGAGCCGCACCTCAACGCCATCCTCGACGCGTTCATCGCCCGGATCGACACCGACCACTTCACAAAGGTGGTCCCCAACGACGAGATCGCCATCAACGGCTACAACATCGCCGTCTCCTCCTACGTCGAGCAGCAAGACACGCGCGAGAGCGTCGACATCACCGCCCTCAACGCCGAGATCGCACGCATCGTCGCCCGCCAGCAGGAATTGCGCACCGCCATCGACGCCATCGTCGCCGACCTCGAGGGCGCGCAGTGAGCGGCATCGACGACCTTGTCAGCGATGTCTGTCCTGATGGCGTTGTACACCTCCCGCTGGGTGAAGTGGGGCGTTTCGCGCGCGGGCGTCGCTTCACCAAGCAGGACCTTGTCGACGATGGCATTCCCGCCATGCACTACGGCGAGATTTACACCGGCTACGGACTGTCGGCAGCCGATCCGTTGTCCCAGGTAAGGGGCGACCTCGCACCGCATCTTCGCTTCGCCCTGCCAGGCGACGTCGTCATTGCAGCCGTCGGCGAGACGGTCAAAGACGTCGGTTGGGGGGTCGCGTGGCTCGGGACTACGCCCATCGCAATCCATGACGACTGCTTCGGCTTTCGCTCGAGCGCGCTCGACCCGAAGTTCGTCGCCTACTACCTCCGGACAAACGCGCTCAACGCTGAGAAGGCGAAGTACGTGGCGCGCGCCAAAGTCAAGCGGCTGTCCGGCGAGGGTCTGAGCAAGCTGACCATCCCGGTCCCCCCGCTTGAGGTGCAGCGGGAGATCGTGCGGATCCTCGACACGTTCACGGAGCTGGAGGCGGAGCTGGAGGCGGAGCTGGAGGCGGAGCTGGAGGCGCGCCAGCTCCAGTACCAGCACTACCAGGAGGTCCTGCTCAATCTAGTGGATGCACCGTTGGCCGATGTCGCGAGCCTTGGTCGGTGGCAAGGAGGGATGACACCTTCGAAGGCCAACCCCAACTACTGGGACTCGGGGGAAGTGCCGTGGCTAGCTTCCATGGACGTGAGCGATTCCAGGACCGATCAGATTCGAGGGCGGGTCACGGCTCTTGCACTCGCCGAGACCTCCCTCAAGGTCGTACCTGCCCCATCGGTCGCTGTCGTCATGAGATCGAACATCTTGCGACGAAGACTGCCTATCAGCTTCGTCAACGTTGACACCACGGTCAATCAGGATGTGCGTGCACTCCTGCCACGTGCCGGAGTCGACGTGTCCTACGTCTACCAAGCGCTCCGCTCTGCCAGTGAAAGCATTCGGGCGAGCTGCGTGCGCACGGACGGTTCGATGGCTGCGCTCGACACCGAGAGCTTCCTTTCGTGGCAGATTCCCCTTCCGTCGCTGAACGAACAGCGGAGGATCGCTGCGCAGCTCGCGAACTTCGATGCGATCGTCAACGACCTCTCGGTCGGCCTCCCAGCCGAACTCGTCGCTCGCCGAAGGCAGTACGAGTACTACCGGGATCGGTTGTTGACGTTCAAGGAGCTCAGGGCGTGAGCAAAGGTATGCCGCGCAAGTTTGAGCCGATCGCGGTTTCGAGCGAGTCGACCGTTGTCGCGGAGTATGTGCCGGATCCGGTGACGGCTGCGGCGTATCAGTCGGAGGCGGAGCTTGAACGGGAGCTGATCGGGCTGCTGGAGTCGCAGGCGTACGAGTACCTCGCGATCACCTCGGAGGACGCGCTGGTGGAGAACCTGCGCGCCCAGCTCGAGGCGCTCAACGAGATCAGGTTCTCCGACGCGGAGTGGGGTCGCTTCTTCAGCGAGCGGATCGCGGGGGCGAACGACGGGATCGTTGAGAAGACGCTTCGGCTGCATGAGGACCACGTGCAGCTGCTCAAGCGCGACGATAACTCGACGAAGAACGTCTTGCTGATCGACAAGCAGCACATCCACAACAACCGGCTGCAGGTGCTCAACCAGTACGAGGTCGGCCACGGCGACGGCGGCGGGAGGTACGCCAACCGGTACGACGTGACGATTTTGGTCAACGGGCTGCCGATGGTGCACGTCGAGCTCAAGCGGCGGGGAGTGGACATCCGTGAGGCGTTCAACCAGATCGACCGCTACCAGCGGGACAGCTTCTGGGCGGGCTCGGGGCTGTTCGAGTACGTGCAGCTGTTCGTCATCTCCAACGGCACACAGACCAAGTACTACTCGAACACCACCCGCCGCCAGCACCTGGCCGACGCGTCCGGCTCGAAACGGACGCGAAAGACGTCCAACTCGTTCGAGTTCACCTCGTGGTGGGCCGACGCGTCGAACAAGCCCATCCAGGACCTCACAGCCTTCGCGCGGACGTTCTTCGCCAAGCACACCCTGCTGAACATCCTGACGAAGTACTGCGTGCTGACCGCGGACCGGATGCTGCTGGTCATGCGGCCCTACCAGATCGTCGCGACCGAGCGGATCCTGTCGAAGATCGAGATCTCCACCAACTACAAGACGCTCGGCACCGTCGCTGCAGGGGGGTACGTGTGGCACACGACCGGCTCCGGCAAGACGCTCACCTCGTTCAAGGCCGCCCAGCTCGCCTCCGCAATGCCGTCGGTCGACAAGGTGCTGTTCGTCGTGGACCGCAAAGACCTCGACTACCAGACCATGCGCGAGTACGACCGGTTCGAGAAGGGCGCGGCCAACTCGAACACCTCCACGGCCGTGCTGAAGAAGCAGCTCGAGGACCCGAGCGCGCGGATCATCATCACCACGATCCAGAAGCTCTCAACCTTCATCAACGCGAACCGGGGGCACGCGATCTACTCCGGGCACGTCGTGCTGATCTTCGACGAGTGCCACCGCTCACAGTTCGGGGACATGCACACCGCGATCACCAAGGCGTTCAAGCGGTACAACCTGTTCGGCTTCACCGGGACGCCGATCTTCGCCGCCAACTCCTCCTCCGGCGGGAACGTGCAGCTCAAGACGACCGAGCAGGCGTTCGGCGACAAGCTGCACACCTACACAATCGTCGACGCGATCACCGACCGGAACGTGCTGCCGTTCCGTATCGACTACGTCAACACGGTCCGCGTGGGCGCTGTCGTTGACAAGCAGGTCTCCGCGATCGACACCGAGAAGGCGCTGCTGTCCAGCCAGCGGGTCAGCCAGGTCGTCGCCTACACCCTCGAGCACTTCGACCAGAAGACCCGCCGCGGTCAGGGGTACGCGCTGGGCGACAAGCGGGTGCGGGGCTTCAACGCGTTGTTCGCGACCGCGTCGATAGAGGCGGCGCGCACCTACTACAACCACTTCCAGCTGCAGCAGGCTGACCTTCCGCCGGACAGGCAGCTCAAGGTGGGGCTGATCTACTCCTACGGGGCCAACGAGCCCGTCGAGGACGGTGCCCTCGACGACGAGGGTTTCGACACCGGGGGCCTGTCGCAGGACGCCCGCTCGTTCCTTGAGGACGCGATCCAGGACTACAACGAAGCCTTCGGCACCTCGTTCGACACCAGCGCCGACCGGTTCCAGAACTACTACAAGGACCTGTCGCTGCGGCTGAAGAACAGGGAGATCGACCTGGTCATCGTGGTCAACATGTTCCTCACCGGGTTCGACGCGACCACGCTGAACACGCTGTTCGTCGACAAGAACCTGCGCGCGCACGGACTGATCCAGGCTTACTCGCGCACCAACCGGATCCTGAACTCGGTCAAGACCTACGGCAACATCGTCTCGTTCCGCGACCTCGAGGACGCGACCAACGACGCCATCGCCCTGTTCGGCAACAAGGACGCCAAGGGCGTCGTGCTGCTCAAGCCGTACGCCCAGTACTACGGCGACTACGCCGAGAAGGTCACCGAGCTGCTCGACCGGTTCCCGCTGGGGCAGGCGATCGTGGGGGAGGCCGCCCAGAAGGCGTTCATCAAGCTGTTCGGCGAGATCCTCAAGCTGCAGAACATCCTGACCTCGTTCGACGACTTCACCGGACACGAGATCCTCACCCCCCGGCAGAGCCAGGACTACCGCAGCGTCTACCTCGACCTGTACGCCGAGTTCCGGAAGGCCAAGGACGCGGACAAGGAGTCGATCACCGACGACGTCGTCTTCGAGATCGAGCTGATCAAGCAGGTCGAGATCAACGTCGACTACATCCTGATGCTCGTCCAGCGCTACCGGGACACCCACGGCGACGGTGAGGACACAGAGATCCGTGCCGAGATCACCCGTGCCGTCGACTCCTCGCCCACTCTGCGCAACAAGAAGGACCTCATCGAGGACTTCGTCGACTCGATCACCACGGACGGCGAGATCGACACCGAGTGGCGCGCCTTCATCGAGGCGAGGCGTTCGGCTGAACTCGAGGCCATCGTCGCGGGTGAAAACCTGCGTCCCGACGAGACTGAACGATTCGTGGCCGCAGCCTTCCGCGACGGCTCGATCCCCAGGACCGGCACCGCGGTCACCCGGATCCTGCCGCCGGTCTCCCGGTTCGCTCCTGGGGGCGACCACGGGGAGAAGAAGCAGCGGGTCCTCGACAAGCTCGCGGCGTTCTTCGACAGGTACTTCGGGCTCAGCGGCGGCGTGAACGCGCGCGAGTAGTCCTGGACGGCGGGTCGTCAGTTCCAGGCCCGGCGGCGCGTTAGACGCCCGTGAGATCGGCTGCATCGATGCTGGTCAGGGGGTCCGCATCGGATACCGGATCCGATGCAGGACGAACTAAAGGATCAGCACGCCCTACTTCAGCAGTGCATCGTCCGTCGTCATGGGGGCCGACAACACCTCGTGAGCTCGAGTTCTCGAGGCTGCCACGGGCAGCCAAAGCGTCGTTCCTCCGCTCTTCGCCTTGGTGACCATTCCCTCAGCCAGGAGCCGGTTCAACATTGCGGGTACGATCATGCGCTGGGGTTCTGAGAGACCACCTCGACGCATAGCCGAATCTTTTCGTCCACTCCCTCGCTGCCGATACAGCTTCTTTAGCAGGATCAGAACGACCTTCGCGTCATCGGATAGCCCCAAATCCAAAATCTCCGATGCTGTCGCCGCGCCGTCTTGGAACATGCCAAAAGTACATTCAACGAAATTTTCGGCCCTCAACTCCGACGTCCCTACAACTCCTTCAACTTCCTCAAAGTGCACAGAGCGGAAGACCGGCATCCTTTCCCAATCGGAACCGCCAATAGTTACCTCCAAATTCTCAACAATTGAATCCTCGATCACTGTCCCTGTGAGATCACCCCCAGCTAACGTCAGGGAGGGCAGTATGAAGTTGGCAACATGAGGCGACCGTTTCCCGAGATCCGCCTCCTCGCGCGACAGGAGCCGAAGTAAGTCAACGACCAGCCCAGAATCCGGGTGCTTGGCAACTGCCACGTCGAGAGCAGCGCCAAGACTCTGTTTTCCTAGTCCGGAGTCGCTCATCCGTTGCGCCACGACCTCCAGGCCTACGTCCCCCAAGAGTGTCACCCAGCCGTAGAGGTCTTCAGACTTCAGGGTCTCAGCGTATGGAGACTGGACGAACTCGAAGATATCTCCCGCTCGCGCCACGTCCGCGTACTCGGCATCCACGAACTCACGGGGGAGATCCGGAGTCTGCTCGGTTCCCGGAGCGACGCCCAGCCCCGGCAAGCGGTCTAGAACGACTCGTGTGCCTTCGTCAGGTTCATAGCCGCAGGCGTCGCGAAATGCAGCAGTCAGGTCATCGAATCGGAGGGGTCCGCGTCCGCTGGTGGTCCGTCGAGCCCTGGTGGCGGCTCGCTCCAAAATCCTACGGATGCTGCGCCCATCGACGCCTACCTCCATTTCTGCCTCTCGAGCAGCCACTCGGTCGAGGAGGGCATTCCACCCCGCAGCCGGACTCATCTGGTCATCGTGTGGATCGTTTCCCAGAGCTCCTGCTAGAGCCAGGTGGCCCAAGAGCAGAGGACGACGCGGTAGCCAATCTGGGATCGTTACGTTTAGGTGGTTCATTGCGAGGAATTTCTCAACTTGCTCAGGGGTGAAATCGCTGGCGCTAAGTGAGACGTAGCCCGGGGGGATACCTAGAGCACGATGCAATTCTGCATCATTGTCGAAGAAGTGCGCACGTCCAGCCAATAGCACCCCGCCAGCAGAGGGGGTCTGCGCCAGGAATTTTCGAACGAGGGCTACGTTTGCTCTCCTCACGTCCGAGAGTGTCGCAACACGCCCCGCCCATCCAGGGTAGGTAATCTCGTCAAAACCATCCATGATCAAGATTGCTTGACCCGAGCGCCAGCCTCGTACTAGATCATCTGGTTGCCGGAACCCGATCAGGCGAGCATGACGATGAAGTGCCTCAACTGGATCATCCTGCCCGCGATGATCCCGCAGGTTGATGTGGATGGGCACTGCCCGGGTTGCGTCCTTTCGGAAGCTACTTGCGAGTTGTCGATATACCTGGAGGAGAGACACGGATTTCCCCACGCCGAACTCGCCCGTAATGACGACGGTCCGGCCTTCAATGAGACTGTTCGTGATTCTTGTTGTTCCCCAAGTTGCGGTAAGGTCGGGGCGCTCCAGCAGTTCCATTGGTACCGGCTCGCCCTGGATATGAAAGTCATTTGATCGAAGGTCCCTAGCGCTGCCAAACGAGTACTGGTCTCTTGCCGCTAGGTACTCCATGGCGTCAAATAACTGTTTGCGAAGCTGAACGAGGCTGATGATCGAGACCAGGTCCCCGCCGAACCTCTTCACGCAGGCCCTCTGGTCCGCTGTGGGTTCCTCTGCTGTCACGCAGAATCCTTTGATGGCCTTCGCTGGGTGGGCTCGCGAGAGACTACTGACGACTTGTGCCAGTTTCCGGGCATCCTTTTCGATTTTCTCGACCCGTCGTGAACGCGTCGCCTCGATTGCGACAGCCACGTCTCGTCCAACGAGTACCCCGTCTCGTTCCTGCCCGCTTACTTTGGTGGCTCCGCCCTCCGCGTCGGGGTAAACCAGTCGAGCGATCCGAAGAACTTCGTCCTCGAATTCCCTGTCTGCCGCGAAGTCCACCGTGCTGCGCTTGGCCATAGGGCGACGCTACAAGGCATCTGTGGCCTACGGGACGGCGGCGGCCGACCAACGTGCTGGTTCTTGTGCCCAGCACGCGGGTCGGTCTACATGCGAGTCCGTGACCTGAGTTACGACAACGGATCCCATGAGTGCCTCCGGGGGCCACCGAGATCATCGGGGGAGCACGCTCCCAAACGACGCCCGCCCGGCGTTCACCAGCCCACAGACGGCGAAAGGCATAGTGAACCCCACGGATCGCGAGGGATCTGTGGGGCCAGAGGTCACGCCGCTGAGAGCAACATCATGTGCGCGACGGTGTGTCGGTCCTCGATCGTCGTGGCGCCGTTGATCGCGTTGACGAGGTTTCTATCCACCCGCGTTGGGGCGGAAATCGAAGCCGACGCGGGTGGTGATGGTCTCGGGAACGGAGACCTCCACCCACGCGATCGCTCCACGACGGAGAAGTCCGGCGGAGGGCCCGTCCGTTGAGGTGATAACAACGAAGTCGTCACGGGCCGCTGCCGCATACCCCGAGGGCGACTCGATCGTCGTCCCTGAGTTTGATTCTTGCCATCGAGGGCCTGACCGTTAGTCGGCCTCGGTGATGGTCACCGTGATCGGGAAGTGGTCGGAGTACCCGTTCTGATTGACGGTCTTCCCCATGCCGCCGAAGGGGATTGGCTTGGGGTAGTCGCCAGTGTGGGTCATAGGTGCGGACTTGTGGATCAGTGCTGTCTCGGGGCGCACATGGAGGGGGCCGAGGAGATCCACCATGTTCTTGTTCACGAGGAACTGGTCGAGGATGTTGGGCTCGTTGTCGAAGTAGAAACTCCCGTCCGGGGTGCCCCCGGGGGGCCACATGAGGTTCCACAGCAGCGGCTTTGTCCGGGCGTTGGTGACCTTGGCGGCTTGGCGGGCGCTGAGGCCGTGGAGGACGAGGGAAGCGTTGAACGGCTCGTCGTTGAAGTCGCCCATGACCATCACGGCGGTGTCCGCGCCGAGCACCTCGATGACGCGTTCGTGGAAGTACGCGAGGGTCTCACCCGCGATGGCGCGGTAACCGGCGGACTCGTACTGTCCGCCGCTGCGGCTGGGCCAGTGGTTCCCGAACACGACAAGCGTGCGGCCCGCTGCCGTCGTGAAGGTCACCTGCACGATCTCGCGGGTGGCGTTTCGCCTCATAACGACATGGAAGAAGACGGATTCCTCCCGCGGATTCGGCACCTGGAACAGGTCCGCGTCGTAGATGAAGGCGACGTCGATGCCCCGGTCGTCATCGGTGTCCGCGTGGACCACTGCGTAGTTGCGAGGCCCGTGGAGTGTGGCGTTCATCTGGTCGACGAGGCGGTCGACGACGAACCGGTTCTCCACCTCGCACACCCCGAGCAGGTCCGGACCGGCACCGGCGTTCATCCCGGCAATAACCGACGCGAGCTGATTGATCTTGCGGTCCCGGAGTTGAGGCGTCCAACCCGTGATGCTGCCGCCGATCGCTCGGGACACCTTGTCGGAGCGCCGTCCCAACGCCTCGGCGTCCTCCTCGTCGAAGAGGTTCTCCAGGTTCCACCACGCGATGAAGTAGTCCCGCATGCATCCTCCTGAGCTCGTCGCCGACGCTCACCTACTCATGATGAGCCTTAACGGAGTGGACTGATACCTGCCGTCCACTCATGGCGGGCTGGCATCGGCTGAACCCCGGGTGCTCGGTGCGACGACAACGTCCTTGGAGCCGCGTTCCCCATCTCAAGGCGTCGGATACCGGATCAGATACTTGCTGCCACCGCAGCCCATGAAGAGGCGATCTGACATTCGTCATCCGCGTATTGACAGCTAGTCCTTAGTCGCCTTCGGCACGTCGGAAGTAACTCCACCGCGACGGTTCTTTTCCCGCCACAGGCACGACCGCCACGAGTGCCGCGAAGTTCAGCTGGAGTCCGGCCGCGAGGGCCTGCGCGGCAACTCGTCAGCAGGTGCCACCCCCCGCGACGGAGCGCGGACTCCCGGGGTCTCTGCCTGGTCCTCGGCCCTGGTGCGTGAGCTATGGGGATGGCGAGCAAGGGTGACCTAGAGTGGCCGCATGCACCAGTTGACGGCAGCCGTGGAGTCTCGAGTGAGACGTGCAGTCTGCCTGCCGCTTGACGTTGTCCCGCGACGGTCGTCGACGCGCCTCCTCCAAGTATGACCTGGGGCGCTCTATTCGGGAGCGCCGGTCATGTATGGAAGGAGGACCCATGGAGCAGTCGTTCTCTGGGACCCACGAGTACAACCCCGAGTGCCTGGCTGGAGTGAGCCGGAACTCCTATGTGGCGGTCGGATTCGCACCCGAGGAGGTGGAGTCTGTCATCCGCGACAAGGTCGACACGGTGTCCAACTCCATCATGCGGGGCATCTGCCCACGGTGCGCTGGTCCGCTTCGATCAGCGGGACCGGGAGCTCCTGCTGGTTCGCGCATCACCCGCTGCCGGTGCATTCCCATCTGCTCGGCGTGCGGCGAAGACGAGACCTCTCAGCAGGTCCTCGGTCAGCGCCTCACAGCGCCGTGGAACTGGCCAGTGTCCCGTGGCTCGATGACCCGTCGCGCCAACAGCGTCAAGGGCCGCTGCGGACCCGCTTTCGCCGTGGCCGACAGCAACGGCGATCTTCTCGTCCTCGACGACCGTGGAGTCACGCCACTCGTGAATCCACCTAACACCGGGGGCTGGAACGAAGACGGCTTCGATCGATAGTCACCCTCTTGGATGAGGGGGTCGCCTGAAAGGGGCGGCCCCCTCGGCCCCGCAAGGCGCTCCTGAGGGGTGTCCGAGGCCTGTCCTACCGTGGTCCGTGTCAATAGGTCCGAGGATCGATGTGCCTTGGGTGGAGCGGGCGGTGGCGAGCCACGCACCGCGGCCGGACGCTACAGATGCGGTAGCCCAATTTGATGCTCTTCTCGGCGGTTGGGCGGCTCCAACGCGGCCTGAACCAACGTCTCCGGGGTAATACGCGCCTTCTTTGTAGCCGTGAGCCAAGAACCACAGGGGGAGGGCCACGTGAGCGTCGACCACGTCGCAGCGCCTGGAGGCAGGCCGCGGCGAGGATGTCGGCCTTGCCGGTGTAGTGCTCTTCTGGCTCTCAGGGGTCGCGCCGCAGCCGCCGAGACACAGGAGGTTGGGAGTGGCAAACTGGCGGCCTGACCGGTGGGGAGCGCAGGCATCCAGCCGGAAGACATTAGGAGCCGTCATGCGTCGAGCTGTCGTACTCGCAGTGATCGTCCTACTGGGTCTGGGAGCGTCACCCGCTCTGGCCGAAGATCTGCCGCAGGCCGTGACCACTCAAAGGGAGATGGTGGTGACGGCCAATCCTTTGGCCACCGCAGCCGGGGAACACGTCTTGCGTACGGGGGGCACGGCAGCCGACGCGTTCGTGGCAGTTCAGACAGTGCTGGGTCTGGTGGAGCCGCAGTCGTCCGGCTTGGGCGGTGGGGCCTTTGCAGTGTGGCACGACGCGGCCACAGGCGAGACGACCACCTACGACGCCCGCGAGAAGGCCCCCATGACGGCGACCGAGGACCGATTCCTCGGGCTGTCCTTCGTCACGGCCTGGCAGAGCGGACTGTCGGTGGGTGTGCCGGGTACGCCGGAGCTGATGGAGGTGCTCCATGACGAGCACGGCACGCGCCCGTGGCCCTCGCTGTTCACGCGTGCCTTGGCGCTGGCCCAGGACGGCTTCCCCGTGACCGCACGGACGGCCGACCAGGTGGACTCACTGCTGGGTCTCAACCCCAGCTGCAGCGACCGGCTTTTCTTCCGCGACCCGGTCGCCTTCGACTACTTCACCAACGGCGCCGAGGTCGACTGCGCGGCCAAGCCCGCAGGCACCATCATCACCAACCCCGACTACGCCGCCACCTTGAAGACCTTGCGCAAGGACGGTGCTGAGGGGTTCTACACGGGCGACCTCGCGGCGGCCGTCGCCGACGCTGTGCAGACCGACCCGGCCATCCCGGGGGACCTGACGGTGGAGGACCTGGCGGCCTACGAGGTCGTCGAGCGCGCCCCCGTGTGCGTCGACTACCGCGGCCACCAGGTGTGCGGCATGGGGCCGCCCTCCTCCGGTGCCCTTGCCGTGGGCCAGATCCTCGGCATCCTCGAGAGCTTCGACCTCGGCGACGACCCGCTGGGCGAGGAGTTCGTCCACCTGTTCAGCCAGGCCGGGCGGCTGGCCTTCGCCGACCGCAACCTCTATGTGGGTGACACGGACTTCGTCACCGTGCCCGTCGAGGGCATGCTCGACAAGGACTACCTCGCGAGCCGGGCGGCCCTGATCACCGACGTCGACATGGGGACTGCCGCCCCGGGCACCCCGCCGGGGGAGTTCGACCCGTCCGCCCCGCAGACCGAGAGCACCGAGTCGGGCACGAGCCACGTGTCGATCGTGGACCGGTGGGGCAACGCCCTGTCGGTGACGACCACTATCGAGAGCTCGTTCGGCAACGGCGTCATGGTCGACGGCTACGGGTTCCTTCTCAACAACGAGCTCACCGACTTCTCCTTCGCGCCGACGGCGGGCGACGGCACCCCGATCGCGAACAGGGTGCAGCCCCAGAAGCGGCCCCGGAGCTCGATGTCGCCGACGATCGTCTTCGACGGGGACGGCGAGGTGGAGCTCGTGACCGGCTCCCCGGGTGGGTCGAGCATCATCGGCTACACGGCACAGTCGATCGTCAACGCTGTCGACTTCGGCCTCGACCCCCAGCAGGCAATCAACGTGCCGCACCACCAGAACCGCAACGGCTCGACCAACCTCGAGGACCCGATCCCGGGCGTCACCTGGGACTACGACGTGGACGCGCTGAAAGCGGCACTGGAGGCGCGGGGACACCCCGTGAGCGTGGGAGCCCTAACGTCCGGGCTGTCGATGATCCAGGTCGTCGACGACGGCCTCGTCGGCGGCGCCGACTATCGCCGTGACGGCGCCATCGGAGGCAGATGACGAGTCGTACCCGCACCCCACCGTGACGCGCCGTGGGGAGGACCTTGATGGTTGCGCCGTACTGACCCGCAGTCGCGGGTCGGATGAAGCGACTGCAGCGGGAACCTAGCGAGCTGACTCCCGGGCGACCCAAGCGAGCCGGGAACTCCGGATGCGTCCAAAGCTGTCGGGTCTGTCCTGCCCGCTGGGCACGGCGAAGGCCGCCAGCCTCTTCGGGCGGGCACCCTCCCGCGTCACTCGATCGCGGCTCTCCATCCGGCGTTGACGGCCTCGGTCTCCGAGCAGAACCAGCGCTCGCCGTTGCTCAGATCGATCTTCGTGACGTCGTACCAGTTGCCGCCGGGCAGGTGGTAGATCTTCTCGCCGTCGGAGGCGATGTTGCCCTTGATGTCGCACGAGGCGTTCGTCGTCTTGGTCGGCGGCGGCGGGGGCGCGGGCTTCGGGGTTGAGCAGGTGTAGGCCTTGCCCGATGCCTTGTCCGCCGAGATGTAGCGGTCCTCGCGGTTGTGCCAGCCGTAGCCGTCTCGGGAGTCGTAGCGGGCGATGGCGTAGCCGTCCTTTCCCGCGAGGCCGACGGGCCTGCCCAGAACGCCCTTGGGAGTGGAGGGTGGTGCCCATGCTGGAGAGCGTGTGGGTCGGGCTTGGTCTACTCCGGGACGGCCTCACTTCTGCGGCTTGCCCGAGATAACGGAGTGCTGCCCGAGTTCCTTTGTTGACCTTCGCGAAGGTTCCGGCCTCCACGAACGCCGTCCGGTGCACTCCTCGCGCGGCGGGGTGCGGGGCCGTCCCCGATCGAGAACATCACGAGGGAGAAGATCGGCGCGACGGCGAAGGGCTTCCAGCCTCGCCCATCTCACGCTCGTCGCTCGGGGGGTGCTTCCGGTCACGCCTGCGACTGGACGGCCTTGGCCTTTGCGCGGGCGAGCCACTGGAGGTGCAGCCAGATGCCTACCCCGATCCCGGCAATCGGGGCTAGGACGATCCCCTGCCCGATATCGGGAGCCGCGAGACCCAGAGCCAGGCCCAGGATGACTGAACCGATGAAGAACCAGCCGACGACGCCGATCCAGACGACACCCATGCCGATCTTCATGGCGAGGCTCGGTCCGGGGGCGGGGCGGGGGCCGGGGCCGGACTGGGGCGGGGTGCTGGCGGCACCGGAGACCGGCAGCCACTGGCCGGAGTTGCTGAGGATGTGCCCATTTGCGATGTCACCTGGCTTGTAGTCGCTCACGCCGGTCACGCTACCGAATGATCTTCGACATTCTGACGCCGTCTTGCGGGCATTTGGGAGAGTCGTTGGCAAGTCTGCGCGCACCGCACACAGGGCAGTTCCGACCGCTACGAGTAGTCAGGCTCAGTTGTTCCGGCGCTCCCATTCGCGGGCCTCGTCGTCCAACTCCTCGCGGGTCACGAAGTCGTCCCACTCGCGAAAGTACTGACGCACGCCACCGCAGATGTAGTCGTCGTGCCAGTCGTAGTTCAAGGTGGGGTCGTAGTAGCAGCCGCCACTGTCGGAGCGGTAGTCGTCTAGCTTCTCCACTGCCTTCTTCCACTCCGCCACCGACTTCTTCTCGGCAGCGATGCGGCGCTCCACTTCCTTCTTCCACTCCGCCGCCGCCTTTTTCTCGGCAGCGACGTGGCGCTTCTCGTACAGGTCTGTCAGCCAGGACGGAGTGATGAGTGGGCGCCCGCTCGCCTCGGTGGTAGTCAGAGTCACAAAGTCGTGATCCTCCCCGGCGGACCTCTTCATCCCAATGCGAGCCTCCAACTCCACGCACTCGGCCTTGGTAGCCAGCACTTCTTTCAGCGCAGCCTCGGTGGTCGTCTCGTCCACGGCGCCTTGGCACGCCGCCTTGGTCTGGTAGTTGCCGCCATCGGCGGCGCAGCCAACGAGCGCGACACTCGCGGCTACGGTCGCGGCGGCTACCGCGATGCTCCGTGTGATGTTCATGCCGCCGCCGCCTCTTTCCATGTTCCGTGGCTGCCCTTGCGCATCTGTTCTCTGACGACTTCGTCCCACTCATGATCCTTCCTTGCCGTGGCGGCACCACGGTGCGGTATTGGTGAATTCGACAGCTCCCAATCGCGTAGCTGGTCATGATGCGACGCCCCTCCCCAGCGGTGGCCGAGGAGGGGCATCGAGTCGTTCAGCCGTCCAGGACCTGGCCCAGAAGGGTGGCCACGGCCAGGTCACCGTTGGCGGTCGCCCCGCTGACCGCGTTGAGGAGGTTTCTCTCCTGCCTGCTCGCTCCTCGGCTCGTGGCGAAGTGATGCGCCCAGGTGTTCGTCGCCTGGAGCGCACCGAGGGCGGTCCCGGTCCACGGCGCTGCTCTCTCGTCCTCGCGGTAAAGGTGCTCGAGCTCGCCGCGTTTGCGAGTCGCGAGGGTCCGGGAGCGCCCTTCGAGCAAGTGGCCCTTGCCGTCGTCGAGGGGGACGCTGCGGTCGAGGAATGTCCGCCACTGGTCGTCGGTGACGGGGGTGTTGGCGAGGATCTCCAGCTCGTGGGCGAAGGCCTCGCCCATGGTGTGCACCACGGCCAGTGCCTCGCGTGCGGCGGTGATCTTGGCGGCGGAGTAGCGGGTGTGTTTCACCCGGTACTCCTGACCCTTCTCGGCGAGGGCGGCCATCCTCGTGTTGTCGCACACGGTCGCGGTGACGGTCCGCTTGAACGTGGTGGCGATGGACCCGTCGAAGCTGGTGGTGGCCAGCAGGTTGGGCCGGAAGTCGAAGCTGACTGGGGTCGTGATGGTCTCGGGGACGGAGACCTCGACCCACGCGATCGCCCCGCCGCGCAGGAGTCCTGCGGAGGAGATCACCAGGTCGTCATCGAGGATGTTCGCGACGGTGGTCAACAGCCACTCGCCGTACTGGTGCATGACGTAGCCGGTGGTGAAGATCCCCAGGACGGCGTCGGTGTCGGAGCGGGTGATGGCCTGTCGGTCGTCGACCTGGAGCCAGCGGGCGGGGGAGCCGAGCGGGTCGAGGTGCGTCATCGCCTGGACGTCGGTGGGGGTCTCGACGGCGATCCGGCGGGACCGGGCGGTCCAGTGGAACAACCGTCGTTCGACGTCCTCGACTGGGATGGGTCCGGGGTAGTGGTTGGTCTCCTCACCCTGCTCCTCGGCGCGGTAGTGCCAGGCCGTGCCGCGCTGGGAGGTCATCCCGATCAGGGTGTTGGTGTTGAGGTGCTCAAGCGTCTCTCTGGTCATGGTTGTTGCCTTCCTTGCGTTGCCCGGTTTGGGCATGACGAAGCCCCCGACCTGATGGCGCGGGGGCTGGTTCTTCGGGGTGTGCGGTGGGTCTAGTAGGCCCAGCCGTCGGTGTCGGGCATCTCGCGGGGGCTGCGCCGGAGCCGGGCGACGATCCGGATCAGGAGCTGCTGGAGGTCCAGGCGGCGGCCGAGGGCGAGGTCGATCAGGGCGAGCAGGAGGGTCTCGTAGAGCGGGGAGTTCTCGAGGGTGTCGAGGTGGGCTCTCCAGAGCCGACGGGCGTGAACGCGGATGGTCTTGATCAGGTTCTCGAGCTTGACGAGCCCTCGGGTGGCGAGGGTGTGGAGGTGGTGCATGTGGTGGCTCCTTTCTCAGGTGCCGATGATGGCGTCGGACAAAGTGGTAGCCGCGGACTTCGCGGCCTCGGGGGTGACCTGGGAGTAGGTGTCGGCCGTGATTGCGATGGAGGAGTGTCCGAGCCGTCGGCTGACCTGAAGCAGGGGCTCTCCGGCGGCCAGGGCCAGGGAGGCCGAGGTGTGCCGGACCGAGTGCAGCCGGATGACCGGGACCCCGGCCTGCTTGCATAAGGTGGTGAACCGTCTGCTCAAGTGCGCCGGGTGAAGCGGTCCGCTCCGGATCGAGAAGACGAAGGTGTCGTCGAGTTCGATCCCGGAGTCCCACGGGTGTTCCAGCACCGCTCGACGCTGCAGCCGTTGGATCTTGTCGGTGGTGGTGGCGTCGAGGAAGACGGTTCGGTCCCCGGCCTCGCTCTTAGGAGGACCAACGATGAGCTCGCCGTCGACCAGGGTGATCGCTCGGCGGATGTGGATGCTCCGCTCGGTCAGGTCGAGATCGCCCCACTGCAGGGCGATGACCTCGCCTCGGCGCATGCCGGTGATGAGCAGGAGCCGGAACACCAGGCCGAGCGGGTCATCCTCGGTCACGCGGAGGAACAACTCCGCCTGGTCTTTGGTCCAGACCTTCGGGTGGTACCTGGTGGGGCGGGGGAGCTCGACCATGCTCGCTGGGTTGCGGCGGAGCAGTCCTTGTCGGACGGCTGCCTCGAGGGCGCTGTGAAGGGTGGCCAAGATGCGGCGGGAGGTCTTCACTGTCACCGGGCGGCCTCGCGTCTCGGCCGCGAGCTGGTACCGGGTGAGGACCTCATCGATGTGCCGAGGGCGGAGGTCGATCAGCTTGAGATGCCCGAGTTCGGGGACGAACAGCTGCTCGATGTGGCGGTGGTAGTCCACCAGGGTGGAGGGTCGAAGGCCCTTCTTCCCGTCGAGCCAGGTGGTCAGGAACGTGGCGACGGTGATCTTGTCGTCTGGCAGGTCACCGGTGCGAGCTTCCTGGTGCATCTTGGAGAGCCACGCCTGAGCTTCGTGCTTGGTGTCGTGGGTGGTGGTCTTCTGGCGGCGTTTGCCATTGGTGCCCGGGGGCAGGTCGATAACGGCGTGCCAGCGGCCGGGGGAGCCGTCGGCTCGGGTGCGGCGATATGTGCTGCCGGACATGGTGATGGTCCTTTCGTTGGGCAAGACGAAGGCCCGGTCGGATGACCGGGCCTGGATCGAGCGAGAGGCGGGGAACTACCTGGGGAGCGGCGGGCCGAAGGCCTCGTTTGCGAGCCGCTCGGCTTGCGACCACGCGGCGACGAACGACTCCAGGGCTTCTCGGTTCGCGACGTAGATCAGGATCCTGCCGACACGTACGCCAATCTGTCCCTGCTGTGGCCCGGAGAGCGGGGGTAGGACCCGCACGGCGACGTCCTGGGTCCCCGCGGCCAGAACCTGGGAGGCGACGTCGAAACGATTGTCGAAGGTGCTGCGGCCCTTAAGTGGGGGCATGCTCGTGAGGTGCTGGATCGACATGAGCGTTTCCTTTCGGGAATGCAGAAAGGCCCCGACCGGATGGTCGAGGCCCAGTGAACTCGGATTTATTGTGCACATTCCGACTTCGAGTCCAAGTTTGTCCAGCCCTTTGGGCGTGGTTATCTTGCGACACTTGATTATCTCATGAATTCCACATCAATCGCAATATTCCTGGAGCGAAGGGGGGCTTGCCAAAGGTGAGACCATCAGCTTATGGGCGAGGTTTCGAAGCTGTCCCTCCGCGGGGACGAACCATCCGCCACGGACCTGAGGCCGATCACCCGGCGGAGCCAGCGCAAAGTTCAGGCTCGACTGCGGGCCGTGGAGTGCGTGCGCGGAGTCCTGGCGGGCCACAGCTATCAGAAGGTCGCAGACGACCTGGGCTACGCCAACCGTGGGACAGTCCACAGGATTGTCCACACCGCACTGGCTCGACACGAAGCCGAGAACGTCGAAGACTTCCGTGCCCTCGAGCTGGCCCGGCTGGATCACCTCCAGGCGGCGTTCTTCCCGGCGGCAACCTCCGGTGACGTCAAGGCCGCGGAGGTCGTTCTCAAGGTTATGGCCGCCAGGTGCCGTCTGTTGAGCCTGGACCGGGCCGCTAGATCTGACCCCAACCGCGCGCAGAACCTCGTCGTGGTGGGCGGCACCAAGGAGGAATTCGAGTCCGCGCTCCTGGCGGGCCAGATGCAGGGGTCGGGTCGGGAGTAGTCCTTCGGTTGCGATGCCCGCCATCCCCGCGATCCCCGTCTGGGCCGCTGTCAGTGAGTGCAGTTGGCGGGGGTGGCGGGGGTGGCGGGGATGAGAGCGGCCCCGCTCAACCGGGGGGAGGGGGGTAGCGTCTTCCTCGTCGAAGTCGCATTCGTCGTCGGGTCGGATGTGCGGCCAGCGTGCGCGCTCCTGGCGGCCACTGGCACTCACTCTCGTCGCGCCCTTGCTCGAAGGCCTTGATCCCCGCGAGAAGGCAACGCCGATGGGCGGAGGAAGATCGTCAAACTGGGGCTGCGCGGCTGCAGATCGCCTGTACCAGGAGGCGACTTCAGTCAAGGATATTGCAGGGCACAGCGCTTGTGACCTGTATGTTTGTCGAGCGCATCAGCACAGCGCTCAGCCGTTCCTAGTGCGCGACTACCTCGACTGACCCGTTCGGCTCCTCGCAGTCCCCGCCGCCCTCGCGGCAGTGGCAACGCCACGTCCAGGTGGATGGCGTCGTCCCGGCGCCGCCGCGTGCCCGCGGGTGTGACGGCGGCTGGTCAGGCGTGGAACGCGGTGCGCTTGTGCGGCGTCATCGGGTTGCGGTCGCTCAGCTGCAGCAGCCGGAGACCACCGAGGACGGCATTGCCGAGCAGGTCCCGGGCAGTCCAGCGGGTCCACGGCAGCCGCTCGGCGGGTGGCGTCGCACCTCGTCCAAGGGCCGCGAAGAGCCAGACGACAAGGGCCACGAAGCAGACGGTGGCGAACATGGGATTCCATCCTTTCGGTCACGGTGACGGTCCGGGGATCCGGGCCACCACCCAGGTATGGCTCCCGACGGTGTCGTCGCCGTGTGGGGTGGTAACGGCCGGGTAAAGGTGGTGTTGACGAGGCCCGGCAGCGGCGCGACCCTCGAAGCATGGGCGTGACGATGCTCGGCCCAGTAGGCATCGACGGCGATCGCACCGGCCTGGCGCCGCGGGACCGCATTGTGCTCGCCGCCCTGGCGATGAGTCCGCACGAGGTGGTGACACCGGACCGGCTCGCCGACGCCCTCTGGGACGAGCAGCCCCCGGACACGTGGACGAAGGTCGTCCAGGGGAGCATCAGCCGGATCCGCAAGGCACTCGGGCCGACCGCCATCCGCACCGCGAGACAGGGCTACGTCCTGGACCTGTCGGATGACGCGATCGACGGTCTGCGCTTCGAGCAGCTGGTGCGCCGAGCCCGAGAGCTGCTGACGTTGAACGAGCCGGACCGGGCCCTGTACACGCTGACCCAGGCGCTGGACCTCTGGTACGGACCGGCACTCGCGGACCTGTCGGGGTGGTCGCCCGGGGAGGCGGCCGCCGATCGCTGGGAAGAGCTGCGTCGCGATGCCGAAGAGCTGTGGGTCGAAGCCGGCCTCGCCTCTGGTGACTGGCGCGAGGTCCTGACCGACGCCGGCCGCCTCGTGGCCGACCAGCCCTTCCGGGAGAACCGCTGGGCGCTGCTGGCCCGGGCGCAGTACCAGGCGGGCCGCCAGGGTGAGGCCCTGGCGACGCTCCAGCGCGCACGCGCGGTGCTCGCCGGTGAGCTCGGTCTGGACCCCGGCCCCGAGCTGGGCGCCCTGGAGCAGGCGATCCTGACCCAGGACCCGGCGCTCCTCCCGGCCGCGGGCCCCACGCAGACCACTCTGGTCTGCCCCTACCGCGGTCTGCTGGCCTACGACATCGACGACGCCGAGCAGTACTTCGGCCGCGATGCCGAGGTCGCGGCCTGCCTGGACCTGCTGGCACACGAGCATGTGGTGGCTGTCGTAGGCGCCTCAGGGAGTGGCAAGTCCTCGCTCGTCCGCGCCGGGCTGGCCGCCACCCTGCGGCGCACCGGGCGCAGCGTTGCGGTGATGACTCCCGGAGCGCATCCGAGGGCCGCGCTCGAACAGATCGGGGGCCTGCGTCCGCGCGGTGTCGTCGTCGTCGACCAGCTCGAAGAAGCCGTCACCCTCTGCGAGAACCCGGCGGAGCGGACCGCGTTCCTCGACGCCCTGGCCGGCCATGCGCAGAGCGGCACCGACCTGGTGATCACCGTGCGTGCTGATCGGTTGGCTGCCTTCTCAGGCCATCGCTCGTTCGCGCGGACACTCGAGCGAGGCCTCCACCTCCTCAGCGGCATGGGGGAGGAGGACCTGCGGAGTGCCGTGGAGGGCCCCGCTCGCCAGGCCGGCCTGCTCATCGAGCCGGGTCTCGTCGACCTGCTCGTCCACGAGGTCTCCGGGGAGCCGGGTGCCTTGCCCCTGTTGTCCCACGCGCTCTCCCAGACGTGGGAGCGCCGCGAAGGGCGGACGTTGACCGTCGAGGGCTACCGGGCGTCCGGTGGGATCCAGGGTGCCGTCGCGCGGAGCGCGGAGCAGGTGTTCCTCGGTCTCGACGAGGAGGACCAGCGCGCTGCCAGGGCGCTCCTGCTCCGACTGGTGGTCCCCGTGAGCGCGGGTGAACCCACGCGCAGCCGCATCCCTCGTCGCTCGGTGGCCTCCGACGCCCGCCATGAGCAGATCGTCGAGATGCTGGTCGCGGCCAGGCTCGTCACCTCGGACGGGGAGACCGTCGAGCTCGCTCACGAGTCGCTCGCGCAGGCCTGGCCACGACTGCGCGGCTGGCTGGACGCGGACACCGAGGGGCAGCTGCTGCTCCGGCATCTTGCGGTGGCGGCCGACTCGTGGGATGCGATGGGACGTCCGGACAGCGAGCTCTACCGTGGCACCCGGCTCGCGCAGGTGCGCGAATGGCACGCAGCCGGCTCGGCCGACCTCACCCGGGCGGAGCGGGACTTCCTGCAGGCGAGCCAGACGTTGGCTCGCACCGAGGCTCGTTCGGCTGAGGAACGCCTGCGTGAGCACGCGCGAAGGAACCGGCGCCTGCGCGGGCTCCTGGTCGCTGTGGTCGCCGTGCTCGCGGTCGCGCTGGTCGCCGGTGGGCTCGCTGTGCGGGAGAGTCGTCGCGCCGACGCCCAGGCCGACCTGGCGACGGTCCGTGAGCTGGCCGCAGCGTCCCGCGCGGTCCGCGCCGAGGACCCCGAGCTCGCGGTGCTGCTGGCGCTCGAAGCCAGTGCTCCGTCCCTCGCCGGGGACCAACCGGTTCGCGAGGCCGTCGAGGCGTTGCACTCGGCCCTGGCCGCGAGCCGTCTCGTGATGACGGTGGAGGGCGCGGGCGGATCCGTGTCCTGGAGTCCTGACGGGCGGTTCTTGGCCCACGAGGGCCCGGAGGACTCCGGCCTCGTCGAGGTGCTCGACGCGACGACGGGCGAGCCGGCCCTGAGCTTCGCGGGGCACGACATCGACGTCAACGAGGTGGCCTTCGGGCCCGACGGCCGGCTGGCGACCACGGGCGATGACGGAGCGCTGCGGGTGTGGGGCCCGCGCAGCGATGAGCTGCTGGCCGAGGTGGTGGGGGACGGCCCGGTGTGGAGCCCGTCGTTCGCCACGCGGGGCCCCGGGCGTGTCGCGGCGGTGTGGCGCGATGAAGGGCAGATCCGTGTGGCCACGGTGGGCGGCGACGGCAGCCCGTCGGTGACGACGCTCGCGGTCGAGGGGCGGGTCGCAGAGGCCGTGTTGAGCCCTGACGGGCAGTGGATGGCCGCCGTCGTGGGCGACCCTCCGAGCGCCGTGATCGTCGACGCACGGACCGGCCGGGTTCGGCACCGGCTGTCAGGGCACACGTCTCCGGTCCTGGCGCTCGCGATCAGCCCGGACGGACGATGGGTCGCCTCCGGTGCACGGGACGGCCGTCTCCGGATCCACGATGCCGCCACCGGCGACATCGTCCACACTCCCGGCGATGCGCAGAGCAGCATCTTCGCCGTCGCCTGGTCCCCCGACTCGGGTCGGCTGGCAGTGAGCGAGGAGCAGGGCGAGATCCGCGTCTTCGAGGTCACCGAGCGTGCCGTGCGGCAGAGCGTGACTCTCCCGGGGGCGTCGACCGGCGCGGGCCTGATCGGGCTGGCCTTCGGGCCGGACGGCAGCCGTCTGCTCGGCGGCGACTGGACCATCACCACCGCGAGCGTCTGGGACGTCGGGCTCAGCGGTGATGCCGAGGTCATGAACGTCCGTGGAGCACCCGGCGCTCACGGCACCGCCTTCGGTCCGGAGGGTCGGCTCTTCACCCTCACCGACGGGCCCTCGGTCACCGTCCACGACGGGCCCGACGACGGGGCCCCCGTCCGACTCACACTCCCGGGCACGGCGGATCGACCCGATGCGCCCTTCCGAGCCCTCGACGTCAGCGCCGACGGCAGCGCCGTCGGCATCGGGAACTCCCTGTCGGGTGCCGCGGTCTGGGACCTCGACAGTGGGGACCTGCTGTTCTCGACCCCCACCTCCCCAGCCCAGGACCGGTTCCGGTCCCGGACGACGTTCAGCCCGGACGGCCAGTACGTGGCGGTGGCCGGGGTGAGCAGGATCGAGGTGCGCTCCCGTGACGGGATCGGCGTGGCACGACTGGACGCGACGGCCGGATACGCCTTCCGGGACCCGGTGTTCGACCCGGATGGCGAGGTGGTGGCCGCCTTCCGCTTCCCGCTCGATGGCACCCAGCGCAATCAGCTGCCCGGAGACCCCTTCCCGCTGCAGGCCCGGCCCGACTGGGACGTCGTGTGGTGGAACTGGCGGTCGGGCGAGGTCAGGGAGACCCCCAAGACGGGGTACGGCCATGACCCGGAGTTCTCCCCCGACGGCACCCGGCTGGCGATGCCCGCCGTGGGCGGGGCCACGGAGGTCCTCGACATCGCCTCCGGCGCTGTCGCCCACACGCTCGAAGGGCACGAGGCCGGGGTGATCAGCCTGGACTTCAGCCCCGACGGGCGCCGCGTCGCCACCGGAGGACTGGAAGGGCGCACCATCATCTGGGATGCCCGGACCGGAGCCCAGCTCCTCCAGCTGCCGTTGTCGGACCACGAGGTGTCCTCGGTCTCGTTCTCACCCGACGGGCGCCACCTGGCCACCGACTCGCTGCTGACCGACGTGGTCCGCGTGTGGACGCTGGACGTGGCGGAGCTGCGACACCTTGCGGCGGAGCAGGTCCCCCGTGACTTCACGGCGGCGGAGTGTCGCCAGTACCTGCACCGCGCCTGCGACACACCCACGCCCGGTGGACCGTGAAGCGGGTGACTCGCCGGGGCCGCGCGAGGAGGGGGAGCGCCCCGGTCAGCCGACGGGGGAGTCCTCCCGGTCCTCGGCCTCCCGGCGTCGCCGCTGCGGCCGCAGCAGCCCGGCCCAGAGCCGGCGTCCCTCCTCGGGCAGCATGAGCGCGCGGTACCGGGCGATGCGCCGGCGGCGGCCGAGCGCGCCCCGCCACACGGTGCGGGCGTCCCCGGACACGTCCGGCAGGGGGGCTCCCGGCCGGGCGTACCGCGCCTTCTCGAGGGTGTCGACGACGCGGCCGAGCGCGGCGTCCTCGTCCGGGCTCAGGTAGGCGGACCGCCCGATCTCACGGGAGGCCTGGCGGGGGGTGGCCCCGTCGCTGGGCACGAACCCGATGTCACCGAGCCGGGACAGCAGCGACTGCCATTCGGCCTCGACCCGCTCCGCGGCGTCGCGGGCGCGCCGGCGTGCCCTCCGCCGGGCCAGCCAGGCCCCGAGCGGGGTGAGGGCGGCCAGGGCGAGGACGCCGAGCACCCCGAGGACGGTCGTCAGGTGCCGGGAGACGAGGTCGAGCACCCCGGTCGCAGAGGCCGCGCCGACGTCCTGCGGGACGTCGGCGGTCACGTCCTCGAGGGGCCGTGTCGGGTCGGCGGCCGAGCCGGTCGGGGAGGGGCTCGGCGCGGCGGTGGGGTTCTCGCCGGGGCCGGTCGCCTCCTGGGTGTACGCCGGCGGGAGCCCGCTGCGGATGCCGGGGGTGGGCTCGAACCGCACCCACCCCAGGGCGGGGAAGTACAGCTCGGGCCAGGCGTGGGCGTCGTCGGCGCGCACGACCCGGTCGTCGCCGTCGGGGGCTCCGGGCAGGAAGCCGACGGCCATCCGGGCGGGGATCCCCGCGGCCCGCGAGAGCATGATCATCGCGCTCGAGAACTGCACGCAGTAGCCGGCCCGCGTCTCCAGGAACCGCACGAGCGGCTCCTCCGGGCGGCGGCCGTCGGCCGTCTCCTCGACGAGGTCCTCGGAGTAGGTGTACTGGGGGCCGCGCAGGTGGTCCTGGATGGCGATGGCCTTCTCGATGGGGCTGTCGGCGTCGACGGTGATCCGCTCCAGGAGCGCACGGACGGCCGCCTCCGACCCGGGGTCGAGCTGCAGGTCGTTGCCGGGTGCGGGCGCGGCGCCGATGCTGCCCCGGAACTGCGCCGGGGTCGGCAGGAGGCTGACGTACTCGACGGTGTACTCGCTCACCGGGGCCGTCAGCTCGACCAGCCCGGCGCCGGTGACCCGCCAGGTCCCGGTGGGGAACGGTGAGCCGATCGCGTTCTCGGGCAGCGCGACCTGGGGGACCCCGATGAGGGAGCGGGACACCTCGATCCGCTCCGTCGTGCGCTCGACGTCGGGGCTGGCGCTCGTCCCGGGCAGCTGGCCGTCGAGCGGGATGTAGGTGGCTTCCGACGAGGTCCGCCACTGGCCCCGCCGGTAGGTGTCGAGCAGGCCGACCCGCAACGGCTCCGGGGTGCTGTCGGTCGTCCGGTACACGAGGACGGGCTCCTGCGAGCGGTCGGCGAGGTCGCGGGCGATGTCGATGCTCGTCGACAGCCGCACCGCCCCACCGGAGCCCGACCCGCCGTCGCCGCGAGCCAGCCCGTCGGCGACGAAGGTCGTCGGCAGGTGGGGGACGAGCCCCGGGACGACGACGGCGGCCGCCAGCGCGACGACCCCCACGACACGCCCGATCGACGCGAAGGCTCCGGCCGGGTCGGCGGAGGTGGAGGCGCCCTCGGCCGCCGTGCCGCCCCACGCTCGCAGCGACAGCACACCCTGGCGCCCGACGAGGGCCAGCCAGCACAGCGCCGGCGGGACGACGAGCCACGCCGCCAGGCCCGAGGTGGTGTTCGTCGCTGCCGACAGGAACGCGGTGAGCAGCGGGATGCCGGCCAGGGCAGGGCTCCGGTAGGTGATCGCCATGGCGTCGACGGCGAGGGCGGTGAGGCCCACGAGGAGGCTGATGCCCAGGACCGTGCCCCGGTCGGCCGGAGCAGGCGCGGTGTACGTCGTGATCGTCGTGTAGGCGTCGGTGAGGATGATCCCGAACGCGTGCCCGGTCTCGGGAACCGGGAGCACGCCGCGCCAGAGGTGCCCCTGGCCGTGGAGCAGCGAGACCCCCTCGAGGAGGACGAGGGCCTGGCCGGCGACGACGACGGGACGCACGCTCGTCAGGGCGCGCAGGCCGATGCCGGCCAGGGCGACGGCGAGCACGAGGACGGCGCTCGGTCGGACCCACGCTGTGGCGGGCGTGAACAGGTCGACGAGCGGGAGGGTGACGAGCAGGGTCGCCAGCGCCGCGAGGGCGACGTCGGCCGGGCGGGCGCGGTTCACCGGGCAGCCCCCGCCAGCGACCCACCGACGACCGTGGCCCAGGCCTCGGCGGGGGTGGTGGCGGCCCCGACCGACAACGTGAGCCAGCCGGAGGCCGTCAGCATTGCGCAGGTCGCACCGGTCGACCCGTCAGCGGTGCCGGCGGGGGAGCCGGCGCCGTCCCCCGCCGCCCGGCGCCCCCCGAACGAGCGGGGGTCGATGACGAGGGCGAGGGCGCTCGACCCGGGCTGGCGCAGGGCGGCGAGGGCGTGGGCGTCGTCATCGGGGAGCGGGCCCCCGACGTAGACGACGAGGCCGCCCTGCGCGGTGAGCCCGCTCGCGTCGTGCAGGACCGCGCGGGTGGCGTCCTCGCCGGTGAGGCCGACCCGGGCCAGCGAGTCGAGGGCGCCGTGGAGGGTGTCGTCGTGGCGGGACCCGTGCTCGGAGGAGGGGTCGGCGACGAGGAGGTGGACGGCGTACCCGGAGTCGACGAGGTGGGCGACCACCGACGCGGCCGTCGTCACGCACCACTCGATGGACCCGGCGCGGCCCGACCCGGCATGCCCGGCGGCGCGGCTGTCGAGGAGCACGACGGCCCGGCGCTTCGCGGGCCGGTCCTCCTGGCGGACCATGAGGTCGCCGGTGCGGGCGGTGGCGGGCCAGTGGATGCGGCGCAGGTCGTCGCCGTCGCGGTACTCCCGGATCGTCTGGTCGTCCTCACCGTGCAGGGCCACCATGTGCGGCACGGACCCCTCGGAGCCGATCCCGCTCCCGAGCGACCGACCCTCCGACAGGGGCACGACGCGGGGGAGCACGACGACCTCCGCCTCCCCGCTGACGGCCGCCGTGCGCAGGGAGAGCCCGAAGGGGTCCCGGACCCGCACCCGCAGCGGGCCGACCCGGTGCACGCCGCGGGTGTGCGAGCGGACGCCGTACTGCAGCTCCCGGGTCGCGCCCGGGCGCAGCGCCGGCAGGACGAACCGCGGGCGGTCGCCGAGGGCGTAGTCGATGGACTCCTCGGCCATGAGGATCGGGGTGGGGGTCGCCTCGGCGTTGCGGACCGTGACGGTGACGAGCGAGCGCTGGTCGATGGCCACCTGGCCGGGCGCGACGGTGCGCGCCACCTCGAGCCGCAGCCCGTGCCGACGGACGAGGAGCAGCGACAGGGCGGTGAGCGCGAGCAGGAGCACCCCGACCCGGGTGATGTCGACCTGACCGAGGACGATCCCGGCGAGGACGAGCACGGCCCCGCAGCCGGCGAACGAGGCTCCCCGGGTCGTCAGTGTCCGCTGGAGTGCGCGCACGGGCGGCTCACCGGGTGGGGGCGGGCACGCGGACCCGCTGGAGCAGGTCGGCGAGGACGTCGGAGGTGGTGCGCCGGGCCATCTGGGTCTCGCCCGTCGGGATGAGCCGGTGGGCGAGGACGGGGCCGGCGATCTGCTGGATGTCGTCGGGGAGGACGTGGTCGCGGCCGGCGAGGGCGGCGTGGGCGCGGGCGGCCCGGAGCAGGTGCAGCGTGGCGCGGGGCGAGGCGCCGAGACGCAGCGCCGTGCTGCTGCGGGTCGCCTGGGCGAGGTCGACGATGTACTGGCGGACGGCGGCGGAGGCGTGCACGGTGCGGACGGCGTCGATCATCGTCTGGATGGTCGCGGCGTCGGTGACCGACCGGAGCGCCTCGAGCGGGGAGACGCCACCGTGCAGCTCGAGCATGTCGAGCTCGGAACGCGCGGAGGGGTACCCCATCGAGATCCGGGCCATGAACCGGTCGCGCTGGGCCTCGGGCAGCGGGTAGGTGCCCTCCATCTCGATGGGGTTCTGGGTGGCCATGACGATGAACGGGCGGGGGAGGACGTAGGTCGTGCCGTCGACGGTGACCTGCCCTTCCTCCATCGACTCGAGCAGCGCGCTCTGGGTCTTGGGCGAGGCGCGGTTGATCTCGTCGCCGACGACGACGTTGGCGAAGATCGCGCCGGGGCGGAACTCGAAGTCGCGGACGTCCTGGTTGTAGACCGAGACCCCGGTGATGTCGCTGGGCAGCAGGTCGGGGGTGAACTGCACGCGGCGCACCGAGGCGTCGATGCAGCGCCCGAGGGTCTTGGCGAGCAGCGTCTTGCCGGTGCCCGGCACGTCCTCGACGAGCAGGTGGCCCTCGGCGAGCAGGACGGTGATGGCCGTCCGCACCACGGACTGCTTGCCCTCGATGACGGAGTTCATCGCGCTCGCCAGGGTGCTCGACACCTGGAGCACCTGGTCGAGCGAGGCGCCGCGGACGGCGGGGTCGCTGGTCGTGCGGGGGTCGTGCTCGAGATCGCTCACGGGGGTCCCTTCCTCGGTCCGTGCCCACCCAAACGATCCGGGCCGTCGGAGTGTGCCCTCGATCTTCCTCCACGACGGCCTCCCCGGACAGGCTTCGCGCCCCACCGTGCTCCCCGACGGTCGAGCCTTCGGCGCCCCGACGGCGTCTGCGGCATGCCGCCGGGTCCGGTACGGCGATGGGATGACGATCTTCCCCCACTTCGCACCACCTGCTCTCACCTGCGCAGACAGAGGAGAATCGCGGCGACTTCTCTCAAAACGGGTGTCTACAGGAGGCGTAGTGGAGTAAAGTGGAGCGAACCGGAGGCAGAGGGAGCCACCGAACGGGTCGAGGAGGTGGCGTGGTGGACGAGTTCCTCGGCACCCACACGCCCCGGCTCGACGACAAGGGCCGGCTCTTCCTCCCGGCCAGGTTCCGCGGCGCCCTCGCCGACGGGCTCGTCGTCACCCGTGGTCAGGAGGGCTGCCTCTACGTGTTCCCGACCTCCGAGTTCCACCGCATCTCCCAGGAGATGCAGGCCGTGTCCGGCTCCACCAAGGGCGTGCGCGACTTCATCCGGGTCTTCCGGGCCAGCGCCCACCCCGACACCCCGGACAAGCAGGGCCGGGTCACCGTCCCCCAGGCGCTGCGCGCCTACGCCGGCCTGGACAAGGACTGCACCGTCATCGGCAACGGCAGCCGCCTCGAGGTCTGGGACACCACCCGGTGGACCGAGTACCTCGACCAGGTCATGCCGGCCTACTCCGCGTACTCCGCCGGGACCGAGGAGGTGGTCCCCGGCCTCTGAGCCCCGCGACCTCCCTCCGCCGTCACCACCGCCCCCGACCTCGACCCGACCCGACCGCAGGCCTCCAGCCGACCCGGCACCCGACGCGACTTCCCCCGCGCCGGGCACGGATCGGATGGGGACCCGTTGCCGGGTCGGCCCGCACCGGCACCCGCCCACCACCGCCCACCACCACACCCGGCACCCACCCGCACCCAGAAGAGAGAGGAGGACGACATGGCCAGCCGCGGAGCCCCCGACAGCCGGCACGTGCCCGTGCTGCTCGACCGTGTCGTCGACCTCCTCGCCCCCGCCCTCGACGCCGAGGGCAGCGTGTGCGTCGACGCGACGCTCGGCATGGGTGGCCACACCGAGGCCCTGCTTCGGCGCTGCCCGAACGCCCGGGTCGTCGGGCTCGACCGTGACACCGAGGCCATCGCACTCGCGCAGGAGCGGCTGGCGCCCTTCGGTGACCGCTTCACCGCCGTCCACGCCGTGTACGACGAGGTCGCCGACGTCCTCGGGCAGGTCGCCGACGGTACGGCGGCGGGCATCCTCTTCGACCTCGGTGTCTCCTCCTTCCAGCTCGACGAGGCCGACCGCGGGTTCGCCTACCGGCACGACGCCCCGCTGGACATGCGGATGGACCAGATGCGGGGGATCACCGCCGCCGACGTCCTCAACACCTACGAGCACGGCGACCTCGCGCGCATCCTCAAGTCGTACGGCGAGGAGCGGTTCGCCGGCCGGGTCGCCTCCGCGATCGTCCGGGAGCGCGAGAAGGAGCCCTTCACGACGTCGGCGCGCCTCGTCGAGGTCGTGCGCGCAGCGGTCCCGGCGGCGTCGCAGCGCACCGGGGGCCACCCGGCGAAGCGGACCTTCCAGGCCCTGCGCATCGAGGTGAACGCCGAGCTCGACGTGTGGCAGCGCGCCGTCGACGCGGCCATCGGGGCGCTCGCGCCCGGTGGCCGGATCGTCGTCCTGTCGTACCACTCGCTCGAGGACCGCATCACCAAGCGCGCGCTGGCCGCGGGCGCCCACAGCCGGACCCCGGCGGGCATGCCGGTCGAGCGTCCGGAGGACGCCCCCTACCTCCGTCTCCTCACCCGCGGCGCCGAGATCCCCTCGGACGCCGAGCAGCACACCAACCCCAGGTCCGCCTCGGCCCGCCTCCGGGCGGCCGAGCGTCTCTCGCCGAAAGGAGCCTCCGCATGAGCCAGTCCGCCGCGGCCCGGCCGCAGCACCGTCCCGCCGTCCGGCGCGCCACCGCGCCTGCCCCGCGCCGCCTGCGGGTCGTCGCGCCCGCGGCCGCCGAGGGCAACGCGGTCTTCCTCGCGCTCTGCGTGGCTCTGCTGCTCGGCGGCTTCGTCGGGGTCCTCGTCCTCAACACGGCGATGGCGAAGGGGTCGTACACGATGCGCGACCTCCAGCACCGCTCGGACGAGCTCAACGACACCCAGGACGAGCTGCGGCACGCCCTCGACGCGGTGTCCGGCCCGGGCCCGCTCGCCCGCGAGGCCCGTGCCCTCGGGATGGTGCCGGCCGAGACGGCGGCGTTCCTGCGGCTCGCCGACGGGAAGGTCGTCGGCGTGGCGTCGAAGGCCGGTGCCAACCAGCGCTTTAGCGTTGTCACCGAGTCCTCGTCCCTGTCGACCTCCTCCACCCCGAGCCGCTGACCCCCCGCGAGGAACCGGAGCACCCGTGACGCCACCGAAGACCCCGCCGCCCTCGGGGCGGCGACCGACCGGCACCCGGCCGGCCGGTGCGCGGCCGCAGAACCCGCCGCGGGCGAACGGCTCACCGCGACCGAAGAACACCGCGCGACCGAAGCCGGCGCCGCGACCGAAGAACAGTCCGCGACCGACGTCGGCGGCGACGCCGACGGCGAAGCCGGCGACCACGCGGCGCCCCGCGGCCGCGCGCGGCAGCGGCACCGGCGGTCCCCGCCGCCCGGCGCCCCGGCGCGGCGGGCCGGGACCCAACCCGCGCCGGCGGATGCGGGCGCTGACGATGGCGACGATCTTCACCCTCAGCGTCTTCGGCGCCCAGCTCGTGCGGATCCAGGGCCTCGACGCCCACGCCGTCGCGGCCGAGGCCGAGAGCAAGCGCGTGACCGCCCAGATCATCCCCGCGATGCGCGGCCAGATCCTCTCCGCCGACGGCACCGTGCTCGCCTCGAGTGTCGTGCGGGAGGTCGTCGTCGCCGACCAGACGGCGGTGTGCACGTACGGCACCGGGAAGAACACGTGCGACCCGGCGACCTCGCCGGCGGCGGTCCAGGCCGCCGCGCAGCGGCTCGCGCCCCTGCTCGGGACACCGGTGAGCGAGCTGGTGACCCAGCTGACCGGCGAGAGCCGGTACCGGATCCTCAGCAAGAACGTCACACCGCTGCGGTGGAACACGATCGCCGAGCTCGGCATCCCCGGCATCGCCCGCGACCGGCGCGAGACCCGCTCCGAGCGCACCTACCCGCAGGGCACGACGACGGCCGCCCTCGTCGGTTACGTCATCGACAACGGCAAGCCCGGCGGCGGTGTCGAGCTGATGGTCGACGAGCAGCTCCAGGGCACCCCCGGCAAGCAGACCTTCGAGCAGGGCCAGAACGGCACCGCGATCCCGGCGGGGGAGAGCAGCATCACCCCGGCCGTCGACGGCCGCGACGTGACGCTGACGATCAACTCCTCGCTGCAGTGGTACGCGCAGAACTCCCTCGCGCAGCGGATCAAGGAGACCAAGGCCGAGTCCGGCACGATCGTCATCATGAACGCGAAGACCGGCGACCTCCTGAGCGTCGCGTCGTACCCGACCTTCGACCCGAACACCGACATCGGGAAGCAGGGCGCCGAGCTCGACAACAAGGCGTTCAGCGACGTGTTCGAGCCCGGCTCGACGGCGAAGATCATGACCATCGCGGCCGCGCTCGAGGAAGGCACCGTCACCCCGTCGACCCCGGTCGTCATCCCCAACCGCCTGCCGCGCCACGACGCCCGGTTCAAGGACAGCCACGAGCACCCGACCCAGTACCGCACCGTCGCCGGCACCCTCGCCGAGTCGAGCAACATCGGGACCATCCTCGTCAGCGAGACGCTGAAGTCCTCGACCCTGGAGCGCTACTTCCGCAGCTTCGGGCTCGGCACCCGGTCCGGGCTCGGCTACCCCGGTGAGTCCGCCGGCATCCTCTCCGAGTCCTCGACGTGGAGCGGCACCCAGCGCGCCACCGTCGCGTTCGGCCAGGGCGTCTCGGTCACCGCGATCCAGGACGCGTCGGTCTTCCAGACCATCGCCAACGGCGGCGTCCGGGTCGCGCCCCGGCTCATCGACAGCGTCACCGAGGCCGACGGCACGGTCCGCGAGATGCCCGCGGCGACGTCGTCGCGGGTCGTGTCCGAGAAGACCGCCAACGACGTCTCGCGGATGCTCGAGGGCGTCGTGAGCGACGAGGGCACCGCCGAGGAGGCCATGGTCGCCGGGTACCGGGTGGCGGGCAAGACCGGCACGGCCGACTTCTACGACGAGAGGGTGGGCAAGTACCGCGGCTTCACGGCGAGCTTCATCGGCTACGCCCCGGCCGACGACCCGGAGATCGTCGTCGCCGTCATCGTCCAGAAGCCCGTGTACCCGTACTTCGGCGGCTACGTGGCGGGCCCGGTCTTCAAGGACGTCACGACGTACGCGCTCCAAGAGCTGAAGATCCCGCCGACCGGCCGCAAGCCCCCGAAGGTCACCCTCGCGGTCGACCCCGAGAAGGCCCTGAAGGACCCCACCGTCCTGCGTGACGGCGTCGAGCACCCCAGACGGTAGGGTCCTGCGCGTGCTTTTCCCCCGGCCCACCTCGCAGCGCCACACCCCGCTCCGCGAGGTCGCGGCCCTCGTCGGCGCCGCCCGTCCCGGGCCCGACCCGGACGTCCTCGGGGCGACCCTGGACTCCCGGGCCGTGCGCCCCGGCGACCTGTACGCCGCCCTGCCCGGAGCCCGGGCCCACGGTGCCGACTTCGCCGCCGCCGCCGCCGGGTCCGGAGCCGTCGCCGTCCTCACCGACGAGGACGGGCTGCGCCGGATGACGGCGGCGGGCGTCGACCTGCCGGCTCTCGTCGTCGGCGACCCGCGCGCCGTGCTCGGTGCCGCCGCCGCCCGGATCTACGGGACCGAGTCGGCGCCGCTGTGGCTCCTCGGCATCACCGGGACCAACGGGAAGACGACCACCGCCTACCTCGTGCACTCGGCGCTCGTCGCGCTCGGCCGCGAGCCGGGGCTCATCGGCACCGTCGAGACCCGGATCGGCGCCGAGCGCGTCGGCAGCGTGCGCACGACCCCGGAGGCGTCCGAGCTGCACGCCCTCTTCGCGGTCATGGCCGAGCGCGGCCTCGACGGCTGCGTCATGGAGGTGTCGAGCCACGCCCTGGCCCAGCACCGGGTCGACGGGGCGGTGTTCGACGTCGCGCTCTTCACCAACCTGTCCCAGGACCACCTCGACTTCCACGACGGGATGGAGGACTACTTCGCCGCGAAGGCGTCGCTCTTCACCCCCGAGCGGGCCCGCCGCGGCCTCGTGTGCGTCGACGACGCGTGGGGGCGCCGGCTCGCCGGCTCCGCCGGGGTGCCGGTGCAGACCATCGCGACGGGCGACGACACCGCCGACTGGGTCATCCACCCCGACGACCGCGACCCCGCGGCGTTCCGGCTCACCGGCCCCGACGGGGTCGACCTCGCGCTGCGGTCCCGGCTGCCGGGCGCCTTCAACGTCACGAACACCGCGATGGCCGCCGCCGCCCTGGTGCTGCTCGGCGAGGACCCGGCCGCCGTCGGTGACGCCGTGCTGGCCGACCCGCACGTCCCGGGGCGGATGGAGCGCGTCGTCGTCGACGGGGTCGCGGTCCAGCCGCTCGCCGTCGTCGACTACGCCCACACCCCGGACGCCATCGGCGCCGCCCTGCGCGCCCTGCGCCCCACCACCCCCGGTCGGCTCGTCTGCGTCACCGGGGCCGGCGGGGACCGCGACCGCGACAAGCGCCGCGCCATGGGGGCCGCCGCCGCCGAGGTCGCCGACCTCGTCGTCGTCACCGACGACAACCCGCGCTCGGAGGACCCCGCCGCCATCCGGGCCGCCGTCCTCGAAGGGGTCGAGTCGGTGCGGGCCTCCGGGCGTGAGGTCGCGGTCACCGAGATCGGCGACCGCCGGCAGGCCATCCGGGAGGCCGTCGCCGCCGCCTGGCCCGACGGGGCCGACGCCGCCGTCGCGGTGGTCGGCAAGGGCCACGAGACCGGGCAGGACGTCGGGGGGGTCGTGCACCCCTTCGACGACCGCGACGAGCTGCGGGCCGCGCTGCGCCGGGCGGCCGAGGCGGTGCCGCGGTGATCCCGATGACCCTCGTCGAGGTCGCGGTCGTCACCGGCGGCCGGCTCGTCGGCATTCCCGAGGAGCAGGCCGCCTCGGTGCTCGTCGACGGCCCGGTCGTCACCGACTCGCGCGAGGCCGGCCCCGGCGGGCTGTACGTGGCCCGGGTCGGTGAGACCGCAGACGGCCACGACTTCGTCGACGCCGCGGCGGAGGCCGGCGCGGTCGCCGCCCTCACGACGCGCCCGGTGCCGGGACGTGCCTGTGTCCTCGTCCCGGACACCCAGGACGCCTTCGCCCGGCTGGCCCGTGCGGTGGTCGACCGGTCGCTGGACCTCGCCGTCGTCGGCATCACCGGGTCCTCGGGCAAGACGAGCACCAAGGACCTCCTCGGCACCGTCCTCGCCACGGCGGGCCCGACGGTCGCGCCCGTCGGCTCCTACAACTCCGAGGTCGGCGTCCCCCTCACCGTGTGCCGGGTGACCCCCGAGACCCGCTACCTCGTCGTCGAGATGGGCGCCCGCGGGGCGGGGCACATCGCCTACCTCGCCGAGATGGCCCCACCGCGGATCGGGGTCGTGCTCAACGTCGGCACCGCCCACGTCGGGGAGTTCGGCTCGCGCGAGGCGATCGCCCGGGCCAAGTCCGAGCTGCCCGCCGCCCTGCCGGCCGCGACCGGCGTGGCGGTCCTCAACGCCGACGACCCCGCCGTGCGCGCCATGGCCGACGTCACCGGCGCCCGGGTCGTCCTCGTCGGCGAGGCCGAGGAGGCCGCGGTGCGGGCCACCGACGTCACCCTCGACGCCGCTGGCCGGCCCCGGTTCACGCTGACGACCCCCGCCGGCCCGGCCGAGGTGGCGCTCGGCCTCGTCGGCCGGCACCACGTCGCCAACGCCCTCGCCGTCGTGGCCGTCGCCCTCGAGCTCGGCCTCGCCCTCGACGACGTCGTTCCCGCCCTCGCCGCCGCCCGGCCGGTGAGCCGCTGGCGGATGGAGGTCAGCGAGCGCAGCGACGGCGTCACCCTCGTCAACGACGCGTACAACGCCAACCCCGACTCGATGCGGGCCGCCCTGGAGGCGCTGGAGCGGATGGGGGAGGGCCGGCGGACGTGGGCGGTGCTCGGCACCATGCTCGAGCTCGGCGCCGAGTCCGACGCGCTCCACGCGCAGGTCGGTGCCGAGGTCGTCGCCCGCGGTGTCGACGAGCTGGTCGTCGTCGGCGACGCCGCCCGCCCGCTCGCCGACGGCGCGCGCGCGGCCTCGGGCGGGACGCGGGTGCGTATCGTCGCGGATGCCGACGCCGCCGAGGCCCTGCTGCGGGCCGAGCTGCGGCGCGGCGACGTCGCCCTGTTCAAGTCGAGCCGGGACGCCGGGCTACGGTTGCTCGGAGACCGACTGGCAGCACCCCTGGAGGAGCAGACGTGAAGGCCGTGCTCATCGCCGCCGTCGTGTCGCTCGTCTTCTCGCTCTTCGGGACCCCGACCTTCATCCGCTTCCTCGTGCGCAAGGGCTACGGCCAGTTCATCCGGGACGACGGCCCCACCTCGCACCACACCAAGCGCGGCACCCCGACGATGGGCGGGGCCGTCATCGTCGTCAGCTCGCTCGCGGCGTACGCGGTCGCGCACCTCGTGACGGGGCAGACGCCGTCGGTCAGCGGGCTGCTCGTCCTCTTCCTCATGGCCGGGATGGGCCTGGTCGGGTTCCTCGACGACTACATCAAGATCAGCAAGCAGCGCAGCCTCGGGCTGCGCTCGCGGCAGAAGCTGGCCGGGCAGACCCTCGTCGCCGTCACCTTCGCCGTCCTGGCGCTCCAGTTCCCCAACCACGCGTTCCGCACCCCGGCGTCGACCGCCGTGTCGTTCGTGCGCGACACCCCGCTCAACCTCGCGTTCGCCGGCAGCGTGGTCGGGATCATCCTGTTCGTCATCTGGGCGAACGTCATCGTCGCGGGCACCTCGAACGGGGTGAACCTCACCGACGGCCTCGACGGGCTCGCGACCGGCGCCTCCGTCATGGTCTTCGCGTCCTACGTCCTCATCGGCATCTGGCAGTTCAACCAGAACTGCCAGTGGAACCCGGGCACGAAGTGCTACGAGGTGCGCGACCCGCACGACCTCGCCATCGTCGCCGCCTGCGGGATGGGAGCGTGCTTCGGCTTCCTGTGGTGGAACGCCTCGCCGGCCAAGATCTTCATGGGCGACACGGGGTCGCTCGCCCTCGGCGGCGGGCTCGCCGGGCTCGCGATCCTCACCCGCACCGAGCTGCTCGTCGTCATCCTCGGCGGCCTGTTCGTCACGATCACCCTGTCGGTCATCATCCAGGTCGCCTCGTTCAAGACCACGGGCAAGCGGGTGTTCCGGATGGCGCCGCTCCAGCACCACTTCGAGCTGCTCGGGTGGCAGGAGGTCACGATCGTCATCCGGTTCTGGATCATCGCCGGGCTCTTCGTCGCACTCGGGCTCGGGCTGTTCTACGCCGAGTGGGTGGTGGGCGCCGGATGAGCGGGGTCCCCGACCGCCTCGCCACACTCACCCACCGGGACGCCGACTGGGCGGGGCTGCGCGTCGTCGTCGCCGGGCTCGGCGTCAGCGGGTTCGCGGCCGCCGACGCCCTGCTCGAGCGGGGCGCCCACGTCGTCGTCGTCGACGCCGCCGAGCCCGCCGCGGGCTCGGTGATGGCCGAGCGGGCCCGCATCCTCGACATCCTCGGCGCGGCGCTCCGGCACGGCGACGAGGCGGTCTCGCACCTGCCGGACGAGCCCGTCGACCTCGTCGTCACCTCGCCGGGCTGGCGGCCGGACCAGCCGCTGCTCGCCGCGGCCGCCGCGGCGGGTGTCGCCGTGTGGGGCGAGGTCGAGCTGGCCTGGCGGATGCGCCCGCGCGAGGGCGCCGCACCGTGGCTCACCGTCACCGGGACCAACGGCAAGACGACGACGGTCCAGATGCTCACGGCGATGCTGCGCGCCGCGGGGCTGCGTGCGTGCAGCGCCGGCAATGTCGGCACCCCGCTGCTCGAGGTCGTGATGGACCCCCAGCCCTACGACGTCGTCGCCGTCGAGCTGTCGAGCTTCCAGCTGCACTGGTCGCACTCGATCGCGCCCCGGGCCTCCGCGTGCCTGAACATCGCCCCGGACCACGTCGACTGGCACGGCTCGCTCGCCGAGTACGCACGGGCGAAGGGGCGGGTGTACACGAACACCGAGGTCGCCTGCGTCTACAACGTCCAGGACGAGGCGACGATGCACCTCGTCGAGGACGCCGACGTCCAGGAGGGCTGCCGCGCCGTCGGGTTCACCCTCGGGGTCCCCGGGCTCTCGCAGGTCGGGCTCGTCGACGACGTCCTCGCCGACCGGGCCTTCGTCGACGAGCGCCGGACCTCCGCCGCCGAGCTCGGCACCCTCGAGGACCTGCGGGCGGGCCCCGACGCGCCGGCGCCCGCGCCGCACCTCGTTGCCAACGCGCTCGCCGCCGCGGCGCTGGCCCGGGCCCACGGCGTCCCGCCCGCCGCGGTCCGCCAGGGGCTGCGCGACTTCGTCCCCGAGCCGCACCGCATCGCCGACCTCGGCACCGTCGCCGGGATCCGCTGGGTCGACGACTCCAAGGCCACCAACCCGCACGCCGCCGCCGCGAGCCTCACCGCGTTCGAGCACGTCGTCTGGGTCGCGGGTGGGCTGCTGAAAGGCGCCGACGTCGACGAGCTCGTCGCCGGGGCCGCCTCCCGCCTGCGCGGGGTCGTCCTCCTCGGGGCCGACCGGGCGGCCATCGCCGAGGCACTCGCCCGACACGCGCCGGATGTCCCGGTCGTCGAGGTCGGGCGCACCGACACTGGTGCCATGGACGCGGTGGTCGAGCATGCCCTCGGGATGGCCCGGGAGGGCGATGTCGTGCTGCTCGCCCCGGCCGCCGCGTCGATGGACATGTTCGCCAACTACGGTGCGCGTGGCGACGCCTTCGCGGCGGCGGTCCGGCGGCTCACCGACCAGGGGTAGCCCGTGACCAGCACGACCGCCCCGGCCCGCCGGCAGGCCGGCGGTGCCTCCAGGCTCCGGGTCTGGGGCGAACGGCTCGACTCCCCGGTGGCCACGTACTACCTGCTCCTGTCGCTCACCGCCGCCCTCGTCGTCTTCGGCCTCATCATGGTGCTCTCGGCCAGCGCGATCGTCTCGCTCGACCGCACCCGGTCGGCGTACACGATCTTCCTCCCGCAGGCCGTGTACGCCGCCGTCGGCGCCGTCGCGCTGCTCGTCGCCTCCCGCATCCCGGTGCTGGGCTGGAAGCGGCTCGCCGTGCCGGTGCTCGTCCTCGGCATCGGGCTCCAGCTGCTCGTGTTCACCCCGCTCGGTGACGCCTTCCAGGGCAACCGCAACTGGATCCGGCTCGGGCCGGTCAGCCTCCAGCCCTCGGAGGTGCTCAAGGTCGGCCTCGTCCTGGCCGGGGGAGCGGTCCTCGCCCGCAAGCGCCGGCACCTGTCGTCGTTCACCCACGTCCTCGTCCCGTACCTCGTGCCGATGGTGGCGACGGCCGTGGCCGCGGTCATCCTCGGGCACGACCTCGGCACGGTCATGGTCATGGGCGCGATCGTCGCGGGCGTGCTCTTCGCCGCCGGCATCCCGCTGCGCTGGTTCGCCATCGCGGCGGTCCCGTTCATCGGCATGGTCGTCGCGTTCGTCGTCACCAGCCCCAACCGGCTCGGCCGCTTCGACGTCTGGCTCGGCCGCGACACCGACGAGTGGGGCGCGGCCCGCCAGCCCCTGCACGGCCGGTACGCCCTCGCCGACGGCGGCTGGCTGGGCCTCGGGCTCGGCCAGAGCCGCGAGAAGTGGGGCCTGCTGTCCGAGCCGCACAACGACTTCATCTTCGCGATCATCGGCGAGGAGCTGGGCCTGCCGGGCAGCCTGGCCATCCTCCTGCTCTTCGGCGGGCTGGCCCTCACGTGCTACCGCCTCGTCAGCCGGTCCGACGACTTCTTCGTGCGGGTCGTCACCGCCGGGATCATGACGTGGATCATCGTCCAGGCCGGGGTCAACATCGGCGCCGTCATCGGGCTCCTGCCGGTCATCGGCGTCCCGCTGCCGCTCGTGTCCTCGGGCGGCTCCTCGCTCATCACGACGATGGGGGCGCTCGGCATCCTCCTGTCCTTCGCCCGGCACGAGCCCGGGTGCGCCGACGCCCTGCGCGCCCGGTCCTCCTCGCTGCGCCGGTCGATGGCGGTCGTGTCCGGGGCCGTGCGGCGCGGGAGGGCCTCGTGACCCCGTCCGGGCCGCGCTCGGTGCTGCTGGCCGGCGGCGGCACGGCAGGCCACATCTCGCCGCTGCTGGCCCTGGCCGACTGCCTGCGCCGCCGCGACCCCGACATCGCGGTCGCCGCGCTCGGGACCCGCGAGGGCCTCGAAGCCCGGCTCGTCCCCGAGCGGGGCTACCCCCTGCACGAGATCCCGCGCGTCCCGTTCCCGCGGCGGCCCGACGGCGCGGTGCTGCGGCTCCCACGCGCGCTAGGTGCGGCGGTCGCGGCCGCCCGCCGGGCCATCGACGAGACCGGGGCCGAGGTCGTCGTCGGGTTCGGCGGGTTCGTCGCCTCACCGGCCTACCTCGCCGCCCGCCGAGCCGGGGTGCCCGTCGTCGTCCACGAGGGCAACGCCCGGCCCGGGCTCGCGAACCGCCTGGGGGCGCGGGTGGCCGCGCACGTCGCCGTCGCGTTCCCCGGCACTCCGCTGCGGCGCGCCGTCGTCACCGGGATGCCGCTGCGCTCCGAGATCGCGACGCTCGACCGCCCGGCGCTGCGGGGTCGGGCGCGCGAGCACTTCGGGCTCGAGGAGGACCGCCCCACCCTGCTCGTCACGGGCGGCTCACTCGGGGCGCAGCGCCTCAACGAGGCGTTCGCGGGGGCCGCTGCCGACCTGTCCGGGGCCGGCGTCCAGGTGCTCCACGTCACCGGCTCCGGTAAGACCGTCGAGCCGGGGGACACCTCCGGCGCGCCGTACCGGGTCCTGGAGTACTGCGACCGGATGGACCTCGCGTACGCGGCGGCCGACCTCGCCGTCGTCCGCTCCGGCGCCAACACGGTGTGCGAGCTGAGCGCCGTGGGCCTCCCCGCGGTGTACGTGCCGCTGCCCGTCGGCAACGGCGAGCAGCGGCTCAACGCCGCGGCGGTCATCGGCGCCGGTGGTGGCCTGCTCGCCGAGGATGCCGCCGTCGACGCCGCCTGGGTGCGCTCGGTCGTCCTGCCGCTCGCCCTCGACGAGGCCCGGGTCGCCGCGATGTCGGCCGCCGCGGCGTCGGTGGGGGAGCGCGGCGGCGACGAGCTGCTCGCCGACCTCGTCACCGCGGCCGCGCAGGGGCGCTGACCCCGTGCCCGTCACCAACCCGCGCTTCGACCTCGCGGCGGCCGTCCCCGCCTGGGACGCGCTCGGTGCCGTGCACCTCGTCGCCATCGGCGGCGCCGGGATGTCCGCCGTCGCCCGGCTGTTGCTGGCCCGAGGGGTGACCGTCAGCGGCTCCGACGCCGCCGACACCCCGGTGCTCGCAGCGCTGCGGTCCGCGGGCGCCACCGTCTCGGTGGGGCACGACGCGGCCCACCTCCGGGGCGTCGACACCGTCGTCGTCTCCTCGGCCGTCCGCGAGGACAACCCCGAGCTCGCCGCGGCCCGAGCTGCGGGGCTGCGGGTGCTCCACCGCGCGCAGGCCCTCGCCGCGCTCATGGCCGGCACCCGGCGGGTCGCGGTGGCCGGCGCCAACGGCAAGACCTCGACGACGGCGATGCTCGTCGTCGCCCTCACCGAGGCCGGAGCCGACCCCTCGTACGCCTGCGGCGGCGAGGTCGCCCAGCTCGGCACCAACGCCGCGCTCGGGGCCGGCGACGCGTTCGTCGTCGAGGCCGACGAGAGCGACGGCACCTTCGTCGTCTACGGCCCGGACGTCGCCGTCGTCACCAACGTCCAGCCCGACCACCTCGACTTCTACGGCACGCCCGCCGCCGTCGCCGATGCGTACGCGGAGTTCGCGGCGACCGTGGCGCCGGGCGGCCTGCTCGTCGCGAGCCAGGACGACCCCGGGGCGCGCGCCCTCGCCGACGCCGAGCGCGCCGCCGGCCGCCGGGTCGTCACGTTCGGGGTCGACCCGGCGGCCGACCTGCGCGTGCTCTCGAGCAGCCCCGACGGCCTCGGCACCCGCTCGGTCGTCCGGATGCCCGACGGCAGCGAGCACGAGCTCGTCCTGTCGGTGCCCGGCGCCCACAACGTCGCCAACGCCTGCGCCGCCGTGCTCGCCGGGGTCGTCGGGCTCGGCGCCGACCCCGCGGCGGTCCTGCGTGGCCTGGCCGGCTTCACCGGTGCCCGTCGCCGGTTCGAGCAGCGCGGCGAGGTCGGCGGCGTCACCGTCGTCGACGACTACGCCCACAACCCGGCCAAGGTCGCGGCCGTCGTGGCCACGGCGGCCGACGTCGTCGCGCGCTCCGGAGCCGGCCGGCTGCGGGTGGTCTTCCAGCCGCACCTCTACAGCCGCACCCGCGACTTCGCCGCCGAGTTCGCGGCGGCGCTCGCGCCCGCCGACCACGTCGTCCTCCTCGACATCTACGGCGCCCGGGAGGACCCCGAGCCGGGCGTCACCTCGGCGCTCGTCGGCGACCCGCTCGCGGCACGTCCCGGCAGCCGGGTCGTCGAGGTCGGCCTCGCCCCGGCCGACGCCGTCGCGAGCGTCGTCGCCGCGGCCGGCCCCGGCGACCTCGTCCTCACGGTCGGGGCCGGGGACGTCACCGCGCTCGGCCCGGCGATCGTCGCCGCGCTCCGCGCGCGGGGGACAGGGGAACCCCGATGACCTCCACGCGCACCGACGGGCCGGTCGGCCTCGCGTCGTCGGCCACCCGCTTCCGCGACCGCGCGCTCGAGCACCGGCGGCGGCCCTGGCGGCGCGCCCTCGGTGCCACGGTCGCCGTCGCCACGGTCGCCGGCGTCGTGTGGGTCGGCGGCTGGACCGACGTGCTCGGGGTCCACGACGTCGAGGTCACGGGGGTGTCCGGGGGCGAGGCCGCGGCCGTCGCCGAGCTCGTCGCGGTGCCGACGGGCACGCCCCTGGTGCGGGTCGACACCGAGGCCGTCGAGGCCGCGGTGCGCGCCCGGGTGACCGTCGCCGAGGTCTCGGTGCGGCGCGCCTGGCCGCGCACCCTGGAGGTCGACGTCGTCCCCCGGACGGCCGCCATCGTCCTGAAGAACCCTCAAGGTCGACTTCAGGTCGTGGATGCCACCGGGGTCGCCTTCGGCACCGTGAAGAAGGCCCCGAAGGGCGTTCCGGTCGTCACCGCCGCCGGCGCCGAGGCGACGACCCCGCAGGCCCTCACCGCCGCACTCGCCTTCCTCGAGGCGCTCCCCGACGACCTCGAGCGGCGGGTCACGTCGGTCACGGTGAGCAGCGCCAACCTCGTGACGTTCACGATCGGGTCGCGCACCGTCGTGTGGGGCGGGGCGGACTCCGGCGACCTCAAGGTCCGGGTCCTGCGGGCCCTGCTCACGACGAAGGCGAAGGTCATCGACGTCAGTGCGCCCGAGACGCCCGTCACCCGCTGACCACGGTGTGACCGATGGGGTTCGTGAGGCGGTTGTGACGCGCCACATCTCGCGTGGCAGGATTTCGCATCGGGATGTCGCGACACGCCCCGTCGGAGTTGTGCGAGACCCCCGGGGCCGACGTAGCGTCGTCCCACCAGACACCGTGACCTAACTGTAATCCTCGACGAGAGGTCGAGAGTTACGACTGGCCGCACCGAACGCCCTGACCGAAGTGGAAGGCCCCAGCCGTGGCATCACCCCAGAACTACCTCGCCGTCATCAAGGTCGTCGGCATCGGCGGCGGCGGTGTCAACGCCATCAACCGGATGATCGAGGTCGGCCTCAAGGGGGTCGAGTTCATCGCGGTCAACACCGACGCCCAGGCGCTCCTCATGAGCGACGCCGACGTCAAGCTCGACGTGGGCCGCGAGCTCACCCGCGGGCTCGGCGCCGGCGCCGACCCCGAGGTGGGCAAGAAGGCCGCCGAGGACCACGCCGAGGAGATCGAGGAGGTCCTCAAGGGGGCCGACATGGTCTTCGTCACCGCCGGTGAGGGCGGTGGCACCGGCACCGGTGGCGCGCCCGTCGTCGCGCGCATCGCCCGGGGCCTCGGGGCCCTGACGATCGGTGTCGTGACGCGCCCGTTCACCTTCGAGGGCCGGCGCCGCGCGAACCAGGCCGAGACCGGCATCGCGGCCCTGCGCGAGGAGGTCGACACCCTCATCGTCATCCCCAACGACCGGCTCCTGTCGATCAGCGACCGCGGGGTGTCGATGCTCGACGCCTTCCGCAGCGCCGACCAGGTGCTGCTCTCGGGTGTCCAGGGCATCACCGACCTCATCACGACGCCCGGCCTCATCAACCTCGACTTCGCCGACGTCAAGTCGGTCATGCAGGGCGCCGGCTCGGCGCTCATGGGCATCGGCTCGGCGCGCGGCGAGGACCGCGCGGTGCAGGCCGCCGAGCTGGCCATCTCGAGCCCGCTGCTCGAAGCGAGCATCGACGGCGCCCACGGCGTGCTGCTCTCGATCCAGGGCGGCAGCGACCTCGGCCTGTTCGAGATCAACGAGGCCGCGCGCCTCGTCCAGGAGGCCGCGCACCCCGAGGCCAACATCATCTTCGGTGCGGTCATCGACGACGCCCTCGGCGACGAGGTGCGGGTCACCGTCATCGCCGCCGGCTTCGACGGCGGCGCCCCGGCCCGGCGCGCCGACGACCGCGCGCTCGGCACCATCCAGGGCCGCCCGGTGCCCCCGGCGGTCCCGCCGGCCACTCCCGCGGCGCCGCCGGCCCCGGCCGCGCCGACGGGCCAGAGCAACGGCTACGCCCCCCAGGGTGGCCAGGGCAGCCCCGAGCCGGTGCCCGCCTTCGCGCCGGTGGAGCGGCGCGAGTCCCCGGACGCGCCCCCGGCGACCCCCGTCGACGAGGAGGCGCCGGTGCGCACCGAGCGGGAGTCGACGCCGGCCGAGCCCGCGCGCCAGCAGCCGCCGCGCACGGTCACCTTCGACGGCGAGGACGACCTCGACGTGCCGGACTTCCTCAAGTAGACGAGCACTGCGCCAGGGGCGGGCCGGGACACCGGCCCGCCCCTGGCGCGTCTACGGTGGACCCGTGTTCTTCTGGGACGAGACGACGGCCGGCGCCCGGCGCGCGGTCACGAGCCGGGACGGCGGGGTCAGTGCGGGGGAGTGGGCCGGCCTCAACCTCGGGGCCCACGTCGGCGACGACCCGGACGCCGTCGCGCGCAACCGCGGCCGGCTGGCCGACGCCCTGGGGCGACCCGTCGTCTACATGGACCAGTGCCACGGAGCCGGCGTCGCCGTCGTCGACGGCGTCCCGACCCGCGCCCCGTCGGCCGACGCACTCGTCACCCGGTCCGCCGACCTCGCCCTCGCGGTCCTCGTCGCCGACTGCGTGCCGGTGCTCCTCGCCAGCCCCGAGGGGGTCGTCGGCGCCGTGCACGCCGGCCGGCCCGGGCTCGTCGCGGGGGTCGTGCCCGCGGCCGTCGCCGCCATGCGCGACCTCGGAGCCGCCGCGGTGGACGCCGTCGTCGGGCCCTCGGTGTGCGCCCGCTGCTACGAGGTGCCCGCCGAGATGCGCGACGACGTCGCCGCGGAGCATCCGGTGAGCGCGGCGGTCACGTGGACGGGCACGCCGTCGCTCGACGTCGCCGCCGGCGTCGTCGCCCAGCTCCGGGCTCTCGACGTCGCCGTCCGCTGGCTGCCCGGCTGCACGAAGGAGAGCGCCGACCTCTACTCGTACCGGGCCTCCCGCACGACCGGCCGGTTCGCCGGGGTCGTGCACCGGGTGGCCGGGTGAGCGGGCGGCGCGACGAGCTCGCCGAGCGGCTCGGGGCGGTCCGGGCCCGGATCGACATGGCGATGAGCGCCGCCGGGCGCACCGACGACGTGACGCTCGTCGTCGTCACGAAGTTCTTCCCCGCGGCCGACGTCGACACCCTCGCCGAGCTCGGGGTCACCGACATCGGTGAGAACCGCGACCAGGAGGCGTCCGCCAAGGTCGCCGAGCTCGCGCACCGGGACCGGCTGACCGTCCACTTCATCGGCCAGCTCCAGACGAAGAAGGCCGGTGGCGTCGTGCGGTACGCCGACGTCGTCCACTCCCTCGACCGGCCCAAGCTGGCGCTGGCGCTGGACCGGGCGGCCGAACGGGCGGGCCGGCCCCTGGACGTCCTCGTGCAGGTCGGGCTCGACACCTCCGGTGGCCGGGGTGGCGTCGCGCCCGACGACGTGGCCGCCCTCGCCGAGGTCGCCGCCGGCCTCGACCACCTGCGCCTGCGCGGACTCATGGCTGTCGCGCCCCTCGGGGAGCCGGCGCGGCCGGCCTTCGCGCGGCTCCGCGAGCTGTCCGAGCGGCTCCGGACCGACCATCCCGCGGCGACCTGGCTGTCCGCCGGCATGAGCGCGGATCTCGAGGACGCCGTGGCCGAAGGGGCGACACACCTGCGTGTCGGGTCCGCAATCCTCGGTTCTCGTGAGTCACACCGGTAACTTCGGTCACGACGCACGGCACCGGAAGGCGGAGCCGACGACCGAGGAGTACGTGATGGCTGGCGCGCTGCGCAAGACGATGGTCTACCTGGGCCTCGCCGAGGACCAGGGCCACTACGACGACGAGTACTACGACGGCTACGACGAGCCCGAGGTCGAGGACCGCACCGAGCACCGCGGGGCCGAGGTCACGCCGCTGCCCACGCGCCGCCCGGTCGCCGAGGTCGTGCGCAGCCACGACGCCGGCAGCGTCTCGCGGATCACGACGATCCACCCGCGCACGTACAACGAGGCCAAGACGATCGGCGAGAACTTCCGCGACTCGGTCCCCGTCATCATGAACCTCACCGACATGAGCGACTCCGACGCCAAGCGTCTCGTCGACTTCGCGGCGGGCCTGGTCTTCGGTCTCCACGGCAGCATCGAGCGGGTCACCTCCAAGGTGTTCCTGCTCTCGCCGGAGTCCGTGGAGGTCAATGCCGAGGAGGGCCCGGTCGCCGTCGCCGGTCGCGGTGTCTTCAACCAGAGCTGACGGGCCCCGCACGGCTGCGCTCCAGGTCGATGGGACACACTCGTCCTCATGAAGCCCGTTTTCGCCCTGCTCGCCTTCGTGGTCTTCCTGTACCTCGTCGTGCTCATCGGACGGGTGGTCTTCGACTGGATCCGGATCTTCGCCCGTGAGTGGCGGCCGCGAGGCCCGGTCCTGCTCGTGGCGGAGCCCGTCTACACGCTGACCGAGCCGCCGCTGCGGGCCCTGCGCAAGGTCATCCCGCCGCTGCGTCTCGGCGCCGTCAACATCGACCTGTCGTTCATGATCCTGTTCGTCGGCGTCATCATCCTCCAGGCCGTCCTCTCGGGCCTCGCTCGCTGAGTTCCGGATTCGGGGCGCCACTTCCGTGCACACCTGTCACGCAGGCCCCGTCATCGCGTAGTCTGAGCCACCGGACCCCCGGAGGCCATCAGTGTCGCGATCCCGGGGCCGTATTCGTGACCGACCGGCCACCAGGAGTTCCACATGGCTCTCACTCCCGAGGACGTCCTCAACAAGACGTTCACCCAGACCCAGTTCCGTCGGGGCTACGACGAGCGCGAGGTCGACGACTTCCTCGACGACATCGTCGCCGAGATGCGCCGCATGTCCAAGGAGTCCGACGACCTGCGCGGGGAGCTCAGCGCGTCCCGGGGCGGCAAGGGCATGGCCCCCGCCTTCGCGCGCACCGACTCCGAGACCGCGCAGGAGGTCGAGGAGCTCCGCTCCAAGAACGCCACCCTCGCGGCCCAGGTCTCCGAGCTCGAGGGGACCCGGGCCGAGCTCACCGCCCGCCTCGGCGAGTTCGAGAACGCCAGCGGCGACGGCGAGGCCCGCGCGGCCGAGCTGCAGGGCACGGTCAGCCAGCTCGAGAACCGCAACGCCGAGCTCGAGCGCCAGTCCGCCGACCTGCGTCAGCAGCTCGAGCAGCTGCGGGCCGCCGGTGGCGACTCCGACGTGCGCGTGGCCGACGCCGAGCGTCGCGCCACCGAGCTCGAGAACCACGCGATGCAGATCGAGAAGCACGCCACGACCCTCGAGACGCAGGTCAACGAGCTCGAGGCCCAGCTGGCGCAGGCCCGTGACGAGGCGGCCTCGGTCGCCGCGGAGCGCGACGAGCACGCCGCAGCGCTCACCGCCGCCCGCGAGCAGGCCGGGGCGGACGCCGACGGCCAGGTCCAGATGCTCGAGGCACGGCTCCAGGAGGCCCAGGAGGCGCTCAGCGTCGCCGAGCAGCGGGCCCAGGACGCCGAGGCCCGGCTCCAGGACGCCGAGGCGCGGGCCGAGGGTCAGGGCGAGGGCGGGCTCAGCGCCGCGGCTCTCGCCGGGGCCGGCGGTGGCGCCAGCGCCGCCGGGGTCATCGCCCTCGCGCAGCGTCTGCACGACGAGCACGTGTCCGCCGGTGAGTCCAAGCGCGAGGAGCTGATCTCCGAGGGGCAGCGTCGCCACGACGAGCTCCTGGGCACCGCCCAGCGCAAGCACGACGAGCTGATCTCGACGGGTCAGGCGCGTCACGACGAGCTGATCTCGACGGGTCAGGCCCAGCACGACGAGCTCGTCTCGACGGGTCAGGCCCAGCACGACGAGCTCGTCTCGACGGCGACGGCCCAGCGGGACGAGATGATCGGCACCGCGACGACCCAGCGGGACGAGATGCTCACCGAGGCCCGGGAGCGCTCGACCGGCATGGTCGCCGAGGCGCAGCAGAAGAAGGCGTCGATCCTCGAGGAGCTCGGCCGTGAGCGCGGCCTGCTCGAGCGGAAGATCGACGAGCTGCGGGGCTTCGAGCGCGACTACCGGACCCGGCTGCACGAGTACATCCAGGCCCAGCTCGCCGACCTCAAGGACGTCGGCGGCGACCCCGAGGGGTCCGAGGCGGAGGCGGCCACGCCGCAGCACGAGCGCCAGGGCTGAGCCCATCCGACGACGGAGGGGTCCGGGGTTGTCCCCGGGCCCCTCCGTCGTCGGCGGGAACGTTCCGGCGACGTGCACGTTCCCCCCGTATGGAGGTGCCGCGGGGCACCCCGTATCCTCCTCGACAGGTCGGGCCGTGCGGGCCCGGCGCGAACCGGAAAAGAGCACGTCATGGTGGTGAGACGGACGTTGTCCGCGGCGAAGAAGGTCGGCTCCAGCGCGATCTCCTCCGCGCGTCAGGCCGTGGGCGGTCGCCAGCAGGCGGCGCAGCAGCCCCCCGCCACGAAGGCTCCGGCGGCGGCGAAGGCCACCGCGAAGAAGGCTACGGCGAAGAAGGCCACCGCGAAGAAGGCTCCGGCGGCGGTGAAGGCCCCCGCGGCGAAGACCGCTGCCCAGAAGAACACGACGAAGAAGACCACGACGAAGAAGACCACGACGACGAAGACCCCCGCGACGAAGGCTCCGGCCTCGTCGAAGGGCTCCGCGACGACGACGCCCGCGAAGAAGACCCCGGCGAAGAAGACCCCCGCGAAGAAGACCCCCGCTGCGAAGGCTCCGGTCACGCAGCAGCAGCCCACCGGCACGACGGCCTCGGCCCGACGAGCCACGACGACGGAGAAGACGACGAGCGCGACGAAGAAGTCGGCGGCCACGAAGCCGGCCGCGACGAAGACGACGACCCCCGCGACGAAGGCCACGGCGAAGAAGCCCGCGAAGCGGGTCACCGCGGCCTCGCTGCCGGTGCTCGAGGGCGAGGCCCCCTGGACGGCGGCCGAGGTCCGGGAGGTGCGCTCCGAGCTCGAGCGCGACATCCAGCAGCTCCGGGAGGAGCTCGAGCACGCCCGCAGCGACCTCGTCGACCTCATGCGCGACTCCGGCGACGGTGCCGGCGACGACGAGGCGGACGCCGGGGCGAAGACCTACGAGCGGGAGCAGGAGATCTCGCTGGCGAACAACGCCCGCGAGATGCTCGAGCAGTCCGAGCACGCCCTCGAGCGTCTCGAGGCCGGCGAGTACGGCACCTGCGAGTCCTGTGGCAACCCGATCGGCAAGATGCGGCTCCAGGCCGCTCCTCGTGCGACCCTGTGCATGCCGTGCAAGACCAAGCAGGAGCGCCGCTGACCGCGGCCGAGCGCACCCCGACCAGCACCGCGGGCCTTCCCGCGGGTGGACGGGGTCGTCTGCGTACCCGGCTGGCGGTCATCGCGCTCGTCGTGCTCGTCCTGGACCAGGGGACGAAGGCGTGGGCGCTGGCGGCCCTGACCCCCGGGCAGCCGGTCGAGGTCATCGGGTCGCTGATCCGGCTCAACCTCATCCGCAACCCCGGTGCGGCCTTCTCCCTCGGGGACGGCTCCACGTGGGTGCTGACCGTCCTCTCCCTCGTCATCCTCGTCGGGGTCCTCGTCGGGGCCCGGCGGGTCGCCAACCTGCCGTGGGCCGTGGCCCTCGGGCTGCTGCTCGGCGGCGCGGTCGGCAACCTCGTCGACCGCCTCGTGCGCGAGCCGGGCCCGGGGCGCGGGCACGTCGTCGACTTCATCGACTACTTCGGGTGGTTCGTCGGCAACGTCGCCGACATCGCGATCGTCGGGGCCGCCGGGTTCGTCATGCTCCTGGCCCACCGGGGCATAGCGGTGGGCGGCCCCGTGCACCACCCCGGGCACGCCGATGACTGACGCCCGCACGGTCCTGGTCCCGGACGGTCTCGAGGGCGAGCGCGTCGACGCCGCCATCGCCCGCCTGTTCGGCCTCTCCCGCACCAAGGCCGCAGACCTCGCCGCCGCCGGTGAGGTCAGCGTCAACGCCGCCAGTGTCGGCAAGAGCCACCGGGTGAGCGCCGGCGACATGCTCGAGGTCCTCATCCCGAGCGGACCCGCCAGCCCGACCCTCGAGGTCGTCGCCGAGCCGGTCCCGGGCATGCGCGTCGTCCACGACGACGACGACATCGTCGTCGTCGACAAGCCGGTCGGGGTCGCGGCCCATCCCAGCGTCGGCTGGACGGGCCCCAACGTGCTCGCGGGGCTGAAGGCGGCCGGCTACCGGATCTCCACGAGCGGTGCGAGCGAGCGGCAGGGCATCGTGTCCCGGCTCGACGTCGGCACCTCGGGCCTGATGGTCGTGTGCAAGAGCGAACGCGGCTACTCGGTGCTCAAGCGGGCCTTCAAGGAGCGCCGGGTCGACAAGACGTACCACACCCTCGTCCAGGGGCTCCCGGACCCGCTCGTCGGCACGGTCGACGCACCGATCGGGCGGCACCCCGGCGGCGACTACAAGTTCGCCGTCATGGACTCCGGCAAGCCCGCGGTGACGCACTACGAGCTGCTCGAGGCGTTCCGGCACGCCAGCCTGCTCGAGGTCCGCCTCGAGACGGGCCGCACCCACCAGATCCGGGTGCACATGGCCGCGGTGCGCCACCCCTGCGTCGGGGACCCGACCTACGGGGCGGACCCCACCCTGGCGAAGCGTCTCGGCCTCGAGCGGCAGTGGCTGCACGCCGTGGGCCTGGGCTTCGAGCACCCCGGGTCGGGGGAGTGGGTCACCTTCGAGAGCAGCTACCCGCAGGACCTCCAGGGCGCTCTCGACCGGCTCTGACCGGCACCCGGCGACACGACCCCCCGACACGCCGAGGGCTGTCCCCGGACCGACCTAGGATGGTCGGCGATGTCCACCCCGTCCGCCCCGAGCCCGAGCCCCACCTCCACACGGAAGGGCTCCGACTCGTTCGTGCACCTGCACGTCCACACCGAGTACTCGATGCTCGACGGCGCCGCGCGGATCGGCGACCTGTTCACCCGGGCCGCCGAGCTGGGCATGCCGGCCCTCGCGACCACCGACCACGGCTACGTCTTCGGCGCCTACGAGTTCTGGAAGAAGGCCCAGGGCACCGGGGTCAAGCCGATCATCGGCGTCGAGGCGTACGTCACCCCCGGCACCCACCGCACCGACAAGACCCGCGTCAAGTGGGGCGACGAGCGCACCCGCCCCGGCGACGACGTGTCGGGGTCGGGGGCCTACACCCACATGACGCTGCTGGCCCGCGACAACACCGGGCTCCACAACCTCTTCCGCCTCGACAGCCAGGCCTCCCTCGACCAGGTGTACGCGAAGTGGCCCCGCATCGACCGCGAGCTGCTCGACCAGTACGGCAAGGGCCTGATCGCCACCACCGGCTGCCCGTCCGGCGAGATCCAGACCCGGCTCCGGCTCGGCCAGTACGACCTGGCGAAGCAGGCGGCCTCCGACCTGCGTGACCTCTTCGGCGCCGAGAACTTCTTCTGCGAGCTGATGGACCACGGCCTCGACATCGAGCGCCGCGTCCAGCAGGACCTGCTGCGCCTGGCCCGCGAGGTCGGCCTGCCGCTCGTCGCGACCAACGACCTGCACTACACGAACCCCGAGGACGCCAAGGCGCACTCGGCGCTGCTGTGCGTGCAGTCCGGCTCGACGATGATGGACCCGGGCCGGTTCAAGTTCGACTCCGACGACTTCTACCTCAAGTCCGCCGAGGAGATGCGCCACACCTGGCGCGAGCTGCCCGAGGCGTGCGACAACACCCTCCTCATCGCGGAGATGTGCGACATCTCGTTCACCGAGGGCGAGGGCCGGTACATGCCGCGGTTCCCGTGCCCGCCGGGCGAGAACGAGGAGAGCTGGTTCGTCAAGGAGGTCGAGCAGGGCCTGCGCGACCGGTTCCCCGAGGGCGTCCCCGACTACGCCCGCCGGCAGGCCGAGTTCGAGACCGACGTCATCGTCGGCAAGGGCTACGCCGGGTACTTCCTCGTCGTCGCCGACTTCATCACCTGGGCCAAGGACAACGGCATCCGGGTCGGGCCGGGGCGTGGCTCCGGTGCCGGCTCGATGTGCGCCTACGCGATGAAGATCACCGACCTCGACCCTGTGCCGCACGGCCTGATCTTCGAGCGGTTCCTCAACCCCGAGCGCATGTCGATGCCCGACTTCGACGTCGACTTCGACGAGCGCCGCCGCGGCGAGGTCATCCGGTACGTCACCGAGAAGTACGGCTCCGAACGGGTCGCCCAGATCGTCACCTACGGCACCATCAAGGCCAAGCAGGCCGTCAAGGACTCCGCCCGGGTCATGGGCCACCCGTTCGCCGTCGGCGAGCAGCTGACGAAGGCGATGCCCGCCGACGTCATGGGCAAGGGCGTGCCGCTGTCGGGCATCTACGACCCCGAGCACCCGCGTTACGGCGAGGGCAAGGAGTTCCGCGACCTCGTCGCCGCCGAGCAGCACCTCCAGGAGGTCGTCGAGACCGCCAAGGGCCTCGAGGGCCTGAAGCGCCAGTGGGGCGTGCACGCCGCCGGCGTCATCATGTCCAGCGAGCCGCTCATCGACGTCATCCCGGTCATGCGGCGGCTGCAGGACGGGCAGGTCATCACCCAGTTCGACTACCCGAGCTGCGAGTCGCTCGGCCTCGTCAAGATGGACTTCCTCGGCCTGCGCAACCTCACCATCCTCGACGACGCCATCGTCAACGTGAAGGCCAACCGGGGCGAGGACATCGACCTCGACGCGCTGTCCAAGGACATGTCCGACAAGGCCACCTACGACCTGCTCGGCCGCGGCGACACCCTCGGGGTCTTCCAGCTCGACGGCGGCGGCATGCGCACGCTCCTCAAGCTCATGCAGCCCGACAACTTCGAGGACATCTCGGCGGCGCTCGCGCTGTACCGGCCGGGCCCGATGGGCGTCAACGCGCACACGAACTTCGCGCTGCGCAAGAACGGCAAGCAGGAGGTCATCCCGCTCGACCCGCAGCTCAAGGGCAAGCTCCAGCCCGAGATGGTGCAGGCGCTCGAGCCCATCCTCGGTACCACCTACGGCCTGGTCATCTACCAGGAGCAGGTCATGGAGATCGCCCAGAAGCTTGCCGGGTACACCCTCGGCAACGCCGACCTCCTGCGGCGCGCGATGGGCAAGAAGAAGAAGGAGGTCCTCGACAAGGAGTACGTGCCGTTCTCCGACGGCATGAAGGCCAACGGCTACAACGAGGCCTCGGTGGCGGCCCTGTGGGGCGTGCTCGTCCCGTTCTCCGACTACGCCTTCAACAAGGCCCACACCGCCGCCTACGGGCTCGTCTCGTACTGGACGGCCTACCTCAAGGCCAACTACCCGGCCGAGTACATGGCGGCCCTCCTCACGAGCGTCGGCGACGACAAGGACAAGTCGGCCCTCTACCTCGGGGAGTGCCGGCGGATGGGCATCAAGGTCCTACCCCCCGACGTCAACGACTCCGTCGGCCCGTTCGCCGCCGTCGGCACCGACATCCGCTTCGGTCTGCACGCGATCCGCAACGTCGGCCACAACGTCGTCGACGCGATCATCAGCGCGCGCGAGGAGAAGGGCCGGTTCACCTCCTTCCGCGACTTCATGTCCAAGGTGCCGGCGGTGGTCTGCAACAAGCGGACCATCGAGTCGCTCATCAAGGGCGGGGCGTTCGACGGGCTCGCCGAGACGCGGATGGGCCTGGTCCGCATCCACGAGGAGTACGTCGACGCCTTCGTGTCGGTCAAGCGGCAGGAGGCGATCGGCCAGGACAGCCTCTTCGGCGCGTTCGGGGACGACACCGGCGGCTCTTCCGGTGGCGACGACATGATGGGCCTCGCCCCGGTCCCCGGCGTCGAGTGGGACAAGTCGACGCTGCTGTCCTTCGAGCGCGAGATGCTGGGGCTCTACGTCTCGGACCATCCGCTGTTCGGGGTCGAGCACGTCCTCGCGGCGCACGCCGACACCCAGATCGCCTCGCTCACTGCCGACGAGAGCGGACGCCCCGAAGGGTCGATGGTCACCGTCGCCGGCCTCATCACCGGGCTCGCGATCAAGCGGACGAAGAAGGGCGACCTCTGGGCGATCGCGACCGTCGAGGACCTCGCCGGCGCCATCGAGTGCCTGTTCTTCCCGAGCACGTACATGACCGTGTCGGGGATGCTCCAGCAGGACCAGATCGCCGTCGTCCGGGGCAAGCTCAACCGGCGCGACGACTCGGTGTCGATCTACGCCCAGGAGCTCACCCTGCCCGACATCAGCGACGGCCCCCGCGGCCCGGTCGTGGTGACGATGGAGACGGCGCGGGCCACCGCCGAGCGCATCGAGGAGCTCAAGGGCGTCCTCACCAACCACCCCGGCACCACCGAGGTGCACCTGCGGCTCCTCAAGCCGGGCCGGTCCGTCGAGATCCGCCTCGACCCGGCGTTCCGGGTCAACGCCGACGAGGCGCTGTTCGGGGACCTCAAGGTGCTGCTCGGTCCCCGCTGCCTCTCCTGACCCGTCCGTCACACGACCCACGAACGGGTGCCGGCGACACCCGAACTGCCTGCTCAGGGGTCCTTCCCCGGGTCGGAACTCTCGCCTAGGGTGAGCACGCTTCCCGAACCCAGGAGACTCTCACATGATTTCGACTCGTCGACGCGCCCTCGGCACCGGTATCGCCGCCACTGCGCTCGCGGCCCTCGTGGCGGGCACCCCCGCCGTGGCGGCCGGCAAGGGCAAGCCCGACAGCAAGGGCAACCCGAACCTCACGTCCGTCCAGCTGCTCTCGTTCAACGACTACCACGGTCACCTCGAGGCCACCGACGGGCCGTTGCCTGCCACCCTCGACCCGAGCCGCACCCCGGCGGGTGGCGCCGAGCACCTCGCCACGGCGCTGGCGACGCTGCGGAGCCAGGCCCCGGGCGGGCGGTCGCTGACCGTCGCCGCCGGCGACCTCATCGGCGGCTCGACGTTCCTGTCGGGCCTGTTCCACGACGAGCCGTCCGTGGAGTCGCTCAACGCGATGCACCTGGACGTCAGCAGCGTCGGCAACCACGAGTTCGACGAGGGCACCGACGAGCTGCTGCGGATGCAGGACGGCGGCTGCCACCCCAAGGACGGGTGCTACTTCCCGGAGCAGCCGTACGCCGGGGCCGACTTCCAGTGGCTCGCAGCCAACGTCGTCAAGAAGTCCGACGGCGAGACCCTCCTGCCCGGCACCGAGGTCCGGACCGTCGGCGGGGTCAAGGTCGGCTTCATCGGCATGACCCTCGAGGGCACTCCCACGCTCGTCGACCCGGCCGGCGTCGCGTCCGTCGACTTCAAGGACGAGGTCGAGACCGCTGACGCCCAGGCCCGCATCCTCAAGAAGCAGGGCGTGAAGTCCATCGTCGTCCTGCTCCACGAGGGCGGTGTCCAGTCGGGCACCTACCAGCAGTGCGTGGGCATCTCGGACCCGATCGCCACGATCGCGGCCACGATGACCTCCGAGGTCGACGCGATCATCACCGGTCACACCCACCAGCCGTACACGTGCTCGCTCCCCGACCCGGCCGGCAACCCGCGCCTCGTCACCAGCGCCGCGTCCTTCGGCCAGGTCGTCACCGAGACCAACCTGGTCATCAACACCCGCAGCGGTGAGGTCATGCGCGACCGCTCCACCGCGACGAACCACCTCGTGAGCCGCGCCCAGTTCGCCAAGGACGCCGAGCAGTCGGCGATCATCGCGAAGTGGAAGGCCCTGTCGGGGCCGCTCGCCGCACGGATCGTCGGCAGCAACGCCGAGGACATCACCGGTGACTCCAGCGGCAACCGCGGCATCGAGACGCCGATGGCCGACCTCGTGGCCGACGCCATCCTGTGGGGCACCCAGGCCCCGGCCAACGGCGGGGCGCAGATCGCCCTCATGAACGTCGGCGGTGTCCGAGCCAGCCTGCGGGTCGCCCCGAAGTACGCCGAGGGTCCCGGCCAGATCACCTACGCCGAGTCCTACGACGTCGCACCGTTCGGCAACATCCTCACGACCATGGACCTCACCGGCGCCGAGCTGAAGGCCGTGCTCGAGCAGCAGTTCGTCCCCGGTCGCCCCGGCGGCCGCGACGCGCTGGCGCTCGGGGTGTCGCAGGGCTTCACCTACACCTGGGACGCGACGCAGCCGGCCGGCAGCCGGGTCGTGCCGGGCTCGATGAAGCTCGGGGGGGTGGCCATCGAGGCGGGGCAGACGTACCGCATCGCGACGATCAACTTCCTCGCCAACGGTGGTGACTCCTTCACCGGCTTCACGGCGGGGCGCAACGTCCTCGGCGGCAGCGAGGACCTCGCGAACCTCGTCGCGTACTTCGAGGCCAACCCGGGGCTCACCGCCCCGGCGGACCGGGTCGCCGGTCTCTGACCGGTTCCGACCCGACGAGGGCCGCACCCCACCCGGGGTGCGGCCCTCGCCGCGTCCATGGCTGCGTAGGGTGGCGCCATGGCGACGCCACCACCCCCGTCAGCACCGCACCGCCCCTACGTCCGCGAGCACCACGGCGACGCCGTCGAGGACCCGTACTGGTGGATGCGCGACCTCGAGGACCCCGACCTGCTCGCCTACCTCGAGGCCGAGAACGCGTACGCCGACGCCGGCACCGCACACCTCGCGCCGCTGCGCCGGACGCTCTTCGACGAGATCAAGGCCAGGGTCAAGGAGGACGACCTCTCGGTGCCGGTCGCGAGCGGCCCGTGGTGGTACTTCAGCCGCACCGCCGAGGGCAAGCAGTACGCCACCCAGGTCCGGGCCCCGCGCACGGACGGCACCGGCCGCCCCGACCCCGAGGGCGCGGCCCTGCCCGGTGAGGAGGTCGTCGTCGACGGCAACGTGGAGGCCGGCGACTCCGAGTTCTTCTCGATGGGCGCCCTGACGGTGAGCCACGACCATCGCCTCGTCGCCTTCGCCGTCGACACCGCCGGCGACGAGCGGTTCGACCTCACCGTCCGCGAGGTCGCCTCCGGCCGTGTCCTCGACACGGCGGTCACGCGCATCGGGTACGGCTGCGAGTTCAGCCGGGACGGGCGGTTCGTCTTCTACACCCGCGTCGACGACGCCTGGCGGCCCTTCCAGCTGTGGCGGCACCGGGTCGGCACCGACGCCGCCGAGGACGTGCTCGTCCACCAGGAGGACGACGAGCGGTTCTGGATGGGGGTGGGCTCCAGCCGCGACGAGCGCTGGCTCATGCTCAGCCTCGGGTCCAAGACGACGAGCGAGGTGCACCTCCTCGACTCCAGCGACCCCGAGGGCACGTGGCGGGTCGTCGCGCCGCGCCGCGAGGGCGTCGAGTACGACGTCGAGCCCGCCGACGACCGCCTGCTCGTCGTCCACAACACCGACACCCCCGAGTCCGACCTCGCGTGGGCGCCGCTCGAGGCGACGAGCCACGAGCAGTGGGTGCCGCTGCTCTCCTCGGGCGACGGGGAGCGGTTCGTCGGGGTCGACGCGTTCGACACGGCGACCGTCCTGTCGCTGCGCACCGGGGGGCTCACGGCGCTGCGGGTCCTGCCGCGCGACGTCACCTCGGTCTCGGGGCACGGCACCCCCTGGGACGTGCAGGTCGACCAGCCCGTGCACTCGATCGGCCTCGGCGACAACCCCGAGCCGGACCAGACCGCGATCCAGGTGGTCGTGGAGTCGTGGACGACCCCGCGCACGGTGCTAGACGTCGACCTCGCGACGGGGGCCCGGACCGAGCTGAAGCGGCAGCCGGTCCTCGGCGGCTTCGACCCCGCCGACTACGAGGAGTCCCGCGAGTGGGCGAGCGCCCCGGACGGGACCTCGGTCCCGGTCTCGGTCGTCCGCCACCGCAGCGTGAGCGCCGACGGGTCCAACCCGGGGCTGCTCTCCGCCTACGGCGCCTACGAGATCTCGTCCGACCCCTACTTCTCGGTCGCCCGGCTCGGCCTGCTCGACCGCGGGGTCGTCTTCGCCGTGGCGCACGTGCGCGGCGGGGGCGAGATGGGGCGGCGCTGGTACGACGACGGCAAGCTGCACGCGAAGACCAACACCTTCACCGACACCGTCGCGGCGGCGGAGTACCTCGTGGCGTCCGGGTGGGTGGCCGCCGACCGGCTCGGCATCGAGGGCGGGTCCGCGGGTGGGCTGCTCGTCGGCGCCGTGCTCAACCTCGCGCCGGAGCGCTTCCGGGTGGCCCACGCGGCCGTCCCCTTCGTCGACGCGCTCACGACCATCCTCCAGCCCGAGCTGCCCCTCACCGTGGGGGAGTGGGAGGAGTGGGGCGACCCGCTGCACGACCCCGAGGTGTATGCCCGGATGCGGGCCTACTCGCCGTACGAGAACCTCCGCGCCACCCGGTACCCCGCGATCCTCGCGACGAGCAGCCTGCACGACACCCGGGTCTACGTCACCGAGCCGGCCAAGTGGGTGGCACGGCTGCGCGAGACCGTCACCAACGACCCCGCCGACCGTCCGGTCCTGCTGCGCACCGAGATGTCGGCGGGGCACGGCGGGCGGTCGGGCCGGTACGCCGCCTGGGAGCAGGTGGCGTGGGAGTGGGCGTTCGTCCTCGACCAGCTCGGCGCGACCGAACGGGTGGAGCCGCTCAGCGGGTGACGAGCACCGGGCACGCGCTGCGGGACACGAGGCGCATCGCCGTCGAGCCCACCTTCAGCCCGTCGAAGCCCCCGTCACCGCGGGCGCCGACCACGAGCATGCTCGCGCCCTGGCTGGCCTCGGTCAGGGCGTGCACGGGGTCGTCGCGCACGACGCGGACCTCGCAGGCGATGTCGGGTGCCTCCGTCTTGGCCATCGTGGTCCGGACCCGCTCCTCGATGGCGGACTCGTACTCCTCCCAGCTGGACGAGCGCGCGAGCGTCGGGTCGGTGGCCGCCCGCGCCCGCCAGGCGTGCACCGCCTCGAGGGTGCCCCCGATGATCCGGGCCTCCCGGGCGGCGACGTGCAGGGCGGCGAGGGAATCCTGGGACCCGTCGATACCGACGACGATCCGGCCCTGGGGGACCGGCGCCGCGACCGCCTCGTGCCCGACGACGAGCACGGGGCAGTGGGCGTGGGTGAGCACCTGCATCGCGACGGCGCCCATACTGACCCGGCTGATGAGGCCTTGCCCGACGGCGCCGACGACGACGAGGGCGGCGGTGTGCGAGGACGCGATGAGGGCCGGGCTCGCGTAGCCGTCGTGGAGGCTCGTCGTCACGGTGAGGTCCGGATGGGCGGCGTGGGCCCGGGCGGTGGCGGACGCGAGGAGCCGGTTCCCGTGCTCGGTGACGAGCTCCCGGTCGGCCAGCGCCCCGAAGCCGAGCATCGGCAGGTCGGGTGCGAACGCATGGAGGACGTGCAGCGACATGCCGCGACTGCTCGCGACGTGGGCGGCGTGGGTGACCGCGGCCATCGAGGCGGGGGAGCCGTCGACGCCGACGACGACGCGGGACTGGTTCATCGTTCGTCCTTCCGCTGCGGAGGCGGGCTGTCTCGCCCCGTAATTCGACGGTCTCATCGCGCGCTCGTGGGCGCAAGGGACTGATGTCACAGCCCGGCGGGGTCGCGTCGTAGGGTGCGCACATGACCGAGCGCGCCATCACCTGGACCGACGACGCAGGGCGGGACGGCCGGGGCGCCGTCCGCATCCTCGACCAGACCGTCCTGCCCGCCACGACGGACTACCTCGACGTCGACACCGTCGACGCGCTCGTCGAGGCCATCGTCGCCCTCGCGGTGCGCGGGGCCCCGGCCCTCGGGGTCGCGGGGGCGATGGGCGTCGTCGTCGCGATGGACCAGGCGGAGCGGGAGGGCTGGGACGAGGCCCGGCTGCAGTCCGAGATCGACCGGATCCGGCACGCCCGGCCCACGGCGGTCAACCTCGCGTGGGGGGTCGACCAGGTGCGTCCGCTCGTCGGCGACGGCCGCGCGGCCGTGCTCGAGGCGGCGCGGGCCCTGGCGGCCGACGACGAGGCCGCCAACCGCGAGCTGTCCCGTCTGGCCGCCGACTGGCTGCTCGCGCGGATCGACCGTCCGACGCTGCGGGTCCTCACGCACTGCAACGCGGGTCTGCTCGCGACGTCGGGGTGGGGGACCGCCCTCGGGGTCGTCCGCGAGCTGCACGCGCGGGGGCGCGTCGAGTTCGTGTACGCCGACGAGACGCGGCCGCTGCTCCAGGGAGCCCGGCTCACCGCGTGGGAGCTCGCCGCCGACGGCATCCCGCACGCCGTCCAGGTCGACAGCGCCGCGTCCTCGACGATCATGCGCGGCCTCGTCGACTGTGCCATCGTCGGGGCCGACCGGATCACGGCCAACGGGGACGTCGCGAACAAGGTGGGCACCCTCGGCGTCGCGCTCGCGTGCCAGGCGGCGGGGGTGCCACTGCTCGTCGCCGCCCCCTGGTCCACCGTCGACCTGTCGATGGCCGACGGGTCGGGCATCGAGATCGAGGAGCGACCCGGTGCCGAGGTCACGTCCTTCGGCGGGGTGCAGACCGTTCCCGACGGCTCCCAGGGGTTCAACCCCGCCTTCGACGTCACGCCGGCGCGTTTCGTCGCCGCGGTGGCGACCGAGCGCGGGGTCGTCGAGCCCGCCGCCGGGGAGCGCCTCGACCAGGCGTGACCCGGGCGGTTCCTCACCGGCAGCGCTTCATTCCGCCGAAATGAAGGTATGATCTTCATATGAGTGAAATGAAGCCAGATGCTTCACGCTGTGTCGTCATCGGCGACCTCGTCGCGTCCCGGCGGTCCGCCGACCGGCGGAGCCTCCAGCAGGCGCTGAACGCTGCCCTCGCCGAGGTCGACGAGAGCTGCCCCTCCATCTCGGGGCTGCGCGTCACCGTCGGCGACGAGTTCCAGGGCTCGTACCGCAGACTCGGCGACGCCCTCGAGGTCGCGCTGCGGGTGCGCATCCGGCTCCTGCCCGAGGGCGACGTGCGGGTGGGCATCGGCCGGGGTCGGGTCACCGTCCTCGACGCCGAGCGTGGCATCGAGGACGGACCGGGCTGGTGGGCGGCCCGGGCCGCGCTCGTCGCCGTCGAGGAGGCCGCCGAGCGGTCCCCGACGCGACTGCTGCGGACCGGGGTGCGGACCGCCGCCGGTGTCGGCGCCGACGCCGTGGCGGAGCAGGGCGCCGACGAGACCGGCCTCGGTGCCGCCGTCAACGCCGCCCTGCTCTGTCGGGACCATCTGGTTGGCTCCCTCTCGGAACGTTCACTCCGGCTCCTGGAGGGCCTCATGCACCCCGACACAACGCAGGCGGCGCTCGCCGAGCGCGAGGGCGTCAGCGCGTCCGCGGTCTCCCAGCGCGTCCGCATCGACGGCATCGGTGCCGTGCTGGCTGCCCAGGCGCTGCTGCGGGACCTGCCGTGACCTGGCTCGGGGTGTGGCTCGTCGGGGTGGGGCTGGCCGACCTCGTCCGGGCCGGCCGGCGCCCGGCGGTCGCTCGGTGGGCCGTGCCGTCGGGGGTGGCCGCCATCGTGCTGCTCGGGGCGGGCTCGCAGCTGCTCGGGGTCGGCGACGCCGTCGCCCTCGTCGGGGCGGTCCTCTCGCTCGTGCTGTGGGTCCGCTGGTCGCAGCGCGCGCTGGCCATCGGCTCCGGGCACGTCCGCTCGCTCGCGGCGCTCGCCGGTGGGGCCGGGTGGCTCCTCGCGCTGTCGGGCTGGGCCTCGCCCGCCGGCGGGCTGCTCGGCAGCTGGCTGGGCTGGGCGGACCTCCCGTCGTTCGGGCAGGCGGTCGACCCCGGCTACGTGCTGCTCGTCGGGGGCCTCCTCGTCGCCAACCTCGCGACGGGCAACGTCGTCGTCCGCCTCGTCCTCGTCAGCGTGGGCGCGCTCCGGCCGCTGGGGCGGGCCCGGACCGCGGCGATGGCGATGCCCGAGCCGGCGATGCAGCTGCGGGGTGGCCGGCTGCTCGGGCCGATGGAGCGGGTCGTCATCCTCGGTCTGGGGCTCGCCGGCCAGCTGACGGCCGCGGCCCTCGTCATCGCCGCGAAGGGGCTCATCCGCTTCCCCGAGCTGCAGAGCAAACGGAGCGAGCGCGAGTCCCTCGACGGCGTCGGCATCGACGAGGTCACCGAGTACTTCCTCGTCGGGTCCTTCGTCTCCTGGCTCATCGCGCTCGGCAGCCTGTTCCTCGCGCACTGACCCACCCGCCTGGGGCCTGGGGGTCGGCTCAGACGTCGAGGATCCGGCCGCGCCACTGCGGCGGGAAGTCGCTCGTCGTGTTCCCCACGACGAGCAGCCGGTAGGTCATCGCGGCCGCCTCCTCGAGGTTGAGGGCCCGGCGCAGCGCCATCGGCACCGAGTCGCCGAGGGCCGAGCAGCCGTGGTTGGCGAGCACCACGGCGTTGTGGTCGCGCGCGGCCTCGGCGGCGGCGTCGGCCAGCTCGGCGCTCCCGGAGGGGATGAACGGCACCCAGCCGTTGCTGCCGAGGTAGAACTGGTGGTCGAGGGTCGTGAACCGGATGGGTGCGCCCAGCAGGTCGACGAGCAGCACGTGCTGGGGGTGCAGGTGCACGATGGCGGTGATGTCCGGGCGGACGTCGTAGGTGCGCTGGTGCAGCTTCCACTCCACCGACGGGCGCTCGGCGCCACCGACCCGCTCACCGCCGAGGGTCATCTCGGTGAAGTCGTCGGCGGTCAGGCGGTCCAGCCAGGTACCGGTGCCGGTGACGACGAACCGGTTCGTCCCGGGGACGCGCGCCGACAGGTTGCCACCGCTGGCCTGGACGAGGCCGCGCTCGACGACGTGGCGGCCGGCATCGATGAGCTGGTCGATGGTCTCGGTGCGGGTCTGGTTCACAGGCCGATCATTGCGCACCAGGGACGGGCCCGGGAGGACCCGTGCAGCACGACCTGCACCCCTCGGCACGAGTCGGCGCCGCACCCCGGGAGGGGTGCGGCGCCGTGCGTGAGCCGGTCTCAGGCGGAGGCGGCCTCGGTGCGGGACTCGCTGGCCTCGCCGGTGATCGTGCGGTGGCCGCCCGCGTGGTTGATGGAGATCTTGCGCGGCTTGGCCTCCTCGGCGACCGGGATGGTCAGGGTGAGGACGCCGTCGTCGTAGCCGGCCTCGATGCGGTCGGGTGCGACGCCGTAGCCGAGGGTCAGCTGCCGGGCGAAGGTGCCGCTGGGGCGCTCGTGCGAGAGCCACTGGACCTCCTCGTCGGTCTCCTCGCGGCGCTCGGCGCGGATGGTGAGGGTGCGGTCCTCGACATCGACGTCGATGCTGCTCGGGTCGACGCCCGGCAGGTCGATCTTCGCGACGAACGTCTCGCCCGTGCGGTACAGGTCCATCGGCATCGCCGTGGCCGCGGGCGAGCGGAGGGTGCCGCCGAACATGCGGTCGAGGTCGCGGAACGGGTCGAACGTGGTGGCCATGGTCATGTCCTCCGTGATGCGGGGGCGAGGTCGCCCGGTGGGTTGCATGAGTGACAACGGCTCAAGTTTGCATCGTGTTCCCGACTCACGTCAAGCGGGTCCCGGCGCCCTCAGACGTGGTCCCGCCAGGTGTGCCGGGGCTCGTAACCGAGCACCCGGCGGGCCTTGTCGATGGCCAGCAGGGTCTCGTGCTCGCCGAGCTCCCGGGTGAGTTCGACCTGCGGGAAGACCTCGGCCATGAGGCTCGCGCTGGAGCGGCTCATCACGGTGTCGGCGTTGGCGATGACGAACACCTCCGCCCCGGGGACGTCGCGCGCGAGCGCCTTCTCGACGGCCTGGGCGCCGTCGCGGGCGTCGATGTATCCCCAGAGGTTCCACTTGCGCAGGTGCGGGTCGGCGTCGAAGGCCGGGAACTGCGCGTAGTCCTCGACGTCCATGACGTTGGAGAAGCGCAGGCCCACCGCGACGAGGTCGGGCTGCCACCGGCAGAAGTGCCGCGCCAGGTCCTCCTCGAGCGCCTTGTTGAGGGAGTACGTCGACTCCGGCCGCGGCGGGTACTCCTCGTCGACCGGGGCGTACGGCGGCGGGGTGTCGAACGGCAGGCCCAGCACGGTCTCGCTCGAGGCCCAGACGAGCCGGTGGATCCCCGCGGCGCGGCACGCGGCGAAGACGTTGTACGTGGCCGCGGAGTTGTTCGCGTACGTCGCGGCGTTCGACGTCATGCCCGGGGCCGGGATGGCCGCGAGGTGGACGACGGCGTCGACGGGGGCGTGCTCGTCGACGCCGCCGGTCAGCGCCTCGAGCACCTGGCCGTAGTCGTTGAGGTCGGCGACGAGGAACTCGCCCTCGACCTCCCGCGGGTCGCCGCCGACCCGGTCGGTGGCGAGGACGTCGAGGCCGATGGCGCGCAGGTGGCGGACGACGGCCCGGCCCAGCTTGCCGCGGGCCCCGGTGACGGCGACGCGGCGGGGGAGGTGGGTGGTCGCGGGGGAGTCAGTCATGGGTCCATCCTCACCCGCGCGCGGCCGGTGCGTAGGGTCTGGAGGCGGCCGACAGGAAGGACCGTCCGGATGGCGTACTTCGAGCGGCTCGGCGACACCCGGTTCCGGGCTACCGAGCACACCGGCGGGGCGTGGCGCGAGGACGAGCAGCACATCGCGCCGGCCCTCGGGCTACTCGCCCACGTCGTCGAGCGGGACCGGGACGCGCGGCGCGACGACGACCTGGTCCTGGCGCGGCTCTCCTACGACATCCTCGGGACGGTGCCGGTGGCGGAGGTCGACACCTCGGTGCGGGTGCTGCGGGCGGGGCGCACGATCGAGCTCGTCGAGGCGACGATGAGCCACGCCGGGCGCGTGGTCGTCGTGCTCCGCGCGTGGCTCCTGCAGCAGCAGGACACAGCCGCCCTCGCCGGCACCGCGCTGCCGGCCATGCCGCCGCCGGGCGAGCTGCCCGAGTGGTCGCCGCGGGACACCTGGCCGGGCGGCTTCATCCGGTCCGTCGAGCTGCGTCGCCACCTCGAGGAGCCGGGGCGCGGGTGGTTCTGGGCCCGGGCCACCGAGCCGCTGCTCAGCGACGAGCCGGTGAGCGAGGGTGCGCGGCTGGCGGGCCTGCTCGACCTGGCCAACGGGATGACGGTGCGGTCCGACCCGGCCGAGGTCCACTTCCCGAACGTCGACCTCACGGCCCATCTGCTGCGCACGGGGCAGGGGAAGTGGCTGGGCGTCGACACGACGGTCTCGTTCGGCGCGACCGGGGTAGGCGTCACGAGCAGCCGGCTGCACGACACGGCCGGCCCGCTCGGCACCCTCGCCCAGAGCCTCACGGTGCGCCCGCGCTGACGGCGAGCCGGGTGCGCCGCGGGGGTGTCGGTGCGATGCGACCGGGGTATCCCGTGACCACAGACATCCGACGAAGGAGACCGTGATGAGCGCAGACCAGGCCGACACCCACCAGGAGGGGGCCACCCCCGAGGAGGGCGACCGCACCGAGCAGGCCGAGTCGACCGGCATCACCCCCGGTGCGGACCGCCAGAGCCCGCACACCGGGGCGGCGGAGTCGGGGTACGAGGACCTGCCGGGGCCGGCGCACGCCGTGACCCAGCCGTTGGCCCCCGACGGCACTCCGGTGCCCGTGGACGCCGACGGCCACCTCGGAGCCCCGACGGACGAGCAGATGTCGCGCGAGGAGCCCTGACGAGGGTGACCGCGAGGGCCGAGTGACCCGTCCTGGTTCGGTGACGTTCCGCCACCGGCAACGCCCGGGAGCCCAGCGGCAGCAGGACTGGGGCGAACGCGACGAAGGGCGCCCCCGCCACGGCGGGAGCGCCCTTCGTCGCGTGCTCGACGCTCAGATGTCGAAGTACATCTCGAACTCGTGCGGGTGCGGGCGCAGGCGGATCGGGTCCACCTCGTTGGTCCGCTTGAAGTCGACCCACGCGGCGATGAGGTCCTCGGTGAAGACGCCACCCTCGAGCAGGAACTCGTGGTCGGCCTCGAGCGCGTCGAGGACAGCGGCCAGGGAGTCGGGCACCTGCTCGATGGCCTCGTGCTCCTCGGGCGGCAGCTCGTAGAGGTCCTTGTCGACCGGCTCCGGCGGCTCGATCCGGTTCTTGATGCCGTCCAGGCCCGCCATGAGCTGCGCCGCGAAGCACAGGTACGGGTTGGACGACGGGTCCGGAACGCGGAACTCGATGCGCTTGGCCTTGGGGTTGTCGCCCGTGATGGGGATGCGCACGCACGCGGAGCGGTTTCGGGCCGAGTACACGAGGTTGACGGGGGCCTCGTAGCCCGGCACCAGACGGTGGTAGCTGTTCATCGTCGGGTTGGTGAACGCCAGGACCGCCGGCGCGTGCTTGAGCAGGCCACCGATGTACCAGCGCGCCATGTCGGAGAGGCCGCCGTAGCCGCGCTCGTCGTAGAAGAGCGGCTCGCCGTCCTTCCAGAGCGACTGGTGGGTGTGCATGCCCGAGCCGTTGTCGCCGAAGATCGGCTTCGGCATGAACGTGGCGGTCTTGCCGCCCTCCCACACCGTGTTCTTGACGACGTACTTGAACTTCATCATGTCGTCGCCGGACTGGAGCAGGGTGTTGAACCGGTAGTTGATCTCCTGCTGGCCCGCGGTGCCCACCTCGTGGTGGCTGCGCTCGACCTCGATGCCCACCTCGGCCAGGTTGAGGCAGATCTTGTCGCGCATGTCGGCGAAGTGGTCGACCGGCGGGACGGGGAAGTACCCGCCCTTGTAGCGGGTCTTGTACCCGCGGTTGCCGCCCTCCTCGGCGCGGCCTGTGTTCCAGGCCGCCTCGACGGAGTCGATGAAGTAGTAGCTGGCGCTCTGCTTGGTCTCGAAGCGCACGTCGTCGAAGACGTAGAACTCCGCCTCGGCGCCGAAGAAGGCCGTGTCGGCGATGCCGGTCGTCTTGAGGTAGGCCTCGGCCTTGGCCGCCACGTTGCGCGGGTCGCGGCTGTAGTCCTCACCGGTGAACGGGTCGACGATGCTGAAGTTCATGATCAGCGTCTTCTCGACCCGGAACGGGTCGACGTACGCCGTGGTCGGGTCCGGGATCAGCTTCATGTCGGACTCGTGGATGGCCTGGAAGCCACGGATCGAGGACCCGTCGAACATCTGACCGTTGAGGAAGAAGTCCTTGTCGACCGTGTGAGCAGGCACGTTGAAGTGCTGCATGATGCCGGGCAGGTCGCAGAACCGGATGTCGACGAACTTGATGTCCTCTTCCTTGATGTAGGCGAGGACCTCGTCAGCGGAGCTGAACAATGCTGAACCTCCTGGTTCGGTGCATGGGGCCTGGCAGAGCCAGCCCGGGTGGCGTTGCCAACGACGCTAGGGCGAGGCGGTTTCCCGACCATGACCCGGATGTTTCGCCGACGTAACGCTGCCACCGTATCAAGGGGTGGGACAGCGCGCCCGAAGCGTGGAACGGGATGAGACGCGCGCAGCGCCGCCTCAGAACGGTGGCGGGTCGGTGGCCGAGGGGCGGGCGCGTGAGCGTCGGCGGTGGTGTGGGGGTCGGGGGTCGAGGTGGAGGTTGCGGGCGGTGAGGTCGTGGAGGTCGACGCGGCAGCGGGGGGCGGTG
>NZ_CANLZR010000002.1 GCF_947495705.1 uncultured Phycicoccus sp.
GCCTCCACCGCCCGCGCCTGACACGCCGACGCCGCCCCCTTCAACCGCTCCAGCTCGGCCACCAACGCCAACCGGTCCCGATCCGACAACGACCCGACATCGATCCCCGACAACGACTCCCGCACCCCCGCAACCCCCGACACAGCAGACCCACCGACCCGAACCCGGTCGGCGACCTGGCTGCCCATCCCCTCCATGACCCAAACCTAGACGCCACCGCCGACAACCCACTGGGGCCGGAACCGTGTCCGATCACGGAGGATGTGGAGGACGCCGCACTCGCCCCCGCGGCCCACAGCACAGGTGGTGACCCATGATCCTCCCGCCCGTCCGGGATCCCCGGCTGGTGACGGTGCGCCGCGGCGGGACCCTCGCGGACGCCGACCACCACCTTCTGGCCCTCTGGGCGGCCCAGTGCGCGGAGCACGTCCTCCCCCTGTTCGAGTCCGTCCGTCCGTTGGACCACCGGCCACGCGAGGCGATCGAGGCCGCCCGCGCGTGGGTCCGTGGCGAGCTCGCGATGATGCAGACCCGGGCAGCCGGAGGACATGCCATGGGCGCGGCCCGGGACCTCAGCGGCGCACCGCGGTTCGCGGCCTACGCCGCCGGTCAGGCGGCAGCCGTCGCCCACGTGGCCGCCCACGACCTCGGTGCCGCCGCCTACGCCATCAAGGCGGCGCGGGCGGCCGCACCTCCCGGTGCCGAGGAGCTCGCCCGACGAGCGGAGTGCCGGTGGCAGCGCGACCGAATCCCCGACGCGGTGCGTGAGCTCGTGCTCGATGACCAGCGGCTCCGGAACGACCTCTGCTGGTTCCTCTTCGACGCCTGACGGTCGGCGGTCCCCGGAGCTTGCCCGAGCGCACCCCGGTCAGGCGTCGTCCGCCCCCGGGACCTTGGCGTTCGGGCCGGTGGGTCCTTCCTGCACCTCGCCGGACTCGCCGTCAGGCTGGCCGGCCACGGCCTGGTCGTCGCTGATCGGGGTGTCGGCGTCCTCCACCGGCATCTGCTGCACCTCGGACACCTGGCCCTCGTCGTCTCCGCTCATGCCGAGACCGTAACCCGCCGGCCGGCCCCGGTCGGCCGAGCGGAACAGGGGCACCCCCACGCGGTCCGAGGTCAGGAGCCCTCGCGATACGTTTGGCCCCATGCCGACGACGCCCGACCTGCTGCGCGCTCTCGTCGACGACGCGGCGGTCTTCCCGCCCGCCCACAGCCCACTGCCCGACGCCGTCGCCGCCCATGCGCGGCACCGGGACGCCACGTACGGCGCGTGCGTGGGCCCCCTGCTCGTCCCGGCGGCCGCCGCCACGGACCTGCTCGCCCAGCTCGACACCGGCACCTGGGGTCGCCCCGACCCCCTCGGCGTCGGAGTCATCGCCCGCCCCGGCACCGACCCCGCGGTCCTGCGAGACGGCATCGCCCTCCTGGCCGCCGACCCCCGGGTCCGGGTCGCAGGCGCCGAGCTCGGCTGGACCCCGCAGTGGCGCCGCCTCGACCTCCCGGGAGACCTGCCCCTGGCCCTCGAGGTCCCCCGCGGGCGCTCCGCCCAGGACGACGCCGTCGCCGACGTTCGCGCCTCCGTCGCCGAGGGCGACGCCGTCGTCGCGAAGTTCCGCACCGGCCCCACTCCCAGCTGGCCCTGGCCCGACGAGTCCGAGCTCGCCACCTTCCTGCGCGCGGCCACCGGCGCCCCGGTCCCCTTCAAGCTGACCGGCGGCCTCCACCACGCGGTCCGCGGCACCTACGAGGTCGACGGGGTGTCGGAGGAGAACCACGGCGTCCTCAACGTCCTCGTCGCCACCTCGGCCGCCCTCGACGGCGCCAACCACGACACGGTCGCGGGGCTCCTCGCCGTGCGGGACGCCCGGGCCCTCGCCGACGTCGTGGCGGCCTGGACCGACGAGACGACCGCCCGGGCCCGGGCCGCGTTCACCTCCTACGGCTGCTGCACCGTCACCGACCCGCTCACCGAGCTGGCCGCCCTCGGCCTGCTCCCCCGCTGACCCGGAAGGACCCGCCATGACCTGGCTCGACCTGCCCGCCGACCACCCCTTCGGCCTGCACAACCTCCCTTACGGCGTCTTCTCGGTCGGCGACGGCGACCGCCGGGTCGGCGTCCGCATCGGCGACCACGTCCTGGACCTCGTGGCCTGTGCCGAGCGAGGCGGCATGGAGTCGGCCGCCGTGTGGCGCGGCGGCTCGCTCGACGCCTTCCTCGCCGAGGGCCGGCCGGCGTGGGCCGCGGCCCGCGAGTGGCTCACCGAACACCTGTCGAACGACGAGTACCGCGACTGCGTCGAGGCGAACCTCGTCCCGGTCGCCGACGTCACGATGCACCTGCCGTTCGCCGTCGCCGACTACGTCGACTTCTACGCCAGCGAGCACCACGCGACCAACGTCGGTCGCATCTTCCGTCCCGACTCCGAGCCGCTCACCCCCAACTGGAAGCACCTGCCGATCGGGTACCACGGCCGCTCCGGCACCGTCGTCGTGTCCGGCACCGACGTGGTTCGCCCCACCGGGCAGCGCAAGCCGCCGACAGAGACAACCCCCACCTTCGGCCCCAGCGTCCGCCTCGACATCGAGGCCGAGCTCGGCTTCGTCGTCGGCGGCGCCACCACCCTCGGCACCCCCGTCGACCTCGCCGACGCCGACGAGCACCTCTTCGGTGTCGTGCTGCTCAACGACTGGTCGGCCCGCGACCTGCAGGCGTGGGAGTACGTCCCGCTCGGGCCGTTCCTCGGCAAGTCCTTCGCGACGAGCATCAGCCCGTGGGTCGTGACGACGGACGCCCTGCGCGCCGCCCGGGTGCCGCTGCCCGGCCAGGACCCCGAGCCGCTCCCCTACCTGCGCGGCTCCGGCGACGGCCCGGGCACTGCGTACGGTCTCGACATCCACGTCGAGGTCGACTGGAACGGCACCGTCGTCTCCCGCCCGGAGTTCCGGGACATGTACTGGTCCCCCGCCCAGATGCTCGCCCACATGACCATCAACGGCGCCACGGTGCGTCCCGGCGACCTCTTCGGGTCGGGCACCATCTCGGGCGCCGCCACCGACACCCGGGGCAGCTTCCTCGAGCTGAGCTGGAGCGGGCAGGACCCGGTGATCCTGGCCGACGGCAGCGAGCGCACCTTCCTCGAGGACGGCGACACGGTGGTCCTGCGGGCCACCGCGCCCGGCCCCGACGGCTCCGTCATCGGCTTCGGCGAGTGCACCGGGACGATCCGCCCGGCGCGGTAGTTCAGCGCTTGAGGACGACGACGGTGTCGGCGACCTTGTCGTGCAGCGCCTGACGCTTGGGGTCCCACAGCAGCCAGGCGGGGTCGACGACCGAGAGCATCGTCCCGAGCACGCCGAGGACGGCGTGCAGCCCGAGCAGGGAGGACAGGACGGTGATCGCCTGCCGGCGCAGCGCCACGACGAGGGAGACCCCGCCGGGCTGCCCCGTGGGTCGCACGACCGTGCCGAGGACCATCTTCCCGGGAGTGGCGGCGCGCCAGACGAGGAAGGTGGTCTCGTAGAGGAGCCCGGCGGCCAGTCCGACGAGGGTGAGCGGCAGCACCGCCTCCGTCAGCGCCGACTGGAAGGCGTCCTGGTCCGGCGTCCGCCCCGCCAGGGCATCCGCGAAGTACGTCTCGAAGGCCGCCACGAGCGGCCCGAGGAACGGGATGGCCAGCAGCCCCGCCACCAGGCTCGTGAGGATCCAGTCGATGATGCGGGCCAGCAGCCGGCGCCACCACTCGGCGAGGACGGCGCCGTCGGCCAGAGCGCCCTTCGGCGCCGCCCCCCACGAGGGTGGCGCGCTCCACGACGGGGTCTGGGCGGCCTCCGCCTTGCGGGCCCGCTCCTCGACGCTCTGGACGTCCGGCGCCCGCCCGATCGTCGACGACCCGGCCGTCGGGGACAGCAGCGGTGTCGTGTGCCGCGTCCAGACGACCCCGTCGAAGTACCGCAGCTGCAGGGCGTCCTCGGGATCCTCGTACCAGCCGGGCGTCGTGGGGGTACTCATGGGGACAGCGTCCCATGCGGAGCCTGCCCGCCCCGCACCCCCTCGGCGAGTGCGAGCACGGTGTCGGCGACCCCCTCGGGGTCCACGAGGTGGTGCAGGTGCCCCGCCGCGTCCAGCACCGCCACCGGCCAGCCGTGCGCACGGGCGAGGGCCACCTCGTCGGCGTACCCGCCGCCGAACGCGAGGTAGGCCTGCGAGGCAGCGACCCAACCGGCCGGGGCCCCCAACCGTGAGCGGACGTAGGACATCGGCAGCCGAGGCTCCTGGGCGCGGATGGCGGCGAGGGTCCGCGGGTCGGGCAGGAGCGCTGCAACGTCCTCGTCCGGCCACCACCGGGTCCACGGGGGCAGGAGGCCGGAGTCGTCTGCGGTCGCAGCGAGACGCTCGATCAGCGACTCCGGGACCATCGCCACGGCCCCACCCCCGACGGGAGGGAGCGCCCCGTCGAGGTGCACCGTCACGGCGTCCCCGGCGACGTGCGCTGCGTACCGGCCCGCGTTGCTGTGGGTGAGGACGACGTCCGGCCTCACCTCGGCGGCCGCCGCAGCGAAGGTGATGAGCAGGTCCTCGGCCGACGCGGGGGCGGCCTTGGGGTCGGCGACGACGACGCCCCACCCGCGACGCCCGAGAGCGGCCGCGAGTGGGGCGTGGACGAGCCCGGGGAGGAACGGGCTCGGGAGGATCAGGGCGCGCACGCGCCCATCCTCGTCAGAGGTTGCCGCGCTTGTCCTGCTCACGCTCGATCGACTCGAACAGCGCCTTGAAGTTGCCCTTGCCGAAGCCGAGGGAGCCGTGGCGCTCGATGATCTCGAAGAACACCGTCGGGCGGTCGCCGAGCGGGCGGGTGAAGATCTGGAGCAGGTAGCCGTCCTCGTCGCGGTCGACGAGGATCTTGCGCTTCTGGAGCTCCTCGATGGGCACCCGGACCTCGCCGATGCGAGCGCGCATCTCGGGGTCCTCGTAGTAGGCGTCGGGGGTGTCGAGGAACTCGACGCCCTCCTTGCGCAGCTCGTCGACCGTGCGCAGGATGTCGTTCGTCGCGAGCGCGAGGTGCTGGGCGCCGGGGCCCTGGTAGAAGTCGAGGTACTCGTCGATCTGGCTCTTCTTCTTCGCGATGGCCGGCTCGTTGAGCGGGAACTTCACCCGGTGGTTGCCGTTGGCGACGACCTTGGACATCAGTGCCGAGTAGTCGGTGGCGATGTCGTCACCGATGAACTCGGCCATGTTCACGAAGCCCATGACCCGGTTGTAGAAGGAGACCCACTCGTCCATCTTGCCGAGCTCGACGTTGCCGACGATGTGGTCGAGGGCCTGGAAGAGGCGCTTCGGGGCGCCGTCGCGCTTGACGAAGGTCGAGGACGCGGGCTCGTAGCCCGGCAGGTAGGGGCCGGCGTAGGTGACCCCGTCGACGACCCGCTGGACCAGGGTGTGGCGGGTCTCGCCGTAGGTCGCGATGGCCGCGACGCGCACCGTGCCGTGCTCGTCGGAGAGCTCCTGCGGCTCCTGGACGATCGTGGCGCCGGCGCGCCGGGCCTGCTCGATGCACACGTCGACGTCCGGGACCTCGAGGGAGATGTCGACGACGCCGTCGCCGTGCTTGGCGTGGTGCTCGATGAGCGGGCTGGCGGGGCTCACGGCGCCCTGAACGACGAACCGGATCGAGCCGGACTTCAGGACGAAGGCCTTGTGGTCCCGGGTGCCGTTCTCGGGGCCGGCGTAGGCGACGAGCTCCATGCCCCAGACGCTCTGGTAGTAGTGCGCGGTCTGGGTGGCGTTGCCGACGACGAAGACGATGGCGTCCCAGCCGGTGACGGGGAACGGGTCCTGCTTCTCGTCGTAGTCGACCAGACCCACGAGCTGCTTGAGCTGCTCGAGGTCGAGGCCGGCCTGACGCTCCTGCTCGGTGAGGTCGATGTGGCCGCCGGACGTCGTCGTCGTGTCAGTCATCCCACCACTGTCCGGGAGCGAGTACAGATGTGCAACCACACCACGACACGGTGGTCAGCGTGCGCATGCTGTTGCCTCAGGACGGGCTGTACCCGGACAATGTGACCATGGCCAAGAACCACGGGGTGGACGCCCTCGACGCCCGGATCATCGCGCTGTTCACCGACGACCCGCATGTCGGGGTGCTCGGCGCCTCGCGCACCCTCGGGGTGGCCCGCGGCACGGTTCAGGCCCGGCTCGACCGGCTCCAGGAGCGCGGCGTGATCCGCTCCTTCGCCCCGCACGTCGACCCCGCGGCCGTCGGCTACCCCGTGACCGCGTTCTGCACCCTCGAGATCCGCCAGCGCCAGGGCCACGGGCCCGTCGTCGCGCACCTCTCGGCGATCCCGGAGGTGCTCGAGATCCACTCCATCACCGGCGTCGGCGACCTCGTCGTCCGCGTCGCCGCCCGCGACAACGCCGACCTCGGGCGCGTCATCGACGAGATCATCGACGACGTCCACGTGCTGCGGGCGAACACCGCGATCTGCCTCGTCACCCACCTCGAGCACCGCACCGGCCCCCTCGTGGAGGCCGCCGCGGCCGCCGGCACCGAGAGCGCCTGAGCGGCCCGGGTCAGGCCTGGATGACGACCGGCTCGCCGTCCGCGGTGAGCCGCCAGTCGACCGAGAAGAACGTCGGCGGGTCGATCTCGCCGCGCTCGGTGACCCAGTCGATGAGCAGCTGCCGGATCTCGACCTGGCGGTTGTAGACGACGGGGGCGTCCTTGACGTGCGGGAAGCTGCCGCCACCGGACTGCCGGTAGTTGTTGATCGCGATCACGAACTCGTCGGTGTCGGCCACCGGCGCCCCGTCGTACGCCAGGCCGGTGATCCGACCGCCCGGGGCCTGCGCGATGTCGATGTCGTACGTCAGCGGCGCGTCGAGGCCGCCCAGGATGTCGTAGTTGTAGTCGGGCGTGCCGCCCGGAGCCGTCGGGGTGACGGCGTTGGTCACCCGGTCGGGGGGGAACGGCCCGGCCGAGGACACCTGCTGGAAGTACGTCGCCGACTTCTCGAGGTAGTCCTTGACCTGCGCCCCGGTCAGGGTCACGCCGAACAGCGTGTTGTCGTAGATGTACAGCCCCGCGACGTCACGCACCGTCACCTCCCCCTGCGGGATGGCCGCACCCTTGTTGAACGGTGCGGAGATCGACAGCACCGGCAGGTCCGCGGGCTGGGTACCGGCCAGGGCGTCCTGGACCGCCTGCGCCTGGACGAGGTTGACGAAGTCCATCGCGGCCGTGTCCTCGTACCGCGACGTCGCCGCCGACATCGCCTCGGTACAGGTGCCGATGACGGAGTTGACGTAGGTGAGGACCTTCTCGTGCGCGGGCCGCACGAGCGCGGCGATCTCGGCGTCCTCGGGCACGGTGTTGGCGTTCAGGGTCGTGGCCCCGGAGGACGCCACCGACCAGCGCCCGCGCACCTTGACGAGGTCGAGGTCCATGACCGTGACCCGCATCCCCCAGTACAGCGGCTCGCTGAGCAGCACGTCCCGGCCCGTCGCGGTGTTCGTGACCTTGAGCTCGGGGATCTCGACGTGGGCGTGCCCGACGAGGATCGCGTCGATGTCGGGGACCTGCTCGGCGAGCAGCCGGCTCGCGTTCTCGGGGTACGGCAGCGCGTCGCCGTAGCTCGACGACGTCGTGGAGCCGGAGTGGCAGGAGACGACGACGACGTCGGCGCCGGCGGCCTTCATCCGGGGGACCATCACCCTGGCCTGCTCGACGATGCCGGGGAACCGGACCCGGCCCTCCACGTGGGCGGCGTCCCAGATGGCGACGCCGGGGGTCACGAGGCCGAGGATGCCGACCGTGATCGGCTGGTCGCCCGGGATCTTGACCCGCTTGAGGAGGTACGGCGGGAACACGGGCTCGCCGGTGTCCCAGTCGACGGAGTTCGCCGAGAGCAGCGGGAAGTCGCACTGGTCCTCGAAGGCGCGCAGGGTGTCGAGGCCGTAGTTGTACTCGTGGTTGCCGAGCGCGGCGGCGTCGTAGCCGAGGGCGTTCATCGCCGTGGCCATCGGGTGCTCGCTGCCGCCGGTGATCGGGTCGACCTTGGCGTAGTAATACGCGAGCGGCGTGCCCTGGATCGTGTCGCCGGCATCGAGGGTGATGCACGACGCGGCGCCGCGCTCCTGCCGGACGGCCTTGACGAGCGTGGCCGCCTTCGCGGCGCCGATCTCGTTGCCCCGGCTGTCGCTGTAGGCCCGGTTCGCGAAGTAGTTCCAGTTGTAGACGTTGCCGTGCAGGTCGGCCGTGCCGAGCACGGTGAGGCGGAACGTCTTTCCCGGGCCGCCACGGCCCGTGGGCGCACCCGCGTGGGCGGACGGGGCGGCGAAGAGGCCGACCCCGCCGACGGTGGCCATCGTGAGGAGCTGGCGGCGGGAGGCACTGGGGGTGGCGGTGGTGTCGGTCACGGGTCCGGACCCTAGCCGCCGCGACCCTGCCGGCAGGTGGACCCGGGGCGACGGATCGACGACGGCCGGGCGTGGCTCTCAGGCGCCGCTCAGCGACGGCCGACGAACCAGCGCCGGATCGCCGCGATCCGCTCCTGCACCTGCTCCCCCGTGGCCGAGGCGAGCTCCGGCCCGCCGCAGGCGCGTCGCAGGTCGAGGTGGATGGTCGCGTGCGGAGCGGCGGTCTTGCTCGAGTACGCCGCGACGAGCTTGTTCAGCTCCTTGCGCTGCGCCGCGAGCGCCCGGTGGGCCGCGACCGGGCTCGGCCCGGTCGGGTGTGCGGCGGGCCGCCCGCCCTTGGCCTGCTTGGCCTGGCGCTCGTGCAGCAGCGCCGCGACCTGGTCGGGCTCGAGGAGGCCGGGCAGCCCGAGGTAGTCCTGCTCCTCGGCGGAGCCCACCTCGGCGTGCAGCCCGAACTGCTTGGCGTCGAAGAGCACGTGGTCGAAGTGCGCATCGGACTCCAGCGCCTCGAACCGGGTCTCGTCCTCGAGCCCGAGGCTGCGCTCGGTGCGGTTCGCGGCCGCGAGCATCCCCTCCTCCTCGGCCCAGATGGACGCCTCGGACTCGTCGTCGCTGCGGCGGTCGAGGGCGTGGTCGCGCTCCTCCTCCATCGTCGCGGCGAGCTGGAGGATCACCGGGACCGAGGGCAGGAACACCGAGGCGGTCTCGCCGCGGCGGCGGGCCCGCACGAACCGGCCGACGGCCTGTGCGAAGAACAGCGGGGTCGAGGTCGACGTCGCGTACACCCCCACGGCCAGCCGTGGTACGTCGACGCCCTCGGACACCATCCGCACGGCGACCATCCACCGGGACTCGTCGCCGGCGAACTGCTCGATGCGGGCGCTGGCGCCGGCGTCGTCGGACAGCACGACCGTCGCGGCCTGACCGGTGACGGCCTCGAGGATGCGCGCGTAGGCACGGGCCGCCGTCTGGTTCGAGGCGATGACGAGGCCACCGGCGTCCGGGACGTGCCGCCGGACCTCCGAGAGGCGCCGGTCGGCGGCCGCGAGCACCGACGGGATCCACTCCCCCTTCGGGTCCAGCGCGGTGCGCCAGGCGTGCGCGGTCTGGTCCTTGGTCAGCGGCTCCCCGAGGCGCGCGGCGACCTCGTCGCCGGCCTTGGTCCGCCACCGCATCGCGCCGCCGTACGCGAGGAAGAGCACCGGGCGCACGACGCCGTCGCGCAGGGCGGCGGCGTAGCCGTAGGTGTAGTCGGAGGCCGAGCGGAGGATGCCCGCCTCGTCCATCTCGTAGCGGACGAACGGAATGGGGTTGGTGTCGGAGCGGAACGGGGTCCCGGTGAGCGAGAGGCGGCGGGTCGCCGGGGTGAACGCCTCCCGGATGCCGTCGCCCCACGAGCGGGCGTCGCCCCCGTGGTGGATCTCGTCGAGGATCACCAGCGTCGGGGTCGCCTCGGTGCGCCGCCGGTGGAGGGAGGGGTTGGCGGCGACCTGTGCGTAGGTGAGGGCGACGCCGTCGTACTCGCTGGACTGGACCCCGGCCGAGTTGGAGAACGACGGGTTGAGCTGGATGCCGACCTTGCCCGCGGCGTCGGCCCACTGGGTCTTGAGGTGCTCGGTCGGGGCGACGACCGTGACCGCACGGATGACGCCCCGGTCGAGCAGCTCGGTCGCGATCCGCAGCGCGTAGGTCGTCTTGCCCGCGCCCGGCGTCGCGACGGCGAGGAAGTCGGTCGCGTCGCCCCCGAGATAGGCGGCCAGGGCGTCCTCCTGCCAGGCCCGCAGCTTCGCCGCGGTACCCCACGCGGCCCGCTCGGGATAGGCGGGAGGGAGGTGACCGGCGGCTGAGGTACTCATGGGCGGACGCCACCATAGGCGCCCTCGCACCGACATGCCGAAAGCCCCGACGAAACTCGTCGGGGCCCTCGGGGTGTGCTAGCGCGGGGTGCGGGTCAGCCCGCCCGGTACGTGGTCCACAGGGACTGCATCCGCGTCGTCTGGCCGGACGTGAACGTGTTCATGCACGCGTCGTCGGTGTAGTCCATGAAGTTCGTGATCGGGTCGGCACCCGGCGAGGTGCAGGTGTCGCGGCCGGTCGGGCAGCCGTAGGCCGGTGACGCCTCGGGGGCGGTGTCGCTCACGTAGTCGCCCTGGCCGTTACACCCACCCTGGAAGGTGTGGTAGAGCCCGAGCCAGTGCCCGACCTCGTGGGTGCCGGTGTCGCCCTGGTTGTAGGGCGCGGCGCTGCCGCCGGGAAGGCTCTCGTCGAGCATGACGACGCCGTCCATCGGGTCGACCTGCGACTTGGGGAACGTCGCCCAGCCGAGGAGGCCGCCGCCGAGGTCGGCGGTGTACATGTTGAGGTCCCCCTTGCCGCCGGTGTGCAGGGCGTTCTTCATCTGGCGCTCGGCGCTGCTGCCGTTGGTGAGCCCGTTGTACCAGGAGGGGTTGTTCGTGTAGTCGGTGCTGGCCGTCTGGAAGGAGAAGCCGGTGCCGGCGTAGGCGTTGTTGAGCACCGAGAGCTGCGAGGCCAGCTCCGAGCTCGTGAGGTTCCCCTTGCTGCCGTCGGTGATCACGTGCCAGTGCACCGGGATGACCGTCGCGGCGAAGCCCCCGCCGGAGCCGGGCTTCTTGTCACCGCTCTTCGACGAGCCGACGCCCTTGGCGGCCATGTCCCGCTCGAAGCGCCGCTCCATCGCGGCGGCCTGGGCGTCGGTCAGCTCGTGCGGGTCGTGCCGGGTCCTGCCGTCGGCGTGCCGGCCACCGACCTCGTCGGTGTGGGTGAGGCACTCGGCCGCGGCGACGGAGTCGACGCCCGCCATCGGCTGGGCCACGGCGGAGCCGACCGGGAGGACGAGACCGGCGGCTCCGAGGGCCAGCGCGGCGAGCGCAGAGAAGGGACGTGTTCGCATGACGACCTTTCGACGGGGGTCGGTGCGCCGGTCCGGCGCGACCTCCAGGCAACCTAGGGCCGCGTCGTTCAGGTCCGGTTCCCGTGGCCGTAAAGAACCCGTAAGGAAGGTCTGCTGCTCGCCTACTCGCCGCCGTCCTGCGGTGCGCGGAGGCCTTCGTAGATCTCCTTGCACGTCGGGCAGACCGGGAAGCGGTCGGGGTTGCGCCCGGGGATCCAGACCTTGCCGCAGAGCGCCGTGACCGGCTCGCCGGTGACGGCGCTCTCGACGATCTTCTCCTTGCGGACGTAGTGGGCGAACCGCTCGTGGTCACCCGGCTCGGCCACCTCGGGGACGGTCTCGGTGCGCTCGAGGACCGCCGTCTGGGTCTGCGGCCCGTCGGGTCCGTCCGGTCCGCCCGGGCCTCCGGGGGCGGTCGGGTCCTGCGGCATCGTCTCGCTCATGCCGTCGAGGGTACGCCGCACCCTCAGTTGAGGGCGGGATCGGCCGGGAACCACGCAACCCAGCGCAGCGGCTCGGGCTGACGGCGCAGCACCGCCCGCCACAGCGCCTCCGGCTGCTCGGTGAAGACGTCGCCGCCCTCGGCCTCGACGACGAACCAGGAGCCGGTGTCGATCTCGACCTCGAGCTGGCCCGGGGACCACCCGGCGTACCCGGCGAAGATCCGCAGCCCGGCGACCTCCGGAACGACGAGCACCGGAGGGGTGTCGAGGTCGACGAGCGCGACGCTGCCGAAGAGCCGGCGCACCCCCGTGGGCTCCTCGCCGTCGCCGGGGACGGCGACGAGGCCGAGCGCGGAGTCGAGCTGCACCGGCCCGCCCTGGAACATCGTCGCGGGGCGGCTCGCGTGCTCCTCCCACCCGGGCAGGACGGACTGGATCTCAGCCTCGATCGGCCGGTTCAGCACGAGACCCTGCGCACCGTCCTCCCCGTGGTGGAGGACGAGCACGACGCTACGCCGGAAGACGCCGTCCTCGATCTGCGGGGTCGCGACGAGGAGCCTGCCGGTGCGAAAGGGCGCGCTCACGCACCCATTCTGCCCCCGCGTCCCGAGCCGCGTGCGGCACTCGGCGAGGTTCCGCGGCCGCCCTGCGGGCGCCCACTCTGGCCCCGACCACCGCGCGGGCCGCCCCGGTTCCCACCGGGGGCTCCACCGCGGCGACCGCGGGGCTGCCCCTCGAGGATCGGGCGCCACACCTGGTCGGGGACCGGGACGCCGCTGGGGGCCCGGCCGCCGATGGCGGCGATCGTCGCGTCGCCGGGCGAGACCCTGGTCGTCTGCGCCTCGGCGCCGGCGCCCTCGATGATGCGGGTGACCATCTTGCGCTGGTGCGGCAGCGCGATCATGACGACGGCGCCCTGCTCGCCGGCGCGGGCGGTGCGTCCCGCGCGGTGCAGGTAGTCCTTGTGGTCCTTGGGCGGGTCGACCTGGATGACCATGCCGATGTCGTCGACGTGGATGCCGCGGGCGGCGACGTCGGTGGCCACGAGCACGGGCATCTTGCCGTCCCGGAACGCGCCGAGGACGCGGTTGCGGACATTCTGGGTCAGCCCGCCGTGCAGGGCGGCCGCGAGGACGCCCCGCTCCCGCAGCTCGCCGGCGATCCGCTCGGCGCCCAGCTGGGTGCGCGCGAAGACGACCGTGCGCCCACCCCGGTTCGCCAGTTCGGCGGTCAGCGCCTTCTTGTCCTGCGGGTCGATGAGCAGCACGTGGTGCGACATCGTCGTGACGGCGGCCTGGGCCTCGTCGGTGGAGTGCGTGACGGGGTCGACGAGGTAGCGGTCGACGAGGGTGTCGACGCCACGGTCGAGGGTGGCGGAGAAGAGCAGCCGCTGCCCGCCGTCGGGCACGGCGTCGAGGATCGCCGTGACCTCGGGGACGAAGCCCATGTCGGCCATGTGGTCGGCCTCGTCGAGGATGGTGATCTCGATCCCCCCGAGGTCGACGGCGCCGCGGTCCATGAGGTCGACAAGCCGGCCGGGGGTCGCGACGAGCAGGTGCACGCCCCGCTGGAGGCTCTTGATCTGCGGCTCGTACGAGAGCCCGCCGGCGACGAGCCGGTGGGTGATGCCGGTGACGTGCACGAAGGGCTCGAGGGCGTCACTCACCTGCATCGCGAGCTCGCGCGTGGGAACGAGGACCAGGGCCCGGGGCCGCTTCGGCTGCGGCCGGACGCCGTCGTCGAGCCGGGCGATGGTCGGCAGGCCGAACGCCAGCGTCTTGCCGGAGCCGGTGCGCCCGCGACCGAGCACGTCGCGGCCAGCCAGGGCGTCGGGGATCGTCGCCGCCTGGATCGGGAAGGGGTCGGCGATGCCGTCGCGCGCCAGGCGCTCGACGAGGCGCTCGGGCAGCCCGAGCGCGGCGAAGCCGTTGTCGGAGGTCACCTCGCGCGGCCCCCCGGCCGTCGCGGAGCGGTACGTGGTCCAGGTGTCGGCCTCGGCGCGCTCGGCCTCGGCGTCCTCGAAGGAGCGCGGGCGGTCGGTGAACGCCGGGCGCTCGGCGTGGCGGCCCTCGTGCCGGTCGCGGCGGACCGGGTCGGCGACCCGCGGGGTGCGGTCGCGGACGGGACGCTCGCCCCGCTCACGGCGGGGGCGCTCGTCGTGCGGGCGGTGCACGTGGCGGTCGTCGCCGCCGGTGGAGACCCAGCGTGCGGGCCGGTCGTCGCGGCGTCGGTCCTCGTCACGGTCGTCACGGCGCACCTGCGGGCGGTCGTCACGGCGCACCTGCGGGCGGTCGTCGCGGCGCGGCTGCGGGCGGTCGTCGCGACGGAACGCGGGCCGCTCGTCGCGGCGCGGGGTGTCCGCACGGTCGTCGCGGCGGTCCTCGGGGCGGGTCCGGGGCATGCCCTCGCGGCGCTCGGCGCGCGACGGCTTGCCGCCGCGGCGCGGGTCCTCGCGGTCCCAGCGAGGGGAGCGCTCGGCGCGGGGGCGCTTCGGGCGGTCCTCGCCGTCGGCGGGGCGGCCGGCGCCGGGCCCGCTCGTCCGGGGGGCTGCGGCCTGGCCGCGGTGGGGCTTCTTGGGTCCCTTGCGGGACGCGGCCTTCTCCGCCTTCTGGGCAGCGGTCCAACGGGCCTTGGGCCCGGATGCCTTCTTGGGCATGGGAATGTTCACCTGTGTCTCGTCGTGGGGCTTCGCGTTCGGACAGACACGTCGTCGGCCGGTGGCGAAACAGCGATCACAACGAGTCTCTGGACCAGCAGTGGTCCGTGGGGCCGGTTCGACGGAGGGTGTCACCGGCGCCGCGAGGTGGGAGGGAGGTCGACCACGATCTGCGATCGGCCGGGCGCTGCCACGCGCCCGCCACCTCGGTGCGGAGGACGAGTCTACCAGCGGACGGGACCCCGGCCGGACGCCCGCCGGAGCCACCACACTCCGGCCGCCAGCGCGACCCCGGCGAGGTCGGCCAGGGCATCCAGCGGGTCCCCCGACCGGCCGGCCAGCACGACGCCCTGGACGACCTCGCTGACGACGGCGTGTACCGCCAGGAGCGCGACGACCGCGCGGGCCGGCAGTCGCGCGGCGAGCGCCAGCAGGGCCGGGACGAAGAAGACGACGAGGTGGACCACCTTGTCGGCGTGCGGGAACGGCAGATCGCCGGTCCCCTGCGGCGCGTAGAGCACCACGACCTGAACGAGCAGGGCCGCCCCGAGCGCCCCGAGCAGCAGCGGGCGCCGACGACGCGCCCCCCGGCCGGGGGTGGTCATCCGAGGTCGGGCAGGTGGGGACGGGCGTTGGGGTCGGGCAGCACGGGGGGCTCCTCGCTGGTCGCGGCGAGGACGGCCTTGCGGACGGCGTCGGCCACGACCGTGCTGACGTCGGGGTGGAACACGCTGGGGATGATGTAGGTCGCGTTCAGCTCGTCGTCGGTGACGACGGCGGACAGCGCGTCGGCGGCCGCGAGCAGCACATCCATCGTCACGTGCTTGCTCGCCGCGTCGATGAGCCCCCGGAAGACGCCGGGGAAGACGAGCACGTTGTTGATCTGGTTGGCGAAGTCCGAGCGGCCGGTGGCGACGACGGCGGCGTGGCGAGCCGCGAGGTCGGGGTCGATCTCCGGGGTCGGGTTCGCCATCGCGAACACGACCGAGTCAGGGGCCATCGAGGCCACGTCGGCCTCGGTGAGGATGTTCGGCGCGGACACCCCGAGGAAGACGTCGGCGCCGCGGACCGCGTCCGAGAGCGTGCCGGCGACGTCGTCGGCGTTGGTGTGCTCGGCGATCCAGGCGTGGTTCGGGTGGTCGCCGGAGCGCACGTCGGCACGCTGGCGGTGGACGATGCCGTCGACGTCGGTGACGACGACGTGCCGCGCGCCGGCGTGGAGCAGCAGCTTGAGGATGGCGGTGCCGGCGGCCCCGGCGCCGCTCATGACGAGGCGGACGTCCTCCAGCTGCTTGCCGACGACGCGCAGCGCGTTGCGCAGCGCCGCGAGCGCCACGATCGCGGTGCCGTGCTGGTCGTCGTGGAAGACGGGGATGTCCAGCTCCTCGCGCAGCCGCGCCTCGATCTCGAAGCAGCGCGGGGCCGAGATGTCCTCGAGGTTGATGCCGGCGAACCCCGGCGCGATCGCCTTGACGGTGCGGATGATCTCCTCGACGTCGGTGGTGTCGAGGCAGAGCGGGAAGGCGTCGATGTCGGCGAAGCGCTTGAACAGGGCGGCCTTGCCCTCCATCACCGGCAGCGCCGCGAGGGGCCCGATGTCGCCGAGGCCGAGCACCGCGGTGCCGTCGGTGACGACCGCGACGGTGTTGCGCTTGATGGTGAGCCGCCGGGCGTCCTCGGGGTTGCGGGCGATGGCCTCGCAGACCCTCGCCACGCCCGGGGTGTAGATGAGCGACAGGTCGTCACGGGTGCGGATCGGCACCTTGGACTCGACGGTCAGCTTGCCGCCGAGGTGCATGAGGAAGGTGCGGTCCGAGACCCGGCCGATCTCGACGCCCTCGACGGTCCGCATCGTCTCGACGATCGCGTCGGCGTGGTCGGGGTCGCGGGTGAGCATCGTGAGGTCGACCCGCATCCGGGCGTGGCCGGACCCGGTGACGTCCAGGCCGGTGACGACCCCTCCCGCCTCCTCGATCAGGCTCGTCATCTCGCTGACCGCCGTGGGGCGGGCCGGGAGGACGAGGCGGACGGTGACGCTGTTCGCGATGGAGGGTGCGGCGGCCATGGGCCCATCCAACCGCGTACCGGCAGGTAGGCCGAAACGGCGGTCGTGGTGGCGGGGCCGGGTGGGCCCTACAGTGACCCGCATGACGTGGGTCGACGCCATCGGATGGTTCGGTTCCGCGCTGCTCGTGTTCAGCCTGCTCCAGGCGCGCATCCTGCGGCTGCGGGTGCTCAACACCATCGCCTGCGTCATCCTCACGGGCTTCAACGCCATCCTCGAGGTGTGGCCGATGGTCGCGATGAACATCGTGCTCGCCGGGATCAACCTGTACTTCATCGCGCGGATGCTGCGCGAGCGCGGCGACGAGCGCGCGTACGCGGTGCTGCCCGTCCGGGAGGACGACTCCTACCTCCAGCACTTCCTCGGCGTGTACCGGTCCGACATCGCGCGGTACTTCCCCGAGTTCGCCGGGGCAGCGGGCGAGGGCCGCTCGACCTACCTCGTCCAGCACGGCGACGAGACGGCCGGGGTCATCGTCGTCCGGGACGCCGGGGGTGGCACGGCCCAGGTGGAGCTCGACTACGTGACGCCCCGCTTCCGCGACTTCGCTCCGGGCGAGTTCGTGTTCCGCCGCTCGGGCCTGTTCCGCGACCGCGGGTTCACCCGCGTCCTCACCGCACCCGGGATGGTCGCGCCGTACTACGAGCGGCTCGGCTTCGCCCGCGACGGCGACCGCTACCGCCTCGAGCTGGCCTGACACCGCAGGTCGCCGGCGGGCCGGAGCGACCGGACGACACGGTCATCGGCTGGGGTGCCAGCGCACCGGGCCGGCCAGGATCGGCGGCTGGTCCGCACGGCCCGGGGTAGGGCGCGTGACGCGGATCCGGACGCGAGGCGCCGCAGTGGAGGCGGTGGTGCGGCGGTCGAAGCGGGCCCGGCTGGCCGGGTCGCCCAGGACCAGGTACGCGGCGATCGCCTGCTGGAGCGTGGCGTCGGAGACCGCGTCATCGGTCGGGTCGCCCGGCCGGCGCACGTCGGGGTGGTGCTGCCTCAGGAGCGCGAGGTAGGCGCGCCGGACCTCCTCCTGGGTCGCGTGCGCGGTGAGGCCCAGGACGGCGTACGGGTCGCTGCGGTCGGTGGTCATGACGCGGCCGAGGGGTCCTTCCACGGGTGGAGGCCTCGCCTGGGTCGCGAACCTGTACGCCGTCGAGGCGTGGGCGTCGCGCACGATGCGTCTGACGCGACTGTTCCGAACGCGGCCCAGGCGAGGGGTCTGGCAGTGGCTTCGTCGCCAGGGTGCCGGGTCACGGAGGTGACCGCTGCCGGCCCCGCAGTGCGCCACCCGGAGGCCGTGGCCGCCCCCTCGCGGCGCGGTCACCCGGCGGCGCCGGCTCCCGGGCCGCGTGGCCGGTGGTCGTCCACGAGCTCGCCGCGGGCGTGGCGGGTGGACGACTGGAGGGCCATCCCGCAGCGATGATCGCGTCGAACTCCGCTCGCAGCAGCTGGGCGTCGGCGTACACCAGCGCGAGGAAGTCGTCCTCCACCGCCGGTGTCGCCCCGTGGGTGGCCGCGGCCATGAGCCTCGTCCCCATGGGTCAGGCGCTGATGGCCTGCCGGCCCTCGTTCTTGCTGCTGATCTCGACCTTGCGTGGCTTGGCGTGCTCGGCGACGGGGATCTGCAGCGTGAGGACGCCACCGTCGTAGCCGGCCTCGATGTGCTCGGTGTCCAGGTTCTCCCCCAGGACGAGCTGGCGGCTGAACACACCGCGCGGACGTTCGGCGGCCACGAGCTCCGCGTCGCTCGCCCGGCCCGGGCGCTCGGCCCGGATCGTGACCACGTTGCGTTCGACGTCGATGTCGATCGAGTCCCGGCTCACGCCGGGCAGGTCGAGCTCGACGTAGAAGGTCTCGCCCTCACGCCAGGCGTCCATGAGCATGGCGGCGGGTCGGGCCATGGTGCCCTGCGGAGTGAGCAGCTGCTGGGTCAGTCGGTCCAGCTCACGGAAGGGGTCGGTGCGGATCAACACGGTCTTCACCTCCGTTGTGGTTGTGGTTCGTTGTGGTGGTGGTTCCTTGTGGTTGTGGTTCGCTGTGGTTGGCGAGGCCGGCGACCAGAGATCTGTAGCACTCGCCATAGATTTCTTCTAGCACTGCGGGCATACTTGCGCAAGAGGTCAGCGCAGGAAATTCTCTCGAGGAGGTTTCGCTCCCCATGACAGTGCCTGTTCCCGACGGCGACCGTGGCGTGTACGGGATCTCGGTGGCCGCCGACCTGGTCGGGATGGGGGTGCAGAACCTGCGGCTGTACGAGGCCCGCGGCCTGCTCGAGCCGCAGCGCACCGACGGCGGGACGCGCCGCTACAGCGCGAACGACCTGGACCGGCTCCGCCGGATCGGGGATCTGCTCGAGGCCGGTCTCAACCTGGCCGGCATCGGCATGGTCCTGCACCTGGAAGCGGAGAACGCCCGACTGCGTGGCGACCGGCGCGGCGCGGCTCGGAGTGATGGCCCGCGAGGGGGGCCCTCGCCGTACTAGAGTGGCGTCGAATACTACGATTCGTAGTAATCGACGTCGGCGGTGGAGGAGGCGAGAGCCGTGGGGCAGTTCGTCCACGACTTCGAGAACGGTTCGATGGACCAGAAGGACCTGCTCGGGGGTAAGGGGGCCAACCTCGCCGAGATGACCCGGCTCGGCATCCCGGTGCCGCCCGGCTTCACGATCACCACCGACGCCTGCCGCGTCTACCTCGAGTCCGGCGTCGTGCCCGACAGCCTGTGGGACGAGGTCGACGCGCACGTCGCCGGCCTCGAGGCGCGGATGGGGCGGCGCCTCGGGGACCCGGCGGACCCGCTGCTGGTGTCCGTGCGCTCAGGCGCGAAGTTCTCGATGCCGGGAATGATGGAGACCGTCCTCGACATCGGCCTCGGCCGCGCGGCGGTCGACGGCCTGGTCGCCGCCACCGGTGACGCCCGGTTCGCCTGGGACTCCTACCGCCGGCTCCTCCAGATGTTCGGCAAGACGGTGCTCGATGTCGACGGGGACCTCTTCGAGGCGGCGCTCGAGGCGGCCAAGGCGGCCCGGGGGGTCAGCGCCGACGTCGACCTCGACGCGGACGACCTGCGCGCCCTCGCGATGACCTTCGAGGAGATCGTCGAGGACGCCTCCGGCGCCCCGTTCCCCCAGGACCCGCACGAGCAGCTGCGGGCCGCCGTCATGGCGGTGTTCCGGTCCTGGAACTCCCCCCGGTCGGTGCTGTACCGGCGCCGGGAGCGCATCCCCGGCGACCTCGGGACCGCGGTCAACATCCAGGCCATGGTGTTCGGGAACCTCGGCGAGGGGTCCGGCTCCGGGGTCGCCTTCACCCGCGACCCGGCGACCGGCGAGCACGGCGTGTACGGCGACTACCTGCCCGACGCGCAGGGCGAGGACGTCGTCTCAGGGGTGCGCAACACCCTGAGCCTGACCGACCTCGAGCGCCTGGACCCGGCCGGCCACGCCGAGCTCCTCGAGATCATGACCCGCCTCGAGCGCCACTACCGCGACATGTGCGACATCGAGTTCACGGTGGAGCGTGGGCGGCTCTGGATGCTCCAGACCCGGGTCGGCAAGCGCACCGCCGAGGCCGCCTTCCGCATCGCGAGCGACCTCGTCGACGAGGGCGTCATCGACGAGGAGGAGGCGCTCCTGCGGGTGACCGGGGACCAGCTGGCCCAGCTGATGTTCCCCCACTTCACCCACGACGGGGAGCACGAGCCGGTGGCCGTCGGCATGAGCGCCTCCCCAGGCGCCGCCGTCGGTCGGGCCGTCTTCGACTCGAGCCGGGCCGTGGCCCTGGCCGAGCAGGGTGAGCCCGTCGTCCTCGTGCGCCGCGAGACCACCCCGGACGACCTGCACGGCATGGTCGCGGCCCGCGGCATCCTCACGAGCCGCGGCGGCAAGACCTCGCACGCCGCCGTCGTCGCCCGCGGGATGGGCCGAACCTGCGTGTGCGGCGCGGAGTCCCTCGAGGTCGACCTCGCCGGCCGCCGCCTCACGGCTCCGGGGGGCGAGGTCGTCACGGAGGGCGACGTCATCTCCATCGACGGCTCCACGGGTGAGATCTTCCTCGGCGAGGTCCCGGTCATCCCCTCCCCCGTCGTCCGCTACTTCGAGGGCGAGCTCGACCCCGCCGCGGCCGACGCCGCCCCGGTCGTCCGGGCCGTGCACCGGCTCATGACCGTCGCCGACCGGCTACGCCGCCTCCGGGTCCGGGCGAACGCGGACAACGCCGCCGACGCGGCCCGGGCGCGGCGCTTCGGCGCCGAGGGCATCGGGCTGGCCCGCACCGAGCACATGTTCCTCGGCGAGCGGCGGATCCTCGTCGAGCGGCTCGTGCTCGCCGAGACCGACGACGAGCGGCAGGCCGTCTTCGACGACCTGCTCCCGCTGCAGCGCGCCGACTTCGTCGAGCTGTTCGAGGCGATGGACGGGCTCCCCGTCATCGTCCGCCTGCTCGACCCCCCGCTCCACGAGTTCCTGCCGGACGTCACCGAGCTGTCGGTGCGGGTGGCGCTCGAGGACGAGCGCGGGGAGCACTCCGAGCGTCACGCCGCACTGCTGCGCGCGGTCCTGCGGCTCCACGAGCAGAACCCGATGCTCGGCCTGCGCGGCGTCCGGCTCGGGCTCGCCGTGCCCGGTCTCTTCGCGATGCAGGCCCGGGCCGTGCTGGAGGCGGCGGCCGGCGTCGTCGAGCGTGGCGGCTCGGCCCACCCCGAGATCATGATCCCGCTCGTCGGAGCGGTCCAGGAGCTCACCGCGATCCGGGAGGAGATCGACGCGGCGGCCCACGAGGCCCGGGTCGCCCACTCGGTGCACCTCGACCACAGCGTCGGCACGATGATCGAGCTGCCGCGGGCGGCCCTCACCGCGGGCGACCTCGCCGAGGCCGCCGACTTCTTCTCGTTCGGCACCAACGACCTCACCCAGACGGTGTGGGGCTTCTCGCGGGACGACGTCGAGGGGTCGTTCTTCTCCCGCTACCTCGACAAGGGCATCTTCGGGACCTCACCCTTCGAGACCCTCGACCGGGCGGGCGTCGGCCGGCTCGTCCAGATGGCCGCCTGGGAGGGGCGCGAGCGCCGCCCCGGCCTCGGGCTCGGCGTGTGCGGTGAGCACGGCGGCGACCCCGACTCCGTCCACTTCTTCCACGAGGCGGGCCTGGACTACGTGTCGTGCTCGCCGTTCCGGGTGCCCGTCGCGCGGCTCGAGGCGGGGCGCGCGGCCGTGGACGGCGGCTGACCCGAGCGACGCAGGGTGGCACGGACCCGATGCGCGGTGACCACCGTCGCGAGCCAGCCGAGCCCGAGGAGCCAGCCCGCGACGACGTCGGTGAGCCAGTGGTGGCCGAGGTACACCCGCGACAGGCCCATCGAGACGACGAAGAGGACGCCCGAGACGACGACGAGCCAGCGCAGCCACACGCGGGCCGACCCGAGCAGTGCGAGGTAGGCGAGCATCCCGATGAGGACCGTCGCGTTCAGGGTGTGCCCCGAGGGGAAGGACGGCGAGGACTCCAGCGGCGGCACGGCCAGGGTCACCGGCGGCCGCGAGCGGCCGATGAGGTCCTTGCCCACGATTGTCATGAGGACGGAGCCGGCCGCTGCCATGGCCATGAGCAGAACCGGGGTCCAGGAGCGCCGCACGACGGCCAGGGCTCCGGTCAGCGCGACGGCGAGGATGCTCATCCCGACGATGCCGCCGAGGTCGGTGAACGCGCCGACGGCGGCGTCGGCGCCCGGGGTGCGCAGGGCGACCATGGCGTCGAGCACGGGGCGGTCGAGGGTCTCCAGGCCCTCCTGGTCCAGTACCGCGTCGTAGACCTTGGCGGCGAGGAGGTCGAGGACGAGGACGAGCGCTCCCCCGACGAACGCCGTGACGACGAGAGCGAGGTTGTCGCGACCCCATCCCACGAGGCGGGCCAGCCGGGTCGCGGCCACGGTGACGAGCAGGACCAGCCACCGCCCGGCGACGGTGGGCCAGTCGGCGAGGTCACGCGCCCCGATGTGCTCCTCGTCGTGGCGCGGGACCGGCAGGCCGTGGGGGGCGGGTGGGCGGCCGGGGCGATCCATCCAGGCATTCAAGCAGCACGGCCCGGACCACGAGGTGGTCCGGGCCGTGGCTCGACAGCGTGGGAGTGACACCGATGGTGGAGGTGGCGGGAATCGAACCCGCGTCCACTGACGGGAGACCAGGGCTTCTCCGGGTGCAGTGCGCTGTGGATTTTTCTCGGCCCCGGGGCTCGCGCGCACACGTTCCCCGACAGGCCCAGCCGAGCAGGAGTCCCGCGTCGCCCCTCGGCATGACGACGCAGCAAGATCTCTAGCTGACGCTGGTGACTAGGCCGAGATCGAGCCTAGGCCAACGGACTTCGAGCTCGCTCAGGCGGCGAGGGCGAAGTCGGTGCGCTTGGAATCGGCACCTATTGGTTTGCACGGAGCGTTGTACGAGATGACCGTGCGTCCTCGACCCGCTTCCCACTGGACATCCGACCAATGTCGAAACCGATCACCCCCATGAGGGGCTCACTCCCACGCTGTTGAGTTGTGTGCCGGTGGCGACCGTGGCCGAACCACCGACCCCACCAGTATGCCGTCCAACGCCCGATGGACCCAACGGATTCCCCGGACCGGACCGCGGCGGGACCGGACTACGCGTTCTTCTTCGAGCTCGCGGAGGAGGACGAGCTCTTGGCGTCCTTTGTGGTCTGGCCCGGCGGTTGGGTGCCGTCGACGTACCCGTTGCCGTACCCGTTGGACTTGCCGTTGCCCGTGCCGTTGCCGTAGGCGTGGCCGTTGCCCTTCTTGTCCTTGTCCTTGCCGTTCCCGGTGGACGGGGGCTGGGGCGTCGGTGGCGGGGTGGGCGTGCTCTGCGGCGGCTTGGGCGGCTTCGGGGTGGTCGTCGGCGGCTTCGGCGGCTTCGGGGTGGTCGTCGGCGGCTTGGGCGGCTTCGGGGTCGTCGTCGGCGGCTTCGGCGGCTTCGGGGTCGTCGTCGGCGGCTTCGGGGTGGACTTCGGCGGCTTCGGCGGCTCGGGCGTGGTGACCGGCGGCGTGATCGGCGGCGTGATCGTGTCGGGGGTCTCGGGTCCGGGCGGCAGGTCGGTGGGCCCCGGGACGACACGCTGGGGCCAGGGCATGTCGGTGGACTGCGGCTGCCACGGCTCGGTCTCGTCGGTCGTCGTCTCGGTGGGCGGCGTGGCGGGCTCGTCCTCCGGCGGCGTCGTGGGCGCCGGCTCCGGGGTGGTGCCGGGGCCCGGAGGCGTCACGGGGCTGGGCCGTAGCGGAGGGGGCAGCACGGGCCCCTCGGAGGCGATGATGGAGGGCGTCTGCCCCAGGATCCCGAGGCCGGCCATGACCTCGGGCTGGAAGACGAGGGTGCCCGTGAGGGTGGCGACGCCGGCACATGCGACACCCACGGCCGTCAGCGCGTTCGTCCGCGCCGAGGCCGGGTGTCGCTGCCCGGGCTGAGCCATACCATGCAGCGTATCCGTGCGCAGCGGAATCGGGGCATCGGCCGAAGGGCCCAGGGCCCACACCCCGGGTCGGGGAGCGCCGGTCCACGTCGGGAACGACCCGCCCGTCCCGACGGATCCCTCACTAGGGTTGGGCCGTTCCGCGCCCCGACCCGGAGGTCCTGCCGTGTTCCAGAAGATCCTCGTCGCCAACCGCGGTGAGATCGCCGTCCGCGCCTTCCGGGCCGCGACCGAGCTCGGCGCCAAGACCGTCGCGGTGTTCCCGCACGAGGACCGCACCTCCGAGCACCGCCTCAAGGCCGACGAGTCGTACCAGATCGGCGAGGAGGGCCACCCGGTGCGGGCCTACCTCGACCACGAGAACATCGTGCGGGTGGCCGTCGAGTGCGGCGCCGACGCCATCTACCCCGGGTACGGGTTCCTGTCCGAGAACCCCGACCTGGCCGAGGCCTGCGCCGCCAACGGCATCACCTTCATCGGCCCGCCGGCTTCGGCCCTGCACCTCGCCGGCAACAAGGCCCGGGCCATCGCCGCGGCCCGGGAGGCGGGGCTGCCGACGTTGCGCGGCGCCGAGCCGACGACCGACCTCGACGCCCTCACCGCCGCCGCCGAGGAGATCGGCTTCCCGGTCTTCGTCAAGGCCGTGTCCGGCGGCGGCGGTCGCGGGATGCGCCGGGTCGACGACCCGAAGACCCTGCGCGAGTCGCTGGAGGCGGCCCAGCGCGAGGCCGACGCCGCCTTCGGCGACCCGACGCTCTACCTCGAGGAGGCCGTGGTCCGCCCCCGGCACATCGAGGTCCAGATCCTCGCCGACGCCGAGGGCACCGTCCTGCACCTGTACGAGCGGGACTGCTCGGTCCAGCGGCGCCACCAGAAGGTCGTCGAGATCGCCCCCGCACCCAACCTCGACCCGGCGCTGCGGGACCGCATGTGCGCCGACGCGGTGGCGTTCGCGCGGGCCATCGGCTACCGCAACGCCGGCACGGTCGAGTTCCTGCTCGGGGAGGACGGCCGCTACGTCTTCATCGAGATGAACCCCCGCATCCAGGTCGAGCACACGGTCACCGAGGAGGTCACCGACATCGACCTCGTCGCGTCCCAGATGCGGATCGCCAGTGGGGAGACCTTCGAGCGGCTCGACCTGCGCCAGGAGGACATCCGGACCCGCGGGTTCGCGATGCAGTGCCGGATCACGACCGAGGACCCGGCCAACGGCTTCCGCCCGGACGCCGGCCAGATCACGGTCTACCGGTCGGCCGGCGGCGGCGGGGTCCGGCTCGACGGCGGCACCGTCTTCGTCGGGGCGCAGGTGAGCCCGCACTTCGACTCGATGCTCGTCAAGCTGATCTGCCGCGGTCGGGACTTCTTCACCGCGGTCCGACGCGCCCGGCGCGCCCTGGCGGAGTTCCGCATCCGCGGCGTCTCGACGAACATCCCGTTCCTCGAGGCCGTGCTCGACGACCCCACCTTCCAGCGCGGTGAGGCCACGACCGGGTTCATCGACGAGCGCCCCGAGCTGCTCGAGGCGCGCACCCCGGCCGACCGCGGCACCAAGCTGCTCCAGTACCTCGCCGACGTCACGGTGAACCAGCCGCACGGCCCGGCGACGACCCACCTCACCCCCCGCACCAAGCTGCCCCCGCTCGACACCGACGCTCCGCTGCCGCCGGGGACCCGCGACCTGCTGCAGCGCGTCGGCCCGGCCGAGTTCGCCCGTCAGCTGCGCGCGCGCACCGACGTGCCGGTCACCGACACGACGTTCCGCGACGCCCACCAGAGCCTGCTCGCGACCCGGATGCGGACCCCGGACCTGCTGCACGTCGCCGGCCACGTGGCCCGCACGACGCCGCAGCTGCTGTCGATGGAGGCCTGGGGCGGCGCCACCTACGACGTCGCGCTCCGCTTCCTGCACGAGGACCCCTGGGAGCGGCTCGCCCTGCTGCGCGAGGCGATGCCCAACATCCCCCTCCAGATGCTGCTGCGCGGCCGCAACACCGTCGGGTACACCCCCTACCCCACGAAGGTCACTGACGCCTTCGTCCACGAGGCGGCCCGGACCGGCCTCGACATCTTCCGGATCTTCGACTCCCTCAACGACGTCGAGCAGATGCGACCCGCCGTCGACGCCGTGCTCGAGACCGGCACCGCGGTCGCCGAGGTCGCCCTCTGCTACACCGGCAACCTCCTCGACCCGCGCGAGGAGCTCTACACCCTCGACTACTACCTGCGGCTCGCCGAGAAGATCGTCGGTACTGGGGCGCACGTCCTGGCGATCAAGGACATGGCCGGCCTGCTGCGGGCCCCGGCCGCCCGCCGCCTCGTGACGGCCCTGCGCGAGAACTTCGACCTGCCCGTGCACCTGCACACCCACGACACCGCGGGCGGTCAGATCGGCACGCTCCTCGCGGCCATCGACGCCGGGGTCGACGCCGTCGACGCCGCGACCGCGACCATGTCGGGGACGACGAGCCAGCCCAGCCTGTCGGCGCTGGTCGCCGCGACGGACCACACCGACCGGCCCACCGGTCTCGACCTCGACGCCGTGTTCGCCCTGGAGCCCTACTGGGAGGCCGTGCGTCACCTCTACCGGCCCTTCGAGTCCGGGCTCGCCTCCCCCACGGGCCGCGTCTACGTCCACGAGATCCCCGGCGGCCAGCTCTCGAACCTGCGCCAGCAGGCGATCGCCCTGGGCCTCGGCGACCGTTTCGAGGACATCGAGGACATGTACGCGGCGGCCAACGCCATCCTCGGCAACCTCGTCAAGGTCACCCCGTCCAGCAAGGTCGTCGGTGACCTCGCCCTCGCTCTCGTCGGTGCCGGCGCCGACCCGGCGGACTTCGAGGAGAACCCGACGAAGTACGACATCCCCGACTCGGTCATCGGCTTCCTCGGCGGCGAGCTCGGCGACCCGCCCGGAGGCTGGCCCGAGCCGTTCCGGACCAAGGCCCTCCAGGGGCGCACCGTCAAGCCCCGGGTCACCGAGCTCACCCCCGAGCAGGAGGAGTCGCTCGTCACCGACACCCGGCGCACGCTCAACCACCTGCTCTTCCCCGGCCCGTCGGCGGACTACGAGCAGACCCGGGACCTGTACGGCGACCTGTCGGTGCTCGGCACGATCGAGTTCCTCCACGGGCTCGAGTACAACGTCGAGTACGAGGCCGAGATCGAGGCCGGCAAGCGGCTGCTGCTCGGCATCAGCTCGGTCGGCGAGGCGGACCGCCAGGGCATGCGCACCGTCATGTGCACCCTCAACGGCCAGTTCCGGCCCGTGCAGGTACGCGACCGCTCCATCGAGGCCGAGACCAAGGCCGCCGAGAAGGCCGACCCCGCCAAGCCCGGGCACGTCCCCGCCCCGTTCGCCGGGGTCGTCACCGCCACGGTGGCCGAGGGCGACCCGGTCGAGGCCGGCGCGGTCGTCGCGACGATCGAGGCGATGAAGATGGAGGCCAACATCACGACCCCCACCGGTGGCACCGTCGAGCGGCTCGCCATCGACGGGCACCAGCAGGTGGAGGGCGGCGACCTCGTCGTCGTCATCGCGCCCTAGCGTCGCCGGCGGCCGCGAAACCGCCGTGCACCGATCCACCCGCTGCGCCGGGCGACCGTCGTACCGTGACGGGACCGCACCGGGTCAAGAAACGGCTTCGTGCCCCGACGAGTGGATGGAGACCATCATGGGATTCGACGACAAGCTGGAGAACACCGCACGCGACGCCGAGGGGAAGGCCAAGGAGGCCGCCGGCAAGGCCACCGACGACGAGCGCCTCGAGGCCGAGGGCCGGACCGAGCAGTCGGAGGCCGACCTGCGGTCCGCCGGCGAGAAGGTGAAGGACGCCTTCAAGCACTGACCCCCGCCAGGGAGCAGACCGGGCCGCCCCGCACGGGGCGGCCCGGTGTCGTGCCCGCTACCAGCTGCCGCCGGAGGACCCGCCGCCGCCGCCACCGCTGAAGCCCCCGCCGCCGCTGAAGCCCGAGGACCCCGACGACCCGGGCGTCGAGACGAACGTGCCGGCGGCGACGGTGGAGAACGAGTCCATGCTCGACGCCACCCCCCGGAAGCCGGCGTCGCCCCAGGACCCCGCGTACCACCACGGGCTCGCGACGACGTGGCCCGCGGCGGCCGCTGCGGTCGCGACCTCCTCGAACACCTCGGCCCAGCGGTCGGCGACCCCGAAGACGATCGCGTAGGGCAGGTAGCGGCTGAAGACGTCCTGGGCCTCCTCCCACCGGATCTGGTTCGCCTCGGCGGTCGTGAGGTAGCGCTCGAAGCCACGGGCCTGGGCGAGCACCGCGGACCCCTCGGCGGTCCGGGCGGCCATCCGGCGGCCGAGCGAGCGCACGACGAGGCCTGCCACGACGAGGCCGCCGAACAGGACCCAACCGGGGTTCACCGGGTAGTCCGCCTCGGCGAACACCCCCGCCATCGGGCCGACGGCGAAGAAGAACCCCAGCACCCCGAGCCCCATGAGGGCGGTCCCCAGCCCCACCCAGCCGGCGCGTTGCCGCTCGGGGCTGCGCCGGAACCAGCCCCGCTCGACGACCTCCTCGTACATCAGCCGCTGGACGGCCTCGAGCGTCGGCTTGAAGTGGTTCTTCAGCGACGAGAGGCGGACGGCCTCGCCGCCGGCGAACAGTGCGTCGAGCAGGACCTGCTCGTAGCCGGCGAGCGGCGCGGCCGTGGCGGGCGGGGCGGCGCGGGTGAGCACCCAGTCGTCGGACCGGAACGTCCCCCGGTCCTCCCGGGCGATGGTCAGGTGCCCGCGCACGGCGAGGTCGACGATCGTCGCGCTCACGTCGACGACGTTGGCCTCCTCGTCGACGACGGTGCCGACGAGGCCCGGCTGGACCCCCGACGGGGCGGTGAACTGCACCGCGACGGTCGGCTGCGCCCCGCCGTAGACCACCTGGGCCTCCTCGCCGCGCCCGGGCGAGAGGCCCGGGGTCAGCCCGGCGTACTGCTCGTCCCGCCCGCGGGTCCACACGAGCAGACCCATGAGGGCCGCCGCCAGGAGCGGCACGAGGATGCCGGCGCCGACGGTCAGCCCCGCCAGGGCCCGGGACACCGCCGGCGGCACGCTGCTGCCGCTGGAGGACTCCGCGCTGCCGGTGCGCAGGTCGGGCGCGAGGTCGCCGAAGGCCTCGCGGGGGAAGGCCGCCACGACGGAGGCGCCCTCGTCGGCCGCGAGGTCGGGGATGCTGAAGGTGGCGGTGGGGCCGGCCGTCGCCTCGCACGCCGTGGTGGACCCGGACGGGCCGTAGAAGCAGGCGGCCCGGGTGACGTCCGCGGGCCCGCTGACGGTGGCCCGCACGTCACGCTGCGGGAAGGTGCTCGCCGGGTCGACGACGTCGTAGTAGACCTCGGCAGTGCCGTCACCGATGTCGTTGACGAGGTGGGCGAGCCGGTAGCGCACGACGTACCGCGCGGTCCCCGTCACCGTCTCGGACGGGCTGCCGATGCGGATCTTGCGGAAGGCCCCGAAGTCCTGGACGACGATGTCGGTGGGCGCCCCCGTGGGCGAGCTGACCTCGACCCCGGACAGCTCGTAGTACCGGTACTCGCTCTCGCTGTCCTGGTACCCGGCCCGGACGCGCACATTGCGGTAGATGCCGTGCCGCTCCTCGCCGTCGGGGAAGCGCCAGGTGATGTCCTCGGTGACGACGACCGAGCCGTCCTCCTGGGCCTCGATGCGTGTGTGGAGCGCGTCCGCCTGCTCCTCGGCCGCGAGGGCAGACGGCAGTGCGGCGCCCCAGGCGCCCAGGCCGGGGGCCGCCGGCTCGGCGGACGCCGCCGGAGCGCCGATCAGGGCGAGCGTGGCCAGCAGGAGGCCGGCCAGGGCCGTGCGCGCCCCCCGGGTCGACCCGCCCGCGGCGGACATGTCAGGCCTCGCCGCGGCGCCGGGCGGCGATGGCGCGGTCGGCCTCGCGCCGGTCCTGGCGTTCCCGGAGCGAGTGCCGCTTGTCGTAGGACTTCTTGCCGGTGACGACGGCGATCTCGACCTTCGCGCGGCCGTCCTTGAAGTAGAGCGACAACGGCACCACGGTGCGCCCGGACTCGCGGGTGGCGTGGGCGATCTTCTCGAGCTCGCGGCGGTGCAGCAGCAGCTTGCGCTTGCGCCGCGGCGTGTGGTTGGTCCAGGTGCCGTTGAGGTACTCGGGGATGTGGACGCCCTCGAGCCACAGCTCGTCCCGGTCGAAGCCGGCCCACCCGTCGACGAGCGAGGCGCGGCCCATCCGTAGGGCCTTCACCTCGGTACCCATGAGGACCAGGCCCGCCTCGTACGTGTCCTCGATGAGGTAGTCGTGACGGGCCTTGCGGTTGCTCGCGACGAGCTTCTTCCCGGTCTCCTTGGCCACGACAGGTCAGGCTACCCGCCGGCCGGCCCCCGGCACCTGCGGGTTCCCGCGGCGCCTGGTCAGCCCAGGGTGTTGAGCCACTTGCGGGGGTCGACGAAGTCGCCGTTCTCGAGGGTCTCGAAGTGCAGGTGGCAGCCGGTGGACGTCCCGGTGTCCCCGACGTAGCCGATGAGCTGCCCGCGGCTGACGCTGCCCCCGCCGACGGTGACCCGCGACAGGTGGTTGTAGGCGCTGGCCAGCCCGACGTTGCTCTGCAGGCCGTGGTCGATGACGACGCGGTTGCCGTAGCCCCCGCCCCAGCCGGCCATGATGACCGAGCCCGACGCCGAGGCGTACACCGGCACGCCGCAGTTGGCGGCGTAGTCGCGGCCGGAGTGCAGCCGCCAGTACTTGTACACGGGGTGGAAGCGCATGCCGTACTCCGAGCTGACCCACCCGCTGCGCACCGGCCGGCTGAGGACCCCGGACGAGGACGACCCGCCGCTGGAGGAGCCGCCGCTGGAGGAGCCACTGGAGGACCCGCTGCTCGAGCTGCCCTGCTGCTTGCGCTTCTTCTCGGCCGCCGCCCGGCGCTTGGCCTCGGCCGCCGCGGCAGCGGCGGCCCGGGCGCGGGCCTCGGCCGCGCGCTTGGCGAGGATCTTCTTGAGGCGGGACTGCTCGGCCTGCATCTGCTTGAGCTGCTTCTTGTCCGCGGCGAGCTGGTCCTCGTAGGACTTGGCCTGCTTCTCCTGGCTGGCGGCGAGCGCGTCGAGCTGTGCCTTCGCCGCGGCAGCCGCGTCGCGGGCCTTCTCGGCCCGGGCGAGGGCGGCCTCGGCGGCCTTCTTCTTCGCCGCGGAGTCCGCTCGCAGCGCCGAGAGGTGGTCCTCGAGCGCGGTGAGGTTGGCCTGCTCGGTCGTCAGCCGCGCCATGGTGCTCGTCTGCACGTCGAGCACGGTGTCGACCATCGCGAGGCGGTCCGCGAAGTCCTGCGGCTCGGTGCTCGACAGCGCGACGTCGAGCTGACCGAAGCCCTGCTCCTGGTAGATCTGCGCCGCGAACTGCGCGATCCGCTTGCGGCCTGCGGCGACCTCGGCGGTCGCGGACTTCAGGTCGGTCCGGGCCTTGGCCTCGTTGGCACGCGCGACCTCGAGCTCCTGGGTCGCGACGGCCTGCGCGTGGTCGGCCGCCTCGGCGGCGGCGCGGGCCTTCTCGAGGACGGTGCGGGCGGCGGGCAGCTTGTCCTGGGTCGCCTTGAGGTTCTTGTAGGCCTTCGACAGGGCCGCACTCGTCTCGTCGAGGTGGTCCTCGAGCTGGTTGATCTTGCGGTCGACGCTCTTCTTCTGCGCGCCCGGGTCCGGCGCGGCAGGAGCCGGTAGGGCTCCCGTCGTGAGGAGCCCGGCGGAGCAGACCAGGGCCGCGCCGGCCCCCACGAGACGCCTCGGGGCGCGAGCAAGTGCACGGTCACGACGTCCCATAGTCACCATTGGTAACACGAATCACAAGAGTTCGCCTACCCGACGCGGAAAAAGGGCACCTTCGACGGTACTCCCGCATCAGCGCGCTCTCAGGAGAACGGCGGGTCCCGGGGCTCAGACGCGCAGGTACCGGCGCAGCGTGACCAGGCTCGTCGCCATCGCGATGACCAGCACTCCCCCGAACATCCAGGGCGCGAGGAGCCACACGTCCGAGACCCCGATGAACGCCTGGGACAGCGCGATCTTGCTCGCGCCCTCGGTGAACACGTACTGGGTGAGCCCGACGAGCAGCGACACGGCGAGCAGGACGCCGGCGGTGGACACCAGGACCATCTCGGACACGAACGGCATCCGGATCGTCCAGTTCGAGGCGCCGACGAGACGCATGATCCCGATCTCACGACGTCGGATGAACGCCGCCTGCCGGATGGTCGTCGCCATGAGGAGCGCGGCGCACGCGGCCATGAGGGCGGCGAGCAGCACGGCGAAGAAGGTGACGTAGTTGATGATCGTGAAGAACTTGCTGAGGACCTTCTCCTGGTCCTGGACGGTGGCCACGCCGGGGGCGTTCTCGAACTGGGTGGTCACGATGTCGAACTTCGTGGGGTCCTGGAGCTGGACGCGCAGGCTCTGCGGGATGTCGCCCACCTGCACGTTGCCGGCGATGGGGCTGTTGCGGAACTGCTCCTTGAACCGGTCGAAGGCCTGCTCCTCGGACTCGTAGAAGACGGCCTTGACCTCCGGCAGCGCCTCGAGCTGGGACTGCAGGGCCGCCTTCTGGGCGTCGGTGACCTCCTTGCCCTCGCAGTTCGGCTGGAGCGAGTCGGCGGTGCAGAGGTACATCGACACCTGGATGCGGTCGTACCAGTAGCCCTTCATCGTGTCGGCCTGGCGCTGCGCGAGCAGCCCGAGGCCGAGGAGGAACATCGAGACCATCGTGACGAGCACGACCGAGACGGCCATCGAGATGTTGCGACGCAGGCCGGAGCCGACCTCGGAGGCGAGGAAGCGCATCTGCATGTCAGGCCCCCTCCGCCGCGGCCGTCTGGTTGTACGAGGCCTCCTGCTCGTCGCGCACGATGCGGCCGTCCTCGAGCTGGAGGACCCGGCGCCGCAGGTCGTTGACGATGTCGTGGTCGTGGGTGGCCATGACCACCGTCGTGCCGGTGCGGTTGATGCGCTCGAGGAGCCGCACGATCTCGATGCTGATCCTCCGGTCGAGGTTCCCCGTCGGCTCGTCGCACAACAGGATCTGGGGACGGTTGACGACCGCCCGGGCGATGGCGACGCGCTGCTGCTCGCCACCGGACAGCTGGTGCGGGAAGCGCTTCTCCTTGCCGGCGAGGCCGACCATCTCGAGGGTCTCGGGCACGAGCTGGCGGATGGCGTGCCGCGGCTTGCCGATGACCTGGAGCGCGTACGCGACGTTCTGGTGGACGGTCTTGTTCGGCAGGAGGCGGAAGTCCTGGAACACCGCACCCATCTCGCGGCGCAGGCGGGGCACCTGGCGCATCGGCATCTTGCCGAGGTCGTGGCCCGCGACGAGGACGAGGCCGCTCGTGGCGGCCTCCTCGCGCAGGGCCAGACGCAGCATCGTGGACTTGCCCGAGCCGGAGGGGCCGACGACGAACACGAACTCGCCCCGGTCGATGTCGACGCTGACGTCGTCGACGGCCGCGCGGGTCGACCTCGGGTAGACCTTCGTGACGTTCTCGAAGCGGATCATGCGGTGGGGGTGGCCTCGGTGCTCGGGGGTGGGAGCCGCAACGGATGCGCGGCACCTCCGAGGATAGGTCGGCGACCCGGAAGACGCGGTGAGGACGCCCCCTTTCGGCGCGTTCGGCCGACCCGCGGCGGCCACTCGGCCGTCCCGGCGACGCGAACTCCGCGAGTTCTCGCAGAAGCCGGGCGATCCGCCATCGGTGCGGTTACATTGCTCGCGACCGGCGTGGGGGGACCACCTCCGGCCGAGGTCGCGAAAGGACCCGTCGTGCCCCCTCTCCGCCCTTCGATCGCGCTCGCCCTGGCGGCGGCGGTCATCGTCCCCCTGGTTGCCGGCTCCACCGCAGCGGTCGCGAGGCCGGCCCCGGCGCCCCAAGCGGACGCCGCCGGTGCCGGGGACTCCGCCCCCCTCAGCGCGCGCGCGACCCTGGCGCGCCTGGCCGCTCGCTCGGGCACCGCCGAGGCCGCCGCCACGGGGGTCCCTGCCGCAGCGGCCCTGTACGTCTCCGACGGGGTGGGCTCGGTGCGGGTCCCGGTCAGCGCCGGCGGCACCGCCGGCACGCCGACCACCAGCACGAGCCGCACCGACGTCGTCGTCGGGCCGGCCGGCGACGTCATCGCCTACACCCCGATGCCCGCCGCCGACCGCACCGTCGTCAGCGGCATCGGCTCCGGCGTGAGCACCACGTACCCGGCCTCCCAGGAGCCGGTGGCGTGGGGCCCGCTCGGCGACGGGTTCCTCCAGCTCGTCGACGGCGGCTACGTCGCGCAGGCCACGAACCCCGGGTACACCGAACCGGTCAGCATGCCCTCGGGCGCCGGTGACCCGGCGATCACCCCGTACGGCGGCACCACGATCGTCCGGGTCCCGGCCGCGGGTGGCGGGTCCGACCTCACGGCCGTCCCGAGCCCGTTCTACGGCTCCGACCACTCGAGCTCGACGCCGATCCCCCTCGGGCTCGAGCAGTACGCGCCCGGTCCCCCGGCCGTCGACCAGCAGCCGGGCGCCGGCGTCTGGGTCGGCGAGAACGACGGTGCGACCTACCTCGCGTTCCTCGGGGACCGCCCCGGTGGCGGCGACGGCAGCCACCGCCTGTTCGTCGACCACCAGGACGGGCCCACCGGCACCGCCCTCGGCTACGGCGCGCCCGTGGACGTCGCCGACGCCGGCTTCAGCTGCGACGTCGCGGCTCCGCGGTTCAGCCCCGACCGGCGTTTCCTCGCCTACGTCCGCGCCCAGGACGAGGAGTGCACCCGCTTCCAGGTTCGCGCGGTCAAGGTGAACACCGCGGGCCGCTTCGACCCGCCCGCGTCCGACGTCCTCCTCCGGCAGGTGGACACCGGCGCGCCGGCGCCCACGGTCCTGTCCTGGGAGCCCGCTAACCCTGTCGCCGCGAACTACCGGATCAGCGGTGCGAACCGGTACGAGGTGGCGGCCGAGGTCGCGTTCGGCTACCCCGAGAACCGGTCCAAGGGGGTCGTGCTCGCCGGCGGCAAGGCGTTCGCCGACGCGCTCGCCGGGGGCCCGCTCGCGGTCGCCGTCGACGGCCCGAGCCTGCTGACCGCCCCCGACCGGCTGCGACCCGAGACCCGCGCCGCCGTCCAGCACGCGCTCGAGCCCGGCGGCACCGTGTACATCCTCGGCGGCACGGCATCGGTGTCGTCCGCCGTGCAGACCTCGCTGAAGAACCTGGGCCTGCGGACCGAGCGGATCGGCGGGTCGAGCCGGTACGAGGTGGCCGTCAACGTGGCCCGCAAGCTGGACTCGCTGAACGGGCGCCCCGCCCCGCGGGCCGCCTTCGTCGCGTCCGGCAAGGCGTTCGCCGACGCGCTCGTCGCGGGTCCGCCGTCGGCGCTGTACGACGCGCCGATCCTGCTGTCGAACGGGCCGACGCTGCCGGCGGTGACGAAGAGCTACCTCGACGCGATGGCCGACGAGGCCGAGATCTTCGCGATCGGCGGCAGCGGGGCCCAGTCGGTCATCGCCGACCCGCGCACCGAGGTCGTGGGGGGCGCCTCCCGCTACGACGTGGCCGGTAACGTCGCGAGCCGCTTCTTCACCTCCACGTGGTACGCCGGGATCGCCGACGGCCGCAACTGGCCCGACGCGGTGGCCGGGGGCACGCTCATGGCGACCTTCGGTGAGCCGATCCTCCTCACGAACGGGTCGGGCACGCTGCCGGCCGGCACGTCGACCTTCCTGCTCCGCTCCCGGGCCTCGGCAGACCTCGTGTACGCCTTCGGCGGGTCGGCCTCGATCCCGACGAGCGCCTTCACCGCGGCGCTCAAGGCTGCCGGGGACCAGACGACGTACTACGGCATCGACACCCAGCCCTGAGACAACGGCCGGGGGCGACCGCCCTCAGCCCTCGTCGCGCCGGACGGCGGGCAGCCCACCATCGGGCTGCCCGCCGTCCGGCGTCACGGCGAGCACCTCGCGGAAGGTCCGCGCGACCACGGCGGCGGCGCGCCGCGCGTCCTCGAGCGGCAGGTACGGGCCCTGCGGCACGTCGTCGGGCCAGAACCGGATGAAGTCGTCACCGTCGGCGACGGTGGGCCGGTGCCACCCGAGGGCGGTGATGGCGTCCTCCTCGTCGCGCGTCCACGGGAAAGGGCCGCCGAAGCGCTCCGCCCCGGCCCAGTGCCCCCGCAGGTGGTCCTCGACCCGCACGAGCCGCACCGCCGGGAGTACCGGGCGGCGGCGGGCGCTCACGAGGAAGCGCACGCGGGTGCCGCGCGGCCGGCCGGGCCGGGCGTGCTCGGCCGCCGGGCTGACGGTCAGCGAGCCGCCGTCGGGCAGGGCGAGCACGGCGTCGACGAGGGCGGCCTCCCAGGCCTGCCAGGCGGGCTGGGCGGCCGGGCCGGGGGCGGTGCTCATCGGGCTCAGGCCCCGGCGGCCTTGTCCTGGGCGATGCGCCACCGGATGCCGGCCTCGATGAAGGCGTCGATGTCGCCGTCGAAGACCGCCGAGGTGTTGCCCACCTCGTGCTCGGTGCGTAGGTCCTTGACCATCTGGTACGGGTGCAGGACGTAGGAGCGCATCTGCTCGCCCCAGCTCGCCTTGACGTCCCCGGCCAGCTCCTTGCGCTCGGCGGCCTCCTCGGCCTTCTTGAGCAGCAGGAGCCGGGACTGCATGACGCGCAGGGCGGCGGCGCGGTTCTGGATCTGGCTCTTCTCGTTCTGCATCGACACGACGGTGCCGGTGGGGAGGTGGGTCATCCGCACGGCCGAGTCGGTGGTGTTGACCGACTGGCCGCCGGGGCCCGAGGAGCGGAAGACGTCGATCTTCAGGTCGTTCTCGGGGATCTCGATGGAGTCGGTGCCCTCGATGAGCGGCACGACCTCGACGGCGGCGAAGCTGGTCTGCCGCCGGCCCTGGTTGTCGAACGGGCTGATCCGCACGAGGCGGTGGGTGCCGCCCTCGACCGAAAGGTTGCCGTAGGCGTAGGGGACGTCGACCTCGAAGGTCGCGGACTTCAACCCGGCCTCCTCCGCGTAGGAGGTGTCGAGGACCTTGACAGGGAAGCCGTGGCGCTCGGCCCAGCGCAGGTACATCCGCATGAGCATCTCGGCGAAGTCCGCGGCGTCCACTCCCCCGGCGCCCGCGCGGATGGTGACGACGGCGGCGCGCTCGTCGTACTCGCCGGCCAGCAGGGTGCGCACCTCGAGCTCGCCGACGGCCTTCTTCAGGCTCGTCAGCTCGCGCTCGGCCTCGGCGAGGGTGTCGGCGTCGTTCTCCTCCTCGGCCATCTGGACGAGGACCTCGAGGTCCTCGACCCGCTGGTCCATCCCGGTGACGCGCTCGTGCTCGGCCTTGGCGCGGGAGAGCCCGGAGGTCACCTGCTGGGCGCGCTCCTGGTCGTCCCAGAGGCTCGGGTCGGAGGCCTCCTTCTCGAACGCCGCGATCTGCTGCTCGAGCTTGGCGAGGTCGGTGACCTCGCGGACCGATGCCATCGTGCCGCGCAGGTGCTTGATCTCCTGGGAGAAGTCGGTGGCCACGAGGGGCAAGCCTACGCGAGGAGCGCCGGGCGTCGGTGCCCGCGGGGGCCGGTCCCGCGGAACGCCGGACGGCGGGCGACACCCGGACGTAGGCTCGGAGCAGGCTCGGCAGGGAGGTGGGATCGGTGGCTCCGGCACGCACGACGGCCGCGCTGGGCGCGGTCCTGTCCCTCGGCCTGCTCGTGGCCTGTAGCAGCGGCGACCCGGCCGACGCGCCCACCTCGGGGGCGAGCGCCCCCACCGGCACGCAGGCCACCCCCGGCCCGTCGGGCACCTCCAGCGCCACGACCTCGGCGCCGGAGTCGCCCGGCCCCGGGGGCACGTCCGGTCCCGGCACGGTGCCACCCACCACCGGCACCACCTCCCCCGGTGCCACGGCGTCCCCCGGCGGCGGGGCCACCCCCACCCCGGGCACCTCGCCGACCGCCACGCCCGTCGTCATCGACGTGCTCGGCTCGTTCCGCGACTCCGGCAGCACCGCGAGCAAGGGCGGGGTCGGGCCGGCGTCGGCGTCGACGGCGAGGAAGATCGGCAGCCGTACCGGGTTCTTCGGCGACGCCCGGGCCTCGGTCGACGCGGGCAAGGCCGGCGAGACCTACGCGTACGCCCGCGGGGCCACCAAGGCCTCGCTGACGATCCCGCGCTCCGGCACCTACGCCTACGACTGGCGGGCGCGCTACCACGTCGAGGGCCGCGCGCCGGGCGGCCCGGACGACGACGCGAACGTGCGGGTGTCCAGCTGGGTCGACCCCGGGGTGTTCGGTGAGCGCGGCCCGGAGGTCGGGGCCGACCTGACGTTCGGGCCGGGAATCGAGCTGCCCATCGACGGCACGCTGGCCCGCACCGGCCAGGTCACCGTCAAGGCCGGGCAGCGGGTCGACATCCGGCTCGAGTCGTCGTGCACCGTCTACAGCGGTGGCCTGTCGAAGGCGTCGACGTGCCGGTCGTGGATCGGGTTCGACCGCTTCGTCCTGCGCCTCGTCCCCTGACCCGCGCCCGCTCAGGGCTGGACGACGTCGGCCCGGGCGCTGGAGACGACGGTGATGGTGATGCTCAGCCCGAGCTCGCGCAGCGCTCCCCCGGCCAACGGCAGCTCGGCCTCACCGCCGAGGGCGACGACGGCGGTCCGCCCGTCGGGGCTCCCGGTGCCGGGCGCCAGCCACCAGCGCAGCACCGACCGCGGCCGGTCGGCACCCGCCAGGTACTCGGCCGCCCGCCGGCGGACCGAGGCGTCGCTGAGCGGGACGGCGTCGTCGAGGCCCCGCTCGTAGGCGGCGGCGTCGAGGGCGTTGGCGGCCGCGAGCGCCGCCCCGTCGGCCGCGTCGAGGAGGCGCATCCGGGACAGGTGTGCCGAGGTGACCGCGACCGTCCCGGCGACGAGCACCATCGCGATGACCGCGAGACCGAGGATGAACACGCTGATCGTCCCGCGCTCGTCGCGCGGCTCCGGTGGCGTCGTCACGGCAGCACCCGGAACCGGTCGACGGTCGAGACCTGGCTCGCCGACACCGGGATGCTCACCGGGAGGGCGTCTCGCACGAACGCCGGCACGAGCGGCAGCGGCACCCGGACGGTGGCCGTCGTGCGGACCGTCCCGTCGGGCCGCAGGCACGGGGTCCCGTCGCAGGCGATCTCGAGGGTGCCGACGTCCTCGAACCGGTGGTCGCCGAAAGCGATGAGGGCCGCCGCCCGCGCCCGCGCCGCGGCGTCCTCCCCCGCATCGGTGGTGACGTAGGCCCGGCCCGCCTCCCGGCTGGCTTGGCTGACCGCGAAGGCGCCGGCCTGCACCCGGGCGAGCCCCAGGACGAGATACACGAGCGGGACGAGGAGGAGCACCCCGAGCGTGACGAACTCGACCACGGCGCTGCCGCGTTCGTCCCGGCGCAGCGGCGCCCGGGCCCGGTTCACTGGTCCTCCGCGAAGGCGCGGCCGACGACGTCGAGGCGGCCCTCGGGGCCCAGGAGCCCGAGCACCGGGACCGGTGCCACGATGCGCACCTCGACGACCCGTACACCGCCGACGACGGCCTCGCGTGAGGTCACGGCCCGCGCGTACCGCGCCGAGAGCGAAGCCGAGACGAGCGCCGAGGTCCGGGCCGCCCCCTCGCCAGGTCGGGCGTCGGCGCGCGCCCCGAACCGGGCACCCTCGGAGGCGCAGGAGATGAGCGTGTTGCGGGTGTGCAGGGCCAGACCGAGCTGGACGACGGCGAGGAAGATCGCGAGGAGCAGGACGGACACCATCGAGAAGTCGACGACGGCCGCGCCCGCCTCGCGTCCGCGACGGGCCGGCATCTCGCTCAGCTGCCGACCGAGGACAGGGCGCTCTTGAACAGCGAGACGAGCTGGTCCTCGGCCACGGCCCACAGCGCCGCGACGAGGGCGGCCGTCATGAGGGTGATGAGCACCCATCCGGGCACGTCCCCGCGCTCCCGACGACGGGCCCCCCGGGCGAGATGGTTGGTTCTGGTCATGGTCGTTCCTTCCATCGGGCGGTCTAGAGGGTGAAGCGGAAGAAGCTGAAGCCGGGGAAGACCGCGAAGAGCACCGTGACCGGGAGGATGAGGAAGACGACCGGGACCATCATCGCGATCTCCTTGCGCCCCCCTGCCTCCATGAGGGTCCGCCGGCCCTCCTCGCGCACGTCCTGCGCCTGGGCCCGCAGCACCTCGGCCAGCGGTGTGCCGCGCTCGACCGCCACGACGACACCGTCGACGAAGCGCCGCAGGCTCGAGAGCCCCGTGCGGTCGGCGAGCCCGTTGAGCGCCGTCGGCAGGTTCGCCCCGGCCCGGGCGTCGGCCAGGCACCGGCCGAGCTCGGTGGCCAGCTCCCCGTGCGAGAGCCTGCAGACCCGCTCCAGCGCACCGACGGCGCCCTCGCCGGCACCCACTGCCAGCGCGAGCAGCTCGGCGACAGTGGGGAACTCCGCCAGCATCCGTCGCTCGCGGCGGACGGCCCGGACCGTGAGCAGGTAGTCGGCACCGGCCACCCCCAGGCCGAAGCCGAGCCCCGTGAGGAGCAGGACGGGCACGACCGAGGTACCGCGCGCCAGCGCCACCAGTGTGCCGAACGCCGCTCCGCCGGCGGCACCCGCGACTCCCCAGAGCACCTGTTCGGCGCGGAAGCGGTCCACGTCGGGGGTCGACCCGGCCCGGAGCTGGCGGCTGCGGACCGACGCTGCCCCGCCGAGGACGCGTTCCGCTGCCTGGGCCAGCTCACGGACCAGGGGCGTCGCCACTATGCGCACGAGACCGGTGCCGCGGTCGTCGTCGGCGAGGAGGCGGGACGGACGGGGTGTGTCGCGGAGGTAGGGCAGGACCCGGTCTGCGAGACGGGGCCGCCGGTGGCGCGGCAGCCCGGCCCACACGAGGACGAGGCCGAGCCCCGCGACGAACCCCAGCGCGGCGCCGTCCCGCATGAGACCGGTCACCGGAGCACTCGCTGGTCGTCGGGCAGCCGCCCGATCCGCATCATGAGCCAGTACGCGACCCCGCTGACCGCCGCCCCCGCCGCCAGGACCCCGGCGCCCAGGGGTGTCGAGTACGCGGCCACGGACTCGGGGTTGCTCGAGAGCATCGCCAGGACGAGCCAGGGCGCGGCGACCGCGAGGCGAGCAGCGTTGACCGTCCACGACTGTCGCGTCTCGAGCTCGGCGCGAGTGCGCGCGTCCTCGCGCAGGAACCCGCTGAGGGTGCGCAGGAGCCGGCCGAGGTCGGTGCCCCCGACCTCGCGGGCGATGCGCAGACTCTCGACGAGACGGTCTGCGACCGGGTCGCTCAGCCGTTCCTTGAGCCGGTCGAGACAGTCCGAGAACCGGCCGGTGAGCCGGTAGTCGTCGCCGAACCGGCGGAACGGCTCGCGCAGCGGTTCGGGGCCGCGCTGCCCCAGCTGGGCGAGGGCCTCGGGCAGCGCCATCCCGGCCCGGACCGCCGAGGTGATGTTGTCGACCGCGTCGGGCCACAGGTCGCGCAGCAGCGCCCGCCGGCGCCGAGCACGTCGCCGGACGAGCACGACCGGCCCCGCCCCGGCGATCGCCGCGAAGCACAGGGCGATGGGGAGGACCCCGACGGTGATCTGCACGATGGCCAGGACGAGGGCGAACGCGACGGCACAGGCGACGAGCAGCGTGCGCACCGTGAGGCCCACGAACCCGGCCTGGACCACCTCGTCCGAGAGCCGGCGCAGGGCTGCGGGCCGGCGGCGGGGGCCGTCGCCGGGCAGCGGCACCCAGCAGCTCCACCACACGAGGAACAGCCCCACCCCGAGGGTCAGCCCCACGAGGAGCCCGTTCACGACGTGTCCTGGGCGAGCAGTGCGGCGAGGTCGAACCCCGCCTGTGCGAAGCGCTCGGCGTGCGGCGGGAACCCGTCGGCCCGGACGAGGGAGCCACCACGCCTGACGAACAGCGCACCGATCTCGACGACGTCCTCCTCCGCGCGGCCCGGGACGGCAGCGATCTCGCGGACGGTGCGACGGCCGTCGCGCTCGAGCGCCGCATGGACGACGAGGTCGATCGAGGACGCGACGGTCGGGACGACGAAGCGCGCCGACACGTTCTCGCCCGCCAGGAGCGGCAGGGTGCACATCTTCGTCACCGCCTCGCGCGCGCTGTTCGCGTGGATCGTGCACATCCCGGGCAGCCCTAATAGTGTCGAGACACGTTGTAGCGGACCAGCGCTACGAGACCCCCGAGGGGAAGCCATGAGCGAGCAGCACGCGACGGACAACCGGCCCGCACAGGAGCTCGTGTGGCGCCCCGGCTTCGGTTGGGTCGAGCGCCCGATCGAGCCACAGGACAGCGCGGAGCGCACCTCGAGCGCAACGCGGGCCGCCTGAGGATATTGCCCCTGAGCTTCCCCCACCGCGCGCATATCGGCGGATGGGGGCAGAAAATAAGAGCGGCCCCGGCCCGGTGCGCTAACACCTGCCCGAGGCCTGGACCGAATCCCCTGAGTAGTAGGAGAACGATCTTGTCAACAGTGTCCCCTGATATCTCGCAGCGGCTACAGATGCTCCGCGACGAGTCCGACAACCTTGGCTCGAGGCTGGACGACGGCAGCCTTGATGGCGAAGACTTCCGCACCGGGATCGTTCTGGTCCTCTCGGATCTGCGGTCCCTCGTGGACTACGTCGAGCCCCCAAGCGACTGCCCGGACTGGTGCAACGACCACATCACCCACCTCGACCTCGAGCCTGAGGAGGACGCCTCGTCCTGCCGGCTGCACGTCGAGGGCAACGGATGGCTGTTCGACGTCCAGGAGGCCGTTGGCGAGGACGACATGGTTTTGGTCCCGTCCGACAGCAGCGAGATGTCTCTCTCGCAGGCACGTGCCTACGCCGCGGCGATCCTGTCCGCTTGCGACGCGACCCAGGGAAGCGCAACTTCCCCCATGGACACGGACTGACCAAGGGCGCGCGTGCACGCACGGCGCAGCACCCGCCTCGGCCGACTGTCGGCATGGTGCAACTCGCACTGGATCTTCTACGGCCAGGCGCCCGGGGGTACCGCGGCGTCCACCGACTGCAAACCCAGGCTGGCGGCTGCCTCGTCGAGCTCGAGGAGGCCGAGTGAGGCGCGGTTCAGTTCGTGGGCTCAGACGGACTGGAGATGGCGGCTGACCAGGCCCGCAGGTTTACTCCGGCGCGGTTGGCGGGCATCGAAGACTCACCGCGCCTCTCGCCCCCAATGCTTGCCTGCCACAGGTTGCCGGTAAGCGCGCACTCGAGCACTAGGTTCGGGCGGGCCGTGCCAGGTTGGCAGGTTGTGGCCTGCGATACGGGGTGCCCCAAGTCAGAGCGATACGGGGGTCCGGCTCAGGCCGGAGTGTGGTCCAGCCGTTCGGGCGCCACTTGGTGGGGCGCCTCCTCCCACCCGGGCGTGTTGCCGCCTGTTGCGTGGATGGCGGCACGGATGCAGCTATTCACGCGCGCGAGGGCTACGTTCTCGTCCTCGTCTTCGGTGGCAACCTCGATTTCGATCATCTCGCGGTCAAGGTCTAGAGACACCGCTGCGGAGTGGATGCCGCACCCGGCTGCCTCCAGGTCCAATAGCTCTTGCATCAGATCCTGCGCGTTGGACTCGAGGGCTTCGCTGCTCATGTCTGTGACATGGATCTCAACATGGAAGGACCAACCGATTCTCATCTGTCCGCCTCCTCTTCTTCCATCATGCAGGGCTGTCGCTCGAGCCACTTGCGAGTGTTCGTTACGTAGTACGGATCGCTCGGCGTCAAGTGGACCCACCTCATGTGGCGTCCGCAAGGGCACTTGACCTTGTAGTACGTGGGCGGGTCCTCGATGGACCAACCTCGCTTGTGGAACGTCTGAAGGACTGCCTCCAGTTCCTTTCGGGGGTGCTTCTTCCAGTAGCGCCCCGTACCCATACGTTCGGACTATAGGGCACGAGCATGGAGCCTCTAGCAGCAGGATGCGTCAGAGTTTCGGCCACACGTCTCGGCCGAACGGCTGATCCGAGTCGGTCGTTCAGCCGATGGCGGAGGGCCGGCTGAACGGCTACTCGGGCTGCACCTGAAACCGTTAGGGCCCCCCGCCGGTCCCCGTCGTCGGCAGCGGCATGGACGTTCACTGCTCCGTCACCCGCTTGCACTGCGAGGCTCCCTGAGGGCCGCCCCGCGTGTCCAGCGGGATCAATTCATCGGTACGCATGTCTCGGACCTCGACCCACTCAGTGGCCGGGATCGGGCGCTCGATCACCCGCCAGCGCCGCACATGTCCGTTGGTAGTCATTGTCCTGATCACAACCTCCGACTCGCCCCAGGTCCGCGCGAACTCCTCCCACGGGATCGTCTCCTGCTCCGGCACCGACACCGTGAACCTCACCGCAGTCCGGCTGTAGTCGATCAGCTCGTGGCCGTCCGTCACCAGCTTGAACCTGCCAGGCCGCCAGTTCGCCGTAAGCCACACGACCTCCGGGGCATCCAGCTCCCGCCTCGGCGACGTACTGGGGTTCGTGACGTCGATGAACCCAGCCTCCAGAATCCTCGGCAGGTTGGCCAGGCTCGTGTAGTGATAGAGGCGGGGCTCAGCCCGTCCAAGCGTCGGATACAGGAGCCGCATCGCAGCCGCATCAGTCGGTGCCATCTGGTTTGCCTTCGTCTCGTCGCTGACGGCCGCCGCGACCCCTGGGGAGGGGCCCCCGCGGCGGCCATGCAGGACACACCCGTCCGGCCGTGAGATATCCCCCCGTCGCTGAATAGATCGGCCCTTGCTCATCCGCGCCAGCCCTCGTCTGCGCGGCCCTGCTGGAGCCACAGCCGTGCGCGCATTGCCTGCAGGGGGTTTGTCCCGTGTAGGGCCAGCACGTCTCGCACGTAGGTGGCGCGTGTCGCGGAGTCGGCGTCGAGTGCGGCGGCGTCGGTCTTGACTCGGGCGTACAGCGCCACGATCTCGGCCGCGCTGCCGGTCTCGTGATCGTCCTTGCGGCGGCGCATTAGATCCGCTCCGGGTGAAACGGCGTGTCGGGGCCGGCGCCGAGTGGGGCCGCGGTGTCCGGGTGCTTCTCATGCCACGCGGTGGCTTCTGCCCAGTAGGCGCACTCCCAATGGCATGCGGGGTGTGGGAAGTCGTCGGGTCGCGGCTCGAGGAGCCACCGGGGCGGAGTCCGGTCTTCGCTGACTCGTCGCCTCATGACGTACCGCCGATGGGGTAGACGCCTCGAGCTCCGGGGCGAGCCTGTGCGCGGCCCTCGGATGCCTCTCCGCTGGGGATGCGCAGCGCGGTCATGAGGCGCGCTAGGGCGATGCCTTGCTGGCGCAGCTCGACGGCGGCAGGGTGGACGCGGGTGCCTTGCGAGGACTCGGACATGATGCCGTCGGCGTCGAGGGTGCCTTGGAGGGTGTCGCACAGATCGGCGATGCGGCATGCCTGGGTGAGGATCGCGCTTTCGTGCTCGTCCAGGTCGAAGGTCGTCAGGACAGCGGTCCACAGGGAGCGCCCGCTCTGGCGCAGTCCCCGCGGAGGGGGTGGGGTCTTCTGGGTTGCCATTGTTGGCTCTCTATCGGTGTGGTTGTGTGCCGGCCGACCCCGTTGGCTGTGCGAGGTCGGCCGGCGTTCTTGGAAGTCAGGCGATGAAGCGGTGACGAGCGCCTTGGGTCGCTGACTGCGTGGCGAGGCGCTCGGTCTCGAGGGCTGCTCGGCCGTCCACGACCCGTCGGACCCGCTCGGTGAACACTTCTGGCGTGGCGAGGGAGATTCGGTGCCCGGCGTGGAGCGCGGCGTCGGCTTTGGCCTCCCGTCCTAGTGCGTCGCGCTCGGTGGCGGTGAGGTCGGCGAGGATGAGCGGTCGGTGGGAGGGGTACTCGCGGCCGAAGTTCAGCGCGGAGGCCAGGAGAGTCCAGGTCTGGGCTGCGGTGCTGGCACGGTCGGCGGCCCGGCGGGCATTGCCCCACAGGGGGAGCTTCGACGGCGGGACGAGCGAGCCGAACGCAGGGTCTGTGAGGTCGAGGCCCGGGATGGCTTCTCGTGCCTCGTGCAGCGCGGCGTCGGCTTCCTTCACGACGCCGGCCAGGGCGTCGATGATGGCCGGTAGGTGCGCGTTCACGAGGGCTGCTCGTCGTCGCTCGATCACAGCGTCTAGGTGTTCGCTGATTCGCAGCGTGGCGAGCTGCTGGCGCTTGAGCTCGAGGTCCACCGCCGGATCGGTCAGCGGGTCGCGGCCGTCGATCATGGCTTCGGCCGTGGCGTTTCCGAGGGCCTCGAGATTCGGCGTGAATGCGCCTCGGTCGGCGAGTGCGGCCGTGACGCGTGCGATTTCGTCCGTCATCTTCTTGGGCAGGCTGAGCCCGAGGTTGCGGAATGCCTGCTCGGTGAGGTTGATGGTGGCTCGGGTGGTGTTCATGGGGTCTTCTCCTTGGGCGTGTTGTCGCTGGGGGGTAGCGGGTGGGTCAGCACGACGCAGCGGCCGTACGTGTACGCGAGGGCGGCCACGCAGAACGCGGCAGCGGCTTGGGGGTCTCTCGTGCGGGCTGTCCGGGCGATGACGGCGAGCACGGCTGCCTCGTCGCCGGCCACGCGGGCCAGGGCCTCGGCGAGCTCGTGGGCGTCCTGGACGAGTGCGTCGGGCAGCCTGCCGGGCGTGGTCATGCTCACCAGTCCCTCCCGAACAGTGCCCGTGCAAACGCAGCCATGTCGGCCCTGGGGTCCGCGGGCTGCGCGGCTCCCATGCCTTCGCGGGGCGAGACATTGCCCAGGGCCGGGTCGCCCTCGTCGGCCTCGGCGTCTGTCTCGGCGGGTGCGTCGGGATCGCTGAACAGCCGGCGGGCGAACGTGCGCAGCGTTTCGCGGTCGTCGTCCGGGGTCGGGTGTGAATTGGTCGGGGTCATGGGGTGCTCTCTTCGTGTCATGCCGCTGTCGTCTTCCTCTGTCGGGTCGTCTTGCTGCGGTCGATACCGCCCCAGACGCCGTGGCTCTCGGTGACTCCGGCGGCTCGGCACTCGCTGAGGGCGGGGCAGCCGCCGACGCACTCGAAGATCGCGAAGGCTCTGGCGGTCGGGTCGTCTCCGATCCACCTCTCGGGGTCGGTAGCGCATGGTGGGCGGGTGCCGTTTTCGGCGAGGGTGGTCAGTCGTCGCTCGAGGATCTGGTGGGGGGTCATCGGGACCTCCTGCGGTTGCTCGCTGCGGTGAGGCGGCTCTGGAGGATCCTGCGGCGCTGTGCGGCCTTCGCGCGGCCGTGAATGGCCCGTTCGGAACGGCAGGCGTCGCAGAGGGCTGGCCGTTCGGTGGCGATGCCTCCGCAGGACTGGCAGGTCATGACGCCACCCCTGCCGTGCTGCTGAGGTCTTGCCATGCCGCGGTGCACTCGTCGGTCTCGCATTGCCCGAGGAAGATGCCGTTCGTGACTCCGTGCGGGCAGGTTTCTCCGCGCCGTGGCGACGTAGCTCCAGCGGAGTCGCCCTCGGCGCCTCTCCCAGACCCAGACCTCCGGTCTGGTCTGGTCGAGTCTGGTCTGGTCTGGTCTAGGCGTGAGCCTCCACCAGGGGATTCCACGGTGGAATCCGGAGTGGAGTCCGCGGTCAGTTCCGCCTTGCGGACCTCGCAGAACTTCGGGTCCACGCACAACTCGTGATCGCCGATGGAGTGCTGCCGCCTGCGCGCCTTGTCCCGAGCCCACCTCTCTCGCGTCCGCTTCACTTGGTTCGCTGGGAAGGCGTGCTCGAGGTAGTCAACGATCACGTAGCCGTCGCCGTCCTCGACCCAGAAACCGTGCTCGGTGAGGGTTGCGACCGCCTCAGCCACGCGCTCGAGCGGCACAGCCAGGGCGCAACGAAGGGCCATAGACCGTGAGATCCGGCCATCGGTGAGCCGGCGATCGCACCAGACCATCGCCGCGCAGTGCACCGCGAAGGCGTCCGAACCGGCGTCGATCCAGCGCTCGTCGTCAAGGTCGGTGTGCGGGAGCTTGATGTACGTCATGCGGCGAACCTCCGCGACGGGTGGCAGCCATCCAGGGAGTGGCGAAGGCGGCGGGAGCGGACCGGCCGGCGACCACTGGCGGACAGGCAGGGCTCACCCGGGTCGGCGTGGCACCAAGGACAGGACACCGCGGGAGGCCGTGCAAGCCAGCCCAGTTCGGCACGGATCGCGTCGCCGGGCGAGAACGTTGCCAGCGGCGGGACGTGCAGCCGTCGTACACTTGAGGAGTCGCCAGCCCAGCGAACTTCAGCGGTCTCGGTCCTCTGCCGGGGCCGCTGTTCGCTGCCCGGGGGGCCAGTCACGCGACATCACCGCCGCGGAGGAGGATGCTCAGCCGGTCAAGTTGAGCCTGCGACAGCGGCGGCCACTCGGCTACTCGCTTGGCGATGTGCTCCTCGAGGCGCTCAGCCTTGAGGAGTCGTCGCAGCTCGGTTACGTCGGCGTTGGGATCGCGCTTCTTGGCATGTGCGATCTGGGATCGGGTCTTGGTCCAGCCCATGAAAATGGCCTCCGGGCAAGTGGTTTCCCACCTCTACTGGAGGCGCTTCAAGTGGATTTGTGAACGGCCATACCTGACCGGCTTGCGCTATTCGTTGCTAAGTATAGCGCACCCCGCTCTACGGGATCTCACGCAACCGCACTCGGCGCGCCCCCACCTCGGCCAACTTCAGTCCAAGGGCAACGACATTCACGTCACGCAGCTTCTTGTCCCGGCCGCAGTCGCGGCAGGGAAAGGCACGGGTCATGTGACTCAGCGAACCTGCCGGGCGCACGGGAAAAGTGCGGTCGTTGTCCTCAGGGTCGTCGTCGACGCGCACATACTCGACGCGCACGGCATATCCGCCGTTCAGGTCGCCCAGGTCGGGGCGGGGAGTGAGGCGAACCCGAGCGATTCGGCGAACGCTATGCGACCGCGAGCCGTCGCACTCAATGTCAAAGCGGATCGCGTCGGGGATCGGGCGCGGCGTGCGCTGTCGCCTACTCACTGCTGCCCCCTCGGCTCGATCCTGACTAGGTCAGGGTCATAGACCTTGCCCCGGCGCCCGGACGGCAGCACTCTAACGGTCATCACCTCGCGCACTACGTCGCGTTTGCGGTCGATGCTGAGCGACTTCCAAACCTTCACCGGGTCACGGCCGGCGAACCACGCCAGGGCGCTGCCCCGGGCAGTCCGAGCCATTGCGGCCTCGGCGTCGTCCAACCGTTCCTGTAGCCGCGCGTTGATCTTGGCGAGCTGGGCCCCGGTGATCTTCGTTTCTGCGTACATGTCCGCGGCCTCCCCCATCTGTGCCCGCAGTGCGACAGCCTCAAGCCTTAGCGCCTCGGGCGACGTCGCGGCATCCTCTCCCGCCAGGGCGGGCGCGTTCTCCGGCTTCGACAGCACCCCGAGCAGCACCCCGACCACGTGCGCCTCCAGGGCGTCGGCGTCTCGGGCGACGTGGCCCGGGCCGGTGGCTGGGCATCGGTAGACCGTGCGATAGGTGCCCGGCCTGCTTGTCGTGACTGACGCCGATTTGAGCGGCAGCCCGCACCCTTCGGCGCCACAGGTTGCGATGCCGGCCAGGAGGTGCCGCACCCGGTTGCTTGTCGAGCGCTTGCGGCTCGGGTCGCGCAGCACGGCGCACACCCCGCGCCACGTCGATTCACTGACAATCGCCGGCCACGTCGACTTGCCGACCACCTCCCCGCGCAGCATGGATAGCCCCGCATTCCTCGGCCGCTCCAGAACCTGCCGCAGACTCGTGTAGTTCCACGGCCTCCCGGTCGACGTGGTGACGCCTCGCCGGTTCAGGTCGGCCACGATGCTGCCTAACGACGCCCCGGCCAATATCGCCTCGGACGCCTTGCGGACCTCCCGGGCCTCGGCCCGGTTCAGCGTGGCCGACCCATCGGCTTGCACGCGCCATCCGAACGGTGGCGCCCCCCCGAGCCACTTGCCTGCCTGGGCGGCCTGTAGTTGTGCGCGCCGGATGCGCTCCGACTTGTGCTCGGACTCCTGCCGTGACACCGCCCCGCGGATTCGTGCAGTCATGCGACCCGACGCGCTCGACAGGTCGAGCTGTCCCGCTTGGGCAAAGTGCGTCACAACCGCACGAGGTTCGCACGCGTCGATGTAGTCCTCGAGCTCACGCGGGGACCGGTGTAGGCGGTCCTCATGCCACGAGAGCACGACATCGACGTCGCCGGCCCGCATTGCATCGAGCAGCGCGACATAGCCGGCCCTCGTGCGCCCTGAGTACGCGGATACGTCGTTGTCGGTGTACGTCGCCACAACCGCTACGCCGAGACGCTCGGCTAGGCGCTCGCAGTCCTCGCGCTGACGCTCGACACCAAGGCCAGCGCCCGTGCGGTCCTCGGATATGCGGCAGTAGATCGCGGCGCGCTGGCTCATCTAGGCAGTATGTCACAGTGAATTGTCTATTGACAATATCCGGCAGCCCGCTGTTCAGCGCGATGAGCAGGTCGAGGCTCTCGGCCTGGCGGACCTCGCCGACGATGATCCGCGAGGGCCGCATCCGCAGCGCCTCCTTCACGAGGCGACGCAGGGGGATCTCCCCCGTCCCCTCGAGTGACGACTGCCGACACTGCATGGCAGCGACGTCCCGGTGCGGGATGCGCAGCTCGAAGACCTCCTCGCAGGTGACCAGGCGCTCGCGCGCGGGCACTGCGGCGGCGAGGCAGTTCAGAAGGGTCGTCTTTCCTGCTTGGGTTCCGCCCGCCACGAGGATGTTGAGCCCCGACACCACGGCGGCCTCGAGGAACCGGGCCGCCTGGGCCGTCAGGGTGCCGAGGCGGACGAGGTCGTCGAGCGAGTCGGCCTTGACGACGAACTTGCGGATGTTGAGGAACCAGTGCTCCCGGCTGATGTCGGGGATGACGACGTGCAGCCGGCTGCCGTCGGGCAGGACCGCGTCGACGAACGGGGAGCTGAGGTCGACGCGCCGCCCCGACGACTTGAGCATCCGTTCGACGAGGTCACGGACCTGGTCGCGGGTGAGCAGCGTCGTCGTCAGCTCGGCCACTCCGTCGCGCGCGACGAACACCCGGGACGGCTCGTTGACCCAGATCTCCTCGACCCGCGGGTCGTCGAAGTACTGCTGCAGCGGCCCGTATCCGGCCACGGTGTCCCACAGCGTCTTCGCCATGGAGTCGAGGTCGTCGAGCAGCGGGAGCCCGCCGTGCATCGACCGCTCGTCGTAGTCGGTGACGGCGTCGCGCACGAGGCTGCGCACCGCGGCCTCGTCCCGCGCGGGGTCCAGCCCCGACCGGCGGATCAGTTCGCGCACCTCGCCCTCGAGCGTGTGGCCGGCATCCATGCAACCCCCTCCCCTTCGGACGCAGGCCCCACCCCCGTCCATGTCGTGCACGCCCAGCGAACCGCACCGCCCGCCGATCCGCACCCCGGGCGGTCGAGCCTGTGGACAAGTCGTTTCCCAAGTGACTGGCGTGTCGTCAGGTGCTGGTGGAACGGAGTCCAGCGCTGATCCGTGGACCCGTCCTGGTTGCCGGCGGACCGTGACCAGGCCGGCCCCGACGACTGTTTCCGAGCCGATACCGCGTGACGCGGCGACGACACCGGGTCGAGAGACACCTGTCCCCATCGGATCACCAGGGTCCGCGACCGAAAAGGAGCGATCTCATGCTTCCCACCGTGATGTTCGTCGTTGTCCTCCTCGCCTTCTTCGCAGCACTGGGAAGAAGCGCCATGCCTCCCGCCGAACGCCGCCCCGTGACGCGGTGGACGACCCGGGACCTGCTCGGGAACGCGCTCGCCGGCGGCCGGCGACTCGCCCAGCTGCACCAGCGCGACCCGATGACGCCGCACAGGCGCACGCCCCTCCACCGCTGAGTGAGTCGTGCGCAGGGCCCTGCACGCCACCTCGGGCCCGCAGGGGTGGCGCGCCGCGGCGGTGGTGTTGGCCCTGACGTGCGGTAACGGCACGGTAACGACGGTGTTGACGGCTCGCGGCCGGGCCGTGACCCTCGATATATGGGCGTGAACGTGCTCGGTCCGGTGTCGCTCGACGGCAACGCCGCGCGGGTCGCGCCGAGAGACCGGATAGTCCTGGCGGCGCTCGCGATGCAGCCGCATGAAGCGGTGAGCGCCGCCCGGCTGGCGGACGCCATCTGGGGCGAGTCCCCGCCGGCGACGTGGCACAAGGTGGTGCAGGGCTGCGTCGTCCGCATCCGCAGGCTCCTCGGCCCGGAGTCGGTCGCCACGACCGACCACGGTTACGTCCTCGCACTCCCCGACGAGGAGATCGACGCCGTCCGCTTCGAGCGGTTGGTCCGCCGGGGTGAGGAGCTGCTGACGCTCGGCGAACCGGAGCGTGCCCGGTTCACCCTCACGCAGGCCCTCGGGCTGTGGCGCGGCCCGGCCTTCACCGACCTCGAGCACTGGGAGCCCGCGGCGGCCGCCACCGGCCGCCTGGAGGCGCTCCACCACGACGCCGAGGAGCTCAGGGTGGAGGCCTCACTCCGAGCGGGAGCCTGGCGGGAGGTCCTCCCCGAAGCGGCCGCGCTGGTCACCGCTCAGCCCCTCCGGGAACCGCGGTGGGGACTGTTGGCGCGGGCGCAGTACCAGGCCGGACGCCAGGGCGAGGCACTGGCCACACTGCGGCGGGCCCGGACGGTGCTGGTCGGCGAGCTCGGGCTCGACCCCGGTCCGGACCTGCTGGCCCTGGAGCGGGCGATCCTGGACCAGGACCCGTCGCTCACGCCTCGCCCCGCCGAGAGCGCATCGCCGGTGTGCCCGTACCGCGGCCTGCTGCCCTACGGGATCGACCAGGCGGAGGACTTCTTCGGACGGGACGGCGACATCGAGGCGTGCCACGCCATCCTCGACCGTGAGGGGGCCCTCGTCGTGGTGGGTCCGTCCGGCGCGGGCAAGTCGTCGCTCGTGCGCGCCGGGGTCGCTGCGGCCGCCCAGCGTGACGGGGACGACGTCGCGATCATCTCCCCGGGTGCCCACCCTGTCGCCGCGCTGACCGACGCGGGGGTGATCGGGACCTCGCGGACGCTCGTGGTCGACCAGGTCGAGGAGCTCGTGACGGTCTGTCGGGACGGTCGGCAACGCAGCGCCTTCCTGGACGCCGTCGTGGGACACACCGCCTCCGGCGCCGCCGTCGTGGCCGCGCTGCGCGCGGACCGCCTCGGGGAGCTCACGGAGCACCGCGACTTCGCCCGGCTGGTGGAGCGTGGCCTGTACCTCCTGGCACCGATGAGCGAGCCTGACCTGCGCTCCGCCATCGAGGGGCCGGCGCGACGGGCGGGGCTCCTCCTCGAGCCCGGCCTGGTGGACCTGCTGGTGGAGGAGGTCTCCCACGAGCCCGGCGCCCTGCCGTTGCTCTCGCACGCCCTGGCGCAGACCTGGGGCCAGCGGGAAGGACGGACCCTGACCGTGGCCGGATACCGCGCCGCCGGAGGGATCCGCGGAGCCGTAGCCCGCACCGCAGAGAACGTCTACCAGGGTCTCGACGCGGAGCAGCGACAGGGACTGCGCGAGCTCCTGCTCCGGCTGGTCACCTCCACGGACGACCACGCGGTCCGCAGTCCCCTCCCCCGCCGGGTCATCCCGGGCGGCAGCCCATGGGAGTCGCTGGTCGAGGTCCTGGTCGCGGCGCGCCTGGTGACCAGCGACGGGAAGGTGGTCGAGCTCGCCCACGAGTCCCTGATCGCAGCCTGGCCGCGGCTTCGCAGCTGGCTCGACGAGGACGTCGAGGGGCAGCGCATCCTGCGGCATCTCACCGTCGCGTCGGCCTCCTGGGAGGCCATGGGTCGTCCGCCGAGTGAGCTGTACCGGGGCACCCGGCTGGTGAGAGCACTCGAGTGGCGCGGGGAGACGAGCGCCGAGCTGACCCCGACGGAACGGGCCTTCCTCGAGGAGGGGAAGGCACTGGCGGACGAGGAGTCCAGGTCCGCGGAGGAGCGGCTGCGCGAGCAGCGGCGCGCCAACCGCCGCCTCAGGCTCGCGCTCGGAGGAGTCGCCGCAGTGCTCGTCGTTGCCCTCGGCGCCGGAGCCGTCGCGCTCCAGGAAGGACGGCGCGCCGACGCACAGGCTCTGGTCGCCCAGGTGCGCGAGCTGTCCGCCGCCTCCCGAGCGGCGGCCGAGAGTGACCCCCAGCTCGCCATCCTGCTCGGGCTCGAGGCCGCCCGCCTCTCGGAAGGCGGCACCGAGGCCCCCGAGCGCGAGGCCCTCGAGGCCCTCCACACCGCGGTCACCTCCTCCAGGATCGACCTCGTCGTGCCGGGGCTGGGCGGCCCCGTGGCCTGGGCCCCGGGCGGCAATGTGTTCGTCACCGAGGGCCCGGAGGACTCCGGCCTCGTCGACATCCGTGACGCCGACACCGGGGAGTCGGTGCTCTCCTTCGTCGGTCACGAGATCGACGTCAACGACGTCGCGTTCGGCCCCGACGGCCTGCTCGCCACCACCGGCGACGACGGCGCACTGCGCGTGTGGGACGCGGCCGACGGCCGGCTCGTGGCGGAGGTGCTCGGCACCGAGGAGGTGCGGGGCCCGTCCTTCGCCGCCGACTCGGGGCGACTCTCCGCAGCGTGGACGGACGAGGGTGTGGTCCGGGTCGTGGACGCCGCCTCGGGCGGTGACGTCGTCGAGCTCGAGGTCCCGGAAGGACCTGCATGGACGTCACTGAGCCCGGACGGTCGGTCCGTCGCCGTCTCGACCTACGGCGAGACGGACGCCCGGGTCCTGGACGTGCGGACCGGGAGCATCGAGTACCTCATCCCGGACCGTGACGAGCCGGTGGGCACGGTGCGCTACAGCCCCGACGGCTCCTGGCTGGCGGCTGCCCGAGACGACGCCACCGTGCGGATCCGCGATGCCCGGACCGGTGACACCGTGCACGTGGTGGACCAGATGGTCAGCGTGGCCCGCAGCCTGGCCTGGTCACCCGACTCGGACCGGCTGGCAGCCGCTGGGGTCGACGGCGCCGTGCACGTGTTCGACGTCACCACCCGCGCGGTCGAGCCTGCGTTCGTTCTCGCCGGTGGCGCGACCGGACCGATCAACGGGCTCTCCTTCTCTCCCGACGGCCTCCGGCTGCTGAGTGGCCAGGAGAACATCGGCGCCGTCACCGTCTGGGACCTCGGTATCGGTGGTGACGCCGAGGTGGCCAACGTGCCGGCGAACTCGTCCACCTGGAGCGATGTCGCGTTCACGCCGGACGGGCACGTCGCGACGACCAGCGGCGAGGGGTCGGTCACGGTCTGGGACACGAGCGACCAGAGCGAGGTACAGCGTCTCGTCCCCGCGGAGCCGGGGCGATCGCCGGACGCCGTTCGGGAGATCACCATCAGTCCGGACGGGACGATGCTGGCGGCGGGTGGTGGCATCACCGCGCGGCTGTGGGACCTGCGTACCGGCGAGGAGCTCTTCGACGAGGCTCCCGGGGGGTGGCTGCACCGTCCCTCGTTCAGCCAGGACGACCAGCGGCTCGCCTTCGCGACGGACAGTGGCGTTGCGGTCCTCGGCATCGACGGGGCGGTGTTGGCCTTCCGCGGCGCGGAGCCGGGCAGGCCGCTGCTGTCGGGCCCCAAGTTCGCCCCCGGCGGACGCGTGGTCAGCGTCGTCGAGGCCAACCCGACGCCCGGAGGGGCGACCGACGGGAGGTTGCTGCTCTGGGACTGGCAGTCCGACACGGTCGAGAGGTGGGACGTCCCGATCGGGGACAGGCACGCGTACTCACCCGACGGCACCCTGCTCGCGACGAGGACGTTCCACGCCACGGTCGAGGTCTACGACGCCGCCTCGAAGGAGCACGTGTCGAGCCTCGGCGGTCACACCGCGAACATCGTCGACATGGCCTTCAGCCCCGACGGCACCACCGTCGCCGTCGCCGGTGCGGACGGTGCCACGGCGCTCTACGACGCCACCACCGGCGAGACCGTCCTCCGACTCCCGAGGCTGGCGGCGGGGATCGACAACGTCGCCTTCTCCCGGGACGGTCGGCGGCTGGCCACCGCCTCGCAACCGGACGACGTCGTCCGCATCTGGGCTCTGGACCCGGCCGAGCTCGTCGCCATCGCACGCGACAGGGTCCACCGCTCCCTCACGCCCGCAGAGTGCGAGCAGTACCTGCACACCCTCGAGTGCCCCTCGTAGGGAAGCCCGCGCGCCGCGGACAGACCTCATCCTCGTGATGACGTCTCGTCGGGGCCGGATCCGTACGGCCTCGTGATGATCTCCCACCCGACGTCGGTGTTCGGATCGCTGAAGTAGACGCCGCGTCCCCCGTCGTGGTGGTTGATCCGGCCCGGCTGTGACCGGCGAGGGTCGGCCCAGTACGGGAGCTCCTCGGCCTTGATCCGGCCGACGATCTCGTCGAACTGACGCTCGGTGACCAGGAACGCGAGGTGCATGCCGCTCGCGGTGCCGTCCGAGTCGGCGAAGTCGAGCGTGACGCCGCTCCGGTCTCGACCTGCGTGAAGTGACCGAACTCGGTCGGCGGTCCCATCGCCGTGATGTCGGCGAAGAACTCGGCGGCGACCCGGCGGTCGCTCGCCCAGACGATGAGGTGGTTGAGCTGCGGCTTCATGCAGCGACTCCGATCGCTCGTGCCCCGTCAGCGGGGCGCCGCGTGCCAGGTCAGGAGCCCGGGACCTTCAGCAGCATGAGCTGGCCTGACTCGAGCTTGCGCAGCACGCCGTCCTGGAGGCTCTCCCGGACGTTGCGGCCGTGGCCCTGCACGTCGAGCAGCCAGGTGCCGCCGCCGAACCACGCCGACACGTCGACGATGCCGCTGGACTCGCCGTCGGGGTCGTTCACGGTCGCCACCGGCGCCCAGGTGCCCTGCCGCAGCCGGTGCTGCCACACCTTCGCGTCGTCGGCGTCCTCCTGGACCATGAGGCTGTTCCGGCTCGTGTCGAGGTTGTCGGGACTGACGAACGGGACGTAGGCGCCGGCACCCGGGTCGTCGCCCTGGGCGAGCTTGCCGAAGCTCGTGACCACGGTCGGGTCGTCGTGGTCGAACTCGAACCGGAAGACGGCACCGTTCGGCGAGACGCCGGCCCCCGGACCGCGGGCGAGCCGCCCGGTGGCCGGGTCCGGCACCACGCCGCCACCGCCGGTGTCGGCCATGTAGACCACGTGCGGGTCGTTCTTGTCGTACGCGATGTCCTCGGCCCGCACGAACTGGAAGACGTTGTGCGCGTTCGACCACGACTCGAGCGCGGCCTGCGGCAGCGCGCCCGTCTGGCCGCGCGCGATGTCGTCGGGGACGGGGATGAACTCGCCGGTGAGGTCGTCCCCGGGCCGGACGTCGCCGTAGTCGTTGGCGCCGTTGAACGGGTCCGCCGGGTCGACGGGGGCACCGTTCTTGCCGGTGACCCGGAACGCCCACAGATGCCCGTCGTCGGCGAAGACCCCGGCTTGGTCGGCCGCCCGGTACAGGTACACCTGGGCCGAGGGCCGGTTGAACGTGTCGTCGGTCGTCAGCATCGCGATCTCGTCGTACCCGGGGAGGGCGATGGTGTTCTCGTGGTTGAGCCGGCCCATGCCGGCGACGCTCGTGGACTCGCCGGTGGCGGTGTCGAGGACGACGGCGTACCCGCCCTGGCGGGTCCCGTCACCGGGGAACGGGTCGGGCCCGTAGGGCGCCCCGGCCGGCACCGCGAGCCCCGCGTCGTCGGTCTCCTCACCGGTGACGAAGACGTCGGTGTCGAAGCCCTCGGCGGGGCCGACCATCTCGGCCGAGCAGAAGCGGAGGAAGCCGACCTCCGGGCCGAGCGCGACCTCGGCGGCGAGGACGCCACCGCGCCCCTTGCCGCCGACGGTGCTCAGCGTGAGCTTGGCGACCGAGGCGTCCTCGAAGTCGGCCGTGCCGCGGAAGGGCACCGTCGTCTGCTCGTGCGCCACGTACACCTCGACGGTGTGCGGGGCCTCCCCCGAGCGCACCCCGATGCCGTCGGGCAGACCCTGGAACTCGAAGGCGCCGAGGGTGTCGCCGGAGGAGATGATCGGGGTCACGGACGCCCCCTTGGGTACGCCCGGAGCCAGCGTGATGTAGGGGTCCTCCCCGGTGAGGAACCCGGCACGGTCGGGGGCTCCCAGGGCCGGGGCCGACGCCGCCGCGACGAAGGACGCGGTCACGACGATGGCCCCTGCGGCCCGCGCCACGGACGTGCTGCGTGTACGGATGGGCATGACCAACACCACCTCAGGACGCGGAACGGGGCCCGCGAAGCCCGTCACGTTACCGCTCCCCGGGCGCCTTGGCGACCCCCCGGCTCCGCGGCCTCCGGCCACTCCCCGTCGCCTGGCGACCTGTGGATAACTTCCCGGCGGGGTCGGCCGGGATGCCTAGTGTGGTGCGGCATGGAGATCCGGATGACGGTCCACGTGCCGAGGCGTCGCCCGGCCCCCGTGGACCTCGTCGTCGAGGCCCGTGGCGGCGCGAACGTCGGGCGGCTGCGCGCTGCGCTGGCCGACCACCTGCGGATGCCGGTCGCGGGTCTCGCCGTCGCCGGCCGTCCGCTCCCCGACGAGTCGCTCGTGGGCCACCCGCCCCTGCTCGACGGGGTGTCGGTGGCGGTCCTCGGCGCACCGGGTGCCACGGGTCCGGCCGCGGGTGGTGCAGGGGACCGCCCGCGGCCGGTGCTGTCTCTCGTGTGCGTCGGCGGCCCCGACGCCGGGCGCAGCCATCCGCTGGCACCACCGGGGCTGGAGGTCGGCCGGTCCCCCCAGCGCGGGATGTCCCTGGCCGACCCGTCGCTCAGCCGCTCACACGCCCGGGTCGACGTCGGTGCCGACGGCGTGTTCGTCACCGACCTCGGGTCGACGAACGGCGTGAGCGTCGACGGCGAGCCCGTCGGCGGTCGCGTCGCCATCGACACCGGCTCCACGGTCGTCATCGGGGCGAGCACGCTGAGGCTCCGCCGGGCACCGGGCCCCGGAACCCCGGTGGTGCACCCCGGGGACGGGACGGTGCTGGTGTCCCCCGGGTGCGTCCCCGCGCCGGACGTGCCCGACGTCCGGGTGGAGGCCCCGGCCCCGCCGGCCGAGCCACCTCGCACCCGGATCCCCTGGGTCGCGGCCCTCGCCCCCGTCCCGGTCGTCGCCGTCCTGGCCGTCTTCCTCGGCCCGCATCTGCTGGCCTTCGCGCTCATCGGGCCGGTCGCACTGCTCGCCACCGGCCTCGCCGACCGGGTCGGCAGCCGACGGCGCCGGGCGCGGATCCGCGCCGAGCATGTGGTGGCGAGGGCGCTGGCGCGCCGTCGGTTCGAGGACGCGGTCGCGCACGAGTGCCGCGCCCGCCTCCTCGCCCGCCCCGACCCGGACGAGATCCTGCGACGGGCCGAGCACCGCCTCCCCGGCCTGTGGTCGGGGCCGCACGACCTCGTGGTGCGCCTCGGCCTCGGCGACGTCCCCTCTCGCGCCATGTGGGCCGAGGGCGGCGAGGTCGCCCCTGGCACGGCCCGGCACGTCCCCGTCCTCGCCGACCTCGAGGCCGTCCGCTGCCTCGGGGTCACCGGGCCCGCCCAGCGGACCACTCCCGTGCTGGCGGCCGTGCTCGGCCAGCTGCTCGTCCGCTCGCCCCCGACCCGGCTGCTCCTCCGGCATTCCGGCGCGCGCCCTGCTGCCGCCGGCCTGCACCCCTGGAGCCACTTGGCCCCCCACGTCACCGGCGCGGGCCGCCCGGTGCTCGCCGTCGAGGACGCCGCCGACGTCCCGGACGTGCCCGCGCTGGTCGCGCGGGCCCTGGCCGCCAGGGGCGTGGCCGTCCTGGCGGCCCGCAGCCGCGGCGACCTCCCCGACGGCTGCGGAGGCGTCCTCGAGACGACCGCCGGCGGCGGCGGGGTCCTGCACCTGCCGGACGGGGCGGTGCGGCTCGTCGTCGACGGGGTGGGGGCGCCCTGGCGGGACCGGCTCGCCCGGGCCCTCGCGCCGCTGCGGGAGTCCAATGGCGACGGGGGCGCCCTGCCCACCAGCGTCGACCTGCCCGACCTGCACCCCTTCCCGATCAGCACCGAGGCGGTCCTCGCGGGCTGGGCGGCCGCGCGCGGCCCGGTCGCGGCGGTGGGCGTCGGCACGGCCGGCACCCACGCCATCGACCTCGAGGCGGACGGCCCGCACGTCCTGGTGGGCGGCACGACCGGGTCGGGCAAGTCCGAGTTCTTGCGCACGCTCGTCACCGGCCTGGCGCTCGGCTCACCGCCCGCGGACCTGACGGTCCTGCTCGTCGACTTCAAGGGCGGGGCGGCGTTCGGCCCCTGCGCGTCGCTCCCGCACGTCGTCGGCCTCGTCACCGACCTCGACGACCACCTCGTCGGCCGGGTGCTGAGGTCGCTCACCGCGGAGGTCCGCCGGCGCGAGCGCCTGCTCGCGGAGGTCGGCGCCGGCGACCTCGCCGACTACCGGAGCCGCCCGGGGCTGCAGCCGCTCCCGCGGCTCGTCGTCGTCGTCGACGAGCTGCGGACCCTCGTCGACGAGCTGCCGGACTTCGTCCGTGGGCTCGTCCGCCTCGCAGCCCAGGGCCGGTCCCTCGGCATCCACCTCGTGCTCGCGACCCAGCGGCCGAGCGGGGCCGTCACCCCAGAGGTCCACGCGAACGTCAACCTCCGAGTCGCCTTCCGGGTGCGCGACCGGGCCGACTCGGTCAGCGTCGTCGACGACCCGGCAGCGGCCGAGCTGCCGGGCGAGACACCCGGACGGGCGGTCGCGCGAGGTGGCGACGGCGTCCTGCGCACCTTCCAGACCGCTCTGGTGCGGCCCGCGCGCCCGGGCGGGCCGACGGTCGCGATCCGCGGTGCGGCAGGCGGCGCCCCGGTCACCGGCGGCGGTCTCGACGACCGCGCCGCCGAGACCGCCGCCGTCGTCGCGGTCGTCGCAGCGGCCCACCGCCGCAGCGGTGGCACCCCGCCGCGCAAGGCTTGGCTGCCGCCCCTCCCGGATCTGGTGAGCCCGGGGTCGGTGGGACCCGGTGGTGTCGGCCTCGTCGACGACCCCGACCGGCAGCGCCGGACGGCGCTCACCTGGACGCCTGCCGTGCCCCTCTGGCGCGTCGTCGGCACTCCGCGCAGTGGGCGCAGCACGGCCCTGCGGGCCCTCGTCGTCGCGGCCTGCGGCAGCCTCCCCCGGTCCGCGCTGCACGTACACGTGCTGGCCCGCGGTGACGAGCACGACGACCTCGCAGCCCTGCCCCACCTGGGCACCCTCGCGCGCCTCGACGACGACGCCGCGGTCCGGGCGCTGGTCGAGCACCTCGACGCGGTGACCCGGCGGAGGCCCCCGGGGCCGAGCGCGACGGCGGTCACGACGCTCCTCGTCGTCGACGGCTGGGACCGGCTGACCGACCTCGACGACCCGCACGACCCGACTCCGGTGTCGCAGGACCTGCTCCGGGTGGCGCGCGACGGTGCGGCGTGCGGCCTCGTCGTCGCTGTCTCGGGCGGGCGCGAGCTGCTGCGGTCGACGTGGTCGGCGCTCGGCGGGGAGGTCCTGGCCCTCGGCCAGCTGGACCCTCTCGACACCGCGCTCCTGGGGCTGCCGGTCGGCCTGGCCGTGCCCCCGGGTCGCCCCGGTCGGGCGGTCCGGGCCGGCGACGGCCTGGAGGTCCAGCTCGCCCGTCCCGGCGAGGCCGATCTCGCGGCCCTGGTCCGGGGCGCGGGCCCGGGCGACGGGCCGCCGCCATGGCGGTTCCGGCCCCTCCCCCCCTCGGTGCGCCGCGAGGACGCCCGGCCGGTGGCGGCGGACGACGCCAGGGCGCTGCCGCTCGGCATCGCGGGCCCCACGGGTGAGCCCTGGGCCTGGGTCCCGGCCACGCACGGCCGCCGCCTGCTCGTCGCCGGGGCCCCGGGCTCCGGCCGGTCCAGCGCCCTCGACGTCCTCGCCCGCTCGGCCGCGGACGTCGGCCGGCCGGTCGTCCTGGTCCGGGGCAGGCCCCGGCCTCCCCGGTCGCGCCCCGACGGCTCGTGGCCCGCCCTGCGCCCCGACGACGTCGACGTCCTCGTCGCGCTCCGGCGCGACCACCCGGACCTCCTCGTGCTCGTCGACGACGCGGACCGGCTCGACGGTGCGGCGATCCTCCCGGTGCTCATCGAGGTCGCCGACCTCGCCGACCGGGACGGGGGCGCGGTCGTCGTCGCGACCACCACCTCGGCCCTGCGCACCCGCTTCCGCGGGCTCGACGTCGACGCCGCCCGCCACCGCCTCGCCCTGCTCCTCCAGCCCGACCCCGGCGACGGGGACGTCGTCGGCATCCGTCGCCTCGCGGTCCCCGCGCCGGCCCAACCGGGGCGGGGCGTGCTCGTCCTTGCCGGGGCCCCGACCCCGATCCAGGTCATCGACCCCGGCCGGTGATGCGGCCCGGGTGGGCTACGTAGAAGTCCTGATTCCGCAGCCGGTCGCCAGCGGCTTCGATGGCTGGTCGGGGCCGACCGGCTCCGCTGTGCAGGAGGGAACACACCATGACCGTCATGACCACTCTTCGCCGACGCGTGCTCGTCGGCACCGCCGCGGCCGGGGCTCTCGTCCTCGGCGCCGCGCCCGCGATGGCGCACCACTGTTACGTGCCGATGTACAGCCTCAGCGGCCCGTCCTCGCCGAACTGGCTCGTCTTCAGCGCCGAAGCGGGCGCGGCCGAGCTCGCCGGCTTCGAGGCCGCCTGCCCGGAGGCCTCCGACGCCGGCTACGACGCCCTGCGCGCCGCGGGGATGCCGGTCGGGATCAAGATCTTCGCGAAGATGACGATCGGCGACCCGAAGGAGACCGGCCGGACGAACCCGAACGGGGCCAACGGCAAGGGCCTGGAGTACTTCGGTGCGGGCTCGACCCTCGCCGAGGACATGGTCATGACCTGGATCGACGCCGCCGCCGCGTACGACTGCACCGGCTGAGCCGGGGCCGGGCCGCCCGCGGCCGGGGACCGGGGTGACGACATAGCCCCTGGTCACGGGCGGTCCGAGGCCCTACCCTGCGGGGATGGGGAGCGGGGACCTCACCGTCGAGGCCGTCACGGGCCTCCTCGCCGCGATGGCGGCGACGCACGACCCGGCGTGCCGGCGCGCCGCGATGCTCGACGCGCTCACCGGGCTCGCCGACGCCCGTGTCGGCCTGCTCCTGCGCGGCGGCCCGGCGAGCGCCGCCGAGGCCTGCTGGGTCCCCGCCGCGCTGCTCGCCGACGCGACCCGCGGCGACCTCACCCCCCGCTCGGCGGAACGCACCTGGGGCAGGCGGGTGTGGCGCGGCTCCCCGGAGCGGGCTGCCGCCCTCGAGGCCCACGGGGTCGACCAGGTGTGCACCGTGCCGCTGCGCGGGGGCCTGGACGTCACCGCCGTCGCCCTCGGCCGGGCCGGGGCGGACTTCACCGAGCCGGTGCTGCGCCGCCTCACCACGCTGCAGCCGTGCCTCGCCGGCCTGGCCGCCCTGGCCGGCCTGCTGCCGCCCCCGGGGCGCGGGCCCAGCCTGACCCGCCGGGAGCACGAGGTGCTCGCCCTGCTGGCCGCCGGCCACACCACCCAGCGGATCGGCCGTGAGCTGGGGTCGTCGCCGCGGACGGTGGAGGTGCATCTGCGCCGCATCTACACCAAGCTCGGCGTCGCGGACCGGCTCGGCGCGGTGCTGCACGCACTCGACCTCGGGCTCGTGGCCCCGCGGCCCCCGGCTCAGACCGGGTCGGCGTCGGTGTCGTCCGGGCGGGGTGCGACGTAGGCCGCCCCCAGCGCGACGAGCGCGACCGCGAGGACGGCGGCGCCGAGCCCCGGCCGCCCCGCCTGCGCCACGCTCCATCCGACCGGGACCAGGAGCAGGTGCCAGACGACCGTGGGGGTCCGCGGCCACCGGGTCCACCGCAGCCACCCCCGCGCCAGGACCGCCAGCCCCGCCGCGGCCAGCACGATGAGCACCGCTGACATCACGACACGCGCGGGGTCAGTGCCCAGTCCCAGGGCCAGCTCGTAGACGTAGAAGCCCGCGAAGGCGACCAGGGCCACGGCCTCCAGCCCGCACAGCACCGCGGCTACGGTCCGGGCGCGGTGCACCGGCCGGACGGCCCGCGCTGCGTCGGGGACGGGGGAAGGGTCGGACACGCGCCCGAGGATAACCAGCGGCCGCACGGGAACACCCCGGCGGGCCCGCCCGTTGACCGTGGGTGATCCGCTCGACACTGCGCCCCACAACGTGAGGTACATCCCCCTAGGCTGTGCTGCGCATCCCCCTAGGCGCGCTGGGAGGGTCACGGTAGAGTAACAACTCGGACGTCTGCGTTTACCACGTCCGCTACATGGTTGCAGCGACGCAACCCAGGACCACCCTCGCCCCGGGTGGTCCCCTTTTCACCCCTCTGTAGTACCCCCGACCAAGGAGCCCCATCCATGGATTGGCGCGACCGCGCTGCCTGCCTCGACGAGGACCCCGAGCTGTTCTTCCCGATCGGGAACACCGGCCCGGCGATCGCTCAGATCGAGGAGGCCAAGGCCGTGTGCCGGCGGTGCGAGGTTCTCGACACCTGCCTCAAGTGGGCCATCGAGTCCGGGCAGGACGCCGGCGTCTGGGGCGGCATGTCCGAGGACGAGCGCCGTGCCCTCAAGCGACGTAACGCCCGGGCCCGCCGCGCCGGCTGACCCCACCCCCCGCACGTGACGGCCGGTCAGCGCCCGCTGACCGGCCGTAGCTTTGCCACGAAGACCACCGTCGTCCCCGTCGGCGACCCGTTCTCCCACCGGATCCGCCCGCGCAGGTCCTGGACGAACGAGGTGACGATCCGGGTCCCGAGACCCGCGAGCACCGGCCGGAACCCCGCCGGCAGCCCCACCCCGTCGTCGGTCACCGTCACCGTCAGCTCGTCCCCGCCCTCGGCCGGCTGCCGCTGCGCCTCGACGGTGACGGTGCCGTCCCGGTCCGCGAGGCCGTGCTCGACGGCGTTCTGCACGAGCTCGGAGATCACCATCGCCAGGGCCGTCGCGTCCTCGGCGCGGACCCGCCCGAAGGACCCCACGAACCGCGACTCCACGTGGTGCTCCCGGGTGGTGGCGACCTCGACGACGGCCCGGAACCCCCGCCGCGCGATCTCGTCGAAGCTCACCATCTCGTCGAACCCGGCGCTCAGCGTCTCGTGGACCAGCGCGATCGTCCCCACCCGCCGCACCGCCTCGTCGAGCGCCGAGCGGGCACCGGCCTCGGGCACCCGGCGCGCCTGCAGCCGCAGCAGCGCCGCCACGGTCTGCAGGTTGTTCTTCACCCGGTGGTGGATCTCGCGGATCGTCGCGTCCTTGGTCAGCAGCTCCTGCTCGCGGCGTCGCAGCTCGGACACGTCGCGCAGCAGGATCATCGCCCCGCGCCGTACGCCGTTCGTCGTCAGCGGGATCGCCCGCATCGTCACGGTCGCGGTCCGGGTCTCGACCTCGGTGCGCCACGCGGCCCGGCCCATGACGACGACAGCGAGGGACTCGTCGACGTTCCGGCCGCTCTCGGCCGCGAGGTCGGCGACGACCTTGGCCAGCGTCTCGCCGATGACGTCCCCGAGGTGGCCCATCCGGTGGATCGCCGACACCGCGTTGGGGCTCGCGTAGCGCACGACCCCGTCGACGTCGAGGTCGATGACGCCGTCACCGACCCGCGGCGCACCCCGGCGCAGCCCCGTCGGCGACGACGGCGCCGGGAACTCGCCGGCCGCCACCATCTGCAGCAGGCCTTCCGCGAGGTCGCGGTACGTCAGCTCGAGCCGGCTCGGGGTGCGGCCACCGGTGAGGTTGGTGTGCCGGGTGAGGACGGCGACGAGGCGGCCCTCGGCGACGACGGGCACGGCCTCCTCACGGATCGCCATCTCCTCGCGGATGGCCGGCGTCGGCGACGCGACGATCCGCCGCTGCCGGGCGGCCTCGTCGAGCATCGCGGCCCGGGACCGGGAGGACGAGCGACCGACGATGTCGTCGTAGAACACCATCGGCCCGGTGTTCGGCCGGACGTGCGCCACGGCCCGCCACCCGTCGGGCCCGCCGCGGACCCACAGCACGAGGTCGGCGAAGGACAGGTCGGCGATGAGCTGCCAGTCCCCGACGAGCAGATGCAGCCACTCGGACTCCGCGGGCTCGAGGTCCGTCGTCGTCCGCAGCATCCCGGCCAGCGTGCTCACGACTCGCAGCCTAGGTCAGGACGAGGCGCCGACCCGCACCACCGAGCGCAGGGTGCGCAGCGCGACCGACAGCGCCGCGATGTTCGGCGCGTCGAGCCGCTTGATCCCGGCCAGCGCCGAGCGCGCCCGGGTGATCGAGTCCTCGTTCGCGTCCGCCCACGCCTCGTACTGCGCGTTGGGGTCGTCCGTGGCGACGTCGGCCGCCCCCGAGGTCTCGATGACCGACCGGGTCAGGGACTCGAGCACGGCGTACAGGTCGTCGCGCAGCGCGCCCCGGGCCAGCGCGTCCCACGGGTCCTCCCGCGGCAGGCGGGTCACCTTGCTGAGCATCGTGTCGATGCCGAACCGCTCCGAGACGAGGTAGTACAGCGGCGCGACCTCCCGCGGGTCCCGGCCGGTGTCGGTGGCGATGTCGATGATGTCGAGGAGCGAGTACTGGTCGAGCAGCGAGGCCGCCCACAGGGCGAGGTCCTCGGGCACCCCGGTCTCCTCCAGCTCGGCCGCACGCTGCTCCAGCCGCTGCTGCTCGTCGCCGCGCAGCAGCTCCTGCACCGTCGGCGCCAGCTCGCGGACCACGGAGGCGAAGCGCTCGACCTCGGCCGAGATGTCGAGCACCGACGGGCGCGAGGTGAGGATCCACCGCACCGACCGGTCCAGGAGCCGCCGGAACTCCAGGTAGAGCGCGGTCTGCGCGGCCGTCGGGACGACGTTGTCGAGCGCCTCGACCCGGCGCACGTAGTCGGCGAGATCGAACACCTCCCGCGCGACGACGAAGGCCCGGGTGATCTGCTCGGCGCTGGCGCCGGCCTCGGACTGGGCGCGGAAGGCGAAGGTGATGCCGCCGCGGTTGATCATCGAGTTGACGAGCGAGTTCGTGATGATCTCGCGGCGCAGCGGGTGGCCGGCCAGCTGGTCGGCGTACCGCTCCTGGATCGGGCCGGGGAAGTACTCGGCCAGGGTCGCCTCGAAGTACGGGTCGTCGGGGATCGAGCTGGCCAGCACGTCCTCCTTGAGCGCCAGCTTCGCGTACGCCACGAGCACCGAGAACTCGGGGCTCTTCAGCCCGAGACCGGCCTTGTGGCGCTTCTCTAGCTCGGCGTCCGAGGGCAGGAACTCCAGCGCGCGGTCGAGCAGACCGCGCTCCTCGAGCCAATGCATGAAGCGCTCGTGGACCGTGACCATCGTGTGCTCCTGCGCCCGGGCGTTGCCGAGGAGGACGTTCTGCTCGTAGTTGTCGCGCAGCACGTGGTCGGCCACGTCGTCGGTCATCGACGCGAGCAGCTCGTTGCGTTGCTCCAGGGTGAGGTCGCCGGAGCGGACGACCTCGCCGAGGAGGATCTTGATGTTCACCTCGTGGTCGGAGGTGTCGACGCCGGCCGAGTTGTCGATGGCGTCGGTGTTGACCCGGACGCCGTGGAACGCGGCCTCGATCCGGCCCAGCTGGGACAGACCGAGGTTGCCGCCCTCCCCCACGACCCGGACGCGCAGCTCGTTGCCGTCGACCCGGATCGGGTCGTTCGCGCGGTCCCCGATGGCGAGGTCGTCCTCGGAGGAAGCCTTGACGTAGGTGCCGATGCCGCCGTTCCACAACAGGTCGACCGGCGCGAGCAGGATCGCGTGGATCAGCTCGGACGGCGTCATCTTCTCGACCCCCGCGGGGATCCCGAGGGCCTCGCGCATCTGCGGCGTGATGGCCACCGACTTCAGGGTCCGCGGGAACACCCCGCCGCCCTTGCTGATGAGCGACCGCTCGTAGTCGTCCCACGAGGAGCGCGGCAGGTCGAACAGCCGCCGGCGCTCGGCGTACGACGTCGCCGCGTCGGGCGAGGGGTCGACGAAGACGTGCCGGTGGTCGAAGGCCGCGACGAGCCGGATGTGCTCGGACAGGAGCATCCCGTTGCCGAACACGTCGCCGCTCATGTCGCCGACCCCGACGACGGTGAAGTCCTGGCTCTGGGTGTCCACGCCCATCTCGCGGAAGTGGCGCTTGACCGACTCCCAGGCGCCGCGGGCGGTGATGCCCATCGCCTTGTGGTCGTAGCCCGCGGAGCCGCCGGAGGCGAACGCGTCGTCGAGCCAGAACCCGTAGGACTGCGCGACCCCGTTGGCGATGTCCGAGAAGGTGGCGGTGCCCTTGTCGGCGGCGACGACGAGGTAGGGGTCGTCCCCGTCGTGGCGCACGACCCGCTCGGGCGCGACGATGTCGCCGGACACCCGGTTGTCGGTGATGTCGAGCAGCCCGGAGATGAAGGTGCGGTACGCGGCCTTGCCCTCCTCGAACCAGGCCTCGCGGTCGACCGCCGGGTCGGGCAGCTGCTTGGCGTAGAAGCCGCCCTTGGAGCCGGTGGGCACGATGACGGCGTTCTTGACCATCTGCGCCTTGACGAGGCCCAGCACCTCGGTGCGGAAGTCCTCGCGACGGTCCGACCAGCGGAGCCCGCCGCGGGCGACCGGCCCGAAACGCAGGTGCACGCCCTCGACGCGCGGGCTGTAGACGAAGACCTCGTACTGCGGCCGGGGCGCCGGCAGGTCGGGGACCTTGCGCGGGTCGAGCTTGAGCGAGACGTACGGCAGGTGCTCGGCCCCGTCGCGGCCCTGCTGGTAGAAGTTCGTGCGCAGCCCGGCCCGCACGACGCCCAGGAAGGCCCGGATGATGCGGTCGTGGTCGAGGCTCGACACCTCGTCGAGGGCCTCGAGCACCCGCCCGGCGGCGGCCTCCTCGGCCTCGGCCCGCGGGCCGGTCTCGTCGGGGCCGAAGCGGTCGGCGTCGAAGCGCGCCTCCCACACCTCGACGAGCCCCCGGGCGATGTCGGGATGTGTGACGAGGGCGTCCTCGAGGTAGTCCTGCGAGTACGTGGCCCGGGTCTGGCGCAGGTACTTGGCGACCGTGCGGAGGATGACCACCTGCCGCCACCGGAGCCGGGCGCCGAGGACGAGCCGGTTGAAGCCGTCGGACTCGGCCCGGCCGTCCCACACCGCCGACACCGCGCCCTCGAACAGCTCGCGGAGCTGCTCGTGCGGGCAGTCCTCCCAGATCGCGACGTCCGGGACCCGGAGCCCGAAGTCGTAGACGTGCAGCGCGTCGCCGTCGACCCCCGCGATCTCGAACGGCTGCTCGTCGACGACCTCGACGCCCATGTGCGAGAAGATCGGCAGGATGTCGGTGAGCGAGAGCGGGTCGACCCGGAACAGCTTGAAGCGGCGGATGTCGTCGGGGGCCTCGAGCGGCCGGTACAGCGCGACGCTCGTGCCCTGGCCGTCGCCGAGCCGGTCGAGGTGGCTGATGTCGGCCACGCCCTGGACGACGCTGAAGCGCTCCTCGTAGGCCGTGGGGAAGGCCCGGCCGAACCGGTCCATGAGCCGGTCGCCTCGTTCCTCGCCGTACGCGCTGGTCAGGGCGTCGCCGAGCCGGTCGGTCCACGTGCGGCTCGTCTCGACGAGCCGCTTCTCGAGCGCCTCGACCTCGCTCCGGTCGAGGGTGCGCACCCGGCGGCCGCGGGGCACCCGGACGACGAACTGCAGGCGCGCGAGGGCGGACTCGCTGACCCGGGCCGCGAACTCCACCTCTTTGCCGCCGAAGGTCTCCTTGAGGATGTCGGCCATCCGGGTCCGGACGGCGGTGTTGTACCGGTCCCGGGGGATGAAGACCAGGCACGAGGCGAAGCGACCGAAGTCGTCCTCCCGGATGAAGAGCTTCGTGCGACGCCGCTCCTGGAGCTGGGTGACGGCGAGCGCGGTCTCGTAGAGCTGGTCGATGCTCGCCTGGAACAGCTCGTCGCGCGGGTAGGACTCGAGCACCTCGAGCAGGTCCTTGCCGGTGTGGCTGTCGGGGGCGAGGCCCGAGCGGTCGAGGACGGCGCTGACCTTCTCGGCGACGAGCGGCACCCGCAGCACCGACTCGGTGTAGGCCGTCGAGGCGTAGAGGCCGAGGAAGCGGTGCTCCCCGACGACGTTGCCGTCGGCGTCGTGGCTCTTGACCCCGACGTAGTCGAGGTGGGTGACGCGGTGCACGGTGGACTTCGAGTTGGCCTTCGTGAGGACGAGCAGGTTCGGGGAGTGCGCGATCTCGGCCGCCTGCGGGGTGAGGACGTCGGGGTCCTTGTCCTGCTCGGGGTCGGCCCGCAGCAGCCCGAGGCCGGAGCCGATGACCGGGGCGATGAACTCGCCCTCGTCCGAACGCCCCAGGGTGTAGTCGCGGTAGCCGAGGAAGGTGAAGTGGTTGTCGGCCATCCATCGCAGGAAGGTCGTGGCGAGGGTCACCTCGCCGGGGTCGACCCCCCGCGGCGGGCTGCCCTCGAGCTCGGCGGCCAGCACGAGGCACCGGCTGCGCATCTTCGGCCAGTCCTCGACCGCCTGCCGGACGTCCTCGAGCACCGAGCGCACGGTGTGCTCGATCTCGGCACGCCGCTCCTCGTCACCCTCGCGGTCGATGGACAGGAGCATCCACGACTCGGCCAGCTCGCCGACCGCGCCGGGGCGGAAGTCCTTGGAGATGTCGCGGTTCTCGACCTTCTGGAGCAGGCCGACCGCGTCGCGGGTCACGACGAGCTGGGGGTGGATGATGAGGTGGATGTCGATGCCGGCCTGGACCAGGGCCCCGGTGACGGAGTCGACGAGGAAGGGCATGTCGTCGGTGACGATCTGGATGATCGTGCGCGGGTTGGACCAGCCGTCGACCTCGGTCGTCGGGTTGTAGACGCGGACGTTGGCCGTGCCCGGGGGCCGCTCCTCGGCGAGCCGCAGGTGGGTGTGGGCGGCACCCGCGAAGGTGTCGGGGGTCCGCGACGTGAGGTCGTCGAGCGGGATGTGGCGGAAGTACCGCTGGACGAAGTCGCGGCCCCAGCCGTCCGGCGACAGCTCCTCGAACGCGGTCGCGATCGGCGCGAGGACGTCCTCGCGGGCGGTGGCCGGGGCGGTCGACATCGTGCGGTCGCACTCCTTCGTCGGGTGGCACCGCGGTCGGCGGCGAGCCACGTCCTCGTGTCGTCCTCCTGAGCCTATCCACCCCGGCAGGCGCGGTGCGGCCGGGTGCCCCGCCGCGGTGTCTCGACCACGGGACAGCCGGGTCAGCGGGCGACGACGTCGAGCGTCGCCAGGGTCGGGTCGGCCGCGTACGCGATCCGGCTGCCCGCTGCCCGGGCCGCCTCCAGTGCCGCCAGGGTCGCCGCCGTGACGACCTCCCCGGGGGCGAGCACCGGCACGCCCGGCGGGTACGGGGCCACGAGCTCAGCGGCGACCCGGCCGACGGCGGCCGCGAACGGCACGGTCTCCCGCGGGGCGAAGAACGCCTCTCGCGGACTTGTGGCGACCTCGGGGGCGACCGCCCACACCCCGGACCCCGCGACCGGACGGGGCGCACCCCGGCGCTCCTCGACGGCGGCGCCGAGGGCGGCGACGAGCCCGCCGACCGTCTCGGGGGTGTCGGCCATCGTGACCATGGCGACGACCGTGTCGCGGTCGGCCATCTCGACGGGCCGGCCCCGGGCGAGCAGGTCGGCCTCGACGGCCACGCCGTCGGCCCCGGTGCCGGCGAGGACGACGACGAGCCGGGTCGGGTCCACCCCCGCCCCGTCGAGGACGACGAGGCCCGGGACGGCCGCGAGGCGTCGCCGGGCGTCCGCGACGGTCGCGACGAGATCGCCGAGCAGGCGGCGGCCGTCCCGCTCGAGCAGCGCGCGCGCGGCGTCGATGCTCGCCAGGATCGCGCCGTTGGGGCTCGTCGTGGCGGTGGCCTCGACGGCGGCGTCGAAGCGGGCCGGGTCGATCCGCCCGGACCGGGCGAGGACGAGCGCCCCCTGCGAGACGGCGGGCAGGGTCTTGTGCGCGCTCGTCACGAGGGCGTCCGCGCCGGCGTCCAGCGCGTGGCGCGGCAGGTCGGGGTGGAAGCCCAGGTGCGCACCCCAGGCGGCGTCGACGACGAGCGGGACGTCCCGGGCGTGAGCCACCGCCGCGAGCGCTCCGACGTCGCCGACCGTGCCGACGTACGACGGGTCGCCGACGAACACGGCGACCGCATCGGGCGCGGCGGCGAGCGTGGCCTCGAGGTCGTCGGCGACGACGCCGACGGGCAGCCCCACCGCGGGGTCGACCCGCGGGCGCACCCACACCGGCTCGAGCCCGGCCAGCACCAGGCCCAGCAGCATCGAGCGGTGCAGGGTCCTCGCGACGACCACCCGGTCCCCGGGGCGGCCCACCGCCAGGGCGAGGGCCTGGTTGCCGTGGGTGGAGCCGCCGACGGAGAAGCGGCACAGGTCCACCCCCCAGGCGCGGGCGGCCCGGGCCTCGGCGTCGGCGAGCACTCCGGCGCTCAGCCTCATCGTGTCGAGGCCGGCGTACAGCGGCACGTCGCCGGCGACGACGTCCCCGACGAGGTCGGTGCGGTGCTTGTGCCCGGGGATCGTGAACGGGGTCGGGGCGGACTCGTGGAACCGGAGCCAGGCGTCCAGGAGCGGGGCGTCGGCGCGCAGGCCGCGGGGGTCAGTGGGCACGGGCCGCCGCGCCCCACGCCGTGACCGCGTCGACGACGGCGGCCGTGAACGCCCGGACCTGCCGCAGGTCGACCCACTCGTCGGCCGCGTGCAGGCCGCCGCCGGCCGGTCCGCAGACGAGCGCCGGGACCCCCGCGGCCTGCCAGAGCGGCGCCTCCATCCAGTACGGGGCGGCGAACGGGTCGGCCGGGCACGCGTCCCCGAGGGCGTGCTCGAGGGCGGCGGCCAGGTCGGCCGCGGGGCCGTCGACGTCGAGCCTCCAGGCCTCGCGCGCCACGAGCAGGGTGAGCCGTGCGTCGACGTCCGGGTCGTCGCGGCGCAGGCCGTCGACGAGCGCCTGCGCCTCGGCCAGGGCGTCGGCGGCCCGCTCGCCGGGCACCGTGCGCCGCTCGAGCACCGCCCGCGCCTGCTGCGCGAGGACGAAGGGGGACTCCCCTCCCCCGGCGACGGTGACGAGCAGTGACCCCCCGCCGGCGGCCGTCTCGCGCCCCCGCGCCTCGACCGCCGCGAGCAGCCGGCCGAGGTGGGCGACGGCGTTGACGCCCTGGGCCGGCTGGGACGAGTGCGCCGCGCGCCCCCGCAGCACGACCTCAACGAGGGCGTAGCCGCGCAGCGACGTCGTGCGGGCGAGCCAGGTCGGCTCGGCGACGAGCGCGACGTCGGGCCGGACCCCCAGGCCCGGCAGGGCGTCGAGCACCGCCTCGGTGCCGAGGCTCAGGTCCTCCTCGTCGGCGACGAGCGCGAGGACGACCCGCACCGGGTCCGCCCGGCGTGCCAGGTGCTCGGCCGCGACCACGAGTGCCGCCACGCCACCCTTCATGTCGCACGCCCCCCGGCCGTGCAGCCGGTCACCCTCGATGCGGGCGGCGAACGGCTCGTCCATCCCCTCGGTGCCGACCGTGTCGAGGTGACCGGTGAGGGCCACGGTGGGGCCGCCCCCGCCGCCGGGCGAGATCGCGACGAGGCTGGGCCGGTCGGGGCGGCCCGGCGGGGTGACGATCGAGGTGGCGAAGCCCGCCGCCGTCAGTCGGGCGCTGAGCAGGGCGACGACCTCGCCCTCCCCCGGGGCCCCGGGGACGAGGCCGGGGTTGACCGAGTCGACCTCGACGAGCGCGGCGGCGAGCCGGACCGCGTCGTCACCGGCCTCGGGCGGCGGGGGCGGCGGGCCGGTGGTCGCGGTCACGTCGCCACCCTAGGCCCGCCGCTCCAGCCTGTGGGAAAGCCCGCTGAGGCGTTGCCGTGCGCCGCTACCGTGGGCACGTGCCCCTCGGACCGGACCCCGCTCGCGCGCAGGAGGCCCGCGCCGGGCTCGCCGCGCTGCGCGACGTCGCGGCCGAGGGCGAGGACGACGTCCTCGCCGCGCTGGCCGTCACGGGCGAGCCGGCCGCGCAGCGGGTCCTCGACGACTGGCTCGACCAGGTCGCCGACACGCTGCGGGCCCTCGGCGAGGCCGCCGGCGAGCTCGGCCTCGCGCTCACCGGAGCCGCGCCGCCGCTCGCCGACCCGACGACCCCGGTGCCGACCTCCCCCGGGGAGGTCGAGCGATGACCCCCGTCCCCGGCGACCCCGGCTCGCTGTCGTCGTGCGCGGCCGCGGTGGGGGCGGTCGGCACGCGCCTCGCGGTGCACGGCGAGACGGTCCGGCGGGCGTTCGCAGACCTCGCCGAGGGCTGGCCGGGGCCCCGCTCGGTGCGGACCCGCCGTCGGGGCGCTGCCCTGGGGGTGGCCGCCGGAGCCGCGGCCGACGAGCTGGCCGAGGTCGCGCGTGTCCTCCAGGACCAGGCCACCGACCTCGCCGAGCTCGTGGCCCGGGCGCGCGGGGTGGGCGAGCGGGCGCGGGCGCACGGGCTCGAGGTCCGCGACGGCCGGGTCGTGCCGGCGCTCGGGGTGCTCGGCGAGGCCGACCTCGACGCCGACCGGCGCCGGGCCGAGACGGCGGCGACGCTGCAGGCCGAGCTCGACCTCGTCCTCGCCCGGCACCGCCGTCGCCGCGACGCCGTCGTCGCGGCCCTGCGCGCCTCGACGCACCGGCTGGACGTGCTCGCCCACGACGTGCGCCTCCGGTGACCCGCTGCGCGCCTCAGCCCATGTGCGGGTAGCGGTGGTCGGTGGGCGGGTCGAAGGTCTCCTTGATCGACCGGGTCGAGGTCCAGCGCATGAGGTTGGCCGCGGAGCCCGCCTTGTCGTTGGTGCCCGACGCCCGGCCGCCGCCGAACGGCTGCTGCCCCACGACGGCCCCGGTGGGCTTGTCGTTGACGTAGAAGTTGCCGGCCGCGAAGCGCAGCCGGTGCGTCGCGTCGGCGATGACCGCGCGGTCCTGCGCGATGACGGCACCGGTGAGCGCGTAGGCGGCGACCGACTCCATCTGGTCCAGGACCTTGTCGTACTGGCGGTCCGGGTACACGTGGACGGTGAGGATCGGGCCGAAGTACTCGGTCGTGAGCATCTCGTCGGTCGGGTCGCTGCTCTCGACGATCGTCGGCCGCACGAACCAGCCGTCGGTGTCGTCGTAGGTGCCCCCCGCGACGACATCGAGGTGGGGCGTCGCGTGCGCCCGGTCGATGGCGGCCTTGTGCTTGGCGAAGGCCCGGTCGTCGATGACGGCGCCCATGAAGTTCGACAGGTCGGTGACGTCGCCCTGGGTCAGCCCCTCGGTGAGCGCGACGAGGTCGCCCTTGATCTGCTTCCACAGCGAGCGCGGCACGTACGCGCGGGACGCCGCGGAGCACTTCTGGCCCTGGTACTCGAACGCGCCGCGGATCATCGCGGTGCGCAGGACGTCGGGGTCGGCACTGGGGTGGGCGAGGATGAAGTCCTTGCCGCCGGTCTCGCCGACGATCCGCGGGTAGTGCCGGTAGCCGGTGAGGTTCTCGCCGATGGTCCGCCACAGGTGCTGGAACGTCGGGGTCGACCCGGTGAAGTGCAGGCCGGCGAACTCGGGGTGGGCCAGGACGACGTCGGACACGGCGATGCCGTCGCCGGTGACGAGGTTGATGACGCCCGGGGGCAGCCCGGCCGCCTCGAGCAGCTCCATCGTCACCTGCGCCGCGAGCTGCTGGGACGGCGACGGCTTCCACACGACGGTGTTGCCCATGAGCGCCGGAGCCGTCGGCAGGTTGCCGGCGATGGCCGTGAAGTTGAACGGGGTGACCGCGTAGACGAAGCCCTCGAGCGAGCGGTGGTCGCTGCGGTTCCAGATGCCCTTGGAGTTGGCCGGCGGCTGCTCCTCGAGGATCTGGCGGGCGAAGTGGACGTTGAAGCGCCAGAAGTCGATGAGCTCGCACGCGGCGTCGATCTCGGCCTGGTAGGCGGTCTTGCTCTGGCCGAGCATCGTCGCGGCGTTGAGCCGGGAGCGCCACGGGCCCGACAGCAGCTCCGCGGCCTTGAGGATGACCCCCGCCCGGTCGTCGAAGGACAGGTCGCGCCACGCCGGCGCGGCGGCCGTCGCGGCGTCGACCGCGGCCGTCGCGTCGGCCTTCGTCGCGCCCTTGGACACGCCGAGGACCTTGCGGTGGGCGTGCGGCTGACGCACCTCGAAGCGCTTGCCTCCGCCCATGACCCGGCGACCGCCGATCGTGTGCGGCAGCTCGTGCTGGGTGGAACCGAGCTCGGCCAGCGCCACCTCGAGCGACGCGCGTTCGGGACTGCCGGGCGCGTAGTCGAGGACGGTCTCGTTGGTCGGGCTGGGGACGTGCGTCACTGCGTCCATGGGATGGGGCACCTCGTTCGGGTCACGATGTCGGAGTGCTGCCCACTCTCGCGCCCCCGGTCAGCCGGGCGCAACTCGCCGGGTCAGGAAGAGAGGAGGTCCAGGACGTCACCGAGCTCGGTGACGTCGTACCAGAGCAGGTCGGCCGTGCCCGTGCCACCCGGCTCCTCGTCGACGTGGAACGACACGACCCGGGTGCGCCCAATCGGCTCGGTCACCTCGACGCGGGACGGGACGTCCCCGTGCGGCGGCACCGCGACCGCTCCGGCGTCGACGTCCGCCGAGGCGACGACCCGCCGGGCGTCGCCGGCGCGTCGGGCGTCGGCCTCCTCGGTGGCCGCGACCCAGGCGAGGTGCTCCAGCTCCTCGTCGTCGGTCACCCCGCCCGTGCGACCGAGCGCGGCCGTCACCCCGTGCGCGGCCAGGGGCGGCGGGCCGAGGTCGGTGCCGTCACGGAGCGCCTCCAGGTCGGGGGCGGTGAGCGGGACGTAGACCCGGGTCAGCGGCATCGGTGCTCCTCGGTGGTCGGGACGGTCAGCTGGTGCGGGCCCGCGGAGCGTCGAGCAGCTCCTGGAGGGAGTCCACGAGGCCCCGGCCGAGGACGTCGGCGTCGGGCATCGCGTCGCGGTCGGCGTACAGGCCGTAGTAGACCCCGCCGTCGTAGGAGGTGAGGCCGATCGAGAGGGCCTGGCCGGGCACGAGCGGGGTGACCGGGTACGTCGCGACCATCTGGGCGCCGTCCGCGTACCGGGGGGTCTGCGGGCCGGGGACGTTGGTGATGACGACGTTGTGCATCCGACGCGAGACCATGCCCCCGAGCCGGGCACCGAGGGCGTGCATCGTGGGCGGCGCGAACCCGCCGACCCCGGCCAGCGCCTCCGCCGAGACCGCCCGGTGCCGGCCGCTCTCGGTCTGCTGGCGCATCGAGAACGCGATCTGGTGCAGGCGCATCGACGGCTTCGGCTCCCCCACGGGCAGGTCGACGAAGCACGCGACGATCTCGGCGCCGGGCGGTGAGTGCTCCTCGGTCTCGGCCGGGCGCACCGACACCGGGACGAGGGCCCGGACGGTGGTCCCCGGGTACACCGGCTCGCCGCGGGTCAGCAGCCACGAGCGGAAGGCCCCCGCCACCGTCGCGAGGACGACGTCGTTGACGGTGACCTCCTCGGCGAAGGAGCCCTGGCCCAGCCGCGAGCGGATGGCGCGGTAGTCGTCGAGGTCGGTTCCGACCATGATGTAGCGCCGGGCGCGCCCGACATCGGCGTTGAGCGGCGAGGTCGGGGCCGGCCGGGCCGAGAACCGAGCCAGGGTCGAGACGACGTCACCGGCCACCGACGCCACCTTGCCGATGGTCTTGGTGACGTCCTCGATGCCGCCGCGCACCGAGTCGACGAGGTGGCTCGGGGTGCGGACGGCGTCGACGAGCGCGCCGACGACCAGCTCGGCCGCGGTGGGCTCGGTGCGAGGCCGCCATGTGGCCAGCACGCCGTCGGCCCCCGAGGGGTTGCCGTCGACGAGCACGTTGGCGATGTCGACGCCGTGCACCCCGTCGACGAGGCTGTGGTGGCTCTTGGTGATGATCGCGAAGCGATCATCGGCGAGCCCCTCGACGAGGTACACCTCCCAGAGCGGTCGCGATCGGTCGAGCGCCCGCGGCAGGATCCGCGCCACGAGCTCCTCGAGCTGCTCGTCCGAGCCCGGGCGTGGCAGGGCGCTGCGCCGCACGTGGTAGCTGAGGTCGAACGCGGTGTCGTCGACCCACACCGGGTTCGCCAGTCCGGCCGGGACGGTCTTGATCCGCTGCCGGTAGCGCGGCACGTAGGCGATGCGCTCGCTGATGAGGTCGACGAGGCTCTCGTAGTCGAAGCCGCCCTGCGGCACGTCGAAGAGCAGGACCGACCCGACGTGCATGGGTGTCGTCGCGTCCTCGAGGTGGAGGAACGAGGAGTCGAGCGCGCTGAGCCGGTCTGCCACGGTCCTATCGTGTCAGACCCGCGCCCGGGGCCGACGGCCGTGGCGGGAGCCGGCCGCCGCAGCGGCGCAGCGCGGGTCGACCTCGGCGGCGATCCCGGTGACCGCGGTGGCGAGCGCCGAGCGCGGCCTGACCTCCGGCACCGCGCGCCCCGCGAGCAGCGCGGCGTCGCAGTCGTCGGGCGCCCACGGCAGCATCCGGACGTCCTCGAGCCCGGCGAACCGGCCGAGGACGTCGCGGATGGAGCGTTCCGGGCGGGGCCCGGCGACCCCGGGCCGCACCTTGTTGACGACGACGAGCGGGGGTGGCGACGGGACGAGCGCGACGTCCTGGACGGCGCGGACGAGGCGCTGCAGCGAGACGGGGTCGGCGGCGCCGACGACGACGAGCCGGTCGGCGGCCTCGAGGGCGGCGAGGGTGGCCGCGTTGCGTCGCGGGGCGGCGGTGTCGTAGCTGAGCTCCTCGTCGTCCTCGATGGCGAACCCGGCGTCGACGACCACGTGGTCGGCCACCGACCGGGCCAGCCGCAGCACGTCCTCGACGGCGGCCGGGCGCAGCTCGGGCCAGCGGTCGGCGCGCGGCAGCCCGGTGAGCACGCGCAGCCCGGGCAGCGCCTCGGGGGCCAGCCGGGCGAGCGCCGGGACGTCGAGGGCGCCCTGCTCGGAGGCGCGGGCCGCGGCCGCCACGCCCGGGGCCTCGTCGACGAGGCCGAGGAGCTGGGCGACCGACGCGCCCCAGGTGTCGAGGTCGACGAGCAGGGTGCGCACCCCGGCCGCGGCGAGCGTGGCGGCGAGCGCGACGGCCACCGTGCTGCGGCCGGGGGCCCCGGCGGGCCCCCAGACGACGGTGACGGGAGCCGGGACGGCGGGGCGCACGTCGCCGGCCGGGTCCTCGGGGGCGGGGGCGGGGAGCGGCCGGGAGGTCGTCGCGTCGGCGAGGCCGACGAGGGCCGCGGCCACCGCGTCGGGGGCGTCGCCGGGGCGCAGGAGCGTCGCGACACCGAGCTGCCTCAGCCGCCGCTCGCCGTCCTCGTCGGCCGCCGCGACGAACCCGGCGACCCGCACGCCGTGGCCGGCCAGGTGCCGCAGGGCGTCGCGGTCGAGCCCCCGCAGGTCGGGCGAGACCACCGCCACCCGGGCGACGCCCGCGGCACCCGTGGACAGCAGCTCGGCGAGGTCGGCGCACCGGCGGACGAGGGTGAGCCCGGGGGCCTGCCCGATGGCCCCGACGAGGTCGGTCTCGTGCCGGTGGGTGACGGCCGTGAGGACGGTCGTCACGACTCCGCCCCGCCCGTCGGGCTGCCCGGCACCGGCACGAGGGTGATGCGGGCGCCGAGGTCGACGTCGGCGACGAGATCGCGGACGGACTCCCGCGGCACCATGACCCGCACCGCGCGGGTCTGGTCCGCCCCGCCGAGCACCGAGTCCTCGGCGGCCACCCGGACCACCGAGACCCGTTCGAGGACCCGTTCCGGGCCGACGTACCGGGCCCGGCCGACGCCGTCGCCCTCGGCGGGCCGGTTGACGTACACGTCGACGACCGACCCGCGCTCCAGCGCCCCCGCGGACGTCGCGTCGACGAGCAGCGAGACCTGCTGCACCTCGACCATCGCGGCCGGACCGACCCCCGCCGCCGGTACCAGCTCGCCCGCGGGGAGGTCCCGCAGCGCGAAGGTGCCCGCCGGGAGCGCCCGGTCGGCCGCGAGGTAGCGGGCGGCCTGCTCCCCCAGCTGCACCTGGACCACGGTGAGGTCCTCGCTCGTCAGCTGCTCCCCCGGGCTCACGTGCGCCCGCGCCGCGTAGACCGGCACCCGGTCGTCCGCCCGCTGGACGACGACCGCGCCGAGGACGGTCGACGCGACGACGAGCAGGACCCCCACGAGCAGTCGCGAGTCCCGCCACGACGGGGCGCGCAGCCGAGCGGCCGACGGGGTCGGTAGTTCGGTCATGGCCGCGATTCTCGTGCAGGAGAGCCCGCCCCGCCCGTCGAGGACGACGGCCTGTGGACAACCTTCCCGGCCCCGGACGGCCGGGGTGGCACACTGGCGGGGTGGCTCGACGCTTCATCCCCCTCACCGAGGTGTCCGAGATCCTCGACGTCTCGGCCGCCCAGGCCTACGCCCTCGTCCGCAGCGGCGACCTGCCGGCGATCAAGGTCGGTGGCCGGGGGCAGTGGCGGGTCGAGACCAGCGAGCTGGAGAGCTACATCGAGCGGATGTACGCGCAGACCCGCGACTTCGTCGCCACCCGCGGCGACCAGCAGGACCCCGACGCCCCCACCGCACCGTGAGGACCGCCGCGGCGTTCAGTGCCTCGACTCCACGGCTCGCAGGGCCGCGAACGGGACCGTGAGCCGGCGGCGCACGTTCTCCTTCCGTCGCGGCTCCCCGTCGGGGTGCTCGGCCAGGACGAGGTGGTCGGCCCCCACGACGTCGACGGTGCCGACGACGGGCGGGCCGCCGGTGAGGTCCAGCGCCACGGTGGCGCGGTCCCGCGCGAGGGCCCGCAGCGCGTAGCCGAGCCCGAACCGGCGCGCCGTGCGCGGCTCCTCCGCGTGCCCGGCCAGGCCCGATGCCGCCGCCACGGCCCCGAGCGGGACGAGGGTCTCGCGCGCCGGGTCGCCGAGCAGCAGCCAGCCGTCGCCGAGGTCGCGCAGGACCCCGTCGACGCTGCGGCCCCCGACGAGGACGAGCCCGAGCCGCTGCCCCCGCGCGGCGCCGAGCCGCGCGAGCAGGTCGACGAGCGCCCGCTCCCGACGGGTGCGCTCGGCCACCTCGCTGTCGAGCTCGCGCCGCGCCTCGGCGTCGAGCTGCCCCTCGAGGTCCGCGAACAGCCCCTCCCACCTCATGCGCCCACAGGCTACGCGCGAGCGCTTGCAACGGCCCGCCGAGGCACCTAACGTCATTCGCATGCAAACGACGGCAAACGATCTCAAACGTCGCTCCATGTCAGTAGCGGCTGGGCTCGCGGGAGTCGCCGTGGCCGGCGGTGCCGCCCTCCTGCTCGCGCGGGTCGGCCTGGGCGTCGCCGCCGACGCCGTGGCCGGGGCGCCGGTCCCGCCGGCGACGGCCCTGACCGGCGCGCTGGCGGCGGTCGGGGTCGGCGGGCTCGGGTGGCTGCTGCTCGGGGTGGCCCTCGAGACGCTGTCGCTGCTCCCCGGGGCCCTCGGCCGCGCCGCCGGGTCGGCGTCCACGGCGCTGAGCCCCCGGCTGGCCCGCCGCGCCGTCGCCGTCGTCCTCGGGCTCGGCGTGGGGGCCGGGGTCGGTGGCGGGGGTGCGCACGCGGCCCCCCAGCGGGTCCTCGCCGCCCTGCACGCCGGCGTCGCCACAGCGCTGCCCGACCCGTCATGGTGCGCCGCCCCCGACCCGGGCTGGACCCCGGAGCCGCCCAGGGTCCGGCCGCAACCCGACGTGGGGGTGCTCGCGGGCCGGCCCGCGGGCGAGGACGAGGACGAGGCCGGCGTCGTCGTGCGCCGGGGCGACTCGCTGTGGGCCATCGCCGCCCGTCACCTGGGCGAGGGCGCGACCGACGCGGAGGTCGCCGCGCAGTGGCCCCGCTGGTACGCGGCCAACCGCGACGTCGTGGGCCCCGACCCCGACCTCATCCGGCCGGGTCAGGTGCTCCGGCCCCCGGCTGCGGCGGGCGGCGCCTCGTGACGCACGGTCCGGCCCCGCTCCCCCCGGCCGTCCCGCTCGCCGAGGCGCTGCGGCGGGCCCGCGGCCACAGCCCGCGGGTGCCGGGGTACGTCCAGGACGCGCTCGCCGTCGATCTCGCCTGCGGCTCCGACGAGCAGGTCTTCGGGCCGCAGCCCACGCCGCGCACCGACCTGCCGGACCCGCGCGAGTGGGCCGGCCGGATGGCCCTCGCCCTGCTCGAGGTCATGTCGGGCCAGCGCCCCGCCCCGCAGGTGGTCCGCTGGACCACCCCCGAGGTGTACGCGGTCCTGGCCCGCCGGGCTGCGCGGGTCGCGCGGCGCGGCATCGAGGGCCGCCGGCCCCAGGTGCGGCACCGGGTGGCCGTCCGCCGGGTCCGGGTGTGCGAGCCCGCCGACGGGGTCGCCGAGGCGAGCGTCGTGGTCCAGCACGGCCCGCGGGTCCGGGCCGTCGCCCTCCGGCTCGTCGGCCGGGACGGCAAGTGGCGGGTCAGCGCCCTTCAGGTCGGCTGACCCCGCCGGGCCGGCTCACCGTCGGCCGTGGCACATCTTGAACTTCTTGCCCGAGCCGCACGGGCAGGGCGAGTTCTTCGGGGTCGTCGTCAGCTGCTCGTCGGTGAGCACCGTCTCGGCGGAGCCGTACTCGTCGCGCACCTCGACCTCACCGGTCTCGGTGGGCGCGGAGTAGTGCAGGCGGCCCCGGCGGGGACGCCCCACCCCGACTCCGGAGACCTCGACGTGCGGCGCCGCGTCGTCGCCGCCCCCGGCACCGACCGGCACCGGCTCGGGCTCGACCGGCCCGGTGGGGGCGTCGGCCGTCGCCTGCGCCCCACCGGACATGGCCCCGAGCATCTGCGACACGTGCACCGGCTCGACCGTGGGCGTCTCGGCGGGCTCGTCGACCTTGACGTCGACGTGGAACAGCATCCCGACGGACTCCTCCTTGACCGACTCGTTCATCGTCTGCCACAGGAGGAAGCCCTCACGCTGGTACTCGACGAGCGGGTCGCGCTGGGCCATGGCCCGCAGCCCGATGCCCTCCTGGAGGTAGTCCATCTCGTAGAGGTGCTCGCGCCACTTGCGGTCCAGGACCGAGAGCATGACGCGCCGCTCGACCTCCCGCATGACCTCCGACCCCAGCGCCGCCTCGCGCTCGTCGTAGCTGCGGTGGGCGTCCGAGAGGATCTCCTCCTTGAGGATCTCCGGGGTCAGCCCGCTGCGGCCGCCGGCGGCCTCCTCGAGCTGCTCGGGGGTGAGCGAGATCGGGTACAGCGCTCGCAGCGCACCCCACAGCCGCTCGAGGTTCCAGTCCTCCGGCACGCCCTGGGCGGTCTCGGAGTCGATGTAGCCCTCGATGACGTCGTTGGTGAAGAACCGCAGCTGCTCGTGCAGGTCCTCGCCGTCGAGCACCCGGCGGCGCTCGTCGTAGATGACGGTGCGCTGACGGTTGAGGACGTCGTCGTACTTGAGGACGTTCTTGCGGATCTCGAAGTTCTGCGCCTCCACCTGCGCCTGCGCCGACTGGATGGAGCGGGTGACCATCTTGGACTCGATGGGCTGGTCGTCCTCGAGCTTCGCGGTCGTCATGACCCGGTCGACGAGGCCGGCGTTGAAGAGCCGCATCAGGTGGTCCTGGAGCGAGAGGTAGAAGCGCGACTCGCCCGGGTCCCCCTGGCGGCCGGAGCGGCCGCGCAGCTGGTTGTCGATGCGGCGGGACTCGTGCCGTTCGGTGCCGAGGACGTACAGGCCGCCGGCAGCGGTGACCTCGTCGTGCTCGGCGGCGACGTCCTGCTCGGCCTTCGCGAGCGCCTCGTCCCAGGCCGCCTCGTACTCCTCGGGCGTCTCGTGCGGGTCCAGGCCCCGGTCCTTGAGGGTGGCGACGGCCCGGAACTCGGGGTTGCCGCCGAGCATGATGTCGGTGCCGCGGCCGGCCATGTTCGTCGCGACGGTCACCGCGCCCTTGCGCCCGGCGTCGGCGACGATCGCGGCCTCGCGCTCGTGGTGCTTGGCGTTGAGGACCTCGTGCCGGATGCCGCGGCGGCGCAGCTGCTCGGACAGGTACTCGGACTTCTCGACCGACACGGTGCCGACGAGCACCGGCTGGCCCTTCTCGTGGCGCTTCACGATGTCGTCGACGACGGCCGCGTACTTCGCCTCCTCGGTGCGGTACACGAGGTCGGCCTCGTCCTTGCGGATCATCGGGCGGTTCGTCGGGATCGGCACGACGCCGAGGCCGTAGATCGAGTTGAGCTCGGCGGCCTCGGTCATCGCCGTGCCGGTCATGCCCGAGAGCTTGTCGTACATCCGGAAGTAGTTCTGGAGGGTGATCGTCGCGAGGGTCTGGTTCTCGTTCTTGATCTCCACCCCCTCCTTGGCCTCGATGGCCTGGTGCATGCCCTCGTTGTAGCGGCGGCCGGCGAGCATGCGCCCGGTGTGCTCGTCGACGATGAGGACCTCGCCGTTCATGACGACGTAGTCCTTGTCGCGGGTGAAGAGCTCCTTGGCCTTGATCGCGTTGTTGAGGTAGCCGATGAGCGGGGTGTTGGCCGACTCGTAGAGGTTGTCGATGCCGAGGTGGTCCTCGACCTTGTCGATGCCGCGCTCGAGCACCCCGACGGTCTTCTTCTTCTCGTCGACCTCGTAGTCGCCGCGGCCGGACTCGAGCTCGCCACGCTCGAGGCGCTTGGCGATCTTGGCGAACTCCTGGTACCACTTCGCCGGGGCGTCGGCCGGGCCGGAGATGATCAGCGGCGTGCGGGCCTCGTCGATGAGGATCGAGTCGACCTCGTCGACGACGCAGAAGTTGTGGCCGCGCTGGACGAGCTCCGCGGTCGACCACGCCATGTTGTCGCGCAGATAGTCGAAGCCGAACTCGTTGTTCGTGCCGTACGTGATGTCCTTGGCGTACTCGGCCCGGCGCTGCTCGGGGTTCATCGACGCGAGGATGCAGCCCGTCTCGAGCCCGAGGAAGCGGTGGACCCGGCCCATGAGCTCGGACTGGTACTCGGCGAGGTAGTCGTTGACCGTGATGACGTGGACGCCCTTGCCCGCGAGGGCGTTGAGGTAGCTGGGGAGGGTCGCGACGAGCGTCTTGCCCTCACCGGTCTTCATCTCGGCGACGTTGCCGAGGTGCAGGGCGGCCCCGCCCATGATCTGGACGTCGAAGTGCCGCTTGCCGATGGTCCGCTTGCTCGCCTCGCGGACCGCCGCGAAGGCCTCCGGGAGGATGTCGTCGAGGGTCTCGCCGTCGGCGAGCCGCTTCTTGAAGACGTCCGTCTCGGCGCGCAGCTCGGCGTCGGTGAGCTTCGCGAAGTCGTCCTCGATGGCGTTGACCTGAGCCGCGATGTTGTCGAGCTTCTTGAGAATGCGCCCCTCACCGGCACGCAGCAGCTTCTCGACGATCTTCACGAGTAGGTCTCCTCAGGCAGACGGATGCTGGCGGTCGCACGACCACCGGACCCGCCCAGGGTAGTCGAGCGGGTGCGGGCCCACCCACCGTGTGGTGGCATCGTCCGGTCAACGGCTCGGCCGCCGCGGCGAGTTCCCTCGACGCGGGGTCGGTGGTTGGCTGGGCCCATGACCGACCCGACGTTCCCCCAGGGCGTCCCTCAGCTCACCGACGGGCACGTCCTGCTGCGCGCCCACCGGCCGGAGGACCTCGAGCGCATCGTCGAGCAGAGCACCGACCCGGACTCGCTCCGGTGGACCACCGTGCCCCGGCCGTACGGCGAGTCGGACGGTCGCGAGTGGCTCGCCGGCATCGAGGCCGCCTGGAACGACCCCGGCGGCGTCCGGTACTGGGCCGTGACCGCCGCCGACGACCCCGGGCAGCGCTACCTCGGCACGATCGACCTGCGCCCGCAGCGGAGTCCCGACGTCGCCGAGGTCGGTTACGGGCTGCACCCCGACGGGCGGGGCCGCGGGCTCATGGCCGGCGCGCTCCGGCTCATCTGCGAGCGGTGGTTCGACGGCGGCGGCACCCGGGTGCACTGGCGGGCGATCCGCGGCAACTTCGCGTCCTGGCGGGTGGCGTGGGCGTGCGGCTTCACCCACCACGGGACGCTGCCGGGGTCGCACCCGGACGCGGAGGGCGGGCCGGCCCTGGACACCTGGCAGGCGAGCCTCGCCGCCGCCGACGTCATGGAGGCCCACACCCCGTGGGTCGACCCGCCGACGCTGCGGACCGACGACGGCGGTGGGCTGTGGTTGCGGCCGTGGCGCGACGACGACGTCGACGCCCTCGAGCCGCGCGACCAGCCCGCCCACCACATGCCGCCACGGGGGGTCCTGGACGCCGACACCTTCCCCGAGTGGCTCATGACGCGGCGCGAGAAGATGTCCGTCGGGACGATGCTCAGCTGGTGCGTCGCCGACGCCGACACCGACCGGGCGCTCGGCGAGGTCCTCGTCTTCGTGACGGCCGGGACCCTGGACGACGACACTGCCGAGCTCGGCTACCAGGTGCTGCCCAGCGCCCGCCGCCGCGGCGTGGCCACGGCGGCGAGCCGCCTCGTCGTGGACCACGCCCTCACCCCGAGCGCCGGCGGCGGGCTCGGGCTGCGTCGCCTCGTCGCGACGACCGCCGAGGACAACGCCGGCAGCAACCGCGTCCTGGACGCGCTGGGGTTCGAGATCTGGGGCCGCGAGAGCGCCGCCGACGTCCTGCCGGGCGGCAAGGCGGTCGAGGCCCTGCACTGGGAGCTGCTCCGCGGCTGACCCGCGTCGCCGCCGTCAGTTGACGAGGCTCGTCGCCCAGGTGTTGTAGCTGGCGCAGTTCGCGACGCCGATCCCGCACGAGGTGTTGAGCTGGCCGACCGGGCTGTAGCTGACGTACTGGACGTCGATGTTCCCGTTGGTGTCGTAGGCCATGATCTTCAGCTCGATGAACCCGATGACCTTGTACACGGTGTTCGCCCCGTTGCCGGTGATCGTCGTGTACACGGGGAAGGCGTAGGTCCCGCCCAGCACCCCGTCCAGGGCCGTCTTGATGTTGTTCGAGTTGATCTTGTTACCCGGGGTCCCGTCGAGGTTGATCGTCGGAGGGGTCCCGGAGAGGGTGAACTGCGAGGCGCACCCGTTGGTGATCGCGTCCGCGAGAGCCGGCACGCTGACCCCGCCGCCGCAGTCGATCCAGCCCCAGTTGCCGGAGCCGTTGCCGCTGACGTCACATCCGGGCTTCCAGACCTTGTCGACCTCGATCGTCTCGGTCTTGTACGGAGCACCGAGGGCCGCGTTGGCCATGATGAGGTCCGCGGTGACGTTGCAGATGGCGAGCGGGAACAGGCCGTTGACGCTCTTGGCCGCCCCGACGGCCGCCGCGGAGGACTTGGTCGCGGTGATGGCCGAGACGCCCGCGAGCTGACCGAAGGTCGTCGGGACCTGCCGCTTGACGGTGACGTCGGCCTGGAGCATCCCGGTGGCGCTGAGGTTGCCGAACTTGTCCACACACTTGAGGTTGACGCTCACGTCGAACTGGCTGCTCGCCGACGTGAGCCCGAACGGGCCGTTGGCGTCGGCCTGCTTCTTGGCGATGGCCAGGGACTGGCCGCCGTCGGCCAGGGCCAGCTGCTGGCAGGTGGCGTACAGCCCGGGGTTCGCCGTGAGCTGCGAGCGCTTGGCCTTCGCGATGGCCAGCGCAGCACTGTCCGAGCCGGAGGCGAAGGCCTGGGCCTGGGCGTACGCCATGCCGTAGTCGAGGACGAACGCGGTCACGAGCATGAAGGGCACGAGGAGGAAGGCCACCACCATCGCGACCCCGCCGCGCTCGTCGCGACGGGTGGAGCGGGGGCGGCGGCTCAGGTGTACTCGCACTCGAAGTCACCCTTCGTGGTGAGGTTCATCGTGCCCATGAACGGCACCGGGAACGGCGGGCTGGACGCGTAGCTGAGCGTCACGGAGAGGTTCGTCTTCGTCGCCGACGGCGCGCCGGAGCCGGTGCACGGGGTGCTGGTCGCGGCGCCGCCGGCGCTCCCGGACCCGGCGGCCAGGGTGCAGGTGCCGCCCTGGCCGGTGACCGTGACGGCGACGTTGGTCTTGTTGAGCCCGATCCCGCCGAGCGCCGCGCCGTCGCGTGCCTTCGTGGCGATGGCGGAGCACGTGGTGCCCGAGCCGGACAGGCTCGAGGTGACCCCGGAGCGCGAGGCGTCCCGCGCGGCGGTGTTCATCGCGATCTGCTGGGAGAACACGAAGCCGAAGTCGATGATCGCGCCGAGCACGAGGATGAGCGCCGGCAGGACGAGGGCGAACTCGACGGCGGACGCACCGCGCTCCGCGGCGCGTCGCGGGCCCGACGTGGGGGTGTGGTGGGGCGTGCATCGCCCCCTGCGAGATATCACCAATCCGACGCTGCCAGAACCGTGATCGAACCACATCCGCCGAAGGGACTACGGAAGCAACGACGTTCGGCCCTTCAAGCCCACACGACCCCCATCAGTCCCAGCCAGCACGCGAGGAGGTCCAGCTCGTCGTCGAGCTCGTCCCGGTCGCCTGGGCTTCCGCGCCCCGGCTCCCACGTGAGGCGGCGGACCCGCAGCACTCCTGCGGCCCGGTCGCTCTTGAGGTCGACCCGCCCGACCAGCTCGTCGCCGACGAGGAAGGGCAGGACGTAGTAGCCGTGGACGCGCTGCTCCTGCGGGACGTAGATCTCGAGGCGGAAGTCGAAGCCGAACAGCGCCCGGGTCCGGTCCCGCTGCCAGACGAGGGAGTCGAACGGCGACAGCAGGGCACGGGCGTTCACCCGGCGGGGCCGGCGGGCGTCCCGGTGCAGGTAGGCCGGCCGACGCCAGCCGTCGACGGTGGCCGGGAGCAGGACGCCGTCGGCGACGAGCGCCTCGATCGCGGGGCGGGCCTGCTCGGGTCTGAGCCGGAAGTAGTCGCGCAGGCACTGCTCGCTGCCGACACCGTGGGCGCGCGCCGAGATCTCGACGAGGCGACGGAACGCCTCGTCGTCGGACGGCCGCCGGGCCGGGTCCAGGGCCTCGGCACGCACCCCGGGCGGCAGCACCCGGGCCGGATGGGCGTAGCGCCGCTCGAACTGGCCGGTCCGCCCGGCGCTGGACAGCTCACCGGCCCAGAACAGGTGCTCGAGCGCGTTCTTCACCAGTGACCAGTTCCAGCCCCACTCGTCCCGCTCCCGGGGCAGGTCGTGAGCAAGCGCGGCCTCCACCTCACGGCTCGTCATCGGCCCCCGGGCCGTCACCTCGGCGCGGACGACGTCGACGAGCTCGGGGTGGTCGCGGGCCACCCTCCGCATCCCGCCCCACGCGTCGTCGCGCGCCCGCCGCATCCGGAAGTCCAGCAGCGGCCAGGCCGCCGGCGCCACGAGCGAAGCCTCGTGCGCCCAGTACTCGACCACGCGTCGGGGCGCGGTGTCGCGGGCCCGGTCGAGGAGCGCGCGGTCGTACGGCCCGAGCCGAGAGAAGAACGGCAGGTAGTGGCTGCGGACGACGACGTTGACGCTGTCGATCTGGACGACGGCGACCGTGTCGATGACCCGCTGCACGTCCCGGATGCCGGGACGCTCGGGCCGCGGGCGGGCGAAGCCCTGCGCGGCGAGGGCGACCCGGCGCGCGGCGGGGCGGGAGAGCCGGACCGGGGCCCGGTCAGCCATCCGTGGGCATGAGGCGCTGGCGGTGGGCGTACACCGCGGCCTCGACCCGGGAGTGCAGGTGCAGCTTCTCGAGGATGTTCCGCACGTGGTTCTTCACGGTGTTCTCGGCGATGCCGAGGTCGTCGGCGATCTCGCGGTTCACCAGCCCCCGGGCGACGAGCCGGAGCACCTCGACCTCGCGGTCGGTGAGCCGGACGTGCTCGCCGGCGGCCGGCTCGGTCTCGTGGCTCAGCCGGGTGAACTCCTGGAGCAGGGTCGCGGCCATCCCGGGCGGGATGATCGCCTGCCCGTCGTGCACCCGCCGGATGGCGTCGGCGACCTCCTCACCCGGCAGGTCCTTGAGCAGGTACCCGCTGGCGCCGGCCTTGACGGCCTCGAAGAGGTCCCCCTCGTCGTCGCTCATGGTGAGCATGAGGATGCGGACCTCCGGGACGAGCGCATGGAGGCGCCGGCACGCCTCGATCCCCCCGACCCCGGGCATCCGCACGTCCATGAGCACGACGTCCGGCTTCAGCCGGACGCACAGCTCCACGGCTTCGTCACCGTTGCTCGCCTGCCCCACCACCCGGGCGACGCCATCGAGCTCGACGACCACGGCCATGCCCTGGCGGTACATGGCGTGGTCGTCGGCGATGGCCACCCGGATGACCCCCGGTACGCGACTGTCGTCGCGACCGGGGGTTCGTTCATCCCTCGACATGTCCACGGGCCTATCGTCGCAGGTAGAAAGCGCGATGGACAGTCCTGGGCGGATGACCGGGTGTCAGGACGCCGCGGCCCGCACGTCGTCGGTGCCGGCCGGGTCCCCGACCTCGAGGGTGCCGTCGAGGTCGAGGTGGAGCACCCCGTAGGACCACCCGCGTCGCCGGTACAGCACACTCGCGCGGTCGGTGTCGACGTCGTGGAAGAGGTAGAAGTCGTGCCCGACGGCCTCCATCTCGGCGAGCGCCTCGGTGAGCGACATCGGCGCCGACCGGTGCACCTTCTCGCGGACCTCGATCGGCGAGTCGCCGAAGGGGCCCTCCTCGACCGTGTCGGAGTGGGAGTGGTCGGTCTCGAGCGGGGTCTGGATCCGGGCCGTGGCGCGCGCCACCGACTCGGGGATCTTGCGGCCGCGGTGGACCTGCCGCCGGTCGCTGCGCCGCCTGAGCCGCTCCATGAGCTTGTCGACGACGACGTCGAGCGCGGCGTACTTGTCGTCCGCACACGCCTCGGCCCGCACGACGGGGCCCTTGGCGTAGCAGGTGATCTCGACGCGGTCGCAGGCCTTGGCCTGGCGGCGGTTGGGCTCGTGACTGACCTTCACCTCGACGCGCCGCGTCCGGGGCTCGAGCTGGGTGACCTTCCCCAGCTTCTCCTCGATGTGGTCGCGGAAACGGTCGGAGACGTTCAGGTGCCGTCCGGTGACAACAATGTCCATACGGTCCTCCTCATGCACGGTGATGTGGGGGCTCAGCGCGGATCCGGCGTCAGTGGCACCACCTCCCGAGAACGGGGTCCATACCCAGACGCTAGCCAACGCGGGGGTGCCCCACAACCGAGAGTACGGACTCGCAGGTCACCGGTGGGGGGTAGCGGCCACGGTGGCCGCGGCGACGTGCCGCGCCCCGGCTGCGCGCAGTGCGCGGGCGGCCTCGGCGAGGGTGGCCCCGGTGGTGACGACGTCGTCGAGCAGCAGGCATCCAGCGCCGTCGACCAGGCCTCGGCGGCCCGGCCGCACCGCGAGTGCCCCGGCGAGGTTGGCGCCTCGCGCGGCCCGCCCGAGGCCGCTCTGGTCGGCGACCCGCCGGGTGTGGCGGAGCACGTCGCCGAGGACGAGGGCGTCGGGGTCGACGGCCGTCGCCGCGGCCTCCGCGAGGGCCGCCACGGGGTCGCCACCCCGGCGCCTACGGGCGGCACCGGAGCACGGGACGGGCACGACGAGCACCTCGCTCCCCCGCCCGCGCAGGGTGCGGAGCCCGTCGTCCTCGGCGAGGGCCCGGACGAGAGCGGATGCGAGCAGCGGCGCGAGGACGGCCCGCAGGTCGCGCCGGTCGCCGTCCTTGTGGGCGGTCACCGCGGCCCGGACGGGACCCTCCAGCACCGTGGCCGACCAGGTGCGCGGCGCCCCCGGCGCCATCGAGGACCCGAGCGGCGGCACGGGGGGCGGCGGGCGGCGGGCGGCACCCCGGCACGCGCCGCACCACGGGTGCCCGGCCCGGCCGCACCCCGCGCACCGGGCGGGCAGCACGAGCCTGGCGGCGGCGCGGGCGGTGCGGGCCAGCCCACCGATGACGTGGTCCATGCCCTCCAGGCTGCGCGGCCGGGCCGCGGCGTGCCACAGGTGTGCCCGGGGTGTGGACAGCGAGCGGGAACCCCTGACGGGATGTGGACGACGGACGGTCAGCCGGCAGCCGAGGCCAGGTCGTCGGCGGGGCCGCTGTCGACCCACCGCGGCCCGGACCGCATGAACAGCCGCCCCTCGTCGGTGACGACGTACAGGTTCCGCTCGCCGCCCGTCGTCGCGACCTCCAGCGCCCCGTCGACCTCCTCGAGGGCGGTCAGCTCGCCGCCGACCGAGAGCAGGGTCGGGCGCGGGTCGGCACCGCGGATCGCCGCGACCGTCGCGAGGGTCTGGTCGTCGAGCCACACCAGCCCCCGGGCCGACGCGAAGCCCACCCCGAGCCGCAACGGCGCGGAGAGCCGCTGCGGCCGGTCCGCCTCGTCCCGCTGGATCCCCGCCAGGTCGACCCGGGGACTGCGGCCCGCCATCGTCGTCGACAGCACGGCCACCCGGTCGCCGTCGGCGGCGACGCGGACCTCGACGACGCGACGCCCCTGGAGCCAGGGCGCGACCACCGGGCTGGGGGCTGCCCTGGCCTCGTCGGAGGCGTCGGACCGGGCGTCGACGACGAAGAGCCGGTCCTCGGACGAGCGGACCGCTCCCACCCAGAGGAACCCACGCCGGTCGTACGCCGGGGCGGAGACCCGCGTCCCGAGGCCGGGGACCTCGCTGCGGGCGCCGGCTCGCCAGCGCGAGACGCCGTCGCCGTCGGGGTCGACCGCGGCGAGCTCGGCGCCGTCCGCGGAGAGCGCCAGGTGCGAGTACCCCTCGGGGACGGCCGGATAGTCCGAGGTGGGAGGGCCCGCCTGCCTCCCCTGCTCCTGGGCGTTGGCCCCCGGGTCGAACACGGAGACCTCCGAGCCGCGGCGCACCACGGGCTTGGTCGTCGAGGTGTCCGGCGCGGGGGCCGGGAAGCCGACCCTGCTGAGCGTCGAGACCGGCCCGGCCACCCCGTCGAGATCCACCGGGACTCCGTCGACGGCCAGTGTCACCGCCGACACCGCCGGGTCCTGGGTCAGGGTCGTGACGAACTGGGCCCACAGGTTCTGCCGGGTCGCCTGGCCCGGCTCGAGGCTGCCCGCGATGAGGTTGACCTCGGCGACGCCGTTCTCGACCGAGACCGCGTCCCCGAGCAGCCGGGCGCCGACCGGGACCGCGGACACGGCGGCCCCCTGGAGGAAACCGGGGACGGGGTCGATCTGGGCCCGGGCGAGCCGGGCGGCCAGCCGGTCCAGCGGGAACCACCGCACGTCCGGCACCGTCGCGCGCCGGCTCAGCGAGACGTAGTGCACCGCGAAGGGCCGGACGAGCCGCGGCACGTCGCTGCGCTTGATCCAGCGCCCGAAGGTCTCGGGCAGGCCGTCGACACGCCACTCCCCGTTGACGGAGGTCAAGGAGAACGTCGAGGTCACCGTCGTGCCCGGCAGCGCCGCCTCGTACCGCCCGGAGGCGCTGACCGTCCCCGCGACCCGCACCGTCAGCGCGACCGTGGCCGGGTCGACCTGGGTGACGGTGGGCGCATCGTCACCGCTCTGGAGGACCAGGGTGCGGTCGGGGTTCCACGCCTCGCTGGCCGAGGCGGTGAGGAACCGCCGGGCCGTCTCGTACGCCCCGTCGCTGGCGGCCCCGGCGCGGATGAAGCCGAGGACGATGCCTTCCTGGCCGGCCCCGGGCTGGGGACCGGGGAAGAACTGCCGCAGCTCGATGCTCTCGCCCGAGCCCACCTCGAGGCCCGAGCGCACCGGCCCGCTGCTCGCCAGGCCGCCGCACCCCGCCAGCAGGGCACCGACGAGCACGGCCGCCAGGGCGGTGAGCCGGCGCCCGCGCATCACAGGTCCTTCGGGCTCAGGGGCAGCGGGGACCCGTGCAGCGTGCCGCCCGCCGCACGCGGCAGGGTGAGCCGGAAGCGGGACCCGACCCCCGGCTCGCCCCAGGCCTGGAGCCACCCGTTGTGCAGCCGGGCGTCCTCGAGCGAGATCGACAGGCCGAGCCCGGTGCCGCCGGTGGTACGGGCCCGGGCCGGGTCCGCCCGCCAGAAGCGGGTGAACACGTTCGCCGCGTCGCCCGGACGCAGCCCGACGCCGTGGTCCTCGACGACGACCGCGACCGCGTCGTCGGCGACCCCGACGTGGACGTCGACGGGGCGGCCCTCGCCGTGCTCGACGGCGTTGACGACGAGGTTGCGCAGGATGCGCTCGACCCGCCGCTCGTCGACCTCGACCTCGGCGGGGCCGGGGGCGTGGATCGTCACGGTGCTCCCGCGCCGCTCGGCGAGCGGGCCTGCTGCGGCGACGACCCGCTCGAGTGTGCCCACGAGGTCGACCGGCTCGACGTCCAGGGCGGCGGCGCCGGCGTCGAAGCGGCTGATCTCGAGGAGGTCGGCGAGGAGCTCCTCGAACCGGTCGAGCTCGCCGGCCAGCAGCTCGGCGGAGCGGGAGACCGAGGGCTCGGCGAAGCCCTCGCGGCTGGAGTGGATGACGTCGACCGCCATCCGGATCGTCGTGAGCGGGGTCCGCAGCTCGTGCGAGACGTCGGAGACGAACCGCTGCTGGACCGCCGATAGTCCCTCGAGCTGGCGGATCTGGGACTGGAGGCTGTCGGCCATGTTGTTGAACGACGTCGCGAGGAGCGCGAGGTCGTCCTCGCCGCGCGCCGGCATCCGCTCGTTGAGCCGGCCGGCGGACAGCCGCTGCGCCACCTCCCCCGCCCGGCGGACCGGGGTGACGACCTGGCGGGTCACGACCCAGGCGACCGCGCCCACGAGGAGGGTGAGGATGACCCCGGCGATGAGGAACGCCCGGCCGATGAGGTCCATCGTCGCGACCTCCTGCTCCATCGGGAAGATGAAGTACAGGTCGTGCGGCCCGGCGTTCGGCACCTGCACGACGCTGCCGACGACGACGGCGGGCACGTCCCGGCCGCCGACGGTCACCTCGGTGAGCTGGGTCTGCAGCCGGGTCGGCTGCGCCGCGACCGCCTGCTGGAGCTCGGTGCTGACGACGGATAGGTCGAGGGCCCCGCTCGTGACGCTGGCGAGGACGACGTCGCTCTGGTTCTCGAGCGACCGGCTCATGACGACGTACCGGGTGGGGTCGGGCCCGGGGGCGCTGAGGATCCGGCCCATGATGTCGCGCGCGGACTGGTTGAGCTCGTCGACGGTGGTCGAGGTGGACCCGTCCCAGTAGGTCTGGGCCTGGGCGGTCAGGGCCAGGGCCTCCTGCTGCGAGCTCTCGACGCGGCTGCGTTCGAGGCCCGAGGCGATCTGCGCGTGCAGCACCGAGCCGAGGATCGACACGACGAGCAGGCCGAGCAGCATCGTCGTCGTGACGACCCGCAGCCGCAGCGACTGCCGCCACCGCCGGCGCAGGGCCACGAGCCCTGCCCGCACGGCGCGCCCGGCCTCGCCCAGCGAGCGGCCCGCGTGGGTGAGCCGGAGGCGCGTCGCCGTGGGACGTACGCCGAGGCCGGCCGAGCCGGACACGATCAGCCCTTACCCGCCTTGTAGCCGACCCCGCGCACGGTCACGACGATCTCGGGGTGTTCCGGGTCGTGCTCGATCTTGGACCGCAGGCGCTGCACGTGGACGTTGACGAGCCGGGTGTCGCCGGCGTGCCGGTAGCCCCAGACCTGCTCGAGGAGCACCTCACGGGTGAACACCTGCCACGGCTTGCGGGCGAGCGCGACGAGCAGGTCGAACTCGAGCGGGGTCAGCGAGAGCGGGGCCCCGTCGCGGGTCACCGAGTGCCCGGCCACGTCGACCTCGAGGTCGCCGATCGTCAGGCGTTCGGGCTCCGGCTCGTCCCCGCGGCGCAGCCGGGCCCGCACCCGGGCGATGAGCTCCTGGGGCTTGAAGGGCTTGACGACGTAGTCGTCGGCCCCGGACTCGAGACCGACGACGACGTCGACGGTGTCGGTGCGCGCGGTGAGCATGACGATGGGGACGCCGGACTCAGCCCGGATCTGGCGGCACACCTCGAGGCCGTCGATGCCCGGGAGCATGACGTCGAGGAGCACGAGGTCGGGCCGGTAGTGGCGGAACACGTCCATCGCCGACGAGCCGTCGGCGACGTGCTCGGAGTCCAGGCCTTCTGAGCGCAGCACGATGCCCAGCATCTCGGCGAGCGCCAGATCGTCGTCGACGACGAGCACGCGTCCCTTCACTCCGTCTCGTCCTTCCCCAGGTCACATCGGTTGCGGCGAGCCAATCATCACACAGCACCGTGGACTAGCCCCCCTGATTCGGGGTGGCGGGCCGCCTTGCCCACGTACCCTGAGCACGTGGCCCGTACCTTCTCCCTGCTGAGGACGGACGCATCGGCGAAGATCCGCCTGGCCTTCGCGGTGCTCAGCATCTTCCTCGCCGTCGCGACGCAGTCCTTCGTCGTCGTCCTGCCGTGGTTCCTCCTCGTCGTGGTCCTCGACCTCGTCGTCGACGCGCTCGACCGGATGCCCATCGCGCGGCAGGGCCTGCTCGACTCCGTCGTCCTCACGCTGCTGGCCCTGGCCGCCGGCGCCGCGGGCACCGGCTACGCGACCACCGGCATCGGCGCCGCCCTGCTCATCCTCATCCCGGCGTACCACTTCGGCACCCGCTTCGGCCGGGCCGGCTACCTGTTCGCCGCCGTCGTCGCCGGCCTCGCCTTCGCCGCGGTGCTGGCCAGCCCGGCGAGCCGGGCCGAGTACGTGGGCGCCGGCTTCCTCGCGTGGGTCGCCGCGGCACTCGTCCTCGGCGCGCTCGGTTCCTGGAACCAGCGGCTCATCTTTGAGCAGGAGCTCGACGACGCGGACCCGGCTGCCCGCGAGGCGATCCAGCTGATCGAGCGGCTCCACGACCTGTCCGAGGAGATGGCCACCGGGCTCGACGCCCCGGCGGGCGCCACCCTCGCGCTCGACCTGCTGTCGGCCGAGGTGCCCTCGGCCCGCAGCGCCGTGCTCGTCTCCTCCGACGCCGAGCACCTCGTGCCGGTCGCCCTCCGCGGGTCGACGCGCGCGCCATGGCACCTCGCCGACGCGCTCTCCCAGATCCTCACGTCCAACGCCGCCAGCTGGAAGCCCACCGAGGTGCCGTTCGAGGACGAGCTCGGTCCTCGTCTGGCGCTCGTCGTCCCGTTCGCCTACGGCACCGGCCCCACCACGGTCGTCATCGTCGAGCGCAGCGTCGAGCACGGCTTCACCGAGGCCGAGCGGCGAGCGGTGTCCGAGGTGACCAAGCGGCTCGCGCCCACCGTCCAGGCCGGTCTTCTCTTCGGCAACCTGCGGCAGTACGCCAGTCTCGAGGAGCGCAACCGGATCGCCCGCGACATCCACGACGGCATCGCCCAGGAGCTGGCAGCGCTCGGCTACCAGATCGACGCCCTGCGCGCCCAGTCCGGGCCGCCCGGGACCCACGTCCGGGACGCCCTCGACGGCCTGCGCGAGCGCCTGAGCGAGGCGATGGCCGACCTGCGGCTGCACATCACGGACCTGCGGGTCGCCGAACGGCCGGGCTCCGGCCTCGGCGCGGTCCTCGGCGCCGCCGTGCAGAGCTTCGGCAGCATGACCGGGGTCCGCACGACCATCACCGTCAGTGAGGGCCGGCGCCGACTGGACCCGCGCGTCGAGATGCTCGTGCACCGCCTCGTCATGGACGTGCTCGCCGACGCCCAGGCCTCCGGGGCCCGCAACGCCTGGGTCAGCCTCAGCAGCTCGGTCGTCGGGCCGGCCAACGTCGACGTCTCGCACGACGGCGACCCCAAGCGGGCTCGACGCACCTATTCGGCGCCGTCGATCGGAGAGCTCGGCGGGACACTCCACGTGCGCAACGAGTCGAACGGCCGGTTGACCGTTAGCCTGAGCGTCGAGGAGCCCAGCCCCGTCGGGGCGAGCCGGGCTACCTGAAGACCGTAGGAGGGTCCGTGGCCATCAGTGTCGTACTCGTCGACGACCATGCGGTGGTCCGGGAGGCCGTCGCCGGGATGCTCGGCGCGCAGCAGGAGGTCTCGGTCGTCGGTCAGGCCGGGTCCCTCACCGAGGGGCGAGCGCTCTTCGACAAGCTCCTGCGCACCCCGCCGCCCGGCAAGGTCGTCGCCGTCATCGACGTGACGATGCCCGACGGCAGCGGGCTCGACCTCGTGCGGCTCGTCCGGGAGCAGTCCAAGGACATCGGCCTCGTCGTGCTCACGATGCTCAACGACGACTCCACGCTGCTGGAGGCCCTGGACGCCGGCGCGTCGGCGCTCGTGCGCAAGAGCGCCCCGTCCGACCAGGTGGTCTCGGCCGTGCGCCGAGCCGCGGACTTCCCGCTCGAGTTCTCGGCCAGCGGCCTCGCCGAGGCGATGCGCCGGCGCCACGAGCAGCCCCCCACCACCCTGACGAGTCGCGAGACCGAGGTGCTCAAGCTCCTCGTCGAGGGCTCGTCGGTGGCGCAGGTCGGCAAGTCCCTGTACATGAGCCCGTCGACGGTCAAGACGCACATCGGCAAGATCTACGAGAAGCTCGGCGCCCACAACCGCGCCAGCGCCGTCATCGCTGCCGTGCGGCTCGGGCTCGTCCAGGACGTCGAGCGCACCTGACCCGCGGTGCCGGCCCTCGGGCCGGCCGCTCCCTCGCGCTCAGAGACCGCCGCCCGAGAAGGCGTCGACGATCTTGATGGCGCCGGGCCCGATGATGACGATGAAGAGGGCCGGGAAGATGCAGAGCAGCAGCGGGAAGAGGATCTTGACGGTCACCTTCTGAGCGGCTTCTTCGGCCTTCTGCCGGCGGACGACACGCATCTCCTTGGTCTGCTCTCGCAGCACCGCGGCGATGGGGAGGCCGAGGCGGTCGGCCTGCACCAGGGTGCTCACGAAGTTCTTCACCTCGGGGGCCGTCGTGCGGTCGCCGAGAGCCGAGAACGCCTCGCCGCGCGACTTGCCGATCTGCATCTCGGAGAGCACGCGGGCGAACTCACCGGCGATCGGGCCCTCGACGGTGCGGGCGACCTGGAGGATGGCGGCGTCGAAGCCCTGACCGGCCTCGACGCAGACGGTGAGCATGTCGAGGGAGTCGGCAAGACCCTTGCCCAGCTCCTTCTGCCGCTTGAGGCCGAGGTTGTAGACGAGGAGGTCGGGAACGAAGAAACCGACCGCGGCCGCGGCCGCCGCGGCGAGCACGCTCGTGACGTCCAGCCCCATGACCGCGAACACGACGACCGGCCCGATGAGCAGGGCGAGCCCCTTGGCGCCCATGACCCGCTCCACGGTCCAGGCGGCGGGGTTGCCGGCCTTGTCGAGCGAGCGCGCGATCCGGCCGCCGGTGCCGGCCGGCGACAGCCGCACGGCCATCGCGCGCAGCCGGTCCTGGAGGGGCGCGACGAGGCGGTCCCGGGCGCCGAGCTGGTTGCGGCCCACCTCGCGGCTCGACGCCTTGTAGTTGAGCATCTCGAGCGACTTGGCGACCCCGGTGGTGCTGCCACCGCCGGCGGAGACGGCCAGCACGATGACGAGGATCGCGACGGTGACGAAGACGAGTCCGGCGACGAGGAGGAACATCTCAGACCTCGATCTTGACGACTTGGCGCATCCAGAGGATGCCGACGAACAGGGAGACGATGCCGGCGCCGAGCATGGCCAGCCCCATCGCGCGGGTCCACAGCAAGCTGACGTACTCGTAGTTCGTCCACATGCTGTAGAAGAACAGCCCGATCGGCAGGGCGACGAGGATGTAGGCCGACAGCCGGCCCTCGGCGGAGAGCGCCTTCACCTGGCGCTTGAGCATCTCGCGCTCGCGCAGGGTGGCGGCCGTCGTGCGCAGGGTCTCGGCGAGGTTGCCACCCACCTCGCGCTGGATCCGGATGGCCATCGTCGTCCACCGCATGTTCGGGCTGTCGAGACGCACCGCCATGTGGTCCAGGGCGTCGCTGACGTCGGAGCCGATGCGCGCCTCGGCCAGGGCTCGCGAGAACTCCTTGGCCGCCGGCTCGGGGGCGTCCTTGGCCACCGAGTCCAGCGCCTGGAGCAGGCTGAAGCCCGAGCTCAGCGAGGTCGCGACGAGCATCATGACGTCGGGGAGGATCGTCTCGAACTTGCGGGCCCGCCGGGCGGCGAGGAACCGGAGGATCACCGGGGGCACGATGAACCCGAGCACGGCACCGAGGGCAGCCCCGACGAGCGCCTGCGCTTCCCACAGCACCCCGCCGGCGATGGCCGCGATGACCATGGCGAGCAGCCGCAGGACCAGCCACTCCCCGGCCCGCCACGGCAGGTCGGCGCGTTCGAGCAGAGCCATCGTCTTGGTCGTCGACTCCCGCCCCTCCATGATCTGGTCGCCCATGTGCACGAGCGACTCGCTGATCACGGCGGTCGGAGCGGCCTGCTTCTGCGCCTGGCGCGCCTTGCCGAAGCCGTAGGCCTCGACGTCCTGGAGCCGCTCGCTGCGCTTGCTGCGGAACGTCGGGCCGGCGAGGGCGATGGACATGAGGAATATCCCGAGGAACACGACGACGACGGCCGGGATGAGCAGCTGAGGCGCCACCGCGGAGAAGGCGCTGGTGTCGCCGCGTGACCCACCGGCTCCGAGCACGGGGTCGGGATCGGCATCGACCTCCACCGGGGCGGTGTCGCCGAGGTCGACGTCGGAGGTGAGCGTGAACGACTCCCCCGACGCGGTCCCGGACACGACGACCGGCTGCGTGCCGGACACCCCGGACGGCCGCTCGACGGTGAGGACGACCTGGGATACCAGGGCCTGGGCGGCGGCGTTGAACGCCGTCGAGACCGCGGAGGTGTTGCCGGCGTTGACGACGGAGCCGCCACCGATCTCGGCGAACTGCTCGAGCACGTCCGTGTTGGAGTCCGGGGACCTGAAGGCCACCACCTCGGCGCGCACCTTGGCGTTCTTCAGCGCGTTGAGGGCCTTGTTGCGTTCGCTCTTCTCCCGAGCGGCGCCACCCTCGATGCGCGAGACGGTGTCACCGCCGTCGCTGAGCAGGACGATGCTGCGCTCACCGTCGGTGCCGAGGCCGCGCACGGCGTCCTGGACGGCCTCGTAGAGCGAGGTCTCGCCCTTGGACCGCAGCGACCCCACCGCCTTGCTCACCTTCGCGTGGTCGGTGGTCGGCGCGACGTCGACCCCGGAGGTCGAGGCGAACGAGACGACTCCGACCTTGACGTCGTCGGGCACGGTGGCGAGGAACTCCTTGACGGCGGCGCGCACCGTCGCCATCCCGGAGGCCTCCATCGACCCGCTCGTGTCGATGACGAGCATCGTCGACCGGTCCTTGCGCTCGGCCGGCTCCACGCTGACCTTCGCGCGCTCGCCGCCGATGGTCGCCTCGACGGACGAGGGGTTGACCTTGAGCGCCTTGGAGGTGGAGCGCAGGACGAGCGTCGCCGTCAGCGTGCTGTCGGTGACCCGGACGTCGCTGAGCGTCGACGGCACGTCCGCGGACGCCGCCGGAGCGGCGAGCACGGGCAGCACGAGGGTCGTGGCGACGACGGCCCCCAGTCCCATCCGGGAGAAGGCCGTCCGAGCGATGGATCGGGCACCCACGGTCAGCGAGCCCCGTTGATGAAGAGCGTCGGGGGCACGTCGACGCCGAGGTCCTGGAGGTCCTGGAGGAACTTGGGTCGCAGCCCGGTGGAGATGAGGGTGCCCTTGAAGCGCCCGTTCTCGTCGCGGCCGGCCGCCCAGTCGAAGGCGAAGATGTCCTGGAGGGTGATGATCTCGCCCTCCATGCCGACGACCTCGCTGATCGCGGTGATGCGGCGCGATCCGTCCTTGAGGCGTGCCTGCTGGACGACGAGGTCGAGCGCGCCGGCCACCTGCTCGCGGATGGCACGCACCGGCAGGTCGACGCCGGCCATGAGCACCATGGTCTCGAGGCGGGCCAGGGAGTCACGTGGGGTGTTGGCGTGGACGGTGGTGATCGACCCGTCGTGGCCGGTGTTCATGGCCTGGAGCATGTCGAGCGCGGCGCCGTCGCGGACCTCGCCGACGACGATGCGGTCGGGGCGCATACGCAGGGAGTTGCGGACGAGCTCGCGGATCGAGATGGACCCGCGCCCCTCGATGTTCGCGGGGCGGGACTCGAGCCGCAGGACGTGGTCCTGGTTCAGCTGGAGCTCGGCGGCGTCCTCGATGGTGACGATGCGCTCGTCCTCGGGGATGAACGAGGAGATGACGTTGAGCGTCGTCGTCTTACCGGAGCCGGTACCACCAGAGATGATGATGTTGCGACGGCCGAGCACGCACGCCTTGAGGAAGTCGCGCACCGGCGGGGTGATCGTCCCGAAGGCGATGAGGTCGGCGTCGGTGTACGGGTCCTGGCTGAACTTACGGATCGTGAGCATCGCGCCGTCGAGGGCGATGGGGGCGATGACCGCGTTGACACGGGAGCCGTCGGGCAGGCGGGCGTCCACCAGCGGGCTGGCCTCGTCGACGCGCCGGCCGACCCGGCCGACGATCTTGTCGATGACGCGGCGCAGGTGGGCCTCGTTCGAGAAGTGGGTGTCGACGTTGTACAGCTTGCCGCTGCGCTCGACGTAGATCATGTCGGCGCCGTTGACCATGATCTCGCTGATGTCCGGGTCACGCAGCAGCGGCTCGAGCGGGCCGTGGCCGAGGATCTCGTCCGAGACCTCCTGGGCGATCCGGGTGCGGTCGGCGTGCGAGAGCGGGGTCTGCTCGGCGTCGATCGTCGACTGGAGGGTCTGGCGCACCTGGGCCGCCAACTCGTTCTCGGGCAGGTGCGGGTCGTAGAGCCGCGGGCCCAGGGTGTCGATGAGGCCCTGGTGGACGCGGTTCTTCACCTCCTGGAACGGGTCGTGGCCGCGCCGCTTGGCGGCGGCCCCGGCCCGGGGCCCGTTGACGTTCTGGGTGGTCGGCGCCTCGGCTGCGGCCTGGGCCCGGCGAACACTGTCAAGACGGTCGGCGAGACTCACTTACGCCCCCTGAAAAGGCTCTTGCGCGCGGACGGGGTGGCACCGTCGGCGGACCCGTTGAGGCCTGCCGGGGTGTCGTCCGCCCGCGCGACGCGGATGTGGGAGTCGACGAGTTCCTTGATGGAGGTCGCGACGGGTGCCTTCGGCTCGTCGAGCACGATGGCGACGCCTCGGTTCACCGACGCGGGGACGGTGAGCGAGTTGGGGATGTTGACCGCGATCGGTGCCTTGATCGCCGCCTCGACGTCCTCGGCCCGCAGCCCCACCTTGGCGTCCGCCCGGTTGAGCACGATGATCCGGGAGTCCTTGGGGCTGCCGATCATGTCGAGGGTGTCGATGGCCACCCGGAGGTTCTTGACCGCCGGGATGTCGAGGGTCGCGATGAGGATGAGGGAGTCGGAGAGGTCGACGGCGGCGAGCACGTGCTCGGTGAACGACGGCGGGGTGTCGACGATGACGTAGTCGTAGCTGCGCCGGGCGACCTTGAGGATCTCGGTGATCGTCGGCACCGGGATCCGGTCGGCGTCACCGGGGTCGTTCGGGGCACACAGCACGTGCAGCCCGCTCTCCTCGTGGGTGACGACGATGCTGGCCAGCGCCTGGTCGTCGAGGTTGCCGCTCATCGAGACCGCGTCGAACACCGACTGGGCCGGCACGAGCTGGAGGCTGATCGCGACGTCGCCGAAGGACAGGTCGAGGTCGACGAGCAGGGTCTTCAGCCCGCTGTGGGCCAGGTGCACGGCGGTGTTCGTCGAGAGCGTGGTCTTGCCGACCCCGCCCTTGGCGGAGAACACGGTGACGACCCGACCCTCGCGCACGGTCCCACCAGAGGCGTGGCCGATGAGCCGGGAGGTGAGGTCGCGGCTGCGCCGGAGCGCCTCGGCGATCGCCGTGTGGTCGTCGGCGGACACGACCTCGCGCACCCCGGCGCGCAGCGCCTGGGAGAGCGCCGTGACGTCGACCCGGGTGCGTAGCAGGATGACGCCGAGCTCGGGCCGCTCGAGTCGCGCGCCCTCGGCCAGCTGGCAGGCCTGGTCCAGCGGCACGTCGGAGCCGATGATGACCTGCTCGACCTGGGTGTTGTCGTGGATGGCGCGGGTGACCATCCCCGACGAGTCGAGGGCCTGCGTGTCGGGGCCGAGCGCGAACCGGTACCGCTCGATCGCGCTGGGGTCGGGATCCCAGAGGATGTTCACCGGGTCTTGTCCGTCAGCATCGTCAGGTCGCTGACCGCCAGGTCGGGGTCGATCTTCAGCTCGGAGCCGCGCAGGCCGGCGTACAGCGTGTAGTTGTTGACGCCGTGGACGAGGCGGGCGGCCTGCTGGGCGTCCACCTCGAGGGTGACGAGGAAGCTCGGTGCGGTGGCCGGGGCCTCCTCGCCCTCGGGCGTCTGGGCCGGGGTGAGCGACGCGTCGCCCATCGCGATGACCTTGACGTTGTCGAGGAGGATCGAGGTGCCCTTGACGTCCTGCTCGTTGAAGACCTCGGCCTTGGCGTCGGTGTTGAGGTCCTTGAGCTGGTAGGTCATGAAGATCGTGATGTACGAGCCGGGCGTCACGAAGGTGCCGACCCGGGCCGGGTCCTGCAGCTGCACCGAGACGGCGAGCTTGCCGGAGGCCACCTGGAGCGCCTTCTCGCCGAGCGGGGTCTCGCCGAAGGCGGCGTCGAGGACGTACTGGCCGGGGGCGATGTCGGTGAGCGCGACGAGGGCCCCGTTGGTGTCGTCGATGGTCTCGAGCGCGCCGAGGGGCTTGGCGCGGGTGGCGACCTCGGTCTGGGTCATCTGACCGAGCCGGACCGCGTCCTTCATCGACGTGCCGGCGGGGACGACCGCGTTGGTCACGTAGACCACGGAGGGGCTGGCCGCTTCGACCGCCCGGGCGTCGGCCCCGCGTGCGTAGAGCAGCACGAGGACGGCACCGACGAGCGCGATGACGGCGGCAGCGAGGATGGCGAGGATGCGTCGACCCATCAGAGTGTTTCCTTACCGAGGATGCGAGGAAGGGAGTGCAGGGATGAAGTTGTGGACTAGCCGGCCGGGACGGCCGCGATGGTGCCGAAGTTACCTGCCGTGGGGGGCCCGGACAGGGCGGTTGCGGAGAGCGAGCCCTTGAGGAACCACCCGGAGAGGCAGCGGTTCGCCCCGTTGCACGGGAAGCTGTTGCTGACCAGGCTCTTGACCTTGTTGGGGATGCCGCCGGTGACGTTCATGCTGTAGCCGCTGAGGTAGAACTGGGCGTACCCGACCCGGTGGTAGAAGGCGTTGCTGCCGTTGCCGGTGTCGCAGTTGCCGATCGGCGGCTCGGCGCCGGGCGCGGACGTGTGCGTGCAGTCGAAGATCGGGAGGTTCACGACCTTGCCCACGTACGCCGACAGGTCGCACGAGGTGTTGTTGCCGGGGTCGGTCTTCATCCAGTGGAACGGGTATTCCTTGATGCTGCACGGGTCGCCGCCGTTGGTCTCGAGGACCCCGAAGCCGCCGGGCAGGGCGTGGCCGTTCCAGTTCGGGCAGGTGCCGGCCGGGGTGGCGCCGCCGGGCGGGTTCTGTGACAGGAGGATGACCTCGTTGCCCGGCAGGAAGCCGGGAGCCGGCACGGCGGGCAGCGGCCACGAGGGCTGGCCGGCGCCGGTGTACCCGTACGGGTTCGCGCCGTTGTAGACCGGCGAGGCGTAGTAGAGGCCGCCGCCACCGCCGGTGGTGCCGAGGGTGGCGCGCTGCCAGTCGCAGGCCGAGAACGTGATCGGCAGCGTGGCGATGCCCGAAGCGGGAGTGCCGACCGCTGCACGGGCGCAGGCGCCCGCGCTGCTGGTGGAGGGACCGCCGAAGGCGGCACCCGCGAGCCAGTTCGAGAACGAGCTGCCGCCGCTCGTCGTGCGGGTCCGGGTCCGGACCTCGACGTAGGGCAGGCCCGACATCGCGCCGAACGCCGGCGGCAGGGGCGCGCAGTCGGCGAAGGTCGCCGTCGAGACAGGGCAGCCGTTGACCGGGCTGCCCGCGATGTTGACCGAACAGACGGACTGGATCGTGCTCGTCCCGTCGGAGGCGTTGCGGTTGGTCAGCCCGACCGCGGTCGCCTCGGTGGCCTTGCAGTTGGCGGGGGTGAGCCAGCAGTCGCGGGCGAGCGACACCGCCGCTGCGTCGGCGGAGTTCTGCAGCTCACGCTTCTCGACGAGGATGCGGCCGACGTCCATCGAGATGCTCGCCATCCCGAGGAACACCCCGGTGGCCAGCATGATGCCGACGATCGTCATGACTCCGCCGCGCTCGGCGCGCGTCCGGCTGGACCTGGTCATCCGCCACACCTCACATCTGCGGTACCGCTGGGCTTGGGCTGGGCGATGCTGCCGCCCAGGATCTTGAAGGCGGGGTCGAGCACCATGAACGAGAAGGTGTCGACCGTGACCGTGACGTCGACGTGGTCGCCGGGCTGGGCGCCCGAGGTGGGGCACGCGCCGTTGACCACAGGCGAGCCGGAGGCCGGGATGAAGCGGTAGGTGGCCGTGTACGTCGGCGTCGCGATCATCGCCTGGGACACGCGCCGGGCGGCCGACGGGTTGGTGGCGGGAGTGCCGACCGGGTACCCGAGGGCCATCATCCGGGCGCCTTCGCGGGCCGCGTTGACGGTGATGTTCTGGGTGTAGAAGAAGCGGCCGAAGTCGATCGTCGCGCCGATGATGAGGAAGAGGACGGGCAGGAGCAGGGCGAACTCGACGGCGGCGGCGCCGCGGTCGGTCCGGTCTCGGCGTGCGGTCACAGCGTGTCTCCTCTCGGGAGAGTCCGGCGGTCGGGCAGCCTCGGCTGCGCCCGCGTCCAAAGTCAACGAATAGTAAACTGCGCAGCGATCGCGCGTCAGGGGTTTCGGCTGTGCTACTGGATCAGATGCTCGTCGCCGCTCCGCTGAAGAAGGTCGAGAGGTTGGTGCCGAGCAGGGTGACGGCGACGATGATGACCAGGGCGATCATCCCGACCATCAGCGCGTACTCGACGGCAGTGGCGCCGTCGTCCGACCGGGTGGCGCGTGCAACGCGAACGCGGAGCGTGTGGGGCATGGCAGGGGCTTCTTTCTGGTGCGGTGACGAGGAAGGCGCCGACCGGGCCGGGTGATCCGACCGCGGCCGACGCCCTCGGGAGCCCGTCCGGCTCAGACGCTGCCGGCGACCGAGTTGAAGAGGGTGCTGAGGTTGCCACCCAGGAGGGCGACGGCGACGATGATGACGATCGCGATGAGGGCGACCATGAGGCCGTACTCGACCGCGGTCGCACCCTTCTCGGAGCGGAGCTGCTGAAGCTTGATGAGTGCCTTGGTCATGGCAGTGGAACCTTTCGGGTGTAGGTCTCGGGAAGCCGAGTGGTTGTCGAGCAAGAACCAGTCTCCCGATCAAGCGGCTCGCGCACATGGCCCAAGCGGGTCTACCTCCGCTGTCCGAACGTCGCGGGAGGATCGTCCGTTCGGCCGATCGTGCCGAGTCCGCTTGCGTGGGCCCGCATGGAATGCTCCTGAGGCGTGCCCCCCATCCGCCCCGCCGGCACCGGACGCACAGAGGCGCCCGCGCCTGCCGTGCGCCGGCGGTTCGATCGCGCCCTTGCCGACCACTGGGTCCTCGCGGCGGCGCTGGCGGCGCTCACCGCCCTTCTGTTGCGCTTCCGCAATGCCGTCGACGTCGACGTGTGGCTCCACCTGCGGATCGGGCGCGAGCTGCGGCGGGGTGAGTGGTTCGGCTCGCTGCCGGACCCCCTCGTCGTCCTGGCGGACCGGGCCTACCTCCCCACCCAATGGCTCGCCGAGATCCTCGGCTCCCTGATCGTCGACGCCGCGGGTCTCGCGGGCCTGCGGGTCCTGCGCCTGCTCGCGCTGCTCGTCCTCTTCGCCGCCACGTACGCCACGGCCCGCCGGGCGATGACCCCGGCGCGGGCCACTGGTGTCGTCGTCCTCGTCGCCGCCACGACCGCCGCCGCCTGGGCGGAGCGGCCGCAGGTGGCGGGTCTGGCTCTCGCTGCCGTCACCGTCCTGCTGTGGGACCGCACGCTCGCCGACGGCCGTCCTCGCTGGGTGCTCGTGCCGATCGCCTGGGTGTGGGCCATGCTGCACGGCACGTGGGCCCTCGGCCTGGCGTTCGGCGGCCTCGCGGTGCTCGTCGCCCTTCTCACCCGGCGCTCGACGACGCGGTGGCCCGGGGTCATGGGGGTGCTTGCCGCGGCGGTCGCCGTCACGGCGGCCACTCCCCTGGGCCCCCGCCTGCTCCTCGAGCCGTTCGCCGTCAGTGCCAGCGCGCGGGCGGGCGTCAACGAGTGGCAGCCACCGACCGTCACCAACCCCCTGTACCTCCTGGTCCTCGCCGCGGTGGCCGTCATCGTCCTGCGCACCCTGACGCGGCGCCCGGTCGACCCGGCAGCGCTCGCCTTCGCGCTCGCCGCTGCCGGACTGGCGGCCTACTCCGTCCGCACGGTCGCCTTCGCTGCGCTGCTGCTGGTCCCGGCGCTGGTCCGGGCGTTCCCGTCGGCGCGGTCCCCGTCGTTCTCGCGGCGCGAGGCCGGCCCGCTGGTCGCCGCGGCCGTCGTCATCGCTCTCGCCCCCGGCGTCGTTTGGGGTGCCCCCTCGTCGGGGCCGCTCGGCTCGAGCGTCGACGCCGCCCTCGCCGGGCTCCCGGGGGGAACCGTCGCCGCCGTGGACGTCCGGGTGTCCGGCTGGGTCCTCGCCGAGCATCCGGGCCTCCGGCCGCTGCGGGACCTGCGGGCCGAGGTCTACACCCCCTCGACAGCAGCGGCGTACGAGTCGTTCACGGACGCCGAGCCGGGCTGGCAGGCGTACGCCGACGAGCACGGCGTCGAGGTCGTCGTCGCCGCCGAGGACGAGGCGCTCGACCGGGCCCTGTCCGCAGACCCGGGATGGGTGCCCGCGGCGGACGACGGCACGTACCGGCTCTGGCGCCGCAGCTGACCCGAGGGGTCCTCACGGTGCCGGGGTGAGCAGCACGTAGCCGTCGACCCGCAGGCTCGGCGTCCAGTCCCCACCCCGCTCGACGGCGGGAGCCGCGTCCGCCCCGACGACGACGAGGGCGATGTCCGGGTCGTCGGGCACGGTGCCGTCGTGGAGGAAGTCCAGGAAGCTCGCCTGGACGTCACGCGGGAAGGCGTCGATGGGGTTGGCCGCCCACACGGTGACACCGGCCTGGGCGAGCGTCTCGGCGAGCGGCTCGGACGCCAGCACCGGTCGGCCCTGCGCTGCCTTGCGGACCACGTCGACGACCTCGCTGCCGGGCGGCCCCACCGCTGCGCCTCGGACGGTGAACGCCGCGGCGGCCGAGGCCGCCACCGCGACCAGCGTGACGATCGCGACGACGCGGGCGGCAACGGGAGCGAGCGCGACGCGGGCCGGCTCACGCGCCCGCATCGCCGCCGGGGCGAGGAACAGCAGGAGCCAGATCCCGTGACGGCCGGCCGAGGCCGTTCCCAGCACGAGGCCCGCCGTGGCCAGCCACTCCCACAGTGGGGGACGCCCCCGCACCGCGAGCACGGCCAGGACGACCGCGGCCGCGATCATCGCGACGTCGAGCGGGTGGGTCAGGCTGGGCCGGGCCCAGAGGTCGGTGCCGCGCGCCGCCGCCTCGTTCCCCAGGGCGGAGATGTAGTACGCCGGGGTGTGGACACCGGCCGAGGTGACGACGAAGGTCAGCGCACAACCCGCCCCGACGCCGACGCGGCGCAGCAGCGGCCCCCCGCCAGGCGAGGCCACGAGGAACACGCCGAGAACCGCGAGCCCGACCAGCACTCCCCCGTGCAGGTTGCCCCACACGATGAACAGCGGCACGAGCCACCAGATGGCCCGGCTCGGCCGGTCGTGCTGGTGCCGCAGGACGGCCATCGCGACGACGAAGGGGACGAGTGAGAGCGAGGGCAGCCGCGCGATGACGAGGTGGACCGACGCGCCGATGACGACGAGGGAGACGACGAGGGCGCCGCGGCCCTCGCCGCCGCCGAGCCGACGCCCCTCGGCGAGCACCACCGTGAGCGTCACGGCGACGATGAGCAGCTGGAACGAGGCCAGGCCGGCAGGGCCCAACCCGTGGACCGCCGAGAAGAGCACCTGGGCGAGCGCGATGGGGTTGTGCCACTCGGCCTGCGGGGCCGACGCGAACGGCAGGCTGCTGGGCACCCCCCCGCCCGAGCGCACGACGTCGCCGAGGGCCACGACCCACATGAGGTCGGAGCCAACGATGACGAACCATGCGGCCACCGCCACCCACAGGCCCACGGCCACCGTCCCGACGGCCAACCGCCGCTCCGCGACCACGCCGGAGACCGACATCACGTGAATTCCTCGAGGTGCCGGGGATCGGGGGCCGGGTCGACCATAATCCATGCCATGGCGGCGGACACGGAGGTTCGAACGCGCTCCGCCGAATCGACCCCGCACGTCGGCATCCGCCCCCGTGTCGAGGCCGGGTGGGCGGCCGTCACCGCGGTCGTCGCCTTCCTGGCCGCCGTTCCGTCGCTGGGGCTGCTCTCGTGGGACCCCTCGACCCCGTTCGGGCTGGGCCTCGACGAGACGTCGATCTCGATGCAGCTCAAGACCATCCACGAGCACGGCTGGTACTGGTCGAACCCCGACCTCGGCTTCCCCGCCGGAATGACGGCCTCCTGGTTCCCGGAGCTCAACGTGCTGCACGTCGCGGCCATCAAGGTCATCGCGCTGGTCGTGGGCAGCGGGTTCACCGCCGGGGGGCTGTACTTCGTCGCCGCCTTCCCGCTCACGGGCGTCACGATGTACCTGCTGGCGCGGAGCCAGGGCCTGTCGCCCATCGCCGGGTTCGTCGCGGGAGTCCTGCTCGCCAACGCCCCGGGTCACGCCGACCGGTTCGGCCACCTGTACCTCGCCCAGTACTGGGTCGTCCCGGTCGCGCTGTGGCTCGTGCTCGAGGTCGGCCGCGGCCGTCCCCTGTGGACGGGTCCGGTCGCGGGCAGCCGGTCCCGGCGGACCGTGGTCGTCGCGGCCGTCCTCGTCGTCGGGCTGAGCGGGGCGTACTACGTCGGCTACACCCTGCTGCTCCTGGTGGCCGCCACCCTCGCGCGGCGGGTCGTGGGTGCCCCACGCGACCTGTTCCGTGGCCTCGCCGTGGCTGTCGGGCTCGCGGTGACCATCGCCGTGCCGCTCGTGCTCGCCAAGCTCGGCACCGCCGGCGACCTCGTGACCGGCCGGGTCCCGGCGACCCGGCTGCCGAGCGAGTCCGAGGTCTTCTCGGGCAAGCTCATGGACCTGCTCCTGCCGTGGCCCGAGCACCGCCTGGAGCCGCTCGCCTTCCTGTCGCAGGCGTACAACGGGACGACGCGGGCGACCGTCGAGGTCTCTGCACTCGGCATCGTCGGAGTCGCCGGTCTCGTCGTGCTCACCGGGGTCGGGCTCGCGGCGCTGCTCGCGGGGCGCCGCACCGACCCCGCCCTCCGGCACTGGTCCGGGCTCGCCCTCGTCTCCTTCCTGCTCTACACGGTGGGCGGGCTCGGCTCGTTCATCGCGTTCTTCGGGACGCCACAGCTGCGCACCTGGTCGCGGATGTCGCTGTACCTCCTCGTCCTCGCGCTCCTCGCCGTCGGCCTGCTGCTGACCAGGCTGGAGCGCCGTCGCGGACTGGTGACCGCCCTCGTCGTGGGTGGCCTCGTCACGGTCGTCGGCGTCGCGGACCAGACCAACCCCGACGCCGCACCGGACCACGCGGCCGCGGCGACGACGATGGCTCGACTCCAGGACTACGTGTCGACGCTGCAGGGGGCCACCGGGCCGGGGTGCGGCGTGTTCCAGGTCCCGGTCGTCGCCTACCCCGAGAGCGGCCCGTACCTGGGCATGGACGACTACGACCAGCTGAGGCCGTACCTCGCGGACTCCGACCTGCGGTTCTCGGCCGGGGCGATGCGCGGCACCGCGGCGTCGACGTGGATGAGGGCGGTCGACGTCACCGACCTGGCCGCCCTCGGCGAGCAGCTGCGGGCCGCCGGCTTCTGCGCGCTCGAGGTCGACACGCAGGGATTCACCCCCGAGCAGGACCCGTCGGACCGGCTGCGTTCTGCGTTCGGCGAGCCGGTCGCGAGTACCGTTGACGAGGAGTTCGTCGCTTACCGGCTGCCGGAGGGCGATGTCAGCGATGGCCGGTCCGGCGACCCGCGCGGCCTGCTCGAGCCGGTGCTGGTCACGGTCGCGGCATACGAGGTGGAGAAGGTCGGCGGCGTGCCCGGGCAGAAGGTCGGCCCGGTCGCCGGACTCTCCATCGCGAACCTCACCGCGGAGACTCACGAGGTGACGCTCACTCTCGAGGTGACCGGGCTGGGAGCCGCGCGACGCACGGTTCGCGTCGAAGACGGTGGAGAGCTGCTGGCCACCGCCGCGGTGTCCGCCGACGCGGCGACGCCGCTGAGTGTGACGGTGGCAGCGCCCCGCGGCCTGACGACCCTGTCCATCGAGGTGAGTGGCCCGGGTGAGCGCGACCCCGAGGGCCTGCTCTCCACGGCCTTCGTGTCCGTGGTGTCGGCCACCTCGCCCGCTGACGTCCGCGTCGCCGTCGACCAGCTCCAGGTGGCGACGGGCTGGATCGTTCCGTGACCGGCTCGGTCCCCGTCGGCAAGGTGCGCGACTGGCTACTCGCGGGGGTCGCCATCGCCTTCCTCGCCGTCGTGCGAGCCGGCGTCCTCCAGGAGCGGGACCCCTACTGGCAGGTCCGGGCCGGGACCGAGAACCTCGCCGGACTGCCGACGATCCGGCCGGATTCGTGGAGCTGGGCGCCGGTCGAGGGCCCTTTCGTCCAAACGTCGCCATGGTGGAACGACGTCCTCGCACTCGCCTGGCAGGCAGGCGGCTTCGCCGGCTTCTTCGCCGTAGGGTTCGCCTCGGTCCTCTGCTACGGGCTGATCGCTCTCGGCCTCTCGCGCGCGCTCGGGGCTCGTGGACTCCCTGCCCTCGCCGGGGTCCTCGTCGCCGTGCTGCCGGTGCTGCCCATGCTCTCTCCGCGCGGGGCGCTCGTCGCACAGACCCTGTTCCTGCTCGCCATGGGGCTGGCTCACCTGAGCGTTCCGCACCTCGCGCGGATAGCGACGCCCGTCGGCGTGGTCGCCCTCGCGAGCGCCGGCTTCGGAGTGGCAGTCCTCGGGATCGGCATCCACCTGTCGTGGGCGGTCCTTGCGCCCGCTCTCGTCGTCGCCGTCGTCATCCTGCTGTCCCTCACGCCCTCCGTCCCGGCCCGTCGGACACTCGCCTTCAGCGCCGCCCTCGCCGTCGGCCTCGGCGCCGGGGTCGTCTCAGGTCCGTACGGGATACAGGTGTTCCGACTCTCCCGGCGGGTCCAGGACGCCGCATCAGGCGTGGTGCTGGAGTGGCTGCCGACGTGGACTCCCGGCTTGTGGCCACGGTGGGTGCCGGTGGCGACCCTTGCGCTGGCGCTCTGCGCCGGCAGCGCGGCGTGGCTGTGGCGGCACCGGGATCTTCGCGACGACGGTCGGCTGCCGCTGGCCGCAGCGCTGCTCTGCGTCGCCGCCCCTGCCGCGGTTGCCGGTTTCTTCACGATCCGCGTCCTGGGGCTCGCCCTGCTGACCATGGCGCCCCTCGTGGCGGCTGGAGCCACCGTCGTCGTCGACCGCCTGCGCCTCCGCGCCTTCGACCCAGGCTCCCGCGCTCACCCGCGCCTGCGTCACTGGATGGGCGGACGGCCGTGGCGCGTCGTCGTCACGACCGTCCTGGTCCTCGTGTCGCCACTGGTGTTCGTGGCCGGATCCCGACTCGGTCGCCCCGTCGCTGAGACCGCCGCATTGGCATCCCTGCCGGAGGGCTGCCGACTGGTCTCGGACCCGAACGCTGCGGGCGCGGTTCTCCTGCTCCGGCCCGACGTGCCGGTCTGGATCGACACCCGGGCCGACTACTGGGGGCGCGAACGCAACGCCGAGGCCATCCGGCTCATCACAGAGGGTGTGGACCGGACGGGCGCCCTCGATCGGGCCACCTGCGCGATGCTCGTTGACAACCCCGGTCTGCCGCCGTCGGCCCTGGCCGCGAGGCTCGACGCCGATCCCTCCTGGTCGCGGGTCCACGCCGACGGAGCCGCCACGGTATGGACCGCGCAGCCCTGAGGCGTCAGGGGTAGATGCCGTACGGATGCGGCGGCATGACCAGCCCGACCCACCACCACGCACCCAGCAGGCCGATGCCCACAGCGAGTGCCAGCGCGACCAGCGCGGGCCCGCGACGGCGTGCCACGGGCAGGAGGTAGAGCGCCGCTGGGAATGCGAACATGAAGTAGCGCAGGAGGGACGGGGTGATGAGCGACCCCAGGGCGAGGTACGGGGGGTAGAGGACCACCCAGGCCTTCAGGAGCGGCGGAGTTCCCATGGGCATGAGCTTGAGGCCGATGGTGGTCGTCACCACGAGAATGAGGACGAGCAACACCCCGATGAGCGGCTCCGTCAGAGCCCACAGCGCCGGGGAGAGCGGCGCCCCCGGCGTCGCGTACGAGTTGTGGGCCTCCAGGTAGACCAGTGGGTCGCCGGAATGGAACCCTGCCCAGACCGGCCAGGCCACAGTGGCGACCGCGGCCGCGACGACGACGCCCAGCAGGCCGCGGACGGATGTCCACTCCCGCGTGGACCGCCAACGGAGCAGCGCAACGACGGTGATCGTGGCCGCCAGGGGTACGGCCAACGGCCGTGCGAACGACAGCGCCACGATCGACGCCGTGGCGAGTCCATGACGCTCGTCGCTCGCCAGTTGCCAGGTGAGGACCAGCAAGAGGAGGGCGAGACCCTCGGTGTAGGCCATCTGGAAGACCGGGCTGGACGGCCACACCGTGATGGCGACGACGACCGTCACCGCGGCTGTCGTCCCGAGGATTCCGATGACCCATCGAGCAAGGACGACGATGGCCGCCGTCGCGAGCGACAGGTTCAGCCACGGGCCCACGTCGGCGGGCGGCAGGTCGAGGACGAAACCGGCGGCACGCATGAGCAACGGGTACAGCGGATGGAACGCGTAGTCCTGGTACCCCGCGGGAGGATCGCCCGGCGAGCCTCCCGACGGATACCCCCGCTCGGCGATCCCGACGTAGTGGACCGCATCCCATCCGGTGCGGGGGTTGGGGACGTCCAGGTTGTCGACCGCGATCGCGACGACCCCTTGGTAGAGCAGGAACAGCGCGCCAAGGAGCGCGGCGAACGCGGTGCGCGGCAGGGATCGCGACGAGGGGGGAGCCGACGGGCCGAGCGACATGACCGCGGACCGGACCCGCTCGACCCGACTGACACGCCCAGCCGTCGAGCCTTTCACTCCAGCACCCTGCACACCGTCTCCCCTACCGCCAACGCACTTCGTGCAACCAGAAAGTAGGCGACGCCACCGGGTGCGGACGAGAGGGGCGCAGAAGCCGTGACCGTTCGGACGATCAGGGACGGCTGCACCGCCGATCGCTCACTCCGCACGGAGGACGCGCACCCCCGGGGCGCATCCGAACCTGCGCCGCACCTCCTCAGGGGGCTGATCCGTCAACACCACCGGATCCGAGGCGGCTTGCAGAAGCGCGCATTCCTCCTCGACGGTGAGCGGCTGCTGCGGTGTGCTGAGAGGACCGGGCTCCGGCCTGAGGGCATCGAGCAGCAGGCGACTCACCGTGTCCGTGACGACCGGCCCTTCCGACCACACCACCTGGGCATCGGGGGCGCCCGGGGTGGAGAGCAGCCGGAGGACCAGGGCGCCGTCCACTGTGGACCACACCCCCACATACGCCGCGGCCGGTAGCGCGAACGAGTACGCCAACCCGAGGGCCACCGGTCCGGCGGCGAGGTTGCGGACGGCCCGCGGCATCGCGACCCGCCGCAGACGGCTCATGCCGAGTGCGACGACGACCGATATCGGCGCGAGGAACAGGGCCGACGAGTGCCAGAGCAGCTTGCTCGCGTAGTACGTGTCCGGGGTGATGCCGACGTAGGCCGCGAGGATGAGGCCGGTGACGGCCGGCACTGCCATGAGCCCCACCGCCCACCCGGCGACGCCCCCGGCCCAGCGAAGCAGGGCGACGCTGGCGACCACTCCCACGAGCAGAACGACCCACGGGACCGGCGCGACCACATCCGCATCGGTGGCGTGCTGCACCCCGACGGCGGTGACGACGGCGATGAGGGACGATGCCGACACCGCCAGGCTCAGGATGCCGAGCGATCCCACCACCCATAGCCCGACGGTGCCGCGTCGCCGGACCAAGCCGACCGCTGACCCGAGCGCAGCCAAGCCCACTATCGGGAGCACGAGCTGCCAGGTGTGCGAGATGACGACGACACCGGCCGCCGACACCACGAGCGCGCGGATGCTCGTCGGGTCCACCAGCTGGGTCCGGAGGACGGCGGCGACGACGCCCGCGGCCAGCAGCGAGGTCTGGAGGCCGAGGCCTTGGTAGTTCCCGAGGAACAGGGGCCACAGCGTGAGCGTCCCGGCGACGAAGCCAGCGACGACCGGCACGCGCTCACTGCACCCCAGGCGGTCGGCGAGCGTGGCCGCGAGAGCTGCCGTCGTCAGCGTCAGGCCGGCCGACAGCAACCAGACCAGAACCGCTGAGACGTCGACGACGGCGACGATGTCGGTCTCCGGACGCAGACCACATGCCGACCAGACAGCAGCCAGAAGCGTGTGCCACGCACGCGGGTACGACGTGACCCCGTACGTCAGCCAGCCCGCGTCCTGGATCTCCGCTGCCATGATGAGATGCCTCACATGGTCGCCACCGAGGAACCACTCGGTCCGTCGTCCGACGGGGAGCACCCGGACCGCGACCGGATAGAGGAGCATGATGACGGCCGGGGCCGCCACCAGGAGTTGCTGTGGACGGGTCCCGTCACCCGCGCGAAGCCGCCCGCCCCGAAGCCACCGCCACGTGGCGAGCGCCGTACCCGTGATTCCCGTGAGGGTGACCAGCCCGGCTGTCCCGACCTGGAGGGGGCGCAACCCGGCGAGACCCAGTCCGATGGCCGCGGCGACCAGAACTGCGAGGGACACGACGACTGCCGACCCGATGTCGCCCACCGGGCCGAACCGATCGGACGCTCTGCGCTCGTCGATGGTCACGCTCCAGGTCTCACAGCACGGCGACCGTCGACGAGGTCCGTGCCGACTGGAGGCACGCTTCGGCGACCTCGATGGTCCTCGTCGCGCTCTCGAGAGTGACGATGTCGGCGTCCTCGCCCCTCACGGCGTCCCGGAACGCCTCGTGCTCGGTGCGCAGGGGTTCGGGTTTGGGGAAGGCGTACCGGATCACGTCGCCCTCGGAGACGCCCCGGAATTGGGCGATGGCGTCCCAGGACTGCTCGGTCTCGCCGTTGGCGAAGTAGGTGAGGTCGGCGGCCAGCGTGTCGACGACGAAAGATCCCTGCGTCCCGGTGAGCACGACGAGGCGCTCCTTGAACGGCGAGAGCCAGTTGACGAGATGACTCGTGATCACCCCGTTGCGCAGCTGACCCACGACCGCGACGAGGTCTTCGTGGTCGCGACCTGAGCGATGGGTCATCCGCGCCGACACGGACACGATCTGCTGCTGGCTGACCCACTCGGTGAGGTCGATGTCGTGGGTCCCGAGATCCATGACCACGCCGACATCCCCCACGCGGCGCGGGAACGGGCCTTGGCGTCGGGTCGCGACCTGGTACAGGTCACCGAGTGCGCCGTGGGTCAGGCGACGGCGGGCCTCGCGCAGGGCGGGGTTGTACCGCTCGACGTGACCGACCGCTGCGAGCGTCCCGGCGTTCCGGTACATCTCGACAAGACGACCCGCGGCCTCCGGATCCATCGCGAGCGGCTTCTCGATGAGGGTGGGCACACGGGCCTCGGCCAGCACCGAGGCCACCGGCTCGTGCAGGGCGGTCGGGACGGCGACGACGCAGTAGTCGACCCCGGCCCGGACGACCGACTCCACATCCGCGCCGACTGTCCGGCCGGTGGCCGCCCCGTGGACATCACCGCGAGGGTCGGCGCACGCCACGAGGTCGACGCCCGGCAGGGAGTCGAGGACCCGGGCATGGTGGCGACCCATCATCCCCAGACCCACGAGCCCGACGCGCAGGGTGGCGGTCATGCGTCGGCCTCCAGCGCGAGCTGGTTCACGGCGCTGACCACGCAGTGGAGGTCGGCCTCCGACAGCGCGGGATGCACCGGGAGGGAAAGGCAGTGTGCAGCGGCGCGGTCCGTGGCCGGCAGGTCGGCATCGACGGCGAAGGCGGGGAGCCGGTGAACCGGCACGGGGTAGAAGACCCCGGTCTCGACGCCATAGCGGTCCTGGAGGTCTGCGGCGAAGCGGTCCCGGTCGGACGGGACGGCGACCGTGTACTGGTGGTAGACGTGTCCCACGCCGTCCGCGCGGCGCGGTGTGGTGACCCCACGGAGGTGCTCGTCGTAGTACGACGCGTTGGTACGCCGTCGCTCGGTCCACGCGTCGACCTTCGTCAGCTGCACTCGCCCGATCGCGGCGTTGAGGTCCGTCATCCGGTTGTTGAGCCCGGCGATCTCGTTGCGGTAGCGGACCTCCATCCCCTGGTTGCGAAGGAGCCTGACCTTCCGTGCGACGCCGGGGTCGGCAACGGTCACCATCCCGCCCTCCCCCGTCGTCATGTTCTTGGTCGGGTAGAACGAGAACACGGCAGCGTCCCCGAACGTCCCTACGGGCGCCTGGCCGATACTCGCGCCGTGCGCCTGAGCCGCATCCTCGATCACGAGCAGGCGTTGCTCCCGGGCAAGGGCGAGCAGCGCGCCCATCGGGGCCGGGTGACCATAGAGATGGACGGGGATCATCGCCCGGGTGCTGCCGGTGGTCGCGGCACGGGCCGCGTCAGGGGACATGCAATAGGTGTCGAGGTCGATGTCGACGAACACGGGACGCGCGCCGACCATCGCGACGGCGTTCGCGGTCGCCGCGAACGTGAAGGACGGGACGAGCACGTCGTCCCCCGCGCCGATCCCGAGGGCCAACAGTGCGAGGTGGAGGCCGGAGGTGCCGGAGTTCACCGCGACGCATTCCCGGTCGATCTCGAAGTGGGCGGAGAACTCGGTCTCGAAGGCTGCGACCTCGGCGCCCTGTGCCAGCCGGCCGCTGCGCAGGACGCGCAGCACGGCCTCCTCCTCCTCAGGCCCGAACAGCGGCTTCGCGTGCGGGATCACGGCGTTCACAAGGCCACCTGTCGCAAGAGTCCGTCTGCTTCCTCGTACCGTTCTCCTCCGACGGGGCAGCGCCACCCGCCGGCCTCACCGTCCGGGACGAGGCGCACCCCCGCCGGGCCGACCCATCCGACCCGTCGGCCCGGGTTGCCGGCGACCAGTCCGAAGTCAGGAACGTCGTCGACCACGACCGCGCCGGCGGCCACGAGCGACCACCGGCCGAGGACCACCGGGGCCACGCAGACAGCTGCCGCTCCCACCGACGCGCCCTCGGCGCACATGACACCGACGGCGTCCCAGTCGGTCGCTGACTTGGGCTTTCCGTCCGGAGTGACGGCTCGAGGGTGCCGATCGTTGGTCAGGATCGCGCCGGGGCCGATGAAGACGCCGTCGGCAAGAACCGCCGGCTCGTAGACCAGGGCGTTGTTCTGGACCTTGCAGCGGTCGCCCAGGCGGACTCCGGCCCCAATGTAGGCGCCCCGACCCACGATGCAGTCCGCGCCGAGGGCAGCGCCCTCCCGGACCTGGGCGTGGTGCCAGATCCGAGTCCGGTCGCCGAGCACCACGTCGTCGGCGACGTCGGCAGTGTCGTGTACCAGCGCTGTCATGGGGGTCCCTCGAGACGGGGCAAGACGTATCCGGTCGTGGACTGTACGCGAGCAGCGTCCCTCCCGCCCGGAGCACAGGCTGCGGGCCCGCGATGAGTCCGTGAGGGCCAGGTTTTCGGACCGAACGGCCGACCCAGGAGCCCGGGTCGCAGGCCCACGCGCGGCATATGGTCGTGAGGGCCCGCGACCGCTCGGGCCGATGTCTTCCGGAGGTGCGCGACGTGTACGAGGGGCTGCGAGTGGCCGTCGTCGTGCCGGCGTACAAGGAAGAAGCGCTGATCGCGGCGACGATTCGCTCGATGCCGCCGCTCGTCGACCATGTCGTGGTCGTCGACGACTGCAGTCCGGATGCGACCGCGGAACGCGCCCGGGCGGCCGCCGATGACCGCACCGAGGTGCTGAGCCTCCCGCAGAACCTCGGAGTCGGTGGCGCGGTCCTGGCGGGCCATCGACGCGCCCTGGAACTCGGCGCTGACGTCAGCGTCGTCATGGCCGGGGACGGCCAGATGGACCCCGAGCACCTGCCGCACCTGCTGGACCCCATCGCATCCGGTCAGGTCCAGTTCACGAAGGCCAACCGGTTCTACGGCCGAGGCTCCTTCGCAGGGATGCCACGCACCCGGGTCCTCGGCAACATCGCCCTGTCGTTCCTGACCAAGGCCGCCTCGGGGTACTGGAACCTCTTCGACCCCCAGAACGGGTATACGGCGATCCACCGGGACGCCCTGGAACGAGTCCCGTTCGACCTCATCGCGCCCCGGTACGACTTCGAGAACGACCTCCTCATCCAGCTCAACATCCTGCGCGTCCCGGCGCGCGACGTCCCGGTGCCCGCGAAGTACGGCGACGAGGTCTCGGGGATGAACCTGGCGACGGTCGGCCCACGCATCGCAGGCCGCCTCTTCCGGGGCTTCTGGACCCGGATCTGGTGGAAGTACGTCCTGCAGTCCTTCTCCCCGGTGGCGCTGCTCCTGTTCGCCGGGCTCGCGTTGAGTGGTTTCGGCCTGCTCGTGGGCTTATGGGTGCTGTGGCACACCCTGGGCCCCCCGATCGCTTCGGCCGGCTCGGTGATCCTGTGCGTGGGCCCCTTGCTCTCCGGCATCCACATGTTGCTCTTCGCCATGCTGCTCGACATCCAGGACTCGACCAACCGCGGATGACGAAGACGTGGACCAGGTCCGCGTCGGACCCGCACGAGCACTCACGGTCTGAGCCGGCCGGAACGCGACAGAGGCGCCGCCGGACACGGGGTCCGGCGGCGCCTCGGGCGCTGCTCGCGGGCGAGCGGGCCGCTGTCAGTAGCGGTAGTGCTCCGGCTTGTACGGGCCGGCCACGTCGACGCCGAGGTACTCGGCCTGCTCCTTGGTCAGCTCGGTGAGCTCGACCCCGAGAGCGTCGAGGTGCAGCTCGGCGACCTTCTCGTCGAGGTGCTTCGGGAGGGTCTCGACGGTCGGCTTGCCGTCGGCGTCGTAGTACTCGGCCGTCTTCGTGAACAGCTCGATCTGGGCGATCGTCTGGTTCGAGAACGAGTTGCTCATGACGAAGCTCGGGTGCCCGGTGGCGTTGCCGAGGTTCATGAGCCGCCCCTCGGACAGGACGATGATCGAGTCGCCGTCGTCGAACGTCCACTCGTGGACCTGCGGCTTGATCTCCTGCTTCTGGATGCCGGGGACCTTCGCGAGGCCGGCCATGTCGATCTCGTTGTCGAAGTGGCCGATGTTGGCGAGGATCGCCTTGTTCTTCATCTGCTGCATGTGCTCGGCGGTGACGACGTTGAAGCAGCCCGTCGAGGTGACGATGATGTCGGCCTGGTCGACGACCGACTCGAGCTTGGCCACCTGGTAGCCGTCCATCGCGGCCTGGAGCGCGCAGATGGGGTCGATCTCGGTGACGATGACGCGGGCGCCCTGGCCGCGCAGCGACTCGGCGCAGCCCTTGCCCACGTCGCCGTAGCCCGCGACGACCGCGACCTTGCCGCCGATGAGGACGTCGGTGGCGCGGTTGAGGCCGTCGATGAGGCTGTGCCGGCAGCCGTACTTGTTGTCGAACTTGGACTTGGTGACCGAGTCGTTGACGTTGATCGCCGGGAACAGCAGCTCGCCGGCCTCGGCCAGCTGGTAGAGGCGGTGCACGCCGGTCGTGGTCTCCTCGGTGACGCCCTTGATCTCGGCGGCGACCGTGGTCCACTTCTGCGGGTCCTGCTGCATCGTGCGGCGCACGAGGGCCTTGAAGACGCCGAACTCCTCGGAGTCCTCCTCGGTCGTGGGCGGCACCTGGCCGGCGGTCTCCCACTCCTTGCCCTTGTGGACGAGCATCGTGGCGTCGCCGCCGTCGTCGAGGATCATGTTGGCGCCCTGATCCCCGGGCCAGGTGAGGATCTGCTCGGTGCAGTCCCAGTACTCCTCGAGCGTCTCGCCCTTCCACGCGAACACCGGCACACCCTGCGGCTCCTCGGGCGTGCCGTGCGGGCCGACGACGACCGCGGCCGCGGCCTCGTCCTGGGTCGAGTAGATGTTGCAGGAGGCCCAGCGGACCTCGGCACCGAGCGCGGTGAGCGTCTCGATGAGGACGGCGGTCTGCACGGTCATGTGCAGGGAGCCGGCGATGCGGGCACCCGCCAGCGGTTGGCTGTCGCCGAACTCGGCGCGCAGGGACATCAGGCCGGGCATCTCGTGCTCGGCGAGGCGGATCTGGTGGCGACCGGACTCGGCGAGGCCGAGGTCGCGGACCTTGTGGTCAACGGACATGCGTGAGCTCCTTGGAGATCGTTGCGTTCAAGTTGACCGGCGTCGCCCTTCTGGGCCGCGTGATGCGAGGGTCATCGCCCAAGCCGGCAGTGCGCCCCTCAGAATACCGGAGGCCCCCCGGCCTGTCGCAAACCCGCGACGACGTTCGACGGAGCTTCCCCGGCACCGGCCAGCGCCCACCGGCGTCCCCTAGCGTGGGGAGCATGCCGACGTCTCGCGGAACCCTCGCCTGGTCCCCTGCTGCCGAGCACCCGCACCTGCTCGCACCGCCCGTCGCGGCCGCCGTCCCGCACATCGCCGGCGCCCTCGTTGCGCCCATCGACCCGACGCTCGCCGACACCGCCGCCCTGTGCGACGCCTACGACGTCTCCCTGGCTGCCAGTGCGAACTGCGTCGTCGTCGCGGCGACGCGCGCGGGCGTCACGACGTACGCGGCCGTCATGGTGCTGGCGACGCACCGCGCCGACGTGAACGGCGTCGTCCGCCGTCACCTTGGGGCCCGCAAGATCTCGTTCGCCCCGCGCGAGGAGGCGGTCGGGCGCACCGGCATGGAGTTCGGTGGGATCACCCCGATCGGCCTGCCCGAGGACTGGCCGGTGCTCGTCGACGACGCCGTCGCGGAGGCGGGCGAGGTGGTGATCGGCAGTGGCCTGCGAGCCAGCAAGGTGCTGTGCACCGGCGAGGACCTGTTGGGACTGCCCAGTGCGCTGCGGCTCACCTTGGGGAAGCCTGTGGACTGACTCAGGCGTCCTCCACAGCGCACCCCAGCGTCGCCGGAACCCCGGGCTTGGGCAGCAGCACTCGGACAGTCTGCCGGCGGATTCGCTCGGTGCCGTGCGTCGGGTGGAATCGCGTCACCTCGACGTAGTCCGAGTCGAGGTCGAGTCCATGGGAGCTGAGGGCATGGCTCACATCGAGGGGGTTGTCATCCGCATAGAGCACCACCGCGCTTGCGAGGTCCGGGCAGGTTTCCCGTCCGAGCGCCACCTCCGCCCCCCGCTCCGCACCGGCGAACGTGCCGAAGAACGAGGCGCGACCGAGTGGTCTCGTGCCGAGCGCCAGCTGGTAAGCAGCGCCGTAGCCCGTGAGGTCGATCGCCGGCTGCCCTGCCATCCCATGCTCAGCCGAGACCTGGTCGAGCCGAGTGAATATCGCCGCCGTCTCGGGCTCGAGGAGCAGCTTCCCACCGAGTGCCCGGGTCGAGACCGCAGCGTCGCGTACACCTTGCCCCTCCAGACCATCGCCGAACCAGACGACCTGCGTCACCGCCGTCGTTGTCACGAGAAAGAGGCCTAGCGGGACGAACAGCCGTGCCGCCTCAGGCCGGTTCGCCGCGATGACTGCCCCGGACCCCATCAGAGCGATCGCCCAGAACACACTTGCCTGGGTCATGGTCGGTACGAAGTTGGTGTTCGTGCCCACGGTGGCCACGTATGGCATGAAGAGGGCCACGAGGACGAGCGTCAGCGATCCTCGTCCTCGACTAGCGGGTAACGCAGCCCGGCCGCGCACGGCCACGACCAGGCTCCCCGCCGCCAGGAGCGCCCACAGCACGGTCAGCATCCTGATCTGCCCGCCGAAGTCCTGGGCCGACAGAAGCCACAGACCGAGAACCGCAGCCAGGGTCGGTATCGACAGACCAACGAGCACCTGTGCGCCCGCCGGCCACTTGGTCTCAGCGTTCCGCGCCATGTCGTGCCCGGCGATCCAGAGTGGCACGAGGACCAGAGGACCGAAGGCGAGCAGGACGCGAATAGGCACCGGCCGCAGCCCGAGCATCGAGAGCATCTCGCCATGGGCGTTGGAGGCCATCTCGACCTCGACCCCCCTGGAGAGGTAGCCGATCGCGCTCGCGGGATCCATGTCAGCAAGCCAGAGGACAAGGATCATGGCACCCGCCGTCCCAGCGAGGCCGGACAGGACGGCACGGGCCCACGCGTGTCGCGGCACGAGCAGGGCCACAGCGACGAGAACGACGATGAAGAGCGCGGCCGCAGAGGTGGGCTTGCCGGTGAAGACCAGTACCGCCGAGGCCCCGACCAGAGCAGCACCCGTGCTGACCTTGCCGCTCCCGAGCCGCGCCAGGCCGGCGAGGACGAGGAGCAGACCGATGAGAACGACGATCCGGTAGCCGGGTACACGGGCTGCACCCACGTAGGCCGTCGTCGCACACGCGGCCGACACGGAGCAGGCCATGCGCTCCCACCCGGCCGCTACGGGTACCTCTGCTCGTCGCAGGGCATCCGCGATGCCGCTGGTTGCAGCAATCGAGGCACCGACGAGAAGCAGAAGGCCCGCCAGCCGGAAGAGCGCCACATCTCGTCCGAGCGCGGTGAACAACGGATTGAGCACATGCTGAAAGAGGAAGATCTCGCCCGCCGTTCTCGACGCGTCCGGAAGGTCGACGAGCAGTAGGACGTAGGACCCGTCCCAGAAGTCGAACCCCCGCCAAAAGGTCGCGACTTCCATCCCGAGAACCCCGACCACCGTAAGCAGTACGGCCACTACGCCGGTCGCCCGCCCACCGCTGGCCCTACGGGCTTGGGTCAACACGACGTGACCTGACCTCTCCTGACGCTCCGAACTCCCTCGCGAACCATAGAAAGGCAACGCCCGGTCCCGCAGGTGAACTGCCGAACCGGGCGGCGGATCAGAACGGCGGGGTGTCGTCGCCCGGGGCGCGGGCTCGCCGTCGAGCCTGCGCGTACTGCCGCAGCCGGGCGGCGCTCGTGCAGCGGCGATGTCGGGCGCGGCGGGCGTCGTGGTGGTCGAGGGCGAGGGCGAGCCGGGACTCGAGGGCGCTCCAGACCGGTGCCGGATCGGGCGGATCGGGGGACGCCGGCGGCGGCGCGCCGCCCGACGCGAGGACGACGACCTCGAGGGCGTCGAGCGGGGCCGTGGTGCGGACCCGGCCGTCGGGGTCGGCCCAGGTGGCTGTGGCGTCGGGGTGCAGCCGCAGCCGCCAGCCGGGCGCCTGCTTGATGCGGTGGTGGCGCCGGCACAGGGTGACGAGGTTGGCGGCCGCGGTGGGCCCGGCGGGCCAGGGTCGGACGTGGTCGAGGTCGCAGAACCGGGCCGCGACGCTGCAGCCCGGGAAGCGGCAGCGCCCGTCGCGAGCCCGGACGAGCGCGGCCAGGGCGTCGCCGGGGCGGTAAGCCCCGGTGGTGAGGGCGTCGCTGGCGTCGAGGCGGGCCCCGGTGCGTGGGCTGCAGGCCACCGGCGCCGCGACGGGGTCGGTGTGCCGCGCCAGCCAGGACCGGGCCACGAACAGCGGCTCGGAGGGCCGACCCCCCTGCACCTGGACGAGGTCGTCGGGCGAGCCGCACCTGCGGTCGTCGCCGGCCGCAGCCTCGGCGGCGGGGGCCTCGGCGGCGGGGGCGCCGACGGGAGCTGATGCATCAGCGGGGACGGCGAGGACGACCCGGACGTCGACCGTCGCGCTGGACAGCACGAGGTCGGTGAGGGCCTTGCCGCGCGCCTGCTCGACCGACGTGCACACGCCCGCGGCGACGTGCTGGTGGGCGAGCCGGTCGATGGCCGCCCACGCCGCGGCCGCCGCCTCGGAGGGGAAGGTGCCGTGCCAGGTGTCGACCCCGGGCTCGGACACCCACCGCCGCAGGCCGGTCTCGGCGCGCGCCCGCGCGGCGCGCTGCCGCAGCAGGTCGGGTGAGATGCGGGCCAGCACCCGACGGGCCCGGCGGCGCAGCGACGGGCCGTCGTCGGTGTCGAGGTACGAGTCCAGGGCGGCGACGACGGCCTCGGCCACGTCGGCGGGGGCGAGCTCGAGCTCGGCGGCGACGACGGCGCACCGCGCCGGGTCGAGGCGCCCCTCGGCCATGGCTGCGTGCAGCGCGCCGAGGCCGCTGGGAGCCGGGGCGTCGCGGTCGTCGGCCTCGACGGGCCGGCGGGCGGCACCGACCCGCACGGCCGTCTCGACCCGCCGCTGGGCCTGCGCGTGCGACGCGCCGAGCGCGGGGGCGACGAGGTCGGCGGCGTCGAGGGCGACCCGCCCGGGCGCGTGCGTCACCTCGCCGACGGTGCCGTCCTCGGCCCACACGGGCTCACGGCGCGCCACCTCGGCGATGGCCTCGTCCTGCACCGCGGTGAGGGAGTTGACCAGGCGCTGACAGGAGCCGACGAGGCCGAGCCACTCGTCCCGGGAGCGACGCGAACCGCCCCGGCGCACCGCCTGCGTCAGCTGCGCGACCGCGGCGTCGGCGGCCGCGACGAGCTGCTCGTCGGTGGCTGTCGTGGTGGTCATCGGCCCCCCTTCCCTTCACGCACCATCGTACTGTCGGCCACCGACAGGAACCTGGAGCGCAAACCCGAGTACGCCTCGCCGCCAGCACGATTCGCCCCAGCATCTGGGGCAACCCGCGTGAGTCGGCCCCCGGCGTCGCGCGCCCGGGCGGGCCCGTCAGGAGGTGCGGTCGCGCAGGTCGGTGACGTGCCGCGAGACGGACGGGTCGAGCCCCAGACCGAGGGCGAGATAGGTGGCCGCGAAGTCGGCGAGGCAGATGAGGGAGCCGAGCCGCTCCACGGGATGCCCCGACCGCGCCGGCTGCTCGAGCACGACCGCGCCGGCCTCCCGGGCCGACTCCAGCACCGCCTCCGCCAGCGACGCCGCCTGCGGCCCGAGGTCGGGGTCGCGCAGCGCGACGAGCCCGAGCCGCGGCATGGCCGGGCCGTCGAGGTAGGGGTCGGCGAAGATGCCCGGGCCGTCGCTGCGGCGGTCGGTGAGGCCGCTGCCGAAGGGCCCGTCGAGCGTCGCGACCACGGTGGACGCGTCGTCGGGAAGCACCCCGTGCGTGGCCGGCACCCGCGCCGTGCGCGAGAGCATCTGCGCCAGCCGGCCCGCGGCCACCCCGGAGAGCGGGCCGTCGCCCAGGACCATCGGCACGGTGCCGTCGAGACCCACGGCGAGCACCTTGGCGGGGTTGACGAACGACTCCGACCCGGGCCGGCACTCCTCGGCCAGCTCGTCGAGCAGGTCGGCGACCCGCTCGAGCACGGACACCGGGCAGTCGGCGAGGCCGAGGACGTCGGCGGCGAGCAGCACCGGGGTGAGCAGCGACCACAGCGCGGTGCGCGACGTGGGGGCCGGAAGCGCGGAGTCGACGTGCACCCCACGCGCCCGCGCCGCGACGTCGGCGAGCGGGGAGTCGGCGGCGCCGACGGTGAGCAGCGACGCACCGCGGCGGGCGGCCTCGGCAGCGAGCGCCAGCGGGCCCGCGGCCCGCCCCGACTGCGAGACGGCGATGACGAGGTCGAGCGGCCCCACCCACCCGGGCAGCGGTGCGTCCCGGCGGACGGCCACCGGCACCGGCGAGCCCGGCTCGGCCAGCACGTCGAGCACGTCACCGACGACCGCGGACCCGCCGAGCGCGGCCACGAGCACCGAGCGGGGGCGCTCCCCGCCCGCGACCCGCCCGATGCCGGCCTCGTCGGCCGCGACGAGGGCGCGGCGCACCTGGGCACCGCCCTCGGCGAGCGAGCGCAGCGCCCCGTGGGAGTCCAGCGCCGCGATGGCGTCGGGGTCGTCGAGTCGTCGTTCGTCCACCCACGGCATGGGGCCTCCTCGGGTCGGGACCGGGCGATCAGGCCGGGGGGCGCGCCTCGTCGACGAGCAGGACGGGGACGCCCTCGTCGATGCGGTACGCGAGCCCGCACTCCGGCGAGGTGCACACGAGCTCGGGACCGGCGGGGCCCTCGGCGTCGCGGAGCTCGCTGCGACACGCCGGGCAGCGGAGGATCTCGCGGAGCCACGGCTCGAGGGACGAGGGGGTGCCGGTCGGCTCGCTCATGGGGTCCTCTCGGGGCGCGGTTGCGGGGCGCCATGATCCTCGCACACCGCCGCGGACCCGGGCAGTGCTCCCCATCCGTTCCTGTTGTGAGCAGGCAGTTCGGTCTTTAGGGTCCATATGGGTCGTCGGGTAGGAGAGGGTAGTGACTCGTGCGGTTGGAGATCCTCGGCAGAGTGCAGTTGACGGGCACGGACGGACCGGTCCGGCTCACCGAGCTCGAGAACGGGCTCCTCGGGCTCGCCGCACTCCACGGCCGTGTGGGAGTCGACTCCCTCGGTGAGTGGCTCTGGGACGGCGACCCGCCGTCGTCGGCCCGCAACCGGGTGCAGTCCCTCGTGTCGGGCATCCGCCGCAAGGCCGGCGCGGGCCCGCCGGTCATCGTCACCGAGGGGCGTGGGTACCGGCTCGGCGACGACGTCGAGGTCGACCTCGCGACGTGGACCGACGAGGTCGCCGCAGCTCGGCTCGACCGCCCCTGCCGGCCCGACCTCGCGCTCGGGCACTACGACGCCGCGCTCGCCGTCTTCACGCACGAGCCGCTCCAGGGCGCGCCGCAGAGCGCGGCCGTGGAGGTCGAGCGCAGCCGGCTCACCCAGGAGCGGCTCTCGGTGCTCGAGGAGCGCCACGACGCGGCCCTGCGGGCGGGGTCCCTCGACGGCCTCGTCGCCGAGCTGGACGCGCTGACCGCCCGGCACCCGTACCACGAGGGCTTCACCGCCCTCTTCATGCTCGCGCTGGCCGCCAGCGGGCAGCAGAGCCGCGCCCTCGAGGTCTTCCAGGACACCCGGACCCGGCTCGACGAGGAGCTCGGGGTCCGCCCCTCCGACCAGCTGCACGAGGCCCAGCGCCTCGTCCTCGCCGGCGCCACCCTGGCCCAGCCGCTGCCCGAGGCGTCCGGGTCGCCCGGGACGTCCGGGACGTCCGCCGACGGCGCACCCGTCGAGCCGGCCGACGGCAGCCCGGCCGCGCCGGTGCTGGGGCTGCCGGTGCCGCGCACCCTCCCCCGCCGTCCGGCGTCCTTCGTCGGCCGCGACCCCGAGCTCGACGACATCGCCGCGGCGGCCGGCGCGGTCGAGCGCGACGCGGTCGTCGTCACCCTCACCGGGCTGCCGGGGTGCGGCAAGTCGGCGATCGCACTCGAGGCCGGGCACCGGCTCCGCGACCTCTTCCCCGACGGCGCGCTCTACCACGACGCCGCCAACACCCCCGGCGGCGCGTCCGTCGACGGGGTCGTCACGGCCTTCCTGCCGCTGCTCGGCGTCCACCCCGAGGCTGTCCCCGCCGACCCGCGCTCGCGCGCCGGGCTGTACCGCTCATTGCTCGACGGGCGCCGCATGCTCGTCGTCATCGACAACGTCGAGGCCTCGAGCGCGCCAGGCGCGGTGGGCGGCTCCGGGCTCGCCGACCTGCTGCCCACGAGCTCGGGGTCGATGGCCATCGTCACGTCGCGGCGCCCGGTCAGCGGCATTGCGGTGACGCGCCGGGTCCGGGTCCCGTCGCTGCCCACCGAGGCCGCCCGCCAGCTCCTCGCGACCCTCGTCGGGCCCGGGCGGGTCGCCGACGAGCCCGACGCCGCCGACGCCGTGCTCCGGCTCACCGGGCGGGTCCCGTTCGCCCTGCGCCTGGTCGCCGGGCGGCTCGCGCAGCGGCCCGACCTCTCGCTCGAGGACCTCGTCGACCGGCTCGAGGACGCGGGAGCCGGCACCGACGAGATCGCCGCCCTCCGCAAGAGCCTCGACCGCATCATCGCCGACCTCGAGCCGGCCGCCCGGCGCGTCGTCGAGGCGGTCGCCCACCTGCCCGTCGACACCTTCAGCGGCTGGGTCGCCGGAGCCGTCCTCGACGACCCGCGCGCCGGGGACCAGGCCCTCGACGCGATGGTCGAGACGAGCCTCGTCGAGACCGTCGTCCGCGAGGGGTACGACGCCCAGTTCCGGCTCCACGACCTCGTGCGCGCGCACGTGCGGGCGGAGTCGGCCCGGGGAGACGACCCGGCGAGCCACCCCCGCACCCGCGAGGAGACCGCCGCCGTCGCCCGGGCCGCCGTCGCCCGCGCGAGCGTCCTGCTCGCCGCCCTGCCGCAGCGCTTCATCCCGCCCGCGCCCCGGCCCGCCGACCTCGACGACGTCGGGGTGCCCGCCAGGCCCCGCCGGGCCGGCCGCCTGTACTTCCGCACCGACACCCCGCTGCTCGTCGCGCTCGCGACCGCCGTCACCCGCGAGCACCCCGAGCTCGCGTGGCGGCTGCTGGCCGACACCGCGCTCGGGACGGGCGCGGCCACCGACGTGCACGCCTGGTTCGAGGCCGAGCGTCACGTCGCCCGCAGCGTCGAGGGCGCCGACGACGACAGTCGGCTCGGGTCGGCCTACCTCCTGCTGTGCCGGGCCTGGCTGCTCCAGGACCGCCGGTCCGCCTCCCGGGAGGCCGCCGAGCTCGCCGAGGCCGCCCGCCCCCGGCTCGTGCTCCTCGGCGCCCACGGCCCCGCCGCGGCCGCGGCGCTGGTCTGCGCGCAGGCCGCGACGTCCCTCGGGATGCGCAGCCGCGCCGAGGCCGCGATCGGACGCGCGGAGGCCTCGCTCGGCCAGGTCGCGGACCCCGTGCTCGCCGCCTGGGCCGCGATCGCGCGCGGCACGGTGCACAACGACTACGACGAGCTGCGGGACGCGGCCAGGGAGTTCACCCGGGCGCGCGAGATCCTCGCCTCGACGCCCCGGACCGTCGCGTACGGCCTCGCGACCCTCGAGCTGTCGCGCGCCCGGCGGCGCACCGGCGAGCTCGGGCCGGCCACGCTGCTCGTCGACGAGGCGCTCGACACGCTGTCGGGGGTCGGTGCCGTGCACATGTACTCGTACGCCCTCGACGCGCGCGCCGAGGTGAGCCTGGCCGCCGGGCGGGCGGCACAGGCCCTCGAGGAGGCCACGACGGCGCTGGAGCGGGCCACCGCGTCACGGGACGCCTTCCTCGGCGCCCGGGCACGCCGGACCCGGGGCCGGGCCCTGTTCGCGCTCGGGCGGCTCGAGGAGGCCGAGGAGGCGCTGCGCCGGGCCGTCGAGGAGTTCACCGCCCTCGACCGGCCGCTCAGTGTCGCGTTCACCTACCAGGTGCTCGCCGGCGTGCTCGACGCCCGGGCCGACCCCGTCGGGGCCGGTGAGGCGCTGCGGCTCGAGGAGGCCGCCCTGCGCCAGGCGACGGACGCGCGCCCCACGGCGCACCGGCGCAGCCCGGGACCGGCCTGACGCTACGCCCGGACGATGTCGAGCACGGCGTCGCGGACCCGCGCCATCGTCGGCTCGTCCTCGGCCTCGGCGTTGAGCCGGAGCAGCGGCTCGGTGTTCGAGGCGCGCAGGTTGAACCACCACATCGGGTCGCCGTCGCCGCCCTCGTGCATCACGGTGAGCCCGTCGAGCCGGTCGACGGTGACGCCCTGCTGCTCGGCCCACGCCAGGACCCGGTCGGTGGCCGCCGCGGCGTCCGCCACCGTCGAGTTGATCTCGCCCGAGCCGACGTACCGGTTGAGGTCGCCCATGACCTCGCTGAGCGGGGCCTCCTGCTCCCCCAGCGCGGCGAGGACGTGCATCGCGGCGAGCATCCCGGTGTCGGCGAACCAGAAGTCGCGGAAGTAGTAGTGGGCGCTGTGCTCGCCGCCGAACACCGCGTCGTGCCGCGCCATCTCGCCCTTGATGAACGAGTGGCCGACGCGGGTCCGCACCGGCCGGGCGCCGGTGGCCGCGATGACCTCGGGGACCTGCGCCGAGCAGATGACGTTGTGCACGACCGCGACGTCCGCGGCGTCAGCCCCGTCGGCGACCGCGCGGGCCACCTCGCGCCGCGCGATGAGGGCCGTGATGGCGCTCGGGCTCACCGGCTCCCCCCGCTCGTCGATGACGAAGCAGCGGTCGGCGTCACCGTCGAACGCCAGCCCGATGTCGGCGCCGTGGGCCCGCACCGCGGCCTGCAGGTCCCGCAGGTTCTCGGGCTCGAGCGGGTTCGCCTCGTGGTTGGGGAAGGTGCCGTCGAGCTCGAAGTACAGCGGCTCCACGGTCAGCGGCAGCGGGGCGAGCCCGGCCCCGTCCTCGAGCACCGCCGGCACGGTGAACCCGCCCATCCCGTTCCCGGCGTCGACGACGACCTTGAGCGGGCGGATGCCCGACAGGTCGACGAGCCCGCGCAGGAAGGCCGCGTAGTCCGGCAGGACGTCCCGCTCCATGAAGTGCCCCGGCGCGACGGCCGGGTCGGACACCTCACCGGCGAGGATGCGCTCGGCGAGGTCGCGGATGTCGGCGAGACCGGAGTCCTGCCCGACCGGCCGGGCGCCGGCGCGGCACAGCTTGATGCCGTTGTACGCGGCGGGGTTGTGGCTCGCCGTGAGCATCGCGCCGGGGAGGCCGAGGTCGCCGCTGGCGTAGTACAGCCCGTCGGTGCTGCACAGGCCGATGAGGGTGACGTCGTGGCCGCGGCTGCGCACGCCGTACCCGAACGCCTCGGCGAGCCCCGGGCCGGACTCGCGCATGTCGTGGCCGATGACGCACGCGGGGGCGCCTTCGGGGATGAGGACGACGTCCGCGAAGGCGGCGCCGAGCGCGCGGGCCACCTCCGCGTCCAGCTGGTCGGGCACGAGGCCGCGGACGTCGTAGGCCTTGACGAGGTCAGCGAGGGAACGGTGGCTCACGGATCGTGACCCTACGGGAGGGCGAGGCCCATCCGCAGCCCCACCTGCCCGAACGGCTCAGCCCTCGGCGCTGCCCCGCAGGACGCGCAGGTGCCCCCGGCGGCCCATCTCACCGGCGAGCGGGCCAGGGTGCGGCGCCGGCTGGGACGGCCGGGGCCGGGCGGCCTCGCGCACGGCGTCGGCGAGAGCCAGCAGGTCGTCGGGAGTCGGCTCGGGCTCGGGGAACTCGCTGGCGAGCCGCATGACCTCCCACCCGACCGGGGCGGTGAGCCGGGTCGCGTGCGCGGAGCACAGGTCGTAGGTGTGCGGCTCGGCGTACGTCGCGAGCGGGCCGAGCACGGCCGCCCGGTCCGAGTAGGCGTACGTGAGGGTCGCGACGGCCGGCTGACGACAGCCGGTCTTCGAGCATCTGCGCGACAGGTTCACGCCCACGACCCTAGACCGGCGCTCCCGGCGACCGGCGCAGGCACGCCGTAGCATGCGGGTCGTGACCGCGCGCCGACGAGACCGCCACGGCCGGGGGGTCCGCGGGCCGCTGGCCTGGCCGAGCGTCCCGGCGATGACCACGCGCCGCGCCCACTTCGACGACCTCGTGCTCGACGCCGCGGAGCGCCTCCGCCCCCATCTGGGGACGCGCTACGCCGCAACGGAGTTCGCGGTGCAGGAGGTGCCCCCCACCGACCCGGCGCCGTGGGAGGAGCAGGTCGCCCCACTCGGCCGCCTGCTGCGTGCCACGGCGACCCGCCCCGACCATGTGGTGGTCTACCGGCGCCCGGTGGAGGCCCGCGCCCAGGACGAGCAGGACCTGGCCGACATCGTCCGCGAGGTGGTCACCGAGCAGGTGGCGGCGCTGCTCGGGGTGCCGGCGCACGAGCTGGACCCGGACACCGAGCAGGACGGCCCCTGACCCGCGGGCTCAGGGCAGCGGGAAGGCCCGGCTCACCGGTGAGGTGACGGCCACCGGCTCGAGCGGCACGACCGACACGAGCACCTTGGCGCCGGTGCCGGAGGTCGAGACGACGCCTCCGCGCAGCGCGCCCGCGCCGGTGGTGCGCTGGACCCATACCGCGGACGCGCCCTCGAGGTCGATGTCGGTGGACCGTTCGGCGAGCAGGTCGACGACGCGGCCCCGTTCGTCGCCGTCGACGACGAGGGTGACCCGCGCGGTGCTCGCCCCGCCGGTGCTCACGAGGCGCAGCGTGCGCGCCACGCCCGCGGTGTCGGGCAGCGCCATCCCGCCGACCTCCTCGATGAGCGTGCTGGACCCGGACCACCCGATGTCGCCGGGGCCCTCGGCGGCGCCGACCCGGCTGAGGACGGCCGCCGCGACGGGGACGTCGGAGCGGACGACGGCGGAGTACGTCCCGTCGGGCACCTCGGGCAGGGCCAGCTCGCCCACCGCGTCGGCGCCGACCGACAGCACGGTGTCCTCGGTGGTGGCGACGGTGCCGGAGCGGTCGAGAAGGGTGACGCTGGCCACGGCCTCTTCCTCCCCCGGTGCGACGACCCGCAGCGTCGTCTCGCCGGCGACGACGACGGCCGGGATCACCTGGACGGTGGACGGCTCGGCCGTGGGGACGACGGTCTCGGCCCCCAGCGGGGTGCTGCCGTCGAGCCAGGTGTCGGTGAGGGTCGCGTGCAGCCCGCCCCCGTCGGCGACGACGTGCACCGCCGGCGCCGGCTCGGTGCCCGCGACGGCGTCGAGCAGGATCGTCGCCCGACCGCCCGGGGCCACGGTCACGGCCCGGCTGTCGCCGACCTGGCCGGTGGCTCCGTGGATGGTGACGTCGGCGGTGACCGGGTTGCCGCCGGGGTTGACCAGGACGAGCCGCTCCTGGCGGCCGGCGCCGTCGCCCCCGCCGAGGAGCCAGAGGTCGGACCCGGCCGACCGGCACGGGGTGGTGACGAGACCACGCAGGTCCTTCGTCGTGCTCACCCACTCCTGGGTGCCCGCGACGGCCGGGGCCAGCGCGCCCTGCGCGGTGAGCTCGACCGGCCCGCTGCGGGGCATCCGGGCCGAGTCCGAGCCCGGGCGCGTCGCGCCGAGCTCGGCGATGGGGGCGGACCCGGCCGAGAGCACCGCCGACCCGTCGCCGGTGGCGGGCACGGGCAGCAGCTCGGCGGGGCCGGTGGCGGCCGCGACCAGGCCGCCGACCGTGACGTCGTCGACGCCGCGGATGCCGCTCAGCTCGTTGCCGGGGCACATGGCGGCGACGCTCGTCGTGAGGCTCGTGGGGGCGGCGGCGGCCTCGGCCGCGCCAGTGGCCGCGGCGAGGTCGAAGGACACCGGGACGGTGCTCGCGCCCCACGCGAGCGCGGCCGCGGCGCCGGCGCCGACGACGACGCGGGTGACGCCCGGCAGGTACGGACGGAGCGGGGCGAGGCGGCTCATCGCAGCGCCACCCGGGTCTCGCGCCGCCCGAACGGAACGGCGAGGAACGCGAGGACGGCGAGGCCGAGGCCCTGCCCCAGGTGCCACCAGCGGTCGGGGTCGACGAGGGTGACGGTGAGGGTGGCGGCGCCCTCGGGGAGCTCGTAGGTGGGTGACGTCGCGTCCTCGACCGCCTGCAGCACCGTGCCGTCGACGGTGACGACCGCGTGCTCGGCCCAGCCCGCGGGCTCGGCCACGACGAGCCGGGCGCCCTCGGGTGCGTCGATGGTCGTCGTCGTCGCGGCGTGCATGCCCGTGGTCTCGACGAGGACCGACCGGTCGGGGGTCTCCATCCGCAGGCGGGGGGACGCGACGAGGGACTCGGCCCGCGCGCCGACCGGGCCCAGCCGCCAGAGCCGCCAGCCGTCGCGCGGCGAGATGCCCTGGAGCCCGTCGGTGGCGTCGAGGCGGCGGACGATCTCGGGGATCTGCTCGCCGCGGATCGCGAGGAGGTCGGCGGCCGTGGCGTCGGCGAGCGAGGCGCTGCCGGGGACGGCGGCGAGCAGGTCGGTGACCTCGCCGGCGACGTCGCCGTCGGCCGCCGTGGCCCGCGGGAAGGGCCGCACGGCGGCAGCGTCCTCGCGCCCGACGAAGCGGTACGCCGCCCCGGCGTCACCGGGGACGACGAAGAGCGAACGCGTCGCGAAGGCACCGGAGGCCTGGTCGACCGCGACGGCGGGGCGGGGGTCGCGCCAGGCCGCGAGCCCGGTGCCGAGGGTGCCGACGACGACCCCGGCGACCGGTGCCAGCACGGCGGCCACCGCGAGGCCTGCGACGCCGCCGGCCGCGGCCCGGCGGCGGCCGGACCCGTGGTCGACGCGCAGGGCGTCGAGGCCGTGGACGAGTGCGACCACGAGCAGCAGCGCGACGGGGAGCAGCAGCATCCCGACCCAGGGCGTTATGGCGGCCCCGGCGCCGTCGACGCCGTCCGGGACGGTGCCCAGCCGGACGCGCGGCGCCGCGAGCGCGAGGGCGAGGAGGACCGGGAGGAGGAGTGCGAGCACCGTCGGCGCCCCGCGCCAGCGCCGGCCGCGGACGAGGCCGGCCACCCCGGCGACGACGAGCGGCAGGGTGGTCCACACGAGCGGGGACCCCGCTCCCCCGGTGTCGAGCAGCGCGATGCGCCAGGCGGCGGGCGCCTCACCACCCCAGTCGGCGAGCCCGACTCCCGCGACGAGCGCGGGCCAGGCGGCCGGCCCGTCGCGCAGCACCCACGGGGCGAGGAGCGCGACCGGCGCCAGCGTCGCCACGAGGGCGTGCACCCGGCCACCGCGGCGGACCACGGCGGTGAGGAACGCGAGGACGACGGCGAGCGCGGCGAGGACGGGCGCGAAGGCACCGAGGACCACGACGGCCAGCGCGGTCGCGAAGGCGCTGGTGGCGGTGGAGCGGCGGGTGGCGATGAGCCACAGACCGGCGGCGATCGCAGGGAGGAGGACCGCGGCCACGGCCGCGCCGAGCCGGCCCTGGGCCACGCCCGCGACGACCGGGCCGGAGCACGCCCAGGCCACCGCGCCGAGGCAGCGCACCCAGCGCCGGGTGGCGACCACCCGCAGCGCGAGATAGGACGAGACGGCGGCGAGGGGCATCGCGAAGAGGACGAGGACCCCGACGACGAGGCCGGCGGGCGAGGCGGGGGCGGGCAGGAGCGGCAGGTGCTCGACGAGCCAGGCCGGCCCGGCGAGGAGCACGCTGTGCGGGCCCGCCGGGTCCGGGCCGCCGAGGCCGGGGCCGGACCAGCCGTCGCGCCAGGCGTGCCAGAGGGCGGAGGCGTCGGCGCGCGCCCCGACGAGCTCGCCGCCGGTGAGCCCGGACCCGAGGCCGGTGAGCACCCCCGCCCCGAGGGAGCGCCCCGCGGCGACGGCGACGGCGAGGGCGGCGACGACGGCGACGACCCCGGGGTGCCGGGCGACCTTGACGAACCACGAGCGCGGGTTGAGGTCGGAGACCTCGTCCCCGATGGGCGGTCGGGGCGGCACGAGGGCGTGGTGCACGGAGTCGCCCCAGCCGGTGAGGACGGCGCGCCGCGGCTCGAAGAGCATCGCGAGGTCGCGGCGGCGGACCTCGGGACGGCTGCGGGTGCGCCAGCGGGCGCGGCTGCCGCGGACCGGGTCCAGGGAGGTCAGGGCGGTGAGCTCGGCCCAGGCGGCGCGGGGCCGTTTGAGCAGCATGAGCCCGAGGGCCGCCGCGACCGAGGTGACCGCGATCCAGGCGGACAGGAACGGTGCGGACCACCAGGGCGCCCGCGCGAGCGCGACCCGGCGCGCGGCCCGCCGCCGGCCGGCGCTGGTGGCCGTGGCGACCGCGACCCCGGGCTCGGAGCGCACCCGCGAGCCCGCGACGACGACGACGCGCCGCCCCCGCAGCTGGGCCCGCCAGCCGAGGTCGAGGTCGGCGCCGACGTCGCCGAAGCTCGTCTCCCAGCCGCGCAGCGCGACGAGCAGGTCACGCTCGATGAGCGACCCGGCCAGCGGCACGGCGAGGACGTCGGTGGTGGCGTCGTACTGGCCCTGGTCCGGCTCCCCGGGGACCGGGCGCGAGAGCAGCCGCCCGCCGCGGGTGGTGCGGATGGACAGGGCGCGCAGGCGGGTCGGCAGCTGGGCGTCAACGTGCTTGGGGCCGACGAGGCCCGTGGAGGGCGACCGGCGCCAGGCGTCGACGAGCCGGACGAGGGCGGCCGGCTCGGGGCCGGTCCCCACCGGGAGGAACCAGACGAGGCCTACGCGGTCCTCGGGGCCGGGGTGGGCGAGGACCGCCCGGTACGTGGCCGCCCGGGCCGCGTGCCGCGGGTCGGACTCGACGACCGTGACGGGCACCCGGTGGCGGTCCCGGACGGCGGCGACGAGGTCGGCGACCGTCAGGTCCCCGTCACCGTCGACACCCGCGAGGGTGCGCCCTCCGGTGCGGTCGACGACGAGGACGGCGTCCGGGACGAGGGTCTGGGCCAGGGCCGCCTCGAGCACCTCGGTGAGGCCCACCGGGTCCCGGCGGCTGATGACGACGGCCGTGACGAACGGGGCCACTGCGCCGACGGGGGTCGGGGCGGTGTCCGTGGGTCGGGTGGGAGCCAGCGTCATGCGAGGTGGGGACGGCGAGAGGACGGACCCCTCAGACCGCGCGCTTCTTCAGCTTGCGGCGCTCACGCTCGGACAGCCCGCCCCAGATGCCGAAGCGCTCGTCGTTGCCCAGCGCATACTCCAGGCACTCGGCCCGGACCTCGCACGAGACGCAGACCTTCTTCGCCTCGCGGGTGGACCCACCCTTCTCGGGGAAGAACGCCTCGGGGTCCGTCTGCGCGCAGAGCGAGCGCTCCTGCCAGGAGAGCTCACCCTCCTCCGGCTCGACGTCTCCGAGCAATCCCTCGACCAGAAACAGCTCTTGCATGATGCCTCCTCGACCCTCGACCCTCGTCCTCCGGCCGGTCCATCCGGAGTACATGCATGGAATTACACGCGTGTCATGCCACGCTCGTCAAGCCGTTCGGTGTTATTGGTCGGATTTCTCGTTGTGGGCACCTCGTGGTACGGCCCGCCGAGGAGGGCCGGCGGGACGCCCGCACGGCCCCGCCGAGGGGCCCGCGGCGGTCGAGGCCGGGTTCGTCCGGGCCCGCCGGAGGCTGCAAGACTGCCGTCATGCGGATCACGGCCATCGCCGGGGGCGTCGGCGGAGCGCGGTTCGTCCGCGGCCTGCGCCACCACCTCGACACCACCCCCGACCTCGCCGACTCCGAGGTCACCGTCGTCGCCAACACCGGCGACGACATCACCCTGTTCGGGCTGCGGGTCTGCCCCGACGTCGACACCCTCCTCTACACCCTCGGCGGCGGCGTCGACGAGGGTCAGGGCTGGGGCCGGGCCGACGAGGGCGTCCGGGTGCAGGAGGAGCTGGCGGCCTACGGTGCCCAGCCGCAGTGGTTCCGGCTCGGTGACCGCGACCTCGGCACGCACATCGCCCGGTCGCAGTGGCTCGGGCAGGGGCAGAGCCTGTCGCAGGTCACCGCCCGGCTCGCCCGGCGGTGGGGGCTGCCCGGCCGGCGCATCACCCTCCTGCCGATGACCGACACCCCCGTCGAGACCCATGTCGTCGTCGAGGACGGCGACGACGAGCGGGCGATCCATTTCCAGGAGTGGTGGGTTCGTCACCAGGCCGCCCTGCCGGCCCGACGGTTCGTCGTCGCCGGGCTCGAGCGCGCGCACCCGGCACCGGGGGTGCTCGACGCGATCCGGCAGGCCGACGTCGTCCTCCTGCCACCGAGCAACCCCGTCGTCTCGATCGGCATCGTCCTCGGGGTCCCGGGGGTCCGTGACGCCCTGCGCGGCACCGCCGCGCCGGTGGTCGGGGTCTCGCCGCTCATCTCGGGGCGCCCCGTGCGGGGCCACGCCGACGCCTGCCTGCGGGCCATCGGCGTCGAGCCGAGCGCGCAGGCGGTCGGTGGCCTCTACGAGGACTTCCTCGACGCCTGGCTCGTCGACCCCGCGGACGCCGGTGCGACGCTGCGGCGGGCGCGGGTCGAGGCCTTCGACGGGCCCTTGCTCATGAGCGACGTCGAGGCCACCGGGCGGATCGCCGCGCACGCCCTGCGCCTGGCCACGGCCGTGTCCGCGTGACCGAGCCGGCGACGCCCGCGGTCCAGGTCTTGGCCCTCCACGGCCTCCCGGAGGTGCGCCCGGGCGACGACCTCGCCGCCCTGCTCGCCGACGCGCTGGAGCGCGACGGGCTCGCCCTCCGCCCCGGGGACTGCCTCGTCGTGTCGAGCAAGGTCGTGTCCAAGGCGGCCGGCCTCACCTGGGCCGGGGAGCGAGCGGGCGCCGTCGCGCACCACACCCGTCGCGTCGTCGCCGAGCGTCGCGGCACGGGCGGGGTCACCCGGGTCGTCGAGTCGGTGGCCGGGCCCGTGATGGCCGCGGCCGGGGTCGACGCCTCCAACACCGGCCCGGGCGGGGAGACGCTGCTGCTGCCCGACGACCCGGACGCCGAGGCCGCGGCGCTGCGGGCGGCGGTGCTCGAGCGGGCGGGGCGCACAGCGGACACGGCGGTCGGAGTCGTCCTCTCCGACACCGCGGGCCGGCCGTGGCGGGACGGCCTCACCGACTTCGCGCTCGGGTCCGCCGGGCTCGTCGTGCTCGAGGACCTGCGCGGCGGGACGGACCACGACGGCCGCCCGCTCGCCGTCACCGCACGGGCCGTCGCCGACGAGGTGGCCGCCGCCGCCGACCTCGTGAAGGGCAAGGCCGACGGCGTGCCGGCCGCGCTCGTCCGCGGCCTGCCGGCGGCCTGGTTCGCCTCCGACGCGGACGGCGCCCGCTCGCTGGTCCGGGTCGGCCGGGGCGACTGGTTCGCCAGCGGCCACGTCGAGGCCCTCCGCGCCGCGCTCGGCGTCGGGGCGGGGACGCGGGACTCCGAGGAGCTCGGCATCCGCTCTGTCGCACCCGAACCCCTGGGCGAGCGGGTGGGGCGGGTGGTCGCGCTCGCGCTGCACGACGTGCCCGACGGGTCCGCCGACGTGGCGGTGGCCGACGACCACGCCGAGGTGGTGCTCGCCGCGGCGGACCCCTACGACCTGGGCCGCCTGGTCGTCCGCACCGAGGTGGCCGCCGCGTCCGAGGACCTGCGCGCCGAGCACACGGCCCGCAGCGTCGGCGCCGTCACCCTCCGCCTCACCTGATCTCGCGCGCACCGGTCAGCGGCCGCGCACCGGGAGGTGGGTCGGTGTCGACATCCGCGGCCCGCGCCGGGGCCGGTGGTGACCGCCGAGCTCGAGCAGCCGTTGCACCCGGTACCGGTGCCCGGCCCACGGCTCGAGCAGCTCGGCGAGGCCATCGTCGTCGACCGGGGTGCCGGTGAGCGCCCAGCCGATGTCCTTGGCGACGTGGTAGTCGCCGAAGCTCACCTCGTCGGCCAGCCCCAGCGCACGCTGGGCCACCTCGGCCCAGGTCCAGCGTCCGATGCCCGGCAGCGCCGTGAGCCGGGCATGCGCGGCGTCGCGGGGCATCGAGGCGCACTCCTCGAGCCGGCCCGCGTACCGGACGGCGGCGGCCACGGTGCGGGAGCGGCCGGGGTCGACCCCCGCCGCGAGCCACTCCCACGACGGCACGGCGGCCCAGCCGGCCGGCGTCGGCGGCACGACGAGCCGCATCGCCTCCCCCGGCCCGGGGGCGGGCTCGCCGAAGCGCCGGACGAGGCGCCGGTAGCCCGCGAAGGCCTCCTTGCCGGTGACCTTCTGCTCGATGACCGACGCGACGAGGTTCTGGACCACGAGCCCCGACCGCGGCACCCGCCAGCCCGGGTGCCGGCGCCACTCCTCGGCGACGAGGCGGTGGTGCCCGGCGTCGAACCCGCTGGGGTCGTCGGCCTCGCCGAGCAGGGCGGGGACCTGCTCGAGCATCCACGACGCGCCACTCCCCCATGCCTGCACCGTGACCTCCTCGGCCACGGCCCGGGGTGCGGTGAGCCGCAGCGTGACCGGGCCGTCGGGGGTCCGCCAGGCGAACCACAGGCCGGTGTCGTCGCGCCGGCTCGTGGGGTCGCCACCGCCGCGCCGGAAGACCGAGAGGACGGCGGCCACGGGCACGGGCCGGGCCGCCCGGACGACGCGCACCACCCCGTCGCTCACGAGGTCACCCCACGTGGCGCGGCGCCACCCGCAGCGGGGGCCCCGCGGGAGCGGCAGCCCCCTTGAAGGCGGCCCACACGTACGTGGGCACGAGCGGCAGCCCGGCCGCGAGCAGAGGCTCGGGCACCCGGGCCGCCCAGCCGGGCACGTTGTCGTCGGCGGAGAACGCGGCGGGGTCGGCGAGCACCGGCAGGGTGTAGTCCCACACGTCGTACGCCGAGAACAGCCGCCGCAGCCCGGCCGGCGTGTAGTAGCGCTCGTAGTAGTGCGGGCCCTTGCCGGTGACGCGCATGTACCGGTCGGCGGCCGGCCGCGGCAGCCACGACAGGAACGGCAGCCGGTGGTGGGGCTCGACGACCTGCCAGCGGTGCCCGACCCCGAGGTAGAGCAGGCCGCCGGGCCGCAGCACCCGGTGGATGTCGGCGACGACCGCCTCGGGGTCGACGACGTGCTCGTAGATGTGGTTGAGGACGGCGACGTCGACGGAGCCGTCCTCGAAGGGCAGGTCCTCACCGCGGGCGAGCCGGAAGTCGACCCGCTCCCCGAAGCGGGCCCGGGCCTTGGCGAGGCCGGGCTCGTCGATGTCGACGCCGCTGGTGCGCGCGCCCGCGAGCGCCAGCTCGTCGGCGATGAACCCGGCCGAGCAGCCGACGTCGACCGCCCGCAGCCCCGCCAGCGACGGGACGCCGAGGGCGTGCCGGACGACGGCGACGATCTTGGCGGCCTTCTTGCGGCGCGCCTGCTCGTCGAGCATCTTCGCCATCGACTCCGAGTAGGCGAGCTGCTCCTCGCGGTCCTGGGGCTCGCTCATCCCCGTGATCCTAGGAGGTGGTGGCGCCGGCCCCACGCCCAGCCGCCGCCGGCGACGACGAGGTCACCGACGACGGTGAGGAAGCGGGCGACGACGACGACGGCCGTCGCGGCCGACAACGGCATGAACGTGACGAGCAGGAGGGCGAGCACCCCGTCGCGGACGCCCACGCCCGCCGGGACGAGCACCGACAGCTGACCCACCGCCGACGCGAGGGCGAAGCCGCACACCGCCACGACGACGAGATCGGTGGCCGACGCGTCCGGCTGGAGGTCGCGCACGAGGACCGCGACGCCGAGCCCTGCCGACACCCAGGCCCCGACGAACCAGGCGCACGTCACGAGGATCGCGCGGCCCCCGAGGGCGTGCTCGAGCGGCTCCCGCCGCAGGACCCGCAGCCCGAGCGCGACGCACCGGTTGAGCAGGGGCGGCCACAGCAGGACGGCGCCGAGCACGAGCGCGGCCCCGACGAGCCAGCCGGTGACCGCGGAGGCGTCCCGGGCCAGGAGGCGCGGCAGCGCGACGACGCCGATGAGGCTGCCGCACAGGATCGCCAGCCCGATCGACAGCAGCCCGGTGACGGCCATCCGCCGCCGCGGCACCCGCAGCGCCGCACCCATCTCGGCCTGGGCGAACACCGTCCACACCGAGCCCGGCACGTACTTGCCGAGCTGGCCCACGAAGAAGATGCTGGCCGCCGGCGCCATCGGGAGCCGGGTGCCGAGGTCGGTGAGCAGGACCCGCCAGCCGACGAGGGTGAACACCGGGGCGCCGAGCGTCAGCGCGAACGCGAGGAGGACCGAGCCCCATCCCATCCGGCCGAGCTCGTCGGCGACGGCGTCCCAGTTGCGCGCCAGCGCCCACCCCACGGCGGCGAGGATGAGGACGAGGAGCCCGTAGCGGACGACGAGCAGCGCGCGCGAGCGGGTCATCGGGCCCGGCTCACCGGCGCCGGAAGGTGAGGCGGAGGACGGCGTACGCGGGCGAGCCGGTCCCGCCGAAGGTGGCGCGGGCCTCGCGCATCCGGCCCAGGACGTCGCCGTCGACGTCCCCGACGAGGGTGAGCCCGAGGTCGTCGGCGCGGGCGAGGACGCCACGCACGTCGGCGGGGCGGACGGCGAACTCCGGGTCGTCGTCGCCGATCGGGACGGTGAGTGTCAGCAGGCCGCCGGAGCGCAGCGCCCACGACGCCTGGCCGACGACGTGGTCGACGTCCGAGGCGGTGCAGCCGCCCGGGTGGAGCCGGGCGACGACGTCGAGGCTGGCGGTGTCGACGTCGAGCACCTCGATGGCGGCGCGGCGGCCGGTGAGCTCGAGCTCGACCGGGGCGAACCCGAGGGCCCGGGCCCACCGCGAGAACGGGCTGCCGCTGCCGGACTCGTCGACGACGACCGCCGAGCGGGAGGTGTCGTCGAGGACCCGGACGAGCGCGGCGACCGCCCCGAGCGCCGCCCACGCGGCCACGGGGTCCTTCGCCCGGGGCAGCCCGAGCGCCCGGGCTGCCTCGGCCGCCTCGACCGCTTCGGCGTCGACCCCGAGCAGGTCGGTGGCGCGGATCTCCTCGGGCAGGTCGGTGGGGCCGAGGTCGAGCACCGGGCCGCGGCGGGCCCGCAGCCCGGCGAGGGTGGTGCGCAGACGCGCCACGGGGCCCATCGGCACCGGCGGCGGCGCCTCGTCGTCCTCGTCGACGGCCGGCCCGGCGGCGAGGGCCTCGATGGCCCCGACGTAGTTGGCCCACGGCCCCGACAGGTCGGGCTCGCGGACGGCGGCCGCGAGCGCGGCGGCCGCCCCTGGTGCGGCGAGCCGCTGCAGCGCCTCGACGAGAGCGGAGCGGTCCGCGGGCGGCACGAGCAGCCCGTCGACGCCGTCGCGGACCTGCCGGGGGAACGTGCCGACCGCGGTGGCCAGGACCGGCAGGCCGTGGCGCCGGGCGAGGAGGACGTTCTGGGACGCGGTCGCCGAGCGGTAGGGCAGCGCGAGCACGTCGTGCCGGGCCATGAGCCCGGCGATCCGGTCGGCAGGCACGTAGCCGCCGTGCACCTCGACCCGGCCCTGGAGGCGGGGGTCCGCGGCGAGCTCGCGGACCCGCCGGCCGGCGTCGCCCCACAGCTCGCCGGCGACGGTCAGGGTGACCCCGTCGACCTCGCGGACGGCCTCGAGCAGCAGGTCGATGCCCTTGTAGTCGCGCACGATGCCGAGCGCGAGGAGGCGCACCGGGCCCTCGTGCGGCGGGCGCGGCTCGCGCGGGCCGCCCGGCAGGTGCGGCGGGAGGTCGACCTCGCGGACCCGCTGCGCCCCCACCTCGGTGGCGACCCGGGCCTGGTCGTCGGAGTGCACGAGGACCGCGTCGGCCCGGCCGAGGAGCGCCGACACCAGGGCCCGGTCCCCGGGGTGCGGCTCGTGCGGGAGGACGTTGTGCGCGACGACGACGACGCGCGGGCCACGTCCGGTGCCCGCGGAGGCCGAGACCCCGGCGGCCCGCAGCAGCGCGAGGTGGGCGGGGACGACGACCGGGACGACGTGCACGACGACGATGACGTCGACGTCACGGAGCCGGCGACCCGCCCGCAGCCAGGTGTCGGGGCGGGCCCAGGACAGCACCCGCAGGGTGCGCGGGAAGGGGACGACGTCCGGGGCGCCGCCGGGCACGGCCTGCTCGCCGGGGTAGAGCAGGGGCGGGTAGAGGTGGCTCCACGACACGAGCGTCACCTCGTGCCCGGCGTCGACCAGCTCGTGCGCGAGGGCCGTCGTGTGGGAGGCCACGCCACCCTTGAACGGGTGCGTCGGCCCGACGATCGCGACCCGCAGCGCGGCCGGGTCAGACACCGTCGCGGGACCGGACGACGAGGTCGGAGAGCAGGGCGAGCGAGGCGATCATGATGCCGCTGACGACGAGGAGCACGGTGCTCGCCGGGAAGTAGAACGGGTGGCGCACCATGTCGACGACGGCCTTGACGAACCCGATCGCGATCATCCACAGCGCCGGCGGCATGAGGACCTTGAGCGGGTCGAAGTACATGACCATCCGCAGCACCTGGAGGATGTAGCGGTAGGCGTCGTTGACGAAGTGGAACTTGCTGACGCCCGCGCGCTTGGCGTAGCTGGTCTCGACGTACTTGATGTCGTGCTGGTTCGACAGGAACGCGATGGTGATCGTCGTGACGCACGAGAAGCCGGCGGGCAGCAGGCGCAGGTACGGCAGCGCCACCTCGCGCCGGAACGCGCGCAGCCCGGAGTTGAGGTCGGGGATGCGGGTCTTGGTGAGCCACTCCGCGACCTTGCGGATGAACCACTTGGCGGGGACCCGGGCCCACTTGTGGGTGCCCTCCTCGGTGGTGCGGGCGCCGACGACCTGGTCGTAGGTGAGGTCCTCGCGCAGGATCCGGACGAGCTCGGGGATGCGCTCGTTCTCGTAGGTCATGTCGGCGTCGGTCCACACGACGATCTCGCCGCGGGCCTGCTGGGTGCCGATCCGGCGGGCCGTGCCGGACCCGCCGTTGCGCCGGAACGGCAGGACCCGGATGTGCGGGTAGCGCTGCTGGGCGCCGCGCAGGACGGCCAGGGTGTCGTCGGTGCTCGCGTCGTCGATGCACAGCAGCTCGTAGGTGAGCTCGGACTCGCCGAGGACGGCCGACAGCCGGTCGATCTCCTTGAGGACGTGGGCGCCCTCGTTGTAGCAGGGCAGCACGACCGTCACGTAGGGGACGGGGCCCGGGCCGTCGGGGCCGTCCTCGATGACGTAGCCGGCGCTCGTGCGGGTCGTCTCGGAGCGCGGGGTGGACGACGGGTCGTTGCTGCGCCCCGCCATCTCGCCGGTGCGGAACTCGATGGCCTCGGTGGGCGCCGCGGGGTGCTCGGCGGTGCCCGACGCGGCCGGGACGCCGATCCGTTCGGTGGGCGCGGCGTGCAGGGTGTCGTGGTCGGCCTCGGCTGCCGCGGACTCGGGGTGCTCGTTCATCGCCCGCGAGCCTACCGGCGGCGAGGCCCCGGCTCGGCGCCACGCCACCCGGCACTGCGTCCCCGGAACTCCTCCGCCTCCCGGAGGTATCCGTCCGGACCCGGACGGGTGTACCGGGTGACCCTCTCGCGACCTATAGGTCACTCGGGGGACGGGATTTGAGCCCACCCGCCCCAACAGCATCACGTGCCCCACGCATCACCGACAACTCCCCCGGATCCGGAGGGATCGCTCCGGAGGACGGAGCTTTCCGGGACGACGACATACGCGCCGGGCCGGGCTGGGCGGGTCCGGGCACCCTCGCCGGGCGGGTTCGGCGGGTCCGGACACCCGCGCCGGGCCGGGCTGGGCGGGTCCGGGCACCCGGCCCGGAGCCCGAACGGTCAGGCGCCGTCGATGAGGCGCGCGACGGCCTTCTCGACCGCCGCCTGGCGCTTCGCGTCGTCGCGGTACCGCCGCCGCAGCGTCTCGGCGATCGTCACCCCGTCCTCGTACTGGTCGATGACCCGGGGGTCGATGTAGGACTGGCGCGCGATGGTCGGGGTGTTGCCGAGGTAGGCCGCCACCTCCTCCACCGCCGCCTTGACCGCCCGCTGCCGGGAGGCCTTGGTCTCCCCCGGCTCCGGCGACTCGGCGAGGGCGACGGCCGCGAGCACCGTCGCGTGCCACGTGCGGAAGTCCTTGGCGGTGAGGTCCTCGGCCACCATCGTCGAGATGTACTCGTTGACCGCGGACGCCTGCAGGTCGGCCCACCGGGCCTCCGCCTTGTACGCCAGCAGCCGGGGGGACCCCCCGCGCCGGCGGCGCATGAAGTTCAGCGACGCGATGACGTGCGGGTCGCTGATGACGATCGAGTGCTCGATGCCCGACTTGCCGACGAAGGCGAAGACGAGGTCGCCCCCCTGACGGCGGACGTGGCGCCGCTCCAGGGTGGTGAGCCCGAAGGAGCCGTTGGCATCGGCGTAGGCGTCGCTGCCGATCCGGAAGTAGCCGAGGTCGAGGAGCCGGGTGGCCGTCGCGGCGGCCCGGGCCAGCGGCATCCCCTCGCCGGCGAGGTCGTCGATGATCCGCTCGCGGGCCTTGGCGAGGCGGGTGCCCGCCCCCTTGACCCGGTCGAACTTCAGCTCGTCCCGCTTGGCCCGCCAGGCAGGGTGGTACAGGTACTGGCGCCGCCCGGCCGCATCGGTGCCGACCGCCTGTATGTGGCCGTTGGGGTACGGGCAGATCCACACGTCGTCCCACGCGGGCGGGATCGCGAGGGCCCGGATCCGCTCGACCTCCTCGCGGGGAAGGGCCTCACCGCCCGCGTCGCGGTACGAGAAGCCACGGCCGACGCGTCGCCGCGTCCAGCCCGTCGACCGCGGTGACACCCGCCGCAACCTCGCCATGGCGGCACTCTAGGGCGCCCGCGACCACCGTGACCTGCAAGGACACCGACGTTCACCACGAGGAGCCGGCCCGGCGGGGCCGGCCGGGCCGGTTTGGCGATGTCCGGCCCGTGTGGGAGGTTGGCTCCATGTCCGGCCTCTCGACAGACGCCGTCGCCGACCTCCTGCGCGAGGTCGCCGCCGAGGTCATCACGCCCCGGTTCCGCTCGCTCTCCGCGGGCGAGGTGATGGAGAAGAACCCCGGCGACCTCGTCACCGTCGCCGACCGCGAGGCCGAGGTCCTCATCTCCGACCGGCTCCGCGCGGCCTACCCGGACGCCGTCGTGCTCGGCGAGGAGGCGTTCGCGGCCGACCACCGGCTCATGGACCGCTATCTCGCCGCCGAGCACGCGTTCACCGTCGACCCCGTCGACGGCACGAAGAACTTCGTCCACGGCTCCCCCGACCACGCGGTCATGGTCGCCGAGGTCCTCGGCGGCGACACCGTCCGCGCGTGGATCCACCAGCCCGAGTACGACGTCACGTGGGTCGCCGAGCGCGGTGCGGGCACCTACCGCGACGGCCGGCGGATGACGACGACCCCGGTCGCCGAGGACCGCGAGCCGGTCGGCGTCACCTCGATGTGGTCGCTGCGCGGGCACGCGTTCAACGGCCTGCCCGCGATGACGCTGTCCTGGGTGTGCTGCGGGGTCGACTACCCCAAGCTCATCGAGGGCGCCACCGACTACATCGTGTACTCCCGCTCCAACCCGTGGGACCACGCGCCCGGCACGCTCATGGTGGCCGAGGCCGGCGGCCACGTCGTGCACCCCGACGGGTCGCCGTACGGGCCGCGCTCCACCCGCCCGGGTCTCGTCGTCGCGGTCGACGCGTTCACCTGCGGAGCCGTGCAGCGCCGCGCCGCGGACGCCTTCAGCCGCGTCTGACGGTCACGGAGCCGGCACCGGCGCCACCGACACCCGCACCCCGCCACGGTCGGTCTTGACCGGCGGCCGGTCCAGCGCGTGCTCCTCCTCCCGGAAGCGGATGTCGACGACCGGCCGCGGCTCGAGCCCGAGACCCTCGATCGCCTCGGGCCCGTCCGCGGCCAGGACGACGAGCCGCCCCCCGCTCCCGGCGGCGCCCCGGGCGAGCTCGTCGACGACGCCGGCGAGCCGCTCGGGGTCCTGGCGCACCGCGGTCGAGGCCACGAAGTAGGGCTGCCCGCACATCCCGCGCACCGTCTGCGGCCACTCCGAGGAGGCGCGGCTGTCGATGCCGAGTACGACGTCGCCGGGCTCCAGGGCCGCGCACACCCGCTCGGCCGCGGCGAGCGACCCGCGCTCGACCCCCACCCCGCGGAACGGCCAGGTGGCGAGCACGGCCGGGACGCCCACGCCGGCGACGAGCAGCCCCGCGACGAGCGGGGGCCCCCACGCCCGCCCGGCGACGCGCGGCCGCTCCGCCACCCAGGCGGCCGCGACACAGACGAGGACGACGACGAACGGCAGGGCGATGAGCAGCCGCCGGTCGGCCCACGGGTGGTCGGGCGTGATGCCCGGGCGCAGGAGCGTGAGCAGCGTCGAGCCGGTGGCCACGACGAGGGCCGGCGCCCACGGCGCGAGGTCGCCGCCGCGCAGCCGCTCGACGGCGCGCCGGAGGACGAGGGCGAGGGCGACGAGCGCGACGACCAGGGCCGCCCAGCCGACGTACCAGGACAGCCAGTCGACGGTGTGCTCGGCGTAGGTGCGCCCCCCGTCGACCGGCAGGCCCTGCCGCTCCTGCATGCCGGCGACGTACCGGGCGCCGGGGTCGTTCGGGTCCTGGCGCACCGTCATCCACCACGGCCGCGACCACAGCACGACCCCCGCGACGACGACGAGGCCCGCGACGACGTCGGGTGCCCGGGCGGCCACGACGCCGGGCAGTCGCCGGCCCGAGCGCCAGAGCCGCAGCCCGACCCACGACAGGACCCCGACGACGGCGACGAGGGCGAACAGCGGCAGGAGGCTCGCGTAGATGTCGCCGAGGTACCGGTAGGACAGCCCCCACGCGAGCGCCAGCGACCCCACCGTGGTCGTGGCCAGCCCCGCCAGCGCGGGCCGCACCCAGCGCATCCCGAGGGCGAGACCGACGGCGAGGAAGGGCACGAGCAGCAGTAGCTCCCGGAGGAAGTCGATGCGGGCGAGCCCCGTCCCGCCCACGAGCAGACCGCCGACGAGCGCGAGCCGCCGCCCCTCGTCACCCGCCCGGCCGGCCGCCAGGGTCAGGGCCAGGAGCCCGCCGACGAGGGTGACAAGCGCCAGCTGCTCGGAGTACGTGCCGCGAGCGACGTTGAGCACCGGGAACAGCGCGCCGGTGAGCGGCACGGCCGCCACCCCCCACCAGGGCCGGGTCACGAGAGCGACGACGAGCCCGACGAGGAGCAGGACGACGGCCATGGCGAGCGCCGGGAGCACCTGCGCCGTCGCGGGGCCCCCGGCCCACACCCCGTAGCCGTACACGACGGCGGGGGCCATGAGGAACTGCGGCTGAACGGCGGGGGCGTCCGGCGGGCCGACCTGGTAGAAGGCGGCACTGGCGACCGTCACGTCGCCGCGCTCCAGCGGCGCGGGCCCGCCGATGACCGAGACGTCGACCGGGACGACCCGCTCGTGGGTGGCCGCCAGGCTGATGGCCGCCTGGAGGTTGCTCGCCGCGTCGCGCCGCGGCAGCACGTGCTCGGAGTGCGTCACGCCCGCGTACACCGCGAACCCGGCGCACAGCACGACCATCGCGGCCGCCGCCCCCCGCCCCAGCGGCACCCCGGGCAGGCTGAGCACCGCCCGTCCCGCCAGCGCGCCGGCCAGTACGGCCACCGGCCAGCCCACCCACGGGGTCCACCAGCCGGCCGCCGCGAGGACGCCGCCGAGGAGGGCGGTGACGAGGAGCCAGAGCCCCGCAGCGAGGCCCACCCGGGTCAGGACCGCGCCCGCGGCGGAGGGAGTCGGGGCGGCGCGGCTCATGACAGGCGAGCCTAGCCGTGGCGGGCGTTGCTACCGTGCGGGGCGATGGCCTCCACGACCCCACCCGCCGCCCTCCTCGCCCGACTCGTCGAGGCCGACCCCGGCCGCCCGCGCGTCACGTACTACGACGACACCGACGGCCCGACCCGCGGCGAGCGGATCGAGCTGTCCGCCCGGGTCCTCGCGAACTGGGTGGCCAAGGCCGCCAACCTCCTCCAGGACGAGCTCGACGTCGGCCCGGGGGCCAAGGTGCGGCTCGACCTGCCGCCGCACTGGCGCACCCTCTACTGGGCGTTCGCGGCCTGGGCGGTCGGGGCCCGGGTCGTCGTCGGGGACGTGGAGGTGGACGCCCCCGTCGACGTCCTCGTCACCGACGACCCTGGCACCGCGGGCGCGTCGAGCGCGGACCGCCTCGTCGTCGTGACCCTCGCGGCGCTGGCCCGGCAGGCGGCCGGGTCGGTGCCGAACGGCGGGGTCGACGAGGCCCGCGAGCTCGCGACCCACGGTGACCTGTTCGACCCGTACGACGCACCGGCCCCCGACGACCCGGCCCTGGTGACGACCGACGGCGTCGTGCCGTTCGCCGCCCTCGTGCCCGCGGCGCCGACGGGTGGCCGGGTGCACACCGCCACCACCGACGTCGCCGCCTTCCTCGCGACGACCCTCGAGGCGTGGGCCGCCGACGGCTCGGTCGTGCTGACCCGCGGCGCCCCCGACGCCGACGTGCTCGCGGCCCGGCTCACGACCGAGGGCGTCACCCGGCACGGGTGACGCCCTCGGTCGGGTCGGTTCTGCCTCAGCGCATCCGCGCCTCGACGGCCTTCCACGTCACGGTGGCGACCACGCCGGTCCGGGCGATCCGCGCCGAGCCCTGAGCAGCCTTGACCGCGGCCTCGGTCTGCGGTCCGAACGAGCCGTCGGCGGTGATGCGCAGCGCCTTCTGGAGCGCCTTGACCGCGGAGCCGTGCGACCCGCGCTTGAGGACGGTGCCCCAGTAGGGCAGGAGCGGGTGGGCGCGCCGCTCCAGGGCGTCCCACGTCGCGCGGTCGACGACCCCGGTGGCCGAGCGGCCGACCGACCGCTGCACCGCCTTGACGCGGCTCTCGGTGTTGGGGCCGAAGCGGCCGTCGACGGCGAGCCCGCCGACCGCCCGCTGGAGGGCCCGCACCGCCGAGCCCGAGGAGCCCCGGCGCAGCGTCGTGCCCTTGTACGCCGTCAGCTCGGTGGAGGTGCCGGCCGTCGACACCCCACGGGACGCGGTGGCGGAGGTGGACCTCGAGGAGGACGACGACGCGGAGCCGGTCTTCGTCGACGTCGAGGTGGCGCTCGCGCCCATGAGGACCTTCCAGTCCTTGGCGTCGACGACCCCGTCGACCGCGAGGCCCTTGCTCTTCTGCCAGGCCTGGACGCGGGCAAGGGTCTTCGGCCCGAAGCTGCCGTCGGCGGTAAGACCCCCGATGGCCCGCTGCATCGCCTTGACGGCCTCACCACGGCTCCACAGCCGCAGCGTGACCCCGGCGTACTTCGCGAGCGGGCTCGACGAGGACGACGAGGACGACGAGGACGAGGACGAGGAGGACGACTCGGAGGTCGACGGCGTCTTCGTGACGTTCTTGCCGAGCAGCGCGTTCCACACGGTGCGGCCGACGACGCCGGTCTGCTGGACGCCGATCGAGCGCTGGAACCGCTTCACCTGGGTCTCGGTGGCCGGCCCGAACGACCCGTCGACGGTGAGCCCGCCGAGAGCACCCTGGAGGGCCCGCACGGCCTCGCCGCGGGAGCCGAGCCGCAGGGTGGTCCCGACGTACTCCGCGAGGCTCGCGGAGGGGGGCGCCGGGGGGGTCGAGGTGGAGCCGGACCCTGCCGTGCCGGTCCCCGTGCTCGTGCCCGAGCCCGAGCCCGAGCCCGAGCCGGAGCCCGTGCTGCCGGCGCCGGCGATGAGCGCCTTCCACACGGTGCTGCCGACGACGCCGGTCTGCTGGACGCCGATCGAGCGCTGGTACTGCTTGACCCGGGTCTCGGTGGCCGGCCCGAACGACCCGTCGGCGGCGATGCCGCCGAGCGCCTGCTGCAGGACCGCGACGGCCTGGCCGCGCGAGCCGAGCCGGAGCACGGTGCCGACGTAGTCCGCGAGGTCGTCCGAGGTCGGGCCGGTGCCGCCCTTGGGACCGGTGAGGTAGTCGACGACGGGCACCCCGGTCCACCAGGACGTCGTGGCGTAGGCCCCGTCCCAGGTGAAGGAGATGTGGATGTGGTCGGTGTGCGGCGAGGAGCCGGTGTACGCGGCCCAGCCCCGCTCCGGCGCCCAGGCCTTCCAGATCTGGCGGTTCCAGATCATGTAGTTGACGCCGAACCGGCGAGCCATCGCGCCCGCTCGGCCCTTGTCGTCCGGCGCCGCGAGCCAGCGGGTCACGGCGTTGCCGATGGCGAGGTCGGCGGACTTGCGGGCGTCGAGCATCCAGTCCAGCGCCCGCCCCTCGCCGTGCTCCTGGTCGCACCGCCGGAGCACCCCGTAGGAGTGCTCGCCGTACGTCCGGTTGAGCAGCTTCGCGAAGGCGATCGGCCCCGGCTGGCTCTCGGCGAGGCACAGCGTGCCCGGCTGGTAGGGCGGCGCGACGTCGAGCGTGCTCGGCAGGGTCCGGGTGGGCTTGGGGACCGGGACGGTCGCGGCGTGCGCGGCTCCGGCGGCGATCGGCAGCACGATGACCGAGGCCGACAGGGCCCCGAGAGTGCGCGCGGGACGGCGCCAGGGCGACGACGGGGCAGTCTTGGGCAGGGACACGCGAGAGCTCCATCTGAACGGTGTAGCGCCCGGGGGCAGGGAGACCGGGCGCGCCAGGACAGCAGTCACACGCGTCTCACGCGTCACAGCCGATACCCCAGCACCTCAGTTGTCCCACCTGTCACCGACCGCCGCAACACGTTCCGACGAATTACACACCTGTACTTCGTTGGCGCGCACGGGAAGCGGGCACAGGTCAGCTGCGAGCCGCCGCCGTCACGACGTCGGCGGACACCGACGCGGGCCCGCCGATGACACTGATGCCCTCGAGGTCGCCGGCACGCTGCAGGACGGTGCGCGACGCCCCGGGGAGCGCCTCGGCCCGGACGAGCAGCGTGATCTGCGGGCGGCTGCCGGCCGTCAGCGCGTCGGTGAGCGCCGCGTCGGAGCCGCTCGCGAGGGAGACCCCGGTCTGGTCGGCGAGCCGGGGCAGGTAGAACCGGGCGACCGTGGCGGCGACCTCGTACCGGTCCGCCCCGGCCAGGCGGGTGACCACGGTGCGCGGCCGGGCGTCGAGGGTGGCCTGCACGCCGCTGCTCACCGACGCCGTGCCGCCGGCGATGCGGATCCCCGTCGTGCCGAGGTCGTCGAGGGCGCTCGTGACGGAGGCGGGCACGCTGCCGCTGCGGGTGAGCAGGATCGGCTCCCCCTCGGCGCCGGCCGGGCCCCCGGCGCCGAGGGCGTCCGCGAGGGCGGTGCCGGAGGCGACGACGGCCGCGGGCACGGCACCCTCGGCGCCGATGCGACGGGCGGCGTTCGCGGAGACGGCGTAGCGGTCCGAGCCGCCCACCCGGCTCACGGTCAGGCCGCGGGACTGCAGGTAGGTGACCACCTCGGCGCCGACGGTGCCGGCCCCGCCGACGACGACGGCGTTCTCGAGCGTCCCGGCCCGCCGCGCGATCTCGACGCGGGTGGCGGTCGGCACGTCGCCGGACTTCGTGAGGAGCAGTGGCGCGCCCAGGGCCTGGGCCAGCGGACCGCCGACCGCGGCGTCGGCCCGCCCGGCGACCTCCCCGCTCGCGATGACGACGGTGGTGGCCGCCGGCAGGTGCGAGGCGGACACGGCCGCGGCGACGTCGTAGCGGGTGGGGCCGCTGTACCGGGTCGTGGGTCGCTGCACGTACGTCGAGTACAGCCCGAGCCGGGACCGCAGCGTCTCGCCGCTCATGCTCGCCGTGGACCCCGAGGCCGAGGTCGCCGTGGCGGTGCGGACGGCGCCGGACTCGACGCGGGACGACAGGTCCAGCGCGGCGACATCGGCGAGCCCGAAGGCGGAGGCGAGCGAGCTACGCGACGGGCGGGACGTCCAGGCCCGGCGCGGGTTGCTCTCGCGCAGGCTCCAGTGGTCGTCGACGCTGCGCAGGTACGGGACGGCCGAGGACCACACGTCCTCGCTGTTCTGGGTCCGCCCGCCGGACGACGACGAGTAGAACGCCTGGATGACCTTGCCCCCGTACGTGGCGACGTAGCCGCGGCTCGAGGAGCCCGCGGCCCGCACCGCGGCCCGCCACGCCTGCCAGGAGCTCAGCTCGGATGACGTCGGGTACCCGCCGAAGACCTGGCTCTGGGTCGTGTCGTAGACGTGGCAGTTGCACGTGCTGCGGATCCCGCCGACGAAGGCGGTCAGGGCGTAGCCGCGGGCGGCGGCCGCCTGGGCCTGCAGCGCCGCGCTCGGCCACGACCACGGCACCTCGCGGATGTAGTCGAGGTACTCGTCGTGCACCGTGACCCGGGCGACGACCTCGAGGGTCGAGGCACTCGGGGTGCGCGTGACCGTCATCGAGCCGTCCCGGTAGCGGGTGCCGTCGTTCGTGACGAGGGTGCGGTCGTCGTCCCAGTACACGGCCGCGGACGACCCGGTGAGCGAGGTCGCCGGCGAGCAGGCCGGGCAGCTGACCTTCACCCCGGACCCGGACGCCGTCACCGTGGCCGTCGTGCCGGCCGGCCCGGACGTCGAGGTCCCGCCCGCGACGACGGTGAGCGTGCCGCCACCGGAGGAGAGCGTCGAGGTGGTGAAGCTCGTCGAGGAGACGGCGTGCCGGAGGTTCACCGACAGCCGGTCGGTGTCGGCGACGAGCGTGTAGTCGGTGCCGGTGTAGTAGTGGCCGAGGATGTCGGCGGCGGAGAAGCCGTCGCGGGCCATCTCCATGGCCCCGTACTGGCTCATCCCCACCCCGTGGCCCCAGCCGGCCCCGGACAGGGTCCAGGTGGACGAGGCGGCCGCCTCCACGGCGGCCACGGACCCGCCGGGCGCCGCCGCGGTGTCCGGAGCCGGGTCACCGCCGGGCGCCGGGCGGGCCTGGTCCACCCCCCAGACCGGCTGCGGCTCGGCGGCCACGGCCGCCGGCGCGGCGAGCACGATCGCCGCGAGGGCGACAGCCCCCGCCGCGCGGCGCCGCATCGTCATCCGAGCACCTCGCGCTGGACGGTCCCGCCGGTCACCAGCCACACGCTCGCCGTCCCGCCGACGACCGTCGCCTCGGTCAGCGCGGTGTTGCCGCGCAGCCAGGTGACCACCGGGGACGGCACGCTCTCCGGCCGGACGTAGAGGATCGGCCGCCCGAGCTGGCCGCCCGAGAGGGTGTCGGCGAGCGCGCTCTGCTTGCCCGACGAGACGAGCACCGAGCCGGCCGGGACGCCGAGGGACTTCGCCCACGACGCGACCCCGACGGCGACGTCGTACCGGGTCTGACCCCCGATCCGCTTGGCGGACGGCAGCTGGTCGAGGACCTCCGCCGACACCGAGGCGGTGCCACCGGTGACGACGCTGCGGCGGACCGCGAGGTCGCTCAGCACGGTCGCGGTGGCCTCGGGGATCACGGTCGGTGCCACGAGCAGGATCGGTCGGCGCAACGCGGTGGCGGGCCCGGAGAGGACGAGGCCGTCGGCGATGGAGCTCTGCCGTCCGCTGGCGACGACGACGTCGGGGGCCGAGCTGCCGGTGACGACGCGGCGAGCCACGTTGGCGGCCACCGAGTACCGGTCCGAGCCACCGACCCGGGAGATCGTCGTGACCCCCAGGTCGCGCAGCTGGGACTCGACGCCCTGGCTGACCGACGCGGTGCCGCCGACGATCGTCACCGTGCGGACGCCGCGGCGGGACACCTCGGCCGCGGTCACCGACGGCAGCGACGAGGCGCTGGTGAGCAGGAGCACCGACCCGGTGCGGGCGGCGAGCGGGCCGGCGACGAGCGCGTCCGCCATCGCCTGGTCGTGCCCGTTGACGAGCACGACGGAGGTGCTGTCGGGCAGCCGCTCGCGGCTCGTCGCGACGGCGACGGCGAAGCGGTCGGCGCCGGCGAGCCGCGGCGGGCAGTACCCGGGCGGCGCCTTGCTCGTGGTGTTGACGGTCAGCGGCCAGCTCGCGGACAGCGCGGTGTCCCGCTCCCCCGAACCGGTCCCGGCGTTCAGCTCGACCCGGTAGTCGCCGGGAGGCAGGGGGTCGCCGTTGCCGAGGCGCCCGTCCCAGGCTGCCTCGAACCACGCGGCGGACGAGGTGGTGCCGCGCAGGGTGTGAACGGACCCGTTCCGGCACACGCTCGAGACGGTGAGCGTCCAGGACAGCGCCTTGCCGGCCTTGGCGCGGACGGTGACCCCGAGCCCCCCGTAGGAGTACGACTGGCGGCTGATCGACGGGTCGTAGAACATCGCGCCCTGGTAGGACTTCGCGGCCGAGCGGATGTCGGGCAGACGGGCGTACAGCTTGGGGCCCGGGCACGAGGTGGAGTAGACGTCACGGTGCCCGATGACCGTCGGCATCGTGCCCTGGCCGTCGAGGTAGGTGCTCGCCGACGGGTCGACGTAGCTGAGGCCGAGCTTCCACGCGATGAGCTTCGCCTGGGCCGTCACGACGGCCTGCGGCGGCGTCGCCGAGGTGAAGTCGCCGAGGACGGAGGTCCCGCTCGTCTGGCTGTTCACCCCGTACGAGTGCGCGCCGACGACGGCCTTGGTCATACCGCCGTACCGGCCCTCCCACGTGCCGCCGAACCGGTCGACGAGGAAGTTGTAGCCCATGTCGCCCCAGTTGCGACCGTTGGTGTGGAAGACGTAGATGCCGCGGATGATGCTGGGGACCTGCGCCGCCGTGTAGTCGTTGGACCCGACCGTGTGGTGCACGACCGCTGCCTTGACCTCGCCATAGTACTGCTTGGCGTGCCGGATGCTCTCGTCCGCGCCCCACTGCGCGCGGGTGTGGATGACGGGCTTGGTCCCGGCGGCCGCCGCGGCTCCGGCGGCGCTCGCCGCGATGCTCCGGTCGGCCTCGGTCGTCGTGGCGTCGACGACGTCGAGGCGGGCGCTGCGCCCCGCGTTCTCGGTGTCGCCGGTGACCCGCACCTGGAGGGCGTCGGCCGTGGAGATCCACGGCGCGGTGCCGCCGCGGCTCCCGTCCTCCTCCGCGGTGTCGGGGTCCGGGCCTTCGTCGATGTGGCTGTCCAGGACCCGCCAGTCGCCCCAGACGCCGTCGCGCTCCTCACGGATCTCGACGGTCGCGTCCTCGGCGACGGACCCACGCGGCCAGGTGACACCGACGACGTGCGCGCGCCCGTCGAGCCGGACCTCGCTCGAGCGGGCCTCGTCGCGGAGGGCCGGGGCGACGGACCGCCCGCTCTCAGGGGCGAGCGCCGCCTCGGTCGGCACCGGGTCGAGCTCGTAGGAGCGCAGCGCGGTGGGCACGGGCGCGGGCTCGGCCACGGCCACGGTCGGGCCCGTGAGGGCGACGGGAAGAGCCGTCGCCAGAACGAGGGCGACGAGCACGGACAGGGAACGCCGAAGGGCGACAGAGGTCATGGTGGGTCCAGGTGCAGGGGGGGTTGGACGCCAACAGGGTGCCACACATACCACGGGGGGACACTGCAGTCACAGGAGTTGCAGCCGACCGGCTGAGGATCCGCTCAGACACGGACTCAGGGGGCGCGCTGCAGCGTCACGTCCAGGGCGGTCGACCGGGCCTCCCGAACCTGCACGCCGTCGATGCACCTCGAGGCGAAGCCGGTGGCGGACACGCAGACCCGGTGCGGCTGCTCACCGCGGACGTCGCCGATCTGGTAGCCGCCGTCGGACGAGGTCACCCCGTCGGCGACGATCCCGTCGCCGGGTACCACCTCGTTGAGGACGGTGACCCGGGCACCGACCACGGCGTTGCCGGCCGGGTCCTCGACGTGTCCCTCGACGATCCCCGAGGCGGTGACCGTGATCCTGCGTGCCACGTCACCGGGGTCCCCCGAGGCGACGGTGACCGTCGGCGCCAGGCTCGCTCCGGGGCCCTCGCAGTCGGTGAAGTCGTCGTAGCCGTACGGGCCGGCCAGGCCGCTGGTCGTGTCGTAGGTGTCGTAGCAGACCCGGTAGGTGCCCGGGTACAGCCCGACGAAGCGCGCGTAGCCGGTGGAGCCGGTCCGCTGGTCGACGCGGGCCGAGCCGGGCCCGTACAGGTACACGTTGACCTTGTTCAGCCCGGTCCCCGCGCTGTCGGTGATCCGGAGCTTCGTGGCGCCCAGCCCCTTGAGGCGGGCGTCGACCCCGGCCCGCACCGAGCCGGCGGTCACCGTCACGGGGGTCGCGAGCGCCGGGTCCCGCACGTCGTTCCAGCACTCGTCGCCGTACCCCGAGGCGGCGAGCGTGCCTCCCGTGGCGCTGCGCCCGTCGAAGCAGACGACGATGTCGTCGCCCGGGGGCACGCCGAAGAAGCGGTAGTTGCCGTTGGCGTCGGTCGCCGTCGCGAACGCCGGCCCACCCGCCAGCGACGGACCGGACAGGGTCACCGCCACCCCGGCCAGCGGGCCGCCCGCTCCCCCGTCCTGGGTGACCCGGCCGCGGATCGACGGCGGGGGGTCGTCGGTGATGAAGGCGTCGAGCGCGGCCTGCACGTTCGTCGAGACGGACGCGGACCCCCCGAGGATGACGATCCGCCGGGGCCGGAGCCGCTCCAGCTCGGTCGCGACCGAGGCCGGCACCGCGTCCTTGCGGACGAGCAGGACCGGGCCGCTGTTGGTCGCCCCCACCGGGCCCCCGGACAGGGCGTCGGGGAAGTTCAGGCCGGTCGCGACGTAGACGACCTCGAGCCCGGCGGCGAAGACCGACCGGCTGATCGCGGCCGATGCCGCGTAGCGGTCGGTGCCCGAGACGCGGTGGACCGGCCCGTCGGTGTACTCCGCCAGGTCCTCGGCGACGTCGGCCGACACCGACGCCGACCCACCGAGGACGACGATGCGGTCCGGGGAGAGCCGTGCCAGCTCGAATGCCACCGACGGGGGCACCGAGCCGCGCCGAACGAGCAGCACCGGCCCGCCCTCCAGCGCGGCGACCGGGCCGCCGGAGAGCGCGTCGGGGAACTTCTCGCCCGTCGCGACGTAGGCGACGGGGACGCCGGTCCCGAAGGTGGACGCGCTGATCCGCGCGGAGGCGTCGTACCTGTCCGCGCCCGAGATGCGCGTGACGGTGCCGCTGGTGTAGCTGCGCAGGGCCTGCTGGACCTCGGCCGACACCGACGCCGACCCACCGAGGACGACGATGCGGCCCGGGGTGAGCCGGGTCAGCTCGGCCGCCACCGACGACGGCACCGATCGGGGCCGGACGAGCAGCACGGGGCCGCCGTTGTACCCGCCGACGGGGCCGCCGGAGAGGGCGTCGGGGAACTTCTCGCCCGTCGCGACGTACGCGACCGGGACACCCGGACCGAAGGTTGACGCGCTGATCCGTGCGGAGGCCTCGTACCGGTCCGCGCCCGAGATGCGGTGGACCCCGGGTGCGGACGTGGGCGGGCCGACGGCTCCGGTGGCCACCCCCGCCGAGCCCAGCAGCCCGGCGGCGACCACCGCCACGACCGCACGCGTCCTCATGCCGACCGGTGCCACGTGGCACTCCTCCCGTGCAGCCCGCGCGGCGCCCTGCACGCCACCCGTGGTGGCGCGAACATACGCTGATCTGGGACTTCGCCGGTCCGGAACGGAGAAACCCGGCCCCCGTAAGGAGTGGCTGGTGACCACGTGCCTCGGCGGCAGCGGTGTGCCGGGGGCACGGGCCGGGCCCGGTGCAGGCGCTACTAGAGTGCCCGGCATGGACAAAGTCGTCGCCACCCCCTCCGAGGCCGTGGCCGGGATCGCCGACGGGGCCACCCTGGCCGTCGGCGGGTTCGGGCTCTGCGGGATCCCCTCGGTCCTCATCGCCGAGCTCCACCGGGCCGGGACCACCGACCTCGAGGTCGTCTCCAACAACTGCGGGGTCGACGACTGGGGCCTCGGCATCCTCCTCGGGGCGCACCGGATCCGCCGGATCATCGCCTCGTACGTCGGGGAGAACAAGGAGTTCGCCCGGCAGTACCTCGAGGGCGAGCTCGAGGTCGAGCTGACGCCCCAGGGCACCCTCGCCGAGCGCCTGCGGGCCGGCGGCGCCGGCATCCCGGCGTTCTTCACCCCCACCGGTGTCGGCTCCCAGGTGGCCGACGGCGGCCTGCCGTGGAAGTACGACGCCGACGGCGGCGTCCAGGTGGCCTCGCCCGCCAAGGAGGTGCGGGTCTTCGAGCGGGACGGCGAGGACCGCGAGTACGTCCTCGAGCACGCCATCGTCGCCGACTTCGGGCTCGTGCGCGCCTGGAAGGGCGACCGGCACGGCAACCTCGTCTTCAACAAGTCGAGCCGCAACTTCAACCCGCTGTGCGCGATGTCCGGCCGGGTGACCGTCGCAGAGGTCGAGCAGCTCGTCGAGCCCGGCGAGCTCGACCCGGACGAGGTCCACCTGCCCGGCATCTACGTCCAGCGGGTCCTGCCGCTCACCCCCGAGCAGGTCGCCGACAAGCGCATCGAGAAGCGCACCGTCACCCCGAGCACGGAGGTCTGAGATGCCCCTGACCCGCGAGCAGATGGCCGCCCGCGCCGCAACCGAGCTCGAGGACGGCGCCTACGTCAACCTCGGCATCGGCCTGCCGACCCTCGTGCCCAACTACGTGCCCGACGACGTCGAGATCGTCCTCCAGTCCGAGAACGGCATCCTCGGCGTCGGCGCCTACCCCACCGAGGACGCCGTCGACCCCGACCTCATCAACGCCGGCAAGGAGACCGTCACCGTCCGTCGCGGCGCCTCGTACTTCGACTCCGCCACGTCATTCGGGATGATCCGCGGCGGCAAGGTAGACGCCGCGATCCTCGGCGCCATGCAGGTGTCGGCCACCGGCGACATCGCGAACTGGATGATCCCCGGCAAGATGGTCAAGGGGATGGGCGGCGCGATGGACCTCGTCCACGGCGCGAAGAAGGTCGTCGTGCTCATGGAGCACGTCGCCAAGGACGGCTCGCACAAGATCGTCCAGGAGTGCTCGCTGCCGCTCACCGGCAAGAAGGTCGTCCAGCGGATCATCACCGACCTCGCCGTCATCGACGTCACCGCCGACGGCCTCGTCCTGCGCGAGCTCGCCCCCGACGTCACCGAGGAGCAGGTCCGCGAGGCCACCGGCGCCCCGCTGACCGTCGCGCTCGACGGGCCGGCCGAGGTCTCCCCCTGAGCCCGGCGAGCCCCCTCGTCGTCGTCGGGGTCGCCACCCGGCTGCGACCCGACGGCCTGCGGCGGCTCGGCGCCAGCCTGGCCGCGCAGACCGGCCTCGACGACGTGCGCCCGGCGCTCGTCGTCGTCGACAACGACCCGGACGGCAGCTCGCGGGCGGTCGCGGCCGAGCTGCGCGAGACGCTCCCCTGGCCGGTCACCTACGAGGTCGAGCCGGACCCCGGCATCCCGGCCGCCCGGCGTCGCACGGTCGCCCTCGCCCTCGAGGCCGGGGCCGACGCCCTCGTCTTCGTCGACGACGACGAGGAGGCCCCGCCGGGGTGGCTGGCGGCCCTCGTCGGCCACTGGCAGGCCTCCGGGGCCGACGCCGTCACCGGCCCGGCGCGGCGCCGGCTCCCCGCGGACGCTCCCGGGTGGGCCCGCACGAGCGACCTGTTCGACCCCACCGGGCGGCATCGCACCGGCGAGCGGATGACGAAGGCCTACACGAACAACGCCCTGGTCTCCCGCGCCGTCCTCGAGCGGCTCGACGTGCCCTTCGACGACGCCTTCCGGCACACCGGGTCCAGCGACCTGCACTTCTTCCTGCGGGCCGTCCGCGAGGGCTTCGACGTGCAGTGGTGCGAGGAGGCCGTCGTCGAGGAGCACATCGGCGCCGCCCGGCTCGACTGGGGCTGGTACGTGCGCCGCGCGTACCGCTCGGGGGCCGGCGACACCGTGGCGAGGCGGCTGCTCGACCCGGGCCCGCGCACGGTTCTGGAGGTGCTCGCCCGCGCGCTCGCGCGGACCGGGCACGGTGTCGTGCTCGCGCCGCTCAGCCTCGTGCGCCCGGAGCTGCGGTCGCTCGCGGTCCGTCGCCTCGCCTCCGGGGCCGGCACCCTGGCCGGGCTGTTCGGGCACAACTACGAGGAGTACCGCCGGGCCGACTCGGTCTGACCGGGAGCGCTCAGAACATCCCGTCGAGCGTCTCGCCCTCGGAGTCCTCGGACCCCTCGACGTAGTCGGCGAGCTGCTGGCGCAGGTCGGGCGAGATGCTGCCCGCGCCGCCGAAGATCACGAGATGCGCCGGCCGCAGGCGGCGGAGCTCCTCGTCGACACTGCGCGGCACCTCGTCCCGCTCGACGAGCAGCAGCGGCGCCCCGGCGATGCCCGCGATGACCGCGCCCGTCACGACGTCCCCGATCGCCTTGGCGATGTAGACGACGTCGACCTCGGTGCGCTCCCCCGTGGCCGACACCTCAGCCGACGCCTCCGCCGGCGAGGGGCTGAGCACCCGCTGCACCGCGCCGTCGGTGAGCGGGCGCACCGCGCGCACGACCGACTCCGGGACCGCGTCGGCGTCGCCGAGCACCCGGACGGTGTGCGGCGCGATGGTGTCGATCGCGTCGAGGACGTCGCCCGGGACGCCGTCCTCGCCGGTGAGGAGGACGACCCCGTCGTCGCGGACGGCCTCGAGCGCCGCCACGAGGACGGCCGTCTCGTCGCCGTGCGGCGCGAGGTGCACGGGGGTGCCGAGCGGCACGCCGCCGGCCAGGGCCGCGACGGTCCCGCACGGGCCGTCGCCGCTGACCCGGCGGACGGTGAACCCCGCGTCGGTGAGGGACTGCTCGACGGCCGGGAGCACCGCCGTCTCGTCCCCGACGAGGACGATCTCGGCCGGCGAGAGGCGGCGCAGCTCGGTGAGCGTCGGGGGCGGCACGGTCCGGGACCGCACGAGCAGGACGGGCGCGGCGGAGCGCACCGCCTCGGGCACCGTCGCGAGGGCGACGGAGAGGTCCTGGCCGGCGGCGAGGAAGACCCGGTCAGTGCCCGCCTCGAACGCCTTCGACGAGGTGAGCGCCGAGGTCGTGTACCGGTCCCGCGAGAACCACCGCTCGACCCCCGGGACATCCGGCTCCGGCGCGTCGGTGGGCGACCACCTGCTGCCGCGGCCGGCCGCCTCGTACGCGTCGACGACCTCGTCGACGGGACCGTCGGCGACGAGCACACCGCCGTCGAGCCAGATCGCTCGGTCGCACATGTCCCGGACGGTGTTCGCCGAGTGCGACACGAGGAACACGGTGCTGGCCCGGCCCCGCAGCTCGGTGATGCGCTCGTGGCTGCGGGCGCGGAAGTGGGCGTCCCCCGTGGCGAGGGCCTCGTCGATGATGAGGACCCCCGGCGAGGTGGCGGTCGAGATCGCGAACCGCAGCTTGGCGGCCATCCCGGAGGAGTACGTCGACATCGGGAGGTGGATGAAGTCGCCGAGCTCGGAGAACTCGACGATCTCGTCGAAGACCGCGTCGACCTGGGACCTGCTCATCCCGAGGGCCTGGGCGCCGATGTAGATGTTCTTGGCCCCCGACAGCGACTTCTCGAGCACGGCGTTGACCCCGAGCAGCGCCGGCGACCCGTCGGCCCACACCTCGCCGGACGTCGGGGGGATGAGCCCCGCGATGGCCCGCAGCAGCGTCGACTTGCCCGAGCCGTTGCGCCCGATGATGCCGATGGACTCCCCGTGGTACGCGACGAACGACACGTCCTTGACGGCGTGCACGGTGCGCGGCGCCCGCCCGTCGCCGCGCAGGAGGCCCCGCAGCCCGCCGGAGCCGCCGGTGCGGGCGCGCGAGCCGAAGACCCGGTAGACGATGTCGAGGTGCGAGACGACGACCGACGGAGTGCGCTCAGCCGCGGCCATAGCTCGCCTCCCCGCGCCAGAAGAACACCAGTCCCCCGACGATGAGCACGAGCGCCCACGCGGCGGAGGCGACCCACGGCAGAAGCCCGAGCGGGTACTCCGCGAGCAGGCTCTGGCGGACGATCGTCAGCTGCAGCGCGAACGGCTGGTACTCCATGACGTACCCCACGGCCGCCGGCAGGTTCGCGGTGTAGTGGCTGATCGAGAAGAACACCCCCGAGGTGTACCGGAGCAGCCGCAGCAGCAGCGGGATGAGGTTGGCGACGTCCCGCGAGCCGTGCGTGATGCGGGCGGCGATGAGCGCCATCCCGATGATCTGGACGGCCTGGAGCACGAGCGCCAGCGGGAAGAGGAGCCAGGCCCACGTGGGCCGCTCACCGCTGGCGAGCATGAGGACGACGAGGATCACGAACGCCGGGAGGTTGGCCAGCATCTCGGTGATGCCCACCGAGACGGGCAGCACCGCCCGCGGGAAGCGCAGCGCCCGGACCAGACCGGTGTTCCCCGTGACCGCTCGGGCGCCGCTGGAGATGACCGAGCCGCTGACCCCGAAGACGATGACCCCGATGGACAGGAAGCCGATGAAGTTGTCGACCCCGCGCCGGGTCCCGAGGAGCACCCCGAAGATGAGGAAGTAGCTGAGGATCAGCAGCATCGGGTTGAACACCGACCACAGCCGGCCCAGCTGGTTGTTCTGGTAGCGCGCCTCCGAGCGGCTCGAGGAGAGCGTGAGGATGAACCCGCGCCGGGTCCACAGGTCGCGGAGGTACTCGCTGAGCGGCGGGCGCGCGGCGAGCGCCTTGAGCCCGTAGCGCTCGGCGAGCGCCCTCGCGGCGTCGGTGCCGGGGGGTGCGGCGGTCACGGGCGTGTCCCGGCCTCAGAGCCGGTGCGCACGCTCACCGGGCGTGACGCGTCCCCGGGTGTCGAAGAAGCGGGTGGAGGCCCCGGCGATGGCGTCGACGTCGTAGCCGCGGTGGTTCTGGAGCAGGACCACGAGGTCGGCCTCGCGCAGGGCGGCGTCGAGGTCGTCGACGGCCGGCACGGTGTCGCCGAAGGCGTCCCAGCGCGCGACGTGCGGGTCATGGTAGCTGAGGTCGGCGCCCTTGTCGAGCATGTGCCGGGCCACGGGGACCGCGGGCGACTCGCGCTGGTCGGCGATGTTCGGCTTGTACGTGACCCCGAGCAGCAGGACCTTCGCACCGCGCATGGCCTTGCCGTCCTCGTTGAGCAGGTCCTGGGCGCGCGAGACGACGTAGGCCGGCATCGTCGCGTTGATCTCCTGCGCGAGCTCGACGAAGCGGAACGGGTAGCCGAGCTTGGCCCGCACGTTGTACGACAGGTAGTTCGGGTCGATCGGGATGCAGTGCCCGCCCACCCCGGGGCCGGGGTAGAACGCCTGGAAGCCGAACGGCTTGGTGGCCGCGGCGTCGATGACGTCCCACAGGTCGATGCCGAGGTCGTGGCAGAACCGGGCCATCTCGTTGACGAGGGCGATGTTGATGTGGCGGTAGGTGTTCTCGAGCAGCTTGGCCGTCTCGGCCTCGCGGGTGCCCTTGGCGCGCACGACGGTGTCGACGAACTGCCCGTAGAAGGCGGCCGCCCGGTCACCGGACTCGGGGGTGTGGCCGCCGACGACCTTCGGGGTGTTCTTCGCGCCGAACGTCGGGTTGCCCGGGTCGATCCGCTCCGGCGAGAAGGCGAGGTGGAAGTCGACGCCGGCCCGCATGCCGCCGGCCTCGAGGATGGGGCGGACGACCTCGTCGGTGGTGCCCGGGTAGGTCGTGGACTCCAGGACGACGAGCGTCCCGGGGGTCAGGTTGCGGGCGATCGCATGGACCGAGCCCTCGACCGCACCGAGGTCGGGTCCACCGTCCTCCCCGAGGGGCGTCGGCACGCAGATGACGACGGTCTGGGCGTCCTTGATGACGTCCTCGCTCGTCGAGGCCTGGAAGCCACCGGCGAGGATCTCGGCGAGCTCGCTGTCGCTGATGTCGTCGATGTGCGAACGGCCGGCGTTCAGCGCGTCGACGACGCCCTGGTTGATGTCGAAGCCGCGCACGCTCAGACCGGCTCGGACGGCCTCCTGGACGAGGGGCAGACCCACGTAGCCAAGGCCGATGACGGTGACGTCCACGGACATGCACAGCTCCTGCTGATCTAGGGGAAGTCGCTCCCGACCCGAGAGCAGCCGAGAGTCTATCCCAGCGCCGGGGGGCCTCCCCTGCGTGGCATGATCGGGCCCCATGTCACCTGCCCGCGGGAAGGACCCCGTCGTCCTCCTTGTGTCGAGCAACGGCGCGGGCATGGGCCACCTCACCCGCCTGCTCGCCTACCAGCGCCGGCTGCCCTCGGGGCTGCGGCCCCACGTCGTGTCGCTGAGCCAGGCCGTGCCGGTCGTCTCGACCTACGGAGTGGCCTGGGAGTACCTGCCGAGCAAGCAGGCGACCGGCATGGACTCCGGCGAGTGGCGCTGGCTCTTCGCCGAGCGGATGGTCGAGGTCGTGCAGCGGCTCCGCCCCGCGGTGCTCGTCTTCGACGGCACGCACCCGTACGCGGGCCTGGACGAGGCCATCGCCTCCTCCCCCGGCACCCGGGCCGTGTGGTCGCGGCGCGCGATGTGGAAGGAGCGGCGCAACTCCCACCAGCTCGAGAAGGTCTCGTGGTTCGACGCGGTGCTCGAACCGGGCGACCTCTCGGCGCCCGCGGACCGCGGCGCGACGGTCGGCACCACGGCGCACCGGGTGGGCCCGGTCACCCTCGTCGACCGCGCGGAGTGCTCCGAGCGCGCCGCCGCCCGCGCCGCGCTCGGCCTGCCCGCCGACGGCCCTCTCGCGTTGGTCTCGCTCGGCGCCGGCAACATCAACGACACCACCGACGAGGTCGGCGCGGCCGTCTCCGCGCTGTCCGCCCGCGGCGTCGGGGTGTGCGTCACCCAGGCCGGCATCGCCGAGCAGGCCCGCGCCGCGGACGACGTGCACCTCGTGCGGCACTTCCCCATCTCCGAGCACCTCGCGGCCTTCGACGTCGCGATCGCCGCGGCCGGCTACAACTCCTTCCACGAGCACCTGCGCCTCGGGCTGCCGACCCTGTTCGTGCCCAACGACGAGACCTCCCTCGACGACCAGGTCGCCCGCGCGGAGTACGCGGCCGCGCAGGGCTGGGCGCTCTGCCGGCGCTCGCTCGCCGGCGGCGGCGCCCAGGCCGCGGTCGACGAGCTGCTCGAGCACGGCCCCGAGCTCGCCGAGCGTGCCCTCGCGGCCGACCCCGGCAACGGCGCAGCCGACGCCGCCCGCCTCCTGGCCGACCTCGCGCTCGACGGGGCGCGCCGGTGAGCGGGGTCGACCGGTCCGCCGACCGCCGCCAGCGCTTCGCGGCGCGGGTGCGCCGCACCCCCGGCTACCTCGCGGTCAAGGACGGGGTCCTGCCGCGGCTGCGCGGGAACACGGCACTCACCGACCTCGTCTGGCGGGTCTTCACCCCGGCGCACGGCCTCGGCGAGGCACGTCGGATGTTCCGCTCCGACGGCCTCGACGTCCCCGACGCCGACCGGCTGCCCGTCATCGCGTTCACCGTCCTCGGTGCCGACGACGCGGGCGTGGACCGAGCACTGCGGGCCATCACCGAGCTCCGCCGGGACACCGCGGCCTTCCGCGCCGTCCTCGTCGTCGACCGGCCCGTGCTGGCCCGGGTCCGCGACCACGGCATCGTCGCCGACCACGTCATCGGCGAGGCCGACTGGTACGGCGACGCCGACGCCTACGCCGAGTACGTGGGGCGCCGGCTCGTCTCGGTCGTCCAGGGGTTCCGGGTGTGGCATCTCGCCCACCTCGGGCCCGGAGGCCAGGTGTCGGCCACCGACGAGCAGCTGATCCGCGCCATCCGGGGGGCCATGTCGTCGTCGGGGGCCGCGGCGCCCGACGACAGCCCCTCGGGGGCGCATCCGTGACGACCCCACCGCCGCTGGCCGCCTCCTGGTTCGAGGCCACCTCGGGTCCCGCCCTGCGTCTCCTCGCCCTCGGGGGGCACGCCGGCGACCTCGACCCGGGCCTCGCCGTGCTCGGGGTCGAGGTGCGCACCCTCGACGACCCGGACGAGGCGCCGGGGCCCGGCGCCCGCACGCTGCTCACCGGGGTGCGGGCCGTCCTCAGCGTCGGTCCCCACCCGGCCGCCGTCGCCCGGCTGGTCGCGCTCAAGCGGTCCACCGTCCTGCCCACGCTCCTGGCCGACGTCGACCTCGTCCTGTCGACGGACGCGACCACCGACGCGGCCCTCCGCTCGGGCGCCGACGTGCTCCGCGGCCGGCCGTGGCTGCCCTCCGGGGAGGCCGCGTCCCTCCTGGACACCTACCGCCGCACCGACGCGTGGCTGCTGGCTCGCGCCGGGGCCGACGGCGCCGCCCCCAGCGCGCCCCTCGACCTCGACGCGCCGGCTCCCGCCGGGCTCGAGCACCTGCTCGCCGACGCGGTGCGGCACGCCGCGCGCCGGGACGCCGCGCTCGCCCGGACCGTGCTCGAGGCGGCGATGACCGTCGAGTGGACCGACGCCCGGCGGCTCGGCTCGGGGCTCGAGGCCCAGTCCCTGGCCCTGCGGCTGCGCACCACCGACGACCCCTCCTCGGTCCCGGACGCCGAGGTCGACGACGTCGTGCGCCGGACCCTGGAGGCCGCCGACGCCGAGCTGGACCGGGGGCGCGCCTACCGGGCGCTGGCGCTGACCGCGGACGCCCTCGGCCTGGCGTTCCACCGCGAACGGCACAGCGAGACCCTGCACTCCCCGCTCATCGAGGACCCCGCCGCCTTCCTCGCCCCCGTCCGCGCCTCCGCCACGATGCGATCGCTGGCGGACCGCCCCGCCCGGCCCGGCCGCGCGCTCGAGGACATCGCCCCGGTCCTGGTCCTTTCGAGCCCCTACGCCTCCTTCCACGGCGAGGTCGTGGCCGCCCTCGAGGCCGGTGGGCTCGAGGTCGACGTCGTCGCGCTCCACGAGCGGTACCCGCTCTTCGCCCGCTCCGTCGTCGACACCGAGTTCCTCCACGCGCTGGCCCACCTCACCCGGTGGGACGCCGGCACCGGGCTCGGCTCCCGCGAAGACCTGCGCGGCACCGAACGGCGGCTCCTCGCCGCGACGAGCCGCCTCCTCACCGGACGGCGGGCCGTCTTCTGCGACTGGCTCGACCGCAGCACCGTCTGGGCCTCGCACGTCTGCCCGCCCGAGGTCCGGCTCGTCGTGCGCATCCACGCCATCGACGCCCTCTCCCCGTGGCTGCCGCTCGTGCGGTGGGCTGCCGTCGCCGAGGTGGTCGTCGTCAGCGAGGCGATGCGCTCGCTCGTGCGCGACGAGCTGGCCGCGCTCGGGGTCGAGCGCCCCGTCCGGGTGGTCCCCAGCTTCGGGGACGTCTCGGGCCTGCGCCGGCCCAAGACCGACGACGCCCGTACCCGGCTCGGGATGATCGGCTGGGGCCGCCGGGTCAAGGACCCGCTGTGGGCGCTCGACGTCCTCGCCCAGGACGACTCATGGTCGCTCGCGCTCATCGGACCGCCCCCCGGGGAGGGGGCCTCCGTCTCCGAACGCGCCTACTACGCCGAGCTCGCCCGGCGCCTCGACGACCCCGCTCTGCGGGACCGGGTCGAGGTCCTCGGCTGGACCGACGACGTCCCCGGGGCGCTCCAGCGCGTCGGGGTCATCCTCAGCACGAGCCGTCGCGAGGGCTGCCACCGCGGGCTCATCGAGGGGTCGGTGTCGGGCGCCGTCGCCGTCGTGCGCGACTGGCCGCTCCTGCGGGGCCGGGACGGCACCGGCGGGCTCGTGCCGTCACAATGGGTGGTCCGCGACGTCGAGGAGGCCGCCGCGCGCATCCGCGCCGTCACCGACCCGACGCGCTGGGCGGAGGAGTCCGCGGCCACCGCCGACACCGCCGCCCGGGCCTTCGACAACGAGGCGTCCGGAGCCGCCTATCTCGACGCAGTCCTGGGAGAGCACCACCGATGACCACCACCGACACCCGGCCGAGCCCGGCCGGTACGCGGGCGTCGCGCCGCTGGCGCGGTGACGTCGAGGGGCTGCGGGCCGTGGCCGTCGGCCTCGTCCTCGCCTACCACGCGGGCCTCGGGCCCTCGGGCGGCTTCCTCGGCGTCGACGTGTTCTTCGTCGTCTCGGGGTTCGTCATCACCACCCAGGTCGTCCGCGAGGTCGAGCGCGACGGCCGGCTCTCGCTGACGACCTTCTACGCCCGCCGGGCCAAGCGCCTGCTCCCCGCGGCCGGGCTCGTCCTCCTCACGACAGCCGTCCTCACCTGGCTCCTCGCGCCGCGGACCCAGCGGGGGGTCTTCGGGCTCGACATCGCCGGGGCGGCGGGGTACGTCGTCAACTGGGTGTTCGCCGGGCGCTCGGTCGACTACCTCGCCGAGGACCTCGAACCCTCGCCGGTCCTGCACTTCTGGTCGCTCGCGGTCGAGGAGCAGTTCTACTTCGTGTGGCCGCTCGCGATCATCCTCGTGTTGTTCCTCCAGACCCGGCTGCGGTGGCGCAGCACCCGGCTCGGGCTGGCCGTCGGCCTGGCCGTCCTCATCATCGTGCCGACCTTCGTATGGTCGGTGCTGCTCACCGCCGACGACCCCGCCCGCGCGTTCTTCGTGACGACGACCCGGCTCTGGGAGATGGGGATCGGCGCGTTCGTCGCCCTCGGCGCCCGCCGCTGGGAGCGCCTCCCCCAGCCGCTGGCGGCGGCGCTTGGCTGGCTCGGGATCGTGGCCCTCGGCGTCTCCGCGGTCGTCTTCTCCTCGGCCACCGCCTGGCCCGGCTACGCCGCACTCCTGCCCACCGTCGCCACCGCGGCGGTCATCGTCGCCGGGTTCCGGGCCCACCGCACCGGCCCGGAGGTCGTCCTCGGGACCGGGCCGCTGCGCTGGGTCGGAGGGCTGTCGTACTCGCTGTACCTCTGGCACTGGCCGGTGCTGCGGGCCGCCGAATGGGTCCTCGGCCCGCTCGACACGTGGCAGGGCAGCGCGGCGGTCGCGGTCTCGGTCCTGCCCGCCTACCTCTCGTACCGCTTCGTCGAGAACCCGTTGCGCCGCAACCCGTGGCTCGGCGAGCACCCGCGCCGGGCCCTGGCCGTCGGCGCGTCCATCTCGGTCGCCTGCCTCGTCGCCGGGCTCGGGCTGTGGGCGGTGACCCGGGCCGCGGCCGAGGACACCGGCAGCGCGACGGGGGCCGGCTGGGCCTCGCTCACCGACCCGCCGAGCGCGGAGCAGCCCGGCGACACCCCGTTCTTCGACCGGCTGACCCCCAACCCGCAGGGCGCCACCGCCGACGTCCCCGCCCTGTACGCGCAGGGCTGCCAGACCGAGGTCGAGGACACCACGCCCAACCCCTGCCCGGCGGGTGATCCCGACGGCTCCGTCTCGGTGGCGGTCGTCGGCGACTCCAAGGTGGCGCAGTGGGTGCCCGCCATCGACGCGATCGGCGCCGAGCGGGGCTGGAAGGTCACGAGCTGGACGAAGAGCTCGTGCCCGTTCGTCGACGCGACCGTGGACTACCAGGGCGCGCCCTACACCCAGTGCCAGGAGTGGGGTCAGGAGGTCCTGTCCCGGCTCACCGGCCCGGACCGCCCCGACGTCGTCGTCACCTCGAGCGTCTACAGCGAGGCGCTCGAGGGCGGCCGGGCGTCCACCCGCGCCTACCAGGACGGGCTCGTGTCGACGTGGCGCGCCCTGCAGGACGCCGGCGTCACGGTCGTCGCGCTCTCGAACACCCCCTCGCCCCCGGGCGAGATCAGCCCGGCGTACGAGTGCGTCGCCACCCACGAGGACGACCCCGCCCAGTGCTCGTGGCCGTACGAGCAGAGCGCGGGCAGCGCGGCGCTCGAGGCCGCCGCGGAGCAGACGGGCGCCACCTACGTCGACATGGACCCGTGGGTCTGCCCCGGCGGGACGTGTGCCGCGGTCTACCGCAACGTGCTCACGTACCGCCAGGGGTCACACATCACCGGGACCTTCGTCGACGTGCTGACCGCCCCGCTCGAGCAGCGGCTCGTCGACGCCGTCGGCTGAGCCCACCGGCACCAGCGTCGCCGTGGGACCGAAGTGCCGGCGGGCCTGGGCCAGCGCGTCGTCGACGACCATCGCGTCCACGTCGCACGCGAGGGTGTCGGTGAGGTCGTCCGGGGTCGCGGGCACGCAGATCTCGACGACCTCGGCCCGGGCCCGGATCTCCTCCCCCGGGCTGACCGCGAGGTGGCGGGGGTCGGCGACGAGCAGCCGGCGGGCGTGCACGGCCTCGTTGCCGCTGACCGCGGCCGCGAGCGGCCCGGCGGTGACGAGGTCGAACCAGTCGGGGCTCATCTCGGATCGCCCCTGGCGGCGGTTGGGGGCCTCGACGTGCCACAGCGCGACGGCCGCGCCTGCCCGGGCGGCAGCGACGGCCTCGCGCAGGACCCGGGCGCGCACCTGCTCGCGGGCGGGGTCCAGGGTCAGGCAGTCGCTCGGCGGACGGCGCTGCCCGGGCTCGGCCACGGGCTCGAGCACGGCCTCGACCGGCAGGGACAGGTCGGCCATGACGACGAGGTCGAACCGGCGCTCCCGCGGGTGGACGTCGAAGGCCGCCGGCACCGGGAAGGGCAGGTCGGCGGCGCCGTCGACCCGGAGCCCCGGTGCTCCCGACTCGGCCCCGGCGCGGGCGTGCCAGGAGCGGAACAGTCCCTTGAAGGCCAGGCGCTGCGGCGTCGTCCACTGGAACGAGAAGTCGCCCCGGGACAGCGACCCCGAGCGCAGCCGGGTGATGGCGAGCACCGTGTGGGTGTCGACGATCTCGCCCCCGGCCGCCCGGACCCGCTCGGCGTACTCGGAGTCGGCGCCGCGCCGGATCGGCAGGAAGTCGCCGAGGACCTCGACGGCCCGCCGCCGGAGCATCAACGAGCTGGCGTTGGGCCGGACGGGGAGGTACCCGAGCCACTGGTGGCTCAGGTCGTCGCGGGCCCGCAGGGCGTCGCTGCGGCTGGCCCCGACCTCGGGAGCCTGCTCGAGCGCCCGCATCTGGTCCTCGATGCGCCGAGGATGCGACCAGTCGTCGCTGTCCTGGAAGGTGACGGCCGCCCCCCGTGCGAGCCGCATCGCCGCGTTGCGCCCCACGTAGCTGCCGCTGTTCTCGGGCATCCGCACGACCCGGACCCGCGGGTCCATCGCCTCGACCTCGGCGTAGAGGTCGTCGTGCTCCGGCCCGGACGCGTCGTCGACGACGAGGATCTCGAGGTCGCCCCAGGTCTGCTCGGTCATCGAGCGGACCGCGAGCAGCATCCCGGCGGCCTCCGGCCGGAAGCTCGGCACGATGACGGTGACGAGGTCGCCGGACACCGACCCCGGCGCGTGGCCGCGCGCGACCAGCCGGTCGAAGGGGGCCACGTCGTGCAGGTCCGCGCCGACGCCGACGGCCACGTCGCGGTGGTGGCCGAAGACGAGGCGTCCGAGGTGCTCGCCCCAGGCCCGCTCGGTGGCGGCGTCGGCGGGCACCCGGGCGTCCCAGGCGGCCGGGCGCTCGAGGTCGAGGGCGAGGAACCCGCGGACGAGCTCGGGGGCGGCGACGTACCGCTCGAGCAGCGGCCCGACCCGCTCCCGGCGCCCGGACAGGTACTGCGACTGGAGGGCGACGGTGTGGTGGGCCGGGGACAGGCCGAGCAGGTCGCAGCCCTGCGCGAGGCGGGCGTACAGGTCGGCGGCAGCGGCGAGGCCCGAGCCGTCGGTGCGGGCGGCCCACGCCAGGGCCACGGCCGACCAGGCGGCCGGCTCGGTGGCCGGCCACAGCACCACGACGTCCTCGCCCTCGAGGACCCGGGCCTCGAGGGCGTCGGCGCGGTCGGTGCCGCCGGTGGCCGCGAGCGCGAGCGCGTCCCGTACGAGCGGGGACTGGACGCGGGTGGCGTACCGGGCGAGCCGGTCGGGGCGCCGGCGCGCCGAGGCCAGCAGCGCACTCGTGGTCCAGCGTCCGGGGGACGCGGCCGCGGCCGCGCTCGGGGCCGCGCCGGCGTACCGCGCGGCCACATGACGGAGGGGCGCCGGGGAGGAGTGCGGATGCGTGAGCGAATACGCTGTCATGCAGTCCCGCCGAGCCAGAGGAGTTCCATGAAGTCAAGGATCGTACAGGCCGGCACCGTGAGCGGTGTCGTGCTGGGTCTGGCCCTCGTCCTGGGTGTCGTCACCCGGGAGTGGTGGCTCGTCGCCCTCGCCGGTGCCGGGGTCGGGCTGGCCGTCCTCGTGCTCTCCTCCGACACCAACCGGCGGGTCCGGCGGCTCGAGAAGGCGATGGCCTCCGGGATCCTGCCCGAGGGCCCGGCCGCCTCCGCCGACGTCACCGAGGCCGACGTCCTCGGCACCGTGCGCCTGCTCCAGGCGCAGTACACCGGGCGCCTCGACCGCCTCCAGCACGCCGTCGAGGAGATCGCCGCCGCGTCGCGGCGCGACCGGGCCTCGTGACGTCCCCCCCTGACGGGCAGCCGATCGCCGACCGGGCCACGGTCGCCCGCGACCACGCGGCTCGGGCCGAGCGCGACCGGGACCGGCTCCTCGTGACCGCACTGCGGACCCGGTCGGTGCACAGCCGCGAGATCCTCGCCGCTCTCGCGTGGCCCGGGCACAGCCCCGACGACCTCACCGCCTGGGCGCTGGCTCCGGGAGCCACCCTCGAGGACGAGATGGACGTCGACGGCCTGGGCCGGTTCGCCATGGTCCTCGGCCTCCAGCGCCCGCTGCCCGAGGAGGTCGAGGCCGCCCTCGCGATCGGCGCCGCCGTCGAACGTGCCGGCCGGGTCGGCGACCTGCCACCGCGCGCCGTCGAGGCGATCGGCCAGCAGCGGCTCGTCACCGGTGACGTCCCGGGTGCGATGCGGCTCCTCGAGCACCCGTCGGTCCGCGCCGACGTCCTGGCCGCGGCCCGCGCCGACGCCCTCAACCCCCACCTGCCGGGCGGCTCCGCCCACGACGCGGCCGACTGGGAGGCCGCCTTCGCGGCGGCCGTCGGCGGCGACACCGCAGCCGTCGCGCTGCGCGACGGGGCGGCCGCCGTCCCCTTCGACCGCCTCACCGCCACCGCGGAGCCGGTCCGGAGCCCGGTGCGGGTCACCGTCCTCATGAGCGCGTACCGGCCCCGTCGCAGCGACCTCCTCACGGCGGTCGACTCGGTGCTGGCCCAGACGTGGACCAACCTCGAGCTCTTCGTCGTCGACGACGCCTCGGGCCCGGAGTCGGACGCCCTCTTCGAGGAGGTCGCAGCGCGGGACCCGCGTGTCACCGTCGTGCGCAAGGCCGTCAACGGCGGCACCTACCGGGCCCGGAACACCGCGATGCGGCTCATGACCGGCGACTTCCTCACCGTCGTGGACTCCGACGACTGGGTCCACCCGCAGATGGTCGAGGCGGCGGTGCGCCACCTCCTGCGCCACCCCGGGCGCGCCGGCGTGCGCACCCAGGGCGTGCGGATCACCGAGGACCTGCGGCTCACCCGCCCCGGCTACACCCCCCGCTACCCCTCGGCGGCCTCGCTCATGGTGCCGCTGCACCCGACGGTGGCCAGGGTCGGCTTCTTCGACCCGACCCGCAAGGGCGCCGACACCGAGTACGCCCGCCGGGTCGAGGCCGCCTTCGGGCAGACCCTGCGGACCCTGCCGCACGTGCTGACCTTCAACCGCACCCTGGCGGGGTCGCTGTCGGCCGAGGAGTTCTCGCGCGGCTGGCGCCACGGCGCCCGGCACGAGTACAAGAGCGTCTACGCCGCGTGGCACCGGGCCATCCGGTCCGGCACCGCCGACCCGTGGCTCGACCCCGCCGCGACCCGCCCGTTCCCGCAGCCGCTGCGCTGGGCGACGAAACCGGCCGCCGGCTCCCGGAGGTTCGACGTCGTCTTCGGCGGGGACTGGCGGCGGTTCGGCGGCCCGCAGCGCTCGATGCTCGAGGAGATCCGGGCCTGTCTCGAGGGGGGCCTGCGGGTCGGCGTCCTCCACCTCGAGGCGCTGCGCTTCATGTCGACCGACGACCCGCCGCTGTGCGAGCCACTCGTCGAGCTGCTCACCGCAGGGGCGGTCACCCTGCTCCAGCTCGACGACGACGTCGACGTCGACCTCCTCCTCGTCCGGTACCCGCTGATCCTGCAGTACCCGCCGTGGAGCCCGGCTGCGTTCACGCCGCGCCGGGTCGTCATCGTCGCGAACCAGGCCCCGCTCGAGCGCGACGGGTCCGACCAGCGCTACGTCGTGCGCGACGTCACCGAGCGCACCGCCGAGCTGTTCGGGGTCGTGCCGCAGTGGTGGCCGCAGGGTCCCACCGTGCGCGAGCTGCTGAGCGTCCAGGACGGCACCGCCGAGCTGCTGCCCACCGACGACCTGGGCCTCATCGACGTCGAGCACTGGCGCGTCCGCGACGGGCGTGACCCCGCCGCCGACGGCAGGCCGCTCGTCGTCGGGCGGTACTCGCGCGACGACGTCATCAAGTTCCCCGAGACCTTCGCCGACGTCCTCGCCGCCTACGACCTCGGCCCGGGCCACCGGGTCCGGCTCATGGGCGCCCGCACCCAGCTGCGTCGCCTCGCCGAGGCGGCCGGGACCAAGCCCGCCGGCTACCCCGCCGAGTGGGAGGTCGTCCCGCACCGGGGCGAGGACACCCGGGAGTTCCTCGCCGGGCTCGACGTGTTCGTCTACATGGACAACCCCACGGCGCACGAGGCCTTCGGCCGGGTGCTCCTGGAGGCGGCCGCGAGCGGGGTGCTCGTCATCGCGCACCCCAAGCACGAGCCCACCTTCGGGGCGCTGCTCGACTACGCGCTCCCCCACGAGGTGCCGGCGCTCGTCGCCCGGTACCGCGACCCGGCGCTCTACCACGACCGGGTGCGCCGCACGCTCGACGGGGTGCGCGCCACGTTCGGCCACGGGCGCTTCCTGGCCGAGGTGCGAGGCCTGCTGTCGGCGCCCGGCGCGCCGGCGACCGCCGACCCCTCGCCGCTGCTCCACACCCCGCCGTGGCTCCCCGACGTGCCAGCGGGCGCCCGGGTGCTCTCGGTGCCCGTCCGCAGCCTCGCCGACGGCGAACGCGCTGACGGGGTCGCGCTCGTCCTCGAGGACGACGCCGACCCGGCGGAGGTCGCGGCGTGGCTCCTCGCCACGGTCCGCGACACCGCCGACGCCGACCTCGACGATCGGCTGGGGGCGGCCGCCGCCGAGCGCGGCGTCCGGGCCGTCGTGACCTGCCGCGACGGTGTCGTCGTCCCGGTCCGGTCGGTCAGCCCCGCGCCGGCCGGCTGAGCCGGACCCCGCCGGTCAACGGCCGAGCAGGCGACGGGGCCGGGACGTGAGGAACCCCCAGCCCCAGGACCAGTGCATCGTCGCCAGGACGGGTCCGGCCAGCAGTCGGGTCCGGGCCGGCTCCCCCGCGGTGATGGCGACGCCACCGGCGGCGACGGCGAGCAGGTAGGCCGCGGGCACGACCAGCGCCGGCGGCCAGACGAGCCCGAGGAGCGTCGCCGCGCTCGTGCCCACCACCATGGCCGGGGGCGCGAGGTAGCGGGGGTTGAGCGTGCCGTCGTGGGTGCTGGCGACGACCCGCCGCCACCGGCCGTAGTCGCGGTACTGCCGCGCGAGGGCGCCGAAGCCGGACCGCGGCCGGTACGTGACGACGAGGTCCGGGGTGAACCACACCGTCCCGCCGGTCGCCCGGATCCGGTGGTTGAGCTCCCAGTCCTGGGTGCGGGTGAACCGCGGGTCGTACCCGCCGACCCGGTCGAGGGCCGACCGGCGGAAGCAGCCGAGGTACACGGTGTCGACCGGGCCCGAGCCGCCGCCGGTGTGGAAGCGCGAGGAGCCGACCCCGAGCGGGCTGCGCATCGCCGCCGCCACCGCGCGCTCGAAGGGCGAGCGGCCCTGGGCGTCCATCGTGCCGCCGACGTTGTCGGCGCCGGTGGCCTCGAGCACCGCGACGGCGGTCGAGACGTAGTCGTCGGGGATCTCCGCGTGCCCGTCGACCCGCACGACGACCTCACCCCGGGCTGCGCCGAGCGCCGCGTTCAGCGCCTCGGGTGTCCGGCCGGTGGGGTTGGGGACGAGCCGGACCCGGTCATCGGCGGCGGCCAGGCGTGCGGCCACGTCGTCGGTCCGGTCCCGCGAGGGTCCCATTGCGAGCACGACCTCGAGCGGCCCGGGCCAGTCCTGCCGGAGCACCATCGCCACGGCGTCCTCGAGGTGACGTTCCTCGTCGAGGATGGGCATGACGACGCTGACGAGCGGACGGTCGCCCGGTGTGGTGGTCGGGGTCTGCGGTGCTGGCTCGGAGGACATCCGGCCCATCATCCCGCAGAGCACACGCTCGCGAGGTCGCCGGTGTCGGCGTCGGGGTCGGTGCCCGGCCGCTCCATGACGGCCGGGGTCGAGGCCGACGGCTTCGGGGTGCTCGCCGACGACGCCTTCGAGGTGCTCGCGGAGCCCGACGCGGGCGCCTCCGTGTCGGAGGGCGCCGGGCCGGCCTCACTCGTGGCGATGGCCGCGGCCACGGTGCTGCGGACGACCTCGGGGTCGTAGTCCCACGGCTTGATGAGCGGCGGCACGAAGTTCACCGACGTGATCTTCTCCTGCTTGGTCTTCACCGCGAGCTCGGCGAGGTCGGCGAGCGCGTCCTGCGGCACGTCGGTGCGGATCAGCCCGGTCGAGGCCTTGGCGATGTCGCCGAAGTTCAGCAGGAGGGTCTGCGGGTCCAGCTGCTTGACGAGGGCCGTCACGACGCAGCGTTGCCGGGCCATCCGCTCGTAGTTCGTGGAGTCGACGCGGCTGCGGGCGTACCAGAGCGCGTGGTACCCGTCGAGATGCTGCCGGCCCGGCTCGATCCAGCCGAGAATCGGCGACTTGCCGCCACCGATCGGGGTACGGCGCTGGACCGTGATGTCGAGGCCGCCGACGGAGTTGACGACGCTGGCGAAGCCGCGCAGGTCGACCATGACGTGGTACTGGATGTCGAGCCCGGTGAGCGCCTCCACCGCCTCGGTCGTCGCGAGCAGGCCCGGGTCCTCGGTGCCCGCCGGGAACTTGTCCTTGTTGTCGGACCCCCAGGTGTACAGCGCGTTGAGCAGGCACTCGTCGCCACAGGTCCAGCCCTGCGGCATCAGGCCCGCCATGACCGAACCCTCGCGGAAGCGGATGTTCTCGGTCTCCCGCGAGAAGCCGAAGAGCACGGCGCGCCCGGTGCGGGCGTCGACGCTGGCGAGCTGGATGCTGTCGGGCCGCAACCCGACCCGCCCGGAGCCGCTGTCGCCGCCGAGCAGCAGGATGTTGTAGCGGCCCTCCGCGGCCTCGGCGGCCGGCCCGCCACCGAACATCGCCGCCATGGCACCGCGGGCGTTGCCCACCCCCACCCCGGTCCAGCCGATGAGGCCCGGCACCAGCAGGACGGCCAGGAGCGCGCCGAGCATGCCGCGGCGGTCCCGCTGGGGCAGCCGGTCGGGGCGCCCGAGCCGCCACGCGTCGACGAAGAGCACGGCCCAGCCGACCGCGACGACCACGAGCACCACCTGGGCCGCGACGAGCACCGACTCACGGGTCAGGAGCCAGAGGACGGCCGACCTGCTGACGAGGGCGAGCAGCGCCAGGGCCACCAGGGTGCCGAGCACCGCCAGCCAGACCCGCATGGCGCCCCGCCCGAGCGCGCGGCTGCCCGCGACGAGCTGGGCCGAGCCGGGCACGGCGAGCGTCATGAGCAGGAGGGTCAGGGCGCGCCGGCGATGCCGGCGGTCGGCGGACGCCTGCCAGGCCGGGGCGCGCGGCGGTGCCGCGTTTCCGGCGCGCTCGAGCACGGCCGAGCCTGTGTCGCCTCCCATGACGGGTCAGTATTCGCGCGGATCGGGCCCGCGGCCGCCAGGCGCGCCGAGAACCCCGGGGTTTCCCGTGGTACCCCCAGGGCGGCAGTCCTTGGCACACTGGGTCCTCGGCCGCAGCCGAGAGGACCCCGATGACCGACGACCACGCCCGCCCCATCCCGCGGCGCCCCGCCACCCCCGGCAGCGCCGCTCCCGGGGGCGACGACGTCTACGTCGTCGACACCCGGCGCCGGGCCGCGGGTCGCCCCCGGCCGCCCGCCCCGCCGCCGGCCCCGGCCCCGGACTCCGGCTACGACGAGCTCGGCCGCCCGCTGCCTCCCCGCCGCGGCACCCCGCCGCCGCCCCCTCCCCCGCCGCCGGGTCCCCGGCGCCGCCGCTCCGGCCGGACCGGCCTGCGCGTGCTCCTGCTGCTGCTCCTGGCCTGGGTGGCGTTCGTCGTCGTCACGCCGGCGCACGCGTGGTCCACGGTGTCCCGCGTCGACGCGAGCCCCGAGGGCGAGCGGCCCCCCGCCGGTGACGGCCACACCTACCTGCTCGTCGGGTCCGACAGCCGCGAGGGCCTCACCGCCGAGCAGCGGAAGGTGCTGGGCACCGGCAGCTCCGAGGGGCGGCGCACCGACACGATCATCCTCGTCCACGTGCCGTCGGGTTCGGGCAAGGCGGCGCTCATCTCGGTGCCGCGCGACAGCTTCCTGCCGATCCCGGGCAACGGCGAGAACAAGGTGAACGCGGCGTTCGCGATCGGGGGGCCGAAGCTCCTGGCGCAGACCCTCGAGCAGGCCACCGGGCTGCGGATCGACGGGTACCTCGAGATCGGGTTCGGCGGGTTCGCCAACGTCGTCGACAGCCTCGGCGGGGTCGACATCTGCGTTCAGAACGACATCGACGACGAGAAGGCGCACATCAACCTCACGAAGGGGTGCCAGACCCTCGACGGGCCGACGGCGCTCGGCTACGTCCGCGCCCGCTACTCCGACCCCAAGGGCGACATCGGCCGCGCCGAGCGGCAGCGCCAGTTCCTCGGCGCGGTGATGAAGAAGGCCGCCACCCCCGCGACGGTGCTCGTACCGTGGCGCTGGTGGGGGTTCACGCATGCGGGCGCCGAGGGCGTCCTCGTCGGTGAGGACACCGGGCTCGTCGACGGGTACCGAATCGCCGCCACGATGCGGGCCGTCTCGAACGACGACGCGCTGAGCCTCGTCGTCCCGATCGCGAACGCGAACGCGACGACGTCCGCGGGCAGCTCGGTGGTGTGGAACGACGAGCGCGCCCAGGAGCTGTTCACCATGCTCCGCGAGGGGACCCCGCTCGACGCGCCGCCGCCCGGGACCGACGGCGAGCCGACCGGCTGACCGCACCCCGGTCGCACTCAGGGTCCGTCCAGACCCGGCGGTTAGACTCGCCCGGTCCCTCGACGGGGACGTCCAGGCGACACCGAAGGGGAAGTACCGAGTGGACGGCGCGCGGCCCGAGGGCTCCGTACCCCAGGACTCCGGCGACCCCTTCCCCCGGCGACGTGAGCTCCACGGCCGCGCCGCCCGCGGCTCCGGTCCGTGGCGGCGCCGCATCGTCGTCGGGCTCGTCGTCGTCCTCGCGCTCGGTGGCGCCGGCGCCGCGTGGGCCACCTGGCAGCTCAACTCCAACATCACCAAGGTCGACGTCTCGGACGCCATCGGCAGTGACCGTCCCACCCGTGCCCCGCAGGCCACCGAGGCCGTCAACCTCCTGCTCATCGGCTCCGACGACCGCACCGGCGAGGGCAACGACACCTACGGCGAGGTCGCCGAGGACCCGGGCCAGAAGTCCGACACCAACCTCCTCGTCCACCTGTCGGCGGACCGGACCTGGGCGACGGTCGTCTCGATCCCCCGCGACTCGATGACCATGGCGCCGCCGGAGTGCTCCGAGGACGCGCCGAAGGACCAGTGGGTCACCCGGCAGTGGAACCACAACTACAAGCTCGGCGGCACGGGCTGCCTCATCCGGACCCTCGAGGGCAACACCGGCGTCTTCGTCGACCACTACGCCGTCGTCGACTTCCGCGGGTTCAAGGCCATGGTCGACGCCCTCGACGGGGTCGAGGTGTGCACGACCGAGGCGATCGACGACCCCAACTCCAAGCTCCAGCTGACCGCGGGCTCGCACACCCTCGACGGGGAGCAGGCCCTCGCCTACGTCCGGACCCGCAAGTCGGTCGGCGACGGCTCGGACCTGGGCCGGATCAAGCGCCAGCAGGCGTTCCTGTCCTCGGTGGCCCAGGAGGCGACCTCGAGCCGGCTGCTCTTCCAGCCGACCCGGCTCTACGGGTTCCTGGACGCGGCCACGAAGTCGCTGACGACCGACCCGGGCTTCGGGCTCGGCACGATGAAGGATCTCGCGGAGTCGGTGCGCGGCATCGGCCTGGACAACATCGAGTTCCTCACGGTCCCCAACGAGCCCTTCCCGCAGGACCCCAACCGGGTGCAGTGGCAGGACTCCGCCGAGGTCATCTGGGAGTCGCTGCGCGAGGACCGCCGGATCGGGGAGGAGCCGGACCCCGAGGCGACCCCGTCGCCCAGCGCGAGCCCGCTCACGGCCTCCCCCGCCGACATCTCGGTGCAGGTGCTCAACGGGTCCGGGGCCCCCGGCCTCGCCGGCCAGGCCGGGGCGATGCTCGCCGTCCAGGGCTTCACCGTCACCGGCACCGGGAACGCCGCCGAGGCCCCGAAGGGGACCCTCGTCGAGTACTCGCCCGGTCAGGAGGAGTCCGCCCGCACGGTGGCGGCCGCGTTCCCGGGAGCGCGGCTCGAGGAGGCCACCGGCCTCGGCGCGGTCGTCCGCGTCACGCTCGGACCCGGCGCGGAGAACGTCGTCGAGGTGCCGAACCGCACTGGCTCGGACCCGCTGCCGACCCCCACCGTCACGGCGCCCTCGCCGACGCCGAGCCCGACGCCCACGATCGAGGCCCGCACGGCCGACCAGGACATCTGCTCGACGTCGTGACCCGGGCCGAGACCGGCAGGCGGCCGAGGCGGCGGCCGTCCCTGCTCTGGATCCCCGTGCTGCTCGCCGTGGTCGGGGTGGCCGTCGTCGTGGCGCTCCAGCTGCGGGTTCCCGCCCGCGGCGTCGACCGGTGCGCACCGCCCGCCTCCGCCGTGGCGGCCGACGGGGAGGCCTGGGTGGCCAGCTGGGGAGCCGCGATGCAGGCGTCCCTCCCGGACGGGCCGTCGGCGCAGGGGTTCGCCGGACGTACCCTGCGCCAGCCGGCCCACCTCTCCCTCGGCGGCCGGCAGGTGCGGGTCAGCCTGTCCAACGCGTTCGGGGACCGGCCGCTCGTGGTCGGGGCGGCCACCGTCGCGCGGTGCGACCCCGAGGGCGGGGCCCGCACGCAGGGGCCGCAGCACCCGGTCACCTGGGACGGCCGGACCGCCGTGACCATCGCCCCGGGCGCGACACGCAGCTCGGACCCGGTCGACCTCGCCGTGGCCGACGGCACCGACGTCCTCGTCAGCACCTACCTGTCGCAGCCGGCCGGCGCCGTCACCTGGCGGCCGTACGCCTGGGCACGGACCTTCGCCGCGGACGGGGACGCCACCGGGTCGGCCGGGGACGGCTTCGAGGTGCTCGGCTCGTCGCTGTACTTCCTCACCGGCGTCGACGTCCTCGCGCCCAGCGACGGGGCGGTCGTCACGCTCGGGGACTCGATCACGGAGGGGTGCTGCTCGTCGGCCTTCGTCGACGCGCACGTGTCCTACCCCGACGTCCTGGCCCGGCGCCTCGCCGCGCTGCCTCCCGGTTCGCGGATGGCCGTCGTCAACGCCGGGATCTCCTCCAACCAGGTGCTCACCGACCTCATCGGCGAGCGGATGACCGGGCGGGTGGCCCGCGACGTGCTCGAACGGCCCGGGGTGCGCACCGTCGTCGTGCTCGGCGGGGTCAACGACCTCGTCCGCTCCGGAGGCACCCTCCCCGCGGACCGGCTCACCGCGGGGTACCGCGAGATCGTCGCTCAGGCCCACGCCGCCGGGGTCCGCGTCGTCGGGGCCACCGTGCTCCCGTACGGGGCGAACCCGCGGCACACCGAGCAGGCCGAGCGGACCCGGCAGGCCGTCAACGAGTGGATCCGCACCAGCGGGGTGTTCGACGCCGTCGCCGACCTCGACGCCACGACCCGCGACCCCCTGGCGCCGGACCGGCTGCTGACGGAGTACGACTCCGGCGACGGCATCCACCCGAGTGCCGCGGGCTACGCGGCGATGGCCGAGGCGATCCGGCTCGCGGACCTCGCCCCGTGATCACCCGGAGGTCGACGCGGGTCAGCCCTTGAGCAGCTGGCGGGCCATGACGATGCGCTGCACCTGGTTGGTGCCCTCGTAGATCTGGGTGATCTTCGCGTCGCGCATCATCCGCTCGAGCGGGAAGTCCCGGGTGTAGCCGGCGCCGCCGAGCAGCTGGACGGCGTCGGTCGTCACCTGCATCGCCACGTCGGAGGCGTAGGCCTTGGCCGCCGCCCCGAAGAACGGCAGGTCGGGGTCGCCCCGCTCGGACTTGGCGGCGGCGACGTACACGAGCTGGCGGGCGGCCTCGAGCTGCATCGCCATGTCGGCGAGCATGAACTGGATGCCCTGGAACTCGGCGACGGCCCGCCCGAACTGCTGGCGCTCCTTGACGTACGCGACCGCGTGGTCCAGCGCGCCCTGGGCGATGCCGACGGCCTGCGCGCCGATCGTGACCCGGGTGTGGTCGAGGGTCTGCAGCGCGAGCTTCAGGCCCGAGCCGACCTCGCCGACGACCCGGTCGCCGGGGATGCGGCACCGGTCGAAGTGCAGCTCACGGGTGGGGCTGCCCTTGATGCCGAGCTTGCGCTCCTTCTCGCCGACGGTGAAGCCCGCGTCGTCCTTCTCGACGACGAACGCGGTGATGTTGTTGCCGCGCGGCCCGTCGGGGTCGGTGACGGCCAGGACGGTGTAGAACCCCGAGACCCCGGCGTTGGTGATCCAGGACTTCTGCCCCGAGATGACCCAGTCGTCGCCGTCCCGGACGGCCTTGCACCGCATCGCGGCGGTGTCGGAGCCGGCCTCGCGCTCGGAGAGACCGTACGAGAACGTCGTCTCCCCGGCGGCGAGCGGGGTGAGGTAGCGCTTCTTCACGTCATCGTCCGCGGCGAGGATCAGCGGCATCGAGCCGAGCTTGTTGACCGCCGGGATGAGGCTGGAGGAGGCGCAGACCCGAGCGACCTCCTCGATGACGAGGCACGTGGCGAGGGCGTCGGCCCCGACGCCGCCGTACTCCTCGGGGACGTGCGGGGCGAAGAAGTCGGACGCGACGAGCGCGTCGTGCGCCTCCTGCGGGTACCGCGAGTCCTCGTCGACCTCGGCCGCGTACGGGGCGATCTTGTCCTCGGCCACCGCACGGACGGCCTCGCGGATCGCCTCGTGGTCCTCGGAGAGGCGGTAGGTGTCGAAGTCCGGGTTGCCGCTCATGACCTCGATGTTACGGGTCAGTACGACCGGGCGGCCCAGCCGTCAGGCCACTCCTGGTGTGCTCTGCACCACCTGCCCGGAGTCACACCCTCCGGCCGTCTCTGGGATGCTGGCCCATGACCTTCGTCAACGTAGGGACCCTTGGATCAGTCACGGGCAAGCGAGACCTTCTCGTCGAGATCCTGACCCGGCGCAGTGCGGACCTCGAGTCGGCCGGCTGCCTGCTCTACGAGGTCGGGGTCAGCGACGACCAGCCGGACACCGTCTTCGTGGCGGAGCTGTGGACGTCGGCCGCGGCACACGGCAGGTCCCTCCAGCTGGACAGCGTGCAGGCGGCCATCGCGGAAGCTCGCCCGCTCCTGTCCGGAGACATGGGCGGCTTCCGATTCGAGGTCGTCGGCTCCCCACTCAGGGACTGACCCGAGCCGGCATCGCACCGATCTGCCGCGCCGGCGAGCCCGGGCCCGCGACCTGGCGGAAGCCCCCCGGTCACTCCCCGCGCAGCAGGTGCCAGAGGTGGCCGTGGTGCTCCCGGTCGCCGAGCTCGGGCAGTACCTCCCGCTCGAACAGCTGGACGCCGCTGAGGTCGTAGGCCTGCTCGACGAAGTACGTGATGGCGTACGTCATGCCGCGCCGCTCGAGGTCGCGCAGCGTCTCGACGATCTGCTCGGGGGTCCCGACGAGCGGTCCGTCGGCGAACGACTTCACCGCCTTCTCGACGACGTCGTCCGGCAGCCCGGCCGAGGCGTAGTGGTCGCGGATCCAGCCGAGCCGGTCCTGGACCTCGCGGTCGGTGCGCCCGATGACGACGTTGAAGTTCGCGCTCCGGACGATCTCGTCGTAGTCCCGCCCGAGGTCGCGGCAGTGCTCCTGGAGGATCTGCGACTTGTGCGTGAACTCCTCCGGCATCCCCGAGAAGTTCGTGTAGTCCGCGTACTCCGCCGCGATGCGCAGCGTCTTCCGCTCCCCGCCGCCGGCGACCCACATCGGGATCCCGTTCATCTTCGAGCCCGGCTGGACCGTGCCCTGGAGGGGCTGCGGGTAGCACATCGCGCCGTCGGCCTGGTAGTGCTCGCCGTCGAGGGTCGCCGACCCGGTCGTCCACATCTGGCGCATGATCTCGACGCCCTCGCGGAGCCGCGCCAGCCGCTCGCCCGCCCGCGGGAAGCCGTAGCCGTAGGCACGCCACTCGTGCTCGTACCACCCCGCGCCGATGCCCATCTCGAGCCGACCCTCGGACACGGCGTCGACCGTCGCGGCGACCTTCGCGAGGTAGGTGGGCTCGCGGTACGACATGCACGTGCACATCTGGCCGAGCCGCACCCGGCCGGTCACCCCGGCGAACGCCGCCATGAGCGACCACGCCTCGTGCACGCCGGCCTCGGTGGGGTCGGGCACGGGGTGGAAGTGGTCGTAGACCCAGATGGAGGACCAGTTCTCGATGCCGTCGGCCCGGCGGGCCAGCCCGGCCATGACGCCCCAGTGCTGCGCCGGGTCGATGCCGACCAGGTCGTGGCGCCAGCCCTGCGGGATGAACAGTCCGAACTTCATGCGGGTCTCCTCGCGGTGTCGTGGTGCTCCCGATCATGCCGCAGCGTCGTGGGCCCGGACGCCCAGGGCTCCGCCGCCGCGGCCAGGGACGCCCTCCCGGCTGGGGTCGGGCGGGCGCGCGACCCTAGTCTGTACGTCGTGAGCCCCACCATCTGCGTCGTCGGCACCTCCTACGTCGGCCTCTCCCTGGCCGTCCTCCTGGCCCGCACCCACGACGTCGTCGCCTACGACATCGACGAGTCCCGGGTCGAGATGCTGCGCGCGGGTCGCAGCCCCATCGCCGACCCCGACATCGAGGAGCACCTGCGCGCCGGCGGTCTGCGCCTCACCGTCACCGCCGACATGAACGAGGCCTACCCCGGCTGCGAGTACGTCGTCGTCGCCACCCCCACGAACTACGACGAGCGCACCAACTACTTCGACACGAGCAGCGTCGAGCAGGTCGTCGCCGACATCCGCCGGCTCGAGCCCGGCGCCACCGCCGTCGTGAAGTCGACCGTCCCGGTGGGCTTCACCGCCGCCCTGCGCGAGCGGCTCGGCACCGACCGGGTCGTCTTCTCGCCCGAGTTCCTCCGCGAGGGCAAGGCGTTGCACGACAACCTCCACCCGTCCCGGGTGGTCGTCGGCGACCGCGGCCCCGCCGGCGAGCGCTTCGCCCGGATGCTGGCGGACGCCGCCCTCGACGAGGACGTGCCGGTGCTGCTCACCGACAGCACCGAGGCCGAGGCCATCAAGCTGTTCGCCAACACCTACCTCGCGATGCGGGTGGCCTACTTCAACGAGCTCGACACCTACGCGGCGACGCACGGCCTGGACACCCGCCAGATCATCGAGGGCGTCGGGCTCGACCCGCGCATCGGCGCGCACTACAACAACCCGAGCTTCGGCTACGGCGGGTACTGCCTGCCGAAGGACACCAAGCAGCTGCTCGCCAACTACGCGGACGTGCCGCAGACCCTGATCGGCGCCATCGTCGACGCCAACACGACCCGCAAGGACTTCGTCGCGACCGACATCCTCGCGCGGCGGCCCGAGGTGGTGGGCATCCACCGGCTCATCATGAAGGCGGGCTCGGACAACTTCCGGTCCAGCAGCGTCCAGGGCGTCATGAAGCGCATCAAGGCCAAGGGCGTGCACGTCATCGTCCACGAGCCGGAGCTGGACGGGGAGGACTTCTTCGGGTCCCCCCTCGTCTCGCTCGAGGAGCTCAAGGAGCGCAGCGACGTCATCGTCGCGAACCGGCTCGTCCACGAGCTCGAGGACGTGGCGGAGCGCGTGTACACCCGCGACCTGTTCGGCCACGACTGAGCAGCACGCCGCGACGGGCAGGTTTGCGGACCGTCGCAGGGGGCATGATGAGGGCCATGGGCACACTGCGACACCAGAACGACCCGCACCTCATCCGTGAGCTGCTCATGGACCCCGGCATCTGGGTGATCGTCGGGCTGTCCACGAACGAGTCCCGGCATGCCTGGTCGGTGTCGCGCTGGCTCCATGTCGAGCTCGGGAAGCCGATCATCCCGGTGCACCCCAAGGCCGAGACCGTGCACGGCGCCCAGGGCTACGCGTCGCTCGCCGACATCCCCGACCAGGACCTCAAGGTCATCGACTGCTTCGTCAACTCCGAGCACGTGGGCGCCGTCGTCGACGAGGCGATCGAGCACAAGGACCGGCTCCTCATCGACGCCGTCTGGCTGCAGGCCGGGGTCATCGACGAGGCCGCCGCCGAACGGGCCCGCGCGGCCGGCCTCGGCGTCGTCATGGACACCTGCCCCAAGATCGAGTGGCCGAAGATCCGCAGCGACGGCATGTACCGCTGACCTCGACATGTCGGGGTCACCCCGGAATGTCAGCGAGACCGGGCCTCCGAACCCGTGCCCGCCTGACGAACCCCGGTCAGGCGTCCCGTCGCTCCCGCAGCGCCGCGCCCTTCGCGTGGGCCTGGTCGCGCAGTGCGCCGCGGAACTCGCCCATCGCCGCGCGCAGCCGCTGGGCCTCGGCCCCTTCGCCCGCACCGAGGATCCGCGCCGCGAGCAGCCCCGCGTTGCGCGCCCCGCCCACCGACACCGTCGCCACCGGCACGCCGGCCGGCATCTGCACGATGGAGAGCAGGGAGTCCATCCCGTCGAGGTACCGCAGCGGGACGGGTACCCCGATGACCGGCAGCGACGTCACCGACGCGAGCATCCCGGGCAGGTGCGCCGCCCCGCCGGCACCGGCGACAAGCACGCGCAGCCCGCGGGCCTCGGCGATGCGGCCGTACTCGAGCATCTCCTCGGGCATCCGGTGCGCCGACACGACATCGACCTCGCACCTGACGCCGAACTCGTCGAGCGCCTCGACCGCCGCCTCCATGACGGGCCAGTCCGAGTCCGACCCCATGACGACGCCGACGACCGGCGACTCGTGCTGCTGCGTGCTCACTCCGTCACCACTCCTGTGAGGTAGTCCGCCGCGTGCCTCGCCCGCTCACGCAGGTCGGCGAGGTCGTCGCCGGAGACGTTGACGTGGCCGATCTTGCGGCCGGGACGCACGCCCTTGCCGTACAGGTGCACCTTGGCCTCGGGGTCGCGCGCCATGACGTGCCGGTAGGCCGGGTACAGCTCGGGGTAGTCGCCCCCGAGGACGTTGGCCATGACCGTCCACGCGGCCCGCGGCCGCGGCGCGCCGAGCGGCAGGTCGAGCACCGCCCGCAGGTGCTGCTCGAACTGGCCGGTCACGGCCCCGTCCATCGACCAGTGCCCCGAGTTGTGTGGGCGCATCGCGAGCTCGTTGACGAGGACGGTCGTGCCGCCCCCGGGCGTCTCGACCTCGAACAGCTCGACGGCCATCACGCCCGTGACGCCGAGCTCGCCGGCCACCCGCAGCCCCGCCTGCACCGCCCCTGCTGCGACGTCCGCGTCGAGATCGGGCGCGGGCGCGAGCACCTCGGTGCAGATGCCACCGGTCTGCACGGTCTCGACGACCGGCCACACGGCGGCCTGCCCGGACGGGCTGCGGGCGAGCAGCACCGCCAGCTCGCGGCGGAACTCGACCTTCTCCTCCAGGAGCAGCCCGGTGCCGGCCTCCGCCGCCCGGCGCAGCCAGTCGTCGAGCTCGGCCGCCGAGGACGCCACCAGCACCCCCTTGCCGTCGTACCCGCCGCGCGGCGTCTTGGCGACGACCGGCCAGCCGACCTCGGCGCCGAACGCCTCGACGTCCTGCACGGTGTCGGCCCGGACCCATCGCGGGCACGGCACGCCGAGGCCGGTGAGCCGCTCGCGCATGGCGAGCTTGTCCTGGGCGAACAGGAGGGCCTCCGGCGACGGGTGCAGCGCGACGCCGTCTGCGACGAGCAGGGCGAGGATCTCCTGGGGGACGTGCTCGTGGTCGAAGGTCACGACGTCGCACTCGGCCGCGAACCGGCGCACGGCGTCGACGTCGGTGTGCTCGCCGACCGGGGCGCTGGGCACGACGAGCGCCGCACTGGAGTCGTGCGCGTCGGCGAGGACGCTGAGGGTGACCCCGAGCTCGGCCGCCGGGCCAGCGCACATCCGGGCGAGCTGGCCACCCCCGACGATGCCGACGACGGGGAAGCCTCCGGGCGCACGACGTGGGGTCACTCGGCGAGGATAACGACCCCGCGTCGTTAGGCTGCACGGGTGACCGCCCAGGACACCCCGACCCAGGGGCCCATCGGCCGCGCGCTCGACGCCGCCCGGGGGGCGCTCGACGTCCTCTACCGCGAGATGATCAAGTTCGGCGTGGTCGGCGCCGTCGCCTTCGTCGTCGACCTGGGCCTGGCGAACATCCTGTGGCACACCGTGCTCGACGACAAGGTCACGACCGCGAAGATCATCTCGGGCGCGGCCGCCACGCTCGTCGCCTGGCTCGGCAACCGGCAGTGGACCTTCCGGCACCGGCGGAGCCGCCCGATGCACCACGAGGTCGCCATGTTCTTCGGCGTCAACCTCATCGCGCTCGGGATCTCGGCCTTCACCCTCGCCGTGTCGCACTACGGGCTCGGCTTCACCTCGACCCTCGCCGACAACATCGCGACGATCGTCGGGATCGGCCTCGGCACGCTGTTCCGCTTCTGGGCGTACCGGCGGTTCGTGTTCGCGCGCGAACCCCTCTGACCGGCCCGGGGTCAGCGTTCGCTGGAGGACAGGAACAGCGCGAAGACGGGCGGGGTCGCGCGGGCCAGCTCGAGCCGGCCGCCGACCGCCTCGGCGAGGTCCCGCGCCAGGGACAGCCCGAGCCCGGACCCGGAGGACGACACCGACCGCTCGAAGATGTGCGGGGCGATCGTCGGCGACACCCCGTCGCCCTCGTCGCTGACCTCGATGACCACCGACGGCCCGGCCCGGCGCGCGCTGACCTCGACGGTGCCCCGGCCGTAGGCGAGGGAGTTCTCGAGCAGCGTCGTGAGGATCTGCCCGAGCGAGACCGGCGTCGCCCGGACGACGAGGCCGCGCTCGCCGCTGACGTGGATGCTCCGCCGGGCGGAGGCGAAGGCCGGCTGCCACTCCCGCTGGAGGGAGGCGAGGACGGAGTCGAGGGACACCGCCGGGTTCGCCTCGACCCCGCTGCGGGTCCGGCTCATGAGGTCGTCGACGACCTTGCTCAGCCGCTCGACCTGGCCGATCGCGATCGCCGACTCCTCGGCGACGACCGCGAGGTCCTCGGTCACCGAGATCTCCTCGAGCCGCATGAGCAAGGCGGTGAGCGGCGTCCGGAGCTGGTGCGAGGCGTCCGCGGCGAAGTCCCGCTCGGACGCCAGCCGCTTGGCCCCCTGCTGCGCGCCGCGCACGAGGGCGGCGTCGAGCCGGTCCATCTCCTCGATCCCGGACTCGAGCGGGACGGGGCGGGTGTCACCCGCCGCGAGCCGCTCCGCCCGCTCCCGCAGGGTCCCGAGCAGGCCGGTGATCCGCAGTGCGGAGCGCTCGCCGAGCCATGCCGCGGCAAGGAGGGCGAACCCGGCCGCCCCGACCAGCGCCGCCGTCGGGACCCACCAGCTCGCGCCGACCCCGTCGAGCGACACCGCGCCCTGCTGGACGAGCAGGGCGCCGGCGAAGGACATCGCGAGGAGTGCGACGACGGCCGTCTCCAGGGCCGTCAGGACGACGATGCGGCGCACCGGCGATCACTCGTCCGGTGCGTCGAAGCGGAACCCGAGACCTCGGATCGTCGTGATGTACCGCGGGTGGGCGGCGTCGTCACCGAGCTTCCGCCGAAGGACCGAGATGTGCATGTCGAGCGTCTTGGTCGACCCGTACCAGGCGCTGTCCCAGACGTCGCGCATGAGCTTCTCGCGGGAGACGACCTTGCCCTCGTTCGCGACGAGGACGCGGAGCAGCTCGAACTCCTTGCCGGTGAGCTGCACCTCGTCGCCGCGCAGGAAGACCCGCCGCCCCTCGGGGTCGATGTCGATGAGCGGGTCCCCCTCGCCGTCGGCGCCGTCCACGACGCCGCGCCGCAGCAGCGCCCGGGCCCGGGCGAGCAGCTCGGCGAGCCGGAAGGGCTTCGTGACGTAGTCGTCGGCACCGGCGTCGAGCCCGACGACGGTGTCGACCTCGTCGGCCCGCGCCGTGAGCACGAGGACGGGCACGCTGCTGCCCTCGGCCCGGAGCCGCCGGCACACCTCGAGGCCGTCCATCTTCGGCAGGCCGAGGTCGAGTACGACCAGGTCAGGGGTCTGCAGGGCGTGCTCGAGCGCCGACTCCCCGTCCGTACACACCTCGACCTCGTACCCCTCACGGCGCAGTGCACGGGCGAGCGGATCGGAGATCGCCGGGTCGTCCTCGGCGAGCAGCACCTTCGTCATGGGCCCGATGGTAGTCACGAAGTGGCGTCCGCCACGGGTGGACGCCTCTCACCCGGCGCGCGTCGCAGCTCGTGCAGCGTCACGACGCCGATCCCGCGCAGCATCCGGCGGCGGCGTTCGATGGCCGAGAAGCCCGACACCGACCCGAGCGCGCGCGCCATGTCCTCGTCGACGAACACCGTCCCCGACGGGGTGACGGCGGTGATGCGGCTCGCCTTGTTGACCGTCATCCCGAACACGTCCCCGAGCCGGGACACGACCCGCCCGTGGGCCAGCCCGACCCGCACCGGCGGGAGCAGGTCGTCCTCGGCCATGGCGTCGACGAGGTCCAGGGCGATGGCCGACGCGGCCGCGGCCTCGGTGTGCACGAAGAGGACCTCGTCGCCCACCGTCTTGATGACGCGCCCGCCGTGCTCGGCGATGACGTCGCTGGCGAGGAGCTCGAAATGCTGGACGAGCCGGGCGAGCTGCCGCTCGCTCATCCGTCGGACGAAGGAGGTGAAGGCAACGAGGTCGGCGAACCCGACGGCCCGCACCGGTGCCGACGGGTCCGAGCGCACCGCCGGGTCGGCGTCCGCGAGCATGCGCTGGATCGCGTTGGTCAGGTGGCGGCGCCAGACGTACACGAGCAGCGGCTCGACGTCGTCGATGGTGCGGGCGAGCAGGGCCGCGGCGTCCGCGGCGACCCGCGGTTCCGGGACCGAGCGACTGTCCTTGCCCTCGAGCTCCTCGGAGAACGCCGGGGTCAGCGACTCGGCGACGAGCTGGGTCTGCCACACCGCCAGCCGGTCGGAGGTCCGCGCGAAGGCGCGGGTCATGCCGAGGGCGAGCTCCTCGCTCACGACGCCGCTGCGGACGAGCCGGGTCACCCGGGCCAGCGCCTCGAGGTCGGCGTCGGTGAACATCGCCTCGTCGTCCTCGACCACCTGGAAGCCCATCGCGTGCCAGAACCGCCGCGCCTCGCCGGGGTCGACGCCGGCCCCCTCGCTGACCTCGGCCCGGGCCATCGAGGCGGAGCGGCCGAGCAGCGCCTGCTCGATCCACTCGGGGAGGTCCGCGGTGGCCGGGGCTGCGGGGACGGCCGGCTCCCCCGCCTGCTCGGGCTCCTCGGTCATGCCGCCTCCTCCCGTCTCAGCGTGCACGGACGTGGACGACGTCGCCGGCCGAGACCTGGACCGTCCCGGCGCCGGTGTGCACGGTCAGTCTGCCCTCGCCGTCGATCCCTGTCGCGCGGCCGTGGCGGACGGCCCCGCCGGGCTCGTGGACCTCGACGTCGCGGCCCAGCGTGGCGCAGGCGGCGCGGTACGCCGCGGCCGCCGGGCCGGAGGGCCCGGAGTCCTCCCGGAGCACGGCCGCGAGCTGCCGGAGGTAGGCGGTGAGCAGGACGGCCCGGTCGACCCCGGGATGCCCGGCGGCGCGCAGCGAGGTGGCCGTCCCGAGCGGGAGGTCCGCACGCGTCGTGTCGACGTTGACGCCCACGCCGACGACCACGCCGTCCGGCACCCACTCGCACAGGACGCCCGCGAGCTTGCGGTCGCCGTCCTCCGGCACGAGGACGTCGTTGGGCCACTTCAACGCCGTGACCGGCCCGGCGACCTCGTCGACGGCGCGGTGCACGGCGAGGCCGGCGAACAGCGGCACCCAGGACGCTCCCGAGGCCGGAACCGGGACGAGCACGCTCACGGCCAGGGCCGTCCCGGGGGTCGTGGACCAGGCGCGGCCGAGCCGGCCACGGCCGCTCTCCTGGACGTCGGCGACGACGACCCGCCACAGCGCGGGCCGGTCGCGGACGAGGTCGTTGGTGGACCCGACCCGGTCGTGGACCTCCACCGGCAGCCACGGCTCGCCGGGTGTGACGGACGCCGCGTCGATCGGTGGCGGAGGGAGGGGCTGGTCCACGGGCCCAAGGCTAGGCTCTCGCCCATGGCGACCAGTGACCTGCACTCGATCGGAGGCACCGACGTCCCCCAGGACATCGACGTCACGACCACGGCCGGCAAGCTGGCCGACCTCAAGCGGCGCGTGGCCGAGGTCGCGAACGCCGGGTCCGAGCGTGCCGTCGACAAGCAGCACGCCCGCGGCAAGAAGACCGCCCGCGAGCGCCTCGAGCTGCTGCTCGACGAGGGCTCGTTCGTCGAGATGGACAAGTACGCGCGGCACCGCTCCGTGGCGTTCGGTCAGGGCGCGAACCGTCCGTACGGGGACGGGGTCGTCACCGGGTACGGCACGGTCGACGGCCGGACCGTCGCGGTGTTCGCCCAGGACTTCACCGTCTTCGGAGGCTCCCTGGGCGAGGTGTTCGGCGAGAAGATCTGCAAGGTCATGGACTTCGCCATGAAGGTCGGCTGCCCCGTCATCGGGCTCAACGACTCCGGCGGGGCGCGGATCCAGGAGGGGGTCGTCTCGCTCGGGCTCTACGGCGAGATCTTCCGCCGCAACGTCCACGCGAGCGGTGTCGTGCCGCAGATCTCCCTCGTCATGGGGCCCTGCGCGGGTGGCGCCGTGTACTCCCCGGCCGTCACCGACTTCACCGTCATGGTCGACCAGACCTCGCACATGTTCATCACCGGCCCCGACGTCATCAAGACCGTCACGGGTGAGGACGTCGGCTTCGAGGAGCTCGGCGGGGCGAAGACGCACAACACCAAGTCGGGGGTCGCCCACTACATGGGCTCCGACGAGGACGACGCCATCGAGTACGTCAAGGCGCTGCTGTCGTACCTGCCGTCGAACAACCTGGAGGACCCGCCCGTCTTCGGGGACGAGAACGACCTCGAGGTCACCGAGGACGACCGCTTCCTCGACACGATCATCCCGGACTCCCCGCACGTCCCCTACGACATGCACGAGGTCATCGAGCGGGTCCTGGACGACGGTGAATTCCTCGAGGTCCAGCCGCTGTTCGCCCCGAACATCGTCATCGGGTTCGGGCGCGTCGAGGGCCGCTCGGTGGGCATCGTCGCGAACAACCCGATGCAGTTCGCCGGCACCCTCGACATCGACGCCTCCGAGAAGGCCGCCCGCTTCGTGCGCACCTGCGACGCGTTCAACGTCCCGGTGCTCACCTTCGTCGACGTCCCCGGCTTCCTGCCCGGCACCGACCAGGAGTGGGACGGCATCATCCGGCGCGGGGCCAAGCTCATCTACGCCTACGCCGAGGCCACCGTCCCGCTCGTCACGGTCATCACCCGCAAGGCCTACGGCGGCGCCTACGACGTCATGGGCTCCAAGCACCTCGGCGCCGACATCAACCTCGCCTGGCCCACCGCGCAGATCGCGGTCATGGGCGCGCAGGGGGCGGTCAACATCCTGTACCGCAAGGAGCTGCGCGCGGCCGAGCAGCGGGGCGAGTCCGTCGACGAGATCCGGGCGCAGTTCGTCACCCAGTACGAGGAGGCGCTCGCCAACCCGTACGTCGCGGCCGAGCGGGGGTATATCGACACGGTCATCACCCCGTCGAACACCCGGATGAACGTGACGAAGGCGCTGCGCGCGCTGCGCACGAAGCGCGCGAGCCTGCCGCCGAAGAAGCACGGGAACATCCCGCTATGACCGAGCCGTCGGCGATCCGGGTACACGGTCCGGCCACCGCGGAGGACATCGCGGCCGTCGTCGCCGTCCTCGCCGCCGCCTCCGGAGGCACGGGGGGCGCCGGTGGCGCGAGCGGCGACGGCTGGCACGGCCGGGCGCAGGAGTCCCGGTGGGCGTCGCACCGGTCGCTGCTGCTGCGGGGTCGGCACGACCCGGGCCCGGCAGCCTGGCGCAGCACCTTCCGCGGCTGACGCCGTACACGCCGGCCGTCCCCACATCGACCAATAGGTCACGCCAGGTACACGCCCGCCGCCCCCACATCGACCAATAGGTCACGCCAGGTACACGCCCGCCGCCCCCACATCGACCAATAGGTCACGCCAGGTACACGCCCGCCGTCCCCACATCGACCAATAGGTCACGCCAGGTACGCCTGTGGAAAACGAAAGCTGGCCCTGCCGCGGAATGGGCATGCTCGACGGATGGGAATGGCGCAACAACGAGACGTATGGCCCCTCCTCCGTCGGGAAGCGCGGACGCTGGGCCTCAGTGACCGACTGGTGAGGTCGGCTGCCTTCAGGACCGTGCTGCCGGGCGTGGTCGTGGCGGCGGCCGTCCCGGACACCGTCGTCGTGCGGTCACGGGCCGCACTGCTCATCGCACCGGAAGGCGCCGTCCTCAGCCACTGGACCGCCGCCCGGCTCTGGGGTGGGCTGGTGCCCGACAACGAATGGGTGCACGTCGCGTTCATGCGCGACGTGCGGTTCCGGGTCGGCGGCGTCCGAACGCACCGCTTCCGCCACCGACTGCACATCACGCGACGGCACGGTCTGCCGGTCACGTCGCCGGAGCAGACCTTCTGCCATCTTGCGCGGTTCCTCGGCCTGATCGACCTCGTCATCCTCGGTGACTCGCTGGTCCGCAAGTCCCGCTGCACCCCGACGGAGCTGACGGCGTACGCCGAGGACTGGGTCGGCCAGTGTCGCGACGACGCCGTCACGGCGGCGCGGCTCGTGCGGGAACGGGTGGACTCCGGCCCGGAGACGGCCCTGCGCCTCCTCATGGTGCTCGCCGGGCTGCCGGAACCCGAGGTGGACATCCAAATCGTCGACGATGACGGGTCCGTCCGTTTCCGGCTGGATCTCGGCTACCGGGGGGCTCGGATCGCCATCGAGTACGACGGACGGTGGCATCGCTCGCCCGAGCAGCGCGCGAAGGACGAGGCTCGGCGGGAGTGGCTCTCCGAGGAGGAGGGCTGGACCTTCGTCGTCGTGGGGGCCGACGAGCTCTTCACGGCGCCCGCTGAGCTCGTCGCTCGTCTCGCGCGGGTACTCAGGGAGCATGGCGTGGAGGTCCCGTCCCGGCTGTCGGACCGGTGGCGGGCGCACTTCCGCGTCGCCGAGGTCGCGGGCTGAGCGCCGGCGCACCGGACGTGACCTATTGGTCGATGTCGGGACGGGGCCCGGCGTACCTGGCGTGACCTATTGGTCGATGTCGGGACGGGGCCCGGCGTACCTGGCGTGACCTATTGGTCGATCTGGGCACGGGCACGGGTGCGGCGGGCCACGCTGCGCTTCAGCTGCGCGTGGTCGTCCTCGCCGAGCACCTCCGCCTCCAGGACGCGGCGTCCGGCCTCGAGGTCGCCGGCGAACGCGCGCAGGACCAGCGTCACCGTGACCCCGTGGTCGGGACGGTCCAGCACCTCGACGGGGTCGCCCGCGGTGATGGTCCCGGGCTCGACGACGGCGAGGTACGCCCCCGGCTGCCCGTGCTCGGTGAACCGCCTGACCCACCCCTTCTCGCCCATCCAGGCTGCGAAGTTGGCGCACGGGATGCGCGGGCCGCACACCTCGAGCAGCACCGGCCCCACCCGCCAGCGCTCGCCGACGAGAGCGCCGTCCACGTCGAGCCCCCGCGTCGTGAGGTTCTCACCGAAGACGCCGTCCGGCAGCTCGCGGCCCAGCTCGCCGGCCCAGTGATCGAGCTCCTCGCGCGCCACCGCGTACACGGCCTGCCGCGAGCCGCCGTGGTGCTTGCGCGCGACGACGTCGTCGCCGAGCACTCCGCTCCCCAGCCCGCCCTGCTTGGGCCCCGGGTCGCGGACCTCGATGGACGGCACCGGCCGCTTGTCGATGGCTGTCGTGCGCCCCTTGGCGCCGATGCCCGCTCGCCCCGTCCCCACGTTGACCGACCACACCCGTGCCTGCATCCCTCGAGGCTATGCCGTCCGCGCGCGACCCGGCGCACCCCCGCCCACGTCGGCGGACTCTCGGGTAGCCTCGCGCCGGTGACCGAGCCCAACGCCACGCGCCAGCCCACCGCCGTCGACGCCGTCGCCGACGCCCACTTCGACGCCGTCGTCGCGGCGAGCCCGATGGAGGCCACCCACCTCGGGGTGCCCGGGCACGACCACGAGCTCGACGACCTCTCCCCCGCGGGCTACGAGCACCACGCGACCCTCGCCCGCGAGACCCTCGCCCGCCTCGACGCGGTCGAGCCGGTCGACGACGTCGACCGGGTCACGGTGGCGGCGATGCGCGAGCGGCTCGGGGTCACCGTCGACAGCCACGAGGCCGGCTACGACCGGATGGCGCTCAACGTCATCGCCTCCCCGCTGCAGGGCGTACGCGACGTCTTCGACCTCATGCCGACCGCGACCCAGGACGACTGGGCCACCATCGCCACCCGTCTCGGGGCGCTGCCCCGCGCCCTGGACCAGTACCTCGGCACGCTGCGCGAGTCGGCCGACCGCGGCCTGGTCACCCCGCGCCGCCAGGTCGAGGCCTGCATGCGCCAGTGCCAGGACCTCGTGAGCTCCGACGGCTACTTCGCGACCTTCCTCGCCCGGGCCACGGCCGGCGAGGACCCCCTCGACGACGCCGTCGCGGCCGATCTGGAGCGCGCCGTCGCAGGTGCCGCCGACGCCTACCGCCGGGCTCGCGTCGTCCTCGGCGACAGCCTGCTCGACCGCGCCCCCGAGAGCGACGCTGCAGGCCGGGAGCGCTACCAGCTGGCGTCCCGCTCGTTCCTCGGCGCCACCATCGACCTGGAGGAGACCTACGCCTGGGGCCAGGAGGAGCTGGCCCGGATCACCGCCGACATGGAGGCGACGGCGCGTCGTATCGTCCCTGGCGGCGGCGTCGCCGAGGCCATCGGTCATCTCGACGCCGACCCCGCCTACCGGCTCCACGGCACCGCCGCCCTGCGCGACTGGATGCAGGTCAAGGCCGACGAGGTCGTCGCCGACATGGCCGACCGACACTTCGACATCCCGGAGCCGGTGCGCACCATCGAGTGCCGGATCGCCCCGACCCAGACCGGCGGCATCTACTACACCGGCCCGAGCGACGACTTCTCGCGGCCCGGCCGGATGTGGTGGTCGGTGCCCAAGGGCGTCACCGAGTTCTCCACGTGGAAGGAGCTGACCACCGTCTACCACGAGGGCGTGCCGGGCCATCACCTCCAGGTGGCCCAGACCATCTACCGCCGCGCGACGCTCAACCGCTGGCGCCGGATGATGTGCTGGGTCAGCGGCCACGGCGAGGGCTGGGCGCTGTACGCCGAACGCCTCATGGCAGAGCTCGGCTACCTCGACGACCCCGGCATGTACCTCGGCATGCTCGACGCCCAGTCGCTGCGCGCCGCCCGGGTCGTCATCGACATCGGGGTGCACTGCGGCTTCGACGCCCCCGCGGAGGTCGGCGGCGGCGCCTGGACCTACGACAAGGCCTGGACCTTCCTCACGAGCCACTCGAACAACGACAAGAGCACCCTGCGCTTCGAGCTCGACCGGTACCTGGGCTGGCCCGGGCAGGCCCCCAGCTACAAGGTCGGCGAGCGCCTGTGGATGCAGCTGCGCGAGGAGTCCGCGGCCCGCGCCGGGGCCGACTTCTCACTCCAGGCCTTCCACCGGCGCGCCCTCGACGTCGGGTCGGTCGGCCTCGACGTGCTCCGCGAGGCGGTGCTGACCCCCTGACCGGTCCGCCCACGGGGAAATCCCCGGAAATGGCACGACGCGGACATTAGGTCCGGTCCGGGCCAAACGTGGAAATGGCTCGGTCGGGGGGTATTTCCATACGCCCCCGCGGGACATACTGACGAGCGGACGTGGTCCACCGGGGTCGGAGGTGACGAGGTGCCACGAGCACGAGGGCGACGCCCGGCGGGGAGCCACACACGTGAGGACATCGCCTGCGCCGCGAAGCGCCAGTTCGCCGAGCTCGGCTACCCGAGGACGACTCTGCGGGGCATCGCGCGGGAGGCCGACGTCGACACCCGTCTCGTCACGCACTACTTCGGCAGCAAGCAGAACCTGTTCGCCAGCGTCGTCGAGCTCCCCTTCGAGCCCGACGCCCTCGTCGAGGACCTCATCGCGGCCGGGCCCGAGGCCGTGGGCCACAAGCTCGCGACCCTCGTCCTCTCCACGCTCAGCCAGCCCGAGGCCCGCCAGACCCTGACCGGGCTCGTGCGGGCCGCGGCCTCCGAGGACGAGGCGGCCGCGCTGGTGCGGCGGTTCCTCACCGACCGGCTGCTGACCCCGCTCGCCCGGCTGCTGGGCAGCGACCACCCCGAGCTGCGCGCCGGGCTCATCGGCGCCCACATGACCGGGTTCCTCGTCGGCCGGTACGTCGTGGAGTTCCCGGGGCTCAACGAGGTCAGCGACCACGACCTCGCGGACGCCATCGGGCCGGTGCTCCAGCACTACCTCACCGGGGACCTCGGAGGCCGCGCCTCGGCCTGATCCGGCCGATCCGCGGGCACTCGCCGGGCCCACCACCGGCAGGGGCGAGAATCGCCTCGTGCAGCCTGCCGTCATCGTCGTCGCCCTCGTGCTCGTCGTCATCGTCGTGAGCCGCCTCGCCGGGCCGCGCGGGGTGCCTGTCCCCCTGGCCCTGCTCGTGCTCGGCGGCGTCCTGTCGTTCGTGCCCGGCATCCCCGAGGTCCGCCTCTCGCCCGAGGTCGTCCTCTTCGGGCTCCTCCCACCGCTGCTGTACGCGGCCGCACTCTCGACCTCCCTCATCGACATCCGCGCGTACCGTTCGACGATCCTCAGCCTGTCGGTGGGTCTGGTCCTCTTCACGGCGCTCGGGGTCGGCCTCGTCGTCTGGCTGCTGCTGCCGGTGCCCTTCGCCCTGGCCATCGCCCTCGGTGCGATCGTGGCCCCACCCGACGCCGTCGCGGCGACCGCGGTGGCGCGGCGCATCGGCCTGCCCCGCCCGATCACGACGATCCTCGAGGGCGAGTCGCTGCTCAACGACGCGACGGCGCTCGTGACGCTCCGGACGGCGCTCGCCGCCACGGGTCTCGCGGTGCACGGCACGGGCAGCGCCGACGCGGGTGAGGTGACACCGGCGTCCGTGGCCGTCGACCTGGCCGTCGCCTCCGTGGGCGGTGTCGCCGTCGGGCTCGTCGCGTTCCTCCTCGTGGGCTGGCTGCGCCGGCGGCTCACCGAGGTCCCCGCCGACACCGCCCTGTCGTTCGTCGTCCCGTTCGTCGCCTACGCTCCGGCCGAGGCCATCGGCGGGTCCGGCGTCCTCGCGGTCGTCACCGCCGGCCTGCTGCTCGCCCACTGGTCCACGAGCCTGCAGTCCGCGCCCTCACGCCTCGCCGAGCGGATCAACTGGTCGAGCGTGACCTTCGTCCTCGAGAACGCGGTCTTCCTCCTCATCGGGCTCCAGGTCTGGGGGCTCGTCGAGGACACCCGCGCCGGTGACCTGGGGACCGGACGCACCCTCGTCGTCGCGCTCGCGGTCCTCGGCACCGTCCTCGTGCTGCGGCCGGTGTGGCTCCTGGCGATGAACGGGGTCCGGCTCGTGCGCGGCCGTCAGGACCGCCGGGCCATGCTCGCGGCCTCGCTCGTCGGCGGCTGGGCCGGGATGCGCGGGGTCGTCACACTCGCGGCCGCCCTCACCCTGCCCGAGGACACCCCGATGCGGGCCGACCTCGTCCTCGTGGCGCTCGTCGTCACCGTCGGCACCTTGCTGCTCCAGGGCACGACCCTGCCGTGGCTGGCTCGGGGGCTCGGGGTGCGCGGTCCAGACCCGCGCCAGGACGCCCTCGCGGAGGCGACGGTCCTGGGGGCCACGACCGGCGCCGGGCTGCGGGCCATCGAGGACGACCCGGCAGCCGACCCGGCCGTCGTCGCGGTTCTCCACCAGCAGGCCACGGACCGCGTCAACCGCAGCTGGGAGCGACTGGGCAGTCTCGGGCCCACCGAGCGCGAGAGCCCGGCCGAGGCCCGGGCCCGGGTGCGGCTCGCCATGATCCGGGAGGAGCGACGCGAGCTGCTCCGGATCCGCCGTCGCGGCGGGGTCGACCACGCAGTGTTGACGAGCGTCCTCGGCCAGCTCGATGCCGAGGAGACCGTCCTCGCGTGGAGCGCCACCCGCGCAGCGGAGGTGCACGCCTCCGAGCTGCTCCCGACCGAGCGGCTCGGCGGGGCCTGCGACCACCTCGTCGACGACGCCGCGCCGCATCCACCGAGCGAGACCGACGGCTGCCCGGAGTGCCGGGCGGCCGGGCTGACGTGGGTCCATCTGCGGTCGTGCACCGCCTGCGGACACGTCGGGTGCTGCGACTCCTCCGAGGGTCGGCACGCGTCCGCGCACTTCCGCGCCTCGGGGCACCCGGTGATGCGCTCCATCGAGCCCGGCGAGGCGTGGCGCTGGTGCTTCGTCGACGAGGTCCTCGGCTGAGCGGTGACCACCCGGCGCGCGCGCCCGTCTACGGTGGCGCCATGCCGCCGGTCACCCTGCTCCTCGCCTCCGCCTCCCCCGCCCGCCTCGCGACCCTGCGCGCCGCCGGCGTCGACCCCGCGGTGCTCGTCTCCGCCGTCGACGAGGACGCCGCAGTCGCTGCCGCGGAGGCGACGCACGGCCCACTCGCGGCGGCCGACGTCGCGCTGCTCCTGGCGCGGGCGAAGGCCGAGGACGTCGTGTCCGCCCTCGACGCCCGGGACGACACCGTCGCCGACCTCGTGCTCGGGTGCGACTCCGTCCTCGAGCTCGACGGCGAGGTACACGGCAAGCCGGCGGACGCCGCGGAGGCGGTCGTCCGGTGGCGCCGGATGCGCAACGCGTCCGGGGTGCTGCACACCGGGCACTGGCTCGTCGACCGCCGCGACCACGGCGCCGGAGGCAGCGGCGGGATGGTCGGTGGGACCGCATCGACCACGGTGCACTTCGCGGACCTCAGCGACGACGAGATCGACGCCTACGTCGCCACCGGCGAGCCGCTGCGGGTGGCGGGCGCCTTCACCCTCGACGGCATCGGCGGGCCGTACGTGGCCGGGATCGAGGGCGACCCGAGCAGCGTCATCGGGGTCTCGCTGCCGCTGCTGCGTGAGCTCGTCGGCGAGCTGGGCGTGACCTGGCACCTGCTGCGCCGCACGGCCTGAGCCGCCGGCCGGGGCGCCGGGGTCAGACCGGGGGCACGTCCCGCCGCTTCGTCGCGAAGTGCCGCTCCCGGTGCGCGGCGTAGCGCAGCCGGTGCAGCAGCTCGGCCCGCAGCGCGTCGGCCTCGACGACCTCGTCGACGACGAGGTCCGCGGCGAGCCGCTCGAGGTCGACGTCGGCGAGGTACTCGGCCCGCTTGGCGGCGACGAACTCCTCGCGCGCCTCGGGGCCCTCGGCTGCTTCGACCTCGGCGATCCGGTTGGCGTACACGGCGTTGACGGCGGCTTCGGGCCCCATGACCGCGATCCGGGCGGTCGGCAGGGCGATCGTCGCGTCCGGGCCGAAGCCCGGCCCACCCATCGCGTACAGCCCGGCCCCGTACGCCTTGCGCACGACGACGCAGAACTGGGGCACCGTGGCCGATGCGACGGCGGACACCATCTTCGCGCCGTGCCGGATGATCCCGCCGCGCTCGACCTCGGAGCCGATCATGAACCCGGGCACGTCCGCGAGGTAGATGAGCGGGATCGAGTAGGCGTCGCACAGCCAGATGAACCGGGACGCCTTGTCGGCGGAGTCGGTGAAGAGCACCCCGCCCTTGACCGCCGAGTTGTTCGCGAGGACGCCGACGGTCTCGCCGCCCATCCGGGCGAACCCCACGACGAGCTCGGGGGCGAAGAGGGGCTTGACCTCGAAGAAGCTGTCGTCGTCGACGAGCCCGTCGATGAGCTCGTGGACGTCGAAGGGCTGGCTCTCGCGCTCGGGCACGGTGGCCCGGGTGAGCGGCACGGTGGGCTCCTCGACCGAGTACGAGGGCGGCGGCACCCGCCAGCTGTCGGGCAGGTACGAGAAGTACAGCCGGGCCAGCTCGATGGCCTCGGTGTCGTCGGCGGCGAGCAGGTCGCCCACCCCCGAGACGGTGCAGTGCATCCGGGCGCCGCCCATCTCCTCGAGCGAGACCTTCTCGCCGACGACCATCTCGGCCATCCGCGGGCTGCCGAGGTACATCGAGGCGTTGCCCTCGACCATGATGATGACGTCGCAGAAGCTCGGGATGTACGCGCCACCGGCGGCCGACGGCCCGAACAGGCAGCAGATCTGCGGGACCTTGCCCGAGAGCGCGACCTGGTTGTGGAAGATGCGCCCGGCGCCGCGACGACCCGGGAACATCTCGACCTGGTCGGTGATGCGCGCCCCCGCCGAGTCCACGAGCCAGAAGACCGGCAGCTCCTCGCGCAGCGCCGTCTCGGTGGCCCGGACGATCTTCTCGACGGTGCGCGAGCCCCACGACCCGGCCTTGACCGTGGGGTCGTTGGCGATGACGACGACCGGCCGGTCGTCGACGGTGCCGCGCCCGGTGACGACGCCGTCGGCCGGCAGCCCGGCTGCGAGGGCGTTGGCGTACCGGCCGTCCTCGACGAACGAGCCGTCGTCCAGGAGCAGCGCGAGCCGGTCGCGGACGTACAGCTTGCCCTGGGCCTCGAGCTTGGCCGCCGCCTTCTCGGTGGGCCGGGCCGACGCGGTGTGCGCGGCCTCGAGCCGGGCCCGGACGTCGGCGACGCGGGGGTCGGTGTCGCTCATGCGGGCAGGCCCAGCCCCTTCGCGAGGACCATCCGCTGGACCTCGGAGGTGCCCTCGCCGATCTCGAGGATCTTCGCGTCCCGGTAGAAGCGCGCGACCGGGTACTCCTCCATGAAGCCGTTGCCGCCGAAGACCTGGGTCGCGATCCGGGTCGCGGTGACGGCGGCCTCGGAGGTGTACAGCTTGGCCTTGGCGGCCGCCTGGGTGACCTCCGCGGCCGAGCGGCGCCCGGCCTCGTGCTCGTCCTTGAGCCAGGCCGCCCGGTACGTGAGGAGGCGGGCGGCGTCCTCCATGACGGCGAGGTCGGCGATGGGGAAGGCGACGCCCTGGTTGACCCCGATGGGGCGACCGAAGGCGGTGCGGGTCGTGGCGTAGGCGGCGGTCTCCTCGCGCATCCGGGTGATGAGCCCGAGGGCCAGCGCGCTGATCGCGATGCGGCCGTCGTCGAGGGTCTTGAGGAACTGGCGGAAGCCGCGCCCGCGCTCGCCGAGCAGGTGGTCGGCCGGCACCCGGCAGCCGCTGAAGGACAGCCCGTGGGTGTCGGAGATGTTCCAGCCCAGCTTCCGGTACGCCGGCTCGACGACGAACCCGGGGGTGCCCGAGGGCACCATGACGGCCGAGATCTCGGGGCGGCCGTCCTCGAGGGTGCCCGTGCGCGCGGTGACGGTGACGACGGAGGTGATGTCGGTGCCGGAGTTGGTGATGAAGGCCTTCGCGCCGTCGATGACCCACTCGCCGGTGGCGTCGTCGAGGACCGCCTTGGTGCGGGTGGCGCCGGCGTCGGAGCCGGCGTCCGGCTCGGTGAGGCCGAACCCGGCCAGCGCCCGCCCGGCGACGAGGTCGGGCAGGAAGCGCTGCTTCTGGGCGTCGGTGCCGTAGGTGAGGATCGGGTTGATGCCGAGCCCGACCCCGGCCGAGAGGGTGATGCCGATGGACTGGTCCACCCGGCCGAGCTCCTCGATGGCGACGCACAGGCTCGTGAACGCCCCGCCCTCGGAGTGCTCGAGGGACCCGCCGAAGGCCTCGGGGACGACGAGCCCGAACAGCCCGAGCTCGCCCATCGTCGGCACGAGGTCGGCCGGGAAGTGGTGGTCGCGGTCCCACTCGGCGACGTGCGGCTCGACGGCCTCGGTCGCGAACTCCCGGACGACTGCCCGGAACTCCTCGTGGTCCTTGCTCAGCTCGAACATCGGCGCTCCTTCGCGCTGGGGGCACCGGCTCCGGGTCACGGCGGCCGGCGGGTGGCACGTTCTTGACGTTAACGTCAACGTAAAGCAATACTCACCTCGTGACAAGCCCGAGCACCACTGCCGCCATGCCGCGGTCCGACGCGTCCCGGACCTGGTCGATCGCCGAGATCGCCGAGGAGTTCGGCGTCACGCACCGCACCGTGCGGCACTACGAGGACCTCGGCCTCATCTCCCCCGAGCGTCGCGGCACGACGCGGGTCTACCACCGGCGCGACCGCACCCGGCTCGGCCTGGTCCTGCGCGGCCGGCGCCTCGGCTTCCCGCTCGAGGAGATCCGCACCATCATCGACCTGTACGACGCGCCGCGCGGCCGCCGCAGCCAGCTCGAGTACGTGCTCGACCAGATCGACGAGCGCCGGGCCGACCTCGAGCAGCGCCGACGCGACATCGAGGCGGCGCTCTCGGAGCTGGACGGGTTCGAGGGTCGCTGCCGCGAGGACCTGCGCCGGCTGACCTGACGGGGCGAGGCCTGGCCCCGGGCCGCCCGCTCCGCCCCGGAGAGAGCAAGCATGCGACCCGAGGCCGCCCACCTCTGGCCGGTGACGGCCCTGCAACCGTCACCTCTTCGCTCGGCCGGTGGCGGACTTCCGTCCCGTCCCACCGCACCGGTACACGACGACCACCCGCCAGGGATCTATCGCCGTGACATCGATCCTCGCCCGTGGGCGACCCGTTGTGAATGACCCGATCGAGCCATCTCGCCCCGTCGGGCCGCTCGGGCGGTCAGCCCCGCAGGAAGGCGTCGATCTCGGCCCGGGTCGGCGCGGTGTCGGGGCCGCGCCGGGTGACCTTGATGGCGGCCGCGGCGTTGGCGCGTACCGCCGCGTCGGCCCACCCGGCGCCCGCCGCGCGCTCCGCGAGCAGCACCCCGGTGTGGGTGTCGCCGGCGCCGTTGGTGTCCAGGGGCCGCCGCGGGTGACCGGGCACGAAGACCTGCCGGCCCTCGCTGCGGACCAGGCACCCTCGGGGGCCGTCGCGCACGATGACGACGGCACCCTCGGGCAGCAGGGTGGCGAGCACCTCGGCGCTCTCGGTGATGCCGTCGACCCCGGCGAGCGCGGCCGACTCCTCGGCGTTGCCGGTCCAGACAGTGGTCCGCGCGAGGACCGCGTCGCGGACGGCCGGGGGCACCTCGACGAAGGTGGCTCCCGGGTCGAGGACGACGTGGACCCCGGTGGCGAGGGTGTCGAGCCAGGTGACGAGCGGCTCCGTCGTGCGGCCGACGAGCGAGTACCCGCTGATGCAGACGAGGTCACCGGCGGTGGGGGCGCTCATCGCAAGGGAGTCGACCGTGATCTCCCGTTCGGCCCCCTGGGTCGTCACGAAGGTCCGTTCGGCGCCCGGCTCGACGAGCACGACGCACACGCCGGTGTCGACGTCCAGCACGGGCTCGGCCGACAGGCTGACGCCGTCGGCTTCGAGGGCCTGGCGGATCAGGTCGCCGTTCGGCCCCGTGCCCACGGCCCCGGCATGGACGGCCCGGGCGCCGGACCGGGCGGCGGCGAGGAGGATGGTGACCGCTCCCCCGGCGTACCGGCGGTAGGAGGACGCCATGACGTTGCCGCCCCGGCGGGGCAGCCCGGGGACCTCCATGACGGCGTCGACGAGCGCCTGCGCGGTGTGGATGACCCGGGTCATGGGCCCGACCCTATGCCGGGGGTCAGCCGACCCGGCTGCGGACCTCGTACAGCTCGGGGAAGAAGGTGAGGTCCAGGGCCCGGCGCAGGAAGTCCACGCCGCTCGAGCCGCCGGTGCCGGCCTTGTGGCCGATCGTGCGGGTCACGACCTGGAGGTGGCGGAAGCGCCACTGCTGGAAGAGGTCTTCGACGTCGACGAGCTCCTCGCACGTCTCGTAGACCCCCCAGTGCTCGGCGGGGGCGGCGTACACGGCCGCGACGACCTCGACGAGGGCCGGCACGAGCCGGTAGGGCAGGGTGACGTCGCGCTCGAGCACCTCGGCGGGCACGGGGTAGCCCCGGCGGGCGAGCAGCCGGAGGAACTCGTCGTACAGGGTGGGCTCGGCCAGGAGGGCGCCGAGATCGTCCCGCGCGGCGGCGTCGTGCTCGAACACCCGCACCATCTCGGCGTTCTTGTTCCCGAGGAGGAACTCGACGGCGCGGTACTGGTGGCTCTGGAAGCCCGAGCTGGTGGCGAGGAAGGGCCGGATCTGGGCGTACTCGCTCGGGGTGAGCGTCGCCAGCACGTCCCACATCTCCACGAGCTGGCGCTGCACGTGCTTGACCCGGGCGAGGCGCTTGAGCGCCGGTGCGAGCTCGTCCGCCGCGAGCAGGGACCGGGCGGACCGCAGCTCGTGGAGCAGCAGCTTGAGCCACAGCTCGGCGACCTGGTGCTGGACGATGAACAGCAGCTCGTCGTGCTGCGGCGGCGAGCTGCGGGGGTGCTGCGCCGACAGCAGGGTGTCGAGGTCCAGGTAGTCGGCGTACGACATCGCGGCGCCGAAGTCCCGCGAGATGCCCTCCTCCAGCGCGCGCTGGGCCCGGTCGACCGCGTCGTCACTCATGCGGTCATCGTGCCATCGGCGCCGGGCCGGGCGTCAGCGCCCCGGCCAGGACGACAGGATCCGCGCAGCGAGCCCGCCGGGGACCTCGGCGGCGGTGTCGAGCACGAGGTCGAGACCGGCCCGGTCGACCGGTGGAGCGGGCGGCGGCGCCGGGGCACCCTTGGCGAGGTCGCGCGCGGCCGCCCGGGCTGCCGTGCGCGCCGCAGCCGTCGCGGGGTCGACGTCGAGCCAGCACGTCGTGACCGAGCGCGCCCCGAGGCCCAGGCCCCAGGACCGCCACGCGGACCCGTCCGCGGCCTCCCGGGTGAACGGGGCGACCGCCACCGCGTCGACGCCCGCGCGCAGGCAGTCCGCGAGGACGGCGGCGAGGCAGGCGTACCGCGCGTCGCGCAGCGCGGCGAACCGGGGCGCGTCGAGGTCCGCGGCGACGCCGAGGCCGGCGGCGACGGCCTCGACGAGCGGGGTGCTCACGCTGTCGAGGTCGACGAGGGCGGCCCGCCGCCCGCCCGCCACGAGCGCCCCGACCGTCGTCTTGCCCGCCCCGGGGGCCCCGCCGACGCAGAGCAGGCGCCCCGGGTCGGCGGGGCGGGTGGTCATGCCTGCTCGCCCACCGCGCCCAGGTACCACTGCGGCCCGATGAGCGAGGCCACCTCGGCCTGGTCGACGGGGGTGTACGCCGGGCGGCCACGCCCCTCGAGGACCTCGGCGAGCTCGTCGAGCCGACGGGCCGCGAGGTCGGCGCCGGCCCGCCTCGCCGCGGCGTCCATCCGGCCGACGGCGTCGCCCCAGATCGCGCGGCCGGCCATGAAGCCGCTGCACCCGTGGTCGGCGGCGACGTCGAGCTGGGTGCGGAAGCCCTCGAAGGTCACCCCGGCCGACAGCAGCACCCACGGGCCGGAGACCGCCTCGTCCAGGGCCTGGCAGGCCTCGTGTGCCGCGTCGAGGTCGGTGAGGTCCAGGACCGGGAACTCCACCTTCATGATGTCGGCGCCCGCCTCCCGGAACGAGCGGGCCGAGGACAGGACGCTGCGACGGCGCACCGCCCGCACGGCCGGGTCGGCGAGGTCCTCGTCACCGGTCGGGAACCACAGCGGCTCGACGACGAGCGGCAGCTGGTGCGCCCGGCAGGCGGCGGCGGCCTCGGCGACGACCGCGTGCTGCTGGGCGACGACGTCGGCGTCCTGGTCGTCGCGGTGGAAGACGACGAGCTTGGCGGCGTCGGCGCCGAGGGCCGCGAGCACGGCGGGGTCCCAGCCCGGCTTCAGCTTCAGCTCGGTGTCGAAGCCGACGGCGCTCGAGGGCTCGTAGTACAGGTCCTCGATGCCGCTGAGAATGCCGACGTCCCCGGGGACCGCCCCGGCGGCGATGGCCTGGCCGAAGCTCCACACCGGGTCGATGAGCACCGAGGTGGAGTGCTGTGCGAGCACGCGGATCATGTCGAGCTTGGACTCGACGACCTCGTCGAAACCGACCCTGTCGAGGTCGGCGTCGAAGAGCTTGAGGTAGTTCTCGGGATGGTCGATGGCCATCGTGCGGATGTGTCCGGCGGCGTCGCTGATGCGGGCGAGGCGACGGCGCAGACCGATCGAGGAGGAAAGTGGGCTCTGGGGTGTTGACAGCGCTGTCATACCGCCTTACGGTACTTGAAACACCGGATGGGAACAAGGTCCGGACGCAAGATTGACAGCGCTGTCGCTCTGGGCGAGGAGGCCCCCGTTGCTGGTCGTGACCCCCAACACGTGCATCGACGTGACGACGTGGCTCGCCACGCTCACGCCCGGCACGGTGAGCCGGTCGACCCGCACCGTCTCGACCGCGGGCGGCAAGGGCGTCAACGTCTGCCGCACCATGCGGGTCCTCGGGCGCTCCCCTCGCCTCCTCGGCCTCGCCCCCGCCGAGGACCACCGCCTCGAGCAGCTGCTCGAGGCCGAGGGCACCGACTTCGTCCCCGTGCCGCACCGCGGCCAGGGCCGGATCGCGATGATCTTCCTCGAGGACGGCGGGCGGGTGACCGTCGTCAACGGGCGCGGCCCCGAGCCGCAGGACTGGGACACCGAGTCACTGCTCCCCCGTGTCCGCGCCGAGCTCGCACAGGCCCCAGCCGTCGCCTGCTCCGGCTCCCTGCCCCCGGGCCTGCCCGACACCTTCTACGCCGACGTCGTCACGGCCGCGCACGAGAGTGGGGTCGAGGCCTTCGTCGACGCGGCCCCCGCCGTTCTCGCCGCCACCCTGCCCAGCGGGCCGGACCTCGTCAGCCCGAACGTCGGCGAGGCGGAGGCGCTCCTGTACGGCCGCACCGACGAGCACGTCGAGGAGTCCGGCGACGACCTCCCCGAGCGCTGCCTCGAGGCCTCCCGGACACTGCACGGCCGCGGGGCCCGTCGCGCCGTCGTCACGGCCGGGTCGCACGGCGCGGCGCTCACGACCGCGTCCGGCAGCTGGTGGATCGGCGCCGCCCGGGTGCCCGTGGTCAACCCCATCGGGGCCGGCGACTCCTTCCTCGCCGGCTGCTGCGACGCCATCCTCGGGGGCGCCGCCGACGTCGAGGCCGTCCGGCACGGCATGGCGGTCGCGGCCGCCGCCGTCCAGCACGAGAGGGGCGGCATGCTCGACGCGGCTCTCGTCGCCCCGGCCCTCGCCCTGCTCCCGGCCGGAGTGCCCGCATGAGCCGCCCGACGATCTACGACGTCGCCCGCGAGTCGGGCTACTCCATCAAGACCGTCTCCCGGGTCATCAACGAGGCCCCGAACGTCCGGGACGAGACCGTCGCCCGGGTGCGGGCGGCGATCGAGCTCCTCCAGTACCACCCCGACCCTGCGGCCCAGCGCCTCGGCGGAGGGAAGCTGCCGACCATCGGCGTCCTCGTCGACTCCATCGACGACCCCTTCTTCGCCCAGGTCGTCGCCGTCATCGAGGCCCGGGCCATGGACGTCGGGATGGACGTCCTCGTCGCGTCCACCGGCATGGACCAGACCCGCATGCGCACCCAGATCCAGCGCCTCGCCCGCCGCGGGGTGGCCGGGCTCGTCATCGCCCCGTTCGGTGACGAGAAGGTGGTGGCCGAGGCCCTTCCGCACGACGTGCCCGTCGTCGTCATCGACCGCAAGTGCGGCGTCACCGACAAGGACGTCGTCCGGGTCACCGACGAGCAGGGTGCGACCGACGCGGTGCGCCACCTCGTCGCCCGGGGCCACCGGCGCATCGGCTTCCTCGGCAAGACCTCGGCCTTCACCACCCTCGTCGACCGGTACGCCGGGTACGAGCGGGCGCTCGGCGAGGCCGGGATCGAGGTCGACCCGCGACTCGTCGAGACCCGGGCCTGGTCCGCCGAGGAGGCCTACCCCTACGCCCTCGCCATGCTCGCCACTCCCGAGGCTCCCACCGCCGTCTTCGCCGCCTCCCCGATGATGGGGCTCGGCGTGCTGCGCGCCCAGCGGCGCCTGCACCGCCAGGACGTCGCTCTCGTCATCTTCGGCGACTACCCCGTGGCCGAGCTGATGACGCCCCCCACGACGGTCGTCGACCAACGGCCGGGCGCCATCGCCGACACCGCCTTCGACCTCCTCGCCCGCCGGATCCAGGACCCGGGGGCCGAGGTGCTCGACACCGTCCTGCCGACCCTCCTCGTCCCCCGCGGCTCCGGTGAGCTCGCCCCGAGGGGCTCGTGATGGCCGTCGTCGACCTGGGCTTCGACCTGGGCACCACCATGACCAAGGTGAGCGCCGTCGCCGACGACGGCACCCGCGTCCTCGACCGCTCGCTGGCGACCGCCTGGCGCGAGACCGGCGAAGGCCGCGTCGAGCGCACCGCGGCGTCCGTCGTCGAGGCCGTCGAGCAGCTGCTCGCCGAGGTCGGCGAGGCCCTGGCCCCCGGCACCAGCGTCCGGTCCGTCGGGTTCACCTCGATGGCCGAGGCAGGCGTCCTCGTCGACGCCGCCGGCCGCGCGCACAGCCCCGTCATCGCGTGGTACGACCCCCGGGGCACCGAGCACGCGGAGGCCCTGCCCCCCGCCCTGGCCCATGCCTTCCCCGCGATGACCGGCCTGCCGGTCAGCCACGTCGCCTCCCTCTTCAAGCTGCTGTGGCTGCGCGACCAGGGGGTCGACCTCCAGGGGCTGCAGTGGCTCTCGGTCCCCGAGTGGGTCATCCTCCGCCTCGGGGGCCGCCGGGTGGCCGAGCTCTCCCTGCTCGGGCGCACCGGCCTGCTCGACGTGCACACGAACCGCGCCTGGGCGCCGGCGCTTGACCACCTCGGGGTGGGCCCGGACCTGCTCCCCGAGATCGTCGAGGCCGGATCCCCGGCCGGGACCATCCGCGCCGACCACCCCGTCGCCGCCGTCCGCGGGGCGGTCCTCACCGTCGCGGGGCACGACCACGCCGTCGCCGCCGCAGCGGCCGGGTGCGGCTCACCGGGGTCGGCCCTCGACAGCTTCGGCACCGCCGAGGCCTACGTCGCCTCCGCCTCGCGCGTCCCCGCCCCCGACGTCGTCCGCGACCTCGCCCTCCAGGGCATCTCGGTCTACCCGCACGTCGTCCGCGGCAGCACCGGCTTCATCGGCGGGACCCGCACCGGCCTCGTCCTCAAGCGGGTCCTGCGGGTCCTCGGCGCCGAGCGCGACCCGGCCCGCGGGGAGCTCGACACCGCCACCCTCGCGCTCGCCCCCGGCGAGACCGCCGACGTGCGGGTCACCGGGTTCGCGATGGAGGACCACGAGGTCGCGATCCACCTCGGGTCCGAGGCCCACACCTCCGCGCACGTGTGGCGAGCCGCCCTCGACGGAGGCACCACCCGGGGGCGCCGGCTGCTCGGCATCCTCCGGGCGGCCGACGTCCCCGTCGAGCGGCTCGTCGTCGCGGGCGGCTGGACCCGGATGCGGTCGGTCGTCCAGGCCCGCCGCGACCTGGCCCCCGTCGTCGAGGTCGCCGACATCGAACAGCCCGGGACGTGGGGGGCCGCCCGCTTCGGCGCGTGGGCCGCCCGACAGCCCGAGGCCACCCAGGGCGACCGCCGGCCGCCCGCCGAGTGGTTCAGCCGCCACCGCGCCGCTTCCAGACCCTCGCAGGACCCCACGCCCAGCACCGCACTCACCCAGGAGATCACCCCGTGAAGACCACCACCTCCGGCCTCGACGCCATCGCCACCGAGGCCGGCACGTTCGCCGTCCTCGCCATGGACCAGCGCGGCACCCTCAAGCGGATGCTCGCCGACGTCGACCGCGCCGACACCCCGGACGAGGAGATCACCGCGTTCAAGCGCGACATGATCGCCTCCCTCGCCGGGAGCGCCTCGGCGTTCCTCGTCGACCCGACCTACGGCCTCCCTGCCTCCCAGGCGGCCGAGACCACCGCCCCCTACGGCATCCTCCTCGCGGCGGAGCCGTCGACCCGCCCGACCCACAACGGGGAGCCCACCGTCTCCCTCGACCCCGCGCAGGACGCGGCGTGGGTCCGGGACAGCGGCGCCCACGCGATGAAGTTCCTCGTCCAGGTGCGGGCCGACCGCACCCCCGGCGCCGACGGTCGCGACACCACGGCCGAGGCCGTCGAGGTCATGCGCACCCTCGTCGCCGACTGCGCCGCGGCGGGCATCCCGTCGGTCATCGAGAACCTCATCTTCCCGCTCGCCGGCGAGGAGCCGCTCTCCCCGCAGGCCCGCGCCGACGCGATCATCGAGGCGGCCGTCCTCATCGACTCCCTCAACCCGACCCTCCTCAAGCTCGAGTACCCCGGGAGCCCCGAGGCGTGCCGCCGCCTCGCGTCGAGCATCACGGCGCCGTGGGCGGTGCTGTCGGCCGGGGTGTCGTCGGAGGAGTTCAGCGACGTCCTGCGGGTCAGCTGCGACGAGGGCGGCGCGAGCGGCTTCATCGCGGGCCGCTCGGTGTGGCGCGAGACCGTCGCGATGGACCACGCCGAGCGGGTCGCCTTCCTCGCCGACACCGGGCGCCGCCGGCTCGACGACTACCGCCAGATCATCGAGGGCCGTGCGCGGTCCTACCGGGAGGTCACGTCATGACCGCACTCTTCGAGGCCCGGGGCCTCCAGCGACGGTTCGGTCGGGTCCAGGCACTGGACGGGGCCGACTTCGACGTGGCCGAGGGCGAGGTCGTCGCCCTCATCGGGGACAACGGCGCCGGGAAGTCGACGCTCGTCAAGGCCCTCACCGGGAACCTCGACGTCGAAGAGGGTGAGGTGCTCTTCCAGGGCCGGCCCGTCCACTTCGCCACCCCGCACGACGCGTCCGCCCTCGGCATCGAGGTCGTCCACCAGGACCTGGCCCTCGCACCGCACCTGGACTCGGCCCAGAACATGTTCCTCGGGCGCGAGATCATGCGGCCCGGCCTGCTCGGTCACCTCGGCTTCATGGACACGTCGCGGATGCGCGAGGACGCCGCCAAGGCGTTCACCCAGCTCGGCTCCGCCGTCCGCAGCGTCGTCGTCCCGGTCGGCTCGATGTCCGGCGGGCAGAAGCAGACGGTCGCCATCGCCCGGGCCGTCGCCTGGGCCGACAAGGTCCTCTTCCTCGACGAGCCGACCGCGGCCCTCGGGGTCGTCCAGACCCGCAACGTCCTCGACACCATCAAGAAGGTGCGCGACCGCGGCATCGCCGTCGTCCTCATCTCCCACTCGATGCCCCACGTGCTCGAGGTCGCCGACCGCGTCCAGGTCCTGCGGCTCGGCCGGCGCGTGGCCACCTACCAGGCCTCCGACACCAGTGTCGAAGAGCTCGTCGGCGCCATGACCGGCGCGCTGGACTCCAAGGAGGGAGCAGCATGAGCACCCCCACCGAGACCCCGTCACGGGCCTCCGCGACGATCGAGACCGCTGCCAAGCACGAGAACCTCGGCGAGCGCGTCAAGGCCATGCAGTCGGTGTGGATCCTCGGGGTCCTCGTCGTCATCGTCGCGGTCTTCGGGGTCCTGTCCCCGAGCACGTTCCTCACCGCGGGGAACATGACCAACATCGCCCAGAACATCTCGATCTGGGCCGTGCTCGCCGTCGGGATGACCTTCGTCATCATCACCTCCGGCATCGACCTGTCCGTCGGGTCCGTCCTCGTCGTCTCCTCGGTCGTCGCCGCCCAGGCGATGGAGCGGCTGGGCGACCAGGGCTGGGGCACGGCCCTCGTCGGCCTCACCCTGTCCGTCGTCGTCGGCACCTTCTGGGGGTGCCTCAACGGCTTCCTCGTGACCAAGGCGAAGGTGCCGCCGCTCATCGTCACCCTCGGCACGCTCTCGGTGGCCCTCGGGGTCGCCCAGATCCTCACCGGCGGGCTCGACATCCGCTCCGCCCCCACCGTGCTCGTCGACAACATCGGCTACGGGCGGCTCCTCGGCGTCCCGGTCATCTCGATCATCGCCCTGGTCATCGTCATTCTCGGCGGGATCCTGCTCCACAAGACCAGGTTCGGCCGCTACACCTACGCGATCGGCTCGAACGAGACCTCGGCCCGACGCGTCGGCATCCCCGTCGACCGCAAGCTCATCCAGATCTACGCGCTCACCGGCTTCCTCGCCGGCGTCGCGGGCATCCTGTCGCTCGCCCAGTACGGCACGACGACGATCGCCGGCCAGTCCCTGACGAACCTCAACGTCATCGCGGCGGTCGTCATCGGCGGCACGTCGATCTTCGGTGGCCAGGGCTCGATGTTCGGCTCGATGGTCGGCCTCTTCATCCCGGCCGTCCTCCAGTCCGGCTTCGTCATCATCGGCGTCTCGCCGTACTGGCAGACGGTGGCCGTCGGCTCGATCCTCATCACCGCCGTCTACGTCGACCAGCAGCGCCGCGCCAACGACGCCCGAGGGAAGTCCTAGGGACCCATCAGCCGCACCACAGCACGTCGCACCATCGCCAGTCAGACCGCACCACAACCGCTGTATCGCACCACCGACAACGACGTCACCACCAGAAAGGCATTCCCATGCGTAGCACCACCCGGATCGCCGCAGCCCTCGCCGGCTCGGCCCTCGCCCTCTCCGCCTGCTCCACCGGAGCCCCCGAGTCCACCGACGGGGACACCACCGCCGCCGGCGGCAACGACAACAAGACCATCGCCTTCGTCCAGGGCGTGGCCGGCGACGAGTTCTACATCACGATGGAGTGCGGCATCCAGGCCAAGGCCCAGGAGCTCGGCTACACCGTCACCACCCAGGGTCCGCAGAAGTTCGACCCGACCCTGCAGAAGCCGATCGTCGACGCGGTCACCGCCTCGAAGCCGGCCGCGCTGCTCGTCGCGCCGACCGACGTCCAGGCGATGGAGGCTCCGCTCAAGCAGGCCGCCGACGCCGGGATCAAGGTCGTCCTCGTCGACACCACCGTCAACGACCCGTCCTTCGCGGTGTCGCAGATCAGCTCGGACAACGTCGGCGGCGGGGCTGCGGCCTTCGACGCCATCAAGCAGGCCAACCCCGACGGCGGCAAGGTCCTGGTCATCTCCACCGACCCGGGCGTGTCGACGGTCGACGCCCGCGTCAAGGGCTTCGAGGACGCGGCCAAGGCCGACAGCACCTTCGAGTACCTCGGCGTCCAGTACAGCCACAACGACCCGGCGACGGCCGCGAACCTCGTCTCGGCGGCGCTGCAGAAGGACAAGGACATCATCGGCATCTTCGCGACGAACCTGTTCTCGGCCGAGGGTTCGGCCACCGGGGTCCGTCAGGCCGGCGCGTCGGGCATCACCATCGTCGGCTTCGACGCCGGCCCGAACCAGATCAAGGCCCTGGAGGACGGGACCGTGCAGGCCCTCGTCGCCCAGCAGCCCGCCACCATCGGCATGGACGGCGTCGTCCAGGCCGACGCCGCACTGAACGGCGGCTCGGTCGAGGCGCAGATCCAGACCGGCTTCACCATCATCACCAAGGACAACCTCGAGGGTGAGGGCGGCGACGCCGCGTACAAGTCCAGCTGCTGACGCAGCACCCCGGACCACGGGGCCGTCGCGAGCCATCGGGCCGCGGCGGCCCCGTGCCGTGCCCGGCGGCACCGAGCGGGGGACACCCGATCGGTCGAACGGCCAGTCCTGCACCGAACCGCCTCGACCCCGGCGCGTCGCCTTGTAGCGTCGCCGCGGCGTGCCTCCCTCTGGCACCACCCGCGACCGAGAGAAGGCCGTCATGTCACGGAGCGGACAGATGCGACTGGGTACGACCGCAACAGTGGTCGGGACGCTGATCGTCGTCGTCCTCGAAATGGCCCTGCTCACCGGGGTGTGGCACCTCGGTGACGGGCTGGACCGGCAGCGGCAGGCCGCGTCGACGCTCGCGGGCACGCTCGCCCCGCTGACGCCCGACACCGCACCCGCCGCCACCGGCCTCGTCCGCACCGCGGTCGACCAGGTCGTCGCCGCCGGGGTCGACGTGTCGGCCGGGACGCCCGGGGCGGCCCTCGTCGCGGGGGCCGAGGCCTTCGCCGCCACCCCGACCGACCCCGCCGCCCTGGACACCCTGCGCCAGGCCGACTCGGCGCTGCGCGTGGACCTCGACGCCGCGGCGACGGCACGGTCCTGGCTCGCGGCCGCCCTCCACGCCGCACTGCTCCTCATCGCCACGGCCGGCGTCCTCGCCGTGCTCCGCCGCCTCGTCGACCGGCACCGCGCCGTCGAACGCCGGCTGACCGCCCAGCAGCTCGTCGACCAGCGGGAGCGGCGGCTGCTGGCCCTGGTCCAGAACAGCGCCGACCTCATCGTCGTCGTCGAGTCCGACGGCACCGCCTCCTTCGTCAGCCCCTCCGCCCGCAGCGTCCTCGGCCGCGACCCGGAGGCCTGCGTCGGCCAGCACCTCGAGCGCCTCCTCGGCGAGGAGTCCCTCGTCGTGGACCGGATGATCCGGGCCGGGCGTCAGGGGGACCAGCCGGTGCGGGTCCACCTCGTCCACGCCGAGGGCCGCTCGCTCGTGGCCGACGGGACCCTGACCAACCTCCTCGACGAGCCGTCCGTCGGCGCCTGGGTCCTCACCCTGCGCGACGTCACCGACCAGCACGCCGCCGCCGAGCAGCTCCAGCACCAGGCCTTCCACGACTCGCTGACCGGGCTCGCCAACCGGGCCCTGTTCACCGACCGGCTCGACCATGCGCTCATGCGGCGCCGCAACCCCGGCTCGGCCGCCGTCCTGTTCTGGGACATCGACGACTTCAAGCACGTCAACGACACGCACGGCCACTCGGTGGGCGACCGCCTGCTCGTCGTCGTGGCCGACCGGCTGCGCGGGGCGTTCCGGCCCACCGACACCGTGGCCCGGCTCGGCGGCGACGAGTTCGCCGTCCTCCTCGAGGACATCGACGAGGAGTCGGCGCAGATGGTGACGCACCGGGTCCTGGAGGGACTCTCGGCACCGATCGAGGTGGACGGCCGGGTCTGGACCGTCCACGCGAGCGTCGGCATCGCGACGGCCGTGGCCGGCGAGAGCACCGGCGAGGAGCTGCTGCGCAACGCCGACATCGCCATGTACTGGGCCAAGGAGCAGGGCAAGGGTTCGATCTCGGTGTACGACCCGATGCGGCACGCGGCCTCGCTCGACGTCGTGGCCCTGCAGAACCAGCTCATCAGCGCGATGGAGACCGGCGAGCTCGTCCTGCTGTTCCAGCCGACGGTCGACCTGGAGTCACGGGCCGTCACCGGCTACGAGGCCCTCGTGCGCTGGCAGCACTCCGAGCGCGGCATGCTGTCGCCCGCGGAGTTCGTGCCCGCCGCCGAGCGGTCCGGGCTCGTCGTGCCGCTGGGGTCGTGGGTGCTGCGCGAAGCCTGCCGTGCCGCGATGACCCTGTCCGCGGACAGCGCCGGACCGACGATCTCGGTCAACGTGTCCTCGCAGCACCTCGTGCGCCCCGGCTTCGTCACCGAGGTCGCCGACATCCTCGCCGACACGGGCCTGCCCGCCGTCCGGCTCGTCGTCGAGGTGACCGAGTCGGTGCTCCTCGACGACTTCGAGGCTGCCGAGAACGCCCTCAACGGGCTGCGCGACCTCGGCGTCTGGATCGCGATCGACGACTTCGGCACGGGCTACAGCTCGCTCTCGTACCTGTCCCAGCTCCCCGTCGACATCCTCAAGGTCGACAAGTCCTTCATCGACCGGGTGTGCTCCGAGGACCACGCTGCCTCGGTGACCCTCGCGATCCTCGAGATGAGCCGGTCGCTGCGCCTGCTCACCATCGCCGAGGGCATCGAGACCGAAGAGCAGGCCACCTGGCTCGCGGAGCGGGGCTGCGTGCGCGGCCAGGGCTACCTGTGGTCGCGGCCGGTGCCCCTGGCCGACGCCCGGGCCCAGCTCATGGACAGCGACGACCTGCCCGACGCCGACGCCGAGTCGGTCGACGCCTGAGCGGTCCGCGGCGCCCGCCGGGGGTCAGGACGGGCCGGTGGTGACCTCGACGAGCGCGGCGTTGCCGCGGCCGTCGACCTTGACCGTCGCGACGGCCCGCCCGGCGCCGACCGCGTCCTGCATGGCCGCGGCGTCGGCCTGCGGGAGGAAGAGGCTCTCGATGCCGCAGCGGAGCCGCCAGTCCGAGTCGTCGCAGGTGAGGTACAGGCCGTCGGGCCGGGTCCGCTGGACGGGGCCACCGACCCACACCTCCCCCTGCTGCGTCAGCGGGACGTACGCCCGCCCCCGCCGGTCTGCCTCGGCCTCCTCCCCCGAGCCGCCGACCTCGCTGTCGCGGGCGAGCGGCTGGTCCGGCAGGTCCGGGTAGCCGAGGTCGACGTAGGCGCCGCGGAAGGGGTCGATCGGGTCGACGGGCTCCACCCGGAGCCGGATCTCCTCGCCCGTCAGGCGGGCCGAGAGCGGGGAGAGGACTGCGACCCCGACGAGCGCGAGCTGCGCGAGCACGGCGACCGCGACACGGGTGGTCCGGGCCGGGGTCATGACCGCGCCTCCTGTCCCTCGCGGATCAGTCGCCGGCGCCCGCGGTCGGCGAGCACCCCGGTGGCGAGGAGCACGAGGCCGACGGCGAGGAACAGCACCGCACCGGAGAGGATCGGCGCGAAGACGGCGAAGGCCTGGGTGGTCGTGAAGACGACGAGGGCCGCGGTGGCGATCCAGGTGAGCCGGCCCGAGTCGCGCATCGCGCCGAGGACGGCGTAGCCGCTGGCGGCGGCCAGGTAGACCGCGACCGAGACGACGGCCCGGGCCCAGTCCGCCGTGGAGAGGTCCGCGGTGTCGGCGATCCCGGACGTGGTCCGCCACAGCGCGAGCACGGCGACGAGCCCGACCACGACCACCCCGAGACCGACTTCGAGGCGGTCGAGACGGTCGCCGGTGAGCATCGCGCCGACCGCGAGGACGACCGCGACGCCGACGACCGTCCACATGAGCGGGGTCCCCCCGGCGACCTCGTCGTCGAAGGGCAGCGCCGCGAAGAACAGGGCTCCCAGCGCCAGCACCGCGCCGATCTCCCGCCACGGGACGCCGAGGTCCCGCCACGCCGCGGCCCGCCCCGTGAGCCGGTGATGCAGGGCGCCGACGGCCACCGCGAGCAGCGCGGTCGACGCGACGGCGAGGGTCACGGTGAGGACGTCCTCGGACCCCTCGACGGTCTGCCAGACCACCCAGTAGGCGCCGAGGCCGATGCCCAGCACGGCCGGGCCGATCGCGGCCACCGCGTACGCGTACAGGAGCGCGCCGGCGGCCCAGATGCCCACGAGCAGCGGCTCGTACGCGGGGACCTGCAGGCTCTGCGCCGCCTGGAAGACGACGGCCCCGAACGCACCGGCAGCGAGCAGCCGGACCGCGCCCACGACCGGGGACGCCACGTCGCCGGACCGCTCGCGGCGGTAGGCGAGCGCCTCGGCCGCTGCGACGAGCCCGAGCCACACGAGGGTGACGAGGCCGAAGCGCATCCACGGCGAGAGCTGGTCGAGGTTCGACGCCACGAGCCAGATGAGCCCGAGCCCGACGAACAACGCGCCGAGGGTCAGGACGATCCGGGCCAGGGTGACCCGCCGGTGGGCGACGTACCGGGCCCGGATGGCGGCGGCGGCCCCGTCGTCGACGAGGCCCTCCGAGCGCCAGGCCCGCAGCTGGGTCTCGAGCCAGGCGAGCTGCGCCGGCGTGGCCGGGTGCCGGGAGGTGGGCTCGTCGCCGGGACCCGGGGCCTTCGGGACCGGGGCGACGGTGGGTGGCGCGGTCATCGCGGCCTCCTGGTGCGAGTGGACACCCGGGAACGGGCTCACCCCAAGTGTCCCGCCGTACCGCGCCACCCGCTATGAGCAGGACTACTCAGGGGGCCGTTCGTCGCGCCGGTCCCAGCCACAGGACCCGCGGGCGCGCGTGCGGTCAGGCCTGGTTGAAGGTGTCGGGGTCCGGGCCGGTGCGGAACCCGCGGTCGAGCGCCGCCAGCCGCTCGAGGTCGTCCTCGGTCAGGGTGACGTCCGCCGCGGCGAGGTTCTCGACGATGCGGGACGGGGTGACCGACTTCGGGATGACGACGTTCCCGATCGCGAGGTGCCATGCGATGACGGCCTGGGCGGGGGTGACGCCGTGCGCCGCCGCGACGGCACGGACGACCTCGTCCTCGAGGACCTGCTTGCCGGACGCGAGCGGGCTCCACGCCTCGGTGACGACCCCGTGCTGGTCGTGGAAGGCCCGCAGTTCCTTCTGCTGGAGGTAGGGGTGCAGCTCGACCTGGTTGATCGCGGGCCACTCCCCTGTCTCGTCGAACAGCCGCTGCAGGTGCGCGGGGTGGAAGTTCGAGGTGCCGATGACCCGGACCCGCCCGGCGTCGCGGAGCTCCTGGAACGTCCGCCACGTCTCGACGTAGCGGTCCTGCGCGGGCACCGGCCAGTGGATGAGGAGCAGGTCGAGCACGTCCAGCCCGAGCCGGTCCATCGAGCCGTCGAACGCGCGCAGCGTGGCGTCCCGCCCGTGGTCGTCGTTCCACACCTTCGTCGTGACGACGATGTCCTCGCGCGCCACGTCGGAGTCCGCGATCGTGGCGCCGACGCCGCGTTCGTTGCCGTACAGACGCGCGGTGTCGATGTGCCGGTAGCCGGCGTCGAGCGCGGCCGCGACGGCGGGGCGGACCTCGTCGTCGGGCACCTGCCAGACCCCGAAGCCGAGGCTGGGGACGTCGACGGGACCGGTGGGGGTGGCCAGGGCGGTGGTGCTCACGGTCGGCATGGCTCCACGGTAGGCGGCACCGGCCCGCCGGTGGGGCGCAGCAGCCGGCCGGCCGCCCGGCGCACGGGCGCCTGCGCGAGGAGGACGCTGCCGAGCACGAGCGCCATCGCACCGAGGTGTCCGGCGCCGAACGGCTCCCCGAGCAGCAGGACCCCGAGCAGCGTGCCGACGACCGGGTTGACCAGGCCGACGACGGCGACGGCGCCGGCGCTCATCCGGGTCAGCCCGCGGAACCACACGGCGTAGCCGACGACCGACCCCGCGAGGCCGAGGTAGGTGAGGGCCAGGACGGCGGGGAGGTCGAGCGCAGGCGGGGCCCCCTCGGCGAGCAGCGCGACCGGCAGCAGCAGCGCACCGCCGGCGACGAGCTGCCACGACGTCGTGACGAGCACCCGGCCCGGCGGTGTCCAGCGCTTGACGAGGACGAAGCCGACCGACGCCGAGACGACGGCCCCGACCGCCGCCGCGACGCCGACCGGGTCGACGGCGCCCCCGCGCTCGTTCTGCCAGACGAGCAGGACGACCCCGAGGATGCCGACGAGCGCGGCTCCGAAGGTCACTCGGGGCTGCCGCTCCCCGATGGCCAGCCACGCGACGGCCATGACGACGAGCGGGGACAGCGCGGTGAGGGTGGCGGCGAGACCGCTGGGCAGCCGGAAGGCCGCGACGTACAGGAGCCCGAAGAACACCGCGTGGTTCAGCGTGCCGAGGACGGCAGCGCGACCCCACCAACGGCCGCGGGGCAGCCGGCGGAGCCACAGCATCATGAGCAGGCCCGCCGGCAGGATGCGGAGCACGGCGGCGAACAGCGGCCGGTCGGGCGGGAGGTGGAGCTGGGTCACCGCGTAGGTGGAGCCCCACACGACGGGGGCGACCGCCGTGAGCAGGACGGTGGGCACCGTCGCCGTTTTATCTTCCATGGAAGAGATATTACCTTCCATGGAAGATATAATCCAGTGATGGACCACGTGAGCACCGTCCACGAGCAGTGGCTCGCCGAGCGCCCGGACCTCGACACCACGCCCGTACTCGTCATCGGCCGCATCCACCGGATCGCGGCGGCCCTCACCCCCGAGCTCACCGCGGTCTACGCGGAGTACGGCCTCGGGGAGGGCGAGTTCGACATGCTCGCCACCCTGCGCCGCCAAGGGGAGCCGTACGCGCTGACGCCCGGCGAGCTGGGCGAGCGGACGATGGTCACCTCGGGGGCGGTGAGCAAGCGGCTCGACCGGCTCGAGGCGCGGGGGCTGCTCGAGCGTCGCCGGACGGCCGGCGACGGGCGCTCCCGCACCGTCCACCTCACCGAGGCCGGACGGGCGCTCATCGACGAGGCGATGGCTGCCCACATGGCGAACGAGCACCGGCTGCTCGCCGCCCTCCCGCCGCGCGAGCGCGACGCCCTCGCCCGGCTGCTCGGCCGGCTGGCCGAGTCGCTCGGAGCGTGACCTGCGTCGCACCTGGCGGCCACGGTCACCGCGCCCGGGCCCGGCCGGGCGCCGGGCGCTAGAGTCCACGACCATGGCCATCACCAAGGTCCTCATCGCGAACCGGGGCGAGATCGCCGTGCGCATCGCCCGTGCGTGCGCGGACTCCGGCATCGGGTCCGTCGCCGTCTACGCCGACCCCGACCGGGACGCCCTCCACGTCAAGGTCGCCGACGAGGCGTACGCCCTCGGCGGGTCCACGCCCGGGGAGTCCTATCTCCGCCAGGACCTGCTCATCCAGATCGCGCAGGAGGCGGGCGCGGACGCCGTGCACCCCGGGTACGGGTTCCTCGCCGAGAACGCCGGCTTCGCGCAGAAGGTCATCGACGCGGGCCTCACCTGGATCGGCCCCGGCCCCGAGGCCATCGACAGCCTCGGCGACAAGGTCAAGGCCCGGCACATCGCGCTCGACGCCGACGCCCCGCTCGTGCCCGGCACCAAGGACCCGGTGAGCGGCCCCGACGAGGTCGTCGCGTTCGCGCAGGAGCACGGCCTCCCGGTCGCGATCAAGGCGGCCTACGGCGGCGGCGGCCGCGGCCTCAAGGTCGCCCGCACGATCGAGGAGATCCCCGAGCTCTTCGACTCCGCGGTGCGCGAGGCCGTCACCGCGTTCGGCCGGGGCGAGTGCTTCGTCGAGCGCTTCCTCGACCACCCGCGCCACGTCGAGACCCAGTGCCTCGCCGACCAGCACGGCAACGTCGTCGTCGTCTCGACCCGCGACTGCTCCCTGCAGCGGCGCAACCAGAAGCTCGTCGAGGAGGCGCCCGCCCCCTTCCTCACCGACGCCCAGCACACCGAGGTGGTGCGGGCGTCGAAGGCGATCCTCGCCAAGGCCGGGTACGTGGGCGCCGGCACCTGTGAGTTCCTCGTCGCCCCGGACGGCCACATCTCCTTCCTCGAGGTCAACACCCGCCTCCAGGTCGAGCACCCGGTGTCCGAGGAGGTCACCGGCATCGACCTCGTCCGCGAGCAGCTCCGCATCGCCGACGGTCAGCGCCTCGACTACCCCGACCCCGAGCCGCACGCCCACTCCATCGAGTTCCGGATCAACGGCGAGGACGCCGGCCGCGGCTTCCTCCCCGCGCCCGGCACGGTGAGCCGGATGGTCGTCCCGCACGGTCCGGGCGTGCGCTGGGACGCCGGCATCGTGGAGGGCGACACCGTCGCCGGTGCGTTCGACTCGATGATCGCCAAGCTCGTCGTCACCGGCCGCACCCGCCAGCAGGCGCTCGAGCGCGCGCGCCGAGCGCTGGACGAGCTCGTCGTCGAGGGCATGCCCACCGTCATCCCGTTCCACCGGAAGGTCGTGGCCGACCCCGCGTTCGCACCGGCCGACCCGCAGGCCCCGTTCACGGTGCACACCCGGTGGATCGAGACCGAGTTCGACAACGACATCGAGCCCTACGCGGGGCCCACGTCCGACACTCCGGAGCCGGCGGAACGGCAGACGATCGTCGTGGAGGTCGGGGGCAAGCGCCTCGAGGTGTCGGTCCCCGGCGGACTGTCCTTCGGCGGCGGCGGCGGCGGTGGCGGCAACCCCGGGCCCGCGAAGAAGAAGGCCCCGCGGCGCAGTGGGCGCGGCGGGGGCGGCGCCGCGGTCTCGGGCGACTCCCTCACGGCTCCCATGCAGGGCACGATCGTCAAGGTCAGCGTCGAGGAAGGCGCCACCGTCGCCGCCGGCGACCAGGTGGTCGTGCTCGAGGCGATGAAGATGGAGCAGCCCATCACCGCGCACAAGGCGGGCACCGTGTCGGGGCTCGCGGCGCAGGTCGGGGCGACCGTCGGCAACGGCGCCGTCATCTGCGAGATCAAGGACGCCGAGCCGCAGGCCTGACCCCCGGCCGGCGCTCGCGCGCCGGGCCGGGCCCGCAGCAGACCGGACCCCCGATCAGGTCCGTGGTGGCACGCTGTGTCATGCTGTTCTCGAAATCTTTGGAGGACTGGATGACAGAGTCGAGATCGAACGTCTACGACGAGCTGGCCGTGGTCGGCAAGGCCTTCGCCAGCGCCAAGCGCCTCGAGATCATCGAGCTGCTGGCCCAGAGCGAGCACTCCGTCGACGAGATCGTGCGCGCCACCGGCCAGGGCCTGAGCACCGTCTCGGCCCACCTGCAGATCCTGCGGGCCGCCGACCTCGTCCGGACCCGACGGTCGGGCACCCGCGTCATCTACCGAGTGGCGGGGCCGGACGTCGCCGAGCTGCACGCCCTGCTCGGGGCCGTCGCCCGGCGCCACTCCCCCGACGTCGGGGCCGCCCTGGCAGCGCATCTCGGCAGCGGGGGCGAGGTCCACGACATCAGTCGTGAGGACCTGACCGCCCGGATGCGGGACGGCACGGTGACCCTGCTCGACGTCCGCCCGGCCGAGGAGTTCGCGAGCGCGCACATCCCCGGAGCCGTGTCCGTGCCCCTGGCCGACCTCGGCACCCGGCTCGCCGAGGTGCCCGCCGACCGCGGCATCGTCGCGTACTGCCGTGGTGCGTACTGCGTCATGGCGCACGACGCCGTCACCCTCATCAACGCCCAGGGCAGGGAGGCGCGGCGACTCCAGGACGGGTTCCTCGAGTGGCGCCTCGCCGGCCTGCCCGTCACCGCGGACGCGTAACCACCCGACTCCCGCCCACCCCACCGGCTGCCCGAGCCCCGACCCGACCACGTCGACCCCCGTCGACCGAGGAGAAGCATGCAGACCCAGCCCACCAGCACCCGCCGCCGTTCGGTGGTCGTCCCGACGCTCATCGCGGTCATCGCGCTCGTCCTGACCGTCGTGGCCGTCGTCGCGTCCCGGCCCGACCCGTCCGCAGCGAAGCCCGGCGCCGCCGACCGGTCGTCGGCGGGCAGCGGCGCCGAGGACCCGCTGGCGCAGCTGCCCCGCCGGACCCCCGGGGACCCGCTGGCCGTCGGCGACCCCGACGCGCCGGTGGTCATGGTCAGCTACTCCGAGTTCCAGTGCCCGTTCTGCGGCAAGTTCGCCCGCGACACCGAGCCGGGCCTCATCGAGAAGTACGTCGAGGACGGCACGCTCCGCATCGAGTGGCGTGACTTCCCCTACCTCGGCGAGGAGTCGACGACGGCGGCGCTCGCCGGCCGGGCCGCGGCGCTGCAGGGGAAGTTCTGGGAGTTCCACGACGCCGTGTACGCCGAGCAGCGGCCCGTCAACGGCGGCGTCCTCACCGAGGAGTACCTCGCCTCCCTCGCTCGGGACGCGGGGCTCGACGGCGACCGGCTCGTGGAGGACATGGCCCGCCCCGAGCTCGCCGAGGCGGTTCGCGCCGACTTCGCGGAGGGTCAGGCCCTCGGCGTCACCGGCACCCCGGCCTTCATCGTCAACGGGCAGCCCATCATCGGGGCCCAGCCCGCCGAGGTCTTCGAGCAGGCCATCGAGAACGCAGCCGACGCGGCCCGATGAGCGAGGTCAGCTTCGTCGGGGCGCTGGTGGCCGGGACGCTCGCCCTGCTGTCCCCGTGCAGCGCCCTGCTCCTGCCGTCGTTCTTCGCGTACGCGTTCTCCAGCCGCTCGGCGCTGCTGGCCCGGACCGGCGTGTTCTACCTGGGACTGCTGGTCACCCTCGTCCCGCTCGGGACGGGCGCTGCGGCGGCCTCCGCGCTCTTCTACGGCCACCGCGCCGCCCTCATCACCATCGCGGGCTGGTCGGTCATCGGGCTCGGCGTGCTGCAGGTCCTCGGCCGCGGGTTCAGCCTGCCGTTCGCCGGGCGCCTGCAGGCCTGGTCCTCGGCCGCCGGTGCCGGACGGGGCGGCTACGCCTCCACCTTCGGGCTGGGCGCCGTGTACGGGCTGGCCGGGTTCTGCTCCGGACCGGTGCTCGGCGCGATCCTCACCGTCGCCGCCACCCGCTCGACCCCGCTCGAGGGCGGACTGCTGCTCGCGGTCTACGCACTGGGGATGTCCCTCCCGCTCTTCGTGCTCGCCGCGCTGTGGGACCGGCACCGGCTGGGTGAGCGTCGCTGGCTCCGCGGGCGGATGCTGACCGTCGGCCGCCTCCAGGTGCACACGACCTCGCTGGCCTCCGGGCTCCTCTTCATCCTCATCGGCGCCCTGTTCCTGCGGTACGACGGGACGGCCGGGGTGACGGGGCTCCTCGGGCTCGGCGACACCACCGAGCTGGAGGTGTCTGCGCAGACGGCGGTCGCGGAGGCCACCGCCGCGGTCCCCCTCTGGCTGCTCCCCGCCGCTGTCGCGGTCGGCGCCGGTCTCCTGGCCTGGTCGCGTGCCCGGCGCCGGGCCTCGGACTCGGCTCGCTCCTAGCCCGTCCGCTCCCCCGGGGTCATCGGGGCGTCGTCGTCGGCGGACCGGCGTGGCTGCGGGTCGTCCGGGGTGCCGGGCACCGGGTTGGGGGGCGGCGGGGGCGGCACCTGGCCACCCTGCGTGCCGGACCCGGGCGTCCCGCTCGCCCCGCCCGACGGGACCCCGAGCCCCTTGCGGAGGGCGTCCCCGCCCTTGCCCACCTTGTCGGCGTGCGCGGGCCCGGCCTTGGACCGGACGAAGCCCTCGACCTTGCCGATCGCGTCGGAGGTCTTCTCGGGGTTCTGACGGGCGTAGTCCTTGACCTTCGCGACGGCGGCGATCAGCGCCGCGGCCCGGAACCTGGCCATCGTGTCCTCCTGGGGTCGGCTGCACTGGACCCCCTCATCCTGCCCCAGCCGGGTTCGCGGCAGGTCGCCGGAGGTCCGTCAGTCGGTGGGATGCAGCCGGCGGGCGGCCTCGGCCACCGACCCCGAGAGCGAGGGGTAGACGGTGAACGTCGAGGCGATCTGGTCGACGTTGAGCCGGTGCTGCACGGCGAGGGTGACGGGGAAGATGAGCTCGGACGCGCGCGGCGCGACGATGACTCCCCCGATGACGGCCCCGGACCCCTTCTGCGCGAAGAGCTTGACGAACCCGTCGGTGATCCCGAGCATCTTCGCGCGCGGGTTGCGGGAGAGCTGGAGCATGAGGACCTCGGCGTCGACCCGCTCGTCGTCGACGTCGTGCTGGGTGACGCCGACGGTCGCGATCTCGGGGTCGGTGAAGATGTTCGCCGAGACCACCCCGAGGTTGAGCGGGGCGACGGCGTCGCCGAGCGCGTGCGACATCGCGATCCGCCCCTGCATCGCCGCCACCGAGGCGAGCGGCAGGACGCCGGTGCAGTCGCCGGCGGCGTACACCCCGCGCACCGACGTCCGCGAGACCTTGTCGACGGCCACGTGGCCCGAGGGCAGGAGGTCGACCCCGACGTCCTCGAGGCCGATCCCGCTGGTCTGCGGGACCGAGCCGACCGCCAGGAGTGCGTGCGAGCCGGTGACCTCGCGGCCGTCCTCGAGCCGGACGAGCACCCCCTCGTCGGTGCGCTCCACCGACGCCATCCGGGACCGGCCGAGCACCTCCATCCCGCGCTTGCGGAAGACGTCCTCGATGACCGTGGCCGCGTCGGGGTCCTCCCCCGGCAGCACCCGGTCGCGGCTGGAGACGAGGACGACCTCGGCACCGAGGCCGAGGTACGCCTGCGCGAGCTCGGCGCCGGTGACCCCGGAGCCGACGACGACGAGCCGCTCGGGAAGCTCCTCCAGGTCGTAGATCTGCTGCCAGGTGAGGATCCGCTCGCCGTCGGGGACGGCGGTGTCCATCACCCGGGGCGTCGCGCCGGTGGCGACGAGCACGACATCGGCCTCGAGGTCGCGGCTGCCGCCGTCGCCGTCCTCGACCCGCACGCAGGTCGGTGAGGTCAGCCGCGCGGTACCGGTGACGATGCTGACCCCGACCTCGGCGAGGCGGGCCGTGATGTCGCTGCTCTGGGCCGCCGCGAGAGCGACGACCCGGCGGTTCACCTCGGGCAGGTCCGCCACGGCGTCCGCCACGGGGTCGCCGTCGTGGTCCTCGAGATGGACGCCGAGGTCGGTGGCGGTCGCGAAGTCGCTGAGGTAGTCGGCGGTCGAGATGAGCGCCTTGCTCGGGACGCAGTCGGTGAGGACGGCGGCGCCGCCCATGCCGGTGCGCTCGACGACGGTGACCTCGGCACCGAGGTGCGCCGCGACCAGGGCCGCCTCGTACCCACCGGGGCCCCCACCGAGGATGACGACTCTGCTCGACCGCGCATTCACGGGATCCATCCAACCACCCGGGCCGGTCGCGGCCCCGGTGGCCCGGTCGAATCGTGACAAAGGTGCTATTCCGCACCACTCCGGAAGTCCCTAGAGTGCGACCTGCAGCCGTCTCCGGTCCCCGGTCGCGGCCGTCCGTCGCCCCAGGAGGTCCCCATGCCCAACCCCATCGGCCGCCGCGCCACCGCGCTCGCCGCGGCAGGCCTCACCGCCGTCGCCATCACCGCCTGCTCACCTCCCACCGAGAGCGGCTCGGGAGGCACCGACACCGGCGGTGGCGTCTCGGCCGCGACGGCCACCTCCGCCGAGGAGCTCGGGGGGATGGACGCGCTCGTCGCCGCCGCGAACGAGGAGGGCGCGCTCAACGTCATCGCGCTGCCGCCGGACTGGGCGAACTACGGCGAGGTCATCAAGGCCTTCCAGGCGAAGTACCCCGACATCACCGTCACCAGCGACCAGCCCGACGCGAGCAGCGCCGACGAGATCGCCACCGCCAAGCGGCTCAAGGGCCAGTCCGGCGCCCCCGACGTCTTCGACCTCGGAGCCGCCGTGGCCCTCGCCAACACCGACATGTACGCGAAGTACAAGGTCGCCACCTGGGACGACGTCCCGGCCGACTTCAAGGACCCCGACGGGTTGTGGATCAACGACTACGGCGGCTACATGAGCATCGGCTACGACTCCTCGAAGGTCCCCGCCCCGACGAGCGTGCAGGACCTGATGGGCGCCGACTACAAGGGCAAGGTCGCCCTCAACGGCAACCCCACTGAGGCCGGCGCCGCGTTCGCCGGCGTCCAGATGGTCGCGATCGCCGAGGGCGGCAGCGCCGGCGACCTCGCCAAGGGCGTGGAGTTCTTCAAGGAGCTCAAGGCGGCCGGCAACTTCCTGCCCGTCGACCCCACCCCGGCCACCGTCGAGTCCGGCCAGACGCCGGTCGTCATCGACTGGGACTACCTCAACGCCTCGCTGAGCGCCAAGGTCCCGACCTGGGAGGTGTTCGTCCCGTCGGACGCCGTCGTGGCCGGCTACTACTACCAGGCCATCAACGTCGACGCGCCGCACCCGGCCGCCGCGCGGCTCTGGCAGGAGTTCCTCTACAGCGACGAGGGCCAGAACCTCTGGCTGAAGGGCGGCGCCCGGCCGGTCCGCTTCGACGCCATGAAAGAGGCGGGCACCCTCGACGAGGCCGCCGCGGCGGCGCTGCCCGCCGTCGACGGCACCCCGGTCGTCCCGACCCAGGAGGACGCCGAGTCCGGCAAGACCTACCTCGCCGAGAACTGGGCCAACGCCGTTGGCTGACGCGGCGACGGCCCGCCCCGCGGGGGCGCTGCGACGGCTTCGTCCGTCCGGCGCCCTCGCCGGGGTGGTGCCGTTCTTCGCGTACACCACGGTCTTCCTGCTCATCCCGACGCTCGTCGTCGTCATCGGGGCGTTCCTCGACGGCGACAACCGGCCGACCCTCGGGAACGTCGAGGGCCTCACCCAGCCCTCGGTCGTCCGAGGCCTCACCCAGTCGCTCATCCTCTCGGCGGTGACCTCGGTCGGGGGCGCCGTCATCGGCGGCGTGCTCGCCTACGCGGTGAGCACCGCCCGGGAGGGGTCGGTGACGAGGCGCTTCTTCAGCTCGTTGTGCGGTGTGCTCGCCCAGTTCGGCGGGGTCGCCCTCGCGTTCGCCTTCATCGCCTCCTTCAGCGCGCAGGGGCTGCTGAGCGTGCTCCTCGGGCGGGTGGGGCTCGTCACGGGCGGCGGGCTGTGGCTCTACGAGTGGGACAAGGGCCTCATGCTCGTCTACCTCTACTTCCAGATCCCGCTCATGCTCATCGTCTTCCTGCCCGCGGTCGAGGGCCTGCGCCCGCAGTGGCGGGAGGCCACCGAGACCCTCGGCGGCACGACGTGGACGTACTGGCGCCGGGTCGCGGCCCCGATCCTCTTCCCGTCGTTCGTCGGCGCCACCCTGCTGCTCTTCACCAACGCCTTCTCGGCGTACTCCACGGCCAAGGCCCTGGTCCCGCAGGCCAACCCGCTGCTCCCCCTGCAGATCGGCGGCGCCCTCTCGTCCGAGGTCATCCTCGGGCAGGAGAACCTCGGCAAGGCGATGGCGCTCGCGATGGTCGTCGTCGTCGCGCTCGTCATGACGCTCTACGCCTGGATCGACAAGCGCGCCAGCCGCTGGATGACCCGATGAGCGGGCGGAGCCGGTTCCGCCGGCGCCAGCGCGCGTTCCGGTGGGTGACCCTCAGCCTGCTGCTTGCCTTCTTCGCGCTGCCCCTGCTGGGCATGCTGGAGTTCACGACCCAGGGCCGCGGCGGGGAGGGGCGGACCCTGGACACCTGGCGCACCCTCGCCGACGTCTCGACGGTCTCGCTCGAGTACCCGGCGCTCCGCGAGGGCTTCCTCGCCTCCGTGGGGCTCGGGGTCGTCACCCCGCTCGTCATGCTCGTTCTGCTCGTGCCGACGATGACCTGGGTGCGGCTGCGACTGCCGGGACTGTCCCGGACCGTCGAGTTCATCTGCCTGCTGCCGCTCACCGTGCCGGCCATCGTCCTCGTCGTCGGCCTGACGCCCATCTACGCCTGGGTCTACTACCTCGTGGGGTCCTCGACGCTGTGGCTGTCGCTGGCCTACGTCATCCTCGTGCTGCCGTACGCCTACCGGGCCCTGGACGCCGGGCTGCGCGCCATCGACGTCCGCACCCTCGCCGAGGCGGCTCGCTCGCTCGGGGCCGGCTGGGCCACCGTGATGTGGCGGGTCATCCTGCCCAACCTGCGCACCGCCGTCCTCTCGGCGTCCTTCCTGTCCGTCGCCCTGGTGCTCGGCGAGTTCACGATCGCGAGCCTGTTCAGCAAGAAGAACCTCCAGGTCGCCATGTTCGAGCTCGGCAAGTCCGACGCGAAGGTGTCGGTGGCCGTGGGGCTGGCGGCCCTCGTGTTCGGCTTCCTCGTCCTCTTCGCCATGTCCTTCGTCGGCAGCCGCGCGGCGGGCCCCTCCCGCTTCAGCCGGTTCCGTCGCTCCCGCAAGGAGACCCCCGCATGACCGCCACGACCGAGGCCAGCAGCACCCGCACCGACCGCGGGATCGCCGTCGAGCTCACCGACCTACGCCGCGTCTACGGCGGCGTGGCGGCCCTCGACGGCCTGACCCTGCACATCGAGCCCGGCGAGTTCGTGGCCCTGCTCGGCCCGTCCGGGTGCGGCAAGACCACCGCGCTGCGCTGCCTCGCCGGGCTCGAGGACCCCGACTCGGGCACCATCACCGTCGGCGGCCGGGACGTCACCTCGGTGCCGACGAGCAAGCGCGACATGGGCATGGTGTTCCAGGCCTACAGCCTCTTCCCGCACATGACGGCCCGCCAGAACGTCGAGTTCGGTCTCGAGCTGCGCGGGCAGGACAAGACCGCGCGCCGGGCCCGGGCCGGCGAGATGCTCGACCTCGTCGGGCTGTCCGAGCACGCCGAGAAGTACGCCCACCAGCTGTCCGGCGGGCAGCAGCAGCGCGTCGCACTCGCCCGGGCGCTGGCCATCGAGCCGCAGGTCCTGCTGCTCGACGAGCCGCTGTCGGCACTCGACGCGAAGGTCCGCACCCAGCTGCGCGACGAGATCCGCCGCATCCAGCTGGAGGTCGGCACGACGACGCTGTTCGTCACGCACGACCAGGAGGAGGCGCTCGCGGTCGCGGACCGCGTCGGGGTCATGTCGACCGGCCGGCTCGAGCAGCTCGCCGCCCCGGCCGAGCTGTACTCGGCCCCGGTCTCGCCGTTCGTCGCCGACTTCGTCGGGCTGACCAACCGGCTGCGGGCCCGCATCGAGGGCGGCCGTGCCCAGGTGCTCGGGGGCAGCGTGCCGGTGCTGCCGGGGTCGGCCGCCGGCCCGGACGTGGTGCTGCTCGTGCGGCCCGAGGGCGTCGAGGTGGCGCCGGCGTCCGGAGCCGGGTCGGAGCCTGGCTCGGCGACGGTCGAGAGCGCCAGCTTCCTCGGCGGGCACGGGCGGGTCATCGCGCGCACGGCGGCCGGCGAGGTCGTCACCGTGCAGGTGCCGAACACCGACGTCACGAAGTACCACGCGGGCGACCGCGTCGTCCTCAGCCCGCGGGGCGACGCCGCGCTGGCCGTGGCGGCCGACTGACGCGCCACGGCTCGTGGCGGTGATGCGGGCCGGCCGGCCGCGGTGGGGGGCGCCGATGGTCGCGGCGGCGACCCAGGCGGTCGTCCTCACGCTCGGTAGCGTCGGCTACGGGTACCACCGGGACGAGCTCTACTTCCGGATGCTCCCGCCGGACTGGGGGTACGTCGACCAGCCGCCCCTGGCCCCCTGGCTGGCGCGCACGCTCGCCGCCGTCGTCGACGAGCCCTGGGCGCTGCGCGTGCCGGCCACGCTCGCGAGCGCCGTGACGGTGCTGCTCCTGGCCCTGCTCGCCCGCGAGCTCGGCGGGGACCGGCGGGCCGAGGCGTTCGCCGCGTGGGGCGGCGCCTTCGCCACGCTGCCCCTGGCGCTCGGCCACCTCCTGCTCACGTCCACGATCGACCTGGCGATGACCGTCGGGGTCGTCGTGCTCGCCTGCCGGGCCCTGCGGGGCGACCCCCGCTGGTGGCTCGCCGTCGGCGCCCTCTCAGGCCTGGCGTCGCTGAACCGCCTGCTCATCCCGGTCGTCCTCGCCGGCCTCGTGCTCGGGGTGCTGCTGCTCGGGCCGCGGCGCTCGCTCGGCACTCCGTGGCCCTGGGCCGGGGCGCTCGTCGCCGTCGTGCTCGCCGGGCCGAGCATCGCCTACCAGGTCGTCAACGGCTGGCCCCAGCTCGCGATGGGCGCGGCGCTCGGCGAGAACAACGCGGCCGAGGTCCGCTCCCAGCTCCCGCTCATCCTCCTCGTCGCCATCGGCCCGCTGCTCGTCCCCGTGTGGCTGGCCGGCGCGGTTCACGCGTGGCGCAGGCCCGAGGCGCGCTGGCTCGTCGTCGCGGCGGTCGTCCTCGTCGCCTTCGCCTGGGTCTCGGGCGCGCAGCCGCACTACCCCGTGGCGCTGCTCGCCGCCCTCTTCGCGGCCGGGTGCGTCCCGGTGGCGCGGTGGACCCGTGCAGCCCCGTGGCGGCGGTGGACCCTGGCGGGCGTGCTGGCGGTGAGTGCCGGCGTGTCGACCGTGCTGGCCGTGCCGGTCGTCCCGCTCACCGTCGTCGGCGCGACGCCCGTGACGGAGGCGGGCCCGCTCGTCGGGGACCAGGTGGGCTGGCCGCGCTACGTCGAGCAGGTCGCCGACGTGTGGCGGGCGGCCGGCGACCCGGACGCGGCCGTCCTCACCTCGAACTACGGGGAAGCGGGGGCGGTCGCCCGCTTCGGTCCTGCGCTCGGGCTCGCCGGAGCCGTCAGCGGGCACAACCACCTGTGGGAGCTCGGGCCGCCACCGGAGGCCACGCGCACCGTCGTCGTGGTCGGCGCCCAGTACGAGGCGCTCGTCCCGCTCTTCGAGCGCTGCGAGGTCCGCGACCGGCTCTCGAACGGGGTCGGGGTCGACAACGAGGAGGAGGGGGTGCCGGTGGCGCTCTGCCAGGACCCTGTGGCGCCGTGGTCCGTCCTGTGGCCGCGCGTCCGCCACCTGGACTGACCCGACCCCCCACCCAGGCGGGGACGCCGTGCCCGACGTGATCCCAGCGAGGCCCGCGCCGTCGGCAGCGCTGTAGGTGACAGAGGGCCCCGTCGGTACGCTGCCCCGGTGACCGACACCGCCGCCGCCCACGACCTCTCCGACCCCGCCGTCGACCCGTTCTCCGTCGCCGAGGCCGCCGCCGCGGTCATCCGCGAGCGCACCGGGGTCGAGCGGCACGACGTGGCCCTCGTCCTCGGCTCCGGCTGGGGCCAGGCCGGCGACCTCGTCGGCGAGACGCTCGCCACGATCGAGAACACCGACGTCCCGGGCTTCGCGAAGGCGGCCGTCGAGGGCCACAGCGGCACGATGCGCTCGGTCGCGATCGGCGACACCGGCCGCCGGGCCCTGGTGTACGGCACGCGGACCCACTTCTACGAGGGCCGCGGGGTGCGCTCGGTCGTCCACGGGGTGCGCACCGCCGCGGCCGCCGGCTGCAGCGCCATCGTCCTCACCAACGGCTGTGGGGGCCTGCGGCCCGAGTGGGCACCCGGCTCCCCCGTCCTCATCTCCGACCACATCAACCTGACCGCGGCCACACCCATCGAGGGCGCGAACTTCGTCGACCTCACCGACCTGTACTCCCCGCGGCTGCGGGCCCTGGCCCAGGAGGTCGACCCGACCCTCGACGAGGGCGTCTACGTCCAGTTCCGCGGGCCGCAGTACGAGACCCCCGCCGAGGTCCGGATGGCACGCGTGCTCGGCGGTGACCTCGTCGGCATGTCGACCACGCTCGAGGCGGTCGCCGCCCGCCAGGCGGGCCTGGAGATCCTCGGCATCTCGCTCGTGACGAACGCGGCCGCCGGCATCTCGGCGACGCCGCTGAGCCACGAGGAGGTCCTGGACGCGGGCCGCGCGGCCGCCGACCGGTGCGGGCGCCTCCTCGCCGACGTCGTCGGCCTCATCTGAGGGGGAACGGTGACCGACATCGACCACGCCGACCTGGACGACCTCCTGGCCCGCGCCCGCTCCTGGGCCGCCGACGACCCCGACCCCGAGACCCGGGCCGAGCTGCTGGGCCTCGCCGACGCGGCCGAGCGCAGCGACGCGGCCGCGGTCGAGGAGCTCGCCGACGCGATGTCCGGGATGCTCGAGTTCGGCACCGCCGGGCTGCGGGGCAAGCTCGGCGGTGGGCCGAACCGGATGAACCGCGCGGTCGTCATCCGCGCCGCGGCCGGCCTCACCGCCTACCTGAAGACCGTCGCGGACGAGCCCTTCGTCGTCGTCGGCTTCGACGCCCGCACCAACTCCGACGTCTTCGCCCACGACACCTGCGCCGTCGTCACGGGGATGGGCGGGCGCGCCGTCGTCCTGCCGCACCCCCTGCCGACCCCCGTGCTGGCCTACGCGATCCGCTACCTCGGCGCCGACGCGGGCGTCATGGTGACGGCCTCGCACAACCCGCCGCAGGACAACGGGTACAAGGTCTACGTCGGCGACGGGTCGCAGATCGTGCCGCCGGTCGACGGCCTCATCGCCGAGCGCATCGCGGCGGTGGAGTCGGTCGCCTCGGTTCCGCTCGCGGACGACGGCTGGGAGACCCTCGGCGACGACGTGCTCGCGGCCTACCTCGACGACGTCGTCACCGTCCTCGCGCCGGACGGCCGCCGCGACGTCACCGTCGTGCACACCGCCCTGCACGGGGTCGGCTCCGAGACCGTGCGGCGCGCCTTCCTGGCCGCCGGGTTCGACGCGCCCATCCCGGTGGCGTCCCAGGCCGAGCCCGACCCGATGTTCCCCACCGTCTCGTTCCCGAACCCCGAGGAGCCGGGCGCGATGGACGCGGCCCTCGAGCTGGCCGAGCAGACCGACCCGGACCTCGTCGTCGCCAACGACCCGGACGCCGACCGGTGCGCCGTGGCCGTCCCGGGACGCGGCGGGTGGCGGATGCTGCGCGGGGACGAGGTCGGCGCGCTGCTCGGCTCGTACGTGCTCGAGCGTGGGGTGGCGCCCGACTCCCCCGACGCCGTCTTCGCCAACTCGATCGTCTCCTCGCGGCTCCTCGCGGCGATGTGCGGTGCGGCGGGGGTCCGGCACGAGGAGACCCTCACCGGCTTCAAGTGGATCGGGCGGGTGCCCGGCCTGCGCTACGGGTACGAGGAGGCCCTCGGCTACTGCGTCGACCCGGGGCACGTGCGCGACAAGGACGGTGTCTCGGCGGCGCTCCTCGTCGCCGAGCTCGCGGCCACGCTGAAGGCGCAAGGCCTGACCCTGGCCGACCGGCTCGACGACCTCGCGCGCACCCACGGGGTGCACGCCACCGACGCACTGGCGGTGCGGGTCGAGGACCTCTCGCTCATCGGCCGCATCATGGAGCGCCTCCGGGCCCAGCCCCCGGCGAGCCTGGCCGGCGTCGAGGTGACGCGCACCGACGACCTCGCCCGCGGCGACGGCGGCCTACCCCCCACCGAGGGGCTGCGCTACTTCCTCGCGGACGACTCCCGCGTCATCGTGCGGCCGTCCGGGACGGAGCCGAAGCTCAAGGTGTACCTCGAGGTCGTCGAGCCAGTGGCCGACGGGGACGTACAGGCGGCGCGCGAGCGGGCCGACCTGCGCCTCGCGGCCCTGCGCGAGGAGCTGGCCGCGGCGACCGCCGGCTGACCTCCAGTGGATCCGACGATGCCCCGTTCTCGAGATCCGGCCTACCACCGACTGACGGGATCTCGGTCGATCGCCTCGCCATTTACCCCATCGGCGTCGTACGTCTGATTTTCGATGTCCATTCTTTATGCGTTTCTTGTGGCGGGAGTTACGTCTGGGCCCTAGGGTGCTGGACGTCGGAGCCCTGGCACCCTGCGCCGTCCGGCCCCCGACACCCTGCACGACCTGCCGTTTCCCTGCACCGAGAGGCCGTCCGATGTCCCCTGCTGCCCAGCACCCCACACCCCGGGAGCCGATGCGCCCGTCCCGTCGTGCGGTCGCCCGAGGCGCCGCGTGGAGCGTCCCCGTCATCGCCGTCGGTGCCGCCGCACCGGCGATGGCCGCCTCCCCCACCCCCTGCCCGACCCTTCCGGCGTTCAGTGCGACCGACGGTTGGGTGATCTCCGAAGCCGGGACCCCCACGGCCGGAAGCGCTCGGTTCGCCAGCGGCACCTTCGTGGTCGACAGCGACGCCCAGCCCCTGTCGAGCTACTCCGCCTCGGCCTCGCACAGCCTCGACGTCGTCAACGGACAGTCCTACACGTTCCAGTACAGCTGGACGGCGCTGACGTCCAACCCGAATCCGATGACCTCGGAGCTCCTCATCGACGGCACGCTCGTCCCGGGGTCCCTCGTCGACACCACCACCAGCGGCCCCGGTGGCTCGGTCTCCGCCACCTATGTCGCCTCCGCGACGGGGACGGTCACAGTGGCTGTCCGGATGTCCACCTCCGACTCGTCCTTCGAGTCCGGTGACGACATCACCGTCGGCGCCATCACCATCGACTGCGGCACCTGACCGGCGCAGCGGCCCGGCCACCGGCACCGGTGGCCGGGCCGCTGCCGTCCCGGCGGTGCCCAGCGGGCGCCGCCGCCCGTACACTCGCGGGGTGAGCACCGCCATCGACGTCGACCCCACGACGCGCGCCCGCGACATCCTCGGAGTGTCGCGGCTGACCAACTCCGCCCTCACCGGATGGCTGCACGGCCTCCCGGGCGTCGACCAGGTCGGCTGCGAGGCCCGCGCCGCGGCCCTGTCCACCCGCTCGATCAAGACGACGAGCAAGGCGTGGGCCATCGACCTCGCCATCTCGATGATCGACCTCACGACGCTCGAGGGCGCCGACACCCCCGGCAAGGTCCGGGGCCTGGCCACCCGCGCGCTCGTCCCCGACCCGAGCGACCTGTCGACCCCCAGCCCCGCCGCCGTCTGCGTGTACGGCGACATGGCCGGCATCGCCCGCGAGACCCTCGGCTCCAGCGACATCAACGTCGCCGCCGTGGCCACCGCCTTCCCCAGCGGCCGCGCCAGCCGGGCCGTCAAGCTCGCCGACACCCGTGACGCCGTCGAGAACGGCGCCGACGAGATCGACATGGTCATCGACCGCGGGGCGTTCCTGACCGGCGACTACCTCACCGTGTTCCGCGAGATCGCCGAGACCAAGGAGGCCTGCGGCGACGCCCGCCTCAAGGTCATCATGGAGACCGGCGAGCTCTCGACCTACGACAACGTGCGCCGCGCCTCGTGGCTCTCGATGCTCGCGGGCGGCGACTTCATCAAGACCTCCACCGGCAAGATCTCGCCCGCCGCGACCCTGCCGGTCACCCTCGTCATGCTCGAGGCCGTCCGCGACTGGCGCGACGAGACCGGCGTCCAGGTCGGGGTCAAGCCGGCCGGCGGCATCCGCACGAGCAAGGACGCCATCAAGTACCTCGTCACCGTCAACGAGATCGCCGGCGAGGACTGGCTCGACAACCACTGGTTCCGGTTCGGGGCCTCGAGCCTGCTCAACGACCTGATCCTGCAGCGGCAGAAGATGGCCACGGGCGCCTACTCCGGCGCCGACTACGTCGCCGACGACGCCCCCAGCGGCTACTGACCACCACCACCTGAGGACAGCAGCGAATGCCCACCTTCGAGTACGCGCCGGCCCCCGAGTCCCGCGCCGTCGTCGACATCGCCAGCAGCTACGGGCTGTTCATCGGCGGCGAGTTCGTCGAGGCCACCGGCGGCACCCCGTTCAAGACCGTCAACCCCGCCACCGAGGAGGTCCTCGCCGAGGTCTCCGAGGCCGGCGAGGACGACGTCGACGCCGCCGTCCGGGCCGCCCGCACCGCGTACACCCGGGTCTGGTCGCGGATGAGCGGCGCCGACCGCGGCAAGTACCTCTACCGGATCGCGCGGATCATCCAGGAGCGCGCCCGCGAGCTGGCCGTCCTGGAGACCCTCGACAACGGCAAGCCCATCAAGGAGAGCCGCGACGTCGACGTCCCCCTCGTCGCGGCGCATTTCTTCTACCACGCGGGCTGGGCCGACAAGCTCGACTACGCGGCGCTCGGCGAGAACCCCCGGCCCGTCGGCGTCGTCGGCCAGATCATCCCGTGGAACTTCCCGCTCATGATGCTCGCGTGGAAGGTCGCCCCGGCCCTGGCCTGCGGCAACACCGTCGTGCTCAAGCCGGCCGAGACGACCCCGCTGACGGCCCTGCTCTTCGCCGAGATCTGCCGGCAGGCCGACCTGCCGCCGGGCGTCGTCAACATCGTCACCGGCGCGGGCCCGACGGGGCAGGCCATCGTCGACCACCCCGGCATCGACAAGCTCGCCTTCACCGGCTCGACGAACGTCGGCAAGATGATCGCCCGCTCCATCGCGGGGACCCGCAAGAAGGCGACCCTCGAGCTCGGCGGCAAGGGCGCGAACATCATCTTCGACGACGCCCCCATCGACCAGGCCGTCGAGGGCATCGTCAACGGCATCTTCTTCAACCAGGGCCACGTGTGCTGCGCCGGCAGCCGGATCCTGGTCCAGGAGAACGTCGCCGACGAGATGCTGCGCCGGCTCAAGCGTCGCCTCAAGACCCTGCGGGTCGGTGACCCGATGGACAAGAACACCGACGTCGGCGCCATCAACTCCAAGGCCCAGCTCAAGCGCATCGTCGAGATGACCGCCGCCGGCGAGGCCGAGGGCGCCGAGCGCTGGGACTCCGGCTGCGACCTGCCCGGGGCGGGGTTCTGGTTCCGGCCCACCGTCTTCAGCAACGTCTCGCAGACGCACCGGATCGCCCAGGAGGAGATCTTCGGGCCCGTCGTCTCGGTCCTGACGTTCCGCACGCCGGGCGAGGCCGTCGCGAAGGCGAACAACACCCCGTACGGCCTCTCGGCCGGCATCTGGACCGAGAAGGGCAGCCGCATCCTGTGGATGGCCGACCAGCTGCGCGCGGGCGTCGTCTGGGCCAACACGTTCAACAAGTTCGACCCGACCTCGCCGTTCGGCGGGTACAAGGAGTCCGGGTACGGCCGTGAAGGCGGCCGCCACGGGCTCGCGGCGTACGTGAAGACCGGGAGTGGCCAGTGAGCACGCGGGTGGACGTCCGCAAGACGTACAAGCTCTACATCGGGGGCAAGTTCCCCCGCTCCGAGAGCGGCCGGTCCTACGAGGTGCTCGCGACCCCCACCGGTCGCAGGTCGGCGCCGGCGTTCCTCGCGAACGCCGCGATGGGCTCGCGCAAGGACGCCCGCGACGCGGTCGTCGCCGCGCGCAAGGCGCAGCCCGGGTGGGCCGGTGCCACCGCCTACAACCGCGGCCAGGTGCTCTACCGCGTCGCCGAGGTCATGGAAGGTCGGCGGGCCCAGCTCGTCCAGGACGTCCGTGACTCCGAGGGGCTCACGCCCGCGCGTGCCGAGGCCACCGTGTCGGCCGCCATCGACCGGTGGGTCTGGTACGCGGGCTGGTCCGACAAGTACCCGCAGATCCTCGGCGGGCTCAACCCCGTCGCCGGGCCGTACTTCGACATCTCGGCGCCGGAGCCCACCGGGGTCGTCGCCGTCCTCGCACCGCAGACCTCCAGCCTGCTGGGGCTCGTGTCGGTGCTCGCACCGGTCATCGTCTCGGGCAACACCTGCGTCGTCCTGGCCTCCGAGCAGCGCCCGCTGCCGGCCATCGACCTCGCCGAGTGCCTCGCGACGTCCGACGTGCCGGGCGGGGTCGTCAACGTCGTCACCGGCCGCACCGCCGAGGTGGCGCCGTGGCTCGCGTCGCACCGTGACGTCAACGCCATCGACCTCACCGGTGCCGCGGGCGCCGACGGGGTCGAGTGGGGCGCGCTCGAGCTCGCCGCCGCCGAGAACCTCAAGCGGGTGCTGCGGCCCGGCGGGTCCGGCGTCGAGGCCGTGGAGCCCGACTTCGAGCCGACCCCCGACCTGTCGCGTCTCACGGCGTTCCTCGAGACCAAGACCGTCTGGCACCCCAAGGGCCGCTGACCCCGTCTGGGCAGCCCGCGCGGGGCCCTAGAATCGTCGCCCGTGGGTGAGCAGGCGACGGACTCCGACCAGGCCCGGCCCTCCCCTCGCCCCGGCCGCCGACGCGTCGTCGTCCTCGCCGGCCCGAGCGGCTCCGGCAAGTCCCGCCTCGCGCACCGGCTGCGCGCGGCCCGCGGCTGGCCGGTCTTCCGGCTCGACGACTTCTACCGCGACGAGGACGACCCCGCGATGCCCCGGCACCCCGACCTCGGCATCCTCGACTGGGACCACCCCGACAGCTGGGACGCCGACCGCGCCGTCGCCGGCCTGCGCGAGCTGCTCGACACCGGGCGCACCGAGCTCCCCGTCTACGACATCTCACGCAGCCGCGCCGTCGGCAGCCACGAGGTGACGGCGGCCCCGCACGACCTCGTCCTCGCCGAGGGGATCTTCGCGGCCGACATCGTCGCCCGGCTCGACGCCGAGGGGATGCTGCACAGCGCCTGGTGCGTGCACCACCGGCCCGTCGTGACGTTCGTCCGCCGCCTGGCCCGCGACCTCAAGGAACGCCGCAAGTCCCCGCCGGTCCTCGTTCGACGCGGCTGGCGGCTCATGCGCGACGAGCCGGGCATCGTCGCGCGGCAGACCGCACTCGGTGCCGCGGGTTCCCGCGCCGCAACCGTGGAGCGCAGCCTCCTCGGTTAGGGTTGCGGCGTGCCGCACGAGGGGACCCGCCGATGACCGACCAGCCGTGGGTCCCGCCGGGGTCCGCGCCCGGGACCCCGCCGTCCGCGGAGCCCACACCGCAGCCCCCACCGCCGCCGCCTCCGGCGCCGGGTCCCCCGCCCGGTTCCGCTCCGCCCCCCGGCGGCGGCTGGGCGCCTCCCGGCCAGGCCCCCTACGGCCAGATGGACTACCGGCCCGGCATCATCCCCTTGCGCCCGCTGACGCTCGGTGACCTGTACGGCGGCGTCCTCAAGGCCGTCCGCGGCAACCCCGCCGCGACCATCGGCCTCGCCGCGCTCACCACGCTCGCGTTCCTCGTCCCCGCCACCGCGCTCGGCTCCTGGCTCGCCGGGCAGACCTCGTTCTCCTTCCTCGACGACGGCTCGAGCGGCGCGTCCGACACGCTCCCCGACGGCTTCGGTCTCGGGATCCTCGGGGTCTACCTGCCCTCGATCGCCCAGGTGTTCGCCTCGATCCTCCTCGCCGGCTTCCTCGCCCAGGTCATCGGCCAGGCGGTCCTCGGCCGGAAGGTGTCGATGGGCCAGACCTGGCGCGCCACTCGCGGGCGGGTCCCCGCGATGCTCGGCGCGGTCCTCGTCACCCTGTTGGCCGCGCTCGTCGTCGTCGCGGTGACGGTCGGCATCCCGGTCGGCGTCATCGTCTTCGGGGAGACAGCCGGCGGGGGCAACATCGGGGTCTACGTCCTCGTCGGGATCCTGGGGTTCATCGCCCTCATGGCGGCGCTGTTCTACCTCTCGACGGCCTGGGCGTTCGCCACCCCCGCCATCGTCATCGAGCGGGTCGGCGTCTTCGCGGGCCTGCTCCGCTCGGCCCGGCTCGTGGGCAGCCCCGTGAAGGGCCCCTTCTGGCGGATCCTCGGGCTCCGGCTCCTCACCGGGCTCATCGTCGGGGTCGCCGCGTCGGTCATCACCCTGCCCATCACCTTTCTCCTGTTCTTCATCGTCGGCCTGACCTTGGCCGATGACCCCAGCGGCGGGAACTTCCTCGTGCTGCAGACCGTGACGTCGGGCATCGCCGGCCTCCTCACCGGGGCCCTCACCACCCCGTTCAGCGCGGGGGTCGACGCGCTGCTCTACGTCGACGCGCGGATCCGCCGGGAGGGTCTCGACGTCCAGCTGATCCAGACCGCGCAGGGCGCCGCGGCGCCACCGTGGCCGACGCCCCCCGGCTGAGCCCACCCGTGCCCACCCTCCCGCACCTCGTGCTGCCCCTCGACGTCCCCCTGGACCCCACGTCGGACGAGGCGCGACGCTGGCTGGAGGAGGAACTGTCGAGCGCCCGGTACAACGCCCAGCCCGGGCTGCTGGAGCGGCTGCGCGAATGGCTCGACCGGCTCCTGTCGAGCTCCCCCGACGGGGGGTTGCCGTCGGTGTTCCTCCCGGTCGCGATCGGGCTTCTCGTCGGGGTGCTCGCGCTGGTGCTGTACCGCGTCCTGCGCCGCGAGGTCGGCTCCTCCGGCGCCCAGGCCGGCTCCGGTGTCCTCGACGTCCCCGACCTCCCGGCCGCCGTCCTGCGTCGCCAGGCCCGGGCCGCTGCGGACCGGGGCGACTGGGACACGGCGGTCCTCGAGGGGGTGCGCGCCGTCGCGCGGGCCGCCGTGGAGCGGGTTGTGCTCGACGACGCACCGGGGCGGACGGCGCACGAGGTGGCCCTCGAGCTGGCCACTGCCTTCCCCGCCGAGGACGCCGCCCTCATCGCCGCGGCCGACTCCTTCGACGCCGTCCGCTACGGCGACCGGCCCGCCACCGAGGCCCAGGCGCGCGGCGTCCTGGCCCTCGACGACCGGCTCACCGCCACCCGCCCCTCCCGTCCGGGCCACGTCGCCGCGGAGGCGGCCGGATGACGACGACCACCCCCGCCGCGCCCGCGGGCATCGCCCCCGCCGGCGCCGACACGGGTCGTGCCGCCCGGCGCGTCCGCGACGTCGTGGTCTGGGTGCTCGTGTTCGTCGTCGGAGGCGTCCTCGTCGCCCTCGCGGCCGGGTCCCCGTCCCCCGAGGAGTACCTCCACCCCGACGGCACCGGGCAGTCCGGGACGCGTGCCCTCGTCGAGGTCCTCACCGACCAGGGCGTCGACGTCCGGGTCGTCGGCACGGCGGGTGACGCCGTCGATGCGACGGGCGCCGGCCCGGGGGTGACGGTCGTCGTCGGCAACTCCGACCTCCTCACCTCGACCGCCGCGCGTCGGCTGCTGCGGGAGACCCGTGGGGCCGACCGGGTGGTCCTCCTCGACGGAGCACCGCGCGTGCTCGCCGACCTCGGTCTCGGCGTCGAGGTGACGTACCCGCCGGTCGACCCCGACGCCGCGGACTGCGGCGTTCCGTGGGTGCGCCCGGACGACGAGCTCGCCCGGGTCTCGTGGTCGATCCTCGCCACCGCCGAGGACCTCCCGGCGGGCGCCCGGGCGTGCTACCCGCTCGTGCCGCCGGAGGATCGCGGCAGCAGCGCCGAGCCGCCCCCGACCGGCTGGGCCTCCGTCGACCTCCCGGCCACCGACGGCCACGCGCCGGTCACCGTCGTCGGCTTCCCCGACGCCGCCACCAACCGCTTCGTCACCGAGGCCGACCACGCGGGGCTCGTCGTCCGGCTCCTCGGGGCGTCGCCGACCCTCGTCTGGTACCACCCGGCGGCCGACGACCTCACCCAGAACCCCGCTCCGGCCGACGAGCAGTCGGTGTGGCCCGCGTGGGTCGAGCCCGGCCTGGCCGTCGCCGCCCTGGCCTTCCTCGTGTTCGCCCTGGCCCGGGGGCGGCGGCTCGGGCGGCTCGTGCCCGAACCCCTGCCGGTCGTCGTGCGGGCCACCGAGACCACCGAGAGCCGCGCCGAGCTCTACCGTGCCGCGGGCGACCGCGCGCGCGCCGCCAGCGTGCTGCGGCGGGCCGGCGCCGGCCGGCTCGCCGCCCGGCTCGGCCTGGCAGCCGGCACCTCCCACCCGGCGCTCGTCGCGGCGGTCGCCGAGGCCACCGGGACCCCCGCCGCCGAGGTCGACGCACTCCTGCGTGACGTCCCCCCGTCCGACGAGGCAGCCCTCGTCATGCTCGCCCAGCAGCTCGCCCATCTCGAGGAGAAGGTCCGTACGTCATGACTGAGCACCCCACCCCGCCCGCCCCGGCGACCGACGACCGCGGCACCGGGGCCGACTCTGCCGCCTCCGGGTCCGCCGGTGCGCCCGCCCCCGCGGCCTCCGACGCCCGCGCCGCGCTCGTCCGGGTGCGCGCGGAGGTCGGCAAGGCCGTCGTCGGGCAGGACGCGGCCGTCGCCGGGATGCTCGTCGCGCTGCTGTGCCGGGGCCACATCCTCCTCGAAGGTGTCCCGGGGGTCGCGAAGACGCTGCTCGTCCGCTCGCTCGCCGCGTCCCTCGACATCGGGACCAAGCGCGTCCAGTTCACCCCCGACCTCATGCCCGGCGACCTCACCGGCTCGCTCGTCTTCGACGCCAAGGAGGGCGACTTCAGCTTCCGCCCGGGCCCGGTGTTCACCAACCTCCTCCTCGCGGACGAGATCAACCGCACTCCCCCGAAGACCCAGTCGGCGCTGCTCGAGGCGATGGAGGAGCGGCAGGTGTCGGTCGACGGCACGCCGCACCCGCTGCCCTCCCCGTTCCTTGTCGCCGCCACCCAGAACCCCGTCGAGTACGAAGGCACCTACCCGCTGCCCGAGGCCCAGCTCGACCGCTTCCTCCTCAAGGTGCAGCTGCCCGTCCCCGAGCGGGCCGACGAGGTCGCGGTGCTCGAGCGGCACGCGGCCGGGTTCGACCCGCGCGACCTCGCGGCCGCGGGCATCCGGCCCGTCGCGACGGCCGCCGACCTCGAGGCCGGGGCCGCCGCCGTCCGGCAGGTGCAGGTCTCCCCCGAGATCATCGGCTACGTCGTCGACCTCGCCCGGGCCACCCGCGTCTCGCCGTCGCTGGCGCTCGGGGTGTCCCCGCGCGGGGCGACCGCGCTGCTCGCGACGAGCCGGGCGTGGGCGTGGCTCAGCGGCCGCGGCTACGTCACCCCGGACGACGTGAAGGCCCTCGCCCTGGCCACCCTCGCGCACCGGCTCATGCTCCGGCCCGAGGCCGAGCTCGAGGGCACCTCGGTCACCTCGGTGCTGCACAGCGTCCTCGCGTCGGTGCCCGTCCCCCGCTGATGACCCTGACGACCCGCGCCGCGGCGCTGCTCCTGCTCGGCCTCGTCCCGGTCGTGCTGCGGCCGGCGGCGTCGACCGTGTGGGTCTGGCTGCTCGTCTGGCTCGTGCTCGTCGGCCTCGACCTCGCGCTCGCCGCCGCTCCGGGCGGCCTGCGGCTGACCCGGGAGGGCGAGACCCAGGTGCGGCTCGGGGAGTCGCTGTCCACCAGCATCATCGTGGAGAACACCGGCCGCCGGACCGCCCGCGGCGTGGTGCGCGACGGGTGGCCCCCGTCGGCGGGGTCCCGGCCCGGACGGCACCCGGTCTCCGTGCCGCCGGGCGAGCGGCGCCGGGTCACCACCACGCTCGTACCGACCCGCCGGGGCGACCGGCGCGCCGACCGCGTGACGGTCCGCCTGGCCGGGCCGCTCGGCCTCGCCGCGCGCCAGCGCTCGGTCGAGGTGCCGGGGCGGGTCCGGGTCCTGCACGCCTTCCCGTCGCGCAAGCACCTGCCGAGCCGGCTCGCGGTGCTCCGCGAGCTCGACGGCCGGGCGGCGGTGCGCACGCGCGGGCAGGGCACCGAGTTCGACAGCCTGCGCGACTACGTCGAGGGCGACGACGTCCGGTCCATCGACTGGCGTGCCACGGCCCGGCGCCGCAACCTCGTCGTGCGGACCTGGCAGCCCGAGCAGCACCGGCGCATCGTCATCGTCATCGACACCGGGCGCACGAGCGCCGGACGGGTGGGCGACGCGCCCCGGCTCGACGCGGCGATGGACGCCGCCCTCCTCCTCACCGCGCTCGCGGGGCACGCGCGCGACCGAGTGCAGGTCGTCGCGGGCGACCGGCGGGTACGGGCCCGGGTCACCGGCGCCGACCGCGCGGCGCTGCTGCACGACGTCATCAGCACGCTGGCGCCCGTCGATCCGCAGGTCGTCGAGACCGACTGGGGGGTGCTGGCCGCCGAGGTGACCCGGTCGACCCATCGGTCGCTCGTGGTCCTGCTCACCCCGCTCGAGCCGGCCGCCGTCGAAGAAGGGCTGCTGCCCGTGCTGCCGGCCCTCGTCAACCACCACCGGGTCGTCGTCGCATCGGTGGCCGACCCCGCGCTGGACGCGATGCGCGCCGCCCGGGACGGGTCCACGCAGGTCTGGGGTGCCGCCGCGGCCGAGCGGACCCTCGCCCTGCGCGGCGCCGCCGCCGAGGCCCTCGGCCGGCTCGGCGTCGACGTCCTCGACGCACCACCGGACGAGCTGCCGGTGCGGCTGGCCGACCACTACCTGGCGCTCAAGCGCCAGGGCCTCCTCTGAGCGAACTCCCGCTCCTCGCAGTCGAACGACGAGAACATGCCGCGGGCCCTGGAGCAAACACGGCACGTTCTCGTCTCTCGACCGGGGTGGCCGCATGGTCACCGCTCGGCGAAGACTGCTCAGCCGGCGACCGGCAGGGTGTCGCCGACGTCGCGCACCGTGAGGTCCCCGGTGGCGCCCCGCGCGGCAGCGGCCCGCCCGACGACGAAGACGTAGAGCAGGAAGGCGGTCTCGGCGACGACGCCGATGCCGATGCGGGCCCAGGTCGGCAGCCCCGACGGGGTGACGAAGCCCTCGATGACGCCGCTGACGAAGAGGACGGCGACGAGGCCGAGCGCGACCGCGACGGCCGAGCGGAACTCCCGGGCCAGCGACTGCCCGCGCGGCAGCGGCCCGGGGCTGACCCAGGACCAGAAGATCCGCAGCCCCACGGCGCCGGCGACGAAGATGGCGGTGAGCTCGAGCAGCCCGTGCGGCAGGATCAGCCCGAAGAACAGCCCGGTCCGGTCGTGGTAGGCCATGAGCGCGCCCGCGATCCCGACGTTGAGGACGTTCGTCGCCAGGACGTAGACGACCGGCAGCCCGAGGATCCCGAACGCGATGACCTGGGCCGACACCCACGCGTTGTTCGTCCACACCAGGCCGGTGAAGTCGAGGTGGGCGTACTCGGAGTAGTACTGCTCGAAGTCGGTGCCGACGAAGGACTCGATCTGGGCGGGCGACATCACCGACGTCCACACCTGGGGGTGCCGGTAGGCGTACCACCCCACAGCGAACGCGATGGCGACGTTGGCCAGGGCCGTCGTGACCCACCACCACCGGAGCCGGTAGAGCGCGGCGGGGAAGGTCGTCGTGAAGAACGCGCCCAGCGCCGCCCAGGTGCCGGTGCGCTTCCCGGCGGTGGCCAGCCGGGCTCGGGACAGCACGGAGGACAGGTGCGCGACGACCGCCGGGTCGGGGCTGGCCGAGCGGACGACCGACAGGTGGGTCGAGACGCGCTGGTAGAGGTCGAGGAGCTCGTCGGCCTCGGCGCCGGTGAGGTGGCGGCGCCCGACGAGCTGCTCGAGCCGGTGCCACTGCGCGTGGTGCGCGGCGACGTACGCATCGAGGTCCACGCGGTCAGCCTAGGTGACCGGTCCGGGCCGGCGACGCCGGTTAGCCTGTCCCCGTGGACGAGAGCGGCAGCCGCGGGACCGGGTACCGGGCGTACGCCGCCGAGGACGTCGTCACGGGCGAGGGCGTCGCCGTCGAGCTGCCCGTGGCGAGCACGATGCACCGCGCGGCCAGCGGGATCATCGACCTCGCCGTCGCCGTCGCCCTCCTCATCGGCATGATCTGGGGGCTCGGCGTGCTCGTCGCCGACACCTCCAACGCCGTCGCCACCGCCGTCACCCTCGTCGGGGTCGTCGCGGTCACGGTCGCCTTCCCGGCCACCGTCGAGACCCTGACCCGGGGGCGCACCCTCGGCAAGCTCGCGCTCGGCCTGCGCGTCGTGCGCGACGACGGCGGCCCCATCACGGCGCGGCACGCCATCGCGCGGGCGCTCGTCGGGTTCGTCGAGATCTACCTCCTGTCGGGCATCGCGCCGCTCGTGTCGTCCATCGTCAACCCCCGGTGCAAGCGGCTCGGCGACCTGGCGGCAGGGACCTACGTCGTCACCCAGCGCTCGAAGCTGCGCCTGCAGCCGCCCCCGCAGATGCCCGCCCCGCTCGAGGCCTGGGCGCGCTCGGCCGACGTCGCGGCCCTGCCGTCGGGGCTCACCGTGGCCGTCCGCCAGTTCCTGGCCCGCGCCGGAGCCCTGACCCCCGAGTCCCGCGAGCCGATCGGCCGGCAGCTGCTGGGCGAGGTGCTCCGCTACGTCGCACCGGCGCCGCCGCCGGGCTTCCACGGCGAGTACGTCCTCGCGGCCGTCATCGCCGAGCGTCGGCGCCGCGACACCGAGCGGCTCGGCCGCGAGCAGGCGCTGCGGCACCGGGTCGTCGGCGCCGACCCGTTGGGCTGAGCTGCGAGGGTCAGCGCGCCGACCCGAGCGCGGCGTAGCCGGGCTTGACGACGTGCTCGATGAGCTCGAGGCGCTCGTCGAAGGGCAGGAACGCCGACTTCATCGCGTTGATCGTGGCCCAGCGCAGGTCCTCGAGGGTCCAGCCCGCCTCGTCGACGAGCAGCTGCATCTCGCGCGACATCGACGTGCCGCTCATGAGCCGGTTGTCGGTGTTGACCGTCACCCGGAAGCGCAGGTCCTTGAGCAGCGTGATCGGGTGCGTCGCGACGGATTCGGCCGCCCCGGTCTGGATGTTCGAGCTCGGGCACATCTCGAGCGGGATGCGGCGGTCGCGCACGTACGCCGCGAGCAGGCCGAGGGTGGTCTCGCCGTCGTCGCCGACGGTGATGTCGTCGACGATCCGGACCCCGTGGCCGAGCCGCTCGGCGCCGCACCACTGCAGCGCCTCCCAGATGCTCGGCAGGCCGAAGGCCTCCCCGGCGTGGATCGTGAAGTGCGCGTTCTCGCGCTGGAGGTACTCGAAGGCGTCGAGGTGCCGGGTGGGCGGGAACCCCGCCTCGGCCCCGGCGATGTCGAAGCCGCCGACGCCCCGGTCGCGGTAGGCGACCATGAGCTCGGCGATCTCGCGGCCGTTGGCGGCATGCCGCATCGCCGTGAGCAGCGCCCTCATCCGGATCGGGGTGCCCGCGGCGGCCGCCTCCTGCTCGCCTTCCCGGAAGCCGGCGAGGACGGCCTCGACGACCTGCGGCAGCGACAGGCCACCCTCCACGTGCAGCTCGGGGGCGAACCGGGACTCGGCGTACACGACGCCGTCGGCCGCGAGGTCGAGCGCACACTCGCGTGCGACCCGGGTCAGCTGCTCCGCGGTCTGCATGACCGCGACGGTGTGCGAGAAGGTCTCGAGGTAGCGCTCGAGGGAGCCGGAGTCCGCGGCGTCGCGGAACCAGGTGCCGAGCGCCTCCGGGTCGGTGGTCGGCAGCGCGTCGTAGCCCGAGGCCTCGGCGAGCTCGACGACGGTGGCCGGACGCAGCCCGCCGTCGAGGTGGTCGTGCAGCAGCGCCTTCGGGGCGCGGGCGACGACGGAGGCGGGCACGGCAGAGGTGGAGGCGGGAGGCACGGCCTCACCCTAGTGCGACCGCGCCTCCCCCCGGCCCCACCCCGACCGGCTCAGGCCGTGACGGGGACCGGGTGGATCTCGTCGTACGGGTGGCCGGCCCGCTCGTGGATCCGCTGGACGGCTTCGGCCGACGGACCCTCGGACAGGCAGTAGGCGACCCCTGACTCCGGGTCCGCCCAGGCGTGCTTGAAGACGACGCCTTCCTCGGACTGGATGGCGACGTCGGCGGCGTGGGCCTCTCTCAGCCCCTCCGGCGTGATCCCGACCATTCCGTGATGGACATCCATGAACTCCGGCATTGGGTTCCTTCCACAGACCCCGCCGACCGGCGAGGACTCCTCGACCGTAGGCCGCAGGATCACCCCCGGCAATGGGCCGGTCGAGCCACTAGGCGATGCGGTCGAGCACGACGGAGGTCGCCTCGGGCTCCGTCCCGCCGATCTCGATGCCGCCGTCGAGGGCCTCCTCGGCGCGGGCGAACCGCTCCGGGGTGTCGGTGTGCAGGGTGAGCAGCACGTCCCCCTCCCGCACGGTGTCCCCGGGCTTCGCGTGCATCTCGACCCCGGCCCCGGCCTGCACCGGGTCCTCCTTGCGGGCGCGGCCGGCGCCGAGGCGCCAGGCCGCGACCCCGACGGCGTAGGCGTCGAGGCGGGTGAGGACCCCGGAGGAGGTGGCCTTGACCTCCTGGGTGTGCTCGGCGACCGGCAGCGTCGCGTCGGGGTCGCCGCCCTGGGCCGCGATCATCCGGCGCCACGCGTCCATGGCGCGCCCGTCGGTGAGGGCGGCGCGCACGTCCTGGCCGCCGCGGCCGGCGGCCTCCAACATCTCCTCGGCCAGCCGGACGGTCAGCTCGACGACGTCGGCGGGCCCGCCGCCGGCGAGCACCTCGACGGACTCGCGGACCTCGAGCGCGTTGCCCGCGGTGAGCCCGAGCGGGGTCGACATGTCGGTGAGCAGCGCGACCGTCGTGACGCCGGCGTCCGTCCCGAGGGCGACCATGGTGCGGGCGAGCTCGGTGGCGTCCTCGAGGTTCTTCATGAAGGCGCCGCTGCCGACCTTGACGTCGAGGACCAGGGCGCCGGTGCCCTCGGCGATCTTCTTGCTCATGATCGAGGACGCGATGAGCGGGATGGCCTCGACGGTGCCGGTGACGTCGCGCAGCGCGTACAGCTTCTTGTCGGCAGGGGCGAGCCCGGAGCCCGCCGCGCAGATGACCGCGCCGACGTCCTCGAGCTGGCGGAGCATCGCCTCGTTCGACAGGCCCGCCTGCCAGCCGGGGATCGACTCGAGCTTGTCGAGTGTGCCGCCGGTGTGCCCGAGCCCGCGGCCCGAGAGCTGCGGCACCGCGACGTCGAACACGGCGACGAGGGGGGCCAGCGGCAGGGTGATCTTGTCGCCGACGCCGCCGGTGGAGTGCTTGTCGGCGGTCGGCCGGGACAGCGCGGAGAAGTCCATCCGCTCGCCGCTGGCGATCATCGCCGCGGTCCACGTGGCGATCTCGCGGCGGGTCATCCCGTTGAGGAGGATCGCCATCGCCAGGGAGCTCATCTGCTCCTCGGCGACGGCCTCGCGGGTGTAGGCGTCGACGACCCAGCGGATCTGCTCGTCGGTCAGCTCGTGGCGGTCGCGCTTGGCGATGATGACGTCGACGGCGTCGAAGGCTTCGCTCATCCGGACATCATGGCAGCCCCCGCGTTCCCCACTTTTCAGGCCCACAGCCGGGTACGCAGCGCGTGTCGCGCGGACGCCGGCCTGAAAAGTCGGGAAATCAGGGGCGGCGGGTCTCGAGGTCGTTAGGGCCGAACGCCTGCGGCAGCATCTCGCGCATCGTCCGGACCCCCTCGGGGGTCTGCAGCAGCGTGTCAGGAGTGCCGTTCTCCCACAACAGCTGCCGGCACCGGCCGCACGGCATCAGGGTGTCGCCCCGGCCGTCGACGCAGTACACGGCGACGAGCCGGCCGCCGCCGGTGGCGTGCAGCTGCGAGACCATGCCGCACTCGGCGCAGAGGGTGACCCCGTACCCCGCGTTCTCGACGTTGCACCCCGAGACGACCCGGCCGTCGTCGACGAGCCCCGCGACCCCGACGGGGAAGTCGCTGTAGGGGCAGTACGCGTGCTCGGTCATCCGGACGGCCTCGGCGTGCAGGGCGTCCCAGTCGATGTCGGCGCTCATGCGGTGTCCTCCGGGGGTGCGGTGCGGCGGGCGTCGAGGCCGCGGACGACGGCGACGGACGCGAGAAGACGGGCCCCGAGGGCGACGGAACGCTCGTCGACGACGAGGTCGCCCTGGTGCAGGTCGTACGTCGGGCCCCCGGGGGTCCGGGTGCCGAGGCGGGCCATCGCCCCGGTGCAGTGCGCGAGGTACCACGAGAAGTCCTCGCCGCCCAGGGACTGCGCCGTCTGGACGGGCGCGACCCGGCTCGCGAGTGCCGCCCGACGCAGCGCGGAGATCCCGTCGCCGGTGTTGACGACCGGCGGGACCCCCTTGAGGCGCTCCACCTTCGCCTGCACCCCGTAGGGCTGGACGACGCCGTGGACGATCTCCTCCAGGAGCGGCCCGACCGTCAGCCACGACTCGGCGTCGAGCATCCGCAGCGTGCCGCGGCACTCCCCCGTGGACGGGATGACGTTGGCGACCCGGCCGGCGCCGACCATCCCCCACACCAGCGCCGCGCCGGTGCGCGGGTCGAGCCGTCGGCCCAGGACGGCCGGGACGTCGGTGACGACCTTGGCCAGCGCGTAGACGAGGTCCTCGGTGAGCTGGGGGCGCGAGGTGTGGCCGCCGCGCCCGTGCAGGGTCACCGCGATCTGGTCGGCCGCGGCCGTCAGCGCGCCCTCACGCAGCCCGACCTCGCCGACGTCGATGCTCGGGTCGCAGTGGACGGCGAAGATGCTGTCGACGTCCTCGAGGGCGCCCGCCGCGATGGCGTCGATGGCACCGCCGGGCATGACCTCCTCGGCCGCCTGGAAGATGGCGCGCACGGCGATGCCCCGCTCGGCGAGGGACTCCTCGACCGCGTGCAGCGCGATGACGGCTCCGACGAGGGCGGCCGTGTGCACGTCGTGCCCGCACGCGTGGCACACCCCGGGGTTCTTCGAGCCGTAGCGCAGCCCGGAGCGCTCGCGCACCGGCAGCGCGTCCATGTCGGCGCGCAGGGCGACCCGGTACTGCGGCTCGGGGGCGCCGACATCGGCGACGACACCGGTGCCGGGGAGCCGCCGGACGGCCACGCCGGCGTCCGCCAGGCGTCGGGCCACCGACTCGGTCGTGCGCGTCTCCTCGCGGGACAGCTCGGGATGGGCGTGGAAGTCCCGCCGGAGGTCGATGAGCTCGGGTGACAGCGAGGTGATGCGCTCGCCGAGGGCGGCGAGGAGGGCATCATCGTTCATGGGATCGCCGAGTCTACGCCGGACGGGCCGCCCGGCCGGGCAGGTCCGGGTTTCCGGCCGACGGCGGCACCGCCGGGCGGGGACGCGTCGTCAACCCCGGCGGACGGCGCCGGCCGCCCGGTCGGGCTTGTACTCCTCCCACCGCACCGCCATGGCCCCCATCTCGCGCTGGACGAACTCCAGGAACTCGACCGACAGCTGCATCCGCTCCCCGGCCCGGGTGTGGGGCCCCACCCGGTCGTGGGCGGCGGCGAGCGCCGCGACGAGCGGCCGGTACAGGGTGTCCTTCTGCACGAGGACGTCGTGCCACGCGTCGTCCTGGACGACGTACACGTCCCGCCGCGACCCCCGCGTCCGCTCCCGGCGGATCATCCGGACCTGGGCGAGGTGGCGCACCGCCCCGGAGATGGCGGCGGGGCTGATGTCGAGGACGTCGGCGAGCTGGGCCGAGGTGAGCCGGCCGTCCTCGGTGGCGAGCAGCGCCGCGAACACGCGGGCCGGCTGCACCTGCATCCCGAGGTCGGCCAGCGCGCCGCCCAGCCGCTCGACGACGTCGGCGGGGGGCAGCGCGACATCCTGCAGTCGGGGGTCGGCAGTCGTCATGGGGCGAACGTTACAACATTCACAATCTTGTGAACCAGGTGTAGCGTCGAGGATGTGACTGACGCGATCACCGTCTCGGGCCTGCGCAAGGCGTTCGGCCGCACCGTCGCCCTCGACGGGCTGGACCTCACCGTGGCCGAGGGCGAGGTGCACGGCTTCCTCGGGCCCAACGGCTCCGGCAAGTCGACGACCCTGCGCGCCCTCCTCGGCCTCCTCCGCCCCGACGCCGGCACTGCGAGCGTCCTGGGCCGGGACCCCTGGCACGACGCCACCGAGCTGCACCGCGACCTCGCCTACGTCCCGGGGGACGTCGTGCTGTGGCCGACCCTCACCGGCGGCGAGACCATCGACCTCCTCGGCCGGCTCCGCGGCGGTGTCGACGAGGACCGCCGCCGCCACCTCGTCGAGCGGTTCGAGCTCGACGAGACGAAGAAGGGCAAGGCGTACAGCAAGGGCAACCGGCAGAAGGTGGCCCTCATCGCGGCCCTGGCCAGCGACGCCCGGCTGCTCCTGCTCGACGAGCCCACCGCCGGCCTCGACCCGCTGATGGAGCAGGTCTTCCAGGACGAGCTGGTGGCGGTGCGCCGCGACGGGCGCACCGTCCTGCTCTCGAGCCACATCCTCAGTGAGGTCGAGCGCGCCTGCGACCGGGTGAGCATCGTGCGGGCCGGCAAGGTCGTGGACTCCGGCAGCCTCGCCGAGCTCCGCGGGCTCACCCGCACGCGGGTGCGCGCCTCGCTCACCGACGTCCCGGACGTGGCCGAGGCGAGCCGCTGGCCCGGGGTCGGCGACGTCGCCGTCGACGGCACCCACCTGAGCTGCGCGGTCGAGGCCGAGCACCTCGGCACCCTCGTCGCCGAGCTCGCCCGCCGGGGGGTCACCGGGCTCACGTGCCAGCCACCGACCCTCGAAGAGCTCTTCCTCGCCCGCTACGACCGCACCAGCCCGGCCTACGAGGAGGTGCCGACATGACCCGCCTCGCCGGCACGGCCGAGCTGCTGCGCCTCGCCGTGCGCCGCGACCGGGTACTGATCCCGGCGAGCATCCTCGGGCTGCTCGTCCTCGCCCTCGGCTCCGCCCGGGCGACCCTGGACATCTACCCCGACGACGCGACGGCCGCGGCGGGTCTGGGCGAGATCATCGCCAACCCCGCGGTCGTCGCGATGTACGGCCCGCTGGGCTCGCCCACCGCCGACGCCCTGGCGGTCTTCAAGACGGTGATGATGGGTGCCGTCCTCACCAGCATCCTCGCGCTCGTCGTCGTCCGCCGACACACCCGGACCGAGGAGGACGACGGGCGGCTCGAGCTGGTCAGCGCCGGCGTCGTGGGGCGCTGGGCGCCGCTCGCCTCCGCCGTCACCCTCGCCGTCGGCGCCGTCCTCGTGGCAAGCGCGCTGGCCGGCGCCGGGCTGGCCGCCCTCGGGCTGGACGGCCGGGGCTCCCTGGCGTTCGCCGTGTCGTGGGCCACGGCCGGTCTCGCGATGGTCGGTATCGCCGCCCTCGCCGTCCAGGTGGCGTCGACCACCCGCGGCGCCGGGGGCCTGGCGTTCGGTGCCGTCGGCGCCGCGTACCTCGTGCGGGCCGCCGGCGACACCGCGACCGAGGGCAGCGCCGTGCACGCCCTCGGCTGGCTCTCGCCCCTCGGCTGGGCCGGACGGGTCGAGCCGTACGGCGCTGACCGGCTGTGGGTGCTCGGCCTCGGCGTGGGTGTGCTCGTCGTCGGCGTCACCGGCGCCGTGGCCGTCCTGGACCGGCGCGACCTCGGCGCCGGGCTGCTCCCGGCGCGGAGCGGGCCGTCCCGGGCGGGCCGCTCCCTCGGCGGCCCCTTGGGGCTCGCCGCCCGGCTCGCGACGGGCACCCTCGTCGGCTGGGTCGTGGGGCTCGTCCTCGGCGGGGCCGTCGTCGGCTCGCTCATGGGGTCCATCGGCAGCCTCGCCGACAACCCGCAGATGCGCCAGGTCCTGGAGGCGATCGGCGGCAGCGCCGGGAGCGTCGAGGAGATCTACCTCGCGACGGAGACGAAGTTCGTCGCCATCGCGGTCGCCGCCGCCGGCATCGGGCTCGTGCTGCGCCTCACCGCGGCCGAGCGAGCGGGGCTCACCGAGTCCGTCCTCGCCACCCCCACCCGGCGGGCGCACTGGTACGGCGCGCACGTCGCCGTCGGGATCGTCCTGCCAGCCGTCCTGATGACCGTCGTCGGACTCGTCGTCGGGTTCGTCGGCTCGCGGACCAGCGCCGCGGCCCCGGGCGTCGGCGAGACCCTCGCCGCGTCGCTCGCGACCCTGCCGGCGGTCTGGGTGCTCATCGGGGTCGCGGCCCTGCTGGCCGGCGCCACCCCACGGTTCGCCCCGACCGCGTGGGGGGTGGCCCTCGTGGCGTTCGTCGTCGGCGAGCTCGGCCCGACGATGCAGCTGCCGGGGTGGGTCGTCGACCTCTCCCCGTTCACGCACCTGTCCCAGCTGCCGGGAGGCTCGTTCGCGGCCACGGAGGCGCTGGCGCTCACCCTGCTCGCCGCGGCGCTCGTCCTCGCCGGGGCCGTCGCCTACGACCGGCGCGACGTCACGTGAGGTCGGTGCGGCCCGACGCCTTGAGGGCGTCGACGACCTTCTTCACGTCCTGCGCCCGGGCCCGGGTCGTGACGAGGACGGCGTCCGGGGTGTCGACGACCACGACGTCGTCGAGCCCCACGACGGCGACCCGCCGGCCACCGGCGGCGACGACGAGCCCCTCGGTGTCGACGCTCGTCACGTCGGCGGCGTCCCCGACGACCGTCACCGGCCCGTCGCCGTGCGGCAGGAGGCTCGAGAGGCTCGCGAAGTCCCCGACGTCGTCCCAGCCGAACGGGGCAGGCACGACGACGACCCGGCCGGCGTCGGCGGCCGGCTCGGCGACGGCGTGGTCGATGGCGATCTTCTCGAGCCCCGGCCACAGGTCGTCGAGCCGCGACGGGTCGGCCGCGATCGCCCGCAGGCCCTCCGCCAGATCGGGGTGCCAGCGCCCGAGCAGGTCGAGGAGCACGCCGGCCCGGACCACGAACATGCCGGCGTTCCACCGGAACTCACCGGACGCGAGGTAGGCGGCGGCGCGCTCGGCATCGGGCTTCTCGACGAACTCCACGGCGTGCAGCGCGGTCGCGAACCCGGCGAGCGGGTCACCGGCCCGGATGTAGCCGAAGCCGGTGGCCGGGTGCGTCGGCTCGACGCCGAGGGTGACGAGATGGCCCTCGCGGGCGACCTCGACGGCCTCGCGGACGGCGGCGTGGAAGGCGCCGACCTCGGGGATGACGTGGTCGGCGGCGAACGAGCCGATGACCGCGTCGGGGTCCGTGCGCTCGACGACGGCGGCGGCGAGCCCGATGGCGGCCATCGAGTCACGCGGGGCCGGCTCGGCCAGGATCCGGGCGCCGTCGAGGTCGGGCAGCTGGCCCCGCACGGCCTCGGCGTGGGCGGCTCCGGTGACGACGACGACGCGGTCCGACGTCAGCGGTACGAGCCGGTCGACGGTGGCCTGGAGCAGGGTGCGCCCGCTGCCGGTGAGGTCGAGCAGGAACTTCGGGCGCCCCGCTCGGCTCAGCGGCCACAGCCGGGTGCCCGCCCCACCTGCGGGAACGACGGCCCAGAACCCCTCGACATCAGGCATGGCTGTGAGGGTACTCGCCGCCCGCCCCTCGTTCCTCGGCTCCGGGGGGTGCCCGCGGCGGCTCAGGCGATCGTCGTCCCGGTGAGGTCGAAGGAGCGGACGGCGCGCCAGACCCCGTCGCTGTCGTGGAGGTACAGCTCGACGGTGCCGACGGCGAACTCGCACCGGAAGTCCGCGAGGTCCTCGAAGGCCCGGTCGAGCTCGTCGTCGCCGAGGTGGTGGGCGATCGTCACGTGCGGGTGGTACGGGAACTCCAGGACCCGGGTCACCGGCCCCGACCGCACCGCCGCCTCGAGCACCTCGCACGCCGCGATGCCGCGCGAGACCTGCACGAAGACCACCGGCGACACCGGCCGGAACGTGCCCGTCCCAGAGAGCACCATGTCGAACGGAGCCACGCCCGCGCACACGTCGCCGAGGTGCCGGACGAAGTCGTCGACGGCCTCCGGCTCGACGGCGGTCGGCGGCAGGAGCGTGACGTGCGGCGGGATCGCCTCGGCCATCGGGTCCCCGACGTCGCGGCGGGCGGCCTGCAGCCGGCTCCCCCAGGGCTCGGGGATGGTGACGGCGACTCCGTGGACGGGCATGACCGGACTCCTCAGCGCGCGGCCGGCAGCAGGCCGACGGCGTCGCGCACCCTCGACATCGTGGCGTGCGCGACCTCGGCCGCCCGGTCGGCACCGTCGGCGAGGATCCGGTCGAGCTCCGCGGGGTCGTCGAGCAGGGTGCTCATCCGCTGCTGGAAGGGGGTCAGGGCCTCGATGACGACGTCGGCGACCTCCTGCTTGAGGTCCCCGTAGCCGCGCCCGGCGAAGGCGTCGGCCACGTCGGCCACCGGGGTGCCCGAGAGCACCGAGTGGATGACGAGCAGGTTGGAGACGCCCGGCTTGCCCTCCGGGTCGTAGCGGACCTCGGCGTCGGTGTCGGTGACCGCGGACCGGATGTTCTTCGCGATCCGCGAGGGGTCCTCCATGAGGTCGATGAGGCCCTTGGGCGAGGACCCCGTCTTGCTCATCTTGGCAGTGGGCTCCTGGAGGTCCATGATCTTCGCCGCGCCCTTGACGATGTACGGGTCGGGCACGACGAGCGTCTCGCCGAAGCGGGTGTTGAACCGCTCGGCGAGGTCGCGGGTGATCTCGAGGTGCTGGCGCTGGTCCTCGCCGACGGGGACGTAGGCCGCGTCGTACATGAGGATGTCGGCGGCCATGAGCATCGGGTAGGTGAGCAGGCCCACGCTGGCGCTCTGCCCCTTGGCGACCTTGTCCTTGAACTGGGTCATCCGCCGCGCCTCGCCGTCGCCGGTGAGGCAGTTCATGACCCAGCCGAGCTCAGCATGCGCGGGAATATGGCTCTGGCAGAACACCGCCGAGCGGGTGGGGTCGACGCCGCCCGCGATGAACTGGGCGGCGGTCGCCCGCGTGCGACGGCGCAGCACCTGCGGGTCGGTGGGCACCGTGAGGGCGTGCAGGTCGGCGACGAAGTAGTAGGCGTCGAAGTCGTCCTGGAGCCCGACCCAGTTGACCAGCGCCCCGAGGTAGTTGCCGAGGTGCAGCGAGTCGCTGGTCGGCTGCATCCCGGACAGGATGCGGGGGCGTGCGGCATCGGCGGTGGAGGCGGCGGGCATCGCCCCATTGTGCCCTGTCGCTCCTGCCTAGACTCACCGGCATGACGAGCCCCGCCCGGACCCATCGCGACGTGTTCGGCGCCGACCCCGCGGGGGTGTGGTCGGCCCCGGGCCGGGTCAACCTCATCGGCGAGCACACCGACTACAACGGCGGCCTCGCGCTGCCGATCGCGCTGCCGCAGCGCACGGCCGCGGCCTGCTCGGCGCGCGGCGACGACCTCCTGCGGATCCATTCGGTGCAGGCCGGCGAGACCGTCGAGGTGGCGCTGGGGGACGTCGGCCCGGGGAGCCCGCACGGGTGGACGGCGTACGCGGCGGGGGTGTTGTGGGCCCTGCGCGCCGACGGGTGCGAGGTCCGCGGGATGGACGTCACGGTCGACAGCGCGGTGCCGGTCGGGGCGGGACTGTCGAGCTCCGCGGCGCTCGAGTGCGCCGTGGGGGCAGCGGCCAGCGACCTGTTCGGGCTCGGCCTGCTCGCCGACGACGCGGCGCGGGCCCGGCTGGCGCGGGCCTGCGTCCGGGCCGAGAACGAGGTCGCCGGCGCCGCGACCGGCGGCATGGACCAGTCCGCGGCGCTGTTGTGCCGCACCGGGTCCGCCCTGCTGCTGGACTGCCGCGACGGAGCCACCGAGCACGTTCCCTTCGACCTCGCCGCGGCCGGGCACGTCCTGCTCGTCACCGACACCCGCGCCTCGCACGCGCTCAACGACGGGCAGTACGAGAAGCGGCGGCGGGCCTGCGAGCAGGCTGCCGCGGAGCTCGGGGTCGCGACCCTGCGCGAGGTACCGCCGGGCGCGCTCGACGAGGCACTGGCCCGGCTCTCCACGGACGAGCTGCGGCAGCGGACCCGGCACGTCGTCACCGAGATCGCCCGGGTCGAGGCGGCGGTCGCGGCGCTGCGCGACGGGGACCTCGCGGAGGTCGGTCGGCTGTTCCGCGCCTCGCACGCCTCGCTGCGCGACGACTACGAGGTGAGCTGCGCCGAGCTCGACGTCGCCGTCGAGGCCGCCGAGGGTGCCGGCGCGCTGGGGGCCCGGATGACCGGCGGGGGCTTCGGCGGCTCGAGCATCGCCCTGGTCCCGGAGGACGCCGCGGACGACGCGGCCGTCGCCGTGCGGGCCGCGTTCGCCGCCCGGGGCTGGGCCGAGCCGCAGTGCTTCCCCGTCACCGCCGGCCCCCCTGCCGCGCGCGACATCTGACTCCCCCACAGCCGGACCCGACGGCTGCGGCTCTGGTCGGCGAGCCCCTGGCGGCCTATCGTGACGACCACTGCGCAGCCATGGTGAATGGCGGCGGGGAAAGGACTGCGCTGTGGACGGCTCCCCCAGCCTCGCCCCTCCGTCGCAGGGCCGGACCGAGGTGCTCCTCGGCGTGCTGCGCAACCCGCGCCTCCGGCGGGTGCTCATCGCCTTCCTCCTCTTCAACATCGTCGAGTGGGCGACCTGGATCGCGGTGCTCGTCTGGGCCTACGGCTACGGCGGGGTGCGGGCCGCGAGCCTCGTCGCCCTCGTCCAGCTCGTCCCGGCGGCGGTCTTCGCCCCGGGGCTGGCCCTCCTCGCCGAGCGCCTCGCACACGGCCGGGCGCTGGCCCTCGGGTACGCCGCGCAGGCCCTGGCGTTCATCGGCTGCGGCGCGGCGCTCGCCGCGGGGGCGCAGTTCGCGGTGGTGGCCGCGCTGGCCGCGGTCGCGTCGGTCACGGTGGCGACGACGCGCCCGGTGCACAACGCCCTGCTCCCCGAGCTCTCCGAGACGACCGCCGAGCTGACCGCGGGCAACGCGGCCTCCGGGTCGGTGGAGTCGGCGGCCATCCTCGCTGGGCCCCTGCTGAGCGGCCTGCTCATCGTCCCGCTCGGCGCGGGTGGCGTGCTGATGACGATGGGCACCCTCTCCTGCGTCGCGGTGGCCCTCGTCGCCAGGCTCGACGTCGCGCGCCTCCCCGCCGGCCCGGGCACGGCCGCGCACGGGGCCCGGTTGCGCGAGGTGGTACGAGACCCGGTCACCCGGGTTCTCACCGTGCTCGTGGGGGCCGAGTACGTCCTCATCGGAATGGTCGACATCCTGCTCGTGCTGCTGGCACTGGACCTGCTCGCGATGGGCGAGTCCGGGCCGGGGCTGCTCAACGCGATGCTCGGGGTCGGCGGGCTCGTCGGCGCCGCCGTGACCCTGCTGCTCGTCGGCCGGCAGCGTCTGTCTCCGGCCATCCTGGTGGGCGGCCTCCTCGCCGGCGGTGCCTTCGCCGTCGCCGGGCTGGCCGAGACCTCCCTCGTCGCCGTGGCCCTCATCGCCGCGAGCGGCTGCGGGAAGGTCCTCTTCGACGTGTCGGCCCGGACCCTCGTCCAGCGCCTCCTGCCCGAGCGGCTGCTCACGGCGGTCTTCGGTCTCCAGGAGGCGATGCTCAGTGGCGGCCTCGCGGTGGGCTCGCTGCTGGCACCGATCCTCGTCGCGCTCGTCGGGCCGCGCGGCGCCTTCATCGCGGCCGGCTCGTTCCTGCCGCTGCTCGTCCTGGTCACTCTCGCGCAGCTGCGCCGGATCGACCGGGAGGCCGAGGTGCCCGCCGATGTGCTGGCCCTGCTCCGCGGTGTGCCCCTGCTCGCCGTGCTGCCTCCGCGCGTCGTGGACCGGCTCGCCCGGGACGCGAGCGAGACATCCGTCGCCGCGGGCGCCACGATCATCCGGCAGGGGGAGCCGGGGGAACGGTTCTCCGTCATCGCGTCCGGCACGGTGGAGGTCGTGATGGATCGCGTGCCGGTGCGCCGGCTCGGCCCCGGGGACTGGTTCGGCGAGCTCGCCCTGCTGCGCGACACCCCCCGCACCGCCACCGTCATCGCTCTCGACGACGTCGTCCTGTGGTCGATCGAGCGCGAGCACTTCCTCGCCGTGGTGGCGGGCGTCCCGCGTGCCGTCGAGGCCGGCGAGGACTACGCCCAGGGGCACTACCGCTGAGCCGCGCCTCCCCCGACTTTTCAGGCCACGGTCCGCCGACACGCCGCACCGTGACGCATCGACGCGGACGCCAGCATGAGAAGTCGGGAGCTGTCAGACCTTGCCGCGCAGGATGCGGCGGAAGTACGTCTGCGGCAGGGCGTAGCGGTCGACCCACCACGTGGCCCGCCGAGGTCGGACGAGGTCGGGGAAGGGGACCGTGGGGGCCGGCCGGCCGTCGCGGTCGATCTCGACGAGCATCAGCCGGTGTCGGGCGACCGTGATCGGCATGACGGTGTAGCCGTCGTACCGGGCGAACACGCCGGCATCGGCGGCTGCCATGTTCTGGGTGAGCACGGCCACCTGCTTGCGCAGTGCGCCGCCGGAGGGCTTGATGCCGAGGTCCGCGACGTCGCCCAGCGACCACACCGCGCCATGCCTGGGGTGGCGCAGGGTCGCCGGGTCGACGTCGACCAGGCCGGCCGCGGAGGCGCCGGCCAGGTCGCTCTCGGCGACCCAGCGGGGTGCGTGGTAGTGCGGGACGACATGGGCGTAGCGGAGGTCGTCCAGGTGCTGGTCGCCCGCGGGGGTCGTGACGCTGACCCGTCGCGCGCCGACCGAGCTCACCCTGGCGTCCCGGAGCACCTGCACGCCGTACGAGGCCAGGGTCCGCTCGAGCAGGGCGTCGGCCCTCGGCACCCCGATCGGTGAGCTGCCCGGGAGGACCAGGTGGACGTCGAGGTCGTCGAGCACTCCCGCGCGGCGCCAGTGGTCGCAGGCCATGAACAGCGGCTTCAGGGCGGTCGCGCTGCACGGCGCCGGCTCGGGCGGCATCGTGAACACCACTCGCCCCCCGGCCAGGTCCCGCAGCGCGGGCCACACCCGGGGCGCGGTCTCGACGACGAAGGTCGACCCCGCCCAGCCCGCCGCGTACGCCTCGACGAGGCCGGGGGTGGCGTCCCAGTCCTCCTCCAGCCCGGGGCACACGACGAGCCGGGCGCAGCCGACCCGCCTGCCGTCCCGCAGCAGCACGCTCGGACCGCCCGGGTCGACCGACTCCACCACGGCCTGGATCCAGGTGGCTCCGTCGGGCATCACCGAGGCAGCGGGCCGCTCCAGCAAGGCCATCGACGCCTCCCCGGCTCCCACGTAGTTCAGGAGCGGGCGGTACCGGTGGACGGACTCGGACTCCACGATGGCGACGTCCTGCGCCCCGTCGCGCAGCAGCCGAGCGGCCAGGGAGATGCCGGCATTGCCCCCACCGACGATCAGGACGTCGTGATGCTCCATGCCGCCCTCTCCCGTCGCTGCCGGCTCACCCCTCGACCGTAGCGGCGGGCGCCGCCCCCACCCCCGTCCGTCCCCGACTTTTCAGGCCCCCCGTCCGCCGCCACGCCGGTCCGGCGGGGACGCCAGCATGAAAAGTCGGGAAAGCGCCGGGGTCAGAGGGCGTAGTCGACGAGGACCGGGGCGTGGTCGCTCCAGCGCTCGGCGTACGTCGGCGCCCGGCCGACGTCCGCCCGCACCGCCCGCGCGGCGAGGGGTGCCGTCGCGAGCTGGTAGTCGATGCGCCAGCCGGCGTCGGTGTCGAAGGCCTTCCCGCGCCAGGACCACCACGTGTACGGCCCCGGGCCCGGCCCGTGGAGCCGCCGGTGCACGTCGACGAGCCCGTGCTCGGCGGCCCACCGGTCCAGGTGCGCCTGCTCGTCGGGCAGGAACCCGGCCTTGCCCCGGTTGCCCTTCCAGTTCTTCAGGTCGTCGGCGGTGTGCGCGATGTTGAGGTCCCCGGTGAGGACCGCCGGCCGCCCCTGCGCCGCCCACGACGCGACCCGCTCCCCCAGCGCCTCGAGGAACCGGTACTTCTCGTCCTGCCGCGGCGTCCCCGCCTCACCGGTGTGGACGTACGCCGACGCCACCGTGACGGCCTCGCCGCCGACGACGACATCGGCCTCCACCCAGCGCCCGGCGCCCTCGAACTCGGCGCCGACAGCCGTCCGGACGTCCTTGACCGGGTGCCGCGACAGGACGGCCACCCCCGAGCGGCCCTTGGTCACGCACGGGCTGTGGGCGAGGTCCCACGTCTCGAACACGCTGCCGGACAACGCTGCCCGCAGCTGGGCATCGTCGGCCCGCACCTCCTGCAGGGTCACGACGTCGGGCGCGAGCGCGGCGAGCCGGTCGAGCCCGCCGCGGCGGACGGCGGCCCGGATCCCGTTGACGTTGGCCGAGGCGAGAAGCACGCCCCTAGTTGATCATCCCGGCGCCGACGGTGTTGCCGGTGGCCTCGTCGATGAGGATGAAGGAGCCGGTCGTCCGGTTCTGCTCGTACGGGTCGACGAGCAGCTGCTGGGTGGTGCGCAGCGTGACGCGGCCGATCTCGTTGAGCCCCAGCTCGCGGGTCTCGGTGTCGCGATGCAGGGAGTTGATGTCGAGGCGGTACTGGATGTCTTTGACCAGCGCCCGGGCACCGCGCGTCGTGTGCTTGATCGCGAGCTTCTGCCGCGGCCGCAGCGGCTCGCGGGTCATCCAGCACACCATCGCGTCGACGTCCTGGGTGGGCTCCGGCGCGTTCTTGACCCGGCAGATCATGTCGCCCCGCGAGACGTCGAGGTCGTCCTCGAGCCGGACGACGACCGACATCGGGGGGAAGGCCTCGCCGACCTCCCGGTCGAAGACGTCGATCCCCGCGATCCGGCTCGTGAGCCCGCTCGGCAGGACCATGACCTCGTCGCCGGGCTTGAGCACGCCGCTGGCGACCCGGCCCGCGTAGCCGCGGTAGTCGTGGTAGTCGTCGGACTTGGGCCGGACGACGTACTGCACGGGGAAGCGGACGTCGCGCAGGTCGCGGTCCGAGGCGATGTGCACGTTCTCGAGGTGGTGCATGAGCGAGGAGCCCTCGTACCAGGGCATGTGCTCGCTGCGGGTCACGACGTTGTCGCCCTTGAGCGCTGACAGGGGGATGACGGCGAGGTCCGGGACGTTGAGCCGCTGCGTGAAGGTCACGAACTCCTGACGGATCCGCTCGAAGACCTCCTGGTCGTAGTCGACGAGGTCCATCTTGTTCACCGCGAGGACGAGGTGCGGGACCCGCAGCAGCGACAGGAGGACGGCGTGCCGCCGGGACTGCTCGGTGAGCCCCTGGCGCGCGTCGACGAGGACGAGCCCGAGGTCGGCGGTCGAGGCGCCGGTCACCATGTTCCGGGTGTACTGCACGTGCCCGGGGGTGTCGGCGATGATGAACTTCCGTCGCGGAGTGGCGAAGTAGCGGTACGCGACGTCGATCGTGATGCCCTGCTCACGCTCGGAGCGCAGGCCGTCGGTGAGCAGCGCGAGGTCGGTGTAGTCGTAGCCCCGGGTCTTCGAGGTGGCCTCGACGGCCTCGAGCTGGTCCTCGAAGATCGCCTTGGAGTCCAGGAGCAGCCGGCCGATGAGCGTCGACTTGCCGTCGTCGACCGAGCCGGCCGTGGCGAAGCGCAGCAGGTCCATCAGAAGTACCCCTCCTTCTTGCGGTCCTCCATGGCGGCCTCCGAGAACCGGTCGTCGCCGCGGGTGGCGCCCCGTTCGGTGACCCGGGCGACGGCGACCTCCTCGACGATCTCCTCGAGGGTGGACGCGGCGGACTCGACGCAGCCGGTGAGGGTGAGGTCGCCGACGGTGCGGAACCGGACGGTGCGCTCGGCCACGACCTCGCCGTCGCGGCACGGGTTGTGCGGGCTCTCGGTGAGGAGCATCCCGTCGCGCTCGAAGACCCGGCGCCGGTGGGCGAAGTAGATGGACGGGATCTCGACGCGCTCACGGGCGATGTAGTGCCAGATGTCGAGCTCGGTCCAGTTCGACAGCGGGAAGACGCGCATGTGCTCGCCCTCGTGCAGCCGCCCGTTGTACAGCGACCACAGCTCGGGGCGCTGGTTCTTGGGGTCCCACTGGCCGAAGTCGTCACGGTGCGAGTAGACGCGCTCCTTGGCGCGCGCCTTCTCCTCGTCGCGCCGGCCGCCGCCGAAGGCCGCGGTGAACCCGTTGGTCTCGATGGCGTCGAGCAGGGTCGCCGTCTGCATCCGGTTGCGGCTCGTCTTGCCGTCGTCGACGACGATGCCGGTGGCGATGGCCTCCTCGACGGAGGCGACGACGAGGTTGGCGCCGAGCCGCTCGACCCACGCGTCGCGGGTGGCCAGGACCTCGGGGAAGTCGAGGCCGGTGTCGACCTGGAGCAGCGGGAACGGCAGCCGCGCCGGGTGGAACGCCTTCTCGGCGAGCCGCAGCATGACGATGGAGTCCTTGCCCCCCGAGAACATCAGGACGGGTCGCTCGAGCTCAGCCACGACCTCGCGGAAGATGTGGATCGACTCGGACTCCAGCTCGTCGAGGTGCGACAGCCGGTAGTCGGCGGGGGTCTGCACGGGTTTCACCTCTCGTCCCTGACAACGCTGCTGACCATACCGGCGGGGCCCGTCCAGTTCTGCCGCGTCCGGAACGAGGGACGGGCTCCGTTGGCACACTGGCTCCGTGACCGACAGCCCGCCCGCGTTCTGCCCTGCTCGGGAGGACCTCGACGACCTCGAGGTGCTCCGCCGCGGGCTCTACGGCCCGGACGCCACGATGCGGCCGCTGCCGGCCCCGGCCGAGGTGGCCGCGGCGGCCGTCGCGGCGGGCACGCTGGTGGTCCTGGACCCCGAGGGCGTCCCCGTCGCGCGGGTGCTCGACGTGACCCGGACCGGCGACGGGTGCCTGCTCGGGTCGCCCACCTGGCTGGCGGAGCCGTCCCCGCGACCCTTCCGGCGCCACCACCTGGACGCCCCGGTCGACCTGGCCGGCGCCGACGTCGTGCTCGTCGAGGCGGCGGCCCACGTCCCCTCCGCACTGCCGGACCGCGCCCACGTCCTCGTCCTGGCGTCCACCTCGCTCGACGGCCCGTCCGAGGGCAACGACACCGTCCGCGCAGCCGTCCGGTCCGCGTCCACCTGCGCGGACGCCTGGGTCGGCGTCGTCCCACTGCCCCCGGGCGACCCCGCCCGCAGGTCCGCGCTGCTGCGGACGCTCGGCCTCGACCCCACGCTCCGGCCCGCGCCGCACGACGACGCGGCGACCGACGGGCCGACCGAGCGCGGACCACGCGACGAGGCGGGCGTCGTCGTCCTGCTCACCGGGCTCTCCGGCTCCGGGAAGTCGACGGTGGCGCGCGCCGTGGCCACCCGCCTCGTCGAGGACGGCACCCCGGTCACGCTGCTCGACGGTGACGTCGTCCGCCGACACCTCACCGCCGGGCTGGGGTTCTCCCCCGCCGACCGCCGGACCAACGTGCTGCGGATCGGCTGGGTCGCCGCCGAGGTCGCCCACCACGGCGGCATCGCGATCTGCAGCCCCATCGCACCCGAGGACGCCGTGCGCCGCGAGGTGGCCCGGATGGCCAGCGACCGCGGCGCGCGCTTCGTCCTCGTCCATGTCGCCACCCCGCTCGCCGAGTGCGAGCGCCGCGACCGCAAGGGCCTGTACGCCGCCGCCCGGCGCGGCGACATCGCGGACTTCACCGGCATCTCGGCGCCCTACGAGGAGCCCGAGCACCCGGACCTGCGCCTCGACACGACCGGCCGGGACGTCGCGGGCTGCGCCGACCTCGTCCTGGACCTCCTCGGCGGGGCCGGGCGCCGGACGGACGCCGATGCCTGAAGCCATCCTCACCGCCGACGCGCTCGTCGTCCTCGTCGTCAGCCTGGCCGTCGGGGTCGTCGTCGGCCTCACCGGCATGGGCGGTGGGGCGCTGATGACCCCGGCCCTGGTCTTCCTCGGCGTCCCCCCGACGGCGGCCGTCGCGAACGACCTCGTCGCCGCGGCGTTCAACAAGTCCGTCGGCGCCGCCGTGCACGCGCGGCGCGGGTCGCCCGACCTGAGGCTGGCCGGGCTCCTCGTCGTGGGATCGGTGCCCTTCGCCCTCGTCGGCGCCTTCATCGTCGGCCGGCTCGGGTCCGGCGAGGAGCAGCAGGAGCTGCTGCGCCTGGCCATCGGGGCGACCCTGCTCCTCACCGCGGCGACGTACACCCTGCGCGTCTACGGGTCGGTCTTCCGCGGCTGGGGCCACGGCACCGGGCCGCAGCGGCCCGTGCGGGTCGTCCCCACCGTCGTGGTGGGCGCCGTCGGCGGGCTCCTCGTCGGGGTCACGAGCGTCGGGTCGGGGTCGATCATCATGATCGCCCTGTTGCTCCTCTACCCGGCGCTGTCGGCCAAGCGTCTCGTAGGGACCGACCTCGTGCAGGCCGTCCCCCTCGTCGTCGCCGCGGCCATCGGCCACGTCATCGTCACCGGGGTCGACTGGGCGGTGCTCGTCCCGCTCGTGCTCGGCGGCGCACCCGGCACCTTCCTCGGGGCGCGGCTCGCGGCGTGGGTGCCCTCGCAGGCGGTCCGTCGCGGCATCGTCATCGTCCTCACGCTCACCGGGCTCAGCCTGCTGCGCGTCCCGCCGGAGGCCGTCGGGGCCACCGGGGCCGCGCTGCTCGTCCTCGGCCCGCTCGGCTGGGCGGTGCTCCGCCGGCTGCACGGGCTGCCCGCCTTCGCGGGCCGGGCCGACGAGGACCACCTCCCCCCCACCGCCGACACCCCCACCGCCGACGACAGGACTGCTCCGTGACGACCGGCCCCACCGACCACGCCGTCTGCGCCGAGGTCGCGCAGGACACCGGACGGCTGCTCGTCGCCCTGCGCGCCGCTCGCACCGACCTCGAGGGCCGGGACCTCAAGGACGCCGGTGACGCCGCCGCCCACGAGCACATCGTGGGGCTGCTCGGTCGCCTGCGTCCCGGCGACGCGGTGCTCAGCGAGGAGGGGGCCGACGACTCACGGCGCCTCAGCGCGAGCCGGGTGTGGATCGTCGACCCGCTCGACGGGACCCGGGAGTTCTCGGAGCGCCCCCGCGACGACTGGGCCGTGCACGTCGCGCTCTGGCAGGACGGCGCGCTCGTCGCGGGGGCCGTCGCGCTCCCGGCCCGCGACGCCCTGCACCGGATGGACCGCCCGGTCCCCCTGCCGCCGCGCCCGGACGGCCCGGTGCGGCTCGCCGTGAGCCGCAGCCGACCACCGCGCTTCGTCCTGGCCCTCGCCGAGCGGCTCGGCGCCACCCTGGTGCCGATGGGCTCGGCCGGGGTCAAGGCCACCGCGGTCCTGGACGGGACGGCCGACGCGTACGTCCACGCCGGCGGCCAGTACGAGTGGGACTCCGCGGCGCCGGTGGCGGTGGCGCTCGGGCACGGGCTGGCGCCCACCCGGGTCGACGGCTCCCCGCTGCGCTACAACCGCCCCGACCCGTGGCTGCCCGACCTCGTCGTCGCCCGGCCCGAGGTCCTGCCCCCGCTGCGCGCCGCCCTGGACGAGCTCGGCTGACCCGCCGGTCGCCGCCCGACCCGCGGGCTGTCCCGATCGCGCGTCCTCCGGTAAGATTTGTCTTGACGTCAAGATATCCGCGAAGACCGAGGAGCGACGAGTACCCCCATGGCAACGATCATCTACACCCTCACCGACGAGGCCCCGATGCTGGCCACCTACTCGTTCCTCCCCGTGGTCCAGGCGTTCGCCTCGTCCGCGGGCGTCGACGTCGAGACCCGCGACATCTCGCTCGGGGGCCGCATCCTCGCTCTCTTCCCGGAGCACCTCACCGAGGAGCAGCGCATCGACGACGCCCTCGCCGAGCTCGGCGAGCTCGCCACGACGCCCGACGCGAACATCATCAAGCTGCCGAACATCTCGGCGTCGATGCCCCAGCTCAAGGCCGCGATCCGCGAGCTCCAGTCGCAGGGCTACGCGCTGCCGGACTACCCCGACGAGCCGGCCACCGACGAGGAGCGCGACATCCGCGCCCGCTACGACAAGGTCAAGGGCAGCGCCGTCAACCCGGTGCTGCGCGAGGGCAACTCCGACCGGCGCGCACCCGCCGCGGTCAAGAACTACGCCCGCAAGCACCCGCACTCGATGGGTGAGTGGAGCGCCGACAGCAAGACCTCGGTCGCGACGATGGGGCAGGACGACTTCCGGTCCAACGAGCAGTCGGTGGTCATCGACGGCGGCGACACCCTGACGATCCGGCACATCGCCGACGACGGCACCGAGACGGTCCTCAAGGACGGGCTCGCCGTGCTCGACGGCGAGGTCGTCGACGCCACCGTCATGCGCGCCGCCCCGCTCGAGGCGTTCCTGCGCGAGCAGGTGGCCAGGGCCAAGGCGGACGACGTGCTGTTCTCGGTCCACCTCAAGGCGACGATGATGAAGGTCAGCGACCCGATCATCTTCGGCCACGTCGTCAAGGCCTTCTTCCCCGAGGTCTTCGAGCGCTACGGCGCCGACCTCCAGGCGGCCGGCCTGTCGCCCAACAACGGCCTCGGCGGGATCCTGGACGGCCTCGACGCGCTGCCGAACGGCGACGAGATCCGCACCGCCTTCGAGCAGGGCCTCGCCGACGGCCCCCGGCTCGCGATGGTCAACTCCGACAAGGGCATCACCAACCTGCACGTCCCCAGCGACGTCATCGTCGACGCCTCGATGCCCGCGATGATCCGCACCTCCGGCCACATGTGGGGCCCGGACGGCGACGAGCACGACACCCTCGCCGTCATCCCGGACTCCTCGTACGCCGGCGTCTACCAGGCCGTCGTCGAGGACTGCCAGCGGCACGGCGCCTTCGACCCGACGACGATGGGCTCGGTCCCGAACGTCGGGCTCATGGCGCAGAAGGCCGAGGAGTACGGCAGCCACGACAAGACCTTCGAGATGACCGCCGCGGGGCGCGTCGAGGTCGTCGGCGCCGACGGCCGGGTGCTGATGAGCCACGACGTCGAGCCCGGCGACATCTGGCGCGCCTGCCAGACCAAGGACGCCCCGATCCGGGACTGGGTCAAGCTCGCGGTCACCCGTGCCCGGGCCTCGCAGACCCCCGCGGTCTTCTGGCTCGACGAGACCCGCGCCCACGACCGCAACCTCATCGCCAAGGTCGAGGCCTACCTGCCCGAGCACGACACCGAGGGGCTCGACCTGCGGATCCTGTCGCCGGTCGAGGCCGCGAAGCTGTCCGTCGAGCGGATCCGCCGCGGCGAGGACACGATCTCGGTCACCGGCAACGTCCTGCGCGACTACAACACCGACCTCTTCCCCATCCTCGAGCTCGGCACCTCCGCGAAGATGCTCTCGGTCGTCCCGCTGATGAACGGCGGCGGGCTCTTCGAGACCGGGGCCGGCGGGTCGGCGCCCAAGCACGTCCAGCAGCTCGTCGAGCAGAACTACCTGCGCTGGGACAGCCTCGGCGAGTTCCTCGCGCTCGCCGAGTCCTTCCGGCACGAGGCCGCGAACGGCAACGCCCGGGCCGGCGTCCTCGGCGAGACCCTGGACCGGGCCACCGAGTCGCTCCTCAACGAGAACAAGTCCCCGTCCCGGCGGATCGGCCAGATCGACAACCGGGGCAGTCACTTCTGGCTCGCGCGGTTCTGGGCCGAGGAGCTGGCCGGCCAGACCGAGGACGCGGCACTGGCCGAGATCTTCGCACCCGTGGCCGAGCAGCTCGTCGCGCAGACCGACGCCATCGAGGCCGAGCTCATCGCCGTCCAGGGCGAGCCGGTCGACATCGGCGGCTACTACCGGCCCGACGGCGACAAGGCCGCCGCGGTGATGCGCCCGAGCGAGACCTTCAACGGGGTCCTCGCGAGCCTGGCCTGACCGGATCGAGCGGCGTCTGCCGCGCCCGCCGGCGAACAGGGGCGCGGCAGACAGGCGGCGCCGAGCGTAGGGCAGTGATGGACGCAGGGCGGGTCGCCGCGACCGACGGCACGGGAATGCGGCGCGTTCCCCCACGGGGCCGCCGCCCGGGCCACACTGTGCGACATGACGACACCGACAATGCCCCAGCGACTCGGCGCCGAGATGCTCGGGGCCTTCTGGCTCGTGTTCGGGGGCTGCGGTTCGGCCGTGTTCTCGGCGGTGTACATCGCCCCGAACGTCATCGGCGGCCAGAGCGCGCAGGTGGGCATCGGCTTCCTGGGGGTCGCGCTCGCCTTCGGCCTCACCGTCGTGACGATGGCCTATGCCGTCGGCCATGTGTCAGGTGCGCACTTCAACCCCGCCGTGACCATCGGCGCTGCGGTGGCCCGTCGGTTCGAGTGGCGGGAGGTGCCGGGCTACATCGGGGCCCAGGTCGTGGGCGGCCTGCTCGCCGGCGCCGCGTTGTGGGGCATCGCCCGCGGCGTCCCTGGCTTCTCGCCGACCGGGAACCTCGCGGCCAACGGCTACGGCGAGCACTCCCCCGGCGGCTACTCCCTCGTCGCGGTCCTGGTCGCGGAGGCCTTGCTCACCGCGGTCTTCCTGTACGTCATCCTCGGGGCCACCGACTCCCGTGCCCCGCAGGGTTTCGCCCCCATCGCGATCGGGCTGTCGCTGACGCTGATCCACCTCATCTCGATCCCCATCTCGAACACGTCCGTCAACCCTGCCCGCTCCACCGGGGTCGCGTTCTTCAACGGTGACGGGGCCCCGGGCCAGCTCTGGCTGTTCTGGCTCGCACCGATCCTCGGCGCGGCCATCGCGGGCGCGACCTTCCACCTCATCACCGGCGTGGACCGGCGGGACCGTGACATCTCGGGCGAGATCGAACCTCAGGACGCCGTCGTCGCCGAGGGCGTGGACCCGGACGCCCCGCGCTGACCGTCACGGGGGCGGCGCCGGGCGCTCCGCGACGTAGTGCCGGAACAGCAGGTAGGCGGCCACGGCGCACAGCACGTGCCAGAGGCCGTGCCACTGCAGGAGCGAGCCGGGGTCGCACCAGGGGTGGCCCCGCCGGCCGAACTGCCACACCGTGTAGGCGACGAGCAGCGTCACGACCGACGCCAGCCCGAAGGCCGCGTCCTGGCGGGGGTCGCGACGCCGCCAGAGGGCGACCTCGACGGCGACAGCGAGCACGATCATGGCCGCGAAGGCGGCGTTGCCCGAGTGGCGCACCAGGGGCACCCGGCCCCCGCTGAGGAGGACCACCATCCCCACCGCGACGAGCACGGGGAACAGCAGCGCGAACAGGCCCGGGCCGCGGCGCGCGAGGCGCATTACGGCGTACGCGAGGGCGAACCCCGACACGAGGAACATGCTCAGCAGGTCGAGGTGGCCGCCGAGCCGGGTCTGGGTCGCGTGCATGGCCAGCGAGCCCGGCCCGAGGAGGACCACGACCACGGCGTAGGTCAGCGCCAGGCCGGGGTGCGCGCCCATCGTGACGCCGAGCCGAGCCCGGTCGGCGGCGTACGCGGCCACGGCCAGGCCGGCGACCACGAAGGCGAGGTTGCTCCAGGCGTTGGTCGGCTGCAGCACCCAGCCCGGCCGAGCGGCCTCACAGAACCCGCTGCCGCGGCCCACGTCGGCGCCCAGCCAGCCCCAGCGCGCGGCGGCGAGGACCACGCCGAGGGAGACCACCGCGGTCGCGGCCGCAGCGAGCACCGGGCGGCGGTCCGTCCGCTCGGTCTCCGGGGTCGCCACGACAGCCAGCCCACCACACCGCCGCGGGCGGCGCCATGGTCCGGCGCTGATAGCGTCGAGCCGTCATCGACACGCTCGTCACGAAGGGGTACCACCGTGAGCACCACGCCCGTCAAGGTCGCCGTCACCGGCGCCGCCGGCCAGATCGGCTACAGCCTGCTCTTCCGCATCGCGAGCGGCGCGCTCCTGGGCCCCGACACCCCGGTCGAGCTGCGGCTCCTCGAGATCACCCCGGCCCTCAAGGCGCTCGAGGGCGTCGTCATGGAGCTCGACGACTGCGCGTTCCCGACGTTGGCGAAGGTCGAGATCGGCGACGACGCCTCGACGGTGTTCGACGGCGTCAACCACGCCCTCCTCGTCGGTGCGCGCCCCCGCGGCCCGGGCATGGAGCGCGGCGACCTCCTCGAGGCCAACGGCGGCATCTTCGCCCCGCAGGGCAAGGCGCTCAACGAGGTCGCGGCCGACGACATCCGCGTCACCGTCACCGGCAACCCGGCGAACACCAACGCCCTCATCGCGATGAGCAACGCCCCCGACATCCCCACCGAGCGGTTCTCGGCCCTCACCCGGCTCGACCACAACCGCGCCATCTCCCAGCTGGCCGCGAAGCTCGGGGTGCCGGTCACCGAGATCCGGAAGATGACGATCTGGGGCAACCACTCCGCGACCCAGTACCCCGACCTGTTCCACGCCGAGGTCGGTGGCCGCAACGCCGCCGAGGTCGTCGGCGACCAGGAGTGGCTGGCGAACACGTTCATCCCGACGGTGGCCAAGCGCGGCGCGGCCATCATCGAGGCGCGCGGTGCGTCGTCGGCCGCCTCGGCGGCGTCGGCGACGATCGACCACGCGCGCACCTGGGTCGAGGGCACGCCCGAGGGCGACTGGGTCTCGATGTCGGTCCGCTCCGACGGCTCGTACGGTGTCGAGGAGGGCCTCATCTCCTCCTTCCCCGTCACCGTGCGCGACGGCCGCTGGGAGATCGTCCAGGGCCTCGACATCGACGACTTCTCGCGCGAGCGCATCGACGCCTCGGTGGCCGAGCTGGCCGAGGAGCGCGACGCGGTCAAGGGACTCGGCCTCATCTGACGCCCGGGCGGTGCCCTTCATGAGCGGGATCCTGACCGTGTCGCCGACGTCCTGGAGTGACGAGCTGCTCGGCTCCGCCGGCCGGATGGTCGACTCCCTGGTGGCCGCGGTGCCGCGCCTCGCCGTCGCTCTGGCGGTCCTGCTCCTGGGGTGGGCTGCGGCCCGGGCGCTGCGGTGGGCGCTGCGGCGCTGGCTGCGGGAGCGCCAGACACCGAGCTTCACCAACGTCATCAGCACGCTGTCCGGGTGGCTCCTGGTCTTCGTCTCGGTGCTCGCCGCCATCGCGGTCGTCTTCCCGTCGGTCCGTCCGGTCGACCTCCTCGGCGGCCTCGGGTTCTTCTCGATCGCGGTGGGGTTCGCGTTCCAGGACATCCTCGAGAACACCCTGTCCGGGGTGCTGATGCTGTTCCGGCAGCCGTTCCGTTCCGGCGACCAGATCGAGGTCCAGGGCCACGTGGGCACCGTGCAGGCGATCACCATCCGCGAGACCCGGATCCGCACGTTCGACGGCCAGCTGCTCCTCATCCCGAACCGCGACGTCTACAAGAGCGTCATCCGGGTCCAGACCCACTTCGAGCGGCGCCGCCTGGCCTTTGTCGTGGGCATCGCCTACGAGAACGACCCGGCCGAGGCGGCCGCCGTCATCGTCGACGCGCTGTCGGGCGTCGAGGGCGTGCTGCCCGAGCCCGGGCCGGAGGCGCTCATCCAGGCCCTGGGCGTGTCCACCGTGGACCTCGAGGCACGGTTCTGGTGCGCGCCGACCCAGCACGAGGCACTCGTCGTCCTGCACCGCAGCATCGACGCCGTCAAGAAGGCGCTGGACACCGCCGGCATCGAGATGCCCGCCGAGATCATCGCGCTCCAGGCGACCCCGAGCTTCCGGGCCGCGCTCCAGGGTGACGCCGACGTGACCCCCGGTGGTGCCGTCCGCAGCGGTCCGAGCGCCTGACGGCGGACCGTGGGGCCCCGGGCGGGGTCAGGCGGGGGTCGCGGCGAGACGCTCGGCGGCCTCGACGACGTTGGACAGCAGCATCGCCCGCGTCATCGGCCCGACGCCGCCGGGGTTCGGCGACACGTAGCCCGCGACGTCCCAGACGTCGTCGGCCACGTCGCCGGCCACCGACCCCTTGCCGGTCTCGGCGTCGACGATGCGGGACACCCCGACGTCGAGCACGGCGGCTCCCGGCTTGACCATGTCGCCCCGCACGATGCCGGGCACGCCGGCGGCCGCGATGACGATGTCGGCCTGCCGCACCTCGGCGGCCAGGTCACGGGTCCCGGTGTGGCACAGGGTGACCGTCGCGTTCTCGGAACGACGGGTGAGGATGAGCCCCAGCGGCCGCCCCACCGTGAGCCCGCGACCCACGACGACGACCTTGGCGCCGGCGATCGGGACGTCGTACCGGCGGAGCAGCTCGATGCAGCCGACCGGCGTGCACGGCAGGGGGGCCGGCCGGCCGAGGACCAGCCACCCGAGGTTCGTCGGGTGCAGGCCGTCGACGTCCTTGGCCGGGTCCACCGCCGAGAGGATCGTGTTCTCGTCGAGGCCCGTCGGCTGCTGCACGATGAAGCCCGTGCAGGCGGGGTCCTCGTTGAGCTCGCGGACGACGGCCAGGACCTCGTCCTGCGTCGTCCCGGTGGGCAGGTCGCGGCGGATGGAGTGCAGCCCGATCTCGGCGCAGTCCTTGTGCTTCGCCCCGACGTACCACCGGCTGCCCGGGTCGTCACCGACGAGGACCGTCCCGAGCCCGGGGACCACCCCGCGCTCGGCGAGCGCGGCCACGCGGGCCCGCAGCTCGTCCTTGATCGTCGCGAGGATGGCCTTGCCGTCGAGAGTCGTCGCCGTCACGACGGTCATCCTTGCATTGGCGGTCGCCCAACCCGTCCGACCCGTTCCCACGATGAGCCGGGAGTGACTAGCGTGGTGCCTGTGGCGAGCTACGCGGTGAACGGGGCGGCGGTCGAGCACGTGCGTGCCCTGATCGACGCCCGCCAGTACGTCCTCGACAGCGAGTGGGGTGAGGTGCAGCCGGACGCGGAGGCACAGAACGCCTACCTCGAGCGGCACCCCTGGGAGGAGTACGGCGCCTGGCACCTCGGCCTCACCGAGGGCGCTGCCGACGACACGAAGGCCCGCTACGCCTTCGCCGTCGGGGACTTCCGCCGGGTGCACCGCAGCGCGCTCATCGCCTGCGTCTTCCGCGCCTCGCAGTGGCGGCACAAGGACGTCGAGCTGGCGGCGCACGACCTGCTCCAGCACCTCGACGCCACCAGCGGCTGAACCGGCACCCATGGCAACCGACGCGACCCCGACCGGCGGCCGGCACCGGTCACGCACCCGCCGCGGCCCGGCCCCCGCCGCGACCCGTCCCGGGTCCACGGGCCCCCGTCTCGAGGGGCTCGACGTCGCGCGCGGCCTGGCGGTGCTCTCGATGCTCGTCGCCCACCTCAGCCCCGTCGGGGGCGTGCTCGACGTCTCGGAGTACCTGACCGCCCCCCTGTTCGCCGTGACGATCGGGGTCGCCCTCGGGGTGCGGCTGTCCCGCGCCGATGTCGACCGGCGCCGGATCGTGGCCGACGACGTCCTGCGCGGAGTGCTGCTCGTGCTCGTCGGCGTGCTGCTGCAAGCGCTCTACGGCCAGATCGACGTCGTCCTGCCCTACCTCGGCGTGCTCGTCGTCGTCCTCGCGCCGCTCGCGCTGCTGCTCCGCCGCCTGCCGGTGCTCACGCTCGGGCTCGTCACGGCCGGCGCCGTCCTCGGCCCGCTCGTCACCGAGCGGCTCCGCGACCGGGTCGCCGCCGACCCGTCGGTCGCGGCCGGGGTGACCGGGGACCTCCTGCGCTGGGTCGCGACGGGCCCGAACTACCGGCTCGTCTCGTTCCTCCCGATGGCGCTGGCCGGGGTCGTCCTCGTGCTGCTCCTGCCCCGCCTCACCCGCTTGGCGCTCACGTCCGGCATCGCGGCCGTCCTGCTCGGCACGAGCGCGGTCATCCACCTGATCGGGCGGACCACCGAGGACGGTGCCGCGCCCTACTCCGGGACGACCGCCGAGGTCCTGGCCGCGACGTTCCTCGCGTGTGGCGCCGTCGTCGCATCCTTCGCCGTCGTGCTGCTCGTGCGCGGCCCGGCCCCCGGCCTCGCGCGCGCTCTCACCCCGGTCCTGGCGGTCGGGCGCCTCGCCTTCACCGCCTACACGGTGCAGATCCTCGTCCTCGCCGCCATCTCGCTCGCGCGCGGCGGAGCCGACGACGACACCTGGCCGGTCCTCGTCGGGACGACGGCGGTCGTCGTCGGCGTGTGCTGGGTGCTCGACCGCCGCGTCGGCACCGGCCCGCTCGAGGCCCTCGTCCGGGCCACCCGGATGCCGTCCCGCGGCCGCCACGGCGGGCCGCTCAGCGGACTGCGGCCTCCGCGAGCGCGGTGATCGCCGCCGTGAAGCACTGCTCCGGGGGCGTGACGAGCCCGGCGCCCACCTGACCGGTCCCTGCGACCCGTCCGGCCATCCCGGTGTTGATCTGCGGGAGCTCGCCGGTGCGCACCACGGCCGTCACGTCGATCCCCACCGGCGTGCCCCGGAAGCCGAGGATCGGCACCTGGTACATGGGGTGCTCCCCCACCGTGACCTCGTACATCCGCCGGGTCGCGGCGAGCGCGAAGGGGACGTCGCCGCCGACGAACTTGACGATCGCGGGCGCGGCCGCCATCGCGAGCCCGCCGATGCCGCCGGTCTCGGTGATGGCCGAGTCGCCGATGTCGGGGTTGGCGTCCTCCGGGCCGAAGTCCCCGAGGAACAAGCCTTCCGGGGTGTTCGCCGGGCCGGTGAACCAGGCGTCGCCGGTGCCCGAGACGCGGATGCCGAAGTCGGTGCCGTTGCGCGCCATCGTCGTGACGACGGTGGAGCCCGCGATGCCCTCGGCGGCCCGGGTCGCGAGCTTGCACGCCGGCATCCCGAGGTTGAGGAAGAAGTGCTCGTTGGCGCCGGAGAAGCGCACGGCCTCGGCCACGTCGGTCGCGGGCGCGTCGGTGGTGATCATCCCCGGCAGCAGCTCGCGCAGCAGCATGAGCGACCCCGCCCGGTTCCGGTTGTGCCCCTCGTCGCCCATCTGGAGCATCTGCGCGATGATCGCCCGGATGTCGACGGGCCCGACGGACCGCACCGCCTGCTGCAGGATCGGCCCGAGGACCTCGCCCATCCACCGCAGCCGGTCGATGACCTCCGGCCCGTACGCGCCGTACCGCAGGACCTTGCCGAGGCCCTCGTTGAGCGAGCACCACGAGTCGTTCCCGTGCACCTCGTCGCGCAGGACGTAGACCCACATCGACGGGCTGACGACCCCGGCCATCGGGCCGACGCCACCGCGGTGGTGGCACGGCTCGAGGTCGAAGGCCCCGGCGGCCAGGTGCCGCTCGGCCTCCTCGGCGGTGTCGGCGAGGCCCTCGAGCAGGACGGCGCCGACGAGCGCGCCGCGCATCGGGCCCGACGCCCGCTCCCACGTGACCGGCGGCCCCGCGTGCAGGAACGTCCCCCGCTCGAGCCCGAGCGCCTCCGACGCCGGGAGGACGTCGACGAGGACCGCCTCGGCGGCGGTCATCCGGGCCACCGCCTCGGCGTTGGCGGCGACCCGGCGCGGGTCGGCCATGACCGCGGCGAGCGCGGCCTCGGTGCCGGGCAGCGGCGGGTGCCAGCCGGCGTCCACGACGGGGACCGCCTGGTCGCGCAGGGCGTCGGCGAACAGGGCGACGCCCGCGGTGGCGACGACGGGGTCGGCGGCCAGCAGACCGCGCAGCGGGGCGCTCATCGGGCACCTCCGAGCAGGGCGACGGCGTGCCGGGTCGCCGCCGCGTTGGACAGGAACACCGACGCCCCGGCGGCGGCGAGGACGCGGGCGCACTCGGCCCGGTCCTGTGGGTCGGCCTCGGTGCCCGTGAGCGAGACGACGACCGGGAGCCGTCGCCCGGCGGCCGACGCCCGGTCCCGCGCGTCCCGGATCGCGTCGGCGAGCTCGCCGGCGGGGTCGGGGTGGGCGCCGTGGCCGAGCACGAGGTCGAGCAGCAGGACGCCGCAGGTGGGGTCCGTGGCCTCGGCGGCGATGCGCTCCATCCGCAGCGTCGGGTCGATCATCGGGTGCGCCCGCCCGCGGGTGAGCTCATCGGCGCCGAAGTCGACGACGACGTGGCCGTCGTGGCGCAGGTCCGGCCCGAGCGCGAGACCGGGGTCGTGGCCGAGGTTGGTGCGGACCTCGCCGAGCGTCTCGGCCGCGACGAGCATCGTCTCCTCGGCGAGGGTGCCCCCGCAGAAGAGGCCGCGCAGGGACGGCCCCTGCGGGCCGGCGGCGTCGGCGTCCACCGTCGTCGCGGGCCAGGCCGGGACGTCGACGCCCTCGGCGGCCAGGGCGGCCTCGACGGCAGCGGTGAGGTCGGCCCGCCCGGCGCCGAGGATGGCCCAGTGGACCCGCAGGCCGAGCCCCGAGGCCTGGTGCTCGACCGACGCGAGCACGTCGGCGTCCGGCGGCTTGGACACGACGACCACCCACCCGGTGGCGGGGTCCTCGGCGAGTGCGCGCAACGCCTGGCGGGTGGACCGGCCGGCCACCGCGGCCGTGAGGTCGCGCCCGCCGACCCCGAGGCAGTGGCTCACGCCGACGCCGGCGGCGTCGAGCAGGCACATGACCTGCTGGGCCCCGGTGCCCGACGCCGCGACGATGCCGACGGGACCGGCGCGCACGACGTTGGCGAAGCCCAGCGCGACGCCCCCGACGAGAGCGGTGCCGCAGTCCGGACCCATGACGAGGACGTCGGCCGCGGCGGCGGCGTCCTTGAGCCGCACCTCGTCCTCGACGGCGACGTTGTCGGAGAAGAGCATCACCGAGGCGCCGGCGGCGATCGCGTCGTAGGTCTCGGTGACGGCGTGCGCCCCGGGGACCGAGACCAGGGCGAGCGTCGCGCCCGACCGGCGGACCGCCGACCCGAGGGTGGCGGGCGGGACCTCGTCGGCCGCGCCGGTGCCGGCGGAGCTCTGCGAGATGGCGCGCAGGGCGTCCTCGACGGCCGCCAGACCCGCCGCGAGGCCGCTGTCGTCGTCGGCTCGAAGCGCGACGACGAGGTCGTTGGGTGCCGCTGCACCGGGCACCGCGAAGCCCATGCCCGTGAGGACCTCGACGTTGAGCTCGGTGGCCATCGCGACCTGCGCCGCCTGCACGCCCGCGGTGCCCGCGACCGCCCGGGACACCTGCAGGAGGCTCACCGAGTCGTGGTAGGCGCCGCGGCGGAGCTCGACGTGGACGGTCATACGGCGACCCTTTCGGAGGAGGTGAGGGCCTCGAAGGCGGCGGACACCCCGGCGACGAGGTCACGCCCCGAGGTGTGCCCGATGGCCAGCACGGCCGGCAACGCTGAGCGGGCCCGGGCGGCGTCACCCCGCCCGACGGCGGTCACGAGGTCGACGACCTCGCCGGTGGCGAACCCGTCAGCGGCGGCCTGGAGGAGAGCGGCCGAGACGGCCGTCGTGGCCCATGCCCGGGCGCGGACCGCGTCGAGAAGCGGGTCCGGCGCACCCGGGCGCGGCCCCCGGCCGAGGGAGCGGCGCACGAGCAGTGCCCCGGCGAGCGCGTCGTCGCCGCTCGGGGTGAGCCCGGGCCCGCGCCCGACGAGGGCCGTCACCGCCTCCCGGGGGTCGGCGTCCCGCACGGCACGGGCGACCCCGGCGGTGAGCCAGTCGTCGCCGCCCGCGAGCGGGGCCCGGAGCACGGTGCAGACGTGAGCCAGGTCGCCCCGGTCCGTGGCACAGGTAGCGGGCACGCGGGCCGGACGCCACGTCCGCACGCCGCGCACGACGACGGTGGGCAGGCGGATGGCCCCGGCACCGACGACGGCGATGTCCCCGGGCCGGGCCCCGAGCCGCACCTCCCCGGAGGGCTGCCCGAGCCGCACGGCGCCGGGCAGCGCGAAGGCGTCGCTGGTGAGGACGGGCAGGACGCGGTCGCCGACACCCAGATACACGCCGGCCCGCGACGCGGCGAGGACGACGGCGGTGTGCCGTGGCCCCCGGACGAGGTCGGCGGTGAGCGGCGAGAGCGCCCCCGGCAGCACCGGCGGCCCACACGCCGGGGCGGGTGCGGGCGAGGACATACGTCGACGCTAGTGACGCCGTTACAGTGGCCTGATGGTGAGAGTTGCCAACGATGGCGATGCCGACACACAGACCTTGACAGCCGACGAGGCCGAGGTGGTTCGGCTGACCGCGGTCGTGGAGCAGCAGCGCGCCCTCCTCGAGCGCGAGGACGAGGTGCACCGGGTCCTCGTGCGGGTCGTCCTCGACGGCGGCGGCCTGCCCGAGATCGCCGGAGCGGTCGCCGGGTTCTTCGGTGGCGCGGCGGTCGTGACGACCACCGACGGGCGAGTCCTCGCCCAGGCCGGGTCCCTGCCCGGCCACGCCTCGCCGACCGAGCTGGACTGCTTCGACCGCACCGGGCGGCTCGTCGTCGAGCACGAGCCGGTGGGGCGGCGCGGCCCGGGCGGCGCCGCGGACCCGGCACGGGCCTTCGTGCGGATCGTCGCCGGCTCGGCCGACCTCGGGGTCCTCGGCGCCTTCTCCCCCGACCGCCCGCTGGGAGCCCCGGACGTCCACATGCTCGAACGGGCCGCCACCGTCGCGGCACTCGCCGTGACGAAGGAGCAGGCGGTGGCCGCCGTCGAGGGCAAGTACCGCGCCGAGTTCCTCCGTGACGCTCTCGCCGGGCGCGCCGGCGACGCGCACGACGCCGCCTCGCACGCCACGTCGCTCGGCTGGGACATCGACCGGCCCCTCGTCGTCGTCGTCGCCGAGACCGACGAGAACGACGCCGAGTCCACGCGCACCACCGCCGAGGTCCGTGACCTGCAGGACCGGTTCGCCCGGGCGTGGACCCAGGCGGTGCGCTCCCGCGACCCCTCGGTGGCCGTCGCCGGGTTCAGCCAGGAGGTCGTCGTGCTGCTCCCGGTCCCCGAGGACGCCGACGCCGACGCCGTGCTGCGGCCGGTGGGCGACCTCGTCCGCGTCGTCCGCGGCGACGGCGGCGGGGGCCGTCGCACCTTCACCGCCGGGGTGTCCCGGCTCGTCACCTCCGCCGCCGACCTGCCGCGCGCCTACGACGAGGCGTTGACGGCGGTGCACGTGGGCCGGCAGGTGGACGGCGGCTCGGGCCTGGCGCACTTCGACCAGCTCGGCATCTACCGGCTGCTCGCGCTCGTGCCGGACTCCGCGGACCTGCGGCGGTTCGTCACCGAGAGCCTGGGCGAGCTCGCGATCGACGACGTGCCCGAGCACGCGGACCTGCGGCACACCCTGTCGGTGCTCATCGACACCAACCTCAACGTCGCCGAGACCGCACGCCGCCTGTTCTTCCACTACAACACGCTGCGCTACCGCATCGCCAAGCTCGAGCGGATGCTCGGCCCCTTCACGACCGACCCCCAGCTGCGGCTCACCCTGGCGCTGGCCCTGCGGGTGCACCGGATGAAGGGCATCTGAGGGGGCGCCCCGGTGCCGGGGTTGTCGGCGTGGTCCGGGGATACGTGGCCGTCCTGCGCCGACAACCCCGTCCGGGCCATCGATCAGCCGTCGTCAGGGTCGGACAACGCCCGACCTGCGGCAGGAACGGCGACCCCGCCGGTGCGGTGAAGCGGGGTCCTGGCACCGGTCAACTGCACCGCTGATCTCGACGAGCGTCTCTGCGCTGCAAGGACGGGCCCCAGCCACACACCCCGTGAACGCGGTCAGCCCCGGAGCGCGGCCGCGAACCCGTCGACGTCGGCGACGGTGAACGTCGCCCCCGGGTGAAGCAGCCGGCCGCTGCGGTCCAGGGCCTGCACCGGCTCGTGGAAGCGCACGCACACCCCGCGGTCGCCGTTCGTCGCGAAGGTCACGCCCTTGTCGGTGAGCGACAGGTGCGCCGGACCCGCGGTCTTGAGGAACCCGTAGCCGCCGGAGACGGACACCTCGGCCACGTTGTCGAGCGGGGTGTCGAGGCGCCACGGCCCGAACCGGGCGCGCAGCCTCCCGTCGCCCACCTCGACCCAGGCGCGGCCCGGCGTGACGCCGAACGGGAGCCCGGCCGCCCGGTAGCGGGGGTCGAAGGCGAAGTCGAAGCGCTGGGTCGTCATGCCCCCGACGCTACGCGGCGGCCGAACGCGGCGGGGGCGCGGGCCTCAGCCGTCGAGCGGCTCGTCGAGCCGGGCGTCGGAGTCCCAGTGCCGAGCGCGGTCCAGGGCGGCCTCGCGCTCGGGGGCCTGCGCGAGGAGCGCCAGCGCCTCGGCGACCTGGCCGCCTGCCAGCCGGCGCCCGAGGGTGACGTGCGGGGTCCACCGGTCCGGGACGAGCAGATCCGAGGCAAGCGGTGGCAGCCGGTGGACGAGGTCGCGGTGCAGCGCGAGCAGCGCGCCGGTGGCGACGACGAGGCGGGCCAGGACGTAGGGGTCCCGGCCGAACACGACGGGCGCGCCGAGCCGGACCGGCAGCGGCAGGACGGCCAGGGGGGCGAGCACGTCCTGGCGGGCGCCGACGACGGGCCAGTCCTTGGTCATCGCCAGGGTGACGTGGGGCCGGTTGGACGTGCTGCGGTGCTGCGCCTGGCTCGGCAGCCCGGCCTCGTCGAGCAGCCGCCACTGGTCGCGGACCGCCGCGTCGGTGTCGGGGTCCAGGAGCAGCTCGACATGGTGCACCCGGACATCGTGCCCGACAGACGGACCGCGGCGCCGGGCTCAGAAGCCGGCGCCCGTGCCCCCGCTGTCGTGGTGCCGCGACATCTCGACACCGAACATGTGCTCACCGTTGCCCGCGACCCGCATCGTGTCGCGGTCGGAGGCGTGCGTCCCCCGCCGGTGCGCGACGACGATCGCCGCGACGACGACGACGAGCGCGCCGATGATCAGCCACCACATCGCGACACCTCCTTCGAGCCGTCGACCCATTGTCACCCGCAACGGGATGGGGTGTCCATCCTGAGGCCACGGGAGGCCCCGGGCCGGTCAGCGGTGGGGCGGGTCGTCGGGGAGCGCGGCGAACGCCTTCTTCGTGGCCCGGTACCAGCCCATCCCCTTGACAGGGTTCCGCCATCGGCCCTTCATCTCGTCGTGCGCCTGCTGGTGCGCCGTGTCCCCGGCTCGCACCTGGTCCTCGAGGTGGCGGTCCTGGGCCTTGATGACGTCATCGGCGCTCGCACCCGGCAGCTCGTGGTCGCACGGGCCGCCGAGCTGCCGGCAGGTCATGGTCTTCATCGGGTCTCCTTCGGTCGGGGTAGGGGTCGGGGTGGCGCCGTGGCGCCGGGCCGCCGCACGACCCGGGCGAGCACGCCCGGGTCGGCACGGAAGACGATGCCGCTGACGACGCCGTCCTCGACGGTGATGTCGAAGAGCACCCGGGCCTCGCCTCGGTGGTACCAGGCGGCGCCGGGCCGGTCGCCGACGAGCACGGGGAGGGCCGCCTTCGCCGCACCGTCGAACATCGCGGCCACCGCCTGGCGCCCTTCGAGCCGCTCGGGCGTCCCGGTGGCGACCGCGGCCGCGTCCGCGGTGACGACGACATCCGGAGCGAGCAGGGCGAGGAGCCGGCGGAGGTCCCCGCCGCGGGCCGCGGCGAGGAAGGCGTCGACGACCTCCCAGTCGGCCGGTGCGCCCTCGGTGGAGGCGGCACGGACCTTGGCTCGCGCCCGCGAGGCCAGCTTGCGGGCGGCGGCCGGGGACGTGTCGAGCGTCGCGGCGACCGTGGCGAACTCGACCCCGAAGGTGTCATGGAGGACGAAGGCGACCCGCTCGCCCGGGGTCAGCCGGTCGAGCACCACCTGGAGGGCGACGCTCACGGTGTCGGCGAGGGCGACCCGGTCGGCGGGGTCCGGCACCGCGTGCAGCGTCGGTCCGCCGGCCGCGAGGACCTCGGTCGGCTCCGTCGGGACCGGCGTCCGGGCCCGGAGCCGGTCGAGGCACAGCCGGGTCACCACCGTCGTCAGCCAGCCCGCCAGGTTCTCGATGTCACCGTCGGCGTGGTGCAGGCGGAGCCACGACTGCTGGACGACGTCCTCCGCCTCCGCAGGGTCGCCGAGGACGCCGCCCGCGATGCGCAGCAGCCGCGGCCGTTCGGCCTCGAACCGTTCGATCCCGTCCATGGTGCGCACCCCTCCGTCGACGAAGCCTGCCACCGTGGTGACGATCGCCGAGGGGGAGATGTGACGGCCCGGTGTCCGCGACGGGTCGCGCGGCCTCACCGCGACGGCACTGTGCCAACGGTCCGGGCCTTCGGCTGTCAACCATTGCTGAGGGTGTCGCCGGACAGCGTCACTAGGTTCCCGGTATCACGGTCCCTGTGAGCCGCGCCGGAGTGGGCGCGGACCCGGCTGGAAGAGGTCACCGCATGCCCCTCGGACTCGGTTGGACAGTCAAGGGCGACGGCTCGTCGCTCGCGCCCGGGGAGGTCGTCGCCCCCGACGAGCGTCTCTCGTGGGGCCGCACCGTCGGTCTCGGCGCCCAGCACGTCGTCGCGATGTTCGGCGCGACGTTCGTGTTCCCGCTCATCATGGGCCTGAACCCCCAGCTCGCGATCATGATGAGCGGCATCGCGACCATCGCGTTCCTCCTCATCGTCTCGGGGAAGGTCCCCAGCTACCTCGGCACCTCGGCGTCCTTCGTCGGTGGCGTCGCGGCCATCCGGGCCCAGGGCGGGGACTCCCCGACCGTCACGGGCGCGATCCTCGTCGCGGGTCTCGTCCTCGCGGCGGTCGGCGTCGCCATCCACTTCCTCGGCTCCTCGGTCCTGCACAAGGTTCTGCCCCCGGTCGTCACGGGCGCGGTCGTCATGCTCATCGGCTTCAACCTCGCACCGGTCGTCGCGGGCATCTACTGGCCGCAGGACCAGTGGGTCGCCATCCTCACGATGCTGTTCACGATCGTGTGCGCGGTGGCCTTCCGCGGCTTCGTCAGCCGGATCGCGATCTTCCTCGCCCTGATCTTCGGGACGGCGCTGTCCTGGTTCTTCGACGCGACGCTGGGCCAGATCAACTCCGTCCTCGGCGGGGCGACCGAGGCCACCGACCACTACCGCTGGGACACCTCGGGCATCGGCGACGCGGCGTGGTTCGGCTTCCCGAGCCAGACGATGATCGCCGCGGACGGCCAGGAGGTCGTCGGCTGGCACACCCCCAGCTTCTCGGTCGCGGCCGTCCTCCTCGTCCTGCCGGCCGTCATCGCCCTGATCGCCGAGAACACCGGTCACGTCAAGGCGGTCGCCGAGATGACCGGGCACGACCTCGACCCCGTCATGGGCCGGGCCATCGCGGCCGACGGCGTCGGCACCGTCCTCGCCTCCTCGGTCGGCGGCTCCCCGACGACGACGTACGCCGAGAACATCGGCGTCATGGCCGCCACCCGGGTCTACTCGACCGCGGCGTACTACGTCGCCGCGGCCGTCGCGGTCGTCTTCGGCCTCTCGCCCAAGTTCGGGGCGCTCGTGGCCTCGGTCCCCGGCGGCGTCCTCGGGGGCATCACCGTCGTCCTCTACGGGATGATCGGCCTGCTCGGCGCGAAGATCTGGAAGGAGAACGGGGTCGACTTCGGCAACCCGATCAACCTCGTGCCCGTCGCCGCCGGCATCATCATCGGCATCGGCAACGTCTCGCTCGACATCAGCGCGGACTTCTCGCTCACCGGCATCGCCCTCGGCACCATCGTGACGATCGCCGGCTGGCACCTCGCTCGGGCCATCGCTCCCCCCGAGATGCGCGCCGGGGCCGACGGCACCGCGATGGCGATCGGCGACCACATGTACGGCGACTCCGACGGCGTCGACGACCTCCGCCAGGAGGGCTACCCCGGCTCGCCCGGCGAGCGCGACCCGGGCCGCGACCGCCGGCCCTGACCCAGCACCGTTCGCCCCGCCCGGCGCCATCGTCGGGCGGGGCGAACCGTTTTCGTCACGTTCCCTTCCGCGACCGACCCTTCGAGAGGCAGGATCGAACAGGTGAAGCCCGCTCCGTTCGTCCATCACGCACCGCGGACCGTCGACGAGGCCGTCTCGGTGCTCGGCGAGGTCGGCCACGACGGGAAGGTCCTCGCGGGCGGGCAGAGCCTCATCCCCGTCCTCAACATGCGGCTGGCCTCGCCCGGCCACCTCGTCGACATCAACGGGGTCGCGGGTCTCGGCGCGGTCGACATCACCCCCGAGCACGTCCGCGTCGGGGCGCTCGTCCGGCACGCCGGGCTGGAGCGCCATGGCGGGGCCGCGGCTGCTCTGCCGCTGCTCCGCCAGGCCGTCCGGAACGTGGCCCATCCCGCGATCCGCACCCGCGGCACGACCGTCGGCTCCATCGCGCACGCCGACCCGGCCGGCGAGATGCCCTCGGTCGCGGTCCTCACCGGCGCGACCGTCGAGGTGGTCGGCCCCTCGGGGCCGCGCGAGATCCCCGCCGCGGACTTCTTCACCGGGCCGCTCGAGACCACCCTCGCCCCCGACGAGCTCGTCGTCGCGGTCCGCTTCGGCCGTCTCCCGGCGGGCACCCGCACATGGTTCACGGAGTCGGCCCGCCGGTCCGGCGACTACGCCCTCGCCGGGGTCGCCCTCGTCGTGACGCTCGACGGCGACGCGGTGGCCGCGGCCCGCGCGTCGTTCGTGTCGGTGACCCCCGTCCCGGACGTCCTCGACCTCACCGACCTCCTCGCCGGGCGCACCGTCGGCGACCTGCCCCTCGACGCGGTCGCCGAGGCCGTGCGGGCCCACGTCGACCCCGAGTCCGACATCCACGCGAGCGCCGACTACCGCCGGATGCTCGCGGCCGAGCTGACCCGGCGCGCGCTTGCCGCGTGCACGACCGACCACACGGAGGGTGCCGCATGAGCGAGCCGGCCACCGAGCAGATGCTCGACATCACGCTGCGGGTCAACGGCGTGCACCGCACGGCGGCGGCTCCGGCGCGACGGCTGCTGTCGGACTTCCTCCGCCACGACCTCGGGCTCACCGGCACCCACGTCGGCTGCGAGCACGGGGTCTGCGGCGCGTGCACCGTCCTCGTCGACGGCGAGCCCGCCCGGGCCTGCCTGATGTTCGCGGTCACCGCCCAGCCGCACGACATCACGACCGTGGAGGGCATCGGCAACGACCCGGATGCGCTGAGCCCGGTCCAGCAGGCCTTCACCCAGTGCCACGCCCTGCAGTGCGGCTTCTGCACACCGGGGTTCGTCACGACGATCAGCGCGTACCTCGAGGACCATCCCGACCCGACGCCGGAGGAGGCCCGCGAGGCCATCTCGGGCAACCTGTGCCGCTGCACCGGCTACCAGAACATCGTCAAGGCCGTCGTCCGGGCCGCCGAGATCCGGCGGGGTGAGGCGACGTGAGCACCCGGCAGTTCGGCGAGCGGGTGCAGCGCCGCGAGGACCCCCGCCTCCTCACCGGCAACGGCCGCTACGTCGACGACCTCGGCCGGGGCGCCCTGCACGCCGCCTTCGTCCGCAGCCCGCACGCGCACGCCCGGATCACCGACATCGACATCGCCGACGCGTGGGAGCTCGCGGGGGTCGAGGCGATCTACACGTGGGAGGACCTCGACGGCCGCGTCGCCGACCCCCTGCCGGTCCTCATCCCGCACCCCGCGATGACGCACGCCCGCACGGGCCACTGCCTCGCGAAGGACGCGGTCAACCACGTCGGCGAGGCCGTCGTCATGGTCGTCGCCCGCGACCGGTACGTCGCCGAGGACGCCTGCGCCCGCATCACCGTGACCTACGAGAGCCTCCCCGCCGTCGTCGGGGTCGACCGCGCCCGGGAGGGCGCCCACCTCGTCCACGACGACGTCCCCGGCAACGTCGCGGCGAACCTGCGCCAGGAGGTGGGCGACGTCGACGCCGCCCTCGCCGCGGCCCCGAACACCCTGACCCTCGAGCTCGCCATCGAGCGCAGCGCGTGCATGCCGATGGAGGGCAAGGGCGTCTATGCCCGCTGGGACGCCGACGAGGGGTCCCTGCGCCTGTTCTCCTCGACCCAGACGAGCACGGGGGTCCGCGCCGCCGTCGCCGCCAAGCTCGGGATGCCGCTGGCCAAGGTCGAGGTCGTCACCCCCGACGTCGGCGGCGGCTTCGGGGTCAAGATCGTGCACCCCTGGCCCGAGGAGGTGCTCGTCCCGTGGGCGGCCCGGGCCCTGGGCCGGGACGTCAAGTGGACCGAGGACCGCCGCGAGCACTTCGTGTCCAGCGCCCACGAGCGCGGCCAGCTCCAGGAGGTGACGGTCGGGTTCGACGACGACGGCCGGCTGCTGGCCCTCGACGTCCGCTTCTGGCACGACAACGGCGCCTACACCCCGTACGGGATCATCGTCCCGATCATCACGGCCACCCAGCTGCTCGGCCCGTACAAGCCCGGCGCCTACCGGGTCGAGTTCTGGTCGCTCTACACGAACACCGTCATCGTGACGCCGTACCGGGGGGCGGGCCGGCCGCAGGGCTGCTACGCGATGGAGCGGACGATGGACGCCATCGCGGCCCACCTCGGCCTCGACCGCGCCGAGGTGCGCAGCCGCAACTTCATCCAGCCCGACGAGATGCCCTACGACCAGGGCCTGATGTTCCAGGACGGCCGGCCGCTCAAGTACGACTCCGGCGACTTCCCCGCCTCGCTCGCCAAGCTCAAGGACCTCGTCGGCTGGGACGACTTCGCCGCCTACCGCGCCCAGGCCGAGCGCGAGGGCCGGCGGGTCGGGCTGGGCATCGGGTGCTACGTCGAGGGCACCGGCGTCGGCCCGTACGAGGGCGGGCACGTCCAGGTCGAGACGAGCGGGCGGGTCAACGTCGCCACCGGCCTCACGACCCAGGGGCAGGGCCACCAGACGATCCTCGCCCAGATCGTCGCCGACGAGCTCGGCGTGCCGATCGAGGACGTGCACGTGACGACCGGCGACACCCGCCGGATGGCGTACGCCGTCGGCACCTTCGCGTCGCGGGGCGCCGTCATGTCGGGCAACGCGGTGGCCCTGGCGTCCCGGGTGGTCCGCGCCAAGGCGCTGCGGATCGCCGCCGAGGCGCTCGAGGTGTCGGCGGACGACCTCGAGATCAGTGACGGCGTCATCTCGGTCAAGGGCGCGCCGGGGACCTCGATCGACCTCAAGACCGTTGCGGTGCTGTCGAACCCGCTCCGGTACGCGTTCGACACCTCGGCCCAGGCCGCAACGCAGTTCGCCGGCACCTTCGACCCCGACAAGCCGCCCGTCGCCGACGACGACGAGCCCGGCCTCGAGGGCCAGGACTTCTACTCCCCCACCCAGGCGACCTTCGCCAACGGGATGCACGCCGCGATCGTCGAGACCGACCCGGTGACGGCCGAGATCCGCATCCTGCGCTACTGCGTCGTGCACGACTGCGGCGTCATGGTCAATCCGCTGATCGTCGAGGGCCAGGTCCACGGCGGCGTCGCCCAGGGAGTGGGCGGCGCGCTCTACGAGCGGATGGTCTACGACGAGGGCGGGCAGCTGCTCAACGCGTCGTTCATGGACTTCCTCATCCCCTACGCCTCGGAGGTCCCGACGGTCGAGACCGACCACCTCGAGACCCCCTCCCCCCTCAACCCGCTCGGCATCAAGGGCGCCGGCGAGGCGGGCACGATCCCGGTGTCGGCGGTCATCGCCTCCGCCATCGAGGACGCCGAGGGCCTGACCATCCGCTCGATGCCGATCAGCCCCGCCGAGCTGTGGGAGCTGCGGCGGCAGCACTCCCCCGACCCCGTCACCGCCCAGGAAGGCCCGCGATGAAGCTCACCGGCACCTCGACCCTCGAGGCGACCCCCGCGCAGGTGTGGTCCGCGATCCTCGACCCGGCCATCCTCGCCCGGTGCATCCCCGGGTGTGAGGCGCTGACGACGGTCGGCGAGGACCGGTACGCGATGACCGTCACCGCCGGGGTCGCCGCGATCAAGGGCACCTACACCGGCGAGGTCGCCCTCACCGACATGGACGAGCCGTCGTCGCTGACGCTGCGCGCCAGCGGGTCCGGCGCCCCCGGCACCATCGACGCCGACGTCCGGGTCCGGCTCGAGCCGTCCGCCTCCGGCGGCACCGACCTCGCCTACGACGCCGACGCGACCGTGGGCGGGACCATCGGCGGGGTGGGCCAGCGGATGCTCGCCGGTGTCACCCGGAAGATGGCGACCCAGTTCTTCACCGCCCTCGACGACGACATCGCCGGGCGTCGCGTCCCCGTCGCGCCGGTCCCGGGGGTCCCGGTCCCGGCGGGCACTCCCGCCGTCGGCGAGACGTTCACCGGACGAGCGGCCGCCGCCCCCGCTGCTTCGACGCGCGACCTCGTCGTCGCCGCCCTGGCCGGCGGTCTACTCGCCCTCGCCGGCGTCGCCCTCGGCGCCCGGATCGCCAGGAGGCGCTGATGCGCGCGTTCACCGCCGCCGCCGTGCAGGTGGCCCCCGTTCCCGGCCCGCTGACCGCCGAGTCCGTCACGGCGAACATCACCAGGTGCGTCGAGATCACCCGGCGCTGCGTCGAGGACACCGCCGCCGAGCTCGTCGTCCTGCCCGAGTCGTGCACCACCGGCTTCACCCCCGGCTGCCCGACCGAGGAGCTGTGGGAGCTGGTCTCCGAGGTCCCCGGCCCCGTCACCCAGCGGCTGTGCGACGTCGCCGCCGAGCTGGGGGTCCACCTGGTCGCCGGCACCTACGAGCGCGGCCCCACCCCCGACATCGTCTACAACAGCTCGGTTCTCATCGACCCCGTGGGCGTCATCCGGGGCATCTACCGCAAGACGCACCCGTTCTGCTCCGAGGCCGTCGCCGGCGGTGGCTGGGTCACCCCGGGCGACACCGTCACCGTCGTCGACACCGAGCTCGGCCGGATCGGGATGATCGTCTGCTTCGACGGCGACTACCCCGAGCTCTCTCGCATCCAGGCGGTCCGCGGAGCCGAAGTCATCGCCCGCCCGTCGGCGCTGCTCCGATCGGCCGACATCTGGGAGCTCACCTCACGCGCCCGCGCCTACGACAACCACGTGTACGTCGTCGGCGCCAACGCCACCGGCACCGACGCCGCAGGGGTCCACTACTTCGGCAACAGCCACATCGTCACCCCGCTCGGGCACATCGTCGCCAAGGCCGCATCCCACGAGGGCTGGGTCTCGGCGCGCCTCGACCCGGCCGAGGCCCTCGCGTCGCTGACCCCGGGGTCGAACATCGGCCAGGGCTTCGACCACCTGCGGGACCGCAACCTCGACCTCATCCGCAACCACCGTGCGGACCTCGAGGCACCGGCCAAGACGACCTTCCCGCACGGCTGAGCAGGAGCCGGCTAGCCCGGGACGGTGCCGCGCACCCAGCGGGCCGTCGACGTCATCTCGATGACGCCGGACCCGAGCCGCCGCTCGAGCTCGGCCCGCAGCGCCTCCCTGGCGTCCTCGTCGAGCGCCGCGACGTACGCCCCGGCCGGCCCGATACCACCGAGGAGCGGGCTCCAGTAGTCCTCGAACGACGAGAAGCGCTGCGGCACGTCGGCCAGGCCTTCCTCCACGTCCGCGAGCCCGGCGTCCCTCAGGAGCGGCCCCAGCCCGCCACCGGCGGCGTGCCGGTCGAGGCCCTGGTCGACGACCTCCTGGCCCGGTCGCACGGCGGCCACGGCGTCCCAGAACACCCGGAGCATCGTCATCCCGCTCGCGTAGTCCCACACCGCGGCGCCGACGAGACCGCCGGGCCTGGTGACCCGACGCATCTCCCGCACTGCCGCGAGCGCGTCGGGAACGAAGTTGAGGACGAGCAGCGCCAGCGCCGCGTCGACCTCGTGCTCACGCAGCGGCAGGTCGAGCGCGTTGCCGACCTGGAAGCGCACGCGGGGGCTGCCGAGGCGCGCCTGCGCAGCGGCGACGAACGGCGGCGAGGGGTCGACCCCGGTGACCCGCACCGACGGGTGTCGCTCGAGCAGCGCCGCGGCGAGGTTGCCGGTGCCGCTGCCGACGTCGCAGACCGCCGTCGGGTCCTGCGTCCCCTCGAGCACGGCGTCCAGGAACTGTGGGGCCAGGGCCGCACTCCACCGGCCCATGAACCGGTCGTACCCCCGTGCGTCGTCGAACATCGGCCCAGCATGATGGCCGATCGCCGGGCGCGCCATGGCCCGGACGGGCTCCCCGCACGCACGGATCGGGCCCGACCGACAGGAGTCACCACCTCGCGGGACCATCGGGCCCCCGGAGGGCGCATACTGGGGGGGATGGCACAGCACCCCGCACGCGAACCTCGTTACTCCGCCGGCAGCCCCTTCAAGGCGCGCCCCGTCCCGGAGATCGAGGATTTCGCGGTCGGCGACCGGGTGACCCACGACAAGTTCGGGCTGGGTCGCGTCATCAAGCAGGGCAGCGGCGCGGTCGTCGTCGACTTCGGCGCCGAGCGCGCCCGCATCGCCAGCCCGTTCACCCGGCTCACCAAGCTGTAGCCGGCGCCGGGGGCCCGGTTCCCGCGACCACGCCCCCGACCCCGCAGCACCCGATACCCTCACCGGGACGGCGCCCGCGGACCGCGGCGCCACGGTCGTCGCCGGGGACGGGAAGGACGCACGCATGCAGGTCACGATGCTCGTCATCGGAGGGATCGGGATCCTGCTGCTCCTGGTGTCCTTCGTCCTCGGTGACATCCTCGACGGGGTCCTCGACAGCATCGGCCCCGAGGCCTTCTCGGGCCTGGCGATCGCCGGCTTCCTCGCCGCCTTCGGGTTCGTCGGCGCGCTCACCCTCGACACCGGCGCCTCCGCGGGCGTGGCGATCATCGCCGGTCTCGTGGCCGGCGTGGCCGCAGGTGCCGGGGCCGGGTATGCGAGCAGCCGCCTCATGCGCGGCGGCGACGAGTCCACCGTGCGGACCTCCGGGCTCGTCGGCCTCAGCGGGACCGTCGTCGAGGCCGTCCCGGCCGACGGCTACGGCATGGTCAGCGTCACCGCGGCCGGCCACATCACCCGGCTCAACGCGCGCTGCGAGGAGCCGCTCCCAGGCGGCACCGCGGTCGTCGTCACCGCCGTCCTCAGCCCCACCTCCGTCATGGTGTCGCGCCGCGGCAGCTGACGGCCCACACCGGACGGAACCGGGGGTCCGTCCGCAGCGTCCATCTCGACACAACCCACCCTGGGTGCCTCGGGCATCCGGAAAGGCCAGGCACCCATGTTCGGGTTCGATGTCTCCGTCGGGCTGATCTCCGTCCTCGGGCTCGTCCTCCTCGTCGTCCTCACCGGGCTCATCATCGCCTCGCGCTACCGCGTGGCCGGGCCCAACGAGGCGTTCATCGTCACGGGGCGCAAGGGCAACCGGGAGGTGAAGAACCCCGAGACCGGGCAGATCTCCACCGACCTGTCCGGGCAGAAGGTCGTCATGGGCGGCGGCGCGTTCGTCATCCCGTTCGTCCAGCGCCTCCACATCCTCGACCTGTCGAGCCGCCGCATCATGGTCCAGATCCGGGGCGCCGTCTCCGGGCAGGGCGTCAAGCTCAACCTCGACGGCGTCGCCATCGTCAAGGTCGGCGGCAACGAGGACTCGATCCGGGCCGCCGCCCAGCGCTTCCTCACCCAGCAGGGCGAGGTCGAGACCTTCACCCAGGAGACCCTCGCCGGCTCGCTGCGCTCGATCGTCGGCTCGCTGACCGTCGAGCAGATCATCCGCGACCGCGCCGCGTTCGCCCAGCGGGTCGCCGACGAGGCCGAGTCCTCGCTCACCGGCCAGGGCCTGGTGCTGGACACCTTCCAGATCCAGGACATCACCGACGACGGCACCTACCTGTCCGACCTCGGCCGTCCCGAGTCGGCGAAGGTCGGCCAGGTCGCCGCCATCGCCGAGGCCAACGCGCGGCAGGCGGCCGAGCAGGCCAGGATCGTGGCCGAGCAGGAGATCGCGATCAGCCAGCGTCAGCTCGCGCTGAAGCAGTCCGAGATCAAGGCCGAGACCGACGCGGCGTCCGCCCAGGCCGCCGCCGCCGGCCCGCTCGCGCAGGCCGACCGCGACCAGGCGATCCTCACCGAGCAGGAGAAGGTCGCCGTCCGGCAGGCCGCCCTCAAGGAGCGCCAGCTCGACACCGAGGTGCGCAAGCCCGCCGACGCCGCCCGGTACCAGGTCGAGCAGGAGGCCGAGGGCGCCCGCAACGCGGCGATCTACGAGGCCGAGGCGCGCAAGGCCGCCGCGATCGCGGCCGCCCAGGCCGACGCCGAGAAGGCCCGGCTCACCGGTGAGTCCGAGAAGGCCCGACGCTCCGCCCTCGCCGACGCCGAGGCCATCGAGGGCTCCCGCCGCGGTGAGGCCGACAAGGCGCTGCGTGTCGCGCAGGCCGAGGCGACCCGCGCCGAGGGTGAGGCGCAGGCGAGCGCCATCCTCGCCACCGGTCAGGCCGAGGCCGAGGCGATGAACAAGCGCGCCGACGCCTTCGCGCGGTACAACGAGGCCGCGGTGCTGCAGATGCTCGTCGAGGTCCTGCCGAAGGTCGCCCGCGAGGTCGCGGCCCCGATGGCGGCCATCGACCACCTGACGGTCGTGTCCACCGACGGTGCCGGTGCGCTGCCGAAGCAGGTGACCGACAACCTCACCCAGACCATGGCGATGCTGAAGAACACCACGGGCGTCGACATGCAGGAGATCCTCAAGCGGTACACCTCCAACGCCACGGGCAGCGCTCCGGCCGCGCCGGTCTCGACCGAGGGCGGCTCCGCGGACTGAGCCCGGCCCCGGGACCAGTCGAGGGCCCGCCGCGCGCCCCGGTGGCTGCGGCGGGCCCTCTGCCATCGCCAGGACCAGTTCCACCACCGCTGAGGGCAGAGGGCCGGCCTGTCTGGTGTTCGGTGCCGACACCACGCCGGATTGCCCGACCCGGCTCCACGGCCGCACCGCCGGGTTGGCGAGGATGGGGGCGGATCGGCCCGTCCGTCGGCAGCATCTGCCAACGCGACCCGGCACGGTTGCCGGTTGGATCGTGGGCATGGCGGTTGCGCAGCGGCGGATCAGGGTCGGCATCGACACCGGCGGGACGTTCACCGACGTCGTCGCCGTCGACGAGGACTCCGGCGAGGTCCTGACGACCAAGACGCCGAGCACTCCGGCCAACCCCGCCGACGGGTTCATCGCGGGCATCGAGAAGATCCTCGACCTCATGGGTGCCTCCGGGCACGACCTGAGCGCGGTGAGCCACGGGACGACGGTGGCGACGAACAAGCTGCTCGAGGGCAAGGTCGAGCGGCTCGGCTTCGTGACGACCGAGGGCTACGAGTTCATGCTCGAGATCGCCCGGCAGGCGGTCCCCGACGGCTACGGCAACTCGTACTTCTGGGTCAAGCCGCCGCGCATCGTGCCGGCCGACGCGGTGCGCACCGTCCGCGGCCGCCTCGACGTCTCCGGGGCGGAGGTGCGCCCGTTCTCGGAGGAGGACGCCGTGGCCGCCGCCCGGTGGTTCCGCGACCGGGGCATCACGACGATCGGGGTCTGCTTCCTGCACTCCTACGCCGACGACACCCACGAGCTGGCGATGCGCGAGGTGCTGCGCCGCGAGCACCCCGACGCGGTCGTGTCGATCAGCAGCGAGGTCCTGCGGGAGTACCGCGAGTACGAACGGGCGATGACCACGCTCGTCGACGCCGCCGTCAAGCCGAACGTCAGCCGGTACGTGACGAACATCCACGAGCGGCTCGACGGCTTCACCGGCGGGCGGCCGGTGCCGTTCTACGTCATGAAGTCCAACGGCGGGGTGCTCTCGGCCGACGAGGTCGTCCATCAGCCGATCACGACGGTGCTGTCGGGGCCGGCGGCCGGGGCGCTGGGGGCGGCCCTGATCGCCGAGCGGGCCGGCTTCCCGAAGGTGCTCACGTGTGACGGCGGCGGGACCTCCACCGACGTGTCCGTCGTCCTCGACGGGGAGCCCACCCTGACGACCGAGGGGTCGGTGGGCGCGTACCCGAGCAAGATCCCGATGATCGACGTCGTCACCGTCGGCGCCGGCGGCGGGTCGATCGCCTGGGTCTCCCCCGAGGGGATGCTCAAGGTCGGACCGCACTCGGCCGGGGCCGACCCGGGGCCGCTCTGCTACGCCCGTGGGGGCACGGACCCGACGATCACCGACGCGCACGTCGTCCTCGGCCGCATCCCCCCGCACCTGCTGGGCGGCGAGATCCCGCTCGACGTCGAGGCGGCCCGGTCCGGGCTCGTCGCGCTCGCCGAGCGGCTCGGGCTCGGGCTCGAGCGGTGCGCGGCCGGGGTCCTCGAGATCTCGGCGTGGAACCAGGCGAACGCGCTGCGCCAGGTGTCGGTCAAGCGGGGCCTGGACGTCCGCGACTTCATGCTCACGACGTTCGGGGGGTCCGGGTCGCTGCTCGCGTGCCGGCTCGTCGACGTCCTCGACCTGGCCGGGGTCGTGGTGCCGATGAACCCGGGCAACCTCAGCGCGTTCGGGCTGCTCACCGTCGACGTCCGCAACGACTACGTCCAGACCCACGTCGCCCGGCACGACGGCCTCGACCTCCGCGCGGTCGCCGCGGTCCTGGACACCCTGACCGGCCGGGCCACGGGCGCCCTGCGGGCCGAGGGGTTCGCCGACGCAGAGCACGAGTTCGTCCGCACCGCCGACCTGCGCTACTTCGGGCAGGCCTACGAGGTCCGGGTGCCCGCCGGTCCCGGCGTGGTCGACCAGGCGTGGGCGGCCGACGTCGCCCGGCACTTCCACGACGAGCACCGCCGCCTGTACGGGTACGACTTCCGCGACGACCCGACCCAGCAGGTCGAGTGGGTGAACCTGCGGGTCACCGGCGTCGGACCGATCACCCGCCCCGAGCCCCAGCCCCTCCCCGAGCGCACCCCCGACCCCACATCGACCAATAGGTCACAGCAGGTACACACCCCCGACCCCACATCGACCGATAGGTCACAGCCGGTCCACACCCCCGACCCCACCTCGACCGATAGGTCACGCGAGGTCCACGTTCCCGGTCTGCGCTCGACCCGGGATGTCTGCTTCGACCCCGACGACGGGTACGTGCCCACCCCGGTCCTCTGGCGCCCCGACCTGCGCGCCGGCGACACCTTCAGCGGCCCCGCCATCGTCGAGGAGTTCGGCTCGACCGTCCCGGTCCACCCCGGCTTCGCCGTCCGCGTCGACACCTGGGGCAACCTCGTCATCACGAAGGAGCCGACCCGATGACCGCCGACGCGCTGCTCCCCGCCGACCTCGAGGCCTACCTCGCCGCGGCCCCGGCCAACCCGGCGGGCCTCCCGACCGCGTACGAGCACGGCGGTCGCCTCACCCCCGAGGGGTCGGCGGTCGACCCGATCCTCGTCGAGATCGTCCAGGGCACCCTCGCCTCGGTCGAGATGGAGGTCGAGACGGCCATCGCCCGCACCTCGCGCTCCCCGATGATCCGCGACGCCCACGACTTCCGGGCCGGCATCCACGACCGGCAGCTGCGCAAGCTGACCGGCCGCTCGTACTCCGCACTCGTGCACCCGATCGTGCGGGACTTCCCCATCGAGCAGATGCGCGAGGGCGACGTCTACTTCCACAACGACGTGTACGAGTCCGAGGGCGGCATCGGCCACCTCCCCGACCTCTGCGTCACCGTGCCGGTCTTCCACGACGGCGAGGTCGTCGCGTTCGTCCAGGCGTTCGGGCACCACGACGACATCGGCGGCGCCGTCCCGGGCTCGATGCCGAGCGGGGCCCGGACGGTGTTCGAGGAGGGGCTGGCGGTCCCCCCGATCAAGCTGTGGGACGCGGGCACCCCGAACCGGGCGGCGCTGCGGATCATGACCCGTAACTCCCGCATGCCCGACAGCCTCGCCGCGGACCTCGACGCCGAGTGCTCGGCCTGCCTCATGGGCGCCCGGCGCCTCGGCGAGCTGTTCGCCCGCTACGGGCGCAGCACCGTGGAGACCGCGTTCGACGCCATCCTCGACGCGACGACCGAGACGTACCGCCGCGAGATCCTCGACCGGATCCCGGACGGCTCGTACGTCTGGGAGGACTACGCCGAGCACGACGGCGTCGACGACCCGATGCTGCACACCCAGCGGATCACCCTGACCAAGACGAGCACCGGCGGCCCCGGCCCCGGCGACGGCGGGCCGCGGATCATCCTCGACTTCACCGGGACCAGCGCCCAGGCGAAGGGCCCCATCAACCACTGCGGCGACTACGTCGGCGGCAACTTCCTCAAGAAGTGGCTCGCCCCGATCCTGCGCAACCTCGCCGACTCCCCCGAGCGGATGGCCGAGCTCGACGTCAACGAGGGCGTCGTGCCACTCATCGAGATGCGCTTCCCCGAGAAGGGCACGCTGCTGACCCCGGTGCACCCGGCTCCGACCAACGCCCGCACCTTCGTCATCCTCCGGCTGCTCGGGGTGCTCGCCGGGGTCGTCGCCAAAGCCGTCGACGGCCGGATGCCCGCCGACCAGGAGACGATCCGGTACACCGGCGTCTACGGCAAGGACCGTGACGGCAACGACTACCTCATGCGCGAGGTGCTGGGCGGCGGCTCGGGCGGGCGGTACTACGCCGACGGCGAGGACACCATCCACGTCGTCCCCGACAGCCGCAACCTGCCCACCGAGTTCACCGAGAGCCGCTTCCCGTTCCGGGTCGAGCGGCTCGGGCTCGCGGTCGACTCCGGCGGGGCCGGGCGGCACCGCGGCGGCCTCGGCTACGAGAAGCACATCCGGATGCTCCAGGACGCGCACTTCATGTCGATCGCCGACCGGTCGATCCTCGCCTGCTGGGGGGTCAAGGGCGGCAAGGCCGGCCGGTCGTTCGAGGTGACCGTCGACCTGGGCGGTCCCGACGAGCGGGTCGTCGACGCCCTCGCCGACGCCGAACCGGTGCGGGCCGGGCAGGTCGTCCGGATCCGGACCACCGGTGGTGGCGGCTGGGGCGACCCGCTCGAGCGGCCCTACGAGGAGGTCGAGCGCGACCTGCGCTGGGGCAAGGTCTCCTTCGACGGCGCCCGCCGGGACTACGGCGTGGTCGCGACCGGGACGAAGGACGACCCGGTGGTCGACACCGCCGCCTCGGACGCGCTGCGCGAGGCGCGGCGAGCCGAGCGCGGCGCGGAGCCCTTCTTCGACCGCGGCCCCGGCTACGCCAGACTGTCGGGCGGCGCGGCCGCCGCCGACGTCGACTGGCTCTAGGGAGGACCCGTGACCGGACCGCTGGACGGCATCACCGTCGTCGACCTCTCCCGCGCCCTCGCCGGGCCGCACGCGACGATGCTGCTCGGCGACCTGGGCGCGCGCGTCATCAAGGTCGAGTCCGCCGCCGGGGACGACACCCGCGGCTGGGGGCCGCCGTTCGTCGGGCCCGAGGACGACCCGGTGTCGACGTACTTCCTGGCGGCCAACCGCAACAAGGAGTCGATCGTCCTGGACCTGAAGTCCGACGACGGCCGCCAGACCCTGGCCCGGCTCGTCCGGCACAGCGACGTCCTCGTCGAGAACTTCCGCCCCGGCGTCATGGAGCGGCTCGGCTTCGACGTCGCCCGGCTCCACGAGCTCAACCCCGGGCTCGTCGTGCTCGCGATCAGCGGCTTCGGGCACGACGGCCCCGAGGGCGGCCGGCCCGGCTACGACCAGATCGCCCAGGGCGAGGCAGGCCTGATGTCGGTGACGGGTCCGGGCCCCGACGAGCCGACGCGCATCGGCGTCCCCATCGGCGACCTGCTCGCGGGCCTGCACGGCGCCTACGGGGTCGCGGCCGCGCTGCGCGAGCGTGAGATCACCGGGCGCGGGCGCGTCGTACGCACCTCGCTGCTGGCCTCCGTCGTCGGGGTCCACGCCTTCCAGGGCACCGCGTACACCGTCGCCGGGCAGGTCGGGCGCGCCCAGGGCAACCACCACCCCGCACTCGCCCCGTACGGGCTGTTCCACGCCTCCGACGGTCCCGTGCAGGTGGCGATCGGGGCCGAAGGGATGTGGGTGCGCTTCGCCGAGGCGTTCGGCATCGACCCGGCGGACCCGCTGCTCGCGACCAACGCGGCCCGGGTGACCAACCGGGAACACCTCATCGAGGTGATCGACGCCGCGTTCGCGTCCTGGACCGCGCTCGACCTGCTCGCCCGGTTGGCCGAGCTCGGGATCCCCGCCGGCAAGGTCCGCAGCATCGACGAGGTCTACGACTGGGACCAGACCCGCTCGCAGGGCCTCGTCATCCCCGTGGACCACCCCGTCCTGGGCCCGATCGAGCTGCCCGGGTCCGCGCTGCGCTTCGACGACAACGCCCACAGCGGGGGCCGCGAGACCCACCTGCCGCCGCCGGGGCTCGACGAGCACGGCGCCGCCGTCCGGGCCTGGCTCGACGAGCAGGACGGACCCGCCCCCCGCTGACCCCTCCATCACTGCGAACGTGGGTGAACACCGGCTGCTATCCGCCGATCTTCACCCACATCAGCGGACTCCCGGCTCCGGTCAGCGGGCGGCGGCCAGGGCGTCCTCGGCCCGGTCGGGCGCGACGACCGACGGGCGACGGCTGCGCTGCTCGTTGAGCGCGAGCCCGACGACCGACACGAGCACGATGACGAAGCCCAGCCACTGTGAGCCCTCGGGCCGGGCGCCCAGCGCGACGACGCCGACGAGCGCGGCGGACAGCGGGAAGGCGAGCTCGGCGAGGGTCGCCCGCGAGGCCGGGGTGCGCCCGAGCGCCCGGTAGTACAGGACGAGGGCCAGCAGCCCGGGCAGGAGCGCCAGCAGGAGGACGTTGACGACGGCGTCCGAGCCGAGCGCCAGCGGGGTCGAGGTGACACCGGCGATGACGGCGAGCGTCACCAGGCCGACGGCGAACCGCAGGGCGGTGAGGTCGGAGAACCTCAGCTCGGCGCTGGCGAGCCGGCCGAGCACCGTCCCGGCCGCCCACAGCGCGGCCGCGCCCACGGCGAGCAGGGCGGCCTGAGCGCTCGACACCGACACCCCGAGCGGGTCCGGGAACGCGAGCAGCCACGCGCCGACGAGCGCGGGGACGGCGAACGCGGCGTAGGCGGGGCGGAGCCGCTCGCCGAGGACGACGGCCGCGAGCGCGATGGCGATGAGCGGCTGCAGCTTCTGCAGGACCTGGGGGGTGATCGGGTCGCCCAGCCGGAACGCCGCCGTGAACAGCGTCGTCGCGAGCGCCGAGGACCCGGCGCCGATGACGAGCACGCTGACCTTCGTGCGGGCGCTGGCGGCCAGGACCCGCCGCGCGGCGGGCACGAGCCACGGCAGGGTCAGCGCGACGAGGACGAGGTGCTCCCAGAACACGATCGCGAGCGCGGGGTACTCCTGGGCGAGCGGCCCCCGCCACAGCGACGACAGCCCCCACAGCGACGCGGCGACGGCGACGAGCCAGGTGCGGTCCGATCGGGTGGCGGCCATGAGCGACAGCATCCCCCACGACTCCGCCGGCCGGTACACCAGGTCCGCCACCCGGCCAGCGGGTCGACTTCCCTTGCCAAGCCGTGGTGCGCTGTTGGGCAACTCTCGACGACGCCCGGTGCGCTCGTCCGCTCCTAGGGTCGAGGTCCGGGCACGCGCCCGGTGAGCCGACGGAGCGAGGTGACGATGCGGGTCCTGCTGGCACTCGGCGGCAACGCGATGACGGGCCCGGACGGCAGCGCCACCCCCGCGGCCCAGATCGCGGCCGTCACCGGCGCCATGGAGGCGGCAGCCCGGCTCGTCGCGGCGGGGCACGAGCTCGTCATCACCCACGGCAACGGCCCCCAGGTCGGCAACCTCCTCGTCAAGAACGAGCTCGCCGCGCACGTCGTCCCGCCGGTCCCGCTGGACTGGTGCGGGGCCCAGACCCAGGGGACGCTCGGCTTCACCATCCTCGACGCACTCGACGCCGCGCTCGCCCGGGCCGGTGCGACCCCCCGGGTCGCTGCCCTGGTCACCCGCACCCTCGTCGACCGCGACGACCCCGGGTTCACCCACCCGAGCAAGCCGGTCGGACGCTACCTCGACGAGGCGCAGGCGCGGCGGATGATCGACCACGACCAGGTGTGGGAGGACCGCGGCGAGAAGGGCTGGCGGCGCGTCGTCGCGTCCCCGGAGCCGCTGGAGGTGCTCGACGTGGGGGCGGCCCGCACCCTCGTCGACGCCGGGTACGTCGTCGTCGCGGCCGGCGGGGGCGGCATCCCGGTGGTGCGCGAGCCCGACGGGACCCTGCGGGGTGTCGAGGCGGTCATCGACAAGGACCTCACGGCGGCGCTGCTCGCCCGGGCACTGGACGCCCACGTCCTCGTCATCGCCACCGACGTCGCCCACGCGGCCGTGGGCTTCGGCACCGACGCCCAGCGGGACCTCGGCCGGGTCACGCTCTCGGAGCTGCACCGGCTCGCCGACGACGGGGAGTTCGCCCCGGGCTCGATGGGCCCGAAGGTCGAGGCCGTCTCCCGCTTCGTCGCCGGCGGCGGTGCACGCGGCGTCATCACCTCACTCACCCACATCACCGACGCCGTCGACGGTGCCTTCGGGACCGTCGTCGAGCCCGACCCGACCGCCTGACCCGCTACGAGAGGAATCCGCCGTGCCCGACGCCATCGAGGTCCGCAAGGTCCCCCTGCACTCCGTGTCCGACGCCTCCGAGCTCGGCGCGCTCATCGACGCCGGCATCATGGAGGCCGACCGCGTCATCGCCGTCATCGGCAAGACCGAGGGCAACGGCGGGGTCAACGACTACACCCGGATCATCGCCGACCGGGCCTTCCGCGAGATGCTCGTCGCCAAGGGCGCCGACCCCGAGCGGGTCAAGGACGTCCCGATCGTGTGGTCCGGCGGCACCGACGGGGTCATCAGCCCGCACGCGACGATCTTCGCCACCGTGCCGGCCGACCGGGCCGAGCAGACCGACGAGCCGCGCCTCACCGTCGGCTTCGCGATGAGCGAGACGCTGCTGCCCGAGGACATCGGGCGCACCGCCATGGTCAGCAAGGTCGCCGACGCGGTGCGGGTCGCGATGGAGCGCGCCGGCATCAGCGACCCCGCCGACGTGCACTACGTCCAGACCAAGACCCCGTTGCTCACGATCGACACGATCCGGGACGCGAAGAGCCGGGGGCACGACGTCTTCACCGAGGACACCCTGACCTCAATGGACGTCTCGAACGGCGGCACCGCGCTCGGCATCGCCGTGGCGCTCGGCGAGATCGAGATGCCCCGCGACGAGGACGTCCTGCGGGACCGCAGCCTGTACTCGTCGGTGGCCTCCTGCTCCTCGGGCGTCGAGCTCGACCGGGCCCAGGTCGTCGTCGTCGGCAACGCGCGCGGGGTCGGTGGCCGCTACCGGATCGGGCACTCCGTCATGGCTGACGCCGTCGACCAGGACGGGCTGTGGGCCGCCATCCGCGACGCCGGCCTCGACCTGCCGGAGCGTCCGCACCACAGCGACCTGGACGGCCGGCTCGTCAACCTCTTCCTCAAGTGCGAGGCGAGCCAGGACGGGCGGGTCCGCGGGCGTCGCAACGCGATGCTCGACGACTCCGACGTGCACTGGCACCGGCAGATCAAGGCCGCGGTCGGCGGCGTCACCGCGGCCGTGACCGGCGACCCCGCCGTGTTCGTGTCGGTGTCGGCGGCACACCAGGGCCCCGACGGCGGCGGCCCCGTGGCCGCCATCGTCGACCTCGGCGAGGACCCCACCGGCTACCGCCCCTGACCGCCCGACCTTCCGGGGTCTCCCCGGAAGGTCGGCTCCCCCGTCAGTGGGCGAAGTGGCGGGTGCCGGTGAAGTACATCGTCACCCCGGCCGCCTGCGCCGCCTCGACGACCTCGGCGTCCCGCATCGAGCCGCCCGGCGCGACGACGGCCCGCACCCCGGCGTCGAGCAGCACCTGGAGCCCGTCGGCGAACGGGAAGAACGCGTCCGAGGCCGCGACGGCACCGCCGGCCCGGTCCTCGCCGGCGCGGCTCACCGCGAGGTGGCAGGAGTCGACCCGGTTGACCTGGCCCATCCCGATGCCGACCGACGCCCCGCCGGCGGCGAGCAGGATGGCGTTGGACTTCACGGCCCGCACCGAGCGCCAGGCGAACTGCAGGTCGGCGATGGTCCGCTCGTCGGCGGGCTCGCCGCTGACGAGGCGCCAGTGGGCGCTGTCGTCGCCCCCCGTGACGGCGCCGGACTCGTCCTCGACCACGGCGTCCACATTGTCGCGCTGCTGCATGAGCAGGCCGCCGCTGATGGGCCGGACCTCGACCCCGCCGCGACCCGGGGCCGCGCACTCCAGGAGGCGGACGTTCTTCTTCCGGGTGAGGATCTCCAGCGCGTCGGGCTCGAACCCGGGCGCGACGACGACCTCGGTGAAGATCTCGGCCACCGTCTCGGCCATCGCGGCGGTCACCGGGCGGTTCGCCGCGACGATGCCCCCGAACGCCGAGACCGGGTCGCAGGCGTGCGCCTTGCGGTGCGCGTCGGCGATGTCGTCACCGACGGCGATGCCGCACGGGTTCGCGTGCTTGACGACCGCGACGGTCGGCTGGTCGCCGTGGTCGTAGGCGGCGCGGACGGCGGCGTCCGCGTCGACGTAGTTGTTGTACGACATCTCCTTGCCGTGCAGCTGCGTCGCCTGAGCCAGCCCCGGCCGCGGCTGGAAGCCGTTGGTGTACAACGCCGCCCGCTGGTGCGGGTTCTCCCCGTAGCGCAGGACGTCGGCCTTGTCCCACGTCGCGCCGACCCAGGCGGGGAAGCCGGTGCCGCCGGAGGTGTCGGTGTACGCGCTGGCCATCCACGACGCGACATGGACGTCGTACGTCGCGGTGTGGACGAACGCGTCCGCGGCGAGGCGCTTGCGCTGCTCCAGCGTGAAGCCGCCGCCCCGCACGGCCGCCAGGACCGTGTCGTACGACGCCGGGTCGGTGACGACCGCGACGCTCGGGTGGTTCTTGGCCGCCGCCCGGACCATGGACGGGCCGCCGATGTCGATCTGCTCGACGCACTCGTCCGGGGCCGCGCCGGAGGCGACGGTCGCCGCGAACGGGTAGAGGTTGACGACGACGAGCTCGAAGGCCTCGACGTCCAGCTCGTCGAGCTGGGCGAGGTGCTCGGGCTTGCGGGTGTCCGCGAGGATCCCGGCATGGACCCGGGGGTGCAGCGTCTTGACCCGGCCCTCGAGGCACTCGGGGAAGCCGGTGAGGTCCTCGACCTTCGTCACGGGCAGGCCGAGCGACTCGATGAGCGCGGCACTGCCTCCGGTCGAGACGAGGGTGACGCCCGCGTCGTGCAGCCCCTGCACGAGCTCGGGGAGGCCGGTCTTGTCGTAGACGGAGAGGAGGGCTCGGCGGACGGGGCGGACGTCCTGGCTCGGGCCGGGCGCGGTGACGGGGGCGGACATAACGGGCTCCTTGCGGGGTCGACGGTCGGTCCCGGAGCACCCAGGCGGGCGATGCCCCGACTGCAGACTTCCCGGTGGTGACCCACCCGCGCCAGTCGTCGTTCGTTCCTCAGACGTCGCCGAGTGTAGCGAGCCGGGACCGGGGCGCCGAACGGCGTCAGGCGCCGTACGGGGAGGGCGGCAACGGGTCGGGCCAGGACGCCCCGAGGACCCGGTCGACGTGGACGACGACGACGACCCGCTCAGGGTTGGGCCGGGGCTGCCGGTAGCGGGCCGCGTACCGCTCCTCGGCGTCGCGCACCGCGTCGGGGTCCTCGAGCACCTCGGTGGGCCCCTCGAGGGTGAGCCAGCGCCGGCGGTCGACCTGCGCGAGCGCCGCGCGCCGCCCCGCACGGGCCTGGACGACCTTCGCGCTCCCCCGGCTCGCGATGACCCGCGCGACGAGGGCGTCCTCGTCCCAGGTGAAGCCCACGGGCACGACGTGCGGGCTGCCGTCACGCCGCAGCGTCGTGAGCGTCGCGAGGTGCCGCTCGCGCATGAACTCCAGCGCCGCGGGCGGCAGCTCGGCCGGGGTCAGCGCCATGACGGGTCCGCGGCGAGGCCGGCGAGGACGTCGGCGAGCATCCGGCGCTCCTCGGTCTTGATCCGCTCGTGCAGGCTCTCGACGGTGTCGTCGGGCTCGACGCGTACCGCTCGCTGGTCGATGATCGGGCCGGTGTCGACCCCGGCGTCGACCCAGTGGCAGGTGCACCCCGTGACCCGCACTCCGTGGGCCAGGGCGTCGCGCACCCCGTGCGCCCCGGGGAAGCTCGGCAGCAGCGCCGGGTGGGTGTTGACGACGCGGTGGGCGGCGAGCACCGCCGGGCCCAGCACCTTCATGAACCCGGCGGAGACGACGAGGTCGACGTCGTGCTCGGCGAGGAGCCGGGCCAGGGCGCGGTCCCAGTCGGCCCGGGAGTCGAAGCCCGCGACCGGGCACACGAACGTCGGGATCCCCCGCGCGGTCGCTCGCTCGAGACCGCCGGTGCCGTCCCGGTCGGCCCCGACGACGACGACGGTGAACGGGGCATCCGCGGCGTCCAGGAGTGCCTGCAGGTTGGTGCCCGAGCCAGACACGAGCACGCCGAGGCGCAGCGCGGCGGTCACCGTCGCAGCCGCCACGCGTCGCGCAGGACGTAGCCGACCGCCCCGACGAGCAGCAGGGCGAACAGGGCGAGGGACAGGTACAGGGCGGGGGCGCCGACGCTGGCGAGCCGGAACTGCCCCAGCGAGCCGCCGCCGACGGCGTCGAGGAGGCCGACGAGCAGGGCCGCCGAGGCGCAGGCCGAGGCGGCGACCGCGAGCTTGGTGCGGAGCCGGGAGAGGCGAGCGACCGTGGCGACGGCGCGCCGGCCGACCCAGACCCCGCACGCGACGACGACGAGCACCGAGACGACCCCGACGGCGAGAGGAAAGGCTCCGGGCTGGGGCAGCGCGCCGAGGACGGGGACCAGCGGGAGCATCCCGCTCTCGACCCCACCCCACGAGACGGAGGCACCCTCGACGACGGAGAACCCGGGCCCGGCGAGGAACGAGACGGCCCAGACCGCGAGGTTCGGCAGCACCGCGACCTGGAGGCCGTCGAGGACGACCGCGCCGGTCGAGGTGGCACCGAGGTCGGCGTCCACCGCCTGGACCTGCGGCCACGCCAGCGCGACGGTGCCGAGGACGAGGACGAGCCCCACCCCGACCAGGAGTGCCGCACCGGCGACCCCCGCACCTGCGCCCCGGCGGAGGGTGTCCGGGAGGCGCGGGGTGAGCCGGGGCCCGAGGACGTCGGGGTCGTCCCGGCCGATGGGCCGCAGCGCGAGCCACAGGGCGAGGAGGGGGAGCGCGACACCCGGCGCGAGCACCGACAGCGGGCGCGGCGGGAAGGGGCCGGCGGCGGCGAGGATCCAGGCGATGCCGACGACCACGGCGTACCCGGCCCACCAGGCACCGACGGCGGCGGCGAGGGCGCGCGGGAGCAGGCCGCCCCAGTACTCGCCCTCGGTGCTCACCTGCACCATCGCCTCGCGGGCGCCGAGCCGGGCGAGGAGCAGGAGCAGTGCGGTGGCGAGCAGTGGGGTCAGCGAGATCGTGGCGGACCCGGCCCCCAGCTGGGCACCACCGGCGAGGAACCACAAGGCGGCTCCGACCCGTACGGCGTCCGTCGTCCCGGCGCCGTCGACGGGGTCCGCACCGCCGGCGAGGACGACCGGCACGACGACGACCAGCGCCGACACCAGGCCGGTGGCGACGCCGATGAGGCCGGAGCGTCGCCAGCCGGGGCCCCACGAGGGGGCGGAGTCGGCGGCGGCGTCAGCAGCACCGGCCCCGGGGAGGGCCGAACGGAGGCGGTCCACGACGGTCATCGGGACCAGTGTGTGCCACCCCCGCGCGCCGCGAGCGCCGCAACGCCGCGACGACCAGAATCGGTCCGTGGGGGGAGGTTCCTCCCGCGAACAGCCTGCCCCGGGTGCAACCGACCGCCGCTCCCGGGCGTCGGGAGCAGTGAGCCGGTGGACAGCCGGCTGACGACAGAGGGGGGTGGTGGCCGGTGCCGACGGACGAACGGACCCGTGAGTTCGACGCGTTCTACCGCGGGACGGCCCCGAGGGTGGTGCGCCTGGTGCATGCCACGACGGGCAACCTGGCGCTGGCTCAGGAGTGCACCCAGGAGGCGTACGCCAGGGCCTGGACCGACTGGGGGCGGGTCCGCGCGCACGACGACCCGCTCGCGTGGGTCCGTACCGTGGCCCGCCGGCTGGCCATCAGTGAGTGGCGCAAGGAGCGCAACCGCCAGGACGCGCACCGGCGCAGTCCGTCGCCGGTCGCCGTGGGCGCGCCCGGCCCCGACCACGTCGACGTCGTCACCGCCCTGCGCGGCCTCCCGGACGACATCCGCGAGGCGATGGTGCTCTTCTACGTAGGCGACCTGTCGGTGGAGGCGATCGCCGCAGAAACCGGCTCCCCGCCGGGCACCGTCAAGGCCCGCCTGCACCGAGGCCGCCGACGCTTGGCACCACTGCTGGCCCCCCACGACACCGTCACCGCCACCCGGGAGGACGACCATGACCCCCGATGAGCAGCCCTGGACCACTGCCCAGGACGACGCGCTGCGGTCCGCGCTGGCCGCTGTGGAGCTCGAGGCCGACGAGGCCGCGCTCGCGGAGCCCGCGTTCGTCCGCGCGGCCGGCGACCGGATGCGGCGCCGCAGGATGCTCGCGTGGACGGCCGCGGCCGCCGTGGCGGTCGTCGGCGTCGCCGGGGTCGGGTTCGCAGTCACCGGGCGGGCGGACGACCGACGCCTCGTCATCGCCACGCCGTCCACCACGGCAACCGCGAGCCCGAGCCCCGACACCTCCTCCAGCCCCACGTCCACCCCGACCAGCACACCCACGGCGACGCCGACCGGCTCCGCGGCGCCCAGTCGGACGCCGGCACCGAAGAACTCAGTGACGCCGCCGCCCCCGGTATCGACATCACCCGTCACCCGGTCCTGCCCGACGGTGGTCTTCACGCCGAACTCCGGAGACGGGGCGTATCAGGTCCGAGCCACGAACGTCACGTGCGACGAGGCCGAGTCGCTCATCCGCGCCGTCGACGAGGAGAACGGCTACCCGACGCCGTCGTCCATCGACGTCGACGGGTGGCACTGCACGTCTGAGGCCGTCGTCCCCGGGCCCAAGTATGTATACGACTGGCGCTGCGTTCGGGGTGCCGACCGGGTGAGCTGGCAGCGCAGCTGACGGCGTCAGCGGGCGAGCGACTCCATGATGTGGCGCATGAGGTCGGCGGTCTCGGACGGCGTCTTGCCGACCTTGACTCCGGCGGCCTCGAGGGCCTCCTGTTTGGCCGCGGCCGTCCCCGACGAGCCCGACACGATGGCGCCGGCGTGGCCCATCGTCTTGCCCTCCGGGGCCGTGAAGCCCGCCACGTAGCCGACGACGGGCTTGGTGACGTGGTCCTTGATGTAGGCCGCGGCCCGCTCCTCGGCGTCGCCGCCGATCTCACCGATCATGACGATGGCGTCGGTGTCGGGGTCGTTCTGGAACGCCTCGAGACAGTCGATGTGCGTCGTCCCGATGACCGGGTCGCCGCCGATGCCCACGGCGGAGGAGAAGCCGAAGTCACGCAGCTCGTACATCATCTGGTAGGTCAGCGTGCCCGACTTGGACACCAGCCCGATCCGGCCGCCGCCGGAGATGTCGGCGGGGATGATGCCGGCGTTGGAGACCCCGGGGCTGATGAGGCCGGGGCAGTTCGGGCCCACGATGCGGGTCGTGCCCTTCTCCTTGGCGTAGTTGTAGAACTCCGCGGTGTCCTTGACTGCGACGCCCTCGGTGATGACGACGCACAGCGGGATGCCCGCGTCGATCGCCTCGACGGCGGCGGCCTTGGTGAAGGCGGCCGGGACGAAGACGACGCTGACGTTCGCGCCGGTCGCCTCCATCGCCTCGGCGACGGTGCCGAACACGGGGACGGTGACGCCGCCCTCGAACTCGACCTCGGTGCCGGCCTTGCGGGGGTTGACGCCTCCGACGATGGCGGTGCCGGAGCGGAGCATGCGCTGGGTGTGCTTCATGCCCTCCGAGCCCGTCATGCCCTGGACGATGACCTTGGAATCAGCGGTGAGGAAGATGGCCATGGGTGTTGTCTGCTCTCTCTTGGTCGCTGCTCGTCGGTCAGTTCTGGGAGGCCAGCTCGGCGGCCCGGCGCGCGGCGCCGTCCATCGTCGCCTCGATGATGACGCGCGGGTGGTTCCGCTCGGCGAGGATGCGGCGGCCCTCCTCGACGTTGTTGCCGTCGAGCCGGACGACGAGCGGCCGGTCCTCCTCGTCGCCGAGGGCGTCCAGCGCACCGACGATGCCGTTGGCGACCGCGTCACAGGCGGTGATCCCGCCGAAGACGTTGACGAAGACGCTCTTGACCTGCGGGTCGGAGAGGATGACGTGCAGCCCGTCGGCCATGATCTCGGCCGACGCGCCGCCGCCGATGTCGAGGAAGTTCGCGGGCTTCTGGCCGCCGAACTCCTCGCCGGCGTAGGCGACGACGTCCAGGGTGCTCATGACGAGCCCGGCGCCGTTGCCGATGATGCCGACGGACCCGTCGAGCTTGACGTAGTTGAGGCCCTTCTCCTGGGCAGCGGCCTCGAGCGGGTCGGTGGCCGAGGAGTCCTCGAGAGCGGCGTGGTCCGGGTGGCGGAAGTCGGCGTTGGCGTCGAGGGTGACCTTGCCGTCGAGGGCGATGATCTCGCCGGACTCGGTCTTGACGAGCGGGTTGACCTCGACGAGCGTCGCGTCCTCATCGCGGTAGACCGCCCACAGCGCCTTGAGAACGGGCTCGACCTTCGCGGCGACGTCGGGCTCGAAGCCCGCCGCCTCGACGATCTCGCGGGCCTTGGCGTCGTCGATGCCGACGTTGGGGTCCACGGCGACCTTGGCGAGGGCCTCGGGACGCTCGACGGCAAGCTGCTCGATCTCGACGCCACCCTCGGTGCTGCACATCGCGAGGTAGGTGCGGTTGGCCCGGTCGAGGAGGATCGAGAAGTAGTACTCCTCGGCGATCTGCGCGCCCTGGGCGATCATGACGCGGTGGACGGTGTGGCCCTTGATGTCCATCCCGAGGATGGCGCGGGCGTGCTCCTCCGCCTCGTCGACGGTCTTGGCGAGCTTGACGCCGCCGGCCTTGCCGCGCCCCCCGGTCTTCACCTGGGCCTTGACGACGGTCACCCCGCCGCTCGCGGCGCCGACACGCTCGGCGGCGTCCCTGGCCTCCTCGGGCGTCGTCGCGACGGCCCCCGCGAGCACGGGCACGCCGTGCTTCTCGAACATGTCACGGGCCTGGTACTCGAAGAGGTCCACGAGGCGATCCGTCCTCACTGTCGGCAATGGTGGTCCGCACGGCAGCGTATCGGCGCCCGGGGCCGGCCACCGCACCGGAGGCGGCCGATGGGTCCAATCTCACCCCCGGCGGCGGCCCGCGCACCACGGGCGGTGTGCCACCGGCGACCAGCGGCACACCGCCCGGGTCACGGGCGCGGGGTGCTCACGACACCGTGACCGCGGTGTCGTCGACGACGAAGGAGGTCTGCAGGCTCGGGTCCTCGGTCATCGTGAACCGAACCGTGACCGTCCTGCCCCGGTACGCCGTGAGGTCGAACGTCTTCTGGGTGTACGTGGCGTTGGTGCCGACGTTCGAGTAGGTCGCCAAGGTCGTCACCGCACCGCCGTCGACGACCTGTGCGCGCATCGTGTCGTAGGCCGTCGCCCCCGTCTCGGCGGTGTCGGTGCGCAGCCAGAAGGACAGCGTCGCGGTCGTCGCGGAGGACGGGACGGCCACGCTCTGGCTCACCGTCTCCGTGCTCGACGAGCCGTTGCCACCGAGCCACAGCTTCCACGACCCGGTGCGCGCCGGGCGTCCGGTGTTGGCGGTGATGGGCCCGCTCGTCCCGGTCCACACCGTCGCGCCGGACTCGAAGCCCGGGTTGCCCAGCAGGTTGCCGCCGGTGGGCGGCGGGGTGCCGCCGCCGAGGTCCTTGGCCGCGTAGAGCCACAGCATGTGGCCGATGAGGTCGGCGCCGCGGTCGAGCGCCGTCACGTTGATGTTCGACGTGGTGTCGCACGACGCGTGGTAGCAGGGGTCGAAGGCGGCGTTCGCGGTCCCGCCCCACTTCTGTGCTTGGGCCGTTGTCTTCCTGGCCTCGGCGCCGCTGAAGATCCCCGATGTGGCGATCCCGTAGGTCCGGAAGGCCGCGTGGTCGCTGCGTCCCTGGACGTCGATGTACTCCCACGGGATGCCCTTGGCGGTGTACCAGGCCGTCAGGTCGTCGCGGGCCGTGTTCCCCACCGGGTTGTCGTCGTAGACGAAGTAGCCCGGGTTCGTCGAGCCGATCATGTCGTAGTTGAGGTACAGCTCGATCTTGTTCTTCTCGCTCGTGGGCAGCGTGTTCATGTAGTGCTTCGAGCCGAGCAGCCCCAGCTCCTCGGCGCCCCAGAAGCCGACCCGGATCGTGTTGCGTGGGGTCAGCCCGCCTGCGGCGTAGGCGAGCGCCGCTTCGAGCACCCCGGCGGAGCCAGAGCCGTTGTCGTTGATGCCGGCGCCGTTGGCCACGCTGTCGAGGTGGGCTCCCATCATGACGACGCTGTCGGGGTCCCCGCCCGGCAGCTCGGCGATGAGGTTGTACGACGTCCCGGCACTCGTGCTGAACGACTGGGTCGTCGTCGTGAAGCCGGCGGCCTGGAGCTTGCCCTTGACGTAGTTGACGGAGGCGAGGTACCCCGGCTTCCCGGTCCCGCGGTTGCCCCCGTTGGCGGTCGCGATGGACTGGAGCTGGCTCAGGTGGGCCTGGACGTTGGCGACCGAGATGTCCGGGGCGGCGGCGTGGGCGGGCGGGGAGGTCCCGGTGAGGGCCGACAGCGCGAGGGCTGCGGCAAGGAGCGGGGCGACGGACCGGGACGTGCGCATGTGGGTCTCGTTTCTGGCAGGGCCGGATAGGAGTGGGCCGGCCCGTGCCGGGCCGGCCCACTGCTGGTGGTGGTGGAGGTGCTCAGCTGACGGTGAGCGCGGTGTCGTCGACGACGAAGGACGTCTGGAGCGTGACGTCCTCGTTCATGAGGAACTTCACCGTGACCGTCTTGCCCTTGTGGGCGGTGAGGTCGAAGCTCTTCTGCACGTAGGTCGAGTTCTTGTCGAGGTTGCTGTACGTCGCGAGCGTCGTCGTCACCCCCCCGACCACGATCTGCGGCTTCATCGTGTCGTAGGCCGACGACGAGGTCGTCTCCGAGGAGTCGATGCGCACCCAGAAGCTGAGGACGGCCGAGGTGGCGGTCGACGGGATGGTCACCGTCTGCTGCTCGGTCTCGGTCGAGGTCGAGCCGTTGCCACCGAGCCACATCTTCCAGCTGCCGGTGCGGGCCGGGCGACCCGTGTTGTTGGTGATCGGGCCGGCGGTGCCGGTCCACACCGTGGCGCCGGACTCGAAGCCCGGGTTGCCGAGCAGGTTGCCACCGGTGGGCGGCGGGGGCGTCCCACCGCAGGTCTCGGACCCGGCCGCGACGCTGATGGCCGAGAACGCGGCGGCGACGGCGGTGCACTGCGCCGAGCCGGTGCCGTAGAGCTCCTTGGCCGAGGCGATGGCGCCGTTGCGCGCGGCCGCGTAGGTGCTCGACGACGTGAGCTTCGTGGCCAGCGTGCGGTACCAGATCTTCTCCATCGCCGCGCGGCCCGCACCGGTCACCGTGGAGCCGTTGCACGTCGGGCTGTTGTAGGAGACGCCGTTGATCGTCTTCGCGCCGCTGCCCTCGGAGGCGAGGTAGAACCAGTGGTTGAGCGGACCCGAGGAGTAGTGCGGGTCGAGGTTCTTGGTCCCGCTGGTCCAGCAGTCCTGGCTCTTGCCGTCCTTGGAGGGCTTGTCCATGTAGCGCAGCGGGGTGCCGTTGCCGTTGATGTCGATCTTCTCGCCGATGAGGTAGTCCCCCACGTCGGAGGAGTTGCTGGCGTAGAACTCGACCGCCGCACCGAAGATGTCCGAGGTGGCCTCGTTGAGGCCGCCGGACTCACCGGAGTAGATGAGGCCGGCCGTGTTCTCGGTGACGCCGTGGCTCATCTCGTGGGCGGCGACGTCGAGCGAGGTGAGCGGCTTGTTGTTGCCGGCGCCGTCGCCGTAGGTCATCTGGGTTCCGTCCCAGAAGGCGTTGACGTAGGCGTTGCCGTAGTGGACCCGGCTGCGGGCCCCGGTGCCGTTGTTCCAGATGCCGGCGCGGCCGAGGACGCCGTTGTAGTAGGCGTACGTCTTCTCGGCGCCGTACTGCGCGTCGACACCGGCGGTCTGCCGGTTGCTGGGCGCCCCGGTGCCCCAGACGTTGTCGGCGTCTGTGAACTGGGTACCGGCGCCCGAGGTCCCTCCGTTGAGGTCGGTCGTGTAGTTGCCCACGCTGTCCTTGAGCAGCCAGTTCGAGCCGCTCTGGATCGTGTTGAGCGTGACCGTGCCGGAGTACATCGAGTGGCCCGTGCCGTTGACGATCTCGTCCCAGCTCGTGATGACCTCGCCCCGCTCGGCGTCGACGATCGTGTGGAGCCGGCTCGGGGTCTGGTCCGCCTTGACCCCGGTCGTCACGACGTCGTAGGCGAGGGTCGGGGTGCCTTCGCCCGCCCAGACGACGAGCTCGGCGTCCGAGGTCTTCCCCGCGGCCTTGGAGCGGGCTGCGCCCTTCGCCAGGGCCGTGGACCGAGCGACCTTCGGCGTCGTCGTACGGGCCCCGACGGCGGCGTGCTCGGAGTTGAAGCGCGCCTCGCGGACCTTGCCCTTGCTGGACTTCTCGACGATCAGGTCGCCGCCGACGACGCGCAGCCCGCGCCAGGTGCGGTCGTAGCGGACGTGGGTGGTGCCGTCAGGGTCGGTGACGACCGAGCGGGTCACGAGCTTCTCGGCGGCGTCGAGGCCCAGGGCCGCGTGGTCGGAACCGGGGGAGCTCGCGGCGGAGGCGGCCGTGGTGGGGCTGCCGGCGGCGGTTGCGGCGGATACGCCGCCCACCATCGTCACGAGGGCCGCGCCCAGGGCGAGGCCGGGGGTGAGTCGTCTCACGGGGAAGGTCTCCTTCATGGAGGGACGCCCGGGTTCCGGGCACGAGGGGAAACTTCCTCCCGCGCATCCCCTTCCGACAATGGTTCTTGCGAAGAATTGACCGACCTGCCGGAACTCTTTACCCGGCGCCGTGTCGGCCTTGACCTTCCCTCAGGTCTCGCTGAGAAGAGTGGACAAGGGGCCGTACAGTGTGCCCGCGATGGCGACGTGGCCGCTCCGACCCCCGGTCGAGACCCACCCGGACGAGACGTCGGGCCCGGTCTCGGCCCTCGCCTGCGTGCGGGCGGCCGCGCGGGGCGTCGCCGCGCTCGCCGACCCGGCCGTCCTCGCGGGCGCCGCGGTCGAGGCGGTCTGGCTGGGCGCCCATGTCGCCACCTGGCCGGTCGGGCTCGTCACCGGGGCCGGGCGGCCGCCCGAGCCGTCGTACCGGCTCGAACATCTGCCCCCGGTGCAGCGCGGGCTGCTCGTGTCCGACGTGGAGGCGGCCGGGACGCCGATCCTGCTGGTCCACGGCGTGGTGAGCAACCGGTCGATCTTCACCCTGCTGCGCCGCGGGCTCACCCGGCGGGGCTTCTCCAACGTCTTCGCGATGAACTACTCGACGGTCGCGACCGACGTCCGCACCGCCTCGCTCCGGCTCGCCGAGGAGGTGGAGCAGATCGCCGCGGAGACCGGGTTCGAGCGGATCCACGTCATCGGGCACAGCCTCGGCGGCCTCATCGCCCGCTACTACGTGACCCGCCTCGGGGGCGACGCGCGGGTGCACACCCTGGTGACCCTCGGGACGCCGCACGAGGGCACCCGGGTGGCGTACGCCGTCCCGACCCGGCTGGCGCGGCAGATGCGTCCCGGCAGCGGGCTCATGCGCGAGCTGGCGCGCCCGGCCCACGGCTGCCGCACCCGGTTCATCTCGTACTGGTCCGACGCCGACGCCGCGATCTTCCCGCAGCGGTCCGCGGCCATCCGGCACCGCGACCTGACCGCCCGCAACGTGCGGCTCCACGGCGCCGGCCACCTGACATTGCCCATGCTCGGCGACGTCGTGCACGGGATCTCGGCGGCCCTCGCGCAGCTCGACGCCGACGGCACCACCGTGCGGAGCGGAGCGACGCCGCTGTCCCGCCGGGACTGAGCCGTGACCGGCTCCTGACGATCTCCAGAAGTTCCTGAGAGAACCCCGAGATTCGCCAAACGTTCGACAAACCGGGGTTTGCCCAGGTCACATGGGCCATACCCGCCGCGACGAGTGCTAAACCCGACGCGACACTCTCAGGATGTGAGTTCCGGTCACGGAATGGTCACGCTACGGTGGACGAGCCCGCCAGGCATGTTCTGCCCCACCTCTCACCCCCCTGAGGTTCATCTCTCCGTGAGTTCCCGGTCCTACCGCGGCCGCCACTCCGGGCGCCACCGCGCCCCGTCCCGTGGCCTGCGCCTCCCTCGCGCGTTCGGCGCCGGCTTCGTCCTCCCGACGACGGCCGCCGCCGCGCTCGTGGTGACGGCCACCGGGGCCAGCGTCGCGGAGTCGGCCGCACCCCCCACCTTCGACCTCAACGGTCAGCAGACGGCCATGGCGCGGACCCAGGAGGCGGCCGACGAGGCGACCTCCACCGAGATCGCGGTCCGCCGCGCCGACGCGGCCCTGTCCTCCGCCGCTCTCCAGGGCCGCGCCGAGGCCCAGCAGCGCGCCGCCCGCGCCGCCAAGCGCAAGGCCGCCCAGGAGGCCAAGGCCCGCGCCGAGGCCGAGCGGCGGGCGAAGAAGTGGGTCCGCCCGATCAGCGTCTGGAACGTCACGTCCAACTTCGGCTGGCGCTGGGGCAAGAACCACGACGGCATGGACCTCGGCGCCCCCACCGGCACTCCCCTCGTCGCCATGTCCAAGGGCAAGGTCATCAAGGCCGGCTGGGAGGACAGCTTCGGCTACAAGGTCGCGATCCTGTACTGGGACGGCAGCGTCTCCTGGTACGCCCACATGAGCCGCATCGACGTCGCCGCCGGCCAGGAGGTCCTCCCGGGCGAGCAGGTCGGGCTCGTCGGCAACACCGGGCACTCGTTCGGGTCGCACCTGCACCTCGAGATGCAGGCCGCGCCCACCGGCGACAACCCCCTCGACCCCGTGCCCTGGCTGAAGGACCACGGCCTCTGGTGACCCGGCGCCTCGGCGCCGACACCCCTCGGACCCCGGCCATCGGCCGGGGTTCTGTCATGTCCGGCCGCCTTGCCGAACCGCCGCCCGCTCGGAACACTGGGACGAGCCCCCCGCCGGTCACCCGGCGCGAGCGGGACCGAGGAAAGGGGTGGCTCCATGGACGGAGCGACAGTCCACTTGCTGGTGGGGACGACGAAGGGCGCGTTCGTCATCGACGGCGACGCCGGGCGCACGCGCTGGACGGTGCGGGGCCCGTTCTGCGACGGGTGGCCGGTCAACCACGTCATCGGTGACCCCGACACGGGGATGATGTGGGCCGGCGGCGGGGGCGACTGGTCGGGGGCGGGGGTCTGGCGCTCCGGCGACGGCGGACACACCTGGGACCTCACCAAGCTGACGTCCGGGCAGATGGACGCGTGGGCCGCCGGTGACCCCGAGTTCGCCGCCTCCATCGGGTGGACCGAGACCGCGCCACCGTTCGGGGAGGACTTCGTCCAGGTGTGGTCGCTGGGACGGGCCGGTGGCCGGCTCTACGCGGGGATGAAGCCCGCGACCCTGCTCGTCAGCGACGACGACGGTGCCACGTGGGAGGTGGTCAAGGGGCTCACGGACCACCCCTCGGCCGCCGACTGGGGCCCCGGCGCCGCCGGGTTGGTCCTGCACACGATCGTCGCCGACCCCGCGGACCCCGACAGGCTGTGGGTCGGCATCTCGGCCGCCGGCGTGTTCGCCTCCGAGGACGGCGGCGTCACGTGGGAGCGGCGCAACGACCTCGCCGATCCCGCCGACGGCGAGGGTCACACCCACCCGGCCGCAGCAGCGGACGGGCACACCGGGTTCTGCGTCCACCACCTCGTCCGGGCCGCCGGCGAGGGCGACCTGCTGTACCAGCAGAACCACCACGGGGTCTGGCGCTCCAGCGACGGCGGGCGGCGCTGGCACGCCGTGACCGCCGGCCTGCCCTCGACGTTCGGGTTCCCGATCCGGGTGCATCCCCGCGACGGTCGGACGATCTGGACGGTGCCGCTCAACGGCGACACCGAGGGTCGCTACCCGCCGGACGCCGCCGCCGCCGTGTGGCGCTCGCGGGACGGGGGCGCCTCGTGGCAGGACCTGCGCGACGGCCTTCCCCAGGAGTCCTGCTTCTTCACCGTGCTGCGGCAGGCGATGGCCGGCGACGGCGGCGACCCCGCCGGGGTCTACTTCGGCACCAACACCGGCTCGGTCTTCGCCAGCCGCGACGAGGGCGACACCTGGGACGAGATCGCCCGGCACCTGCCGACCGTCCTGGCCGTCGAGGCGTTCGAGCCCGCCCGCGGGCGCTGACGGGTCAGAGCTTCTCGAGGGGGGCGAAGCGCAGGACGAAGCGCTTGACGCCGAGCTCGGCACCGAAGTCGACCTCGGCCTGGGTCTTGTCGCCCTCCCCCATGGTCCGCACCACGGTGCCGAGCCCGTAGGTGTCGTGCGTGACGCGGTCGCCCGAGGCCAGGTGGATGATCGGGCGGTTGCCCGGGGACCGCACCCCCGGCCGCGCGGCGAGGGTCGCGACCGCCGGCCGCTGGTCGCGCCGCCCGACGGCCGCGGCCCCGCTGAGCTCGCGCTCCCACTCGAGCAGCTCGGTGGGGATCTCGTCGAGGAACCGCGACGGCGGGTTGTACTGCGGTGCCCCCCAGGCCGACCGGACCGCGGCCCGTGAGAGGTGCAGCCGCTCGCGGGCTCGTGTGATGCCGACGTAGGCCAGGCGCCGCTCCTCCTCGAGCTCCTTGGCGTCGCCGAGGCTGCGCAGGTGGGGGAAGGTGCCGTCCTCCATCCCGGTGAGGAAGACGACCGGGAACTCCAGGCCCTTGGCGGTGTGCAGGGTCATCAGGGTGACGACGCCCTGCTCCTCGGCCTCGGCGTTGTCGGGGATCTCGTCGGCGTCGGCCACGAGGCTCACCCGCTCGAGGAAGTCCTCGAGCGTGACGACCTCGCCGGTCTCGCGGCGGGCCTCGTCGAACTCCCGCGCGACGGCGACGAGCTCGGCGAGGTTCTCGACGCGGGTCTCGTCCTGGGGGTCGTGGCTGTCGCGCAGCTCGGCGAGGTACCCGGTGCGGTCGAGGATGGCCTCGAGGAGGTCGCCGACCCCGGCGTCCTCGTCGTCGCGGACCCGGCCGAGGTCTTCGAGGATGGTCGTGAAACCGGTGATGGCCGCGACCGAGCGGGTGGCGATCCCCGGCGCGTCCTCGGCCCGGGCGAGGGCGGCGACGAACGGGATGCGCTCGCGGTCGGCGAGGGCGACGAGGCAGGCCTCGGCGCGGTCGCCGATGCCTCGCTTGGGCACGTTGAGGATCCGGCGGAGGTTGACCGTGTCGGTGGGGTTGGACAGCACCCGCAGGTAGGCCAGGGCGTCCTTGACCTCGCGCCGCTCGTAGAACCGGGTGCCGCCGACGACCTTGTAGGGCAGCCCGACCCGGACGAAGACCTCCTCGAGGGCACGCGACTGGGCGTTGGTGCGGTAGAAGACGGCGACGTCGCCGGGGCGGGCCTGGCCCGCGTCGGTGAGGCGGTCGATGGTCCGCGCCACGAAGGACGCCTCGTCGTGCTCGTTGTCGGCCACGTACCCGACGATGCGCGCGCCGTCGCCGCTGTCGGACCACAGGTTCTTGGGCCGGCGGCTCTCGTTGCGGGCGATGACGGAGTTCGCCGCCCGCAGGATCGTCTGGGTGGAGCGGTAGTTCTGCTCGAGGAGGATGGTGCGCGCCTGGGGGTAGTCCTCCTCGAACTCCTCGATGTTGCGGATCGTGGCGCCGCGGAAGGCGTAGATGGACTGGTCGGCGTCGCCGACCACGACGAGCTCGCTCGGGGCCACGCCGTGCTCGCTGCGGGTCTGCTCGGAGCCGACGAGCTCGCGGACCAGCTGGTACTGGGCGTGGTTGGTGTCCTGGTACTCGTCGACCATGACGTGCCGGAACCTGCGGCGGTAGTGCTCGCCGACGTCGGGGAACGCCTGGAACATGTGCACCGTCGTCATGATGATGTCGTCGAAGTCCAGGGCGTTGGCCTGCCGGAGCCGCCGCTGGTACTCGGTGTAGGCCTCGGCGAGCATCTGCTCCTGGTGCGTACCCTCCTGCGCGACGCGGCTCGCGAAGGTCTCTTCGTCGACGAGCTCGTTCTTGAGGTTGGACACCTGGTGGCCGAACGCGCGGGGGTTGTACCGCTTGGGGTCGAGGTCCATGTCGCGCAGCACCATCGCCATGAGCCGCTGGCTGTCGGCGGCGTCGTAGATCGAGAACGACGAGCGCATCCCGACCTTGTCGGCCTCGCGGCGCAGGATGCGGACACAGGCGCTGTGGAAGGTGAGAACCCACATGGCGCGGGCGCGCGGGCCCACGAGCGTCGCGACGCGCTCGCGCATCTCGGCCGCGGCCTTGTTCGTGAAGGTGATGGCCAGGACCTGCCCCGGCTGGACGCTGCGATCGGCGAGCAGATGAGCGATGCGGTGGGCGAGGACCCGGGTCTTGCCGGACCCGGCGCCGGCGACGATGAGCAGCGGCGGGCCCTCGTGCAGGACGGCCGCCCGCTGCTGCGGGTTGAGGCCCTCGAGCAGGGCCGCGGCATCGACGTGAGGGGTGGGACCGGCCGGCCCGCCGTCGGGTCCGCGGCCCGCAGCCGCCGCCTCGGCCCACGTCGGGACGCCCGCGGCGTTGACGAGGGCCGCATGGGCGCTCGCGTGGGTGGCGGGGTCGACGTGGGGGTCGGGTGTGGCGCCGAAGTCGAGGCCGTCGAAGAGGGTGCTCATCGTGGACCAACCCTACGTCCCGGTGCCGACCTCCGGCACGACCCGCGGCGCCGGCCGGGGACCCGACGGCGGCCGGGCCCCCTCGACAGGGACCCGGCCGCCGTGAGCGGGGTGCGAGGGGGTCAGCCGCACCAGGGGTAGACGAAGAGGCTGTTGTCGCCCGCCCGGTGGTCGGCGAGGAGGAGCTTGAAGGGGATGGGGTCCGGGACGCCGGAGATGTCGGCGCCGGGGCGCACCGTGACACCGAGGCTCACGGCCGTCCCGATCGCGACGCCGTTGTCGCGGACCGCCTTGAAGGCGCCGATGCTCTTGAGGGTGGCGATGCCGGCGGCCTGGCAGCGGCCGTCCGCCGGTGCGGCGCTGGCCGCGCTTGCCCCCACGGCGGTCAGTCCGGCAGCGGCCAGGGCTGCAGCGGCGATGCGGGTACGGGTGCGGATCATGAGTGACTCCTTTGTCGGGCTCGACCGGGGCTCTCCGGCTGATGTCGTTCGACGTTAGACGTTCCGCGTTCCCGTGTCTAGTGTTTGTCCAATGTTTGTTCAGGGAGGCCGACCCCGTCTGCCGACCCGAGCCCCTACGGTGGGCGGGTGGCCTCGCGCAAGGGTGAGTTCGGGGAGCCGGTGGTCCTCGACGTCGACGGCTTCGACGTGCGCGTCTCCAGCCCCGAGCGGGTGTACTTCCCGGCCCGGGGCGAGACCAAGCTCGATCTCGTCCGCTACTACCTGTCGGTGGGCGACGGCATCGTCAACGCGCTGCGCGAGCGGCCGTGCATGCTGCACCGCTTCCCCGACGGGGTCGCCGGGCAGAAGGTGCACCAGAAGCGCCTCCCGCGCGGCGCGCCGCCGTGGGTCGAGACCGTCCGGCTGCACTTCCCCCGGTACGGGCTGCACGCCGACGAGCTGTGCGTCACCCGGCTCGCTGACGTCGCCTGGGCCTGCCAGATGAGCACGGTGGAGTTCCATCCGTGGAACAGCCGTCGTGCCGACACCGAGAAGCCCGACGAGTGGCGCATCGACCTCGACCCGATGCCGGAGGCGCCGTTCTCCCGGGTCCGGCGGGCCGCGCACGTCACCCACGAGGTGCTCGACGAGCTCGGCGCCGTCGGGTGGCCGAAGACCAGCGGGGGCCACGGGCTGCACGTGTACGTGCGGATCGCCCCCGACCACGGCTTCAGCGATGTCCGGCGGGCCGCGCTCGCCTTCGCACGGGAGGTCGAGCGGCGCATCCCCGAGGACGTGACGACCACGTGGTGGCGCAAGGACCGCGACCCCGAGGCCGTCTTCCTCGACTACAACCAGAACGCCCGCGACCACACCATCGCGGCGGCCTACTCGGTGCGGGGCAACGACATCGGCACCGTCTCGGCCCCCATCACCTGGGCCGAGGTCGACGACGTGGAGCCCGACGACTTCACGATCGCGACGATGCCGGACCGGTACGCGCGCCTCGGCGACCTGCACGCCGGCATCGACGACGCGGTGTTCGACATCGCGCCCCTGCTCGAGTGGGCGGAGCGGGACGAGGCCGAGGGGGCGCAGGCGCCGCCGGAGCCCGAGGACGACACCGGGAAGCCCTGATGGACCTCGTCGTCCCGCCGGGCCCCGGGGTCCCCCAGGGGCTCACCGTGCCCGGCTCCGAGCTCGTCGAACGCTTCTCGCGCTCGTCGGGCCCCGGCGGCCAGGGGGTCAACACGGCCGACAGCCGGGTCGAGCTCGAGCTCGACGTCGAGGGTCTCGGGCTGCTGACGCCGACGCAGCGGCGCCGGGTACTGACGGCGCTCGAGGGCCGCCTCGTCGACGGCCGGCTCGTCGTGACGGCGTCCGAGCACCGGCAGCAGCGCCGCAACCGGGTCGCCGCCCGCGACCGGATGGCCGACCTGCTGCGCGAGGCGATGGCCCCACCGCCCCCGGCCCGCCGGGCGACCCGGCCGACGCGCGGCTCCATGGAACGTCGGCTCGCCGCGAAGAAACGGCGCGGCGACCTCAAGTCCGCCCGGAGCCGACCGCCGGCCGACGCCTGACGCTCAGGCGCGCCGGCGCGGCCACGGCGTCATTCGAGTCCGTCGACGAGCGCGACGACCTCGTCGGCGCACCCCCAGGACAGGGTGATCCCGGCGCCGCCGTGCCCGACGTTCGTCACGACCGGCCGCCCGTGCACGTGGTGGAGCCGCAGGTCCACCGCGGGCGCCACGGGCCGCAGGCCGACGCGCGAGCCGAGCACCTCGGCGTCCCGCAGCTCAGGCACCGCGGCCCGGCAGCGCGCGACGATGGCGTCGTGCACCGCAGGGTCGGCCTCCTCGGAACCGTCCGGCACGTCGGTGCCGCCGCACACCACCCACCCCGGGTGCGGCAGGACGTACGTCATCGCGCCCTCGAAGCCGTCGTCGACGAACCAGCGGTCGATGCCGGGGTTGGCGAGCAGAGCCACCTGTCCCCGCGACCCGGTGACCTCCACGTCGGGCAGCAGCGCGGGGGCGCGCAGCCCGGCCGCGACGACGACCACGTCGTCCTCGATGTCCGCGAGGTCGTCGACCCGGCGGCCGGCGAGGGTCACCCCCGCGGCGACACACGCCGTCTCGAGCCAGCCGAGGTACACGGGCATGGCGACGAGCGGCACGGTGATGACCACGCCGGACTCCGCCCCGTCGGGCAGCTCGGCCGGCTCGGCGTCGCGCCAGCCGCTGACACCCTCGGTCCACCAGCGGTCCGGTCCGGCCCGCTCGACGAGCAGCCCCTCGCGCAGCGCCACCCCAGCCGTCGGGTCGTCGGCGAGCATCCCGAACCGGGCGAGCGACGCCAGGCCCCAGGCGACGACCCGGGACCGCGGCTCGACGTGGTACGGGAACCACAGCCCCCCGGCGACGGCCGAGACCGTGCCCGCCGCGGGGACGTCACGGACACAGGTCACGGCGTGTCCGTTCTCGGCCAGCCGCAGCGCCGAGGTCAGCCCGACGACCCCACCGCCGACCACCGTCACTGACGTCACGACACCATGGTCGCCACATCCGGCCCGCCGGGGTCGCATCGCCACGCCCTTCGGCCGACTGTGCTCAAACCGGCGTGCCGCTATCCGACGTCGAGGCTGACGAGGTGGGCCGGCGCGTCGAACACCATCTCCCCGTCGCCTGTGACGTAGCGGCCGAGCACGGTCTCCGCCTCCGCGAGGATGCTGCGCACCAGGTCCTCCTCGAGGTCGACGCCCATGACCGGAAGCCATCCGCGCAGGTCCGCCTCGACCATCGAGCGGATGCTCGGGAAGCGGGCGGTGCCCGACAGCGTCTCGACCTGCGCGTCCGGTGCCCCGGCCTCGGCGAAGACCCCGAGGAGCTCGTCGGGATCTCCGAGGACGAACGGGGCCCGCAGCGCATCGGCGGCCACGGGCCCGGCGCGCCGCAAGAGGAGGTCGACGGCCTCGGGGTAGGCCTGCGAGCGTTCGAGTGACTCCCAGACGGCGAGGACCACCCGGCCCCCGGGGCGTGCGACCCGGAGCATCTCACGCACCGCACCGACCCTGTCGGGGAAGAACATCAGCCCGAACTGGCACACCACCGCATCGAAGGTGTCGTCGGCGAACGGGAGGTCGCCGGCCGCGCCCTCGACCCATCGGATGTCCGGGTCGAGCTCCGCGGCGACCGCCAGCATCCCCGCGCCGAGGTCGAGCCCGGTCACGGTGCCCCGCGGACCGACACGCGGGCGTGCCTCACGAGCCAGGACTCCCGTCCCGCAGGCGACGTCGAGCACCTCGTGCCCCTCGCCCACCCGGGCTGCATCCAGCACCGGTCGGGTCCACTGCCGGAACAACGCCCCGACATGGAGTTCCTCGTACGCGCGCGCGGCCTCGACCGCGGGATCCGATGCAGCCATGGGTGCCTCCTGCCCGGAGACCGTCCATGCTCGTCGCCGCGACGGCGGGGGTCAAGGGACCGACCCGGCCCCTACGGTGAGGTCATGGAGCCTCGCGACCCCCACCCGGTCACCGGGGTGCCGTTCCCCTCCCCCGTGCCACCCGGCGACGGCTGGCCGGGCGACCCCGCGTCGGCGGACACACCGGTGGCCGGAACCGCCGCGCAGGTCCGCCGCCTCGCCGCGTCCGCCGGCTCCGTCGCCGACCTCCAGGCCCGGGTGTCGGTGTGCCGGGCGTGCCCCCGCCTCGTCAGATGGCGCGAGGACGTCGCCCGCACCGGCCGCCGGGCGTCGTTCGCCGACCAGCCCTACTGGGGGCGCCCGGGGCCCTCGTTCGGCGACCCGGATGCCGGCGTGCTCCTCGTCGGGCTGGCCCCGGCGGCGAACGGGACCAACCGCACCGGCCGGATGTTCACCGGCGACTCCTCCGGTGACTTCCTCTACGCGGCCCTGCACCGGACGGGGTTCGCGGCGCTGCCGACGTCCGAGGCCGCCGGCGACGGGCAGGCGCTGACCGACCTGCGCATCGTGGCCGCCGTGCGGTGCGCCCCGCCCGCCAACAAGCCGACGGCCGACGAGAAGGCGAGGTGCGCCCCGTGGCTCGAGCGGGACCTCGAGCTCGCCGTACCCCGGCTGCGGGCGGTGCTGTGTCTCGGCTCGATCGGGTGGGACGCCGCGCTGTCCGCCGCCCGCTCCCTCGGCTGGGAGGTGCCGCGACCCAAGCCGCGGTTCGGCCACGGGGCCGAGGTGCCGCTGGGGCTCCCGGACGGCCGAACCGTGCGGCTCGTCGGCAGCTACCACGTCAGCCCGCACAACACCTTCACGAGGCGGCTGACACCGCAGATGCTCGACGACGTGCTGGTCGGGCTGCGCCGGTGATGCCTTCGCGGACCCTCGAGGGCGTCGGCGACGGCAAGCGCCGCTACTGGCTCGCCGCCGCCTGAGCGGGACCTACGCTGGCGGGATGAGCGACCGCACCGGCCCCGCCCTCGTCGTCACCGCCCCCGGGGGGCGCGAGGTCCTCGCGGTGGAGACGCGACCGGCCGGCACTCCCGGGGCGGGCGAGCTGCTCATCGAGGTTGCCGCCGCCGGGGTGAACTTCATCGACGTGTACCAGCGCGAGGGCGTCTATCCGATGTCGACGCCCTTCGTGGCAGGCAACGAGGGCGCCGGCACCGTCGTCGAGGTCGGCTCCGGTGTCGAGGGGTTCGCGGTCGGGGACCGGGTCGCCTGGCCCCAGGGTCTCGGGAGCGCTGCGGCGCTCACGACGCAGCCGGCGGCGATGGTCGTCCACGTCCCCGGCGAGGTCGACCTCGACGACGCCGCCGCCGTCATGCTGCAGGGCCTCACCGCGCATTACCTGACCCGCAGCACGTACCCGGTCCGGCCGGGCACGGTCGCCCTCGTCCACGCGGCCGCCGGCGGCGTGGGGCAGCTGCTCGTCCAGATGGTCCGGACCCTCGGCGGTGTCGTCGTCGCCACCGCCGGCGGCCCCGAGAAGTGCGCCACGGCGGCGGAGCGAGGCGCCGACCACGTCATCGACTACCGGGCTGTCGACGACCTGGCGGCGGCCGTGCGCGAGGCCACCGGGGGCCGTGGGGTGGACGTGGCGTACGACGGGGTGGGCCGCGACACCTTCGACGCCTCGCTCGCGTCGCTGCGCCCGCGCGGCACCCTCGCGCTGTTCGGCGCGGCGAGCGGCCAGGTGCCGGCGTTCGACATCCAGCGGCTCAACGCCGGCGGGTCGCTGTTCCTCACCCGCCCGACCCTGGCCCATCACCTGCTCACCCGCGACGAGCTGGACCGGCGGGCGGGCGAGGTGCTGCGGGCGGTGGCGGACGGGTCGCTCGAGGTGACGATCGGTGGCCGCTACGACCTCGCCGACGCCGCCCGCGCGTACGAGGACCTGGAGAGCCGGCGCACCCAGGGCAAGCTGCTCCTCCTGCCCTGACAGCGCCAGGTCCCGCGGCCGGCGGTCAGTGCCAGAGCGTGGCGATCGCGGTGTTGAGGACGGCGAGCCACCCGGCGGCCTGCACGAGCTGGGGGCGCTCCCCCTCGCCCTTGCGCGCCTTGGCTGCCGCGATCTCGGCGCAGGCGGCGACCGCCACGGCCACGACGAGCTTGACGCCGACCTTCGCGTGGTTGACCGGGTCCTCGCCCATCTCGGCGAGACCCACGAGGATCAGCCCGGTGACGAGCTGGGCCCGGGCGCCCCACACCAGCGCAGGGGTGGCGCGGCCGCGGGCGACGAAGACGGCGCTGCCGACGACGGCGGCCATCCCGAGCAGGTGGGCCAGGACGAACACGTGCTCGACGAACTCCATGGCGACAGCGTAGGGGGCTCAGACGAGGCGACGGCCCATCGCCCAGGCGGTCAGCTCGTGCCGCGAGCTGAGCTGGAGCTTGCGGAGCACCGACGACACGTGCGTCTCGACCGTCTTGACGGAGATGAACAGCTCCTTGGCGACCTCCTTGTACTGGTACCCCCGCGCGATGAGGCGCATGACCTCCCGCTCGCGGGCCGACAGCCGGTCGAGCTCCTCGTCGACCTCGGCGATCTCGCCGGCCGCCGCCCCGAACGCGTCGAGGACGAACCCGGCGAGCCGCGGCGAGAAGACCGCGTCGCCGTCGGCGACCCGCCGGATGGCCGTGACCAGGTCGCGCGCGGTGATCGTCTTCGTCACGTAGCCCCGCGCCCCGGCCCGGATGACCGCGATGACGTCCTCGGCCGCGTCCGAGACCGACAGGGCGAGGAAGCGCACCGGCTTCCCGTCGGCCGTCTCGACCCCGGCGCACCCCTTGATGACATCGGCCCCACCGTGCCCGGAGCCACCGGGCAGGTGCACGTCGAGCAGGACGACGTCGGGGGCCTCGCGGCGGATGACGGCGACGGCGGCGTCGACGTCCGGCGCCTCCCCGACGAACTCGCACACCGGCGCTCCGGCGGACATCGCCTCGGTCAGCTCGGCCCGGACCCCGGTGCGGAACATCCGGTGGTCGTCGACGAGCACGACCCGGATGGGAACCGGCGGGCCGGCGGGAGTGCTGGCTGTACTCATACGGGGTCTCCTTCGATGGGCGGGAGTCGCAGCTCCACCTCGGTGCCGTCCTCGCGGCGGCGGACCCGCGCCGACCCGCCGTGCCGTTCCAGGCGGCCGAGGATGGACTGCCGGACGCCGAGCCGGTCGCCCGGGACGGCGTCGAGGTCGAACCCCGCGCCGCGGTCGCGCACGAACGCCTCGACCCCGGCCGGGCCGATCTCGACGTAGGCGGTGACGGGCGCCGCCCCGTGCCGGACGGCGTTGAGCAGCGCCTCGCGCATGGCTCGGGAGAGCGCGGCGCCGTGCTGCTCGAACGGCCGGTCGCCCGTGACGACGAGGTCGACGGGCACGCCGTGGAGGTCCTCGACCTCGTGCGCGACCTCGGTGACGGCCGCCGCGAGCGACGCCTGGGATCCCTGCGGCCCGGCGTAGAGCCAGGTCCGCAGCTCGCGCTCCTGGGCGCGGGCGAGGCGGGTGACGGCCTGCGGGTCGGCGGACTGCCGCTGGATGAGCGCGAGCGTCTGGAGCACGGAGTCGTGCAGGTGCGCCGCGATGTCGGCCCGCTCGGTGGCCCGGACGGCCGCCACCTGCTCGCGCCGGAAGTCGGACCACAGCCGGACGGCCCAGGGCGCCGCGAGGATGAGCGCGCCGACGAGGACGGAGAGGGCGGCGAGCATCGCGTCCCAGACGACCGACACCGACCGCCCCCGCGTGATGAGGACGAGGATGCCGACGAGGGCGAGCCCCGCCCCGAGCGTCACCCGGACCCAGGCCCGGCCGCCCGCACCGCCGGTGAGCCACCGCGAGCGCTGCGCCTCGTCGAGGGTCGACCACGCGACGACGGCCCCGACCGCGATGACGAAGACCGGCAGGATGACCGAGCCGCGGACCGTGACGCCGAGCCCCGGGACGAGCAGCACGAGGCCGACGACGACGATGAGCCCGCCGCCGAGCAGCACCAGCGCGGACCGGCGCCGTTCGCTCCACCGCAGCGACCCGGCGGTCTGGGGGGCGACCTCGTCCTCGGCGGTCATCGCCCAGAGGAAGAGGTAGGCCGCGACCCCGGCGCCGCCCGAGAACGCGAGGACGACGAACGCGACCTGGACGAGCCGGCGCGAGACCCCGAGGTGCCGGGCGACCGCGTCGCACACCCCCGGGGTCCATCCGGCCGCCCGGGCACGCACGAGCGGCGGACGCCGCGGCGGGAGGGCCGGGTCGGCGCCGGCGCCGGCGACCGGGCGTACCCGGGTCGCGGCGGTCTCGTACGGGGTGGGCACACCCCCATCCTGACGCACGCGAGCGCCCTTGGCGCCGCCCTCCGGGGTCCGTTCAGGGCCCGCTCAGGGTCGACCCCCATGGCGGTCGCGACGCCCCGGCGGGAGCCTTGACGTATGACGGACACCTCCAGTTACGGGCCCCCTCCGCCGCAGGCCGCGCCGGGACCCATCGACGACGCCCTGAACCGGCTCCGCTCCGGCCCGCTCCGTCGGGACACCGACCGCCGGTGGTTCGGCGGCGTGTGCGCCGGCATCGCCGCCCGCTTCGACGTCGACCCGCTCCTCATCCGCGCCGCAGCGATCGCCCTGACGATCGCCGGCGGCCTGGGGATCCCCGTCTACCTCGTCCTCTGGCTGCTCCTGCCGGACGCGCACGGCACCGTCCTGGCCGAGCGCGCCCTCCGGCACGGCGACGCCTGGCCGGTCGTCCTCGGCGTCGTCACGGCGCTGCTCCTGGTCGGCGGGCTCGTCTCGCTCGGCATCGGGGGTGACGGCTGGGGCGGCCCGATCTGGCTGCTCATCCCGGTCGGCCTCGTCGTGTGGCTGATCGCCACCCGCGCCCGCCCGGCCCCGCCCGGCACCTGGCCCGGCGCCGACTCCCCCACCGCCCCACCCCCACCCCCCGGAGGCACGACGATGTCCGCTCCGACCAGCTCCTTCGCCCCGGCGTATGGCGCCGCGGCGGCACCCACCACGCCGTACGGCGGGTCCACGCCGTACGCAGGGTCCACGCCCTACGGCGGGTCCTCGCCCTACGGAGGCCCCCCGGCGCCGCCCGGGCCGGCCCGCCCGCTCGCCCCGCCCCCGCCGCCGGCGCCCCGGCGACGTCGCCCCAGCGGCTCGGTCGGCGTCATCGCCCTCGGGCTGGTCATCCTCCTCTCCGGCCTCGGGACGGCCCTGGCCCAGGTCCTCGGCTTCCCCGGCGAGCCCGCCGTGCTCGGCGCCTCCCTCGCGCTGCTGGGCGTCTCGGCCCTCGTCCTGGGCCTCGGGCTCTCGGGCCGGGCCTCCGGCTTCAGTGGCTTCCTCGTCATCGTCCTCGGGTTCGTCACCGTCGTCTCGGTGCTCGTCGCGCACAACCCCGTCGCCCAGGGGGTCGGTGACCGGACGTGGACCCCGAGCGCGAGCGCCGTGCCCGTCAGCTACAGCCTCGGCGCCGGCGATGCGACCCTCGACCTGGGCGGGCTCCAGGCTGTGTCCGGCGCCGACGACCCGGCCGACGTCCGCGTCGACATGGGCCTCGGCTCGCTGACCGTCGTCGTGCCCGAAGGCATGGACGTCCGGGTCGAGGGCCAGGTGGGGCTCGGGGAGATCCGCCACGAGCGACCCATACCCGGTGGCGTCGAGCTGGTCGCCACGACCACCGGCGACGACCGGTCCTACCGCACCGTCATCGGCGAGGAGCCGTCCGACATCGTCGTCCGGGCCGAGGTCGGCCTCGGCGAGATCATCATCGAGGAGCGCTGACATGAGCACCGACGACACGACCGTCCACCCCACCCCCGACACCCCCGACAGCCCCGACCCCGGCGCCGACCCCCGCGCCACGGCCTCGGCCCCCGCGTCCGGCCCGGCCCCCGCGCCGCCGGTGTACCGCAGCGGACCGGCCCCCCTCGCGGTGTTCCTCGGCGTGGCCGGCCTCCTCCTCGCCGTGGGCGTCCTCGTCGGCGAGCTCGCCGACGTGACGATCCCGTGGTCCGGCCTCGGCCCGTGGATGGTCGTCGGCAGCGGGCTCCTCGTCGTCCTCGTCGGGCTCCTCGGCCTGCGCGCGAACCGCCGTCAGGACTGAGGCCCGGGGTGGTCCCAGTCCAGGCCGGCGGCCCGGATCGCGACCGGGACGCTGGCCACCACCGGGATCTCACCGAGCTCGGCCCACGGGACCCAGCGCGCGGCCGCGGTCGACCCGCCCACGTCGTGGACGACGGGGGCGGTCGGCTCCGGGCAGTGGGCCGTGTGGAGCAGCCGGACCGCGTGATAGTCCTCGGCGCCGCGAGGTGACCGCCCCACCCAGTGCTGGGTCATGACGTCGACGAGCCGGACGTCGACCACGACCTGGCCGGTCTCCTCGGCGACCTCACGGACCACGGCCTGCACGGGCGACTCCCCGGGGTCGACACCGCCGCCGGGCAGGTTCCACCGCCCGCCGGCGCCGGTGCGTCCCGACAGCTGGGTGAGCAGGAGACATCCCTGCGCGACGACCACCGCATAGGCGGCCAGCCGTTGCCGTGGTTCGACGTCCACGCGCTCGGCATCCCGCAACCCCGGCCCCTGAGGGCCGCCGGAGGCCGGGCCCGGCGCGGCGGCGACGACGACGTCGAACGCGACGACCAGCCGCCCATGCACCCCCTCGACCTCGGCCCGCCCGGCGGCCCAGCCACGACGGGCGAGCCCGGCGCGGGGGTCCTCCCCGTGACCGAGGACGAACGTCACGACGTCACGCCCGCCGGCCCGGCCGACGACGGTGATCACGCGGACGCCCCGGCCCGGCGGTACTCCCCGAGGGTCGCCGCGACGGCAGTCCCCCAGTCCTGGCGCGGCGGCACGCCCCGGAGCCGGTCACGCATCGTGCGGAGCCGCGCCCGGTCGGCGGCCAGCCCCGCCACGGCGAGCCCGAGGTCGGCGTCGCCGTCGACGAGTAGCCCGTCGGTCCCGTGCGCGACGATGTCGTCGACCCCCGTCCCGCGCAGCGCGACGATCGGCACCCCGGCGGCCCGGGCCTCCAAGGCGGCGATCCCGAAGGCCTCGAGCCGCGCCGCGGTGATGTACAGGTCGCCCGAGTGGTGAAGACTGCGCAGCCCCTCCCGGTCGAGCCGGCCCGGCAGGGTCACCCAGTCCATGCCCCGGGCCCGCAGGTACCCCTCCATCGCCCGGCGCTGCGGGCCCTCCCCGGCGATCGTCGCGCGCAGCGGCACCGCCGGGTCGAGGCGGGTGCGCGCGGCGTGCAGGGCCCCGAGCAGGGCCAGCGGCCGCTTCCGGGTGACCAGGCGCATCGCCGTCACGACGTGCACCCCGTCGCGGTCGTCATCGTGGTCGGCCGTCGGCCCGGCCCGCCACCACCCGGTGTCGACGCCGTTGTTGAGCACGGCGACATCCGCCCCGCCGGCGGCCCGGGCGACCTGGGCGGCGGCCATCTCCGAGACCGCGCTGAGGGCCACCCCGCGCCCCGCCCATCGGCGGAGGTGGCCGCCCATCCGGACCGCCGGGACGGCGCGCCCGAGGACGCAGTGGAACGTCGCCGCCACCGGCAGCCCCACGCCGAGCGCGGTGCGGACGAGATCGGTGGCGAACGGGCTGACGACCCCGAGGTGGGCGTGGGCGACGTCGAAGCCCCCCGCCTCCAGGCGCCGCCGCACCTCGGGCGGCGCGAACGGGTTGACCGGCACCCCCGCGGGGAGGCGGATCGCGAGTCGGTGGACGACGACGCCGTCCTCCTCGGCGGTCCGGGCGCCGTGCCGTTCCCCGTCCGGGCCGGCCGTGGCGGTGAACACCTCGACGGTGTGCCCGTCGTGGGCGAGCCGGTGCGCGAGGTCGTGGACCTGCCGTTCGATGCCCCCGAGCCGTGGCGGGTAACAGTCCGACAGGAGGGCGACCTTCACGAGGGACCACCCTGCCATGCGCGAGGATGGGTCACGATGTCCCGCACGCTCGTGGCGTTCCACGCCCACCCCGACGACGAGGCGCTCCTCACCGCCGGCACGATGGCCCGTGCCGTGGCCGAGGGGCACCGCGTGGTGCTCGTCCTCGCCACCGACGGTGGGGCCGGGCTTGCGGCCGAGGACCTCCGCCGCGACGGGGGTCTCGGGCGGCTGCGACTCCGCGAGGCGGAACGCTCGGCGGCGGCGCTGGGCGTGGCCCGGCTCGAGTGGCTCGGGTACGCCGACAGCGGCAGCGGCCCCGAGCCGGAGCCCGACCTGCCCGGGGTGACCCGGTTCTGCCGGGCCCCGGTGGAGGAGGCCGCGGAGCGCCTCGCGGCGATCCTGCGCACCGAGCGCGCCGACGTCCTCCTGTCCTACGACGCGAACGGCGGGTACGGGCATCGCGACCACCGCCGGGTCCACGCCGTCGGGGCCCGGGCGGCCGAGATCGCCGGCACCCCGCGGGTCCTCGAAGCCACCGTCCCCCGGGACACGATCGTGCGGGCGCTGCGGGCGCTCGGGCGGGTCTACCGGTTCCCGGCCGAATTCGACCCGAGCAGCATGGAGCGGGCCTACAGCGCCCGCGCCGACATCACGCACCGGATCGACGTCCGGCGCTACGCCCGGGCCAAGCGCGCCGCGATGCGGGCCCACGCCAGCCAGGCCACCGGCGGCGGCGCGGCCGACCCCGGCGACGACGGCCAGACCGGCGACCGGACCCTGGCGGCCTTCCTCCGCATCCCCCGGCCCCTCTACGATCTCGTCTTCGGTCGCGAGTGGTTCCGCGACCCGTCGAGACCACCGGGGGAACGGGTGAGCAGGGACGTCTTCGAGGGGCTGCCATGAGGGCGGCGGGCATCGAGGTGCCCACGCAGCGGCGCCACGTGCTGCAGTTCGTCGTCGGGCTCGGCCTCGCGGTCGTGCTGCTCGTGTGGGGGCTCCCCTACTTCGCGCAGACCTCCTGGTCCGACATCTGGGGCGTCATCCGCGGGGTGCCGCCGTGGCACGCGGTGGGCTTCCAGGTCCTGATGCTCCTCGGGCTGTACTTCTACACGTTCACCTTCACCGGGTCGCTGCGTGGCCTCACCCACGGCAAGGCCCTCGTCGTCAACCTCTGCGGGTCGTCGGTCTCGAACCTCCTGCCCGGCGGGGGCGCGGTCGGCCTCGCGGCGACGTACGCCATCTGCCGCTCGTGGGGCTTCTCGCGCCGGGCGACGTCGACCTCCGCCATCGTCACCGGGGTCTGGAACGTGCTCGCCCGGATCCTGCTGCCGGTCGTCGCCATCCTCGTGCTCGTCCTCGGCGGCGTGACCCTGCCGCCGGCCCTCACCGAGCTCGCGGTCGCGGGCTCGCTCACCGGCCTGGGGATCATCGCCGCGGTGGCCGGGATGATGGCGAGCGAGCGGGTGGCACAGCGCATCGGGGGGCTGCTCGACCGCGGGCTGCGCCCGATCCTGCGCCGTCACCGGCCCCGGTCGACGATGTCCCTGGAGGAGCTCGTCCGTGACCTCCGCGCCCGGATCATCGACGTCGTCCGCTGGCGCTGGTGGTCGATGAGCCTGGGGATGCTCGGTTTCTTCGGGATGTACTACGTGCTGTTCGTGCTCGTCATGCGCGAGACCGGCGTCGACCTCTCGCTCAACCTCCTGTTCGCGGCGTACGCGATCGGCCGGCTGCTCACGGCCGTCGGCATCACCCCGGGCGGGGTCGGCGTCACCGAGACGGCCACGACGATCGTCCTCGTCGGCTGGGGGGCGGACGCGGCGTCGGCGACGGCGGGGGTCGTCCTGTTCTCGATGATCACCCACCTCATGGAGGTGCCGCTCGGCGGGCTCGGCTGGCTCCTGTGGACGCTCAGCCCCAAGGTCGCTCCCCCGCCGGAGGGCGAGGAGCCCCTCTTCACCGATCAGCGGGAGCGGACCAAGCGGCGCACCTGACGGCCGCGGGCCTCGTCGGCCAGCGGGTCGTCGAGGTCCTCGGGCTCGAACGGCCGCCCGGTCGCCCGCTCGGCGGCCACGGCGATGAGCGCGTCCGAGATCATCGGGTTCGCCGGCAGCAGCGGCCCGTGCAGGTAGGTGCCGATGACGTTGATCGAGCGGGCCCCCTCGGTCCCGTCCTCGCCGTTGTTGCCGTAGCCGGCCAGGACGGTGCCGAACGCCTCCTGGCCCGCACCGAGCACGGTGGAGCCGGAGTGGTTCTCGTAGCCGACGACCTTGCCGTACTCGGTCTCGATGCAGACCGGTCCGACCATGCGCTTGTCGTTGCCCTTGGTCGTGACGTCGAGGATGCCCAGCCCCGGCAGCACCTGCCCGGTCACGGTGTGGAACGAGTTGCCGAAGAGCTGGTACATCCCGCAGATGACGACCATCGGGACGCCGTCGGCGGCCATCGCCTTGAGCGACGGGCCGATGGCCTCGAGGTCGGCCTCGACCCGGGCCTGACCGGAGTCCTGGCCCCCGCCGCCCATGAAGAGGTGCGCGTCGTCGCGCCAGGGGTCGCCGGGGTCGTGGAGGACGACCTCGGCGGTGTAGCCGTGGCGCCGGATGCGGCTGGCGAGCGCGTGCGTGTTGCCGCGGTCGCCGTAGATGCTCATCTCGCGCGGGTAGAGGTGGACGAGGGTGATCGTCCCCTTGCTCGGGCCGGCGGGCTCGAGGGTCGTGGTGCTCATGCCGGGCCGTCCTCTCCGAACTGGGCGAGGCCGTGGCGCGCAGCCAGGGTGCGGCGCAGCGCCATCATCGCGGTGTACGTGCAGAAGATGCGCTTCGGCTCGTCGGGGTGGGCGGCGACGAACCGGTCGAGGGCCTCGTCGAGGTCGGGGACGACGCGCTCGGTGGCGACGTCGTCGTAGTGCAGCCGCAGCGCCATGTCGTAGGCGCGCACTCCGCTCGTCAGGGCGACTCCCCGGTCGCGCAGCGAGGCGAACGAGACGTCGTAGAGCCACGAGACGTCCCGCCCGTCGGCGTCGTTGTCGTTGATCGCGACCATGGTCGCGGCCGGCGTCGTGCCGTACGTGCTGAGGGCCACCCCGAAGCCGGCGGGGTTCTTGACGAGGACGAGCTCCAGCGGCTGGCCGTCGACCATGATGACCTCGCCGCGACCGAAGGGCGGGCGGACCTCGCCGAGCGCGGTGGCCGTGGTGGCGGCGTCGAACGCGTCCCCGAGCAGCAGCCGGGCGGTGGTCGTGGCGGCGGTCGCGTTGATCATCGCCGCCAGCCCGCGCTGCTGGAGGGTGACGGGGCCGACCACCTGGTCGTCGAACACGATGTCGAAGGCCCGCTCGTCGCGCGGGCGCAGCCGGGCGTCGCCCGGGCCGGGGGGGCGGGCGCTGGTGTCGGCGTCGTCGAAGCGTGCGTCGTGCTCGGTGAGCTCGGGCAGCCGGTCGGCGATGGACTCGTCGAGCCCGAACCACCGCACGGGCACGTCGACGGCGTCGCCGGCCCGGGCGATGAAGGGGTCGTCGGCGTTGGCGACGACGCCCTCGGTGCTCGCTGTCCCGAGGCGGGCGAGGAGGTCGGCGGTGTGGTCGATCTCGGCGAAGCGGTCGAGCTGGTCGCGGGCGACGTTCAGCAGCAGCGAGTGGGTCGGGGGCACCTCGTCGATGAACCGCATCGCGTGGGCCTCGTCGAGCTCGACGACGACCATGTCGCTCGCGAGGCGGCCCGAGAGCGGCAGCTGGGGCAGCATCTCGCTCAGCACCCCGCGGGTGAAGTTGGAGCCCGTCGGGTTCGTGAAGACCGTGCGGCCGTGCGCTCGGAGGACGGCGACGAGCATCTTCGTCGTCGTCGTCTTGCCGTTGGTGCCGCTGACGACGACGATGCCGCCGCGGATGCCGGCCAGCGCCTGCCGGAGGATGCGGGGCTGGATGCGCTCGGCGACGAGCCCCGGGAAGGCCGAGCCGCCGCCGCGGCGCCGGGCGAGGGCTCGGGCGGTCTTGCCCGCGACGACTGCGGTGGCCGTTCTCAGCACGCGCCAACCCTAGCCAGCGACCCCCGGCGGACCCGAATCGGCGCCGACGGCCCGGGCGGTGGCGTACGGATCAGGAGCCCAGGTGGGCGTCGAGCCAACGGATGACGTCGGCGACCACCTCGTCGCGGTTCGTCTCGTTGAAGACCTCGTGGCGAGCCCCTGGGTAGAGGGTGCACGTGACGTCGACGATGCCCACGTCGCGGTACTGCTGCGCCACGGCGCGCGGGCCCTTGCCGTTGTCCCCCACGGGGTCCTTGTCGCCGGCCACGAGGAGGATCGGCAGGTCGCGCCGGACGCCGGCGACCTTCTTGGTGTCGTTGATGCCCCCGAGGCCGCCGAGGAGGTCGCTGAAGAAGCCGGAGGTGAAGGTGTTGCCGCACAGCGGGTCGGCGACGTAGGCGTCGACCTCGGCGTCGTCGCGGGAGAGCCAGTCGAAGTCGGTGCGGTTGGGCGTGAAGGCGGCGTTGTACTGGCCGAAGGTCAGCTTGTCCAGGAGGGCGCTGACATGGCGGCGGCCGCGGATGCGGGCCTCGGCGGCCGCGAGCCCGGCACCGACCTTGCCGAGCGCGCCGGGGTCGCCGGCGGTGCCGGACAGGACGAGTCCGGCGAGGTCGTGCGACCCCTCGATGACGTAGGCGCGCGCCAGGAAGGAGCCCATGGAGTGGCCGAGGAGGAACACCGGCAGCCCGGGGTGCTCGGAGCGGGCGTGGTCGGTGACCTGGCGGAGGTCGCCGACGACGGTCGTCCAGCCGTGCTCGTCGGCGAAGTACCCGTGGTCGGCCTCGGAGGCGGTGCGGCCGTGCCCGCGGTGGTCGTGGGCGTAGACGGCGTAGCCGGCAGCGGTGAGCGCCTCGGCGACGCGGGCGTACCGGGCGGAGTGCTCGGCCATCCCGTGGGCGAGCTGGACGACGGCCTTCGGGTCACCGTCGGGGAGCCAGCGGTGGGTGAACAGGGACGTGCCGTCCGTCGCCGTCACCGTCGTCGTCGTGCTCTGCATGGAACAAGTCCTCGGGGTCGCCAGGGGATGGTGGCCTCAGCCTGCCATGGACACCGACCGCCGAGGCCGAGGAGCCGCAGCCAGTGGGCCGGGAGCCGGGAGCCAGGAGCCAGGAGCCAGGAGCCAGGAGCCAGGAGCCAGGAGCCAGGAGCCAGGAGCCAGGAGCCGGGAGCCGGGAGCCGGGAGCAACATGTCCATCCCGGAATCGCTCCGCCACCCGGAGGTATCCGTCCGGATGCGGAGGAGGGAATGTCCGGATTCGGAGCGATACCTCCGCCATCCGGATCGATTCCGGGCCCCGTCTATTGAGTCTCTGGGGGTGGCCGGCTCTCGCTGGCCATCCCGGCGACGTCACCCGTCGAGCCCGGTGTCGCGGGCTACTCCCACTCGATGGTGCCCGGCGGCTTGCTCGTCACGTCCAGGACGACCCGGTTGACCTCGCGCACCTCGTTCGTGATGCGCGTCGAGATCTTCGCGAGCACCTCGTAGGGGATGCGCGTCCAGTCGGCGGTCATCGCGTCCTCGGACGACACCGGCCGCAGCACGACCGGGTGCCCGTAGGTGCGGCCGTCGCCCTGGACGCCGACCGAGCGGACGTCGGCGAGCAGGACGACCGGGCACTGCCAGATCTCGCGGTCCAGCCCCGCGGTCGACAGCTCCTCGCGCGCCACCTGGTCGGCGGCACGCAGGACGTCGAGCCGGTCCTTGGTGACCTCGCCGACGATCCGGATCCCGAGCCCCGGCCCCGGGAACGGCTGGCGCCACACGATCCCTTCGGGGACGCCGAGCTCGAGCCCGACCTGGCGCACCTCGTCCTTGAAGAGCAGGCGCAGCGGCTCGACGAGCTTGAACTGGAGGTCGTCGGGCAGCCCCCCCACGTTGTGGTGGCTCTTGATGTTGGCCGCCCCGGTGCCGCCACCGGACTCGACGACGTCCGGGTAGAGGGTGCCCTGGACGAGGAACTCGACCGGGTGGTCCGCCTCCCCGCCGTGCTCCCCGACGATGTCGCGCGCGGCCTGCTCGAAGACCCGGATGAACTCCCGGCCGATGATCTTGCGCTTCTCCTCGGGGTCACTGACGCCGGCCAGCGCCTCCAGGAAGCGGTCGGCCGCGTCGACGGTGACGAGGTCGACCCCGGTCGCGTCGACGAAGTCCTGCTGCACCTGCTCGGCCTCGCCGGAGCGCAGCAGCCCGTGGTCGACGAAGACGCAGGTCAGCTGGTCCCCGACGGCACGCTGCACCAGGGCCGCCGCGACCGACGAGTCGACCCCGCCGGACAGCCCGCAGATGACCCGCTTGTCGCCGATCTGCTCCCGGACGGCGCCGACGAGCTCCTCGACGACGTTGGCCGCGGTCCACTCCCCCGTGAGGCCGGCCCCCTTGTGCAGGAAGTTCTCCAGGACCCGCTGCCCGAACGTCGAGTGCATGACCTCGGGGTGCCACTGGACCCCGTAGAGCCGACGCTCGTCGTCCTCGAAGCCGGCGACGGGCGCCCCGGACGTCGTCGCCGTGACCCGCATGCCCTCGGGCGCCTCCTCGACGGAGTCGCCGTGGCTCATCCACACCGACTGGTCGACCGGCTGGCCGTTGAAGAGCGTCGAGGCGGTGTCGAGCACGGTCGCCGGCGTGGCCCCGAACTCCGAGAGCCCGGTCTTGGCCACCGTCCCGCCCAGGGCCAGCGCCATCGCCTGGAAGCCGTAGCACATGCCGAACACGGGGACGCCGGCCTGCAGGATCGCCGGGTCGAGGCGCGGGGCGCCCTCCTCGTACACCGACGACGGGCCGCCGGACAGCACGATGGCCGCGGGGCCCTTGGCGAGCATCTCGTCGGCCGGCATCGAGTGCGGCACGACCTCGCTGAAGCAGTTGGCCTCACGCACCCGCCGGGCGATGAGCTGGGCGTACTGGGCGCCGAAGTCGACGACGAGGACGGGCCGGTCGGCGAGATGCACGGGGGCACCGCCCTCGACGACGGCGTGGGAGGGGTCGACCGGGGACGGGTCGGCCGGCAGTTCGGGGGCGTCGCTCACGCGGCCAAGGTTATCGGCGCGAGGCCGCGAGTCCGGCCTCGACCTCCCGGGCCACGCGGCGCTCGACCCAGAAGGAGAGGAACGGCACACAGCCGGCGAGCATGACGAGCACCATCTTCGTCAGCGACCAGCCCACCTTGAAGCCGAGGACGGCCGTCGCGACGAGGTAGACCATGTAGATGAAGCCGTGCGGCTGGGGCCACCAGGCCAGCGGGTTCGCGTCACCCTTGAGCCCGTACCCGTAGGCGAGCACCATCTCGACGACGAGGACGAGCAGGCCGACCCCGACGATGAACGCCATGACCTTGAAGAAGGTGAGCCGGGGGCGGACGGCGTCGGCATCCTCGACGGCGATGGCGGTGTCCGGACGGGCGTCAGGGGTGCTCACGCACACCATTGTCTCCCGTGCGGGCGAGGGGACCGCCTGGGGGTTCCGGCGCCCCCTCCGGAGCCCCCTCCGGCGCCGCCCCGGGGGTCGCGCCCTCGCCCGACCCCGCGGTCCTCACGCGCTCCTCGCGGACCATCCGCCACCACAACCACAGCCCGAACCCGGCGAACACCCACCACTGCACCGCGTACGCGGCGTTGCGCCAGTTCACGCCGGTCGGCCCGAGCGGGGTGGGCACCTTCGTCAGCTGCGGGCCCGTCGCCGGGTCCTCGGCCTCGAGGAAGAGGAAGGCGTTGTAGAGGTCCCCGGGCCAGGTGTTGACGAGCACCGAGGTGTCGACCGAGCCGATCTCGCCCGGCCCGGCGGGCACGCTCGACGGTGACTCCGGCGGGGCGAGACCGCCCGCGAGGGTGACCGGCCCCTCCGGCGGTGGGCCGGCCTCGTCGGCGGACCGGACGAACCCCCGCAGCACCGGCAGCGTGGCTCCGGTCGCGTCGACGACGAACGGGGTGAGCACCCACGACCCGTCGGCGCCGTCGAGCCGCCGCTGCGGGACGAGCAGCTGACCGTCGGCGTACCGACCGGTGACGGTGACGGGCCGGGTCGACAGCTCACCCGGGAAGGCCGTGTGCGGGGTGAGGACGCTGGTCAGCTCGGCGGCCGGGGCCGATCGCGCCTGCTCCAGCGCCTCCTGGGCGGCCCGGTTCTCGGCGACCCCGAGCTGCCACCGGCCGAGCTGGACGAACGCGCCCCCCACGACGAGCACGATCACCAGCAGTCCGAGGAACCTCGGGGTGAGAGCCGTCCGCAGCACATCACGAGGCTACGCGACCCCCCTGAGCGCCCCCGCCCGGCGGGCGATGGTCATTGCACGCCACCGCCGGCCGCCCCAGATGGGCATCCCGGCCGATGCCCGCCCCTGCGCGCCGTTCCTACCGTGGCCTCACCCCTCACGACAGGAGAGCATCATGGACACCGTCGAGCATGTGGACACCGTCGTCGTCGGGGCCGGCCAGGCCGGCCTCGTCACCGCTCGCGAGCTCACGCTCCGCGGCCGGGAGTGCCTCGTCGTCGACCGCGCCGCGCGGGTCGGCGACGGCTGGCGCCAGCAGTACGACTCGCTGCGGCTCTACACCCCCGGCCGCTACACCAGCCTGCCCGGCCTGCGCTTCCCCGGGAACCCTGACGAGTGCCCGGGCAAGGACGAGGTCGCCGACTACCTGGAGGCCTACGCCCGGCACTGCGAGGTCCCGCTGCGGCTGCGCACCGGGGTCGACCGCGTCGCCCGTGCCGCGGACGGTACCGACGGCTTCGACGTCACGACGAGCCGCGGCACCATCCGCTGCCGCAACGTCGTCGTCGCCACCGGCACCTTCGGGCGCACCCCCGCCGTCCCGGAGTGGGCCGGCGACCTCGACCCCGATATCCTCCAGCTCCACTCGAGCTCCTACCGGCGGCCCGGGCAGCTGCGCGACGGTCCCGTCCTCGTCGTCGGCGCGTCCCACTCCGGCTGCGACATCGCCCTGGAGCTGGCCGCCGACCGCACGACCCACCTCGCCGGCCGGGACTGCGGGCAGCTCCCCGCGCGGTGGCGGGGCCGGCGGGCGCCCGGGGCGCTGCCCCTGATGGTCTTCGCCTGGAAGCACGTCCTCACCCGCAGCACGCCCATGGGTCGGCGGATGATGCCCGAGGTCCGGGGCCACGGCGGACCGATGCTCCGGGTCAAGCGCTCCGACCTCGCCGCCGCGGGTGTCGTGCGCCACCTCGACCGGGTCGAGTCGGTGACCCGGGGCCGCCCGACCCTCGCCGACGGCACCGTCCTCGACGTCGCGAACGTCGTGTGGGCGACGGGGTTCCGGCAGCAGTTCGGCTGGCTGGACCTGCCGGTCGTCGGCGACGACGGGTGGCCGCGGGAGTACCGCGGGGTCTCGGACGACGTGCCGGGCCTGTACTTCTGCGGGCTCGCGTTCCAGTACGCGTTCTCCTCGATGGTCCTGCCCGGCGTCGGCCGGGACGCCGCCTACGTCGCGGACCACCTGGTGCGCCACCGGTCCACGGATCCGGTGCGCGACCGCGCCCGGGCGGCGTGAGCACGGCCTACGAGCCGACGAGGTCGTGCTCGTAGGCGAACGCGGCGGCCGCGGTCCGGCTCGTCACGCCGAGCTTGGTGAAGATGTTGCTCAGGTGCCGGGCGACGGTGCGCTCGCTGAGCACGAGGTCGGCGGCGATCTGGGCGTTGCTCCGGCCGGTGGCGACGAGTCGGAGCACTTCCACCTCGCGCTCGCTGAGCCCGGCCGGACGGCCACCGGAGCCGAGCACCGCGTCGACGGCCTGCACCTCCGGGCGCGCGCCGAGACGGTGGAACGCGGCCCGCCCCGCCGCCAGCTCCTGCCGGGCCGACTCCTCGTCGCCCGTGGCGAGCAGCGCGAGCCCGGTGCCGACCGCGGCTCGGGCTGCGGGGTGAGCGAGGTCCAGTCGGGCCGCCAGCTGGCGGGCCTTGCGGAACCACGGCAGCGCGCCGACCGGGTCGCCGTCGTGTCGCAGCACCTCGCCCGCGGCGAGCGCGGCCTCGGCGTGCAGGCACGGGGAGCCGAACGACGCGGCGAGGTCCTCGAGCTCGCGGGCCGCCCGCCGGCACTCGTCAGGGGTGCCGCCCTCGTCGGTCGCGAGGAGCACCCGCACCACCCCCGGGAGGATCCTGGCCCGGGGCACCGGCCCGGTCACCTCCGCGAGGACCCGCAGCACGGCGCGGCGGGCGGCGGCGTCCCTCCCGTGCGCCAGCCACAGCTCGGCGAGCCCGGGCTGCGGGTCGACCCCGCGCTCCGCGGCGAGCCGATAGGCCTCCTCGGCCTCGGCGAGGTCCCCGCGCAGCCGCAGCAGGTCCCCACGCTCGGACGCAGCCTGTCCGACGGCGTCGACGGCACCCGCCCGGGTGTACCGCTCGACGGCGGCCTCGAGCTCGTCGAGGGCCTCGAGCCACGCCCCGTGGGCGCGAAGCACCTGCGCCCGGTGCAGCGAGCACTGGCCGGTGAAGACGACGAGCTGGGGGTGCGCCGCACACCAGCGACTCAGCAGGTCCGTCCACTCCGACACCCGGGCGACGTCGCTGACCTCCTGGCAGCCCTCGATCGCGGTGCAGTACACCTGCCCGAGCAGGACGGGGTCGAGCCGCTCCGTGCCCGCTTCGACCATCGACTCGTCGAGGAGGGCGATGCCGGCCGAGACCTGTCCCGCGTAGATGGCCAGTCGCCCCTGGGAGCACAGGCCGAGGGCGGTGAGCCCGGCATCAGCGTGCCGGCGCCCGGCTTCGGTCGCGCGGCCGGCGCACGCCGCGGCGTCGGCGAGCTCCCCTGCCCGGAGGTGGCTGAACATCTGTGCGAAGGCCACGTACCCGGCCTCGAGCGACCCCGGCGGCAGCGCCTCGACGACCCGTTCCGCCCGGGCCACCCACCCCGAGGAGGCGGCCGCGTCACCCGTGGTGCCCGCCATCATCGCGAGGTGGAAGGCGCACGTCACCGCTCCCGTCGGGTCACCGGCCGCGAGCCGCTCCTGGAACCCCCGTCGGTAGAGCTCGACCGACAGCGGGACCCGACCCAGGAGGTGGGCGGCGGCGGCCGCCGAGAGGAGGTCGTCCCCGGTCAGCGCATCCGGGGGCACCCCGGACCAGCGCTCCAGGGCTGCCGTCCACTCACCGCGCTCGAAGTCGGCGCGGGCGCGGACGAACTCGTCGACGACACCCATGACAGGCCTCCTCCGTCGAGGGTACGCGGACCGTGGCGCGAGCGGCCGGAAACCCGTTCGCGCCCGCCGGTCCCCGGGGCCTAGCGTGGACCGCGACATGCCGACGCGACCTGCCTGGACGTACGGCGTGCGACCCGGGGACGCACCGCCGGCGGACGCCGACCGCCTCCTCGTCTGGCTCGCACGCCGGCAATGGCGCACCCTCCTGGCCGGCGCGGGCTTCGGCATCCCCTGGATGCTCTCGGTCGCCCTCGTCCCCGCCGCGGTCGGCCGCGCCGTCGACGAGGGCATCGTCGCGCGCGACGGGCGGGCGCTGATCCTGTGGTCCCTGGCCGTCGTCGGCCTCGGCGTCGTCTCGGCGGTCGCCGGCAACGGGCGGCACTGGTTCGCCGTCAAGAACTGGCTCACCGCCGCCTTCCGTGCCGGAGTCGTCGCCGACCGCGCGGTCCGTCGCTCCGGGCCCGCGCTCACCCGGTCGATGCCCGCCGGCGAGGTCCTGGCCAGCTTCACCAGCGACTTCGGCCGGATGGGGCACAGCTTCGACGTCTTCGCCCGGTTCATGGGCGCGATCGTCTCGTTCGTCGTCGTCGCCGTCATCCTGCTGCGCGGCTCGGTGCTCCTCGGGCTCATCATGCTGTTCGGCGGACCGCTGCTCGTCGCGTCCCTCGCGTTCGTCATGAAGCCGCTGCAGCGGCGGCAGAGCGCCCAGCGTGAGGAAGCCGGCCGCCTCACCGCGCTCGGCGCCGACACCGTCGCCGGGCTGCGCGTGCTGCGCGGGATCGGCGGCGAGGAGTCCTTCCTCGCCCGCTACCGCGCCCAGTCCCGGACCGTGCGGCGGGCGGGGGTCCGGGTCGCCGGCACCCAGGCGACGCTGGACGCCGCCCAGGTCCTCCTGCCGGGCATCTTCGTCCTCGTCGTCACCGGGGTCGGGGCCAACCTCGCCGTCGCCGGGGAGATCAGCCCGGGCCAGCTCGTCGCGTTCTACGGGTACACCGCGTTCCTCACCATCCCCCTGCAGACGGCCGTCGAGATGGCCGACAAGCTCATCACGACCCGGGTCGCGGCCCGGCGGCTCGCCCGCATCCTCGCGGTCGAGCCCGACCACCCCGACCTGCCGGCTCGCGGCCTCGCCCCGGGGGACGGCCCCCTCGTCGACCCGGCGTCGGGGGTCACCGCCGAGCCGGGGCTGCTCACCGCGCTCGTCAGTGCCCGGCCCGAGGACTCCGCTACCGTCGCGGCCCGGCTGGGCCGGGCCCTGCCGGGCCGGCACGGCGTCACCTGGGGTGGGGTGGGGCTCGACGACCTCCCGGTCGCCGACGTCCGCTCGCGGATCCTCGTCTCGCCGCCGGACCCGCGGCTGTTCAGCGGCCCGCTCCGTCGCGAGCTCGGCGACGCCGACGACGACCTGCTGCTCGAGGCCCTCGAGGTCGCCGACGCCCGGGACGCGCTCGCGGCCGTCGAGGGTGGCCTCGACGGCGAGCTCGAGGAACGCGGGCGGTCCCTCTCCGGCGGCCAGCGCCAGCGGCTCGCTCTCGCCCGCGCGCTCCTGCGCGACCCCGAGGTCCTCGTCCTCGTCGAACCGACCAGTGCCGTCGACGCGCACACCGAGGCACGCATCGCGGGCCGGCTCGCGGCCCACCGCAAGGGCCGCACCACCGTGGTCGTCACGGCCAGCCCGCTGCTCCTCGACCACGCCGACACCGTCCACCTGCTCGCCGGCGAGCGGGTCGTCGCCACCGGGACCCATCGCGAGCTCTCCCGGTCGCACCCGGAGTACCGCGCGGTCGTCGTCCGCGGCGAGGAGGACTGATGTCGCCCCTGTCCGGGCGCACCGACCACGCCCGCCGCACCCTCCCCATCGCACCCGGGTCGGTCGTGCGCGCGCACGTCGCGGTCCTGCTGCGCGAGCACCGCCGGCCCCTCGCGTGGGTGCTGCTCTGGCACCTCGTCGCCGCCGTCGTCGGCCTCGCCGGGCCGTGGGTGATCGGCCAGGTGGTCGGCGCCGTCACGACCGGACGCGCGACCATCACCGACATCGACGTGCTCGTCCTCCTGCTCGGCGCCGCCCTCGTCGCCGAGACGGCCACGACCTGGGTGGCCCGCCGAGGGTCGTTCGTGCTGTCCGAGCACGTCTTCGCGCGGCTCCGCGAGGACTTCGTCCGCTCGGCCGTCCGGCTCCCGCTGTCGACGGTGGAGCGGGCCGGCACCGGCGACCTCCTGGCCCGCACGACCAACGACATCGACGCCATCAGCTACGTCATCCGGTTCGGGATCCCGACGGTGGTCGTCTCGTGCACGACGGTGCTCGTCACCGGCGTCGCGACCGTCCTGGCGTCCCCGCTCGCCGCCCTGCCGCTGCTCCTGACCCCGCTCATCTGGTTCCTCCCGACGCGGCGCTACCTGCGGCTCGCCGGGCCGGGCTACCTCTGGGAGCACGCCACGTACGCGCGCCTCAACGGGGTCGCGGCCGAGACCGTCGACGGCGCCGCCACCGTCGACGCCCTCGGCCTCCAGAATGAGCGCGGCGAGCGGTTCCTCGAGGCGATCGGCGAGAGCCACGACGCCGAGCGCTACACGGTGGGCCTGCGGCTGCGCTGGTTCCCGTGGCTCGAGGTGGGCTTCTTCGCGCCGGTCGCCGGCGCCCTGCTCTGGGGCGGCTTCCTCGCATGGGAGGGCGTCATCCCGGTCGCCACCGCCACCGCCGTCGTCCTGTACGTCCAGCGCCTCCTCGACCCGCTCGGCGAGCTCGTCGGCATGCTCGACGAGATCCAGTTCGCGGCGACGTCGATGTCGCGGATCCTCGGGGTCGGCGAGGTCCCGCCGGACCGGGTCGCCACCGGCGCCGAACCCGCCGACGACCGGATGCACGTCGACGGCGTCCGCTACGCGTACCGCACCGGCCAGGACGTCCTGCACGGGGTGTCCCTCGACCTGCGCCCGGGCGAGCGGCTGGCCGTCGTCGGGCCGTCGGGGGCGGGCAAGTCGACGCTCGGCCGGCTCATGGCCGGGGTCGACGGGCCTCGCACGGGGCGGATCACCGTCGGCGGGGTGCCCCTGGTCGACCTCGAGCTCGACGAGCTGCGCGGCCAGGTCGCCCTCGTGACCCAGGAGCACCACGTGTTCGTCGGCACCCTCGCCGACAACCTGCGGCTGCCCCGCCCGACGGCCCCGGACGAGGACCTGCTGGCGGCGCTCGACGCCGTCGACGCGCTCGACTGGGCGCAACGGCTGCCCGACGGGCTCGCCACGACCGTCGGCTCGGGCGGGCACCCCCTCACCGAGGCCCAGTCCCAGCAGGTCGCCCTCGCCCGGCTCGTGCTCGCCGACCCGCACACCCTCGTGCTCGACGAGGCGACCTCGCTGCTGGACCCGCGGGCGGCCCGGCACCTGGAGCGCTCGATGGCGGCCGTCCTCACCGGACGCACCGTCGTGGCCATCGCGCACCGGCTCCACACGGCGCACGACGCCGACCGGGTGGCGGTCGTCGACGACGGGCGGGTCCGCGAGCTCGGGTCGCACGCCGAGCTCATCGAGCGGGACGGTGACTACGCCTCCCTGTGGCGGTCCTGGCGCGACGAGGGCTGACCGTCACCGGGGGGCCTCCCTGCGGGTCGCCGGCGCCGACGGGAGTCCGGGGCGACGACCCGCGTCAGAACCAGCTCGGCGGCGGTGACATCCGCGTCGCGAGGTCCACGAGCCGGGCGACGCGCTGCCCGCCCCGAGGTCCTCGGAAGCACAGGTCCACCGACAACGGGGGCACGTCGCGGATGGGGACCATCCGGACACCGGCGGGGGCGTACAGCTCCGAGAAGAGCTCGATCGTCACCGTCGCCCCGTCACCGGCGCGGATGGCACCGATCATCCCCTCGATGCTCGACTGGACCTCGCCGCTGAGGCGGGGCGGACCGCCCCTGAGGTCGTCGAGCCTCCACGCCGCGTCCCAGACGTCGTCCCCGACGTCCACCGGGATCCACCCCAGACGGTCGACGTCCTCGAGGCACACGGTGTCGAGGTCGGCGGGGACCTCGTCCTCGGGCAGGAGCGCCATCCTCCGCTGCCGCCCCAGGGGTACCCGCGTCAACCGGGCGTCGATGGACGTCGGCCCGACGAGGATCGCCGCCTCGCTCTGGCGGGTCCGGAGGCCACAGGTCGGGTCGCTCCAGTCGACGACGCTGACGGTGAGCTGTGTCCGCTCGCGTGCCGCGGCGAGAGCCTCACCCACCTGCCGGAGCAGGGAGCTGCCCAACCCGTAGAAGCTGCCGACGACGAGCTCGTCGTGGTCCCGCAGTCGCTCGATCTCGTGGCGGACGTCCGAATGCGCCTCCACGAGCGCGGTCGCAGGTGCGAGCAGCGCGCGTCCCGAGGGGGTCAGCTCGACGGATCTCGTCGTCCTCGCGAACAGACCCTGTTGCACTTCGTGCTCGAGCTTGCGGATCGTCTGACTGACCGACGGCGTCGAGACCCCCAGCCGGGCCGCCGCACGCGTGAAGCTGAGCTCCTCGGCGACCGCCACGAACACGTTCGCGGCCCTGACGTCCATGCTCGTCACCTCGAGCGAATGCGGGTTTGTTAGGAGTACCTGAACGCAGACTTAGCCCCACCAGTCTGGCCCCGGCCCCGTGACCCTGCAAGCATCGAAGGAGCCAGGGCCTCTGCGGTCGAGTCCACACCCGACTTGCCCTGACCCCGTCGACGACACGGCCGGCGTGCCACGCGCGGCGGCGACGCACGCACAAGGGAGACGAGCATGGAACCACTCATCCGTCGGACCGCCGCCGTGGTCTTCGCGGGCGGAGTCCTCCTCGGCGGAGGCGTCACCGGCGCAGCCGCGGCGCCCCAGGGCTATGACGAGGTGGACCACGAGGCGGGGAGGTTCTACGGGAACTTCGACATCGACGTCCTGCTCTTCGCCGGGGAGACGGCCGAGTACTTGTGCAGCGGTGCTCCAGTACCGGTGGTCACCGCCCGGGTGTACCAGCGGAACGACGGCGGCGCCGACCTCAAGGTCAACTCCGCCGGCATGCCGGTCTACCTGTACCACTCACCGCTCGGCGCTCCGGAGTTCATCGACGAGACCTGTGCGGCGGTGGCCGACGGCGATCCGTCGACCGTGCCGGTCCCCCCGTTCGCCGTCGGGACGGCCCGTTTCAAGGAACGCATCACGGTCTCGGCCGAGGGGGTCGTGGAGATCTACAACGGCGTCAACGGGACTGCGAGCGACTCCGCGGGGACGACGTGGAAGGTCCGGACCTGGGCCGACTTCGTCCTCGATGACGACGGGGTGCCGATCGGCGATCCCGCCGACTTCCAGGGTCTCGCCCTCCACGAGATCGGGCGCTGACCGCCCCGCCCGGGCGCCGTCGACCTGCGCACCGGTCGAGCGCGCGACGAGGCTGACCCGTCCGGCCGGTCACGGACCGGCGGTGGCGTCGAGCACCCGGATCGTGACGGGGACGGCCCGGCCGTCCGCGAGGTCCTCGGCGACGCGGACCGCCTTCTTCACGGGCAGGACGTAGGCCGCCTCCTCCGTCGACGGAAAGAGGCTGGTGCGCCACACGGTGGCGCCAACGGTCACCTCGACCCGGACCGAGCCGAAGCCGCCGGTGGCGTCACCGACGACCTGGTCGACCTCGTCGCTGACGTCCTGTGGCACCGTGACGAAGTGCCAGGACCCCTCCCGCCAGCGCCACAGGGGCACGGTGAAGCTCCACACCTGCCCGGCGGAGGACTCCACCCGGTGAGTGTCTCAGGTGCCGGAGACACCGGCCCAGGTGAGGACGGGCGCCCGGGTGTGGCCGGGGATCGTCCCCGACGCCACCGTCGCCGCGAGGATCGCGGCACAGGCGACGGTCGCGACGGCGATGACGCGCAGGCCGAAGTGGACCCGGGACCAGCCGGTGGTGGCGATGGTGGCGGAGCGACGCGCCGGCATGGTTCTCCTTCTCGCACGAGGTTCGACGACCGAAGATTAGTGACGCGGTTCCGCCGCGGCCGCGGGAACCGGGCGCCACCGGTCCGAACGTCGACCCGGTCCGCGGACGTTCGGACGGGCCCGGATGGCTCTTCGGCTGACTGCGGGCGCTGGTGCGCGTGTCGGGTCGCGCTGCGGAACGTCCTCCGCTACAAGCGGACTCCCCCGACCTCGGAGCCCCTCTCGGCGGGTCGGGTCCCACCCCGGCCGCCCGTCGTCGAGAGCGCGGACTGCGCCGGACGCAGGTCGGCAGCGCCCCGGACGGGCCAGTGCGCCATCGCCCGCTCGGCCTGGGCGGTGATCGTCAGGGACGGGTTGGCGCCGAGGTTGGCCGAGACCGCGGAGCCGTCGAGCACCGAGATCCCGGGGTGGCCCCACACCCGCTGGTAGCGGTCGAGCACGCCGTCCCGGGGCGAGCCGGCGATCGGCGCGCCCCCGAGGAAGTGCGCGGTCATCGGCACGTCGAACACCTCGGCCCACGTCCCGCCGACGGCCGTGTACTCGCCGGTCGCGGCCTCCAGCCGCGCCGCCAGGGCCTCCATCCCGCGGTAGCCCTGCGGGATGTAGCTCGGGTTGGGCTCTCCGTGCCCCTGGGTCGAGGTGAGCCCCGGCCGCCCCCGCCGACGCACGCCCGAGACCCGCAGCGAGTTGTCGTGGGTCTGCATGACGAGCCCGACGACGGTCCGCTGGCTCCACCGCCGCGTGACCGGCATCATCCGGAGCAGCGGCCGGGGGTCGCGGGCCAGCGTGGCGAGGAACTCCAGCCAGCGCGGACGCCCGGTGCCACCGGGGACCGCGAGCGTCGTGAGCAGGCCCATCGCGTCCGAGCCCTTGCCGTAACGGCAGTTCTCGATGTGGGTGTCGGCGTCGACGTGGAAGCTCGTCGTGATGGCGACCCCCCGGGTGAGGTCGGCCGTCCGCGGCGGGCGCTCGGTGATCGCGCCGACGAGCGCCTCGGAGTTGGTGCGGGTGAGCGCCCCGAGCCGGTCCGAGAGGCGCGGCAGCTCGCCCGCGTCCTTCATCGCGTGCAGCAGGGTCTGGGTGCCCCAGGTGCCGGCGGCGACGACGACCCGCCGGGCGGTGACGACCTGCCGGTCCCGGCCCCCGACCGGGCCGGTGCGCTCGTGCAGGACGCGGTACACCGCGCCGTCGCCGTCGCCGTCGTCCGCTGACCCGGGGACGACCCCGAGCCGGGTCACCGTGCGCATCGGCCGGATCTCGACCCCGCGGCGCTCGGCGAGCGCGAGGTAGTTCTTCACGAGCGTGTTCTTGGCCCCGACCCGGCAGCCGACCATGCAGTTGCCGCACTCGGTGCAGCCGGTCCGCCGTGGTCCGGCGCCCCCGAAGTACGGGTCGTCGACGGTCTCGCCCGGCGTGCCGAAGTACACCCCGACCGGGGTACGCCGGAACGTGTCCCGGACGCCCAGGTCCGCGGCTGCCCCCTCCATCGCCCGCTCGACCGGCCCGTCGCAGGTGTTCGCCACGACGCCGAGCATCCGGCTCGCGGTGTCGTAGTGCGGGGCGAGCTCGGCCTCCCAGTCGGCGAGGTCCCGCCACTGGGGGTCCTGGTAGAAGGCCCGCGGCGGCCGGTACAGGGTGTTCGCGTAGTTGAGCGACCCCCCACCGACGCCGGCCCCGGCGAGCACGACGACGTCCGGGAGCCGGTGGATCCGCTGCACCCCGTAGCAGCCGAGCCGTGGAGCCCACAGGAACCGCCGGAGGTCCCATGACGTGCGCGCGAAGTCGCTGTCCGCGAAGCGCCTGCCGGCCTCGATGACGAGCACCCGGTAGCCCTTCTCGGCGGCTCGGAGTGCCGCCACGGACCCCCCGAAGCCCGACCCGATGACGACGACGTCGACATCGGGCTCGTCCGATGCCGTCACGGCAGTCCCACCGCCTTGAGGACGCGCAGCGCCCCCGTGAGCGCGCGGGCGTACCGCTCGCCGGCCAGCCCCGGCACGTCGGAGATGTTGACGAGCCGCTGGACGGTGACGTTCTGGCTCTCGGTGTACTTGAGGATGCCCTCGCGGCCGTGGCGCCGACCCAGCCCGGAGGCCTTCATCCCGCCCATCGGCGACCCGATGCTCCCCCACGCGGCCGCGTAGCCCTCGTTGACGTTGACCGTGCCCGTCTCGATCCGCGCGGCGAGGGCACGGCCACGAGCGATGTCACGGGTCCAGACCGAGGCGTTGAGGCCGTACTCGGTGTCGTTGGCAAGCGCGACGGCGGCGTCGTCGGAGGCCACCCGGTAGAGCGCGGCGACGGGACCGAAGGTCTCCTCGTCGCGGCACGCCATCGCCGAGGTCACCTCGGTCAGCACGGTCGGCTCGACGACGAACGGGCCGATGTCCGGCCTGGCCCGCCCCCCGGTGAGGACCGTGGCCCCCTTGGCGACCGCGTCGTCGAGATGAGCGAGGACGCGCTCCAGCTGTCCCGGCCCGGCGAGGCTGCCCATGTCGGCGTCCCAGTGCAGCGCCGTCGACAGGCGGATCCGCCCCATCGCGTCGAGGAGCCGCCCGAGGAACTCGTCGGCCACCGCCTCGTGGACGACGAGCCGCTCCGCGCTCACGCACAGCTGCCCGGCGGACGCGAAGCACGTCTGGATCACGCCGGGAACGGCCCGGCGCAGGTCGGCGTCCGCGGCGACGTAGACGGTGTTCTTGCCGCCGAGCTCGAGGGTGGCGCCGACGAGCCGGCGACCGGCGGTCTGCGCGACAACCCTCCCGGTGGCGGTCGACCCGGTGAAGCACACGTAGTCGGCCCGCTCCACGACGGCCTTGCCCGTCGGGTCGCCGGGGCCGAGCACGACCTGGACGACGTCGGCGGGCAGCCCGGCCTCGACCATGAGCGCGACGGCGGTCAGCGCGGTAAGGGACCCCTGCGGGTCCGGGCGGAGCAGCACGGCGTTGCCGGCGAGCAGCGCCGGGAGCGCATCGGTCACCGACAGGCTGAGCGGGTAGTTCCACGGCGAGACGATGCCGACGACACCCCGTGGCCGGTGGTGCGAGCTGCTGCGGGTGAGCACCGGGACGCCCCCGAGGTGCCGCTCGGACGCGAGGTGCCGCGGGCCGCGCCGGGCGTAGTACCGGGCGACCAGCGCGCAGTCGGCGACCTCCTCGAACGCGTGCACCCGGGCCTTGCCCGACTCGAGCTGGACGAGGTCGAGCAAGTCGGACTGGCGCTCGAGCACGAGGTCGTGCAGCCGGAGCAGGACCCGCGAGCGGTCGGCCATGGGCATCCGGGCCCACCGGCGCTGGGCCGCGCGGGCCCGGTCGAGCGCGACGGCGACGTCCGAGGCCGTCGAGGTGGGGAGGGTGGCGAGCGGGGCGCCGGTCATCGGCGTGTGCGTCGTCATCGGCGGACCCGACGCCACGACGCTCCCGAGGAGCCGGCGCACCCGCCCCGGGTCGACCGCGTAGGTGGCGCGGGGGTCGGTCTCCGGGTCGGCGATGACGTCGGGCATTACCGCAGAGTAACGACCGGGTCGGCCGCTGGCACCCCGTTCCCTCGGTCAGCTGCGCTGGTACGGCGCGACGACGACCTCGACGCGCTGGAACTCCTTGAGGTCGAGGTAGCCCGAGGTCGCCATCGCCCGGCGCAGCGCGCCGACGAGGTTCGTCGTGCCGTCGGCCAGCCGGCCGGGCCCGAACAGCAGCTCCTCGAGCGGGGCGACGGCGCCGACCTCGACGCGGTGCCCCCGCGGCAGCTCGGCGTGGTAGGCCTCCGGACCCCAGTGGAAGCCGCGGCCCGGGGCGTCGGTGGCCCGGGCGAGGGCGGCGCCGAGCATCACCGCGTCCGCCCCGCAGGCCACGGCCTTGACGAGGTCGCCGCTGGTGCCCACGCCGCCGTCGGCGATGACGTGCACGTAGCGCCCGCCGGACTCGTCGAGGTAGTCGCGGCGGGCCGCGGCGACATCGGCGATCGCGGACGCCATCGGCGCGTGGATGCCCAGCGTCGCGCGGGTCGTGTGGGCGGCGCCGCCGCCGAAGCCGACGAGCACGCCCGCGGCACCGGTGCGCATGAGGTGCAGCGCGGCGGAGTAGGACGCGGCGCCCCCGACGATGACGGGGACGTCGAGCTCGTAGATGAAACGCTTGAGGTTGAGCGGCTCGGCGCGGCCCGAGACGTGCTCGGCCGACACCGTGGTCCCGCGGATGACGAACAGGTCGACCCCGGCGTCGACGACGGTCTTCCACAGCTGCTGCGTCCGCTGCGGTGTCAGCGCCCCGGCCACGGTGACACCGGCGTCCCGGATGACGCGCAGGCGTTCGGTGACGAGCTCGGGCTGGATGTCGGCTCGGTAGATCTCCTGCAGCCGCTGGGTCGCCAGCGCGGGGTCGAGCGTCGCGATCTCGGCGAGCAGCGGCGCCGGGTCCTCGTAGCGCGTCCACAGGCCCTCGAGGTCGAGCACCGGCAGGCCGCCGTGGTTGCCGAGGGCGATCGCGGACTCCGGGGACATCACCGAGTCCATCGGGGCCCCGATGACGGGGATGTCGAAGTGGTACGCGTCGATCTGCCAGCCCGTCGACACCTCCTCGGGGTCGCGGGTGCGCCGCGAGGGCACGATCGCGATGTCGTCGAAGGAGTAGGCGCGGCGACCGCGCTTGCCACGGCCGATCTCGATCTCGGTCACCGGGGCAGCCTACCGACGCGGGAGGTCGTTCCCGTCGCCCCGGTCCCCCGCCCGCCCGTCGAGGTCGGAGACGAGGCCCGCATCGGTCATGCTGGGCGGGTGCGAGCCGGCCCCCACAACGCCATCACCGACGTCGACGGTGTCCTCCTCGGGCACGCCACCCGGGACGCCCCGGGCTGGCTCACCGGGGTGACGGTCGTCGTCCCGCCCGCCGGCACGGTCGGCGGGGTGGACGTGCGCGGCGGGGGGCCCGGGACGCGGGAGACCGACCTGCTCGACCCGGCCGCCCTCGTCGACGCGGTCGACGCCGTCGTCCTGGCCGGCGGGAGCGCGTTCGGGCTCGCCGCGGCGGACGGCGTCGCCGGCGCCGCCTGGGAGGACGGGCGCGGCTGGCCGGTGGGCCCTGGCGAGGACGAACGCGTCCCGATCGTGCCGGGGGCGATCCTCTTCGACCTCGGCCGCGGCGGGCACTGGCGGCACCATCCCGGCCCCGACGACGGCGCCTCCGCCTACCGTGCGGCGACGGGCGGGCCGGTGGCCGAGGGCTCGGTGGGCGCCGGGACCGGAGCGCGCACCGGCGGCCTGCGCGGCGGGGTGGGGACGGCCTCGGCGGTGCTCGACTCCGGGGTCACGGTCGCCGCCCTCGTCGTCGTCAACGCCGCCGGCGAGGCGGTCGGGGCCGACGGCACGCTGCTCGGGCTCGGGTGGGCCCTCGGGGACGAGCTGGGCGAGGTGCCCCGCCCCGACCCGGAGGCGGTGGCCGCCTACGTCGAGCAGCGGCGGGCCGAGGCCGAGGCCCTGCGGGCCGGGCGGGCGACGACGCTCGCGGTCGTGGCGACCGACGCGAGTCTCGACAAGGCCGGGTGCCGGCGTCTGGCGACCGTCTGCCACGACGGCATGGCCCGTGGCCTGTCGCCCGTCCACACCGCCGTCGACGGCGACACCGTCTTCACCCTCGCGACGGGGGCGCGGCCCGCCCCCGAGGGGGTCGACCTGTTCGGGCTCCACGACGCGGCGGCGCGGTGCGTCACCCGGGCCATCACCCGCGCGCTGCTCGCCGCGACCTCCGTCGACCGCAGTGCCGACGGTGGCCTCGTGGCCCCGACCTGGCGCGATGCGCTGACCCGGCGCGGCTGACCGCACCCCCGGGAGCGGCGACGACCGGGTCACCGCGGGTCCGCCACCGGTCAGCCGAGCCGCCGGGCCAGCAGGTCGGCGAGGCGGTTCATCTGCCAGACGTGGGCGGAGTCGCCGTCGGTCTGGACGACGGCCGGGCCGACGCCGACCGTGATGATGGCGACGGCGTAGCCACCGACGATGCCCATCTGGCGCGTCTCGGACGAGGGGGTGAGCCAGCCGCCCTTGAAGGCGCCCGCCCCGATCGTGCCGAGGCCCCACTCGTGGGCCGGGATGGGGTTCATCTCGCCGAGCAGGTAGCGGCTGGCCTGGGCGCTCACGACCCGGCCCCCGGCGAGCGCCGCCATGAACCGCACCTGTTCGCGGGGACTCCACGACATCGTGCCCTGTGATCGGTCCGGTGCGGTCGTCGTGCCGTCCCCGATGGCGCGCAGGACGTTGGTGATGGCGGCTCCGGGGCTGCCCGGGATCCTGTCGCGGATCGCCACGACGGCGTTGCCGTCGCTGCGGGTGAGCGCCGCCCGGATCCACCCCCGCTCGGTTGCGGGGATCTTCGACGGGTCGCCGTCGACGACGGTGTCGAGGTAGGCGGCGACGACGAGGACCTTCGACGTCGACCAGGCCCGGTGGCTGGGGACCGATCCCTCGACCTGCACGGCGGACGGGTCGGACAACGGGGCCCACACGATCGCGCTGCGGGTGTCACCGCGCAGGCTCGTCAGCCGGTCCGACCCCTCGACCTGCCCGCCCGGCGCCGGGGCGGGCGCGGCCGTGCCGGGCGCCGGGGTCGGGGCCGGGACCGCGATGACGAGGTCCTCGGTCGAGGAGGGTCGGGGCGAGGCCCGCGTCGGGGTGGGCGCCCGGGACGGCGCGACCCGGCCCGACGTCACCGTCTCGGGTGAGGCGCTCGGGGTCACCGGGGCAGCCTCGGACCCGCACCCGGTGACGAGGGCGAGCGCGAGGACGACGAGGACGGAGGCGCGACGCACCCGCTGGACCTTACGTGGCGCCAGCCGAGGGCACGATTCGGGCGGTCAGCGCTGGGACGAGTAGTTGGGCGCCTCGACGATGCCGGTGATGTCGTGCGGGTGCGACTCCCGCAGGCCCGCCGTCGTGATCCGGATGAACCGGCCGCGCTCCTTGAGCGCGGGCACGGTGTGCGCCCCGACGTAGAACATCGACTGGTGCAGTCCGCCGACGAGCTGGTGCACGACGGCGCCCACGGGACCCCGGTAGGCCACCTGGCCCTCGATGCCCTCGGGGACGATCTTGTCGTCGGAGGTGACGTCGGCCTGGAAGTAGCGGTCCTTGCTGTAGGACTTCTTGCCGCGCGAGGACATCGCCCCGAGCGACCCCATGCCGCGGTAGGCCTTGAACTGCTTGCCGTTGATGAAGACGAGCTCGCCGGGGCTCTCCTCGCAGCCGGCGAGCAGCGAGCCGATCATCACGGTGTCGGCACCGGCGACGAGGGCCTTGGCGATGTCGCCCGAGTACTGGAGGCCGCCGTCGCCGATGAGCGGCACGCCCGCCGGGGCGCAGGCGAGCGAGGCCTGGTGGATGGCGGTGACTTGGGGGACGCCCACCCCCGCGACGACGCGCGTGGTGCAGATGGACCCCGGCCCGACCCCGACCTTGACCGCGTCGACCCCGGCGTCGACGAGGGCCTGGGCGCCCGCGCGGGTGGCGACGTTGCCGCCGATGACCTGGACGTGCCGCAGGGCCGGGTCCTTCTTGACCCGCTCGATCATCTCGAGGAGGAGCCGGGCGTGGCCGTGCGCGGTGTCGACGACGAGCACGTCGACGCCGGCCTCGACGAGGGTGGTGGCGCGCTGCCACGCCTCACCGAAGTAGCCGACGGCCGCGCCGACCAGGAGCCGGCCGTCGGCGTCCTTGCTCGCATGCGGGAACTGCTCGGACTTCACGAAGTCCTTGACGGTGATGAGCCCCCGGAGCCGGTCGCCATCGTCGATGATCGGCAGCCGCTCGCGCTTGTGCTGGCGGAGCAGCGTCGTGGCCTCCTCGTGGCTGATGCCGACGTGGCCGGTGATGAGCGGCATCGGCGTCATGACGTCGCGCACGAGCGTGTCGCCCCACTCGGCGACGGGCGTGAACCGCAGGTCGCGGTTGGTGACGATGCCGAGCAGACGGTCCGTGGGGTCGACGACCGGCAGCCCCGAGACCCGGTAGCGGCCGCAGCGGTCGTCGAGCTCCTCGAGGGTGGCGTCCGGCCCGATCGTCACCGGGTTGGAGATCATCCCGGTCTGGGTGCGCTTCACGAGGTCGACCTGGTACGCCTGGTCCTCGATCGAGAGATTGCGGTGCAGGATGCCGAGGCCGCCGTGGCGGGCCATCGCGATCGCCATCCGGGCCTCGGTGACGGTGTCCATCGCGGCGGAGACGAGCGGCACCCGCAGCGAGATCTCGCGGGTGAGGCGGGCGGTGGTGTCGACCTCGCTCGGGATGACGTCGGTCTCGCCCGGCTGCAGGAGCACGTCGTCGTAGGTCAGCCCGATCTCGGCGAAGGGGCCCGCGGGGTCGGGCTGGGTGGACCCGGCCGGGACGCCGGCCGACGGGGCCGCCGGGTGGTCCTCGCGCGGCGCGGACGGCTCGGCGGCGGGGCTGGTCTCGTGGAGTCCGAGGCTCATCACCCGATTCTACGGTCCCGCGGGCCGCGGGACCGACCACGTCGCCGCACACCTCGGACGCACGAGGCGGGCGGCATCACCGCCTTCGCGGCTTTGCATCCGCTTGGCAGTCGCGCCTGCACCTTGACCAAAGGCTTACCTCCCCCTTGCCCACCCTCGGCGAAACGGCTCCTAGCGTGACTCTCGTCGCCGCTCAGGGGAAGCGGCCCAACTGGTGGAGGTACACATGGCCGAGATCACCCGGCTTCCGGGCCCCGTGGCCGACCTGTGGGACTGGCAGTACGACGGCGCCTGCCGCGCCGTCGGCCCCGATGTCTTCTTCCACCCCGAGGGCGAGCGGGGCAGCAAGCGCCACCGCCGGGCGAGCGCGGCCAAGGACATCTGCCTCGCCTGCCCCGTCATCCAGGAGTGCCGCGCGCACGCCCTGGCCGTGCGCGAGCCGTACGGCGTCTGGGGTGGGCTCACCGAGGACGAGCGCGAGTCCGTATACGCGCAGGCCCGGCACATCGCGTCCTGACCGGACGCACCATCTGCTCCGGCGCTCCACCACAGGGCGCCGGCTCGACCTCCGGGGGTCGAGAAGCCGGGTCACCGGTCGGCGGTCGTGGGGGCGAGAGCCCACGACCGGCCGGAACCGTGGGGGTGAGAGCCCACGGTGCACCGTGACCCACCTGGCCGCGGGCCGGGTCGTGGGGGCGAGAGCCCACGACCCGGCCCGCGGCCGTCGTGGACCCGCGCCCGGGCGGACGTGCTCCCGCCCGGGCGCGGACCCAGGCAGCCCCTGAGCGCCACTGACGCCTCGACGACCTGCGGGGCGCTCAGGGGTGCTCCCAACCTCCGATGGCCTCGTCCAGGGCGCTGCCCATGACCGAGCGGTCCGGATCGACCCCGGTCCACAGGGCGATGTTGACCGCGGCCTGGTCGATGAGCATGCCCCGTCCCTCGAGGGTCGTGGCCCCGGCCGCCCGGGCCCGCTGGAGGAAGTCGGTGTCGGGCGGGTTCGGGATCACATCGCAGACGACGAGATGCCCCGCATCCGGTCCAACGTCGAAGGGGACGTCCCCCGAGCCCGGCAGGCCGAGCGAGGTGGCGTTGACCACGACGGTCGTCCCGGCAGGCGGCGTCAGCCGACCGTCCCATGCCAGGACGTCGGAGGTCGTCGCGGTGTGGTCGGCGACGAGGGCGGCGACCTGGACCGCCTTGTCGACGCTGCGGTTGGCGACCGTTACGTGCGCGGCCCCGGCCAGGGCGAGCTCGACGGCGATGGCCCGGGCCGCACCACCCGCCCCGAGGAGGAGTACGTGCTGTCCGGCCGGGTCGGCGACCGTGCGCAGCGAGCCGAGGAAACCCTGGCCGTCGGTGTTGTGGCCGAGCATGCGGCCTTCGGTGAGCACCACGCAGTTCACGGCACCGATGAGCTCGGCAGACCGGTTCAGCCCGTCGATGAGGTCGATGACCGCGACCTTGTGGGGCAGCGAGCAGTTGAATCCGATCCAGCCCATCGCCCGGGCGCCGGCGACGGCGTCCGCCAGCCGTTCCGGAGCCACGTCGCAGTTGACGTAGCGCACGTCCAGCCCGTGATGGGCGTACGCCGCCTCGACCATGGCGCCGGTCGGGTTGCCGCCCGCCGGCGTCGAGAACGATCCTGTGATGTCCGGCAGCAGGCTGACCATGCCTGCAGCCTAACCTTGGGGCCATGACGTCCGAGCCGTTCGAGGTCCCCATCCGCGACGAGTCGATCAGGCTCGGCCAGCTCCTCAAGCTCGCCTCGCTCGTCGAGGACGGGGCGACCGCTCGCGAGGTCGTCGAGCGCGGGCTCGTCACCGTCAACGGTGATGTGGAGACCCGACGGGGTCGCCAGGTGCGCGTCGGCGACGTCGTCGGGCTGGACGGCGGGGAGAGCGTGCGGGTCGTCTCCGGCTGAGGCCGGCTGACCGGGCGGCGGGGAACGCACCCGGGTCGTGTACTTCGAGTGCCGTACGAGGACCGCGACCGTGCGGCCGGGTTCCTCGGCGACGTGTTCGGCTGGTCGGGGCGGCGAATGCAGGGGATGGGCTCCACGAGCGTGACCGCCGGTCCCGACCCACCTCGACGCGCGGACGCCGCCCGCCCTGAGGGCGGACGGCGTCCGGTCGTACGGGTCACCGGTCACCCGGTGACTTCAGGAGAGGCTCAGTGCCCGTGGCCGTGGCCGTGGCCACCGCCGGCGGCCGGCAGGTCGGGCTCGGCGACGTCGTGGCCCTGGACGGCGGCGACGCCGTCCGCGTCACGGCCGGCTGACCCCTCGCGGCGCGGGCCGAGCGCCGTCACCGGTCGCAGAGCCAGTCCACTCCCGCCGCCACGTGCAGGGCCGTCGTGTCGTAGAGCGGCACCTCGGTGTCGCCCTGATGGAGCAGCAGGCCGATCTCGGTGCAGCCGAGGACGACGGCCTCGGCGCCGTCGTCCGCGAGTCGCTGCAGGACGGCGCGGTAGGCCTCCCGGGACGCCGCCCGGACGACGTCGTGCACGAGCTCGTCGTAGATCACCTGGTGCACCAGCTCGCGGTCACCCACCCCGGGGACGACAACGTCGAGGCCCCGGTCCCGCAGCCGGGCGACGTAGAAGTCCTCCTCCATCGTGAACCGCGTCGCGAGGAGCCCCACCCGGCGCCGCCCGTCCGCGACGAGCGCGTCCGCGGTGGGGTCCGCGATGTGCAGCAGCGGGAGCCCGGCCGCGGCCTCGACCGCCCCCGAGACCTTGTGCATGGTGTTCGTCGCAAGCAGCAGCGCCTGCGCGCCCCCCGCGGCGAGCCCGGCCGCCGCGGCGCCGAGGATCCCGGCCGCTGCGTCCCAGTCGCCCGCGTGCTGCGCCTCGGCGACCGGGCCGAAGTCGACGCTGTGGACGAGCACCCGCGCCGAGTGCAGGCCCCCCAGCCGCGACGCCACCCCCTCGTTGAGGCCGCGGTAGTAGGCCTCGGTGCTCGTCCAGCTCATCCCCCCGAGGACGCCGAGCAGCCGCATACCCGCCAGCGTACGACGGACGCCGCCCGGCCCCAGGGGGCGGACGGCGTCCGGTCGTACGGGTCACCGGTCACCCGGTGACGTGAGGAGAGGCTCAGTGCCCGTGGCCGTGGCCGTGGCCACCGCCGGCGGCCGGCTCCTCGTCCTCCTTCTTCTCGACGACGAGGGTGTCGGTCGTCAGGACCATCGAGGCGATCGAGGCCGCGTTGCGCAGGGCGCTGCGGGTGACCTTGACCGGGTCGATGACCCCGGCCTTGACGAGGTCCTCGTACTCGCCCGTGGCGGCGTTGAGGCCCTGGCCCGACGAGAGCTCCTTGACCTTCGCCACGGCGACGTAGCCCTGCATGCCGGCGTTCTCGGCGATCCAGCGCAGCGGCTCGGCCGCGGCCTTGCGCACGATGTTCGCGCCGACGGCCTCGTCGCCCTCGAGCCCGAGACCCTCGATGACGCCGACCGCCTGGATGAGCGCGGAGCCACCGCCGGCGACGATGCCCTCCTCGATCGCCGCACGGGTCGCCGAGATGGCGTCCTCGATGCGGTGCTTCTTCTCCTTGAGCTCGACCTCGGTGTGCGCACCGACCTTGATGACGCAGACGCCGCCGGCGAGCTTGGCGAGGCGCTCCTGGAGCTTCTCGCGGTCCCAGTCGGAGTCGGTCCGCTCGATCTCCTGCTTGATCTGCGCGACGCGGGCGTCGACGTCGGCGTGCGCGCCGGAGCCGTCGATGATCGTCGTGTTGTCCTTGGTGACGACGACCCGGCGGGCCTGGCCCAGCGCCTCGAGCCCGACCTGGTCGAGCTTGAGGCCGACCTCCTCGGCGACGACCTGGCCGCCGGTGAGGACCGCGATGTCCTGGAGCATCGCCTTGCGGCGGTCCCCGAAGCCGGGAGCCTTGACGGCGACGACGTTGAACGTGCCGCGGATCTTGTTGACGACGAGCGTCGAGAGGGCCTCACCGTCGATGTCCTCGGCGATGACCAGGAGCGGCTTGCCGGCCTGGACGACCTTCTCGAGGACCGGGAGGACGTCGGCGATGGCCGAGATCTTGCCCTGGTTGACCAGGACGTAGGCGTCCTCGATGACGGCTTCCATGCGCTCGGGGTCCGAGACGAAGTACGGGGAGATGTAGCCCTTGTCGAACTGCATGCCCTCGGTGAACTCGAGCTCGGTGGAGGCGGTCGAGGACTCCTCGACGGTGATGACGCCGTCCTTGCCGACCTTGTCGAACGCGTCGGCGATCGTGGAGCCGATCTCCTGGTCCTGCGCGGAGAGCGAGGCCACCTGGGCGATCTCGTCCTTGGACTCGATCTCGCGGGCGGTCTCGAGCAGCCGCTCGGAGACGGCCTCGACGGCCTTGTCCATGCCGCGCTTGAGCCCGGACGGGGAGGCGCCGGCCGCGACGTTGCGCAGGCCCTCGTGCACCATCGCCTGGGCGAGGACGGTCGCGGTGGTCGTGCCGTCACCGGCGACGTCGTTGGTCTTGGTGGCGACCTCCTTCGCGAGCTGGGCGCCGAGGTTCTCGTAGGAGTCCTCGAGCTCGATCTCGCGAGCGATGGTGACGCCGTCGTTCGTGATCGTCGGGGCGCCCCACTTCTTGTCGATGACGACGTTGCGGCCCTTGGGGCCGAGCGTCACCTTGACGGCGTTCGCGAGGGCGTCGACGCCCCGCTCGAGCGCCTTGCGGGCGGAGTCGTTGAACTCCAGTTCCTTGGCCATTGATGTCCTTTGCTGGGGGTGACGGGCGGCGCGGTGGCGCCCGGCCCGTCGCGGGGTTCGCGGGTGGGTGCCGGACGCGTCCCGGCGGCACGAGGCCGCCGGGACGCGGTCACGGCGTCAGCGCGGTACTCAGGCGACGACGGCGAGAACGTCGCGCGCGGAGAGGATGAGGTACTCCTCGCCCTTGTGCTTGATCTCGGTGCCGCCGTACTTGCTGTAGATGACGCGGTCGCCGACCTGGACGTCGAGCGGGACTCGGTTGCCCTTGTCGTCGATGCGGCCGGGGCCGACTGCGAGGACCTCGCCCTCCTGGGGCTTCTCCTTCGCGGTGTCCGGAATGACAAGACCGGACGCGGTCGTCTGCTCGGCCTCGAGGCTCTTGATGACGATGCGGTCCTCGAGCGGCTTGATGGAAACCGACACGGTGTGCTCCTCCCCTTGCTGGGATGAGTCGAAGTGGACGGGGACTGCGCGCCCGGGCCGCTCTCGCCGTCGCGGGGGTCGATCCCGACCCGGGTGGCGCTGGCACTCGCCGTTGACGAGTGCCAATGGGGTAAATCTATGACCGGCGTTAGCACTCGGTCAACTCGAGTGCCAGCCGCGCGTCCCGGCCGACCCGGTGAGGGGCTGCGTGCCTCCCCCGCCGGGGCGGGTGGCAGGATGAGCGGCCGTGGACGTCGGCATCGTGCGAGCGCTGGGCTCCCCCGACGGGCAGAGCCTCCTCCGTTCCCTGCCACCGTACGACGACACCTCCGTCATCGCCCTCCAGGACCGGCTCCGCCGGGAGGGCCACGACCGGGCGCTCGTCGCGGCGGCCCTCACCCAGCAGCGTCTGCGGGCCCGGGCCGTGGCGAAGTTCGGCGAGTTCGCGAACGACCTCCTGTTCACGCCCGACGGCCTCGAGCAGGCCTCGCGGCTCGAGGTCGCGGCCACCCATGCCGGGCGCTACTACAACGCGAGCCTCGCGACGGTGCACGACCTCGGCTGCGGCATCGGCAGCGACGCCGTCGCGATGTCGGCGCTCGGGGTCACCGTCCAGGGCGTGGACATCGACCCCGTCACGGCGGCCGTCGCCGACGTCAACCTGCGCCCCTGGCCCGACTCTCGCGCCCGGGAGGGCATGGCCGAGGAGTTCGACCCTCCGCGCGACCCGCTGCGCTCGCGGGTCGGGGTGTGGCTCGACCCGGCCCGCCGCATCCCGGGGCGCACCGGCCGGCACGGCCGCATCAAGCGCGTCTTCCGGCTCGACGAGATCCGTCCGACGTGGGAGTTCGTCCTCCAGGTGGCGACGGCGGTGCCGGCCACCGGGGCGAAGCTCTCGCCGTCGATGCCGCACGACGCGATCCCGCTCGGGACCGAGGCCCAGTGGACCTCCTTCGGCGGCGAGGTCCTCGAGTGCGCCGTGTGGTGGGGGCCGTTGGCCTACCAGCCGGGCCGCACGGCGCGCATCCTGTCGCCGGGGGCCTCCCCCGTCGAGGTCGACGAGCGGATGGCCGAGCCGGACCCGCCGGTCGCGGCGAGCCCGGGCTCGATCGGGGCGTGGCTGTACGAGCCCGACCGGGCGGTGACCCAGGCGGGACTGCTCGGGGCCGTGACCGCCGCGACGCTGGGCAGCGAGGTCGAGAAGGGGCTCGGCTACGTGCTGTCCGAGGCCGAGGTCGACGTCCCGTTCGCCCGCCGGTACGCCGTGCTCGAGTCGATGCCGTTCTCGGTGAAGACGCTGCGCGCGTGGCTGGCCCAGCACGGCGTCACCGGCCTGACGATCAAGAAGCGGGGCGTCCGGCTCGACGACGACGAGCTGCGCCACCAGCTGAAGATCACCCGCAAGGCGGGCGACGGCGCGCAGGCGACGATCATCCTCACCCGGGTCGCCGGCCGGCAGACGGTCATCGTCGTCGACCCCGCCCCCTGACCGCGACCGCCTCTCCCCCGCGCTTTTCCCGACTTTTCAGGCCGGCGTCCGCCGCGTCTGGGCGTGTCGCTGCGCGACACGCCGACGCGAGGATGAGAAGTGGGGACGTCAGCCGACGAGGTCGCGGGCGCCGAGGACCTCGGCCGGGATGCCGAACGCCTCGACGAGCTCGCCGGCCACCGGCCGCAGCCGCCGGAGCACCTCCGAGACCTCCCGGGTGATGGCCTTCGACCGTGGCGCCGACAGCCGGCCGTGCTCGAGGAACCAGCCCCGGTCGGCCTCGATCGTCGTCAACGCGTACAGGTCGGACAGGGCGGTGAGGACGTCGCGCGCCGGCGACTCGGGCAGGGCGCGCACCCGCTCGACGAACGCCTCGAGCACGAGCCGCTCGACGTGCGAGCGGGCCGCCGCGATGACGTGGTCCTGGACGCGGCTGAACACCTCGCCGGTCGGGCGCCCGGCGTCGACCCCGGCCTTGAGGCGCCGCGCGACCCCCGCCAGCTGGTGCTCCTCGCGGAAGCGGAGCATCGCCAGCTGGTAGTCGGGGTCGAGCAGCCCGGCCTCCTGGTCCCAGCCGTCCCGGCCGCCGGGCAGGACGTCGCGGATCCGCTCCAGAAGCTGGTGTGCGGCCGTCCGCTCGATGACGGTCTCGACGGCGAGCCCGGTGACGAAGCGGACCATCCCGAACTGGTCGAGGTCCTCGAACTCCGAGGAGTAGTCGGTGAGCAGGCCCTTGGCGACGAGCTGGAGCAGCACGTGGTTGTCGCCCTCGAACGTCGCGAAGACGTCGGTGTCGGCCTTGAGCGCCGCGAACCGGTTGGCCGCGAGGTAGCCGGCGCCGCCGCACGCCTCACGGCACTCCTGGATGGTCCGCGTCGCGTGCCACGTGGCGAGCGCCTTGGTCCCGGCGGCCCGCGACTCCAGCGCCCGCCGGGCCCGGTCGTCGGCCTCGGGGGTGTCGGCCGAGAAGACCTCGTGGAGTTGGCGCGCGACCTCCTCCTGGGCGCAGGACAGCGCGTAGGTGCGCGCGAGCAGGGGAAGAAGCCGCCGCTGGTGCATCCCGTAGTCGAGGAGGAGGGTCTCCTCACCCTCCGTCGCGGACTCGAACTGGCGCCGCCGCAGGCCGTAGCGGATCGCGATCTCGAGCGCGACCTTCGAGGCCCCGACGGCCGCGCCGCCGATGCTGACCCGGCCCTGGACGAGCGTGCCGAGCATCGTGAAGAACCGGCGGTCGGGGTTCTCGATGCTCGACCGGTACGCCCCGTCGTCCTCGATGGACGCGAACCGGTCCAGGAGGTTGGCCCGTGGGACCCGGACGCCGTCGAACCAGATGCGGCCGTTGTCGACCCCTTCGAGGCCGAGCTTGGCGCCGCAGTCCTCGATGCGCACCCCGGGCAGGACCTCGCCGGCGGAGCGGATGGGGACCAGGACCGCATGCACCCCGTGCTGCTCCCCGGCCACCTCGAGCTGGGCGAAGACGACCGCGAGCTCGCCGTCCTCGGCGGCGTTGCCGATGTAGTCCTTGCGCGCGGAGTCGTCGGGGGTGGTCACGACGAGCTCGTCGGTGCCGGGGTCGTAGCGGGCGGTGGTCCCGATCGCCTGGACGTTGCTGCCGTGGCCCGTCTCGGTCATCGCGAAACAGCCGAGCAGGCGGCCCGAGAGGATGTCGGGGAGGTACGTGTCGTGGTGCCGCGCGGTCCCCAGCTGGAGCACCGCTCCCCCGAAGAGCCCGAACTGGACGCCGGACTTCACGAGCACCGAGAGGTCCCCGTACGCGAGGGTCTCGAACGAGGCGACCGAGGCCCCGATGTCGCCACCGCCGCCGTAGGCCGTGGGGAACCCGTGGACCGCCTGCCCCTGCCGGCCGATCTCGACGACGAGGTCGCGGACCCGTCGCCGCAGCTCGGCCCGCGGCAGGTCCACCCGCTCGTCGAGGATGGGCGCATGGTCGACGAGCCGCGCGCGCACGTCGTCGCGGACGGAGGCGTAGGGGCCGTCGAGGAACGCGCGCAGCGCGGCCGGATCGGCGACGAGCGGGGGTGGCGTCCGGGGGGCGTCGTCACCCGCGGATGGCGCGGGCGGGCGGGGGGCGGCGTCGGTGGAGGCCATGGACCACCCTTGCACGCCGGCCGGTCCAGGAGCACCGGTCGTGAGGAAGGTTACTCAGAGGTAGGGGTCGGGCTGGGCGCCCTCGCGGCGGACGGCCTCGGCCCCGGCGGCGAGGGCCGCGGCGAGCGCGGCGTCGGGGTCCGCCCCGCGTGCCAGGGCGGCCGCGAGCGCCCCGCAGAAGGCGTCCCCGGCTCCGGTGGTGTCCACGACGTCCGCGGCGGCGACCTCGACCGCCGGGCGGGTGCGACCGTCCCAGGAGGCCCCGTTGCCGCCGAACGTCACGAGCAGCGAGGCGGGCTGGGCGCCCGACTCGGCGAGCGCCTGCATCTCGTGCTCGTTCGCGACGAGGGGGTCGGCGAGCGCCACGACATCCGGCGGCAGCGCCTCGTACGGGGCGATGTTGAGCACGACCCGCGCCCCACGGCCGGCCGCCCGGCGAGCCGCGACGCAGACGACCGTCCGGGGCACCTCGAGCTGGAGGAGGAGGACGTCCCCGGGCCCGAGCGAGTCGACCGCGGCCACCTCGCGCTCGTCGAGCAGCGCGTTGGCCCCCGGGACGACGACGATCGCGTTCTCGCCGTCGTCGGAGATCTGGACGATCGCGTGGCCGCTCGGGGCGTCGGGGCACACCCGGACCCCCGCGACGTCGATGCCGAGCCCGCTGAGCCGGTGGAGGTAGGCCGCGCCCCCGGCGTCGTCACCCACGCACCCGACCATCGCCACGTCGGCGCCCGCCGCAGCCGCCGCGACGGCCTGGTTGGCGCCCTTGCCCCCGGCGAGACGGCGCAGCCCCTCCCCGAGCACGGTCTCGCCGGGGCGCGGGTGGCGCGCGACCCGGGTGACGAGGTCGACGTTGAGCGACCCGAGCACGACGACGCGGCCGGTCACCAGTCCTCACCCCCGACCGTGCGGAGCCAGACGTCGGCGATCCACGGACCGTTGATCTCGAGGGCGACGTCGACCTGCGCCGGGGCGAGACCGTGCGGGTCGTGGGCGAGGTCGCCGGTCCAGTCGCGGCGGTCCACGATGGTGCGCCCCCGGGTGAACGAGCCGGTGAGCTCGACCCGCACGGGCAGGCGCTCGGTGCGGACCGCGTCCGGGCAGACCAGCATCGCGACGGCCCCCGCGTCGCCGATGGTCGCCCCGCCGCTCGCGAACCGCCGGTGGTGGAACGAGACGAGCGCCGCACCCAGCTGGGCCGCTGCGCTGTCGATCTCGCGCAGCCTCGCCACGTGCTCGTCGGTGACCAGCGGGTCGTAGAACACGTCGAGGCCGTACATCGTCGCCGCGACCCCGTGGACGGCGCACGCGTCGAGGACGATGGCGGCCGCTTCCGGGTCGTGGAAGACGTTGAACTCCGCGGCCGCCGTCGCGTTGCTGACGTTGGCCCCGCCCCCCATGAAGACGATGCGGCCGATCCGGGCGAACACCGCCGGGTACAGCCGGGCGAACAGCGCGATGTTCGTCATCGGCGCCAGCGGAACGAGGGTCAGCGGCGTCCCGGCGTCGGCCGCCGCGGCCACGGTGTCGCGGAGCAGCTCGACGGCGAGCCGGGGGTCGGGCTCGAGCAGCGGGACGGGCAGGCCGAGGTCGGCCATCCCGTCGGAGCCGTGGACGTGCCGGGCGTCGACCGGGTCCTCCAGCAGCGGGCGGGCGGCGCCGACGCCGACGGGGACGTCGCGTCGCCCCACGAGCCCGAGCACGGTGAGCGTGTTGCGCACGACGTCGACGAGCGGGGCGTTGCCGCCGACGCACGAGACCGCCCGCAGGTCGAGCCCCGGATGGAGGGCCGCGAGGAGCAGGGCGCAGGCGTCGTCCACCCCGGTGTCCACGTCGAGCATCAGCGGAATCCCCGGCACACCCTCGATGATGGCGGATCCCGGGCGTCGCCGTTACCGGAACCCCGATACCGGCGCGCCGGCCGACCCGCGCTGCTGACGCCTCAGGCCCGCGCGCGGCGTCCGAGGAAGGCCGCGAGGCTGTCGGCGACGGTCGCCGCGCCCGTCGCGGCCCGGGCCGGCGCGAAGTTCGAGCCCCGCTGCGCGTCGTCGAGCAGCCCCCCGGCCAGCTGGAGGACGCTCGCCGCCTCGGGGTCCGTCAGCGCCGGCGCCCGCCCCATCGCGGTCGTCACGTCCCAGCCGTGGGCGGCGAGCTCGACGGCGCCGCTCTGGGCCGCGGCCATCGCCTGCCCCCGAACCCTCTCGTCGGCGCTGCCGGCGGCCTCCTGGATGGCGCTCGCCGCGCGCCGCAGCTGCGATCGGGCGCGCGCGACCGGATCGCCGGCCCCGGGCTCGGCGTCCGGCGGCGGGTCCAGGGAGAGCACTCCGGTGCGCGCGAGCCGAGCGAGGACGTGGGCGACGTCCGACACGTGCTCCACGAGGCGGCGGAGGTCCCACTCGGGGCACGGCGTGGACCGCGCGAGGTCCTCGTCGTCGCGCACCCCGTCGAGGGCGGTCAGCATCGCCGCGTGGCAGCTGTCGAAGCGCCGCACCGCCTCGCTCACGGAACCGCTCATGCCCCGGCCCCGGGGTGGTGGACGGCCGCCATCTCCCACGGTTGCTGGGGCAGGGCCTCGCCGGTCTCGAGGAGCGACTTGAGGTTCGCCAGGACGGCCGACCATCCGTGCGAGATCTGCTCGAGCGCGGTGACGTCGGCGAGGTTCTCGTGGACGACGTGGAGGCGGGTGATCCCGTTCCCGGCCTCGAGGGTGAACGTGACGACGGACGGGTCGGCACCGGGGAACTCCTGGGGTGCCTCGAAGGTGAAGCGGAGCCGCCGGGGCGGGTCCGCATCGAGCACCCGGCCGACGATGTCGTCCTTCCCTCCGTCGAGCGGCCGGTGGTGCCACGTGGCGCCGGCGGCCCAGTCGGACTCGTTGCGGTGGCCCCAGTACCGGGCGGTGAGGTCCGCGTCGGTCAGTGCCTGCCAGACCTGCTCGGGGGTGGCGCGGATGTAGGTGACGTAGACGTACTCGGGGACGGGCGGGGCGTGCGTGTCGGACATCGAGATCTCCTCAGCGGTGGTGCGGATGGTGTCGAGGGCGTGGAGGCGGGGCTCGTCGAAGACGGAGACCCACCGCTGCAGGACACGGCGGACGGGCCCGGGGTCCAGGTAGTGCAGCCGGAGCCGGCCGCTGCGGACGAGGACGACGAGGCCGGCCTCGACGAGGACGTCGACGTGCTGGGTGAGGGACTGCCGGGCCATGCCGACCCCCTCGCCGAGCGCCGTCAGCGTGAGCCCGTTGTCGGCGCGCAGCCGGTCGAGGACGGCCCGGCGGGTCGGGTCGGCGAGGGCCTTGAACACCCGGTCCGTCACGTCGTCGTCGGTCTCCTGCATTCACCCATCATGCAGGTAACCACCTGCCTATTGTCAAGCGGCGTCCGATTCCCGACTTCCGGGGCTCCTCGCGTAGCGTCGTCGGGTGACCATGCGCCCCACCCTCGACCGCCCCCGTCGCGCCGCCCTGGCGCTCACCGGCACCCTGGCCGTCGCTCTCGCCGGCTGCTCGGCAGGCACCCCCACCGCGGCGCCGTCGACGACCCCGCCCGTCGCGACGCCGACCACGACGAGCCCGTCCCCCACCCCCACGGCGAGCTGCGCCGAGGCGACGCTGGACTCGCTCGACGAGGACCAGCGGATCGGCCAGCTGCTCATGGTGGGCTTCGACACCAACGCCGCGCTCGACTCCCTCGACGATGCCATCACCGACGGCCACGTCGGCAACGTCATCTACCTCGGCGGCTGGGACGGGGCGGACAAGGTGACGAGCACCTCCGAGCACCTCCAGGGCCTGGTGGGCGAGGCGGCGACCGGGGACATCGGGCTGATGATCGCCGCCGACCAGGAGGGTGGCGAGGTCCACCAGCTGCGCGGCACCGGCTTCACCCGACCGCCGTCGGCGAGCGAGCAGGCGCAGATGTCGTCGTCGGCCCTGACCGAGGCCGCCACCGGGTGGGCGAAGGAGCTCAAGGCGACCGGGGTCAACGTCAACCTCGCACCCGTCACCGACACGGTGCCCGCCGACATCGGCCGGGCCAACGAGCCGATCGGCAAGTGGGGCCGGCAGTACGGGTCGGACCCGGCGACGGTCGAGAAGGCGTCGACGGCGTTCATCGACGGGATGCTCGCCGGCGGGGTCGAGGCGACGGTCAAGCACTTCCCCGGGCTCGGGCGTATCCGCAACAACACCGACTTCAGCTCGACCGGCATCACCGACGACGTGACGACCGCGGACGACCCGTACCTCGACCCGTTCCGGGCCGGGGTGGATGCCGGCGCCGGGCTCGTCATGGTCGGGTCGGCCGAGTACTCGAAGATCGACCCGGGGGTGCCGGCGATGTTCTCGAGCACCATCGTCACCGACCTGCTGCGCGAGGACCTGGGGTTCGACGGCGTCGTCATCACCGACGACGTCAACGCCGAGGCGGTCAAGGGCACGGCGCCGCCCGAGCGGGCGGTCAAGGTCATCGCTGCCGGTGGCGACATGGTGCTCACCGGCGACGCCTCGGTGGCCCCCGAGATGGCCGCGGCGATCGCCGAGCGGGCGGGCTCCGACGAGGACTTCGCGGACCAGGTGACCGCGTCGGTGCTGCGGGTGCTGGAGCTCAAGGACCGGATGGGCCTGCTGCCCTGCTCCTCCTCGTCCTCGTCCGCCGACTCGGACTGAGACCGACCCCGCTTTCCCGACTTTTCAGGCTCCCGTCCGCGCGACACCCCGCCACCGCGGGGTTTCGCGCGGACCCCGGCATGAGAAGTGGGGTCAGCGGGGCCAGACGATCGAGACCTCGGCGGGCGCTCCCGGCCCGCCGCTGCGTCGCGTGCGGTACTCGGGGACCCCGACGCAGGTCCACAGCAGACAGGCGACGTCCTCACCGAGAAGGGCCGGGATGTCGGTGTCGCGGAACGTCATCCCCGACGCGCCGAGCCCCATCGCCACGGCCGCGAGGTGGAGGCGACCCTCGACGAGCCCCGCCTCGAGCTGCACCTCGCGGTAGTGGTGGTCGTCGACGGTCGTGAGGTCGACGCCCGAGATCGCGACGAAGGCGGCGTCCCGCGGGAGCCCCTGCTCCAGGGACGCCCGGTACAGCTCGTCACGCAGCGCCCCCTCCGCGACTGCCCGTACGGGGTCGTCGAGGTCGGGCCAGCGATGCACGCCGGCCGCGACGCCGTCCACGGCGTTGGTGGCGACCCAGTGCGGCACCTCGGCGCCGCGCATCGAGACGGCCATCGCGTCGACGAGCGCGGTGCGCGGCACCGACGCGTCAGGGCGCATCCGCCGCATCGAGCCCTTCCGGAGCACCACGTCCTCGATCGGCGCCTCGTCGTGGGCGGCGTCGACCAGGGCCACGGACGCGCCCCGCGGGCGTTCCGGCCCGAGGGCGGTGCGGCGTCCGGCCCGTTGCGCGGCCGTCACGAGGGGGAAGACGACCCCGTCCCGGTCGTGCCGGCCCGCCATCGCGTCACCCGTGGGGTGCAGAGCCGGGTCGCCGGTCCCGAAGGCGACGACGGCCACCGGCCACTCCCGCAGCGAGTCCGCCCCGACGAGAACGGCGACCTCGTCGTCGGCGAACTCCGTGAAGAGCCGCGCGCCCAGCCCGGCGGAGTCGGAGGCGGCCAGCAGGTGCGACAGCATCGTCCCGGCGTCCCAGTAGACGTGGCGGAAGCCGCGCTCCCGGTAGCGCCAGCCGGTGCGCCACGGCACGCCGGTGACGACGACGGTCGGCGCGGCGCCGTGGGGTGGGGGGCCGACCGTCACGAGCGCGTGGGCCTCGGGGTCGTACCAGTGCACCCCGGCCGGCAGCCCGCCGCCGACCCCGTGCGGCACCGCCACGTAGAGCTCGAGCGGGAATCGGCCCCCGGCCGAGCCGGCCGCGCGGAACAGGTGACGCACCCCGCTGCGCTCCGAGGTCCGGGTCACTCCGCCGGCGAGGAACAGCACGCGGGCCAGGGCCGCGAGGTCGGTCTCGCGCGGCTCGACCGCGGCCGTGCCGGCGAGCACATCGAGCGCGGGCACGGTCGACCCCGGCAGGTCCGTGGGCAGGAGCAGCCGGTCGAGGTCCTCGTCGTAGGCCTTGTACGGCAGAGGGCGCCGGGCCGCGTCGTTGACCGCGAGCTCGCGGACGATGCGGTCGTCGTCGAGAGGCTCGGTCCACTCCCGGTCCGGCTGGTAGCTCGTGAGCCGGTGCAGCAGCTGCGTGGCGGTCTCGTCGGCCATGCCCCCATCTTCCCCACTTTTCATGCCAGCGTCCGCGCCGGGCCCCGCTCCTGCGGGGTGTCGCGCGGACGCGAGCATGAAAAGTCGGGAAAGGCGGGGGGTCGGGTCAGGCGGAGACGTCGGTGACGGGCATCGAGGAGTCGGCCGGGATGCCGAGGTCGGACGCCGGCCGGCCCTTGAGGACCATCTGGGCTCCCAGCGCGGCCACCATCGCGCCGTTGTCGGTGCACAGGCCCGGCCGGGGCACCCGCAGCTCGATCCCCGCGTCGTCGCACCGCTCCTGGGCCATCGCGCGGAGCCGGGAGTTGGCCGCCACTCCCCCGCCGATCTGCAGGTGGCCGACGCCGTGCTCCCGGCAGGCCAGGATCGCCTTGCGGGTCAGGACGTCGGTGACGGCCTCCTGGAAGCTGGCGGCGACGTCCGCCACCGGGACGGCCTCCCCCGCAGCCTCCCGGGCGGCCACCCAGCGCGACACGGCGGTCTTGAGCCCCGAGAACGAGAAGTCGAACCGGTGCCGCTCCATGTCCCGACCGGTCGTCAGCCCGCGCGGGAAGTCGATGACGACCGCACCGTCGCGGGCGGCCCGGTCGATGTGCGGCCCCCCGGGGAACGGCAGCCCGAGCACCCGCGCGACCTTGTCGAAGGCCTCCCCCGCCGCGTCGTCGATCGTCGAGCCGAGGCTGCGGACGTCGTGGGTGACGTCCGGGACGAGGAGCAGCGAGGAGTGGCCGCCGGAGACGAGCATCGCGAGGGTCGGCTCCGGCAGCGGCCCGTGCTCGACGATGTCGACGGCGACGTGGCTCGCGAGGTGGTTGACGCCGTGAAGGGGGACGCCGAGGGCCAGCGCGAGAGCCTTGGCGGACGCGACCCCGACCATGAGCGCCCCGGCGAGCCCCGGCCCCGCGGTCACCGCGACCGCGTCGACGTCGCGCAGGGTCACCCCGGCCTCGCGGCACGCGCGCTCGATGGTCGGCACCATCGCCTCGAGGTGGGCGCGGCTCGCGACCTCGGGGACGACGCCGCCGAACCGCGCGTGCTCGTCGACGCTGCTCGCGATCGCGTCGAAGAGCAGCGTCTCGCCACGGACCAGCCCGACCCCGGTCTCGTCGCAGGAGGTCTCGATGCCGAGGACCAGGGGTGCGTCAGCCATCGGAGGCTCCGTTCGGGGACAACGACTTACGCATGACGAGGGCGTCCACCGAGCCGGGCTGGTAGTAGCCGCGACGCCGGCTGAGGACGACGAAGCCCCGGCCCTCGTACAGCGCGACCGCGGCGGTGTTGTCGGCCCGGACCTCGAGCATGAGGTGCCCCGCTCCGCGAGCCGCCGCGCGCCGCTCGAGCTCGTCGACCAGGGCCCGGCCGAGGCCACGGCCGCGAGCCGCCGGTGCGACCGCCACGGTCATGACGTCGGACACCTCGCCGCCGTGGTCGAGGCCGCCGTAGCCGGCGACGCCGGAGCCGTCGGCCACCACGACGTAGTCGCGGCGGGGACGGGCCCCCAGCTCGGCCCACCAGGACGCCTCGGACCAGGCGTCGTGCGGGAAGAGGTCGGCCTCCAGCGCGGCGAGCGCGGGGACGTCGGTCCAGCGGGCGTCGCGCATCGCCGGGCCGGCCGGTACCGGGGCGGCGCTCATCGGGCGGCCCGCTCGGCCGTGGTGAGGGCGTCCGGGCGGCGCAGGTACAACGGCTCGACCGGCATCGGGGCACCGGCCGCGAGGCGTCGCCGCGCGACGGCGGCGAGCCGCGCGGGGTCGACGTCGAGCACATCGGGGAGCACCGCGGGGAAGGCGTCGGGGTACAGCAGGGCTCCGCGTCCGGCGGTGGGCAGCGCCCGCGTGTCCTCGGGGATGGTCGCGGCGGGCTCGACGGCGGGGGGCGTCAGCGCGCGGGCCCCGTCCTCGGCCCGCGCGTACCGCGCCCAGTAGACCTCGCGGCGGCGTGCGTCGGTGGCGACGAGGACCTCGTCGGCGTCGGTGGCCGCGAGCGCCTGCTCGGCGAGCACGTCGAGGCTGCACACCCCGTGGACCGGCACACCGAGCGCGTACCCCATCGTGACGGCGGTGACGAGGCCGACGCGCAGCCCGGTGAACGGCCCCGGCCCCGTGCCGACCGCGATGTCGGTGAGGTCACGAGGGGTCGAGCCGGCCTGCTCGAGCGCCCGCGCCACGAGCGGGGCGAGGTGCTCGGTATGGGCGCGGGCGTCGAGGACGACGGAGGTGACGGGGTCGGCGCCGTCCCGGTGCACGGCGACGCCGATGGCGGTCGTCGCGGTGTCGATGGCGAGGATCAGCACGGCACACCCCCGAGCCCGGCCAGGACATCGGGCTGCCCGGTCCAGCGGGCACCGACCCCGCTGACCGTCGCGGCCCGCTCCTCGGTGTCGACGTCGACGTCGAGGACGACCTCGAGCCGGTCCTCGGCCAGCCCTTCGGCGAGCCCGTGGCCCCACTCGACGACGGTGACGCTCTGCTCGAGCGAGGCGTCGAGGTCGAGGTCGTCGAGCTCGAGCGCACCACCGAGCCGGTACGCGTCGACATGCACGAGCGCGGGCCCCCCGACCGTCGAGGGGTGCACGCGGGCGATGACGAACGTCGGGGACGTGACGGCGCCGCGCACCTCGAGCGCGGCACCGAGCCCCTGCGTGAGCGTCGTCTTGCCGGCGCCGAGGGTGCCGGTGAGCACGAGCAGGTCGCCGGCTCGCAGCAGGCGGCCGAGCGCGGCACCGAGGGCCCGGGTGTCCTCCGGTGTCGGGAGGGCGACCCGCACCGCGGTCACGACGCCCTCCCCCGGCGCGGCCGCGCGCCCCGGCGCTTCTTCGACATGTCCCTGATCGTGCGGCGCACCCGTGGCTTCTCGCTGACGTCCACACCCTCCACGACGGCCCGCTGCGCACGTCGCACGAGCTTGAGCAGCTGGTCGGTGACGACGCCCGGGTGCTCGAGCATGATGATGTGGCCGGCGTCCTCGAGGAGCACGTGCTCGGCACCCGGGACGTGGCGCAGGATCTCCTCCGAGTGCGACGCCGGGGTGATGAGGTCGCCGCTGCCGTTCATCACGAGGGTCTCGACGCCGTGCAGGGCCCCGAGGGACGGGGTGAGGTCGAGGGCGTCCATGTGCGGCAGGAAGGCCGCCATCACCTCGAAGGAGGTGTCGAAGATCATCTCCGCCACGAGGTCGACCAGGGCCGGGCTGACCGGCGAGTCGAACGCCCACCGCTCGACGACGACGTCCTGCACGCCCTTGCCCATCTTGCGCAGGAGCCCGATCGGCCCGGCGTGCCGCGAGAGCCGGGTGAGCACGCCGGGCCCGATCGACCCCACGACCTTGCCGACCATCGGACCCAGCCCGAGCTGGGTGACCTCCTGCCCTCCGGAGCTCGTCGACACCAGCGCGACGGCGAGCACCCGGTCGCGCACGATGTCGGGGTGCTGCCCCGCGAACGACATGACGCTCATGCCGCCCATCGAGTGCCCGATGAGGACGACCGGGCCGGACCCGCACGTGGCGGCGAGCACCTGCGCGAGGTCCTTGCCGAGACGGTCGACGGTGCAGGACGCCAGGTCCGGGTGGCCGGAGCGCCCGTGCCCCCGCTGGTCGTAGCTGACGACGCGCAGGCCCTCGTGGATCAGGGCCCGACGCTGGAGGACCCAGGACTGCATCGTCAGGGCGAACCCGTGCACGAGGACGACCGTCGGGGCACGGCCGGCGAGGTGGCGGCGTCCGCGGCTGCCGGACTCCGGGGCGTCGATCTCGACGTGCAGGTCGACGCCGTCGTCGGTCGTGACGACGAGCGCCTCTGTGGGTGTGTGGCTCCACCTCTCGGCGGCGCCGGCGTCGCGGTACGGGGAGCGCGCGCGCCGGACCCGGGCACCGACCGCATCGGCGGCCGAGCCCAGGGCGGCGAGACCGGGCACGCTGGTCATCGGGGCTCGCCGCCGATGACCGCGCGGGGCAGGCGGGGCGCCATCCGGGTGACGATCTCGTAGTTGATGGTGTCGGCGGCCTCGGCCCAGTCCTGGGCGGTCGGCTCGCCGTCGGCGCCGCGGCCGAGGACGACGACCTCGTCGCCGGGGGCGCCGTCGAAGCCCGGCCCGAGGTCGAGCATCACCTGGTCCATGCAGACCCGTCCGGCGATGGTGTGGCGCCGACCCCGGACCTGGAGCGGGCCCCGGTTGCCCGCATGCCGCGGGATGCCGTCGGCGTACCCCATCGGCACGAGCCCGAGGACGGTGTCGCGCGCGGTCGTGTACTCGTGGCCGTAGCTGACGCCCTGCCCGGCCCGCGCCCGCTTCACCTGGGTGAGCCGCGCGGTGACCCGCATCGCCTCGCGGAGGCCGAAGTCGGCGGGGGTGCCGAGGTCGGGCACCGGCGAGAGGCCGTAGACGGCCAGGCCGGGCCGCACGAGGTCGAAGTGCGCCGACGGGTTGGTGAGCGTCGCCGCGGAGTTCGCGAGGTGGCGCAGGCCGGGGTCGACCCCGGCGCGCTCGAGCTCGGCGAGAGCCTCGACGTACCGCTCCTGCTGGGCGCGGACGGTCGGATGCCGGGGTGCGTCGGCCCACGCGAAGTGCGACCAGGTGCCGGTGACCTCGACCGCGCCGTCGGCCACGGCCCGGGCGAGGGCGACGGTGAACTCCGGCCAGTCGGTGAGGACCCCACCGCGACCGAGCCCGGTGTCGACCTTGACCTGGACGCGGGCCGGGCGGCCACGCTCCCGGGCCGCAGCGACGGCGGTCTCGAGGTTCCAGCGGCTCCCGACCGTCACCTCGATCCGCGCGTCGAGTGCGGCGCGCACGTCGGCCTGGGGCGGGTAGATCCAGGTGAGCAGCGGCGCGTCGACCCCCGCGGCCCGCACCGCGAGCGCCTCGTCGAGCTGAGCCACGCCCAGCCAGGCCGCACCGCCGGCGAGGGCCGCCCGGGCGGCCGTCACGAGCCCGTGGCCGTAGGCGTCGGCCTTGACGACCGCCATGACCTGGGCCGGTGCGGCCCGCCGCACGAGCTCGGCGACGTTGTCGCGGATGGCGGACGCGTCGACGGTGACCCACGCAGAAGCACCCGCGGTCGCGGGTGCGGAGGCGGCAGGAGCGTCGGTCATGGGCCGGACCATTCTAGGACCGGCCGCCCCACCTCGGGTCCGGCAGGTCGCCGACGGGGCCGGACGGCCGACCCCGGCCGGGCGGCGTGCCGTCAGCGGCGGAGCAGGGCGGCGATGGTGCCCGGGAGGGCCTGGGCCACACCGAGCGCCCGCACCGGGCCGCCGGGGTTGGCACGGTCGGCGGCGACGCCGTGGACGAGCGCCCCGAGCGCTCCGGCCACGTCGGCGTCGAGTCCTGCGGCGAGCAACGTGCCGAGCAGCCCGGCGAGGACGTCGCCGGCACCGGCGGTGGCGAGCCAGGCCGGAGCGTCGGCCTGGCTCCAGGCGGGCGCTCCACCGGGGGGCACGACGAGGGTCGTCGCGCCCTTGAGCAGGACCGTCGCGCCGGTCAGCTCGGCCGCCCGCCGCGCGTGCTCGAGCGGGGCCCCCTCGACCTGCGCCCGCGTCACCTCCGTCCTGGTGAGGCGCGACAGCAGCCGTGCGCACTCCCCGGCGTGCGGGGTGAGCAGCGTGACCCGCTCGTGCCGCCGGCGCAGGACGGCGTCCTCGAGGAGGTCGAGGCCGCCGGCGTCGACGACGACCGGCGCCTCACCGCCCAGCGCGTCCCGGGCCGCGTCGAGCTGCGCCTTGGACCCCGAGGCCCGCGACGTGGTGTCCAGTCCCGGCCCGACGACCCAGGCCTGGACCCGGCCGACCCCGTGCAGGGCCTCCGGGGCCGCGGCCCGGACGAGGGCGGTGGGCGTGGGGGTCCCGACGAAGCGGACCATTCCGGCACCGGACTCGACGGCGGCGGTGACGCTGAGCACGGCCGCGCCCGTGTACGGCTCCCCGCCGGCGACGATGCCCACGACGCCCCGCGAGTACTTGTCGTCGCCCGGGACCGGCACGGGCCACAGCCCGGCCACGTCGTCGTGGTCGAGGCGGCGGACGACCGGGGTGGCGTCGACGTCGAGACCGATGTCGACGACGGTGAGGACGCCGCAGGCCTGCTCCGTCGGCGGCAGCAGGTGCACCGGCTTGGCGACCGACAGCGTCACCGTCTCGTCGGCGATGACCCCGTCGACGTCGAACTCCGCGCCGGCGGGGTCCTGCCCCGAGGGCAGGTCGACGGCCAGGACGTACGCGGCCTCGGGCACGGCCTCGACCCATGCGCGCGCCCAGTCGGGCAGCCCGGGGCGGGCGCCGATCCCGAGGATCCCGTCGAGCACGAGGTCGGCCTCCGCGATGCTCGCCGGGTCGGTGGTGAGCACGACCCCGGCGGCCTCCGCTGCGGCCCGGGCGCCGTCGTGCACGGTCTCGCCGTGCACGGCCACGACGCTCCAGCCCGCCTCGGCCAGCCGCGCTGCGGCGTAGAGCGCGTCGGCCCCGTTGTTGCCGGGCCCGATGAGCGCGGCGACCGTGGTGGCCCCCTGGGCCTCGAGCCGGGCGGCGGCGACGGCCACGATCCCGTCGACGGCTCTGGCCATGAGCTCGCCCTCGTCGAGGCTCGCCATGAGGGCGGCCTCGGCCGCGTACACGTCCGCGATGCCGTAGGCCTCGATCATCCGGGCTGTCCGTCCCGCTCGGTGACGACGACCGCGGACGCGATGCCGGCGTCGTGCGACAGCGACACGTGGACGGTGGCGATCCCCAGCTCGGCCATCCGGGCGGCGACGGTGCCGCGGACGGTGAACGCGGGGCGGCGGTCGGGGCCCCGGGTGACCTCGGCGTCGTGCCAGCCGAGGCCGACGGGTGCGCCGAGGGCCTTGGCCAGCGCCTCCTTGGCCGCGAAGCGGGCCGCGAGGGAGGTGAGCGGCAGCTCCCGCTCGGCCTCGGTGAACAGGCGCTGCGCCAGGGCCGGGGTGCGCTCCAGGGACGCACCGAACCGGGCGACGTCGACGACGTCGATGCCGACTCCCGCGATCACCGCGTCACCGCCGTCACTCGACGGTGACGGACTTGGCCAGGTTGCGGGGCTGGTCGACGTCCAGACCCTTGGCCGATGCGAGGTGCAGGGCGAAGACCTGGAGCGGGACGACGGCGAGCAGCGGCGCCAGCATCGGGGGGCACTGCGGGATGCGGATGACCTCGCTCGCGAACGGCACCACGTCCTCGTCGCCGTCGTGCGCGATGACGAGCGTGCGGGCCCCCCGCGCCCGGATCTCCTGGATGTTGGAGACGACCTTCTTGTGCAGGTCGTGCGGGGTGTCCGGCCCGGGGACGACGACGAACACCGGCTGCCCGGGCTCGATGAGGGCGATCGGGCCGTGCTTGAGCTCGCCCGCCGCGAAGCCCTCGGCGTGGATGTAGGCGAGCTCCTTGAGCTTCAGCGCCCCCTCCATCGCCACCGGGAAGCCGACGTGGCGCCCGAGGAAGAGCACGGCCCGGCTGTCGGCCATGAACTCGGCCATCTCGGCGACCCGGTCCATCCGGCCGAGGAGGTCCTCGATCTTCTCGGGGATCTCGTGGAGGTCGCGCAGCACCGCCTTGGCGTCGTCGGCGTAGGTCTCGCCGCGCAGCTGCGCGAGGTAGAGCCCGAGGACGTAGCACGCGGTGATCTGGGCGAGGAAGGCCTTGGTCGAGGCGACGGCGATCTCGGGGCCGGCGTGGGTGTAGAGGACGGCGTCGGACTCGCGCGGGATCGTCGAGCCGTGGGTGTTGCAGATGGACAGCGTCATCGCGCCGAGCTCGGTGGCGTGCTTGACCGCCATGAGGGTGTCCATCGTCTCGCCGGACTGGCTGATGGACACGACGAGGGTGTTCTCGTCGACGATCGGGTCGCAGTAGCGGAACTCGTGGGCGAGGGCGACCTCGACCGGGATCCGGGTCCAGTGCTCGATCGCGTACTTCGCGACCATCCCCGCGTAGGCAGCGGTGCCGCAGGCGACGATCGTGATGCGGGTGACGCGGCGCAGCTGCTCCTCGGGGATGCGCACCTCGTCCAGGACGAGCCGGCCGGTGTCGTCGGTGCGACCCAGCAGGGTGTCGGCGACGGCGTGGGGCTGGTCGTGGATCTCCTTCTCCATGAAGGTGTCGTAGCCGCCCTTCTCGGCGGCGGCGGCGTCCCAGGTCACCTCGTACGCCTTGCCCACCGCGGGCGAGCCGTCGAAGCCGATGACGTCGTAGCCGTCGGGGGTGATCGTGACGATCTGGTCCTGGCCCAGCTCCACCGCGTGCCGGGTGTAGCCGATGAACGCGGCGACGTCGCTGCCGAGGAAGTTCTCGCCGTCCCCGACCCCGACGACGAGCGGGCTGTTGCGGCGGGCTCCGACGACGACGCCCGGGCTGTCGGCGTGGACCGCGAGAAGGGTGAAGGCGCCCTCGAGCCGGTCGACGACGGCTCGCATCGCCTCGGTGAGGTCGCCGAGCCGGTCGTACTCCCGGCCGAGGAGCTTGGCCGCCACCTCGGTGTCGGTCTCGGACCGGAAGTCGACGCCCTCGGCGAGCAGCCCCTTCTTCAGGGCGTGGAAGTTCTCGATGATGCCGTTGTGGATGAGCGCGAGCCGGTCGCCGTCGCCGCCACGGTGGGGGTGGGCGTTACCGTCCGTCGGCCCGCCGTGCGTGGCCCAGCGGGTGTGCCCGATCGCGGTCCGGGACGCGGACATCGGGTGCGCGTCGAGGGCGGACCTGAGGTTCTCGAGCTTGCCGGCACGCTTCTCGGTGGCGACGCCGTCGTCGGTGACCAGGGCCACCCCCGCCGAGTCGTAGCCCCGGTACTCGAGGCGCGCGAGCCCCTCCATCGCGACGTCGAGCGCCCTGCCGTCCGTGTTGCGGCCCACATAGCCGACGATTCCGCACATGCGCGCCAGCGTAGCCCGTGCGGCACGCACCTCCCGCGTCACGGCGGGTGCCGGTCGGGGGCCCCGGGCGCCGGCCCGCGCCGGGTCCGGGCCGATACGCCATGATGGCGCCGTGACCGCGGCCGACGAGGTACTCGCGCGTCTCGGCCTCGCCGGGGACGCCCAGCTGCCGACCCCGTACGTCGAGCTCGACCGCGCGGCGTGGTCCCGGCTGCGCGAGAACCACCCGATGAGCCTCACCCAGGACGACCTGTCACGGCTGCGGGGGCTCGGCGACCGGCTGGACCTGCAGGAGGTGGAGGAGGTCTACCTCCCGCTCTCGCGGCTGCTGCACTTCTACGTCGAGGCCGTTCACGGGCTCCGGCTCGCCACGAGCGAGTTCCTCGGCGACCGGCCCCGCCGGGTGCCGTTCGTCGTCGGTGTCGCCGGGTCGGTCGCGGTCGGCAAGTCGACGACCGCGCGCATCCTGCGCGAGCTCATGAGCCGCTGGCCGCACACCCCGCGGGTCGAGCTGGTGACCACCGACGGCTTCCTCTACCCGAACGCCGAGCTCGAACGCCGAGGACTCCTCCAGCGCAAGGGCTTTCCCGAGTCGTACGACCGCCGGGCCCTGCTGCGCTTCGTCGCCGACGTCAAGTCCGGGATGCCGGTGGTGGAGGCGCCCCAGTACTCACACCTGACCTACGACGTCCTCCCCGAGCCCACCGAGGTGCGCAGGCCCGACGTGCTCATCGTCGAGGGGCTCAACGTCCTGCAGCCCCCGAGCGTCCGCCCCGACGGCGCGAGCGTCACGACGGTGTCCGACTACTTCGACTTCTCGGTGTACGTCGACGCGCCCGCGACCGACGTGCGGCGCTGGTACGTCGAGCGTTTCCTCCGGCTGCGGCAGACGGCGTTCGCCGACCCGCAGTCGTACTTCCACCGGTACGCCCGGCTCAGCGACGACGAGGCGCGGGACACGGCGGGGGGCATCTGGGCGGCCATCAACGAGCCGAACCTCGTGGAGAACATCGAGCCGACCCGGGACCGGGCGACCCTGGTGCTCACCAAGGGCCCCGACCACGCGGTGACGCGGATCCGGCTGCGCAAGATCTAGCGCAGGGTCAGTACCAGTGCGGCGAGCGGCTCTGCCACACGCTGAGCGCGTTGCACGGGGTGCCGTAGGAGCGCTTGATGTAGTCGAGACCCCAACGGATCTGCGTGACGGGGTTGGTCCGCCAGTCGCTGCCCTCGGTGGCCATCTTGCTGGCCGGCAGTGACTGCGGGATGCCGTAGGCCCCTGACGAGGGGTTGGCGACCCACCAGCGCCAGTCGCTCTCGCCGATCCACAGCTGGTCGAGGCACGGCCACTGCTCCTGGCTGAAGCCGTACTCCGGAAGCAGCAGCTGGGCTGCGGCCTTGGGGTCCTCCTGGGCGTTGGAGAAGACCCGCTTGCGCTCGGCGGCGCGGGCCGCGCGCTCGGCGTCCTGCTGGCGCTTCTTCGCCAGCGCGGCGGCCTTCGCCCGCTCGGCCTCGTCGGCCTGGGCCGCGGCGACCGCACGCTGGGCGTTGGTGGCGGACCGGTCGGCGGCGACGCGGTCGTCATCGGCGTCGGCGACCCGGGCCTGCTCGGAGGAGCTGGTCGTCGTGAACGCGTCCACCGCGAGCGTCAGCGGGTCGGCGTTGGCCGTGTCCTCACCGACGCCGCTCAGGGCCACACCGCTGACCACGACGGCCGCGAGGAGGCCGGTGGTGACCACGGGACGCCCGACCGCAGCCAGCATCGACCCACCGCTCGAGCGCCGCGGGGCGGCGTGGCGTGGGGCGTGGCGGGGTGTGTAGCGAGCCATGGTGAAGCGCGGTGGGCCTTCCAGGGGTGGGGACAGGCGAGGGTCCCGGTCGCAGGCCGGGCGTTACGGAAACGAGACCTTAGCCTACTGGGGCGCCCCGGCGGGCGGAAACGAGGACCTGAGGGGACGCTCAGCCGACGGCCCGCCGGGGCCCGATCTCAGACCTCGATCCCCTCCAGCAGGTCGGTGACCAGCGCCGCGATCGGGCTGCGCTCGGACCTCGTGAGCGTGACGTGGGCGAACAGCGGGTGCCCCTTGAGCGCCTCGACGACGGCGACGACCCCGTCGTGGCGTCCGACGCGCAGGTTGTCGCGCTGGGCGACGTCGTGGGTCAGGACCACCTTGGAGTTCTGGCCGATCCGCGACAGCACCGTGAGCAGCACGTTGCGCTCGAGGCTCTGGGCCTCGTCGACGATGACGAAGGCGTCGTGCAGGCTGCGGCCGCGGATGTGGGTGAGCGGCAGGACCTCGAGCATCCCGCGGTCGAGCACCTCCTCGACGACCTCCCGGCTCACCAGGGCCGAGAGGGTGTCGAAGACCGCCTGCCCCCACGGGTTCATCTTCTCGGCCTCCGAGCCGGGCAGGTACCCCAGCTCCTGGCCGCCGACGGCGTAGAGCGGCCGGAAGACGACGACCTTGCGCTGCTGGCGTCGCTCCATGACCGCCTCGAGCCCGGCGCACAGGGCGAGCGCGGACTTCCCGGTGCCGGCGCGCCCGCCGAGGCTGAGGATGCCGACATCGGGGTCGAGGAGCAGGTCGAGCGCGATGCGCTGCTCGGCGCTGCGGCCGTGCAGCCCGAAGGCGTCCCGGTCGCCGCGGACCAGCCGCACCTGCTTGTCGGCGCCCACCCGGCCCAGGCCCGAGCCGCGGGGCGAGAGCAGCTTGAGCCCGGTGTGGCACGGCAGCTCGGCCGCCTGGGGGTTCTCGAGGCGGCCGTACTCGTAGAGGTGGTCCATCTCCTCGACCGTGACGTCGAGCTCGGCCATGCCGGTCCACCCGGACTCGACCGCGAGCTCGGCCCGGTACTCCTCGGCGTCGAGGCCGCACGCCGAGGCCTTGACCCGCATCGGGAGGTCCTTGCTGACGACCGTGACGAGGCGCCCCTCGTTCGCGAGGTTGCGCGAGACCGCGAGGATGCGGGTGTCGTTGTCACCGAGCCGGAACCCGGCAGGCAGCGACATGGCGTCGGTGTGGTTGAGCTCGACCCGCAGGGAGCCGCCGTCGTCGCCGACCGGCACCGGGGCGTCGAGACGGCCCGCCTTGATGCGGAGGTCGTCGAGCATCCGCAGCGACTGGCGGGCGAAGTACCCCAGCTCGGGGTGGTGCCGTTTGGCCTCGAGCTCGGTGACCACGACGACCGGGAGGACGACCTCGTGCTCGGCGAACCTGAAGATCGCGCGGGGGTCCGAGAGGAGTACCGAGGTGTCGAGCACGAACGTGCGACGCGGCTCCTTCCCCCGGGCTGTCGTGTCTGCCGTCCGCGTGGAAGAGGCCATTGCCGCTCCTGGTCATCGAAGGAGGTGGTGCCGTGGTGACGACGCTACGACCCACCCGATGCCGGGGGCCGGGATGCGGGCCCCGGCGTGTCGGCACGGGTGTGGCTGATGTGACTCACGAGGTCGCTGTGGCGAAAAGTCACCCGTTCGTCACGGCCCCGGTCGGCCGTTCGTCGTCGGCCGCCGAGGGCCGGACGCTCGCGGGCCGTCAGGCGCCGAAGCGGCGGTGGCGCTCGCCGTAGGCGCGCAGGGCGCGCAGGAAGTCGACCTTGCGGAAGTCCGGCCAGTACGCCTCGCAGAAGTAGAACTCGCTGTGGGCGCTCTGCCACAGGAGGAAGCCCGACAGACGCTGTTCACCCGAGGTCCGGATGACGAGGTCCGGGTCGGGCTGGCCCTTCGTGTAGAGGTGCTCCGCGATGTGCTCGACGTCGATGACCTCGGCGAGCTCCTCGATGCTCGTCCCCCGGCCCGCGTGTTCCTGCAGGAGACTCCGCACGGCGTCGGCGATCTCGCGGCGACCCCCGTACCCCACGGCGACGTTGACGAGCATGCCGTCGATGCCGGCGGTGCGCTCGGCGGCCGCCTTGAGTCGCTGGGTCGTCGCGGCCGGGAGCAGGTCCAGGGCCCCGACGGGGTTGATGCGCCAGCGGCCCGTGTCGGCAAAGGAGTCGACCGTGTCCTCGATGATGCCGAGCAGGGGCCGGAGCTCGGCCTCCGGGCGGTTGAGGTTGTCGGTCGACAGGAGCCACAGCGTGACGACCTCGACCCCGACCTCCTCGCACCACTCCAGGACGTTGCCGATGTTGACGGCACCGGCGCGGTGGCCCTCCTCGGTCCCGGCCCCGCGCAGCTTGGCCCAGCGGCGGTTGCCGTCGACGAGGACGCCGACGTGGCGGGGCACCGGCGAGGACCCGAGCTGGCGGGTGAGGCGCTTGGCGTAGGCGGCGTAGAGCACGTCCATGAACCGCCCCATCCCGCTCTCGTCCTCCCGCCAGACCTGAGCCGCCCGGGTCCGGACGACGGGGGTCACGCTACTCCGGCTGCCCGGGAGCCCCGCCGGAGATCATGTGTGGACCTCGTGTGCAGCTGGTGCGCAGTGGATGGAGGTGCACGTGTCCGCCAAACCTACGCTCGCGTAGGTTAGAATGAGGCGATGGATCCCGCCGAGCGCACCAGCCCTCCCGACGCCGGACGGCTCGACGCGCTCGAGAGCCGGGTCGAGGCGGCCATGAGCCAGGTGAAGCCTCACCTGCGCGGTTGGCTGCACGCCGGCATGGCTCCCATCGCGCTCGTCGCGGGCATCGTGCTCGTCATCATCGCCGGAACGGTCGAGGGCAAGGTCTCGGCCGCCGTGTTCGCCGGGACGGCCGTGCTCCTCTTCGGGACCTCGGCCATCTACCACCGCGGCACCTGGTCGCCCCGCGTGGGCGGCATCCTCCGACGCCTCGACCACTCCAACATCTTCCTCATCATCGCCGGCACCTACACCCCGTTCGCGCTGCTGCTGCCGGCGGACCAGGCCCGGCGCATGCTGCTCATCGTGTGGGCCGGCGCCATCCTCGGGGTGCTGTTCCGGGTCTTCTGGAGCCACGCCCCGCGCTGGCTGTACGTCCCGGCCTACCTCATGCTCGGCTGGGTGGCGGTCTTCTACTTCCGCCCGCTCCTGGACCACGTCGGCGCGGCCGCGATGACCTGGGTCGTCATCGGGGGTGTGCTCTACAGCGTCGGCGCCCTCGTCTACGGGACGAAGCGGCCCGACATCTCACCCCGCTGGTTCGGCTTCCACGAGGTGTTCCACGCGCTGACCGTGCTGGCGTTCACCGCGCACTTCGTCGCGGCGTCCCTGGCCCTCACCGGCACCCAGGCCTGACGCCGCCCGTGCGGCCCCCGGGGGTCCGGCTCGGTCAGCCCGGCCGGCCGTCTTCGGCGGTGGCCGACCCGTCGCCGGGCTCGTCGTCACCGGTCTCGGCCACCTCGTCCGGGCCCGCCTGCGCCTCGTCCGGCCCGCGGTGCGCGCGCTGTTGCCGGTAGGACATGCGCCGCATGCGCTCGTTCATGTTGCGCATGAGGAACCAGAGCGCGAGGGCGAGCAGCGAGAAGGCGATGAAGGCGAGGAAGCCCGGCAGCGCCGCGCTGGTTGCGGAGTCGTTCATGCGGCCCGTTCCGTCCTGGAGTCGTGGATGAGGCGGAGCCCCGGGGTGGTGGCCATCGCGTCGGCCTCGGTGACGTCGGCGGGGAGCCCCGCGAAGAGGTCGTCCTCACCCTCGCTGATCGGGACGTAGGAGGCGGCGGCCTCGAACTCCTCGACCGGCCAGACCTCCTGCTGCACCTCACGCGGCACCTTGAACCAGGTGCCGTCGGGGTCGACCTGCGTCGCGTGCGCGAGCAGGGCGGCGTCGCGGCGGTCGTACCACTCGGCGCACGCGACCTTGGTCGTGACGGCACGGTCCTGGCGGTCCCACCGCTCGAGCCACTCGGCGTAGGGGCTCTCCTCGCCGAGCGCGGTGAGGGCCTCGTGGAAGGCCTCGATGCGCGCCTTGCTGAAGGTCTGGTTGTAGTAGAGCTTCAGCGGCTGCCAGGCGGGGCCGGCGTCGGGGAACCGCGAGGCGTCGCCCGCCGCGGAGAACGCCGCCACCGAGACGTCGTGGCACATGATGTGGTCGGGGTGGGGGTAGCCGCCGTTCTCGTCGTACGTCGTCAGGACGTGCGGGCGGAACCGGCGGATCTCGCGCACGAGGGCCTCGGTGGTGACCTCGAGAGGCTCGAGGGCGAAGCAGCCGTCGGGCAGCGGCGGCAGCGGGTCGCCCTCGGGCAGGCCGGAGTCGACGAAGCCGAGCCAGGTGTGCTGGACGCCGAGGATCTGCTGCGCGCGCGCCATCTCGTCGCGCCGGACGTGGACGAGGTCGCGCAGGATGTGGATGTCGTCCTGGAGCCGCGGGTTGAGGATGCTGCCGCGCTCACCCCCGGTGCAGGAGACGACGAGGACCTCGTGGCCCGCGTCGACGTACTTGGCCATCGTCGCGGCGCCCTTGCTCGACTCGTCGTCCGGGTGCGCGTGGACGCACATGAGCCGGAGCCGTTCGGACATGCGGGACCCTTCGGTGTGGTGGGCTCGGGGCATCCCCGAGAATGGAGGTTCCCATTCTGTCACCCGGCCCCGACCGTCTCCGAGGAGCACCGTGCGACCGCCCGATCCCCGGACCCCGTCCGGCCGCCGCCAGTGGCTCGCCATCGCGGCGGTCCTCGCCGCCGTGGCCGCCGTGTCCTGGTACGGGTGGACCACGACCGCCGGTCAGGTGCGGCCCGAGGTGACCGCCTACGACGTCCGGTCCGACGCCGCCATCCGGGTCGAGTACGACCTGGTCCGGCCGGCGGGCACGCCGGTGACCTGCCGGGTCAGCGCCCTCGACAGCCGCAAGGGCCGGGTCGGCGTCGTGACCGACGAGATCCCGGCCGGCGGCGGCCCCGTCGTCCACCGCGTCGTCGACATCCGCACCAGCGCCCGAGCGGTGACCGGCGTCGTCGAGTCCTGCGTCCGCGTCGGTCCCTGACCTGCGCCGACGGCGCCGTCGGCGAGCAGCGCCGAGGCCGCTCGTCGGCCCCTGACGGCCGGAACAGATGTGCTTCCCGGGGTGCACGTTGCTAGACTGGTCACTTCACGTTCGGGTCTGGGTCGAGAAGCGCCGAGAAGAGGCGGTCGACCCGGGCCCGTTGCCGTAGCACCCTCGGCGCCACCCGCGAGGGTCCGGCGCCCCACGTACCAGGAGTTGACCACCCGTGACCGAGACGACGACCAACCAGAGCTACCTCACCCAGGGCGCGTACGACCGTCTCAAGGGCGAGCTCGAAGAGCTGTCCGGCCCGGGTCGTACCGAGATCGCCAAGCGCATCGAGGCCGCCCGCGAGGAGGGCGACCTCAAGGAGAACGGCGGCTACCACGCGGCCAAGGAGGAGCAGGGCAAGATGGAGGCCCGCATCCGCCAGCTCACCCAGCTCCTCGAGAACGCGACGATCGGCGAGACGCCCCCCGACGACGGCATCGTCGAGCCGGGGATGATCGTCACCGTCGAGATGTTCGGCGACGAGGAGCAGTTCCTCCTCGGCTCGCGCGAGATCATCGACCCCTCGATGCAGGTGTTCTCCGAGAAGTCCCCGATCGGCGAGGCCGTCAACGGTCACAAGGTCGGCGACACCGTCTCGTACGAGGCCCCCAACGGCAAGCAGATCGAGGTCGCCATCAAGGCCGCGACGCCGTACACCGGCTGATCCCTCGACCGCGACGACGGCCCGTCACCCCTGGGGGTGGCGGGCCGTCGTCGTGATCGCGGCCGGTCTCGGCCCGGGTCAGCCCGAGCCGACGAGGGAGCCGGCGAGCGCCCGGGCGGCCACCGGGTGCCGGGGTGCGAGCAGCCCGACGGCGAAGAGCACGTAGTCGCGGTCCACCACCGCGTCTGCCCCGTCCGGGACCCGCCACCCACCGCCATGGTCCGCCAGGGTGGCCCCGAGCACGGCCTCGGCCATCCCGGCGGGCGCATGCCGGAGCACGCCGCCGGAGCCGACGACGAGGCCGACGTCCGCGAGCGGCCTCGGCCGCTCCCCCGGCCCGGCCGGGCGGCCGTGCCGCCGGGCGGCGATGGTCACGGCCGCCCGCGCCAGCGACTCCTCGGCCGCCCACTCCGGCCCGGTCGTGGCGACCCGCCCCGGCTCGGCCGTCACGCCGGTCGCCCAGGCCTCGGTCGCCGGGGACAGGGGGAGGCGCTCGCGAGCCGCGGCGTCGACGACACCCCCCGCGTTCCAGCGCATCCCCAGGTCGGCCTCGACGGTGCGGGCGTGCCACACGGTGCCGACGACCTCGCGCCGGATCGTCGCGTCCTCGCCCTGCGGGGTGAGCACCGAGTAGACGTCGGTCGTCGCTCCCCCGACGTCGACGACGAGCACGTCCTGCCCGCGGACCTGCGCCAGCACCTCGACCCCGCGCAGCACGGCGTCGGGGGTCGGGGCCCGGACGAGGTCGGCGAACCCGCGGTCGCGGGAGAGCCCTTTGCCCCCGATGACGTGCTCGAGGAACACCTCCCGGATCGCGGACCGCGCCCCTTCCGGGGCCACCGCACCGATCGACGGGAGGACGTTGGCGGTCACGAGGTGCCGGCGGCCGGTGGCGTCCAGCTCGGCCGTGACCGCGGCCGCGGCCTGCGCGTTGCCGGCGACGACGACCGGGGCGCCGACCCGGGCCCGCGCGTACCGGCGGGCGTTGTGCACGAGGACGTCGGCGTTGCCCCCGTCGGTGCCACCGACGAGGAGGACGAGGTCCGGGCGGGCCGCCCGCAGCGCCGCCACGTCCGGGCCCGTCATCGGTCCGGCCGTGACGTGCACGACCCGCGCCCCGGCCGAGAGCCCGACCCGGTAGCCGGCCTCGGCGGTCACCTCGCGCTCGTAGCCGACGACGGCGAGCTGCAACCCGCCGCCGGCGCTGGAGCACACGAGGGTCTCCGCTGCCGCCTGGCCGCCGAGCTCGGCGCGGACCGCGTCGACGCCGTCCATGACGTCGGTCGCCACCGTCGTCGGGTGGGAGGCCCGCCCGAGCAGCGCGCCGTCGGGCCCGACGAGCACCGCCTTGGTGAAGGTCGAGCCGACGTCGACGCACAGGACCGCGGGCACCCGCGCACTCTAGTGAGGCGCCACCCGGGCCGGTGGCTCAGGTCAGCCGGTCGAGCGCCTGGCGCAGGTCGGCAATCAGGTCCGGGGCGTCCTCGATACCGACCGAGAGGCGGATGAGGTCGCCGGGCACCTCGAGCTCGGTGCCCGCGACGGAGGCGTGGGTCATCCGGCCGGGGTGCTCGATGAGGGACTCGACCCCGCCGAGGGACTCCCCGAGCGTCCAGAGCTCGGTCTCGCCGCACACCTTCGCCGCGACGTCCTCCCCACCCTTGACCCGGAACGCGACCATGCCGCCGAAGCGCTTCATCTGGCGGGCGGCGATGTCGTGGTTCGGGTGGTTGGGCAGCCCCGGGTAGTGCACCGCGGTGACCCCCGGGTGGCTCTGCAGGAAGTCGACGACGGTCTCGGCGTTGTCGCAGTGCCGCTCCATGCGCACGGCGAGGGTCTTCAGCCCGCGCAGGACGAGCCAGGCGTCGAACGGGCCGGCGACGGCGCCCATCGAGTTCTGGTGGAACGCGACCCGCTCGGTGACCGACTCGCCGTCCCGGGTCCGCGCGCCGGGCGCGACGACGACGGCACCCCCGACGACGTCGCTGTGCCCCCCGGCGTACTTCGTCGTCGAGTGGACGACGACGTCGGCCCCGAGGGCGATGGGGTTCTGCAGGTAGGGCGAGGCGAAGGTGTTGTCGACGACGAGCAGCGCCCCCGCCTCGTGGGTCACCTCGGCGATCGCCGCGATGTCGGCGATGCCGAGCAGCGGGTTGGTGGGGGTCTCGACCCAGACCATGCGGGTCTCGGGACGGATGGCCGCGCGCACCGACTCGACGTCGGCGACCGTCGCGATGGAGTGGTCGGCGCCCCAGGGCTTGAGCACCCGGTTGAAGAGGCGGTACGTGCCGCCGTAGGCGTCCGACGGCACGACGACGTGGTCACCGGGGACGAGGAGCGCCCGCAGCACCGTGTCCTCCCCGGCGAGGCCGCTGGCGAACGCGAAGCCGCGCTCGCCGCCTTCGAGGGCCGCGATGCACTCCTCGAGGGCCGCCCGGGTCGGGTTGGCCGAGCGGGAGTACTCGTAACCGCCGCGCAGGCCGCCGACCCCGTCCTGCTTGTACGTGCTCACCTGGTGGATCGGCGGCACGACGGCACCGGTCGTGGGGTCGGGCTCCTGACCGGCGTGGATGGCGCGGGAGGAGAAACCGAGGTCGTCGAGAGTCATGCCCACGAGGGTAGGCGCTCCGCCACCCCGCCTCGACGCCCATCCCCCGCCCGCCCGGCCGCACCCCATCCGCCGCTCGCCGGTCTCCACCAGGTGCCGGCTCGCACACTGCCCGGCCGTACCCCCTCCGACCAATAGGTCGATGTGCGGACGTCGGCCTCGTCGCCGGACCCGTACCTGGCGTGACCTATCGGTCGATGTCGGTACGCCTCTGCCTGCGCCCCGTACCTCACGCGACCAATAGGTCGATGTGCGTACATCCCCGCCACCCTCCGACCCGGTACCTGGCGTGACCTATTGGTCGATGTCGGGGCGCCGGCCTCGTCGTCGGCCGCGTACCTGGCGTGACCTATCGGTCGAGGTGGGGGTGGGGGTCAGTGCAGGTGCTTCTGCCACTCCCGGGTGTAGCCGCTGGGCCGGAACCCCAGTGCGGTGTTGACCGCGAGCATGTGGGTGTTCTCGACGGCGTTCCAGGTGCGGACCGTGCGAACCGCCGGCACCTCCTCGGCGAGCGCGCAGTGGTTGGCGAGCTTGAGCGCCAGGCCGAGACCGTGACCCCGGTGCTCCCGCAGGACGAGGGTGTCCTGCTGGTACGCGAGAGCCGGGGCGGCACGCGGAACCTGGACCACGGTGTACCCCACCAACCGGCCGCTCTCGAGGTGCCGGGCGTAGGTCGCCACCACACGGCGCCCCATCGCGGCGACCTTGGCGTCGTCGGCCCGGACCCGGTCCGCGTCCCACTCCTCCTCGGCGAGCTCGAGGTCACCGAGCGGTGCGTCGGTGCTGATCCGGCGCAGGAGCAGCGCGCGGTCCTCGAGATCGGTCTCCGGCTGGGCGTCGCAGTGCGTCTCGAGGGCGTACCCCGGTACGGCCACAGGCGGCCGAGGCGGCACCGACGGGTCCACGGCGAGGTCGGACCGGACGACCGTCTGGGCCGGCTCGAAGCCGCGCCGGCGGGCCCACGGGCCGTGCGGGTCCTCAACGTCGCCTCCGGCCCACTGCGTCTGCGCGACGACGGTGGTGCGGCCGAGCTCCCGAGCGTGCCCCTCGGCCCAGGCGAGCAGAGCGCCCCCCACCCCTGCCCGGCGCCGGTCCGGTCGCGTCGTCACCACGAGGGAGGCGACGCCCTGGTTGTCGAGCAACGGGGCGATGACAGCCCCGGCTCCGAGCACCTCGTGGCCATGGACCGCCAGCACGGTCGAGCGGTGCTTCGTCGAGTCCTGCATGATCCCGCGCAGCTCGTCCACCGTCCACGCGTCGTGGTCGTCGCCCAGGTCGTGCCGCGCCGCGACACCCTGCACCTCCGCCCATGCGTCGAAGCGGGCGGCGGCGGCGGGCTCGGAGTCCAGCCCGGAGACCGGGACGAGGTCGACCATGTGGAACACCGTGCCACCCTCCGGAGTTGAACACGACATGCTTTTCGGCTCCCGTGCGAAGTCCACGCTCCCCACCCGCGACGAGGCCCTGGCCGGCCGCGATCACCGGCCCTTCCCCGTGCCGACGACCCACGAGGTCCTCGGCACCCCGCTCGAGGGGCCCTGGCCCGACGGCACCGAGGTGCTCTACGTCGCGATGGGCTGTTTCTGGGGGGTCGAGCGCATCTTCTGGCAGCTGCCGGGTGTCGTGACGACCGCCGCCGGCTACCAGGGCGGCTTCACCCCGCACCCCACGTACGAGGAGACCTGCACCGGGCTCACCGGGCACGCCGAGACCGTCCTCGTCGCCTACGACCCGGCGGTCACCACCCCCGAGCTGCTGCTCAAGGCGTTCTGGGAGAACCACGACCCGACCCAGGGCAACCGGCAGTACAACGACATCGGGACGGCCTACCGGTCCGCGATCTTCACGACGACGCCCGGGCAGGCCGAAGCCGCCGCTGCCACCCGGGACGCGTTCCAGGCGGTCCTGACCGCCGCCGGCCGCGGCACCATCACGACGACGATCGCGTCCGCCGAGCAGGCCGGCCCCTTCTACTACGCGGAGGGGTACCACCAGCAGTACCTCCACAAGAACCCCGGCGGCTACTGCAACCACGGGCCCAACGGGCTCACCTGCCCGGTCGGCGTCGCGAACCTCCCGGCCCAGACGGACATCGCCCCACCCACCTGACAGGCCACACACACCGCGAACGTGTGTGAACACGCCGGCGATCCCCGGCGCGTTCACACACGTTCCGGGATGAGTGGGGGGTCAGATGGCCGCCGCCACCTCGGTGCCCTGGCGGATCGCCCGCTTGGCGTCGAGCTCGGCGGCGACGTCCGCCCCGCCGATGACGTGGACGGTCAGCCCACGGTCGGCGAGGTCGTCGGCGATGGTCCGCACCGGCTCCTGGCCGGCGCACAGGACGACGGTGTCGCAGGCCACGAGGCGACGCTCGCCGTCCGGCCCGACGGTGATGTGCAGCCCCTCGTCGTCGATCCGCTCGTAGGACGCCACCCCGGAGACCTGCTCGACCCCCTTGGCGCGCAGCGAGGCCCGGTGCACCCAGCCCGTCGTCTTGCCGAGACCCTTGCCGATGGCCGACGTCTTGCGCTGGAGCAGGACCACCTCGCGCGGGCTCGGCTCGGGGACCGCGGGGCGCACGCCGCCGCGCGACTCCGCCGGGTCACCGACGCCCCATTCCAGGCGCCAGGCCTCGGCGTCCGTCGTCGCGGAGTGCTCCGTCGTCAGGAGCTCGCAGACGTCCACCCCGATGCCACCGGCGCCGATGACGGCGACCCGCTGCCCCGCCGTGCGCTCGCCCCGGACGAGCTCGGCGTACGTCATGACCATGGGGTGGTCGACGCCGGGGATCTCCGGGAGCCGCGGCTCGACCCCGGTCGCGACGACGACGTCGTCGAACCCCTCGGCGACCAACGCGTCGGCATCGGCCCACGTCGACAGCCGCACCCGTACCCCGAGCACCTCGAGGCGCCGCGTGAAGTAGCGGATCGTCTCGACGAACTCCTCCTTCCCCGGGATGCGCATCGCGATGTCGAACTGCCCGCCGAGGTGGTCGCGCGCCTCGAGCAGCTCGACGTCGTGCCCCCGCTCGGCGAGGGTGACCGCGGCCGCCATCCCGGCCGGTCCACCCCCGACGACCGCCACCTTGCGGCGCGCCGGGGCACGGCCGATGACGAGCTCGGTCTCGTACGCGGCGCGCGGGTTGACCATGCACGACGCGCGCTGCTTGGCGAACGTGTGGTCGAGGCAGGCCTGGTTGCAGGCGATGCACGTGTTGATCTCGTCGGACCGGCCCTCGGCGGCCTTGCGGACGAAGCCGGGGTCGGCGAGGAAGGGCCGGGCCAGCGACACGAGGTCGGCGCCGTCGGTCAGGACCTGCTCGGCGACCTCCGGGGTGTTGATCCGGTTCGTCGCGCACACCGGGATGCCGACGTGCTCGCCCAGCCGGGCCGCGTACCCGGTGAACACCGCCCGCGGCACCGAGGTGACGATCGTCGGCACCCGGGCCTCGTGCCACCCGATGCCGAGGTTGAGGATGCTCGCGCCGGCGGCCTCGACCTCGCGGGCGAGGGCCACCACCTCGTCCCAGGTCTGGCCGTTCTCGACGAGGTCGAGCACCGAGATCCGGTAGACGAGGACGAAGTCGGGGCCCGCCGCCTCCCGGACCGCGCGGACCACCTCGACGGCGAAGCGTCGGCGGTTTTCGGGCGTCCCGCCCCACCGGTCGGAGCGGTGGTTGGTGCGCGGCGCGAGGAACTGGTTGACGAGGTACCCCTCGGACCCCATGATCTCGACGCCGTCGTACCCCGCCCGGCGGGCGAGCCGCGCCGCGCGGGCGAACGCCCGGATCTGACGCCGGACGCCCCGGGCGGTCAGCGCCCGCGGCGCGAACCGGCTGATCGGGCTCTTGACCGTCGACGGCGCGACGCACCAGGGGGTGTACGCGTACCGCCCCGCATGCAGCAGCTGGAGCGCGATGAGCCCGCCGGCCTCGTGCACCGCCGAAGTGACGACCCGGTGCCGGGCCAGCTCGCGCCGGCTCGTCAGCTTCGAGGCGCCCGGGTAGAGCGTCCCCTCGAGGTTCGGCGCGTACCCGCCGGTGACGATGAGGCCGGCCCCACCGCGAGCCCGCTCGGCGAGGTAGGCCGCGAGCTTCGGGGCGTCCCGGGCCCGGTCCTCGAGCCCGGTGTGCATCGACCCCATGACGACCCGGTTGGGCAACGTGACGTGGCCGAGGTCGAGCGGAGCGAGCAGGTGGGGGTAGTCGCTCATGCGGCCTTCCTCGTCGGGCGTCGCGCCGACCAGGCCCTGAGCCACACACCGGATGACGTGCCGGTTCGGACGGACGGAGGGTCGACGACGGCGCCATCAGCGGCGCCCGTCGAGCCTCCCCCGCCGCCTCCGCCGGGTCAACTCCGTGTGGCTGTGAGACTGCTCGCAGCCCCCGCGCAACCGCTACTGGGTGTAGATGAGCGCGGAGGGGTGGGCGCTGTCGAGCGGCAGCCACACGTCCTTGTGGTTGAAGCCCAGGCGGACTTTGACCGTGCGCCCGGCCGCCACCGTGCGGTTGGCGCTGCCGACCGTCACGGTGCGCTGCTCCCAGGTGGTCGTGGTGCTCCAGTTGTCGACGTGCACCCCGACGGTCGAGGCGATGAGTGAGCACGCACCACCACCCCCGTCGCAGTCGTAGACCCAGGCCGCGTAGTCGAGGTCCTGGTCGGCGTTGTTCTCCAGCGAGGTCCAGAGGCTCATCGTGATCGGACCGTTCATCGTGAGCCCGCCACCCGGCACCGGGTACGACCACTCCTGGTACTTCAGCGGGTCCGACTCGTCGGGCTTCAGCCCGCCCGACTTGATCGTGAGGCCGGGGTTGCCGTCGGAGTCGTAGTCGCCGATGCCGCCCGCCGGCGGTGTCGTGGTGAGCGAGCCCACCGCGAACGTGCCGACCGGCTGGAGGAACAAGTTGACGGTCGAGCCTGGCAGCAGGGTCACCGTGATGGTCATGGTTCCGGTGGCGGTGCCGCCGTTGCCGTCCGAGACGGTGTACGTGACCACCTCCGTCGTCGGGAGGACCCCGGTGTACGTGAACGACCCGTCGGGGTTGATGACGATCAGGAGGCTGTCGTCCCCGGTCACCGTCAGGGTGTCGCCGTCGACGTCGCTGTCGTTGGCCAGCACACCGTCGGCCGCCGTCGTCGTGAGCGTCTGCACGGTCGTGATGGCGTAGGCGTCCGGACCCGTCACCGGCGCGTCGTTGACCGGGGTCACCGTCACGGTCGCCACCCCCGTGTCGGTCCCGCCGTTGCCGTCGGAGATGGCGTAGCCCAGGCTCTCGGTACCGTTCCAGTCCTCGTCCGGGGTGTAGGTCCACACGCCGGGTGACTGCTCGGTGAGCGTGCCGTTGACGGCGCTCGTGACCGCGGTGATGCTGACGGTGTCGCCGTCGACGTCGCCGTCGTTGCCGAGCAGGTCGAGCGGCGCGTCGATCGAGTCCTCGGGCAGCGAGATGGTGTCGGCGACGGCCACCGGGTCGTCGTTCACCGCGGTGATCGTGATGGTGACCGCGGCGGACGCGGTCTCCCCGTTGCCGTCGGACATCGTGTACGACAGGGTCTCGACGCCGTTCCAGTCCGGGTCCGGCGTGTACGTCCACGCACCGGCCACCTGCCGGACCGCGCCGTGCGCCGGTGCAGACACCGAGGTGGCGGTGAGCGCGTCCCCGTCGATGTCGGTGTCGTTGGCCACCAGCGGCAGCGGGACGTCGACCGAGTCCTCCGGGGCCGTGACCGCGTCGTCGTTCGCGACGGGCGGGTCGTTGACCGGCGTCACGGTGATCCGCACCGTCGACGAGTCCGTCCCACCGTGGAGGTCCGACACGGTGTAGCTCAGGGTCTCGACCCCGGTGAAGTCGGGCTGCGGTCGGTACGTGAAGACGCCGCTGGTCGGCTGTGCGATCGTCCCGTGCGCCGCCCCGGTCACGGCGGTGACCTGCAACGAGTCGTTCTCGACGTCGGTGTCGTTGGTGAGCAGGTTGGCCAGGGTGATCGTGCCCGAGTCCTCGGCCATCGAGGCGGTGTCGGGGTGCGCCACGGGGGCGTCGTTGACCGGCGACACCGTCACGGACACGGTCGCGCTGCTCGTGCCACCGTGGCCGTCGGAGACGGTGTAGCTGAGCGTCTCGGGCCCGTTGTAGTCGAGGTCGGGGGTGTAGAGGAAGTCACCGGCTCGCTGCGTCACGGTGCCGTTGCCCGCGCCGGTGACCGAGACGACGGTCAGGGCGTCCCCGTCGACGTCGGTGTCGTTGCCGAGCAGCCGGAGCGGGGCGTCGGGGGTGTCCTCGTCGATCACCTGGGCGTCGTTCCTGGCCGTCGGCGGGTCGTTGACCGGGACGACGTCGACGGTGACCCGCGCGGTGCTCAGCCGCCCGGCGACGTTGCGCACGGTGTACGAGAACTCCTGGGTGCCGTGGACGTCCGGGTCGGGCGTGAAGAGGACCCTGTTGCCCACGACGGTCGACGCGCCGTGCGCCGGGGTGCTGACGCCGGCGATCGTCGACAGCCCGTCGAGGGTGTCGTTGGCCAGCACGTCGTAGACGCGGGCGGTGTCCTCGAGGGTCGACTCGACGTCGTCGACGAGGGCGAACCGGCCGGGCGGCGGCGTCGGCAGGGGCACCGGCGGCAGCGCGGCCGGGTCGGGCGGCAGCGGTGCAGGCGTCCGCGGGGACACGGTGGGGCCCGACGTCGTGGGCGCCGGGGTCGGCGTCGCAGTGGCCGTCGGTGACGGCGTCGGTGTCGCTCGTGGCGCGGGCGCGGTCGCCGTCACCGCAGGCTTCGGCTGCGCGGTCGTCGTCGGCTCCGCGTGTGCGACGCCGGGCGCGAGGTTCAGCCCGACGATCGTCGCGGCTGCCCCGACCGCGCCGGCGCCGGCACCCATGACCTGCCCCAGGATCGGGCCGGGACGGACCATCAAGATCTGGGCCAGCCACGCCAGCGGGCCGCTCGAGCGGCGCACGCCGCCGAGGGAGATGTTGAGGAAGGCCCGCACGATCTCCGGGTCGAAATGGGTCCCGGCGCAGGCGGTGAGCTCCTGGCGCGCCGCCAGCGCGGTCATCGGGCGCTTGTACGGACGGGCCGCCGTCATGACCTCGTAGCTGTCGGCCACCGCGACGATGCGGGCGCCGTAGCTGATCTCGTCGCCGGCGAGCGCATGCGGGTAGCCACTCCCGTCGAACTTCTCGTGGTGCTGCTCGATCGCCAGCCACCACGGGCCCAGCCACTCCCGCAGCGGCTCGCAGATCTCGGCGCCGTGGTGCGGGTGGCTGTGGAGCAGCTCCCACTCCTCCTCGGTCGGCCGGGCGGGCTTGTTGAGCACCTCGTGGGGGACCTTGAGCTTGCCGATGTCGTGGACGAGGGCGGCCCACATGAGCTTGCCCTTGTCCTCGTTGTTGAGCTTGAGCTCGTCGGCGAGCATCGTGACGAAGAGCTGGGTGCGCTCGGAGTGGCCGCGGGTCCGGGCGTCGTAGTCGCCGAGCGCGCCGACGAGGGCCAGGATCGTCTCGGCGGCCTCCTGGCGGTCCGATGCCATCCCGGCCTTGGCCAGCTCGGCGGCGATGGCCCGGCTGCCCGCCACCTTGCGGGCGACCTTGACGCGGGAGGGCGCCCGGTCGGGGAAGAGGATGGACAGCCGCATCAGGGTCGCCAGCGGCAGGACCTTGCGGGTCACCCGGTCCGCGGCGTACACCGCCAGGGTCGAGGACACGAGCACCGCGCTCCACCACAGCACGAGGCCGGGCGTGGACTCAGGGGCCGGCATCAACGCACCGACGACGATGCCGACGATGATCGAGACGACGAGGGGGAGCCCGAAGGCGAGTGCCCGGAGGGCGGCGGCACGGACCGGATGCGGCTGCCACTGACGGTCCTTGTCCTGCGAGCGACCCACGCCCCAACCCTTCTTGCGCACGAGGAGCGCCGCACACCCCGGTGACAACGCCGCCTCACCGTCGCAGAAGACGGCGTGCGGGATCAGGCGAACCCGCCCGCTACCAGCCGAACGGCTGGGGGGTGATCCACCGACCGGTCGCCCGACCCGCCGTCACGTGCCGTCGTGGGTCGCGCCCGGGTCGGTCAGTCGGCGAGGAAGGAGAGGAGGTCGGCCCGAGTGAGGACCCCGATGGGGTTGCCGTCCTCGATGACGAGCACGGCATCGGAGGTCTCGAGCTCGTGGCGTGCGGTGGCGACCGGCTCCCCGGCGCCGACGAGCGGCAGCCCGGCCTCCATGTGGTGCTCGACGGGGTCGGCCAGGTGCGCCTTGCCCGTGAAGAGCGCCTCGAGCAGCGCCCGTTCGGACACCGCCCCGGCCACCTCGCCCGACACGACCGGGGGCTCGGCCTTGACGACCGGCATCTGCGACACCCCGTACTCGCGCAGGATCTCGATGGCGTCGCGCAGCGTCTCGTTCGGGTGGGTGTGCACCAGGGCGGGGAGGTCGCCGGCCTTGGCGTGCAGGACGTCGCCGACGGTCCGTTCGCCCTCGATGTGGACGAACCCGTAGGACGCCATCCAGTCGTCGTTGAAGATCTTCGACAGGTACCCACGCCCGGAGTCCGGCAGCAGGACGACGACGACCGCGTCGTCGGGCAGGTCCTTGGCGACGCGCAGGGCCGCGACGACCGCCATCCCGCACGAGCCGCCGACGAGCAGGCCCTCCTCGCGGGCGAGGCGGCGGGTCATCTCGAACGAGTCGGCGTCGGACACCGCGACGACGTCGTCGACCTGGGCGGGGTCGTAGGCGGCCGGCCAGAAGTCCTCGCCGACGCCCTCGACGAGGTAGGGGCGTCCGCTGCCACCGCTGTACACCGAGCCCTCGGGGTCTGCGGCGACGATACGAACCCGCCCGGACGCGCGGTCGGCGCTGACCTCACGGAGGTACCGGCCGGCCCCGCTGATCGTCCCACCGGTGCCGGCGCCGGTGACGAAGTGGGTGACCCGGCCCTCGGTGTCGCGCCAGATCTCGGGCCCGGTCGACTCGTAGTGCGAGAGCGGGCCGTTGGGGTTGGAGTACTGGTCGGGCTTCCATGCCTTGGGGGTCTCGCGCATGAGCCGGTCCGAGACCGAGTAGTACGAGTCCGGGTGGTCCGGCGAGACCGCCGTCGGGCAGACGACGACCTCGGCGCCATAGGCGCGCAGCACGTTGCGCTTGTCCTCGGACACCTTGTCGGGGCACACGAAGATGCACGTGTAGCCCTTGCGCTGGGCGATGAGCGCCAGCCCGACCCCGGTGTTGCCCGAGGTCGGCTCGACGATGACCCCGCCCGGCTGGAGCTCGCCGGACTTCTCGGCGGCCTCGACCATCTTCAGCGCGATCCGGTCCTTCACCGACCCGCCCGGGTTGAGGTACTCCACCTTGGCGAGGACCGTGGCCCCGATGCCGTCGGTCACGGAGTTCAGCTTGACGAGGGGGGTGTCCCCGACGAGGTCTGCGATGTGCTCGGCGTACTTCACGCCGTGCATCCTCGCACGCCCGGCCGGGAGGGCCGTCAGCCCCGACGCAGCCGGGCCGCGAACCGGGCCTCGTCGACGACGACGCGCTCGATCCTCCCCCGGCCGACGCTCGACGCGTGCGCCGTGCGTGCCTCGACCTCGAAGACGACCCTCGCCCCGTCGACGGCGACGACCTCGGCCCGTACGTGCACGACCTCCCCGACCGCGCTCGGCGCGGTGTGCTCGAGCTCGACCCGCACCCCGACGCTGGTCTCCCCCACCCCCAGCGCCCCGTCGAGCGCCGTGACGGTCGCGGCCTCCGCCCACGCGAGCAGCCGCGGGGTCGCCAGGACCGCGACGCTGCCGGACCCGAGTGCGACGGCGGTGTCGGACGGGCCGACCTCGCACGACAGCTCCGCCCGACGGCCCTGGCTGACGTCCATCCGGCCACCGTAGACCGGGCGGCTCGGGGTTCGTGTCCACAGCGGCCCTCCCCGCGTTACCGTGGGAGGCCCGAGCAGTGGCAGGAGGACGCCGGAGCATGGGACGGGCACGACGCGCGCGCAGGATCGCCGCCACCGCCGCCTACGGCGGTGGGGGTCTTGCCGCGGCCGGGGCCGCGCTCGGTGCCCTCGGCTACGGCGTCATCAAGGCCGAGGCGGCTCTCGCCCGGCGCGTCATCGGCCGCCCCTTCGACGACTCCCCCGACGACACCGGGCAGTACGGGGCGGGTGGCGGCACCCCCTACGAGATCGTCGTCCTCGGAGACTCCTCCGCGGCGGGCCTCGGAGCCGACCATGCGCACCAGACCGTCGGGGCGATCGTGTCCCACGGCGTCGCGGCCCTCACCGGCCGACCCGTCCGGCTCACCAACCGCGCGGTCGTGGGCGCCGAGTCCAGCGACCTCGAACGTCAGCTGGCCAACGCCCTCGAGGAGGTGCTCCACCCGGACGTCGTCCTCGTCCTCGTCGGCGCCAACGACGTGACCCACCGGATCGACCGGTTCGCGGCGGTGCGCCACCTCGAGCAGACGGTGCGCCGGGTCCGCGCGCTCGGCGGCGAGGTCGTCGTCGGCACCTGCCCCGACCTCGGGACGATCCGGCCCATCCACCAGCCGCTCCGCGCGTTGCTGAAGCGGTGGTCCCGCGACCTCGCGGCAGCCCAGACCGTGGCCGTCGTCGAGGCCGGGGGCCGCACCGTCTCGCTCGGGGACCTCCTGGGTCCGGAGTTCACCGAGCGGCCGCACGAGCTCTTCAGCATCGACCGGTTCCACCCCTCCCCGGCCGGGTACGCCCGGGTGGGTGCGGCCCTGCTGCCCACCGTGTGCGCGGCGCTCGGCGTCTGGGGTGCCGACACCGTCGACCGGGCCCCCGAGCCGCGACGTGGCGAGGGCGTCGGCCCGGTCGCCGTCGCCGCCGGCCAGGCCGTCCTCGAGCCCGGCACCGAGGTGTCGCCCACGGAGGTGGCCGGCGAGGCCCGTGGCCCCCGAGGGCGGTGGGCCGTGCTCCTGCGGCGCCGGCACGACACCGTTCCCGCCCCCGACCCGTCCGAGCCGATCACGGAGGCAGGGACCCCCGGCGAGGACGATGCGGCCGAGGCTCCGAGCGCGAGCGAGGGCGCCGCGCCATCCGCACCCGACGCGCGGACCTGACCCCTGCCGGCGAGACCGAGGCCACACGACACGGCGACGCTCGAGCGCTTACCCTGGACCCGATAGTGAGCGAGCGCTTAGTGGTGGCACCGACCGCCGTCCGCACGCCGCCACCCGATCGAGGAGGATCCCCGTGACCGAGGCCGTCATCGTCGCCACCGCCCGCACCCCCATCGGCCGGGCCTTCAAGGGGTCCCTCACCGAGATGCGCCCCGACGACCTCTCGGTCCAGGTGGTCCGCGGGCTCCTCGACCAGCTGCCCGCCCTGGACCCCACGACCGTCGACGACCTGTACTGGGGCTGCGCCGACCCGAGCGGGAAGGCCGGGAACAACATGGCCCGGGTCATCGCCGTGCTGGCCGGCCTCGACGGGCTGCCCGCCGCCACCATCAACCGCTTCTGCGCGAGCTCGACCCAGACGATGCGGATGGCCTTCCACGCGATCAAGGCCGGCGAGGGCGACGTCTTCGTCGTCGGCGGCGTCGAGTCGGTGTCGACCAACGCCGCGTTCCGGGGAGCCGGCGAGTCCGACCCCGACGCCCTCAACCCCGTCTTCGCCGAGGCGATGGAACGCTCGGTGGCGATGGCCGCCTCGAACGCGCGCTGGTCCGACCCCCGCGAGCAGGGGTCCCTCCCCGACGTCTACCTCGCGATGGGGCAGACCGCCGAGAACGTGGCGACGCTGCGCGGCGTCTCGCGCGCGCGCCAGGACGAGTGGGGCGTCACGAGCCAGAACCGCGCCGAGAAGGCCATCGCCGACGGGTTCTTCGAGCGGGAGATCCTGCCCGTCACCCTCGCCGACGGCACCGTGGTCTCGCGCGACGACGGTCCGCGGCCGGGTGTGACCCTGGAGTCCGTGGGGGCGTTGAAGCCCGTCTTCCGCGAGGACGGGACGGTGACGGCGGGCAACTGCTGCCCGCTCAACGACGGCGCCTCGGGCGTCGTCGTCATGAGCGACCACCGCGCGAAGGAGCTGGGCCTCACCCCGATCGCGCGGATCGTCTCGACCGGGGTGTCCGGGCTCTCGCCCGAGATCATGGGCCTCGGTCCGGTCGAGGCGTCCCGTCAGGCGCTGGCCCGGGCCGGGATGACCATCGCGGACATGGACCTGTACGAGATCAACGAGGCCTTCGCGGCGCAGGTGCTGCCCAGCGCCGACGACCTCGGGATGGACCTCGACCGGCTCAACGTCAACGGCGGCGCCATCGCCCTGGGGCACCCCTTCGGGTCCACCGGCACCCGGATCATGACGACCCTGCTCAACGGGCTGGAGGCCCGCGACGGCACCTTCGGCCTGGAGACGATGTGCGTCGGCGGCGGGCAGGGCATGGCGATCGTCGTCGAGCGCCTCGCCTGACGGCGGCGCCGCTCAGGGAAGGGTCCTGCGCGCCTCGGCGAGCAGGTCGACGATGCCGTCACCCAGGCCGGCCGCGTAGGCGTCCCACACGACGACGGCCAGCTGGTCGGGGAGCACGGCCGGGCCGAGGTCGCCCACGGCCGCCTCGGGCGCGGTCCGCCGCGCGACGGCCTCGACGACGCCCCGGACCGCGGGCGCAGCGGCTGCGGCCTTCTCGAGCGTCAGCTCGGACCAGCGGCGCCGGATCCGGTCGACCTCGAGCGTCGCCTCGGGCGGGACGGAGTCGACGACGCCCCCGGGGCCGTCGCCCCGGACGGACGGCGGCGCCGGGCCGGCCTCAGCCGACCCGGCGCCGCCGGTCAGTGGTTCGGTCACTCCGAGCGGAGCCTCGCGATGAGGCGGAGGAACTCGATGTAGAGCCACACCAGCGTCACGATGAGCCCGTGGGCCAGCAGCCACGAGTACTTCTGCGGTGCGCCGGTGCGGATGGCGGCGTCGATGGAGTCGAAGTCGAGCGCCAGCGACAGCGAGGCGAGGCCGACGGCGAAGATCGAGATGCCGATGCCGAGGGCCCCGGTGCCGCCGAAGCCGAACGGCGTACTCGTGATCATGGCGTAGCCGAAGTTGACCATCGCGAAGATGGCGTAGCCGAAGATGGCCATCGTCATGATCCGGCGGAACTTGCTCGTGACCTTGATCAGGCCGGTCTTGTACGCGATGAACATGCCCGCGAACGTCGCGAGCGTCGCGAGGACGGCCTGCGCGACGATGCCCGGGTACATCGTGTTGAAGAACTGGCTGACCGCACCGACGAACAGGCCCTCGACGACGGCGTAGGCCACGATGAGGGGCACGCTGAGCGTCTTCTTGAAGGCGATGACGAGGCCGAGGACGAGGGTGGCGATCATGCCGCCCATCCACACCATGAAGCCGATGCCGGGGTTGACCGACGCGATGGTCCAGCCGACCGCGCCCAGCACGAGGACGAGGGCGAAGAGCCCGAGGGTCTTCATGATGACGTCGTCCATCGTGACGACCCGGTCGGTGCCCGGGCGCAGTGCCGAGGGAGCGTTGTAGAGGTCCTGGAGCTGCTGGGTCGTCATCTGGTCGGTGGCGGCGTGCGTGGCGCCCGCCGCCCCGGACCCGGGCCCGCCGCTGCGGGCATCCTTCTCGATCCGGTTGAAGGCCGGGTTGCTGGCCATCGATCCTCCGTGATGGTCGTGGTGGTCAACGTCGTCACCAGCGTAGACGCTCGGAGGGGTCGCTGAGTTCCCGCTGAGAGCGGTGGGTGACCGAGGGTCAGCGGCTCTCGTCCGCCCGGGTCGTGGGCGCGGTGGTGGCGGACAGCCTGGCGACCTGCCGGGCGAGCGCGGCAGACCGTCGCTCCGCCCGCTCCCGTTCGACGACGCGGCCCAGCTGCGCGCCGAGCTGCCGCATCACGAGGTCGGCCTCGGCGTCGAACGCACGCGCCTCGGTGCTGAAGAACTCCAGGACGCCCACCGGCTCGCTGCCGATGAGGATCGGTGCGCTGCTGCCGGACTCGAGGCCGGCCCGCCGGGCCGCCGGGGACCGCGCCTCGGCCACCGAGCCCGGGAGGTCGGCCACCCACATCGAGCGGCCCTTCGCCATGACCGCGGCCGGCAGCGGCAGGTCGGCGGGGGCCTGGGCATCGGTGGCGGCGATGAACTCCGCGTACCGCTCGCGCGGGAGGTCCGGCCCCACGTGCCAGGCCCGGTGCCGCAGCTCGCCCGAGGCGTCGTCGACGAGGTAGACGTGGGCCAGCTGCCACCCCCCGTGCTCGCACACCGCGACGAGGGCGGTGTCGAGCGCGTCACCCACCGACGTCGCGGAGTTCGCCGCCGTGGCGATGCCGCCGACGACCGCCAGGGTGCGCGCCCGGCGCTCGAGCGCGAGCTCGGCCGTGCGACGGTCGGTGATGTCCTGCATGACCAGGCCCAGCCCCCGCAGCCTGCCCTCCTCGTCGTGCAGCGCCGTGAGCAGCGTGGAGGCCCAGAACAGCTGCCCGTCCTGGCGCCGGCACCAGCACTCCTCGCGCGCCGATCCCTCCGTGAGGGCCCGCTGGAGCAGCCGCGCCGGTCGCGTCGCGTCGGCCCCCTCGTCGGAGAAGAAGACGGACAGGTCGGTCCCGAGGATCTCGTTCTCCGCGTACCCGATGATGCGGGCCGCGCCCTGGTTCCAGGAGGCCACCCGGCCCTCGGGGTCGAGGTTGACGATGGCGTAGTCCCGCACCTGGTCGACGAGGCGCTCGAGGCTCGCCTCCCGCTCGCGGACCTCGGCCTGGAGCCGCCGGGTCTCGGTGACGTCCCGGAAGCTCCACACGCTCCCGACGGGCTGGCCGTCGATGCGCTGCGGGCGCGAGGACCGCTCGAGCACACGCCCGTCGAGGGTCCGCAGCTCGCCGACGCTCGTCCGCTCGGGATGCTCGGCGATCCGCCGCAGGGTCTCGAACACCCCGGCGGGGTCCTCGACCTGGTCGAGCATCCGGTCGACGACGGCCCGGCCGTCACCGCTGTGCAGGACGGCCGGGTCGATGCGCCACATCTCGGCGAACCGGGTGTTGTGCGCCACGACCCGGTTCACCCGGTCGACCACACAGATCCCGTCCCCGGTCGACTCCAGCGTGGCGGCCAGCTGGGCGTACATGAGGTCGGCCCGCTCGCGTTCCGCGATCCGGGTCACGGCCAGCTCGACGAGGGCCGCGGCCCAGCCGGGCACCTCCCGGTCGGACGACGGCGGGACGACGCCGGGCGCGAAGTGGCAGGTGACCCGGCCCGCCACGGCGCCGTCGGGGGTCCGCGCCTCGGCCGTCACCGTCGCACCGTCGAGCGGCACGGCGGCCACATCGGTGCGCAGGGCGACGAGCGGGTCGCCGTCTGCTACCTCCACGACGCAGGCCACGGCCGACGTGGCCGTCAGCGCCGCTCCGGGCAGCTCTGCGAGGACCTCGGGCAGCGGGGTCCTGCCGGTCAGGCGCCCGACGACGACGGCCTGCGCGGCGAGCATCTGTTCCGCCCGGCGCTGGCTCGAGACGTCGACGAGGTAGCCGTCCATGACCGCGTGCCCCTCGGGGGTGTTGCTCACGACGGCGTCGTCGAGGAGCCACACCACCCGCCCGTCCGGGCGGATCACCCGGTAGTCCGCGCGCGCCCGGGAGTCGGGCTCGAGCCGGATCTCGCTGCCCATCAGCGTGTCCCGGTCGTCGGGATGGATGAGCGTGTGCCACAGGCCGCGGTCGGCGATCAGCGCCTCCGGCGGGACCCCGAGAATCTCCTGGATGGCCGGGCTCACGTGCAGCCATTCGCCCGTCGGGCCGGGCTCGGCGACGTACACCGCGATCCCCAGGCGGTGGGTCGACGGCGAGAGGACGGAGGCCAGCGGCCTGCGCGCCCAGTCGTCGAAGGGTCCGTCTGTTCCGTACACGGCCAACCTGTCCTCGTGGGCCCCGGCCCTCGGAACGATAGCGGCGGCGGGGTGGGCGGCACCGGGAATCGCGCCGAACCACCGCGGCGGCCCGGCACAGTTCGGACCATCGGCCCCGTGCGGGCGGCCGTTCGGTCGGCGCGAGGGCGCCGTTCGGACGCCCCCTGCCTCGCTCACCAGGTGCGCGCTACCGTGGGCGCGCCCCCGTGGCCCAACCGGCAGAGGCAGGCGACTTAAAATCGCCACAGGTGCGGGTTCGACTCCCGTCGGGGGCGCGCCAGCGCACCCGGAGGGAGTCGGGAGGCGCCCGAACGACGTGAGGTGGCCGGGTCCCGTCGGGGGCGCGCCAGCGCACCCGGAGGGAGTCGGGAGGCGCCCGAACGACGTGAGGTGGCCGGGTCCCGTCG
>NZ_CANLZR010000003.1 GCF_947495705.1 uncultured Phycicoccus sp.
GGCGCCGCCGGGGGTCGGCCTCGGTGAGGGCGGTGTCGGACGGGTCCCTGCAACCCGTTCGGCGCCGCCGGGGGTCGGCCTCGGTGAGGGCGGTGTCGGACGGGTCCCTGCAACCCGTTCGGCGCCGCCGGGGGTCGAGCCCCGTCGAGGGGCGGTGTCGGACGGATCCCCTGTGCCCGTCCGGCGCCGCCCTACCGGCCCCAGGACCGGCGTGCTCAGCCGGCCGTGACGAGCTCGAAGGCTCCACTGGACAGGAGGCTGCGGACCGTCGCGTCGACCACCTCGGCCGCGCGCGGGTGGCCGCCGTGGACCGCGACCGCAGCCGCGGTGAGCGCCTTGATGCCCAACGGCTCGGCCGCCGCCTGCCACAGCGTGGCGGCCAGGCCCGGCAGGCCGAGCGGGACCATGCCGACGACGGCGAGGGTCGCTCCTTCGGAATGCAGCGCGAAGCGGTACGACGCGCGGCGGACCCGACCGGCAGTGGACCAGCCGGTCACGTCGCCTCCCGCCGACGCCTGACGGGCCTCGGTGCCGTCGCCCAGGCACGGGCCCGGCTCCCAGGTCCAGTCCATCCGCGGGGGGACGGCCGGGGGGCGGACGAGCCCCTCGAGCAGCGCCCGGCAGTCCGCGATCTCGCGGTACCGCAGCCGCCACGGCCCCCCACCGGCGCACAGCGCGCCCGCCAGGGCCGTCGCCGGCTCCGCCATCCGCAGCCAGGCGGAGGTCTGCGGGATGACCTCGACGGCGGCCTCGACCAGGCCGATCTCGGTGAGGGTCGGCGCGTCGACGGCGGGGTCGCGCTCGAGGACGACGACCCCACCCAGCCGCAGCCGGTCCGGGGCCCGGACCAGCCCGAGCTCGTCGGGAGAGGACTCGATCTTGTCGTGGGGTGAATCGGGGTCGACGACGACCGAGAGCGGCTTGGGGTAGGCGCGCACCGTCAGGTCGTCCTCGATCGCAACGGTCTCGTCGCTCACGTAGCCGAAGGACCGCCCCAGCGTCCGCGCGGCCGTCGTCTTCCCCGTGCCGGAGGGCGCGACGAGGGCCAGGGTCGTCCCGTCGGGGGCGGCGACCCCTGCCGCGTGGAGCAGCAGGCAGGCCCCGCTGCGCCGCCCGATCGAGGCGACGGTGAGGGCGCGGGACACGGCGTACGGCACCGCGTCGTCGTGCACCCGGTACGGGGAGCCGTCGATGATCACCGCGTCGTCGGCGCGGGTGATGACGAAGTCGCGGACGTCCTCTGCCTCCCCGCCGAGGTGGGGCGGTGCAGCCCGGCGCCACAGCTCGCGCATCCGGGCATCCAGAGGGGCCCCGAGCCCGTGGACGTCGAGCCGCCATCGCGCGCCGAAGGCGTCGACGGCGCTCGGCCCCGGGGCGTCGCCGGCGTGCTCAGGCATACCGTGCGGCCGCATCGAGGGCGCGACGGACGTAGGAGCCGCCGAAGAGGACCGCGTGCACCAGCAGCGGGTGGACCTGGTGCAGCAGCACCCGGTCCCGCCACCCGGTGGCGAGCGGGGCGGCCTCGTCGTAGGCCGCGAGGATCCGGTCGAGGTGCGGCGCCCCGAAGAGGGCGAGCATCGCGAGGTCGGCTTCGCGGTGGCCGCCGTGGGCCGCCGGGTCGATGAGGACCGCCCCGTCCGCGGTCCACATGATGTTGCCGGACCACAGGTCGCCGTGCAGGCGGGCGGGGGCATCCGCGGTGTCGAGCCCACCGGACCGGAGGGTGGCGGCCAGGCGGTGCAGGGGGGCGTCGGCGCCGGCGTCGAAGACGCCCCGCTCGCGGCCGAGCCGGGCCAGTGGGAGCACCCGTGCCTCGGCGTAGAAGGCGGCCCAGCTGTCCCAGGCCCCGAGCGTCAGCGGCAGCGGCTCGTCGAGAGGGCCGAGCCACCCGTCACCGGCCCAGCCGGCCGGGCCCGCGCCGAACGCGCCAGCCCCGGCCGCGTGGGTGGTGGCCAGGGCACGCCCGAGCCGCTCGGCGGCGTCCCGGTGAGACGGGGCGGGATCGAGCCGGACCAGGTCGAGGTGCGTGGCGGCCACGTCGACCACCCCGACGATCGGGGCACCCCCGGCGTCGGCGAGCCACCGCAGCCCGGCGGCCTCCCAGGCGAAGTAGCCCGGGGGCACGTCGTCGGAGGACTTGCGGTACCGGGGGGGCATTGCCACATCGTCGCACCGTGGGCCCACCGGGGATGGACATGGCGCTACAGTGCGGGTCGCACCCAGGTTGACCTCGGAGGACAGACGCATGGCCGACATCCTGACGCAGCCGCTGCCGGACGACGCCGACACCGACGCGACGACCGTGCTCGAGTCCATGAGCAACGACATCGGCGGGGTCCTGGAGTCGATGGAGGAACTGTCGGACTACCTCGAGCGGGTCGTCCACGCGGTCCGTCGGCACGTCGTCGGCTGCGACGAGGTGGGCATCACCATCCTCAGCAACGACCGCCCGCACACGGCGGCCTACTCCACCGTGCAGACCCTCGAGATCGACGCCGTCCAGTACGCCCTCGACGAGGGTCCGTGCCTCGACGCGGCCCGCACCGGTGAGGAGCAGCGCGTCGACGACCTCGCCACGGACGACGGACGCTGGCCCGCCTTCGCGCAGGTCACCCGCCAGGACGGGATGCGCAGCCTCTACGCGGTGCCGCTGCGCAGCGGTGAGGAGTGTGTGGGCGCGATCAACCTGTACGCGTGGGAGCGGAACGCCTTCGACGGCTTCGACGCCGCCCTCGTGCGCGTCGCGGCCGGCCGGTGCGCCGATGCGGTCGTCGCCCTCACCCAGCTCGACGGGATGCGACGGCTCGCCGGCCAGCTCGAGCAGGCGATGGCGAGCCGGGCGGTCATCGAGCAGGCCAAGGGCGTGATCATGGCCCTGCGTGGCATCCCGGAGCACCAGGCGTTCGAGGTGCTGCGCCGGACCTCCCAGGACCGCAACGTCAAGGTGCGGGCGCTGGCCGAGCAGGTCATCGCGGGTGTCGTCGACGGAACCGACGGGTTGCGTCCACCGGTCTGAGAGTTCTCACATAGAGTCACGGCATGGCGCGACCGCACGCGGCTGCACTCATCGAGGACGCCTATACCGACCGTAAGGCGCGCCTCCTGGAGAGGCGCGGCTGGGCGACCCGCATCGTCCCGAGCACCGGATACGGCAGCACGGCGCAGCTTCGGGTCTTCGGCCGGGTCATCATGAGCCGGCCCCGCCCGGAGGAGGAGCCCCTCGACGCGACGTACGCGGCACGGCTGCGCGCGGTCGAGCTCGAGACGCGCGGCTGGCGCGCCTTTTTCGCCGCGCCCGTCGCGGACGAGCCGGTCACGGTGCGGGTCAACGAGCGCCTGGTCACGACCCGCACCGACCGCGGTGGCTACATCGACCTCACGGTCCGCGGGCACGGGCTCACTCCGGGCTGGCACCAGGTCTACCTCGACTCCCCCCGGGCGCAGCCGATGGAGGCGCCCGTGCTCGTCGTCGGGTCCCAGGTGACGCACGGGATCATCAGCGACATCGACGACACGGTCCTGTCGACGTCCCTGCCCCGCCCCCTGATCGCCGCCTGGAACACCTTCGTCCGGTCCGAGGGGGCCCGCCGCCCGGTCCCGGGGATGGCGACGATGTACCGCGAGCTGCTCGCGTCCCAGCCCGACGCCCCGGTCATCTACCTCTCCACCGGCGCCTGGAACACCGCCCCCCAGCTGACCCGGTTCCTGCGCCGCAACGGCTACCCGGCGGGGCCGATGCTCCTCACCGACTGGGGGCCGACGAACACCGGGTGGTTCCGGTCCGGGCAGGAGCACAAGCGCGCCCAGCTGCATCGGCTGGCACGGGAGCTGCCGAACGTGCGTTGGCTCCTCGTCGGCGACGACGGTCAGCACGATCCGAGCCTCTACACCGAGTTCGCGAGCAAGCGCCCCGACCGGGTGCGGGGCATCGCGCTCCGCGAGCTGACGGCCGGCGAGCAGGTGCTGTCGCACGCCCTCCCGGTCGCCACCGACGACATCGCCCCGGCGCCCACCGCGCGCCTCGAGGTGCCGGTCCTGCGGGGCGCGGACGGGTACGCGCTCCGCCGCCGGGTGCGCGGGGTGTGGGGCGAGCGTGAGCACCCGCGCACCCTCGGCGAGTACGCGTCGGCCGTCGCCACCGGCGGTGTGGACGACCCGCCCGACTACCTGCTGCCGGACCCCGACGAGCGATAGCGTCGGCACATGCCCGAGCTGCCCGAGGTGCAGGCGCTGGCCGACTTCCTGCGTGAACGCACGGACGGGCTCGTCGTCACCGGCGTCGAGCTCGGGTCCTTCCACGTGCTGAAGACCTTCACCCCGCCGCCGGAGGCGCTCGCCGGGGCGCCGGTCGACGGCGTCTCCCGGCACGGCAAGTTCCTCGACCTCGATTGCGGGGGAACGCACCTCGTCTTCCACCTCGCTCGTGCCGGGTGGCTGCGGTGGTCCGACGCGATGCCGGCGACGAGGCTGCGGCCGGGCAAGTCGCCGATCGCCCTCCGGGTGCGCTTCGACGACGGCTCGGGCTTCGACCTCACCGAGGCGGGGACCCAGAAGCGGCTCGCGGCGTACCTCGTCAACCGGGTCGAGGACGTCCCCGGCGTGGCCGCGCTCGGGCCCGACCCGCTGGCGGACGACTTCACCGAGGAGGCCTTCGGCGCGATCCTCGCCGGGCACCGGATGCAGGTGAAGGGCCTCCTGCGCGACCAGTCGATCATCGCCGGGGTCGGCAACGCCTACTCGGACGAGATCCTGCACGTCGCCAAGCTGTCGCCGTTCGCGCTGGCCGCGACCCTGGACCCCGAGCAGGTCCGGCGCCTCTACACGGCGCTGCGCGACACCCTGGGGCACGCCGTCGCCACCGCGTCGGGCAAACCCGCGAAGGAGCTCAAGGACGCCAAGCGTGCCGGCATGCGTGTCCACGGCCGCACCGGCGAGCCGTGCCCGGAGTGCGGCGACGTCGTCCGGGAGGTCTCGTTCGCCGACTCCTCCCTGCAGTACTGCGCCACGTGCCAGACCGGGGGCAAGCCGCTGGCCGACCGCCGGACGAGCAAGTTCCTCAAGTAACGGTCCGGTCGCTGTTCCCCTGGCCGGTCGAGGCGATCGGGTCTAGGGTCTGGAACCGACGCGTCGGGGGGAGACCGGCGCCCGAGGGGGAGGACCCACCATGTCCGTCGTTCACACCCGCCGTCGGCTGCTCGGCCGAGGCGCCATCGCCGTCGCAGCGCTGGCCGGGGCGCTGGCCGGCGGGCCGGCCCCCGCCGCCGTGGCGGCGTGCCCACCCGACGACCAGTGCACCTCGCTGCCCAACGTCAACGCAGGCCGCGTCCTGCTCGCCGCGACGCTCGACCCGTACCGCACGGACTCGGTGACGACCGCGCACGACCACGTCCTCCGGGTCGAGAAGGCCCTCGTTGCCGAGGGGTACCTCGCGAGCACGTGGTCCGACGGGTACTGGGGGACGACGACCACCGCTGCGTGGGCGACGTTCGAGAAGGCGCTGGGCCAGAACGGCGTCCACACCCGCAACGGCATTCCCAGCCCCTGGGAGCTGCGGCAGCTCGGCGGCAACCGGTTCGACACCGTCGGGTCCTACGACGTCGGCAAGCGCATCACGCTGAGCAAGGCCCCGGGCGGGCTGAGCAACGACGGCACCGACGTCGTCAACGAGCGGACCCGCGACATGTTCGTCGAGGCGCGGGCGCTGCTCACCCGGCGCGGCCAGGACAACGCCGCGAAGATGATCATCACCCAGGGCGGGTACTGCGGGGCGTCGTGCGCCGGCTCCTCGTACGGCACGCACGACGGCGGCGGCATCATCGACGTCCGGATCACCGACTACGCCGGCAACCGCACCGTCATCGACAACCGGCTCCAGGCCCTACGCGACGTCGGCTTCGCCGCCTGGGAACGCAGCGACCACATCCACGCGGTGGCCGTCAACGACTACCAGATGGCCTGGACCGTCCACGGCGACACCACGCCCCCGGCCGACGTCCTCGACCAGGGGTACCCGCGCGGTTACTGCCAGGTCTACGAGTGGACGTTCAAGAAGGACGGGCTCGGCAACTGCGACGACCGGGTGCCGTCGAGCTCGCCGCAGCGCACGGTGGTCACGTGGGAGGACTACCAGGCAGCCCAGGGCTGATCGGGTCCCCTGCTCTGGGATGCTGGAGGGATGAGTGAGTTCCCCGAGGTCCCCGTGACCGACGTGCCCGACGACCAGGCCTTCCTCGACATCCGCGAGCAGGACGAGTGGGACCGAGGGCACGCCCCGACCGCCGTGCACATCCCCATGTCCGAGCTGCCGCAGCGGGTCGACGAGCTCGCGCCCTTCCTCGACCGCGACGAGCCGCTGGTCATCGCCTGCCGGTCCGGTGGGCGGGTCCAGCGCGTCATGCCGTGGCTCGCGCAGCAGGGGTACGAGGTGGCCAACCTCGCCGGCGGGATGCGGGCGTGGCTGGCCGCGGGGCGCCCCATGGACGCCAAGGACGGCGAGCCCACCGTCTCCTGACTCGTTGGATCTCGGGGGCGCGGACAGTCGGGTGAGCGGACGACCCGGCCGCGGCACACCGGTTCGTCAGCGTGGCGCGGCTTCGGACCCCGTGCCGGCCTGACATTCCGGAGTGACCCCGGAATGTCAGGCGGGGGGTCAGTGGGTGAGCTTGAGGCCGATGACGCAGCCGACGACGCCGAGCACGAGCAGGATCCGCACGATCGAGACCGCTTCCTCCCCGGTGGCCATTGCGTACCCCACGGTGAGCACCGCGCCGATGCCGACCCACACCGCGTACGCCGTGCCCACGGGCAGGTCGCGCATCGCGAAGCCGAGGCCGAGCATGCTCGCCAGGAGCGCCACCGCGAAGACCACGATCGGGCCGACGCGGGTGAACCCCTCGGCGCGACCCAGGGCGGTGGCCCAGACGGCCTCGAGCACCCCGGACAGGATGAGGACGAACCAGGACATGACGCACTCCTTCGAGCCGTCTTGTCGCGTGTCCGGGTACGGCGTCCCTCGTCCGGGAGCCCGTACCGGGCTCTGCACCCAGGGTCGCACGCCGCCGCGGCGGGCAGCAATCCGGCGAACAGCATCATTAGGCGCCGGGCCGTCCCCCTCGATCGGTTCGTCTCACGTCGTCTAGCGTCAGGGATAGATGACCGTAGCGAGGCGAATCGGAGGCCGGCCCCCTCGGACGGCTGCCGCCCGACACGCGATGCCGCTCTCTGCGGATGTATCGGGTGGGCGCTAGAGAACCTCATACGCTGCGATCGTGGACCCGATCCGGAACCCGTACGCCCCTGGCGCCGGCCAGCGCCCGCCCGAGCTCGCCGGGCGCGACGAGCAGCTCGATGCCTTCGACGTCGTGCTCGAGCGGGTGGCGCGCGGCCGGCCGGAGCGCTCCATCGTCCTCACGGGGCTGCGCGGCGTCGGCAAGACCGTGCTGCTCAACGCGCTCCGGTCCGCCGCGGTGCGGGCCGGATGGGGGACCGGCAAGCTCGAAGCGCGGCCGGACCAGTCGCTGCGGCGACCGCTGTCCTCGGCCGTGCACCAGGCCGTGCGCGAGCTCGGGCCGGCCGGCGGAGCAGGGGACCACGCCCTCGGGGTCATCCGGTCCTTCGCGCAGCGCGAGCCCGTGGCGGCCACCCGCGGAGGTGCCGCGCCCAAGCTGCGTGACCGCTGGAACCCGGGCATCTCGGTGCCGGCGGTGGCCGGGCGGGCCGACTCCGGGGACATCGAGATCGATCTCGTCGAGCTCCTCTCCGACCTCGGCGGGATGGCAGCCGACACCGGGCGCGGCATCGCCGTGTTCATCGACGAGATGCAGGACCTGGAGCCCGACGACGTCTCGGCCCTGTGCGCGGCCGCCCACGAGATCAGCCAGACGGGGTTGCCCCTCATCGTCGTCGGGGCCGGCCTGCCGCACCTGCCGGCCGTGCTGTCGGCATCGAAGTCCTACTCCGAGCGCCTGTTCCGCTACTCCCGGATCGACCGGCTCGACCGCGCCGCCGCCGAGGCGGCGCTCGTCCGTCCCGCGCAGGAGGAAGGTGCGGAGTACGCAGCCGACGCGCTCGCGGCGCTGTACGCGGCCACCGGCGGCTACCCGTACTTCATCCAGGCGTACGGGAAGGCGGTGTGGGACAGGGCTCCCGGCTCGCCCATCACGGCCGCGGACGTGGAGGTCGCCGCGCCCGAGGCCGAGTCCGAGCTGGCCGTCGGCTTCTTCGGCTCCCGGTTCGAGCGGGCGACGCCCGGCGAACGCGAGTACCTGCGCGCGATGGCGGAGGTCGCGGCCGCCTCCGGCGCCGACGAGATGGACGCCGTCCCGACCGCCGACGTCGCGGCCCACCTCGAGCGCAAGCCGCAGTCGCTCTCGCCGGCACGTGACGCGCTGCTGAAGAAGGGCCTCATCTACTCGGGCGAGCGCGGCCTCATCGCCTTCACGGTCCCGCACTTCGGCCGGTACCTGCGCGACCACACCTGACCGCTCGGCGCCCACCTGACATTGCTTCCACAGCACGCCTCAGCTCGAAGGGCCCCGGCTTCCGCGGCCCCGAGTCACCCAGGTACCGCCCGTTGTGGGGTCACCTTCGATCGTGGAGTCCGGGCGCGTGCGCGTCCCCGCGCGGTCCCCCGACCTGTGCTCACCCGTCGAGCCACGACGACGGTCGACCACGATCGCAACGATCGCAACGACGACGATGGCCCCGATCGCCCATCCCCACATCCACATGTGCGTCTCCTTTCGCCGCTCTCGCGTCACCGATGGGTCCGTCCAGGCTCGCCACGGAGGTCCCTTCTCGTGGGCCCGAGCCCTCAATCGAGGAGCAGTCCCGCGTTGACGAGGTGGCGTACGTAAGGGAGGACGTCGACCGTGGAGGGGGAGAGGATCGCGACGCTCAGATTGTGGGCGGGGTAGACGGCCACGACGCTGCGGTAGCCGACGGTCCCGCCCCGCATGCCGTATCCGTCTATGTTCCACCTGAGCCAATGGGGCGTCGTGAAGTCGAAGGTCGCCAGACCGTAGCCGGGTCCGACGTTCTGGTCGAAGTCGGTGAGCTGGGCCACGCTCGCGGGCGCCAGCACGAGCCCGCCGTAGAGGGCGTAGCCCCACTGGGCCACCGATGCAGCGTCGCCGGCGACCCCATGGGACGCCGCGATGGCGCTGGCCAGGGAGCGGAACGGGAGGTAGGGCCGACCGGTCTGGCCCTGGGGAAGGTCCTCGTCCTCGCCGGGGGCGGCGATCGGTTCGGGTAGACGCTGCTCGTCCTGGTAGGCGAGCCGCTCGAGCCCGAGCGGCGTCCACAGATCGCCGTCGATCGCGGTGGCGGTGCTGCGACCCGACACCTTCTCGAGAACGAGGGCGGCCAGGACGTAGTTCGTGGTGTCCTCGTAGAACGTCTCGCCGGGGGGCGCCGTCGCCTTCGGCACGGGAGCGAGGAACTGCTTGGTCGACCAGTGCGTGTCCGGGGTGGTGAACACGGCGGCGTACGGCTCCTGGCCGGGGTCGGGGATGCCGGCGCGGTGGCCGAGGAGCTGGCGGGTCGTGACGCCGTTGGCGAGCTGCCGTGCGGGGACGTAGGTCGAGGCCGGACGATCCAGGTCGAGCTTCCCCTGCTCGGCGAGCAGCAGCGCCTCGGCGGCCACGAAGGTCTGAGTCACGTTCCCCAGCGACATGCCAGAGGTGGGCTCGAGACGGGCCCCCTGCCCGTCGACGCCGACGGCCGCGCTCCAGACACCGTATGGCGACACGACGGCAGCGGTCGCGCCCGGCATGAACTCCCGGTCGATCCAGCGCTGCATCTCGGCGAGCATCGGCGTGCTCCGGTCGGCGGGCAGGGCAGAAGTCGGCGGCGCCGGCCACGGGAGTGCTCTGGAGGACAGGATCGGCGTCTGCGCGGGCCTGGTCGTCGGCAGGACGGACGGGTCCGAACCCATTCTCGAGCCGGTGCACGCGGCGAGCATGAGGACCGAGAACAGCGCCGCGCCTGACCGGGCCGACATCCCCATGGCCACCTCCCGACCACCGAGCCCGCGCCTCGGCAACGGACGCAGGCGTCCCGCGGTCCAGTATCGACCCGGGCCGCTTCGGGGACCATAGTCACGTCGGACCCTCCCCGAGGCCATCCCGGGTCGTCGCCGACGTTGGCGCCGCACTCCCTGGGCTGGCGGGGGCCCGTCGGCTCGGGCACGATGGCCGCGTGCGGGCTCGTCGAGCCCGCCGGGGGAAGGCCCGGGGCGCCACGAGGCGGGTCCGGGCGTCGATTCGTCGGCGGCCGCAGGGCCGTCGCAAGGGGGTTCACCATGATGAAGAAGATCGCGCTGCTCGGCGCGGCCGCGGCACTCGCCGCGGCGACACTGGCGACGGCACCGGCGGCCCAGGCCGCCACGGCCAAGAACGGGGTGTGCGAGACGGGCGAGTTCTGCCTGTACTACAACTCCGACCACGGCGGCTCGCTCGTCGACCTCGCGAACAGCCAGAAGGACTACGGCACCGGCGCGGGGTGCATCGAGTTCGTGTCGACCGGCAGCGGCAAGGGCCAGTGCATCAAGAACAATGTCGCGTCGGTCTGGAACCGTGAGTCCACCGTCGTCACGGTGTTCTACAAGAGCAACTGGTCTGGCGCCATCGACTCCATCGCCGCGGGTGACAAGGTCAATCTCCGGCCCGAGCTGAAGAACGAGAACGCCGGCCACGTCGTCGGCGTGGCGGGGAACGATACCTTCGAGTACGGCGTCTACCACACCGGGTCGGCGCGGGTCACTGCCTGGTTCGACGGCTACCTCCAGACCTCCGGCCGGCACGAGGGCATCGATGTGGCCCACCAGTCCGGCGCGGACGTGCACTCGATGCTCAACGGCACGGTCACCCGGGTCAGCGAGGGCGGGGGCACGGGCAACGACCTGTCCACCCTGGCCATCTACAACGCCGGCTTCGACAAGACGGTCATCTACCTCCACCTCAACCCGCTGAGCCTCTCGGTCGGGCAGTCCATCTCTCGAGGACAGAAGATCGGGACCGAGGCCTCCCGCGGGGCAGGCTCGTCGCACACCCACGTCGAGGTGCGCAACGGCCGCCAGACCGCGGCGAACTACAGCAGCGACAGCACGCTCGTGAACGACATCCCCACCCAGTTCTGGATGGACCGGGGCTACAACGCCTGCTGCCAGTGACGCACGCCCGCTGACCCGACGGCCCCCTCCGAGCGAGGGGGCCCGTCGCGTCGCGGGGGCGCGGACGGCCGTCGGTGCCGCGTGCCGCGCCCCAGGACGCAGCTCTCGCGGGGTCGCACTAGCGTCGGGGGCGGACCACACGACCGACGAGAGGGCGGACATGCCGGTGACGGCCAGCGGGATCAAGTACGACCGTGCGGGTGACCCGGGGCGACCATCGGTGCTGCTCGTCCACGCGGGGGTCGCCGACCGGCGGATGTGGGACCCCCAGTGGCCGGCGCTCGCGGCCGGGTTCGACGTCGTCCGGCCGGACCTGAGGGGCTTCGGCGACTCCGCGGCGGCGCCCGAGGGTGCGCTTGACCACGTCGCCGACCTCCTCGCCCTCCTCGACGGGCTGGGCGTCGACCGCTGCCACGTCGTGGGGTCCTCCTTCGGCGCCGGGGTGGCGGTCGAGCTGGCCCTGACCGCCGCCGACCGGGTGGCGTCGCTCCTGCTCGCCCCTCCGGGTGGCAGCCTGCTCGCCGCGATGACCCCGGACCTGCGGGCCTTCGTCGACGCCGAGTCGGCGGCACTCGACGTGGGTGACCTCGACGCCGCGGTCGAGGCCAACGTCGACGCCTGGGTCGTGGGCGCCGACCGCGACCGGGCCGACGCCGACCCGGCCGTCGCCGCGGCGGTGCGCCGGATGCAGCGCCGCGCCTTCGAGGTGGGGGAGGCGCTGGGGGAGCCCGAGGAGGTCGAGCTCGACCCGCCTGCGCTCGACCGGCTCGGCGAGGTCCGCGCACCCACCCTCGTCGTCGTCGGTCGGCACGACCTGGACACGAGCCGGGATGCCGCCGACCGGGTGGCCCGCGGCATCCCGGGCGCCCGCCGGGTCGACTGGCCGGATGTCGCGCACCTGCCCTCGATGGAGCAGCCGGCGCGCTTCACCGACCTCCTCCTCGACTGGCTCGCCGAGCACCGCGCCTGACCCCAGCCGTCGCCGACGGGGAGGTGCCGGCGAGCCGCACCTCAGGAGAAGGTGGCGGAGCCCGTGGCGCGCCAGCCCGGGGGCGGGTCCTCGCCGACGCGGCCGTCCACCGCCTCGCGCAGCAGGTCGGCGTGCCCGGTGTGCCGGCCGTACTCCTCGAGGAGGTCGAACAGCACGCGGCGGACGCTCGCGTGCCGACCGTCCGGCATCGAGATGTGGGCCTCGCCACCGAGTCCGCGTTCCGAAATCACCGCGGCGACAGCGGCCCGGGATCGGGCGACGGCGCCGTCGTACGTCGCGTAGAGCGTCGCGGGGGCGTCGGCATCCGCCGAGGTCAGCTCCCAGTCCTCGTCCTCGTCCCAGCCGTTGTCGTCCCAGACAGCCGGCAGGGGTGCCCCCGTCAGCTTCTCGGTGGAGTAGGAGTCCTCGACGGCGGCGAGGTGCTTGAGCAGGCGCCCGAGGGTCAGCGCGGACGCGCCGACACGAGTGCCGAGCCCCTCGGCGTCGAGGGCGTCGACCTTGTACCGGAACGTCCACCGCATCCGGTCGAGCGCCCCGAGGAGGTGCTCGGCCTCGCCCCCCGCCAGCGGCGGCTCCCACAGCGTCTCGGCGCTTCCGGGCCCGGGCGCCACGGGTGCCTCGCTCACGACAGCCGTCCGAGCAGGTCGAGCGAGCGCTCGACGACGAGCCGGGTCGCCCCTTCGTCGTAGGACGGTAGTGAGCTGTCGACGAACAGGTGCTCGCCGCCGGGGTACGTGAAGACCTCGACCGCCTCATGGTCGGCTGCGAAGGCCCGAGCGGCCTCGAGGTCGCCCTCGAGCGCGAAGAACGGGTCCGCGTCCATCCCGTGCACCTGCGCCGACAGACCGTCGGGCCAAGTCCCGAACTCCGCCGGGTCGGCGAAGCTCTCGTAGAGCAGCGCCCCCGCGATGCCCGGCTGGTTCGTCGCCACCTGGAGCGCGGCCATGACCCCGAAGGAGATGCCGGCGACGACGAAGCCCGGCGGCAAGCCGTCCGCCGCGGCGAGGGCAGGTGCCCGGACCGCGTCGAAGCCGACCGAGCGGGCGTAGGCGAACCCGTCGTCGATCGCGCCGAACGTCCGGCCGTCGAAGAGGTCCGGGGTGTGGACCTCGTGACCCGCGGCGCGCAGTGCATCGGCCAGTGCGACGACCCCGGGGGTGAGGCCCTGGATGTGGTGGATGAGCAGGACGTGTGTCATGGCGAGCACCGTAGGCCCGGTTGCGGACGGAACGCGTCCGGATCACGATGGCGTGGTGAGATCGGAGACCTCGCCCGCGGCGCGGGCCCTGCTCGCGATGGAGGCGATCCGGGACCAGCCGGGCATCACGGCCGACCGGCTCGCGGCGCGGCTCGGAGTGTCCGACCGAGCCGTGCGTCGCTACGTCGACATCCTCCGGCAGGCGGAGATCCCCGTCGAGTCGGTCCGTGGGCCGATGGGGGGGTACCGGCTCGGCCGGGGGACCCGCCTGCCGCCGGTGGCGTTCAGCGGGGACGAGGCGCTCGGGCTCGTCATGGCCGTGCTCGACGGGCACCACCCGACCGCCGACCCGTCCGACCCCGTCGGCGCCGCCGTCGCCAAGCTGCTCCGGGCGATGCCGCAGCACGTGGCCGACCAGGCCGACGTCGTCCGCCGGGCCACGGCCGCCGCGCCGGACCGTGGCGCCGCCCGGCCCGACCCGGCGACGACGGTGGCCCTGGTCCGGGCGCGCAGCGAGCTGCGCTGCGTCGCGGTCGAGTACCGATCGGAGAACGGCCGGGAGTTCAGGACCGAGGTCGAGCCGTGGGCCGTCGTCGTGCGGCACGGACGCTGGTACCTGCTCTGCCGCTCGGTCCGCTCGGGGTCGGTCCGCACCTACCGCGTGGACCGGGTCCTGCGGGTGGAGGACCTGGACCGGACCTTCGCGCTGCCCCCCGCCCTCGACCCCGTCGCGACGCTCGAGGAGCATCTGGGGGTCGGGTGGGAGCACCCGACCGAGGTCGTCATCGACGCACCGATGGCCGAGCTGGCCTGGCTGAACCGGGCGATGGGCCGGCTCGAGGCGGTCGACGCGACGAGCACGCGGCTCGTCGGCAGCACGAGCGACGTGAACGGCTACGCGCATGACCTCGCTCGCCTCCCGGCCCCGTTCCGGGTCATCGCCGGCCCGGAGCTCCGCGCGGCCGTCGACGCGCTCAGCCGACGTCTCGCCGACGCGACGCGGGCGACACCCGCCCCGTAGCGCGCCCGGGACCCCGCACCTCACCCGGGAACCCCGCACCTCACCCAAGGAGTCTTCCCGGGCGATGTGACGGCTTCCCGGGTGAACTGGCGCGGCCGAGCCCGGTCAGCGCGGGGGCAGTCCGTGCAGGCGCTCGTGGCCCCGCCGTCCTCCAGGTGCAGCGCCATCCGCGTGGAGTCGGGCCCCCGGCCGGACACCTCGGCCGGGTCAGGGGTTCTCAGATGCCGCCGAGCCCACCCGGGAGGTCCGGATTCGAGCCTTCCTGATCTACTCGCTTGTGGGCCGGTAGATCCTCCTTGCGAATGGTCCCGCTGGCCCGTCGTCTGCGAAGCATGAGCACCACGACGAGGAGGGCCGCCGCCAGAGCCAGGGCCCACACCCACCACATGGTCGGTTCCTCCCTACCGGGGGGCTCGTAGCCTCCACCGTCACGGATGTCCGGGCGGTGGAGGTGACGATCCTCCGCCTTCTTGCTGCCTGACGAGCCGCGTCGATTCTCGACGACGACCGCCAGGACGAGGGCCACGACGACGGCCAGAACCCACCGCCACGTGTCCGACTCCTTCCGCGGACGTCGCAGATCGCCCTCCCAGGATCCGCCCGTGCTGCCCGGTTGTCCAGGTGTCGCCGTCGAGTCGAAGCGGGCGCCCCGCCGTGCTCTGAAAGCGCCCGGCTTCGTGCCTGGTTTCAGTGGGGCGCGAGGCGGTGCAGGACCACGTCGTGGACCCCGCCGTCGGCCAGGCGCAGCGTCATCCAGGTGAAGTCGGGCTCCCGGCGCCGGTCCGTCGGCGAGCCGGGGTTGAGGAGGCGGAGCCCGTCGTGCGAGGTGTCCCAGGGGATGTGGCTGTGCCCGAAGACGAGCAGGTCGACGTCGGGGTAGTCCCGACGCATCCGCTCTCCCCGGCGGTCCTTGGAGCCGGTCTCGTGCACGACGGCCACACGCACGCCCTCGACGGTGGCGCGGGCCACCTCGGGGAGCCGGGCCCGCAGATCCTCGCCGTCGTTGTTGCCCCAGCATCCGAGCAGGCGGGCCGACCGGGCCTCGAGACGGTCCAGGAGGTCGACCTCCATCCAGTCGCCGGCGTGGATGACGAGGTCGGCCTCGTCGACGGCCCGCCACAGCGCCGGCGGCAGGTCCTTGGCGCGCCGGGGCAGATGGGTGTCGCTCATGAGCAGGACGCGGCTACCGGTCACCCGCACCACCCTGCCACCCGCCCCGAGCCAGGGACCCGCGAGGGGCCGAGCCGCACGATGGCGACCCGGCCCCTCCCGGTGGTGCTGCCGTGCGTCAGCCGAGGTCGGCCCGCGAGGCGAGCGTGCCTCCGGACCCATCGAGCCAACCGACGAGGACGCGGGCATCCTCACCCGGTGCCTCGTCCAGGTCGAGAGTCACCGCGGACCTGCCCGCCGGGACCTCGACGGTGCGCGAGCCGACCGTGCCGTCGGCGTCGACGACGAACACGTGCGCCTCACCCGGCCCGTTGGCCCTCATCTGCACGGTCACGGTGTCGCCCGCTACCGAGGCCGACTCGGCCCACCCGGCGTCGCCGCGGGTGCTGGCGGGGTCGCCGGCGAGCGGCACGTCGATGCGCACCGCCTGCTCGATGCTCTGCGGGCTGTCGAGCGAGGACAGCGCCGTCGTCGGGATGACCGGCTCCGGCGCCTCGCTCGGACGGTCGGCCGGGGGCTCGTAGCCCGGGAGCGTCGCGACGCCCCAGCGGTACGGGTCGCCCTGCACGCCGCCGAAGGTGGACCAGCCGATGCGGCTCTGCCCCGTCTTGTCCTGGGTGTCGGAGTCGTAGACGAAGATGTTCAGCCCCATGTGCTCGGGGTCGATCGCCCCGGGCAGCTCGGCCATCGGGATCGCCACCTCCACGGTGTACCCGTCGAACGGCTCGGCCACCGTCGAGGCGACCTCCATGCCCGGGGCGGTCTCCGCTGCCGGACCCTGGCGGTTGTCGGCGTCCCGCAGGCCGCACGCGGGGCCCTCGGTCGTGGCCGGCAGGACCGCCGCCTTGAACGTCGTCGACGTGTTCTCGCTGTCACCGCGGGGGTCGACGGCGATCTCGACCGAGTCGGTCCGCCAGTGCCGCTTGCAGTCCGAGGTGTCGAGCCGGGTGCCCAGCACGTCGTCGGTCACGTGGACGAGGACGTTGAGGGTGTCGTCGTGCCAGGCGACCTTGGCCGTGGCCGAGCAGTCGGCCGCGGACTCGCAGGCGCTGCCCTCCCACCGCCGGGAGATGTCGATCGCCTCGCCCGGGTACTCGCCGTCACCCTCGACGCCGTCGACGACCGGCGCGGCCGAGGCCTCGTCCACCGCCGTCGTCGGGACGAGCTCGAGTGCTGCCCGGCTCGTGGCCGGCCCCGCTGCCGTCGTCGTGACGATGGAGTAGGCGTAGTCACCGGCCGCGGCCCCGGGCGTGCCGCCCTGGTTCGCGGTCGGCAGCGAGGAGTCGGTGTTGGTGACGGTGAAGGTGACGCTGCCGTCGGCACCGGCCGCGAGCGGGCCGTACGCCCGGCTCGCGGGTGACGCCGAGAAGCCGTCCGGCAGGTCGAGTGAGACCTCGCCGGACTCGGCGTCGGACCCGTTGTTGTGCAGGTCCACCCGGACCTCGCGGGAGCCGCCGGACGGCAGGGTCAGGACCGGGGTCACCGTGCCGCTCAGCTGCGGCTGGTGCGCCTCGTCGGGAGCCCAGTCCTCGAAGACGGCGACCTGGGGCAGCAGCTGCTGCTGCGCCGTCACCGACGGCACGACCTCGACGACGCGGTCCGAGTAGCCGGACCCGGCCTTCGTCGACAGCCGGGCCGCGACCCGCTGGCGCTCACCGGAGGTCGCGTCGGCCGCCGGGGTGACCGTGAAGGTCTTCGTGACGGTCCGGCCCGGGGTCAGCGTGCCGAGCGCGCCCGACCCCGTGGCTGTCCAGCCGTCGGGGAGGTCGAGCGCGACCGAGGCGCCCGGCAGGGCGCGCTTCGGAGCGGTGACCGTCACCGTCGCCTCGAACGGCGAACCGGCGAGGACGCCGTACTGCTCGGTGTCGACCCGCAGACCGGTGCCGAGCGGGACGGCGCCGGGGGCCCGGACGACGGACCCGGCGAGGGCGGCCGAGGACTGCTGGGCCGCCGCCGTCCCCGGCTCGGCGAAGGGGACCCGCGAGTCGATCTGCCGGAAGTAGTCGCAGCCGATCTTGGCGGGGTCGCTCGGCACGTCGGGGAAGCTCGCCCATCCCTGGGAGGCGTACTGCCGCTGCGCCTCCCGCTCGACCTCGGCCCAGGTGCGGCCGTCGGGCGCGGTCTCACCGGCCCAGACGCCGTAGACCGTCTGGGTGGGGTCGGTGAGGCTGATGTCGCTCATGCAGCGCTCGCCGGTGGGCCCGGTGGCCCGGCCGCGCATGAGCAGCTTGTCGGGGGAGAAGGGCTCGAGGCCCTCGTCGGTGATCTGCTCGGGGAAGCGGGACGGGTCGCCGGCCACCTCGAATGCCTCGATGGCGAGCCGTGCGGCGTGCTGGTGGTTGCCGTGGTTCCCCGGCGACGGGGCCGGGTCCATCGTCGAGAGGATCTCGGGCCGGGTCTCGCGGATGATCCGGACGACCTTGCCGAGCACCTGCTCGTGGTCCCACACCTGCTGGGTCAGGGCGTCGCTGACGGTGTAGTAGAAGTCGACCTCGTCGAGGTTGAAGATCTCGGTGATGCCGGCCCGGGCGACGGCCGCGCGCTCCTCCTGCTCGCGGAGCAGGCCGAGCGCGGGTCCCTCCTCGGGTCCGACGGCGTTGCCGCCGCCCTCCCCGCGGGTGACGGTGACGACCCCCGTCCGCAGGTCGTGCTCGTCCCCCCACTCGCCGTAGGCCGACAGCTGGAAGGCCTCGTCGTCCGGGTGGGCCCCGATGAACAGGGCCCCGAGGTCGACCGGGGTGCCGGCCGAGGTGGTCGCGTCCGGCGGCTTCGGGCCCCCGGCTCCGGGCGCCGCCGTGACGGCTCCCGCCCCGGCGAGCGCGAGCGCGGCCGCTGTCGCGACGGCTCCCGCTGCGCGCCGGGTGGCGCGCGCTCTGGTGTCGAACCTGGTCATCGTTGACCCTCCCTGTCGTTCTGTCGGATTCCCCTGCGTGGTGTTACTCCCGGACGGCCCCTTCGAGCATCCCGGCGATGAAGTGGCGCTGCAGGAACAGGTAGAGGACGACCACGGGGGTGGCGACGATGCACGCCCCGGCCGCGAGCAGGGTGAAGCCCTGCGTGTACTGCCCCTGGAAGAACGCCAGCCCGAGCGGTGCCGTGCGCAGCGACTCGGAGACGACCATGACGAGAGGGACGAGGAACTCGTTCCACGTCCACATGAAGACGAGCACGGTGAGCGTGACGATCGCGGGCCGGGCCAGCGGCACGAGCACCTGCCACAGGATGCGCCAGGTCGACGCGCCGTCGAGCCGGGCGGCCTCAACGATGGAGCGGCTCGAGGAGCGGAACCAGGCACGCATCCAGAAGGTCCCGAACGCCACCGACTGCGCGATCTGGGGGAGCACGATCGCCCAGATGGTGTCGGTGAGCTGCAGCGCCCGCAGGTCGTAGTACAGCGGCACGAGGACGGCCTCGCTCGGCATCATGATGCCGACGAGGAACACGTAGAACAGGACCGTGGCGCCGCGGAAGCGCATCGTCCCGAGGGCGTACCCGGCGAGCAGCGACAGGACGAGGCTCACGACGACCACGGTGCTCGAGACGAGCAGGCTGGTCTGCAGGTAGGTGCCGAACCTGCCCTGGTCCCAGGCGGTGACGAAGTTCTCGGGGTGCAGGCCGAGGACCCCCCCGGTCACCGAGGCGCCGGCGGCGTCGTCCGGGCCGAGCGCGGCCACGACGACGCTGAGCACCGGCCAGAGGGCGAACACGGCGAAAGCGACGAGCACGACGTAGTTGGCGGTGGCCTCGCCACGGTTGACGCGCATCAGCGGTCCCGTTCCGCGATGCGGGTGATCCCGAACGAGATGGCGAAGATGATGACGGTGAGGACGACCGCGATGGCGGCGGCCGAGCCGACGCGGCCCTGCTGGAAGGCCCGGTTGTACACCTCGTAGGACGGCACCGACGTGCTCGTCCCCGGCCCGCCGCGGGTCGTGACGTAGACGAGGTCGAAGGTCCGCAGCGCCGCGATGACGGTCAGGGTCAGCGCCACGGCGATCTCGCCGCGCAGCGCCGGCAGGGTGACCGTGAAGAACTCGCGGACCGGGCCGGCGCCGTCGAGGCGGCAGGCCTCGTACAGCTCACCGGGGATCTTGCCCATGCCGGCGAGGAGCAGGACGGTGACGAGGCCGATCTCGAACCAGGTGCCGATGAGCCCGACCGCGGGCAGCGCGGCGGTGTAGTCCCCGAGCCAGCCGCGGGTGAGCCCCCCGAGCCCCAGCGCGCGCAGGAGGTCGTTGACGCCGCCGTCCGGGGAGTACATCCGCCGCCACGCGACGGCGATGACGACCATCGCGACGACCTGCGGCAGGAAGACGACGGTGCGGAAGAACCCGAGGCCGCGGACCCTGGCGCGGCCCAGGATCGCCGCCAGGACGAGCCCGACGGCGAGGGGGAGCACGGCGTAGAAGCCGATGAGGACGAGCGCGTGGCCGAACGAGGCGCGCAGGGCGGGGTCGCGAACGACCTCGACGTAGTTGTCGAGCCCGACCCAGGTGGCGAGGGTGTTGCCGTTCCAGTCGTACAGCGAGATCTGGACGGCCCGCCCGAGCGGGTAGAGCAGGAAGGCGGCGTAGACGAGCAGCGCCGGCAGGGCGTACAGCCAGCCGACGTTGCGGGGCTCCCCGGGCGGGCCGGAACGGTGGCGCGGCCGGCCCGGGGAGCTGACGCGGTGCGGGACCGCGGTCGTCGTGTCCGTCATCCGTTCTGCGCGACGAAGTCGCCGTAGTCCTTCTGGACCGTCTCGAGGAACTGCTCCGGCGTCGCCTTCTTCGCGAGGAGATCCTGCAGTGCGGCGCCCAGGGTGTCGGCCATCGTCGGGGTGGCGTAGTCGAGGTACGGCACGAGCGCGTCGTCCTCGACGGCGGTGCCGAACGCGGTGAAGACGTCCTGCCCGAGCGCGTTGGGGGCCTTCTGGGCGGCCGTGTCGGCCACCGGGAGGTTCTCGTTCTCGGCGAGCACGGTCATCGCGTCGGCGTTCGTGATGAAGTCGATGTACGCGGCCGCGGCGTCGGGGTGCTCGGTCTTGCTCGAGACGGCCCACGGGATGCCGGTGCCGCCGGTGGCGACCGGAGTGCCCTGCGCCGGCGGCGGGAGGACGAAGGTGACGTCGTCACCCATCGCGCTCGCCAGGTCGGCCTGCAGCCAGGTGCCCGCAATGAGGTAGGCGCCCTCGCCCTTGGTGAAGTCCTGCCAGGCCGGGTCGTAGCCGAGGCCGTTGACGTCCTTGGACAGGTATCCCTGGTCGACCCAGTCGACGAGCGTCTGTGCGGCTTCGGTGTTCTCGGGGGTGGTCCAGCTGCCGCCGGGCTGGCCGAAGCCGAGGGTGCGGATCTGGTCGGCGGGCGTCGTCTGCGCCTGCACGGTGCCGAAGACGTGGATGGCCGGCCACTTGTCGAGGTTGCCGAGGACGAGCGGCAGCTCGCCGGCGGACTTGACGGTCTCGAGGCTGGCCTCGAAGTCCGCCCACGTGGCGGGGACCTCGTCGACGCCGGCGTCCTCGAGCAGGGCGGTGTTGGCGAAGATGCCGACGACCTCGCCGACCTGGGGCAGGCCGTACAGGTTGCCGGTCCCGAAGGTCGTGCCGTCCTCGGAGTAGCTCGAGTACTTGCGCACCGACTCGGGGTAGCGCTCGCCCCAGGCGTACGCCTCCGCGTAGCGGTCGAGCGGCAGCAGCTGCCCGGCCTGGACGAACTTGCCCATGTCGGGGCGGCCGTTGTTGGCCTGGAACACGTCGGGCGCGTCGTTGCCGGAGAGGGCGAGGCCCAGCGTCGTCTTGAGATCGTCGAAGGACCGGGTGACCCGCTCGATCGTGATGTTGGGGTACTTCTCCTGGAACTCCTTGTTGAGCTGCTCGATCTGGGCCGCCTGGCCGCCGCGCACCTCCTGGTCCCAGACGGTCAGCGTGACCTCGCCCATCGAGGCGGGGTCGGTGTTGACGTCTCCGCTCGGCTGCTCGCTCGGGCTGCTGCCGGTGGTCGAGCCGGGCGTGCAGGCGGTCAGGGCGAGTGCCCCGAGCACGCTTGCCGCGAGCAGGGTGGTGGTCGGACGTCTCCTCATGCGGATGCTCCTCGGTGACGGGTGGTGTCGGGGGGGTATCCCTCGACGTCGACGTGGCGGGCGATGGTGGCGGTGGCGCGGTGGACGGCCCCGAGCGGGACGTGGGGGACGAGGTCGTCGAGGAACTCGTAGCGGCGGCGCAGCGACCGGTGGTAGCTGTCGGTGGCGGCGCCGTCGCGCAGCCCGTGCCACCAGTCGGCGATGTCACCCCAGCCGGGGGCGGCGAGGGAGCCGCCGAAGTGCTGGACGGCCAGCGCCGAGCAGAGCGACGCGAACGCGACGCGCTGCGGCAGCGGCCATCCGGCCACGGTGCCGAGCACGACGGCCGCGCCGAAGACGTCGCCGGCGCCGGTGGGGTCGAGCGCGTCGACGCGCAGTGCCGGGACGACGGCCTCCTCGCCGGTGCGTGAGTCGATGGCCAGCGCGCCTTCCTCGCCGTTCGTGACGACCGCGAGCGGGACGAGGTCGGCGAGCACGTACAGGGCCTCGTTGGGGGTCCGGGTGCGGGTGTAGGCCATCGCCTCGACGGCGTTGGGCAGGAAGGCGTCGCACACCTGCAGCTGGTCGAGGAGGTCGAGGGGCCAGCGACCCGTGGGGTCCCAGCCGACGTCGGCGAAGATGAGCGCCCCGCCCGCCTTGGCCTTCTCGACCCAGGTGGGCCCGTCGGTGCCCAAGAGGGGGCGGTCGGGGGTGAGTTCGGCCATGACCGCGCGCGACCGGGGAGGGTCGCCGATCAGGGCGGAGGCCTCGATGGGCGGCGGGTGGCCGTGGCTGACCATCCCCCGGTCACGGGCGACGGCCATCGACACGGTCACCGGCGAGTGCCAGCCCTCGAAGCGGCGGGAGCGGCTGAGGTCGACATGCTCCTCGTCGGCGAGGGTGTCCCAGCAGAAGTCCCCGTAGGCGTCGTCCCCGAACGCGGCGGCGAGCGAGGTGCGCAGGCCCAGCCGACGGGCCGCGACGGCGAGGTTGGCGATGCCGCCGGGGCAGGACCCCATCCCCTCGGCCCACACCTCCTGCCCGCCTTCGGGCAGCGCCTCGAGACCCGTCATGATGATGTCGAGGAACACCGTCCCCCACACGAACACGTCGACGTCGGGGTCGCCGTCCCGTCGCAGTGCAGCGAGCGGGTCGAAGGCCTGCGAGGACACGGTGGGGCTCCTTGGTCTCGTCGGTGAAGTCGCCAGCATGCACCCCACGAGGGGTCCGAGCAAGCAATAGATGCACAGAAACATTCAACAGCCATCAGGCTTTGAAGAATTATGCTCGGTATGGTGTCGGCATGCGGGTAGCCCGACAGCGATCGATCGTGGGCCGTGTCCAGGCCCAGGGCACCGCCACGACCGAGGAGCTCGCGAGCCTGTGCGGGGTCAGCATCGCCACCGTGCGCCGCGACCTCATCGAGCTCGAGACGCTCGGGGCGCTGCGGCGGGTGCACGGGGGTGCCATCCCTGCCGACGTCGCGGATGCCGACGCCGTCCGGGGCTTCGCGGAGGTCGCCGCCACCGATGCCGCGGACAAGACCGTGGTCGCGCGGCGGGGCGCGGCGCTGGTGCGCGACGGCGACTGCGTCGTGCTCGACATCGGGACGACGACCATGCTGCTGGCGAAAGAGCTCCGGGGGCGCCCGATCACCGTCGTGACGGCCAGTCTCGCCGTCTTCGACGTGCTGCGCGACGACGACGCCGTCGAGCTGATCCTCCTCGGGGGCGTCGTCCGGCGGACCTACCACTCGCTCGTCGGCTCGCTCACCGAGGACGCCGCCCGCCAGGTCCACGGCAGCCACGTCTTCCTCGGCGCCAGCGGCGTCCGCGCCGACGGGACCGTGCTGGACACCACCGCCGTCGAGGTGCCGGTCAAGCGGGCGCTGCTGCGCGCGGCCGACACCGCGGTCCTGCTCGTCGACCGGCACAAGATGCCCGGCACCGGCTCGCTGCGGGTCTGCGAGGCGGGGGCCGTCGACGTCCTCGTGACGAACGAGGGAGCCGACCCGGCGACGCTCGCCGCGTGCCGTGCGGCGGGCACCGAGGTGATCCTCGGATGAGGCTCGCGATGCTCGGCGGGGGAGGCTTCCGGACCCCGCTCGTCTACGGCGCCCTCCTGCGGGACCGGCACGAGAGCAGGGTCGACGAGGTCTGGCTCCACGACGTCGACGAGGCGCGCCTCGCCACCATCACCCGGGTCCTCACCGAGATGGCCGCCGGGCACGACGACCCGCCCCGGGTCCACGCGACGACCGACCTCGACACCGCGCTCGAGGGCAGCGACTTCGTCTTCTCCGCGATCCGCGTGGGCGGGCTCGAAGGGCGCACCGCCGACGAGCGCGTCGCGCTCGACCTCGGGCTGCTCGGCCAGGAGACGACCGGGCCCGGCGGTCTCGCCTACGGGCTGCGCACCGTGCCGGTCGCGATGCACGTCGCGCAACGCGTCGCGGCGCTGGCACCGGGCGCCTGGGTCATCAACTTCACCAACCCCGCGGGCATGATCACCGAGGCGATGCAGGCGGTGCTCGGCGACCGGGTCGTCGGCATCTGCGACAGCCCCATCGGCCTCGCGCGCCGGGCCGCCGCGACCCTCGGGCTCGACCCGGCCGCCACGACCGTCGACTACGTGGGCCTCAACCACCTCGGCTGGCTGCGGGGGCTGCACCACGACGGACGGGACGTCCTGCCGGACCTCCTCGCCGACGACGCCGGGCTCGCGGCGATGGAGGAGGGCCAGCTGTTCGGGCTCGACTGGGTGCGGACCCTCGGCATGCTCCCGAACGAGTACCTCTACTACTTCTACTTCACCCGCGACGCGATCCGGTCGATCACCGCGGCGGCGCAGACCCGCGGCGAGTACCTGCTCGACCAGCAGCAGGGCTTCTACGACGGCCTCGGCGCCGGGGCGCCGGGGGTGCTGGCCGAGTGGGACCGGGTGCGGCTCGAGCGCAACGCGACGTACATGAAGGAAGCCCGCGGGCAGGACGAGGAACGCGCCGAGGTCGACGTCCAGGGCGGCGGCTACGAGGGCGTCGCGCTCGCGATCATGGCCGCCATCTCGCGCGGGGAGCCGGCCTCGCTCATCCTCAACGTCCGCAACGGCACCACGGTGCCGGGGCTCCCCGCGGACGCCGTCGTCGAGGTCCCGTGCACGGTCGACGCCGACGGGCCCCACCCCGTCCCGACCTCCCCGCTGCTCGGGCATCCGCTGGGGCTCGTGCAGCAGGTCAAGGCGGTCGACCGGCTCGTCATCGAGGCCTCGCTCACCGGGTCACCCCGCCGAGCGGTCGAGGCGTTCGCGCTGCACCCGCTCGTCGACTCGGTCACCGTCGCTCGCGAGCTGCTCGCCGGGTACCGCGCCCGGATCCCCGCCGTCGACGCCGTCTTCGGTCCCACCGGGGCCTGAACCGCGGTCGGCCTGTCGCGCGGGCGCGCCCGGCCCTAGCCTGGACCCATGAGCGCACCCCCCGGATGGCACCCGCAGCCCGACGGCCGCGAGCGGTGGTGGGACGGCCAGCAGTGGACCGAGCACTTCCGGGACCCCGTGGCGGCACCGGTGCCCGCGTACGGCGACGCCGGCTACGCGCAGCCCGGAGGCCAGGCACCGATGCCCCAGAAGACGGGCATGAGCAGTGGCGCCAAGGGCTGCCTCATCGCCGTCGTCGTGCTCGTCGTGGTCGCCATCCTCGTCGCCATCGCCGGTGTCTTCTTCTTCGCCCGCTCGGTCAACGAGGCCGTCGACGACGTCCGCACCTCCATGCCGACGGGCTTCCCCACCGAGATCCCGGAGGGCACCGGCACGACCGTCGTCGTGGTCATCGGGGACGGCTTCGACGTCGGCGGCGCCCGGGTCGAGGACGGCTGGAGCCTCGAGGAGAACGGCGGCATCGGTCGCTCCGTCGAGGGGATGCAGGCCACCTTCGCGGACGGTCAGGCGGTGCCGCTCTTCTTCACGATGCAGTTCACCGGCGCCGACGGCGGCACCGTCGACACCGTCTGCAGCGCCACCGGCGAGGGCGGCGGGACCTCCGACGTCTCGTGCATCCCGCTGTTCGGGGACGTCGACGAGAACGGCGACGTCGAGGTCACCTCCGCGTTCTGAGGGCCACCCTCACTCGGGCGGGGTGAGGGCGACGAGGTCGCGGACGAGCTCGTCGGTGCGCAGACCGGACGCCTCGACCCGCGGCGAGAAGCCGAGCCGGGCGACGACGAGGCGAGCCGACGGCACGACGTACAGCCGCTGCCCGTCGTGGCCGCTCGCCCAGTACGCGTCCTCGGGCAGGGCGGGGTTGACGAGGCTGCCGTCGGTGCGCCGGTTGACCCACCAGCCGGCCGCGTAGCCCTCCTCCTCGCTCTCGGCCACGCGGGTGGCCGTCGTCGACTCCGTCATCCAGCCCTCGGGCAGCAGCCGCTCCTTGTTCCACACCCCGTCCTGGAGGGCGAACTGCCCGATCGTGGCCCAGTCCCGGGGCGTCGCCCACAGGTACGAGCTGCACACCGGGCGGCCGGCCGCGTCCGGCTCCCACACGGCCGACGACAGGCCGAGGGGCGCGAACAGGGCGCTGCGCGGGAAGTCGGTGTCGGGGACGTCGGCGAGCGAGGTGACCCAGGAGCAGAGGATGTTCGTCGAGCCGCTCGAGTACTGCTGGTACGTCCCGGGCTGGTGGACGATGGGCTGGCTCGCGGCGTACGCGGCCATGTCCGGCTCGGCGTACAGCATCTGGGTGATGGGGGTGCCGAGGTCGTAGGTCTCGTCCCAGGAGAGCCCGCTCGTCATCCGCATCAGCTGGTCGACGGTGATGTCCTTGCGCTCGTCGGTCCACTCCGGCCGCAGCCCGGACTCCTCGATCGACAGCTCGCGGTCCAGGACGTACCGCCCGACCATCAGGTTGGTCACGCTCTTGGCCATCGACCAGCCGAGCTGCGGGGTCTGGGCGTCGAACCCGTCGGCGTACCGCTCCGCGAGGAGCTTGCCGTCGCGGAGCACGACGATGCCGCGGGTGCCGAGGGTCTCGCGCTCGCCCTCGGTGCGGTCGTCCCCGAAGGCACGCGCCACGGCGGCGTCGACGTCCGGGTCCGGCTCCGGCGCGGGCGCGTCGCTCAGCGGGTTGGGGTCGCTCTCGACCTTGGTCGCGCGGCCCAGCTCGGGGCGCTCGGCCGCCACCGTGCAGCCGTAGCCCGGCGCGTAGTAGGCCTTCTGCTTGGCGAGGAGCCACAGCGTCGCCGCTGTCGCGGACCGGCCGGCCTTGTTCTCGTAGCCCGTGAGGTAGGGGACGAGCGGGTTGGGGGGCAGGTCGGCCGCGGGGTCGTCCCGGCCCGCGATGAAGGTGACGGCGCACGCGTTGTGCGCGGCGTACCCCGTCCCGGTGTGGACGAGCGGGCGGGCATACCAGTAGCCCGCGACGGCCCCACCCACGGCGAGGACGAGGACGAGGACGAGGACGCGGCCAACCACACGCATGGCCGCGACGCTACCCGGCGCGAAGCCCAGGGGGCCGCAGGTCGCGCGGGCGGGTCAGGCGGCGGTGGCGGGGTCGAGCCCGTCCCGAAGGCGCCGCAGGATCGACGCGAGCAGCCGGGACACCTGCATCTGGCTGACCCCGACGACCTTCCCGATCTCGCTCTGGGTGCGCTCGTCCTCGAAGCGCAGGCACACGATGAGCCGCTCCCGGGGGCTCAGCCGCGCGAGCTCGGCCCGCACCGCCGCCCGCAGCTCGATGTCCGACGCGGCGTCGCCCGGGGCCGCGAGGAGGTCCCCCACGGTGCCGCCCATCGGGGTCGGTGCGTCGAGGGAGCCCGGCGAGAAGGCCGAGGCGCAGCCACGAGCGTCGTAGACCTCCGCGGTGCTCCGCCCGACGACCTCGGCGACCTCGGCGGGCTCAGGGTTGCGGCCCAGGTGGTGGCGCAGGTCCTCCTCGGCGCGGACGACCTCTGCGCGCAGCTCCTGCATCCCACGCGGCGGCCGGACCATCCAGCCGGCGTCGCGGAAGTGGCGCTTCAGCTCGCCACGAATCGTCGGCACCGCGAACGCCGTGAACGGCCGGCCGGCGTCGGGCCGGTACCGGTGGACGGCAGCCACGAGCGCCGTGCGGGCCACCTGGGTGAGGTCCTCGCTGTCGATGCCCCGGCCGGCGTACCGCGCGGCGAGGCTGTCGGCCAGGGGAAGGGTGGCGTGGACGACCTCGTCGACGATGCGCGCTTGCTCGGTCGGGCAGGTGGCGTCACCGAGGGCGGTCAGCAGGTCCTCGACGCTGGGGACAGTGGGGGTGGAGCCCAGCGTGGGCTGGGTGCTGTCGGCGACTGCGTGGACAGGAGGCATGCGGGCTCCGATTCGTTGACGAAACGGATGGCACGCTGCTCGACCATCAGGCCCCGGGGAGGGCCGTTTCGAGACGTTACCGCCGAGACGGCGCGCGATTCGGCATCGATGCAGACCAATTGACAAGGCTTGACAGAGCCTCTGCGTCCGGTTCGACCGCGGGCCTCAGTCGTGCGACACGACGACGACGAGCTTGCCGCGCACGTGGCCCTCCTGGCTCCTGCGGAACGCCTCGGCGACCTCGTCGAGCCCGTAGAAGCCCGCGATGTCGACGACGAGAGCACCGGAGACAGCGAGCTCGGCGAGCCAGCGGAGCGCCTCGCCGTCCGGACGGACCCAGACCGACGTGCCGCCGTGCTCGAGCACCGCCGGGTCGGCCACCGAGGCGTGCCGGCCGCCGGGGCGCAGGACGGCGAGAGTGTCCTCGACGACTCCGCCGACGAAGTCCGCGACGGCGTCGACCCCGTCGGGGGCGTGGTCGCGGACCCGCGCGGGGAGGCCCTCGCCGTAGGTGACGGGTGTGACACCCAGCTCGCGGAGCCGGGCGTGGTTGGCCTCGGACGCCGTCCCGATGACCCGGGCCCCGAGCTCGCGGGCGATCTGCACCGCGAACAGCCCGACCCCGCCCGCCGCGGCATGGACGAGGACGGTGTCGCCCGCGCCCACCTCGAGGCGGCGCAGCGTGCGCAGCGCGGTGAGCCCGGCCAGGGGCAGGGCGCCCGCCTCGTCCCAGCCGAGCCCCGCGGGCTTGTGCGCGATGGCGCGGGCCGGGACGGTGACGAGCTCGGCGAAGGTCCCGCCGTGCACCCAGTCCTTGCGCGCGTAGGCGAGCACCTCGTCCCCGACGGCGGCCTCCGGGGCGTCCAGGCCGACCTGGCGCACGACCCCGGCGACGTCCCAGCCGGGCACGACGGGGAAGCTCGCCTCCAGCATCGGGTCGAGGCCGCCGGCCATCACCTTCCAGTCGACAGGGTTGACGCCGGCGCGCCGCACCTCGACGAGGACCTCGCCGGGGCCGACCTTGGGGTCCGGGAGGTCGCGGACGCGGAGGGAGTCGAGGTCTCCGTAGGAGTCGTAGGTGGATGCACGCATGTGCAGGTCAAGGGCCGGACGCGGCACGACATTCCGCGGGCGGCGGCGCGGCCCGCTGACCTGCGGAAATCGGAGAAGCCCGTTTGCCCGTCGGGTGGTCGGGGTAATGTCGTGGACGCTCGCCGACGCGGGCGGACGGACGAGGAGGTCCGGTGGGATGACGATGGTGCAGCAGGACCGGGGGACGGACGAACAGCCCGAGGACCCGACGCTGGAGAGAGATCTCGACGACCTACGGCGCGCGTTCGCCGACCACCCCTTCCCCACCCGGCAGGACGACCTGATCGCTGCGTGCCTCGGCCGTCACGAGCCCACCCGGCTCGCGTGTCGCCTGTCGAAGATCTCCCGCACCCGCGAGTACGCGACCCTCGACGAGGTGCTGGCCGACGTCGCCGCGGCCGCCACGGCCGCCGCCGCTGCGAGCGCCGCGGACGAGCAGGCCCTCGTCGACTGACCGGCCGGGGCGGCCCGGCTGCGGCCATCTCGCGCCGCGCGACGAACCCGGGACGGCATTCCTCGGCGGACGTCGGGCCGTCGTCACCGCCGGGGCCCGATAGCGTTTGCCTCCACGGGAGCGCCGAAGCAGCTCGGTGTCCCGAACGCACCGAGAGGACCGCACCCATGGCCGGAGGGCTCGTCGCCCTGCTCGACGACATCGCCGCGATCGCCAAGATCGCGGCCGCGTCGGTCGACGACGTCGGGGCTGCGGCCGGGCGCGCGAGTGCCAAGGCGGCGGGGGTGGTCGTCGACGACACCGCGGTGACTCCGCGCTACGTCGAAGGGGTGACGCCCGACCGCGAGCTGCCCATCGTCAAGAAGATCGCGATCGGCTCGATCCGCAACAAGCTGCTCATCATCCTGCCGCTGGCCCTGTTGCTCAGCCAGTTCCTGCCCTGGCTGCTGACGCCGATCCTCATGCTGGGCGGGACCTACCTCGCCTTCGAGGGTGCCGAGAAGATCTGGGAGAAGCTCGCGCACCACGAGACGCACACCGAGCCGGTCGTGGCGGTCGGGCCCGAGCAGGAGAAGGCGATGGTGTCGGGGGCCATCCGCACCGACCTCATCCTGTCCGCCGAGATCATGGTCATCGCCCTCAACGACGTGGCCTCCGAACCGTTCGTGACCCGGGCGCTGATCCTCGTCGTCGTCGCCTTCTTCATCACCATCCTCGTCTACGGGGTCGTCGGGCTCATCGTGAAGATGGACGACATCGGGCTGCATCTGGCGGAGCGGGAGTCCGAGGGCGCCCGGCGGCTGGGGGAGGCCATCGTCCGGGCGATGCCCAAGGTGCTCGCCGGGCTCTCGACGCTCGGCATCGTCGCGATGCTCTGGGTCGGTGGGCACATCCTGCTCGTCGGGGCCGACGACCTCGGCTGGCACGGGCCGTACGCCGTCGTGCACTTCCTCGAGGAGGCTGCCCACGACGCCACCGGTGCGCTCGGCGGGGTCCTCGGCTGGGTGGTCAACACCATCGGGTCGGCCGTGGCCGGCGCCCTCGTCGGCGCGGTCGTCGTCGCCGTCGTCACCGCCGTGCGCCGCGCCCGGCGGGGTGGCGACGAGCCGGCCCACACCGAGCCCGCCGCCCACTGACCCACCGATCCCGCCGCCTCTGACCCGCCCCTCGCCCCCGCGGTTTCCCCGACTTTTCAGGCCGGCGTCCGCTGACACGCCGTCGAAACGGCGCGCCGCGCCGACGCCAGCCTGAGAAGTGCGAGGGGTCGGTCAGGTCCGGGTCGCGGTGACGAGGAGGTACTCCCAGCGCATCGTGCCTCCGCCCTCGTCGGCGTCGGCGGCGAGGCTATCCATCGCGGTCTCGAGCGCCACCTGCTGCGCCGGATCGTGGGCGACGGACCGGTGCGCCGCATGCGTCGGCCCGTAGCGCTCGACGAAGAAGCGGCGGAACTCCTCGGGGGTGGCGAAGGCGTCCACGATGACCTCTCGGCGCTCCGCGCGTAGGTCGGTCACGGCGTCCCCCAAGAGTGCGCGGACGTGCGGTTCGGAGCCCCACAGCGGGGGTGGCTGCGCCCCGGGGGGTGGCGTCGCGGCCCAGGGCTTCAGCGTCGCCAGGAGGCGCCCGACGAACCCCTCCGGGGTCCAGTTGGCCAGCGCGATCCGGCCGCCGGGTCGACAGACGCGCAGGAGCTCTGCCGCCGCCGCCTCGTGGATCGGGGCGAACATCACCCCGACGCAGGACAGGACGACGTCGAAGTCGGCATCGGCGTAGGGCAGGTCCTCGGCGTCCGCCACGTCCCAGCGGAGGTGCAGTCCCTCCGCCTCGGCCCGTGCCCTGCCGGCCTCGAGCAGCTCCGGGGTCAGGTCGGACGCGGTGACGTCCGCCCCCGTGCGCGCCGCCCACAGCGAGGCGTTTCCGGACCCGGCCGCGATGTCGAGGACGCGCTCGCGGGCGCGGACTCCACCGGCCTCGACGAGGGTCGCGCCGAGGCCGGGGATCACGACGTCGGCGACGCTGGCGTAGTCCCCGAGGGCCCAGAGGGCGCGGTGGCGCTGCTTGACCTCCGACGGTGCTGGGGCCGGGTGGTGGACAGTCATGGTGATGCTCCTTTCGTGGGGCCACCAACGTCCCGCGCCGCCGCGTCGGCGTCGAGTGCGGGATCTGGACCGGCGACGGTCCACGATGTGTACTGGCGCGTGCCACCCGGCATCGGTTGACTTGGGGAAGGGCGCCGGGACCTGTCGGCGCGCCACGGAGGTGGGTCATGGGATCGACGTACGGGCAGTTCTGCCCAGTGGCCAAGGCGATGGAGGTGCTCGACGAGCGCTGGACCCTTCTCATCGTCCGTGAGCTGCTCAGCGGGAGCCAGCACTTCAGCGACCTGCGACGGGGCGTACCGAAGATGTCGCCCACGCTGCTCTCGAAGCGACTGCGGCGGCTCGAACGGGCCGGTGTCCTCCGACGGGTGAGTCGCCGCGGGCGCCCGGTCTACGAGCTCACCGATTGCGGCGAGGAGCTGCGCGGAGTCGTCGACGCGCTCGGCGCGTGGGGGGTGCGCTGGGTCGGTGAGCTCGGGGACGAGGATCTCGACCCGCACCTGCTCATGTGGGACCTCAAGCGCACGATCCCGGTCCGCAGCTGGCCACGGCGCCGCACCGTCGTGTCGTTCACGTACACCGACATCGAGCCGCGGGCGCGTCGGTGGTGGGTCGTGGTCAGCGGGGACGACGTGGACGTGTGCGACGAGGACCCGGGGTACGACGTCGATGCCCGCCTGACGACGACGTTGCGGACGATGACCGAGATCTGGCGCGGGGACCGGGCCTGGGCCGATGCGGTGCGGCGCTCGTTGGTGACCGTCGACGCCCCCCGTGACGTGGCCCGCGCCGTCCCGACCTGGGTCGGTCAGTCGACCCTCGCCCGGGTGCCGCGTCCGGAGCGACCCCAACCTCTCCCCACTTCTCAGGCCGGCGTCCGCTGACACGCCGTCGGAACGGCGCGCCGCGCCGACGCCGGCCTAAAAGTCGGGAAAGAGCGGGGGGGAGGAGGGCGGCGGGCAGGGGTCAGTGGCGGCGGAGGCGGCGGGCGAGCAGGGCGGTCGCGACGAGGAGGAGCACCCCGGCGGCCAGGGCGAGGCCGATGGTCGTCGCGTCCTGGCTCACCGACGCCCCGACGACGACGTAGGCGACCGTCCCGGGGACGACCCCGACAGCCGTCCCGAGGACGAAGTCGCGCCACGAGACCGCGCTGACCCCCGCGCCGTAGTTGATGACCGTGAACGGCACCACCGGGGTGAGGCGCGCGAGCACGACGGCGAGCAGACCGCGTCGGCGCAGCAGGTCCTGGACGCGGACGACCCGAGGCCCGGTCAGCTCGGCGACGGCGCGGCGGCCGAGCCGGCCCGCGAGCCAGAACGTCACGACGGCGCTGAGCATCGCCCCGGTCCAGGACGCCGCGATGCCGCCCGCCACCCCGAACAGCGCCCCTGCAATGCCCGCCAGCAGGTTCTTCGGCACCGGGACGAGGGTGAGCGCGACGTGCACGGCGACGTAGACCAGCGGACCCCACGCCCCGGTCGAGGCGACGAAGCGCTGGACCTCGTCGAGGTCGCCGCCCACGAGCACCGCGATGACGGACCCGACGACGAGCGCGGTGAGGACGGCCGCCACGACCCGTGCCCGGTCCGGGCCCGGACCGGGCACCACGGGACCGGCCCCGGAGTCCCCCGACGGGGCCGGGCCGGCCGCCCCGGTCATCCGACCGGCACGCGTCGGGGCCCGCCGAGCCGGCGCGAGCGCACCGCGACGAGCCCGGCGAGGACGATGACGAGCGTGATGATGCTGAACCCGAGGGCCGGCTCCAGGGGCACGAGGATCCCGATGGTCCCCCCGACCACCCAGAACGCCTGGAGGATCGTCTCGGACCACGAGAAGACCCGCGCCCGGGTCATGTCCGCGACGTCGCGCTGGACGAGGGCGTCGAGGCACAGCTTGGCGAGCTGCCCGTACACCCCCGCCGCCAGGCCGACGAGGATGAGCGTCCACACGGAGTAGAGCAGGATGGTGACGATCACGACGGCGACGGCGACGAACGCGATGACCGTCGCCATCGCCTCGGGTGCCGGGTTGTCCTTGCGGTTGCCGATGAGCGAACCCAGGGCGTTGCCCACCCCGGCCGCCGCGACGACGAGGCCGAGCACGAGCGGGCCGCTCCACCCCGGGATCGGGTGCTCACGCATGAGGAAGAGCAGGAACAGGGTGAGGAAACCGCTGAGGAGCCGAGCGCCGGTCGTCAGCCACAGGACGTAGCGGACCGGCACCGGCAGGGCCCGCATGCGCCGCGCGCCGCGCTCGGGCTGGTCCAGGGGCTCCCGCCCGACCGGCGTGCCGTCGACGTCGACCTCCCCGAGGGTCGAGTCGACCCGGTCGGGGAGCCGGATCGACATGACCGTGGCGATGACGAAGATGACGAACGCGACGCGCAGCGACCACTCCGGGCCGACCTGCGAGGCGGCCCCGGCCAGGCCGCCGCCCAGGGTCATGCCGACGATGCCCGAGATGTTCAGCCGCGCATTGGCGCTGACGAGCGTGATGTCGCGCGGCAGGAGGCGCGGCACGGCCGCGGCGCGCGCCACGGTGTAGCTGCGGGACGCGACGAGGCAGCCGAGCGCGGCGGGGAACAGCCACGCACTGTCCTCGACGACCGCGGACGCGAGGACCCACGCGAGGAAGCCGCGCAGCGCCAGGGTCGTGCCGAGCGCCCACCTGCGACCGTGCCGGAACCGGTCGAGCAGCGGGCCGATGAGCGGCGCGAGCAGCACGAACGGGGCCATCGTGAGCAGGAGGAACAGGGCGACCCGCCCCCGGGCCTCGTCGGTGGGCATCGCGAAGATCGTGCCCGCGAGCGACACGGTGACCGCCGCGTCGCCGGCCACGGTGACCGCGTGCATCTCGGTGAGCCGGGCGAGGCCGGTGTCACCGGCCCCGTCGGCCGAGGCGAACCGACGGAAGTGCTGCCCCGCGGCCCGGCCGCCACGGCCCACGGCGCGCGCCGACGCCGCCCCGCCGCGCCCCACGGCACGCGCCGACGCAGCGCCGCCCTTGCCGACCTTGCGTGCCGACGCCCCGAACCGGGCCGGGCCCTCCCGCGGCCCGCGGCGCCCGGGCCGGGACGGCCGGGGCTCCTGCTCCGGGGTCGGGGGGTGCGGAACGCTCACGTACCGATCCTCCCCCGAGACGGCGCCTGCGTGGGGGACCGGGTCGGCCCCGTGTCCGCCCGCAGGCGTGCCCGAGGCCCCCGGCGAGCAGTGCCCCGGCGGCCCGCGCCTGCGACAATGGGGGCCCGGTCGACCCAGGAGGGACGGTGGACGGCATCTCGACGATCCTGCTCGCCGCGCTCGTCGGCGGGCTCGTCGCCTCCTCCGTGCGCGTGCCGCCGCTCGTCGGGTTCCTCGCCGCGGGCTTCGTGCTCAGCGCCGCCGGCGTCCAGGCGGAGCCGACGCTCGAGTTCGTGGGCGACCTCGGCGTTACCGTCCTCCTCTTCGGTGTGGGCCTGAAGGTGGATGTGCGCACCCTGCTCCGCCGCGAGGTGTGGGGCACCGCGGCCGCGCACATGCTCGTCACGACGACCGTCATCGCCGGGGCCATCGGTGCCCTCGGCGCCCTCGGGGTGGGCCTGGCCGGGACGGCTCCGAGGACGTGGTTCCTCGTCGGCTTCGCGTTGTCGTTCTCGAGCACCGTCGTCGTCGTCAAGCTGCTCGAGGTGCGCGGCACCAACCGCTCCTTCGGTGGCCGCACGGCCATCGGCATCCTCGTCGTCCAGGACGTCGCCGCCGTGGCCTTCCTCGCGTCCGCGGAGGGTCGACCGCCCAGCCCGTGGGCGGTCCTGCTGGTCCTCGTCATCCCCGGCGCGGTCGTGCTGCGGCGGGTGCTGTCCGTCGTGGGGCACGGCGAGCTGCTGGCTCTCTTCGGCGTCGTCGCCGCCCTCGTCCCCGGGTACGCGCTCTTCGAGGCGCTGGGGGTCAAGGGGGACCTCGGCGCGCTCGTCATCGGGATGCTGCTGGCGCGCCACCCGGTCGCGGACGAGCTGTCCAAGAGCATCTTCGCCCTCAAGGACCTCCTGCTCGTGGCGTTCTTCGTCTCCATCGGGCTGGGTGGCCTGCCGACCCCCACCGAGCTCGGGGTGGCCCTGGCGCTGCTGCTGCTCCTCCCGCTCAAGGCGCTGGGCTTCTCGGTCCTGTTGTGGCTGGCCCGACTCCGGCGGCGCACGGCGATCCTCACCGGGACGACCCTGGGCAACTACTCGGAGTTCGGGCTCATCGTCGTGGCCCTCGCTCCCGTCGGGATGCTCGACCCGGAGTGGGTACGCGTCATCGCGACCACCGTGGCGGCCAGCTTCGTCGTCGCGGCCCTGCCCGGGCGCTTCCCCGAGTACCTGTCCGAGGCGCTGCGGGGGGTGCTGCCGGACCGGTCGGTCGAGCGGACCCACCCCGAGGACCGGCCGCTCGACCTCACCGGGGCCGACGCGGTCGTGCTCGGCATGGGGCGGGTGGGTCGCGCCGCCTACGAGCGGCTGCGCCACGGCTACGGCCTGGAGGTGGTCGGCGTCGAGACCTCACGGGACCGCTGCGAACGGCTCGCCGCCCACGGCCTGCGCGTCGTCGAGGCCGACGCGACGGACCCCGAGCTGTGGTCGAGCCGGCCGTTCTGCGACGTCTCCCTGGTCGTCCTCTCGATGCCGTTCCACGGCAACAACCTCGACGCGCTCGACGAGCTCCGGACCAACGGGTACGAGGGGGCGGTGGCGGTCGTCGCCCAGCACGACGACGACCTCGCGACGGCACTGGAGCGCGGCGCCCACGCCGGCTTCCAGCTGTACGACGGTGCCGGCGTCGAGCTCGCCGACCGCGCGGCCGCGGTGATCGGCCGCCGGCTGCCGAAGGGCAAGCCCGACTCCGGCCCGCTGCGGGCGCCCCAGGACGAGCCGCCGGAATGACCCCCACCCGAGCAGTGTTGTGCGTCCCATGAGCACGTCCGAGACCGGGATGGCCGAGCGCTACCAGAGGGCGCGGGGCCTCTTCGAGCACGGCGAGTACCAGGCGGCCGCCGAGGAGCTGTCGGCGCTCGTCGACGCCAGCGCGCTCGAGCCCCCGCTGCACGGGACGACCGAGCTCCGGCTGCTGCTGGCCCGCTCGTACTACCACTCCGCGCAGCTCGGCCGGGCCGAGCGGGTGACCCGGGCGATCCTCGTCGACGACCCCGACGAGGCCTACGCCAACCTGCTGCTCGGGCGCACGCTGCAGCGGCAGGGCCGGCCGGCCGAGGCCAAGCCGCACCTGGCGATGGCCGAGCTGCTCGGCGGCTATCCCGACGAGGGGCGCCTGCTCGACCCCGACGACGACGCCTGACCGCCGCGCACCCCGGTCGCCGTCCGGCTCAGCCGCCGGCGGCCTCGAGCGCCAGGAGGCGCTCCTTGGCCGCCGGGCCGCCGGCGTACCCCCCGATCCCACCCGTGGCCGGCACCACCCGGTGGCACGGGATGACGACGCAGAGCGGGTTGCCGCCGAGCGCGGTCCCCACCGCGCGGGCGGCCCGCGGGTGCCCGATCCGGCCCGCGAGCGACGCGTACGTCGTCCGCTGCCCGTAACCGACGCTCGTGGCCAGGCCGGACAGCACCTCTCGCTGGAAGGCCGAGGCGAGGGCGAGGTCCGGGACGACGTCGAGCGTGCGCGTCCGTCCGGCGAGATAGTCCTCCACCGCGTGCCTGAGGGCGTCGGTGTCAGCGGGTCGGCGCAGCACCCGCGGGCTCACCCGGTCCGCGACCCGCTGCAGCCAGCGGCCCGCGGCCTCGTCGTCGGGCGCGTACGCGCAGGTCACGACGCGGCGGTCCGCGCGGACGGCGAGCAGCAGCCGGCCCACAGCGGTGTCCTCGACGACGTACGAGACGTCGGTGGGAGGCAGCACCGGCGGGTGGGAGGTCCTGGGGGCGAGGGCGGTGAACGGGTTGGGGATGCTCATGAGGGGTCCTCGATGTCGAGCCGGAGGGTGGCGAGAGCGTCGCTGACCAGACGCCTGCTCATGCCGGGGGTGGTGCCGAGGGCGGTGGCGATCGCGCGATGGTCGAGGTCGCCCACGAAGCGCAGGACGACGGCCTCGCGCTGCCGGGCCGGGAGGGCCGCGACCCGGGCCCACAGCTCGCCGTCCGGCGGCTCCGGGTGGTCGACGGTCGCCGTCCCGGCGAGCGAGGGCGGGTCGTCGTGGGGCACCGTGCGCCGGGCCGAGCGGTGATGGTCCATCGCACATCGGTGCGTGATCGTCAGAAGCCACGAGCGGAGGTTGCGGGCGTGCGTGAGCCGGGGGTACGCGGCGAGCGCCTGGGTCCACGCCTGCTGGGCGACGTCCTCGGCGTACGACGGGCCGACGAGCCCGTGCGCGAGGCGCGCGACGTCACGCCAGTGGTCGTCGACGAGGTGCTGGAACGGTGGGAGGCTCACGATGGTCCAACGGTAGAGCGACGCAGGGTGTGAGTCCGGCGGTGTCGGTGGCGACGCGCGGCCCGGGACCGGCGCGCGGCCCGGGATGACCCGTTGGGGCCATATCGCAGCCTCGGCCCGCGGCGTAGCCTCCGGCCATGACCGCAGAGGCCACGACGCGGCGCGCGGGGATCGACGAGCTCGTCGATGTCGCCCGCCAGGGTCTCGACCGGGTCCAGGCGACGGACCTCGCAGCCGAGATGGCGGCCGGGGCCCTGGTCGTGGACACCCGGCCCGTCGAGCAGCGGCAACGGGACGGCGAGCTGCCGGGCGCCCTGGTCATCGACCGGAACGTCCTGGAGTGGCGCCTCGACCCCACCAGCCCGCACCACGTCGCCGAGATGACCGGCTCCGACTGCCGGGTCATCATCGTGTGCAACGAGGGCTACAGCTCGAGCCTGGCCGCCGCGACCCTGCGAACGCTCGGCATCGGCAGGGCGACCGACGTCGTGGGCGGGTTCCAGGCCCTGCGCCTCCTCGCCGGAGGCCCGACTCCCTGAGAGCCGGCCCGCCGGCCGCGGTCCGCTGCGGAGGTGGTTTCGGCGGGTTGCGGTCGCACACGGGGAGTCGGTACGCGAGGATCAGTGGTGTGACCGTCGAGCAGCAGACGCCCACCCGGACGCGACCCGTCGTCGTTGCCCACCGCGGGGCGAGCGCGGACCGGCCGGAGCACACCCTCGGGGCCTACGAGAAGGCCTTCGAGGACGGCGCCGACGGCGTCGAGTGCGATGTCCGTCTGACGGCGGACCATCATCTGGTCTGCGTCCACGATCGGCGCGTCGACCGGACCTCGAACGGTGCCGGCCTCGTCTCGACCCTCGAGCTGTCCCGCCTCGAGGAGCTCGACTGGGCCTCCTGGAAGACCCCCGCCGGCGACGACGAGGCCCCCGACCAGGACGAGGAGCGGGGGCGGCTGCTCACGCTGCGCCGGCTGCTCGACACCCTGGTCGGTACCGGGCGGGAGGTCGTCACCCTCATCGAGACCAAGCACCCCACCCGGCACGGCGACGACGTCGAGAAGACGCTCGTCCAGGCGCTGCGCTACTTCGACCTCGACCGCGGTGACACCCCGGGGCGGCCGCACGTGCGGGTCATGTCGTTCTCGGCCCGGGCGTTGGCGCGGGTGCACCGGCTGTCGCCGAAGGTCCCGCTCGTCCTGCTCATCGCGGACCGGGTGACGGCCAAGCCCCTCGACGGGACCCTGCCGCGCGGCGTCGGGGCGGTGGGCCTGGACATCCGGCTCGTCCGCCGCAAACCCCACCTGGTCCATCGGTACCGGTCACGGGGTCACAACGTGTTCGTGTGGACCGTCGACGAACCCGCCGACCTCGACCTGTGCAGCGATCTCGACGTCGACGTCGTCATCACGAACCACCCGGCCATGGCCATCGACCGGCTGGGAGCCAGAAGGTAGGGTCACGCCGTGACTTCGGACGACGTAGTTTCCTCCACCCGGATGGGCGATGACGGTCTGGCCGTCACCGAGTCCGCGGGGCCCGGCGCCGACAGCGTCATCTGCACGATGCGCGTCCCGGCCGACCCGGCGTCCGTCCGGATCGTGCGGCACGAGATCGTCCAGGACCTCCTGAACCGGGACCTCGACGAGGAGATCGTCGGCGAGGCCGAGATGGTCGCCTCCGAGCTGCTGACCAACGCGGTCCGGCACGCGCGTCCGCTGTCGGACGGCACGATCCGGGTCCGGTGGAAGATCCGCGCCGAGGTCGTCGAGGTGGAGGTCACCGACGGGGGCGGCGCCACCGTCCCGAAGCCTGCGCCGCGCACGGTGTGGCTGTCGTCGGGCCGCGGGCTGCGGATCGTCCGGTCGCTGGCCCACGAGTGGGGCGTCACCGAGGACCGCACCGGCAACGTCGTGTGGGCCACCCTCGGCGGGCCCAGCCGCCGCCGCGCCACCTGACCCGCCTCGACATTTCGGGGTCACCCCGGAATGTCAGTGCGCCGGGGATTCGGACGTCGTGCAGCGCTGACGAAACGGGGTGTCGCGCGGCGTGCGCTTCGAGCGGGGCGCCGGTCCGCCGCACGCCCGCCGGGCATTAGGGTGACGCGCATGGGCAAGGCATCTCGTCGTCAGCGCGCAGACCGCGCCTCCCGTCCCGCGGCCCCGAAGCCGGCGCCGTTCGAGCGGCGCCCGTTCGCGGGCCTGCCGAACGAGACCGACTGGGTCGCGATGCGCGAGATCATCCCCGCGGCCACCGCCGTCGTCACCGTCAAGCCGGCCCACGTCCCGGAGGGCGCGCCCGCCGAGGCCACCGTCGCCACCGTCCTGCCGCTCGCGTGGCCCGGGCTGCACCGCACCGACGGCACCGTCCTGATCGGCACCCAGTCCGGCAGCTCCAGCGGTGACGCCTCCCGCGACCTGGCGGCCCAGCTCCTCGCCGCGCTCGCCGCCGAGCAGGGGCACCCCGTCACCGCGACGCCCCCTGTCACGGCCGACAGCCCCCGGCTCCAGGACGTCCTCGCCGACGACACCTCGTTCGAGGTCACCGTCCACGAGGGCTTCGACTTCTGGGTCGAGGACCAGGACCTCGAGGGCGACGCCAAGGCCTCCCTCGAGCGCGCCAACGAGACCGTCGTCCCGACCGTCGCGATGACGAGCCTGCCGTCGGCCTACTGGGTCCGGATCGGCGACCGCGCCCACATCCGCGTCGTCCTGCCCGACGACGAGGACGCCGCCACCGACGCCCTCGCCCGGCTCCATGCCGCCGGCGAGGACGGCCTCGGCGAGGACACCCGCCTCCTCGGGGCCTTCCGGGCCTGCGGGCTGCTCGTGCCCGTCTGGGACCTCGACCCCGAGCGCGAGCCCTCCGACTACGAGGACGAGCTCGCGGCCTGGGGCACGCGCTACGCCGCAGCGCTCGCCGGGGACGCCGCGCTCACTCCCGACGAGCGCCGCGCCCGCTCGGGGCTCCTGAGCCGCCAGGTCACCCTCCGCTGATGAGCTCGATGGCCGCGCGGGTGGCCGTCGTCGTCCCCTGCAAGGACGAGGCCGAGCGCATCGCGGACACGGTGGCCGCCGTCCGCGCGCTGCCGCAGGTGGGCCGGGTCGTCGTCGTCGACGACGGCAGCACCGACGACACCGCCGCCGTGGCCGAGGCCGCCGGGGCCTCCGTCGTCCGGCACGAGCAGAACCGCGGCAAGGCCGCCGCCCTCGAGACCGGGGTGGCCCGGGTGCGCGAGCTGGAGCGGGCCGCCGCCGCCGACGACCCCGACGCCGCCTGGCCGGCCGCCCTCCTGTTCGTCGACGGCGACCTGCGCGAGACCGCCGCGAACCTCGGGGTCCTCACCGAGGCCGTCCTCACGGGCGACGCGGCGATGACCATCGCGACCCTGCCCGCGCAGATCACCGCGGGCGGCGGGCGGGGGCTCGTCGTCGGCCTGGCCCGCGACGGGATCGAGCGGCTCACCGGGTTCCGCCCGGTCCAGCCGCTGTCCGGGATGCGCTGCCTCTCGCCGGCGGCCTACGACGCGGCGACCCCGCTGGCCCGCGGCTGGGGCGTCGAGACCGCGCTCACCGTCGACGTGCTGCGGGCCGGGCTCGTCGTGCGTGAGGTGCCGTGCGACCTGCAGCACCGGGTGAGCGGGTCGGACTGGCGGGGCCAGCTGCACCGAGCCGCGCAGTACCGCGACGTCTGGCTGGCGCTCGTCCGGCGCGGCTGGCGGCCGTGGCAGCGGGGGTGACGGCGGACCCGTCGCATCGCGTCGGGGGACCCGAGACGGCCCGGCGCGCCCTGCTCGCGGTCTCGGTCGCGCTGCTCCTCCTCGTCGGCCTCAGCCGGCCCAACGCCGCCCAGCCCGACCTGCTGCCACGCGGCTGGGCTCCCGGGCCGCTCCTGCCGGTCAGCCTCGACCCCGCGGCCGTCACCGCCGTCCTCTGGGGCGCCTACGGCCTGGGCGCCGTCGCGGTGTGGCTCGGGCTGCGCGGTGCCGTCCCCGCGCTGCGCAGCCGGCTCGTGCCGCTCGGCGTGGGAGCCGCGGCGCTGCTGACCGCGCCGTTCGGCTCGGCGGACCACGTCAGCTACGTCGCGTACGGCCGGATCCTCGTCACCGGCGGGAACCCCTGGGTCGAGTCGCCGGTCGAGTGGGGCGGCGGGGCCGACCCGGTGACGAGCCGGGTCGAGGCGCCCTGGACCGAGGAGCCCAGCGTCTACGGGCCGTTCGCCACCCTGCTGCACGGCCTGTCGGCCTGGGCCGGGGGCGACTCCCTGCGCCAGGAGGTCTGGGCGTGGCAGGTGCTCGTCGTCCTCGCGTGGGTCGGGACGCGGGCCGCCCTGCGCCTGGCCCTGCCCGTGGAGCAGCACGGTCGGGTCGACGTCGCCTGGACCCTCAACCCGCTCGTCGTCGGCGTCGGGGTGCTCGGGGCGCACGTCGACGTCGTCGCCGTCGGGCTCGTCGTGGCGGCCGTGGCCCTCGGGGTGCGGCTCGCCGGCCCCCAGGGCGCTGCCGCCGCCGGGGCGGCGCTCGGGCTGGCCGCGTCGACCAAGGCCACGTACTCGATCGGGCTCCTGGCCTTCGCCGCCGCGGCGTGGCTCGTCCGCGGCGACGGCGCCCGCGCCGCCCGGGACGCGCTCACCCGGATCGCCCTCCTGGTCGTCGGGTTCGTCGTCGTCGCCGGCGCGCTGCAGCTGTGGGCCGGGGCCCACGTGTACGACCAGCTCGCCCGCTCGCGGCAGGCGGTGAGCCTGGCGACGCCGTGGCGCCCGCTGCTGGAGGCTCTGCGCCCCGAGCTCGGCGACGCCGACGCGCGCACCGTCGTCTCGGTGGCGGCAGCGGCGCTCGCGCTGGTCTTCGCCGTCGTCCTGCTGCGGGCCACCCGCGCCGTCGGCTCCGGGTCCGGCCGGCCCGCGGGCTGGGCCGCGACGGCGCTGTGGGTGCTCGCCGGGCTGCAGCTGGCCTACGTCCTCGCGGCGCCCTACTCCCTGCCGTGGTACGACGCCCTCGTCTGGGCCGCGCTGCCCGCGGTGGTGCCCGGCCGCGTCGACCTCCTCGCCCTGGCGCGGCTCACCGTCGCGGCGGTGGCCTACGTCCCGGGCCGGGTGCTCGGCATGACCCCGGGGGTGGAGGCGCTGACCCTCGGCTTCCGGCGCGAGGTGGCGCCCTGGCTCGTCCTCGCCCTGTGGCTGGCGCTCGTCAGCGTCGTCGGCGCCCGGCGCGCGTCCCGGACTGTGCCCGCGCCTCCTCGAGGACGACCCCGACGGTCACCGACACGATGAGCGGCACCGCGAGGGTCGCGCCGACGGCGGGGATGGCGACCCCGGAGTCGTTGAGCGCGAACCCGATGGCCAGGCACAGCAGCAAGGCGACGAGCCCGGCCCGCAGCGTCGGCGCCACCGCGTAGGAACGCTGCAGCGCGCGCGAGCCCCAGGACGTGGGGCGTGCGAGGACGACGGCGAGCACGAGAAGGGCGAGCGGGACGAGCAGGCTCAGCGGGGCCGTGTCGCGGATGAGCTCCAGGTTCTGCTCCGCCTTGCGCACGACGATGTCGTCGGCGGTGCCGTCGATGAGCGCCTGGATGAAGCGCCCCAGGTGGCTGCGGGAGCCGGGCGCCCGGAGCCAGTCGAGGCCCGAGACGGCGAAGAAGACGACGACGACCGCGGCCGCGAGCACCAGCCCGCGCTTGACGGTGAGCCGCAGCCCGAGGATCGCGAGGACGAAGACGACGACGGCGGGCAGCAGCGCCGGTGGGCCGCCCCCGTCCGCGCCCCAGAAGGGCGCCGCGTCGACGACGAGCGCGACGAACCCCAGCACGCCGACGGCGATCGCGGCGGCCTGGCGCTGCCCGCGGACCACGAGCGCCGACGACACGGCGGTGGCGAGCAGGAGGGTCGCCGTGGCGAACAGGGCGAACGTCGGGTTGCCCATGCCGTAGTACCGGCCGCCCACGACGGGCTGGAGCCCCATGAGGGAGGACAGCTGGAGCCGCGAGCCGGTGATGACGTCGGTCGCGAGGACGAGCATCGTCACCGCCGACACGAACGCCATCGGCCCCAGCGCCCAGTGCCGCCACGGGCCGCGGAGCGCGGCGGCCGCGATGAGCGCGACGAACCCGAGGACGACCGCGACGAGCGCGACCATCTCGACCGGGAAGCGCCACCACGGCACGAGGTTGGCGAGGAACGTCGAGACCGGCACGGCCGCCGCGGCGACCGACAGCGTCCGGACCCGGCCGAGCACCGTCGTGCGGGTGGCCTCCGACCCGATCCGGCCCTTCCACACGAGGAGGACGAGCAGGTACACGGCGAGCTGGCCGTACGCGAAGACCTGGAAGAACGGCTCGACGAGACCGTGGACGTCGTGGCTCGCCTCGTCGAGGTCACGCAGGGTCTGGACCCGCTCCAGCGCCCGCCGCTCGGAGTTGTCCGGCGCCGGGTCGGTGGTCAGGGTGGAGCCCTGGACCGCGTCCGGCACCGCCATCCCGACGCAGGAGAGGACGGTCGCCGTGACGTCCGCCGCCTGGGCGAGCCCGACCTGCCGGGTGGATTCCGAGACGAGCATCCCCGGGCCGAAGCTCGGCCCGCGGGCGAGGACCATGCGGAGCCGCTCGGACCGCCCGGCGTCGGCGAGGCTCGCGACGATGAAGTCGGCACCGTTGGGTCCGGCGTCGACGACCGCGCCGATCCGCTGGTCGATCTCGCGGATCTGCTCGGCACGGGAGCCGGAGCCGAGCTCGCCCTCGGGGAGGTCGTCCGGGTCGCGCACGGAGCCGACGTCGACGAGGGTGACCGGGCAGGCGTTGAGGTCGACGAGGAGGTTCTCGGGGTCGAGCTCGCTCCACATCCCCACCGTCCCGTCGGGCAGCGCCGCTCCGGCGGCGGCGTACCGGCCGAGGGAGCGCAGGCACATCCCGGAGTCCGCGACCTGCTGCCCGAGCAGGCCGAGGCGGGTGTCGAACGCGGTGGCGTCCGCGGCCGCGACGTACGTCGGCCACTCGGTGACGCGGTCGCCGACGACGGTGGGGGGGCCCGGGCACGGCCGGTCGGCCGGGTCGGCGGCGGCGCCGTCGCGGGGCGCGCCGGCACGGGACCCCGCCGAGAGCCCCAGCCACCCGTCGGCCGGGCAGGTGTTGGCGGCGACGGAGCGCACCGACATGGCGGCGGAGGAGCCGTCCCGCAGCAGGAGCCACAGGTTGGGCGTCGTCTCCTCGTCGATGTCGGACCAGCTGATGCCGCCGGTGCCGATGAGCACGACCGCGCCGGTGCGGTCCTGGGCGACGGCCGCATCCGAGCGCGCGAGGCCGACCCCGGCCCCGGCGAGCGCGGCAACGAGGGCCAGCGCAACGGCGAGGGCTCTGCGGGTCACGCGGGACAGGCTACGCAACGCTGTGACAATGGTCCGGTGAGCACCCCGACCTCGACGCGCCGTCGCGCCGTGCCCCGGCACCGGTGGGTGCTCGCGGTGGTGCTCATCGCGGCCGCGGCGAGCCCGGTCGCCCTGCGCTACCTCGTGTTCTGGCCGCTGGACCAGTGGCAGGTCGACGTCGACGTGTACCGGGACGCCGGGGTCTCGATCCTCACCGGCCGCCCGGTGTACGAGACGCTCACCGAGGCGCCGCAGCTGCTGCCCTTCACGTACCCGCCGTTCGCGGCGCTGCTCGCCGTGCCGCTCGCGCTCCTGCCGTTCGGGGTCGTCGGCTGGCTGTGGACGGCGATGCAGGTGCTCGCGACGACGATGACCACGTACTACGCCGGGTGGCGGATCCTGCGCCCGACGGGGCCGTGGCTGCCTCTGGCCCTCGCGGCGCTCACGGCGCCGATGCTGTGGCTCCACCCGGTGGGTGACGGCATCCGGTTCGGCCAGGTCAACGCGTTCATCGTCCTGGCGTGCCTCATGGACCTCCGCGAGCCGCGGCCGGGCCTGGCCCGGTGGCTGCCCCGGGGCGCGCTCGTCGGGCTCGCGATGGCCGTCAAGCTGACCCCGGGCGTCTTCGTCGTGCACTTCCTCGTGACCCGCCGCTGGCGGGAGGCCGCGACCGCCGTCGGCACGGCCGCTGCGGTGACCGTCGGCGCGGCCCTCGTGCTGCCCCAGGCGTCGTGGGCGTTCTGGACGGGTGCGCTGCGCGACAGCGACCGGCTGGGTCCGAACGCGGGCACCTCGAACCAGTCGATGCGCGGCCTGCTGCTGCGGATGGGGCTGGACGGCACCGGGGGGACGCTCGCCTGGCTGGCCCTCGTCGGGGTCGTCGCGGTGCTCGGGTTCGCGCTGGCGCGGCGGATGTACGAGCGCGGCGACTCCGTCGCGGAGGTCGCGGTCGTCGGGTTGCTCGCGTGCCTGCTCTCGCCGGTCGCGTGGGTGCACCACTACCACTGGGTCGTCGTCGTCATCCTCGCGCTGCTCGGCGCCGCCCCGTGGCTCGACCGCCGCCGGCTCGTCGCCGGGGTGGCCGTCGCGGTCTTCTTCACCCTCCGGCTGCCGTGGTGGGGTATCGACTGGCTGGCCCAGCGGGACTGGCCCGAGTGGCCCGGCCGGGTCCTCCAGAACGCCGACGTGGTCGGCGGCCTGGCGTGCCTGGCCCTGCTGTGGTGGGTCGCGCGGCGGCCCCCGGCCGCCGCGGACGTGGCCCCCCACGTCCCCGCCGCGCAGTCCGCCGCGCTCGGGGGGCGCGCCCCGTGAGGCCCGACGGGATTCTGCTGCCGGACACCCCGGCCGGGGCCGAGGTCGAGGTCCGCTCGCGGTCCGGTGTCGACCTCGTCGTCGTGGCCGAGCGGGTCGGGCTGCCGTTCCGGGTCCGTCCGGTGGCGCTGTCCACGGCCCTCATCGCGGCGGGTGTCGTCGCCGTCGTGGTCGTGGGTCGGGACGCCCCGGCCGGCCCCGACCTCGGCGCGTGGCAGCTGCTGGTGAACCTCGGCGCCATCGGTGCGGCGTACGCGGTGCACCGGGTGGCGGCCGTGGTCCAGCGGGCCGCGGTGCGGGCGCGTTCGACGCGGTGGAAGGTCGGGGTCGTCGCTCCCGACCCGCACCGGGCCCCCCGTGGCCAGTGGGTCCTGCTCGAGGAGCGGCTCCCGGCGGGCGAGGACCCGCGGGACCGGATGGGCGCACTCGTCGACGACGTCCGGTCCGGGGGGTTCGACACGCAGAAGCGCGTGCTCGGGCTGCGGGCGTCGCTGCGACGCTGACGCGGCGGCCGATGCTGGAACGTCCGCGCGCGCCCGCGGTCTCCGCCCTAGCCTGAGGGGCATGGTCCTGCCGCTCCCGGTCGAGCTCGCCGTCCTCGGCGGCTGGCTGCTCGCGCTCGCGGCGCTCGGGGTGGTCGTCGTCCTCCTCGCCCGCACCGCGGCGCTGGGGCGGCGGCTGTCGGCGCTCGAGCAGCACCGCCCGGCGGGGGACGCCGACCTCGCGGCACTCCGGGCTGAGGTGGCGCAGACGCTCAAGCACGTCGCCGTCGTCCGCTACGACGCTTTCGCCGACATGGGCGGCCGGCTCAGCTTCAGCGCCGCCGTCGTCGACGACTCCGGTGACGGCCTCGTGCTCAGCTCCATCCATGCCCGGGGAGAGTCCCGGACCTACGCCAAGGGCGTGGTCGCCGGTGCGTCCGACGCCACGCTCACCCCCGAGGAGCAGCAGGCCCTGGCCGCCGCCCGCACCGGGAAGGACCCCTCGTGACCGCACGGTTCGGCTACCTCGGCCCCGAGGGGACCTTCACGTCGATGGCGCTCGACCAGTGGGCGCCCGCCGCCGACGCCGAGCGGGTCGCCTACGGCTCGGTCGACGGCGCCCTGGCGGCGCTGCGTGCCGGCGAGATCGACGGCGCGATGGTGCCGATCGAGAACTCCGTCGAGGGCGGGGTGTCGGCGACGCTCGACGCGCTCGCGAGCGGGGACCCGCTCCTCGTCACCGCCGAGGTCATGGTGCCCATCACCTTCGTGCTGGCCGCTCCCCCCGGGACGGGCCTGGCCGAGGTCCGCGCCGTCGGCACGCACTCGCACGCCTGGGCGCAGGTGCGGGGCTGGATGGGGGCGCACCTGCCGGACGCCGCCTACGTCCCGACCTTGTCGACGGCGGCCGCGGCCGCAGCGCTCGCCACGGGCGACCAGCCGTTCGACGCCGCGGTCTGCGCCCCCGCGGCCGCGTCGCTCAACGGCCTCGCGGTGCTCGCCGCCGGGATCGGCGACATGCAGGCGGCGGTGACGCGGTTCGTCCTCGTCGCCCGGCCCGGCACGATGCCCGAGCCCACCGGGGCCGACAAGACGACCGTGGTCCTCTACCAGCGCGACGACCACGCGGGTGGCCTGCTCGAGCTGCTCGAGCAGTTCGCGGCCCGTGGCATCAACCTGACCCGGCTGGAGTCCCGTCCCACGAAGGCGTCGATGGGGGCCTACTGCTTCTCGGTCGACGTCGAGGGCCACGTCCGCGACGAGCGGCTGGGCGAGGCGCTCATGGGGCTGAAGCGGGTCTGCGCCGAGGTGCGCTTCCTCGGCTCCTACCCCCGCGCCGACCGGCGCCGGGCGACCGTCGGGCCGCGGGCCAGCGATGCCGACTTCACGGCGGCCCGTGACTGGCTGGGCCACATCCGGGGCGACCGCGCCTGACGTCAGGGCGCGGCCGTCGGCGTCTCGCGTTCCAGGCCGAGCCAGAACCGCTCGCCCGGACCCCAGTGCAGGGCGAGGTACGGGCCCGCGGTCTCGAGTCGCGGGCGCGCGGCGAGCATGTCGAGGACCCACCCCTCCTGCGCGGTGACGGCGGGGTCGAGGCAGCCCATCTCGGTGACGGCCAGCCCGGTGTCCGCGATGACGAGGCGGGAGTCCTCGACGGCGACCGTCCCGCTGCCGCTGTTGCAGCCGGTGCTGACCTGGAGCAGGTCACCGTCGACCGCCAGCACGATGGGCGCGGCGAAGGGGGCCGGCGTCGTCGTGTCGTTGACGGCGGTCCACCGCCCGGCCAGCTGGTCGAGGGACCGGACCGGCGTCTGGTCGCCGCCGAGGGCGTCGTCCCCGGCCGGTCCGCCCCACCGGGTGGCGACGATGACGGTGAGGACGAGCACCGTCACGGTGGCCGCGACGGCGGCGGCGACGACGCGCTTGCTCCTCATGGAGGTCCGACGCCGGCCGGGGCGGGCCGGTTCCGGGGCCTGGCGGCGGCCGTCACACCGGGCCGTCGGTGTGCTCGCTGACCCACGCGTCGACCTCGCGCCAGCGGTCGTCCAGCCAGGCCCCGAACACGACGGGGTCGCCGGGCACGGTGTCGGCGGCGTAGGTCCAGGTCGTGACGAGGAACGGCCGGCCGTGGAACGGCAGCGCGTCCCAGATGAGCCGCGCCGTCGACAGCTCGCCGAACCCGGCGTGCGCGATGACCATGACGTCGGCGTCCGGCCGGGCCGAGCGCACCGCCCACGCGCCTCGGACCTTCGGCGGCAGGACGTGGACGAGCCGCTCGGCGCGCTCCGCCCGGTCGTGCTGGCCGCGGCGCCGCAGCGCGGTGATGACCCGTCGCCGGCGGGTCGGGGTCCAGTTCTGCCCCTCGGGGAACAGGAGGAACACCTCGTCCTCCTCGAGGCTCGCGGCCATCGAGCGCACCCCGGCGAGCCGGTCCTCCCTGCTGCCGGAGGGGACGAAGAACGAGTCGAGCCGGGTGAGGATGGTGTCGACCCCGGGGTCCCACCGCATGGCCTCCGCGAGGACGATGCGCGGCAGCCGGCCGACGGTGCGGGTCAGCAGCCACGTGATCGCGAGCGAGTCGAAGGGGCCGGCATGGCGGGCGAACGCGACGAGCGGCTCGGCGTGGCTCCCGAAGTGCATCCGGTCCGCCAGCTTGACCTCGAGCCCCAGCCACCGGCGCGTGTAGTACATGAGCGAGTCGAGGGCGCCGCCGAGGAGGCGTTCGTGGTCCTCGCGCCACGTGGGGGAGGAGCCGTCCGGGCTGCGCGCCCACAACGCCCAGCAGTGCACGAGCATCCGGATGTCCACCCACATGAGCACGACGGCGAGGCATGACACGCGGAAGAGGCGTGCCCGCCGGTCGACGAGGGAGTGCAGGGCGCCCGCGACGATCACCGGGACCATGACGCCGGTGATGACGACCCCGACGAGCGGCCACACGACGTGGAGGAACCGCCGCGCGAGCTGCGGCGGGGGCGGGATGCTGCGCAGGCCCATGCCGGGAGCCTAGGGGGCGGCGGGCTCGCTCCCGGGAGGTCAGAGCAGCGACAGGTACTCGGCCGACGCCTCGTAGGCCTGCTGGGCGCGCTCGCGCATCCGGCTGGTCCGCACGTGCCGCACCGGCAGGTTCGGGCTCGACGCCGCACCGCTGGGCAGGACGTGCGTCTCGACCGAGTCCGGCATCGCCTCCATCTCGTGCACGAACCGATGCCTCCGGGCGATCTCGAACGCGACCGTCCCCACCTCCCACGGCCAGCGCGGCGGGCTGAGCGGCTGCTCGACGCGGCCGACCTGGAGGACGAACATCCGGGTCACCCCGAGCTCCACGGCCCGCCCGACCGGGATCGAGTGCACGAGCCCGCCGTCGAGGTAGTGGCGACCGCCGATCTCGACCGGCGGGAAGAGTCCTGGTACCGAGCACGAGGCGGCCACGGGGCCGACCAGCTCGCCGGAGGTGAACCACTGCGCGCTGCTGTCCTCGATGCAGGCCGCCACGCACTGGAACGGGACGGCGAGCTCGTCGAAGAAGTCGACCGGGAGGTACTCGTCGACGACGCGGCGCAGCGGACCGCTCGAGAACAGGTGCGTCTGGGAGCGGGCGAACCGGGCCACCTGCCGCACGGGGTTCTCGACGAACACCCGGTCGGCGATGACGGAGTCCCACACCTGGGCGAGCCGCTCCGCGCCCGCGGGGGTGGGGTCCGCCGCCACGAACGCCCCGTTGAGCGCACCGATGCTCGTGCCGAGTACGAGGTCGGGGCGGATGCCGCCGTCGGCCAGCGCCCGGATCATCCCGACCTGCGTCGCGCCGAGGATGCCCCCGCCACCGAGGACGAAGGCCGTGAGTGGGCGCGCTGTCATGCGCTCAGCCTAGGCATGACATCCCATCGGACATCTGGGATCCTCGAGCGCATGACACAGCGCCGTCGTCACCCTGGCGTCGACGCGTACATCGTCGGTCTGCCGGGCTGGCAGAGCGAGGTCGCGGGGCACCTGCGCGAGCTGGTTTGGGCGGCGGACCCGGGCATCGAGGAGACGATCAAGCGCAGAGTCCAGCCGTACTTCGTCCTCCAGGGGAACGTCTGCGCCCTGCTGGGCACGAAGGACCACCTCAACCTCTTCGTGTACGACGGGGCGATCGTGCCGGATCCCGCCGGCATCATCACTGGAGGTCACGACAACGAGACCGCGCGCACGGTCGCGTTCTACGAGGGCGACGCGATCCCCGACGGCCCCCTGACGACCATGCTGCGTCAGATCGCCGCGAACAACCGTGCCGGCGGCTGGCGGCGCATCAAGGCGCAGATGGCCGCGCGCGAGGAGGGGCAGCACCCCGCCGGGTAGCCTCGGCTCCATGTCCGGTGCGGCGATCTTCGACCTGGACCGCACCCTCCTCCAGGGCGGCACCGGCCCCCTGCTGTCGCGCGCGATGTACGACCTCGGCGTCGTCACGCGCCGCCTCCCCGGCGAGGGGCTCCTGTACTCGGTCTTCGACCGCCTCGGCGAGACCCTGCCGTCGATCGCCCTGGCCCGCCAGGCCACGAGGATCGCCAAGGGCCGCGAGGGGACGACGTTCGACGTCGCCGCCACTGCGGCGGCCGAGGCCATCGCCGACGTCGTCCACCCGTTCGCGCTCCGGCTCATCGAGGAGCACCACGCCGCCGGACGCCCGGTGGTGCTCGCGACGACGACGCCGGAGCATCTCGTGCGCCCACTCGCGAAACGGCTCGGGGTCGACCACGTCGTGGCCACCCGGTACGCCCTCACCGAGGACGGCCTCTTCGACGGCACCCTGGACGGGCCCTTCGTGTGGTCCCGCGGCAAGCTCGCCGCCGTGCGCGCCTGGGCGGAGCGTGAGGACATCGACCTCGCCGAGAGCTTCGCGTACTCCGACTCGATCTTCGACCTCCCGCTCCTGCGGGCGGTCGGGAACCCCGCCGCGGTCAATCCCGACCCGCGGCTCACCGTCTACGCGCTCGCCCGGGGGTGGCCCATCGTGCATTTCGACGTCTCGCCAGGAGTGGTGAAGGTGCCCGTCCTCGGGGTGGAGCTGCAGCGGCTCCTCTTCCTGGCCAACCCGCCGGTGTTCTGGCCCTACGCCCGGTTCGACGTGTCCGGGACCGAGCACATCCCGAGCACCGGCGCGGCCGTCCTCGCCGGCAACCACCGGTCCTACTTCGACATCCCCGCGATGATCCAGATGATGCGGCCCACGAAGCGGACCGGGCGGATCCTCGCGAAGAAGGAGCTCTTCGAGCTGCCGGTCGTCGGGCCGCTGGCGCTGGCCCTCGGTGGCATCCCGGTCAACCGGTCCTCCGGCGGCACGGAGTCGCTGGAGGCCGCGGCCGCCGCGCTCGAGGCCGGCGAGATCGTCTGCCTGCTGCCACAGGGGACCATCCCGCGGGGCGAGCGGTTCTACGATCCCGTCCTCACCGGTCGCACCGGCGCCGCCCGGCTGGCGGCCGCGACCGGCGCCCCGGTCATCCCGTTCGGGATCTGGGGGAGCGAGAAGGTGTGGCCGCGGTCGTCGCCGGTGCCGCGGATGCACACGCTGACGAACCCGCCGACGGTCCAGGTGCGGGTGGGGCCGCCCGTCGAGCTCGACGGCGAGTCCCCCGTCGAGGACACCCGGCGCATCATGGCGGCCATCGCCGACCTCCTGCCGCCCGAGGCGCGTGAGGCCCGGACCCCGACGGCGGAGGAGATCCGGCTGGCGTCCCCGCGCCCCCGAAAGAGCTGAGCCGGGGCGGCCGGCCGGTCCGCGCCCCGCCGCGGAAGGTGGTGACCGGGCCGGTACCTGCCGTGACCAATAGGTCGATCGGGGTACGGAAGGCGGTGTCCGGTCCGTACCTGCCGTGACCTATTGGTCGATGTCGGTACGGAAGGTGATGGTCGGGCCCGTACCTGCCGTGACCAATAGGTCGATCTCGGCACGGAAGGTCCTGGTCGGGCCCGTATTTGCCGTGACCAATAGGTCGATGTTGCGACGAGTCGGCAGGCGCTGGAGCCGGTCGAGCGGCCAGGTGCGGGAGGGCCGCGCGAGCCCCTGCGCTGGCACGGTCCCCTCCCGCCGATGCTCGCCCAGCAGGGCGGCACCGTCGACTCATACAACTCCCCGATTGGGGAAATTTATTCCTCAGGCTTCCGCGCCCGTACCTGGCGTGACCTATTGGTCGTTCGGGGTACGGAGGGTGGGGGTCGGGCCGTACCTGGCGTGACCTATTGGTCGATCGGGGTACGGATGGGGGGTCGGGTCCGTACCTGGCGTGACCTATTGGTCGATGTGGGGACGGGGAGCAGGGACGGAGGAGAGGGGACCCGGGGTAGCGCCCGAACCGCGCGGACGACAGGGTGGACCCATGACCGCGCCCACGACCGTGATCCTCTTCGGAGCCACCGGTGACCTCGCGAAGCGCAAGCTCATCCCGGGCCTGCTCCACCTCTTCCAGTCCGGCCTCCTCGACGACCTGCGCGTCGTGGGGACCTCGCTGGACGAGATGTCCGTCGACGACTTCCGCGCCCTCGCCCTCACCGCAGTGCGCGAGCACAGCACCCGAGAGACCGACGACGCCGACTGGCGCGAGTTCGCCCAGCGGCTCGACTACCTGCCGCTCTCGGCGGGCCCGGAGGCGCTGCGTGACGCGGTCGTGCACGCCGAGGGGCTCCTCCCGGGCGAGACGCGGCTGCGGCTGCACTACCTCGCGGTCCCGCCCAAGGCCGCCCTCGCCGCGGTCACGACGATCGCGGACGCCGGGCTGTGCGAGCGATCCCGGGTCGTGATGGAGAAGCCGTTCGGGCACGACTACGAGTCCGCCGTCGCGCTCAACGCCGAGCTGCACGAGTCGTTCCACGAGGACCAGATCTTCCGGATCGACCACTTCCTCGGCAAGGAGCCCGCGCAGAACATCCTCGCGTTCCGGTTCGCCAACGGCCTGTTCGAGCCGATCTGGCACCGCAACAGCATCAGCCACGTCCAAATCGACGTCCCCGAGTCCATCGGGCTCAGCCAGCGCGCCGACTTCTACGAGTCGACCGGCGCCTACCGCGACATGGTCGTCACCCACCTCTTCCAGATCCTCGCCTTCACGGCGATGGAGCCGCCGACCGCGCTCGAACCGCTGGCCATCAGCCGCGAGAAGAACAAGGTCTTCCGCTCGATGCAGCCGGTGCAGCCGGCCGACGTCGTCCGTGGCCAGTACACGGGCTACCACGACGAGCCCGGGGTGGCCGGTGACTCCGAGACCGAGACCTTCGTCGCCCTCAAGTGCTTTGTCGACAACTGGCGGTGGGCCGGCGTGCCGTTCTTCCTCCGCACCGGCAAGCGGATGGCCGAGGGGTCGCGGATCATCTCGATCGCCTTCAAGGAGCCCCCGCAGTCGATGTTCCCCAAGGGGTCCGGCGTCGGCGACCAGGGCCCCGACCACCTGACCTTCGACCTCGCCGACCGCTCGCGGATGTCGCTGTCGTTCTACGGCAAGCGTCCCGGCCCGGGCTTCCGGCTCGACAAGCTGTCGATGCAGTTCGCGATGCAGGAGTCCGACTGGGCCGGCGCCGGGCTCGAGGCGTACGAGCGGCTCATCTACGACGCCGCCCGCGGCGACGGCACGCTGTTCACCACCGCGCCCGGCATCGAGCGGCTGTGGCAGATCAGCCAGCCCGTGCTCGACAACCCGCCGCCGGTGCACCCCTACGCCCAGGGCACCTGGGGGCCGAACCAGATCCACCAGCTCATCGCGCCCTTCACCTGGCGTCAGCCGTTCGAGCGTCCCTGGCGGGAGCGGCCCGGGCCCGACGTCGGACCCAGCTGAGCGCGGGCGGGCCCGGCCCGATACACGCGACGCCGCTCAGGCGCCGGCGCCACCCTTGGCGCTCGGGGTGCGCACGATGAGCGCCCGGGGCTCGATCTCGACCGAGAGGCGGCTCGCCTCGCCGATGATGTCGCCGTCCACCTGCACCCGCTGGTGCTCGTCGACCGTGACGGTGGCGGCCCCGCAGCGCGAGCGGGACAGCGTCGAGCTGGTGCGGTCGCTGCGGGTGACGACCCGGGCGGCGACCGACGCCCACGCGGCGACGCCCGGGGGCGACAGGACGATGATGTCGAGGAGGCCGTCGTCGGGCTCCGCCTCGGGCATGAGGTCGATGCCGCCGGTGATCTTCCCGCAGTTGCCGATGACGACCATCCGGGCCCGCCGCGTCTCGGTGTCGCCGCCGTCGCACGTGATGGTGACCCGGAACCGGTCGGTGAGCCAGTGCGCGAACCCGGACGGGACGTAGGCGGCCCACCCGATCCGCTTCTTCAGCTCCTCCGACGTCGAGTCCATGATCGCGGCGTCCAGGCCGAGCCCGGCCATGACGAAGAACGCGTGGCGACGCTCGCCCGAGGACGAGTTCTCGCCGGCGCCCTCCTCGAGGACCAGGTCGTCGTCCTCGGGGTCCAGCGTCATCCATGCGGCGTCGATGCGCCGGTTGCGGCCGGTGAGCGCCACCGCCATCGCCTTCCCGAGGTCGTCGACGGGCAGCTCGAGGTTGCGGGCGAGCAGGTTGCCGGTGCCGCCGGGGAGCAGGCCGAACGGCGTGCCGGTGCCGATGAGCTCCTCGCCGACGGCGCGCACCGTCCCGTCGCCTCCGAGGGCGCAGACGAGGTCGACGCCCTCCTCGAGGGCCTGGCGGGTCTGGCCGTAGCCGACGTCGTGCACGGTGGTCTCGAGCATGAGCGGCTCGTCCCAGTCGTGCTCGGCGCAGACCGCGGCGAGCGTGCGCCGGGTCTCGTCGAGGTCCTCGAACTTCGTCGGGTTGACGATCACCGCGACCCGCTTCTTCGGCGGGGGCTGGTCATCGGCGCCCTGGCGGAAGGAGTTGCGGGCCGGCCGGGAGTCGGGCCGCGCCTGGCGTCCGTCGTCGCGGGAGGTGATGAGGAGCACCGCCCCCGCGATCGCGAACACGACGGCGACGCCGATCCCGATGTACGTCCACGTCTCGCCCGACACAGACGCAACGTACATGAGGGGCGGCGACATCGGGCTATCGCCGTAGGCTCCCGGACATGAGCGACCCCGGCGCGGGCGAGATCCGGCCCGACACCAAGGACTGGACCTGGACGCTCGAGCGCGCGTGCCCCGACTGCGGGTTCGACGCCGCGACGGTCCGCCCGGACGACCTCGCCGGGCTCGTCACCGTCCTCACCGACCCGTGGCCGCAGATCCTCGGGCGCGACGGGGTGGCCCGCAGGCCCGACCCCGGCACGTGGTCGCCGCTGGAGTACGGCTGCCACGTGCGCGACGTGTGCCGGGTGTTCGACGAGCGCACCCGCCTGCTCCTCGACCAGCACGACCCGACGTTCGCGAACTGGGACCAGGACGAGGCCGCGGTGGCGCAGGCGTACGGCACCCAGGACCCCGGCACGGTGGCGTCCGAGATCCGCAGCGCCGCGGCCGGCTGGGCGGCCACGGTCGCCCGCGTCGGCCCGGACGAGTGGGACCGCCCGGCCACCCGGTCCAACGGGTCCCGGTTCACCACGCTCAGCCTCACCCGGTACGGCCTGCACGACCTCGCGCACCACCTGTGGGACGTCGGGGTCTCCCGCTCGTGAGCGCCACCCTCGTCTACGTCCTGCTCGGGGCGGCGCTGCTGCTCGCGGCGGTGCTGCCGCGGGTGCTGCACCGCTGGGCCCTGTCCGCGCCGATCGTGCTCGTCATCGCGGGGATGCTCATCGGGCTGCTGCCGCCGACCCGCTCGGTGTCGGTGGACCCGGTGGCGCTGCGGCCCTGGATCGAGCACCTCGCCGAGGTCACCGTGCTCGTCGCCCTCATGGGGGTCGGGCTCGCCCTCGACCGGCCCCTGCGGCCGCGGCTGCGCGCGTCGTGGGCGACGTGGTCCCCGACCTGGCGTCTGCTGGGCATCACGATGCCGCTGACGATCGCCGGCGTGGCGCTGCTCGCGTGGGGCCCGCTCGGGGTGGCGCTGCCCGCGGCGCTGCTGCTCGGGGCGGTGCTGGCGCCGACCGACCCGGTCCTCGCCTCCGACGTCCAGGTCGAGGGTCCCACCCTGGAGGGCGACGGTGGGGCCGTCGACGAGGACGACGAGGTGCGGTTCGCCCTGACCAGCGAGGCGGGCCTGAACGACGGCCTCGCGTTCCCGTTCGTGTGGGCTGCGGTGTTCCTCGCCGCCGGGGCGCCCGCCGGCGGGGTGTGGCGCTGGGTGGGCTGGGAGCTGGTCGGCAAGGTCGCGGTCGGGGTCGCCGTCGGAGTGGTCCTCGGCTGGGTGCTCGCACAGATCGCGTTCCGGTCCCGGGCCCGCTCGCTCCGGCTCGCCGAGACGGGGGAGCCGCTGCTCGCGCTCGCCGCGCTGCTGCTCGCGTACGGGCTGGCCGAGGCCGTCCACGGCTACGGCTTCCTCGCCGTGTTCGCCTGCGCCGTGACGATCCGCTCGGTGGAGCGGCAGGACGAGTACCACCAGCAGCTGCACGACGTCGTCGAGCGGCTCGAGACGCTGCTGACCCTGGTCCTGCTCCTCGGGCTCGGGTTCGCCTTCACCCGGGGGCTGCTCGCCAACCTCGACTGGCGGGGGGCGCTCGTCGGGGTTCTCCTCGTCTTCGTCATCCGGCCGCTCGCGGGCTACGTGGCCTTCCTCGGCCATCGCACGCGGCCCGGCACCGCGGGGATCGACCGTCGCGAGCGGCTCGTCATCGGCTTCTTCGGGGTGCGCGGCATCGGCTCGGTGTACTACCTCGCGTTCGGGGCGGGGGCGGCGGCGTTCTCCGAGGAGCGCTGGATGTGGTCGACCGTGACCTTCACGATCGCGCTGTCGGTGCTCGTCCACGGGGTGCTCGCGACCCCCGTGATGCGCCGGCTGGAGCAGCACCGCCGCAACTCTGGCCGGGTGCATGGGCCCCCGCGGTCGGCGGGCGTCGATGGCTGACGGGCCCCGCCCGTCCCTGGAGGTCCTCGTCGTCGTCAACGACCCGGGCAGCGGGCCGGGGCGCTTTCCTGCCTGGCTCGAGGGGCACGGCGCGCGCCTGACCACCGTGGCAGGGGACGGCATCCCCGACTCCCCGGCGGGGTACGACGCCGTGCTGCTGCTGGGCGGCGGGTTCATGCCCGACGACGACGAGCGGGCGCCGTGGCTTCCGCGCGAGCGGCTGCTCGCCCGCCGGGCGCTGCGCGACGGCGTGCCCGTCCTGGGGATCTGTCTGGGCGCGCAGCTGCTCGCCCTCGTCAGCGGCGGGACCGTCGTGGCCGACTCCGGCCGCCCCGAACGCGGCTCGGTCATGATCCGGCGGCTGCCCGAGTCCGCCGCGGACCCGGTGCTCGGCGGCCTGCCCGACGAGTTCCCCGCCATCCAGCACCACCGCGACGAGATCGTGACGCTGCCGCCGGGGGCCGTCCACCTGGCCTCGTCCGAGCGCTGCCCGGTGCAGGCCTTCCGGCTCGGCGAGGCCGCCTGGGGGCTCCAGTTCCACCCCGAGGTGGCCGCCGAGCGCCTCGACCGCTGGGACGCGACCCGGCTCGCCGCCGAGGGCGCGGACCTCGACGAGCTCCGCGCGACGGCCGCCGCGGCCGAGCCCGCGTCGTCCGCTGCGGCCCGCGCCCTGCTGGACGGCTTCGTCGCCGTCGTCCGGGCGCGCGCGGCAGCCCGGCCGGCCGAGGCTCGGGTCAGCTCCGGACCAGCGAGCGGCCCGGGATGGCGTCGATGAGCCGCCGCGTGTACTCCTCCGCAGGGGCGGTCAGGATCTGCTCGGGCTCGCCGTGCTCGACGACCCGGCCATGGCGCATGACGTAGACCTCGTGGGCCACGAGCCGGACGACCGCGAGGTCGTGGCTGATGAAGAGGTACGCGAGCCCCAGGTCGCGCTGCAGCTCGACCATGAGGTCGAGGATCTGCTCCTGGACGAGCACGTCGAGCGCGCTCACGGCCTCGTCCAGGACGACGAGGTCGGGGCCCAGGGCCAGTGCCCGGGCGATCGCGACCCGCTGCCGCTGCCCGCCGGACAGCTCGTGCGGGCGGCGGCCGGCCAGCTCGGCCGGGAGTGCGACCTGCTCGAGCAGCTCGGCCACCGCCCGGCGCCGGTGGGCGCGGTCGCCGATGCGGTGGACCTCCAGTGGCTCGGCGACGACCTGGGCGACGGTGTAGCGCGGGTCGAGGGAGGCGTACGGGTTCTGGAAGACCGGCTGGACGGAGCGGCGGAACCCGAGCAGGTCCTTGCCGCGCAGGCCGGCGACGTCCCGGCCGTCGAAGGTGACCGTGCCGCCGTCCGCCGCCTCCAGCCGGAGCGCGAGCCGGGCGGTGGTCGACTTCCCCGAGCCGGACTCGCCGACGATGGCCACGGTCCGGCCGCGCGGCACGGTGAGATCCACGTGGTCGACGGCGAGGAAGGGCTCGGCGCGCCCCGGCATCGGGTACCGCTTCACCGCGCCGGTGAGCCGCAGCAGCGGTTCGCCGTCGGTGGCCGGCGCCGGCCCGCCCCCGGCCGTCACTGCCACCTTTCGCTCGGCCAGCCCGGGCGCTGCCGCGAGGAGCCGCCGGGTGTACTCGTGCCGGGGCCGGGAGATGACCTCGTGCGCCGGGCCCGACTCGACGATCTCGCCGCGGTACATGACGACCACCCGGTCGGCCCGCTCCGCGGCCAGGGCGAGGTCGTGCGTGATGAGCACGACGGCCGCGCCCACGTCCGCCGCCAGCTCGGCCATCTGGTCCAGGACGAGCCGCTGCACGGTGACGTCGAGCGCCGAGGTGGGCTCGTCGGCGAGCAGCACCTCCGGCCGGCAGGCCAGCGCCATCGCGATGAGGACCCGCTGCCGCATCCCGCCGGAGAACTCGTGCGGGTACTGGCCGAAGCGGGCGTCGGCGTCGGCGATGCCGGCGCGGGTCAGCAGCGCGACCGCCTCGGTGCGCGCCGCGGGCCCGGAGGCGCGGCCGTGGACCTCCAGCGCCTCGACGATCTGGGCGCCGACCCGCATCACCGGGTTGAGGCCGGTCATCGGGTCCTGCGGCACCAGCCCGATGCGGCTGCCCCGGACCCCGCGCAGGGTCCGTTCGTCCGCGGCCGTGATGTCGAGGTCACGCAGCATGACCGACCCGGACGTGATGCGCCCGTTGTCGGCGAGCAGCCGGTTGACGGACGCGGCGAGGGTCGACTTGCCGGACCCGGACTCACCGACGACGGCGACGGTCTCGCCGGCCGCGACGTCCAGGTCGACCCCGCGCACCGCCTCGACGTCACCGCGCGAGGTGGAGAACGCCACGGTGAGGTCGCGGATCGACAGGACGACGTCGGCGGCTCCGGGGTCGGTCATGGCAGGGCTCCTTCGGCCGTCGGTGCTGTCGTGGCGGCGTCGAGCACGACCCCGGCGATCTCGTCGCCGGTGGCCACCCCGTGCAGGGGGTCGGCGGGGTGCGCCCCGGTCGCCAGCGGCCCGACGGTGCCGTGCAGCCGGGTCGCCCCGCCGGCGACGACGGTGCCCGAGCGGGGCTCCACCGCCCAGAACGCGCCGGGAAAGCCGCCATGCCACAGCCAGGTGACGGGACGGCCGCCCGGGCCGGACCGGACGCTGCGGCGGAAGCCGAGGGCCTGGTCGGGGGCAGCCGGGGTGGGCCGCGCGGCGATGTCGAGCAGCTCGGGACGGACGAGGGCCCCGTCGCACAGGGCGGTTCCGAGGGTCAGCAGGTCGGCGACCGGGCCGAACGCGCCCGCGTGGCCGGCGACCCCGCCGAGGGCGTGCGCCGTGTTGCCGTCGTGGACCTCACCGCGGACCGGGCCATCACGCCACCCGGTGAACGAGCCGGCGTCGGGCGGCACGGGGTAGGGGCGGCCGGTCGCGACCATCGTCTGCTCGACGACGTCGGAGTCCGCCGTCGTCGCGGCCAGGTCGGGGGCCACCGGGCCGAAGCGCAGCGCGAGCCCGAGAGGCTCGGTCACGAGGTCATGGAGGGCGGCGGCCAGGCCGAGCCCGGTGACCCGCTCGACGACGAGCCCGGCCAGGAGCGGGCCCAGGTCCGAGTACCGGTGGGCGGTGCCGGGCGCCGCCTGCAGCGGCAGCGCCTGCGCCCGGGCCAGGGCGCCGTCCCGGTCGGTCGTCTCGGCGTAGAGTGGCCACCAGGGCGGCAGCCCGGCCGTGTGCGTGAGCAGGTCCGCCACCCGGACCCGGTCGGCGCCGGGCACCGCGAACCCCGGGAGATAGCGGGTCGCGGGATCCGCCAGCGCGAGGTCACCGCGATCCACGAGCCGCAGGACGAGCACGGTGGTCACCGCGACCTTCGTGACCGAGGCCCAGTCCAGCCACGTCGTCGGGGTCATGGGGACGCCGTCCGTGCTCGCCGTCGGCAGGGCCGCCCAGCCCCCGGCCCGGACCTCGGTGCCGGCCGCGGACCGGAGCCCGACGACCGCGCCCGCCGGGTGCCGGCCGTCGGCGCCGAGGGCCAGGAGCCGGTCGATGCGCTCGGCCACCACGGTCACGAGGCGGGCCCCGGGGCATCGACCCGCAGCGCGTGCGGCCAGCGCGCCAGGGGCGGCGGCAGCTCCAGCGCGCGGCCCACCGGCGGGGTCACCCGGCCGAGGACCCGAGGGCCCGCGGCGCCGGTGCAGCTGGGGACGTTGCCCGGCAGGCCGGACGCGGTCGCCCACCCGATGAGCGCGAAGGCGACGGCCTCCTTCTCGTCGGCGGGGACCCCGAGGTCGTCGGTCCGGAGCACGTCGACCGCTCCGACGAGCTGGGTGAGGCGCCGCATCAGGGTGGTGTTGCGGACCCCGCCTCCGGAGACGACGAGCACGTCGAGCCGCGCGTGCACGGTGGCGTCTGCCACGGTGCGGGCGGTGAGCTCGGTGAGGGTGGCGACGAGGTCGGCGACGTCGGGCCGGCGCCCGAGGCGGTCGAGCGCGGCGTCGACGTAGCCGCCGTGGAACAGCTCCTTGCCCGAGCTCTTCGGTGCCGGCAGTGCGTAGTAGGGCTCGGTGAGCAGCTGGTCCAGCAGGTCCGGCAGCACCGTGCCGGCCGCTGCCAGGGCGCCGCCTGCGTCGTAGCTCTGCTCCCCGTCGGTGGCGGCCGTGACGACCGCGTCGACGAGCGCGTTGGCGGGGCCGATGTCCCACGCCACCGGCTCCGCGTCCGGGGCGCAGACGGTGACGTTCGAGATGCCGCCGAGGTTGAGCGCGCCGGCGCGCCGGCCGTCGGCGACGAACGGGGCGAGCAGGAGGGTGTCGAGCACCGGGACGAGCGGGGCCCCGTGGCCACCCGCCGCGATGTCGGCGGCGCGCACGTCGGAGACGACCGGGGCGCCCGTCGCCTCGGCGATCCAGGCGGGCTGGCCCAGCTGGAGGGTGCCGAGCGCTCGGCCCCCGTCGACCCAGTGGAACACCGTCTGGCCGTGGGTGCACACGAGGTCGACCGGGCCCGGGGCGGCGGCGACGGCGGTGCGCGCGGCGTCGGCGAAGGCTTGGCCGATGGCGGTGTCGAGCTCGCAGACGACGTCGAGGCCGACCGGCGCCGGCGGGAGCGCGCACCGGAGCCGGTGGCGGAGTGCGGGCTCGTACGGGATGAGGGCGGTGTGCTCCAGCCGGGCGTGCAGGACGTCGTCGACGACGGCGAGGTCGACGACGGCGACGTCGATGCCGTCGTGGGAGGTGCCCGAGATCATGCCGACGACGCGCATCAGCGGTCCGCCCTTCTGGGGTCGAGCGCCGAGCGCAGGCCGTCGCCGAGGAGGTTGAGCCCGACGACGGCGAGCACGAGCGCGGCCCCGGGGAAGGCGAGCATCCACGGCGCGATGACGGCGAGGGTCTGCGCCTCGTAGACCATCCCGCCGAGCGACGCCGCCGGTGGCGGGGTGCCGAAGCCGAGGAAGCTGAGGGAGGCCTCGGTGAGGACCGCCCAGGACAGCGACAGGGTCGTCTGGACGACGAGGATGCCGGCCATGTTGGGCAGGACGTGCTCGACCAGCGTCGACAGCCGGCTGCGGCCGATCGCGTCGGCCGCGACGACGTAGTCGGCGGTCCGCAGGCTGAGCACCGGCCCGCGGGCCACCCGGGCGAAGATCGGCACGTAGACGACGGCGATGGCCACGCTCACGGTGACCCAGCTGCGCTCCAGGGTGGCGGCCAGGGCCAGGGCGAGCAGCAGCGAGGGGAAGGCGAACAGGACGTTGTTGACGACGCCGACGACCCGGTCGGCGAGCCCCTGGTAGTAACCGGCGACGACGCCGAGGGTGATCCCGACGACGCCGGACACGGCGACCGACACGACGGCGACGCGCATCGAGTTGGCGAGGCCGGACGCCACCCGGCTGAAGACGTCGCGGCCGAACTGGTCGGTGCCGAACCAGTGCGTCCCGCTGGGGCCGAGCAGGCCCTGGCTGACGTCCTGGGCGCGCGGCGACGCCGGGGTGAGCCCGAGCACCGCCATCGCGGCGAGGACGAGCACGCCGGCCATGAGGAGGACCCCGGCGATGCCCGAGGGCGTGGCGAACGCCGACCGCCAGGTGCCGCCCCGCCGACGGGCCCCCGCGCCCGGCGGGGACGCGGGCAGCTCGAGGCCGGTATCGGCGCTCATCGGACCCGCACCCGGGGGTCGACGAGGCGGTACACGAGGTCGGTGAGCAGGTTGACGAGCACGAAGATCGCGGCGATGACGAGCACCGTGCTCTGCACGACCGCGTACTCCTGCTGGTTGAGCCCGAGGAGCACCTGCCGGCCGATGCCGGGGATGGCGAAGATCTGCTCGGCCACCAGGGCGCCGCTGAGGAGAAAGCCGAACTGCAGACCCGTCATCGTCACGACGGGGATGAGCGCGTTGCGCAGGATGTGCCGGACCTGGAGCCGCCGCGGAGGCACGCCCTTGGCCCGGGCGGTCCGGACGTAGTCCTCGGCGCGGATCCCGAGGATCGCGGCCCGGGTCGTCTGGAGCACCGGCGAGGCGATGCTGATCCCGAGCACCGTCGCGGGCAGGAGCATCTGCTGGAGGTTCAGCCACGGGTCCTCGAGCAGGGTGCGGTACCCCTCGCCGTTCGGGTACCAGCCGAGCTGGTTCGCCAGGAACGTCGCCACCGCCGTGGCGAGCAGGAAGGACGGGACCGAGAGGGCGACGAGGCTGCCCAGCTGGGTGGCGCCGTCGCGTGCGCGGCCCGGGCGGCTGGCGGCGAGCATGCCGCCGGGGACGCCGAGCAGCAGCCCGACGACGATCGCCAGGACCGCCAGCTCGATGGTGTTCGGCAGGGCCTGCGCGGTGAGGGCGGCGACGGTCAGCCCCGAGTTGGCCGAGATGCCGAGGTTGCCGGTGAGGACGCCGCCGAGCCAGCCGAGGTACTGCACGGGCAGCGGCTGGTCGATGCCGTAGTACGCCTGGAGCGAGCGGATCTGCTCGGGGCTGAGCTCGCCGGCGGCGATCCCGTACGCGGCCGTGATCTGGTCGCCGGGGACGACGCGGAGCACGACGAACGTCAGCAGCGACACCCCGAGCAGGGTGATCGCGGCCTCCCCCACCCGGCGGGGCAGGGGGTGCGAGAAGGCGGTGCGCAGGCTCGTCATGTCAGCCGATCGAGGCCTTCCACAGGCCGGTGAGGCTCGCGTCGGTGCGCGGCTCGAGGTCCTGGACGGCGGAGTCGGCCACGAGGAAGAGTTTCGGGGTGAACAGCCAGACCCACGCGGCGTTGTCGACGAGCTCGGCCGAGATCTGCTGGTAGACCGTGGCGCGCTCGGCGGCGTCGGTGGTCGCGACCCCCTCGGCGAAGAGCGTGTCGAGCGTGTCCGAGGAGTAGCCGGCCACCTTGTTGAAGCTGCCGCCGGAGGTGAAGTACCGGGCGTACATCGTGTTCGGGTCGGCGCTGCCACCGTTGAGGGCGATGGCCGCGTCGAAGTCCCCGGCGAGCCAGCGGTCGACGTAGGCGCTGGAGTCCAGGCTCTGCACCTCGACCTCGATGCCGACCTCGGCCAGCTGGGCCTGGATGGCCTGCGCCTCGTCGACGGCGGTGGAGTACAGCCCCTGGGACGTCATCAGCTTCAGCGTGAAGCCGTCGGGCGTGCCGGCCTTCGCCAGGTACTCCTTGGCCTTCGCGAAGTCCTGCTCCGGGCACGGCTGGGCGGCCGGGTCCGACCGGTACTCGGGCGAGGTGATGGGCCCGGTCACGGCACCGGCCCCGAGGGCGGCCGAGTCGATGATCTCCTGGCGCGAGATCGCGCACTGGATGGCGAGCCGGCTGTTGACGTCCTCCAGGACCGGGGAGGCCGCGCGCAGCTGGAGCACGTGGTAGCTGAGCGAGTCGACCGGCGTGCTCTCGACGTCACCGGTCGCGGCCGTCCGGGCGGTGATGGGGTTGTCGAAGACGGTGACGTCGATCGACCCGGTGCGTAGCGCCGAGACCATCGCCTGCTCGTCGGGGATGACCCGGAACTCGAGCTCGGCCGCGCCGGGCTTGCCCTTGAAGTAGGAGTCGTTGCGGGACAGCGTGATCGACTGGTTCGGGGTGCGCTTCTCCCACGCGTAGGGTCCCGACCCCACCGGCGTCTTCTCGAGCGTGGACGGGTCGACGTCGGCGGGGACGATCGCGGTGTTGACGCCGGTGAGCCCGGACGGGAAGGACGCGTCCGGCTGCTCGAGGGTGACGACGACCGTCTGCGGGTCGGGCGCCTCGACGCTCTCGACCGAGCCGAAGTAGGAGGCCGAGGTGGCCTTGGAGTCCGGGTCCAGAATGAGGTCGAAGGTGTGCTTGACGTCCTTGGAGTCGAGCGCCGACCCGTCGGTGAAGGTCACGCCATCGGTGAGCGTGAACGTGTACGTGAGGCCGTCCTCGGACACCGTCGGCAGCTCGGCCAGCCCGGCGACGGGCTCGGCGTTCTCGCCGGTGTCGAGCAGGGTGCTGTAGACCTGCGACAGCACCTGGATCGCCTGCTTCGAGGTCACCGTCCAGGGCAGCGTCTGCGTGGGGTCGGCGGTGATCCCGACGACGATGGTGCCCTCGCCGGGGGTCGCCGAGTCCGGCGTGGTGGCGCCGGCCCCGCAGCCCGCGAGGGCGAGCGCGGCGGCGACGGCCAGGGGCCCGGCGGCCCGGACGGTCTGGCGGGGGCGGTGGAGGTTCATCGGACGTCTCCCTGGGAGGCTGGGGCGGGGCACGCGCGTGTCCGGGTCGTCGGGCACGGGTTGCGTCGATGCTAGGTCAATTAGTTCTCTCTGGGAACGTCTCGACGACAGTTTCTTACATCTCGAGCGGGCGGGCGCCGCTGCCGGGGCAGGGCAGGCGTCGCGTCCCTTCGGCGGTGAAACCGGGGTGACGACCGAGTGGCCGCGGCCGCACACTGGGCGGGTGCCGAGCCTCTCGAGCGTCCTCGCCTTCGCGCTGGCGTCCGTCGTCATCGTCGCGATCCCGGGCCCGTCCATCCTCTTCACCATCGGGCGCGCCCTGTCGGCGGGGCGCCGGGCCGCGCTGCTCACGGTGCTCGGCAACGCGGGCGGGATCCTCACCCAGATCGTGGCGATCGCGGTCGGCCTCGGCCCGGTCGTCGCCGCGAGCGTGCCCGCGTACACGGCGCTCAAGATGGCCGGCGCCGCCTACCTCGTCTGGCTCGGGGTGCAGTCGTTCCGGGCCCGGCACGCCCTGGCGGCGTCGATGACCGGCCCGCTGCCCACGGCGCGCGCGGCGGGCGCCATCCGGGCGGGCTTCCTCGTCGGGGTGACCAACCCGAAGTCGCTCGTGTTCTTCATGGCGTTGCTGCCGCAGTTCGTCGACCGGTCCCGGCCGGTCGCGAGCCAGCTGCTCGTCCTCGGGGCCGTCTTCGCGGTCGTCGCGCTGGCCATGGACGGCTCCCTCGCGCTCGCGGCCTCCCGCTTCCGGCAGTGGTTCGCGTCCTCGCCGCGCCGGCTGGCCCGGGTCGGCGGCGCGGGCGGGCTCATGATGGTCGGCCTCGGCGCAGGCCTGCTCGTCACCGGCCGTCCCGACTGACCTGCGTCGTTAGACTCCCCGGGTGATCGACATCAGGCTGCTCCGGGAGGACCCCGACACGGTGCGCGCGAGCCAGCGCGCCCGCGGCGAGGACGACGGTGTCGTCGACGCCGTGCTCGCCGCCGACGAGCGCCGCCGCTCCTCCCTCACCGCCTACGAGCGGCTCCGGGCGGAGCAGAAGTCGATGGGCAAGGACGTTGCCCGCGCCCAGGGCGACGAGAAGCAGGCCCTGCTCGCCCGCACCAAGCAGCTGGCGACCGAGGTCAAGTCGCTCCAGGCGGAGGCGGACACCGCCCAGGCCGAGCTCGACGCCCTGATGCGGACCATCGGCAACGTCGTCGAGCCCGAGGTCCCCGCCGGCGGCGAGGACGACTACGTCGTGCTCGAGCACGTCGGCACCCCCCGCGACTTCGGCGCCGAGGGCTTCGAGCCCAAGGACCACCTGGCGCTGGCCGAGGCGCTCGACGCGGTCGACATGGAGCGCGGCGCCAAGGTGTCCGGCGCCCGCTTCTACTTCCTCAAGGGCGTCGGCGCGCGGCTCGAGATGGCGATGCTCCAGCTCGCGATGCAGCGGGCCATCGGCCTCGGCTTCGTCCCGATGGTCACGCCCACCCTCGTCAAGCCCGACGTCATGGCGGGGGCCGGCTTCCTCGACCACCACGCCGACGAGGTCTACCGGCTCGAGGCCGACGACCTGTACCTCACCGGCACCTCGGAGGTCGCGCTCGCGGGGTACCACGCCGACGAGGTCGTCGACCTCTCGCGCGGCCCGCTCCGCTATGCCGGGCAGTCGACGTGCTACCGGCGCGAGGCCGGGTCGTACGGCAAGGACACGCGCGGCATCATCCGTGTGCACCAGTTCAACAAGATCGAGATGTTCGTGTACTGCCGGCCCGAGGACGCGCAGGCCGAGCACGAGACCCTCCTCGAGCTCGAGAAGGGCATGCTCACCGCGATGGGCCTGCCGTTCCGGGTCATCGACACCGCGGCGGGCGACCTCGGGGGTCCGGCGGCGCGCAAGTACGACTGCGAGGGCTGGGTGCCCAGCCAGGGCCGCTACCGCGAGCTGACGTCGACGTCGAACTGCACCACGTTCCAGGCCCGCCGCCTCTCGACCCGGTTCAAGGGCGAGCAGGGAAACGAGGTGGCCGCGACGCTCAACGGCACCCTTGCGACGACCCGCTGGCTCGTCGCGATCCTCGAGAACCACCAGCAGGCCGACGGCTCGGTCGTCGTCCCCGAGGCGCTGCGCCCGTTCATGGGGCTCGACGTCCTCACCCCCGTCCGCTGACGACGACCAATCCCTCCCTGGTCCAGGCGATCTGCGCTGCTCCTGGTGCGGTGGCGCCAGGAGCGGCGCAGATCGCCGGGACTAGGGGACGGTCCTGTCGTCTCCGATGGGAGCCGCCTGCCGCGAAGGACGTCGAATCCGGTCGGCATAGGCCACCCATAACCGGAACGCGGCCCAGAGCACACCCGTGACCGCGGAGGCGACCAGGACCACCACGAGGTCGGGCGCGAACAGGCGCAGCGTGCCCAGCGGGGTACCGAACAGCGACGGCACCAGTCCGACGAGGACCCACGCCGCCACGAGCGTGGTGAGCAGTGGGAACCACAGGCTGAACAGGCCGGAGAAGCCCCCGGTGACCTTGGCGCGAATCTGGCTGCGACGACGCCATGCCCACGCCATGCTGAGGAGATAGGTGATCGGCATGACCACCAGGCTGAGGAAGAACGCCTGGCGGGACCACGCGGACCCGTTGTCGTCGTCGAGGCCGAGCGCACGGGCGGCAATGCCGCTGCGGAGGTGCCCCGTTTCCCCGAACCCGAATCCACTGCCGCCGTTGACGAGCACGACGGCTGCCGTCTTCTCCGTGGGCAGCATGCTGGCGAGGGTCTCGACGCCCGGACTCACCCCGTCGTGCCACACCGCCCCGGTGCCGGGATCGACTCTCCAGCCGAGGCCGTAGAACGGCGACATGGCGCTCGCCGGGCGCATCATCAGCGACTTGCCGCCGGCGCTGAGCACGTCGTCCTGGCCGTTCATCATCATCCGGAGGTAGCGCGCCAGGTCGTTCGCGCTTGCGACGACTCCTCCCTGTGGGGCGCTGCCACGGCTGGTCCTGTTCCCGGGCAGCGGACGTTTCGTGCCGAACCACGGCGTGTGGCCGGTTGCCATCGCCTCGTGGATCTCGCCGTCGGCGACGAAGCTGTTCGCCATGCCCACCGGCTCGAGGATGGCCTCTGCGACGTAGGCCTGGTACTCCCGGCCGCTGACCACCTCGACCAGGCGGCCGAGGATCTCGTAGTTGGTGTTCGAGTACTCCCACTGCTCATCGGGTGGGTTCGCGGGAGCGACGTCTGCCAGGTGGTCGACGCGCCGCGCCAGCTCGTCCTGCCCTGGGGTGACGTCGGCGTGGGACGCGTTTCCCTGCACGGTCGAGTACCCGCTCGTATGGCTGAGGAGCTGCCGGACCGTGATGGCGCCTGCGGGCCGATCCGCGAAGACGTCGAGATAGCGAGAGAGCCTGGCGTCCAGATCGACCTTGCCCGCCTCGACCAGCTGCATGACCGAGAGCGCCGTGAAGCTCTTGGAGATCGACCCGGTGACGAAGGGGGTGTCCGGCGTGACTGCCTCGTCCCTCCCCCGCTCGACGACACCGCGCGCGCCGACCGATGTGACCTCGCCATCGGCCACGAGGGCGTAGGCCAGGCCAGGCGCGCCGGAGCCGGGGAACTCGGTGTCGACGAAGCTCTCCACCGATCCCGGCCCCGACTGCGCACGTACGGGCGCCGGCCAGGCGCCGGCGAGCGCGACGGCACTCAGCGCGGCAGCAGCCAACACACGCCTCACGATCACGGACTCCCGGAACTCGTGTTCTCGGACCGACGGACCGACCTCTCGAGTCCGTCGAGGATGAGGTCGAGTCCGAACTCGAACTCGGCCCGGAAGTCGTAGCCGGGCTGCAGCACGTAGTCGGTCGTGAACTCGGTGAGGTGCGGGAACGCGCCGTCGGGAAGCGGTTCGATGAGGGAGGTTGCGAGGTCGGCCAGCTCCGCGCCACCGGTTGCCGGGAGGCTCGCCTCCTGGAGTGCGAAGCCGTAGGTGTAGCTGTCGAGGAGCGCGTAGGCGTGCGCCGTCATCTCGAGCGACAGGCCGCCCCGGCGCAGGCAACCGAGGACGGCGTCGTGGTGGCCGAGGGTCTCGGGGCCGGGGGTGGTGCGGGACTCCATGAGCGGCGCGGCCCACGGGTGGCGGCTCAGCACCTCCCGGGCCGACAGGCAGCGGTGGCGGATGGCCGGCTTCCAGCCGAGGTCGGCGGGTGGCCGGTCGATCTCGGCGAAGACCCGGTCGACCATGCCGTCGAGGATGGCGTCCTTGCTGGGGAGGTGGTGGTAGATGGTCATGGGCTTGGTGTCGAGCGCGTCGGCGAGCTTGCGGATCGTGAGCGCATCAGTGCCGATGAGGTCCGCCAGGGCCATGGCCCCGTCGAGCACCCGATCGGCGGTGAGCCGCCGGCGTGTCGTGTCAGGCGATGTCGTCACGTCTGGTTCCGAGCCCTCCTGTTGCCAACAGTACTAAGTACGAGTACCGTACACCCCATCGACCCGTACAAAGTACGACTCATGGAGGAGCACGATGCAGACTCAGAACGACCGATCAACCGAGGCGCGGGAGGCCACCACGATGCGGGCGGTCAGGCAGCTGGCCTACGGATCGACCGACGTGCTGGAGGTCGCCACGATCGAGCGGCCGACCATCGCCGACGACGAGGTCCTGATCGAGGTCGAGGCGGCCGGACTCGACCGCGGGGTGTGGCATCTCATGACCGGCAGGCCCTACCTGATGCGGATCATGGGTTTCGGACTCACCAGGCCGAAGAACCCGGTGCCGGGCATGGACGTCGCCGGACGCGTCGTCGCGATCGGGGCTGACGTCAGCCGGTTCGCCGTCGGCGACGAGGTGTTCGGCATCGGCGGGGGTACCTACGCCGAGTTCGCGGCGGCCAAGGAGTCGAAGCTGGTCCACAAGCCCGACGCCGTCACCTTCGAACAGGCCGCCGCATCGACCATCTCGGGCATCACCGCGCTCCAGGCACTGACCGGCCGGGGACGTCTCGAGCCGGGCCAGCACGTGCTCGTGATCGGGGCATCCGGCGGTGTCGGCTCGTTCGCCGTGCAGCTGGCCAAGGCGCTCGGAGCCACCGTCACCGGCGTTGCCAGCACCAGCAAGCTGGATGCCGTTCGCACCCTCGGCGCCGACCACGTCATCGACTACACCAGGCAGCACATCGACGACGACGATCGGCGCTACGACCTGATCATCGACACCGGCGGACGCAACCCACTCGCCCGTCTCCGGCGGGCGCTCGCCCCGACGGGCACGCTCGTCATCGTCGGCGGAGAGGGCGGCGACCGCCTCACGGGTGGTATCGGTCGCCAGCTCCGGGCCGCGTTGTTGTCCCCCTTCGTCAAGCAACGACTCTCGTTCTTCATGAGCAGCGAGTCGCTCGACTCCATCGAGGCGCTCGCCGAGCACCTCTCCCGAGGCTCCGTCGCCGCCGCGGTCGGCCGGCGGTTCACGCTCGAGGAGGTGCCGCTGGCCATCGACGCGATGGAGGCCGGCACGCTCACCGCCAAGTCGGTCATCACGCTCAAGGGGTAGGCCGACCACGGGCGCGAGCGGCCCACGCCGCCGCATGCCGACCTGGCGACCCGCTCGGCCGGGACGTCCTGCGCCTCGGCCCGCGGTCCCGGCCTGTGGGGTCGCGCACGATCCGTGGGAGGTGGGTCGCCCCGGTCGTAGGGTTGAGGCGCCGGGATTTGCACGTCGAGATCACTGCGTGCCCCGGCAGGAAGGGGACCGGCCCCTGGCCGGAACGCACCATGGCACACCTGGCGCCCACCTCGACCACCTCCACCGGACTGCCCGACACGGCGTCTCCGCTCGCTCTGCGCATCGGGTCGGTGGTCGCGCTGACGATGACGGCCGTCACCGTCGGCACGTTCGCGCTGGCGTTGATGGCCGGTGCGGACGACTCTCCCTATCCGTTCACCAGCGATGTCATCGCGGCGCAATGGCCAGGGGACTACCTGTGGATGTACCCGGCCATGCTCCTGATGCTTCTCTTCGTGGTGGTCATCGCGGCGGTCCACGAGTACGCCCCCGCTGACCGCAAGATCTTCAGTCTGGTCGGCGTGTGCCTGGCGGTCATCGCGGCGGCAGTGCTGCTGATCACCTACTTCATCCAGGTCACGGTGATGCAGCCGAGTCTGGAGAAGGGCCAGCTGGACGGCTGGGCGATGCTCACCATGTACAACCCCAACGGGGTCTTCATCGCTCTCGAGGAGCTCGGATTCCTTCTGATGAGCCTCGCACTCGCCGTCCTCGCTCCGGTGTTCAGGCAGAGGAACAAGGTCGAGCGGACGATCCGCTGGCTCTTCGTCGCCTGCTTCGCCCTTGCGGTCGGTGCGCTCGCGGCCGTCTCGGCCACGCGCGGCATCGATCGGGGAGTCTTCTTCGAGATCAGCGTGATCTCCATCGTCTGGTCAACGCTGATCGTCGCGGGGCCGCTCCTCGCGGTCGTGCTCCGGCGGGAGCCTGCCGAGTCGACCAGCGCGAGTCCTGTCACCGAAGACGGTGCCTGATGGGTCCTCGAACACCTGGCGCCAGCGCTGGTCCCCCAGCTGCCACCCCTGTGCCTGCGCATCAACAGCGCGCGGCGTCCCCGCCGCAGCCCCCACCGTGAAGCGCGACCAAGCGAACCGCGGTCCGGGCCGCCCGAGAAGACTCGCCGTCGCCACGGCAACTACCGGCCGCGCGGCCACCAGGAGCACCCACGTGTGCGTCCTATCGCCGCCAGTCCACCTACCGGGTCGCGGCATGTGAGCGTGGGCCGTGGCTGGCTCGCCTCAGCGCTCACGGCGACAGCTTCGGATGCGAGTTCTGGACCTGCAGCCACGACGGCCTGGGCGGCGCGATGGAGTGAGGGACGGCCGTGATGGCGCCCATTGACCGTTCGGACGCGCGGACGATGCCCGCCGCACGCTTGTGGCCAGTTGCGGCAACTCCGCCTTGCTTCGGACGGGGATGTCGATGTCGGACGCGGTTGTAGCGCCGTCCGACACCTACAACCCCGTCCACGTGGTCGCGCGTTCTCGGCTCACGCGCCACCCAGGTGTGCGCCCCACACAGTGGCGCGTCACAGCGGCGCCTGCCGACTCCGGGCGGGTCCTGGGACGAAGGGCCCAGGGCAAGGGGAAGACCGGCGCTCCTGGTATCGCGTGCAGATCACGACCGCGGGCATAATCCAGACCGGAGGTGGTGGGCATGAGCGGGACGGACGGGGCCGGTCGAGGAACAAGCGCTGACCGGCAGAGCCTCGAGGAACGAGTACGCGTTGATGTGCCTCGGGTGCTCCCGCAGGACATGGTGACCACCCAAGTCGTCGACCCCCCACCGGACCCGGAGGGCGGCCGCAACACGGACATGGAGTTCATGACGCGCAACGCCGGCTGGTAGATCAGCCGATCACGAGCTGAGTCCCATCGCCGCCAGCCGCCGCCCGTCAGCGGCAATTGCGGCCCTCGCTACCCGCAGCACGTGCATGATCGGGGCATGAGCGACCGCGGACCCACCGGGGATGGGGTCGACCCCTCGTCCGGGTCAGTCGCATCTTCTCGAAGTTCGACGCGGCTGCGCGTTCCAGGACGTGCGCTGAAGAAGGCTCTGGCGTGGCTCGTCGACCGGATCGGGTTCCTCGGGAGCTGACGACGCCGCGGGACGGCTGCGCTGAACCGGACTGCTCGCGCTGGCCGGCGCCGAGCCGTCGACCGAGGGCTGGCGATCCCGGCAGACGCGCCTCCATACTCGCCCTGTGGGTACCAAGACCCCGAAGTACCACCTCAGCCCTGCTCGACGGTTCGCGAACCGGCTCATGGCAATGCTGATCCGCGTCGGAGCGGCGCCTCGCCACAGCTACCTGCTGACCACCGTGGGCCGCAAGAGTGGCGTGGCACGGACCACCCCCGTCACCCTGCTCGAGAACGCCGACGGGCGGTTCCTCGTGGCCCCGTACGGCCCCGTGGGCTGGGTGCACAACGCGCGATCCCTGGGTCAGGTCACCTTGCGCAGGGGCCGCCACACCGAGACCTGCGCCGTGGCCGAGCTGGAACCAGGCGACGCCGCACCAGTGCTGAAGCAGTACGTCGCCGAGGTCGCCGTCGTGCGGCCGTTCTTCGACGTGGCGCCGGGCTCGGCCCTGCCCGACTTCGCCGCGGAGGCTGCGCGACACCCGGTCTTCCGGCTGGACCGCCTGGAGTAGACCCGGAGGTGGCCCTTGGCGCCTCGCCACCAGCTCCCCGATGCGGCGGAGCAGCCGTCCACCCTCAGGGGGAGGGGGCGCGCCCACCGCGGAACCTACGCTGAGTCCATGGCCACCGCCGCGCGCTCCGCCCTCGCCCGTCTGGGGCGCTGGTTCGGCGTCGAGGACCCCTGGGTGCGTCCCTCCCCGCCGGTGGGCCGCGCCGACGTGCTGCTGGCCGCCGGCATCGCCGGCTTCGGGCTCGTCGCGCTCGAGCTCGTCCGCAGCGTCGGGGCCCTGGACGAGGTCACCCTGCCGTGGTGGGTGCAGTGGATCGCCGTTCTCAGCGGGGCGGCCCTGCTCGTGGGGCGCCGTCGCCGGCCCGTCGCCGTCGCCGGGCTCGCGGCCCTGCACATGCTCGTCGTCGGCATCACGATGCCGATGGTCATGGGCCAGGTCACGCTCCAGGTCGTCTACTTCGTCGCCATCCTCTCCGGCGTGGCCTGGGCCCGCGACCGGCGCTGGATGCTCGTGGTCGTCGGCGCGATCGTCGTCGTGATGTTCACCTGGATCGCGCTGCAGTTCGCCATCGGCAGCGCGGCCCAGGACTTCGTCGACGAGCAGCAGGGCAGGACCCGGCCCGGCCTCGTCCCGGCGATCCCGGCGGCCGTCCTGCTGACCGTGGTCATCAACGTCGTGTACTTCGGCGGAGCCGTCATCTTCGGCCAGATGCTCTGGCGCAGCGCCCGCGACCGTGCCCAGCTGGAGGACCAGGCGAGCACCATCACCGCGCAGGCCACCGCGCTGCGCACCCGCGCCGTCACCGAGGAGCGGCTGCGGATCGCTCGGGAGCTCCACGACGTCGTGGCCCACCACGTCTCGGTCATCGGCATCCAGGCCGCCGCCGCGCGCCGGGTGATGGACCGCGACCCCGACGCCACCCGCGCCGCGCTCGAGGGCATCGAGGGGTCCTCGCGGGAGGCGGTCTCGTCGATGCGCGGGCTCCTCGGGACGCTGCGCGGCAGCGAGCGGGCCGGGCCGGTCGAGACCGACCGCGCGCCGCAGCCCGGGCTCGGCGAGATCCCCGTGCTCGTCGAGGCCTGCCGCACCCCCCGCCGGCACGTCGGCTACGACCTCGTCGAGAACAGCCCCGGGGCCGCCGACCGGCTCGGCCCGCCGCTCGCACAGTCCATCCACCGCACGGTCCAGGAGGCCCTGACCAACGTCGAGAAGCACTCGACCGCCGCCCGCGTCTCCGTCGTCGTCCGCCTCGACGAGGGGCCGGCGGGCTTCGCCGAGGTCGAGGTCGTCGACGACGGCCGGGCGCGCACCGGCTCGTCCGGCAGCGGCCTCGGCCAGCTCGGCATCCGCGAGCGGGCCGCATCGCACCGCGGCACCGTCGAGATCGGGCCGCGCCCGACCGGCGGGTACCGGGTCCGCGTCCGCTACCCCTGGGTCGGGGCCGCCGCACCGGCTCCCGGGCCGGCCTCCGGGCTCGCCAGCCGGGTCCGCGGAGGCACCCGATGACGGAGCAGCAGGGCGACGTGCCGCCGGGCCGCTCCGATCCGCTGCGGGTGCTGCTCGTCGACGACCACGCCATGGTGCGCTCCGGCTTCGCGATGATGCTGTCGGTGGAGGACGACGTCGAGGTCGTCGGCGAGGCGGCCAACGGCGCCGAGGCGGTCGTCGTGGCCCGGGCCACCCGCCCCGACGTCGTCCTCATGGACGTGCAGATGCCCGTCCTCGACGGCATCGAGGCCACCCGCCGCATCGTCGCCGAGGACCTCGGGCGCGTCGTCATCCTCACGACCTTCGACCGCGACGACTACCTCTTCGACGGGCTGCAGGCGGGCGCCAGCGGCTTCCTCCTCAAGAACGCCGAGCCCGAGCAGCTGCTCGACGCGGTCCGGGTCGTCGGCTCCGGGTCCGGCATCCTCGCCCCGCAGGTGACCCGGCGCGTCATCGAGCGGATGACCGGGGAGCGCTCGGCGCCACCGCGGCCGGAGCCCGACGGCCTGCGCCGCCTCACCGAGCGCGAGCGTGAGGTGCTCGTCCTCATGGGGCGAGGGCTGTCGAACGCCGAGATCGCGGCCACGCTGTTCCTCGGCGAGGCGACCGTGAAGACGCATGTCTCCAGCTGCCTCGCGAAGCTGCATGTGCGGGACCGGGTGCAGGCGGTGGTCCTGGCGCACGAGTGCGGGCTCATCACCCCGGACGAGGGCCAGATCAGCCCGTAGGCGGATCCGTTCCCGCCGCCCCGGCCGTAGCGTCGGCGGCATGTTGGAGATCAGCGGCCTCACCCGCCGGTTCGGTGACGTCACCGCCGTCGACGGTGTCTCGTTCGACGTCCGCGACGGCGCCCTCACCGGCTTCGTCGGCGGCAACGGTGCGGGCAAGACGACGACGATGCGGATGGTCATGGGCGTGCTCGGCCGGCACGCGGGCGAGGTGCGCTGGCAGGGCCGCCCCATCACGGCGACGGACCAGCGGCGCTTCGGCTACATGCCCGAGGAGCGCGGCCTGTACCCCAAGCAGCGGGTGCTCGACCAGCTCGTGTACCTCGGCCAGCTGAAGGGGATGTCGGCGACGGCAGCCCGCCGCGGCGCGCAGGCCCACCTCGAGCGGTTCGGCCTCGCCGACCGGACGACCGCCCGGCTCGAGGAGCTGAGCCTCGGCAACCAGCAGCGGGTCCAGGTGGTGGCCGCGCTGCTCCACGACCCGGTCGCCCTCGTCCTCGACGAGCCGTTCTCGGGGCTCGACCCGACGGCCGTCGACTCGATGGCCGACCTGCTGCGGGAGCACGCCGCCTCGGGAGTGCCGGTGCTCTTCTCGAGCCACCAGCTCGACCTCGTCGAGCGGCTCTGCGACCGCCTCGTCATCCTCGCCCGCGGCCGGGTCGTCGCCAGCGGCGACGCCGAGGAGCTGCGGTCCGGGGGGCCGGTCCGCTACCGCCTGACTCTCGAGCACGACGCGGGGTGGGTCCGGGACGTCCCCGGGCTCCACGTCGTCGACGTCGACGGGCGCCACGCCCTCGTCGAGGTGCTCGACCCGGGCGCCGAGCAGGCGGTGCTCCGTGCCGCGTCGGCGCGCGGTGCGGTGCTCGAGTTCACGCCCGTGCGCCCAGCCTTGTCCGACATCTACCGAGAGGTGGCGGCCTGATGGCCACGACCCACGCCCCGGCCGACCCGACGAACGCCGGCCTGCCCGCGCCGCCGGAGGCCCGCGACGGCCACGCGCCCTGGGCTCTCGTCGCGCGCCGCGAGGTCGTCGTCAAGCTCACCGACCGCGCGTTCGTGCTCGGGACGGTCGTGACCCTCGTGGTCATCGCCGGCTTCATGGGCTGGCAGGCCTGGTCCGCGGGCCAAGCGACGACGTACACCGTGGCGGCCACCGCCGCCGACCGGCCGATGGTGGAACGGGTGTCGGCCGAGGCGGGCGACCTCGACGACACCGTCGCGGTCGAGATCGGCGACGTGCCCGACGCTGCGGCGGCCCGCGCGGCCGTCAGCGACGGCGAGGCGGACGCCTGGCTGCATCGTGCCGACGACGGCTGGGTGCTGACCACCGACCGGGAGGAGCAGGGCTCGCTGACCGCCGTCGTCCGGCAGGTCGTACGGCAGGCCGCCCTGGAGCAGCAGGCGAGCGGGCTGGGGACGACGGTCGAGCAGCTGGAGGCCGGCGGGGCCGTGACGACCACGCTGCTGAGCGGCGACGCGGAGCGGGCCGGCCTCGCCGCCGGCGTCGCGTTCGCCTTCGCGTTCCTCTTCTACATCGCGACGCTGACCTTCGGGATCACCCTCGCCAACAGCGTCGTCGAGGAGAAGCAGTCGCGGATCGTCGAGATCATCGCGACCTCCATCCCGGTGCGCCAGCTGCTCGTCGGCAAGATCGTCGGGAACAGCATGCTCGCCGTGACGCAGATGGTGCTGTTCGCCGGCGTCGGCCTGCTCGGGCTGTCGTTGACGCCGTACTCCGCGCTCGTCCCGGCCGTCAGCGGCCCGGTCGTCTGGTTCCTCGTGTTCTTCGTCGCCGGGTTCGCGGCGCTCTGGGCGGTGGCCGGGGCGCTCGCGTCGCGGACCGAGGAGATCCAGAGCACGTCCACGCCGCTGACGATGCTGGTCCTGGCCGTGTTCTTCGGGTCGTTGTTCCTCGACGGGACCGCCAAGCTCGTCGCGTCGTACATCCCGCCGTTCTCGGCCGTGCTCATGCCGACCCGGCTGCTCGAGGGCACCGCGCAGTGGTGGGAGGCGGTGCTCGCGCTCGGGCTCCTGCTGGCCGCGGCCGGCGCCGTCGTCACCGTCGCGGAGCGGCTGTACCGGCGCTCGCTGCTGCAGACGAGCGGGAAGCTGTCGGTCCGGCAGGCCTGGTCCGCCCCGGAGTGACCGACCGCTCGAGGCGGGGGACGCACCGCCTGTTCACCCGGCGTCGGTAGCGTGGGGAGCGATGAGAACCCCACACCTGGTCTGCCTCGACATCGACGGCACGACCGTCGACCACGACGGCCACCTCCACGAACCCGTCCGCGAGGCCGTGCGTGCCGTCGTCGACGCCGGGCACCACGTCACCTTCGCCACCGGTCGGGCCATCGTCGGCACGCTGCCGGTCCTGGACTCCCTGAGCATCACGACGGGCTTCGTCGTCTGCTCCAACGGGGCCGTGACGCTGCGGCTGGACCCGCGGCACGAGGCGCGCTACCAGGTGCTCGAGGCCGTCACGTTCGACCCGGCCCCGGCGCTGCGGGTCCTGCGCCGCGAGTTCCCGACCGCGCTCGTGGCCGTCGAGGAGCTCGGCGTCGGCTTCAAGGTGTCGGCGCCCTTCCCCACCGGCGAGCTCGACGGCACGCCCCAGGTCGTCCCGTTCGAGGAGCTCATGGCCTGCCCGGTCACCCGCCTCACGATCCGCGACCCCGACAGCACGAGCGAGGAGTTCCTCGCCCAGACCGACCGCATCGGCCTGCACGGTGTCGAGTACGCCGTCGGGTGGAGCGCCTGGCTCGACATCACACCCGAGGGCGTCTCGAAGGCGGCGGCCCTCGAGGCCGTCCGGCGCCGGCTCGGGATCGAGCCGGCAGCCACCATCGCCGTCGGGGACCAGCGCAACGACATCGAGATGCTCGAGTGGGCGGCCCGCGGGGTGGCGATGGGCAACGCGCCGGACGAGGTCAAGGCCGTCGCCGACGAGGTCACCGGCGACGTCGACGACCACGGGCTCGTCGACGTGCTGCGGTCCCTGCTCTGAGGTTGCTCCGTCCGGATCTCGACGGCGCGGCTCCGCTGGTGGCAGGGTGCACCCATGAGCAGCCAGGACGTCCGCCAAGCCACCCGTGAGGCCAACGACAGCAAGGCCGTCGAGTGGGGGGCGCGGACCGGCTTCGCGGTGCTCGGTGCGCTGCATCTGCTCATCGCGTACATCGCGGTCAAGGTGGCGTGGGGCATCGGCGGCGGCTCGAAGAACGCGGACTCGGCCGGGGCGCTGTCCACCATCTCCAGCACCACCGGTGGCGCCCTCCTGCTGTGGGTCGGCGTCGGTGGCTTCGCCCTGCTCGCGCTGTGGAACATCACCGAGGGGGCGATCAGCCACGGGGAGGCGTTCGACCGGCTCAAGCTCGTGGCCAAGGGCATCATGTACGCCTTCTTCGCGTTCACCACGTTCCGGGTCGCCGCCCTCGGCGGCTCCGGTGGGGGTGAGCAGCAGACCGACGACTTCACCCAGAAGCTCATGAGCAACCCGGCCGGCCAGGTGCTCGTCGGCATCGTCGGGCTCGTCGTCCTCGGGGTCGCGGGCTACCACGTGCACAAGGGCTGGACGAAGGCCTTCCTCGAGGACCTGCGCGAGCACCCCGGGACCTGGGCCGTCCACGCCGGCCGCGCCGGCTACATCGCCAAGGGCGTCGCGCTGATGATCGTCGGCGGGTTCTTCCTCGTCGCCGCGTGGACCTCCGACCCGGAGGACGCCAAGGGTCTCGACGGGGCGCTCAAGGCGCTCAAGGACATGACCGGCGGGCCGGTCATCCTCACCGTCGTCGCCGCGGGCCTCGCCGGCTACGGCATCTACTCCTTCGCGCGGGCGCGTTACGTCCGGCTCTGAGCCCGGTCCGCGGCGTCGGCCGCGGGCGCCTCGTGCGCGTCACGGCGCAGGTACCGCCAGGCGAGCAGCGCGCACACGACGCCGTTGACGAGGCCGACGAGCACGTCGGTCAGGTGGTGGGCGCCCCGGTACAGCCGGGCGTAGGACACCGCGAGCGGCACGAGGATGCACAGCACGACGAGGACCCGTCGCGCGACGACGTTCTCGATGCGGGTCGCCATCAGGGCGAACGCGACGTAGAGCGCGGTCGAGGCGCCCACGTGGCCGCTCGGGTAGCTGGACGTCGGCGGGGTGGGGTCGAGCCGCTCCACGTTGGGCCGGCTGCGACCGACGATCCACGCCGCGACGACGAAGAAGGTCGCCTGCAGCGAGATCGCCAGGAGCGGGACGACGGCGAACCACCAGGCCTTCGTGCGCCACAGGACGAGCAGCGCGACGAGCACCGCCACCCCGATGACGTACTCGGTGTTGCCCATCGACGACATGACGAGGGTGATGGACTCCCCGGTGGCGGTGCGCCGCTCCTGGAACCAGCGGTTGAGGTCGTTCTCGCCCTCGAGCCCACGCAGCGGCCCGGTGATGACGAACCCGATGGCGACGATGGCCGCGAAGAGCCCGAGACCGGGGAGCAGTGCGCGCACGGCCGCGTCCCGGAGCGCGGCGGTGAACGACGGACGCGAGGTGTCGTCCCAGCGGGTGAGGAAGGACATGGTGCTCCTAGCGGGAGGCGTGGCGGTCGTCGACGACGTCGGGGTCGGCGCCGGTGTCGGTGGAGAGGTCGGGGTCGTGCGCGGGCTCCGGGTCGGTGGGCCGCCAGTTCGAGTACCCGGCGTAGGACGCGAGGACGAGACCCGCCCCGGTGAGCACGCCGACCGTGACGTCGCTGGGGTAGTGCACACCGAGGAAGACGCGGTCCAGGGCCGTGGCCAGGACGACGGCCGCGCCCACGGCGACCATCACGCTGCGAGCCACCCGACTGGTGACGATGGGCCACACGAGGATGATGACCGTGACCGTGAAGGCGGCCGAGTTCAGCGCGTGGCCCGAGGGGAAGGAAAAGCCCGGTGCCTCCGACACGGGGTCCTCGACGATGGGGCGCGCGCGCTGGAACAGGTACTTGGCGCCGAGCCCGACCGCCCACGACACCATGAGGGTGGCGAACGCCCACCAGGCCCGGGTGCGCATCCCGCGGCCCAGCCAGACCCAGAGGCACAGGAGGGTCCCGGCGGTGTGGAGCAGGATCGGCCGGGTCGCCTCCTGCCAGAGGATGAGGGCGTCCCGGAAGCCCGGGCTCGACCGGGTCACCGCGGTGAGGGCCCCGATGACGCGGTCGTCGAGCGCGATGAGGGGGTCCCACCTGCTGCGGACCAGGAAGCCGACCCCGAAGAGGACCGCCCCGGTGACCAGGGCGTACACCGCGGCCCGGCCGAGCCGCCGGCCGCGACGGCGGGAGGAGGCGGCGCCGGTGCTGGTCACCGGGTATTTCTACCGCACGGTACGGCGGCATGGCGGCGCACGCCCGGGCCGGACGCGTCCGCGTGGGATGCTGTGCGCGCCATGGCCGAGCTGCACATCACCTCCGCGACCAACCCCCGCCTCAAGGCGGTGACGGCGCTGCGTCGCCGGCGTGCCCGCGAGGAGCAGGGCCTGACCGTCGTCGACGGGTACGACGAGCTGGCCCTCGCGGTCGAGGCGGGCGTCGTCCCGCACACCCTGCTGCACTGCCCCGAGCTGATGGCGGACCCCGCCACGCAGGGCGCCCTCGTCGAGCGGGTTCGCACCCTCGGCGCCGGCACGATCCGGTGCGGGCGGGCCGCCTTCGAGAAGGTCGCCTACCGCGAGGGGCCCGACGGCTTCCTCGCCGTCGTGCCGGTGGCGGGCGTCCCGCTACGGTCGCTACGGCTGCCGCCGGACCCCCTCGTCGTCGTCGTCGAAGGCCTCGAGAAGCCGGGCAACCTCGGCTCGGTGCTGCGCAGCGCGGAGGCCGCCGGGGTGGCGGCGGTCGTCGCCGCCGACGCGGCCACCGACTGGGGCAACCCGAACGTCGTCCGGGCGAGCAAGGGGACCGTCTTCTCGGTGCCGGTCGCGTCCGCCCCGCTCGGGGACGTCCTGGACTGGCTCAGCGACCACGACGTCCGGCTCGTCGCCACGACCCCCGACACCGACCTGCTCCACACCGAGGCCGACTACCGCGGTGCCGTCGCGATCGCGGTCGGCACCGAGAAGACCGGGCTCAGCGACGCGGCGCTCGCCGGGGCCGACGTCCGCGTCCGCATCCCGATGGCGGGCCGGGTCAACTCGCTCAACGCCGGCGTCTCGGCCGCGATCGTCGTCTACGAGGCCGTCCGTCAGCGCGGTTCCTGAGGCAGGTGGGGCCCCTGTGAAAGGGGGGCGCACAGCCCTCCGCGGGGCCAGGACCGGTGTCCGGAGCACCTGCTGGCGTGTGCGACGATGAACGGCATGCGAGTTGACCATGTTGTCTACGCGGCTGAGCACGATGGCGTGCACGCGACGGCTGCACGCCTCGCGAAGCTGATCGGCGTCGAGCCGGTCGACGGGGGAGTCCACCCGCGCTTCGGGACGCGGAACGTCATCCTCCCGCTGGCCCACGAGCGCTACGTCGAGGTCGTCGAGGTGCTCGAGCACCCCGCCGCCGACAAGGCGCCGTTCGGCCAGGCCGTCCGTGCTCGTTCCGAGGCCGGCGGGGGCTGGCTCGGCTGGGTCGTCCGCGTCGACGACATCGCCGAGCAGGAGGCCCGTCTCGGCCGCGAGGCCGTGCAGGGCAACCGGCACCGGCCCGACGGGGTCGAGCTCCGCTGGAAGCAGCTCGGGGTCAGGGGCCTCATGGCCGACCCGCAGCTGCCGTTCTTCGTCGCCTGGGAGGGTGGGGTCCCGCACCCCTCCGAGGACGCCCACACCGACGTCACCATCGAGTCGCTGACCATCGCCGGCGACCCCGACCGGGTCCGTGAGTGGCTGGGCCTTCCCGCCGACTACACCTCGTCGGTCATCGGCTTCTCGTTCGTCTCGCCGCACGGCACCCCCGGGCTCATGTCCGTCACCTTCGAGACCCCCCAGGGCGAAGTCGTCATCTGATCCACCCGGGGTCGGGGGATGCGGCGTCAGCCGCGGGGGGCCCACCGCCGCAGCCGCAGGCTGTTCGTCACGACGAGCACGCTGGAGGCGGCCATCGCACCGCCGGCCACCATCGGGCTGAGCACTCCGCCGACCGCGAGCGGGATGGCGGCCACGTTGTAGCCGAACGCCCACACGAGGTTCTGCCGGATGGTGCGCAGGGTCGCCTTCGACAGCGCCATCGCCTCGACGACGGCGGGCAGCTCCGAGCGGAGCAGGACGATGTCGGCCGCACCCGCCGCGACGTCGGTGCCGCTGCCCATCGCGATCCCGAGGTCCGCCTGCGCCAGCGCGGCCGCGTCGTTGACGCCGTCGCCGACCATCGCCACGACGTGACCCTTCCGCTGCAGGTCGGCGATCATCGCGTGCTTGGCGTCGGGCCGCACGTCGGCGACGACCCGGCCCACCGGGATGCCGACGTCCCGGGCGACGGTGAGGGCCGCGCGGTCGTGGTCGCCGGTGAGCAGGTACGTCGTGAGGCCGGCCTCGGTGAGGTCACGCACCGCCCGGGCGGAGCTGCGGCGCACCGTGTCGGAGACGGTGAGCGCGGCACGGGCCCGGCCACCCCAGCCGACCCAGACCGTCGTGCCCTCCGCGTCGGGGCGCGCGATCTCGCGGGGGACCTCGTCGAAGAGGTCGGCGCGCCCCACGGTGACGACGGTGCCGTTGACGTCGGCGCGGGCCCCGGCCCCGGGCAGGGACTCGAAGTCGGTGGCGGCGGGCACCTCGAGGGCGCGGCGCCGCGCAGCCGTGACGACGGCCCGGGCGACGGGGTGCTCGCTGGCGTCCTCGACGGCGGCGGCGGCCCGCAGCGCCTGGTCCTTGAGGAGCCGGCCGGCGGTGACGACGCCGACGAGGGCCATCTCGCCGGTCGTCACGGTCCCGGTCTTGTCCAGGACGATGGTGTCGACCCGCCGGGTGTCCTCGAGGACGTCCGCGCCCTTGATGAGGATGCCGAGCCGGGCGCCGCGCCCGGTGCCGACGAGCAGGGCGGTCGGCGTCGCCAGGCCGAGGGCGCACGGGCAGGCGATGACGAGCACGGTGATGGCGACCTCGAGGGCGCGCACCGGGTCGCCGGTGCCGATCCACCAGCCGGTGAAGGTCAGCGCCGCGAGGACGAGCACGATCGGCACGAAGACGGCCGAGACCCGGTCGGCGAGGCGCTGGACGGGAGCCTTGCTCGTCTGGGCGCGCTCGACGAGCCGGGTGATGCCGGCCAGCGTGGTGTCGCGGCCGACCGCGGTGGCCTCGACGACGAGGCGGCCGGTGCTGTTGACGGTGCCGCCGGTGACCTCGCTGCCCGGGCGTACGTCGACGGGCTGGGACTCGCCGGTGACGAGGGAGGCGTCGACGGCGCTGGAGCCGTCGCGCACCACCCCGTCGGTCGCGACCTTCTCACCCGGCCGGACGACGAAGCGGTGCCCGACGGCGAGCTCGTCGACGGGGATGCGCCGCTCGATGGTCGCGCCGGACGCGGGGTCGGTGCGCAGGACGGAGACGTCCTTCGCACCGAGGTCGAGCAGCCCGCGCAGGGCGTCCCGGGTGCGGTCGGTGGCGCGCGCCTCCATCCAGCGCCCGAAGAGGAGGAACGTGGTGACGACGGTGGCCGACTCGAACCAGACGTGCGAGCCCTCCATGCCCATCCCGCCGGCGTTGCCGGTGACGACGACCGACAGGGACCACAGGTAGGCGGCGAGGACCCCGAGCGAGACGAGGGTGTCCATGGTCGAGGTCCGGTGTCGGGCCGCCTGGAGCGCGGCCCGGTGGAACGGCAGGCCGGCCCAGAGGACGACCGGCGTCGCGAGGATGAGCTGGACCCACGCCTCGTTGGGGACATCGGCGCCCGGGACCATCGCGAGGATCACGACGGGCACGGTGAGGGTCGCGGCGCTGAGGGCCCGGGAGCGCAGGTCGGCCATCCGGACGGCGCCGGGGGAGGGCGCGGGCGTCGTGGCGCGGTCCGCCTCCGCGGCGTCCTCCCGGCGGGTGGGGGGCGTGGCTCCCGAGCCGTCGGCGTGGTCGCGCGCGCCGGTGCCGGGGCGGTCGGCGACGGTGCGCAGGGCGGGCCCCGCGCCGCCGACCACCTCGGCGCCGTAGCCGGTGCCGCGGACGGTGGCGAGGAGGTCCTCGACGGTGACCGGCCCGGTCCAGCGGACGGTGGCCTTCTCGGTGGCGAGGTTGACGAGGGCGTCGACCCCCTCGAGCCGCTCGAGCTTCTTCTCGATCCGCGCGACGCACGAGGCACAGGTCATCCCGGTGATCGCGAGGTCGACCTCGTGCACGTCCCCCGTGGGGCGGTCCGCTGTCTGGGTCATGTCAGCTCCTCAGCAGACGCGTGACGGCAGCGGTGACCTCGCCGACCTTCGCGGCCGCGGCCTCGTCGGACTCGCGGGCGGCGTCGACGACGCAGTGGGCGATGTGCTCCTCGAGCAGGTTGACGCTGACCGCCTGGAGCGCGCGGGTGGCTGCGCTGACCTGGGTCAGGACGTCGATGCAGTAGGCGTCGTTCTCGACCATCCGGGCGATGCCGCGGATCTGGCCCTCGATCCGTCGGAGTCGCTTGAGCTGGTCGTCCTTGGTGTCGCTGTACCCGGGCGGTGTCACCGCCGAGGCTGGGGTCGTGACGCTCATGCCTAGATAGTACCCCCCTAGGGTATCCGGTGGCGAGTCGGGGCGGGCGGTCGTCAGGATCCTACGGCGCGTCCTCGCCGCAGGACGAGGACGTCGACCGTGGTGCTCGCGGCCGGTGGGGCGGGCTCAGACGAGGCGGACGTCGACCCCCGCCCGGCGGAGCCGGTCGACCTCGTCGGCGGGGGCCGCGGTGTCGGTGACGAGCACCGTGGCGCGCGCGGCCGCGACGATCTGCGACAGCGTGACGCGCCCGACCTTCGTCGAGTCGGCGACGACGATGAGCCGCTGCGAGCGCTCGGCCAGGCCCTGGTCGGTCCGGGCCTCGACCGCATCGTGCGTCGTGAGCCCCCCGGCGGCCGAGATGCCGTCGACGCCCATGATCGTGACCCCGAAGTTCAGGCCCTCGACGAAGCGGTCGGTCATCGGCCCGACGGCCTCGTAGCTCTCGGGGCGCATCGTGCCGCCCGCGACGATGACCTTCATCCCGGGGTGGGCCGCGAGCTCGACGGCGATGTTGACCGCGTTGGTCACGATCGTCAGCTCGGTGCGCCCCACGAGCCGCCGCGCGACCTCGGTCGTCGTCGTCCCGCCCGAGATCGCCACCGCCATCGGGCGGCGGGGCAGCTCCTCGACGCACGCGGCGGCGATGCGGGCCTTGGCGTCGCGGTTGCGGGTGTCGCGGTACCGCACCGGGTGTTCCGCGCCCGGGCGGCTGGTCGCGCCGCCGTGGATCCTGCGCAAAAGCCCGCGCGCCTCGAGGACGGCGAGGTCACGGCGGACCGAGGCGCGCGACATCCCGAGCTCGGTGGCGAGGGAGGCCACCCGCACCGTCTCGCGGGCCGTGACGGCGTCGACGATCGCCGACAGCCGGTCGCTGCGTCGGGTCGACACCGCGGGGTCGGGGCGGGGTGCAGGGCGGGGGTCCATCCCCTCCAGTCCACCAGAGCGGCGCGGCAGGCGGTGCGCGAACGCGCAGTTCGCCTGCGCGAATGTGCGGTTCTCGGGCGCACGGCCGTGAGGATGGGCCCATGACGACCCCGATGCAGCCCTCGGTCCCCGATTCCGTTCCCGCGACGACCCCGGGCGGGACGACGACGATGCGGGAGATCGACAGCCAGCCCGAGGTGTGGCGCGGGGTGCTCGAGCGCACCGCGGCCCTCACCGAGCTGCTCGCGGCGCCCGGCGAGCGGGTCCTGTTCATCGGCTGCGGCACCTCCGCCTTCGTCGCGCACTCCCTCGCGACGCTCCGTGAGGCGGCGGGGCTCGGTGAGTCCGACTGGGCGTACGCCTCCGAGGTCGGCCCGGCCCGGCCGTGGGACCGGGTCGTCGCCATCACCCGCTCGGGCACGACCACCGAGGTGCTCGACGCGGTGCGGGCGCTGCGGACGGCGGACGCGGGCCCCCGGGTCGTCGCGATCACGGCCGTCGACGGCATGCCCGTCGCGGACCTCGCCGACGACACGGTCGTGCTCGGCGAGGCCGACGAGGAGTCCGTCGTCCAGACCCGGTTCCCGACGACCGTGCTCATCCTGGGCCGGGCGGCGTTCGGTGAGCGCGTCGACCACCTCCCGGCCGAGTGCCGGGCGGCGCTCGCGACGACCCGGCCGGACCCGGCGTCGTTCGAGCACTTCGTGTACCTCGGTCGCGGCTGGTGCCAGGGCCTGGCCGACGAGGCAGCCCTGAAGATCCGCGAGGCCGCTCAGGCCTGGGCCGAGAGCTACCCGGCGCTGGACTTCCGGCACGGCCCGATCGCCGTGGCCGGCGCGCGCAGTCACGTCTGGGTGTTCGGGCCGGTGCCCGACGGTCTGGCCGACGACGTCCGGTCCGTCGGGGCGACCGTCCGGGAGTCGACGCACGACCCGCTCGTCGAGCTCGTCCTCGCCCAGCGACTGGCGGCCGACCTGGCCGCAGCGCGCGGTCTCGACCCGGACGCACCCCGACACCTGACCCGCAGCGTCGTCCTGGACGCCTGACCCCACATCGACCAATAGGTCACGCCAGGTACGGCCCGATCCGTCCCGACATCGACCGATAGGTCACGCCAGGTACGGCCCGTCCCGTCCCGACATCGACCGATAGGTCACGCCAGGTACGGCCCGTCCCGTACGTGGCGTGACCTATTGGTCGTTCCAGGTACGCGGGCCAGCACGGGCACGGGCACGGGCAGGGGCGGCAAGGTGGGCAGGGGCGGCAAGGTGGGCAGCGGCAGCAAGGTGGGCGGGGCGGCGGGGGCGGCAGGGGGCGACGGGGCCTGCCTGCGGGGCTCAGCCGAGGTGCTCCTTGACGAGCTTCTTCGGCGCGCGGGTCGCCCAGGCGTCGGTGATGATCTCGGCGAGCTCGAGGTAGTCGAGCATCTCGAGGTCGCGCTCGCGGACGAGCACGTAGTCGTACCCGTCGAAATGCGGTGTCGTGAACCACGGCTCGCCGAGCTGGAGGACGGCCTGCTTGTCGTCCGGGCCCGGGGTGACGATGGCGATGACGTCCGGCATCGGCTCGCCCGACCCGGGGTCCACGGCGTCCTTGCGGGGCCCCCGCCAGAGCACGAACGCCTTGCCGCGCACCGCGTACGAGGGCAGCTCGTCCGTGCCCTCACGGGTCACCTCGGGCAGGGCCATCGCGATGCCGTCGATGTCGTCACGGTCGACGGGCCTGCTGTCGTTGGTCGCCACGGGGCCACCTTCCCACAGCGACCGGGGCACCGGCCGACGGGAGTCCGGGGCTCAGAGGGCCAGGGTGAGGAAGACGCTGTGCCGGTCCGGGCGGTAGTCGCCGAACGGCTCGCAGTCGGTGAAGGAGTGTGCGCGGTAGAGCGCGCGGGCCGGCGCGAACACCTCCGCGGCGCCCGTCTCGAGGCTGACCCTGGCGGCGCCGCCCGCCCGCGCCTCGGCCAGCGCGTGCACCAGCAGCGCCCGCCCGAGCCCGGTGCCGCGCAGGGCGGGGCTGACCCGCATCGTCTTCAGCTCGAGATGCCCCCCGCCCAGGTCCTTCAGGGCCACGGACCCGACGAGGTCGCCGCCGGCCTCGGCCACCCACAGCCGCACCGCCGGATCGCGGAACTCCTCGACCGTCAGGGCGTGACGGCTGCAGGCCGGCGCCGTCGGCTCCATCTCGGCGAGATGCTCGTCGACGAGGACCGCGACGCGCGGGTCGTCGGGGTCCGCCCGAACGAGGGCGACCCCAGGCACGGCCTCGGCGGTCATGGCAGGTGACGGACCAGCTCGGGGGCCAGGCCGACGTACGTGGCGGGGGTCATCGCCGCGAGCCGCTCCTCGACCTCGGTGGGGAGCCCCAGCCCGCGGACGAACGTCACGAGGTCGTCCTGCCCGATGCGCCGGCCCCGGGTCAGCTCCTTGAGCCGCTCGTACGGCTCCTCCATGCCGGGGACGCCCTGGGCCCCGAGCGCGCGCATCGCCGACTGGACGGCCTCGCCGAGCACCTCCCAGTTCCCGTCGAGGTCGGCGGCCATCGTGGCCGGGACGGCGTCGAGCCCGTCGAGCCCGCGGTGCGCGTTGTCGATGGCGAGGAGGCTGTGCCCGAAGGCGGACCCGATGTTCCGCTGCATCGAGGAGTCGGTGAGGTCGCGCTGGAGCCGGCTCTGCACCAGGGTCGCCGACAGCACGTCGAGCAGCGCGTTCGACACCTCGAGGTTCGCCTCGGCGTTCTCGAACCGGATCGGGTTGACCTTGTGCGGCATCGTCGACGACCCGACCGTGCCCTGACCGCGGACCTGCGCGAAGTACCCCATCGAGATGTACGACCACACGTCGGTGCACATGTTGTGCAGCACCCGGTTGAAGCGGGCGAGGTCGGCGTAGAGCTCGGCCTGCCAGTCGTGGCTCTCGATCTGGGTCGTCAGCGGGTTCCAGGTGAGGCCGAGGTGCTCGACGAAGGAGCGGCTGACGTCCTCCCAGTCGGCGCCGGGGACGGCCGCCAGGTGGGCGCCGTACGTGCCGGTGGCCCCGTTGAGCTTGCCGAGGAACTCCGCGTCCTCGATGCGGCGCAGCTGCCGCCGCAGGCGCCATGCGAGGACGGCGAGCTCCTTGCCCATCGTCGTCGGCGTCGCCGGCTGCCCGTGGGTGTGCGCCAGCAGCGGCACCTCGGCGAGCTCGCGCGCCATCTCGGTGAGCTTCGCGACGAGCGCGTCCGCCCGCGGGAGCCATACGTCGCGGACCGCGCCGCGCACCATGACGGCGTAGGACAGGTTGTTGATGTCCTCGCTCGTGCAGCAGAAGTGGATGAGCTCGGCGAGCCCGGCGTCCTCGTCGACCGGGGCGATGTCGCGCAGCCGGGTCTTGAGGAAGTACTCGACGGCCTTGACGTCGTGCAGCGTGACCCGCTCGATGTCGCCGAGCTCGGTGATCTCGGCGGCGCCGAAGGACGCGACCACCTCGCGGAGGGCGGCCTTCTCGGTGTCGGTGAGCCGCCGCACTCCGGGCACGACCTCGCGCTCGGTGAGGTGGATGAGCCACTCGATCTCGACGTGCACCCGGGCCCGGTTGAGCGCGGGCTCGGAGAGGTGGTCGACGAGCGGGGCGACGACCCCGCGGTACCGGCCGTCCAGCGCCCCGAGGGCGATCTGCGGGTCGACGTCGGCGAGGCTCGTGGCGCGGGACAGGCCGGATCCGGCATCGGTCGTGCTCGACATGCCGCCATCCTCCCAGAGTCGGCGCCCTCCTCGTCCCCGGGCCCGCGGCCGCCGCGCACCCCGCCCGGTCAGGCGTCCAGCGCTCGCCGGACGTGCTCGACGATGCCGGGGACCGCGGCCCCGATCTCGGCGTAGGTCTGCTCGTACTCGGCGTCGCCGCCGTACCAGGGGTCGTCCATCCCCAGCTCCCCGGCCGCGGCCGCCTCGGGGTCGAAGGAGCGGAGCAGCCGGATCCGCCCCCGCTCGTCCGCGTCCCTCGCGAGGCGCTCGAGCCGGTCGGCGTGCGGGTGGTCGGCGGCCAGGACGAGGTCGACGTCGTCGAACCAGTCGGCCCGGAACTGCCGGGCGCGGTGGTCGGCCCAGCCGACGTCGGGGTGCCCGTGCCGCCGGAGCGTCGCGATGGTCCGGGGGTGCGCCGGGTTGCCCAGCTCCTCGGTCGAGGTGCCGGCGGAGTCGACCTCGACGAGCCCGTCGAGCCCGGCGTCGGTGAAAGCCTCGCGCAGCAGGAACGCGGCCATCGGGGACCGGCAGATGTTGCCGTGGCAGACGACGGTGATGCGGTAGGGACGTTCGCTCATGGCCGCCATCCTCCCCAGCGCCGTCCGCGCCCCCGTGGCCGGGTCCCGTGGCGCCGGGGCCCGTCAAGGGTCAGGTGATGTCGAACCAGCCGGGCACGGCCGCCGTGAAGTCGGCCGTCGACAGGGCACCCGCGCCCTCGGGGATGCGCCCCCACAGCGGAGCGCCGGTGACCCGGGGCAGGTCGTGCAGGTTCTCGGTCTCGGCGAGCCCGGGCTCGGCCGGCCAGGAGCCGATGACGACGCCGATCAGCGGCAGGTCCCGGGCGGCCAGGGCCTCGGCCGTGAGGGCGGCGGTGCTGAGCACCCCGAGCCCCGCCGAGGCGACGAGCACGACGCCGCACGACAGTCCCTTGTAGCGCAGGGCGGCCCCGAGGTCGGCCAGCGTGCCGCCCCGGCCGTCGAGCCGCACGAGCAGCCCGCCGGCCCCCTCGACGAGAGTGACGTCGGTCTGTGCGGCCAGCTCGGTGACCCGGCGGACGTGCGACGCCACCGGGGGCAGGGCCACCCCCTCGCGGCGGGCCGCTGCCTCGGGCGAGAGGGGGTCCCGGAGCCGGACGAACTCGTGCGTCTCCAGGTCGTCGCCCACGAGCCGCCGCACGTCGTCGACGTCGCCGGGCTCGCCCGGGAGCAGCCCGGTCTGGGTCGGCTTGACGACGGTGGCGGCGCTGCCCGGGCCACGGCCCCGCACGAGAGCCGCCAGGGCCGCCGTGACGACGGTCTTGCCCACCCCGGTGCCGGTCCCGGTGACGAGGACGACCGACGGCAGTGAACGAGGGTCGGACACGGGGCCGGTGCTCAGACCCGGGCCGGGACGAGGCCCGCGAGCACCGTGCAGGCGCGGTCGAGCATGTCGGAGGTGTGGTCGGCGTGGGCGGTGAGGCGGAGCCGGGAGGTGCCGTCGGGGGTCGACGGCGGCCGGAACGCCCCGACCCGGATGCCCTGGGCCTTGGCCCGCTCGACGGCCTCGACGGTCTCGTGCGGACCGGGCATGACGACCGACATCACCGCGCCGTCGGGGGCGTCGACACCGCAGGCCTGCGCCATCCGGGCGGCGTTGGCGTGGACCCGCGCCGCCAGCTCGGGGTGCTCGCGGAGCACCCCGATGGCGGCCAGGGCGGCGCCCGCCGCTGCGGGGGCGAGCCCGGTGTCGTAGATGAAGGGGCGCGCCGTGTTGACGAGGTGGTCGCGCACGTCCGGGTGCGCCAGAACCACCCCGCCCTGGGCGGCGAACGACTTGGACAGGGTCGAGGTGACGATGACGTGCTCGGCCTCGAGCAGCCGCGCCTGCGCGAGGAGCCCGGCGCCGCCGGGGCCGACGACCCCGAGGGCGTGGGCCTCGTCGATGACGAGCAGGGCGCCGGTCTCGGCGGTCAGGGCCACGAGGTCCTCGACGGGAGCGGCGTCCCCGAGGACGGAGTAGATGGACTCGGCGACGACGACGGCCCGGGGGGTGTCGCGACGCGCGAGGAGCTCGGCGACGTGCTCGAGGTCGTTGTGGCGGGCGACGCTGACCGCCGCGCGCGAGAGCCGGCAGCCGTCGATGAGCGAGGCGTGGGCGTGCTCGTCGCTGACGACGAGCGTGCCGGCGTCGGCGAGGGTGGTGAGCGCCGCGAGGTTGGCCGCGTACCCGCTGGACAGGACGAGCGCCGACGGGGCGCCGGTGAGCCGGACCAGGGCGTCCTCGAGCTGCTCGTGGATGTCGAGGGTGCCGGTGACCAGGCGCGACGCCCCCGCGCCGGTCCCGTAGGTCTCGACCGCCGCGACCGCTGCGGCGACGACGGCGGGGTGCGTCCGCAGCCCCAGGTAGTCGTTCCCGGCGAGATCGACGACGTCGCCGGGCGTCGTCACCGAGAGTCGACGGACGAGCCCCGCTTCCTCACGAGCGGCGGCGGCGTCCCTGATCCATTCGAGCGGCCCCGTCACGTCACCGATCCTGCCACGGATGCCGGAGGTGTCCACTTGTGGCAGGTACTTGACACAAGACCGCGCAGGGAGGACCCTCCATTTGTGTCAATGTATCGATACAAGATGGAGTGGTCATGGTCGCCCTGAGAGTCCTCCCGGTCGTCGTCCTCGTCGGCGTCGCCACCTTCGTCCTGGCCCTCGTCCGGCGCCGCACGGTGGCGGTCCCGGCCGCGGACCACGCCGAGGTCGTCCGGGTGGCCCGCCGGACCCGGACCCTTCGTGCCCTGGGGCTGGCCGTCGGGGCGGCCCTTGCCCTGCTCGTCCTGGTCGGGGGGCAGGCGCTCGACGCCCTCGGCCGGATCACCTCCCTCGCCCCGGCCGTCCTCGGGGCGGGGGTCCTGCTCGGGACGGTCGTCGGGGAGCTGACGGCACGTCCTCGGGTGGGCGCCCGGCGCTCGGCCGCTGTCGAGACCAGGACGGTCCGTGGTGTCCTTCCCCGCACCTGGACGGCCCTCGCCACGGGCTCCGCGACGGTCCTCGGCGCCGCCCTCCTGCTCGGCATCGCGTGGGGGTCCGCAGACGACCTCGGCCGAGCCGGCCGCAGCTTCGCCGTCACCTGCACCCAGGTCATCGACGGGACGGCGGTCCAGATCGGCAGCTCCCGCGGCCCCTGGCCGGGCTCCTACTACGCGGTCCCCCTCCTCGGGGCGCTGCTCGTCCTCGGCCTCCTCGCCGCCCTCGCGCTCGTGGCGGTCGTCCGCCGCCCTCGGCCGTCCGTCGACAGCCTCGACCTGGACACGCTGCTGCGCCGGGGGGCGGCGGCGAACGTCCTCACCGCCACGACGTTCTCAGCGCTGGCGACGCTCGCCCCGGTCGCCCTGTTCATCGCCTCGGGGCTGGCCGACTCCGGCTGCGCGTCGACGCCGCTCCAGAGCGCGGTGGGGTGGGCCGCCTGGGTCGTGGCACCCCTGGCGCTGGCCGGTGCGGCGGCGGCCCTGGGGATGCTGCTCGCCGGCCCCGTCATCCGGGTCGCCGACCAGCAGGCGGCGGGCTCCGGCGTGGCGGCCGAAGGCACTCCGGTCCGATGACCCTGTCCACGGTCACCGTCGACGACCTCGACCCGACGCCACCCTTCGAGCAGTTGCGGCGCCAGCTCGCCGACCTCATCGGCAACGGGGTCCTCGCACCGGGTGACCGGCTGCCCCCGGTGCGCCAGCTGGCTGCCGACCTCGGCCTCGCGGCCGGCACCGTCGCCCGGACCTACCGCGAGCTCGAGCATGCCGGGTACGTCCGGTCGCGCCGGGGCGGCGGCACGCGCGTGGCCGCGGCCCCGCCGGAGGCCGCGACGCCCGAGGCCGCCCTCGACGACGCTGCCCGGGCCTATCTCGCCCGCGCGCGGGTGCTGGGCGTGGCACCGGACGTCGCGGCCAGGGTCGTCGACCGTCTCGCGCGGGGCTGACCGGCGGTCCGGCCGGGCGGGCGGGCATGCTGGGGGTGCCCACCCCCTGAACTAGGAGTCCTCGTGCCCAAGGCCCCGCTGCCCGACGACGTCGCCGAGCTGTTCCGGCAGCCCAACCCCGCCGTCGTCGCCGTCCTCCTGCCGAGCGGCGCGCCGATGTCCGTCGCCACCTGGTACCTCGTCGAGGACGACGGCACCGTGCTGCTCAACATGGACGCCGAGCGTGCCCGCGTCTCGTGGATGAAGGAGCACCCCGAGGTCGCGCTCACCGCGCTCAAGGACGGCGAGTGGTACACGCACGTCAGCATCCGCGGGCGGGTCGTGCGGTGGGAGGCCGACGAGGCGGCGGCGATGGCCGACATCGACCGGCTCGCGCGGCACTACACCGGCAGCGAGTACCGCAACCGGGAGCGCGCCCGGATCAGCTGCTGGGTCGAGATCTCGAACTGGCACGGGTGGGGTGCGGCCAAGGCCGACTGACCGGTCCTACCGTGAGGGGTCGCGTCCAGTCGTACCCGGAGGACCCCATGAGCGAGCGTCCGAGTCAGACCCTCCCCCTCACCAGTGCGCGGCATGTCCCCGACCGCACCTGGCACGCCCGACCCGCCGGGTCCCTCACGGTCGGCGAGCGCGCCGCGGACGTGATGCGCAACGGGATGGGCAGCTGGCGCTTCGTCTTCGCCTTCCTGGCCTTCATGGCGGTGTGGGCCCTGCTCAACTCCGTGTCCCGGGCATGGGACCCCTACCCCTTCATCCTGCTCAACCTGTTCCTGTCGATGCTCGCCGGTCTTCAGGGCGCCATCCTGCTCATCGCCGCGAAGCGGCAGGACGCGGTGACGGCCGACCTCGCCCAGCACGACTACGACACCAACATCGCCGCGAAGGAGGACGTGGAGGCGCTCCTCCGGCTCCACTCGACGCAGGTGGAGATGCTCGAACAGGTGTTGGGCCGCCTCGCGTCGCTGGAGCACGGAGCCGGCGGCGCGGCCCGTCCGTGACGGCGTGCGTCAGCCGTGGACGTCGGCCACGGCACCAACCAGCGCGGCGGTGAGCGTCCCGAGGTCCTCGTCGGACGTGACGTACGGCGGCATCGTGTAGACGAGGTCTCGGAACGGCCGCACCCATGCCCCTCGGGCGATGGCGGCGGCGGCGACCTCGGCCACCCGCACCGGCTCGCGGAGCTGGACCACCCCGACAGCCCCGAGGGTGCGCACGTCGGCGACGGTCGCGAGGTCGCGCGCCCCGGCCAGGCCGTCGCGGAGCCCGGTCTCGACGCGGCGGACCTCGGCCTCGGTGTCGCGCGCCGCCAGCAGGTCGAGGTTGGCGCTCGCGACGGCGCAGGCGAGCGGGTTGCCCATGAACGTCGGCCCGTGCATGAGGCCGCCGGCCGCGCCCCGGCTGACGCCCTCGGCGACCTCGCGGGTGCAGAGCATCGCGGCGAGGGTCAGGTAGCCGCCGGTCAGGGCCTTCCCGACGCAGAGGATGTCCGGGGGCGTGTCCACCCGGTCGCCGGCCCAGCGCGGCCCGGTGCGGTGGAACCCGGTCGCGATCTCGTCGTGGATGACGAGCGCGCCGTGCTCCCGGGCGAGCCGGTGCAGCACGTCGAGGACGTGCGGGGCGTAGACGTGCATCCCGCCCGCGCCCTGGAGCACGGGCTCGACGATGACCGCAGCCACCTCGGCCGCGTGCGCGGCGTACAGGTCGGTCGTCGCCCGCTCCCACGCGACCATGGCGGGGTCGTCCGGCGGCACGTCCAGCCCGGCGGGGGGGCGGGGCGCGAAGACGTGCTCGGGCAGCACGCCCCGGAACAGCGCGTGCATGCCGCCGACCGGGTCGGTGACCGACATCGGCGAGAACGTGTCGCCGTGGTACCCGCCGCGGATCGTGAAGAACCGGGTGCGGTGACGGCCGGCGGCGAGGTGGAACTGGAGGGCGGCCTTCATCGCCACCTCGACCGAGACCGACCCGGAGTCGGCGAGGAAGACGTGCTCGAGTCCGGCCGGGGCCTGGGCGAGCAGCCGACGGGCGAGCGCGACAGCGGGCTCGTGGGTCAGCCCCCCGAACATGACGTGCGACATCCGGTCGAGCTGGTCGCGGGCCGCGGCGTCGAGCTCCGGCACCCGGTAGCCGTGCACGGCGCACCACCACGAGCTCATCGCGTCGATGACCTCGCGGGCCGTCCCGTCACGGTCTCGCAGCCGCAGGCGGACGCCCTGGGCGGACTCGACGAGCCAGGGGTCGGACGGCGTCAGCGCCGACGAGTAGGGGTGCCAGACGTGGTCGCGGTCGAACGCGAGCAGGGCGGCGTGGTCGTCGGACATCGCCGCCATTGTGCCGGTCGCCTCACTCCGCACCGAACGTGTGTGAACACGCCGGGCAACACCGGCGTGTTCACACACGTTCGGGGGAGGGGGAGGGAAGGGGGGGCTGCCAGGGGCGTCAGGCAGCCGCGCGGGCGACCTCGACCTCGCGGGCGAGGCGGCCGACGAGGTCCCGCAGCTGTGCGTCGAGCTCGGTGTCGGTGAGGCGACCGTCCTCGAACGCCTGGAAGGACGCGCCGACGCCGACGGTGTCGTCGATGACGTCGGCCCCTGCGACGGTGAGCACGCGGACGCCCTCCTCGCGGGCCCACTGGGCTGCGCGCGGCGACCCGCTGGCCCCGACGACCGCGGCGGGCTTGCCGGCGATGGCCGCAGCACCGCGCGGGCGGGAGACCCAGTCCACGGCGTTCTTCAGCGCGCTCGGCATCGACCCGTTGTACTCCGGGGTGACGAGCAGCAGGGCGTCGGCGTCCGCGACGGCCTCGCGCAGGTCGCGGGCGACCTCCGGCAGGGCGTCGTCGTGGTCCAGCTCCTCGGAGTAGTGCGGCAGGTCGGCGAGCCGGGCGAACACCGTCCCCTCGACGGTCTCGGGCAGGTGGGTGACGGCGGCGTCGGCGAGCTGGCGGTTCGTGGAGGCGGCGCGCAGGCTGCCGACGAGGACGAGGACGTTCACGGGAGCTCCTGGGGTCGAGCGGTGGGCAGAGGTCGAACTAGATGATTGAACCGTCAACCATCCGGGTTCATTCCCCGATGCTGACCGCAGGCCTAGGACGACCAGGTGGAGCGCTCGATGCTCCCGTGCTCGATGCAGCTCGCCGTCCACGCGCCCGGGGTCACCTGGACCTTCATCCGGCGGCGGCAGTGGACGCACCAGCGCGGCGGCTCGAGGTCGCTGCGGCGCGCGCAGCGGGCATGGTCGGCGCCGTCGACCGGCTCGCCGCACTGCCCGCACCACGAGCCGCGGTCAGCACCGCCGGCTACCGGCTCGGACGCCCCCGTCCGCGTGACCACCGTGGGCCTCAGAGGGTCTCGTTGAGGGCCTTGATCGGCATCTCGAGCTCGTCGAGGAGCGCAAGGTCCTCCTTGGGGTCGCGCCCCAACGTCGTGAGGTAGTTGCCGACGATGACGGCGTTGATGCCGCCGAGCAGCCCGTCGCGGGTGCCGAGGTCGCCGAGGGTCAGCTCGCGCCCGCCGGCGTAGCGCAGGATCGTGCGGGGCAGGGCGAGCCGGAACGCGGCGATGGTGCGCAGCGCGTCGGCGGACTCCATCGGCTCGAGGTCGCCGAAGGGGGTGCCCGGCCGCGGGTTGAGGAAGTTGAGCGGCACCTCGTGCGGCTCGAGCTCGCCGAGCTGGGCGGCCAGCTCGGCGCGCTGCTCGATGCTCTCGCCCATCCCGACGAGCCCGCCGCAGCACAGCTCCATCCCGGACTCCTTGACCATCCGGCAGGTGTCGAGGCGCTCGTCGAAGGAGTGCGTCGTGACGACCTGCGGGAAGTACGACCGGCCGGCCTCGAGGTTGTGGTTGTAGCGGTGCACGCCCATGTCGACGAGCTCGTCGACCTGGGCCTGGGTCAGCATGCCGAGCGACGCCGCGACGTGGATGTCGACGGCGGCCTTGATAGCGGCGACGCCCTCGCGCATCTGCTGCATCAGCTTCTCGTCGGGGCCGCGGACCGCCGCGACGATGCAGAACTCGCTCGCGCCGGTGGCCGCGGTCTGCTGGGCCGCGCGCACGAGCTCGGGGATGTTCAGCCACACCGAGCGGACCGGGGAGGTGAACTGGCCCGACTGGCTGCAGAAGTGGCAGTCCTCGGGGCAGCCGCCGGTCTTCAGCGAGACGATGCCCTCGACCTCGACCGCGGGCCCCTGGTACTTCATCCGCACCTCGTGCGCGAGGGCGAGCAGGGCCTCCAGCTGGTCGTCGCCGGTGCGCATGACCTGGGCGATCTGCTCCTGGCTCAGCGGGACCCCGCGCTCGAGCACCTGCTCGCGCGCGACGTCGAGGATGTCGGTCCCGGTCACCTGTGCCGTCATGCGGTCGATTGTTGCGCACCCCCGCGGCGGAGGTATCACCCGACCACGCCCGGCCCTCCTCACCCCCATCATCCCGCGCGGTCCGAACGGTCGCATCGCTGCCTCGGTCCGCGCCGACGGAAGGACAGCACCATGCCCAGCACGAAGAAGGCTGCCGCGGCAGACAAGGGGCTCACGACCAGGACGCGCTTCCGCCGGCTCCTCGCCGGCAACCCCAACTACTTCGGGACCGCGCCGGACACCGGCTTCGCCGTCGTCGAGAAGATCGTCGCGTCGACGAGCTACGAACAGCTGACGAGCGTGGGCTACAACCCGCGCGCCCGCCAGGTCTACGCGACCTTCGACATCAGGAAGAGCTCCGGCTACGGCGGCGGTCTGTGTGCCTTCGGCGGGACCGAGCACGTGCGCTTCTACGGCCAGGCCGGCGGCGGCTGGACCGACCTCGGCACCGCCGCCACCGAGGTGCACGACATCCCTGCCGGGAAGGACTGCCGCAACCGCTCCACCCACCCGCTCAGCTACAGCGTCCAGGTGCCCTACGCGCCGGCCCGCCGCTGGTGCTTCGTCCCGCAGCTGAGGAAGGTCCGCGCAATCCTGTCGTACGGGGTCGTGCCGCCGCCGAACCAGCCGGACTGGGTCCCGGTCTGGGGCAACGTGCTCGAGTGCCACGTGCAGATCGACAAGACGACGCTCTTCTCGGACCTGTTCCTCGACGACAAGTTCACCGCGACGATCGACCCGGCCATCCTCGACGTCATCGTCGCGCAGCTGCCGCCGCCGGTCCCGCCGCCGATCCCCGACCTGCCCGACCTCCCCCCGCTGCCGGACCCGCCGGGCCCCGGGCCGCTCCCGGGCCCGCTCCCGCCGGTCAGCCTCCAGCAGCGCCTCGAGACCTACGCCGAGGGCTCCGGCCGGCGCCGGAAGTTCAGCGTCGAACCGGCTCGCTTCGCCTTGCCCGAGCTCGAGGAGATCGTGGCGAGCCCGTCGTTCACCCCGGCCGCGTCCACGGCGCTCGCCGGGCTGCTCCAGCCGTACGGGATCGACCTCGGTGACCTCGTGGCCGTGCTGGAGGACACGACGGGCAACATCGACTACGAGGAGCTCGTCGACGTCGGGCTCGACGTCAACCGTCACCGCGTCGACGCCACCTACGCCGTCAAGAAGGGCGGCGGCTACAGCGGCGGTCTCTGCACGGCCGGGAGCACCGAGTACGTCGCGTTCTGGGCGGACTGGAACGACACCTGCGAGTGGACCTTCCTCGGCACCGTGCCCGTCGCGGCGTACGACTTCGGCACACTGCCCGACGGGCGGCTCTGCTACACGGCCTCGCTGCCGGTGGACCTTTCCGAGGTGATGGACCGCTGCACCCGCCCGAAGGTGGGCAAGGTCCGGGCCGTGCTGTCGTGGAACACCCCGCCGTCGACGACCGATGCCGACGCCGTGCCGACGTACGGCAACCGGCTCGACACCCATGTTCTGCTGCCGGTCCGCGCTGGGACCCCCGGCACGCTGACCACCGTCGGGGGCGTCAAGACCGACTTCATCAGCGACGTCACCGGCCTCACGACGCCGACGGCGAAGTTCGTCGACTCCGGTGCCGACGTCGACGCGCTCGGCCGGCCGTGCCCCTTCGGCGGGCTCGTCGTCGTGCGCGGCCCGGCCGTCGCCGGGAAGCGGTACCGGCTCCGGGTGGTCGACGGGGCAGGTGGGACGCAGACGCTCACCGAGAAGATCTGGGTCACCCCGGCCGCGCCGGGCAGCCCCGGGTCCTACGTCAACGGGACGCCGGACGGGTGGTTCGACTACCGGCCGCTCGCCGACAACTTCAACCAGACGCTCGGCTACTACCGCAGCACGGGAGACGCGAAGGTCGACATCGTGCTCGAGATCGAGGGCGAGGGCGACGTGGACCACCAGGTGATCCAGCTCGACAACACGTGGCCGACCGTCGCCGTCGACATCACGACGCCCGGGAACTGCGAGGTCGCCTCCCCCGGGACGGTCATCGAGGGCACGGTGGCGGTCCACGACACCTACCTCGGGTCCTGGAGCGTCGTCATCGACGGCGGGCCGCCGGCCTTCGGTCCCCACACGATCGAGACCGGGACCACCAACACGCCCCTTGGGGGCGCCGCGTGGTCGACGGCCACTCCGGCCCAGCCCTTCCCCGCGTCCCTGGCCCCGTGCGGCTACGTGGCCCGGGTGACGGCCGGCGACCGGACGATCGTCGGCAGCACGCCCGGTGGCCACACGTCGACGACGGATGTCGGGTTCAGCGTCGTCTGACCCGCAGCCCGACCCGGAGCGGGTGCCCGCGGACAGTCCGCGGGCACCCGCTCCTGACGCGCGGGGTCAGCCGCCCAGGAGGTCGCCGAGCATGCCGCCCTTCTGCTGCCCGCCGCTCTGGTGGCCGCCGTTGACGACGTTCTCGCTCGGCTGGACGAGCACGTACCCCTGCCCCCCGAACGCCATCTGCAGCAGCTCGCCGGTGCCACCGCGCAGCATCGACCCGAAGCCGCCGGTGTCGACCCGCACGTCCATCGTCACGCCCGAGGTCCACAGGACGACGGCCTGGGCGTCGGCGAAGGTCGGGGACGACGCGACGTCGAGGGCCACGGGGTCGCCCTTCGTCGTCACCGCGACGTACCCGGTGCCGCGCAGCGAGACGTTGTAGAGGCCCCCGGTCATCGCCGCGCCCCGGGCCTGGATCCGGTGGATGTCCCACTGGATCGAGCTCGAGAACGCGAGGACGTTCTGCCCGTTGACCGAGATCATGTCGTTCTCCAGGTACATGACCTGCACCTCGGCGGCCTCGTCGGCGACGAAGAGCTCGCCGGAGCCGCTGCACTCCATCATCCGCACGCCCTCGCCGGTCACCGCGGCCTTGAGGAACTTCCCCATCCCGCCGGAGCCGCGGTTCTGGAAGCGGACGTCGCCCTGGTAGGCGACCATCGAGCCGGTCTTCGCCTGGACGGCGCCGTACCGCATGTCGATGCGGAGCAGCTTCTTGTTCTGGAGCGAGAACGGGTCCTGGCTCTCCTTCTCGCGGAAGTCCTGGAACAGCGAGCCGTGGATCGTCATGGGGTCACCTTCCGTGCACCCGGGTGGAGGGTCCACCCGTCCGGGCCCAACGCTAGAAGTCTGGGGGCCGCCGGGGCTAGGGTTTCGAGTGACGACGAGGGTCGGACCAGGGAGGTCCCCGATGAGCTTCTTCGAACGGGCCAAGGCGGCGGCCGACGACCTCATGGCCAAGGCCGACGTCGCGATGTCGAACGCGGGCGTCAGCGTCCCGGGCATCGGCCCCGACCGGGCGCTGCGCGACCTCGGGGTCCTCGCCTGGCTGGAGGCCACCGGCCGGCAGGTCGACCCCGCCGACCGCGACCGGGTCATGGCGACCCTGCGCGAGCTCGAGGCGTCCGGCCGGCTCGGGCCGCTCACCGTCACCCCCGCCCAGCCGTACGGCCAGACCCCGCCCCCGCCGGGTGCCGCCGCCACCGCCGCCGCCACCGGCGCCGCTGCGGGGGTGCCGCCGGCCCCGCCGCCCCCGCCCACCGGCGCTCCCCAGTCCGCAGCGCCCCCGGCGGCCGGTGGTGTCATGCCGATGCGCGACGCTCCGGCACCCCCGCCGCCCGGGTCGGCCCCCGACGCGCGTCCGACGCTCGAGGAGCCCGAGAAGCCCGAGGACGCTCCGGAGCGGCCCCCGCCGCCGCCTCCGCCCAGCTGGGCCTGAGCACCCGCCGCGCGTCGGTCAGAGCCAGGCGAGCCCGAGCAGGCCGACCGGAGTCGCGACGGCGAGCACGGCCAGCGCGTACGCCACCACCGAGAGCGCGGAGTGCGGGCCGGCCGCGATGAGCCGCAGCCGCACCGGCGCGGACGTCCCCGCGCTCATCCCCAGCTCGGGGGCGCGGCCCTCGGCGATGGCGACCATCGCCCGAGCCGTGGCCACCGCGCCGCTGCGCCGCACGGCGGCCCGGTCCGCGAGGGCCTCGACGAGGAGCCGGACCTCGGCGAGCGCCGCCGGCGAGCGGAGCATCGGGGGCACCGACCGGTCGAGGACGGTGAAGAACTCCAGCAGTAGGTCGTGCCGGGCCCGCAGGTGCGCGCGTTCGTGGGCGAGGACCGCGGCCAGCTGGTCGTCGGGCAGTGCGTCGAGGACCCCCCGGGTCAGGACGACGCGCGAGCCCCGGCCCGGGATGCAGTAGGCGGTCGGGGTGGGGTGCTCGAGCACGACGACGCCGTGGTCGTCGCGCGCCCCGAGGACGTCGACGAGGGCCCGGTGCTCCGCGCGGGCCGACCGGATACGGGTGCCGACGAGATGGCCCGACACCAGGAGCCGGGCGATGACCGCCGCACTGACGAGGAGCGCGAGGGCGACGAGCCCGGGGTGGTCGGCCACGCCCTCGCGGCCGAGAACGGCCGGCAGGGCCGCCGGGGTGACGGACACCGCGGCGAGTACCCCACCGAGCGAGGCGGCCTGCCACGCGGCCAACGCCGCGCGCGGCGACCGGCGCAGGCTCGTGCGGCGGGCCAGGACCCGCGGCGCCACCCACACCAGGGCGACGGCGAGCCCGGCGAGGGCGAGCGGGAGCACCGCACCATCGTCGCAGTGCCCGTTCGGCCGGGAGTCAGCGACCCGGCGGTGGCGCCGAGCCGGGGGCGGCGGACCCGCCGGCGGCCCGGGCCTCGACCTCGGCGAGGGCCGCCTTGAGGTCGGCGATCTCGTCGGTGCTCGCACCGTCGAGGAAGTGCAGCAGCGCGGCCCGACGGTCGGTGACCTCCATGTCGTCGAGGGTGCGGCGCATCGTCCGGGCGGTCATGACCTCGCGGCTGTCGGCCGGCAGGTAGCGCCACGCGCGGCCGTCCCGTTCCCGGGTGACGAGCTGTTTCTTCGCGAGCCGGTCCAGGACGGTCATCACCGTCGTGTACGCGATGTCCCGGTCCTGCTCGATGGACTCGTGCACCTCGCGCACCGTGGAGCCGGAGGCGTTGCCGCCGGCGGCGGTGGCGGCGTCCCAGAGTCGCTCCATGACGACGCGCTCAAGGTCGCCGAGGCGCGGGGCGTTGGTCGAGTGCGGCATGGCTACTCCTTGGGTGGGGGCGAGGGGGCGTCGCCGAGGTCGAGCACCGCGGCCATGCGGTCGAGGTTCTCGGGGCGGTGGCTCAAGAGGACGACCGACCGGTCGCGCACCGCGTCGAGGACATCATCGAGCACGGCGGTCGCCGTGGCATGGTCGAGGTGGGCGGTGGGTTCGTCGAGCAGGACCAGGCGGCGGTCGGCGAGGACGGCGCGAGCCACCCCGAGCCGGGTGCGCTCGCCTCCGGACAGGCCGCGCCCGCCGGTGCCGAGGCGGGTGTCCAGCCCGTCGGGCAGTGCGTCGGCCCAGGCGTGGAGCCCGGCGAGGGTGAGAGCCCGGCGCAGCGCGTCGTCGTCGCACCCGGGCCGGGCGAGCCGGAGGTTCTCGGCCACGGTGGTGGCGAAGACGTGCGGCTCGTCGTCGACGACGGCGATGTCGCGGCGGACGTCGGCGAGGGCGCGGGCGCGCACGTCGGTGCCGTCGACGGTGTGCCGCCCGGTCCGCACATCCAGGGCGCGCGCGAGGACGGCCAGCAGCGTGCTCTTGCCCGAGCCGTTGGGTCCGACGACGGCGACGTGTCGGCCCGGGGTCACGTGCAGGTCGGTGGCGCGCAGGGCGTCCTCGCCGCCGGTCCACGCCGCCGTCGCCTGCTCGAGGCGCACTCCCGCGCCGGGCAGAGCCGGTGCGGCCGATGGCCGGGCCGGGTCGTGGACGGCGGGCTCCTGGTCGAGCAGGCTCGTCACGCGCCGGCCGCTGCCCTGGGCGCGGGCCAGCGCGCGCATCGCGTCGACGAGCGGCGCCAGAGCGTCACCGACGGCCACCGGCAGCAGCACGAGCAGGGCGGCCACCGGGGCGCCGACCTCGGCGGGGTCGACGAGCCACGCGGCCGCAACGGTGGCCGCGGCGGTGCCGATGGGGAGGAGCGCCGCGACCGTGGCTCGGCCGTGGCTCTGGCGTCGCACGGCCCGCCGGACGGTGCCGTGGGCCGTGTCGAGCCGACCGAGCGCGGCGGCTCCGGCCCCGAGGGCCCGCAGCTCGCCGGCTTGTCGGGCGACGAGGTCGGCGAGCCGGGCCACCTCGGCCCGCGCCGCCAGCAGCGCGTCCTGGGAGCCGGACTCGACCCGCCACGCGAGGGCGCAGTCGAGGGCGACGACCGCGACGAGCCCGGCCAGCACGAGTCCGACGGCGGGAGCGAACCACGCGGCGAGGGCGGTGGCGACGACGGCGGCGATGGCGCTGGAGAGAACGGGGACGGTGACCCGGACCTGCGCCTCGACGACGTCCGTGAGGTCGTCGACGACCCCGGTGAGCACTCGGGAGCGGGAGCGGCGACCCAGCCGCGCGGGGGTGAGCGGGACGAGGGCCGCGTAGACCGACGCGCGCTGGTCGGCGAGGTCGGCCAGGGCTGCGTCGTGCGAGACGAGCCGCTCGAGGTAGCGGAAGAACGGACGCACCATCCCGAACGCCCGGACCGCGACGATCGCCGCGAGGAGGGTGAGGATGACCGGGCGTTCGCTCGCTCGGACGACGAGCCACCCGGACGTCGCGGTGAGCGCGATCCCGGCGGACGTGGCGGCGCCGCCGAGCAGCCCGCCGAGGAGGATCGCCGGGGTCGGCCGCAGCCCCGGTCGCCACTCCGTCGCCGTCATCGGCGGGCCTCCTCGAGGTCGCCGCCGAGGACGGCGTGCCCGTCGGCGAGGTCGGCCAGGTCCGGGTCGTGGGTGACGGCGAGGACGGTCCTCCGCGCGGCCAGCTCGACGAGGAGAGCGTGCACGAGCGCCCGCGCCTCGTCGTCCAGGTGCGCCGTCGGCTCGTCGACGAGGAGCACCGGGTCGCTCGACAGCAGCGCGCGGGCGAGGGCCAGACGCGAGCGCTGCCCGGCGGAGAGGCCCGTGCCGTCGTCGCCGATGGGGGCCGCGAGCGCGCCGGGGAGGCGGGCGACGACGCCGTCGAGGCCGACCCGGCGCAGCGCGTGCCAGAGGGCGGGGTCCTCGGCGTCGTTGCCGAGCCGGAGCGCGTCGCGCACCGTGCCGGCCGGGAGGAACGGGCGCTGGCTCACGAGATGGGCGGGCCCGGCCGCGACCCGGCCGGAGGTCGGGGTGCGCAGGCCGGCGGCGAGCTCGAGGACCGTCGACTTGCCGGCCCCGGAGGGCCCGGTGAGCACCGTGAGGCCCTGGCCGGCCACGAGGTCGACACCCCGGAGCACTGGCGTGCTCGCGCCCGGGTACGTGTACGTGACGCCCCGGAGCAGGACTCCCGCGGTTCCCGCTGCCCCGTGCGAGGCGGGGCTCGTCGGGGCCGGCAAGTCGACGGGAGGGGCCGGGGCGGGAGCGACCTCGGCGAGGACGTCGGCGACGGCCTGCGCCCCGTCGGCGGCAGCGTGGAACTCGGCCCCCACCCGCCGGATCGGCCAGTACGCCTCGGGGGCGAGGAGGATCGCGAGCAGCCCCGGCTCCAGCCCCACGGTCCCGTGCGTGAGGCGCAGGCCGACGGTGACGGCGACGATGGCCACCGAGATCGACGCGAGCAGCTCGAGGGCCGCCGAGGACATGAACGCGAGCCGGAGGGTGCGCATCGTCGCGCGGCGGTGGCGGGCACTGACCTCCCGCACCACCTCCACCTGGCGCTCGGCGCGCCCGTAGCCGACGAGGGTGGGCAGCCCGCGCATCACGTCGACGAAGTGACCGGCGAGCGAGGACAGGGCCTGCCAGCGCCGCTCGGTCTCGTCGCGGGTCGCCGCCCCGATGAGCGCGGCGAACGCGGGCAGCAGCGGGAGCGTGAGGACGACGACGAGGGCACTGACCGGGTCGACGACGACGAGGGCACCGACCGCGAGGACCGGGACGACGGCACCCGACACGAGCGCCGGCAGGAACCGCGCCGCGTACGGCTCGACGGCGGCGACGCCCTGGGCCGCGAGCGTCGCCCCCCGGTCGGGGTCGGGCCGCTGCTCGGCCGGGGCCGCGAGCCAGTGCGCGAGCAGGACCGTCCGCAGGGCCGCCGTGACCTCGACCCCGGCCCAGGCGGCCACCCGCTCGGCGACCCACCCGAGCCCGGCGCGCAGGCCGAGCAGACCGGCGAGCCACAGCGCGGGGGTCCGCAGCGATGACCCCTCGACGAGCGCGACGACGAGCGCCGCCAGCGGGAAGGCCGTCGCCACGGCAGCGGCCCCGGTGAGCACCCCGACCGCCGCGAGCCAGGCGACGGGTCGCCGGGCCCGCGGGGCGGTCGTGAGGAGCCGGGGGTCGAAGGGGGTCATCGTCGGCCGGGGTCCGTCCTCACGAGACGGCGACGGCCGCAGGGATGTGCTGGGTCCCGATCCGTCGGCGGAACGTGTAGTACGTGTACCCGGTGTAGACGAGCACGACGGGGGTGAAGACGACCGCGGCCCACGTCATGATCTGCAGCGTCAGCGGGCTGCTCGAGGCGTTCTCGATCGTCAGCGAGGTGCCGCCGGCGAGCGTCGTCGGCATGACGTCGGGGTAGAGCGCGAGGAAGTACGTCGCGACGACCGTCGCGGCCGTCACCGCCGTCCCGACGAACGCCCAGCCCTCGCGGCGGCGCGCGTTGGCGCCGATCGCCCCGAGCAGCGACACCGCGGCCACGACCGTGGTGACCCACGACCACACCGACCCGCTCGTGAGGCCGAGCCAGCCGAGGGTGAGGACGGCGACGACGGCGGTGCCCAGCCCGAGCGTCGTGCCGAGCCGGCGCGCGTCCTCGCGGATGGCGCCGGTCGTCTTGAGCGTGAGGAAGAACGCGCCGTGGGTGAGCGACAGCGCGAGGACGGCCAGCCCGCCGAGGATCGCGAGCGGGTTGAGCAGGGTGAGCACCGACCCGGCGTACTCGAGGTCGGCGTCGATGGGCAGCCCGCGCACGACGTTGGTCAGGGCGACCCCGACGAGGAAGGGCGCGGCGACCGAGCCGCCGATGATCGCGAGGTCCCAGCGCCGGCGCCACGCGACGTCGTCGCGCTTGTGGCGGTACTCGAAGCCCATGTTCCGCACGATGAGGGCGACGAGCAGCAGTAGGAGGGGCAGGTAGAAGGCCGAGAACATCGTCGCGTACCACTCGGGGAAGGCGGCGAAGGTGGCTCCGCCGGCGGTGAGGAGCCAGACCTCGTTGCCGTCCCAGTGCGGGCCGATGGTCGTGAGCATGACGCGGCGGCGCTTCTCGGTGTCCTCGGCATCGTCCCCGGAGCCGAGCGCGGGCAGGAGGGCGCCGACCCCGAAGTCGAACCCTTCGAGGACGAGGTAGCCGGCCCAGAGGAGTCCGATGAGGCCGAACCAGACGAGTTGGAGATCCATGACGTGTCCTTGGTGCGTGGTGGCGGGTCAGTACGCGAACTGGAGGGGGGCGTCCTCGTCGGCGTCCCCGTGCTCGGCCGGGTCGACGAACGGCTCGGCGCCGCGGTGGACGTAGGTGAGGAAGAGCTTGACCTCGACGACGGCCAGCGCGGCGTAGAGGAGGGTGTAGACGACCATCGACACCCACACCTCCGCGACGCTGACCGACGGGGAGACGCCGGTGGCCGTCGTCATCAGGCCGTACACCAGCCAGGGCTGGCGGCCCATCTCGGTGAAGATCCAGCCGAAGCTGTTGGCGAAGATCGGCAGGAGCGGGCCGACGACGGCGACGACCGTCCACCAGCGGGACCGCGGCACCCCCTGACCGCGGGTGACCCACAGGGCCGCGAGGGCCAGCGCCATCATGAGGAAGCCCAGGCCCATCATGAGCCGGAACGACCAGTACGCGACCGGGACGATCGGGGTGTAGTCGTCGGTGAGGACGAGGGGGGCGACGTCCGGGCCGTAGCGCTCGACGACCTTCTCGGCCATCGCGCGTTCGCTGCCCTTGAGGTCGTTGATGCCGTCGACCGTGCCGTCGACACTGCCCGTGCCGAGGAAGGACAACAGGCCCGGCACCTCGATGATCCGGGTCGCCTCCGAGCCGTCGAGCGGGCCGATGGACAGGACCGAGAACGGGGCGTTGTCCGTCGTCTCGTAGAGGGCCTCGGCGGCGGCCATCTTCATCGGCTGGACCTCGGTCATGATCTTGCCCTGGATGTCACCGGACACGACGACGCCGAGCGCGGCGACGAGGCTGACGACCGCCCCGACGCGCACGGCCCGGCGGTACAGGGGCTCGTCGTCGGTGCCGGCCTCCCGGCGCAGGAGCCACAGCGCGACGCCCATGACGACGGCGCCGCCGACCATGTACGCCGAGAGCACGACGTGCGGGAAGGTGACGAGCTGGACCTTGTTGGTCAGCACGGCGAGGAAGTCGGCCATCTCGGCGCGCCCGGTCTCGGGGTTGAAGCGGTAGCCGACCGGGTTCTGCATGAACGAGTTCGCCGCGAGGATGAAGTACGCCGACAGCACGGTCCCGATGTGGACGAGCCACATCGAGCTCGCGTGGAGCTTCTCGGGGATGCGACCCCAGCCGAAGATCCACACCCCGAGGAAGGTCGACTCGAGGAAGAACGCGAGGAGCGCCTCGAAGGCGAGCGGGGCGCCGAAGATGTCGCCGACGAAGCGGCTGTAGTCGGACCAGTTCATCCCGAACTGGAACTCCTGGACGATGCCGGTGACCAGCCCGAGGGCGAAGTTGATGAGGAAGAGCTTCCCGAAGAACTTCGTGAGCCGGTAGTACTCGGGGCGGTGGGTGCGGACCCACTGGGTGTGGAAGTACGCGACGACGGCGGACAGACCGATCGTGACGGGGACGAAGAGGAAGTGGTAGACGGTCGTGATGGCGAACTGCCACCGGGCGACGTCGAGCGAACCCATGGGTGCTCCTGCGAGGTGAATACGACGGTGCGTAGTACAAACTACAACGTGTCGTAGACGACCGCGACCCCCACATTCCGGGGTCACCCCGGAAGGTCAGCGCGGCAGGGCCTGCGAGGTCGTGCAGCGCTGACGAGGTCGTGTCTCGAGCCCTCGCGCGGGCCCGCGGGGATCAGGCGTCGGGGTAGCCGTGCGGGTTCTTCGACTGCCAGCGCCACGTGTCGACGCACATGTCGTCGACGGTGCGGGTGGCCCGCCACCCCAGCTCGGCCTCGGCCCGCGACGGGTCGGCGTAGGACGCCGCGATGTCGCCGGGCCGGCGCGCGACGACCTCGTACGGCAGGGTGTGCCCGCAGGCCCGCTCGAACGCCTGCAGCAGCTCGAGCACCGACGTGCCGTGCCCGGTCCCGAGGTTCCACGTCGACACGGCGGCGTCCGTCTCCCGGAGCCGGAGCAGCGCGGCGATGTGACCGGCGGCGAGGTCCTCGACGTGGATGTAGTCACGCACCCCGGTCCCGTCGACGGTGGGGTAGTCGTCGCCGAAGACGAGCAGCTTGTCGCGGCGCCCGACCGCGACCTGCGCGATGAACGGCATGAGGTTGTTCGGGATGTCCGAGGGGTCCTCTCCGATCGTCCCCGACGCGTGCGCACCGACCGGGTTGAAGTACCGCAGCAGCGCCACCCGCCACGTCGGGTCGGCCAGCGCCACGTCGCGCAGCACCTGCTCCTGCATGACCTTGGTCCAGCCGTACGGGTTCGTCGCCGACGTCGGCAGGTCCTCGTGCATGGGCACGGGGGCCTCGGCGCCGTAGACCGTGGCCGAGGACGAGAAGACCAGGGTGCGGACGCCGTGCCGGCGCATCGCCCGGACGAGCGAGAACGTGGAGCCGAGGTTGTTCTCGTAGTACTCCAGCGGCTTCTCGACGCTCTCACCGACGGCCTTGAGCCCCGCGAAGTGGATGACCGCGTCGAACGGCTCGTGCGCGAAGAGGTGCTCGGTCTTGTCGTGGTCGGTGAGGTCGAAGGACCGGACGTCCAGCGGCTGCCCCGTCAGAGCCTCGATCCGCCCGACGACGGTGGGCTTGGCGTTGGCGAACGAGTCGACGACGACGACGTCGTGCCCGGCCGCCACGAGCTGGACGACGGTGTGGGAGCCGATGTAACCGGCACCGCCGGAGACGAGGACGCGCATGGGTCACACCGTATGGGTTCGGGCGGGTGGTGCGTCAGCGCGGCGTGCCGTCCGGGAGCGACTCGTGGCACTCGCGGAATAGCCGCACGGTGCAGTCGCGGCAGATGTCGCTGTCGAGGCGCGGGTAGATGGCGGCCAGCGCCTCCCCCTTGCGGGCGAAGATGTTCTCGGCGCCGATGACCTCGTCCTGCTCGCTGCGGCGCAGCATCATCGCGAGGTCCGGCTGCACCCCGACGAGGTACAGCCCGCCCCCCATGGCACGCCGCCGCTCCGCCTCCTGGCCCAGCATCTCGCAGCCGGCGCGGTCGCTGAACCCGATCGGCCGGGCGGTCACCATGAGGTGCCGCTTGGCGGGGTCGGCCTCGTCGACCGCGCGGAAGCCGTCGGTGACGGCCTCGACCGCGCCGAAGAAGAGCGAGCCCTCGACCCGCAGCGTCGTCAGCTGCGGGCAGGTCGGAGACTCCGGGCCCACGGGGACGAACTTGCGGCGGGTGTCGTCCAGCGCGGCGGGCTCCGGGGCGAGCTCGCGGATCGAGGGCCGCGAGGTGCGGTACAGGTAGAGGACCAGAGAGACCAGGACGCCGACGAAGATGCCCTTCTCGAGGTCGACGAGCGTCCCGACGAAGGTGACGACGAGGACGACCCGCTCCCGCGGGTGCCGCCGCAGGATCGGGACGATGTGGTGCACGTCGATCAGGCCCCACGCGACGATGAAGAGGATCGCGGCCATCGAGGGCACCGGCAGGTACGCCGCGAGCGGCGCGACGAAGAACAGGATGAGCAGGAGGAAGACGGCCGAGAACACGGCGGCGAGAGGGGTCTTGGCGCCGGCCGCGTAGTTGACACCGGTGCGGTTGAAGGAGCCGCTCGCGGTGTAGGACGAGAAGAAGCTGCCCGCGATGTTGGACAGGCCCTGGCCGATGAACTCCTGGTTGCTGTCGATCCGCTGGCCCGACTTCAGCCCCACGGACCGCGCGATGGCCACCGCTTCGGTGAGCGCGAGCAGCGCGACGATCGTGGCGGGGAAGATCGTGGCCTGGATGGCGCCCGGGGACAGGTCGGGCAGCGAGAACGGGGGCAGGGAGGCCGAGAGGGCCCCGACGGTGCGGATGCCGCTCTCCTCGGCCGGCACCCGCTGGCCGATGAGCACGGTGGCGAGCCCGCCGGCCACCATGGCGATGATCATGTACGGGAGCCTCGGCGCGACCCGCTTGGCGACGATGCCGACGACCAGGGTCACCAGGCTGACCGTCAGGACCCACGGCTCGATGGCCATGACGTTGGTCCCGAGGTGGAGGACGATCTCGTCGATGCGGGCCCCACGGGGGATGTCGAGCCCGAAGAAGTTCTTCACCTGGCTGCCCGCGATGAGCAGGGCCGCGCCCGCCGTGAAGCCCAGGATCACCGTGTGCGAGATGAAGTTGACCAGCGTCCCGAGCCGGGCCAGCCCCATCGCCAGCTGGATGAGGCCGGCGAGCAGCGTCAGGGTGAGGACGAGCCCGATGAACTCGGGGGTCCCGGGCTCGGCGAGCGGGCTGATCGAGGCGAACACGACGATCGAGATCGCGGTCGTCGGGCCCGAGACCAGGTGCCAGCTCGAGCCGAAGAGGGCCGCCACCACGGCCGGGACCATGGCGGCGTAGAGGCCGTACTCGGGCGGCAGGCCGGCGATCGTCGCGAAGGCCACGGCCTGCGGCAGCACGATGAGCGCCCCGGTGACCGCGGCGATGGCGTCGGCTCGCACCGTGCGCGGGGTGACCATCGGCCACCACCGCAGCATCGGCAGGGCACGCTCCCGCAGGGTGGGGCGGACCGTCGGTGTGCTCACGCGGGCTCCAGGACGTCGTGGTCAGGATGCCCCGTAGGGTATTCGACCGCGGCGCCGGTGCGGACCGGCCGCGACGACGGCCGTGGACTCCGAGGCCCTGCGCGCGTCCCTGCGGTCAGTCGTCGTCGGGCAGGACGACGCTGAGGACCCACGAGACGAGGGTGATGACGATCGCGGCGAGCACCGCGTCCCAGAAGAACTCGTCGATGGTGAACGCCAGCCCGATCGCGTCGCTGATCCACTCGGTGAGCTGCAGCATGAACGCGTTGACGATGAACGTGAAGAGCCCGAGCGTCAGGACGATGAAGGGGAAGGAGAAGAACTTCGCGATCGGCTTGATGACCGCGTTGATGAGGCCGAAGAGCAGCGCGACGAGAACGATCGTCAGGGTCTTGGCGGGCCAGTCGGACTGGTCCTCGGCGAGGTCGACTCCGGGCACGACGAGCGCGGCCACCCACAGGGCGACGGCGTTGATGCCGACCCGGATCAGGAAGTTCATCACGGCGTCAGTCTGGCACGCGGGGCCCGCTCGATGACGGACCCGGGCGCCGGCGGCCGAGACCCGGCGCCGGTCACATCTCCTCGTGGGTGTCGGGGTCCCCGCCGAAGAGGCGTCCGTCGGCGCGGCCCAGGGCCGTGATCGCCGCGACCTCGTCGGCGCCGAGCGTGAAGCCCTCGACGTCGAGGTTGCTCGCCTGCCGCTGGGGGCTCGACGACTTCGGCAGCGGCATCGACCCGAGCTGCACGTGCCAGCGGAGGATCACCTGCCCGGGCGTCACGCCGTGCGCCTCGGCAGCGGCCGTGACCGGCGCCTCGTCGAACGGGGCCTGCCGCTTGCCGAGCGGGCTCCACGCCTGGGTGAGGATGCCGAGGCGCGCGTGGACGGCCCGCATCTGCTCCTGGGGGAAGAGCGGCTGGAGCTCGATCTGGTTGAGTGCCGGCGTCACCCCGGTCTCCGCGATGACCCGGGTGAGGTGGGCCTCGGTGAAGTTGCTGACCCCGACCGTGCGCACGAGCCCCTCGCGCTGCGCCTCGACGAGGGCCGCCCAGGCCTGCGGGTAGAGGTCCTGGCTGGGGTTGGGCCAGTGGATGAGGCCGACGTCGATCTGCTCGACCCCGAGCCGGCGCGCCGAGTCACGCAGGGACCGCAGGGCGAGGTCGTGTGCGTGGAAGCGACCCGGGATCTTCGTCGCGAGGCGGACGTCGGCGCGGTCGACACCGCTGCGGCGCAGCGCCTCGCCGACCTCGGACTCGTTCTCGTAGTTGACCGCCGTGTCGAGGTAGCGGTACCCCGCGTGCAGCGCCCCGACGATGGCCTCGACCCCCTCGGGCCCGGCCAGGGGATAGGTGCCGAAGCCGACGAGCGGGACGGCGGTGCCGTCGTTCAGCCGGTGCGCGGCGGTGTCGGGCGTCATGGCGGCCACGCTACGCGCGCCGGAGCGGTGGGTGCGCGACGGCCGACGGGCCGACCGCGGGCCGGTCCTACAGTGGTCGCCATGACCGACGACGTCCCCGCCGAGGCCACGCAGCCCCCCACCCCGGTGCATCTGCGCGCGGCCCTCGCCGCCCTGCCTGTCTACGCCCCTGGCCGCCCGGCCGCCGTCCGCGACGGGCTCACCGCGTACAAGATCAGCAGCAACGAGAACCCGTTCCCGCCGCTGCCGTCGGTGCTCGAGGTCGTCCGGGACGCCGCCACGGCCATGAACCGCTACCCCGACATGGCCGTCACCGCGCTCACCCGGGCGCTCGCCGACCGCCTGGGGGTCCCCGCCGCACGGATCTCCACCGGCCCCGGCTCGGTCGGTGTCCTCGACCAGCTGATCCGGGCGACCTGTGACGACGGCGACGAGGTCGTCTTCGCGTGGCGCTCGTTCGAGGCCTACCCGATCCTCACGACCCTCGCCGGCGCCCGCCCCGTCATGGTGCCGCTCGCGCCCGGCGCCCGGCACGACCTCGACGCGATGGCCGACGCGGTCACCGACCGCACCCGGCTCGTCCTCGTCTGCACCCCGAACAACCCGACCGGCACGACCGTCGGCGCCGACGAGCTCGACGCCTTCCTCGACCGGGTGCCGGCGGACGTGCTCGTCGTCATCGACGAGGCCTACCTCGAGTTCGTCGACGCCCCGGACGCCCCCGACGCGATGGCCGTCCACGCGGCCCGACCCAACGTCGTCGTGCTGCGGACGTTCTCGAAGGCGTACGGCCTCGCCGGGCTGCGGGTCGGGTACGCCGTCGCCCACGAGCCGGTGGCCGAGGCGCTGCGCAAGTCCGCGCTGCCGTTCGGGGTCAACTCGCTCGCCCAGGCGGCGGCCGTCGCCTCGCTCGACGCCGCCGACGAGCTGGACGTGCGGGTCAAGGAGCTGGTGGCCGAGCGCGAGCGGGTCGTCGCTGCCCTGCGCGACCAGGGCTGGGACATTCCCGAGCAGCAGGCCAACTTCGTGTGGTTCGACCTCGGCGACGACACCGCCGCCTTCGCCGCCGCGTGCGAGGACGAGGGGCTCACCGTGCGTCCCTATCTCACCGACGGGGTGCGCGCGACGATCGCCGAGCCGCCCGCCAACGACCGGCTCGTCGAGGTCGCCGGCCGCTTCCTCGCCGCCCGCCGCGGCTGACCTGCCGGGCGCTGACCGAACGTGTGTGAACACGCCGGGGATCCCCGGCGAGTTCACACACGTTCGGGGGGAACCGGCCGCAGGGCACACTGTCGAGGTGCGCATCCTCCTCACCGGCGCGGCCGGGTTCATCGGCACCGCCACCTGGCGTGGGCTGGTCACCGACGGCCACGACGTCGTCGCCGTCGACCTGCTGGTGCCCGAGGCGCACGGCGTCGCCACCCGCGACGACCCGCCCGCCGGACTCCACGTCCTGGACGTGCGCGAGGCCTCCGCCTGGGGTGACCTGTTCCAGGGCGTCGACGTCGTCGTCCACCTCGCCGCGATGGTCGGCGCGGGCGTCACCGCGGCCGACCTGCCGCTGTACGCGGGCCACAACGACCTCGGCACGGCAGCCGTGCTGGCGGCGATGCACGCCGCCAACGTCGACCGGTTCGTCCAGGCGTCCTCGATGGTCGTCTACGGCGAGGGGCGCTACACCTGCCCGGAGCACGACACACAGTCGCCGGGGCCCCGGACCCGCGAGGCCCTCGACGCGGGCACCTTCGACACCCCGTGCCCGGTGTGCGGCGGGCCGCTGGACTGGGCGCTCGTCGGTGAGGACGCCGCACTGGACCCGCGCAGCAGCTACGCCGTGAGCAAGGTCGCGCAGGAGGGGTACGCCGGCGCCTGGGTCCGGCAGGCGCCCGGGGCGGCGGTCTCGCTGCGCTACCACAACGTCTACGGCCCGGGCATGCCGCGAGACACCCCGTACTCCGGGGTGGCGGCGATGTTCCGGTCCTCGCTCGAGCGGGGCGAGCCGCCCACGGTGTTCGAGGACGGCACCCAGATGCGCGACTTCGTGCACGTCGACGACGTCGCCCGCGCCAACCTCGCCGCGGTGCGAGCCGTCGTCGGTCTCGAGCCCGCCACCCACCGTGCCTACAACGTCGCGTCCGGCCACCCGATCGCCATCGCCGACGTCGCCCGTCATGTCGCCGCGGGCTCCGGGCGCGACGTCGAGCCGCGGATCACCGGCCAGTACCGGATCGGCGACGTCCGGCACGTCGTCGCCTCGCCCGCGCGGGCCCGCGACGAGATCGGGTTCACGGCGCAGGTGACGCCCGAGGACGGCCTCGCCCGGTTCGCCACGGCGCCGCTGCGGGCCTGACCCGCCCGCGCGGCCGCCTCACCACACCGTGTGCACGAGGTGCTGGAGCGTGACCGCGAGGACGCCCTGGCCCACGAGGCCCCAGCGCTGCCAGCGCGGCGGCAGCCACAGCGTGGCGAGCAGCAGCCACGGCACGAACGGCAGCCAGATCCGCTCCACCTCGGCCTTGCTCATCATCGACAGGTCGGCGACGGCGACCATGGCGACACCGGCCAGGACGAGCGGGGCGACCGCGCGCTCCCAGCCAGCGGCCGCCGCCCTACCCGCCGCGGACCGCAGCCGTGCGACGGGCACCGAGGCGGCCCCGAGCGCCGCCGGCAGCAGGAGGCCCGCCATCAGGACGAGGGCCCCGAGGTTGCCGAACACCCAGAACCACGCGGGACGCCGGTTCGCGAAGCCCGCCCAGTACCGTTCGTGCAGAACGGGGTAGGCCTCCCACCAGGCGTACCCCAGGGGGGCGAAGGCCAGGACCACCGCGAGCGCCGTGGCTGCCGAGACGGCACCGACGACGACGCGGTCGCGCCGGCCGCCGCGCGTCGCCACGAGCACCGCGAGGGCCAGCAGCGCGACGAGCCCGAGCCCGTACGACTCCATGAGGCACCACCCGAGGAGCAGGCCGGACACGAGGGCCAGCCCGGTCCGGCGGGCGCGCCCGGTGGCCGCTCCCGCAGCGGCGAGGGCGGCCATCCCCCAGGCGGCCGTCGCGGCGAACACGGCGTCGGCCGAGACCGCCATGAGGACCGCCGACGGCCCGAGGACGAGGACGGGGAGCACCGTGCGCGCGGCGTCGCGGGCGCCCAGCCGGTCGAGGGTCACGGCCACCGCGGCCGGCACGGTGGCGGCGACGGCGACGACGACGGAACCGACGGCCGGCCAGGCACCGAGCCCGAGCCGGTCGAGCCCGACGAACATGAGCACCGCCCCGGGCGGGTGGCCGGCGAGGTGAACCGGCCAGTTTCCCGCGCTGTCGAGGGGGATGCGGCTGATGTAGGTGCGCAGCAGCTCGCCGACGTCGTCGATTTGGCGGGCGGCCTGGAGGTACTCGGCCGGGTCGTCGAGGATCAGGCCCAGGCCGGCAGGCCCGTCGACGAGCGCCAGCGAGGCCATCCACACGACCGCCACCAGCCAGGACGAGACGAGCAGCCGCCCCCAGGCCATCCGTTGCACGCGGCCGCGCAGGCCCGGCCACGCGCTCGCCGCGACGAGCGCCACGGCGATGACGCTCGTCGGGCCGGCACGCAGCGCCCAGTCCCCGAGCAGCGGTGCCGCGCTCCCGGCTCCGACGTCGACCCCGACGAGCGGGGGCACGAGCATCGACGCCGCGACGACGACAAGCCCCAGCCCCAGACCCCACCGGGCGCGGCGACCGGCCGCCACCGACGCCGTCGGGCTCCCGGCGCGGGTGGTCGTCGGGGAGCCGGTCATGCCCCCAGGATGCCTGTCGGCCAGGGGCTCCGGTGACCCACAGCGCCGGGTGCCGTCACGATCCCGTAAGGCGGTCGCCCGGTGCCGGTGACCGGCGCAGCGCCTAGGGTCGCTGAGGTGACGTCGACCTGCGACCTCGTCCTGCCGTGCCGGGACGAAGCCGCCGCGCTGCCCGGCGTCCTGGCGAACGTCCCGGCCGGCCTGCACGTCGTCGTCGTCGACAACGGGTCCACTGACGGCACGGCCGAGGTCGCCCGACGGCTCGGAGCGACCGTCGTCCACGAGTCGACCCCGGGCTACGGCGCGGCCGTCCACGCCGGGGTCCTCGCGGCGACGGCCGAGTACGTCGGCATCCTCGACGGCGACGGCTCGATGGACCCGCGCGAGATCGCGCCCCTCCTCGACGCGGTGCGCACGGGCCGGGCCGCGATGGCGTGCGGTCGGCGCCGCCCCGCGGCCCCCGGGGTGTGGCCCTGGCACGCCCGCGCCGGCAACGCCGTCGTGCTCGCGTGGCTGCGGCATCGCACCGGGCTCCCGCTGCGTGACATCGCCCCGATGCGGGTCTGCCGGCGTGAGGACCTGCTCGCCCTCGGGGTCCGGGACCGGCGCTCCGGTTACCCCCTCGAGCTGCTCGTCCGGGCGCAGCGGGCCGGCTGGGTCCTCACCGAGCACGACATCAGCTACCACCCCCGGGCCGCCGGCACGCGCTCGAAGGTGTCCGGCTCGGTCCGCGGCACGGTGCGCGCCGGGCGCGACTTCGCGAAGGTCCTGGCCACCGAGGGGCTCCGGTGACGACCCGACGACCCGCCCGGTCCGACGCCGGAGCGGCCCGATGAGGGGCAGCGTCCTCGTTCTGGCCAAGGCGCCGGTCGCCGGCCGGGCCAAGACACGCCTCGCCGCCGACCTCGGCGACGACCTCGCTGCCGAGCTCGCCGCGGCCTCGCTGCTGGACACCCTGGAGGCCGGAGCCGCCGCCTACCCGCCGGGACGCCGCGTCCTGGCCCTCGCCGGCGACCTGCACGGGGCCGCCTGCGAGGCCGGGCTGCGGGCCGCCGCCGCCGACTGGCTCGTCATCCCGCAGACGGCGCCGAGGTTCGCCGACCGGATCGTCGACGGCCACCGGCAGGCCCACCGGCTCGCCGGGGGTCCCGTCGTCCAGATCGGCATGGACACTCCCCAGGTCCACGCCGCCCTCCTGCGCGGCCTCGCCGAGCTCGCCCACGACCACGAGCGCCCCGTCCTCGGGCCCGCGGTCGACGGCGGCTGGTGGGTTCTCGTCACCACCCAGCCCGCACAGGCGACCGTGCTGGCCGGCGTGCCGCTGAGCCGGGCCGACACCGGGCGGCTCACCGCGTCCGCGCTCGAGGCCGCCGGCCACCCGCCCGTCCTCGGCCCGCTGCTGCGGGACGTCGACGAGGTCGGGGACGCCGACGAGGTCGCCGCGGCGGCCCCGCACAGCCGGTTCGCCCGCCTGTGGCGCGAGCACGCGGGCCGTGCGGGCAGCCAGGCCGTGCCGGTCGACCGCGACGAGAGTCCCGGATGACCGAGCGTCGCCTCACCGGCGTCGCGGCCCGGATCGACGCGAGGATCCCGCGGCCCGAGGACTTCCGCAGCGACCTGCGCGGCCCCGGCACCGCGGCCCGGGCCGGGACCTGGCTGGGCGTCGCGTTCGGGGTGTGCTTCCTCACCGGTCTGTACAGCCACCTGCTCCAGGACCCGGTGGCCCGGATCCCGTTGCCCACCGGCCCGGCTCGGCTCTACCAGGTGACCCAGGGCGTGCACGTCGCAGCCGGGACGGCCGCCGTGCCGCTGCTGCTGGTCAAGCTGTGGTCGGTCTTCCCCCGGCTGTTCGAGCGGCCGCCTCGTCAGCCGCGCCGCCTCGTCCTGCACCTCCTCGAGAAGGGCTCGATCGCGCTGCTCGTGGGTGCTGCGGTCTTCCAGCTCGTCACCGGGCTCGCCAACAGCGCCCAGTGGTACCCGTGGTCGTTCGGGTTCCGCCAGGCCCACTTCGCCCTCGCCTGGGTGGCGGTCGGCTCGATCCTGCTCCACGTCGCGGTCAAGCTGCCGGCGGTCCGGGCGGCGCTCGGTGCCCCCCTCGACCGGGCACCGGCCGCGCCGGGGGCCCCGTCACGCCGCACCCTCCTGCGGCTCACCGGGCTCTCGGCGGTCGTGGCCGTCGTGGCCACGACCGCGGCGGAGGTGCCCGGGCTGCGCCGCCTCGCGGTCCTCGCCGTCAGGTCCGGGGACGGGCCGCAAGGGGTCCCGGTCAACCGCAGCGCCGTGGCCGCCGGGGTCGCCGGTGTCCTCGAGGACCCTGCCTGGCGGCTCCGGGTCGTCGGCCCGGACCGCACCGTCGAGCTGAGCCTGGACGACCTGCGCGCCATGCCACAGCACGAGGCGGTCCTGCCGATCGCCTGCGTCGAGGGCTGGAGCGCCAGCGGTACCTGGGGTGGGGTTCCCCTGCGGGACGTCGTGGCCCTCGTCGGGGCCACGGCCGAGGCCGACGTCGTCGTCCGCTCGCTCCAGTCGCGCGGCGCCTACCGCGCGAGCACGGTGCCGGCCCGCTGGGTGGCCCACGAGGACTCGCTGCTGGCGCTCACCCTGGCCGGGGAGCCGCTGCACCCCGACCACGGCTACCCGTGCCGGCTCATCGCGCCCGCCCGCCCCGGGGTGCTCCAGACGAAGTGGCTCCGCGAGGTCGAGGTGGTGGGGGCGTGAAGGCGGCTCGCATCGCCCTCGGCGGGGCCGGTGCCGCGGCCCTCGCCTGGGGGCTGCTGCTCCTCGCCGGGCTGGGGCCGCAGGTGCTCGCGGTCGCCGTCTGGGCCGTCGGCGGGATCGTCGGGCACGACGCCGTCATCGCCCCCCTGGTCGTGGTGGTCGGCGCGCTCGCCGCGGCGCGCGTCCCCGGCTGGCTGCGGCCCGTGCTCGTCGGGCTGCTCGTCGTGCTCGGACCGCTCACGCTCGTGGCGGTCCCCGTCCTCGGCCGGTTCGGGGCGCGGGTCGACAACCCGACGCTGCTGGACCGCCCGTACTGGGCCGGCTACCTGGCCGTCGTCGCCCTGGCGCTCGTCGTCACCGCGGCGCTCGCGCTACGGCGGCGCCCGCGCCCGTCGGCTCAGCCGTAGGGGTGGGGGCGACCCGCGAGGGTCGTCGCGAGCCGCTGGAGGGCGGCGTCGTCCCAGCCCGGCGGGTCGGTGATGGCGACCCAGGCCCGCTCGTTCGCGGGCCCGGAGTACAGGTGCCCGTACCCCATCGGCACGCTGCCCGCGCTCGGCAGGTCGAGCAGCACCTGGACCATCGACACGAGCGGGAACCACCCCATCCGCGGCGACACGTCCGGGCCGCGCTGGCCGTCGCTGAGCCACTCGGGTGGGGCGAACGCCAGGTCGCTGTCGAAGAAGACGACGGGGTCCGAGGCGTGCTGCAGGTACACGATGCGGGTCGGCCCCCAGCGCCCCGCGGCCGGGTCCGGGCCGTCGCGCTCGGACATGAACCGCACCGTCCGCCCGTCCCCGTGGGCGGGCAGGGACGCCGGGCTGCCGGGGTCCCGGTCGGCGACGAGCCCGGCGTGCACCGGGTTGACGAAGGGGGGCCCGACGAGGAGCGCGCCGTCGATCGGCTCGTTGATGAGGTCGATCGAGCCGAGGATGCTCTCGACCCCGTACGACCCGAGCGAGAGCCCGTACAGGTACAGCCGCGGGCGGGACGACTCGGGCAGGGTCGACCAGTACCGGTGCACGGCCGCGAACACCGTGCGGGACGTCTCGCTCGCGGCCTCCTGGTCGGCGAGGAGCGAGATCCAGCTCGGGAGGTAGGAGTACTGGACCCCCGCGATCGCCGTGTCGCCGTTCCACAGGAACTCGAGCGGGTCGGTGCCGTTGCGGTCGAGGTAGCCCGTCCCGGTGGTCGTCGCGAGCACGAGCACCTTGCGGTCGAAGGCCCCGGTCCGTTGCAGCTCGGACAGGACGAGGTCGGCGCGGGCCTCGGCGGTGTCGGCGCTGCGCAGGCCGACGTAGACCCGTACCGGCAGCCGGGCACCGCCCCCGGTGGCGTCGTTGATGTCCTGGACGTCCGGCCCCCCGGACACGAAGCCGCGGCCCTCGGCGCCGAGGTCCGTCCAGGCGACCGCCGACCCCGGGCCCCCGGACCTGACCGGGGACGTCGGGGGCTCGGCCCCCGCCGGGACGACGGTGTCGGACGGGGCGAAGAGCGCGTTCGCCCCGGCGAAGAAGCCCGTGACGAGGACGCCGCTGAAGAGCGCCCACGACGCGACGAGCAGGGCGGCGGCCCCGACGACGGTCGCGAGCCGGCGCGGCATGCGCCGGCCGAGGCGACGGCGAACGGCCCGGAAGCCGACCCGGATGCTGCGGGACACGATGAGGAGAACGGCCGACACGAGGACCGTGACGGCGGCCACGAGCGGCCACCCGCCGGGGCCGATCGGCGGCATGCCGTAGAGGTGTCGGATGTCGTTCTGCCAGCCCACCTGCTTCCACGCGGCGAGCACCAGCACGAGGACACACAGGGCGACGGACCCGCTGACGAGGACGGCGTGGAACCGGCCGCGGGGCCGCGGCACGCCGAGGTAGGCGAACGTCGCTGCCGCCGCGGTGCCGATCCCGTAGCCCACGACGAGGCTGACCCCGGAGATGACGCCTTGGACGGCGGCGAGCCGGGGGAGCAGGGACGGCAGCAGCGACGCCGCGACGAACACCCCGCCGACGGTGAGACCGGCGCCCGAGAACCGCGCCTCGGCGACCCGGGTCGGGCGCCCGAGCGGCGGCTCGAGCCGCCGCAGCAGCCGAGCGGCCGCGCTCGCGTGACGCAGCGTGGCGGTGCGCGCGGACGAGCCGGCCGCGCGGGGCCGCTCCTGGTCCACGAGGGAGCGTGTCGTCGGTGTCGTCATCCATGCCTCCGGGCCGGCGGTCGGCCCTGGTCAGCAGGGTACGACCAGGGGCGCCGGGCCCGTGGCCGCCCGGGCCGTTTCCGGCCGGACCGCCGCGAGCCGCCGGCCGACGGGCCGGCGCTCGACGGCGCTCCCGTTGACCCCGCCGCTGATCTGCTGTTACGTGGCCGCCCATGACCGTCATCGGCTTCCACTGCTCGCACGAGCAGATCGCCCCCGCCCGGCTCCTCCGCGACGTCCAGCACGCCGAGCAGGCCGGCTTCACCGCCGCGATGTCCTCCGACCACCTCTCCCCGTGGAGCACGCGCCAGGGGGAGTCCGGCTTCGCCTGGTCCTTCCTCGGCGCGGCCCTGGCCACGACGTCGCTGCCGTTCGGGGTGGTCACGGCTCCCGGACAGCGTTATCACCCGGCCATCACAGCCCAGGCGATCGCGACCCTGTCGAGCATGTTCCCCGGGCGGTTCTGGGCCGCCCTCGGCTCGGGCGAGGCGTCGAACGAGCGGGTCACCGGTGACGTCTGGCCCCGCAAGGACGTGCGGGACGCCCGGCTGCGGGAGTGCGTCGACGTCATCCGCCGCCTGCTCGCGGGTGAGGAGGTCAGCCACGACGGGCTCGTCACCGTCAACCGCGGCCGGCTCTGGACCCTGCCCGACGAGGTGCCGCCGCTCATCGGGCCTGCGGTGACCCCGGCCACCGCTGCCCGGCACGCCGACTGGGCCGACGGCATCGTCACGACCAACCAGCCGCTCGACACCCTCCACCAGGTCCTCGGCGCCTACCGCGACGCGGGCGGGCGGGGCGCGGCCCGGCTGCAGATCCACCTCAGCTGGGCGCCGACCCAGGACGAGGCCACGGCCATCGCCCACGACCAGTGGCGCAGCAACGTCTTCCCCCCGCCGGTCTGCTGGGACGCCGAGCACATCGACCACTTCGACGTGCTCGCCGAGAAGGTGCGACCCGAGGACGTCGCCGAGGTCGTCAACGTCTCGAGCGATCTCGGGTGGCACACCGCCCGGCTCCAGGAGTACGTCGACGCCGGCTGGGACGAGCTGTACCTGCACTTCGTCGGCCAGGAGCAGCAGCGCTTCGTCGACGCATTCGGCGAGCACGTGCTCCCGCAGCTCGAGCCGACCGCCCCCGCGCCGGCGACGACGGGCGTCCCCGCGGTCGAGCGCGAGGAGGCCGGCCGATGAGGGGCAGCGACGTCGGGGACGTCTGGTGGAAGTCCGCGGTCTTCTACTGCGCTGACGTGCAGACCTTCCAGGACAGCGACGGCGACGGGCAGGGCGACCTCCGGGGGATGACTGACCGTCTCCAGTACCTCGCCGACCTCGGGGTGACGGTGCTGTGGCTCATGCCGCTGTACCCCACCGCCGGGCGGGACGACGGCTACGACATCACCGACTTCCTCGGCGTCGACCCGCGGCTGGGGGACCTGGGGGACTTCGTCGAGCTCGTGCGGACGGCGAACGCGTGCGGCATCCGGGTCATCGTCGACTTCGTCATGAACCACACCTCCGACCGGCACCCCTGGTTCCGCTCGGCCCGGCGCAGCACCGACGACCCGTACCGCGACTACTACGTGTGGAGCGCCACCGAGCCGCGCTCGTCCAAGGCCGAGGTCGTCTTCCCCGACAAGGAGGACAGCATCTGGGAGCTCGACGAGAAGACCGGCGAGTACTACCTCCACCACTTCTACCGGACCCAGCCGGACCTCAACGTCGCGAACCCGCGGGTCCGCGAGGAGATCGCCCAGACCCTCGGCTTCTGGCTCCAGCTCGGGGTCAGCGGCTTCCGCATCGACGCGGTCCCCTTCCTCTTCGCGACGGACTCCTACCCGGGAGCCGACCCCGGCTCGTTCGACCCGTTCCGGTACCTCGGGGAGGTCCGCGACTACGTCACCCGCCGCATCGGTGACGCCGCCCTGCTCGGTGAGGTGAACCTGCCCTACGCGGGGCAGAAGGACTTCTTCGGCGGCGACGACGGCGACGGGCTCAACCTCCAGTTCGACTTCAACGGGATGCAGGCCCTGTACCTGTCGCTGGCCCGCCAGGACGCCGGCCCCATCGCCGCCGCGCTGCGCGAGCGCCCCGACCTCGACATCACGAGCCAGTGGGCGAACTTCGTGCGCAACCACGACGAGCTCACCCTCGACAAGCTGACGACCGCCGAGCGCAAGGAGGTGTTCGCGGCGTTCGGGCCCGAGCCGCACATGCAGCTCTTCGACCGGGGGCTCCGGCGGCGGCTCCCGCCGATGCTCGGCGGCGACCAGCGCCGCATCCGGTCGGTGTACTCCCTGATGTTCTCGCTGCCGGGCACCCCGGTGCTCTTCTACGGCGAGGAGATCGGGATGGGCGAGAACCTCGACGTCGAGGGCCGGCTCGCCGTGCGCACCCCCATGCAGTGGAGTGCCGCCGAGAACGGCGGCTTCTCGACCGCCGCCCGGCGCCGGCTGCCGCGGCCGGTTGTCACCGGCGAGTACGGCCCGGAGCAGGTCAACGCCGCCGACCAGCGCCGCGACCCCGACTCGCTGTGGGCCTTCATCCGCACCCTCATCCACCGGTACCGCCAGATGCCCGAGCTGGGCTGGTCCGAGGTGGAGGTCCTCGACCACGGGACGCCTGCGGTCCTCGCGCACGTCGCGCGCCGCGACGAGTGGCGGATGCTCGCGGTGCACAACCTCGGCGCGGCCACGGCGACGGTCGACCTGCGGCTCGAGGACGCCGCCGGCCTCGTCCTGGACGACGTCCTCGGCGCCGCGGGCCAGCAGCCGGTCGGCGACGGGGGCCGGGTCCGGCTCGTCCTCGAGCCGTACGAGGGGCGCTGGCTGCGCGTCCTGGCCCCGGGCCAGGAGCCGTTCGCCTGATGCCGGGTCACTCCGCCGCCGTCACCTCGCCGACGAGGAACGGGGCGCCGTCGGGGCAGTCCGCGAAGGGGGTGTCGTCGGGGGCGCCGGTGAGGGCGAGCCGGTCCCCGACCGCGACCGCGGGCACCTCACCACGCAGCGCCCACGTCTCGCCCGACCCGCCGACGACGACGTAGACGCAGCCGTCCTCGACCGCCAGCACCTCGACCGTCGCGCTCGTCGGGATGCCGCGGGCGTCCGAGCCGGGGGTCGGGGTGCCGCTCGGGGTCGTCGTCGCCGGCGCGGGTGGCGCGGTCGTGGTGGGGGCGGCCTCCTCGCCGTCGGGCCCGTCGCCTCCCGCGCAGCCGCCCAGCACCAGGGCGGTCACGATGGCGAGCGTGGATCGGGAGAGGCGGGTGGGTGTCATCCCCTCACAATGCCCGCTCCCGTGACCCCCCGCGCGCCGGGTACGGTAAGCCCGACACCGGCCGTGACCGCATCGCCACACCCCGCACTGCAGTCGCGACGACCCCCAGCACGGCCCCCTACCCCGGGGCCGACGAAGGAGTGCCTAGTGAGCGACAACGAGGTCGCCCCTCTCGAGACCGCGTTCGGCGTGGACCACCACGTCACCCGTGCGCAGGCCCCGGACCGTCCCGCCCAGGAGGGCGGGCCCGAGATGGTCCAGCTGCTCAACCCCGAGGGGGAGCGGGTCGCGCACCCCGAGCTCGACGCGATCGTCGACGACCTGTCCGACGAGGCCCTGCGCGGCCTCTACCGCGACCTGGTGCTCGTCCGGCGCTTCGACACCGAGGCCACCGCGCTGCAGCGGCAGGGCGAGCTGGGCCTGTGGGCCAGCCTGCTCGGCCAGGAGGCCGCCCAGGTCGGCTCCGGCCGCGCGCTGCGTCGCCAGGACTACGCCTTCCCCACGTACCGCGAGCACGGCGTCGCCTGGTGCCGCGGCGTCGACCCGGTGAACCTGCTCGGCATGTTCCGCGGGGTCAACCACGGCGGGTGGGACCCCAACGAGAAGAACTTCCACCTCTACACGATCATCATCGGCGCGCAGACCCTGCACGCCACGGGCTACGCCATGGGCGTCCAGCGCGACGGCGACGTGGGCACCGGGGACGAGCGCCGCGACACCGCCGTCATCGCCTACTTCGGCGACGGCGCCACCTCGCAGGGCGACGTCAGCGAGGCGCTCGTGTTCGCGGGCGTCAACAACAGCCCCGTCGTCTTCTTCTGCCAGAACAACCAGTGGGCCATCTCCGAGCCGAACGAGAAGCAGACCCGGGCGCCGCTGTGGCACCGGGCCCGCGGCTTCGGCTTCCCCGGCATCCGGGTCGACGGCAACGACGTCCTGGCGGTCTACGCCGTGACGAAGCAGGCGCTGGACGCCGCCCGCACCGGGCAGGGCCCCACCTTCATCGAGGCCTTCACCTACCGGATGGGGGCGCACACCACCTCCGACGACCCCTCGAAGTACCGCGTCTCCGCCGAGGTCGAGGTGTGGAAGCACCGCGACCCGATCCAGCGGTACAAGCGCTGGCTCACGACCACCGGCCGGGCCGACGTCGACTTCTTCGACGCCGTCGACGCCGAGGCCGAGGAGCTCGGTGCGTCGGTGCGCGAGCGGTGCCTGTCGATGCCCGACCCCGACGGCTCGGCGATGTTCGACCACGTCTACGCCGACGAGCACCCCGTGACGACCCGGGAGCGGCAGTGGTTCGAGCAGTACGCCGACTCCTTCGAGGGGGCCCACCGATGACCGCCACGACGCTCGCGAAGGGCATCACCTCGGGCCTGCGGGCCGCGATGGAGAACGACCCCAAGGTCGTCCTCATGGGCGAGGACATCGGCAAGCTCGGCGGCGTCTTCCGCGTCACCGAGGGCCTGCAGAAGGACTTCGGCGAGGACCGGGTCATCGACACCCCGCTCGCGGAGGCGGGGATCCTCGGGACCGCCATCGGGATGGCGCTGCGCGGGTACCGGCCGGTCGTCGAGATCCAGTTCGACGGGTTCGTCTACCCCGCCTTCGACCACATCGTCAGCCAGGTCGCCAAGCTGCGCGCCCGCTCCCTCGGCTACGTGTCGATGCCGATCGTCATCCGCATCCCGTTCGGTGGGGGCATCGGCGCGGTCGAGCACCACAGCGAGTCCAACGAGGCGTACTTCGCGCACACCGCCGGGCTGCGCGTCGTCGCCTGCTCCAACCCGCACGACGCGCACTGGATGATCCAGCAGGCCGTCGCGACCGACGACCCGGTGATCTTCTACGAGCCCAAGCGCCGCTACTGGGACAAGGGCGAGGTCGGCGACGGGCCGGACGGGGCGCTCGGCACCGCGCGGGTGCTCCGCGAGGGCACCGACGCCACGCTCTTCGCCTACGGCCCGATGGTCAAGACGTGCCTCCAGGCGGCGCAGGCCGCCGACGAGGAGGGGCGCTCGCTCGAGGTCATCGACCTCCGGTCGCTCTCGCCGCTCGACACCGGCGCGATCCTGGACTCCGTGCGCAAGACCGGGCGGGCCATCGTCGTCCACGAGGCCTCGACGTTCCTCGGCCTCGGCTCCGAGATCTCCGCGATGGTCACCGAGGAGGCGTTCCACCACCTCGAGGCGCCGGTGCTCCGCGTCGGCGGCTACAACGTGCCCTACCCGCCGAGCCGGCTGGAGGAGGAGTTCCTCCCCGACCTCGACCGCGTGCTCGATGCCGTCGACCGCTCCCTCGCGTACTGAAAGGCGCTGCCGCACATGGCTCTTCGTGAGTTCAAGCTCCCCGACCCCGGCGAGGGCCTGACCGAGGCCGAGATCGTCACGTGGCACGTGAAGCCCGGCGACACGGTGAAGGTCAACGACGTCGTCGTCGAGGTCGAGACCGCCAAGTCCCTCGTCGAGCTGCCCGTGCCGTTCGCCGGCACCGTCGGTGAGCTGCTCGTCGCCGAGGGCGCCACCGTCGAGGTCGGCACCCCGATCATCACCGTCGACGACGGCAAGGACGCCCCCGCCACCCCCTCGAGCGCCCCCGAATCGACCGATAGGTCACAGCAGGGACAGGCCGGCGTCCCGGATTCGACCGATAGGTCACAGGAGGGACAGACCGGCGTCCCGGATTCGACCGATAGGTCACAGGAGGGACAGGCCGACGGCAAGACCGAAGGGTCGATGGCCGGGCGCACGGCGGTGCTCGTCGGGTACGGCGTCAAGCAGACCGAGGCCAAGCGGCGTCCCCGCAAGGGCGCCGGCCACGGGCAGGAGCCCCCCTCGGTCCGCCAGCCGGAGGCGCACCGCGAGCCTGCCGCGGGCCTCGGGTCCCCCTCCGGGCAGGCGCGGCCCCTGGCCAAGCCGCCGGTGCGCAAGCTCGCCAAGGACCTCGGGGTCGACCTCGGCTCGGTCACCCCCACCGGCGACGGCGGCGTCGTCACGCGCGCCGACGTCGAGTCGGCGGCCTCCGGCTCGACGCCCGCCGACGTGGCGCCCGCCGCCAGCCGCTGGGGTCGACCCGCGGACGCCGGCGAGCGGCGGGCCTCTGGCTCTGCCAGGGAAACGCGCGTCCCCATCAAGGGAGTGCGCAAGATGACGGCGCAGGCGATGGTCGGCTCGGCCTTCACCGCCCCGCACGTCACCGAGTGGGTCACCGTCGACGTCACCGCGACGATGGAGCTCGTCGAGCGCCTGAAGCAGGACAGGGAGTTCCGCGACGTCAAGGTCACCCCGCTCCTGGTCCTCGCGAAGGCGATGTGCGTGGCGGTCCGCCGCAACCCCGGCATCAACGCGTCGTGGGACGAGGCGGCTCAGGAGATCGTCCTCAAGAACTACGTGAACCTCGGCATCGCCGCCGCCACCCCGCGCGGCCTCGTCGTCCCGAACGTCAAGGACGCCGACACGATGTCGATGCGCGAGCTCGCTGACGCCATCGGCGCCCTCACCGCCACGGCCCGAGAGGGACGGACGCAGCCGGCCGACATGGCGGGCGGCACCATCACGATCACCAACGTCGGGGTCTTCGGGGTCGATGCCGGTACGCCGATCCTCAACTCGGGGGAGGCGGCGATCCTCGCGTTCGGCTCGGTGACCCGCAGGCCCTGGGTCGTCGGCACCGGCGCCGACGAGCGGATCGAGCCCCGCTGGGTCACGACCCTCGCGCTGTCCTTCGACCATCGCCTCGTCGACGGCGAGCTCGGCTCGAAGTACCTCGCCGACGTCGCCGCCATCCTCGGCGACCCCGCTCGCGGACTCGTCTGGGGCTGACCGGATGTCGGGTGAGCGGGGTGTCGTCTTCCCGGAGGTCGACGGGCGCCGGTCGACCTCCGCCACCGGACGAGCCGTCGTCGCCGACGCCCTCGAGCCGGTCGACCCGGTCGGGGCGGCGGCGGCCCGCCGCGAGACGAACTGGCGCAGCGGCTACCTCACCCACTTCCGGCGTCTCGTCGAGGCCGGCCTCCCGAGCTACGGCGACGCCCGGTCCATCGCGGAGTCCGGGCTCGCCGCGGTGCACGACCGGATGCGCTGGAGCCCCGACGGCACCGGTGAGCAGCCGTTGTCGGCGGCCGTCGGGGGCGCGGTCGGGGCGTCGCCCAGCCCGGTCGGCCCGGAGGTGCTCACCGGTGGCGGCGAGCCCGACACCGCGCTGACCATCCCGTACCACGGCCGGCGGCTCGCCGGCGACGACCTGCGGCGCCAGCTCGACGCCTGGGTCGACAGCGGTGTCGTCGAGCCGAGTCTGCGCGAGGCCGTCACCGCGGTGCTCGAGAACCCCGACTGGCTGCGGCTCGACGGGCGCACCGTCGTCGTCCTGGGCGCAGCAGCCGAGATGGGGCCGCTGCGCTCGCTCCTGCGCTGGGGAGCCACCGTCGCGGCCGTCGACCTGCCCCGCCCCGAGCTGTGGTCGCGGCTCCTCGACGACACCAGCAGCCTGGCCGGGCGGCTCGTCCTGCCGGTCCGGGCCGGTGACGCACCGGTGCACGAGCGGGCCGGCCTCGACCTGCTGCACGACCTGCCGGTCGCCACCGCGTGGGTCGCCGGGCTCGAGGGCCCGCTCGTCCTCGGCAACTACGTCTACGCCGACGGCGGCACGAACGTGCGGGTGAGCACCGCCGTCGACGCGCTCACCGAGGCGGTCCGTCGTCAGCGATCCGACACCGCGCTGTCCTTCCTCGCGACGCCCACCGACGTCTTCGCCGTGCCGCCCGACGCGGTTGCGGCGGCGACGGAGGCGTACGCGCAGCGGCGGACCTCCAAGGTGCTGCGAGTGCCGCTGCGGACCCTGTCGGGTGGGCGGCTGCTGCGGCGCAACTACGTCCCGGGCGAGGATCCCGGCATCAACGACTCCGTCGTGCTCCAGCAGGGCCCGAACTACCTCCTGGCCAAGCGGATCCAGCGGTGGCGGGCCACTGCGGCCCGGGCCTCGGGGACGACCGTCTCGTTCAAGGTCGCCCCGCCGACGCGGACCCGCTCCGTCGTGAAGAACCGCGCCCTCGCCGCGGCGTACTCGGGCGCGCACCGGTTCGGGGTCGAGGTGTTCGAGCCCGGGACCGCCAACACGCTGATGGCGGCGCTGCTCGTCCACGACCTCGTGGCCCGGCCGGCGGCCCAGGACCATCCGTGGCAGGACGAGGCGTACGGCGCGGCGCACGGCGGGCTGTGGCGGTGCGCGTACGACCCGCGCAGCGCGCTCGGGCTCGCGGCGCTGCTCGGCGCCGCCTCCGCCCGCTGACCCCGTCCCGACGACCCCGCGCCCGGTGTGGGCGGACTGGCGGCGGGACGGGTCGGCCCGGGGAGGGGGACGTCACATCGGGGCGGGCCGTCGTGCCGGGCATGATGTGGGCCATGAGCCCGTCGATGCCGAAGCGCCCCGCCGACCCCCTCGACCTCGTCGACGTCGACTCGATGCTCACCGACGAGGAGAAGGCGATCCGGGCCACCGTCCGCCAGGTCTGCGACGACCTCGTCGAGCCCGACGTCGCCCGGTGGTACGAGCAGGGAGACCTGCCGGCCCGCGAGCTGGCGAAGGAGTTCGGCAAGGTCGGGCTGCTCGGCATGCACCTCGAGGGGTACGGCTGCGCCGGGATGTCCTCGGTCGACTACGGCCTCGCCTGCCTCGAGCTGGAGGCCTGCGACTCCGGCATCCGGTCCCTCGTCTCCGTCCAGGGCAGCCTCGCGATGTACGCGATCCACGCGTTCGGCAGCGAGGAGCAGAAGCAGCGGTGGCTCCCGCAGATGGCGGCCGGGGACGCGATCGGGTGCTTCGGCCTCACCGAGCCCGACCACGGCTCGGACCCCGGCGCGATGCGCACCCGCGCCCGGCGCGACGGGGCCGACTGGGTCCTCGACGGCTCGAAGATGTGGATCACGAACGGCACCATCGCCGACGTCGCCGTCGTCTGGGCCAACGCGGGCGAGGAGCACGGGGGCATCCGCGGGTTCGTCGTCCCCACCGACACCCCCGGGTTCGAGGCCCACGAGATCACCCACAAGATGTCGCTCCGTGCCTCCGTGACGGCCGAGCTGACGCTGCGCGGGGTCCGGCTCCCGGCCGACGCGGTCCTGCCGGACGTCACCGGGCTCAAGGGTCCGCTCGCCTGCCTGTCCGAGGCGCGCTACGGGATCGTCTGGGGATGCCTCGGGGCGGCCCGGTCGGCGCTGGAGACGGCCCGCCGCTACTCCATGGAGCGCACCCAGTTCGACCGCCCGATCGCCGGCTTCCAGCTGACCCAGGCCAAGCTCGCGCACATGTCCACCGAGCTCCAGCTCGGCCGGCTCCTCGCCCTGCACCTCGGTCGCCGCAAGGACTCCGTCGGGCTCCGGCCCGAGCAGGTGTCGGTCGGCAAGTACAACAACGTGACGAAGGCGATCGAGATCTGCCGGACGGCGCGAACCATCCTCGGCGGCAACGGGATCAGCGGCGAGTACCCGGTGATGCGGCACGCGAACAACCTCGAGTCGGTGCTCACCTACGAGGGGACCGTCGAGATGCACACCCTCGTCATCGGGCAGGCCCTGACCGGCGAGGCCGCCTTCCGCTGACCTCGGGCGCCGCAGAACCGGTTTGATCCCCGGCCCCGCGACAGGGACGATGGGCCGTCCCCCTACTTCCTCGCCCGGCGCCCCCAGCGCCCGGCGCCTGCGTGATGAGCGAGCCCATCGTGCTGTCGGCGTACCTCCCCCTCTTCCGCGTCCCCGGCGCGCTCCCGTTCATCGCGGGCACGATGTTCTCGCGGATCGGTGGCGCGATGTTCGGCGTCGCCGTCATCGTCATGGTCAGCGAGCGCCAGGGCTCCTACGGGCTCGCGGGCGCGGTGTCGGCCGTGGGCTTGGCGGTCCTCGCCGTCGCCGGCCCTCTGCTCGGCCGGCTCATCGACAAGCACGGCCAGCGGCGGGTGGCGCTGCCGTTCGTCGCGGTCTCGGCGGCGTCCGGGCTCGGAGCGGCGGCCTCCTCGGCCTTCAGTGCACCGGTCTGGACCCTGTTCGTCCTGTACGGCCTCAGCGCCTTCCTGCCGGAGCCCGGCCCGATGTCGCGGGCCCGCTGGGCGCACATCTTCCGCGACGACCCGGACCGCCTGCACACCGCGATGTCCTTCGAGCAGGTCGCGGACGAGGCGTCGTTCGTCATCGGCCCGGTCCTCGCGGTGCTCGCGTCGACCCTCTGGTTCCCGGAGGCAGGGCTCATCATGGCCGAGGTGCTGTTCACCGCCGGGGTCGTCACCTTCCTCTCGGCGCGTCAGACCGAGCCGCCGGTCGTCCCGCACGCGGAGCGGCCCACGGGCCTCGCGGTACGCCGGCCGGGGCTGCTCGTCGTCGCGGGGGCCCTGGTGCTCACGGGCGTGATCTTCGGCGCCAACGAGGTGATCGCCGTCGCGTACGCGGAGGCCGACGGATCCAAGAGCCTGTCGAGCCTCGTGCTCGGCCTCTTCGCGGTCGGGTCGACGGTGTCGGGCGTCATCTTCGGCAGCAGGGTGTTCACCTCGACGCTCACCCGGCGGCTCCTGCTGTCGGCGGTGGCGATGTGCGTCCTGGAGGTGCCGGCGCTGTTCGTCGGCAGCACCTGGCAGCTGGCCGTCGTCATGCTCGTCGCGGGGTCCGCCACGGCACCGATGCTCATCACGAGCCTCACGCTGGCGCAGCGCCTCGTCCCGAAGGCGCTCGTCACCGAGGGGATGGCGGTGGCGGTCACCGGGATCCTCGTCGGCATCTCGCTCGGCTCGGTCGTCGGTGGCTGGGCGGTCGAAGCGCTCGGCCCCCAGCGCGCCTACCTGCTGCCGGTGCTCGCCGGGGCGGTCGCCGTCGCCGTCGTGGGCATCCGCTACCGAGGGCTCGCCCGGGCCGAGGCCGCCGGCACGCCGTGGCGGAACCCGGGCCCCGCCTGAGGCCCGGGTCCCAGGGTCGTCGCGCCGTCGGTCAGGGGGTGGGCGCCCCCGCGGCCGCCTCCCGCTCGGCGCGACCGGCGGCCGCGTTGCGCTCGCTGTAGGCCGACCCGCCGCGCAGCTCGACCTGCGGCAGGAGCAGCATGACGAGGAACCCGGCGACCATGACGATGGACCCCACGAGGAACACGGTGTCCATCGCCTCGGAGAAGCCGATGAGGAAGGGCTTGGCGAGCGCCGGGTCCAGCTGGCCGAGGAAGGAGGAGTCGGTGAGGATCCCGCTCGCCGTCGCCGCCGATGCGTCCCCGCCCGCGGCGGCCTGCTGGAGCGCGGTGGCGACCTCGTTGTCGACCGAGCCGGCCGGTGCCTGGAGCCCCCGGGCCACCGCGGCCTGGAACTCCTCGGTCGGGGCGACGGTCCGGAACGCCGACGAGATGCGGTCGGGCACGGCGGCGAAGAGGATCGACAGGAACACCGCCGTCCCGATGGTGCCGCCGAGCTGGCGCGTCGTGGTGGCCGTCGACGTGGCGACGCCGATCTGCTGGGCGGGCACCGCGTTCTGGACGGCGAGGGTCAGCGGCTGGAAGTTGAAGCCGAGGCCCACGCCGAAGAAGACCATGATGATCATCGTCTGCCACAGCGGGGTGTCGTACTGGACGAAGTGGAAGCCGAACAGGCCGAGGACGAGCAGCCCGGACCCGATGATCGGGAAGATCCGGTAGCGCCCCGTGCGCGAGATGATCTGGCCGGAGCTGATCGACCCGGCCATGATGCCGCCGACGAGCGGGATGAGCTGGAGCCCGGCCTCGGTGGGCGACGCGCCCTTGACGATCTGCAGGTACAGCGGCAGCGAGGCGAGGCCGCCGAACATCGCGATGCCGATGATGACCGAGGCCGCCGAGGCCACCCCGACCGTCCGGTTCCGGAACATCCGCAGCGGGAGGATGGCCTCCTCCTTCATCCGCATCTCCTGGAGGACGAACGCGACCGCGGCGACGACCGAGATGACGTAGCCGGCCCAGGAGCGCCCCGAGCCCCAGCCCCACTCGCGGCCCTGCTCGAGGACGATGAGGAGGGGGACGAGAGCGGCCGACAGCAAGGCCGCGCCGGTCCAGTCGATGCGGTGGTCGAGGCGCTGGTGCCGCAGGTGCAGCGTCCGGGACACGACGACGAGGGCGGCGATGCCGATCGGCACGTTGACGAGGAAGACCCAGCGCCAGCCGGTGACGCCGAGGATGGAGTCGGCGCCGGCGAAGAACCCGCCGACGACCGGACCGGCCACGCTGGAGGTGCCGAAGACGGCGAGGAAGTAGCCCTGGTACTTGGCCCGCTCCCGCGCCGGGACGATGTCGCCGATGATGGCGAGCGCGAGCGACATGAGGCCGCCCGCTCCCATGCCCTGGACGGCGCGGAACGCGGCGAGGCTGTACATCGAGGTGGCGAAGGACGCCAGCGCCGAGCCGACGATGAAGATCGAGATGGCGAGGACGAACAGCTTCTTGCGCCCGTAGATGTCGCCGAGCTTGCCGTAGAGCGGCGTGACGATCGTCGCCGTGATGAGGTAGGCCGTCGTCGCCCAGGCCTGCTGGTCGAGCCCCTGGAGGTCGTCGGCGATGGTGCGGATCGAGGTCGCGACGATCGTCTGGTCGAGGGCAGCGAGGAACATGCCCATCATGAGCCCGCCGAGGATCGTGACGATCTGCCGGTGGGTCAGCGGTTCGTCGTCGGGAACGGCCGGGAGCGCGCCACCGGCGGGCGCGTCGGTCGCGGGTGGCTGGGCGTCGGCGCTCATCGGTCGGTCCTGGGGGTCGAGGTGAGTGAGGTTTCGAGCTCGCCGGCGAGGCGAGCGAGCTGGGTGCTGAGCGAACGGACCTCGTCGTCGGTCCAGTCGGCGAGCAGGCCCTGGAGCCAGCGGTCACGGCTCTCACGGATCGCGGTGAGCAGGGCGGTGCCCTCCTCCGTGACGCCGAGGACCTGGGCGCGGCCGTCGTCGGGGTCGGGGCCACGCGTCACGAAGCCGAGGTCGACGAGGGTGCTGACCTGCCGGCTCACCGTCGACACGTCGGCGTGGACGGCGTCCGCAAGGTCGGAGACCCGCAGCGCCCCGCGGCTGAGGTTGAACAGCAGCGGGTAGGCCATCGGGTCGACGAGCGGGTGGTGCCGCGGCGCCCGCTGGCGGGCGACGTGGAGCAGCTTGACGACCCGGATGAGCTCGTCACCGAGGGCGGTGGTCGGGGTCGTGGCCTGGGGTGACGGCACGGTCGGGCGTCCTTCCTAGCAGTTGCTTGCAGCATACAACTATCAGGAGGAGTGAGGCATTCCGTGTCCTGCGGGTCCGCTCAGACGTTCCGGGCGCCCAGGTGGTGCAGGAGGTTCTGCGAGAACCGCTGCCCCATGAGGGTGACGACGCCCTTCATCGCGGCCGTCACCGCGGGCCGGGTGACTCCGGGGAAGGGCAGGTCGACGCTGATCGCCATCGACGTCTCCAGATGCGTCCCGGCCGAGCGGGGCTCCAGGTCGTACCAGCCCTCGACCCCGGCCGTCTCGTGCTCGTCACCCGCGGCCGGGTCGTGCGAGAACTCCATGCGGCGCGGAGCGTCGAACGACATCCGCTCGGTGAAGGTGAAGGAGAAGGACTTGCCGAGCACCGGGACCTTGCTCATCTCCCACACCCAGTGCTCGCCCCGCGCGGTGACGCGGTGCAGGAAGGGCGTGAGCGCGGCGACGCGGTCCGGGTCGGTCAACGCCGCCCACACCTCGTCGGGGGAGGCGGTCACGGTCGCGCGGGACCGGGTGGAGGTCGTGAAGGTGGCCATGTCGTCCGGGGTCAGGGGGTGATGGCCATGGCGGCCAGGACGCGACGGGCGACGCCCTCGTCGCCGTGGACGGTGATGGGCAGGTCCTCGGGCGAGCGCCGCCCGCCCGCGAGCCGCATCGCCACCCGCGTCGACATCGACAGCGAGGTCGTGACGACGTCGGGGTGCTCCTCGGCCTCGCCGGTGAACAGGGGGACCCCCACGGCCTTGCCGTCGTGCTCCTCGACCCGGGCGCCGGCCCGGCCGACGGTGGGCCCGGTGAGGTCGAGCACGACCGCGTTGCCCGGTTCGATGCCGGCGTCGCGCGCGACGACGCGCGGGAGCACCGCGAAGAGCCGCGAGACGCTGTGCGCCGCGGCCGGGGTGTCGAGGCCTCCGGGGCGCTCGATGGCCTCGCGGATGTCCTGCTCGTGCAGCCACACGTCGAAGGTGCGGATCCCGAGGAGGGCCTCGAGGCTGGTCGGCCCGAACGGACCGACGATGTCCTCCTCGCCGGTCACCCCGTCGGCGCGGTAGACGGCGAGGCGCTCCTCGAGCCGCCACTCCAGCTCGTCGAGCAGGTCCTCGAGCGCCCGCCCGCGGCGCGACTCCAGGAGCTGCTCGACCCGGGCGCCGAACTCGTGGCGCACGTGGTCGTACCCGCCGACATCGAGGTCGGGCACGGCCTCGCCGGCGATCATGGCCTCGGTGCTCGCGACGTGCGCGATCTGGTCGGCCACGGTCCAACCCGGGCAGTCGGTGGCGAGCCCGGCGTGCTCGGGCCGCATGGTGCGGCCGAGGTCCGCGACGGACCGGACGGTCTGGGCCCACGCATCGACGGTCTCGGCGAACCCCGTGGGGGCCGGGGGGTGCAACGACATGCAGCCACAGTACCTAGGCTGTCGTCCATGGCCGTCCCGGAGCGCTCCCCGTCCGGCTCGCCGGCGCCGGCCGCGACGCTGCGGCCGCTCCCGGTCGCCGTCGGAGCGGCGCTGCTCGCCATCGTCCCGGCGGCCCTGCTCACCGGCGCGGTCGCCCCGCTCGCGCTGGCGGACCCCGGCCCGTTCGTCCGCTGGGGGGTGCCGGTGGTCGACGCCGTCGCCACCATCGCCGCCGTCACCGTGGTCGGGCTGCTGGGCCTGGCCGCGTTCGTCGTGCCCGAGCGCCGGCACACGCGCCGCCGCCTCGAGGCCACGCGGCTGGCCGGCGCCGTGGCGGCGGGATGGTTCGTCGCGATGGTGCTCCAGGTCGTGCTCACCTTCGCCGACCTCGCCGGGAGCCCCGTCACCGCCCCCGGGCTGCTCGACCAGCTCGTCTCGTTCGCGGTGGAGCTCGAGACCACCCGGGTGCTCCTGCTGAGCGCCGCCGCCGCCCTCGTCGTGTCGGTCGGCGCGCAGCTGGCCACGCGCCGGGCGGCGATGGGCTGGCTCGCCCTGCTCGCGCTCACCGGGATCGTCGTCCAGGCGCTGACCGGGCACGCCGCCGGGTCGGCGAGCCACGAGGACGCCGTCAACGGCCTCGCGGTCCACCTCCTCGGGGTCGTCGTGTGGGTCGGCGGCCTCATCGCGCTCGTCATCCTCCGGCCGCGGCTGGGCCGCGACCTCGGGGCGAGCGTCGCCCGCTTCTCGGTGCTCGCCACCTGGGCCTTCGCCGCGGTCGCGCTCTCGGGGGTGCTCCAGGCGTCGATCCGGATCGGGGGCCCGTCGGGCCTGGCCACCGGCTACGGCGTCGTCGTCGTCGCGAAGACGGCGCTCCTCGTCGCGCTCGGGGTCCTGGGGTGGCGGCAGCGTCGGGTCCTCGCGGGGCGGCTGTCCGCGGACCCGTCCGACGGGCGGGCCTTCACCCGCCTCGCGGTCGGCGAGATCGTCCTCATGGGGCTCGCCACCGGGCTCGCGGCCGTGCTGGCCCGCAGCCTGCCCCCCGTGCCCGACGCGCTGCCCGACCCCAGCCGGGTCCTCGAGCTGACCGGCTACCCCGACCCGGGGCCGGTCGCGATGGCCGACTGGCTGGGGACCTGGCGCATCGACTGGCTCTTCGTCGGGATCGCCGTGCTCGCGATCGGGCTCTACCTCGCCGGGGTCCGCCGGCTCCGGGCGCGGGGTGACCGGTGGCCGGTGCTGCGGCTCGTCCTGTGGGTCCTCGGCTGGGGGGTCTTCGTCTGGGCGACGTGCGGCGCACCGGGCATCTGGGGGCGGGTGCTGTTCAGCGCGCACATGGTGATGCACATGGCGGTCGCGATGATCGTCCCGCTCTTCCTCGTCCCCGCGGCGCCGGTCACCCTCGCGCTCCGGGCGCTGCCGGCGCGGCCGGACCGGACGTGGGGGCCGCGCGAGGTGCTGCTGGAGGTGGTCCACTCACGGGCCATGCGGGTGCTGGCGAACCCGGTCGTCGCCGCGAGCCTGTTCTTCTTCAGCCTCGCCGCGTTCTACTACACCGGCCTGTTCGAGCTGGCGCTGACGACCCACACGGGCCACCTGCTGATGATGGCCCACTTCCTGCTCACCGGGTACCTGTTCGTCTGGGTGATGATCGGAATCGACCCCGGGGTGCCGCGCTGGTCGCCGCTCATGCTGCTCGTCATCCTCTTCGCGACGGTGTCCTTCCACGCGTTCTTCGGGGTCGCGCTCACCAGCAGTGCCGACCTGCTCGCGCCCGACTTCTTCCGCGCGCTCGACCTGCCGTGGGCGCCGGACCCCCTCGCCGACCAGCACACCGCCGGGGAGATCGCGTGGGGTGTCGGTGAGGCGCCCACGCTCGTCCTCGCCGTCATCGTCGCCGTCCAGTGGTTCCGCCGCGAGACCCGCGAGGCCGTCCGTCAGGACCGGCAGGCCGACCGGGACGGCGACGCCGAGCTCGCCGCCTACAACGCCCGCCTCGCCGCGCTGCGGGACGAGGCCGAGCGTCTCGACTGAGAGGTCTTCGCCCGCGGGCTGCCCGTCTGCCCGACCCACCCGTCCCCCCATCGACCAATAGGTCACGTCAGGTACGGGTCGGCCGGCCTCCGCCCGCGTACGCACATCGACCAATAGGTCACGTCAGGTACGGGTCGGCCGGCGGCTCGTGTGCGCACATCGACCAATAGGTCACGTCAGGTCCAGGGCCCGGGCGCCCGGTCGATGGACGAAGATGGGTCCATGCGTATCGCCGTCGTCCAGCTCGCCTACGGGGACGAGGAGACCGCCGACGCGCGGGTCGACCGGGTGGCCGGGCTCGTGGCCCGCCAGACCGGGCACGACCTCGTCGTCCTCCCCGAGCTCTGGGCCCCCACCGGCTTCGACTACCGGCGCTGGGACGCTCAGGCCCAGGCCGTCGACGGTCCCTGGGCCGCGGCGATGGCCGACGCCGCGCGCGCTGCGGGGGTGACGCTGCACGCGGGCTCCTTCATCGAGCGACTCCCCGCCCCGGGCGTCGACGGCAACGACCTCGCCAACACCTCCCTCGTCTTCGGCGCCGACGGCACCCTGCTCGCGAGCTACCGCAAGATCCACCGCTTCGGCTTCGGCAGCGGCGAGCCGAAGCTCATGGAGGCCGGCGAGGACGTCGTCGTCATCGACCTGCCCGACGGCGCCGGCAGCACGGTACGCACCGGCCTGTCGACCTGCTACGACCTGCGCTTCCCCGAGCTGTACCGGAGGCAGCAGCAGGCCGGTGCCGAGATGTTCGTCGTGCCGGCCGCCTGGCCCGCCGCGCGCGTGCACCACTGGACACTCCTCGGGCGGGCCCGAGCCGTCGAGAACCAGTGCCTCGTCGTCCAGGCGAACACCGGCGGGACACACGCCGGCACCCCGATGGGCGGGCGCAGCCAGGTCGTCGCCGCGACCGGGGACGTGCTCGCCGAGGCCGCTCACACCGACGAGACCGTGCTCAGCGTCGACGTCGACCTCGGGACGACCGCCGGCTACCGCGACGCGTTCCCCGTGCTCGCCGACCGCCGCCTCTGACCCGGTCCCCCACGGCGCCACCCCTGCTCGCCCGTGCGAGAGTTGGGCCATGGACGACGTCGTCAAGGAGCTCGTGGACGCCCTGCCGCCCGGGGTGGTCGTCACCGAGGAGGCCGCCCTCGAGAAGTACCGGCACGACTGGACGCACGACGCCAGTGCCGGCACCCCCCGGGCGGCGGTCCGCGCCGAGACCGCCGCGCACGTCCAGGAGACCCTGCGCTGGGCCGGCCGGCACGGCGTCGGCGTCGTCCCCCGCGGGGCCGGGACGTCCCTGTCGGGCGGCTCGATGGCCGTCGACGGCTGCATCACGCTCAGCCTGGAGCGGATGACCGCGGTCGAGATCGACACCGCCGCCCGCGTCGCCGTCGTCGAGCCAGGTGCGCTCAACGTCGACGTCAAGCGGGCCGCGGCCGCCGAGAACCTCTGGTACCCGCCGGACCCCAGCTCGTTCGAGATCTGCTCCATCGGCGGCAACGTCGCGACCAACGCCGGCGGCCTGTGCTGCGTCAAGTACGGCGTGACGACCGACTACGTCCTCGGGATGGACGTCGTCCTCGCCGACGGCACCCTCGTCACCCTGGGCGGCAAGCGGGTCAAGGACGTCGCGGGCCTGTCGCTGCTCAAGCTCTTCGTCGGGTCCGAGGGCTCGCTCGGCATCGTGACCAAGGCGGTGCTGCGGCTCGTCCCGGCCCAGCAGCCGTCCTCGACGGTCGTCGCCACCTTCCCCACCGTGGCCGCCGCGGCCGCCGCGGTCGTGGAGCTCGGCCGCACCGTGCGCGCATCGATGGTCGAGCTCATGGACCACGCCTCCATCAACGTCGTCGAGGACTTCCGGCCGATGGGCCTCGACCGCGACGCCGGCGCGCTGCTGCTCGTCCAGTCCGACGCCCCCGGGGCCTCCCGCGCCGAGGAGGTCGCGGCCATCGTCGCGGCGTGCGAGCTGTCGGGCGCCAAGGACGTCATCGACACCGACGACCCCGAGGACGGCGAGATGTTCGTCCAGGCGCGACGCGTGCACTTCACCGCGCTCGAGCCTCGTGGCGCCGTGCTCCCCGAGGACGTCGGCGTCCCGGTGCCGCAGCTGCCGGAGCTGCTGGCCGAGATCGCCGACATCGCCGAGCGTCACGGGGTCGAGATCCCGGTCGTCGCACACGCCGGTGACGGCAACACGCACCCCGCGATCGTCTACGACGCCACCGACCCTGACTCCGAACGCCGGGCCCGGCTCGCGTTCGACGACGTCATGCACGCGGCGATCCGCCTGGGCGGGACGATCACCGGCGAGCACGGCGTCGGCCGGCTCAAGGCGGGGTGCCTGGAGGACCAGGTCGGCCCCGACGTTATGGACCTCAACCGGAAGGTGAAGGCGGCGCTGGACCCCCAGGGGATCCTCAACCCCGGCTCCTTCGTCTGATTCCTCGACAGCGCGGCCGGCACGGGCTGATACTGCGGGGAGTGGTCCCGTCGGGGGCTCGAGTGGAGGGACCAGGTCATGGAGTTGCGTCTGCTCGTCATCGTCGCCGTCGTCGTCGGGGTGGCTGTCCTGGCGGTCCTCGTCGGAGTCGTTGTCCATGCCGCGAGCCGCTCGTCCTCCGGATCCGGCGACGGCCGGTAGCCCTGCGGCACAGCCGGAGACCCGTGTGCACCAACGGGCGTCGACCGGTGTTTCCGCAGGTAGAGTCGGCGCGCCCGCCACTCCCACTGCCAGAGGAGACCGCATGTACATCGGACTCGGCATCTTCCTGCTCGTCATCGGCGCGATCGTGTTCGCCGTCGACGTCAACATCCCGTTCATCAGCGACGACGTGCTCGGCATCATCCTGATCGCTGCCGGCCTGCTCGCCATCGTGCTGTCCTTCGCGATGCGTGGCCGCGCCGGCCGCGGCTACACCGCCACCCGGCAGTCCACCGTGGACCCCGCCACCGGCACCCGCGTCGAGCGCACCGACGTCGACCCCGGCGTCTGACAGCACCCCCGCGCACCGACGGCCCGCCCCTCGCGAAGGGGCGGGCCGTCGGCAATGTGGGGCCGGGTCGGGAACACGCTGCTCGCGGCGCTCCCGACCCGGGGTTCGGTGGGGTGGTGTCAGAACGCCGACTCGGGGACGTCCATGAGGCTGGTGTCGGTGGCTTCGGCGATGGCCCGCTCGGCGGCCAGGCGCGGCAGCACCTGCCGTGCGTAGAACTGGGCCGCGGCGACCTTGCCGTCGTAGAAGTCCTTGTCCTTGCCCTCGGCCCCGGCGGCGAGCGCGTCGAGGGCGACCGCGGCCTGGCGCAGCAGCAGCCACCCGACGACGAGGTCGCCGGCGGCGAGCAGCAGGCGGGAGGTGTTCTGCCCGACCGTGTAGAGGTTCGTGACGTCGCCCCCCATCCGCGGGTCGGACTTGGTCAGCTCGCCGACCATGGCGCCGAGGATGCCCTGGACGTCCTCGAGGCCCTTGCCGAGCAGCTCGCGCTCGCGGTCGATGCGGCCCTCGTGCTGGCCGAGGTCCTTGGCGAACTCCTGGATCTGGCTCGCGAGGTAGGTGAGCGCCTGGCCCTTGTCGCGGACGATCTTGCGGAAGAAGAAGTCCATCCCCTGGATGGCGGTCGTGCCCTCGTACAGGGTGTCGATCTTGGCGTCACGGACGTACTGCTCGATGGGGTAGTCCTGGAGGAACCCGGAGCCGCCGATCGTCTGGAGCGACTCGGTGCCGAGCAGCACCCAGGCGCGCTCGGACCCCAGGCCCTTGACGATCGGCAGGAGGAGGTCGTTGACCCGGTTCGCGATGTCCGCGGCGGAGCCCTCCTCGAAGGACTGCTGGCCGGTCGTGAGCACGTGCTGGTCGACGACGTCCTGCTGGGTGGCGGTGTACAGGACGAGCGCGCGCAGCCCCTCGGCGTAGGACTTCTGCATCATGAGCGACCGGCGCACGTCGGGGTGGTTGATGATCGTGACGCGCGGCGCGGTCTTGTCGGTCATCTGGGTGAGGTCGGCGCCCTGGACGCGCTCCTTGGCGTACTCGAGGGCGTTGAGGTAGCCGGTCGACAGCGTCGCGATGGCCTTGGTGCCCACCATCATCCGCGCGTTCTCGATGACGTGGAACATCTGCGCGATGCCGTCGTGGCGGTCGCCCAGCAGGGTGCCGGTGGCGGGGACGTCGCCGCCGAAGGTCAGCTCGCAGGTGGGGGAGACCTTGAGCCCCATCTTCTTCTCGACGTTCGTCACGTAGACGCCGTTGCGCTCGCCGAGCTCGCCGGTCTCGAGGTCGACCTGGAACTTCGGGAGGATGAAGAGCGAGAGGCCCTTGGTGCCCGGGCCGGCCCCCTCGGGGCGGGCGAGGACGAAGTGGACGACGTTGTCGACCATGTCGGACTCGGCGCTCGTGATGAACCGCTTGACCCCGGTGAGGGTCCAGGTGCCGTCGTCGTTCTGCACTGCCTTGGTGCGGCCGGCCCCGACGTCGGAGCCGGCGTCGGGCTCGGTGAGCACCATGGTGCAGTGCCAGCCCTTCTCGACGATCCACCGGGCGAGCTGCTGCTGCTCGGGCGTGCCGAGCTCGTGGAGCAGCTTCGCGAAGCCGTACGACGCCGCGAACATCGACAGCGCCGGGTTCGCGCCGAGGAACATCTCGTTGACCGCCCAGCGCAGGCTCGGCGGGGCGACGGTGCCGTCGAGCTCGGCGGGCAGGTCGATGGCCCAGAAGCCGCTCTCGCGGTAGGCGTCGAAGGACTTCGCGAACGACTCCGGCATCGTCACGGCCTGGGTCTTCGGGTCGTACACCGGCGGGTTGCGGTCGGAGTCGACGAAGGAGTCGGCGATCTCGTTCTCGGCGAGCCGGGCGACCTCCTTGAGCATCTCGCGCGCGGTGTCGGTGTCGAGGTCCGCGTACGGGCCCGCGCCGAGCACGTCGCCGCGGCCGAGGACCTCGAAGAGGGTGAACTCGATGTCCCGCAGGTTGCTCTTGTAGTGACCCATGGCGGTCCCTTCCGGTGGTGGCGAGTGAGCGCTTGCTTACCAGTGTGCTACCAGCGGGTAACAAACGCAAGCGTTCCGGTTGGGCGACACCGCCGGCACTGTGCCCCGGATGGCGAGCCGTGGCGTCCCGGGCGCGGCATACTCGGTGTCGTGAGCGTGATCCCCGTTCGGCAGCGTCGGCCGGTCCGCCCCAGGGTGGCCCCGGGATGACGCGGTCGTCGTCAGAGGTCGTCGCCGAGGCCCGCAGCCTCCTCGACGCGGGGCGGGCGTGGCAGGCGCGCGACATCCTGGCCGACCACATCGAGCAGGAGCGGGACCCCGACGCGCTGCTGCTACTCGGGCACGTCTACCACGGGATGGGGGACCTGCCCCGCGCCGGTGCCGCCTGGTTCGCGGTCGGGAGTCGTGGCCCGGAGGCCGACGAGGCGGTCGCGGCCTGGCGCCAGCAGGCACACGACGACTTCGCCGTCATGTGGCGCTCGTTGCCGCGCTCGTTCCGCACCGAGCCGTGGCCACCGCGGATCGAGGCGCTGCGCGAGCGCGCCCTCGCGAGCGACCCGGACCTCGACACCCCCCGGTCCCCGCTGGTGCCCGACACCGTGTCGGCCGACGAGCCGCTGGCGGAGCCGGTGTCCGGCAGGGGCCTCGACGGGGCTCAGGTCATCGGGTGGATCCTCGGCGCCCTGTTCGTCGTGTGCGCCGTCATCGGGTTCGTCACGGTGCTCGGCTGGGTGGTCCCCGGCGAGTGATCCTCTGCCGACGGCGCGGGGGTCAGTAGCAGCCGTTGACGGTCGCGGCGAGCATGTCGACGCTCTGCTTGAGCGAGAGCGTGGAGGACTTGCCGTTGACGACGAACGCGAAGACCTTGAGCCTGCCGTCCGTGCCGTAGGTGTAGCCGGCGAGGGACACGACGTCGTTGAGGGTGCCGGTCTTCGCCCACACCTTCCCGACGGCACAGCGGGACTGGGACGTGGCGAAGCGGCTGTACTTGGCCGCCAAAGAACCGGTGCGCCCGGCTGTCGGCATGGCTTGCGAGCTGCGCAGCGGCCACAGCGCCGAGGCGTCGGAGTCCTGACCGCGGTCGACGAGCGACGCGAGCTGGAGTGAGCTGAGGCGGTTGGCGCGCGAGAGGCCCGACCCGTCGTACAGCGCGGTCATCGCGAGATCCTCCTGCGCCATGACACCGGCCTGCGCCGTCTTCGCGTTGCTCCAGGTCGCCGACCTCCCGGTGGCGCGGGCGACCATCTTGTGCAGGGACTCGGCGACCTCGTTGTCGCTCCTGAGCAGCATCCGGCTCACGATCGACGAGACGTACCACCCCTGGCTCGACGCGAGGGTGGAGGCCCCGGACCGGACGTTGTCGCGGCCCCAGTACCGGACGCTGCTGATCCCGTGCGCCTTGAGCCGGCTCGCGAAGTACGTCCCGACATCTGCACTCGTGTCCGGGACGTCGCGCTGGTCACGGACCAGGGCCCGGACCGGGTTGACCGCCTTCGGGACGTAGCTCGACTTCCAGCCGTAGGCGAGGCTGGGCTTGGGGAAGGCGTCGTCGTCGACGTACACGCGCACGCTCGTGAGTCCTCGCGACTTGAGTTTGGCGGCGGTCGTCGCGGCCATCCGGTCGAGATGGCTGCTCGAGAGCGACGGGTCGCCGAAGCCTTGGACGATGACCCGGTTCGAGCTCGGGCCCTGCTTGACGCTCGTGCTGAAGCGGTGCTTCGGCCCGAAGACCGTCAGGGCGTTGTGCGCGGTGACCAGCTTGGTCGTCGAGGCGGAGATGAGCGACGACGTTGCGCCCTTGGACCAGATGCGCCGGTCCGATGCGGCGTCCAGGACGGTTCCCGAGAAGGAGGTGCCGAACCGCGAGGTGGTGACCCGGTTCTTCAGTGCCCGCTGGATGCGCAGGTCCGCGGCGGTGTACTCGTAGTCCGTGCTGGCCAGGCTCTGCGTGGCCGGGGCCGGCGCCGCGAGCGGTCTCGACGGGGTCGCGGCCGCGGCTCCGCTGAGCGTGCCGAGGGCGGTCAGGGCGGACGCCAGAGTGGCGGCGGCGAGTCGGCTGGTGCGGCGAGCGGTCGTGCGCATGGGGGTCCCTCGGGCCGGAGTCGTTGCGTGCCGCACCCCTGCGCCGCAGCGATTGGAGGCTAACCCGTGGGTCCCCGCCCTGTCCTCGAGACGCGCGAATGCGCACCGAACGGATGCGCCCGCCGGCGTCCCGACATCGACCAATAGGGCACACGGGGTACGGCGCGCTGTCCCCACATCGACCAATAGGTCACCCGGGGTACGGGTTGGGTGTACCTACCGTGACCTATCGGTCGTTCGGGGTACGCCTGGGTGTACCTGCCTTGACCTATTGGTCGTTCGGGGTACCGGTGGGGGTGGGGGTGTACCTGCCGTGACCTATTGGTCGGTCGGGGTACGGGCCAGGCAGTGGAGCCGGTGACGAGAATCGAACTCGCGTGTCCAGCTTGGGAAGCTGGCGCTCTACCATTGAGCTACACCGGCGAGCCGGGTCGAGGACCACTGAAGATCCTCCCCGGCGCCCGGAAGTCTAGCCCACACCTCGGGGTCGTCCGCACCCGCATCCCGCGCTCGGCGACCCGCCCCGGTAGCCTGACGCCGTGCTCCTCTCCGACCGCGACATCCGCGCCGAGGTCGAGTCCGGACGGGTCAGCCTCGACCCGTGGGACCCCGACATGATCCAGCCGAGCAGCGTCGACGTCCGGCTCGACAAGTTCTTCCGGCTGTTCGACAACCACAAGTACCAGGTGATCGACCCGGCCCTGGACCAGGCCGACCTCACCCGGCTCCTCGAGGTCGACCCGCAGGAGGGCTTCGTCCTCCACCCGGGCGAGTTCGTCCTCGGCTCGACCCTCGAGACCGTCTCGCTGCCCGACGACCTTGCCGCCCGCGTCGAGGGCAAGTCCAGCCTCGGCCGGCTCGGGCTCCTGACCCACGCAACCGCCGGGTTCGTCGACCCCGGCTTCACCGGCCACGTCACCCTCGAGCTCTCGAACGTCGCGACCCTGCCGATCATGCTGTGGCCGGGGATGAAGATCGGCCAGCTGGCCTTCTTCAAGCTGTCCTCGCCCGCCGAGAGCCCGTACGGCTCCCAGGGCTACGGCTCGCACTACCAGGGGCAGCGCGGGCCCACCGCCAGCCGCAGCTTCCAGAACTTCCACCGCGCCGACGTCTGAGCCGATGGCCGGGACCGCGGACGACCTCGTCGAGATCCGCGTCGCGACGCCCGACCGCGCCACCGCGCTCCGGCTCGCCCATCTGCTCGTCGACGAAGGGCTCGCGGCCTGTGTGCAGGTCATCCCGGGGGTGACGTCGGTCTACCGGTGGGACGGCGTCGTGCACGAGGACGCGGAGCATCTGCTGCTCGCGAAGTCGACGGCGGGCCGGTTCGCACCCATCCGTGAGCGGGTCGGCGCCGAACACCCCTACGACACGCCGGAGGTGATCGCCGTCCCCGTGTCGGACGCTGAAAGCCGGTACGCATCGTGGGTGCGGGAGGCAGTCCGACAGGGCGGACCGGCCGGACCCGCCACGACTGACGAGGACGCCCGATGAACCGTCGACAGGTGCAGGTGCAGCACGCTCGGGCCGCGAGCCCGAACGCGGACCCCAAGGATGTGCGGGCCGCACTCCTCTCGACGGCCGGCGGCGGTGGAGCGCAGCTGCGCGGCCACGTGCCGGACCGGCCCGAGGGCGTCGTGCTCGTCCTGCACGGCGGGGCCGAGCGCGGCAGCAACCCGGTGACGTGGCTGCGGCTCGCGGTGCTGCGCATGCTCCCCTTCGCGACCGCCCTGCGCGAGCGGGGCGGCGACCGGCTGGTCGTGCTCCGGCTCAAGAACCGGGTCCGCGGCTGGAACGGCACCCGCCAGGACCCGGTGCAGGACGCCCGCTGGGCCCTCGAACGGATCCGCCGGGTCCTCCCCGGGGTGCCCATCGCCCTCGTCGGCCACTCGATGGGCGGACGCGTGGCGCTCCTGCTCGCGTCCGACGCCGGGGTGGCGGCCGTGGCGGCGCTCGCCCCGTGGATCGAGGGCGACACCCGCCAGCCCCGTCCGGGGACCGCCGTGCTGCTCATGCACGGCACCCGCGACCGGATGACCGACCCTCGACGCACCGCCATCGTCGCGAGGCGCTGGGACGAGTCGGGTGCCGACGTCCGGCACCTCGAGGTCCCGGACGCGGCCCACGCGATGCTGCGCCGGGCGTCCTACTGGCACCGGACCGTCGCGGACTTCGTCAGCGCCGAGCTCCTCGGCCGAGCCCGACCCAGCTGACCGCGGCCCCGACCGTCAGGAGCCCGGCGCACCACAGCATCGCCGCCCGGTACCCGGGGGTCATCGTCGCCGCGGACAGGTAGTCGTCCCCGGAGAGCCCGACGAGCGCCGGCAGCGCCGCGACGGCCAGCAGGGACCCCGCCCGGGCGACCGCGTTGTTCACCCCGCTCGCCACCCCCGCGTGCCGATCGGGCGCCGCCGCGAGCACCGCCGCCGTCAGCGGCGCGACCAGGGCCGCGAGACCCAGCGCGAAGACGACCATCCCGGGAAGGACGTCGAGCCAGCCGGCCCCGTCGCCCACCCGCAGCAGCAGGAGCGTGCCGGCCGCGCACACGAGCGGGCCGACCGTCATCGGGATCCGTGGGCCGATCCGCGCCGCGACCGAGGCGGCCCGGGAGGAGAGCAGCAGGAGCGCGACGGTGATGGGCAGGCTCGCCACCCCGGCTTCGAGCGCGGTCCAGCCGGTGGCCTGGAGCTCGAGGACGACGAACACGCTGACCGCTCCGAGGGCTCCGTACACGAGCAGCGTCATCCCGTTGGCGGCCGAGAACACCCGCGAGCGGAAGATCCCCAGCGGAACGAGCGGGTGCGCGCTGCGGTGCTCGACGGCGACGAACGCCGCCGCGGTCCCGGCCGCCACCGCTGAGACGGCGACGACGACGCCGGTGCTCAGGGTCGCGGCCGCGGTGAGGACGTAGGTGAAGACCGCGAGCGTCGCTGCTGCGAGCGCGGCCCCGGTCACGTCGAAGGGGCGCCCCTGGACCTCGGCATCCCGGGACTCCGGCGTCGTCGCGCTCGTGAGCGCGATGACGCCCAGACAGAGCGGGATGTTGATGCCGAACACCCACCGCCAGCTCGCGTTGTCGACGAGCCAGCCCCCGACCAGCGGCCCGAGGGCGGCGGCGATGCCCGAGAGCCCGGCCCAGGTCCCGATGGCGGCGGCCCGGTCCTGCGGGCGGAACGAGGACTGGATGACCGACAGCGCCCCCGGTGTCAGCAGTGCCGCCCCCACGCCCTGGAGGACCCGGAGCCCGACGAGCTGCCCGGGCGTCTGGGCGACCGCGCACAGGGCGGACGCCACGGCGAACCACACGACCCCCGCGAGGTAGACCCGCCGACGCCCCCACCGGTCCCCGAGGGCGCCGCCGACGAGGACGAGGGAAGCGAGCGCGAGGAGGTACCCGTTGACGACCCACTGCAGCTGCGCGAGGGAGGCTCCCAGGTCGGCGCCGAGCGCACGCAGCGCGACGTTGACGACGGTGCCGTCGAGGATGGCGACCCCGGTCCCCAGGGTCAGCCCGGCCAGGGCGGCCCGACCGCGGGGTGACCGGCGGTCGAGCAGGTCGGCCTCGGGCACGGGCTCGCTCATGGGGCGAACGCTAGCCCTGGGGCCGGCCCACACGCTGTGAGTCCGCCACCGCGACACCGTCGCGAGCGGCTGAGAGCATGGGCCCGATGACACCTGCAGGAAGCCACAGTCGCCCGATGCCCACCGACACGTCACGACGCAGCGCTGCGAGGAAGCATCGGGAGCGGGTCTCATGAGGGCGGTCCGCTGGGTGGCGGTCGGCCTCGCCGGGGTCGTCCTCACCGGCTGCAGCACCGTGCAGCAGGAGGCCGACGACGAGGCGGCCCGGGTCGCCGACCACGTGCTGCCGGGGGCCCTCGACGGCGCCATCGCCGAGTCCGGCGCCCTGACGCCGCAGGAGCGAGCGACTGCCGCAGCGGACTGGCTGGCCGAGCCCGGCCCGTCCGCCATGGACAGCCAGGGGAGCACCACGTGGGCGGTGCGGGGCCAGGACGGCGTCACGATCCGGGTCGACGTCTACGCCTGGGTGGAGTCGGGCTCGTTCTTCCCACCCGACCAGGGGAAGGCCGTCTGGGGTCTGGCCTGCCGGAGCTACGACGTGACGGACACGGTGGCGTCGACCCCGGTCGAGTGCCCCCCCGGGACCCCCGCCGCGCCCTGAAACGGCCACCCGGGTCAGACCGGCTCGGTGGCAGGCTCCGGGCCTGCCCGGCGCAGCTCGGGGGCGAGGGCCGCGAGGCCGAGCAGCGGCAGGAGGGCGAGGACGGCGAGGCTCGCGGGCACGCCGACGAGATCGCCCAGACCCGCGACCCCCGCCGAGCCGACGCTCCCGCCGACGAGGAACAGCAGGGTCGCCACCCCGAGCGCGACCCCGCGCACGTCGTGGTGGACCGCGTCGCTGACGGCAGCGCTCAATGTGGGCTGGCCGATGCCGAAGGCGACGGCCACGGCCAGCAGCCCGGCCACCACGAGCGGCACGTTGACCAGGGCCGTCCCCGCGGCGGCCAGGCCGAGCGACAGGGATGCCAGCAGGCCCGCCCCGGCGAGGGTCCGCGGTGCTCCCAGGCGCTCGAGCAGGGTCCCGGTCAGCCGGGGGATGAGGGGGGCCACGAGGATGCTCGGGACGAGGAGCAGCCCGATCTCCCACGACGCCCACCCCTCACGCAGCAGGACGACGGGCACCGCGATGAGCTGCCCGAACCAGGCGGCCGGAACGGCAGCCGCGGCCAGCGCGCCGCGGACGACGGTGGGGTTGCGGATGACCGAGGCCGGAAGGAACCCGTCGGGACGGCGGCGGACCCAGGCCAGGACGGCCGGGACGCCCAGCAGCAGCAGGAGCCCGCCCGCGACCGCGATGGTGAGCCCGGTGGTCGGGGACTGGACGAGCAGGACGAGCCCGCCGGCCGTCGCCGCGACGAGCCCCGCGCCGAGGACGTCGAGCCGGTCGCCGGTGCCCTCACGGGTCAGGGCGGGCCAGATCGCCGGCAGGACGGCGAGCCCCAGGATCGGGAGCGCCATGACGGCCCGCCAGCCCAGCCACTGGTCGACGAGGCCTCCCACGAGCGGTCCGGCGCACACGATGACGGTGGCGGTGGCCGCGAGGCGCCCCAGGGCCACTCCGCGGATCGCGCCCTGGTACCGCCCGTTGAGCACTGCGACGCCGAGCGTCGGCACGGCCGCGGCACCGGCGCCCTGGGCCATCCTGGCGACGACCTCGACGGCGAAGGTCGGGGCGAGCGCGGAGACGAGCGACCCCGTGGCCATGAGCGTGAGCCCGACGACGAGCGGCAGCCGGATGCCGACGAGGTCGGCGACGCGGCCGTACACGGCGGTCGTCACGGCGAGCATGAGCACGTAGAGGCTGATGGTCCACGCCGCGACGCCCACACCGACGCCGAGGTCGGCGGCGAGGTCGCGCAGCACGATGGACGCCGAGGAGGACCCCATGCCCGCCAGCCCGAAGAGCACACCGAGGTAGAGCGGGATGCGCCGGGCGTCAGAGGTCACTGCCCGACAACCTCGGGCGCGGTCCGCGCATTCCACGGTGCGGCCGAGGCCGCCTGCACCGGTCCCGGGATCCGCCACGCCACCCTCGCCAGCGGGGGGTCGCGTGTCGAGGTTCCGGAGTGGGGCCTCCGACTGGCGCCGCTTTGTCGCTAGGGTCTCAGGATGATCCGGTTCGACGCCGTGACCAAGGAGTTCCCCGACGGCACGGTCGCCGTCGACGACCTCACGCTCACCGCACCCACGGGAAAGATCACCGTGCTCGTCGGGCCGTCGGGGTGCGGCAAGACGACGAGCCTGCGCATGGTCAACCGGATGATCGAGCCCACCCGCGGTTCGATCTCGCTGGACGGCCAGGACACCGGGCGGATGGACCAGGCCGAGCTGCGGCGCGGCATCGGCTACGTCATCCAGCACGCCGGGCTGTTCCCGCACCGGACCGTCCTGGACAACATCGGCACCGTGCCACGCCTGCTCGGCTGGGACCGGAAGAAGATCCGGGAGCGCTCCAGCGAGCTGCTCGAGCGGGTCGGTCTCGAGGCGCACCTCGGCGAGCGGTACCCGTCGCAGCTCTCGGGCGGGCAGCAGCAGCGCGTCGGCGTGGCCCGGGCGCTGGCCGCGGACCCGCCCGTGATGCTCATGGACGAGCCGTTCTCGGCGGTGGACCCGATCGTGCGCGAGCAGCTGCAGGACGAGTTCCTGCGGCTCCAGGACGAGCTCGGCAAGACCATCGTCTTCGTGACCCACGACATCGACGAGGCGATCAAGCTCGGCGACCAGGTCGCGGTGCTGCGGGTCGGCGGCACGCTGGCGCAGGTCGCCGAGCCGGCGTACCTCCTGGCCCACCCGGCCGACGACTTCGTCGCCGACTTCGTCGGCCGCGACCGGGGGTACCGGGCGCTGCAGTTCCAGGAGACGCCGCGCCTGCCGCTGCGCCCGGAGCGCTGCGTCGTCCTCGGCGAGCGGCCCGAGGGGCGGGGCTCGACCTGGCTCCTCGTCGTCGACGACGACCGGAAGCCGCTCGGCTGGGTGGAGCCGGCCCGGGTGGGCGACCGTGCCGTCGAGGACGCCGACCTGCACCGGGGTGGGACCGTCGCCCGCGCCGGGGGCACGCTGCGCGGGGCGCTCGACGCCGCGCTGTCGTCGCCGTCGCGCCGGGGCGTGGTCGTCGACGACAGCGGCACCCTCGTCGGCACCGTCATGGCGCACGAGGTGCTGAGCGCCATCGAGGACACCGACCGACCCGAGCGCGACGAGGGTGACCCGGTGCGCGGCGGGGCCGTGACCGTCGCGGGGGACGAGGCCTGACGTGGACTGGCTGGCCTCGAACTGGCGCACCGTCGGCGAGCTCACGCTGAGCCACCTGTACCTCGCGGGCGTGCCGCTCCTCCTCGGGCTGGCCCTGTCGGTGCCGCTCGGCTGGACCGCCAAGCGGTGGCGCGGGTCGTACGCGGCGGTCGTCACCTCGACCGGCCTGCTCTACACGATCCCCTCGCTCGCGCTCTTCGTCATCATGCCGCTGGTGCTCGGGACGAAGATCCTCGACCCGGTCAACGTGCTCGTCGCGATGACCATCTACACGGTCGCGCTCCTCACCCGCACCGTCGCCGACGGCCTGATGTCGGTGCCCGACCATGTCGAGCAGGCTGCGACGGCGATGGGGTACGGGGGGTTGCGTCGGCTGTTCGGGGTCGAGCTGCCGCTCGCGGTTCCCGTCATCGCCGCAGGGCTGCGGGTGGCGGCCGTCTCCAACGTCAGCATCGTGAGCATCGCCTCCGTCATCGGGGTCTCCCAGCTCGGTGACCTGCTGCTCGACGGGTACCGCCGGATCATCTGGGGCGAGCTGCTCACCGGCATCGTCGCCACCCTGCTCCTGGCGCTCCTGCTCGACGCCGTCATCCAGCTGGGATCCCGGGCGCTCACTCCGTGGCAGCGCGTGGCGGGGGGCCGGCCGTGATCGCCAGCCTTCTCGACTGGTTCCTCGACCCGGCGAACTGGTCGGGCGAGGACGGCATCCCGGCGCGGCTGTTCGAGCACCTCTGGTACAGCGCCCTCGCCGTGGGCCTCGGCCTGGTCGTCGCACTGCCCCTCGGCCTGTGGGTGGGCCACTCCGGGCGCGGCCGTTGGGTCGTCTCCGTCGCCAACTCCGCGCGCGCCGTCCCCACCCTGGGCCTGCTCTTCGCGGTGGCGCTGTGGGTGGGCCCGGCCTTCCGGGGCGACCTCGCCTACCTCGTGCCGAGCACCCTCGTCCTCGTGCTGCTCGCCCTGCCGCCGCTGCTCGCCGGCACCTACGCCGGGGTCGAGGCGGTCGACCCCGCGGCGCGGGACGCCGCGCAGGGGGTCGGCATGACCGGCTGGCAGGTGCTCCGCCAGGTCGAGCTGCCGTGCGCGCTCCCCCTGCTCCTGTCCGGGGTTCGCACTGCCGTCCTCCAGGTGGTCGCGACGACGACGATCGCCGCGCTCATCGGGCTCGGCGGGCTGGGCCGCTACCTCATCGACGGCATCGCGCTCGGCGACTACCCGCGGGCGGCCGGGGGTGCGCTGCTCGTGGCGCTGCTCGCCGTCGTCCTCGAGGGGATGCTCGCCCTGCTGCAACGGAAGGTGGTCTCGCCCGGCCTGTCCGGGCGGGCTGTCGGCAGGTCACGAAACGATGACGATGCCGGAACGGGGAAGGAAACGGCGCAGGAACCGGTTGACCTGCGCGCGCCTGCCTGATGCCGCGATGCGGCACTTCGCACTGATCGAGGACACACCAGCGGCCTCCGGCCACCACGAAGGGACCGACCGATGAAGCGCAGAACCGTCCTGACCACCGTCGCCGTCGCCGCCGCGATCGGGCTCTCCGCCTGTGGAGGGGGCAGTGACCCCCTCGCGTCCGAGGCCCCGACGGACACCGGCACCGCGGCAGCCGGGGGCTCGATCGTCGTCGGCGGCGCCGACTTCTCGGAGTCGACCCTCCTCGCCGAGATCTACGCCGGCGCGCTGCGCGCCAAGGGTGTCGACGCCACGACGAAGACCAACATCGGGTCCCGCGAGGTGTACCTGCGGGCCCTCGAGGACAACTCGGTGCAGGTCTTCCCCGAGTACACCGGGGCGCTCGCCGTGTACTACGACAAGGAGTTCACCGGCACTGACCCCGACGAGGTCTACGCCCACGTCCAGGAGGTCGTCCCCGACACCCTCGCGGTGCTCGAGAAGTCGGCCGCCGAGGACGTCGACTCCCTCGCCGTGACCGAGGAGACCGCCAGGACCCGGGGGTTGACGACGATCGAGGACCTCGCGGGCCCCGCCGGCGACCTCACCATCGCGGCCCAGCCCGAGTTCAAGGAGCGTCAGCAGGGTGCCATCGGCCTCGAGGAGGTCTACGGCGTGACGTTCGGGACGATCCGCCCGCTCACCGGGCAGGCCGTCGTCCAGGCCCTGGTCAACGGTCAGGCCGACGTCGCCAACGTCTTCTCCACGGACCCCGCGATCGCGGCGAACAACCTCGTCGTGCTCGAGGACACCAAGAAGGTGTTCGGCTCGCAGAACATCATCCCGCTCGTGCGCGCCGACAAGGTCGACCAGGTCCAGGACACCCTGAACGCGGTGTCGGCCAAGCTGACCACCGAGGCCATCACCCAGATGCTCAAGCAGACCGACATCGACAAGCAGGACCCGAAGGCCGTCGCTGAGGAGTTCCTCACGAGCAACGGCCTGGCCTGACCCTCCGGCCGTTCGCCGGCCAGGTCCCGAACGCCGAGCGCCCCGGTCCTCCATCGCGGAGGACCGGGGCGCTTCGTCGTGTCGTTCCCTGCTCAGTCCCAGGGGTCGGGCTCGTCGACGAGCCCGGGATCCCCGCCGAACGAGCCGTCGTCGGGCGTGGCCTTCGCGCGGGGCTTCTCGTCCGGTGCGTCCTCGACGGCCGGCTCCGTGGTGGCCTCGACAGGTGCCGGTGCCTCGACCGCCGCGCCGACAGCGGGTTCCTCGTCCGTCGGCTCGTCGGGCTCGGGGGTGGGCTGCGTGTCGGCGGCCTCGTCCTCAGGCTCGGGGGACGACGCGTCAGCATCCTCCGGGGTCGGCGTCCGGTCCGCCGGAGCGCCCGGGGCCGGCTCGTCCCACGGGTCGGGCTCGTCGAGGAGGGCCTCGTCGCCCGCGAAGTCCGTGGCGGCCTCGGCTCCCGTCGCCGGCTCGTCGTCGGCACCGGCCGTCGCAGGGGCCTCGTGGCCCGGGTCGGCCGCGGCAGGTTCATCCTCGGTCGGCGCGGGGGCCTCGGATGCCGTGTCGGTGGCGTCCGTGGCAGCGGGTGCCGCGGCGGGTTCGTCCCAGGGGTCGGCTTCGTCGGTGGCGACCGTATTGGCGGGGGCCGGGGTGGTGTCCGCGGCAGCGGCGGTGGCGGGTTCGTCCCAGGGGTCGGGCTCGTCCGTGGCGACGGTGTCGGCGGGGGCCGGGGTGGTGGTCGCCGCAGCGGCGGTGGCGGGTTCGTCCCAGGGGTCGGCTTCGTCGGTGTCGGCGGGAGCTGTGTTCGGAGTGGTCTCGGGGCCGGTGTCGGTGGTGTCCGTGGGTGCGGCGGCCGGCTCGTCCCAGGGGTCGGCTTCGTCTGTGTCGGCGGGAGCTGCGCTCGGAGTGGTCTCGGGGCCGTCGTCGGTGGTGTCCGTGGGTGCGGCGGCCGGCTCGTCCCAGGGGTCGGCTTCGTCGGTGGCGACCGTGTCGGCAGGGGCTGGGGTGGTGTCCGCGGCAGGGGCGGCGGCAGTCGCGGGTTCGTCCCAGGGGTCGGCTTCGTCGGTGGCGACCGTGTCGGCGGGGGCTGGGGTGGTGGCCGCGGCAGGGGCAGCGGCAGTCGCGGGTTCGTCCCAGGGGTCGGCTTCGTCGGTGGCGGGGGGCGCCGCGCTCGGGGCCTGCTCAACGTCGACTGCCGTGGTGGTGGTGGCCGTGGCGGTCGCGGCGGCCGCGGCGTCCGGCTCGGAGACGGTGACCGGGGCCGCCGCCTCGACGAGGCCGCTCGCGCCCTCCTCGTCCTGCCCGCGGCGCACCGCGGCGAGGAGCATCTGCGCGACGTCGACGACCTCGACCTGCTCGGCGACGCCCTCGGACTGCTTTGCGGTCAGCCCGTCGGACATCATGACGCGGCAGAACGGGCAGCCGATGGCGATGCGGTCGGCCCCGGTGGCGATGGCCTCGTCGGTGCGGTTGGTGTTGATCCGGGTGCCGAGCTTCTCCTCCATCCACATCCGCGCACCGCCCGCGCCGCAGCAGAACGACGTCTCGCCCGAGCGCGGCATCTCGCGCATCTCGACGCCGGGCAGCGCCCCGATCAGCTCGCGCGGAGGGGCGTAGACCCCGTTGTGCCGGCCGAGGTAGCACGGGTCGTGGTAGGTGACGGTGGGTGCCGTCGAGGCGACGTTCTTCGCCGACGACATCCCGGGCGTCTCGTCGGGACGCGCGACCGGGGTCAGCTTCTTCTCGCGGACGAGCCGGTTGAGCAGCTGGGTGTGGTGCAGCACCTCGTAGTTGCCGCCGAGCTGGGGGTACTCGTTCTTGATGGTGTTGAAGCAGTGCGCGCAGGTGACGACGACCTTGGTGACGCCGAACTCGCCGAAGGTCTCGACGTTCTGCTGCGCGAGCGTCTGGAAGAGCAGCTCGTTGCCGGCGCGCCGCGCCGAGTCGCCGGTGCACGTCTCGCCGTCGCCGAGGACCGCGAAGGACACCCCGGCGGTGTCGAGCAGCTCGGCCACCGCGCGGCTCGTCTTCTTCGCGCGGTCCTCGTAGGCGCCGGCGCACCCGACCCAGAACAGCCACTCGACGTCGGTGGCCTGCTCGACGTCCTGGCCGAGCACCTTGACCGGGAACGGCAGGTCCTTGGCCCAGTCGAGCCGCGCCCGGGCGCCCATGCCCCACGGGTTGCCCTTGCTCTCGAGGTTCTTGAACAGACCGCCCAGCTCGCTCGGGAAGGCCGACTCGATGAGCGTGGCGTACCGGCGCATGTCGATGATGTGGTCGACGTGCTCGATGTCGACGGGGCACTGCTCGACGCAGGCGCCGCACGTCGTGCACGACCACAGGACGTCCTGGTCGATGACGGCGTCCGGGCCGTGCGGGTTGTAGGCGGTCAGCGGCGCCGAGGGGTCGTAGCCGGTGTCGCCGACGAGCGCCATCTGCGACCAGTCGACGACGTCGACCGACCCGGCGGGCTCGATGCCGTCCGTGGGCACGGTCTGGGCCGCCGCGGCAACCGAGGCCATGGCCCGCGCCGGGTCGCCGGCGGTGTCGGCCAGCGCCCGCAGGTACGGCGCCTTCGCGTCGGCGTGGTCGCGCAGGGCCATCATGAGCAGCTTCGGCGACAGCGGCTTCTCGGTGTTCCAGGCCGGGCACTGGCTCTGGCAGCGACCGCACTCCGTACACGTCGAGAAGTCGAGCAGGCCCTTCCAGGTGAAGTCCTCGACCGCGCCGACGCCGAGGGCGTCGCCCTCCTCCATGTCCTCCATGGCGTCGAGGTCGAAGGCGCGGCCGCCCACCGTCATCGGCTTCGCGGCGCCGAGCGCGGTCCGCCCGGACGCCTCGCGCTTGAACCAGATGTTCGGGAAGGCCAGGAAGCGGTGCCAGGCGACACCCATCGTCGGCTGCAGCGCGATGGTGATCATCCAGGCGAACGAGACGAGGATCTTCAGGGTCGCCACCACGTACACCCAGGCCGCGAGCGCGGGCAGGGTCGCGCCGGACCACCAGCCGGCCATCCAGCCGGTGAGCGGGAAGTGCAGGAGCAGGGAGCTCTCCGGCTCGATCCGGGTGACCATCGCCGCCTCGAGCCCGCGCAGCAGCAGGATGCAGATGGTGACGACGAGGATCGTCAGCTCGACGTAGTACGCCTGCCAGAACGTCGACCCGAAGAAGCGCGAGGACCGCCCGCTCTCGCCCGCGGCCCGCCGGGGGTGCTCCTTCTGGCGGACCGCCATGAGCACGACGATGCCGACGAGACCGCCCCAGGCGAACAGCTCGATGAGCCACTCGAAGGGCGGGAAGTGGCCGATGACGGGGAGCCGGTAGTCGGGCTGGATCAGCTGGAAGAAGGCGTTGACGAGGGTGGCGAAGAGGATGAGGAACGCGAGCGCAGTGAACCAGTGGGCGGCCGCGACGACCTTGAGCCGGCTCATCCGGGTGTGGCCGAGGAACTCCTTGGCCAGGGTCCAGGTGCGGGCGCCGGGGGCGTTGGTGCGGCTGCCGTCCGGCTGGCCCATCCGGTAGAGCCCGACGAACCGCCCGACCTGCCGGAAGAGCAGCGCCCAGCCGACGGTCGGGACGATGACGCACAGGACGATCGCGACGACCTGGACGGCGGTGACCCCGCCGAACCGCTCGTCGAGCGTCGGGACGACGTCGCTGGCCAGGGCGGGTGCGAGGGCAGGCGCGGCGAGCAGCATGCGCCGCAGCCTACCGCCGGGTAAGCGAGCGCTCACCGCTGTGTGACGACCATCAACCGGCCTGTCACGGCGGGCAGATCCGTCGTCTGCGCGTCCCCTCCGATGCGCGGCGGCTACCAGGGCCGAGACGCCGTTGTCCCCATGGATAACTATCTGTTGGAATACACATAACGTGTCGGGGGTTGGCCCCGACAGTACGTGCGCTGCAGCGCGCCGCCGCCCCTCCGGGACGCCGGCGGTTCCCGACCGAAAGGTGATGCGATGCCCATCCTCGACGACGTGACCCAGGCGGTCGGTAACACCCCGCTCGTCCGGCTCAACCGGATCATCGACGGGGATGCGACCGTCGCGGCCAAGCTGGAGTTCTACAACCCGGCGAGCTCGGTCAAGGACCGCATCGGGGTGGCCATCGTCGACGCCGCGGAGGCGTCCGGGCAGCTGGAGGCCGGCGGCACGATCGTCGAGGCCACGTCGGGCAACACCGGCATCGCACTGGCCATGGTCGGGGCAGCCCGCGGCTACCAGGTCGTCCTCGCCATGCCCGAGTCGATGAGCAAGGAGCGACGGGCCCTGCTGCGCGCGTACGGTGCCGAGCTGATCCTCACCGACCCGTCGCTCGGGATGAAGGGTGCCGTGGCCAAGGCCGACGAGATCGTCGCCGAGCGCGAGGGCGCGGTGCTCGCCCGCCAGTTCGCCAACGCCGCGAACCCCGAGATCCACCGTCGGACGACGGCCGAGGAGATCTGGAAGGACACCGACGGCCAGGTCGACATCGTCGTCGCGGGCATCGGCACCGGTGGCACCATCACCGGCGTCGGCGAGGTGCTCAAGGCCCGCAAGCCGGGTGTCCAGATCATCGCCGTCGAGCCCGAGGAGTCCCCGATCCTCAACGGCGGCCAGCCCGGCCCGCACAAGATCCAGGGCATCGGCGCCAACTTCGTCCCGGAGATCCTCAACACCGACATCTACGACGAGGTCATCGACGTCAACGCGCAGACCTCGGTCGAGTGGGCCCGCAAGGCGGCGACCCACGAGGGCCTGCTCGTCGGCATCTCCTCCGGTTCCGCGCTCGCCGCCGCCGCCCAGGTGGCCGCGCGCCCCGAGAACGCGGGCAAGACGATCGTCGTCATCATCCCGAGCTTCGGTGAGCGGTACCTGTCGACGATCCTGTTCGAGGGGCTCGTCGACTGACCATGTCCTTCCTCCAGCAGGCGCGGGCGACGATCCGCGACGACCTCGACGCGGCGATGCGGCGCGACCCGGCGGCCGAGACGCGTGCCGATGTAGCGCTCAACTCGCCTGGGCTGCACGCGATCTGGGCCTACCGGCTCGCGCACCGGCTCTGGGGCAAGGGGCCCGGATGGCGCCCCGCCGCGCGCCTGCTGTCGACCGTGGCACGCGCCGTGACGGGGGTGGAGATCCACCCCGGGGCCAGGATCGGGCAGCGGTTCTTCATCGACCACGGCATGGGCGTCGTCATCGGCGCCACCGCCGTCGTCGGCGACGACGTCATGCTCTACCACGGGGTCACCCTCGGTGGCCGGTCCCTGCAGCGCGGGGTCAAGCGGCACCCGACCGTGGGCGACCGGGTGACGATCGGCGCGGGGGCGCGCGTCCTCGGCGACATCCGGATCGGGGACGACGTGCAGATCGGGGCGAACTCGGTCGTCGTCAAGGACGTCCCGGACGGCGCGGTCGCGACGGGGGTGCCGGCCACGGTCCGCTTCCCCCGGCTTCCCGAGGAGGACCCCTACGACGCGCTGTTCGCCGAACCCGCGATCTTCATCTGAGCGCACCCCCGTCCCCCCATCGACCAATAGGTCACGCCGGGTACGGACCCCGGTGTCCCGACATCGACCAATAGGTCACGGCAGGTACGAGGTAGGTGTACCTGCCGTGACCTGTTGGTCGGTTGGGGTGCGGGGCGTGTACCGGGTGTGACCTATTGGTCGGGTGGGGTGCGGGTGTCGGCGACCGGGCTGCTGGTCAGCGGCCTGCGGGGCTCCCGTCCGACCCGTGCAGGGAGCTCCCGTCCGACCCGTGCAGGGAGCTCCCGTCCGACCCGTGCAGGGAGCTCCCGTCCGACCCGTGCAGGCAGCTCCAGTCCGACCCGTACAGGCAGAAGACGCCCGCGTCCGGATGAAGCTCGACGACCTCGGCCCACGCCTGGGCCGCGTCCGCACCCTGCGCGAGCAGCCGGTGGTAGCCGACCATCGCCTCGGCGGCCAGGTCGTCGGCGACCGGGGACACGGCGGCCAGGACGCTCGTCGCCCCGAGCGAGAGCAGCGCGACGGCCAGCCCCAGCGGCTCCGCCCCCGGGCGGCTCGAGAACTGGCCGACGTCGCAGGCCGCGAGCGCCACGTGTTCGGCGGCCACGGGGCGGGGGAACTCGTGCGCGAACACGGGACCGTCGGACATCCGGACCGACGAGAACAGCGGGCTCTGCGGCTCATGGATGCCGTGGGCGGCGAGATGGACGACCCGCGCGCAGGCCAGGGCCTCGAGGACATCGGCGCTGGAGGCGAGCCCGACGGCGGCCGGCTCGGCCGTCGCGGAGCCGTCCCCAACGGCCCAGGCGTCCCGGACCGCGTCGACCTCGGCCGCGCTCCGGGCCAGCCCCGGCCCGTGCACGGCCCGCAGTGCCTCGCTCGCCCGTGGACCGCCGCCGCGCGCCGGACCGCGCACCCAGCGGGTGACGCTCGGCGCCACGGTGACCGGCCGGCCGCGCAACGACGGGAGCAGGCTCCACGGCATCGCCGCGAGCGACCCGGACGGAACGACGACGACCCGGCCGTCCCCGCGCCACAGCGGACGCAGCACGGCGTCGACGGTGTCGAGCGACGCGCGGGTGGCTCGCGCGAGCACCGGGGTCATCGGGGACGACGGCCCGAGCGCGGCGCGCGCCCGCAGGTCTCGGCGGAGCCTGGTGCCGAGCGCCGCGACCTCCGCGGTGTCGCCCACGTCGTGGACGGAGGGCGGCTCGGCGCCGAGGGTCACGGCGTGCAGCCGGCCGCCGGACTCGAAGAACTCCACGACGACCGTGGCGCGCTCGCGGGCTGCGGCCGCGCCCTCGTCGGCGGCCACGGCCGGGGCGGCGCCTCCGGCGGCGGCGTCGGTGGCCAGGCTCCACTCCCGCTGCGCGATCAGCGGCTCGAGCTCGCTGACGCGGGCCGTGATGTCTCGGATGACCGCCCCGTCGCTGTCGACGAGCAGCTGCCGCAACCGTCGCAGCTCGCGGGTCAGCTCGGCGAGCCCGGGGTCCGGCGAGGCGCTGACCGGGTTGATCCGGTGCGAGATGGCACGCCATCGCTCGACGGTGGTGGCGACCTCGGCCGGGGTCCCCGAGCGCAGGACGCCGGCGATGTCGAACTCCGCCAGCCGGCGGCCGTGCAGGGCCATGGCGGCCCGCACGTCGAGACTCGAGGAGAGGAACTGGTGCGCGGCCAGCAGCCGGTTGCCGTCGGTGACGTGGCGTTCGGTGTCCGCCCGATGCCCGCGCGCCGCCTCGACCCGGGCCCGGACCAGCGCGTCGTGGAGACCGGCCGCGAGGGAGTCGGTACCGGTGTCGTCGAGGGCACTGAGGCAGCGCTGTGCCCCCGAGACATCCCCGAGCAGGACCCGGGCCTCGGCTTCGAGCCGGATCGCCGCCCGGTCCGAGGGCGAGGCGGTGCGCGCCGCGCCATTGCGTTCGGCGAGGGTCGCCACCACTGCCGGGAGGTCGGTCCCGGCGGCGACGTCCACCGTGGTCCGGACGAGGTCGGCCTCGCGGACGAGCTCGGACGCCTGCCGGGTCCGGTAGGCGGCGACCGCGCCCCGGACGTGCTGCCGGGCCGGCTCGAGGTCGTCGACGAGGAGGTCACAGCGGGCGAGCCGTAGGGCGATCTCGCCCTCCTCGATGCGATGGCCCTCCCGGTGCGCGGCGTCGAGGGCGATGCGCAGCGCCCGGCGGGCCGCGTCGACGAGGCCGGCGTCGAGGAGCACGTCGGCCTCGTCGAGCCGGCTGCGGTCGCGCGACACCGCGGTCTCCATGGCGTCGGCCGCTCGCATCAGGGTGAGCGCGCGGGGCAGGTCGCCCGCGACGAACGCGACGACCGCGCGGTTGTGGCGGGCCTTGAACTCGAGGTCGACGAGGCCGTGCCGCGCCGCGACGGCGGCCGCGGCGTCGGCGTGCTCGGCCGCCGCGCGGATGTTGCCGACACCGAGCTCGCCCTGCCCGAGGTTGAGCCGCAGCGCCCACGTCTGCGCCGGGTCGAGCAGGTCCTCGTGCGCCGCCGCCCGGCTCAGCGAGTCGACGCAGTCGCGCCACGCCCCGACGCGACCCTGGATGGTCCCCTCCTGGATGTGGGTCAGGGCGACGAGCAACGGGTCGCCGAGGGCGTCGGCGTCCTGCCGGGCGGCGCGGAGCATCGCGAGGGCCGGGCGGACTCCGCGCAGCTCGAGCTCGGCCCACGACCGGGTGATGACGATCCGGATGCGCATCCAGCCCGCCGCGTGGTCGGTCCGCCCGCTCAGCATCCCGAGGGCGTCGTCGAGCCCCGCGGCAGCCTTCTCGAACCGGCCGACCTCGTTGTCGTGGCGCGCCGTGGCGAGGAGGCGCTGCGCCTGCGCGATCAGCGGGTCGTCCTCGATGAGCCTCTCCTAGAGCTCGATCGCGGGGGTGATGATGGGCGGGGCGTCCGGGGCGGACAGCCGCCGGAGCACGAAGCTCGCGAGTCCCCGCTCGACTCCGAGGAACGAGAAGCGCCCCTCGTCGTCGGTCGTCGTCGTCCGGGTCCGGCCGCGTTCGCGGAGCTCGACCTCGACGTCGTTCTCGCTGACCCAGCCGATGACGTCGGAGAGGGTGGACTCGCCGTGCTCGATCGTCACCATGACGCTCAGGCCGTCGCGGGCGAAGGTCACGGTGTCGGCGCGGTCGTAGTCGGCGCCGCGCACGGACGCGAGCGTGGACCCGGACACGATCTCGGCCACCTGGGCCTCCAGCGAGGCGACGCTCATCGCGAACTTGATCCGGTCGAGCAGGTCGCCGGGCATGGGGTCGAGGTGGATGTGGGCCTCGCGCAGCTCGGCCAGGACGAGCTCGTCGACGGCGTCGATCGGTTCGGCGGCGAGCAGGAACTCGTGGTCGGGCGTCGGGGTCATCTCGACATCTCCCATCGGGGGTCGGCGGTGAGCGCAGCGCGGAGCTTGGCCAGGCAGCGGCCCCGGGTCGGGCCGATCGAGCCGACGGGCATCCCGAGGGCCTCGGCGACGTGCGCGTAGTCGGGGCGTTCGGCGAAGGCGATGGCACGGAGCAGGGTCCGGCAGCGCTCGGGCAGCTCGGCGAAGTGGGCCCACACGACGGATCCCTCCTCGGCCGCGAGGACGGCCTCCTCGGGGGACGGCTCGGTCTGCTCCGGCTCGACGTCGCGGACGTCGTCGTAGGTCCCCGTCTCCTCACGCCGGCCGCGCCGGGTGGACGTCCACGCGTCGCGCTTGGTCGTCGTGATGAGCCACTTCAGGACGGCCTGCGGGTCGGCGATGGACGGCGCATGCTCGATGAGCTTGAGCCAGGTGTTCTGCACGACGTCCTCGGCCGCCTGCCGGGTCAGCCCCTGCTGCCGGGCGACCGCCCACAGCAGCGGGGTCACGGCGTCGACGAGCGTCGACATGCCCGACGGGTCCCCGTCCCGGAAGGCCCGGAAGGCGTCGGCCGCGCGCACCGCCAGGCTCTCGGCGCCGGCCCCGGTCTGCATCACGGCGAGCCTCCGAGCACGGTGCCGAGAGCCGCGCGGACCCGGTCGGCACGCTTCTCGGGGGACTCCGGTGCCTCGGTGCCGGCCAGCTCGGCCGCGACCCGGCCGGCGCACCGCGGGCACGCGAAGGACGTCCCGCTCCAGGTCCCGAAGCCGGTGCGGTAGCGGTCGGGGTCGGCCGTGGCCCGGGCCGGGCTGGCGCCGTGCGCCGGTACGGCCAGCCCACCACGGCCGGACCCGTCGAGCGTGACCGGCATCGTGCTCACGACCGCGACGCCGGGCTCGTACGTCGTCACCCAGTCGCCGGTGTTCGAGAAGACGGCGACGGTGCCGTCGGCGGGGTTCGCCGCCCCGACACTCGTGACGGGCACCGCGGTCGCGGCGCGGGTGGTGAGGGCGGCCGGCCAGAAGTGCTCGGTCGTGGCGCCGTTGCCCGCCGCGGCGACGACGGCCACGCCGTCCTCCGCCAGCGCGCGCAGGAGGCCGAAGAGGGCGCCCTCGTCCTCCACCGCGCCAGGGCTCTCGTGGTAGTAGCCGAGCGACAGGTTGACGACGTCGACGGGGTCGCCGTCGCCGCGCCCGTCGAGGGCGGCCCAGTGGTAGAGCGCCAGGGCGCCGAGCGCCTCGATGACGTCGCGCTCGTCGGCCGCGCCGTCGCCGTACATGACCGGGACGATGACGAGGCGCGCGTCGGGGCAGTGCTGCCGGATGACGCCCGCCACGAACGTGCCGTGGCCGGCGAGCGCGTCGAGGGTGCCGTTGACGTGGTCGATGGTGACCCCGGCGCGCTCGGGGTCGTCCGCGGCAGCGAACCGCAGGCCGATGGGGACACCGCCGACGCGCGGGTCGCGCTCGACGAGCGGTGACCCGTCGAACCACGGGTGCTCGCCGAGGCCCGTGTCGAGGACGGCGACGACGGGGGAGCACCGCCCCGTGCCGGCCGGCGCCGGGACGTCGAGGACGACGGGGCCACGCCCGGTGGCCGTGCCCGGGGCGCCGACGCCGCCCATGTAGCCGACGCCGCCCATGTACCCGACGCCGCCCATGTACCCGACGCCGCCCATGTACCCGACGCCGCCCATGTACCCGACCCCCTCGAGCGAGCCGGCGCTCATGAGGACGTGGTTCAGACCCCAGCGGGCGACCTTCTCGCCGAACTCGGCACGGGCCCGCTGGAGGACGCTCCAGGCGTCGAGCGGCGCGGCGAGCCGCGCCGCCGCGGGGACGAGCTCCACCGCGGTGTGCATCACCCGCCCGAGCCGGTCGTCGTACCCCAGCTCCGCGGCTGGGCCGACCACGGCACTGGGCAGGACCCGTGCGCTGAAGCCCATCTGGTCGCCGAGCTCCGCGAGGATGCCGAGCGGGTCGCCCAGCTGGTCCTGCGTGAGACCCGGGACGAGGAGCCGGTGCGGGATGTAGCCGACCGGATGAGGGGCCGGCTCGTCACCGATGCGGTCCGCGGTCGCCGGGTCGAGCACCGTCGCGTGGAACCGCCGCAGGGCCGAGTCGGGGATCCCGAAGACGGGCGTCGGGGGGCGTCGGCCGCGCCCGTTGCCGCCGGTCGCGGACTCGGGACCGTTGGCGTCCATGGGCAGCTCCTGTGCGCGAGACCGCGGTCAAGGGACCGTGGCGACTCAGCGTAGTGATGATCGTCGACGCTGAACAGGAGCGTGTTGTGGGGCCGGTGATACATGGCAGCCGGCAGCGGACCCCGGGGTCCGAGGTATCAGGGCGTCGTCGGGACGCTCCTTCGTTCGAGGAGCCGTCGTGGCGGTGCCTCCGAGGTCTGCGCGCAGGGGCGCAGGCGTCGGGGCAGCGTCACGCGTCCTGCCGACGCAGGCAGGGAACGTGGCGGTGCCCGCCCAGGACGGACCCGGTCAGTCGGTGCCCGTCGGCGGCCGGGTGGCTGCCGACCAGGCGTCCTCGTGCTCGGCGCCGTTCGTGTCGGCCCGCGTCGAGGGCGCACCTGCGGTGGATGCGCCACCGGAGTGCTTCCCGCTCGAGGAGTCGTGCGAGATGGCCTCGGAGGCGATGGTCTTGCCCTGGCGCAGCGTCGATGCGGTGGCGCGGGCGGCGTCGGCGACCATGTCGGCGACGACGGGGGCGGCCTTGGTCCGGGCGACCTCCTTGGCGTGCGCGACCTGCTTCTGCACCGGCGGGGAGTTCCACACCTTGGTGGAGGTCCGCTGGATCTGCTCGTAGCGTCGCGTCCCGGCCTTGGCCCCGAGGACGTAGCCCGCGGCCATACCCGCGAGGAAGGACAGCTTGCCCATGGGGGCTCCTTTCGTCGTCCTCGACCTTACCTACCAGGCCTCCGCCGTAGTCCCCGGGTGCACCGACGTTCAGGGCATACCCTTGACCCTCGTCCGGCCTGTCCGGGTGAGGAGGGCTCGCATAGTGGCCTAGTGCGGCGGTCTTGAAAACCGCTATGGCGGCAACGTCATCGTGGGTTCGAATCCCACGCCCTCCGCCCACCATCTGCTGGCAGGTGCCTCCCACCACTGCTGGGACGGCCTCAATGCCCGTGAGACGGTACGGGCCTCTCAATCCCCCTGCCCCGGGGATGCACGGGCGCAAGGCCCGGCGGCTCGAAATTCGGCGTGCGTTCGACCCGAACGGAGCGTCAGAGGGCGAGACAGGGCGCAGAGGCCTAGTTCGCGGCGTAACGTGCAGGGGTGAATCTGGAATGGGTGGTACCGCTGCTCACGGCGGTTTTGGGGTTCCTCGGAGGTAATGGCTGGTCGCGTCTTCAGTTAAGCGGCCGGCTGCGTGCTGACGTCGCGGCCGAGGTTGAGATCCTCAACCAGATGCCTGCCGGGCGTGCCCGTGACGCGCTCGCTCAACACATCGACGGCCGGGTGCTTCTCCTGGTCGCCGAGCAAGAAGGCCGTACATCAACTGAGCGGCAGAATGTGCGTTGGGCTGTCGTATTCATTCTGCTTGGACTGCTCCTTCCGGTATTGGCCTACGTAGAACCTGAGTTTGCTGCCTCGCCGTGGCTTCCCAGCGCCTTCAGGGTTATGGGGGTAGCGATGATGGCATTTGGCTTCTTCTCCTTGATGCGTGTTCGGGAGCAACATCAGCAACGCAAGTGGGCCAAGCGTCGAGCAGCAGAGACCGATGTGATCGCTGCCCAGGGTTCCTCGTCGTCGCAGCCGGACTGAGACCCGCAGCCAGAGGGAGCAGCGCCGGCGTGGGTGTGGGCAGGATCGAAGGAGGTTGAAGATTGCCGAGCTACGAGTGCCTCGCGGTGATTGGTCGTCAGAAGAGCGCCGGCGCGCTGCGCGCCCCGGTGTAGAGCGCGACCCCCACGAGCATCACGGCGAACGTGCCGGACAGGTGGCGGGCGTCCACCCGGCTCGCGACCCGGCCGCCGACGAGGCTGGCGGCCAGGGCCGCCACCGTGAACCCGGCGATGAGGCGCCAGTCGAGGTCGCCAGCGCCCGCGGAGACCCGGCTCGCGAGGGCGGTGGCGCTGTTGACGGCGATGACGAGCAGCGAGGTGCCCACCGCCACCGGCATGGGGAACGCCAGCGCGAGCACGAGGGCGGGAACGACGACGAACCCGCCGCCGACCCCGAAGAACCCGGTGAACAGGCCGGCGACGCTGGCGGTGACGACGAGCTTGACCACCCGGGGGCAGGCGCAGCGCAGCGGCCGCAGGCTCAGCATGGGCTCGGCGGTCGGGTCCGCGTCGGGGGCGGAGCCGGGTCGCAGGGCCTTGCGCAGCATCAGCGTCGCGACGACGAGCATGAGGCCGGCGAAGGCGGTGAGCAGGACCTGCTGGGGCACCCGCGCCGCGAGGAGGGACCCGAGGATCGCTCCGCCCGCGCCGAGGCCACCGAAGAGCAGGCCCTGGCCCGCCCGGACCCGACCGGCGCGGGCGTGCTGGATCACCGCGCCCAGCGAGGTGAGCCCCACGATGACGAGCGAGGTCGTCGTCGCGGTCCGCGGGTCCTGCCCGAGCGCGTAGACGAGAGCGGGGACGGTGAGGACCGACCCGCCCCCGCCCAGCGCGCCGAGCGAGAGACCGATGAGCAGGCCGAGCGGGATCGCCAGGATCGGCACGTGCTGCTCTCGCCCGGCTCAGCGACGGCTGAGAACGCGGTCCAGGAAGGACGCCCCTTGCGGCTCGTCGCCGTGGCCCGGGCAGCGCTGGGGCTGCGGGACCCCGGCCATGACCTGGTCGACGTGCTGGCCGCAGCCGGCCCAGGTGGTCTTGCCGCAGATGGAGCAGTTGGCGGGTCGGCACATGATGGATCTCCTCGAGAGGTTGGGGGGTGGCGCAGAAGTACAGGGAAGGACGGACGGACGGTCAGGCGGCGGCGACCATCGGCAGCCCGGTCTCGCCGGCCTTCTCGAACTCGTCGTCGATGGCGACGACCCGGCGGCCGCGGGCGGCCAGAACGGAGGCCGCGATCGAGGCGCGGTAGCCGCTGGCGCAGTGGACCCACACCTCGCCGTCCGGCACCTCGTCGATCCGGTCGAGCAACTCGTGCAGGGGGATCGCGACGGCACCCTCGATGTGCCCGTCGCCGACCTCGGAGTCCCGGCGGACGTCGAGGACGGTGACCGGGCGGTGGTGCCGGACCTCCGCGAGGTCGGCGAAGACCGCCCGCGGGAAGGTGCCGAGCGGGGCGTCGGTCCACTCGCTCGGGTCGCCGGTGGCGGCGCCCTCGAGCCGGTCGATGCCGATCCGCACCAGCTCACGCTGGGCCTCGGCGACCTGCTCCGGGGTGTCGCCCAGCAGCGTGAGCGGGGTGCCCCACGGGATGAGCCAGCCGAGGTACGTGGCGAACTGCCCGTCGACGCCGATGTTGAGGGTGCCGGTGACATGGCCCGCGGCGAACGCGGTGCGGTTGCGCAGGTCGACGACCCACTCGCCGGCGGCGATACGCGCCGCGACGGTGTCCTTGTCGGCCGACTCCGGCGTCGACAGCTCGGGGGCGTCGGGGCCGGCGCTGTTCATCGGGCCCATGTGCACGTAGTAGGCGGGGTAGTCGTCGAGCCCGGCGAGGGTGTCGGCGACCCAGCGGTCCTCGTCCTCGGTGAGGACGGGGTTCTCGCGGCGCTCGGTGCCGATCGTCGAGGACGTGGAGTTCCCGGAGGAGCCGGACGAGCAGAAGGAGCCGAACCCGTGCGTGGGCAGCACGTCGGCGTCGTCGGGGAGGGTGTCGGCCAGCCGGTGCGCGGAGGCGAACTGGTGGTGGACGAGGTCGTCGGTGTGCTCGGGGCCGAGCAGGTCCGGCCGGCCGGTCGCGCCGAACAACAGCGACCCGCCGGTGAAGACGGCGACCGTCTCGGCCGCTGCGGTCTCGAGGGCGTACGACAGGTGGGTGTAGGTGTGTCCCGGGGTGGCGATGGCGCGGACCTTGAGGTCGGCGGACACCTCCACGACGTCACCGTCGCTCACGGGCGTGCGGTCGAAGGAGACCTCGTCCGCCGCGTTGACGTGGTACGCCGCGCCGGTCGCCTCGGCGAGGGCCAGGCCGCCGGTGACGTAGTCGTTGTGGATGTGGGTCTCGAAGACGTGCGTGATGGTGACGCCGGCCTCCGCGGCGAGGTCGAGGACCCGGTCGATGTCGCGCTGCGGGTCGACGACGAGGGCGACCGAGCCGTCGTGCGCGAGGTACGAGCGGTCGCCCAGCGTGGGGGTCTCCACGGGGAGGATGACAGGGGTGGTGCCGTTGCTCATGGCGGGGACCTTCCTGGTGGCTGTCGGTGAGTCCATGGTGGCGCGGTCGGGTGGGTGCCGGCGTGGACGTTGCGCACCACTTTAGTACCCCCGGGGGTATTGTTCCAAACCGAGCGGGAGGGCGCCGCCTCCAAGGTCGCAGGTGGCTCCGGGCCTGGGCCACCGTTCCGCGCGGCACAATCCGATGCGACCACCAGTGAAGGGAGCACGCCATGGGCTACGCCATGACCACCACCCTCGACACCCCGTTCGACCGGGCCGTCGAGGACGTCCGTTCCGCCCTCGGGGACCAGGGCTTCGGGGTCCTCACCGAGATCGACCTCGCCGGGACGCTCAAGGAGAAGATCGACGCGGACATCGCCCCCCAGGTGATCCTCGGGGCGTGCCGGCCGCCCCTGGCCCACGCCGCCGTTCAGGCGGAGCCGTCGATCGGCCTGCTGCTCCCGTGCAACGTCGTCGTCCGGTCCCTCGAGGACGGGCGGACCGCCGTCGAGGCGATGGACCCCCGCGTCATGGTCACGGTCACCGGCAACGAGGCCCTCGGGGAGGTGGCCGCCGACGCGCACGCGCGACTCGACGCGGCGCTGGCCGCCCTCGGCGGAACCGCCGGGAACTGAGGCCTCGCCACCCCCGGAGTGACGGCTAGCGTGGCGGGATGGTCGACCGGGAGCCCGTGCGCGTCGTCGGCGACGACGAGCTCGTCGCCGCCGACCCGACCGAGGGGATGCTGCGGCGGCGGGCGTTCGAGGTGCCGGGTCTGTGGGCTGGGCAGGTCGTCACCGCGCCCGGCTCGGTGTCCGGGTGGCACCACCACGACTCCAACACGAGCATGCTCTACGTCGTCCGCGGCGTGCTGCGCCTCGAGTGCGAAGGGGTCGACGGGTGGCTCGACGCACCGGCCGGCAGCTACGTCCATGTGCCGGCGTTCACCGTGCACCGCGAGTCCAACCCCGGGCAGGAGCCGTCGCTCGCCGTCATCGCGCGCTCGGGCATCGGGATCCCCACGGTCAACGTCGACGCGGCGCCACCGCCGCACCGCTGATGCCCTCCGTCTCGGTGCGCCGACGGGGCGCGGCCAGGGTCGCCGCGTGAGCGCCGACCAGGCCGCCGCGGCCCCCGACGAGCCGCGGGTCTCGACCCCCGACAACTCACTCGCGGCCGCGGTCCGGGGCCTCGAGGACGCCGCCGCCCCCGTCGTCGACGTCACCCGGCAGGCCGTCGAGACGGTGCGCCACCAGTCCGAGGCTGTGGCCGAGGTGGCCCATCAGGTCGCCGACGCCACGATCGAGGCGGCCGAGGTCGCCGAGACCCACGCCGCGGTCAGCACCGGGGCCCGCGTCGGCTTCTTCCTCGACGGGCTCCTCCATGCGGCGATGGGATGGGCCGGGCTCCAGATCGTGTGGATGGGCCGCAGCAGCAGCACCGCGGACGAGTCCGGCGCGTTGACCGGGATCGCGTCCTCGCTCGGCGGCCGGGCGGTGCTCTGGGTCGGCTTCCTCGGGTTCGCGGTCGTCGCTCTGTGGAACCTGTCGCGGGGGCTCACCGGGCGACACTGCCGGACCGGCCGCAAGCGGCTCGAGCACGCGGCCGACGGCCTCACCTACGTCACGGTGGCCTGGTCGGCCGCTGCCTTCGCCGTCGGCACGGGGCAGACGAGCCGGGAGTCGACGATGGGGATCACGCGCACCCTGCTCGCCCTGCCCGCCGGGGTGCTGCTCGTCGTCGGCACCGGTGTGGCCGTCGCCGGGGTGGGGGCCTTCAGCGTCTGGTCGGGCCTGTCGCGGGACTTCCTCCTCGACCTCGCCCAGCGGCCCGGGCGTCTCGTCGTCGCGGTCGGGATCCTGGGCTTCGTCGCCCGCGGGGTCGTGTACGGGCTCGTCGGCGTGCTCTTCTTCGTCGCGGCCTGGACCCACGACGTGGACGAGTCGACCGGGATCGACGGGGCGCTGCGCTTCCTGCAGGGCGTGCCGGGTGGCGAAGCGGCGCTCGCCCTCCTGTCGGCGGGACTGGTCGCGTTCGGGGTCTACCTCATGACGCGCGCCCGCCACCTGCGCGCCTGAGTGTGATCCGAGAGGTCAGGCCGGTGGGGGGATCTCGCCGGATCCCCGGGTGACCAGGGTCGGCTCGATGACCACCTGCCGCGGGGTCTGGGTGTCGCCCCCGATCCGGCCGAAGACCATCTCGGCCGCCGTCCGTCCGATCCGGCCGACGTCCTGGCGGATGACGGTGAGTGGCGGGTCGAGCAGGTCGGCGAGGGGGAAGTCGTCGAAGCCCACCAGGGCGACAGTGCGGCGCAACCCCCGCTCTGCCAGTGCCGCGACCGCCCCGGCGGCGAGGATGTTGCGCCCGGCGAAAATCGCCGTCGGCGGGTCCGCCAGGTCCAGGAGTGCCAGGACGGCGGCTGCCGCCTCGTCCGCGGTCGAGAGGTCGGTGACGACGAGCCCGGGGTCGGGGGTGAGGCCCAGGGCCTCGTGGGCAGCCCGGTACCCGGCGAGCCGGTCCTGGACCGTCGAGATCCGGGCGAGGTGGAACAGGCCGGCCACGCGCCGGTGCCCCTGCTCGAGCAGGTGCGCCGCCGCGAGCCGCGCGCCGAGAGCATGGTCGACCATGACCGAGTCGGCGACGATCCCGCGGGGCGGACGGTCGACGAAGACGACGGGAGGCCCGCTGCGCAACTCGGTCACGAGGTAGTCCTGGCGCTCGCTCGCCGGCATGATGACGAGGCCGTCGACCCGCCGGCTGACGAGGTCGTGGACGAGCTCCCGCTCGCGCTCGATGCCCTCGTCCAGACTGGCGGCGAGGACGGCGGTCCGGTGGGGGCGGGCGCCGTCCTCGAGCGCGCGGAGCAGGCCGGCGGAGTAGGAGTTCGACAGGTCCTGGACCAACGCTCCGAGCAGCCCCGTGCGGGCCACGGTGCGACGCAGGTTGCTCGCGGCGAGGTTGGGCCGGTAGTCGAGCCGCAGCACCGCGGCCGCCACCCGGTCCCGGACGTCCGCGGACACGCCGCTCTCCCCGTTGACCACCCGGGACACCGTCTTGAGGCTGACCCCGGCCAAGGCGGCGACGTCCCGCATGGTGGCGCGCGAGGGGCCGTCTGACAACGATGTCACGTTCACGTCTCGATGTGTATCGGATGTCTTGACCACATCGCAAGCAAACGATAGACATCGTCACGACAACGTTGTCAGGCGGATGTCCCCAGGGGGCGCGCGCCGGGAACTCGAAGGAGTCACGCACCATGAACCTGAGTCACATCACGGCAGTCCCGGCAGCCCGCCGGCTCGTCGCCTCCGCCGGCATCGTCGGCCTCGCGCTCACCGCCGCCGCCTGCGGCTCCGACGACGGCGGCGGCACCGGTGGCGACGCGGGTGGCGAGGAGACCATCGGCATCGCCCTCATCACGAAGGACTCCTCGAACCCGTTCTTCGTCGCCATGCAGAAGGGCGCCCAGGAGGACGCGGCCAAGAACAACGTCGACCTCACCATCGCCTCGGGCAAGCAGGAGGGTGACGACGCGGGCCAGATCGCGGCCATCGAGCAGGCCATCGTCCGCGGCGACAAGGGCATCCTCATCACCCCGATGTCCACGGGCGTCAACGACGCCATGACCAAGGCCCGCGACGCCGGCCTCTACGTCATCGCCCTCGACACCCCGCCGGACCCGCCGGACACCGTCGACATCACCTTCGCCACCGACAACCGCCTCGCGGGCAAGCTCATCGGCCAGTGGGCCGCGGGCCAGCTGGACGGGGAGAAGGCGACCATCGCCCTGCTCGACCTCTTCAACGACAAGATCGTCTCGGTCGACTACGACCGGGACCAGGGCTTCCTCGAGGGCATGGGCATCGACGTCGCGGACCCCAAGCGGAACGGGGACGAGGCGAAGACCGGCTCCTACTCCGGCGGCGACTACGAGATCGTCTGCAACGAGCCGAGCAACGGTGCCGAGGACGGCGGCCGGACGGCGATGGAGACCTGCCTGACCAAGAGCGACGGCATCAACGTCGTCTACACGATCAACGAGCCCGCCGCGGTCGGCGCCTCGGCGGCCCTCAAGACCGCCGGCATCACCGACGCGATCATCGTCTCGGTCGACGGCGGCTGCGCCGGTGTGGCGTCGGTCAAGGACGGCACGATCGGAGCCACCAGCCAGCAGTACCCGCTGAAGATGGCGACCCTCGGGATGGAGGCGATCGCCGAGATCGCCCGCGGCGGTGAGAAGCCGCAGACCACCGAGGGCCTGGACTTCTTCAACACCGGGGTGGCGCTGGTCACCGACAAGCCGGTCGACGGCGTCGAGTCGATCGACACCGACGAGGCATCGCAGATCTGCTGGGGCTGACCTGATGTCGTCGTCCACATCAGCTGCTGCCGCCGAGTTCGCTCGGCGGCAGCACAGCCCGCTCCAGCGGGTCCAGCACCTCCTCCACGGTTACCCGTGGCTCAGCCCGCTGGTGCTGCTCGTTCTCACGACGATCGTCTTCACGATCCTCAACCCGAGGTACATCTCGCCCAACGCCCAGTCACTGCTGCTCCAGCAGGTGGCGGTCATCGCGTGTCTCGCGATCGGGCAGACCCTCGTCATCCTCACCGCCGGCATCGACCTGTCGGTCGGGGCGGTCGCCATCCTCGCGATGATGGTCATGGCCACGCTGGCCGCCGAGAACGGCGTGCCCGGCCTGCTCGCGATCGTCATCGGGGTCACCCTGGCGGTGGGGGCCGGGCTGCTCAACGGCTTCCTCGTCACCCGGGTCAACCTCCCACCGTTCATCGTGACGCTGGGGACGCTGTCGATCTTCACGGCCATCGCCCTGCTCTACTCGGGTGGGTCGAGCATCCAGAACAACCGGCTCCCGGACATCATGAACGTCACGGGCAGGACGTTCTCGATCGGTGGGTTCCGGCTCACCATCGGGGTCGTCATCGTCCTGGCCCTCTACGCGATCGTCGGGTTCGCCCTCTCGCAGACCGCCTGGGGACGGCACGTCTTCGCGGTCGGTGACGACCCGGAGTCGGCCCGGCTCTCGGGTGTCGCCAGCAAGCGGGTCCTGCTGTCGGTCTACACGGTGGCGGGCCTCATCTACGGCCTCGCCGCCTGGATCCAGATCGGCCGCGCCGGGGCAGCGACGCCCAACGGCATCCCCGACGCCAACCTCGACAGCATCACCGCGGTCGTCATCGGCGGCACCTCGCTCTTCGGTGGCCGCGGCGGCCTGATCGGCAGCCTCCTCGGCGCCATCATCGTCGGCGCGTTCACGCTCGGGCTCTCTCTCGCGGGCGTCGACCAGCAGTGGCGGCTCCTCGCCATCGGTGTCCTCGTCATCGTCGCGGTCTCGGTCGACCAGTGGATCCGGAGGGTCAAGGCATGAGCACCATCGAGCGGCTTCCGCTGACCGTCGACCACATCCGGGACGACAAGCAGCACATCTACGAGGCCGAGCCGGTGCTGTCGGCGCGCAAGCTCGTCATCACCTTCGGGCGGGTCATCGGGCTCGACGGCGTCGACGTCGACCTGTACCAGGGCGAGGTCCTGGCGGTCATCGGGGACAACGGTGCCGGCAAGTCGACCCTGATCAAGTGCCTGACCGGGGCGTACGTCCCGGACTCCGGCCAGATCTACGTCGACGGCTCCCCGGTGCACCTGCGCCGGCCCCAGGACGCCCGTGAGGTCGGCATCGAGACCGTCTACCAGCAGCTGGCGGTCATCCCGGCACTCGACATCGCGAGCAACCTGTACCTCGCCCGCGAGGAGCGTCGTCCGGGCCCGCTCGGCTCGGTGCTGCGGATGCTCGACAAGAAGGGGATGAAGGAGCGCGCCGGTGGCGCCGTCCAGAACCTCGGCATCCAGACCATCCAGAACATGGGTCAGGCCGTCGAGACCCTCTCGGGTGGCCAGCGGCAGGCCGTCGCCGTCGCGCGGGCTGCCGCATTCGGGTCCAAGGTCGTCATCCTCGACGAGCCGACCGCGGCCCTGGGCGTCAAGGAGTCTGCCGCCGTCCTCGGGATGATCAAGCAGCTCCGCGACAGCGGCCTGGCGGTCATCCTCATCAGTCACAACATGCCGCACGTGTGGGAGGTCGCCGACCGGATCCACATCCAGCGGCTCGGCGGCTGCGCCGGTGTCATCACCCCGCAGTCGCACGACATGGGCGAGGGCGTCGCCATCATGACCGGCGCCACGACGCTGGAGCCCACCCCCTGAGAACGCGGGCCGCCGCACCCGCCGGACGACCGGGTGCGGCGGCCCGTTCCACCGCCCGCCGGGTGGGCGTCGGGGCGCGGTCGCAGACCGTGTGTCCGTTCCCCGAAACCGTCCCGCCGCACATCCGGCCCGCTCGCTGAGGGTCTGCTAGGTTCGCTGGCGGTTGCAGCAACAGCAGTACCTCGAACGGTCGAAACACCACGCGCCACAGGGGGCTGGAGTCGCATCCACGGCCGGCGCGAGGTGCGCCGGGCGAGCGCTACAGATGCAAAGGAAGTTGTCCCCATATGGCACAGGGCACCGTGAAGTGGTTCAACGCCGAGAAGGGCTTCGGGTTCATCGCCCAGGATGATGGCGGCCCCGACGTGTTCGTTCACTACTCCGCCATCGACGTCCAGGGCTACCGGTCCCTCGACGAGGCACAGCGGGTCGAGTTCGAGGTCACCCAGGGTCCGAAGGGCCCGCAGGCCGACCAGGTCCGCCCCATCTGACCCGGTCCACCGAGTCTCACGACGACCCCCGCCCGGCCTGCCGGGCGGGGGTCGTCCGCGTCCCACCCGTCCCGGCATTCCGGGGTCACCCCGGAAAGTCAGCGCAGCAGGGGGTGCGAGGTCGTGCTGCGCTGACGATGTCGTGCGTCGGCCCTGCAGACCTGCCCGGCCGGCCCACGAGCAGCGTCCGGGCGCCCGTCGTCCGGCGACGTCAGTACGACGACGTGACGACCAGGGTGGGCGCTGTCGCCCCTCCGGCCTCCCTGCTGGCGTAGGCGACGGCGGTGCTCCCGGTCTGGGTCAGGACGAAGGTCACCGACCCGTTGCCGGTGACGGCCACGGTGACCGGCACCTCGACCCAGCCGCCCTGCGTCGTGGGTGGCGCCGTCGCGACCGTCCCGCCGAAGGCCGGCGCGTTGGCGTAGGTGATCGTGCCCTCGTCCCAAGCGCCGGAGGACGTGCGGACGTCGAAGCCGCTGGTGTTCTTCGCGTTCGCGGAGATCCGCAGCACCGCCGAGGTGACGGTCGGGTAGAGGCCGCTCGGGGTGAACCGCAGGTACGAGTTGACCACCGGGTCGCCGTCCAGCCGCAGGGTCGTCGCGGTGCCGTACTTGGACGACGGCGAGCCCGCGTTGACGTACGCGTCGGCGGCGACGGCGAACGAGAGGGTCGCGGGCGGCGGCACCTGCGTGCGGGCGGTCACCGGGGCCGACCGGTCCGACCGGTTGCCCGCACCGTCGACCGCGTCGACGGCGTAGCCGTGGCTCGCGCCGGTGGTGAGGCCGGTGTCGGTCCACGACGTCTGGGTGGCCGCGAGGTTCGCGACCGTCGCGCCGTCGCGGTAGACCCGGTAGCCCGCGACCCCGCGCTCGTCGGTGGACGCCGTCCACGACACGGCGATGGAGGTGAGGCTCGCCCCGGCGGCCGACACGGCGGACGGGACGGTCGGCGGGGTGACGTCGACGGCCCACGTCCGCGCGGTGGCCGGGGGCGAGAGGGCGGAGTAGTTGGCGGCGGTGTCGACGGCCCGGACCTGGTACGAGTACGACGTGTCGGGGGTGCGTCCCGAGTCCAGCCAGGCGTCGGTGGACCCGCTGACGAGACCGACCGACGCCCCGTCCCGGAAGATCTCGTACCCGCTCACGCCGTTGTCGTCGGTGGACAGGGTCCACCCGAGCGCCACCGTGGTCTCCCCGGTCGCCGTGGCCTGGACCGACCCGGGCACCGTGGGCGGCGTCGTGTCGCTGGTGTCGGCGGGGATCGTCACCGACCCGGTCACCGGTTCCGAGACGTTGCCGGCGGCGTCGCTCGCAGTCAGGGCGTAGATGTAGGTCTCACCCGGCGCCACCGTGTCGTCGTCCCACGCCTCGGCGCCCGGCCCGAGCTGGGCCACGGTGCTGCCGTTGCGCTGGAGCCGGTAACCGGTGACGCCGACGTTGTCGGTCGAGGCGCCCCACCGCACGCCGACCGACGTGGGGCCGGTGAGGACGACGTCGAAGGGGTCGGGCAGCTCGGGTGGGGTCTCGTCCGGTGGCCGGACCGACGCCGTCGCGGACGTCGCCGAGCGGTTGTCGGAGGGGTCGACCGCGTCGACGGCGTAGACGTAGGTGCGCTGCGCGTTGACGTTGGTGTCGACGTACGTCGTCCCCGGGACGCTGTCGACGGCCACGCCGTCCCGGTACACGGTGTAGGAGGCCACGGAGTCGGCGTCGGTCGAGGCGTTCCACGACAGCTCGACCCGGTTCTGGCTCGGCGCCGTGGCGGTCAGGCCGGTGGGGGTCGTCGGTGGCGTCGTGTCCGGCGGCGGGACGCTGTCGACGACGAGGGTCGGCGCGGTGCTGCCGCTCTCGCGGCTGTCCACGGTGAACGCGGTCGTCTGCGTCGTCCGGAGCTGGAAGGCGTACGTGCCGTTGCCGGGGACGGCCGGGGTGACGTCGATGTCGACCCACGTCCCGGCGCTGAACGAGGTCACCGAGCCGGCGACCGCTCCCGGGGTCGGGGCGTTGGTCGCCGTCATCGTGAGCTCGGACCAGGAGGGCGACACCGTCCGGGCCGTGAAGGCCGTCCCCTTCTGGTTCGCCCACACCCGCAGGGTCGCCTTCGTCACCGTCGAGTGTGACCCCGTCACGGCGAACTTGACGTAGGACTGCATGAGCGGGTCACCGTCGTGCCGGAGCGTCGTGCTGCGGCCGTAGTTCTTCGTCGGGGACTGTTCGGAGGTGTAGGTGTCCTCGCTGGCGGTGACCGTCAGCGTCACCGGCTGGGGTGCCGGTGTCGTGACGGACGCGGTCGACGACGGCTCCGACTCGTTGCCCGCCGCGTCCAGGGCCGTCACGGTGAAGTCGTAGCGGGTCGACGCCTTGAGGGACTTGGCCTGGTAGGTCCGGGCGCCGACGGGCAGCGTCGCGACGACGACGCCGTCCCTGCGGACCCGGTACTGCGCCACCCCACGGTTGTCGTCGGCGGCGGTCCACGCGAGATCGGCGGTGAACGAGGCTCCGAGCGGCGCGCCCAGCGCGGCGGTGAGGCCCGCGGGGGCGGTCGGGGCGGTGGTGTCGGGGGACAGCGCAGGGCACCCGAGGAAGCCCGAGGCCAGGGTCTTCCCGGTGCCGCCGTTCGGGGTGCGGTAGGTGTAGTCGATGCGCTCCGGGTACACCTCGAGCCGCAGGGCGCCGTAGGCCTGGGCGGACTCCACGACCCGGGCGTCGGTGCTCTGCACGCCCTGGCTGGAGTGACCACCGGCACCCGCGACCATCTGGACCACGCCCTGGGGGTCCGGCTGCTGGTCGGCGCCGAGCGGCATCCAGTGCTGGTACTGGTGGTCGTGCCCGTTGAGGACCAGGGTCACGTCGTGCTGCCGGAGCAGGCTCCAGATGGCGGACATCCGCTGGGAGGGGGCCTCGCTCCCGACGGTGTTGAGCGGGTGGTGGTACATGACGACGGTGCACGGGTTCGCGCGGGTGGCGAGGTCGTTCGCCAGCCACTGGTACTGCGACGAGCCTGCCGCCGTCTGGCCGTACTGCGTCGTCGAGTCCAGCGCGATGAAGTGCCAGCCGCCCGCGTCGAAGCTGTAGTAGTGCGGGATGTCGTTCCAGTAGCGGAAATACCCGTCGGCGACGTACTGCCCCTGCACCTTGTTGTACTCGTGGTTGCCGACCACCGGGGCGGTGATGTCGCGGAACCGGCCGAACCACGTCGAGGGGCCGCCGTACCAGTTCTTGAACTCGGTGATCGTCCCGTCCTCATAGACGTCGCCGAGGTAGGTGAACAGCTGGGGACTCCAGGACGCCATCATGTCGGTCACGTCGGTCGCCGCCTGCTCACCGCCGGCCCCGTCGCCGACCGCCGCGAACACGACGGGCTCGGTCTTCGTGGCCACCGGTGCTGTCGGAGGCGTCCATGACCCCGTGGGGCCGGGCTGCGTCGTCACGCCGTTCGACAGGGTGATGGTCGCCGACACCGGGGTGGACGTCGTCCCGTCGCGGAAGACGGCGGTGGCGACGATCTCCGCGGGCCCGTCGACGTAGTCGGCGGTGTCGAGGTCGAACCGGTACGGCGCCTCGTAGTCGGTGATGAGGTACTCGTCGCGCATCGAGTACTCGACCTTCGCGACGCGGGGGCCCGCGGTGCTGACGTCGACCGTCGTCGACACCTGCACGGTGCCCGAGGCGGTGCTCGTGCTGGCGACCGCGAGACACGTGGACGCGCCCCACCCGCCACCGTTGGTGGTGGCGCACGCACTGACGGCCGCTCCGCTGGGTGGGGCCGCGGCGAGCGCGGCGACCAGAGTCGAGACGACTGCAACTGCGACGGTCCACCGGCGCCTACCCACCATGTTCACGCTGGCGCTCCTGTCCCGCCTCCGGGGCGGACCTCGATCCGGCGATCCGACGAGTCGTCCGGGCGGACTGCGTCGTGCGCGGAAGGCTCGCCGAGGAGCGTGGCGCACCCCTGCGGCCCGAACACAACGTAGGGGCCGCGCCGTTGCCGCGGCTATAGCCCGACTGAGGCATTCCCGACTCGGCGACGTTGCGTTAGGTTCGGCGACTGTCATCGTCGGACGGACGGGAATACAGGGCTCCTGCGTCGGCGATGGCGGTACAGGACAGGGGTGTCCACCATGCAGGGACTGTTGACGTGCCATGGGCCGGAGTCGGCGAGCCGACTGCCGAGACCAGCGACGAGCCGAGGCCCGGGGGGTCTCCGATGACGGCAATCGACGCACCACGCAACGAGATCGGGATCCGACACGACAACGAGCCGGCGGACCAGGTCCGCGTGCGGACGCCGGCGACGGTCATCGTGCCGACGCGCAACGAGGAGGGGAACGTCCGCGAGCTGCTCCGCCGTCTCGTGCCCGTGCTTCCGGCCGGCAGCGAGGTCATCTTCGTCGACGACAGCGACGACGACACGGTCGCTGTGATCGAGGAGGCAGCGGCCGATCGTGCTCTGCCGGTTCGGGTTCACCACCGCGAGCCGGGCCAGCGCGGTGACGGGCTCGGCGGCGCGGTCGCCGCGGGGCTCGCCAAGGCGACATGCGACTGGTGCGTCGTCATGGACGCCGACCTCCAGCACCCGCCCGAGCTCGTCCCGGTGCTCGTCGCCGAGGGGCAGGCGACCGAGAGCCAGCTCGTGGTCGCGAGCCGCTACGGCGGGGCCGGGGACGCGGACACCTTCAGTGCGGGCCGGGCGGCGCTGTCGACCTGGGCGACCCGGCTGACCAAGGCGTTCTTCCCTCGCCGCCTGGCGGCGGTGCACGACCCGATGTCCGGCTTCTTCGCCGTTCGGCGCGACGCGGTCGACGTGACCTCGCTGCGCCCGAACGGCTTCAAGATCCTCCTCGAGATCGCGGTGCGCTGCGGCCCGTTGCGGACCATCGAGGTGCCGTTCCACTTCGGCCGGCGCTTCGCCGGCGAGAGCAAGGCCAACCTCGCCGAGTGCGCGCGCCTCGTGAGCTCGCTGTCGCGGCTGTGGTTCGCCGCGCGGAGCACCCGGCCGGCCGGGCGGATGCTCGGGTTCGGTCTCGTGGGCCTGAGCGGCCTGCTCGTCAACACCGTCGCGCTGTGGTTCGTCGCGCAGGTCGTCGGGCTGCACTACGCCCCGGGCGTGGTCCTGGCGACGGTGGCGTCGACGGTCTGGAACTGGGCGCTGCTCGAGCGGCTCGTCTACCCCTCCGGCGCACGCCGGGCGAGGATGGCGCGGCTGGGTGCGTTCGCGGGCCTCAACGTGCTGGCGCTGTTCCTGCGCGTCCCCCTGATCGCGTTGCTCGTGGAGTCCCTCGCGGTCAACTACCTCGTCGCGAACGCCGCCACCATCGTGCTCATCTTCGCGCTGCGGTTCGTCCTCAGTGACAGCGTCATCTTCCGGGGTACGACGACGGCCGCGACGGCGCCCGAGGCGCCATCCACGGCCGCGCCCGTCGCGGACACCACTGTCGCGGCCGCGGCGGCACCCGTCGCGGCGCCCGTTGCGGCACCCGCTGCCGTGGTCCCGACCCCGGTCGCGGCGACCGTCGCGCCCACCCTGGACGAGGTCGCTCCCGAGGAGCCGGCGGTGGTCGCCACCGCGACCAACGCCCCCGGCAACGACGGCTACCTGCCACACCGGTACGTCGTTCCCGGCGTGGCGACGATCGGCTCCGAGGTCCCGCTGCCCGAGCTGCAGTGGTTCCTCACGCCGTTCCGGACCCGCGGCCCGTTCGACATCGAGATCCGCGTCGGCCGGATCGGCCACCTCCACGGCCACGTCCAGTTCGTCGCCGAGGACGCGTCACGCCGCTACGAGGAGCACCTCGGCGCGTTCGGGGCGAACTTCCACATCGAGATGGGCGATCGGATCCGAATCACGGTCGGGCCGCTGCTCGAGCACTCGCCGCACGTGCTGTACACCAACGTCGTCGAGGCCCTGCTGCGCTTCCTCGCCGTCACCCACAAGCGGGTGCTGCTGCACTCCGCCTGTGTCCGCCTGGGCAACACCGGGATCATGCTGTCGGCGCGGACGGACACCGGGAAGACCGGGACGATCCTGCGGCTCATCCGCGAGGAGGGCGCGACGTTCCTCTCGGACGACATGACGATCATCTCGCCCAAGGGACGAGCCCACTGCTTCCCCAAGCCGCTGACGATCAGCCATCACACGCTGCTCGCGGTGGACTCCCACGGTCTGTCGAAGCGGGAGTGGCGGTGGCTGCGGCTGCAGAGTCGGCTCCACTCCAAGGAGGGCCGCCAGTTCGGGATGCGGCTCGCTGCGATGAACCTCCCGATCATGACGGTGAACGCGATGACCCAGGCCGTCGTGCCGCCACCGAAGTACGACGTGGACCGTCTCGTGCCATGCGACGTGGCCCGGCGCGTGGACGTGTCGGACCTGTTCATCATCGAGCGGGGACTCAACGAGATCGCCGATGTCTCCACCGGGGACGCGCTCCCCGAGCTCATCGACAACACCGACGACGCGTACGGGTTCCCGCCATTCGCGACGTTGGCTCCGACGCTGGTGGTGGGCGGCATGGACTATGCCCAGCTCCGCCGGCGTGAGGAGGAGCTGCTGGCGAAGGCGTTGCGCCACATCCGAGTCCGTCGGGTCGTCCGCGACGACTTCGGCTGGCCCGCAGCGATCAGGTCGCTGGTGGCCGAGGACTCCATCCGTGCTGCGGACGGCGAGGGGGCGGGCCGACGCGCGCGGCGTGGGCTCCGTCGAGGAAAGGTCCATGCGCCAGTCGCTGCATCCTGAGACGCCCGTGGTGGCGGGCGGCAGAGGTCGTCTGCCCGCCTCACGGTCCGCGGTCGGAGCCCGGTGGGTCTTTCCCGCCGGGCTTTCGGCCATGCTCGTCGGCGCGGCATGGGTGCGGATGTCGGGGCTGTCCGGTGCCGGCCTCTCGAGCGACGAGGCGGTGTACATCGGCCAGGGTGTCGCGGTGGCGGGGGACCCGTCCTGGTCGGCCGTGCGAGCCCACCCTCCGCTGCTCGGGGTCATCGTCGAGGTGGTCACCGGCGGCGGCGCCGGTGACCTCGGCGCGCGCTCCCTGAGCGTCGCGTTCGGGCTCGCCGCGGTCGTCGTCGCGGCGCTGCTCGCCCGTGAGCTCGGCGGGGTCACCGCCGGGCTCACCGCCGGGGCCGTGGTGGCGCTCATGCCGTACCACCGCGACGTCACCCGACTCGCCCTCGTCGAGGTCCCGATGGCGACCGTCGCGGGGCTGGGCCTCCTCCTCGTCGTTCGCGGGGCGCGGACGGGGCGGCCACGGCTGCTCGCCGCGGCGGGCGCCACGTTCGGCGTCGCGACGCTCTTCAAGGAGACCGCGCTCCTGACGGTGCTGGCCGTCGTGCTGGCGCTCCTCGTCGGTGACCCGCGCGTGCCGGCCCGCGTGGCACTGCGGGCCGGGGCCTGGTTCGCGGGTGTCGCGGCGCTCTACCCCGCGTGGCTCGCGGCGACCGGCGGCCTGGCCCGGGCGGCCGACTATCTCTTCTGGCAGACGGGGCGTCGCGGCACCGACCCGGTGCCGTTCTACCTCGACCTCGTCGCGCCGCGCGTCGGGTGGGCCGTGCTGGCCGCCGCCTGCGTGGGCGCCGTCGTCGCCGGGCGGGCCCGGCTGCCGGGCGTGACCGCCGTCGTGCTCGCCGTCGTCGTCCCGCTGGGGTTCTACCTCGTGTGGCCGGTGCACGGCTACCCCTACCTGCTCGTCGTCGTCGTGCCCCTCTCGGCGCTCGTGGGGGTGGCGGTCGCGGCCCTCGCCGACCGGCTGCGGCAGGGTCGGCTGCTGCGCCTCGCCCCGTGGGTCCTCGCTGTCGCGGTGGCGCTCGCCGGCCCGGCCGCCGCGAGCCCCCAGCCGCCGGACGTCGCCGGAGCGAGCGGCGTCGCCGGCCTGCGGGAGGCCTCCTCCTGGCTCCGCGCGGCCGACGCCCGGACGGTCGTCACCGCGGCGCCGTGGGTGGCCAACATCGTGCGGCACTACACCCCCGAGGCCACCGTGACGAGCCTCGCGCGTGAGCTCGACCTCGATGCCGTCAACCCGGCGTACCGGGGCGGCCCACCAGCGCTGCCCGGTGGTCGCGTGCACGTCGTGTGGGACGCCTGGTCGGCAGCCTCCGACCCCATGGGGACCGCGGCGCTGCTGGCCGAGGCGCGGGGCCGGGGCGCCCGGGTCGCACACGTCGAGCTGGCCGAGCCCGGGTCAAGACCGCGGATCCTCCTCGTCGTCCTGGCGGTCGACCCGTGACCCGCACAGCAGCCAGGACTATGCTGCCGAGCCTCCGAGGTTCGGCCGACGGAGGGAGGGACCTCGTGGTCATCGCGATGATCCGCGCCCTCCTCGTCGTGCTGGCCGTGGCCCTCGGCCCGCTGGCCGGCACCGCCCCGGCGGTGGGCGCACCGGCCGAGGCCCCGCCGCCTGCGGGCGTCGAAGCCCCGTCCCCCGACGCGGTCCCCATCTGGGCCTACTACTACATCTGGTTCGACCCGTCGTCGTGGGACCGAGCCAAGTCAGACACCCCGCTGCTGGGCACGTACAGCTCCGACGAGCGCACCGTGATGCGCCGCCACGTCGAGCTCGCGCAGTCTGCCGGGATCGACGGCTTCCTCGTGTCGTGGAAGGACATGGCGACCCTCAGTGAGCGCCTCGAGCGGCTCGCCGGGGTGGCGCGCGAGGCGAACTTCCGGCTGGGGATCGTCTACCAGGGCCTCGACTTCGCCCGGCGCCCCATCGAGACGCGCCAGGCCTGTGCGGATCTCGAGACGTTCGCGACGACATGGTCCGCCGACCCGGTCTTCCATCTCCTGGGAGACCGTCCCGTCGTCGTGTGGACGGGCACGGACCAGTTCCCGACCGCGGACATCGAGCAGTGCGTCGCCCCCGTCCGCGGCCGCCTCCAGGTCTTGGCGTCCTCGCGGAGCGTCGAGGAGTGGGACCGCGTGTCGACGGTGCTCGAGGGGAGCGCCTACTACTGGTCCTCGGTCGACCCGCGCAAGGAGTGGTACCCCCGCAAGCTCGCCGAGATGGGGAACGCGGTCCACGCGGACGGGGGGCTCTGGGTGGCGCCCGCGGCCCCGGGGTTCGACGCCCGGCTCATCGGGGGCAAGACCGTCGTTCCACGCGAGGGTGACCGGACTCTCACCACTGAGCTCGAGGCGGCCGTGGCAACGTCCCCGGACGCCATCGGCCTCATCTCGTGGAACGAGTTCAGCGAGAACTCGCACGTCGAGCCCAGCGAGCGCTACGGCATGTCCGCGCTGCGGACGCTGGCGTCCTTCACCGGCAGCGGGGCGACCCTCCCGGTGCTCGACTCGAGCGCCCCTCCGCCCCGGCCCACGGCCTCCGGGGTCAACGGGGTGGCCGCGCTGCTCATCATGGGGACCATCCTCGGCGGACTCCTCGTGTGGACACGATGGCGGCGCGAGCCACTCACCCCCGACGGCGGGACGCCGTGATGACGCCGGAAGCCCGCACCGCCGTGCTGCGCCGGTACCTTCCCCCCGGAGTCGCGGACCGGCGGGCGCGCCTCCCGGTGGCGTTCACGGCGGCCCGGGTCCGGGCGGTCCGCCCGGCCGCCGAGGCGTTGGCTCGCCGGGTCCTGCCGCTGACGGGCATCCTCGTGCTCGCTCTGGCTCTGCGCGTCTGGCGCCTCGACGCCGTCGGCTTCAACAGCGACGAGGCCGTCTACGCGGGGCAGGCGGCGAGCATCACGGGTGACCCCGAGTCGCTGCCGTTCTTCCCGGTCTTCCGGGCCCACCCGCTGTTGTTCCACACAACCGTCTCGGTCGTCTTCGAGGTCTTCGGGGTGAGCGACCTCGCGGCCCGTCTCACCTCGGTCGCGTTCGGGGTGGGTGGCGTCGTCGTCGCCTACCTCATCGGGAAGGAGCTCTACGGCCGCACCACCGGGCTGCTCGGCGCGTTGCTCGTCGCGGTGATGCCGTACTGGGTCATCGTGAGCCGCCAGGTACTCCTCGACGGGCCGCAGTCCTTCCTCGCGGGGCTGTCGATCTGGGCGCTCGCGCGTTTCGTCAACCGACGGAGCACGGGCTGGCTGTTCACGTCCGCGGTGTTCCTCGGCCTGTCCGTGCTCGCGAAGGAGACCTCGATCATCCTCGGCGGGTCCGTGTTCGCCTTCTTCGCCCTGTCCCCCGGCCTCCGGCTCGGCGCGCGGCGCCTTGCCGGAGCCTGCCTCGTCTTCGTCGCGGTCGTCGCTGCGTACCCTCTCTCGTTGCGCCTGGCCGGCGCGGCGAGCACCGGCGGCGCGTTCATCACCTACCAGCTGTTCCGGCGGCCGAACCACGGCTTGGAGTTCTACCCCCTCGTCGTGCCGCCGGCCCTCGGGGTCGGCGTCGTCGTCGCGGCACTGGCCCTCGCCGTCCTCACCTGGCGGCGCGCCACGTGGCGCGAGACGCTGCTCTGGTGCTGGGTGGTCGTGCCCGTCGCCTTCTTCGAGCTGTTCCCGGTCAAGGGCTACCAGTACCTGCTCCCCGCAGCCGTCCCGATCGCCGTCCTCGCCGCCCGCGCCCTGCTCACCTGGCCGCGATGGTGGGCAGACCGGCGCGGGCCGGTCCACCGGGGCGTCCCGCGGCTCGTCGTCCTCGCCGTGCTGCTCGGCTCGCTGGCCCCGACCGTCGGCGCGCTCACGGGGACCGAGCGCGACACCGCCCTCGCAGGCACCGGCGGCCTGCCCGGTGGGCGGGAGCTCGGTGCCTGGATCCAGGAGAACGTGCCTGAGGGGGTGACGATGATGACCATCGGGCCGTCGATGGCCAACATCATCAAGTGGTACGGGGGGCGCCAGTCGCTCGGCCTGTCGGTCAGCCCGAACCCGCTCTACCGCAACCCCGTCTACGACCCGATCCCCAACCCCGACCTCGCGATCCGCCGCAACCAGGTCCAGTACGTCGTGTGGGACAGCTTCTCGGCGGACCGGTCCTCGTTCTTCTCGGACTCGGTCATGCGCTACGTCGAGCGGTACAACGGGCGCGAGGTGCACCGGCAGGAGATCGAGAGGACCGACGACTCGGGCGAACCGACCCGGGTGCCGGTCATCATCGTGTACGAGGTCCGGCCGTGAGCGCCCGACGGCACCGCATCGCCGCCGTCGTCGCAGCCGTGGTGGTGGCCGGCGCCGCGCCGGTGTTCGTCGGTGTCGCGGCGCCCGGGGTCGCCCCATCGGCCGAAGCCACACCCGCGGTCGTTGCGGCGCCCGCACCGGACCTCGGTCTCGAACCGGTGGCGGCACCGCCCGGAGGCGTTCCGACGGCCGAGGACACACCGACGGCCCAGGACACACCGACGGCCGAGGACACACCGACGGCGACGCCGATCAAGCACTTCCTCTACCTCATGCAGGAGAACCACAGCTTCGACAACTACTTCGGTACCTACCCGGGAGCCGACGGGTTCCCCCCGGGGACCTGTGTTCCGGTGCAGCTCGATGATCCCTCGGGGGACTGCGTCGAACCGTTCTGGATCGGCGACCGCGCGATCAGCGACCTCGGCCACACCGAGAAGGTCTTCCGCGCCCAGCTCAACGAGGGAGCCAACGACGGCTTCATCGACGCCTTCGCCGAGGAGGGCGACCCTACGGAACAGGCGATGGGGTACTACGACGACCGGGACCTTCCGTACTACTGGAACGTCGCCGACGAGTACGTGCTCTTCGACCGCTTCTTCACGTCGGCCGGGGGTGGCAGCGTGTGGAACCACATGTACTGGGTCGCCGGTGTCCCGGGGAACCCCGAGGCCGACAGCATCCCCGCGGACGGCTTCGGCGACATCCCGACGATCTTCGACCGCCTCGAGGAGGCCGGGGTGTCGTGGAAGTTCTACGTCCAGAACTACGACCCGTCGGTCACCTACCGCACCTACCGGACGGTCGACGACGCGAACAAGGGTGCTCAGGTGGTCTGGGTCCCGCTGCTGGCCTACGCCCGCTACCTCGACGACCCCGAACTGTTCGCCAAGATCGTCCCGCTCCAGCAGTACTACCGCGACCTCGCGGCCGGCACCCTGCCCTCGGTCGCCTACATCGTTCCGTCGGGTGCCAGCGAGCATCCGCCGGGCAGCATCGCGGCCGGGGAGCGGTTCGTGCGCACCCTGCACACGGCGCTGATGCGCAGCTCCGCGTGGGACAGCTCGGCGTTCCTGTGGACCTACGACGACTGGGGCGGGTGGTACGACCACGTCGTGCCGCCCCAGGTCGACGAGTTCGGCTTCGGCTACCGCGCGCCGACGCTGCTGATCAGTCCGTACGCCAAGCGGGGTCACATCGAGAGCGCCACCCTCGACTTCACCTCCGGCCTGAAGTTCATCGAGAACAACTGGGGCGTGGAGCCGTTGGCCGCCCGAGACGCGGCAGCGAACGACATCACCGGGGCGTTCGACTTCGACGCGCCTCCGCGACCCGCGCAGCTGTTGCCCGACACCCGCGAAACCCCGCCGGAGTACCCCTCCCCGCAACGGGTCATCTACCTCGCGTACGGTGCGGCGCTGCTGGTCCCACCGCTGCTCGCGGGTGCCGTCGCGATCCCGCTCCGTTGGAGGCGGCGTGCCACGATGTGAGCCCGGTCGCCTCGGGGTGCAGCCCCGCCGACGCCTCGCCGCGGCCTTGGCCGCCGCCGCGGTCCTGACGTTGGCCGGCGCGCTGGCCCCGGTGGCGACCGCCGCGGCGTGCCCGGAGGACCGTCCGGAGGTCGACGTCGCCGTCGAGACCGTCCCGGTGATTCCCGGCGCCCGGCTCGTGATCGGGGGGAAGGACGTGGTGACCGACGGGGCCGGGCGGGCGAGCGTGCGAACGTGCCGCCTGACGACGGCCCGCGACATCGAGGGGCCGACGGACCCGGTCCAGCTGCCGGGTGCCCGCCGCGCCGTGTTCGACCGCGTCTTCCTCACCTCGCGGGGGGCGAGGGTCTCGGTGGCGTTCGAGATGGAAAGCGAGGTCTCGTTCGCGTTCGCGGGGCTGCCGAGCCGGCAGATCGAACGGTTCACGCTGCGCTCGAGCACCGGTGACGTCATCAGCCGCACCTCGCTCGACCCCGTCTACCTCCGCAGCATCCGGGTCCTCAGGGGCCCCGACGGGCTCGAGGAACGGCGGATCTACTACTCCGTGGACTCGGTCGAGGTCGCCGGGTCCAGCGTGGTCAACAGGTCCCAGGTGAAGTTCTACCCGGCCGACCGGGCGGTCGTTCGCGTCCCCCTCCTCGCCTTCGAGGTCCGGGTCGAGGTGGTCGACCGGCTCTTCCGATGGCCGACCGGGTCCTCGGTGCGGCTGGTCCGCGAAGGTGAGCTCGACCTCGAGCTGCCCCTCGGGGAGCGTGGGGCGCTGTTCACCGAGGTGCCCCGCGGCACCTACGACGTCGTGGCCGACGCGCCCGGCCTGCGGATCGACCGCCGTCTCATCCTCTCCCGCGACCAGGTGGTCGTCATGCCGGTGCTCACCTGGCTCGACCTCGCCGTGCTGATCGGGGTCCCGCTGCTCATCGCGGTCGGACTGATCCTGGCGCCGCGCCCGCTGCTGCGTCGCCGGATCGTGCGGGTCCTGCGCCGGGGTGCCGGGTTCCTCCGAGGTCTCGTCGCGTTCCGGAGGCGACGGCCGGTACCGCGGCACAGCGGCAGTCCGTAGAGTTCGACCGTCGTGCGCCCGTGCACGTCACCGCGACGTGGTCGTGGGGCGGGCGCTCATCGGTGAAGGAGTCGTCGATGGCGGAGGCATCCCGTACCGCGAGGGCCGCTGCCCAGCGTCGTGGTGGCCGGCGACGCATCATCGCCGCCGTCGTCGCGGGAGTCCTCGTCGTGGCGTCCGCGGCCGGTGTGGTCTGGTGGTGGCTCGAGGGCAACATCACCCGGGTCGACGTCAGCGGGGACCTGTCCGACGAGCGGCCCTCGGAGCCCGAGGGGCCGCTGAACATCCTGCTCATCGGGTCCGACACCCGCGAGGGTCAGGGCACCTCGGACGAAGGGTCCGTCACCGGGGCCCGCTCCGACACGACGCTCATCGCGCACCTGTCCGGCGACCGCCGGCACGTGACGGTCGTGTCGATCCCACGCGACTCGATGGTCCCCGTCCCGCCGGACTGCGACGCCACCGTGCCGACGGACCAGTGGCCGGTGCAGCAGTTCAACACCGCCTACAGCCTCGGTGGGCCCGCGTGCCTCATCAACACGATCGAGGCCGACACCGGGATCTTCGTCAACCACTTCGCCGTCGTCGACTTCACCGGCTTCAAGGGCATGGTCGACGCGCTGGGCGGGGTGCCGGTCTGCACGAACGTCGCGATCGACGACCCCAAGGCCCACCTGACGCTCCCGGCAGGGCGCCACGTGCTCGACGGCGAGCAGGCGCTGGGCTACGTCCGCGTCCGCTACACCGAGGGCGACGGCTCCGACCTCGGGAGGATCGAGCGCCAGCAGGCGTTCCTGTCCTCGATCGTGCAGGAGGCGACCCGCACCTCGCTGCTCCTGCGGCCCGACCGCCTGCTCTCCTTCCTCGACGCGGCGACGAAGTCCCTGACGACCGACGAGGACCTCGGCATCGGGGAGATGCGCGACATCGCGTCGTCGGTCAAGGACACCGGCATCGAGAACATCGCCTTCGTCACGGTCCCCACCGAGACGTACCCGCAGGACCCGAACCGGGTGCAGTGGACCGCGGCGGCCGACACCCTGTGGCAGGCGCTGGCCGCGGACGAGCCGCTGACCGAGCCCACCGCGAGCGGCAGCCCGACCCCGTCGGCCACCGCGTCCCCGCTCACGGTGAGCCCCGCCGACATCTCCGTCGTCGTCGTCAACGCGACGGGCACCGACGGGCTGGCCGCTCAGGTCGCCGAGGCGCTCCAGGTGCAGGGCTTCACCCCCGTGACGACGGAGTCGAGCGCGGACCGGAGCTCCGGCGTCGTCGTCACGCACGGCCCCGGCCAGGAGGAGGCAGCGCGCACCGTGGCCGCGGCGTTCCCCCGCTCGACGACGAAGGAGGACGCCGCCCTGGGCGAGGCGGTCCGCGTCACCGTCGGCGCGGGCGCCGCGGCCGTCGTCGAGGTCCCCAACCGGCTCGGATCGGACCCCATCCCGTCCCCGACGGTCACCGCTCCCGCCCCGACCTCGACGATCGAGGCACGGACCGCGGACGAGGACATCTGCTCCTGACGGGGGATCGGACCGGCCTCGATGCCATCCCGTGGGCTGTCGATGCTTTCCCGCGCCGCAGCCCCTGACCCCTTGGCGCGGCGCCGGGTCCTTGGTTGTATGCGAGTGGGCTCTCCCGCCCCCCTCGAAAGGAAGTCTCGCTGTGACGCCACGGATCAGCGCCGATCTGCCGTCGGCTGACGTGTCCACCCCGGGCTACGACCGGACCGCCGCCACGGTGGGCATCGTCCACTTCGGGTTCGGCAACTTCCACCGCTCCCACGAGGCGATGTACCTCGACCGGCTCATGGAGTCCGGCCGAGGGCTCGACTGGGGGATCTGCGGGGTGGGGGTGCTGCCCCACGACGCGGTGATGCGGGACGCCATGCGCGCCCAGGACTGCGAGTACACCCTCGTCGTGCGGCATCCCGACGGGTCGCTCGAGCCGCGCATCGTCGGGTCCGTCCTGGAGTTCCTCTTCGGCCCGGAGGAGCCCGACGAGGTGTACGCCCGGCTCGTGGACCCCGCCGTCCGCATCGTCTCGCTCACCGTGACCGAGGGCGGCTACCTCAAGAACGCGGCGACCGGCAGGTTCGACCCCGCGGACGATTCCGTGGTCCACGACGTCGCGCACCTCGAGGCTCCCCGGACCGCGTTCGGGTTCGTCGTCGAGGGTCTGCGGCGTCGTCGGGCGGCCGACCTGGAGCCCTTCACCGTCCTGTCCTGCGACAACCTCCAGGGCAACGGCGACGTCTGCCGCCAGACCGTCGTCGGCTTCGCGCGCCTCGTCGACCCCGCCCTGGCGGACTGGATCGAGGCCGAGGTCGCGTTCCCGAACTGCATGGTCGACCGGATCACCCCGGCCACCACGGACGACGACCGCCGGCTGCTCGCCGAGCGGTTCGGCGTCGAGGACCGCTGGCCGGTGCCGGCGGAGCCGTTCACCCAGTGGATCGTCGAGGACGAGTTCCCCCTCGGCAGGCCGGACCTGGAAGCGGTGGACGTGCAGTTCGTCGACGACGTGAAGCCGTACGAGCTGATGAAGCTGCGGTTGCTCAACGCCAGCCACCAGGCGATCGCGTACCTCGGCGCCCCCCTGGGGTACCTGCACGTCGACGAGACGATGCGCGACGAGCGGATCCGCGCCTTCCTCGAGCGCTACATGGCCGACGAGGCGGTCCCGACCCTCGGAGAGCTGCCCGGGATCGACCTCCAGGGCTACATCGCGACGCTGCTCGAGCGGTTCGCCAACCCGAAGATCCGCGACACGCTGGTCCGGCTCGCCACCGACGGCGCCAACCGGATGGCGACGTTCACGCTGCCGCCGCTTCGCGAGAACCTCGAGGCCGGCCGGCCGATCGCGCTCGGCGCGCTCATGGTCGCCGCGTGGGCGGAGTACTGGGCGCTCATCGGCCGGGGCGGTCTGGGCCCGGGCGAGGTCCCGCCGGACGTGCACGCCGAGGCGCTGGCGGCCGCGGCGACGGCGGAGGACCCGGCGGCGTTCATCGGGCTCGAGGGGATCTTCGGTGACCTCGGCGGCGACCCGCGCTTCCGGGCCGAGTTCCTGCGGGCCCGCAGCGCCATCGCCGAGGACGGCATCCACAGCGCCCTCGACCGGGCGCTCGGGCTGGTCGCACCCTGACCGTTCGGCGCGGGCCGAGCGGGGGCTACTCGAGGTCGGCGCGCCGGCCCAGGCTGAACACCTCGGGTGGCGGCTTCTGCGACGACTCCAGCTTGCGGTAGGCCGTCGGTGTCGTCCCCACCTCGGTGAGGAACTGCCGGTTGAAGTTCGCCATGTTGCGGTAGCCGCTCTGGGCGGCGACCTGGGCGATCGAGTCCTCCGTGGTGTCGAGCAGCCGCCGGGAGTGCGCGATGCGCAGCTTCTTCACCATCGCGCTGAAGGTCGTCCCGGTCGCGCTCTTGAAATACTTCGAGAAGGTCGGCTCCGACATGTACGCCATCTGGGCCGCGGTGGCGAGCCGGATGTCGCCGGTGAGGTTCTCGAAGATGTAGGACAGCCCCGCCTCCACAGCCCCGAGCGAGTTGGCGTCCGTGGGGCGTCCCAGCCACTCGCTGGCGACGACCTCGTGCTCGTCCTCGGGAGAACGGGCGAAGAGGGCCAAGAGAGCGAACAGGTGCGACATCTGCTCGGCGCCCCGGCTGCGGACGACGTCGAGGATGGTCTCGGCGGCCCGCCACGCCGTGGCGCCGGAGAACACGAGCCCCCGGGTCGAGGCGGCGAGGACCCCGTCGATCTCCTGGAGCTCCGGGATGAGGTCCATGCACTGGCGGATCCACTCGTCGCTGAACTGGACGACCGCGTCCCGGTCGACGGCGACCTTGCCTTCGGGGAGGTCGCTGACCCAGTCGTGGGGCAGGTTCGGGCCCATGAAGCTCACGTGGCCGGGCGAGAACGTGCCGACGTAGTCGCCGGCGATGAAGCTGCCGTGCGTCTTGGTGATGAGGTGGATCTCGTACTCCGGGTGCGCGCCCCAGCCGCAGATCTCGCTCGGGAAGTCGTGGGTCAGGGCGCGGATCGCGTGCTGCGGGTCCGGCGGGATCACCTCGCGCCGGGGAGCCGGGGGGTAGGGGCTGCGGACCAGGGTCTCGTCGTGGGACGCGCCCTCGACGACCAGGGACGGGAAGTCGACGAGGCGAGCCCGCGGAGTCCCCGTGGATCGATATGAAATCGTCACCACCTCCGGGTTGCGGTCTTGACCCAGGCGGTACCAACCGCCCGTCCAAGTGGGGATTCCTCGACCGGGCCGATGGGCGGCCTGGCCGCGTGAGAAAGATAGTACCGAAACCACGGTGTACATGGACCTTGTCGGGATGTCGGCCCCCTCCCTACTTTCGAGGTGTACCTGGTCCGCAGCGCTCAGGGACCCTCGGAGCTCCGGCTCCGCGAACTCACCCCGCACCCGTCCTCGGGAGCGGTGTACCTACCGAAGGAGTCAGGAATGCTCTCGAAGAAGCGAGCACTCACGTTCAGTGCGGGGGCGATGGCGTCGGCCATGGCGCTCGCGGCCTGTTCGTCCGGTGCGGTCTCGTCGGACGACGGGGCCGGCGGCGGTGACGTGACCCTCAATGTGGCGACCGTCAACAACGGCCAGATGAAGGACATGGAACAGCTGAAGTCGGAGTACGAGGCCGCCAACCCCGGCACCACCGTCAACTTCCAGGTGATGGAGGAGGCCGACCTTCGCGCGGCCGTCACCGCGGACGTCGCGAGCGGCGCCGGCCAGTACGACATCGTCACCATCGGCGCCTACGAGACCCCGCAGTGGGGCGCCAACGGCTGGCTCGTCGACCTCACTCCCGAGCTCGAGGCCGACGCGAGCTACGACGTGGACGACCTGCTGCCTCCGGTCCGCGACGTCAACACCCACGAGGGCAAGCTCTTCGCCGTCCCGTTCTACGGCGAGTCGTCGTTCCTCATGTACAACAAGGAGGTCCTGGACAAGGCCGGTGTGAGCTTCTCGGGTACGCCGACGTGGCCGGAGGTCGCTGAAGCGGCCAAGAAGGTCGACACCTCGGACATGGCCGGCATCTGCATGCGCGGCAAGCCCGGCTGGGGCGACCTGTTCGGCCCGCTGACGACGGTGATCCAGACCTTCGGTGGCGGTTGGTACGACATGGACTGGAACGCGACGGTCGACACCCCGGAGTGGAAGGAGGCCGTGTCCTTCTACAAGACCATGCTCGACGAGTCGGGCCAGGCCGACCCGGTGTCGTACAGCTTCAACGAGTGCCTCACCGCCGTGAAGGAGGGCAAGGCCGCGATGTGGGCGGACGCCACCGTGGCGGCCTCGATGCTCGAAGCGGATGACTCCCCGGTCAAGGGCAAGATGGGCTACGTCCCGATGCCGGTCGTCGAGACCGACCAGTCCGGCTGGCTGTGGAGCTGGAACCTCGCGATCCCGTCGTCCACGAAGAACAAGGACGCCGCCGTCGACTTCGTGAAGTGGGCGACCTCGAAGGACTACATCAACCTCGTCGGCGAGAAGATCGGCTGGTCGAACGTTCCCCCGGGCTCGCGCACCTCGACGTACGAGATCCCCGAGTACAAGGAGGCCGCTTCGGCCTACGCGCCCCTGACCCTCGAGGTCATGAGCTCGGTGAACCCGAAGCAGCCGGGCGTCAACCCGCAGCCGTGGGTCGGCATCCAGTACGTCTCGATCCCCGAGTTCCAGGACGTCGGCAACCAGTGCGCGCAGCAGATCGCGGACTACATCGCGAACCGGACGTCGGTCGACGACGCCCTCGCCCAGTGCCAGTCCGTCGCGCAGAAGGCCGGCGACGCCCACAAGGGCTGACCGTCTCGTGACCGTCTGATCAGCGGTGCCGGGGCCGACCCCACACGGTCGGCCCCGGCACCCACCCCGTCGAAACCCACGTCGCACAAGGGAGTGCTCGGATGTCCATGACAGACGTCGACACGGTGGAGGCCAAGACCGCCACCGATCCACGGCGGGTGAAGAAGGGCGAGTTCCGTTCCGCCCGCGGGCTCGCCGCCCCGGCCATCATCTTCCTCATCCTCCTCACGCAGGTCCCGTTCCTCGTCACCATCGGTTTCTCGACGATGAACTGGAACCTGCTCTACCCGCAGGACCGCGGCTTCACGGGCTTCGACAACTACGTCACCGCCCTGTCCTCGGGGGCGCTCTGGCCCTCGATCCTGGCCACCGTCCTCATCACCGCCCTGTCGGTGACGCTGTCGCTGCTCTTCGGGCTGCTGTTCGCGCTCCTGCTCGACCGCAAGTTCCCCGGGCAGGCCATCGCCCGGACGCTGATGATCACCCCGTTCCTCATCATGCCGGCCGCGGCCGCCCTGATCTGGAAGTACTCGATGTTCGACACGAACATCGGCATCCTCAACTGGCTCTCCCGGATCACCGGCCTCCCGGTCGTGTCGTGGTCCACCGAGCACCCGCTCGCGTCCGTCGTCATCGTCCTGACCTGGCAGTTCACGCCGTTCATGATGCTGATCCTGCTCGCCGGCCTGCAGGGTCAGGACAAGGCGATCATGGAGGCCGCTCAGGTCGACGGTGCCGGCACCTGGCGGACCTTCACCTGGATCACGCTGCCGCACCTGCGGATGTACGTCGAGATCGGCGTGCTGCTCGGCTCGGTCATCATCATCCAGGTCTTCGACCCCATCGCCATCCTCACCAAGGGCACCGGCGGGACCAAGACCCTCGCCTACCTGCTCTACGAACGCGCGTTCATCGGCCTCGACGTCGGGGAGGCCGCCGCCTACGGCGTCGTCACGGTCGTCCTCACGATCATCGTGGCCACCATTGCGCTCCGCACGCTCTTCAAGGTCTTCATGGCAGGAGGGTCACGATGAACACCAAGGCCAAGGGCACACTCACCACGGTCGGCACCTGGGTACTGGTCCTGATCTTCTTCTTCCCCGTCTTCTGGATGTTCCTCAACGGGTTCAAGCCGGAGTCCGTGGCGTCATCGACCACACCGAGCCTCTTCTTCAGCCCGTCCACCGAGGGCTTCCAGGCCGCGTTCGACCGGGGGATGCAGGGCTACCTCATCAACTCGCTCACCGCGTCGGTCACCGCGACCATCATCGCCGTGCTCCTCGCGATCCCCGCGGCGTACGCCCTCAGCATCCGCCGAGTCAAGAACGTCGAGGGCTCCCTGACGTTCTTCATCTCCACCCGGTTCATGCCGCTCGCCGCGGTCGTGCTCCCCCTGTTCATGATCTTCAAGGAGCTCGGGCTGCTCGACAACATCTACGCGCTCGCCGTCGTCTACGCCGCGGTGAACCTGCCGGTGACGGTGTGGATGATGCGCTCGTTCTTCCTCGAGGTGCCGTTCGAGATCATCGAGGCCGCCCGCGTCGACGGTGCCGGTCTGTACCGCGAGATCGTCCGGATCGTCCTGCCCCTGGTGCTGCCCGGGGTCGCTGCGGCCGCGCTCATCGCGTTCATCTTCAGCTGGAACGAGTACTTCCTCTCGACGCTGCTCACGAGCTCGTCGGCACGCACGACGCCGCCGTTCCTCGGGAGCTTCGTCGACGGGCGCGGTCAGTTCCTCGCCGTCCTGTCCGCGGCCGCGACCGTCGCCGCCCTGCCGGTCATCATCGCCGGCTGGGTCGCGCAGAAGCAGCTCGTGCGCGGTCTGTCGATGGGAGCCATCAAGTGACCGACGGCGCTCCCGTCGTCCGGCCCGTCCCCCACCCCCGAGGAGTCCCCGATGCCCGCACCCATCCGTAGCCTCGACGGCACCGTCGTCGTCGTCACCGGTGCGGGTGGCGGGATCGGCGGCGAGACCGTCCGCCAGGCCGTCGAGGCCGGGGCGCGGGTGGTGGCGGGCGACGTGCGGCTCGAGGCGCTGGCCCCGCTCGTCGACGAGCTCGGCGCCGACCGGGTGGTCCCGGTCGGCGGCGACGTCCGCGACGAGGCCACCGCGCAGGCGCTCGTCGACGCCGGCGTCGAGGCGTTCGGCCGGGTGGACTCGGTCGTCGCCAACGCGGCGGTCGGGTTCTACGGCGGGCTCCTCGACATGAGCCCGGAGCAGATCTCGCTCATGGTCGACGTCAACGTCAAGGGCACCGTGTGGCTCGCGCGGGCGGCGGTGCAGCGGTTCCGGGCCCAGGGTGACGGTGGCGACATCGTCATCCTCGGCTCGGTGGCCGGACTGCTCATCGGCGGCGGCAAGGAGGCCGTGTACGCGGCCACCAAGGGCGCCCAGATCAACCTCGGCTACGCGCTCGACCGCGAGCTGCGCAGTGAGGGGATCCGGACCACCGTCATCGCCCCGGCGGGGGTCAACACGGCCTTCGCGGCGGCCGACGGCCGGTTCGGGGGCGGCGACCCGGCGTCGGGCCACTTCATGGAGCCGGGTGACATCGCGGGCGCGGTGCTGCACACGCTGCAGCAGCCGCGGCGGATGCGCACTGAGCTGTGGACGATGTGGAGCCTCGCCGAGAACCACTGACGGCCGGAAGCCCCGCATGGTCGGTGGAGGGACCCGCGGGTCGCCCCGGTTCGTTCCTCACCGGCGCGACCCGCTCCCGGCATCCACCCGCGTCCGCACGTGGGAAACCCCGGTCGCACGCGGAACGATGGTCGGCGGAGGGACCCGCGGGTCGCCCCGGTTCGTTCCTCACCGGCGCGACCCGCTCCCGGCATCCACCCGCGTCCGCGCATGGAAAACCCCCGGTCGCAAGCTCCCGGGGGTTTCCATGTGCGGAGGCGGAGGGATTTGAACCCTCGATGGGCTTGAGACCCAAACCGCATTAGCAGTGCGGCGCCATAGACCGGACTAGGCGACGCCTCCAACGCCTGCACAGGGTAGCCGCCGCTGCCGTTGCCGAGCAAAGCGGTGGGGGCTCGGGTGGCACGAGGCCGCCGAGCCGCGCCCCGGCCGTACCGTCATCCCCGGCGTTCGGTCCCGACGCGGTGGGCCGACCCGAAGACCCACCAGCGCATCGCCGCGTACTTGACTGCGGTAGCGCCGAGGGTCGTCACCGCGACGACCCCGGTCTCGAGCCACGTTGGGGCGCCCGGTACCACGGCGCCGAGAAGCCCAAGCCCTCCCGAGGTCATCCCGAGGGTCAGCGCGAAGACGACGAGCCCCTGCACCTGGTGCCGGGCGGCTCCGTCGCGTCCGCGGATCCCGAACGTCCAGCGCCGGTTGGCCCAGGTGTTGGCCACCGCCGCCACGAGCAGCGCGACCGCGTTCGCGGCCTGGGGGGTACCCACCTGCCGGAGGAGGACGAACCCGCCGAGGTGGAGCACGGTGCTCGCCGCGCCCACCGCCGCGAACGTCACGAGCTGGGCAGCGACCCCGAGCCGGCCGGTGCGGGCCGCGCCGCCCACGCGTCCGGCGGTCGACGTCGATGGGGGCGCCATGGTGCTGGTCATGACGCCGAGCCGAGCGGCTGGGTGAGGTCGTAGAACGTGTCGCCGCCGATCGTCACCTCGGTGAAGTGCTGCGACACCCAGGCCGCGATCTCCGTTGCAGCCTCGGACCCGCCCTGCTGGCCGCCGAAACCGCCACCGGCGAGGAAGTAGTGGATCCGGCCGGCGTCCACGTACTCCTGGAACTGCTCCAACGTTGGGGCGGGGTCTGACCCGTTGAACCCGCCGATCGCCATGACGGGCAGCTCGGTGCCGAGCTGGAGGCCGGCCGCGCTCTGTGAGCCGACCGCTGCGGCGACCCAGTCGTAGCTGTCGGCATCGGCCGACAGGGCCTCGACGACCGCCGCGTCGGGGACCGAGGCGTCGAGGAGGCCGCCCGCACCTCCGCCGGGGGCCTGACGGGTCGTGCCGCCGGGAGCCTGACCGGTCGTGCCGCCCGGGACGCCACCGGCCGGGGCGCCGCCCCGACCGCCCCCGGCACCGCTGCTGGTGGCGGGCCCGGCCGTGACGATGGACCCGCTGTGCGCGGTCGCGAGAGTGGTCGCCGCGTAGGCGGCCGGCCCCGCGAGAGCGCCGACCAGGGCGGCTCCGGCAACGGCGAGGGCGACCCTGCGGGAAAGACGGCCGACGACGAGGAACAGCACCGCTGCCGCGAGGCCGACCATGAGCACCCCGACCCGCAGCCAGTCGCCGTACTCCGTCGTGCGGGAGAGGAGGGCGAACGCCCACCCCGACGTCACGAGGGTCGCGATCGCCAGGGCGAGGGCCCCCGAGTCGCTGCGCCGGCGCTCCCACGCCTCGGCGGCGCCCATCCCGACGAGGGCGGCGACGGGCGGCGCGAGGGCGACCGTGTAGTACTCGTGGAAGATGCCCTCCATGGACGAGAAGACCAGGGCCGTGACGAGCAGCCACAGCCCCATGGCGAGGTAGGCCGCGCGACGGCGGTCGGTACGGGGAGCGCGGCCGCGGAACGCCAGGCCCGCGAGGAGGAGCACGAGCGCCGCCGGGAGGAGCCACGAGATCTGGCCGCCCACGACGGAGCCGAACATCCGCAGCAGCCCTACGCCGTCGGAGAACGGGCTGCCGCCGCCACCGACGCGTCCCACCTCGGACCCGTCGAGCCGGCCGAGGCCGTTGTAGCCGAACGTCAGCTCGAGGAACGAGTTGGTCTGGCTGCCGCCGATGTACGGGCGCATCGACTCCGGCACCAGCTCGACGATCGCGACCCACCAGCCGGCGGAGGCGAGGAACGCCCCGGCCGAGGCGAGACCGCCGAGAAGCCGGCGACGCAGCGTCGTGTCGGCGCACAGCATCCAGACCAGCGCGACGGCCGGGACGACGAGGAGCACCTGGAGGCTCTTGGTGAGGAACCCGAAGCCGGCGAACACCCCGGCCAGGGCGATCCACCGGATGGACCCTGCCTCGACGGCCCGCAGCGTCGCCCAGACGGCCAGCGCCATGAGAAGGGCGAGCAGTGCGTCCGGGTTGTTGAACCGGAACATGAGGACGGCCACCGGGGTCAGCGCCATGACCGCCCCGGCCAGGAGGGCGCCGCCGTGGCCGAACCAGCGGCGCACAGAGGCGTGCACGACGGCGACCGTCCCGACGCCCATGAGCACCTGCGGCAGCAGCATCGCGAACGAGCTGAGGCCGAGGAGCCGCACCGACAGCGCCATGACCCACAGGGATGCGGGCGGTTTGTCGACGGTGATGGCGCTGCTCGCGTCGAAGCTGCCGAAGAAGTACGCCGTCCACGAGACGCTGCCCGCCTGCACGGCCGCCGAGTAGAAGCTGTTCGCCCACCCGCCGGCCGTCAGGTTGTAGAGATAGGCGACGCCGGTGACGACGAGCAGCGCGAGAAGCCCGGGGCGGGCCCACGCCGGGTCGGTCTCGGGACCGCGCAGGGCGGTCCGGACCCGCGCGCGAGCGCGGGCTGACCCGGAGTCGCGGGCGGGGGGCGGCGTGGAGGCCGCCGGGGTCGGGTCGGCCTCGTCGCGCGGGGTCGTCGGCAGGGTCGCGGTGTCCATGACATCCACGGTTCCGGCGGCGTCTGTGCGGCTGCTGTGGCACGCCTGTCGCCACCGCCAGAGATCGGCGCCGGCGCGCGCGCGAACCGGCAGAGCGCCCGCGGGCCGCCTGAGCGAGGATGGGGTCCATGGACGTGACGATCCGCCCGGCCCGCGCCGAGGAGCACGACGCCGTCGGGGCGTTGACCCTCGCGGCCTACGCGGCTGACGGCACGATCACGGCCGAGCACCCCTATGCGGCACGGCTGCTCGACGCCGATGCCCGGGCCCGTGACGCCGTCCTGCTGGTGGCCACCGACGCCCTCGGGGCGGTGGTCGGGACGGTCACGTACGTCCCCCCCGGTACCCCGTTCGCGGAGGTCGGCGGGCCCGGCGAGGCCGAGGTGCGGATGCTCGCCGTCGCGCCGGACGCCCGCGGTGCCGGGGTCGGCCGGCTGCTCAGTGACGAGTGCGTCCGGCGGGCACGGGCGGCGGGCTGCGACGCCGTCGCCCTGTCGAGCGGGTCGTGGATGACCGCCGCGCATCGCCTGTACGAGCGCCTGGGCTTCGTCCGCACTCCCGAGCGCGACTGGTCGCCCCGCGCCGGCATCGACCTCGTCGCGTACCGCCTCCGCCTCTGACCCCCGAGCCCCGACATTGCGGGGTCACCCCGGAATGTCAGGGTCGCAGGGGTTGCGAGGTCGTGCGGCGCTGACGAAGTCCTGCGACGAGGGCCGCCGCGGGCTCAGGTGGCGGGCAGCAGGACCGAGAAGGTCGTGTCGCCCGGGTCGGACCGGACCTCGACCCGCCCCCCGTGCGCCTGGCCCACCGCCGCCACGATCGACAGCCCGAGGCCCGTCGAGCCCTGGGCGCGGCTGCGCGAGTCGTCGCCGCGGGTGAACCGCTCGAAGACCTTGCCCTGCAGGTCCTTCGGGATGCCCGGGCCGTTGTCCGACACCGAGATCCGCACCATCGAGCCCTCGGGCCGCAGCGACGTCACGACGCGGGTGCCCGACGGGGTGTGGGTTCGGGCGTTGGCGAGGAGGTTGGCGAGGATCTGGTGCAGGCGGGCGCCGTCGCCGGTGACCTCGACCGGCTCGTCGGGCAGGTCGAGCTCCCACGCGTGGTCGGGCGCGGCGGCGTGGGCGTCGCTCACGGCGTTCATCGCGAGCAGCGAGAGGTCGACCGGCTCGCGCTCCAGGGGCCGGCCGGAGTCGAGGCGTGCGAGCAGCAGCAGGTCCTCGACGAGCTCCTGCATCCGCAGGGCCTCGGACTCGACGCGGCCGATGGCGTGCGTCACCGTCGGCGGCACCGGGTCGTCCTCACGACGGGTCAGCTCGGCGTAGCCACGGATCGAGGCCAGTGGGGTCCGCAGCTCGTGCGAGGCGTCGGCGACGAACTGCCGCACCCGCATCTCGCTGTCCTGGCGGGCCTGCAGCGCCTGCTCCACGTCGTCCAGCATGGTGTTGATGGCCAGGCCGACCTGCCCGACCTCGGTGCGCCCGTCGGCGTCCCTCTCGGGCACCCGGACCCCCAGGGAGACGGCGCCCGAGTCCAGCTGGAGCGTCGACACCTGGCGGGCCGTGGCGGCCACCCGGTCCAGGGGCGCGAGGCTCCGCCGGATGACGACCGCACCTCCCGCGCCCACGAGGACGAGACCGACGACCGTCCCGCCGACGACGAGCGCCAGCAGCTTCGCGAGCAGCTCGTCGGCGGGAGCGGTCGAGACGCCGACGACGAGGGTGCCGCCGTCGCGCGTCGAGCGGGCCGTGACGAGGTACTCGCCGACGGACTCGCCGAGAGCCACCCGGACGGGCTGCCGGCCGTCCAGGGAGGCGGTGACCCGCTCCACCGCGTCGGCGTCCAACGAGCCGTAGTCCCCGTTGCGCAGGACGACGCTGTTGAGCTCGGCGTCGGTGCGCGGGTCGGTGGTGACCGCACCGTCGGGGGTGAGACCGAGGACGAGGATCTTGTCCCCGCCCGGCGCTCCGCCCCGGCCGCTCAAGGGGGGAGCCCGGCCGTCGCCGTCGGCGTCGAGGTCGGGCAGACCTTGCCGGTCCCCGGTGCGGTTGAGGGCGCCCTCCAGGTCCTGGGTCAGCCGGGCCTCGAGGTACCGGCGGGTCTCGAGCACGGTGAGGGCGCTCGTCGCCAGCATGACGACGGTGAACAGGGCGAGGACCGACGCGAGCAGCTTGGCCCGCAGCGTCCAGTGCGACGGCCCGGGCGGGCCCGCCGGCAGGCGGGGGAGGGTGGGCATCGGTCAGTCGGCCGGCTTGAGCACGTAGCCGACGCCGCGCATCGTGTGGATCATCGGGGACCGGCCGACGTCGATCTTCTTGCGCAGGTAGGAGATGTACAGCTCGACGACGTTGGCCTGGCCGCCGAAGTCGTAGTTCCAGACGCGGTCGAGGATCTGGGCCTTGGACAGGACCCGCTTGGGGTTGCGCATGAGGTAGCGGAGCAGCTCGAACTCGGTGGCGGTGAGCTGGATCGCGGTCCCGCCGCGCGTCACCTCGTGGCTGTCCTCGTCCATCGTGAGGTCGCCGACGACGAGCATCGAGTCGCCCTCGTCGGTGGCGACGGCGGTGCGCCGCATCAGCGCGCGGAGCCGGGCGACGACCTCCTCGAGACTGAACGGCTTGGTCACGTAGTCGTCGCCGCCCGCCGTGAGACCCGCCACGCGGTCCTCGACGGCGTCCTTGGCGGTGAGGAAGAGCACGGGCACGTTGGGGTCGTCGCCGCGCATCCGGCGCAGCACCTCGAGGCCGTCGAAGTCCGGGAGCATCATGTCGAGCACGACCGCATCGGGCCCGAACTCCTTCGCGGTGCGGACGGCCTGGATGCCGCTCGCCGCGCTGCGGACCTCCCACCCCTCGTAGCGCAGCGCCATCGAGAGCAGCTCGGTGAGGTTGGGCTCGTCGTCGACGACGAGGACCCGGACCGGGCTGCCGTCGAGTCGGGCGAGGGCCGGGGCGGGGGCTGGGGCGGTCTGCTGGCGGCTCGGCATGCGTCGAGTCTGGGCGTCCCGGCTAGGACGATCCGGTGCGCCGGCTGTGCGCTTCCTGTGGGCCACCCGTTCAGGTTGCCAGGGCCGCCCTGGGTCCGCCACAGGCTCGCCACAGCCGCCGTCGCCACGCTGCTGTCGCCGAGTCCCCGCCGATCGAGAGAAGGACCCCCATGAGCGAGCGCCCCGACGAGCACAGCCCGCCCGCATCGCCCGACGCGACCCCGGCCGCGGACGACGTGGCGCCCGACCCCAGCCCGGCATCGGGCGGGTCCTCGCCCGGCCAGTGGTCCGGACGACGGACCGCGGTGGCGGTTGTCGCGGCCCTCGTCGTGGGAGTGGTCGGCGCGCTCGGCGCGAGCGCGGCCATCGCCCGGACCGACGGGGGCGGGGTGGGGGAGTTCGGCCGGGGCGGCCAGGGCCAGTTCCCCGGCGGGCCGGGTGGCTCGGACCGCCGCGACGGTGGTGGCGACCCCCGGGGCTTCGGCGGCGACCGTCCCGGCGGGCCCCGCGACGGCAGCGACGGTGGGGCACGTCCCGGCCAGGAGGCGCCGGGCTCCAGCGACCCTTCGGATGCCAACGTCCCGACCCCCACGGCGTCGCCCATCTGATCCGCTCGGCCCGATTTCTCGGGCGGGTGGGGCCTCCGGTAGTCTGCTCAGTCGTTGCGCTGACGCGCGACGGGCGCCCGTAGCTCAACGGATAGAGCATCTGACTACGGATCAGAAGGTTAGGGGTTCGAATCCCTTCGGGCGCGCTCTGTGTTGAGACAGACGACGGGCCCCCGGCCAGCGGAAACGCTGTCGGGGGCTTACTCGTGCCCGGCAGCCTGCTGGTTCGCTCCGGGTGCGTGGGCCCCGAAACGGGCCCCCGGGACGCACCGCGTGGGCTGCCAAAAACCCCGTGCATGCCTGGGCAGGCTCAGCGGGTGCCAGTAGGTGCAGACAGCGTTTGTGCTGGGCACGCACGGCCATGGCGCAATCGTCACGCGTCGAAGTCGGACAACCAGCCGACCACCCTGGCGCTGGTCTCGGTGCGTGGCGGCACGTTGGTCACTCCCGCGGCTGTGTGGGAGGTCGGCCGTTGCCCACCTGCGCTTGTCGTCCACGGCTCCAGTCCGGATCATGGAGGTGCTGCTTCGGGATGTCGATCGGGAGGAGCAATGCGCATCACTGTGACCGAGGATGACTACCTGTTCCTCATGCGACATGCCGCGCACCTCGAGGGACACTTGACACTGGAAGGGTCGGAACGCGTTCGGCAAGTCGCAAGTCGCTGGGGCGAATGGGTCGCGTCGGAGTGGCGTCACGAGACGGACCGCCGGATCCGGCTCTGGTGCACGAGTGCTGCGGTGCCGGAAGTACAGGAGACGCTCGACCTGCTGACTCTGGGAGTGTCGGAAACCTTGGAACGCTCGGGCGGCACGCCGTCTGGGCGCTTCGCTGTCCATCCTGAGCCGGAGGCCGATGCCAGCCATCCCCCGCCACTCGGGAGCCGCCGGCAGCGATGGATGGGCCGGCCTCTGCCCGACCACGCGACGGCTTGCCTAGATCCGGCGCTTGCGCTGACGGCGTACTCACCCAGTCAAGAGGCGTTCACTCGCCTGCGCTGCTGGCTGGACTCCTCTTCGACTGGGGACACGGAAGCACGCGGCGCACGCAAAGACGCGCCTCTGCTCGTCGGGAACGATCCGCTGATCGGCTACCTGGCGTCGGCACTTGTTGGTCAGCCGGTACCGGTGGCTCGCGGGGAGCTGGTCTGCCTGGTTCGTGCTGGTAAACGCTGGCGCCTCTTGTGGACCATCTCAGACGACGGGCCCGACGAGGAGGAAGCCGTGCGGGCCAAGATCAAATCGAAGATGAATACGGCCGCCGGACTCGGCACCGTGATCGTTGGGCTCACGACGTTCCTTCTGCAGAACGCGCTGCAGCAGCAGCCGACGCTCTTCCAATGGCTGGCATTCGCCGCGCTGGGCACGTCTGCCGGCCTCTATTTCGCAGCACTTTTCTTATACGACAGCCTGCAGATGCCGGTGCGCTTTTGGGGCGCGCGCTTCGAGACGCGAACGGCGGTACGCCACAGGGGCGGAATCCGGATCCCGTCGCGGCTGCGGCACGGGAAGGTGTTGGTTCGTCGCCCGCCGAGCTCATCGGCTCGTCTGCTGCAGTCCAGCATGCTCAGGGTGTGGACGTGGATCTTCACTCCTGCTTGCGTCCTGGGGGGCGTTGGCGTTGCCTTCTATGCGCTCGGTGCAACCCCGAGCGGGACCGGCGTCGCCGTCGAGGTGGAGTTGTCCCATGTCCTGGTGGCGATGTTCGTTCTCGCGGCCTCTGTCTCAGCGTGGGTTGCCTGGCATCGACCGAACCTTGGAGCGTCCGACTAGGTGCACTGCTCCGGGGGCGTCGGTGACGGGGCGACGTGTGCCTCGGCGCTCGTGCCGGAGCGATGAGTGATCAGCACAGCCCGCTGTCGGCCGTGATCAGGACGAGATAGCTGCGCGTGAGACGAACGCACATGACCGGGGCCGAGACTCTGCCGGGCCAGGGCCGAGGGGTTCACGGTGGCCGTTGGCACTGCTACTTTGCTGTGATCCTCGAGGAGTTGATCCAGCGGGTATGAACATCGCCGGTCGTGTCGTGGACGCCGCAGCCCGGCGCGGGCTGCCGGACCTGGTCGTGGCTGCCCTCGAACGTCGCGTCGAGGGCGCAGACGTCCGGTTGGGAAGCGATGTCACCGAGCCCGACGGCTCGTTCCAGATCGACGTGGACAGTCGGCTAGGCACGGGTGGGCCGCTCACCCTCGTGCTGGTCGTGTCCGGGCCTGACGCCGCGGGTTCGGATGCGGTGGAGCTGCACGAGACCAAGCCGAGGGTCACGAGCCCGGGGGGACGCGAGCGCTTCCTCATCAACATTGATCCCGATCTCCTGGAGAGCCGCGGGCTCCCGTCGTCCCAGACGCCCTTCGACACCGCGTCCATCGCGCAGGGTCTTCGTGAGCGGGCGCGTGCCCTAGCCGCGCTCGACGAAGAGTGGAGGACCACCGCACGGGCACGCGTGGAGGTACGTCGGCAAGAGGCGGAAGCCTACGAGACCACCTTCCGGGAGGCGTTCCTCCGCGACGTCTCGACCCGACCCGAGGACGTCGCCGAGGGTGAGCTGCTCGCCCTCGAGGACGACCCCGACCGCAGTGTCGCGGCCCTCGCCGCCGTGGCCCTCGAACGAGGGGTGACCCGCATTCGGCGGCCCGCCAACGCCACCGACGGCGGGCCTCGCCGAACCAGGTACTTCCTGACGGCCGAGCAACGAGTACTGCTTCAGGAGCTGCTCGACGCAGCGCCTGGCTCGCTGACGCGGGACCAGCTGGAGGCCGTTCTGCGGCTGGGGGAGGACGAGTCCGCTAGAACACGACCCACCCGCCTGTCGGAGCTCGACACGGACCTGGAGCGCTTTCTCGAGGAGACCTACGACGAACGTTGCGCCGCAGACATCCTCGCGCCCCCAGCTACGCCGGGTGACGCCGGAGACGGCCTAGACGAACCGCCCGAACCCGAGAGCCCGGAGCCGGCATCTACCGGTATCGAGGAGCTCGTGGCCCGCACGGTGGGCGACGTCGACGCGCCGTTCAGCGAGCTCGGGACCAGGCCGGGGCAGGGGGACATCGTCGGCAACATCCGCAGTTTCGCGCTGGCACCGGGGCCAGCGGACGTTCCCGCGTACTTCGACTTCCACCAGCTGGGGATTGCCTTCCCGCACGTGTGGAAAGAGTTCCTCGACGAGCGGGTCGAGCCTTTGGCCCGGGCCGCATTCACCCGCGTGCAGGACCTCGGCGGCGACCCCGGGGAAGCCCGCCTCCGCGGGGGCATGCGGCCACTGGCCGCGCTGGGCCATGAAGCGGACCTCGTCGCGTCCGCCGGAGTGGAACCGGCACCCCGCGCGCTGTACCTGCAGCGCCCCGCGGGCCCGAGGGCCCACCTCGGCAGGGACGACGGCATCCTCGTCGACCCCGGTCTGCCGCAGGGCCCCGACTTCCCTCCGCCGCCCCCGGTTCCCCCCAGCCCTCCGGACCCACCCGGCGGCATCGGAGGTGTCCCACTGCCGGACAAGACCTCCGATGTCGGCAACTTCAACGAGATGGCGGACAGCACGCCACGCTCGCTGCTGGACCGACTCCACCGGATCCTCAGGGGTCCCTACTCGTTCACCGCCTTCGGGGCCGACGCGAAGGAGCGCGCGGTCAACTTCGGCCTGACGGTCACCTACCGACAGCGATGGGAACCCGTGACGTACCAGGTGGGCGAACTCGTGCGGACCATCACGCTCGCCCCCGGTGAGACCAAGAAGTACACGAAGAAGATGCGCGTGACGCGAAAGCGTGCCGAGAAGGAGATCGAGAAGAACTCCTCGATCCGCCGCGACGAGTTCGACACGACCACGCGGGCCGAGACCGACATCATCCGGAAGGCCCAGGCGAAGACGAACTTCTCGATCACGGCCGAAGGTACGTACAACTTCGGCATCGCCAAGGGCGACAGCACCACGTCAACGGACCACGACGCCGAGAGCGCCTCCGACGACACGAAGAAGTCCTTCCGTGAGGCCGTCATCAAGGCCAGCCAGGAGTATCGCCAAGAGCGCACCCTTGATGTCTCGAGCGAGTCCGCCTTCGAGACCGAGGACGTCGAGATGGGGGAGATCTCTAATCCCAACACCGAGCTCACCGTGACCTACCTGTTCTTCGAGCTCCAGCGGCGGTTCCGGGTGACGGAGCGTATCCACGCCGCCCAGCCGGTTGTGCTCGTCGCGCAGGACCTCCCCCGACCGAACGAGGTCGACGAAGCTTTCGCGATCCGGTACGGCTGGGTCCTGCGGCGCGCCCTTCTCGACGACAGGTACGAGGCGGCACTCGACTACGTGTGCGGGCCCCTGGCTGGCGACAAGGTCGCCCGCGACGCGCTGTACACGGCGATGCTCGACCACAAGGCGATCGTCGACCGACTCAAGGACGACCTGTACGCCCTCAAGGAGCAGGCCAGCGAGGGGTACGAGGCACTCCGCCGGGCCGTCGAGGCCCGGATCAAGGCGGCTTCCGAGGAGGAGACCGACGGCTTCCTCTCGGATCTGAAGGAGAGCTTCCTCGGGGGTGGGCAGGACCCCGAGGCCGCCCGGATGCGCGAGGAGGCTGCGCGCAACCACGAGCAGCGCGCGGTCGAGGAGGTGAAGCGAGTCACCCTGGCGCTGCAGCGAGAGGTGAGCGCCTACGCCGAGGCGACGGAGAAGTACACCCGGGCCCAACAGGCGTTCAAGGAGTGGGAGCTGCGTATCGCCGACCTCCTCGTCCACCTCAAGGAGAACATCTGCCACTACATGCAGGCTGTGTGGGCTTACGAGCACCCCGACCAGCGGTTCATGCGGCTGCGGATGACGAAGGTCCCCGGCTTCCGGCCGGCGGCCGCCGGGCAAACGTACGAGTTCCTGGGTGACCTCGACCTCACGAGGCAGACGGTGGCCGCGGACGGGTCGGTGGTCGAGCGCCGAGCCGTGGAGTTCGCGTTCACGCCGGACCTGGAGGTCGTGCAGGACGAACGCACCCTCGCCGAGGTCGCGGACCTCGACGACCTTCTGGGCTTCAAGGGCAACTACCTGATCTTTCCGCTCCGCGAGTCCAACCCCCTCACCGACTACCTGCTGGAGCCGTACGTCGACGCCGGATTTCGGCTGATCGACCCGCACGACCCGGGGAACATCAGCCGGGAGGATTTCGCCCGCTATGTCTGCCATCTTCGCGAGTCTCTCGACGACGAGGGCTTCGAGGAGCTCCGGCCGGCCCTCCTCGAACGCTTCAGGAAGCTGCTCCTCACGGACCCCGTCCACGGCGACGAGGTTGTAGTCCCGACGGGTTCCGCATACATCGAGGCCCTCCCCGGCGCACGCCCCCTGCTCGAGGACTTCAAGCTGGCACACCGCGCGGTCGACGTCCTCGACGCTCGTGAAGACGTGCGTGAGGCCGCCCTGGAGAACCTGCGGCGCGCGGCCCGCATCCTCGGCGACGACCTCGAGGACCCTGACGTCGACGCCCGCTACGTCATCGAGGGCGGCGGCCCGGTGACGATCGGCACTCCCGACCTGCCCCCGGGCCCACCCCCACCTGACGACGGATAGCGGCACCGTGAGCGGGAATCTCCCCGAGGGTGTCACGGTCCTCAAGCGACCGCAGCAGCTCGTCAGCATCCCCGACCGGGAACTGCACGACCTCCTCGAGACGGCGCGGGGGTTCTTCGCCCGCGCCGCGGAGCGCGGGTACAAGCCCGGCTACCGCCTCAATCAGGCCAAGGGGATGACCGGCGAGCACGAGGCCATCCGCGAGGTGCTGCGGCGGCTGCCTGCCGGGACGCAGTCAGTGTGGGTCCCGAGTCGCAACGTCAACGTCGACATCCTCGACGGGTTGCTCGTCCAGCCGGACGGAACCTACGTCGTCATCGAGGCCAAGTTCCAGACCGGAGGCGGCAATCCGGTGCTCGGAACCACCAACCGGGTCGTCCTGACCGCAGACGCGGGCGGGAACGTGCAGGTGACGAAGATCAAGGGCGGCACGACTCAGCTGTCGCGTGAATGGCTGAAGGACCGCATCGCCGAGATAAGCGCACGCGCCCGCAAGCTGGCGGGACCTGAGCGCCGTGCGGCAAAACGCCTCGCGCGGGACCTCGACGAAGCACTACGGGCGGGCCGGATCCGGGCCCTCGCGGTGTCAGTGACGGAGCAGGGCACGGTCGACGTCGTCGTGGACCGCACCCGCGAGCTGTACGGCGCCCTGGGGCAGCCGTCCGCGGCGACAGGTGGGGCGGGCTCGGGTTCCGCCGCAGAGCGGGGGGTGTCTGGCACAGAACGTGGAACGGGTTCTCGTGGCGTCGACGACGACGTCGCGACGAAGCGCTCGAGTCGGACGGCCACGTCAGTCGGCTCGGACGACGCGCCCTCGGCCGGGTCCGCACCTCGGGCGGCTGCGGCTGTCACCGACGACGTGGCAGGAGACGTCGCGAACGTGCGGACCCGAACCGGCCGGCTCGCGGGCGGCTTCCAAAAGGTGAGCCGCTTCTCACCTAAGTTCACCGGCACGGTGATCCTCGAAGTCGCCAAGGCGGTGCTCTTCGGTGCGCTCCGCGCGAAGTTGGCCAAGGTCAATCTCGAGATGACCGCCGCGTCCTACGCCCGGAACGTCTATGAGCCGTACATCGCACCCCACGTCCTGCAGGCGATCCGGCTCGGGCGCAGCGAGGAGTGGGACGTGGCGCGCCCGAAGGACGTCAACCGCTACGTCTACCTGGTGCACGGGTACGAGGTACGGATGCACCAGGAGGCTGAGACCCTCGCCGACGCCATCGTCATCGTCGGAGGCGGCTTCGAGATTGCCGAGACTCTCCAGGAGGTCCGCGCTACCCGTCCAGGTGACCTGTGGTGGCTCAGCCGCAAGACCCCACTGTCCGAGCAAGCCATCCTCGAGGTGGACAAGCGACGGAAGACCGACGAGAAGGACGTCGTCTCCTACTTCCACCGCAGAGCGACACTGGTGTACTCGCCACGTGTTGCCCAGGCATGGCGGTGGATCGACGGTGTCCAGGACGATGCGATCCGGCAGCTCAATGCGCTAGCAGCACGGCTCGAGGCCGACGGCTACGGTCCGTGGGTGGCAAAGGGGGCGTCCGCGATCGCCGAGCAGGTGAACGACGCCGCGTTCCTCGCCGCCACATGGACCGTGGAGCTCGCGCGGATCCCGCTGCCGGCGACGTACCACGCCGAGCTGAGCCGGCTTCAGCTTTCCCTGCTCCGTGGGGACGTCGGGCTGGGTCTGGCCGCGGGCTATCGCCGCGACGAGAGGGCGTTGCTCGTCGCCTATCTCGGGGTCGACCCCTTCTTGTCGCGTCGACGGATGGAGAGGGAGCTCAGGCGCAGCAAGGAGCGTGAACGCATTCGGCGCATCCAGGAAATGGCACGGCACGCCGGGTGGCGCTAGGCGGCGACCGGCGACCACCCGCACGCCGTCCACGGCAACTGACTGGATGAGACATCCATGGCGCCAGCCCACTCTGGCGGGACGGTCGCTGGTCGCTGTCGCCGGGCGGGATTGCTCCCGGGCTTCGTGCAGGGCTGCGGACCTCGCGCCGGAGCGGCTGATCGGCCGGACGGAGCCATGAGACCGGGGATACTCGAGGTCATGACGAGGGCAGGAGGACCCGAGGCCGGTCCGGCCCGGTCCGGCGGCGAGGCCGCGGCGCCCGATGTCACGTTGCGCATGGTGGCCGCTCACGCGGGGGTCTCGAAGTCCGTCGTCTCGCGGGTCCTGCAGGACTCCCCGCACGTTAGCCCGGCCCGGCGGGACGCGGTGCTCGCGGCGATCGAGGAGCTCGGCTACCGGCCCAACAGCTTGGCGCGCAGCCTGACGCAGCGCCGCACCCACATCGTCGGAGTCCTGCTGCACGACATCCGCCAGCCGTGGTTCACGGACGTGATGGAAGGCGTCAGCGTCGGGCTGACCTCCGCCGGGCTGCTGCCGTTCATCGCCGATGGCCGACTCGACCGGCGGCTCGACCAGCGCGTCGTCAGCTCCTTCATGGACCTGCGCCTCGACGGCCTGATCCTCGCCGGCACCACCCCCGAGGCGCCGGAGCTCATCGACGCCGTTGCGCGGATCCCCAGCGTCGTCCTCGGCGGCCGTGACATCCGGCACGACCGGGTCGATGTCGTCGCCCAGGACGACCTGGCCGGAGCCGCCGCGGCGATGGACCACCTCGGGGCGCTCGGCCACCGTCGCATCCACCACGTCGCCGGCGACCTGGGCCGCGGCTTCGACCTGCGCCGGGAGGCGTACCTGGCCTGGATGCGGAAGCGCCGTCTGGTTCGCCAGGCCCGCATCGAGACCGACGAGACCACCGAGGCCGGGGGGTACGCCGCCGCTCGGCGGCTGCTGGCGGTACCGGCGGAGTCACGAGCGACCGCGATCTTCGCCGGCTGCGACGCCGCCGCCGTCGGTGTCCTCGCCGCCGTTCGCGATGCGGGCCTCGCCGTCCCCGAGCAGATCTCGGTGATGGGCTTCGACGGGACGTATCTCGGTGCGGCGCAGCACATCCGCCTCAGCACCGTGGACACGGACATCGTGGGGATGGGGCGCCTGGCGGCGGAGCGCCTGGTATCGCGCATCGCCGACCCGCGGCGCGCTGCCGTCGAGACCCTGCTCGTGCCGACGGTCCTCCCGCGCTCGACCACCGGGCCGGCGCCTGCCGGTTAGCCCCGGCCGACCCGGCCGACCCGGCCGATCGAGCAAATGTCAGCATATGCAGACAAGCCATTGACATGAGGATGGGACCGGTCCCATGCTGAGTGCAGCGCACTGCTGACCACTGCCAGACGGGCCACGCCCGGCCCCAGAAGAGAGGCCCACTCGCATGTCTTCCCCGTCCCTCGGTGTGGCCGTCATCGGCGCCGGCATGGTCGGCCGCGCGCACTGCGCCGGCTACCGCTCCGCCACCCAGCTGTACGACCTCGACCTGCCCGACGTGCGGCTCGTCGCCGTCGCCGACGCCCACGAGCCGTTCGCCCTCGACGCGGCCAAGCGATTCGGCTACGAGCGCGCCGTGACCTCCTGGCAGGACATCGTGGAGGCCGACGACATCGACGTCGTGTCCGTCGCCATCGCCAACGAGCTGCACCGGCCGGTCGTCGAGGCGCTGCTCGCCGCCGGCAAGCACGTGCTGTGCGAGAAGCCGCTGGCTCCGTCGGTCGAGGACGCCCGGGCGATGGTCGCGGCCGCCGACGCTGCCGACAGCCAGTCCGGTGTCGGGTTCTCGTTCCGCCGCACACCCGCCATCAACGCCATCCGCGCGCAGGTGGAGGCCGGCGGCATCGGCGAGCTGCGGCACTTCAACGGGCACTACTGGTGCGACTACGCCCTCAACGCCGACGCGCCGATCAGCTGGCGCTACAAGGGCGGCCCGGGCAGCGGCGCGCTGGCCGACATCGGCAGCCACATGATCGACCTCGGGGAGTACGTCTGCGGGCCGATCACGAGCGTCAGCGGCGGCACCTTCCAGACCTTCACGACCACCCGCCCGGTGCCGGTCGGTGCCGTCGTCGGGCACGCCGCCGGCGGTGCGGTGAGCGCCGAACGCGACACCGTCGACAACGAGGACATCGCCACCTTCACCGCCACCTTCGCCAACGGCGCGGTCGGCACCTTCTCGATCTCGCGCGTCGCCCACGGGCGCCCGAACGGCCTCGGCTTCGAGGTGTTCGGGTCCACGGGCATGGCGGGGTTCGACCTCGACCATCCGGGGGTCTTCACCTTCGCGGACCAGGGGCCCGGAGCCGAGACCAACGGCGTCCGCGAGGTGCTCCTCGGCCCTCAGCACCCCGGCCTGACCCGTGGCCTGGCGATGGACTTCCCGTCGGTCGGCTACGGGCAGAACGACCTCTTCGCCTGGCAGTCCCGGGCCTTCCTCGACCAGGTGGCCGGTGTGGGGAAGATCCCGCCCGTGCCCTCGCTGCGCCACGGACTACACAACATGGAGGTCCTCGCGGCCGTCACCCGGTCCGCCCTCCACGGCGGCACCGCCGTCACCCTCTCCTGACCCGACAAGGACCTGCCATGAAGCTCGGCGCGTACACCGCCTGCCTCCACGACCACACCCTCCCCGACGCCCTCGACGTCCTGTCCGGCCTGGGGCTGACCTCGGCGGAGGTCAACTCCGGGGGTTTCATCCCCTCCCCGCACTGCCCGGTCGACGGGCTGCTCGCCTCCGCCGGCCAGCGTGAGGAGTACCTCGGGATCTTCGCCGAGAAGGGCGTGGAGCTCACCGGGCTGAACTGCAACGGCAACCCGCTCAATCCGCTGCCCGGCGTCGGCCCCAAGCACGCCGACGATCTGCGCCGCACCATCCAGCTGGCCGGCCGGCTCGGGGTGGAGCACGTCGTCACGATGTCGGGCAGCCCCGGCTCCGACCCCGACGCGAAGTACCCCTCCTGGGTCGTCAACGCCTGGGACAACGTCTACATGGACGTCCTGGACTACCAGTGGTCGGTCGCCGTGCCCTTCTGGAAGGAGATCGACGCCCTCGCCCGCGACAACGGGGTCAAGGTGGCGATCGAGCTGCACCCGCAGAACCTCGTCTTCAACGTGCCGACCATCGAGCGCCTCGTCGAGGCGACCGGCGCCACGAACGTCGGTGTCGAGATGGACACCTCGCACCTGATGTGGCAGCAGATGGACGTGCCCACCGTCATCCGGCGCCTCGGCTCGCTCGTCTACTTCGCCGCCGCCAAGGACGTCGCACTCTTCGACGGGGTCAAGACCAAGGGCGTGCTCGACAACGAGTTCACCCGCGTGCCCGCCGACGACCCGGACAAGGTGCCGACCGGCTACGGCCACTGGTGCAACGCCTGGCCCGAGGACCCCGCCTGGCGCTTCGTCGCCGTCGGTGTGGGCCACCCCGTGGAGTACTGGGTCGAGGTGCTGCGGGCGCTGCGTGAGGTCGACCCCGACATCACCGTCAACATCGAGCACGAGGACGCGTCGATGTCCGTGCTCGACGGCCTCGGCGCTGCGGCCCGGACGCTGCACGAGGCGGCCTCCCGGCTCTGACGCTCACCCGCCGGGCAGCGGCGTTCCCCGTGTCAGGAAGTCCGTGAGCGCCCGGCGGGACACGGCCTCCGTCGTCTGCAGGAGCTGATCCTCGGGCGAGGCGTTCTCGCGCAGGTGACGGCTCACCTCCCGCACCAGGGCCTCCACGTCGGCCGCGGGCACGGCACCGGCGTACCCCAGAGCGAGGCGCGCTCCGAGCGCCCGCTCCGCGTCGCTCAGCCCGGTGGCCGCGGGCGGGAGGACCAGCGTCTGCTGCGCCGTCGCCGACGCCTCTGCGCTCGCCGACGCGGCGGGGCCCGTGACGAGGGCCGAGACGACGAGCATCACTGCCGCCGCGGCCCTCCGGCCCCGGGGCACGAGCGCGCCCAGTCGGTTCCGCAGCGACCGGTGGGACCTCGACGGTGCCGGCGGCGCGGCCGCAGGGGTGGAACGGCGGAGCAGGGCCATCACCCGAGAGTCCCGCACGTCCCTGTCGGGAGTCTCTGTCCCTCCTGTGGATCGCCACGGAGGAGCAGACCCCGAGCGGCCGCCCCGGCAGGTCGCCCGGGCGGCCGCTCGCTGCGTCGACGCTCAGCCGACCGGTACCGCGGGGTCCGACGACGGGCGGGGTCGGCGCCGCGTCAGCTGGGCTTGGGAGCGCCTGGACGGGCGTACCGCACCCAGGTGATGCCGACGCACATGACGGCCCAGGCGATGCCGGCCGAGTAGAAGGCGACCGGCCCCAACGTCGTGACGCCGATGCCGAAGAAGAACGGCCCGAAGGCGGCGATCGCGGCGGTCCAGCCGATGACCCCGCCGGCCTGCCGGCGCTCGAAGATCATCGGCATCTGCTTGAAGGTCGAGGCGTTGCCGATGCCGCTGAAGAGGAAGATCGCGAGCATCCCGTAGAGGAACTGCCGGAAGCCGGCGTCCAGCGCCGCGGCCGAGGACACGTCAGGGGTGAGCGCCGGGATCGTGTAGGCGATCGAGGCGATGAGACCGAGGCCGGAGATCAGGGTCCACTTCGCGCCGCCCATCCGGTCGGTCAGCGGTGAGAAGGCCACCCGGGCACCGGCGCCGATGAGCGGGCCGAGGAAGACGAACTTCACGACGTCGGGCACCGCGTAGCCCTCGACGAGGAGCGTGGCGTCGGCCCCGGCGCCCTGGACGATGGCGTCGTTGCCGATGCCGTACAGGTTGGCCATGAGCAGGCCGAACTGCGCGGCCAGGCCCGAGAAGGTCCCGAAGGTCATGATGTAGAGCAGCGTCATCCACCAGGTGTCCTGGTTGCCGAAGATGTCGAACTGCTGGCGGAAGTTCGCCTTGACGGGCACCGAGCGGAGCATCGTCCACGCGAGGATCGCGCCGACCACCATGAGCGGGATCCACACGAAGGCCGCGTTCTGGTACCAGACCGTCACGGGGGCCTGGCCGGGCTGGGTCAGCTGCTGGCTGCCACCGAAGACCGCCAGCGCCGACAGCGCGATGAGGTAGGGGGTGAGGAGCTGGACGAGGGAGACCCCGAAGTTGCCGATCCCGGCCTGCAGGCCGAGCGCCGTGCCCTGCATGCGGCGCGGGAAGAAGTACGACGTGCTCGGCATGAACCCGGAGAAGGCGCCGCCGCCGATGCCCGCGAGGAAGGCCAGCACCATGAGCTCCCAGTAGGGCGCGGTGGGGGACTGCACCCGCACCCCCCACCCGAGGGTGGAGGCGATGAGCAGCAGGCTGGTCAGCGACACCATCCGCCGGGTCCCCAGCATCGGCGGCAGGACCATCCACACGAGCCGCAGCAGTCCCGCGGCCAGGCCCGGCATCGCCGCCATCCAGTACAGCTGGTTCTTGGTGAAGTCGTACCCGAGGGCGTTGAGCTTGGGGATGATCGCGCTCGGCAGGAACCACGCCACGAAGGCGAGGGTGAGGCAGAACGTGGTGATCCACAGGGTGCGCCAGGCGAGCGACTTGTCCCACGTCTCCTCGTTCTCGGGGTCCCAGGACTCCAGCCAGCCGCCGGGGTTCTTCGCGGTCGAGGTGCTCATGTCGTCACTCCTGGGGATGCGAGGCGGTCAGCGGGCGGCTGTGGGGGTGGTGGTCTCGAGCTGCCGGGCGAGCTCGGGGGACTCGCCGTGCAGCATCCGCAGGACGGTCCAGTGCATCCACAGCGCGCAGGCGGCGATGAGGAGGAAGAGCACGAAGAACGTGGACGTCGGGAAGCCCGACCACGCCTTGGTGTACGCGAACAGCGGCGGGAGGAAGAAGCCGCCGAGCCCGCCGAGCATCCCGACGAGTCCGCCGACGGAGCCGACGTTCTCGGGGAAGTACTCGGGGATGTGCTTGTAGACCGCGGCCTTGCCGACGCCCATCGCGCTGCCGAGGATGACCAGGAGGATGGTGAACGGGACGATCCCGAGCGAGTAGGCGAGGTGGGAGGTCTCGCGGCCGTCGGCGTGGTCGATGACGATGTGCCCGTTCGGCATCATAAGCAGGGCCGAGGCGCCGAGCATGACGCCGAAGACCCAGTACATGACCCGGCGGGCGCCCCAGCGGTCCGAGAACCACCCGCCGAGCGGGCGCAGCAGCGAGGCCGGGAAGATGTAGAGCGCGGTCAGCAGCCCGGCCACGGTGAGGGTGACCCCGAAGTTGTCGACGTAGTACTTCGGCAGCCAGGCCGCGAGGGCGACGTAGGCGCCGAAGAAGGCGACGTAGTAGAGGCTGAACCGCCAGACCCGGATCTGCCGCAGGGGCGCGAGCTGGGCGGAGAGAGTGGAGGACCGCCCGGGCATCTTGTCGTCCGACGGGGTGCCGAACCACAGCGCCGCGGCCATGACGAGCAGGAGCCCGGCGTAGATGACGGGCACGAGCCGCCAGCCGCCCTCGAGCGTCCCGCCGAGGTACATCGCGCCCGCCGTGCCCGCGATCAGCGGTGGGCCGATGAACTTGGTGACCGACGCCCCGACGTTGCCGGCGCCGAAGAGACCGAGGGCGAACCCCTGGTGCTCCCGGGGCTGCCACGCGGCGTTCCAGGCGATGCCCGAGCTGAACGAGTTGCCCGCGAACCCGACGAGGAAGGCGAGGGCGAGGATCGCCCCGTAGCTCTCGGCCTGGGCGACGAACCAGGCGGGGATCGCGGTGAGGACGAGGAGGGAGGTCATCACCTTCCGTCCGCCGATCCGGTCGGTGAGCATCCCGGCGGGGAGCCGCCACAGCGAGCCGTTCAGGACGGCGACCGCGCTGATCCAGGCGAGCTCGGTGTCGGAGAGCCCCAGCTCCTTCTGGATCGGGACGCCGAGGATGCCGAACATCAGCCAGGCGGCGAACATCAGGGTGAACGCGGTGGTCGAGAGCCACAGGACGCGGCCGGCTCCGGGGTGCCCGGCCGGGGCCGGGGGAGGGCCGGGCCGCACGCCCGTCGTGGATGCGGTCATCGGCTCCTCCATTTGGCGGACGTTCATCCTCTAAATCGTGACGGCGGCACCGTACCGCTCTCACGGTCCGCTCGTCAAACTACGGCCGGTAGTAGAGATTCGCGGCACGCATGACCGCCTGCCTTCTCGGTCTATCGCGAGTTGCGGTAGGGTGTCGCCGGCCGAGGGGATGTGGTTATATAGCGCATCGGATTCATCTAAATGTGCCGACGAGGACACGATGACCACCACAGACGAGCACGACGCGGCGGCGCTGCTGGCCTCGCCGGTGCGCCGGTCGCTCGTCGCCGCCCTCGAGCGGCAGAAAGCCGAAGCGAGTATCGACGACCGCGGGATGACCGCCGCCGAGCTCGCGCCCCTGGTCGACCTGCACGTGAGCACGGTCCGGTTCCACCTCGACCAGCTCGTCGCGGCCGGCGTCATCGTCGCCGACTTCCGCCGCCGCGAGACGGCGGGCCGACCGCGCAAGGTCTACCGCCCGGCCCCCCGGCCGCTCGTCCAGGGCGGCGACCCGCTGCGGCTGCTCACCCAGCTGCTCACGGAGGCGATGACGGCCACGGTGCACGGCGAGACGGTCACGCCCTACGAGGCGGGCCGCCGGTGGGCGCGCGAGCACCTCGAGGGCCACCCCGACCGGACCCCTGCCGACAGCCCCGGCGTGTGGCTCGGCCGGGTCGGCGAGGTCATCGACGTCCTCGACGGGTGGGGGTACCACCCCGAGGTCTCGACCTCCGAGGGGGGCCGCACGGCCCGCGTCGAGCTCAGCGACTGCCCGTTCCTCGACCTGGCCCGCGACAACCAGGCCGTCGTCTGCGGGGTGCACCTCGGGCTGATCGCCGAGTCGATGAAGCAGGCCGGGGAGGCCGATGCCGACGTCACCCTCGAGCCGTTCGTCACCGAGCACCGCTGCCTGGCCCACATCCGCACCACGACCCCGTTCCGCTCCGCGTAGGCCCACCAGGAGGACCTCGATGACCACCGCCGGACTCGATGGACCACTGGCCGACGCCCTCGTGGGCACGCGCCGCTTCTTCACCCGTGGGGAGGTGTCCGCCGACCGCCGGGCCCTGCACCACCAGGGTGGCCGGACCGGCGACGCCTTCTACCGCGACCGCTGGTCCCACGACAAGGTCGTCCGCAGCACCCACGGGGTGAACTGCACGGGCTCGTGCTCGTGGAAGGTCTACGTCAAGGACGGCATCATCACGTGGGAGGCCCAGCAGACCGACTACCCGTCGACCGGCGCCGACCGCCCGGAGTACGAGCCCCGCGGCTGCCCCCGCGGCGCCGCCTTCAGCTGGTACACGTACTCACCCACCCGGGTGCGCTACCCGTACGTCAGGGGCGTCCTGCTCGAGATGTTCCGTGAGGCCAAGCGGGCCGTCGGGGGTGACCCCGTCGTGGCCTGGGCCTCCATCGTCCAGGACCCCGTGCAGGCCAAGCGCTACAAGTCGGCCCGCGGCAAGGGTGGGCTCGTCCGCTCCACCTGGGAGGAGGTGGTCGAGATCATCGCCGCAGCCCACGTCTACACCGTCAAGCGGTGGGGGCCCGACCGGATCGCCGGCTTCTCGCCGATCCCCGCGATGTCACCGGTCTCCTACGCCTCCGGCGCGCGGTTCCTCGAGCTCATCGGCGCTCCGATGCTCTCGTTCTACGACTGGTACGCCGACCTGCCCAACGCCTCGCCGCAGATGTTCGGCGACCAGACCGACGTCCCGGAGTCCGGCGACTGGTGGGACGCCGGCTACCTCATCATGTGGGGCTCCAACGTCCCGATGACCCGCACCCCCGACGCGCACTGGATGACCGAGGCGCGCTACCGGGGCCAGAAGGTCGTCGCCGTCGCGCCGGACTACGCCGAGAACGTCAAGTTCGCCGACGAGTGGGTCCCCGCCCAGCCCGGCACCGACGGCGCGCTCGCGATGGCGATGGGCCACGTCATCCTCAAGGAGTACTTCGCCGACCGGCAGGTGCCCTTCTTCACCGAGTACAACCAGCAGTACACCGACCTGCCGTTCCTCGTCGCCCTCGACGAGGACACCGGTGCCGCAGGTGGCGCCGACGGCGACACCGTGTACCGGCCGGGCAAGTACGTCGTCGCCGGCGACCTCGACCTCCCCGAGGCGACGTCGGAGAACGCGATGTGGAAGCCCGTCCTCCTCGACGGACGCACCGACGACGTCGCGGTGCCCCAGGGCTCGGTCGGCTTCCGGTACGGCGAGGAGGGCTGGGGCAAGTGGAACCTGGACCTCCAGGGCATCGAGCCGGTCCTCAGCCTGTTCGGCAGCGCCACCGAGTCGGTCCCCATCGCCCTCCCGCGGTTCGACACCGCCGACGGCAAGGTCGAGCACGTCCTGCGCGGCGTGCCCGTCCGCCGGGTCGGCGGCCGCCTCGTCACCACCGTCCTCGACCTCATGCTCGCCCAGTACGGCGTGCGGCGTGAGGGCCTTCCCGGCGTCTGGCCCGAGGGCTTCGACGACCCGTCCACCCCGGCCACCCCGGCGTGGCAGGAGGAGATCACCAGCGTCCCCGCCGAGCAGGTCGTCCGCCTCGCGCGCGAGTGGGCGCAGAACGCGATCGACACGCAGGGCCGCGGGATGATCCTCATGGGCGCCGGCACGAACCACTGGTTCCACAGCGACCAGATCTACCGGGCGATGCTCGTCCTCACCTCCATCACCGGCTGTCAGGGCCGCAACGGCGGCGGCTGGGCGCACTACGTGGGCCAGGAGAAGATCCGCCCGATCATGGGCTTCCAGCACCTGGCCTTCGCCCTCGACTGGCACCGGCCGCCGCGGCACATGAACCAGACCGCGTACTGGTACGTCAACAGCAGCCAGTACCGGTACGACACCTTCACCGCCGACGACGTCGACGCCGGCACCGGGGTCTTCGCGGGCAAGGGCGTCATGGACCTGCTCGCCCAGTCGGTCCGGCTCGGCTGGACCCCCAGCTACCCGACGTTCAACCGGAGCAGCCTCGCCCTCGCCGACGAGGCCGACGCCGCCGGGATGGCACCCGCCGACTACGTCGTCGAGCAGCTGAAGTCCGGTGACCTGACCTTCGCCATCGAGGACCCCGAGGCCGAGGAGAACCACCCCCGCATCCTCAGCCTGTGGCGCGCCAACCTGCTGGGCTCGAGTGCGAAGGGCAACGAGTACTTCCTCAAGCACCTGCTCGGCACCGACGGGGCGGTCACGGCCAGGGAGGCTCCGCCCGAGCAACGGCCGGCCGGCGTCACGTGGCCCGACACGATCCCCGAGGGCAAGCTCGACCTGCTCATGACGATCGACTTCCGGATGACGAGCAGCACCCTGTTCTCCGACGTCGTCCTCCCGGCGGCCACGTGGTACGAGAAGCACGACCTCAACACCACGGACATGCACCCGTTCATCCACTCCTTCAACCCGGCCATCGCCCCGCCCTGGCAGTCCAAGACCGACTGGGAGGCGTGGAAGGCCATCGCCCGCCGGTTCTCCGAGCTGGCCGTCGACCACCTCGGCACCCGGCGGGACGTCGTGGCCAAGCCGCTGTGGCACGACACCCCCGAGGCGCTGGCCACCGTCCACGGCGTCGTCAAGGACTGGCGCACCGGCGAGGTGGAGCCGGTCCCGGGCAAGACCCTCCCCGTCCTCGCGGTCGCCGAGCGCGACTACCCCGCGGTGTTCGAGAAGATGACCTCGGTCGGCCCGCTCCTGGAGAAGGTCGGGATGCTCACCAAGGGCGTGCCGTACGACGTCACGCGCGAGGTCGACATCCTGCGTCACCGCAACGGCGTGACGCACGGAGGCGCCGGCGACGGCCAGCCCCGGCTCGAGACCGACATCCAGGTCGCGGACGCGATCCTGCACCTGTCCGGCGTCTCGAACGGGCACCTGGCGACCCAGGGCTTCAGGAACGTCGAGAAGCGCACCGGCACGCAGCTGCACGACCTCGCGGCCGAGCACGAGGGCAAGCAGATCACCTTCGCCGACACCCAGGTCGCGCCGGTGCCGGTCATCACCTCACCCGAGTGGTCGGGGTCGGAGTCGGGCGGGCGGCGCTACGCGCCGTTCACGATCAACATCGAGCGGCTCAAGCCGTTCCACACCCTCACCGGGCGGCAGCAGTTCTACCTCGACCACGACTGGATCCTCGGGATGGGCGAGGCCCTGCCGGTGTACCGGCCGCCGCTGAACATGACCCGGCTCTTCGGCGAGACGGCGCTCGGCGAGCAGAACGAGCTCGGCGTCTCGGTGCGCTACCTGACCCCGCACAACAAGTGGTCGATCCACTCCGAGTACCAGGACAACCTGTTCATGCTCAGCCTCTCCCGCGGCGGGCAGACGATCTGGCTGTCCGACCGGGATGCCGAGAAGATCGGGGTCAAGGACAACGACTGGATCGAGGCGGTCAACCGCAACGGCGTCGTCGCGGCCCGGGCCATCGTGTCGCACCGGATGCCCGAGGGGACCGTCTACATGCACCACGCGCAGGACCGGCTCATCGACGTGCCGCTCACCGAGCGGGACGGCAAGCGCGGCGGGATCCACAACTCGCTGACCCGGATCCTCATGAAGCCCAGCCACCTCATCGGCGGCTACGCCCAGCTGGCGTACTTCTTCAACTACATCGGCCCCACGGGCAACAACCGCGACGAGGTCACGATGATCCGCAAGCGGACCACCCCGGTCGAGTACTGAACCAGGACGAGAGGAGAACCGCGACATGCGCGTCATGGCTCAGATGGCGATGGTGATGAACCTCGACAAGTGCATCGGGTGCCACACCTGCTCGGTCACGTGCAAGCAGGCGTGGACCAACCGGGCCGGCACCGAGTACGTGTGGTTCAACAACGTCGAGACCCGGCCCGGGCTCGGCTACCCCCGAGGTTACGAGGACCAGGAGGAGTGGCAGGGCGGCTGGGTCGTGAAGAACGGGCGGCTTCGGCTGCGCGCCGGCGGCCGGTTCCGCAAGCTGGCGACGATCTTCAGCAACCCCAAGATGCCCTCCATCCAGGACTACTACGAGCCCTGGACCTACGACTACGAGACGCTGCTCAACGCGCCGGCGCAGAAGAACTTCCCCGTCGCCCGGCCGTACTCCCTCATCTCCGGCAAGCCCATCAACATCTCGTGGAGCGCCAACTGGGACGACGACCTCGGCGGCTCGCGCGAGCACGCGGCCAAGGACGTCATGCTCAAGGGCATCGAGGACAAGGTCCGCATGGAGTTCGAGCAGACCTTCATGTTCTACCTGCCCCGCATCTGCGAGCACTGCCTCAACCCGTCCTGCGCGGCGTCCTGCCCGAGCGGGGCGATCTACAAGCGCGAGGAGGACGGCATCGTCCTGGTCGACCAGGACGCCTGCCGCGGCTGGCGGATGTGCATCACCGGGTGCCCGTACAAGAAGATCTACTTCAACCACAAGACCGGCAAGGCCGAGAAGTGCACCTTCTGCTACCCGCGGGTCGAGGTGGGGATCCCGACGGTGTGCTCCGAGACCTGTGTCGGCCGGCTGCGGTACATCGGCCTGGTCCTCTACGACGCGGACCGGGTCCTCGAGGCCGCGAGCGCCGAGGACGACACCGACCTGTACGAGTCCCAGCTGGGCGTCTTCCTCGACCCCGAGGACCCCGAGGTGCAGCGCGCGGCCGAGCAGGCGGGCATCCCGGGCGACTGGATGGAGGCCGCACGGCGCAGCCCCGTCAAGAAGCTGATCATGGACTACAAGGTGGCGCTGCCGCTCCACCCGGAGTACCGCACGATGCCGATGGTCTGGTACATCCCGCCGCTGTCGCCCGTCGTCGACGTCATCAAGGACACCGGCTATGACGCCGAGGACGTCGACAACCTCTTCGGGGCGATCGACACCCTGCGGATCCCGGTCGAGTACCTCGCGAACCTCTTCACGGCCGGCGACGTGGAGCCGGTGAACGGCGTGCTCAAGAAGCTCGCCGCGATGCGGTCGTACATGCGCGACATCAACCTCGGTCGCGACCCCCGCGACGAGATCCCCGCCGCCGTCGGGATGGAGGGCGAGGCCATGTACGACATGTTCCGCCTCCTCGCCATCGCGAAGTACGAGGAGCGGTACGTCATCCCGACCGCGCACGCCGAGCAGGCCCACGCCCTCGAGGAGCTCGCCACCGAGTGTGCGGTGTCCGAGTACGGCGGCGGGCAGGAGATCTTCGGCGAGGGGTCGGGTGGGGCGCCGACGCCGGTCGCGGTCGAGAACTTCCGGGTGCTCCAGCAGGCCCAGACGGCCGACACCATGGAGGCGCTGCCCGCCGACAACCCGATGCGCGGCCGCATCAACCTGCTCACCTGGGACGGCCGGGGTCTGCCCGAGGGGATGTTCCCCAGATCCGCCGGGGACGACGAGGGAGGCGACCGATGAGCTGGCGCCGACACCGGAAGGAGCGGCCGGGCCTGGACGAGCGGGCACTGTCCGACACCTGGCAGGTCGCCTCGTTGCTGCTCGACTACCCCGACGATGCCCTCGTCGCGAGGGTGCCGATGCTGCGCCGGGTCGTCGGTGCGCTGCCGGAGGCGCAGCGGCTGCCGCTCGCCGAGGCGCTGGACTCCCTCGAGCGCGGCGACCTCACCGCGCTGCAGCAGGAGTACGTCGACACCTTCGACATCACCCGCAAGTGCTCACTGCACCTCACCTACTTCACGCACGGCGACACCCGCCGCCGCGGGGTCGCCCTCGTGGAGTTCAAGCAGGCATACCGGAAGGCGGGCGTCGACTTCGACAGCGACGTCGAGCTGCCCGACCACCTCTGCGTCGTGCTCGAGTTCGGCGCGGCGCACGACTGGGCCACGGGGTGGCATCTGCTCACCCGGCACCGCGTGGGCATCGAGGTCCTGCGGGCCGGTCTCGCGCAGCGGAGCTCGCCGTGGCTGCCCGTCGTCGAGGCCCTGCGCACGACCCTGCCGCGGCTCGAGGGCGACGACGAGGAGGCGCTGCTGCGTCTCGTCGCGGAGGGGCCGCCCCAGGAGGAGGTGGGTCTCGAGCCCTACGCCATGGACCCGCGCCTCAACCCCCGACCCGAACCCGCCGACACCACCGCCCTGCTCGGCCCGACCATCCCCGTGGGAGCCCCGCGATGACCATGTTCCTCTGGGTGATCGTGCCCTACGTCTGTCTCGCCGTCTTCGTCGTCGGCCACGTCTGGCGCTACCGCTACGACAAGTTCGGCTGGACGACCCGCTCCAGCCAGCTCTACGAGGACCGGTTGCTGCGCATCGGCAGCCCCCTGTTCCACTTCGGGATGCTCGGGGTCGTCGCAGGGCACGTCGTCGGGCTCGTCATCCCCCAGGTGTGGACCAACGCCCTCGGCCTGAGCCCGCACACGTACCACGTCATCGCGCTCGCCGGCGGCATCCCGGCCGGGCTCGCGGCGGTCGCGGGCCTGGTGATCCTCGTCTACCGGCGCCGCACGACCGGGCCGGTCTTCAGCGCCACGACCGTCAACGACAAGGTGATGTACGCGCTCCTCGGCACGGTGATCCTCCTCGGCATGTGGAACACCATCGCGGGGAGCCTGCTGCAGTTCGGCGGCGAGTACAACTACCGCGAGGGCGTCAGCCCGTGGTTCCGCAGCATCTTCCTCTTCCGGCCCGAGCCCGAGCTGATGGCGGCGGCGCCGCTCGGCTTCCAGGCCCACGCCCTCCTTGCGTTCCTCCTCTTCGCCATGTGGCCGTTCACCCGGCTGGTCCATGTCTTCTCCGCACCGATCGGGTACCTCACCCGGCCCTACCTCGTCTACCGCTCCCGCGACGCGCGTCCCGGCAGCCGAGCACCCCAGCGCGGCTGGGAGCGCCCGGAGCTCCAGAAGAAGTGAGGCCGGGGCCCGCGGGGTCCCGGCGGCCGGGGGTGGGCTGGCAGGATGCCGACTGCTGCACCACCCCCCGCATCGGCGCCGACCTTTCCGCGCCCACGACCAGGAGAGCCCCATGACGCTCGCCACGACGGCCGCCCTCATCGAGGCCGCCCGCCACGCCCGCCGCGGGGTCGCCGCGTTCAACGTCATCACCCTCGAGCACGCGGAGGCGATCGCGGCCGGCGCCGAGGCCGCCGGGCACCCGGCGGTCCTGCAGCTCAGCGAGAACGCGGTGCGCTACCACGGCGGGCGGCTGCGGCCGCTGGCCGCGGCAGCGGTCGCGGTCGCCGACCAGGCCGGGGTGCCGATGGCGGTGCACCTCGACCACGTCGAGAACGCCGACCTCATGCGGGAGGCGGTGGACCACGGGATCAGCTCGGTGATGTTCGACGCCTCGACGCTCCCCTACGACGACAACGTGGCGGCGACGCGGGCGGCGGCGGAGTGGGCCTCGGCGAACGGGGTCTGGCTCGAGGCGGAGCTGGGCGAGATCGGCGGCAAGGACGGGGCCCACGCCCCGGGAGTGCGGACCGACCCGGCCGAGGCGCTGGCCTTCGTCGAGGCCACGGGGGTCGACGGGCTCGCCGTCGCGGTGGGCAGCTCGCACGCCATGGTCGACCGCACCGCCGCGCTCGACCTCGACCTCATCCGGCGGCTCGCGGCCACCCTGCCGGTGCCCCTCGTCCTGCACGGCTCCTCGGGGGTGCCGGACGACACCCTGCGGGCCGCGGTCGCGTCGGGGATGGTCAAGATCAACATCGGCACGATCCTCAACGTGACCCTGACCGCGGCCGTGCGGACTGCCCTGGCCGACCCGGCGGTCGTCGACCCGCGCAGATACCTGGGCCCGGGCCGGGACGCCGTGGCGCTCGAGGTGCGGCGTCTGCTGGACGTGCTCCGGGGAGCCGGGCCGACCAGCCCCTCGTAGGAGGGCGCAGCACCGGGACCCGGGTCCGGCGCGCGACGACTCGCTCACCAGTCTCCGAACCGGGGCCCCGCACCCCGATCTCGACGGGGAGCCGCTCGTGGCCGACCCGGGGGTCGAGATCGCCACCGGACAGGCAGCAGGCGAGCCTCTCCGTCGAGCTCGGCGTCAGGGCCTCCGTGTCTTAGTCGGCCGGGCCGCGCGGGCCGGCGGACCGCTATCGTCGGGGCAGGAGGCGGTCGCCATGGAGTCAACCCCACTGCTGGACCTCGCCGACGGTCAGCTGGAGGCGGCCCGGCAAGCGCCGAGCGCGCGGTCGTCGCGGACGATCCAGGGCGGCCACGACCGGATGCTGCGCGAGACCGTCATCGCCCTGCTCGCCGGGCACGAGCTGGCCGAGCACGAGAGCCCCGGCGAGGCGACCCTGCAGGTGCTCCGGGGGAGGGTCCGGCTCACGGCCGGTGACCAGCGCTGGGACGGCACCGTCGGGGACCACGTCATCATCCCGCGGTCCCGCCACGCCCTGACCGCGCTCGAGGACGCGGCCGTCCTGCTCACCGTCGTCAAGACCGTGACCTGAGGGGCCGGGGGGCGATGCAGCACCCCGACGCCGAGTCCGAGGACCTGCTCCGGCTCACCCGGTGGGAGGGCGCCGGCGGGACGTGGGAGGTCCTGGCGTCCCGCGACGGCCGGGTGACGATCGCGTTGTGCCGCTGCGACGGTGGCGAGGAGGTCGACCGCTTCACCTCGGCCGACCCGGCGCTGCTCCGCCACGTGGCGGGTCAGGACCACGACGACGGACCCTGACGCCCCCCCGAAATAGATGAGCAGAACGGGCTATTACCAACCCCGTTCGGCATCACTAGTCTCACCGCAAGCGGTCGGGGAAACGTCGATTGACGCGCACCCCTGCCGCAGCCGGACGGGCAGGGGTGTCTCATGGTCGGTCATGTTGTTGCGTCGGCGATCCGCCTTCGCATTCTCATCGTCATTCTCGCTGTCGGGGCGACGGCCTTCGCGGCCGTGCAGGTCGCGACGACCCCGATGGAGCCGGTCCCGGAGTTCCGGCCGGTGACGGTCGAGGTGCAGGCGGAGGCACTGGGGCTGTCGGCCCAGGAGGTCGAGGACCTCGTCACCGTCCCCCTCGAGTCGAACCTGCTGAGCGGGGTGGCCTGGGTCGACTCCATGCGCTCCGCCTCGATCCCGGGCCTCTCCTCGATCGTCATGACGTTCGAGGAGGGAACCGACGAGATCCGGGCCCGGCAGGTCGTCCAGGAGCGGCTGACCCAGGGTGCGCTGCTGACCAACGCCTCGAAGGCGCCGGTCATGCTCCAGCCCGTGTCGGCGGCCAACCGGGTCATGATGATCGGGCTGTCGTCGGAGGACCAGTCGCTCATGGACCTGTCCGTGCTGTCGCGCTGGACGATCCGCCCCAAGCTGATGAGCGTGCAGGGCGTGGCCAACGTCGCGATCTGGGGGATGCGGGACCGTCAGCTGCACGTCGAGGCGGACCCCGCCCGGATGGAGCGGCACGGGGTGACCCTCGACGAGCTCGTGGCGACCACCGGCAACTCGCTGTGGGTCTCACCGCTCAGCTTCCTCGAGGCTTCGACGCCCGGCCGTGGCGGCTTCCTCGACCTGCCCCAGCAGCGGGTCAACGTCCAGCACATCTCGCCCATCACCGACAGCGCCGCCCTCGGTCGGGTCGCGGTCGAAGGAGCGGACGGTGACGTCGTCCTGTCCGACGTCGCGAACATCGTCGAGGCACCACCGACGATCATCGGCGACGGCATCGTCAACGACGCCTCGGGGCTCGTCCTCGTCGTCGAGAAGCAGCCCGGGGTCAGCACCGCCGAGGTGAGCGCCGGGATCGAGGCCGCGCTGGCCAGCCTGTCCGTCGGGCTCCCCGGGGTCACGATGGACCCCACGCTCTACCGGCCCGCCGACTACGTCGCGGACGCCGGCCGCAACCTCGCGCTCGCCGCCGGCCTGGCCCTGCTCCTCGTGGCGGTGGCGTCGGCGCTGATCTACCGCGCTTGGCGGCCCGCGGTGTCCGTGACGACCACCGTCGCGCTCGCGCTGCTCGGTGGCTGGCTCCTCCTGTGGCTGCGGCCCGCGCCCGTGAGCGTCCTCGCCCTCACCGGGCTGGCGGCCGGCGCGGTGCTCGCGATCGGCCAGGCCGTCTCGGCGGTCGACGGCGTCGCGCGGGCACCCCGCGAGCTCACGCCGCTCCAGCGCGTCGGCCACGCGTACACCGGGGCCGGCCTCACGGCCGTCTACACGGCTGCGGCCGTCGTGCTCATGGCGGTCCCGGCGTTCCTGCTGGCCGGCCGCGCCGGTGCGTTCCTGCCCGAGGTCGCCCTCGGCTTCCTCGCAGCCGCCGCCGGCTCGCTCGTCGTCGCGCTCCTCGTCGCGCCCGCGGTCGCCGCCCTCGTCGGGGCGCCCCGCGCGGCACACCTCCCCCCGGAGCGGGCCACCTCCCCGCGCCTGACGTCTGCGGTCGGCCGGGTCGCGGCGTCCGCCGTCGCGGTCGTCGCGGTCGTCGCGGTCGGGGTCGGGGCCTCGGTGGCCCTGGCGGTCGGACTGGGGGTGGACACCCGGCCGACCTTCGAGGAGCGGAGTCTCGTGCTCGAGGCCGTCGCGCCCGAAGGAACGGCACCCCAGGCGCTCGCGCGCACGCTCACGGCGCTCTCCGGCGACCTGCGCCGGATCGACGGGGTCGCCGGGGTCGGCGGCCACCTCGGGCGCGCGGTGAGCGGCGAGCGCATCGTCGGCGCGAACTCCGGGGAGCTGTGGATCACCCTGGACGACGGCGCCGACCGGGAGGCCGTGGCAGGCGAGGCGCTGGCGGCCGCGCGTGCGGCCGGTGGCCTCGACACCACGGTGCGCGGCTTCCTCGACGGGCGGGTCGACACGATCCTCCCCGACGCCGACGGCCCGCTCGTCGTGTCCGTGTACGGGCCCGAGCCGGACATCCTGCGCGCGAGCGCCGCCGACGTCCTGGGCGTCGTGTCGGGGACCGCAGGCGTGACCGGCGCCCGGCTCGTCGAGCCCCCCACGGAGCAGAACATCCAGATCTCGGTCGACCTCGCGAAGGCCGAGGCGCTGGGCATGACCCCCGGGGACGTCCGGCGTCAGGCCGCCACGCTCGTCGGAGGTCTCGAGGTCGGTGCCATCTTCGAGGAGCAGAAGGTCTTCGACGTCCAGGTGTGGTCGGGCGAGGAGATGCGCAACAGCCCGGAGATGGTCCGGGCCCTCCCGATCGACACCCCGGACGGCACGCACGTCGCGCTCGGCGACGTCGCCACGGTCGCGGTGGCCGAGCAGCCGACGGTCATCGAACGAGAGGCCGTGCAGCGACGGCTCGACATCGTCGCGGACGTCTCCGGCGGCGGGGTCCGTGACGCGGTCGCCGCCTCCCTCGCCCGGATGGCCCTGCCGACGGAGTACCACGCCGAGGTGCGCCACGAAGCAGCGCTCATCGCCGGGAACCAGCGCGACGTCCTGCTGTACGGCATCGCGGCGGTGCTCGGGGTGCTCCTGCTCCTCCAGGCGGCGACCCGCAACTGGTGGACGTCGGTGGCGGCCATGGCCACGCTCCCGCTCGGACTGACCGGCGGGCTCGTCGCGGCCCTGCTCATCGGTGACCTCACCGTGGGCGCCCTGGCGGGGCTGCTCGCGCTCGGCGTCCTCGGGGTGCACAACGCGCTCACCATCCTGCGGACCGTTCGGAGTGGCACCGAGGACCGCACGCACCTCGCTGCGGCCACGGGGACGGTCCTCCCCGCGACAGTGCTCACCCTGCTCGTCGGGCTGGGGGTCGCCGTCCTCGGCGGCCGTGCCGGCCTCGAGGGCATCGCCCATCTCGCGCTCGTCGTCGCGGGTGGAGCCGTCACGACCGGTCTGGTGGCGCTCGTCGTGCTGCCGGCGGTCGCCCTCAGGTACGGGGAGCGGCTCGAGGCCGTCGACGACCTGTCCTTCGACGACGCAGCCCGGTTGGGGCTCCGAGGCGTGGGCGCCCATGCGTAGGTCAGCGCTCCCGACCGCCCTCGTTGCCGTGGCGCTCGGCACGCTGCCCGCCGCCGGGTGCACCGCGAGCGACGCCGCGGTCCACACGCCCGTACCGGCCGTCGAGATCGTCGACGGGGCGGACGACAAGGCCCCCAAGACCCTCACCCTGACGGCCGACGCGGTCCGCCGACTCGAGCTGCTGACCGTGACGGTCGACGACGAGGGGTCCATTCCGTACTCCGCGGTCGTGTACGACAAGACCGGCGCCCCCTGGGTCTACTCGAACCCGCAGGAGCGCACGTTCATCCGCGTCCCCGTGACGATCGACCGCGTCGAGGGCGACACGGCCCTCCTGTCGGCCGGCCCCGCCGTCGGGACGCGGATCGTCACCCGGGCGTCCATCAAGCTGTACGGCGCCGAGAACGGCGTCGGCGGCGGCCACTAGGAGGGCCGGACCGTGATGCGTCGAATCCTCACCGCGAGCCTCAGGTTCCGGTTCATCGTCGTGGCGGCGTCGGTGGCCATGCTGGTGGTCGGCGGGCTCCAGCTACGGGACACCCCGGTCGATGTCTTCCCCGAGTTCGCCCCCCCGCGGGTCGAGGTGCAGACGGACGCGCTGGGCCTGTCGGCGCAGGAGGTGGAGGAGCTCATCACGGTGCCGCTGGAGCAGGGCCTGACGGGCATGCCCGGCCTCGACACGCTGCGGTCGAAGTCGATCCCCCAGCAGTCCTCGATCGAGCTCATCTTCGTCAAGGGCACCGACGTCATCGAGGCCCGGCGGCTCGTGTCCGAACGGATCCAGACGATCACGCCGACCCTGCCCAGCTGGGCGACCCCGCCGGTCGTGCTCCAGCCGCTGTCCGCGACGAGCCGGGTCATGAAGATCGGGATCAGGTCCGACTCCCTCGACCTCATCGAGCAGGCGACCCTGGTGCGCTACAAGATCCGGCCGGAGCTGATGTCGCTGCCCGGCGTCGCCAACGTCGCGGTGTGGGGGATGCGCAAGAACCAGTGGCAGATCCAGATCGACCCCGAGCGGATGCGCGCAGAGGGCGTCACCCTGGAACAGGTCATGGCGGCGGCATCGGCCGGGACCGACGCCGGCCTGCTCAAGCACCGCACCGGCACGAAGATCGGCACCGGGGGCTACGTCGACTCCGGCGACCAGCGGTACATCGTCCAGCACGTGCTGCCGCTCGACTCCGCCGAGACGCTCAAGCAGATCGTCGTCGACCGCGCCGACGACCGGACGATCGTCATGGGCGATGTCGCCGAGGTGGTCAAGGGCCATCAGCTGCTCATCGGCGACGCGGTCATCAACGACGGCGACGGCCTGCTGCTCATCGTCGAGAAGCTGCCGTGGGGCAACACCCTCGACGTGACCCACGAGGTGGAGGAGTCCCTCGCGGCGATGGCGCCGGCGCTCGAGGAGCTCGAGATCGACACGACGATCTTCCGCCCTGCGAGCTTCGTCGAGCTGGCCATCGACAACCTCACCCAGGCCCTCACTCTGGGCATCCTGCTCGTGGCTGTCGTGCTGGTCTTCTTCCTCTTCCAGTGGCGCACCGCCGTCATCTCCCTCGTGGCGATCCCGCTGTCGCTCGTCGCCGCCGCGTACGTCCTGCACCTGCGCGGTGAGACGACGAACACGATGGTGCTCGCGGGTCTGGTGATCGCCGTCGGGGTGGTCGTCGACGACGCCATCATCGACGTCGAGAACATCGTGCGCCGGCTGCGCGAGCACCGGGCCCAGGGAGGGACGCGCTCGACCGCGTCGATCGTCCTGGACGCCTCGATGGAGGTCCGCAGCCCCATCGTGTACGCGACCCTCATCATCCTCGCCGCCGCGATCCCGGTGTTCTTCCTCACCGGGCTCATGGGCTCGTTCTTCCAGCCGCTGGCCCTGTCGTACACGCTGGCCGTCGCGGCGTCGATGCTCGTCGCGGTCACGGTGACCCCCGCGATGGCGCTCATCCTGCTCCGTCGGGCGACGCTGCAGGCCGAGGCCCCCCGCCACGTGCGCGCGCTGCAGGGGGGCTACACCAGGGTGCTGCGGCGCACCGTGCGCCGACCGCTCGCGGCGTACGTCATCGTCGCGGCGCTGGTGGTCGGTGGGGCGGCGGTCGTCCCCCGGCTCGGCCAGGACCTGCTGCCGACGTTCCGGGAGCGCGACTTCCTCATGCACTGGGTGCTGGAGCCGAGCGCGTCCTACGACGAGACGATGGACGTCACCCGGGCCGCGAGCCGGGAGCTGCGGGAGGTGCCCGGGGTCCGCAACTTCGGTGCCCACGTGGGCCAGGCCGCGATGGGCGACGAGGTGTACGGCATCTACTTCGTCGAGAACTGGATCAGCATCGACCCGGACCAGGACTACGAGGCGACCCTGGACCGCGTGCAGACCGTCGTCGACGGGTACCCCGGGCTGCGCCGGGATGTGCAGACCTACCTCAAGGAACGCATCCGTGAGGTGCTCACCGGAGCAGGGGAGGCCGTCGTCGTCCGGGTCTTCGGGGACGACCTCGACGTCATCGAGGACAAGGCGCACGAGATCGAGGACGCCATCGCGGGCATCCCCGGCGTCAGGGACCCGCACACCGACCTGCAGACCCGGATCCCGCACCTCGTCGTCGAGGTCGACCTGGACAAGGCCCAGGCCGTGGGGCTGAAGCCGGGCGACGTGCGCCGTCAGACGGCGATCTACCTGGCCGCGGAGGAGCTGTCCGACGTGTTCCGCACCGGCAAGGCGTACGACGTCATGGTGTGGAGCGTGCCCGAGGCGCGGCAGACGCCCGACCACGTCCGGGACCTGCTCATCGACACCCCGGGCGGCGACACGGTGCGGCTGGGCGACATCGCCTCGGTCGAGATGAGCTCGACCCCCAGCATGATCCGGCGCATCGACGGGTCCCGTCGCCTCGACGTCGGGGCCAACGTCGAGGGCCGGCCGCTGGCCGACGTGGCAGCCGACGTGGAGGCGGCGGCGATGGCCGTCGAGCTGCCGGTCGGCTACCGGGTCGAGGTCAGCGGTGAGGACACCGAGCGCGCGGCGGCGTCGCAGCGACTGCGCCTCCTGTCCGGCGTCGCGTTCCTGGCGATCCTGGGGCTGCTCTACGGGTCCTTCCGGCGCTGGCGGCTCGCCGTCCTCAGCCTGCTCACCCTCCCGATGGCCCTCGTGGGCGGGGTCCTCGCCGCCTGGCTCACCGGAGGCACGATGACGATCGGGTCCTTCGTCGGGCTGTTCACCGTGCTGGGCATCGCCGCCCGCAACGGGATCCTCATGATCAGCCACTGCCAGCACCTCGAGGCCGTTGAAGGCGTGACCTTCGGCCCCGAGCTCGTCGTCAGAGCCGCCAAGGAGCGCCTCGCCCCGATCCTCATGACGACCCTCGCGACCGCGCTCGCGCTCGTGCCGCTCGTCGTCATGGGCGACGTGCCGGGCCACGAGATCGAGTACCCGATGGCCATCGTCATCCTCGGGGGACTGCTGACCTCGACGCTGCTCAACCTGTTCGTCGTCCCGTCGCTCTACCTGCGGTTCGGCCGGCCCCGGGAGGCGCCGGCCTACGCGACCCAGCCCGACACCCGCGTCCTGGGGCCGCAGCGGCAGCCGGCGGTGACCTGACGCCCTCGGGCCGCCGTCCCGTCAGCCGATGGTGCGCCGCGTCGGCAGTTCGGTGGCGGGGCCGCGTTCGGGCATGTCGGGGTGGCCCCCCGAGAGCCGGGCACCCAGGCGTGCCGCCCAGGGGCTCGCGCTCAACCCGTGGGCGTAGACGCTGACGAGCACCGTCCAGACGGCGATGTCGAGCACGGTCTCGACGCGAGGGCTGTCGAGCTCCTGCGACACGATGAGCGCGAACAGGATGGACGCGAGACCGCGGGGACCGAACCACCCGAGGAACAACCGGGTCTCGACGAGGGTTCCCGAGCGAGCCAGCGCCAGGAGCACCGGCACGACCCGGACGACGGTGAGCGACGCGAGCGCGTACAGCCCGATCTGCCACGTCCAGTCGGCCAGCCGAGGACCCGCCAGAGCGGCACCGAAGATGAAGAAGGTGACCGCCGTCAGCAGCTCGCCCTCGTCCTCGGTGAAGTCCTGGACGTCGGCGCACTCGGTGGTGGCGGCGCGGGCGAAGGCCAGGCCCGCGACGAACGCCGCGATGAACCCGTTGCCATGGAGGACCTCGGCCGCGGCGAAGGCGCCGGCCGCCACGGCCAGGGTGGCCAGCTGCCGGTAGATGCCGTCCACCGCGCCCGCTGCCGAGCGGTGGTGCAGCAGCCGGCCGCCGAGCCCGCCCGCCACGAGGCCGGCGAGCAGCCCGAACCCGAGCTGCTGGGCGATGAGGCCGCCCCAGCCGTCGGTTCCACCGGCCTCGGCCGCCGCGATGGCCAGCAGCACGGTGACGACCGGCACCATCATCCCGTCGTTGAGCCCGCTCTCGACGTTGACGCTCTGCCGGATCCGCACCGGCAGGCGGCGGTCGCTGACCACGGCCTGGCCGAGGGCCGCGTCGGTCGGGGCGAGGATGGCGGCGACGAGACCCGCCTCGACGAGCGTGAGGTCGCGGAAGACCAGGGCGGCCGTCCCGGTCCCGGCGAGGATCGTGAGCGGGAGCCCGACGCCGAGCAGCCGCCCGGGGATGCCGGCGTTGGAACGGAGCGCTCGCAGGTCGATCCGGGCGGCGTCGGTGAACAACACGAGCACGAGGGTCGCCTCGACGAGGGTCGCGACGACCTCACCGCCGAGGGAGAGGTCGAACAGGTCGGCTCCCAGGGTGCCGACGAGCAGACCCGCGGCGGTGAAGACCATCGGCGCCGTCACCGACGACATCGTCGCTCGGCGCGAGACCATCGCGAACCCGAAGATCGCACCGGCCATGACCAGCAGCTCGACCATGCGCCATCGTGGCATGCCCCAGCGGTCGCCGCGGGGCGAGCCGGCCGGCACGGGCCGGGGGCGGCGTGCTCGTCATGCGATGTCTGGTGGTCATCCCGTGGCGGGTCTAGATTCGGGAGGTCCAGCCGACCATCGGAGTACGCCATGCTGCCCGAGCCCGTCCAGGCGTTCATCGACGCCGAGATCGCCGCGAACGAGACCGACTTCAGCGACCTGCGTGCCGTCTACCTCAACGGCACGCTCAAGCCGTCGCCGGCGCCCAGCCACACCGACGGCCTCATCGCCGTGTCGGCCCACGTGCTGCGCGGGGTGGGGGCCCGGGTCGACACGATCCGGGTCGTCGACCACACGATCCCGCCCGGCGTGCAGCCCGACATGCGTGAGCAGGGCGCCGAGGTCGACGACTTCCCGGACCTCTACCGCGAGCTCATCGCCCCGGCGCACATCGTCGTCCTCGCGACACCCATCTGGCTCGGGGACCAGTCCTCGATGACCCGACTCGTCATCGAGCGGCTCTACGGCTGGTCCGGCAAGCTCAACGACGCCGGGCAGTGGTCGTACTACGGCAAGGTCGGCGGCGTCCTCGTCACCGGCAACGAGGACGGCGGCAAGCACTGTGCGGCGCAGATGCTCTATGCGCTCTCGCACATCGGGTTCACCATCGCGCCCCAGGCCGACTCGTACTGGGTCGGCGAGGCCGGGCCGGGGCCGTCGTACCTCGACGACGACCGGGGGGCGCAGAACCACTGGACCACCCGCAACACCGTCTTCGCCGCGTGGAACATGCTCCACACGGCCCGCCGGATCACCGACCAGGGCGGCATCCCGGCGCACGGCAACGTCAGCACCAACTGGGACCTCAGCGACCCCGACCACCCCAACCCCGAGTACCACTGAGGCCTGCCGGCACGTTGGGCCCTTGACGGTGGCTCCGCCGCGGCCTAACCTAACAACGTTCGGAGATTCGAACGACGTTAGGTTGATCGATGGAGCAGCGAGTCGAGGCGCGGCGCAGCCGCACCCGTGACGACATCATCGCCGCGGCGTGGCGCCTCGCCGAGCGTGAGGGCCTCGTCGGGCTGACGCTGCGCGACCTGGCGGCCGAGGTGGGCATGCGCGCTCCTTCGCTCTACGGCTACTTCGACAGCAAGGCCGCGATCTACGACGCCATGTTCGCCGCGGCCTACCGCGACCTCGACGCCGCCATCTGGGCGCCGGAGGCGTGGGCGACCGACCCCGGTGAGGACCCGCACGCGTGGCTGGTCGCCGGTGCCGAGCAGTGGCTGGCGTTCTGCCAGGCGTCGGTCCCGCGCTACCAGCTGATGTTCACCCGCGCCGTCCCGGGCTGGGAGCCCTCGCCGGAGGCGTACGCGGCGAGCACCGACAGCTTCACCCGGATGCGCGAGGCGCTGGCCCGGGCGGGGATCCGGGAGGACCGTGACGTCGACCTGTGGACGGCGCTGGTGGCGGGGCTGGCGGCACAGCAGATCGCGAACGAGCCAGGCGGGCAGCGGTGGGTGGCGCTCACCGACCGCGCCGTCCGCATGGTGCTGCACGAGATCAACGAGAGGACCGCACCGTGACCACGACCCAGGTCGACATCGTCACCGTCCCCCGGATCACCCGGGGCCCCGAGGCCGACCGTCTCGCCGCAGCCGCCTACGACCGGCTGATCGCGCTGCTCGAGAGCCTGCCCGACGACGCCTGGGGTCGACCCACGGACTGCGCGGCGTGGACGGTGCATGCCATGGTGGCCCACCTCGTCGGCGCGGCGCGCGGCCACGCGTCGCGGGTGGAGTTCGTCCGGCAGGTCGTGCACGGGCAGCGGGCCAAGGGCGCCTTCGACGGCAACGACATGGACGCGATGAACGCCTACCAGGTGGAGCGCAACGAGCACCTCACCCCGGCCGAGCTCATCGCGGAGCTGCGCGCCCTGGCCCCACGCGCGGTACGGGGCCGGGCGCGGACGCCGGGCCTCCTGCGGCGCCGGAGGATCCCGATGGCGCCTTCCGGCTCGGTCGCGAGCGGCACTCCCGCGTCGATCGGCCTCGGCGAGCTCATGGACGTCATCCTGACCCGCGACGTCTGGCTGCACCGCATCGACATCTGCCGGGCCGTGGGCCGCCGGCCCGACCTCGACCAGGACGTCGACGGCCGGATCGTCGCCGACATCGTGGCCGACTGGGCCGCCCGCCACGGCCGGCCGGTGGACCTCGAGCTCACCGGTCCGGCCGGTGGCCGTTTCGTGCAGGGCGACCGGGGCGAACACCTCGTGCTCGACGCGGTGGAGTTCTGCCGGATCCTGTCCGGTCGGGCCGGTGGCGAGGGCCTGCTCCGCACCAAGGTCGTGTTCTGACACGCGACGATCCGGCGCCAGCCCTGGTCCGGACCGCTCCGAGGGTGTAGGCAAGGGGTAGGGCGCGGCCCCGCGCGTTCGCCACCGAGGAGGATCCATGGCCACACTCGACAGCGCCCAGTTGCTCGCCGCCCTCGAGCCCACGGTCGAGGAGAACCTCAACCGGCACCTCGGCGCGGCCCAGGAGTGGATGCCGCACGAGTACGTGCCGTGGTCGCTCGGCCGCGACTTCAAGGAGCTCGGCGGCGAGCCCTGGTCGGTCGAGCAGTCCCCGCTCTCGCCGATCGCCCGGACCGCTCTCGAGGTCAACCTCCTCACCGAGGACAACCTCCCCAGCTACCACCGGGAGATCGAGCGTGCGTTCGGTCGGGACAGCGCGTGGGGAGCCTGGGTCAACCGCTGGACCGCCGAGGAGGGCCGGCACGCGTTCTGTATCCGCGACTACCTCCTCGTCACCCGCGGCGTCGACCCCGACGAGCTCGAGCGGGCCCGGATGGACACGATGGAGGCCGGCTACGACTCCGGAGACAAGCCCCTGCTGAACGTCTGCGCCTACGTCTCGTTCCAGGAGCTCGCGACCCGGGTCTCGCACCGCAACACCGGGCGCTTCACCGAGGAGCCCATCGCCGAGAAGCTCCTCATCCGGGTCGCCAAGGACGAGAACCTCCACATGATCTTCTACCGCAACATCATCCAGGCGGCGCTCGAGCTGACCCCGAGCCAGACCATGCGGGCGATCACCGACGAGGTCGTGAACTTCCAGATGCCCGGAGCGATCATCCCGGGCTTCGGACGCAAGGCGGTGCAGATGGCGATGGCCGGCATCTACGACCTGCGCATCCACCACGACGACATCGTCGCCCCCCTTCTGCGGCAGTGGGGCATCTGGGAGCTCGAGGGCCTCGACGCCGATGGGGAGAAGGCGCGCGACGAGCTGGCCGCGGCGGTGGCCGCCCTCGACGACGAGGCCTCCCGCTTCGTCGCGAAGCGGGAGGAGCGGGCGGCCAAGCTGGCCGCCCGACAGCGGGCGTAGGGGCCGGTGCTCGGCGACCGCTGGGGTGTCACCGACGCCGAGGTGGCTCGCCGCTACACCTGCGACGGGGTCGTGCCCGAGCCGGTGCTCGAGGCGTGGCGCGGGGTCACCGTGGCGGCGGCCCCGGCACAGGTGTGGCCGTGGGTCTGCCAGATCCGGGTGGCGCCGTACTCCTACGACTGGATCGACAACCTCGGGCAGCGTTCACCCCGGAGGCTCCTCGGGCTGGACGCTCCGCGAGTCGGTGAGGCGTTCACCCGGACGGGGGGCCGGCCGGTCGGCCAGGTGCTCGCCGTCGACGAGGGCCGTGAGCTGACCGGCCGGATCATGGGCGCCGTCATGTCGTACCTCCTCGTGCCAAACGGCGCCACGTCGACCCGGCTGCTCCTCAAGGTCGTCCTGGCCCGGGGCCGCCTCCTCGCGCCGTTCGTCGCAGTGGGCGACCTCGTGATGGCACGGCGGCAGCTGCTCACGTTCGCCGAGCTCGCCGAGGCCGATCCCACCGGTCCGTGACCGGAGACCGGGGACCCGAGGCGGTCAGGGAGTGCCGGTGGGGGAGGCCGTCGGTGAGGGGGTCGGCGTCGCGCTGCTCGAGGGCGACGGTGAGGGCGACGGGCTCGGACTGGAGCTCGGGCCGGCCGTCGGGCGCGCCGTGGGGGACGCGGACGTCGTTCCCGACGGGCCGGCGGACGGCGAGGCGGCGTCGGTCGCTGAGGGCGATGGGCTCGCCGAGCCGGACGCGGTGGGCGTCGGGGAGCCCGAGGGGCCGGCGCCGCCGAGGGGGCCCTGCTCCTCCTCCACCACCGCGAGGATCTGTTGCTCGAAGGCGGTGAGCTGCGCCTGGATGTCGGCCAACGGGACCTCGCCGATGTTCTCGCCGTAGGCGACGACGTCCTGCCAGATCCGCTCGATCCGGGCGGTCGCCTCGGCACTGAGCGGGCCGTCGAGGGTGACGAAGAGCTGGACCGCGAGCGCGAACGTCAGGCAGTTGACGCAGTCGCTGTTCACCGCGACCGAGATGTTCTGGGGCACGGCGACGTCGGTCTGCCCCACCACGAGCACGACCTGGAAGGAGACCGCGACGGCCGCGCAGCCGGTGCAGCTGGCAAGGGCGTACGCCTCGTTGGTGTTCGTCGCGGGCTCGCTCCCGTCCGCCCAGATCAGCCCGAAGGCCACGTCGTAGACGGCGGTGCCGTCGGTCGTGTTGACCGCCAGCGCCTGGGTGTCGCCTTCGCCGGGGGCGGGGGGCTCCGAGAACGGGAAGATCCAGGTCTGCGGTGCGGGGGAGTCCGCCGCGGTGCCGGCCGGTGCGCTGCCGGTGTCTCGGGGGACGAGCACCATGCCCAGCTGGGGGCGCTCCCGCGTCGGCAGGTCGGTGCCCGCCGGCCAGGCGATGGTGCCCTGGCCGGTCGACCCGACGTCGAACCCGGTCGAGGGGCCGGCGAGCGCTACGGCGTCGGCGAGCGTGCCGCGCTCGTAGGCCTGGATCGGCCGGTAGCGCTCCGAGGACGGCCACCACGCCCAGGCCAGACCGCCCACGAGCGCGACGGCGGCGACCGCGGCCACGGCGCGGCGCGCGGGGCGGCCCTCGGTGCGGGTCCGGACCGAGGTGACGAGGCGGTGGGCGACGCGGACCAGGACGACCGCGATCGCTGCGACGGGCAGGAGCACGACGAGTGCCGACAGCCCTCGTGCAGTGGCGGAGACCAGGTCGCCCTCGTCCAGGGCCGTCGTGAACTCCGCCCACTGCGCGGCGGCGGCCGCCGCCGCGGTCCCGACGATCCGGGGGAACGTCGTGACGAGCAGTACGAGGGTGACGGCGAGCACCGGGACCACGGTGAGGACCCAGGCCGAGACGACGGCCCGGGCCCAGGGCTTGAGCACCTGCGCCTCCGGGCTCCGCCAGTTCCAGGGCAGCAGGCCGCGCAGCGTCGGCCCGATCCGCTGGAAGAGGTCCGGGACCCCGGTGAGGTCGGCGAGGACGTGGTACCCGTCGAAGCGCACCAGCGGCAGGAGCTGGCGCAGCATCTGCAGGATCTGCGCCGCGACGAGCAGCAGGACCGCGTCGTCCCGGGTGAGCCACCACGCCGCGACGGTGACGACGGCGACGATGGCGTTGAAGTAGAGGCCGCCGAGGTCGGTGCGCAGGCGACCGCCGCGGCCGAGCCGGTAGGAGTCGGTGACGTCGGTGTAGAACGCGGGCCAGATGAGGTAGAGCCCGACCCCCATGGCGCCGGGCGGGGCGCCCCCGCGTCGCGCGGCGGCGGCGTGGCCGAACTCGTGGAAACCGGCCGAGAGCACCGTGATCGCGAGCACGGCCAGCAGCAGGCCCGGTCGGGCGAAGGCGTCATGGGTGGCTCCGGCCAGCCCGCGCTCGAACAGCACCCACCAGCAGATCCAGACGAACGCCGCCACGACGAGCGCCACCAGCACCGGGTTGAACAGAGCGGCGAACGGGGTGGTCAGCCGCCGCGTCCGCTCGGGGTCGGTGACGACGGCCTTGAACCGTAGGCCGAGCAGCGGGTTGGAGCGCTGGACCTCCGGCTGGGCGCCGTCCACGGTGGTGCACAGACCCATCTCGCGGAGCTTGCCCACGAGGGTCTCGACGTTCGCGGCGCTGACGCTGCGGCCGGTGGCGGCAGAGACGGCCGCCGCGAGCTCGTCGTGGTCGCGGCGGCCGTCGAGAGCCTCCAGCAGGAGGTACAGCATCGGGGTGAGCTGGATGGTCTGGCCGTCGGCCCGGCGGGCCAGCGCCGGGGGTCGCCGGTACCCCGACCCGCTCATCTCGCCCATCAGCCGGACGCCGTCGGCCCGGTCGGGCAGGGATCCGCCGTCGCTGGTGCGTCCGGCGGCCGGGGCGTCGGTGACCTCGCTCACCCGCGGACTACGGCTGGTCGATGGTGGAGGTCTGGTCCGCGTTCGCGGTGGCCGAGCCCTCGATGTTCTGGTTGATGATCGCGTCCTGCTGCGCGACCGCGACCGCGTCGCTGTCGATCGAACCGATGTTGGCGGCGACCGCCGCATCGATCGGGGCGGCGACGTTGGCGTTGGCCGCGACCGCACCGTTGACCGGGGCCGCGATGTTGGCGTCGGCGTTGAGGTCGACGTCGACGTTCAGCAGGTCGTCGTCGGCGAGGTCGCCCACGGTTCCGCCGACATCGCCCGTGGCGTCGCCGGGCAGAGCGGTGGTCGGGTCGGTGGTGGTGCCGTCGGGGGCGGCCACGCCGGAGTCGGGGGTCGTGGCGTCGGGGCTCGCGCCCTGGGTGATCCCGCTGTCCTGGGTGGAGTTCGCGGTGGCGTCCGCCGAGACGTTCTGGTCGATCATGACCCCCTGGTCGGCCAGGGCCTGGGCGGTCGAGCCGGTGGAGAGGATGTTGGCACCGACGGCGGCGTCGATCGGAGCGGCGACGTTGGCGTTGGCGGCCACGGCGAGGTCGATCGGGGCGGCGGCGTCGATGGCGAGGTCGAGGTCGGCGTTGAGGTCGAGGATCGAGACGACCTCCTTGTCCGGCAGGGCCACGGCGCCCTCGGCTGCGAGCTCCTGGTCGGACAGGCCGTTGGTGTCGTCCATGAGGGGTTCCGTTCGTCGAAGGGTCGGGTGCTCGAGTCACCGTACCCACGGAGACGTCCGGGAAAACCCTTGCGAACACGCGAAATTCGCCGGCCCCGCTGACGGATGCGCCCTGGTCCCGGACCTGGCGTGACCTATTGGTCGATGTGGGGACGGGCCGGCGGGCACCGTACCTGGCGTGACCTATTGGTCGATGGGGGGACGGGCGGGGGTGGGGCCGCGGGGAGAGGTCCCCGCGGCCCCACCGGGCGTCAGTCGGCCGCCTGGAGCGCCTTGACCTCGTCGCGCGCCGCGACGATGGCGGAGTGCTGGCGCTGCACGACCCCGCGGAAGCCCTCGCTGAGGTCCTGCTCGAGAGCCTTCTCGTACTCGGACACGGCGTGGTCCTCACCCGTGACGGCGGCGCCGAGCACGCTGCCGGCGTCGTCACCGGTGACGGCGTCCTTCATCGCGATCCAGCCGCGGTGCAGCCGGGCCGCGAGCGACCCGCTCTCGTCGACCTCGTCGCCATAGGCGTGGCCCAGCTCGACGATTTCGCGGACGAAGCCATCACGCTGCTGCGAGAAGCGCTGCATCGTCTCGGCCCACTGCGGCCGGTCGCTGTCGCGCAGCTTGTCCGCTGCGGCGGCGAACCCGTCGCGGCCGTCCTTGAGCGTCTCGACCAGGTCCTGGGCGACGTTCTCGTCAACCGACATGTGTTCTCCTTCGTCGTGGGAGTGGTGCACGAGCACCCGTACCCGCTGACACCTCGGCGAAACAAGCCGGCACGATCCGCGGCGGACGCGCAGGAGCCTCCGACCCGAAGGCCGGAGGCTCCTGCGCTCCTCGTGTGATCGCTCAGGCGAGGAAGCGGTGCCGCTGGACGATCGGCCGCGACTCCCACCAGCGGCCGAGGCCGAAGGTGTGGCCCGCGCCGGCGAGGACCAGCATGACGAGCACGAGGGCGTACACGATGTGGTCGTCCATGAAGGGGTTGTTGTCCGGCGGCAGGACGGCGGCCCACATGAGCACGAGCATCAGGACCCCGGAGGTCGCGGCGACCCGCATGGCGACACCGAGCATGAGCGCGGCACCGATGGCGAGGAGGCCGAGCATGAACAGCCAGTTGGCCCAGGTGGCGCCGGCGAAGCTCTGGAAGAACTCCGCGAACGGGCCCTTGGTGCCGAAGGACAGGAACCCCTTCGTCGGGGACCCCTCGTTGAACCAGGCGGCCGGGCCGAACCGGTCGACGACGCCGGTCTCGGCGTCCCGCCCGGTGGCGAAGCCCAGGGCGAAGAGCTTGTCGAGGAAGGCCCACAGGAAGATCCAGCCGAGCGCGAGGCGGGTGACCGCCGCGACAGCCCGGAACGTCTTGCCTCCGATGGGCGCGGTGACGGCCCCGGACGTGGGGGTCGTGCTCTCGCGGTTGGTGATGGTGGTCATGGTCCCGGTCTCCTTCGATCTGGTTGGGCTGTGGTGCCACTTCAACAGTGGCGCGGGGCGGTCCTGCGGGACAGGGACTTTGGACCCAACCTTGTGGGACCTCGGTCGCTGGTTCGGGGCGGGTCGCGGTCAGTGCGAGACGGCTCCGGGGCGGACGATCATCACCGGGCAGGAGGCGTGCCGCAGGAGGGCCTGGCTGACCGAGCCCAGGAGCAGTCCGGTCACCTCGCCCCGCCCCCGGCTGCCCACGACGAGCATCTCGGCGCCGCGGGACACGTTGGTGAGGACCCGCCGGGGGTCGCCGTGCACGACCTCCTGCTGGAGGGGGACGTCGGGGTAGCGCTCCGCCATGCCCGTGACCATCTCCGCGGTGAGGGCTCGCCCGTACTCGCCGGCGCGCAGCCTCTCGACCTCGAGGTCCGGCACGAGCACGTCCGCGCCGGAGTACTGCACGGACCACACGTGGACGACCGTGAGGGGCATGCCGAGCCGGGCGGCCCGCCGGAAGGCCTCCTCGACCGCGGCGCGGCTGCCCTCGGAGCCGTCGGACCCGACGACGACGCCGCGAGGCAGGCTCGTGACCGGCAGGCGGTCGCGGATGACGACGACGGGGCAGCGGGCCTGGGCCGCCACCTCCACGGTCGTCGAGCCCACGAGGGCGCTGCCGAGGGCTCCGTGGCTCGGGCCGCCGACGACGACGAGGGCCGCCGTCGCGGAGGCCTCGACGAGGAAGCCCGCGGCGCTGCCGCCGACGCTCGCCGCGGTGACGCCGATCGCGTCGACCACGTGGCCGACCCGCGCGAGGCCGTCCTCGACGACGTGGTCATCCGCCTCCGGGGGGACCGGGACCGGGGCCATGGACTCCGGCCACGGCAGGGGGACGGTGTGCGCGTGCAGCAGCTTGAGGGGGCGGTCGAGGGCCTCGGCCTCGCTCACCGCCCAGTCCAGGGCGGCGTTGCTCGCCGTGCTGCCGTCGATCCCCACGACCACCGGACTCCCGGTCCGGGGCGTGGTGTCCGTGTCGTGCTGGGTGGCCGACGTCGTGGTCATCGGGGGCCTCCTCGGGCCGGGGCCGGCGCCGGATCGGCCGGACCTGTCGACTTCAAGCCTCGGGGCCGGAGCCGACCCGGCACAGGGACTTTGGACCCGCGTCCTGATGCACTTCGCTGGGCCGACGCTGCGGGCTCAGGCGACCGGGACCGTCCAGGTGAGGAGCGTCCCGACGCCCGAGGGGCCCGGGCCCACGACGCAGGTGCCGTCCCGTCGCTGCGCACGGTCCTGGAGGTTCGACAGGCCGCTGTGGCGGGTCGGGTCGCTGACCCCCCGGCCGTCGTCGGCGACCTCGACCGTCAGCGCGGCGGCGCCCGCGCGGAGCCGGACGACGGCCGTGTCCGCGCCCGCGTGCCGGGCCACGTTCGTCAGCGCTTCGCGGACCACGGCGACCACGTCGGCGCCCAGGTCGCCGGTGCCGACGGCGTCGACCGGCCCGTCGAACGCGACGTCGGGGTCGAACCCGAGTGCCTCCGCGACCTCGCGGGCGACGTCGAGGACCAGCGACCGGAGGCTGTTCGCGTCGGGACGGGCGGAGCGGAGCTGGAAGATCGAGGTGCGGACCTGACGCACCGCCTCGTCGAGGGTGTCGACGACGGACGCCAGCACCCGCGACCGGTCGGGGTCGTCGATCGTCGAGGCGATGCCCTGGACCGACATCCCGGCGGCGAAGAGCTGCTGGATCACGTGGTCGTGCAGGTCGCGGGCGATGCGGGCCCGGTCCTCCAGCAGGACCATCCGCTGCTGGTCCTCCCGGGCCCGCGCGAGCTCGAGCGCCACCGACACCTGGGTGGCGAAGGTCGAGGCCATCTCGAGCTCGGGACCGGTGAAGGGGCGGGCGCCGGGCTCGCGGAGCGCGACGAGAAGCGTGGGGGGCGAGCCGAGCAGCGGCAGGAGGATGGCCGGCCCGCCCACCGGGAGGGCTGTCCCTGGCGACGCCTCGAAGACGTCGACCGCGCGAGCGTCCCCGGTCGCGATCGTGCGGTGGAGGGCGTCGGGCGGGTGGATCTCGGCCCCGACCGCGGACTCCGCCGCCTCGCCCGCCACGGCGGTGACGGTCGCCGTCTCGGCGGAGGCGACCTCGAGGACAGCGACCGCGACGCTGCCCGCGAGGGTGCGCACCGTCCGGGCGACGAGCGCCGGGGTGACCGAGGTGGGATCGGCCAGGACCCGACGGGTGAGGTCGGACGACGCGAGCAGCCACTGCTGCCGGCGGCCGCTGTCGGTGTACAGCCGGGCGTTGTGGATGGCGATGCCGGCCGTCGCCGCGAGGGAGACGGCGATGGCCTCGTCCTCGGCGTCGAACTGCCCGGCCCGGGAGTCGGTGAGGTAGAGGTTCCCGTACACCTCGCCGCGGACCCGGATGGGCACGCCGAGGAAGCTGTCCATCGGCGGGTGGCCGGGGGGGAAGCCCACCGACCGCGGGTCGCCGGCGAGGTGGGGCAGCCGGATCGGGCGGGGGTCCTCGATGAGGGCCCCGAGCAGGCCCTTGCCTTCGGGGAGGTGGCCGATCAGGTCGAGCACGTCGTCGTCGATGCCCACGTGGACGAACTGCTCGAGACCGAGCCGGTCGGGGGCGACGACGCCGAGGGCCCCGTACCGCGCGCCGACGAGCTCGAGGGCAGCCTCGACGATGCGGCGCAGCACCGTGGGCAGGTCGAGGTCGGCGACGATGCTCTCGTTGGCGGCGACGAGCCGCTGGAGCCTCGCGTCACCCGGGCCGGGCGCCGTCATCGATCGGGGCCCAGCAGCCGGGTGGCGAGGACGGCTGCCTGGGTGCGCCGCTCGAGGCCGAGCTTGTGGAGCAGCACCGACACGTAGTTCTTGATCGTCTTCTCGGCCAGCGACATCTGCTCGCCGATCTGGCGGTTGGTGAGGCCCTCGGCGATGAAGCCGAGCAGCCGCAGCTCCTGCGGGGTGAGCCCGGCCAGCTCGGGGGCGGTCTCCTGGCCGTTGCGCACCCGGTCCAGCACGCGGGTCACCAGCGCGGGGTCGATGAGGGACTGCCCCGCGGCGACCCGGCGTATCGAGTCGACGAGGTCGAGGCCCTTGACGTCCTTGAGCACGTACCCCACGGCACCGGCCATGATCGCCGCGAACAGCGCCTCGTCGTCGTCGTAGGAGGTGAGGATGAGGGCCCGGATGCCGGGGTCGACGGAACGGATCGCGCGGCACACCTCGATGCCGGACCCGTCGGGCAGGCGCGCGTCGAGGACGGCCACATCGGGGCGCAGCGCGGGGATGCGGGCGGTCGCCTCGCCGGCGGTCCCGGACTCCCCGACCACCTCGATGTCACCGGCGGACTCCAGCAGGGTGCGCAGCCCCTGCCGGACGACCTCGTGGTCGTCGAGGAGGAAGACCCGGACCGGCGGCTGCGTCATGGGTCCATTCATTCGGGTCGAGGCGCCCACCGCAAGCCTGACACCGCGACATGCGCACGAGGACCGGCCGGCGCAGGGACACTGCCTCGAGCGCGGTGTCGCGGTCGACCATGGCCCCGCACCAGCAGGCTGCGCTGTCGACCAACACCGTCAGTTGAGCGGGCGGGTGTCCTCGGGCAGCGCCCCGTCCCCGGCGAGCGCGCGCTCGGTGAGCTGCTGGAGCGCGGTCAGGGCCACCCGCTGCGACCACGGCCCGTAGGTGACGCGCGCGACGCCCAGTGCCTCGAGCTCGGACAGCGGCAACGTCCCGGGGATGCCGATGACGGTGAGCCGCTGCGGGCCGAGCTCGCCGACGAGGCGCTCGATGTGCCCGCGCTCGACGACCCGGGGCACGAACACGACGGGCGCCCCGGCGTCGAGGAACGCCCGGCAGCGCACGACCGCCTCGTCGAGGCACTCGTCCGGCGAGCGGCCCTCGGGACGTACGAACGCGTCGGTGCGGGCGTTGAGGACGAAGTCGGGGACGCCCAGGTCCGTCGCGGCCGCCATGACGTCCTCGACGGCGCGCACCGCCTCGGCCAGGGGGCGCATGCCGTCCTCGATGTTCGCCCCGACGACGCCGAGGTCGATCGCCCGCCGCACGGTCACGGCGGGGTCGCCGTAGCCCGCTTCGAGGTCGGCGCTCACCGGCAGGCTCGTGGCGCCCACGATCCGGGCTATCGCCGCGAGCATCTCGTCGAGGGGGATCTTCTCGCCGTCCGGGTAGCCGAGCGAGGCCGCGATCGAGTGCGACGCCGTGGCCAGCGCCGCCGTGCCGGGCGTCTCCGCGACGACCCGGGCGCTGGCGACGTCCCAGACGTTGACGAGGGTGAGCAGCGTCGGGACCCGGTGCAGCTCGAGGAAGGAGGTGGCGAGGGCGGCGGTGTCCTGTGACATGGCGGCAAGCATCGCCCCGGGCCCGACGTTCGACAAGCCCCCGCCCGCGAGATGGGTCACCGCCTGCGACCTAGAGTGGGACGGGTGGCCGGTTCCGGCTGCCCGGTTCGACGAACGGAGTGGGATGGACCTCGACCTCGGGATGCTGCTCGTGCGGCTCGCCCTCGGCCCGATGCTCGTGCTGCACGGCGCCAACAAGGTGTGGGGCGGCGGCGGGCTCACCGGGACCGCGGGCTGGTTCGAGTCGCTCGGTCTGCGCCCCGGGTGGCTCCACGCCCGGATCGCCGCCGGCACCGAGATCGTCGCGGGGCTGCTCGTGACGTTCGGCCTCGGCACCGGGCTCGCGGCCACGGCGTTCGTCGGGCTCATGACCGTCGCGGCCCTCACCGACCACCGGGGCAAGGGGTACTTCGTCTTCAAGGGCGGCTGGGAGTACGTCGTCCTCGTCGCGATCGTCGCCGTCGCGCTCGCGGTCATCGGTCCCGGCGACTGGTCGCTCGATGCCGCGTTCGGCCTGCCGCTCTCCGGCATCGGCTGGGGTGCCGTCGCCGCGGTGGGCGGTGTCGGCGCCGCCCTCGGGATGCTCGCGATGTTCCGCCGGCCGGTCCCCGACGAGTCCTGATGCCCGTCCGGACCCTGCCGGGCAGCTGGGACGCCGACGCGCTGCTCGCCGCCAAGGGCGACACCCGGGTCACCGTCGTCGTCCCGGCCCGGGACGAGGAGGACACCGTCGGCGACGTCGTCGCCGGCATCCGGCAGGCCTGGCTCCAGGACGTGCCCCTCGTCGACGAGCTGATCGTCATCGACTCCGACTCCACCGACCGCACCGCCGCCGTCGCCCGCGCCGCGGGCGCCACGGTGCATGCCGCCCGCGACGTGCTGCCCGGCCTGCCTCCGGCCCGCGGCAAGGGCGAGGCGCTCTGGAAGTCCCTGCACGTGAGCACCGGCGACGTCCTCGCGTTCCTCGACGCCGATCTCATCGAGTGGGGCCCCCACTTCGTCAGCGGCCTGCTCGGTCCGCTGCTCACCGACCCCGGCATCGCGCTCGTCAAGGCCGTCTACGACCGGCCCCTCCTGGACGCCGCGGGGCGCGAGGCCGAGACGGGCGGCCGGGTCACCGAGCTCGTCGCGCGCCCCCTCATCGCCCTGCACCATCCGCACCTGGCCGGGCTCGTCCAGCCGCTCGCCGGCGAGTGGGCGGTGCGCCGCTCCGTTCTCGAGCAGTTCCGGGTCCCGGTCGGCTACGGCGTCGAGATCGCCGCGCTCGTCGACACGGCGACGGCGTTCGGGGCGTCGTCGATCGCCCAGGTCGACCTCGGCCGGCGCGCGCACCGGCACCACCGGCACGACACCCTCGGGCCGATGGCCGTGCAGGTCATCGCCGCCGTCGAGGCGCGGCTGGACCGCTCCGCCGCACCGCGCGACACCGCCCGGCTCACTCAGTACGACCGGACCGGGTCGGGGTTCGCGCCGCACCCCCGCCACGTCGACCTCACCGAACGCCCTCCGGCCGTGAGCATCGAGGGCTACGCGGGAGCCTCCCGATGAGCCGCGGAGCGCCGCTGCGGCTGGGCCGCCGTGAGTACGCCCCGACGGCGCGTCTCGTCATGGCCATCGTCAACCGCACCCCGGACTCGTTCTACGACAAGGGCCTCACCTGGGGCGAGGACGCCGCGATGGACCGGGTCCGCCAGGTGGTCGACGAGGGCGCCGACCTCGTCGACATCGGCGGGATCAAGGCGGCACCCGGGGCCGTGATCGACGCCGACGAGGAGAAGCGCCGGGTCGTCGGGTTCGTCGCTCGGGTCCGTGACGCCTACCCCGACCTCGTCATCAGCGTCGACACGTGGCGCAGCGAGGTCGCCCGGGCCGTCTGCGAGGTCGGCGCCGACGTCATCAACGACGCCTGGGGCGGGGTCGACGCCGGTCTGCCCGACGTGGCCGCTGAGTTCGGAGCCGCCCTCGTGTGCACCCACACCGGTGGCGTCACCCCGCGCACCCGGCCCCACCGCATCGAGTACGACGACGTCGTCGCCGACGCCCGCGACTCGCTGGTGCGGCAGGCCGAACGGGCCGTCGGGGCCGGGGTCGAGCGGGAGCGCGTGGTCATCGACCCCGCGCACGACTTCGGCAAGAACACGTGGCACTCCCTGGAGGTGACCCGCCGGCTCGACGAGCTGACGGGCCTCGGGTGGCCGGTGCTCGTGTCGCTGTCGAACAAGGACTTCGTCGGCGAGGCCCTCGACCGCCCCGTCGGGGAGCGGCTCACCGGCACGCTCGCCGCCACAGCGCTGTGCGCGTGGCACGGGGCTCAGATCTACCGGGTGCACGAGGTGCCCCAGACCCGCGAGGTGCTCGACCTCGTGTCGACGGTGCGCGGCGACCTGCCGCCGGCCCGGACCGTCCGGGGGCTCGGATGAGTGGGTCGGTCGTCGTCGTCCCGAGCGCGCCGCTGCTGCTGCCCGAGTACACCGGCCGCCAGGACGTCGGCGCGGACCTGCGGGACCGCGCCGTCGAGGCGATCCGCGCCGCCACCGACACCGACGGCAGCGACCGGGCAGTCCTCGTCGTGGCGACCGACCGCGAGCAGCGCGGCACGCGCCCCCCGCTCGGCCAGCGCGTGGGCCGGCACCTTTGCGAGCTCGCCGGGGTCGGGGTCGACGGCGTCGTCGCCGTGTCGTGGGACGCCACCGTCGACGAGTGCCGGGCGGTCGGGGAGCACCTGGGCCGGCGGCCCGCCGCCACCCTCGTCGTCGTCGCCGACGGCAGCGCCCGGCGGGGCGAGAAGGCGCCCGGGCACCTCGACGACCGGGCCGCGGCGCTGGACGACGAGATCGTCGCGGCGCTACGGACGGCCGACCCCGAGCGTCTGCTCGCGCTCGACCCCGGCCTGTGCGCCGACCTCCTCGCCCACGGTCGGGCTCCCCTCCAGGTCGCGGCGGCGGCCATGGCCGGCCGGGGCGAACCGCGGTGCACCGAGCTCGAGGTGAGCGACCCGCTGGGGGTCCTGTACGTCGTGGCCCGGCTCGCCGTCGGCTGAGCGTCGCCGCCGCGTGACCCCAAGACGACCCCGGGCCGGAGCCCGGGGTCGTCCCCGATCCGCCGAGCGTGTCGGCGGCTCTTGGACCCCGGCGGCGGCGGAGGAAGCCGACGGCGGGGCCGGTCTGGGGGTGTCCACGAGCGGTTCGACGCGGGGCGGCCGGTCGGATTGGCGTGATCACCTTGACGGTTGATCAACAAAAGAGTTGAATACACCGCACACCGGATGCGACGGAGGTGGTCATGGGTACGCAGAGACCCGCGCGGCCGCCCGTCGACGACCCTCTCGTCGACGCCGGCTTCGCGGCGCTGGCCGACCCCGTGCGCCGCGCCATCGTCGCGCGGCTCAGCCGGGGCCCGGCCACCGTCAACGAGATCGCCGAGCCCTTCGCCATCTCGCTGCAGGCGGTGTCCCGGCACATCCAGGTCCTCGAGCAGGCGGGCCTGGTCACCAAGGGACGGCAGGCCCAGCGCCGGCCGGTCCAGCTCGACCCCGCGGCGCTCGAGCGCCTCACCGCCTGGATCGACGGCTATCGGCTCGCGCACGAGCGGTCCTTCCGGCGCCTGGACGCCCTCGTCGCGTCCGATCCCGCTCCCACCACGAGAAGGAAGACCCGATGAGCAACTCCCTGTACCTCGACGTCCCGGCCGACGTGCCGTGGATCGACTTCACCCGCGAGTTCGACGCCCCCGTGGCCGCCGTGTTCGACGCACATCGCGACCCCGACAAGGTGCGCCGCTGGCTCGGGCCGTACGGCTACGACATGGAGATCCTGCGCTGGGACGTCGCCGACGGCGGCGGCTACACCTACATCCACCGGGACCCCGACGGCGCCGAGTACGGGTTCCGCGGGGTGTTCCACACGGTGCGCGAGGACGAGCTCATCGTCCAGACCTTCGAGTACGCGGGCGCCCCGGACGAGGTCGCGCTCGAGTTCCTCACCTTCGAGGACCTCGGGGGTGGCCGCACGCGGCTCCGCGGGCGCAGCGTCGGGCGGACGGTCGAGGGGCGCGACGCGATGGTCGAGTCCGGCATGGAGGGCGGCATGCGCGAGGGCTACGTCCGGCTCGACGGCGTCCTCGCCGAGGCCGGGTGACCGGGATGGACTGGACACTCGAGGTCGTCGTCGTCCCCGTCTCCGACGTCGATGCCGCGATCGCGTTCTACCGGGACCTCGTCGGCTTCCACCTCGACCACGACACCGACACCCCCGGTGGGCGCGTCGCGCAGCTGACGCCGCGGGGGTCCGGGTGCTCGGTCGTCGTCGGGACCATGCCGAACCTCCAGTCGATGACGCCGGGCAGCCTCCACGGGCTCCAGCTCGTCGTCGCCGACGCCGAGGCCGCGCGGGCGGAGCTGGTCGCGCGCGGCGTGGAGTGCGACGACATCTACCGCTTCGACGACGAGCGCGACGGCAGCACGTTCTTCGGCTTCCGCGACCCCGACGGCAACGCGTGGGCGGTGCAGCAGATCGCGGCCCGCGCGCAGCGACCCCTCATGGCGCGGGACACCGGCACGCCCTGACGTGGGCGGTCAGCGCCCGGCGTCGTCGGGCTCCGGAGCCTCGCCGGTCCCCGCGATGGCGCGGCGCTGCAGGCGCTCGCGGACCTCGTCCGGGGTGTAGGCGCGGCGGGCCCGTTCGTCGCGGGCGATGAGCGCGCCGGTCGCGACGACGCCGGCCGCCCCGGCCACGCCGAGGATCTTCACCCACCTGTTCCGGTTCACCCTCGTCACCCTAGCGAGGGCCGCCGGGCACACTGGGGTCATGGCGCGCACCGGCACCCAGGCCGTCCCGTTCGACGAGGCCGTCGCGGCGACCCGGACCGGCGACCTGTGGATCTTCCGCGGCGGCACCGTCGCCGACCGGCTCATCCAGACGGCCAGCAACGCCCCGGTCAACCATGTCGGGATGGCACTGGTCGTCGACGACCTGCCCCCGCTCATGTGGCACGCCGAGCTCGGCCGCTCGCTGCGCGACCACTGGACCGGCGACCACCACCGCGGGGTTCAGCTGCACGACCTCGGCGAGGCCGTGCGCACGTGGCAGGTCCGCTACGGCCAGCAGGCCTGGCTCCGTCAGCTCGACCCGGGCGCCGGGCCCGAGCAGGAGGATGCCGCGCTGCGCACGATCGCCCGGCTCGACGGCGTCTCGTTCCCCTCGACGCTGCGACTCGGCCTGCGGTGGCTGCGCGGCCGTGACGCCCATGTCACCCGTCGGGCCCGGGAACGCAAGGCCCTGCGCCCCGAGGACGCCTACTGCGCCGAGGTCGTCGCGGCCACGCTCGAGGAGATGGGCATCCTGCGCCCCGACGTGCCGACGAACTGGTACGACCCGGGCCGGTTCTGGAGCGGCGACTCGCTGCCGCTCAACGCGGGCTGGTCCTACGGGATCGAGGTCGAGGTGGCCCGGCCCGCGGACTGACCGAGTCCGGCTCAGGACGGCCGCTGGCCGGCTCGCTGGCGCCGGACCCACGGCAGGGCCACGGCGACGACACCGACGGCGAGGGCGGAGGCCCCGGCGAGCAGGCCCCAGAGCACGCACCACGCGAGGACCACGACGCCCTCCCAGATGACGGTCGTGTACGCGAGGTCGGGGGTGCGCTGGGCCGCGAGCCACGCACCACCGATGAACCCGAGGCTCGTCAGCAGCATGAGGCCGAGGGTGAGGCCGGCCGAGCGCGCGAGCGCGCGCACCGGCGGGATGGCCCTGCGGCGCTCCTCGGGGACGTCCACGCGGTCGGCGAAGGCCTCGAAGACGTCGGGGGCGGGCCCCGGCTCGCGGCGACGCATGGGGCAAGAGCATACGGGCCGGGCTACGGGCGGACCATCGACCAGCCGAGGGCCGCGGCGCCGATCCCGAGGACGAGCGAGGACGCGACCACGGCCGTCGCCTCGACGCGGCGGCCGTCCGCCATCGCCTCCCACACCTCGAGGGCGAGGCTCGAGAACGTCGTGAAGGCGCCGCAGAAGCCGATCCCGAGCAGGGCGACCCATCCCGCGCCCACCCCGGCCCCGACGAGCGCCCCGAGGGCGAGCGAGCCGAGGACGTTGACGGCGAGGGTGCCTGCCGCAGCGGTGGTGCCGAAGCGGTCACGAACCCAGTGGCCGACGAGCATCCTGGCGGGGGCGCCCACGGCTGCCCCGAGCGCCACGAGCAGCGCGTCCGTGCCGGTCATGGACCGGGCCAGACCGTGCGGCCGAGGCGGAGGCCCGCGGCGACCGCCAGCACCCCGACGAGGAAGGTCCCGGCGACGTAGAGGAGGGCGACCTGGACGTGATGGCCGGCCCCGAGGCCCACCGTCTCGACCGCGAGGGCCGAGTACGTGGTCCACCCCCCGAGCAGGCCCACTCCGACGACGGGGCGTGCGAGCCGGTGGGTGCCCGGCCGGTCGACGAGGTACGTGACGAGCAGGCCCATCGCGAACGCTCCCGAGACGTTGACGGCGAACGTGCCCCACGGCACCTCACCGGCGCGGTGGGGGAGGCCGAGACCCACCGCCCATCGCCCGAGCGACCCCACCGCGCCGCCGACCGCGACGGAGGCCAGGACTCGGGAGTCCGGCCGCGTCGGACCCGTCGGCGGCATCAGTCCCGGATCGTCTCGAGGAACTCGGCGATCCGGCCGATCGCCTCGGTGAGCGTCTCCTCGTCGGGGAGGGTGACGAGGCGGAAGTGGTCGGGTTCGAACCAGTTGAAGCCGGTCCCGTGGGTCACGAGGATCTTCTTCGCCCGCAGCAGGTCGAGGACGAACGCCTCGTCGGACTCGATCGGGTACACCTCGGGGTCGAGCCGCGGGAAGCAGTAGAGCGCCCCGCGCGGCTCGACGCACGAGACCCCGGGGATGTCGTTGAGGAGCCGGGACGCGAGCTTGCTCTGCTCGCGGAAGCGGCCACCGGGACCGATGAGCTCGGTCACCGACTGGTAGCCGCCGAGCGCGGTCTGGATGGCGTGCTGGGCCGGGACGTTGGCGCACATCCGCATGTTCGCCAGCAGCGTCAGCCCCTCGAGGAAGTCCTCGGCGAGGTGCTGGGGCCCGCTGATCATCACCCAGCCCGCGCGGTACCCACACACCCGGTACGCCTTCGACAGGCCGCTGAAGGTGAGGCAGAGGACGTCCTCGCCGGCGAACGTCGCCGCGTGGTGGTGGACGGCGTCGTCGAAGAGGATCTTCTCGTAGATCTCGTCGGCCATGACGACGAGCTGGTGACGCCGGGCGATGTCGACGAGGGCACGCACCGTCTCCTCGGAGTACACGGCGCCGGTGGGGTTGTTCGGGTTGATGATGACGAGCGCGTGGGTGTTCTCGGTGATCTTGGCCTCGATGTCCGCGAGGTCGGGGTTCCACCCGTCGGCCTCGTCGCACCGGTAGTGCACCGGGGTCCCGCCGGACAGCGACACCGCGCCGGTCCACAGCGGGTAGTCGGGCGCGGGGACGAGCACCTCGTTGCCGTCGTCGATGAACGCCTGGAGCACCATCGTGATGAGCTCGGAGACCCCGTTGCCGATGAAGACGTCCTCGACGCTGGTCTCCCGGAGCCCGCGGGACTGGTAGTACTGCGCCACGGCGGTGCGGGCCGAGTAGATGCCCTTGGAGTCGGCGTAGCCCTGGCTGTCGGGCAGGTTGTGCACGATGTCGGCGACGATCGACTCCGGCGCCTCGAACCCGAACGGCGCCGTGTTGCCGATGTTGAGCTTGAGGATCTTGTGGCCCTCGGCCTCGAGCCGGTGGGCCTCGACGAGGATCGGGCCCCGCACGTCGTAACGGACGTGCTGGAGCTTCTTGCTCTGGACGATCCGGCGCATGGGTCCAGTGTTCCAGCCCGCCCCCGCCCCCGCCCGCCCCGTCCACCCCCCTGCTTTCCCGACTTTTCATGCCGGCGTCCGCGCGACACCCCGCTCCGACGGGGTGTCCCGCGGACCGGAGCATTAAAAGTCGGGAAGCGCGGAGGGGTTGTGGGGGGATTACCGGGTGCCGCGGGATGGGCACCCCGGGCGGGTCGGCGCCCTAGCCTGGGCGGGTGGTGCGCATCCTGGTCGTCGAGGACGACGCGACGGTGCGTGAGGCCGTCGCCGCGTACCTCGCGCGAGCCGGGCACGACGTCGAGGCCGTGGGCGACGGCGAGGCCGCGATCGAGGCCTACACCCGCACTCCGGCCGATCTCGTGCTCCTCGACCTCATGCTGCCCGGGCTCGGCGGGTTCGAGGTGACGCGTCGGCTGCGGTCGATGCGCCGCGACCTGCCGCTCATCATGGTCACCGCCCGGGGCCAGGAGCACGAGCGGGTCCAGGGCCTGCAGCACGGGGCCGACGACTACGTGACCAAGCCCTTCAGCCTCCGCGAGCTCGAGCTGCGGGTCCGCTCGGTGCTGCGCCGCACGAGCGGCCCGGCGCCCGAGGTCACCGACGTCCTGCGGGACGGCGACCTCGTCGTGGACCTCGGGGCCCGCACCGTGACCCGCGCCGGGGAGCCGGTGCCGATGACCGCCCGCGAGCTCGACCTGCTCGCCTGGCTCGTCCAGCACCCCGGCGTCGTGTGGTCCCGCGACGAGCTGATGCGCGAGGTGTGGGGCTGGGACGTCGGCGATGCCTCCACCGTCACCGTCCACGTCCGGCGGGTCCGCGAGAAGGTCGAGGACGACCCGGGCGACCCCACGCGCCTCGCGACCGTCTTCGGGCGGGGCTACCGGTGGGACGCCTCACCCGCCGACGCGACAGGGCACGTCGATGGGCGCTGAGCTGGGCGCCGTCGTCATCTGCGTCCTCGTCACGGCGGCGGTCGGGGCGCTGGGCTCGGTGCTGCTCGCCCGGGTCTCGCGCGACCGGGCGCACATCGCCGCACTCGGCGCTCCGCTCGTCGTCGTGGCCGCACTGGCGGCCGGGGTCGGTACCGCGAGCGGCGCGATGCTCATCGCGGAGGACGACCAGAAGACCCTCGTCGTCGTGCTGCTGGCCGGGATGCCCGTCGCGATCGGCGTCGGGCTGGTGCTCGCGCGGCGGGTCCGCCGCCTCGAGGAGAGCGCCGCGCACGACCGGGCCGCCCGCGAACGAGACCGCGAGGTCGAGGCGTCCCGACGCGAGACCATCCGGTGGCTCTCGCACGACCTGCGCACCCCGCTCGCGGGCATCCGGGCGCTCGCCGAGTCGCTCGAGGACGGCGCCGTCGCCGACCCGGCCCACGCCTACGGCCGCATCGTCCACGAGGTCGACCGGATGGACGGCATGGTCGACGACATCGCCGAGCTGTCGCGGCTCCAGGGCTCGCCCGAGGTGCTCCGCGAGCCGGTGGACCTCGACGACGTCGTCTCGGACGCCGTGGCCGGGGTGATGCCGCTCGCGGACGCCGCCGGGGTCGCGCTCGTCGCGGGCGAGCTCGCGGGCGCGACGGTCCTCGGCGAGGCCCGGGCCCTGACCCGCGCGGTGTCCAACGTCGTGCGCAACGCGCTGCAACACACGCCGGAGGGGGGCCGTGTGCATGTCGGCACCGCCCACCGGGGCGGCTCGGTCGTCGTGGAGGTCGTGGACGGCTGCGGAGGCCTGCCGGAAGCCGCGCTCGACCGGGTCTTCGAGCCGGGCTGGCGCGGGGACCCGTCCCGGCACGACCGGGGGATGGGGCTGGGGCTGACGATCTCGCGCGAGGTGGCCCGGGCCCACGGCGGCGACGCGACCGCGGCCAACCTGCCCGACGGCACGGGCTGCGTCGTCCGGCTCGAGGTGCCGCGGCGCGTTCTCCCGCCGGCCCACGCCTGAGCGCAGTCCTTACCCGGAGATCACGGCCGCACCCGCCGGCTGGATCGGCGCCCGCCCGTGGGGTGCACTGGAGGCTCCCCCACGAAGGAGCTGCCGATGCGCACTCGCCCGATGGCCCTCGCCGTCGCCTCCCTGGCCGCCGCCCTCACCCTCGCGGCCTGCGGGACCGGCACGGCGACGAGTGACCCCACACCGGCGGCGTCCGATGGTCCGTCGGCGGGTGTCTCCACGTCGTCGCCGGCGGAGTCGTCGTCGGCGGAGTCGTCGGCGGGGGCGACCGCCGAGAGCTCGGCGCCGGCCGACGGTGCCTACGTGACGCGCGCCGAGTACGAGGCCGACCCCGCAGCCTACGAGGGCAGCAAGGTCGTGTACTTCTTCCACGCGTCGTGGTGCTCGAGCTGCCGTGCGACGGAGAAGGCGATCGCGGAGACCGGGGTGCCGGCCGGGCTGACCCTCGTCAAGGCGGACTACGACAGCGACACCGAGCTGCGCCAGCGCTACGGCGTCACCACCCAGCACACGTTCGTCCAGGTCGGGCCGGATGGCGAGCGCCTCGGCATCTGGACCGGCAGCCCGGACGGCGCGGCGATCCTCGCCGAGACGGTCTGAGGTGCTCGTCGCGCTCGGCGGGGCGCTGCTCGCCGGAGCCCTGACCACCCTCGCCCCCTGCGCGCTCTCGCTGCTGCCAGTGGTCGTCGGCGGGTCCGTCGCGGGCGGCCCCGGCGGCGGGGCCGCCCGCCGCGCCGTTCTCGTCGTGACTTCGCTCGGGGTCTCCGTCTTCGCCTTCACGCTGCTCCTGCGGGCGACGACGGCCCTCATCGGCGTGTCACCGTCGGTGTGGCAGTGGCTGAGCGGGGGTCTGCTCGTCGTCCTGGGCCTCACCCAGGCGGTGCCCGAGTTGTGGGACCGGGTCTCGGTGGCGTCGGGGCTGTCCTCAGGGAGCGCCCGGGGTCTCTCGGCCGCGCACCGGCGGGGTGGCTCCCTCGGGGCCGTCCTCACCGGGGCGGCCCTGGGCCCCGTCTTCACCTCGTGCAGCCCGCTGTACGGCTACGTCGTCGTGACCGTGCTGCCGGCCGAGCCGGGGCGCGGGCTGGCCCTGCTCACGGCGTACGTCGCGGGGCTCGTCGGCGTGCTCATGGCCGTCGCCCTCGGCGGCCAGCGGGTCGTCGGGCGGCTGCGCTGGGCCGCGGACCCCCACTCGCCGCTGCGGCGCGGGCTCGGGGTGCTGTTCGTCGTGGTGGGCGTCCTCATCGCCACCGGGCTCATGCTCGAGCTCGAGGCGTGGCTGCTCGAGCACTCACCCGTCGCGCCGTGGGAGATCGGGTCCGAGATCGGACGCTGAGCGTGCCCGCCGCGGGGGGTCAGGCTCCGCCGAAGCCGCTGAGCAGGAAGAAGAAGACGAGCATCCCGAACAGCGCAGCGACGACCCCGACACCGGCGCCGACGACGAGGGTCCGCGGGCCCGGGGGCGCCGACGGCAGCGCCTGCCAGACGAACGCCCCGACGGCGGCCATCACGACGAGGTCGAGCGGGATGATGAGGTTCTCGGTGCCCTCCCCGTCGAAGACCGCTGCGAGCAGCGGCAGCGCGAGGAGTCCGAGGACGAGCAGGCCGACGACGGCGAGCGCTCGAGGTGCAGACATGACAGCCACCACCTTCCGGGCCCCGTCCTGGGGGGGGGGTCCTCCCTGGAGGATAGGGCCCGCGGCGGCACGGCCGGGGAGTTCGTGCCGGGTCCCCCCCGGTCGGGCACACTCGGGGCCGTGGACGACGTCGTCGTGGAGCGGGTGCTCCGGGCCGTGGAGCAGGTGCCGCGGGGGCGCGTCGTGTCGTACGGCGACCTGGCGGCTCTCGTGGGGATCGGTCCGCGACAGGTCGGCTCGATCATGAGGGTGTACGGCGGCAACGTCACCTGGTGGCGCGTCACGAACGCGGCCGGCGACCTGCCCGCGCCGTTGCGTGAGGCGGCCCGGCTGCGCTGGGCGGACGAGGGGATCCTCGTCAAGCCGAACGGACTCGGCTGCCGGATCGCCGACTACCGCGCCGACCTCGCCGCCCTCGGGGACGCCTACCACCGAGCCACGGTCGACCTGGAACCCTGACGCCCCGCGCCTCGACACCGGGTCCACGCACTGACGCCCAGGGGTGCCGGGCGGCGGGCCGGGGTGTGAGACTCGGGTATGCGACCCGCGCGCCCCGACCATGTCCCCGCTCGCGCCGCGGCCGCCCTCGCCGGCCTCGCGCTCGTCCTGACCGCCGCCTGCTCGTCCGCGGACGACGACGGCTTCGGCGAGGTGCCGGCCCGGCCGACGACCGGCACGAGCACCGCCGCCGCGACCCCCAGCCCCGCGCCGCGCAGCACGGTCGTGCCGGCGCTCGACGTCGAGGTGGTCTCGGACCAGTTCGAGCACGGCTGGGACATCGGGTTCCTGCCGGACGGCTCGGCGCTCGTCACCGAGCGCCCGGCCCGGATCTCGCTCGTGTCGTCCCTGCGCGCAGGTGCCGAGGTCGCCCGCCTGGACGTCGACCTGGACGACGTCTACGTCCGGGGTGAGGGCGGGCTGCTCGGCATGGTCGTCCACCCCGACTTCGAGTCCTCGCGTGAGTTCACGACCTGCCAAACTCACCAGGAGGGCGGGGCGCCGGTCGACATCCGGCTCGTCACGTGGCGGCTCGCCGGCAACGCGGCGTCGGCCGAGCGGGTCCGGACCCTGCTCGACGGGCTGCCGCTCTCGACCGGGAGGCACTCGGGCTGCCGCCCCGAGATCGACGCCGACGGTGCCCTCGTCGTCGGCACCGGGGACACCGCCGTCGGGTCCGTCCCGCAGGACCGCACGAGCCTCGGCGGCAAGACGCTGCGGCTCGACCTGCGCACCGGGGACCCGCTGCCCGACAACCCGTTCATCGACAGCGACGACCCGAACGAGCGGTACGTCCTCAGCTACGGGCACCGCAACATCCAGGGCGTCGCCCTCCAGCCGGGGACGGGCCGCATCTACACCGCGGAGCACGGGCCGTCGAACAACGACGAGGTCAACCTCATCGAGGCCGGGGCGAACTACGGGTGGGACCCGGCCCAGGGCGGCACCGTCGGCGGCTACGACGAGGGCGTCCCGATGACCGACACCGACCGGTACCCCGACGCCGTGCAGGCCGTCTGGCAGTCGGGGCGGACGACGCAGGCGGTGTGCGCTGCGGAGTTCCTCGAGGGCGAGCAGTGGGGGGCGCTGGACGGTGCGCTCGTCGTGACGGCGCTCAAGGGCGCCAAGCTGCTGGTCCTGGCCCTCGACGACGACGGCGGTGTCGCCGAGGTGTCGGTGCCGGAGGAGACGAACGGCCCCTACGGGCGGCTGCGTGCGGCGCGGCTCGGCCCGGACGGTGCGCTGTACGTGACGACGACGAACGGCGAGGACGACAAGCTGCTGCGGATCACCCCGCGCACGTGAGCGGCGCCGCCGGGTGACTCGGGTCGAGATGAGGTGACACGCCGACCCGCGAGCGCGTGCCCCTGCGTGTCACCTCATCTCGACTGGTCCGCCTCCACCTCGACGATCGTCGTCGTCACGTTCGTCACCGCGGGCCGGCGCGGGGTGGACGAGAAGCCGAACCGGCACGGCGGGTCCACCGGCGCCAGGTGGCCGAGGTCCGTCCCGTCGAAGGTGCCCGCCACCGAGGTGACCGCCCGCATGTCCGTCGCCCCGTAGTACTCGCGGCGGCCGGCCCGGGCGACACCACGCGTCCGCACCCCGCGCAGGACCACGCGCGCCACGGGGTCCGCGAGCGTCGCGAACGCCGGGCTCGTCGCCACCGGTGCCGGGACGAGTCGCAGCACGCGGCCCAGGGCCGTCCGACCGCCGACCTCGACCCGCAGCGAGAGCGACGGCGCCGACACCACCCACGAGCGAGCCCACCCGTCGCCGTCAGCCGCGGCCGCGTGCACCTCGACGGGCTCGATCCGCACCTCGTCGAAGGTGTAGGTGGTCGACACCAGGTCGGCGACCTCGGCGGTCGGTGCCAGCAGCACCCGGTGCCCGTCCGCCCGCTCGACCATCGCGTCGGCGAACCCGCCGAACGGGGACTCGTGCCACCAGCCGACCACGACCCGCACCCCGGACGTCGAGCCGACCCCGGCGATCCGTCCACGGAACCTCCGACGCTCCCTCACGCGCCCCATCATTCCCGCAGGGGAGCCCGGTCTGTCCGTCACGTGACCCACGACGGCGTTATGCCGATGGCGGCCGCGGTTATGCGGCGCACCCGCGCACTGCGGTCGGTCGTTCCATGCGCCCCTAGCGTCCTGGGCCAGCGAGGGGGCTGCCGCTCGGGTTGGCCTCCCACCAGCAGAGAAGACCAGGCCATGCCAGCAGTTACGCTCCGCCGCAGCGTCGGTGTCCTCGCGACGATCACCGTCCTCCTCGGGGCGGTGACCTCGACCTCCGGGGCCGCCGAGCGCCCGTCACCGTTCACCGACGTCCCGGCACCCGTCGACGCGAGCGCCCTGCGCCAGGTGGCGGCCAAGGGTGGTGCGGCCGCCCGGAATGGGCCCGGCACCGCTGACCGTCCCGAGCTGCCCGCCAAGGGTGTCACCGCAGTCCCTCGTGCCGAACGGGACCGGCTGCTGGGCAGTGGATGGGAGCGGTCGACCGACCGGGCCTGGACCACCACCGGTGACGCAGCGGGCCTGCACGTCCTCGTCGCCGACGCGGACGACGGCTACACGTGGCGAACGGCCACCACGCTCTCCGAGCCCGGTCTCGAGGCGGACGCGTGGATCGGCAACGCCTGTCTCACCGGGGACGGGCGGACCCTGGCTGTCACCTACGCACCCCGGACCTTCACGAACCGGGCCCCGCTGAGCGAGCGGGGTGCCTTCGTGGCGACTGTCGACCTGCGGACGGGCGAGGTGGCGAAGCTCCCGGTGCGGGGGAGCCTGGCGTACTTCTCGCCCTCGTGCGGGACAGGTGACGAGGTGCTCGTGACCCAGGAGGGCGGTGAGGAGCACGGCGCTACCCGGATCTTCTCGGTCGACGTGAGCAGCCACCGGGTATCTGCCCCGGTCGAGGTGCCAGGTCAGCTGACCTCCGCCGTCCCGACCCCGGACGGCATCGTCGCGGCTGACTCCGGGGCCGTGGTGCGTCTCGACGACAAGGGCGCCCGGCGCGTCCTCGCGCCGACCACCGGTGTCGCCTACGACCTCACCGTCGGGCGCGACGGGTCGGTGACCTATCTCGAGCGTCGAGGTAGTGACCGGGCCGAGGTGCGACGCCTCGACCACGAGCAGATCGCCGCCGGTCGCCGGGTGGCCCGGCCGCGTGCCCTTGCCCGCGGCCCCCTGACCTCGCTCGGCCTGGCGGGGTCCGCACAGGGTCCGGTGAGCATCTTCGGCGACGCAGCTGCCACGGCCGCCCTTCCCTCCGGCCTCCGGGTCGTCGACGCCGACGCCGACGCCCGGGTCTCGACCTCGGGGGCGCTGGTCGTCGAGACCCCGCTCACCCGCACCCTCGGCCCGGCCGCGGGAGCCGCCGGGGTCGACACCCCGGTCGCCATCCCCGCGCGCCTCACCAGGTCAGGTACGGCCCTGACCTTCGCGACCGAGCCGATGACCCCGGAGACGACGGGCGGGACCGACCCCAGCACGTCGTCCGGGACGGCCGGCACCGGCACCGCACGCACGGGCGCACAGCTTGCGGGGTCACCGACCGAGCTCGTCGAGTCCGAGCGCTACTGCTCGGTGCCACGGAACGACCCCCGCAACCAAGCGATGCAGCCCAAACCCCGTCAGGTGGAGTGGGCCGTCAACCAAGCGGTCCGCAATGTCCTGACCGTGCAGCGCCCGTCGAACTGGAAGAACCTCGGGATGCCCGCGTACACCCCTCAGGGGCTGTTCCCGCCGCGGACGCTGACAGGCGGGGGCTACGTGCCCTCGCAGGTGTACCTGGGCATCCTCGCGCAGGAGTCCAACCTGTGGCAGGCGGCCCGCTTCGCGGTGCCCGGTGTCACCGCCAACCCGATCATCGGCAACTACTACGGGATCGACTACTACGACGGTGACTCGAGCAACGACTGGACCATCAACTGGGCCGACGCTGACTGCGGCTACGGCGTGGGCCAGGTGACCGACGGGATGCGCCTCGCCGGCAAGGAGCGCCCCGGCGAGACGGCGATGCCCTACCAGACCCAGCGTGCCGTAGCGCTCGACTTCGCGGCCAACGTCGCGGCCGGCCTGCGCATCCTCCAGGACAAGTGGAACCAGACCCGCGGCGCGGGCATGTCGATCAACAACGGTGACCCGTCGAAGATCGAGAACTGGTTCTACGCCGCCTGGGCCTACAACTCCGGCTTCTACCCGCAGTCGTCGGCGGGCTCCAATGACGGCGCCTGGGGGGTGGGCTGGCTCAACAACCCGGTGAACCCGCGCTACCCCGCGAACCGGGCGCCGTTCCTCGACCTCACATACGCGGATGCCGCCCACCCACAGGACTGGCCCTACCCCGAGAAGGTCATGGGCTGGGCCGGCCACCCGGTGGAGGTCCTGGAATCCCCCGGGACTCTGGTCGCCGGGTACCGGGCGGCCTGGTGGAACGGGGACGCCACGACCGGCCCGCAGAACCGGTCCAACGTCAAGCCGCCGGTCAACCAGTTCTGCGACAGCAGCAACTCGTGCGTCCCCGGGGCGAAGTACACCCCGAACGACCCCGACGTGATCGGCGAGCCCGCGGGGCCGTGCGCCCACAAGAACGCCGCAGGACAGTACGACCTCAAGTGCTGGTACCACGGGTCCACGACCTGGAAGTCGGACTGCTCGTACAGTTGCGGCAACGAACTGCTCCGCTTCAGCCCGGGCTACGCGTACCAGGAGGACGCGACGTCCTACGCCCCGAACTGCTCGACGAGCGGCCTCCCGGCCGGTGCGCTGATCATCGACGACGTGCCGGACGGCACCCCCTCGATCAGACCGAACTGCGCCCGGACCTGGACCGATGCCGGGTCGTTCTCGCTGACGTTCCCCGCGGATGCTCGGGGCGACTACCCCGGCAAGATCGACACCCATCAGATCGGTGGTGGCTTCGGCGGTCACTTCTGGTTCACCCACACCCGCACCAGTGGGCCGATCAGCTTCACTGCGAAGTGGAAGATGAACTCGACCCGCAACGGGCCGATGCGGGTGCTCGTCGCGCTGCCGGACCACGGGGCTCATACCCGTCAAGCGACCTACGTCGTCAAGACCGCGCAGGGCGACCGGACCCGCACCGTCGTCCAGCCGGGCACGGGCAACCGCTGGGTCTCCCTGGGTGCGTTCATGTTCAACGGCTACCCCGAGGTCAGCCTGTCCTCGATCACGAGTGACGGCAGCGGCGACCAGGACATCGCCGTCGACGCGGTTGCCTTCGTGCCGGTGACCGGGACCTACAAGGAGCAGTCGGTCGAGTCGGTGGCCGTCTTCGACGAGGACCAGGACATCGACACCAAGGCTCCGTCGTCGTGGCTCGCGGGGTTCCTGTCAAGCCGTCAGGAGCTGTACGACTGGGGCATGTCCAAGTCGACGGGCATCGCCGGCGCCGCGTCGTGCAGCGTTCTCGTGACGACGAACTGCGTGGGGACCAGCCTGAAGGCGGCCGCCGCCGCGTGGAAGGCCGAGGTGACCGCCGCCGGTACCGATCCGACCGCGCACCCGGACGGCACGAGTATCGCGACCTGGATCGGTTTCGCGCAGAAGTACACCGACCGTCCGACGTCATCGACTCGGCCCAGCTGGTTCGACACGGACGAGCGGTACAAGATCAAGACCAAGGCGACCGCGTCGTACATCGTCGACGGTGGCGGCAACATCATCGACGGCAGTGAGTGGGTCGAGTACTCGAACCGGACCGGGAACACGCATCTGCCGCAGTTCTGGCGCTCGCTCGTGTCGGCAGTGTCGACGGACTACGGTCTCGCCCCGCCGAACATGACGTACACCACGCGAGACCTCAACACCCACTACGGGCAGAGCACGACGTGGGACCCGATCGCAACGGGGATCCTCCCAGGGCGGGCCTACGCCTTCATGGGCAAGAAGCCGACCCTTGTCGACTCCACCGGTGCGCCCTCCGGTTCGAATGCATCGTGTGTCGCCACGCTGTACACGGCGGGCGGGTCGCTCGGGTACCGGCCGTTCCTCGGCGCCCAGGACGGCGTCCCGGCCGAGCGGTACAACACCTGGGTCGAGGCCCTCGATGCCAACCGCAAGGCCCCTGACGCGCTCGTCGACACGATGCGCGACTTCAAGAACACCTTCCTCGACCCCGGCAGAATCCCGGGGGCGGACTCGGCGTTCAACTTCGCCCCGCCGATCTGGCAGGAGCTGAGCCTGAACTTCTGCGCCGACGGCACGATCCAGAAGGTGTCGGGGCGCCAGCTGCTCCGCGCCAGCCACATGCCGGACCAGTACTTCTACGTCGACGGTAAGGCGGCGACCCTCGACGGCGCGGCGACGTCGTCGTCGGCTCCGGTCTGGCGAGGGGACTTCCAGAAGTTCAGCGCCTCTCCGGACCCGAACGAGGACTACCCCCTGTGGCCCAACCCGTTCGGTCCGTGCGGGGCGGCGACCGACCGTTCCGGGAACCCGTGGGACCTCAGCGCTGCAGACCCCACCCAGGGCGCGGACGAGAATCCGGGCGGGCACTTCTGCCTCGACCGCAACCTGCCGGCGGATGGTCCATGGAGCAGCTGAGGGGTAGGAAGGCTGGGTGACCCTTCTCATCGCATACCTCGTGGTGGTCGTCCCGCTCGGCCTGCTCGCCCTGGCGGCGGTGTGGCGTCCGCGGCCGTGGCAGGTAGCCCTGATCCTGGCGGGACCGCTGGTCAGTGCTCTGGCGGTGGTGGGGGTCAGCCCGGCGAAGGACCTCGGCTGGGTCGCAACCATCGGCGTGGGGTACCTGTTTCTCGTCGTACTCCCGGTGCTGCCGTGGAGTCGGGAGTGGGCGCGCACCGCGATGCCGCTCGTGGTGCTCGCCATCTCCGGGTTGCTCGTCGGGCTGGCGCAGGGGTCTCCCGCGATCCTCGTGGTCGTGGCGCTTCCCGCCACCCTGTCGCTGGGCGCGCTCGTCGTCGCGGCGCTGTCCCGGCGCGACCGGCGTCGGCGCGCGGTGGCCCAGGTCGACTGAGCCCGATCCGGTTGCCCGCCAGGGCGGCGGCGTGTTGGCTGAACCCTCAGGCACCCTGCCGGAAGGACGACGATGACCACGCCGACCGAACCCACGCTCTCGCACGCCGTGGGCCCGCTCGACCCGCCGCTGCTCGAGCAGACGATCGGCGACAACCTCGACACCGCCGTCGAGCGTTACCCCGGCCGAGACGCACTCGTCGATTGGACGCAGGGCCTGCGGCTCACCTACGCCGAGCTCGGGGAGCAGGTCGACCGCCTGGCCAGGGCTTTCGTCGCGGCGGGGCTGGAGACGGGTGACCGGGTCGGCATCTGGGCGCCGAACTGCGCGGAGTGGACGCTCACCCAGTTCGCGACGGCGAAGATCGGGGCCATCCTCGTCACGATCAACCCGGCGTACCGCACCCACGAGCTGACCTACGTGCTCAACCAGGCCGGCATCCGCTGTCTCGTCGCCGCACCGGCCTTCAAGACCTCCGACTACGTGGCGATGGTCGAGGAGGCCCGCCCGGAGTGCCCCACGCTCGAGCAGGTCGTCGTCATCGGGCAGGAGTCGTGGGATGCGCTACTGGCCCGCGCCGACGAGGTGAGCCCCGAACGGCTGACGATGATCCAGCACGAGCTGGCGCCGACCGACCCGATCAACATCCAGTACACCTCGGGCACCACCGGGTTCCCCAAGGGCGCCACCCTCTCGCACCACAACATCCTCAACAACGGCTACCTCGTCGGCGAGGTGTGCCGTTACACCGAGGCCGACCGGATCTGCATCCCGGTGCCCTTCTACCACTGCTTCGGCATGGTCATGGGCAACCTCGCGGCCGTCTCGCACGGCGCCTGCATGGTGATCCCGGCGCCCGGGTTCGACCCGGCGGCCACGCTCGCCGCGGTCAGCGAGGAGCGCTGCACCTCGCTCTACGGCGTGCCGACGATGTTCATCGCCGAGTGGAACCTGCCGGACCTCGACGCCTACGACCTGTCCTCGGTCCGGACCGGGATCATGGCCGGCTCGCCCTGCCCGGCCTCGATGATGACGCAGCTCATCGAGGCCGGGATCGAGGAGATGACGATCTGCTACGGGATGACCGAGACCTCGCCGGTGTCGACGCAGAACCGCACCGACGACACCTTCGAGCAGAAGGTGCAGACGGTCGGGTCGGTACACCCGCACCTCGAGGTCAAGGTCGTCGACCCGGTGACCGGCGAGACCGTGCCCCGCGGCACGCCGGGGGAGTTCTGCACGAAGGGGTACTCGGTGATGCTCGGGTACTGGGAGGAGCCCGACAAGACCGCCGAGGTCATCGTCGACGGGTGGATGCACACCGGCGACATTGCGGTCATGGACGACGACGGCTTCGTCCAGATCACCGGCCGGATCAAGGACATGGTGATCCGGGGCGGCGAGAACGTGTACCCCCGTGAGATCGAGGAGTTCCTCTACACCCACCCCGACATCCAGGACGTCCAGGTCATCGGCGTCCCCGACGAGAGGTACGGCGAGGAGCTCTGCGCCTGGGTCCGGATGCGTGAGGGCGCCGCGCCGCCGACCGCGGAGGAGGTGCGGGAGTTCTGCACCGGCCGGCTCGCGCACTACAAGATCCCTCGGTACGTCACGGTGGTCGAGGAGTTCCCGATGACCGTGACGGGCAAGGTCCGCAAGGTCGAGATGCGCGAGTCGACGATCGCAGCGCTCGGTCTCTGACCGGCGGCGACCCGTCCCGGGCGGTGGCGCCGGACGCCGCGGACGCCCTACGTTGGCCGTACGGAGACGCCCTGAGCACCTCGGTGAGCGGTACGGTCTCAACCTCGCTGCCGGGGGTAGGTTCTCCGCCGACGGCATCCGCCGGTGACCCGACGACAGGAAGACCCCATGCCGACCTACCAGCTGCTTCTCCTTCTCCTCGTCATCGTCGTCGCGCTCCTGCTCGTCTGGCTGCTCGTGCGCCGCTCCTCGGCCAAGAAGGACCTGGCGCGCGCCGAGGCGGCCGAGGTCCGCGCCGAGGCGGAGCAGGTGGCGGCGTCCGTGGCCGGGCTCGAGACCTACGCGGCCCAGTCCGAGGAGCGTGCCGACCTCGCCCGGGCCGAGGCCGAGAAGGCCGCCCGGGAGGCCGACCGACTCATCGTGGAGGCCGACCAGCACCGCACCGAGGCCGAGGCCACCCGGCACGACTACGAGGCGATGCTCGCGCGCGCCGACGAGGTGGACCCCGACGTCCGCACCTCCGACGCGGCGACCGCGCAGCCGGCCGAGCCCGAGTCCCACGACGCGGCCACCGCGGCCTCCGATGCGGACGACGACAGCGCGGCGGACGCCGACGGCTCGACGCCGCTCACGCGGGCCGAGGCTCGCCAGCAGCGCGAGGAGGCCGAGCGGGCCGCGTGGGCGGGGAGCCCGGCAGCCCCGATCCCGGGGGCTGCTGGTGCGGCCGTCATGGGTGCCGACACGTGGGCGGCCCACCCGGACGAGGGTGAGCAGGAGCAGCAGCGCGAGGACGAGGACGCGAGCCTCGGGCAGCAGCCCGTCGAGGCCGCCGGGGCCGGCGAGGTCGCCGCCGAGGATGTCGCCGACGACGCCGTTTCGGCGCGCGACACCTGGGAGGAGCCGGTGGCCGCCGACACCGCCCCCGAGGAGCAGGTGTCCGGCTGGGGCGCCGCCGAGGAGGCCGGCACCCGGGCCCCCGCGGACGACTCCGAGGCCGAGGCCCCGGCGGACGAGCGCAGCGCCCGGATCGCGGCCGCCACGGACTATCGCGACGACACGGGCAGCGACGCCGGTTCTGACCCCGACACCGGTTCTGACACCGACACCGGCACGGCCCCCGCGTCCGAGCCGCTGGAGGCCGAGGCCGCGGCCGCCGGCCCCGACGACGCTGCGGACCCGGCGACCGACGCCCGGACCCCGACGAACGAGTGGGGCGGGCCGCACGACGAGGCCGACGAGGAGGAGCCGGACGTCGCCGACAGCAGCGAGACCGCGGCCCCGGAGACCCGGGACGACGTGACGAGCGAGACCGCCGGCGACCGCTACGACCCGACCCCGGAGCGGGACTGGGCCGCCGACGAGGGCGCCCTCCTCGCCGAGAACGAGGAGCGAGCCGAGCGCCTGGCCGAGGACCGCGCCGACATGGAGCGGGAAGCCGCAGCGGCCGGGATGGACAGCCCGCACGGCGACGAGCCCGCGAGCGAGCCCGAGCCGGCGGTGCAGGAGCCCGCAGCGGCCGAGGCGGAGCCGGCCGCGGACGAGCAGGACGCGCTCGAGCAGGATGCGGAGGAGCAGGACGCCCCCGTCGAGGTGGCCGGGGACGCGGCCGCCACCGAGCACGACGACACCATCGAGGAGGAGCCGGTCGCCGCCGCGCAGGACGCCCCCGAGCCGGACGCTCCGGCCGAGGAGGGCCCCGCAGCCGCGGAGCCGCGCCCGGCCCGCCGGGTCTCGGAGTTCCACGAGATCCGCGACGGCGGTTTCGGGATGGGCTCGGCCGCCCCGATCGGCGACGGCGCCCAGCCCCTGGACCACCCCGTCCAGGCGTACCGCGACACGATGACCTACCGCGTCCCCGGGGACCCCGGCTACGACGACGCCGACGCCGACGTGTGGTTCTACGACGCCGGCGCCGCCGAGCGCAGCGGGTTCCGCCGGTCCGAGGGCTGACGCAGTCCACTGCCCACCGGCCGGGGCGTCCCGACGCCCCGGCCCGGGCCACGGACCGGGCTCCGGGACGCCGCTGCGGCGCGCGTGAGACCTGTCGTGCCGAGCCGGGCCCGACCCGCTAGGTTCGACCCGACCGTCCCCTCCGGAGAGGAAGCACTGTGCGCATCGGCGTCCCCCGCGAGTCCCGGCCCGGCGAGACGCGGGTCGCCGCGACCCCGAAGACCGTCGAGCAGCTGGTCGGGCTCGGGTACACCGTCTTCGTCCAGCGCGGCGCCGGCCGTGCCGCCAGCTTCGACGACGACTCCTACCTCACCGCCGGGGCCGACGTCATCGACGACGCGGTGTGGAAAGCCGACGTCGTCCTCAAGGTCAACGCCCCCAGCGACGTCGAGATCGCCCTGCTGCGACCCGGCCAGATCCTCGCCTCCCTCCTGTCGCCCGCGCTCGAGCCGGCGCTCATCGAGAAGCTCGCGGCCCGCGGGGTCACCGCCCTGGCGATGGACGCCGTCCCCCGCATCTCGCGTGCCCAGTCGCTCGACGTGTTGTCGTCGATGGCCAACATCGGCGGGTACCGCGCGGTCGTCGAGGCGGCCCACGAGTTCGGGTCGTTCTTCACCGGCCAGGTCACCGCGGCCGGCAAGGTGCCGCCCGCGAAGGTCCTGGTCGTCGGCGCGGGGGTCGCGGGGCTGGCCGCCATCGGCACGGCGAGCAGCCTGGGGGCCGTCGTCCGGGCCTTCGACGCCCGCCCCGAGGTCGCCGAGCAGGTCGAGTCGATGGGGGCCGAGTTCCTGCGCATCGACGTCGCCGACGACGGTCCGTCCGCCGACGGCTACGCCCGGGAGACGAGCGAGGACTTCGACGCCAAGGCCGCCGCGCTGTACGCCGAGCAGGCGCGGGACGTCGACATCGTCATCACGACCGCGCTCATTCCGGGGCGCCCGGCGCCGCGCCTGTTCACCGAGGAGATGGTCGCCTCGATGAAGCCGGGGTCGGTCGTCGTCGACATGGCCGCGGCCAACGGCGGGAACGTGGCCGGCACTGTCGCCGGGCAGAAGGTCGTCACCGACCACGGCGTCACCATCCTCGGGTACACCGACCTCCCGGGCCGCCTGCCCACCCAGGCCTCGCAGCTCTTCGGGACCAACCTCGTCAACCTGCTCAAGCTGCTGACCCCGGACAAGGACGGCGAGGCCCACCTCGACCTCGACGACGTCGTGCAGCGCGGCATGACCGTCGTCCGCGACGGCGAGGTGCTGTGGCCGCCGCCGCCGGTCCAGGTCTCGGCTGCTCCCACCCCGGGCACGGATGTCGCGCCCCCCGCTCCGATGTCGCACGTGAAGCAGCCGATGTCCTCGACCAGGAAGCTCGGCATCGCGGCTGCCGCCGCCGTCCTGTTCCTCCTCGTGTCGACGTTCGCGCCCGCCCCGTTCCTCGGTCACTTCCTCGTCTTCATGCTCTCGGTCGTCATCGGGTTCTACGTCATCCGCAACGTCCATCACGCGCTGCACACCCCGCTCATGTCGGTGACCAACGCGATCAGCGGCATCATCGTCGTCGGCGCCCTGCTGCAGGTGGGGCACGACAGCGTGTGGGTCTCGGTCCTCGCCTTCGTCGGGATCCTCGTCGCGAGCATCAACGTCTTCGGCGGGTTCCGGGTGACCGCGCGAATGCTCGGCATGTTCAGCCGCGAGGGGGCCACCCGATGAGCGCCACCCTCGTCCAGGGCGCCTACATCGTCGCCGGACTCCTCTTCATCCTGGCCCTGGCCGGCCTCTCCCGGCACGAGACCGCCCGGTCCGGAAACCGCTACGGCATCGCCGGCATGGCCCTGGCGCTCGTCGCCACCGTCCTCGCGGCCACCGCGGGGGAGGACGGGTCCGGTGGGCTCGGGTTCCTGCTCATCGTCGCCGCGATGGGGATCGGTGCCGTCATCGGCCTCGACCGCGCCCGCAAGGTCGAGATGACGGGGATGCCCGAGCTCATCGCGCTGCTCCACAGCTTCGTCGGGCTCGCGGCCGTGCTCGTCGGCTGGAACAGCTCGTACGAGCAGACCCCGTACCCGACGATCCACGACATCGAGGTCTTCGTCGGCGTCTTCATCGGCGCGGTCACCTTCACCGGCTCGATCGTCGCGTTCCTCAAGCTGTCGGCGCGCATCCCGTCGCGGCCGCTCATGCTGCCGTACCGGAACTGGCTCAACGTCGGGGCGCTGGCCCTGTTCTTCGTGCTCACCGCCGTCTACCTCGCCGTGCCGGAGTCCTCGGTGTTCGTGCGGCACCTGCTGCTGGGGGTCGTCACGATCCTCGCGCTGGCCCTCGGGTGGCACCTCGTCGCCTCGATCGGCGGCGGCGACATGCCCGTCGTCGTCTCGATGCTCAACAGCTACTCGGGCTGGGCGGCGGCCGCGGCCGGGTTCCTCCTCAGCAACGACCTGCTCATCATCACCGGTGCGCTCGTCGGCTCCTCGGGTGCCTACCTCAGCTACATCATGTGCCGGGCGATGAACCGGTCCTTCATCTCGGTCATCGCCGGGGGCTTCGGGGTCGAGGGCGGCACGGCCGCCGCGGACGCCGACTACGGGGACCACCGCGAGATCACCGCCACCGGTGTCGCCGAGCTGCTCGCCGGCGCCTCCTCGGTGCTCATCACGCCCGGCTACGGCATGGCGGTGGCGCAGGCGCAGTACCCCGTCGCCTCCCTCACGAGCACGCTCCGCGAGCGGGGGGTCGATGTGCGGTTCGGGATCCACCCCGTCGCAGGCCGGCTGCCCGGGCACATGAACGTCCTCCTCGCCGAGGCGAAGGTGCCGTACGACATCGTCCTCGAGATGGACGAGGTCAACGACGACCTCGCCGACACCGACGTCGTCCTCGTCATCGGCGCCAACGACACCGTCAACCCGTCCGCCGCCGAGGACCCGTCCTCGCCCATCGCCGGCATGCCGGTGCTGCGGGTGTGGGAGGCGAACGACGTCATCGTCTTCAAGCGGTCGATGGCCACCGGGTACGCCGGCGTGCAGAACCCGCTGTTCTTCCGCGAGAACACCCAGATGCTCTTCGGCGACGCCAAGGAGCGGGTCGAGGACATCCTCAAGGCCCTCTGACCGCCCGGGCCGTGAGGGGGCTCCCCACGGGACGCCGTCAGCGCCGCCCCCCCGGCCTCGGTAGGCTGCCGGGCGTGAGCGAGCCCATCACCTATGCCGCGGCCGGGGTCGACGTCGAGGCCGGCGACAAGGCCGTCGAGCTGATGAAGGCCTCCGTGCGCCGGGCCACCCGCCCGGAGGTGCTCGGCGGGCTCGGCGGGTTCGCCGGGATGTTCGACGCCAGCGGCCTGGCCGCCTACCGCCGGCCGGTCCTCGCCACGTCCACCGACGGGGTCGGCACGAAGGTCGCCATCGCCCAGGCCCTGGACCGGCACGACACGATCGGCTTCGACCTCGTCGGCATGGTCGTCGACGACATCGTCGTGTGCGGCGCCGAGGCGCTGTTCATGACCGACTACATCGCCTGCGGCAAGGTCGTGCCGGAGCGGATCGCGGCCATCGTCTCGGGCATCGCGGCCGCCTGCGAGCAGGCCCGCGTGGCCCTCGTCGGCGGCGAGACCGCGGAGCACCCGGGGCTGCTCGGGCCCGACGATTACGACGTCGCCGGCGCTGCCACCGGCGTCGTCGAGCACGACGACGTCCTCGGCCCGCAGCGCGTCGCGGTCGGCGACGTCGTCCTTGCCCTGGCCTCGAGCGGCCTGCACTCCAACGGCTACTCGCTCGTGCGCCGGGTCGTCGCCCACGCCGGCTGGGCCCTGGACCGGCACGTCGACGAGTTCGGCCGCACCCTCGGCGAGGAGCTGCTCGAGCCCACCCGCGTCTACGCCGCCGACCTGCTCGACCTCGTCCGCTCCGACGGCATCGACGTGCACGCCCTGTCGCACGTCACCGGCGGTGGGCTCGCGGCCAACCTCGCCCGGGTGCTGCCGGACTCCGTGCACGCCCGGCTCGACCGCGCCACGTGGACGCCCCCGCCGGTGTTCACCACCGTCGGGGCCCTCGGCAGGGTGCCGCGCGCGGACCTGGAGCGCACCCTGAACATGGGGGTCGGCTTCGTGGCCGTCCTCCCGGCCGACTCCGTCGACGACGCGACCGCCCACCTCGCGGCCCGCGGCATCGACACCTGGGTCATTGGCGAGGTGTCCGGCGCGGACGCCGCCGAGCAGGCCACGGGCGAGGTCGTGCGCGGAGCCAAGGGTGTCGACGGCGGCTCCGTCGAGCTCGTCGGCGACCACCCGGGCGCCTGAGCCGCCGGGCTCAGCCCCAGATGGAGGCCGCCCACTCCGGGTGGTCGATGAAGGGGTTGCGGTTGCCCTGCCAGGTCGAGTGGATGCGGTCGTTGCGGCGCATCTCGAAGGTGTCGACCGGGTCGGCCGCGTTCCACGCCAGCAGCACCGACAGCCGCCCCATGAACGGCGCGCTGCCGTTGCCGACCGCGTCGTTGGGCTCGAGGTCGGGCCAGCCGTCGCCACCTTCGTAGCGGACGGCCATGTAGAGGATCATCCTGGCCACGTCGCCCTTGACCGCGTCGCGTGGCTCGAAGGAGTCGATGTCGGTGAGGCAGCCGCCGCACTGGCTGACGGTGCCGCCGCCGGTGTCGAAGTCCTTGTTGCCGCGCGCACTGTTGACGGTGACGTCCTCGGGGCGCAGGTGGTGCACGTCGGTCCCCGGCCCGGTGGCCGTGCCGAAGTCACCGTGCGACTTGGCCCAGACGTGCTCACGGTTCCAGTCGTCGACGCCGCCGCCGTTGGTCGACTTCGGCAGCGACAGCCCGGAGTAGAGCGTGCGGATGTTGTTCGTGTTGGCGGGGTCCTGGTCGGTGTCCTTAAGTGCGGTCCACACCTGGTCGTAGGTGAGCTTCGTCTGGTCGTCGATGATGTCGTGCAGCGAGGCCTTGAGCGCCGCTCCGGACTTGCCCATGGCGGGGGCGTAGTACGTGCTGTCCCAGGGGCTCGTCCCGCCAGGCGGTGGGTCGCTGGGGCTGCCGACCGTCGCGAACGCCGTCGTGCCGGTCATCCCGGGGTGCGAGAAGTAGGCGGTGAGCTTCCCGGTGACGTCGATCTGGCGGCCCTTGAGGCCGGGGTTGGACTTCAGCCCCCACTGGGCCCGGAAGGCCGACGGGATCTGGACGTAGAGCATCGACGCCGTGTTCGTCGTGCCCGCGGAGTCGGCGATCGCCAGGGCGTAGTCGTTCGGGTAGTTCGAGGTGACGACGGTGTTCGTCGCGGTCGGCTGACCCACGACGTACCCCCGGACGGTCTGCGTCGACCCGTCCTGGCCGGCGACGGCCTGAGCGACGGTCAGCGGCGCCGCCGCCTGGGAGGCCGGGGCCGTCAGGCCGAGGGAGAACAGGAGGGCGGTCACGAGGGCGAGCCACGGGGTCGGGCCCCGGCGTCGGCGGCAGTCGATGGTCACGCTCCCAGACCCTGCACCAGCGGGCCCGTTCCCGCTCGCCGGGCGGGCGGCCTGCGGGTGAACCTCTGGTCAGGGTTGTCCCAGGGGGCGGTCAGCGGTCGGTCAACCGGGGTCGCCTCGGCGGCACGACTGAGTAGCGGAACTCATGACGCGGCGCCGCTATCCCGCCACGCTGGCGTCATGAGCACCTCGAGCGCCTTCCCCGCCCCGGCCGGGCCGCGGCACGCCGCCGACCTCCCGTACCGGTACGCCCGGGCGCGGCGCTGGGCGGTCGGCGTCCTCCTGGCCGGGACCCTGGCCGCGTTCGCCTACCTGGCGGCGGTCCTCGCCGCGGTGTGGCTCGTCGCCTCGGCCTACGACGCCCTGACCGCCGGCAGCCTGGCCCGGCTCGACGTCGTCGCAGCCGCTGCGGACCTGGCCCCCGGGCTCCTCGTCGGATGGTGCACCGGACTCGCGATGGTGAGCGTGCTGGCGCGGGGCGAGGGGATCGGACCCCGGACGGCCGGCGTCGCCGCCGGCAGCGTCGGCGTACTGGCCGGCGTCGTGGTGCTCCGGCTCACCGGGGTCCTCTGACCCGGGTCCCCCGCGAGGCCCAGTGCACCCATCCGCCGGTGCCCCGCGCCCGGGACGCCAGCTTTCTCGGGTGACCCGAGAAAGCCGCGCTCCACCCCGGAAGGGTTCCCCTGCGAAGTGCTGGGTTCTCGGGTGACCCGATAAATCCGCGCTCCGGCGGGGCTCAGGTGATGGTGATCTGCGGCCCGAACAGCGCCATCGTCGCGAGCGCGTGCTCGTGGCTCTCCTGGGTCGACCCGGCGCACGCGTCCGCGACGAGCTCGATCGTCACCCCGGCGTCGGCCATCGGCAGCGCGGTCGAGATGACGCAGCAGTCGGTGGCGACCCCGGCCAGCGTGACCCGCGCCTCGGGCCCCACGAGGTCGGCGAGCACCGGCCACTTCCCGAAGGTGCCCGCGGTGACCACCTGCCCCCCGACGTCGTCCAGCTCGGGCACGACCGCGTACAGGGGGTCGTCGCCGGGGACCAGGGCGAACGGCCACTCGTCGTAGTACGGCTCCCAGGACCCCCCGAGCGAGGGGTCGGCGACGAACCGGGTGACGACGGTGCGGTCGGGGCCGAACTCGCGGGCCAGCGCCACCATGTGCGGGACGGCGTCGGCGAACAGCGGCGACCCCCAGGGCGAGGCCGCCGGGTCCGCGAAGACGACCTGCGGGTCGACGATGACGAGCCAGCCGTCGCGGGTCGGCATCAGGCGACCGGCTCGGTGGCCGACACCCGGGCTCCCGCGGCGCGCTCCTGCCGGCGGACGGTGGCGCGCCGGGCGACGAACGTGACGCCGAACCCGAGCGCGAGCGCGAGGAGCACCCCGATGTTCGAGTACGGCCACGCGCCGTCCCAGTACGGGCCGCCGTCCGCGGCGGAGACGAAGGTGCCGAGGCCGAGCGGCTCGAGCAGATAGCCCTGCCAGTTGTTCCACGCCGCGTCCTCGGCGAACGCGTTGACGACCAGGCCCCAGCCGATGACGGACGCGCCGGCCATCGTGCCGATCGAGACCCAGTCCCACGAGCCGTAGCGGCCGCGTTGGTCGAACAGCGCCTCGGCGCCGTCGGGCCCGGCGTCGTAGTCCTCCCTGCGCAGCGCGAGGTCGGCGATGAAGATGCCGGCCCACGCCGCCAGCGGCACCCCGAGGGTGATGAGGAAGGACTGGAAGGGCCCGAGGAAGCTCTGCGCGAAGAAGACGACCCAGACCGTGCCGAGGGTGAGGATGACGCCGTCGACCGCGGCCGCTGCGGGCCGCGGGATGCGGACCCCGAGCGAGAGCAGGGTCAGGCCGGAGGAGTAGATCCCCAGGACGGCGCCGGAGACGAGGGAGAGGATGACGGCCACGAGGAACGGGACGAGGAACCAGGTCGGCAGCACCGTCGCGAGGGTGCCGATGGGGTCGTTGGGGATGCCGTTGAGCACCGTCTCGTCCGAGGCCGCGAGCATGAGCCCGAACAGGACGAGAAGCACCGGCGCGGTGGCGCCGCCGATGGTGTTCCACAGCACGATGGACCCGCCCGAGGCGTCGCGCCGCTGGTAGCGGGACCAGTCGGCGGCGATGTTGATCCAGCCGAGGCCGAAGCCGGTCATCAGCATGACGAACGCGCCGACGACGGCCTGGGGCGGACCGGCCGGGACAGCGGCCACGGCGGACCAGTCGATGCTGCCGGAGGCCACGACGATGAACAGCACCGTGACGATGCCGGTGACCCAGGTGAGGACCGACTGCATCGCCATGATGATGTGGTAGCCGGCGACCGACGCCGTGACGATGAGCGTCGCGACGACGACGGCCGCGACGACCTTCGTGCCGGTCCCGCCGCCCCAGCCGAGCCGCTCGAAGATCGTCGAGGTGGCGAGGACGGCGAGGATCGCGAGGAAGGTCTCCCAGCCGATGGAGACCAGCCAGGAGAGGACCCCCGGGACCTTCTGCCCGACGACGCCGAACGAGGCCCGCGACAGGATCATCGTCGGGGCCGACCCGCGCTTCCCGCCGACCGCGACGAGCCCGCAGAGCAGGAACGAGACGACGATCCCGATGACCGTGACGACGGCGCCCTGCCAGAACGAGACGCCGAACTGGAGGACGAAGGCGGCGTAGGAGATGCCGAAGACCGAGACGTTGGCCGCGAACCACGGCCAGAAGAGGTCACGGGGCCGCGCGGTGCGCTCGGCCTCGTCGATGATCTCGATCCCGGTGGTCTCGAGGCCGAGACGCGGGGCCTCGGTGGTGGTGGGAGCACTCATGGGCCGAGCATGGCACGCCGCGCGAGCCCGTGGCGGGACCGGTTCGCGGCAGCCCCGCGACGCGTGTCGCCGGGGGGAGGCAGAGGGGTTAGGCCGACGTCAACGTCGGCCCGAGGCCCACGAGTCGTAGTCGTCCTCGTCGTCACGGCTGCGCTCGCTGGCGGAGTTGCCGTGACCGGACTGTGTGTGGAGTTCCTGCTCAAGCGCCGAGAGGTCGGTGTCGGGGCTGAAGTACTTCAGCTCGCGGGCGACCTTCGTCTGCTTGGCCTTAGCTCGGCCGCGCCCCATGGCGTGACCCCCTCGTGCGTCTGCCGGGGCGGCAACGCTGATGGGACGGCCCCGACTTCGGGGTCATCCCACGTCGCGGAGCGGCTCCGGGAATGGTGTGCTTATCGTGGGTCCAACGATACATGGGACTCGGGGGGTTCGGGGACGCCTCCGACGCACGGCCCGGTGTCGTCGGTCGACCTACAGGGCGTCGGACCGGTCCGCAGGCAGCCACGGGGCCGCGGAACCCCGGGCGATCCGCTGCTCGGCGAGCCGGTCGGCGGCCACCGCAGGGCTCACGCCGTCCTCGTCGGCCGCCTGCAGCACCGCCAGGGTGCTGTCGAAGATGGCCTGGGTCCGCGCCGCGGCCCGCTCCATGTCGAACCCCCGCAGTTCGTCACTGACCTGGATGACCCCGCCGGCGTTGACGAGGAAGTCCGGGGTGTAGACGATGCCGCGAGCCGCCATCCGCTCCGCGCTGTAGGTGCTGGCCAGCTGGTTGTTGGCGCCGCCGCAGACGATCGCCGCCCGCAGCCCCGCCACGGTGTCGTCGTCGAGGGCCCCACCCAGGGCGTTGGGGCTGAAGACGTCGAGCGCGGACCGGGCCAGGTCCTCGGCGTCGCCGGCGACGTTCACCTCCGGGTGCTTCTCGACGAGCCGGCGCACGGCATCGCCGTCGACGTCGGTGACCGTCAGCTCGGCGCCGTCCTCGAGCAGGTGCTCGGCGAGCCGCGACCCGACCTTGCCGATCCCGGCGATGCCGACGTGGCGGCCCGCGAGCGTCGGTTCGCCCCACACGTGCTGCGCCGCCGCCCGCATCCCCTGGAAGACCCCGAGCGCCGTGAGCACCGACGAGTCGCCTGCGCCGCCGCGCTCGGGGGAGCGGCCGGTGGCCCACCGGGTCTCCTCGGCGATGACGTCCATGTCGGTGACGTAGGTGCCGACGTCGCAGGCCGTGACGTAGCGCCCCCCGAGGGACTCGACGAACCGGCCGTAGGCCCGCAGCAGGGCAGGGGTCTTCGTGGTGGCGGGGTCCCCGACGATGACGGCCTTGCCGCCCCCGTGCGCGAGCCCCGCGAGCGCGTTCTTGTACGACATGGCCCGCGACAGGCGCAGCGCGTCGGCGACGGCCGAGTCCATCGTCGGGTAGGGGTGGAACCGGGTCCCGCCGAGGCCCGGCCCGAGGGCGGTGGAGTGCAGCGCGATGACTGCACGGAGCCCGGTGGCGGGGTCGGAGCAGAAGACGACCTGTTCGTGTCCGACGAGGTCGATGAGGTCGGTGGCCATGGGTTCCACCGTAGACCGCGGGCCGGCATCGGGCTCGAAGCGAGGTCGCAGCATCGGCGCAGGGCTCTGCCGCAGCGTGGGCGTCGATCCCGGCCAGCGTGGCCGGGCCGACCCAGGAGGATCCGAATGTCCGTCACATCCGTCCGCCGCCGCGCTACCGCCGGCATCGCCGTTCTCGCGGCGACCGTCGCCACCGCGGGGGCAGTCTCGATGGCCGCTGCCGGCGCCGCCGAGGCCGCCGGCACCCGTCCGCTGCTCAAGGTGCCCTTCAAGTGCAACCAGACCTGGCGCGGCTCCACCCGGTCGAACCACTCGCCGAGCGACCGCGCGATGGACCTCAACCTGCCGTCCGGCGGTGACACCGACCTCGGCGAGCCGGTCAAGGCCAGTGCTCCCGGCAAGGTCGTCGCGGCCGGCGTCGGGGGCGGGGGCTACGGCAACCGGATCATCATCGGCCACGGCGACAACTGGTCGACGCTGTACGCCCACCTCAGGTCGATCAACGTCAAGGTCGGGGACCACGTCGAGGACACCACGACGATCGGCACCGTCGGCAAGTCCGGCGGTCAGGAGTACGCCCACCTGCACTACGAGCAGCGGAACTTCGGCGAGCCGAAGAGCATCCGGTTCGGGTCGTCGACGTGGGCGACCTACTACGACGCCGAGCAGTACTTCACGCGCACCCGCTGTTGAGCCGATCCGGGCCTCGCAGCGATTTCACAGCGATCGCGTAGTGGGGCCCTGGACAGTGGTCGTCACGCACCACCGGGGGGACGGCGGTGCGTGACCCGGGCCATCGGGGGGTCGATGGCCCGGGACTGCACCACGCATTCGGGGTGCGGACCGTCGCGAGGGGGACGGTCCGCACCCCGACCGCGTTGTCGGGGTGCGACCGGCCCTGGCCCGGGGTCCTGGCCCGGGTCCTGGCCCGGGCACCGGGCGGCCGGCCTGGGGCAGGATGGGGCCATGACGGGTTCGCGCGGCATCCGGGTCGGCTACAAGGCGTCGGCGGAGCAGTTCGCTCCGGGGGAGCTCGCCGGGTACGCGGTGCTCGCCGAGGAGCTCGGCCTGGACTCGGTGACGATCTCCGACCACTTCCAGCCCTGGCGGCTCGAGGGCGGGCACGCGCCCAACTCGATCGCCTGGATGGCGTGGGTGCTGGCGCGGACAGAGCGGGTCCTGCTCGGTACGTCGGTCATGACGCCGACCTTCCGCTACAACCCGCCCGTCATCGCCCAGACGTTCGCGACGATGGCCTGCCTGGCCCCCGGGCGGGTCATGCTCGGGGTCGGTACCGGCGAGGCCCTCAACGAGGTCGCCGTCGGGTCGGTGGCCGAGGGGGAGTGGCCCGAGTTCAAGGAGCGGTTCGGGCGGCTGCGCGAGGCCGTCGTCCTGATGCGCCGGCTGTGGACCGAGGACCGGGTCACCTTCGAGGGCGACTGGTACCGCACCGAGGACGCGGCGATCTACGACCGTCCGGACACGCCGGTGCCGGTGTACATCGCGGCGGGTGGGCCCATGGTGGCGCGCTACGCGGGGCGGCACGGTGACGGCTTCATCTGCACCTCGGGCAAGGGCGAGGAGCTCTACCGCGACCAGCTCGTCCCCGCCGTCGACGAGGGCCTCGACAAGGCGGGCAGGGCCCGGAACGAGATCGACCGGATGATCGAGATCAAGGTCTCCTACGACCCCGACCCCGAGCTGGCCCTCGAGAACACCCGGTTCTGGGCGCCGCTGTCGCTCAGTGCGGACCAGAAGCACTCCATCCACAGCCCCGAGGAGATGGAGCGGGCCGCCGACGAGCTGCCGATCGAGCAGGTCGCCAAGCGCTGGGTCGTCGCGTCCCGACCCGAGGACGTCGTCGAGGCGCTGCGGTTCTACACCGACCTCGGGTTCGACCACCTCGTCGTCCACGGCCCCGGCCACGACCAGGAGCGCTTCCTCCGGGCGTTCTCGGAGCAGGTGCTCCCGGGGCTGCGCGAGCTCGTCCCCGCGTCCCGGTGAGCGCCGTCGCGCCGGCGGCTGCGCCGGGGCCGCTGGCCGGAATCCGGGTCGTCGAGCTCGGCGGCATCGGGCCGTCCCCGTTCGCGGCGATGATCCTCGCCGAGCTCGGCGCCGACGTCGTCCGGGTCGACCGGCCGGCCGAGTCCAACCTGCTGGCGACGTCCGGGGGCCTGCGGCGCTCGCGGCCGAGCATCGCCGTCGACCTCAAGCACCCGGACGGGCTCGCAGTGGTGCGCCGGCTCGTCGACGACGCCGACGTCCTCCTCGAGGGGTACCGGCCCGGCGTGCTGGAGCGGCTCGGGCTCGCCCCCGCCGACCTGCACGCGCGCAACCCCCGGCTCGTCGTGGGCCGGATGACCGGCTGGGGCCAGGACGGGCCGTGGGCGCAGCGCGCCGGGCACGACATCACGTACGCCGCGGTGTCCGGGACGCTGCACGCCCTCGGGCCCCGGGAGCGGCCGATCGCGCCGGTGCCGGCCATCGGGGACTTCGCGGGCGGCTCGATGTACCTCGTCGCCGGGGTGCTCGCGGCGCTGGTGTCGCGGGCCAGCACGGGCCGCGGGCAGGTCGTCGACGCCGCGATGGTCGACGGGGCCGCGCATCTGCTGACGATGGTCCACGGGATGCTCGGGGTCGGGGGGTGGCGTGACGAGCGGGCCGCGAACCTCCTCGACGGCGGGGCGCCGTTCTACGACGTCTACGAGTGCGCCGACGGGCGGTTCGTCGCGGTCGGGGCGCTCGAGCCGCAGTTCTTCGGCGAGCTCGTCGCGACGCTCGGGGTGGAGGTCGAGGGGGAGCAGTACGACCGGAGGACCTGGCCGGCGCAGCGCGAGGCGTTCACGGCGGCGTTCCTGTGCCGGACCCGGGACGAGTGGGCGGCGGTGTTCGACGGCACGGACGCGTGCGTGGCGCCGGTGCTGTCGCTCGTCGAGGCCCGGCACCACCCGCACCTGGCGGCGCGCGGCTCGTTCGTCCCCGGTCCGGGGGGTGCGCCGGTGCCGCGGCCCTCGCCCCGGCTGTCCGGGACGCCGCAGCGCGAACCGGGGGAGGAGCCGCTCCCGGGGGCCGACACCACGTCGTGGCTCACGGCGCACGGTTTCGGCGCCGACGAGGTGGCGTCCCTCCTCGCCGCAGGCGCCCTCCACCAGGCCTGACGCGGCGGCCCGCCAGGTGGCGGGCTCGATGCGGTTGGATGGCGGGATGAGCAGCGAGCGGGTCCGCGTAGAGGCGGACGGGGCCATCGGACGCATCACCCTCGACGCGCCGGAGCGGCTCAACGCCGTCGACCCGGACATGTGCGCCGCGGTCGTCGAGGCGCTGGAGGCCTTCGACGCCGACCCCGCCGTCCGGGTCATCGCGCTCGGTGGCACCGGTCGCGGCTTCTGCTCCGGAGCGCCGCTGTCGGCCGAGGGGGCGCAGATGGGGGTCCTGGACGCCGGCGCCGACGTCGTCCGCGCCCTCCTCGCGACCCGCACCCCCGTCGTCGCGCTCGTCCACGGGGTCGCGGCGGGCATCGGCGTCCCGATGGCGCTCGCCTGCGACCACGTGCTCGCCAGCGACGCCGCGTCCTTCGTCCTCGCCTTCGCCCGGATCGGGCTGATGCCCGACGGCGGGGCGACCGCGCTGGTGGCCGCCTCGGTCGGGCGGGCCCGCGCCATGCGCCTCGCACTCACCGGCGAGAAGCTCGACGCCGCGACCGCCGCCGAGTGGGGGCTGGTGGCCGAGTGCGTCCCGGCCGCGGAGTTCGCGGACCGTGCCGCCGCCCTGCTCGGCGCCTACGCGACGGGCGCAACGCTCGCCTTCGCCGAGACCAAGGCCGCGATCAACGCCGCGACCCTCGACGTCGAGGCCGCGCTCGCCGTCGAAGCCGGGGGCCAGACCCGGCTCGCAGCGACCGAGGACCACCGGGAGGGCACCGCCGCGTTCGTCGCGAAGCGTCCCGCCGAGTTCCGCGGCCGCTGAGTCGTCCCTGGCCCGCTGTCGGGCCGGAGCCGCGAGTGGCGTGACCGTCGGCTGACCCGATCGGGTCATTGCGCGCGTCGATAGCCTGCGGACGTATGCGCATGTGGGCGCACGCAGGGGCTCCACAGGGGCCACCTCGCGAACCGGAGGTCCCGGTCATGGCATGGACACGGTCTCTCGTACCGCTCGGCACAGCAGCCGCCGTCGCACTCGGGGTGGTGGCGGCGCTCGCGCCGGGCGCGGAGCCCGGGGCGGCCGCAGCAGACGTCCCGGCACACGTGGCCACGGTGTCGACGGCGCCGCCCGTGTTGTTCGCGGACGGCTTCGAGTCCGGTGATTTGTCGGCGTGGACCGGGGGCAGCGGCCTGGCGGTGCAGCAGGCCGTGGTCGACGAGGGGGGCTGGGCGGCGCGGGCGACGATGGCGGGTAACGCCGCATCCACGTACCGCACCCTCTCCTCGGCGGTGCCCGAGCTCACCGCGTCGCTCCGGGTCCGGGTCGTCAGCGCCCCGACGTCGAGCGCGGTGAACTTCGTCAAGGTGCGTACCGCGTCCGGGTCGGCCATCGCCGAGGTCTACGTCACCGCCTCCGGCGTCCTCGGCGTGCGCAACGACGTCCTGGGCGCCTCGACGAACAGCACGCGGACCCTCGCGACCGGCACCTGGCACCGCGTCGCGCTGCACGTCGTCGTCAACGGGACGGCAAGCCGTACCGAGGTGCTTCTCGACGGGACGACGGTGCTCGATCTGGCGACCGACCTCGGGACGGCCGGGGTGGGGCGGGTGCAGGTCGGGGAGAACGTTGCGGGTCGCACGGCCGACCTGGTCTACGACGCGGTCGCCGTGACGGGTCCTGCTCCGGCCCCGCCGCCGGCGGTCCCGGCGCTGTTCGCGGACGGCTTCGAGTCCGGTGACCTGTCGGCGTGGACCGGTGGCAGCGGCCTGGCGGTGCAGCAGGCCGTGGTCGACGAGGGCGGCTGGGCGGCGCGGGGTGCGATGACGGGTGGGGCGGCTTTCGCGTATCGCTCGCTCGGCACCGCGGTCGATGACCTGAGCGTCTCGGTGCGGGTGAACCGGGTCAGCCACGCGGGGAGTCCGGCCGTGAACTTCCTCAAGCTGCGGACGAGCACGGGGGCGGCGATCGCGGAGGCCTACGTGACCTCCAGTGGGTTGCTCGGTGTCCGGAACGCGGTCACCGGGGTGGCCACGAACGCCGCGGCGCCGTTGCCGACCGGCGGGTGGCACACCGTCGTCCTGGAGGCGGTCGTGGCCGGGCCGCAAGGCTCTGCCCGGCTGGCGCTCGACGGGACGACGGTGCTCGACCTGGCGACCGACCTCGGGACGGCCGGGGTGGGGCGGGTGCAGGTCGGGGAGAACGTTGCGGGTCGCACGGCCGACCTGGTCTACGACGCGGTCGCCGTGACCGAGGCGCCGCCCACGACGAGCTCGGACCCGGTCCTCCTCGCCGCCGGTGATATCGCCTGCGACCCCACGAACGGCAGCTTCAACGGTGGCGCCGGCACCTCCAACGCGTGCCGCCAGCGGGCCGTGTCCGACCTCGTCCTCGCCCAGACGGACGTCAGCGTCGTCGCCGCGCTCGGCGACATCCAGTACCAGTGCGGCGGGTACGAGGCGTTCCTCGCCTCGTACGACCCGAGCTGGGGGCGGTTCCGGGCCATCACCCGACCCGCGGTGGGCAACCATGAGTACCTCGACGTGGCCGAGGGTGGCCCGAACGCCACCGACTGCGACCCCACCGGCACCGCCACCGGGTACTTCACCTACTTCGGCGCCGCCGCGGGAGAGCAGGGGAAGGGTTACTACAGCTACGACCTCGGGGCCTGGCACATCGTGGTCCTCAACACGAACTGCTCCGACGCCGGTGGCTGCGGGAGCGGATCCCCGCAGGAGACCTGGCTCCGCGCCGACCTCGCCGCCCACCCGGCCCGGTGCACGATGGCCTACTGGCACATCCCGCTGTGGTCCTCGGGCGGCCGGGCGGCCCCCAACTCCCGGGCGCTCGTCAAGGCACTGGTCGACGCCGGAGCCGAGGTCGTCCTCACCGGGCACGACCACACCTACGAGCGCTTCGCCCCGATGGACTCCACGGGCGCGGCGACCCCGGCCGGGGTTCGGCAGTTCGTCGTCGGGACCGGAGGAGCGAAGCACACCTCGATCCCGACCGTCGCCGCGAACAGCGAGGTGCGTGACGCCTCGACGTTCGGGGTGCTGCGGATGGTCCTGCACGACGACAGCTACGAGTGGGAGTTCCTGCCCGAGGCGGGCGGCACCTTCACCGACTCCGGCTCCGAGGCCTGCCACTGACCGTCACGGATCGGGGGTTGGCCGTTCCGGAGATGCCGCTCAGGCGCCGAGCAGCTCGGCGAGCTCGGTGACTGACGCCACCGTCAGCTCGGGGGGTCGCATCGTCGGTGGGTACGGGGTACCGCTCCGGGCGAGGTAGGCGGTGCGCAGCCCGGCCGCCGCGGCGCCGTGGATGTCCCACGGGTGAACCGCGACGAGCATCGCCTCCTCGGCCTCGACGTCACAGGTCCCGAGCGCGTACGCGTACGCGCGCGCGTCGGGCTTCCACAGCGGGGCGTCGGCGACCGACAGCAGATGCTCGAAGACGCCCTCGAGCCCGCTGCGCTCGACGAGCCCCTGGGCGACCGCGGCCGAGCCGTTGCTCAGGGTGGCGAGCCGGATGCCGAGGTCGGCCAGCGCCCTCAGGCCCGGCGCCACGTCCGGGTGCAGGGACAGGTCCATGAAGGTCGAGATGATCTCGGAGGCGGCGGCATCCACGTCGTCGGGTGCGTCCGGCCGGCCGTGCACGAGGGTGTGGAAGGAGGCCCGGGCGAGGTCGGCGAAGGCCGGGTTCTCGCCGGTGACGGTGAGGGCCAGGCCGTCGCGGAGCGCGCCGGCGAACCACGGGGCGGCGAGATGCTCGGGCAGGCCGAGGGCGGCGAACCTGTCGCCCACCGGGGTCATGTCCGAGAGGGTCTCGTTGACGTCGAAGACGATGAGCCGGGGCGCGTGGACGATGTCGGTCATCGGCCCATCGTCCCGCGCACGGCTCCGCCGTGGGGCCGCAAGGGTGACGTCAGCGCGGTGACAGCGCGGCGCCGGTGCGTCGTAGGGTGACGAGCGACCCCGCCGGAGGAGCGCCGTGACCACGATCCACTCCGCGCCCACGCGCGCGGTGCCCGCCGAGACGCTGTACGCGCTGATGCGGCTGCGGCAGGACGTGTTCGTCCTCGAGCAGGAGTGCCTCTACCCCGACCTGGACGGGCGTGACCTCGAGCCAGGGGCGCGCCTGTACTGGGCCGAGCAGGGCGATGGGACGGTCGTCGGGACGCTGCGGGTGCTCGCGGAGCCGGGCGGCGGTGTGCGGGTGGGGCGGGTCGCGACGGCGTCGTCCGCCCGGGGCTCCGGGGTGGCGGCGGCACTGGTCCGCGCGGTGCTGGAGGCGAGTACGGGCCCGGTGGTCCTCGACGCGCAGAGCCACCTGGAGGGCTGGTACGCGCGGCTGGGGTTCGAGCGCGACGGTGCCGAGTTCCTCGACGACGGCATCCCGCACGTGCCGATGCGGCTCGACCGCTGAGCGCAGTCGTCCGACCCGCGCCGCCGCCCCCCGCCGCCCCGCCGCCCCGCCGACCCGCGATGACCCCTCGACGCCCCGACATCGACCAATAGGTCACGTCCGGTACGGGAGGCGCCGGACGGGATGAGGGGGAGGCGTACCTCGGGTGACCTATTGGTCGGGTGGGGTACGGCCGGCGCTGGGCGGGGCGTGGGGGAGGCGTACCTCGGGTGACCTATTCGTCGGGTGGGGTACGGCCGGCGCTGGGCGGGGCGTGGGGGAGGCGTACCTCGGGTGACCTATTGGTCGCGTCGGGTACGGGGCCGATGTCGGCGCCGACCGGCAGGATGAGGGGATGGACGCCGCCGCGCCCCGGTCCGGGACGACGCTCGCCGATCTCGTCGCCGTGTCCCGGGCCGTCGCGGCCACCCGGTCGCGCACCGCGAAGACCGAGGCCATCGCCGCCATGCTGGCGCGCGCCGACGCCGACGAGGTCGGCACCGTCGTCGCCTTCCTGTCCGGGGTGCTCCCGCAGCGCCGGCTCGGCGTCGGGTACCGCTCGCTCGGGTCGCTGCCCGAGCCCGCCACCGACGCGTCCCTGACCGTGGCCCACACCGATGCCGCGTTCGACCGCCTCGCGGCCGCCGCCGGCTCCGGGTCCTCGACCACCCGACGCGCCGAGCTGGCCGCGCTGATGAGCCGAGCCACCGCCGACGAGCAGCGCTTCCTCCGCGACCTCATGACCGGCAACCTCCGGCAGGGGGCGCTCGACGGTGTCGTGCTGGCCGCCGTCGCCCGCGCCTTCGACGTGCCCGACGCACTCGTCCGCCGGGCCACCATGCTCGCCGGCTTCACCCACGTCGTCGCGGGGCTCGCGGCCCGCGGCGGGTCGGAGGCCCTCGAGCAGGTCGGCCTCGTGGTCGGCCGCCCGCTGCGGCCCATGCTCGCCGCCTCGGCGAAGACGACGGCGGAGGCGGTCGAGGCCTTCGCCGGCGCCGAGATGCTCGTCGACGGCAAGCTCGACGGCATCCGGGTGCAGGTCCACCGGGCGGGCGCCGAGGTCACGGTCTTCACCCGGAGCCTGGACGAGATCACCGAACGCGTCCCCGAGGTCGTCGAGGCGGTCGCGGCTCTGCCCGGGGGCGACCTGGTGCTCGACGGCGAGGCGATCGTCCTGCAGGGCGACGGGCGCCCGGCCCCGTTCCAGGTCACCGGAGCGCGCACGGCCAGCTCGGCCGACGTCGCGCGGCTCCGCACCGAGGTGCCCCTGACCACCTACCTCTTCGACGTTCTCCACGCCGACGGCCGCGACCTCCTCGATGCTCCGGCGGGCGAGCGCCATGAGGTCCTGACCGGTCTCGCGCCGCACCTGCTCGTGCCGCGGATGCTCACGTCCGACCCGGGCGAGGCGGGTGACTTCTTCGACCGGCTCGTCGCGGCCGGTCACGAGGGCGTCGTCGTCAAGGACGCCGCCGCCCCCTACGCCGCGGGCCGGCGGGGCAGCGGCTGGGTCAAGGTCAAGCCCACCCACACCCTCGACCTCGTCGTCCTCGCGGTCGAGCGCGGGTCGGGGCGTCGCCGGGGCTGGCTGTCGAACATCCACCTGGGGGCGCGCGACCCCGCGACCGGCGGCTACGTGATGGTCGGCAAGACGTTCAAGGGGATGACCGACGAGACCCTGCGCTGGCAGACCCAGCGGTTCACCGAGCTCGCCGAGGGCCCCACCGACGGCTACGTCGTCACCGTCCGCCCCGAGCAGGTCGTCGAGATCGCCGTCGACGGCATCCAGCGCTCGAGCCGCTACCCCGGCGGCGTCGCGCTGCGGTTCGCCCGGGTGCTGCGCTACCGCGACGACAAGACGGCCGAGCACGCCGACACCATCGACGTCGTGCGTGCCCTCGGCCCCGGCTGATCGGGGGACCCCGGCCGAAGCCCGACGGATCGTCCGCCTCCAGTCCTGGCGATCTGCGGTGGTCCAGGTGCGGTGGCGCCAGGAGTACCGCAGATCACCAGGACCACGGGCGGTCCCGCTGGCACGATGAGCCCGTGGAGGACCTCCGAGGCATCTGGACCATGACCGCCGACGTCGACCTGCTGCGTCGGCTGGCGCGCAGTGGCGTCGACTGGATCGCCGTCGACGCCCAGCACGGGCCGGTCGACCGCGGCGCGCTGCACGGCGTGGGACGCGCCCTCGCCGACTCGCCGGTGCCGTGGCTGGTGCGCGTGCCGTCGGTCGACGCCGCGTGGATCGGCGCGGCCCTCGACGCGGGCGCGGCCGGGGTGGTCGTCCCGTCCGTCACGGGCGCCGCCGACGCACAGGCCGCCGCCCTTGCCGCCCGCTACCCGCCTCTGGGAGAACGCAGCTGGGGCCCGTTCGCGCCGCTCTGGGGCGGCGTTGCCCCCACGCCCGAGGCGGCGAACCAGGCTGTCCGCTGCTGGGTCATGGTCGAGACGCCGGGGGCGCTCGACGAGGTCGACGCCATCGCCGCCACTCCCGGGGTGGACGGCGTGTTCATCGGACCCTTCGACCTCGCGCTGTCCCACGGCACCACCGTCGACGCGCTCCTCGAGGACGAGTCCGCTGACGGCCCGATCGCCCGGGTCGTGGCCGCGGCCCGGCGCCAGGGGATCGAGGTCGGCGCGTTCGCGGGCACCCCGCAGAACGCGCTCCGGCTCCGGGCCCACGGCATCGGGTACGTCGCGGTGACGACCGACGCCGGCGTCGTCTCAGCCGGGGTGCGCGCCGTGCTCGACGCGTGCGACGCCCCGGCCTGACCGTTCCTCAGCCGCACTCCACGGGCGGCACGGCGACGGGGACGTGGTCGGCCCCCAGCCGCGCGATGAGGCGCAGCGCGTCGTGGGGGGCATGGCCTTTGGCGTCGTTGTCGAAATAGGCGACGACGTCGCAGGTCTCCGCCCACTGCCGGCACCTCGCCGCCCACGCGTCCAGGGCGTCGTCGCTGTAGCCGCTGGCGTAGAGCTCGGTGTCGCCGTGCAGGCGTACGTACACGAGGTCGCTGGTCACCGCCTCGGCCACGGGCCAGCGGCCGGCGCTGTCCGCGACCACGGTGGCGACGTCGTGGGCACGCAGCAGGGCGGCCGCCTCGTCGGTGCAGAACGACTCGCTGCGGAACTCCAGCGCATGGCGGACCCGCTGCCCGGCGAGCCCGGCGGGCAGCGTGGTCAGCGACCGGCCCTCGGCCAGCTTGTCGTCGTGGCGCCGGGCGAGGTCTGCGGCCTCGCCGAGCGTGCGCGGGAGCAGGGCGAAGAACGAGGCGAGCAGGTCCGCGTCGTACTCGAGGCGCTCCGGCACCTGCCACAGGACCGGCCCGAGCTTCGACCCGAGCGCGAGCACCCCGGAGGCGAAGAAGTTGGCCAGCGGCGTCTCGGCGTCGCGGAGCCGCTTCATGTGGGTGATGAACCGGCCCCCCTTGACGGCGAGGACGAACTCGTCCGGGGTCTGCTCGTGCCACGACGTGTACGACGTCGGACGCTGCAGGGAGTAGAAGGAGCCGTTGACCTCGATCGAGCCCATCCGCTGCGCGGCGTACGCCAGCTCGCGGCGCTGGGGGAGCCCGCGTGGGTAGAAGTCACCGCGCCAGCCCGCGTAGGTCCAGCCGGAGATGCCGACGCGGATCTCACCCATGACTGCCTCCCGGTGTGGCTCGGGCCCGTCGCGCACGCTACCGGCGGAGGGCCGGGTGCAGGGCGAACGGTCGGTGGCGACGTTCCCGCCGCAGCCGCTACCTCGGGGTGACGACCGGCTCCGTGGCCGGAATGGCGGGCGCCGCCGGGCTCGAGCCCGTCACCCCGACCGGAGCGGCAGCGTCCTGGGCCGTGGGCAGGCGCCACCCGAGGCCGGCCCGTCGCCGCAGCGCGCACCAGCCGAACAGGGCGAGCCCGCCCACCGGCACCTCCATCCCGACGACGAGGGCGCGGTACACGAGGACCCCGGCGACGGCCACGGCCGGCGCCGTCCCGAAGGTGCCGAGCATCCCGACCATCCCGACCTCCACGGCACCCACGGCACCGGGGGTGAGGACCAGCATCGACAGCACCCGCTCGACGGCGAACGCGCAGGCGACGACGACGGGCTCGACCTGGCCGCCGACCGCCCGCAGGCACGCCCACAGGAGCACGGCCTGGAGCGCGGCGTAGGCCAGCTTGCCGCCGAGCATCCAGCCCCAGCCGGCCCGGACCAGCCGGGTGCTGTCCCGGCGGAACCCGGCGGCTCGCTCCCCGTAGCCCTCGGGCGCTGACGGCACCCACCGCACCCTCGCCGCGACGGCATCCGCCCGGCCCCCGGCCCACCGCACCGCGCGATCGTCACGGGCGACCAGGCCGACTCCGAGGACGAGGACCCCGAGCAGCCCGGTGCCGACGGCGGCCGCGGCCCCCATGACGCCGCCGGCGACGGCGCCGGACATCGCGACCCAGCAGAGGACGAGGCCGGGCAGCGCCACCTTGACGACGGTGTCGGCGACGTTGGTGAGCATCGCCCATCGCGCGAACGCGTTCCCGCCGAAGCCCCAGGCCCGCGCCATCCGCCAGTTGACGACCGTGCCGACGGCGCCCCCGAGCGGGAGCAGGTTGGAGACGAACGAGCCGCTGAGGTTGAGGAGCAGGGCGCGCCGGTGGGACAGCCCCGGCAGCGCCGCGGTGAGCGACGGGGTGTGCACCCAGAGGCCGGCCGCCCAGAGCGCGACGAGAAGCACGAGCTCGGTGGACCCGACCTCGCCGAGCGCGGCACCGGTCTCGTCCCACCGCGCGCCCGACACCGCCGGCAGCGCCAGGACGACCATCGCCGCCCCGGCTCCCCCGCAGAGCGCGAGCCGCGCCGCAGGCCCCGTCCACCTCGACATACGTCGAGGATGACGCCCGGACCGGTGGCAGCGCATCAGGTTTGTGCCGGGGATCGACCCCGGGGGGTGGGGCGGCGTATCAGGGAGGACCCCGAGGCAGCGACGGCGAAAGCCGCAGTCAGCGGGGGCTGGCTGCGGCTTCGTGAACTGGTGGCCAGGGGCGGGGTCGAACCGCCGACCTTCCGATTTTCAGTCGGACGCTCGTACCAACTGAGCTACCTGGCCGGACCTACACGCCGGGGCCGGACGAATCCGGCCCCAACATGGAGGAGCGACCCCGACGGGACTCGAACCCGCGACCTCCGCCGTGACAGGGCGGCGCGCTAACCAACTGCGCTACGGGGCCTTGACTGGTGCAAGACCGTATCCCCAACGGGATTCGAACCCGTGCTACCGCCGTGAAAGGGCGGGGTCCTGGGCCGCTAGACGATGGGGACCCGACCTCGTCGGACCCTCTTCGTCACGCAGACCGGGCTCGGATCCGTCGAGGACTCCGAAAGCATAGGGGACGCCGAGCCCGGGACCAAAACGGGGGTGGCGGCGGTCGGGGCCGGCGCTCAGCCGAGCCGCCGGTAAGCGCCCCGGACCAGGTCGACGGCCTCCTGTTCCGACGTACCCGCGGCCCGCGCCGCCCGCGCGTAGTCGGCCGCGGCCAGCCGAACGGCGGGGTCGGGACCGCCTCCAGCGGGGGAGGCGGCGGCTCCGTCGGGGGAGACGACCGTGCCCAGCCGGCGCCGGGTCAGGACGAGCCCCGCGGCCTCGAGCTCGCGGTAGGCCCGTGCCACGGTGTTGACCGCGAGCCCGACCTCCTCGGCGAGCGACCTGATGGTCGGCAGCTTCGCCCCCGCCGGCAGACGGCCGTCGCCGATGGCCTCAGCGAGCTGGCTGCGGACCTGGTCGAACGGTGGCCGGGGCCCCTCGTGGTCGACCCGCAGCAGCCCGTCGAGGGCCACCGACACGTGCCCGCCGGCGCTCATCGGGAGGCTCCGGCCCACTCGCGGACGCGGTCGACGTCCCACGTCGTGACGATGCGCTCGGCCGGGACGCCGAGCCGCTCGGCCCGCGCGCACCCGTACGCCTTCATGTCCAGCTGCCCGGGGGCGTGCGCATCGGAGTCGATCGAGAAGAGGCAGCCGATGTCGAGGGCCAGCGTCACGAGGTCGTCCGGGGGGTCGCAGCGCTCGGGGCGGCTGTTGATCTCGACCGCCGTGCCGTGCTCCGCGCAGGCCTCGAAGACGGCGCGCGCGTCGAACTCCGACTGCGGGCGGGTGCCCCGAGACCCTTCGACGAGCCGGCCCGTGCAGTGCCCGAGGACGTTGACCCGCGGGTTCGAGACGGCCGCGACCATCCGGCGGGTCATCGGCTCGGCGTTCATCCGCAGCTTGCTGTGGACGGAGGCGGTGACGACGTCGAGCCGCCCCAGCATCTCCTCGGTCTGGTCGAGGGAGCCGTCGTCGAGGATGTCGACCTCGATGCCCTTGAGGAGGGTGAAGTGGCCCGCCAGGGAACGGTTGATGCCGTCGACGATCTTCAGCTGCTGCCGGAGCCGCTCGACGGTGAGGCCGTTGGCGACCCGCAGCTGCGGGCTGTGGTCGGTGAGCACCATCCACTCGTGGCCGAGCTCGACCCCGGTGAGGACCATCTCGTCGATGGGGGAGCCGCCGTCGCTCCAGTCCGAGTGCAGGTGGGCGTCGCCCCGGAGCGCGGCGTACAGGTCCTCGCCGCCGTCGACGAGCCGGCCGCCGGCCTTCTGCTGCAGCGACTCGAGGTAGCTCGGCAGCTCGCCGGTGAGTGCCTCGGTGATGACGCCGGACGTCGACTTCCCGATGCCCTCGATCTCCTGCAGCGTGCCGGCCTCGGCGCGCTCACGCACCTCGCCGGCCTCGAGCGTGCGCAGCGTCTTGACCGCGTTGCGGAAGGCCTCGACCCGGTACGTCCCGGCCCGGGTGCGCTCGAGCAGGAAGGCGATGCGGCGCAGGGCGTCGACCGGCTCGACCGGTGCCTCCAGGGGCTCGAGCAGCGCGACCATGGGCCGATGCTGTCACACCGGCCGGGTCCGCTGCCGCCGTGCGGACTGGCCCGCGGCTGCAGCCGTTGCCGCCGGCGGTCGCCGGCGCTACGGTCCCTCACGGGGGAGCCATTGGGGGGTCCTCCATGACCTGAAGGGGGATTTCATGACCACATCCATCCGTCGCCTCGGGGCGGCTGCCGCCGTCGCGGTGGCCGCTCTCGCCGTGCCTGCCGGGGCGGCCTCCGCCGCCGGCGAGTCGTGCGAGGGCACCGCGGTGAAGAAGTGCGTGTCGCTGTCGGTCGCCAACGGCGTCTGGCAGGCGGAGGGCGTCATCACCGACGTGGGCGGAGACGGGATCAACGTCGACGTGCGGGTCGACGAGGTCCGCATCCAGGCGTACAGCGGCGGCCGCTGGGTCGACGTCATGTCGTCCAACGCCGTCGACGCCGACGGCTGGCACGGCGCTCAGGACGTCGGGCTCAGCCTGCGGCGCGGCTGCAACGAGCTGCAGATGTACGGCAGCAGCATCCGCGCGAAGGCGCACATGCAGTGGCGTGGCGACCGCACCGGGGACCTGTGGGTGACCGGTGCCGCCGTCACCCCGGGCTGCTTCGGCTGACGGCCGGTGGTCGGGGTGGGTCCTGGGCCCCACCCCGACCGTCACAGCAGCGCGCGCAGCCCGGTGAGCAGGCGGTCGACGTCGGCGTCGTCCGTGTACGGCGCGAGGCCGACGCGCACCCCGCCTGCATCGCCGAGGCCCAGGTGGCGCGAGGCCTCGAGCGCGTAGAAGTGGCTCGCGGGCGCGTTGACGCCGTGCTCGGCGAGGCCGCGGTAGATGTCCTGGGGGTCGCGGCCCTCGACGGTGAACAGCAGCGTGGGGGTGCGCCGGCCCGCGTTGGAGTGCACGGTGACGCCGGGCATGGCGCGCAGCGCCGGCTCGAGGCGGGCGAGCAGGGCGTCCTCGTGCTTCTCGAGGGCGCCGAAGGAGGTGAGCAGCCGCTCGCGGCGGTCGGCCGGGTCCACCGGGGTGTCGAGGTCGTCGAGCCCGGCGAGGAAGTCGACGGCGGCGGTGGCGCCGGCCATCAGCTCGTACGGGAGCGTGCCGAGCTCGAACCGCTCCGGGACGGCGTCGGACGACGGCAGCAGCTTGTCGGGACGGAGGGTCTCGAGGAGGCCTGGGTCGGCGGCGAGGACGCCGCAGTGCGGGCCGAGGAACTTGTACGGCGAGCACGTCCAGGCGTCGGCCCCGAGGGCCTGGAGGTCGACGGACGCGTGGGCGGTCGCATGGACGCCGTCGACCCAGTGGAGGGCGCCGACCGCGTGCACCGCGTCGGAGATCTGGCGGGTCGGCGGGCGGGTCCCGATGAGGTTGGACGCGGCAGTGGTCGCGACGAGCCGGGTCCGGTCGGAGAGGACCGCCTCGATGTCGGCGACGGTGAGCTCGCCGGTGGCCGGGTCGAAGTCGGCCCAGCGCACGGTGGCGCCGGCCGCCTCGGCCACCTGGAGCCAGGGGCGGATGTTGGAGTCGTGGTCGAGGCGGGTCACGACGACCTCGTCGCCGGGGCCCCACTGCTTGGCCAGGGCGCGGGCCAGGTCGTAGGTGAGGGCCGTCGCGCTGCGCCCGAAGACGACGCCGCGGGGGTCGGCACCCAGCAGGTCGGCCAGCGCCTGGCGGCACGCCGCGACGACGTCGCTGGCGCGCCGTTCGGACGCGGTGACGGTCCCCTTGTTGCTGATGGACGCCGTGATCGTCCGGGCGACGGCGGCACCGACGACGTCCGGCACCTGGCTCCCGCCCGGGCCGTCGAAGTGCGCCAACCCGCCCTCGGTCAGGGAGGGGAAGTGGGACCGGATCTGCTCGACGTCGTAGGCCATGGCGTCATCCTCCCCCACCCCGCCGTCCCTGAAGGGGACCGGAGCGGGGGTGGGGCGGGCTACCAGGAGGAGTGCAGGGGGCGTCCCTCGGCGAACCCGGCGGTGGACTGGATGCCGACCGTCGCCCGCTCCTGGAACTCCTCGAGCGTGCGGGCGCCCGCGTAGGTGCACGAGCTGCGGAGGCCGGCGACGATCTCGTCGATGACGTCCTCGACGCTCGGGCGGGCGGGGTCGACGTACATCCGGGCGCTGCTGATGCCCTCCTCGAACATCCCCCGGCGGGCCCGCTCGTACGCGGAGTCCGCCGCGGTCCGGTTGCGGACCGCGCGGGCCGAGGCCATCCCGAAGGACTCCTTGTACTGCCGGCCCTTCTCGTCGGTGTAGAGGTCGCCGGGGGACTCCAGCGTCCCCGCGAACCACGAGCCGACCATGACGTTGGACGCTCCGGCGGCCAGCGCGAGGGCGACGTCACGGGGGTGCCGGACGCCGCCGTCGGCCCACACGTGCTTGCCGAGCTGCCGTGCGGCGGTAGCGCACTCGTGCACCGCCGAGAACTGCGGTCGGCCGACGGCGGTCATCATCCGGGTCGTGCACATGGCGCCCGGGCCGACGCCGACCTTGACGATGTCGGCGCCCGCCTCGACGAGGTCGCGGGTCCCCGACGCGGTGACGACGTTGCCGGCGACGAGCGGCACCCCGAGGTCGAGGCGGCGCAGCGTCGTCAGCACCTCGAGCATCTTCTCCTGGTGGCCGTGGGCGGTGTCGATGACGAGCACGTCGGCGCCGGCCTCGGCGAGCGCGGTGGCCTTGGCGGCGACGTCCCCGTTGATGCCGACGGCGGCGCCGACCCGCAGGTGGCCCGCGGCGTCGACCGCAGGGGAGTAGAGGGTGGCCCGCAGCGCCCCGGCCCGGGTGAGGAGCCCGACGAGCCGCCCGTCCGGCGCGACGACCGGGGCCAGCCGCCGCCGGGCGTGCGAGAGGGTGTCGAAGGCGGACTCGACGTCGACGCCGTCGGGCACGGTCACCATCTCGCGGACCATGACGTCGGCGAGCTGGGTGAACCGGTCGACGCCGGTGAGGTCGGTCTCGGTGACGATGCCGACGGGCTTCTCGCCGTGGACGACGACACCCGCCCCGTGCGCCCGCTTGTGAAGCAGGATGAGCGCCTCACCCGCGGTCGTCGCCGGGTCGAGGGTGATCGGGGTGTCGTAGACGAGGTGGCGCGACTTCTGCCAGGCGATGACGTCGGCGACGACGTCGACCGGGATGTCCTGCGGGATGACGGTGAGCGCGCCGCGCCGGGCCGTCGTCTCCGCCATCCGCCGCCCCGCGATCGCGGTCATGTTCGCGACGACGAGCGGGATGGTCGTGCCGGTGCCGTCGGAGGTCGACAGGTCGACGTCCAGCCGGCTCGTGACGGACGAGCGGTTCGGGACCATGAACACGTCGTCGTACGTGAGGTCGTGCTGGGGCATCAGGCCGTTGAGGAAGTGCACCGCCCCAGCGTAGGCGGGGCCGCGGTGCCCGGGCGCGGCCCGGGTGCCGCCGACGCACGGGGTCGTCAGCGTGGCAGGACCTCCGAACCCGTGCCGCGCTGACATTGCGGGGTGACCCCGAAATGTCGAGGCGGGCGGGGGAGGAGCCGTGCCGGGGGACGCAGGTCGGGCAGGATCGGGGCCGTGAGTCTCCTGGCCCCTTCGCCCGCCGACGAGCGACGGCGCACCGGCCTGCGCCGGATGCGGCTCGTCGCGCTGTCGCTGCTCGTCCTCGCCGCCGTCGTCTTCCTCGCGACCGTGCGCCTCGACCACGACGGCCCCTGGGGGTACGTCAACACCGGCGCCGAGGCCGCGATGGTCGGGGCGCTCGCCGACTGGTTCGCGGTCACCGCCCTGTTCCGGCACCCCCTCGGGATCCCCGTGCCGCACACCGCGATCATCCCGAAGCGGAAGAACGAGATCGGCCGCAACCTCCAGGACTTCGTCACCGAGAACTTCCTCACCGAGGAGATCGCGCGCGAGCGGCTGGCCGCGGCCGACGTGAGCGGGCGGGTCGGCCGGTGGCTCGGGGTGGGCCGGCACCGCCGCACCGTCCTCACCGAGGTGACCCGGGTGGCGCGGGCCGGGCTCGGCCGCCTCGACGACGCCGAGGTGCGCACCCTCGTCGAGGACTTCCTCGTCCCGCGTCTCGTCCGCGAACCCGTCAGCCCCATCGCCGGGGCGCTGCTCGAGGGGGTCGTGGCCGAGGGCACCCACCACGGGCTCGTCGACCTCGGTCTCGAGGAGCTGCACGACTGGCTGCGCGAGAACCCCGGCACGTACGCGGCGGTGCTCGGGTCGCGGGCCCCGTGGTGGAGCCCGCCGTGGCTGGACGACCGGGTGATCGGGTGGACCTTCGACCAGGTCCTCGCGTTCCTGCGCGAGGTCCGCGACGACGCCCGGCACCCGGCCCGGCTCGCGCTCGACGACCTGCTGCGCCGGCTCGCCCTCGACCTGCAGCGCGACGCCGACGTCATGGCGCGCGCCGAGGCGCTCAAGGAGCGGCTGCTGCTCCACCCGCAGGCCGCCGAGACCGCCGTCGGGCTGTGGCGGTCCTTCCGCACCGCCCTCGAGACCGCGATGGACGACGAGGGCTCGTACTTCCACGGCCGGGGCGACGAGCTGCTCGAGCACCTCGGGCACCGGCTCACGTCCGACCCCGTGTGGCGCGGCCGGCTCGAGGCACGCCTCGGCGAGGCCGTGTCGTTCGTCGTCAACACCTACGGCAGCGAGCTCGCGGAGGTCATCTCGGTCACCGTCGACCGGTGGGACGGACGAGAGGCTTCCGAGCGCATCGAGCTGCACGTCGGGCGCGACCTGCAGTTCATCCGGATCAACGGCACCGTCGTCGGAGCGCTGGCCGGTCTCGTCATCCACGCCGTGGCGCAGGCACTGGGCTGAGCCCACGGGGGACCTACGCTTCGGTCATGACGAACCCCGGCCGGGCGACGCCCGCGAACTCCGACGGCACGACCACGCCGGGCCGGGGGCGGCTGGCGCTCGCGGTCGCCCTGACCGCTGTCGTGTTCGGCATTCTCGACGGGCTCTGGCTCACCGTCGTGTCGGGCGACCTGTACCGGGACCGGATCGGGCACCTGCTCGCCGACAGCCCGAACGCAGCCGCAGCAGCCGCGTTCTACGTCGTCTTCGTGCTCGGCATCGTCTACTTCGTCATCCGCCCGGGCCTCGCCCGAGCCACCCTCGGCCCGAGCCTGCGCGACGCCGCCGCGTTCGGGCTGGTCACGTACGCGACGTTCGACCTCACCTCGATGGCGGTGATGAAGGACTTCCCGCTCGACGTCGTCCTCATCGACATGGCGTGGGGCACCATCGTCTGCACGGCGACGACCGCGGTGGTCCTCGCGGTGCTGCACCGGCTGGGTCGCAGCTGAGTCAGCGCCGCTTCGGAGGCAGCGGGAAGAACATGCTCGTCCGCTCCATGTACTCGGGGTAGCCCGGGCGCTTGGCCATCTCGGACTCGAGCAGCCGCGCCCCCGTCGCGAAGGCGAGGAAGTACGTCATGACGACCGGCGACAGGACGGTGAGGACCCCGGGCCAGGCGCCGGCGGCGATGACCCACAGCCCCCACCAGATCGCGGAGTCCCCGAAGTAGTTGGGGTGCCGGGTCCAGGCCCACAGCCCCTGGTCCATGACCTTGCCCTTGTTCGAGGGGTCGGCCTTGAACGCCTTGAGCTGGGCGTCGCCGACGGCCTCGAAGGTCAGCCCGACGAGCCAGACGAGCACCCCGAGCGCCGCGACCCAGCCGAGCGCGGAGTCGGTGGCGGCGGCGACCTGCAGCGGCAGCGAGACGAACCACGCTGCCGCGCCCTGGGTGCCGAACACCCGCACCAGGGCGGACCGCCAGCGCTCCTCCTGGGAGTCGGCCGGCAGCATCTTCTCGTACCGCGGGTCCTCGCCCTGCCCCAGCGCGCGGCCCCGGATGTGCCACGCGAGACGGCCGCCCCAGATCGTGACGAGGACGGCGAGGAGCAGCGAGCGAGCGGAGTGCTGGCCGACCGCGAAGGCGACCCACCCGATGGCCACGAACACCAGGCCCCACGTGACGTCGACGACGGCGATCTTGCCCGTCCGCCTCGCGACGAGCGCGGTGACGCCCATCGCGACGGCGGCCGTCGCCAGCGAGGCCAGCAGCACCGCGACGAGCGTGCCGCCCGCGAACCCCTCGCCCGTCATCGGGCCGGGTCCGAGACGACGGGCGGGCCGCCGGGGCGACGCAGCAGCAGCTGGTCGACGCCCATCCGGTTGTCGCGGAACGCCTGTGCACTCCCGACGAGGTACAGCCGCCACACCCGGGCGCCCTCCTCGCCGATCAGCTCGACTGCGCGGTCCCAGTGCTCCTCGAGGGTGCGCACCCAGGCGTCGACGGTCCAGACGTAGTGCTCGCGCAGGGCCTGCACCCCGCGGATCTCGAACCCGGCGTCCTGGAGGAAGGTCAGCGTCTCGCCGACCGGCCGCATCGTCATGTCCGGGGCGATGAACTGCTCGATGAACGGGCCGCCGCCGGGGTGGACGCCACGCCGTGACATCTGCTGGACCAGGACGTACCCGCCGGGCTTGACGCTGCGGTGCAGTACCGACGCGTACGTGCCGTAGTTCTTCTCGCCCACGTGCTCGCCCATCTCGAGGGACGCGACGGCGTCGTAGGGGCCGTCGTCGACCTCGCGGTAGTCGCGCAGGTGGATCTGGACCCGGTCCTGGAGCCCGCGAGCGCGGATCCGCTCGTCGATGAACGCCTTCTGCTCGGCGGCGATCGTCACGCCGGTGACCTGGGCCCCGAAGCGCTCGGCGGCGTACAGCGACAGCGACCCCCAGCCACACCCGACGTCGAGGAAGCGGGACCCGGCGGTCAGGCCCACCTTGCGGCACACGAGGTCGAGCTTGGCGGCCTGCGCGGCCTCGAGCGGCATGTGCGGGCCGTCGACGTAGTACGCGCTCGAGTACGCCAGGTGCGGGTCGAGGAGGAACTCGTAGAACTCGTTCGACAGGTCATAGTGGTGGCTGATCGACGCGCGGTCGCGGGCCAGTGAGTGCAGCCGGCCCTTGATGACCGCCTGGGTGGCGGGCGGCGCCGGCGGGCGGGCGAGCGCGCCGGTGTCGCGGGCGAGGCGCACGAGGTCGGGCAGCAGCCGGGCGACGCGGGCCGGGGTCAGCGGCGGGATGGCGCGGGCCGCGACGGTCTCGCGGACGAGGTCGAGGGCGGCCCCGACGTCGCCGTGGACCTCGAGCTCGCCGGTGACGTAGGCCTGGGCCGCGCCGAGCTCGCCCGGGTGCCAGAGCAGCCGGGTCAGCGCCTGCGGGGTGCGGAGCTCGACGAGGGTGCCGTCCTCGGGCCCGGCCTCCGAGCCGTCCCAGGCCCGCAACCGGACCGGCAGCGGGCCGGCCAGCAGGGGGCGCAGCGCCGCCTCGATGCGACCTGCGGCTCCCTGGCTGGTCCTGGTCGTCGACTCGGTGCCCTGGTGTGTCGTCGTCATCGGTGCTCCTCGCAGGGGTCGGCGGCGGCTACCGCCGCGCGGTCACGGGTGCGGTTCGGAGTCGGCGTGGGCCTCGGATGGGGTCTCGGCCGGAGTGTCGTGGCGGCGCCCGTCCCGTCCGGCCCCCGAGCCCTCGTTGCGGCGGCGGCTGCGCGCCGACCTCGTGAGCAGCTCGACGTCGGCGACGAGGTCGGGGCCCAGGTGGTTGGCGCCGATCTCTTCGAGGACGCGTGGGGTGGTGCCCCGCCCCGCCAGCCACAGCGGGTAGTTCTGGGCGATGGCGCGCAGCTCGCGGGCATGGGCGCGGAACCCGGACGGGCGCCGGGAGGCGAGGACGATGGCGTCGGGCTTCGCGAGCCGGGCCGCCGAGGCCAGCGAGGGGACCGGGGTGTCGGGGCCGAGGTAGCGCACCCGCCAGCCGGCGCGGCCGAGCAGCACGCCGAAGCTGAGCAGGATGATGTCGTGGAACTCGCCCGGGGGGCAGGCCAGCACCGCGACCGGCCCGGTGCCGAGTCCCCACGTCAGCGACAGCGCACTCAGACGCCGGCGGACGAGGCTGCTGGCGAAGTGCTCCTGGGCGATCCCCAGCCGGCCGAGCTCCCACTGGTCGCCGACCCGGACGAAGAACGGCACGAGGACGTCGACGATCGCGCTCTCGACGGAGCGGTCGAGGAATGCGGTGTCGAGGACGGCGTGGGCGCGGTCCTCGTCGAGCGCGGTGATGGCGTCGAGCAGCTGCGCGACGAGCAGGGGCGGGTCGAGCCGCAGGGTCGTCTCGGCCGCCGCGTCGGCGCTCGCGAGCCGGTCGTCCGGGGACACGCCGTCGACGCCGGTGCGGGCAGCCGTCCCGGCACGCTCGGCGGCCAGCACCTGGCGGGAGGCCTCCATCGCGCTGACGCCCTGGTCGCGCAACGACAGGACCTCGCGGACCCGGCGCTCGTCGTCGGCGCTGTACAGGCGGTAACCACCGGAGGACCGCGACGGGTTGAGGAGGCCGTACCGCGACTCCCACGCCCGCAGGACGTGCGTGCTGACGCCGACCCGGGTGGCCAGTTCGCCAATCCGCATCGCTGGGGGGACCGAACGCCTCATGGCACAGCACGGTACGCGGCTGAGGTAAGTTTGACAAACCTTTGACGGCCCCCCATGGAAGGTTCTACGGTCGTGAGCATGAGTTCCCATCCCCCCGAGCGCACCGGCGCCCGCGAGCGAGTCGCCGTCGTCGGAGCCGGGGTCTCCGGGCTCACCGCCGCGCACATCCTCTCGACCCGGCACGACGTGACCCTCATCGAGGCAGAGGACCGGCTCGGCGGCCACGCGCACACCCACACGGTGCCGACCCGGCACGGTGACCTCAAGGTCGACAGCGGCTTCATCGTCCACAACGACCGGACCTACCCGTACCTGCGGCGCCTCTTCCGTGAGCTCGGGGTCGAGGCCCGCGACACCGAGATGTCGATGAGCATCCGGGACGAGTCGACGGGCCTGGAGTACGCCGGCGGCCGCGGGGTCAAGGGTTTCGTCGCCCGCCCGCGCCAGCTGCTCGACCGCGAGTACGTCGGGATGCTCCGCGCCGTCAAGCGCTTCCACACCCTCGCGACCGCCTTCCTCGAGCAGACCGACGACGAGGACACGACGACCTACGGCGAGTTCATCGCCGACCACGGCTTCCGTGAGTCGTTCCTGCGGCTGTACGCGCTGCCGCTCGTCGCCTGCGTGTGGTCGAGCGGGGAGGGCGACGCGCTGGACTACCCGGCGCGCTACCTGTTCCGCTTCCTCGAGCACCACGGGATGCTCACCGTCGGGGACTCCCCGCAGTGGATGACCGTGGTCGGCGGCTCGCGGACCTACGTCGACGCCCTCGCGTCCCGGCTCGCCGACGTCCGCAGCGGCGACCCCGCCGTCTCGGTGCTGCGCACCCCCGACGGGGTCGAGGTCCGCACCCTGGCCGGCCGGGTCGACCGCTACGACCGCATCGTCCTGGCGACCCACGCCGACGACGCCCTCCGGCTGCTCGCCGACGCGACGCCCGCCGAGAAGGAGGTGCTCGGCGCCTTCCGCTACTCGGCCAACGAGACCGTGCTGCACCGCGACGGCTCGTTCATGCCCCGGGCCCGGATGGCCCGGGCGTCGTGGAACTACCTCGTCGGCTCCGACCCCACCCGGGGCGCGGTCGTCACCTACTGGATGAACCGGCTCCAGGGCCTGCCCGCCGACGAGCCGTTCTACGTCACCCTCAACGCCACCGAGCGGATCGACCCGGACAGCGTCATCGCCACGATGCAGTACACCCACCCCCTGTACGACCTCGGTGCCGTGCAGGCCCAGCGCCGGATCCCCGAGATCACGACGGACCGCACCGCGTTCGCCGGCGCGTACCAGGGGTGGGGCTTCCACGAGGACGGCTGCCGCTCCGGTGTCGAGGCGGCCCGGGCCTTCGGGGTGGACTGGTGACGACGACGGCCGACCTGCCCCGCCTGCCCGCCCTCGTCGTCGGGCAGGTCCACCACACGCGCTTCCGCCCGCTGCGGCACTCGTTCACGACGGCGCACACCCAGTGGCTCGTCGACCTCGACGACATGCCCCGGCTGCCGCGCTGGCTGCGCCCGGTCGCGACGTTCCGCGGCGAGGACCACCTGTCGGGCAACCCCGGCATCGCGGCGCTCAAGGCCAACGTGCTGCGCGTCCTCGAGCGCGACGGCGTCACCGTCGGCTCCGGCGACCGCGTCGTCATGCTCGCCCACGCGCGGGTGCTCGGGCACGTCTTCGACCCGATGAGCGCCTTCTGGGTCTTCGCGCCCGACGGCACCCTGCGTGCCGTGCTCGTCGAGGTCCACAACACCTACGGGGGGCGGCACGCGTACGTGCTCCGCCCCGACGGCGGCGGGCGGGCCGACGTCGAGAAGGCGTTCTACGTCTCGCCGTTCAACGACGTCGAGGGGGAGTACGCGATCCGGCTCACCCTGACCCCCCGGACGGTCGGGGTGGCCATCCGCCTGCGGGTCGGCGACGAACCACTCGTGACCGCCACGGTCACGGGGACGCCGCGACCGGCGACGACCTCCGCCGTGGCCCGCACCGCCGCGCGACACCCGTTGATGCCCCAGCGGGTCAGCGGGCTCATCCGTGCCCACGGCATCTGGCTGTGGCTGCGGAGACTGCCCGTCCGACCCCGCCCCGACCACAGCCTGGAGAGTGTGCGATGACCGCCGACACCCCCCGCCTCGAGCTCGCGTCCCCGCGGCTCGGGTTCCCCCGCGTCCTCACCCGGGGCGCCATCGCCAAGGCGATCACCGAGGTCGCCGTCCGGCCCATGCCGGTGCGGCTGCGCTACCCCGACGGGCGGCTCGTCGGTGGCGGCGGCCCGGACAGCCCCGTCCTCGACGTCGTCCGGCCGCGCGCGTTGTTCCACCGCCTCGAGTCCCACCCCAAGATCGGGCTCGGCGAGGCGTACATGGCCGGCGACTGGAAGGCCGCCGACGGCACCGACCTCGCTCACGCCCTCATGCCGTTCGCGGCGCGGATGGGCGAGATCGTCCCCAAGCCCCTGCTGTCGCTGCGCGGCCTCGTCGACCGCGCCATCCCGCAGGGGATGCGCAACACCCTCGAGGGCTCGCGCACGAACATCAGCGCCCACTACGACCTGTCGAACGACCTGTTCGCGAAGTTCCTCGACCCGTCGATGTCCTACAGCTCGGCGCTGTTCGACCCGGCACGGCCGCTGGCGCAGCAGGACCTGCACGAGGCGCAGGTCCGCAAGGTGGAGGCCATCCTCGACGCCGCCGACGTCGGCGACGGCACCCGGGTCCTCGAGATCGGCACCGGCTGGGGCGAGCTCGCCATCCGGGCGGCGGCCCGTGGGGCCACCGTCACGTCGGTGACCCTCTCGGCCGAGCAGCGCGCCCTGGCGCTGGAGCGCATCGCTGCGGCGGGGTACGCCGACCGGGTCACGGTGCTGCTGCAGGACTACCGCGAGACCACCGGCCAGTTCGACGCCATCGTCAGCGTCGAGATGATCGAGGCCGTCGGCGAGGAGTACTGGGAGACGTACTTCCGGCAGATCGACGACCTCCTGGCCCCCGGAGGCGCGGTCGCGATCCAGGCGATCCTCATGGAGCACCACCGGCTGCTCGCGACGAAGGGCTCGTTCGGCTGGATCCAGAAGTACATCTTCCCCGGCGGGCTCATCCCCTCCCTGCAGGCGATCCGGGACGTCACCCGCGACTCCACGACCCTGCGCGTGGAGCGGGTCCACGGCTTCGGGGCCGACTACGCCGAGACGCTGCGTCGCTGGCGCCACACGTTCAACGCCGAGTGGCCCCAGATCCAGGGGCACGGCTTCGACGAGACCTTCCGTCGGATGTGGGAGTTCTACCTCGCGTACTGTGAGGCGGGCTTCGCGACGGGGTACTTGGACGTCGCCCAGATCCGCTTCACCAGGAGGTAAGGCCCGTATGACGACGACCGTCGAACGCACGATCCACACCGCGACCGCCCCCGAGGTCGTCTTCCCCTACCTCGTCGACTTCCGCAACGCCACCGAGTGGGACGCGGGCACCGTGTCCTGCGAGCGGGTGTCCGGTGACGGCGGCCCCGGGACGGTGTACAAGAACGTGTCGACCTTCGCCGGCAACACCGTCGAGCTCGAGTACACGACCGAGAAGGTCGCCGAGCCCGAGTTCGTCATCGTGGGGCGCAACAAGTCGACGACGAGCCGCGACACCATCACGGTCCGCCCCGACGGCAGCGGGTCGCTGGTCACGTACCGCGCCGACTTCGAGTTCACCGGGCCCGCGCGCTTCCTCGGTCCGATCATGACGCCGCTGCTCGAGCGCCTCGGCGACCGGACGGCCACCCAGCTCACAGAGGCTCTGGACCGCCGGTGAGCCAGCGTCGCGGCGAGGGCCGCCGAGCACTGGTCACCGGGGTGACCGGCTACATCGGGTCCCGGCTCGTCCCCGCGCTGCTCGACGAGGGGTGGACGGTGCGGGTCCTCACCCGGGACGCCGCGAAGCTCAGCGGCCGGGCGTGGCTCGACCGGGCGGAGGTGGTCGAGGGTGACGCGACGTCCCGCGCGACCCTCGCCGAGGCCCTCGACGGCGTCGACGTCGCCTACTACCTGCTGCACTCGATGGACTCCGAGGGCGGCTTCGTCGAGCGCGACCGGGAGATGGCGCAGGGCTTCGGCCGCGCCGCCTACGAGGCCGAGGTCGGCCGGATCGTCTACCTGTCCGGGCTGCACCCGCGGGCGGAGCGGCTCAGCGACCACCTGGCCTCCCGGGTCGAGGTCGGTGACCTTCTCATGGCCAGCGGTGTCCCGACGGCCGTGCTGCAGGCGGCGATCATCCTCGGGTCGGGGTCGGCGTCCTTCGAGATGCTCCGGCACCTCACCTCGCGGCTGCCCGTCATGGTCGCGCCCAAGTGGCTCGGCAACCGCATCCAGCCGATCGCCGTCCGCGACGTGCTCCACTACCTCGTCGGCGCCGCCGACCTGCCGCCCGAGGTCAACCGGACCCTCGACATCGGCGGCCCCGAGGTCCTCACCTACAGCGAGATGATCCTGCGGTTCGCGCGCCTGGCGGGCCTGATGCGCCGCACCATCCTCACCGTCCCGGTCCTCACCCCGCGGCTGGCCAGCGAGTGGGTCGGGTTCGTCACGCCGGTGCCCACCGGCCTCGCCAAGCCGCTCGTCGAGAGCCTGCTCCACGAGGTCGTGTGCGAGGAGTCGGACATCGACGACCTCGTCGGTCCCCCGCCCGGCGGCGCCCTCGGGTTCGACCGGGCCGTGACCGACGCGATCGCCGGCGACGACGCGGACCCGCGCCCCGAGCCCGGCACCGTCGACCCCGCCCACGTCACCGCCGCTGACCCCGACTGGGCCGGAGGCGGCCGCGCGGCGGGCTCGTGACGCCGCCACCGGGGCGCCGGTGGGTGCGGTGAACCCTGTCCGCGAGCTCCGCGCGTTCATCCGGGCCGCCCTCGTCGTGCCGGTGCCGCGCGACCACACCGAGCCGGACTGGGCGTTCAAACGGCGCCGGATCGTCGCGGTCGCCACCCTGCTCGTCGGGGCGGGCTTGCTGGCCTGGGCGCTGCGGATCGAGCCCGGCGACCCGATGTTCTACGTCGCCACCTTCGCGCTCGCCGGGGTCTGGGCCGTCGGCGCGTTCGCCTCCGGCCCGCTGCACCTCGGGCGGGCGCACACCCGCGACGGCGACGGGCACAGCCGCGCGGTCGTCCAGTCCCTCGCGCTCGGGGCCATGCTGCTGATGCTGTTCCTCGCCGGCGCGGTCGTCGTCGCGCAGATCCCGGTGCTCCGCGACCCGGTCGAGGAGCTGCTCGACCACGCGGAGTTCGGGTCGCTGGGCATCGTCGCGGTCGCGACGTTCGTCAACGGGATCGCCGAGGAGCTGTACTTCCGGGGTGCCCTGTACGCCGGGGTCGGGCGGCGCCACGGCGTGGCCGTGACGACCGTCGTGTACGCGCTGGTCACCGCGGCGTCCGGCATCCCGCTGCTCGTGTTCGCCGCGGCCGTCGTCGGGCTCGTCGTCGGGCTCCAGCGCCGTGTCACCGGGGGCATCCTCGGGCCGGTCGTCACCCACCTGACCTGGTCGCTCGGGATGCTCTTCCTCCTGCCCCCCGTCCTCGACCGGCTCAGCTGAGGGATCCGCGATGACCTCCGTGCTCTGGCTCCGCCGCGACCTGCGTCGTCGTGACCACCCCGCGCTGCTCGCCGCCCGCGACGCCGCCGACGGTGGCGACCTCGTCGTCGTCTTCGTCGTCGACCCGGCGCTGTGGGACGGCGGCGGGCCGGTGCGGCGGGCCTGGCTCGCCGCCAACCTGCGGGCCCTCGACGACGCCCTCGACGGCAACCTCACCCTGCTGCACGGTGACCCCCGACGCGTCCTGCCCGCGCTGGCCGCCCGGGTCTCCGCCTCCTCGGTCCACGTCTCGCGCGAGACGACCCCGTCGGGCGCACGCCGCGACGAGGCCGTGAGCGCCCGGCTGGCGGCGGACGGCGTCGAGTGGGTGCCGACCGGCACGCCCTACGCCGTCGGGCCGGGGCTCGTGACGAACGGGTCGGGGGACCCGTACAAGGTGTTCACGCCGTTCGCGCAGGCCTGGCGGAGCCACGGGTGGCCCGAGCCGGCCGCCACCCCCCGGGAGCTGCCGCTTCGCCACGCGCGCAACGACGCCGACGCCACGTCCGCGCTCGACGCCGCGCTGTCCGCGCCCGACCTGCCCGAGCTGCCCGAGCCGGGGGAGGATGCGGCACTGCGCCGGTTCCGCCGGTTCCGGGACGACCACCTCGACGACTACGACGACGCGCGCAACCTCCCCGCCGTCGACGGCACCTCGCGGATGTCGCCCTATCTCAAGCTCGGGGTCGTGCACCCGCGCACCCTGCTCGCCGACCTCGCGGACCGCCGCGGTGCGGGCGTCGAGACGTTCCGCGACGAGCTGGCGTGGCGGGAGTTCTACGCCGACGTCCTGCACCACAATCCCGGCAGCGCCTGGCAGGACCTGCGGCCGGCGCTGGCGCGGATGCGGTATGACGAGCCGGAGGACGGCATCGAGGCCTGGAAGCGCGGCGAGACCGGCTACCCGATGGTCGACGCCGGGATGCGTCAGCTGCTCGCCGAGGGGTGGATGCACAACCGGGTCCGGATGATCACCGCGAGCTTCCTCACCAAGGACCTGCACGTCTGGTGGCCGGTGGGGGCACGGCACTTCCTCGACCACCTCGTCGACGGCGACCTCGCGTCCAACAACCACGGCTGGCAGTGGGTGGCGGGGACCGGCACCGACGCCTCGCCCTACTTCCGGGTGTTCAACCCCGTGACCCAGGGTGAGAAGTTCGACCCCGACGGCGAGTACGTCCGGCGCTGGGTGCCCGAGCTGCGGCACCTGGCCGGGAAGGCCGCGCACCAGCCCTGGGAGCACGACGACGGGTACGCCCACGGGTACCCACGGCGGATCGTCGACCACGCCGAGGAGCGCCGCGAGGCCCTGGACCGGCTCGACGCCACGAAACGCTGACCGCCCCCACATCGACCAATAGGTCACGCCAGGTACGCCCGGCCTGTCCCCACATCGACCAATAGGGCACGCCAGGTACGCCCGGCCTGTCCCCATATCGACCAGTAGGTCACGTCAGGTACGCCCGGCCTGTCCCCACATCGACCAATAGGGCACGCCAGGTCCGGCCGTCGGTGTACCTGCAGCGACCTATTGGTCAGGTCAGGTACGGCCGGGGTGTCCCTGCAGCGACCGATCGGTCAGGTCAGGGTCGACGGGAGACAAACCTTCGACGAGTCGACTTGGGCGACGGCGCCGGGCACCCGTATCATCGTGCGGACGAGGGGAGTACTTCCCAAGCTCGTGCCGGTCAGTACGAGCGCCCCGTGGCGCTCCCGGTGCGGCGCCGCCCCGTGGCGGTGAAGGAGACCTCAGGACCAGTTTCACCGTGCCTGAGGAGTCTGATGCCACCCGTCCCTGCCGTGTTCACGACCGGACACACCGCTACCGCCCAGGAGTCGATCGGGACGCCCGAGCTCTGGGCCATCACCATCGGTGCCGTCCTGCTGCTCTTCGCCGTCGACTTCGTCATCACCCGCAAGCCGCACGAGGTGTCGATGAAGGAGGCGGTCGGCTGGTCGTCCTTCTACATCGCCCTCCCGCTGACGTTCGGCCTCTACATCTGGAGCGAGTACGGCGGCGACCGGGGCGTCGAGTACTACACCGGGTACCTCGTCGAGAAGTCGCTCTCGGTCGACAACCTGTTCGTCTTCATGCTCCTGCTCACCGCGTTCGCCGTGCCCAAGGAGCTGCGCCAGCGCGTGCTGCTCATCGGCGTCGCCGGTGCCCTGATCCTGCGAGGCATCTTCATCGCGGCCGGCGCCCAGCTCATCGACATGTTCTCGTGGACCTTCCTGCTCTTCGGCGCGATCCTGCTCGTGACCGCGGTCAAGGTCCTCCGGGACGCCCTGTCGGACGGGGACCAGCACGTCGACATCGGAGCCCTGCGCACGGTCCGGCTGCTCCGGCGGTTCCGGCCCGTCACGGATGACTACCGCGGCCCCCAGATGACGGTCGTCGAGAACGGCAGGAGGGCGCTGACCCCCCTCGCTTTGGTGACCGTCGCGATCCTCGGCACCGACGTCGTCTTCGCCGTCGACTCCGTGCCGGCGGTCTTCGGGATCACCGGGGACGCGTACCTCGTCTTCGTGACCAACGCCTTCGCCCTGCTCGGGCTGCGGGCCCTGTACTTCGTCCTCGAGGGGCTGCTCGGGGCCCTGGCCCACCTCGGCCACGGGCTCGCCGCGATCCTCGCCTTCATCGGGGTCAAGCTCGTCCTGCACTGGGCGCACGGCATCTGGGAGGCCGTCCCGGTCGTGCCGACCCTCGCCTCCCTCGCCGTCATCGTCGGCATCCTCGGGGTCGTCACGGCCACGAGCCTGGTGGCCAAGCGCCGGGAGGAGGCCCGCCGGGCGGTCGAGGCGGACGCCGCGGCACGCCGCGAGGCGGTTGAGTCCGAGCTGTCCTGACGCCTCCTGCACGACGACGCGGGGCCGGGTCCGTGGTGGACCCGGCCCCGCGTCGGTCACGGGGTCACTTCAGCTTGAAGTGCGCTGCGATCGTCGACCCGTCCTGGGCCGTCATCGTCACCTTGTAGCAGGCGCCGGCCTTCTTCGGGGTCTGCCAGTTCTGGATGAACTGGGTGCCCGTCGAGTCGTACCGCAGCGAGGTGCCGCCGGTGGTGGACAGCTCCTCGATGACATCCTCGGCCGCGCTCGTGCAGTTGACCGTGACGGCCGAGAAGCCCTTGACCATCGTGGTGGACGTCAGCTCCGTGGAGCCGCTGAACAGGCGGAACTTCAGCGGGACCGTGGAGCCATTCTTCACGGTGTTCCAGACGGTCGCCGTGGAGGTGCCCATGTCGACCGGCTTGAAGAAGCCGCTCGTGGTCCAGGGAAGGATCTGGAACGTCGTCGAGCCGGTCGACCCGTCGTGGTTGGCGTCCCCGCCGTACGTCGCCCAGGCCGTTGCCGTGCCGACCGCGGTGTTGTCCGTGAACGTCACCGGGCTCACCGCGACGTCCAGCCCGCCGACGCCGGTCGCCCGAGCCGTGCAGGCCGGGGTGAGCGCGTAGCCCGCGAAGTACACCGGCGCGGTCGGGCACGTCACCGTGACCGTCGAGGGCGCCTTGGCGATGGTGAACTCCGTCGAGCCGGTGCTGCCGGTGTGGTTGGCGTCCCCGTCCCAGGCGGAATCGGCCTTGGCAGTACCCGCGTTGACGTTGTCGGTGTAGGACACCGGGCGGGTGATGGGAGCCATGCCGGCGCCCGACGCCGTCGCAGTGCACGGCTGGATCGCCGAGCCCGTGAACACCTTTGCGCCGTTGCAGACGATGGCGATGCTGGACGGCGCCTGCGCGATGACGAAGGTCGTCGAGCCGGTGCTGCCGGTGTGGTTGCTGTCGCCGGCGAAGCTCGCGCTGGCGTGCGCGGTCCCCGCGTCGGTGTTGTCCGTGTACTCGACGACGAGCGACTCGTCGAGCGCGCCGGCGCCGGTCGCCTTGGCCGAGCACGGCGTGAGCGCCGAACCGGTATAGACGTGCGGCCCTGCGGTGCAGGTCACCGTCACCGACGAGGTCGCCTTGTCGATGACGAACGTTGTCGACGCGGACGAGCCGGTGTGGTTGACGTCGCCGTCCCAGGCGGCAGTGACCGAGGCGGTGCCCGCGTTCACGTTGTCGCTGTAGGACAGCTGGAGGATGACGGGAGACATCCCTGCACCGCTCGCGGTGGCGCTGCACGGCTTGACCGCTGAGCCTGTGAAGGTCCTGTCACCGTCACAGATGAGGGTGACCGAGGACGGAGCCTTGTCGATGACGAACGTCGCCGAGCCGGACCCGGGCTGGTGGTTCACGTCACCCGGGTAGGCGGCGCTTGCCGTGGCGGTGCCGGCGCCGGTGTTGTTCTCGTAGGACACGGGGACCGACTGGTTCAGGCCGATGCCGGTGACCGTGGCGGTGCACGGTTCGTGGACGTCGCCGGTGTAGACGAACGGTCCGTCGTCGCAGGTCACGACGACGGTCGAGGTGGCCTTGGCGATCTCGACGGTGGCGGTGCCGCTCTGGTCGGTGTAGTTCCGTCCGCCGTCGAAGGACCAGTCGACCTCATAGGTGCCTGCAGCGGTGTAGGTGCCGCCGAGGTCGAGGCTGTCGGAGAGGTCCGCATCGTCAACGCCGGTGCACGAGCCGGTCAGGCCGTGCGCGTTGCCGTCGTACTTCCCGTCGAACCCGCTGATGACGCAGGTGGCGTCGGCCTGGCCGATGACGAACGTCTCCGAGTCCGAGCTCCCGTCGTGGTTGTCGCCGCCGGTGTAGCTCGCCGAGGCCGTGGCCTCACCCGCGTCGACGTTGTCCTGGTAGCTGACGCTCGGGGACTCGTTGAGCCCGCCGACGCCGGTCACGGAGGCCGAGCACGGCCGGATCGGGTCGCCGGTGTAGACGAACGGACCGCTCGCGCAGGTGACCAGGGTGGTCGAGGTGGCCTTCGTGATGTCGAAGGTCGCCGAGCCGGAGTCACCGGTGTGGTTGGCGTCGCCGCCGTAGGTGGCGCTGGCGATAGCGGTGCCGACGACCTCATTGTCGGTGTAGCTGACCTCGAGGCCGTCCTCGGACAGCCCACCGGCACCGGTGACCGAGGCCGAGCAGGGCTCAATCCGGGCGCCGGTGTAGACCTCCGACGTCGGGCACGTCACCGTGACCGTCGACGGGGCCCTGTCGATCGCGAACTCGGCAGCGCCGCTGCCCGCCGTGTGGTTGGCGTCGCCGGCGTACGAAGCGCCGGCCGTTGCCGTGCCCGCGTCGATGTTGTCCGCGTAGTCGGCCTCGAGGGTCTCGTCGAGATCGCCGGCGCCGGTGACCCGGGCCGAGCACGGCTCGTGGGCCTGGCCGGTGTAGACGACGGACTCGGGGCAGTCGACCGTGACGACGGACTCGGCCTGGTCGATGGTGAACGACGAAGCACCCGAGGACGCCCAGTAGTTCGCGCCGCCGGCGTAGGCCGCCGACACGTTGACCAACCCCGCGTCCACGTTGGCGGAGTACGCCGGGGTGAGGCTCTGCGAGAGCCCTGGACCCGTCGCTGTGGCAGTGCACGGGGTGAGGGCGGACCCGGTGTAGACGTGCGGCCCCGCGGCGCAGGTGACCGTCGTCGACGTCGTGGCCTTCGTGATCTTGAAGGAACCAGTCCCGAAGGAGGCCAGGTGGTTCGGCCCTCCGGCGTAGTCGGCGGTCGCGGTGGCGGTGCCCACGTTCGTGTTGGCCGTGTGGTCGACCGACACGGACTGGCTCAGCCCGCCCACCCCGGTGACCGTCGCGGTGCACGGCGTCTGGGGGGCTGCGGTGTAGGTCTCGGTGTCGGGGCACGTGACGGTGACGCTGCTCGGTGCCCGGGCGATGGTGACGGTCGCGGTCCCGGACTGGCTGGCGTAGTTCGTGCCGCCGTCGAAGGACCAGGGCACCGAGTGGGAGCCCGCGCTCGTGTGGGAGCCGCCGAGCGAGAGGCCGCTGGAGAGGTCCGACCCGCCGACGCCGGTGCACGTGCCGGTGAGGCCGTGGGCAGCGCCGTCGTACGTGCCGTCGAACCCGGTGACCGTGCACGTGGCGGCGGCCTGGTCGATCCGGAACGTCTGGGTGGCGGAGGACCCGTTGTGGTTCGCGTCCCCGGCGTACGTGGCCGAGACGCCGGCGACGCCCGCGCCGGTGTTGTTCGTGTAGGTCGGGGTCACCGCCACGTCGAGCCCGCCGACGCCGGTCGCTCGTGCGCTGCAGGGCTCGAGGGCCGCACCGGTGTACGTCTGGTCGGTGCAGGTGATCGCCGTCGAGCTCGCAGCCTTGGTGATGGCGAAGGTCTTGGTGTCACTGCTCGACAGGTGCGTGGCGTCGCCGGCGTAGGTCGCCGTCACCGACGCCGTGCCGACGACGGTGTTCTCGGAGTAGCTGAGCGTCGGGGTGGCGGTGAAGCCGTTCTGCCCCGTCGTCGTCGCGGAACACGGGGTCTGCGCGGACCCGCTGTAGACCACGGAGGCGGGACAGCTCAGCGACGTGGAGGTCGCCGTCTTCACCGCGGCCACGACGACGTCGAAGGTCGCGGGCTCGAGGTTGAAGGTGCCCTGCGTGTTGTTGAGAGGCTGCGTCAAGGAGACGCGGGCCGTGCCGGCAACTCCCGACGTGACGGTGATGGTCTGGGGTGCGTCACAGTCAGCGAAGGTGATGCTTCCAGGCGACACGGTGGCGACGGCCGTGTTCGACGACGTGATGTTGGCCCGGAAGGTCCGCTGTCCGTTGAGGTTGCAGTTTTGCTTGCCGTCGTTATCCGTGGCGATGACCCTGAGTGTCGTGGTGCCCACTGCACCGCCCGGGGCGAGCGGCATGACCTCGACGGTGGCGTCGACGGTGTTGTCGAGGCTGTTGCTGATGTCGTCAGCGAGTGCGGCGGTGCCGCCAATGGTGAGAAGCATTGCGGCGACCGTGGTTCCGGTCAGTCCGCGCAGCCATGACTGTGGGCGCATCGGCCCCTCCCCTGCAAGAGTGTGATGGTAAAGGGAAGGTAAAGCCGCGGGGGCTTCCGTGTCTGCCGAATCGCGATTACTCGTACGGGCCGCGCCCCGACCGGTTTGACCTGCGGCGTTGCGGCCTCGCCGCGCGCCCACCGGCGAGGCATCGGACCCGCGGCGGAGTCGGCCGCTCCCGGCTGGGACGCCAGGCCCGCGGCGCCCTAGGTTGGTGTCCGTGAACGAGCAGCCGCGCACCCGCACCATCGAGAACGCCCACAGCTCCGGGACGGTGGTCGACGAGGGGGCCCTCGTCCTCCAGTGGGCCCCGGCCGGCGCGGACCAGGTGCTCTTCGTCCACCCTGCCGTCCCGGTCCGCCACGGCAAGCCACCGCACGCGGGAGTTCCGGTGTGCTGGCCGTGGTTCGGCCCGGGGCCGGCCGACGAGGCGCCCACCCACGGCTTCGCCCGTACCGCCGAATGGCGCCATGTCGCGACGACCACGGAGGCCGGCGCGACGAGCGTCGAGTACCTCCTGACCTCCGACGACGCAACCAGTGAGTGGTGGCCGCACCCGTACCGGCTCCGCCTCGTCGTGTCGTTCGGCGAGGTCCTCGAGGTCTCGCTCACGACGACGAACGACGGGCCCGACCCCGTGGTGGTCGGCGAGGCGCTGCACGCCTACCTCGCCGTCGGCGACGTCCGGGAGATCACGGTGACCGGGCTGGGCGGCGCCGAGTACTTCGACAAGGTGCGCGGCGTGACCGCGGTGCAGGCCGGCGACCTCGTCCTCACCGAGGAGGCCGACCGCGTGTACCGTTCGGCGGCAGCGGTTCTCGTCGACGACCCGGTGTTGGGGCGACGCCTGCGGGTGGAGAGTGAAGGAGCCGCCAACCGGGTCGTCTGGAACCCCTGGGACGACAAGGCGCGCGACCTCGACGACGTCGACGAGGCCTGGCCCCGCTTCGTCTGCGTCGAGGCGGCCAACGCCCGCGACGACGTCGTGACCGTCGCCCCCGGCGCTGCGCACACCCTCACCTACCGGATCACCGTGGAGGACCTGTGAGCACCTGGCTCGACGAACCCGGCCACCGGCAGTGGCTCCAGCAGGGTCTGGCCGACGTCCTGGCCTTCTCGCTGCACTCCGTCCGGCCCGAGGGCGGCTTCCACCACCTCGACGGCTCCGGCGTGCCCCTGCCGGACCGCGACCCGCAGCTGTTCCTCACGGCGCGGATGGCCTACGCATCAGCGCTCGGGGTGCGGCACGGCGTGCCCGGAGCGGGCGAGCTGCTCGACCATGCGATGGCCTCGCTGTCGGGGCTGCACGCCGACACGGTGCACGGCGGCTGGCTCAGCGAACCCGGCCGCGAGACCCGCAAGATGACGTACGACCACGTGCACGTGGGCCTCGCCTCCGCCACAGCCATGTCGGTTGGGCATCCCTCTGCCGCAGGACTCCTGGACCAGGCGGCGGCTGTCATCGACACGCACCTCTGGGACCCCGCCGCGGAGGCGCTGCGTGAGTCGTTCGCGCCGGACTGGTCCGACGACGAGGACTACCGCGGCGCCAACGCCAACATGCACGGCCTCGAGGCCTTCCTCGCGATGGGCACGGCCACCGGCGACGCGACGTGGCACCGGCGGGGGCTGGCCATCGCGGAGCGGCTCATCGACGGTGCGGCCCGCGAGCACGGCTGGCTGCTGCCCGAGCACTACACCCGCGACTGGGAGGTTCTGCCCGAGTACAACCGCGACGAACCGCTCCACCCCTTCCGTCCGTACGGGGCGACCTTCGGGCACTCGCTGGAGTGGGCCCGCTTCCTCCTCCAGCTCGACGAGTCCCCGCTCGTGGAGTCGCCGTCGTGGCTCGCCGAGTCTGCGGAGGCCCTGACCCGGCGCGCGCTCGACAGCGCGTGGGCACTCGACGGCCGGCCCGGGCTCGTCTACACCGCCGACTGGCAGGGCCGCCCGGTGGCGGACGTCCGGCTGCACTGGCCCGTGTGCGAGGGCATCCAGATCACCGCCCTCCTCAGCCGCCGCTCCGGCGACCCGCACTGGGAGCACTGGTACCGGCGCCTCTGGGACCACGCCGCCCGCTACTTCATCGACGAGCGCGGAACGTGGCGCAACGAGCTCGACGAGCGGATGGCCGAGGGCGGGCGGATCTGGCCGGGCCGCCCGGACGTGTACCACTGCGTCGGCGCGCTGGTCACCCCGCTCGAGGTCTGACCCCCCGCCCGGCTGCGGGTCAGAACCAGTCGAGCGACCTGCCGAGCAGCTCCTCGGTGGCCCGGACGTGCGGACGGTAGTACTCCTCCAGGCGCGCCCGGGTCTGCTCGGGCAAGGAGGACCGGGGCAGCTTGTTGTACTGCGGGAACTCCTCGGCGCCGTGCACCGCGAGCCCGAGGTGCTCGCACACCTTCGCCACCTCGCCCGCCGGGTCGGCGTAGAAGTCCTCGGCCCGGAGCACGAGCAGACGCTCGGGCGGGAAGAGGCCCATGAGCACCTGCAGCTGCTCGTCGTAGTGGCCCCGGGCGAGGTAGGACGACAGGTCGTGGTGACGGCTGTAGTAGTGCGGGGCTTCGGCGACGATCCGAGCGGCCTCCCCGGCGAGGCGTGCCGGCTCTGCGTCGATCGCCTCGTCGAACGACAGGCTCTCGGTGTGCCCGGCGACCCGCTCGTGGTAGTGGCTCCAGATGCGGTCGACGGGGTTGCGCAGGCTGACGACGAGCTTGACGGCCGGCAGGTCCGCCGCGATGCGCTGCGGCGCGAGCGGGTGGAACATGTAGTACGGCGACGCCTCGCCGGTCAGGGCCCGTCGGCCCGTCTGCTCCTCGTGGCGCTCCCGCTCCCGGGCGGTCGGGAAGTGCGACCGGTACCACCGCGGCCCGCGGTCGTAGTGGATGTCGAAGTAGTGCGGGGACTTGATCTCGCGCGAGGCCGGGAACATCGGGAGGACGTCCGGGTGGGCGACGAGGTAGTTCCACAGCGAGGTCGTCCCGCCACGCTTGGTGCCGACGACGAGGAAGTCCGGTTCGGTGCGCCGGGAGGCAGTGGCGAGGCCGACGCCGCGGGTGGCGTGCCGGGCCACCGCCTTGACCGGCAGCGGCACCTTCTTCTTCAGGTGACGCAGCCGGCTCGGGACCTCGAGCTGGCGGACGCCCTGCGGGGCACCGGGAGCGGTCATCGGTCCGTCGCCCGCCCCGGTCCGGCCCCACGACCGCGCAGGGCCCCCACGAGTTCGTCCAGCCGTACGTGCCGTCGCATGACACCGAGGCTAGCCGCGTAGATGAGCAGCGCGCCGACGGTCACGCCAATCGTGACCCACTCGCCACCGCCGGCCAGCGCAGCGATGCCCAGGGGGACTCCGACCACCACGCTGGCGAGCAGCGCGGCGGCGATAGCGGGCCGCCCGATCGCCCACAGCCGCAACCGGACCCGGACGACCGCGACGTACAAGCCGTTCTCGAGGACGACCGCTGCACCCCACGCGACCGCCGCGCCGAGGGCACCGTGGTCGGGGACGAGTGCGAAGAGCAGGACGAGGTTCGTCGCGAGGGCCACGACCGAGATCGCGAGCCCGAGCGAGCTCCATCCCGCCATGAGGACGAGCGCCTGCGCCGGCCCGACGAGCGAGGGGACGAGCATGGCCAGGGCGATGACCGTGAGCGCCGGAGCCCCGGCGGTGAAGCCCTCGCCGAACAACCGCAGCACCGTGACGCTCGCCGCCGCGAGCACGAGGTAGCCCGGCCAGGCCAGGGCGGCGATCCAGCCCGACCCCGTCTGGTGCAGCCGCCGCACGCCCGCGAGGTCACCGGTGGCCAGGAGCCCGGCGAAGTTCGGCGCCACGACGATCCGCACGGCCTGCCAGACGAGCATGCCGGCGAGGGCCAGCCGGTTGACCGCGCCGAACAGCCCGGCCTCGGAGGCGCCGGCGAGGCGACCGACGAGCGTGACCCCGATGCTCAGGGTGAGGATCTCGACCGCCTGGGCGATGGCCCGCGGCATCGCATACGCCCACAGGGTCCGCGACGAGGAGTCGTCGGGAGCATCGGGAACCTCCGGCTCCCCGGCCCCGGAGGCCGAGGAGTCGGAGGAGCCGAGAGCGGCGAGCCGGCGGCGGAGGACGAGGACCGTGATGACGATGCCCACCCCCACCGGCGCGGCCCAGGCGATCGTGACGCCGAGGACCCCAGGCATGAGCAGCGCGAACCCGCCCACGAGGACGACCCGCAGTACCGGCTTCAGGACCTGGTCGACGAGGACGAGGGTGCGGATGTCGCCGACCCCGCGGAGGAGGGCGAGGAGGACGACCGTCAGGGTCTGGGCGGGGATGAGGATCGCGAGAGCGAGGACCGACGCGGCCGCGCCCTCGGTGGTGGAGGACCGGCCCAGCGCCGCCCGCGCCACCTCGGGGGCCAGGAGCAGCACCGCCACTGCGGTGAGCACGGTGAGGACGAGCACCGGAAGGCCGAGACGCCAGGCCACGGACCGCACGTCGCGGCCCCGGCCGAGGGCGACGAGCCGGGCGGCGACGCGCACCGCCGTCGTGTCGGTGCCGAGCTTGAGGACGGTCGTCGCGATGGTGAACAGCGAGGTGAGGACGAAGACGACGCCGGCCCCGGCCGTCCCCAGCGTGCGTCCTGCGGCGACGGTGAAGATCAGCCCCGCGAGTGCCGAGACGACGGCGCCGATCCCGGTCAAGGCGCCGGCTCGGGCGACCTGGCGGGTCACGGGGGATCCGGGCATCGTCGTCGAGCGGCTCACCCGGGCACCGTGACGCCGCGCACCGCGGCGGGCACCTGGTCCGCCCGCTCCGGACCTGCTCGGGGTCCATCGGGGTCGGCCGGCGGCGTGCCCGCCCGGGCTGCGGCGCCCAGCACGAGCCCCAGCATCGTCCACGCCACCATGATGAGGAACGGGTTGGTGTAGACGACGTCGATGAGGCCGTGGACCGCGACCCCGCCCAGGAGTGCGGCCAGGACGGCGAGCGTGGTGCGCTCCCGCCGCGCCGCCGGGTCCGAGGCCCTGCGGCCGAGCCGGCGGAGCGCGCGCAGGACCGCGACGACGGAGACGCCGGTGACGACGAGCAGGGCGATGACGCCGGCGAACCCCATCTCGGCGGCGATGTCGAGGGGGATCGAGTGCGCATGGATGTACGGCCTGCGGACGAGCAGAGCCTCCGGGGTGCCCGCGACGTCGGCGAAGGTCCCGGGCCCCTGGCCGAGGACCGGGTGCAGGAGCCAGAGCCGGATCGCCTCGGCGTAGATGATCGCCCGGTCGTCCTCGGGGTTCGGGACGCCACCGGCGAGGGTCGCCAGGCGGGCAGCCAGCGTGGCGAACGGTGGGACCGAGAACGCGGCAGCGACAGAGGCGAGGGCCCCTCCCGTGACGACGACCGCAGCGATCCCGCGGACGAGGCGGGGCGCGAGGATGCCCACGAGGACGACCATGGCCGCCGCACCGATCCACGAGCCGCGCGAGAACGACAGCGCGAGGGCGGCGGTCCCCGCGAGCAGCCCGACGACGCCGATGATCCGGTCGACCCGGCGCTCGGCGGCGACGAACAGGGCGAAGGCGGCCCCGATGCAGAAGAGCGAGAACTCACCGAAGTCGTTCGGCTGGCTGAAGACCCCAAGGGCGCGCTCGGTGACGATGGACCCGCCGAAGCGGGACCCTCCGGCGGCGGCCTGCGGCAGATTGGGCAGGACGACGGCGAGCGAAGCCAGGGTCCATAGCCGCAGCACCTCGCGGAGCCATGCGTGGGAGTGCCGCGCGACCATGGCAGCCGCGACGCAGAGCAGCAGACCGAGCAGGTGGTTGACCGACACCTTGAGGCCGCGGAAGGGGTCGACGGAGCCGACCGTCGCGACGAGGAGGGCGAGGACGAAGACGATGCCCGCGTACACCGAGGCCGGTGGCGCGGGCAGCCGGCCGCGGGCCGCCTGGAGCGCGACGACCGCCAGGACCGCGACGACGAGCACGTGGACGACCTGGGCGCCCTGGGCCCCGGGGAGCTCGCGCAGCGCGACCGGTGCCGCCAGCAGCGGGACCGCGATCGCGACGGAGGCCCGGCGGGTGAGGACCGCGACGACCCCGACGGCGCCCAGGCCGGCCAGCGCGACGACCGGCCCTTGCCACCCGATGACTGCCACCAGGGCTGCGGCGAAGACCCCGGCCAGGACCGCGATCCCGCCCGGATGGAACCGGTGGTCGACGACCATCGACACCGGTCGTGGGTCGGGAGTGGTCACGGCCCGGACCGATCACGGCGGGCTGCGAGCAGGCCTTCGGCGCAGCCGCGGGCCTTCATGACGTCGCGGTACGCCGCGAGCACCGGGACCCAAGCCGCCGTTGCGGCCGGGCGCCGGCCGCGGGCTGCCCGGAGGAGAGGCAGCGAAAGGTAGGCGCCGAGCCCGGCGACCGCCGCGACCCGGCCGTAGCGGTGCAGCGCGAGCACCGGCAGCGCGCCGTAGGCCAGCCCGCGCGCGAGGTTGCGCCCCACGAGGACCGGGTCGCCCGACAGACCGTCGCCCCGGCCGTAGCCGCGGAACATCCGGCCGTTGGCGGCGATGCTGGGCCGCTGGTCCCAGGTGACGGCCGCGTCGAGGCTCAGCACCGGCCGTGCCCCGGCCTCCACGGCGGCCATCCCGAAGCGCACGTCCTCGGCGGTCGCGAGGTGCTCGGGGAAGCCCCCGGCCGACTCGGCGGTCGCCGTGGTGAAGGCGACCGAGCGTCCGGTGCACAGCCGGGCGTCGTAGGTGCGACCGAAGAGACGCCCGTAGGCGCGCACGAGCGGCGTGCGGCGTCGCTGCTCCGCCGGGTTGGGGTAGGCGACCGCGGCCAGACCGCGTTCCCAGTCCGAGCCCTCCCCGTTCGCCTCGTACACCCCGGTGACGAGGTCGTAGTGCCCGGTGGCGGCCGCTCGGCGGAGGCCGCTCAGCCACCCGGGCGCGGGGTGGCAGCCGAAGTCGGTGCATGCCACCCAGTCGGTCGTCGCAGCCCGGATGCCGATGTTGCGCCCGGCCGAGATGCCGGCACCCGGGGCGCTCACGGCCTCGACGCGTGGCTCCCGAGCCTGCCAATCCTGCAACGCTTCCCAGGTGCCGTCGGTCGATCCGCCGTCGACGACGACGATGTGGTCGTCGCCGTCCAGCTGGTCGACGAGCAGCTTCATGAGCTCGTCGACGACCGCGCACTCGTTGAGCACGGTCGCGACGACGGTGAGCGGCGGGCCGCCGGTGATGCCGGCACCCGGCCTGGTGGCCGCCTCGGCGAGGATCCTGACGATCGTCGCGGCGACCTCCGGAGGGCGCGGATGCACGGCTCCGACGGCCGCGGCCCGTTGCGAGGTCTGCTGCCATAGATCGGTGTTTGCGAGTCTCTCGAGCGACTGTGCGACCTCCAGCGCGTTGGTGGCGTCGAGGCGGATGCATCCCTGAGCGACGTCCTCGTCGCGTGCGGGGGGCACCGTGGCGGGATCGGCCAGAACCGGTGTACCGGCGGCCAGCGACTCGATCATCGCGAGCCCGTAGCCCTCGGCGGACGGGTACCCGGGGACACCTGCCCTGGTGAGCAGCGCGACGGCGTCGAAGCCACCGGACAGCCGCCCGGCCCGCTCGACGGCTCCGAGCCAGGTGACGCGGGCGGTGACTCCGCGGCGCCGGGCCAGGCTCTCGAGCCGCCCCTGCTCGTCGGGAGCGCCGGGGTCGTCGACCCCCGCAACGACGAGCCGCCACCTCTCGGCTCCCGGTAGGGCCAGCGCCTCGATGGCCGTGTCGACGCCCTTATAGGGCGCCAATCGCGTCGTCATCCCCAGGAGCATCAGGCCGTCGTCGGGCACCCCGAGGGCAAGGAGCCGGCGGCGAGCGTCGATGCGGGGGAGTGGTTCGGCCAACAGCGGGGGAGGGACCACGACCGCGCCCTCGTGCTCCACGTCCGCGCCTCCTCGGGGAGTCACCGTGACCGTGCGGGTGGCCAGGCGGTGGACGACCCGGCCCAGGGTGGCATCGAAACTCGGGTCGTGCCGGACCCACACCAAGGGGACGCCCGCGCTCCAGGCGACCGGGGCCACGGCAGCCGCGGCCTTGATGCCGTTGGCGAGCACGACGTCGGGCTCGACCTCGCGGAGCACCCGACGCAGGTCGAGGGCCGCGGCCACAAGGTCTGCCGGCCGAGGGCCGGTGCTGCGCACCCGGGCCCGCGCGCTGCGGTTCTCCAGCTCGCGCACCAGAGGGCCGTCGTCGAGGACGACGGCGTCGACGTCGAGCCGTGGGGCGGCGGCGTCGAGCAGCGCGAGTAGCCACGCCTCCGCACCTCCGATGAAGCCCTTCGGAGCGACGACGAGGGTCCGCAGCGGAGCGGGCTCGGACGCGCCCGGCTGGGCGGAGCGACCCCGGCCGGCGCGGGGGGTCATCGGGCCTTGCGCGACCGCGCGGTGCTACGGCCGCGAGGGCCGCGGCGCCCGTTGGGTCCGGGCTTCGGCCGAGCGGCACCCTTCGGTGCGCCGTCGGTGTTCGAACCGTCGGCACTGGGCGTCCCGGTCTCGGGCGACCCCGCCGCGGCGTCGGCCGGAGGGTCCTCGGCGACCACGTCGGCGTCGTCCGTCGCGTCGTCGTCGATGGCCGTCTGGTCAGCGTCAGAGGCTGCAGCCTCGTCGTCCACGAGGGGCTCGCGCTCGGCGGTCGGTTCCGGTGCCGGCGTGGGGTCCGCCTGCGCGGCAACCGCTTCGGAGTCGTCGGATACCGACTGGGAGTCGTCGACCGGGTCGGCCGCTGTCGCGTCCACTGCGGTGTCGCCGCCGGTCCGGGCGGCGGCGACGGCGGGCGCCGTGGTCGCGGCAGCCAGCCGGGCGAGGACCGCCGCATCCTCGGCCTCGTCCGCGGCGAGCGGCAGGACGGCAGGCGTGTGCTCCGGCCCCGTCGCGTGGCGGCGGGCGATGAGACCCGTGAGCGCCCAGGCGGCGGTGGCCGCCCCGGCCCCGACGAGGAGGGCGATGAGCACGGTCGCAGCGAGGAGGACGGTGCGCGGCGGGCCGGACGGCTGGAGCGGCACGGCAGCCCTGGCGAGCACCTGGCCGTAGACGACCGGGTCGGACACCGTGCGCTTGGCGAGGGCGGACGCGAGGGAGTTCGCGCCGCGGGCCGCGCGGTCGGGGTCGGTGGTGGCGTAGTCGATCCGGATGGTTCCGGTGGCCGGCAGCTGGGTGACGGCCAAGCCGTCCTTGAGGTCGGCGGACTCCTCGCCGATGCCCTGCGCGACCTCGCGGAGGGTGGAGGGTGCCGACAGGTAGGCCACGTAGCCGGCCGCCGCGGCCTGCACCGAGTCGGAGCTGGCGATGCTCCCGTTCTCGGTGGGACGGGACCCGAAGATGACGACGGACTGAGCGGTGTACTCGTCGGGCAGCCCGGCGGCGTAGGCCTGCCCGACGACGCCGACCGCCAGGGCGAGGAGCAGGCCGACGGCTGCGCTCAGAATGATTCGACGGCGCAGCATGGGTCGCTCCCTCTCAAGCCGTGGGCGCGGACACCCGTCGGCCCATGTTGGCAGGTCGTTACCATGACACGGTAGAGCCTGCCTCTCGCAGTTGGTGATCGTTTCGTGGACGATCTGCGGACGAGAGCCAGGACGGCCGCCCGGTCGACGCGTCGGCGGGCTCGAAGAAGGGGTGTTCATGCGTGCCGTCATCGCCGCCGCCGTGACCGTCCTCGTCGCGCTCGTCGCGGTCCTCGCCGTCGCCCTCGGGTCGCGGGCGCAGCCGGTGCCGACGCGCGTGGAGTCGTCGTACACCATCGCCGAGCCGGTCTGCTCGGTCACCGACAAGCGCCTGGCGGGGATCAGCGGGATGGCGGTGCTCGACGGCGACCTGTGGGTCGTCGACGACCAGACGTCCTCGCTGTACCGGCTCGACGGCGGGTGCCGGGTCTCCGAGGTCGTCGACCTCACCCCTCGGCTGGAGGACCGCAAGGTGACGCTGCGCGACGTCGAGGACCTCGTCGCCGGCGTCGACGGATGGCTCTGGCTGGCCGACACCGGGGGCAACCGTGTCGACGGACGGTCGAGGGTCCAGGTCGTCGGCTACAACCCCGCCACCGACCGGGTGAAGAGCCTGCGGCTCGACTACCCGAGCGGCGCCCACGACGTCGAGGCCATGCTCGTCGGACTCGACGGACGCGCCGTGCTCGTCACCAAGGACGAGGAGGGCCCGGCCACCGTCTTCTCCACGCCTGACCCGCTGCTCGACGGCACCACCCAGGCGCTCGTACGCGAGGGCACGGTCGCCCTCGGCGGAGACGACGCCACGACTCCCGAACGCCTCGTCACCGGAGGGGCGGTCTCCGGTAGCGGTGTCCACGTGGCCCTCCGCACGTATGCCGCGGCCTGGGAGTACGACGTGCCGGACGGTGACATCGCCCAAGCGCTCGTCACGGCCACCCCGCGGGAGGTCCCGCTGCCGAAGAGCCGCCAGGGCGAGGCGTTGACCTACGACGCCGCGGCCACGGCGTTCCTCGCGACCACCGAAGGACTGCCCGCCGCGGTCGACCGGGTCGACATCGTGCGGGCTCGCGTCGAGGTTCCGTGATCCGACGCCGAGCGGTGGCCGCCGCGGCCGCGGTCGCCGTCGTCGCGGCCGTCGCGGCGACGGTCCAGGCCACGGGTGGGGCGATGAGCGACGCGGTACGGACCGCATCGGGGGCCGCGTCACCGGCCCCGATGACGCCGCTCGCGTCGACGCCGCCCGTGCTCGGCGTGCAGTACACGGCGTTGTGGGACGGGGTCGAGACCGCCGACCGTGAGCAGATGGTCGATGCCATCGCCGCATCGGGTGCCGGCTGGGTCCGCCTCGATGTCGGTTGGGCGGCACTCCAGCCGGACGGCCCGAATCGGTGGGACCTCGACTGGGGGGTCGCTCTGGTCGACGACGCCGTCGCGGTCGCGCGCGCGAAGGGGCTGCGCGTCCTCCTCACCTTCTACTGGGCACCCGAGTGGGCCACCGGCGGCGGTGGGAAGGCCGCCCACCCCTCCCCGGCCGCCTACGCCCGTGCCATTGGCTGGGTCGCCCAGCGGTGGGGCGACGACGTGGACGCATACGAGATCTGGAACGAGCCGAACGGCAAGCGCTTCTGGAAGCCCACCGATGCCGAGGCCTACACCCGGATGCTCAAGGCCGCCTACCCCGCCGTCAAGGCCGCCGACCCGTCGGCCCAGGTGGTGCTCGGTGGGCTGGAGTACGTGGACCTCGACTGGCTGCAGCAGCTGTACGACGCCGGGGCGGCCGGCTCGTACGACGTCCTCGCGGTCCACCCCTACCCGAGTCCAGGCGACCTCCCTCCCGGCGCCGCGCCGGACGGCACCCGTTACCGGTTCCGCAACCTCGACGAGCTCGTCGTCGTCATGCGCGAGCACGGCGAGGCCGAGGTCCCGGTCTGGCTCACCGAGGTCGGCTGGTCCGCCCACGAGAACGACGCCGACGCAGAGGTCTGGGCCCTCGGGGTGAGTGACGCCGACCAGGCGCGGTTCCTCTACGACTCTGTCCGCCTCGTCGCGAGCAGGTACCCGCAGGTGCAGGGATGGTTCTGGTACACCGTGCGCGACACCCGGCTGGGGGACGTGCACCAGGACGGGTTCGGGCTGACGCGCGCCGATGGCTCACGCAAGCCGGCGTGGTTCGCACTCCGGTGCGTGGCGTCCCGCGAGTGTGCCGATGCTCCCTGACGACGTCCGGCAGGCGCTGGCGTCCGTGGGCGTCGATCCCGATGTGCTGGAGGAGGTTCGCAAGCCCGGGCCCCCGCGTCCGATCCGTCGATGGCGCGGGGCGGATGTGCTCGTCGACGTCGCCACGTCCGAGCATGGGCGCCGGCTCGTCGGCCTCGAGGTCGAGGGCCGAGCCTGGGCGCAGGCCACAGGCGTGCCCGTCCCCGCAGTCCACGCCGTCGGGCTCGGAGGTGGCTGGATGGTGGGTGCGCGCGCTCACGGGGTGTCGTGCCGCGGCCCCGGCGCCGTCCGGGCCGCCCTGGACGCGGCCGACCGCATCGCCGCCTGCTCCGCGCCACGGCCCGCGCTTGCGCCCTCGACGTGGTCGGGGGACCGCCGCACGCTGCCCGTCCGCGTCGCGAGGTCCGTCGTGGGCGGGCTGCCGCTGCGCCGGTTCCGTGCGGCCCGGGCCGCTGCGAACGGCCTGACTGACGTCGTCAGTGGGCATGGAGACCTCTACCGCCGCAACGTGATCGCCGATGGCGACGACATCCGGGTCATCGACTGGGAGTTCCTGGGCGCCCACCCGCGCTGGAGCGACCACGTCCGGCTCTGGTCGACCCTCACCGACCCGGCCGACCGGGCGGTCGCAGTGGGGCACCTCGAGGACGTCGTGCCGCCCGCCGGGCACTGGCATCTGGCGGTTCTGGTCCGTCATCTGACCCTGCGCTTGCTTGCGGAGAATGTCGCTGCGCCCCCCAGGCACCGCAATTCCGACGACCTCGCCCACGCCCGGGCGATGGTCCTGGAGGGCGAGGAGCTCGCCCTCCAGATCAGTGGTTGACGCCGCAGGAGTGGAGGCCCGGCGCGACGAGGTGCGCCCGGTTCCGTTGTGCAGCAACCGTCCCCGGTGATGTGCGGAATCCGTTGCGCTGGCTCGTATCAGGACGGACCGTTGGGCACTCCTGACCACTGACAACTCCAGACGGCCGACGTGGCCGCCGCCGGTGGTCGTCCACATGGCCCGATCGGGCCGGTTGCGCGACCGTCCGGGGTGTGGGCACTATGGCCTTTTCCGCGACACCGCTCTTGCAGGGGGAGCTCATCGTGGCGTTCATTGACGACCTCATTTCACGACCGGCGTATCCGGTTGCCGCACGGCCATTTCCGATGGCGCCGCGCCTCGAGCGCTGGGTCAAGCGGACCATCGACGTGCTTCTCGCCTCCACGGCGCTGATGCTGCTCGCCATCCCGTTCCTCGTGGTGGCGGTCCTCATCAAGGCCGACTCGCACGGCCCGGTGTTCTTCCGGCACAGCCGGATCGGCGCAAAGGGCAGAACCTTCCGGATGTGGAAGTTCCGCACCATGGTCAGCGACGCGGAGGCCCGCCTCCGCGACCTCGCAGCCAGCGGAAACGTCTACAGCGCAGGGCCGTTCGTGAAGATCAGCGACGACCCGCGCATCACGCGCCTCGGGGCGTTCCTCCGGAAGACCTCCGTCGACGAGCTTCCACAGCTGCTCAACGTCCTGACGGGCGAGATGTCGCTCGTCGGCCCGAGGCCGCTCATCGCGGCCGAGGTCGAGGCGCTCGGCTCGGCCGGCGAGGAGCGGTTGAAGGTGCTCCCGGGCATCACCGGTCTCTGGCAGGTCTCGGGGCGGTCCACGACCACGGCGGACGAGCGTCTCGAGCTCGACCTCGAGTACGTCCGCCGGCGGGGCTTCGCCTTCGACCTGCGCATCCTCCTGCTCACCATCCCGGCGGTCTTCTGGCGTCGGGGGGCGATGTGAGCTCCTCACCGCGGCCCCGCGTCCTGCATGTGGCACAGCCGGTCACTGCCGGCGTTGCCGTGGCGGTCGCGGGGTACGTCAAGATGCTCGCCGCCGAGGGCTGGGACACTGTCGTGGCCTGCCCGCCGGGGGGCGAGCTCGCCGATGCCGCCGAGGCGGCGGGGGCCCGGTGGGTCCGCTGGGACGCCAGCCGCGGCCCTGGCCCGTCGTCGCTGCGTGAGGCGCGGGCGCTCGCCCGGGTGGTCGAGCAGGTGCGCCCCGACGTCGTGCACCTGCACAGCAGCAAGGCCGGCCTCGCCGGGCGGCTCGTGCGAGGCCATGAGGTCCCCGTGGTGTTCACCCCGCACGCGTGGAGCTGGCTCGGTGCCACCGGCCCGGTGTCCGTCGCGGCCCTCGGCTGGGAGCGGCTCGCCGCCGGGCGGGCATCGGCCGTCATGTGCGGCGCCGCGGACGAGGCCCGGGCCGGCCGCGCCGCCGGGCTCAGCGCCGCACGCTGGGAGGTCCTCACCAACGTCGTCGACGTCGACGACCTCCCGCCCGTCGGGCGGCACGCGGCCCGCGGTGAGCTGGGCCTGGCGCCCACCCGCCCCCTCGTCGTCTGCCCCGCCCGGGTCAGCCACCAGAAGGGCCAGGACACGCTGTTCGAGGCGTGGCGGCGTGCCGCACCCGAGGCCCAGCTCGTCCTCGTCGGCAGCATGGCCGGGGACGACGGCATCCTGGCCACGGCCCCGCCCGGCACGATCGTGGTCACGCCGCGCTCGCGGACCGAGGCCCTGCTGTGGTGTGCCGCGGCCGACCTCGTCGTGGCCCCGTCACGGTACGAGACGCTGAGCCTGGCGGTGCTCGAGGCGGCGGCCATGGGGGCCCCGGTCCTCGCGAGCGACGTCGGCGGGATGCGGGAGGCGCTTGTGGGCACGCCCGCCTCCATCCTCCCGCCCGAGGACGCCGGCGCTCTCGCGGCAACCCTCACCGACGCGCTGGCCCGCCGCTCCGAGCTCGCCGCGGCAGCCGAGCGCAGCGCGCCGCTCGTCCGCCGCCGCCTGCGGTCGACGTGGCTGGCAGGCGCCGGGCAGCTCGACCGGCTCTACCGCGACCTCATGACCGCGCACGTCTCACCCGTGCCCTCCATCTCCGCTCTCTCACGCGCGGCGACCACCGCGGTGTCGGCGACCTCACCGTCCCGGCTCCGCATCCCCGCTCGGCCCACGCCGCGCCACCACGACCGGACGACCAGTCCCGACGTGCATCACCCCGCCCCGGTCTCGTCCGGGGCTGTTCCCGCAGGAGGATCACGATGATCCGTCGTCTCGCTTGCGTGCTGGTCACAGCCGCATCGATGATCATCACCGCCCCGGTCCAGCAGGCGCCCGCCGTCGATGCTGGGATCGAGACCGTCACCGCCGCACCGCTCAGCACGTGGCAGACGAACGGGACGGTGTGGGCGATCCAGGTCGTCGGTGACGTCGCCTATGTCGGGGGCAGCTTCACGGCCGTCCGCCCGCCGGGTGCCGCGCCGGGGACGCAGGAGGTGCCGCGCCGGTTCGCGGCGGCCTTCGACGCCCGCACGGGTGACCTGCTGCCGTGGAACCCCGTCATCGCCGGGCCCATCACGACGTCCTCCGACAGCAACTGCCCCTCGGTCGGGGGCGGCAAGCGTGAGTGCGGCACGGTCTGGGACATGGACGTCACGCCCGACGGCGGCACCCTCTACCTCTCCGGGGACTTCGACAAGGTCGACGGCAAGTGGCGGATGGGGCTCGCGGGCTTCGACACCGCGTCGGGCCAGCTGACCAACGTCTACCGGGCCGGCATCTACGGGCGAGCGATGGCCGTCACCGCCACGAACACCACGGTGTACGTGGGCGGCAACTTCACCAAGCTGTCCGACGGCAGCCTGCGCAACCGTCTCGCGGCCTTCTCGCGGACCACCGGCGACACGCTGCCCTGGGCCCCGAGTGCCGACAACCTCGTCCGCAAGCTGAAGATGACGCCGGACGGCTCCAAGCTCGTCGTGGGCGGCAACTTCTCGACGATCAACGGCAGCGCCCCGCGCCGGCTCGCGGCCGTCGACCCCGTCAGCGGTGCCCGCGTGCCGTTCAACGAGACGAACAACTTCCACTCGGCCGCGTGGGTCACCGACCTCGAGACCTTCGGTGACACCCTCTACGTCACCGGCGAGGCGTCCGGCTCCGTGAACGAAGGTGTCGACGCCTACAACAGTGCGGGCGTCCGTCAGCACTTCGACAACTGCCTCGGCGCCTCGCACTCGGTCGCCGTCTTGCGGGGAGTCGTCTACGCCGGCTCGCACGCGCACAACTGCAACAGCATGGTCGACGGCTTCAGCGAGCAGTACCAGGGGACCAACCCCCAGACGGCACGCCGCTACAAGCTCCGGGCCGAGGTCGCCGTCGGTGGCGGCAAGTTCCAGCTCCTCAACTGGACGCCGCAGACCAACGACGGCAACGGGCCGCGCGAGATGGCCGTCGCCGGCAACGACATCCTTTGGGTGGGTGGCGAGTTCACCCTCGTCAACGACAACCAGCCGCAGCAGGGCCTGACCCGGTTCGCGTACAAGGACGCCGGTGGCACCCAGACCCCGCCGCGCGGTGGCGATGCGCCCACCGTCTACAGCGCAGTCCCCGGCCGAGCGACCGTCTCGTGGTCGACCGGCGAGGACCGCGACAGCCGGATGGTCACCTACCAGGTCATCAAGGACGGCAACACCGCGTCCCCGGTGTACTCGGTGACCACCGAGACCAAGCCGTGGTACCCGGGTGGGATGTCGTACGTCGACGCCTCGGTCACCCCGGGCTCGACCCACAGCTACGCCATCCGCGGGGTCGACGCCGACGGAAACAAGGGCCCGGTCTCGCCGGCGACGTCGTTCACCGTGCCGGGCGCGGCCCCGGCCCCGGCCGACGTGCCGAAGGCCGACGCGGCCCGCGTGTTCTACCCGCTCGACGAGACGGGTGGCTCCACCGTCCGCGATGTCGTCAGCAACCGCTCACTGGCGGTCGGTAGCCGGGCGTACCTCGGCCAGGCGGGGGTGCCCAACCTCCCCGGCACGGCGGTGCGGCTGGACGGCCGCAGCGGCGGCGCGCTCGCCGACCAGAGCAACGAGTGGGGCCGGAAGCTGGCCAGCGTCGAGCTGTGGTTCAACACGACCACCAACTCCGGCGGCTACCTCGCCGGGCTCGGCAACTCCCGCAGCACCACGGGGACCTCCAGCACCACCGACCGGATCCTCTACATGACGAACGACGGACGGATCACCTTCGGTGTCTCCAGCGACGTCCGCCGCACGATCACCTCGGGTCCGGGGCTCAACAACGGGCAGTGGCACCACGTCGTCGCGACGGTCGACTCGCTCGTCGGCACGACGCTCTACGTCGACGGCGTCGCCGTGGGCACCGAGCCCGACGCGCACAGCATCGCCCGTCTCAACGGCTACTGGCGCATCGGGGGCGACACCCTCAGCGGGTGGCCGTCCCGCCCGTCGAGCGACTGGTTCGCCGGGACGATCGACCAGTTCGCGCTGTACGACTACCCGATGACCTCCGGCCAGGTCGTGCGGCACCGCGACGCGGCCAGCGGCCCGGTCGCCGACACCCAGGCACCGACGGTGCCCGACGGCGTGGCAGCGTCGGTCAACGGCTCCACCGTCACGGTCTCGTGGCAGGCCTCCACCGACAACGACTCGATCGCCGAGTACCGGGTCTACCGGGGCTCGTCGGCCGGCTTCACCGCCAACGCCGGCTCGCTCATCGCGAGCACGGGGTCGCTGTCCACGGTCGACGCGGGGCTCGCCCCGGGCACCTACTACTACAAGGTGGCCGCGGCCGACCCCGCGGGCAACGTGAGCGCGGCGTCCTCGGCGGTCTCGGCGACCGTCCAGGCAGCCCCCCCGACTCCGACGGCCCTCGGGCCCACCGAGGACACCTGGGTGAACTCGACCATCCCCGGCGCCACCGCCGGTGGCAGCTGGGTCATGCGCGTCCGCGCTGGAGCCAATCCGCAGGTCTCGTATCTGAAGTTCCGCATCCCGGCGGTCCCGGAGTGGGCGTCCCTGCAGTCGGCGACGTTGCAGCTGTCGACCTCGGCGAACAGCTGGGCGTCCACGGCGGAGGAGCAGCAGATCCGGCTCGTCACCGACTCCTCGTGGTCGCAGTCGACGATGACCTGGCCCACGGCGCCGGCGGTCTCGGCCACCGTCGTCGGGTCGCTGCCGAGCATCGGCGTCGACGACACGAAGACCATCACGCTCGACGCGGCGACCCTGGCCGCGCACGCCGGCCAGGACATCAGCCTGGCCATCGTCGGGACCGGCGGTGACAACGCCGAGTTCGATACGAGCGAGGCGCCGGCCGGCTCACCCGTCCTCACCGTCGTGATCGGCTGATGGCCATGCGCGGGCGTATCCGGGCAGGTCTGGTCTCCATCTCGGCGGTCCTGGCCGTCATGGGCTCGCTCCTCTCTCCCGGCTCTGCGTCCGCGGCCATCGACGACGACACGCCGCTGGCGTCGTGGCGCCCCGACAACGGCATCACCTACGCGATGGTGCGCGCCGGCGACACGATGATCATCGGCGGCGACTTCTCGTGGATGAAGGCACCGAACGGGGCGGTGACTCGGCGGTACGGGCTGGCGGCGATCAGCCTCACGACCGGCGACCTGCTGCCCTGGGCGCCGGCGGTGTCGGGCACGGTGCGCTCCCTCGAGCTCTCCTCGAACGGGGCCGACGTGTTCGTCGGCGGGACGTTCTCGAGCATCGGTGGCGCCACCCGGGCCAACCTCGCGCGGGTCAGTGTGTCCTCGGGCCAGGTGTCGTCGTGGCGGGCCGACACCAACGGCCAGGTCTGGGACCTGGCCCTGCACGACGGCGACCTGTACGCGGTGGGGTCGTTCTCCCAGGTCAGCGGCCAGTGGCGGAGCCGCGGCGCTGCCGTCGACCCGTCGAGCGCAGCCCTGCGGGACTGGAACCCGCGGGCCAACGCCGGCATCCGGTCGGTCGCCTTCGGGCCCACCGGCCAGACGGCCTACCTCGGTGGGGCGTTCACGACCCTTGGCGGGGACGCGCGCCAGTACGTCGGCGCGGTCTCGGCCGACACGGGCGACGTCACCTCGTGGCTGCCCCGCAGCTCGTGCAACGACGCCAACAACCCCTGCTACGTCTTCGACGTCGTGGTCACCGACACCCTCGTGTACCTCGCCGTCGGCGGGCCGGGTGGCCGGGTCACCGCCCTCGACCGCAGCAGCGGCTTCGAACGGTGGTGGATGGGCGCCGACGGCGACGTCCAGGCCCTGAAGCTCAGCGGTCGCAAGCTCTTCGTGGGCGGGCACTTCAGCGACTCGTTCGCGGGGTCCAACCGGGCCGGGGTCGCCGTCCTCGACTCCCAGAGCGGGGCCGTCCTCCCCGACTTCACGGCCTCGGTCGTCGGCTGGTCCGGCGTCTGGTCGATGTCCCTCGACGAGTCCAGGTTCGGGATCGGCGGCCACTTCGAGACCGTCAACGGGGTGACGACCCGGCGGTACGCCGCCTTCGCGGTGCTCCCCGACCCCGCCGACACCTCGCCCCCCACCGCGCCGACGTCGCTGCGGGCCCCCGCGGTCCTCTCCGACGAGATCGCGCTGTACTGGTACGAGTCCCAGGACAACGTCGGCGTCTCCCACTACGTCGTGCTGCGCGACGGGGTCGAGATCGGCGAGACGAACAAGCCGTTCTTCCGCGACCGGACCGTGCTGCCCGGGACCCAGTACCGCTACACCGTCCGCGCGGTCGACACCTCGGGCAACAGGGGCCCCGCGAGCTCGGCGGTCACCGTCACCTCCGAGTCGGCACGGGCGCTGCTCATCGGGTCCTCGACCCCGGTCCGCTTCTGGTCCACCGGCAACCTGCCGTCCGGGGCCTGGACCACCGTCGGGTACAACGACGGCGGCTGGTCTGTCGGGGCCGGCGAACACGGGTACGGCGACGGCGACGAGGACACCTTCATCAGCCCCCTCGGCGTCGCGCACTACTTCCGGACGGCCTTCACCATTCCCGACCTGTCGGCGGTCTCGAACCCGCGGCTTCGGCTGCTCCTCGATGACGGCGCCGTTGCCTACCTCAACGGCAGCGAGCTGGCCCGCGAGAACATGCCCTCGGGGACGATCAGCAACTCCACGCTGGCGTCGAACGGCATCGGCGGGTCCGGCGAGATGGACTGGTCCACCTACACGATCCCGGCGGGCCGGCTCGTGCAGGGCGCCAACGTCCTCGCGGTCGAGGTACACAACTCCTCGTCGTCGTCGTCCGACATCAGCTACGCCGCCCGGATCGAGTACACCGCGCAGGCCGCGCCGGCCACGCCGACGGGGCTCGCGGCCACGGCACAGTCCTCGTCGTCGGTCGGGCTGTCGTGGAACCCGTCGGCAGGGGCCACCAGCTACCTCGTGCAGCGCGGAACCACGACGATCGCCACGGTGGCATCGACGTCCCACGTCGACACCGGGCTCAACGCGGACACGACGTACAGCTACCGCGTCATCGCCACGAACAGCAACGGCTCCAGCGCCCCGAGCTCGTCGGTGTCGGTCACGACGCCGGCCGCTCCGGCGCCACCGCCCGCACCCGGCGCGCCGCAGCTGTCGGCCGTCAGCTCCACGAGTGTCCAGCTGGGCTGGACCGCTGTCACCGGCGCCACCGAGTACGAGGTCCGCCGCGACGGCCAGGCCGTCACGACGACGTCGAGCACGTCCTACCTCGACACCGGCCTCACGCCCGAGACGTCGTACAGCTACCGCCTCGTCGCCAAGAACGGGTCCGGCTCCAGCCAGCCCGGACCCTCGGCCTCGGTCACGACCCCGGCGGCACCGGCCGCCCCGCCGCCGGTCCCCACGGGCCTGGCCTCCTCGGGCGTGACGTCCACGGCCGCCACGATCTCGTGGCAGGCCGCCGCCGGTGCCGACTCGTACACGGTGCGTCGTGACGGCACGGCCGTCGCGAACGTCGCGGGCACGACGTACACCGACACCGGGCTCTCTGCCGACGTGGCGTATGCCTACACGGTGGTCGCGACCAACGGCAACGGCTCGAGCGCGCCGAGCAGCGCGCTGTCGGTGCGGACCCGGACCCTGCTCCTCAGCGGGGACGAGTGGCGGATGAACGGCAGCGGCGCCGACCTCGGCACCGCGTGGCGAGCGCCGTCGTACAACGACTCGAGCTGGCAGCGCGGCCCGAGCCAGTGGGGCTTCGGCGACGGCGACGAGCGCACCGTCCTGACCTGGGCGAGCAACCCGCGGCCGATCACCGCGTACGGCCGCACAACCGTCGACGTCGGGCCCAGCACGGCCGGGATCACCGGGCTGCAGATGCGGATCCTCGTCGACGACTCGGCCGTCGTCTACGTCAACGGCACCGAGGTCTACCGGTTCAACCTGCCCGACGGGCCGATCGCGTACGACACCCGGGCGCTGCGGTACGTCGCCGGCGGCGAAGAGGACTACTGGCGCACCATCGACCTCCCCGCCGACGCCCTGGTCCCGGGCCAGAACGTCATCGCCGTGGAGGTCCACCAGGACAAGCCCAGCTCGAGCGACATCTCGCTCGACATGGAGCTGAGTCCGGTCCGTTGACCCGGCGGGCCCGGGCGTGGCGAGACCCCGGGCCCGTCGTCAACGCAGTGTCACGAGCGCGGAGGTGTCCTCGTCCGGCAGGTCGGGGTCAGCGGTCGCGGTGACGCTCAGCGTCGGTGCCCCGGTGACGGCGCCGAGCGTCGTCATCAGGGCCACATCGGTCGCGTCGCGGCCGGTGCCGCTGCGCACCATCGACAGCCGCGGCGCCAGATGGGTCGCGTCGACGACGTACCAGCGGTCCTCGAGCGCGACCTCGACGACGGCGTGGGCGTCCATCGGGGACAGTCCCGGGGCGTAGACCGAGACGTACCGGGCCGGGATCTCGAGGGCCCGGCACGCCGTGACGACGAGGTGGGCGTAGTCACGGCACACGCCCTGGCCGGTGAGCAGCGGGGCCAGCGCGTCGTCGGTCGGGCCGGTCGAGCCCGGTGTGTAGACGGTGCGTTCGGACACCCAGTCGACGACCCGCTGCACCCGGGTCGCGGCGTCGGTGATTGCCCCGAACTGGCCCGCGGCCCAGCCGCCGAGACGGTCGCTCGGGCAGTAGCGGCTCGGGAGGACATAGGTGAGCCGGTCGACGTCGGTCACCGGGGCGGCCTCGGACGGCCCGCTCGTCGGGACCGTGGCGGTGTAGCGGATCGTCAGGGTCCCGGTCGGCGCGTCGACGACATGCACCCGGGTGCCGTGCGGCAGGTGCAGCACCCGGGCATCCAGAGGGCCGTCCGGCCCGGTGGCCACGAGCCGGTCGTCCGCCCCGAGGTGGTCGGCGACCGCGAGACACAGGGCGAGGCCACCGGCGGTCTCGACGTCGGCGGACAGCGCGACGTCGACGACGACGCGGTCCGGGCCCTCGGCGTGCCCGGTCATGAGCCGCTCGCCCGTCGGACGAAGGCCGCGAGGTCCTCGCTCTGCTGGCGTCGGCTGTCGTCGTGGAGATACATCATGTGTCCCGCCGGGTAGTAGGTGTGCTCGATGTTGCGGGTGAGCTCGGGCGGGAGCCCGAGGCGCGAGAACGTCTCGCGGGCCGCGAAGTACGGGGTCGCGCCGTCGTGCCAGCCGTACGCGACGTGCACCTGGAGGTGCGGGTTGGCTCGCATCGCCCGGGTCAGGCGCCTGGTCACGTCGACGGGCTTGCCCTCGAACTCCTTGTACGACCACTCCTCGTGCGCGCTCGTCGACAGCTGCTCGTACGGCAGGTCGCTCTCGTACCCCAGCTCGGCGCGCACGTAGTGGTGCCAGGCAGCGACGTACGGCCCGGTGATCGCGTCCATGCTCGGGTCGGCCTCCATCGTCTCCGCGAGCGCGTTGCCGGCGGGCCCGGTGAAGCGGCCGTCGATGCGGCCGACGACCTTGCGCTCGCGGCGGAGCAGCTCGGCGAAGAAGTGCAGGTGCTCGATGCGCAGGTCGGCGAGGTCGACGTACTCCACGCTGAGCCCGGTGAGCCCGGCCAGGGTACGCACGGCCTGCTCGCGCTCGGGGCCGGTGAGGCGGTCGCCGCGGGAGAGCACCCACGGGTAGGTGTGCTCGGCGTACTCCTCGGCCTCCTCGAGCACCGAGGCGAGCGACCGCGTGCCGTGCTTGCCGTGGTAGTGCGCGATGGCCGCGTACGTCGGCAGGAACCCGACGTGGCCGCGGTCCTCCGGCTCGTGCAGCCCGATGGAGCCGAGGTCGAGGACGCTCGAGATGAGGGCGACGCCGTTGAGGTACATGCCGCGCCGGGTCTGCAGGTGCTCTGCGAGGGCGGCCGCGCGGACCGTGCCGTAGGACTCGCCCGCGAGGAACTTCGGTGAGAGCCAACGGTTGTTACGCGTCGTCCACAGCCGGATGACCTCGGCGACGCTCTCGATGTCGCCGGTGAAGCCGTGGTACGGCGCTGCCTTGCCGCCCTCGACCGCCCGCGAGTACCCGGTGGAGACCGGGTCGATGAAGACGAGGTCGGTGACCGGCAGCAGGCTCTCGAGGTTGTCGGTGAGGCCGTACGGCGGGGTCTCCAGCGACCCGACGTCCCCGGAGACGACCCGCCGCGGGCCGAGCAGGCCCAGGTGCAGCCAGATCGAGCTGGACCCCGGGCCGCCGTTGAAGGCGAAGAGGACCGGCCGGGGGCGGTCGCCGGTCGGCTCGGCGACGTAGGAGGTGAGGAAGACCTCGGCCTTGGGCTGGAGCCCGCTGAACGTGCCGTCCTCGGAGACCTCCTCGCGCAGGACGATCCGGCCGGTCGTGGCCGTGTACGCCAGCGCCTTGCGGCCCCGCCCGAAGGTGTGCTCGGTGGTGACGAGGTCGTCGGTCGGGGGAGCGGGCGCCGGCGTCGACGGCTGGGCCTTCTCGGGGGTCGCCGGGGCGTCCGGGGTCGTCTCGGCCATGGGCCGACCCTACTGGCCGCCGAACCAGCCGAGTCCCTCGGCGACGAGCAGGAGGCCGAAGACGGCGAAGAGCGCGGCCGCCCCGTACCGGACGGCCTTCTCCGGCAGCGTGCGGCCGAGCACCGCGCCGACCCCGATGGCGAGGGCGTCGGCCGCGACCATGCCGACGGTGCTGCCGACCCAGGTGCCGAACCAGTCCTCCCGGGTCGCGAGGGTGACGGTGGCGAGCATCGTCTTGTCGCCGAGCTCGGCGAGGAAGAAGGCCGTGCCGACCGCCAGGACCGCCGCGCCGGTGCTGCGCCGGGCTTTGGCGGCTTCGTCCTCGGTCAGCTCGTCGCCGCGCAGGGTCCACACGGCGAAGCCGAGGAACGCAAGGCCGGCGACGACGGCCACGGCTCCCTGGTACGGGGCGAGGGCCGTGCCGACGGCGGCGCCCAGGGCCACCGAGGCCAGGTGCACGATCGCGGTGGCGACGGTGATGCCGACGAGCACGTCGCGGACCCGGTAGCGGGTGGCGAACGTCATCGCCATGAGCTGGCTCTTGTCGCCGAGCTCGGCGACGAAGATGACTGCGGTGCTCAGCAGGAAGGCGTTCATGCGCGGGCGGTCTCCATCGGGCCCCACGCTAGTCGGCGGCGTCGGCGTGAGGCTCGGCGGGGACGAGCGACGAGAACATGCCGCCTGCCCCCCCGCGCTCACGGCATGTCCTCGTCGTTCGACGAGTGGTATGGCTCACGGCATACCCCGGGCGGACCCGTCGTTGGACCTGCTCGTGACCATCTCCCCGCTTGCCGAAGAGGTACCGATGACCGACAGCACCGCCGCCCGCCCCGACGCCCCCCGTGAGGTGCGGCTCGTCAGCCGGCCGGTCGGCTGGCCGACGCCGCTGGACTTCGAGCTCGTCGCGAGCGAGGTGCCCGACGTCGACGAGGGTCAGATCCGGGTCCGCAACGTCGTGATGTCGGTGGACCCGTACATGCGGGGCCGGATGAGTGCTGCGAAGTCGTACGCCGCGCCGTTCGAGCTGGGGGAGGCGATGAGCGGCGGCGCCGTCGGGGTCGTCGAGGAGTCCCGCGCCGAGGGGTTCGCCCCGGGCGACCACGTGCTGCACGGGTTCGGCTGGCGCGAGGTGGCCGTGCTCGACGCGTCCGGTGCTCGGGTCATCGACGGCGAGGCCGCCCCCGCGTCGGCGTACCTCGGGGTGCTCGGGATGACCGGGCTCACCGCGTACGCCGGGCTCACCCGCATCGCCGACATCCGGGAGGGTGACGTCGTGTTCGTCTCCGGTGCCGCGGGTGCCGTCGGCGGCGCCGTGGGGCAGATCGCCAAGGCGCTCGGCGCCTCGCGGGTCATCGGCAGTGCCGGTTCGCCCGAGAAGGTGCGCCACCTCGTCGAGGACCTCGGCTTCGACGCCGCGTTCGACTACAAGGCGGGTCGAGTGTCCGCGCAGCTGCGCGAGGCGGCTCCCGACGGCATCGACGTGTACTTCGACAACGTCGGTGGTGGCCACCTCGAGGCGGCCATCGGCTCGCTGCGGCTCAACGGCCGGGTCGCCGTCTGCGGGATGATCTCGGTCTACAACGACACCGAGCCCGCCCCGGGCCCGCGCAACCTCGCCCGCCTCATCCAGACCCGTGGCCGGATCCAGGGCTTCCTCGTCGGCGACCACTACGACCTCGCGGGCGAGTACTTCGGTCAGGCGGCGGGCTGGCTGGCCGACGGCACGCTCACCTCGCGGGAGACCTTCGTCGACGGCATCGAGAACGCCGTCGACGGGTTCCTCGGGGTGCTCAAGGGGGAGAACACCGGGAAGATGGTCGTCCGCCTCTGATCGGCGGGGACCCGGGGAGGCGCCGTGCTCGTCGAGCAGCTGGACCAGTGGTGGGACATGTCCGACCCGGCCGGGTCGCGTGAGCGCTTCGAGGCGGCGCTCGCCGGGTCCGAGGGTGACGCGGCCTTGGTGCTGCGCACCCAGGTGGCCCGGACGTTCGGCCTGAGCGGGGACTTCGACCGGGCCCGCGAGACGCTGTCGGCGATGCGTGACGAGGTCGATGCGGCCGACCCCGAGGTCCGGGCGCGGTTCTGGCTCGAGTGGGGGCGCTGCGCGGCCTCCGCCGCGCACGATCCGGCCGCGATCACCGATGCGGCTCGGGCCGAGGCCGATTGTTCGTACACCCGCGCCGCCGAGGCCGCGCACGAGGGCGGGCTCGACGGGCTCGAGGTCGACGCCCTGCACATGCTCGCGTTCATTCCCACCGAGGCGGGCGAGCGGATCCGGCGCGGCCGCGTGGCGCTCGCGCTCGCCCTGTCGTCGGACCAGCCGGAGGCGCGCCGCTGGGAGGCCGGGCTCCGCAACAACCTGGGGTACGAGCTCGCCACCGCCGGTGTGCACGACGCCGCGGCCGTCGAGCTCGGGCAGGCGCTTGCCCTGACCCGTGACGGTGGGGACGACGAGGCGGTGCGCATCGCCGAGTGGATGGTCGCCTGGAACGCCCGGCTGGCCGGGGACCTGGACACCGCTCTCGGCATCCAGCGACGGCTCGAGGCCGAGTGGGAGGCGGCCGGCTCGTCGGACCCGTACGTCTGGTCCGAGCTCGCCGCCATCCACGACGCGCGCGGTGACGCCGAGACGGCCGAGCGCTACCGCCGCCTCACCTCGTAGGTCCAGGCTGCGGGCTGCTACTGGAGAGCGTGCTGGACACTCCCTGGGCGATTCCTGAGACGTTGCTGAATGCCCGTCGCCTCGGCGACGGCATCATCTTCCGATTCCCCGTCGGGCTGGGCCCGGTGGGGCTACGCTCGCCGCTTATCACGACCGCACGTGAACCGCAGGGGCTGTGGTCTCACCGCGGCGGCCACCGGCCGCTTCGACTCGAGGAGAACCTGCATGAACTCCCTGCCCCGCAAAGCCTGGGTCGTCACCGGAGCGCTCGGCGCCATCGCCCTGACCGGGTCGGTCGCGGCCTCCGCGACCGCTGCCGAGACGGCGTCCCGGACCAGCGCGACGAGCAAGGTCGCCACGGCCTCGGCCGCCGTCGAGAGGGCCACCGCGGCCCAGGAGAAGGCCGCGGCCAAGGCTCGGGCCGCCAAGGCGAAGGCTGCCGAGACCCGCGCCGCGGCGGCGAAGGCCGCCGCCGCCAAGGCCGCCGCGAAGGCCAAGAAGGCCAAGGCCGCCGCCAAGAAGGCCAAGGCCGCCGAAGCCAAGGCACGGGCCGCCGCCGCGAAGGCAGCGGCAGCGGCGGAGTCGCAGGACGCGACCGTGTCCGCGGCCTCCCCGGCCTCGGCCGTCACGCCTGCCAGCCCGGCATCGGCGCAGAGCGCGGCTTCCCCGGCGAGCGCCCCGAGCGCCGCCAGTGGCGCCAGTGCCGCATCGCCGGCCAGCGCGTCCAGCCCCGCTTCCGCGCCCAGCGCCGACTGACCCGATCGCCCGTGCGCGCACGCCGGAGGCCCCTGAATGCGCCGAGGGGACCACGGCGTGCGCGTCGGTGAGGCGGACGTCCTCGCGCTGCTCACCGGCCCCGACGCCCGCGACGTGCTCGACCTCGCGCTGAACACCGCCGGTGTCGCGGTGACAGACCACCGCGTCCACGCCGTCCAGCACCGGCCCGGCGACGGTGTCACCGTGGGCTACCGCGTGTGGGTCAGCGCAGGAGACGCCGACGCCGATGACCGCGTGGCCGAGGAGTACATGCTGGTCAGCTCGACAGCCGGCCGCGACGTGCCCGACGACAGCCCGGGCGTCGTGCGCCTCGATGGGCCCGACGGTCGCCTCCTCGTCTGGCGGCACCCCCAGGACCCCGCCCTGCCGGCACTCGGGACGGCCTGCGTTCCCGCGACGGTCGAGCCGCTGGTTCCGGGGGAGGGCCCCGTCACCGATCTCGTCCTCGTCGGCTACCGCCCGCTGCGCCGCGCGGTGCTCCGCGTCGAGCGGGGCGACACGACGGCCTACGTCAAGGTGCTGCGACCTGCCGGACGCGGTGGCGCCCCGGACGTCCTGCACCGCCACTGCCTGCTGGCGGCGGCCGGCGCGCCGGTCCCGCGGGTGCTCGCCTCGAGCGCGGACGGGCTCGTGGTCCTGGAGCGCGCACCGGGCATCCCGTTGGTCGACGCGGTCGGTGCCGACGACGCCGAGGGGCTCGAGCTCGCCGACCTCCTCGCTGTCCTGGACGCCCTGCCTGACGCCGTCGTCGACCTGCCACCCCGGCCGGCGTGGTCGCAGCGCGCGAAGGACTATGCGTCCGCCGTCGCGGCTTCCGGTCGATGGGGTGACCGGGCGACCGCCTTGGGGGCGGCCGTGCGCGAGCGGTCCGCTGTCGTCGACCTCGGGCCGGTCGTGGCGACCCACGGCGACTTCCACGAGGGCCAGCTCACCGTGCGTCGGGTCGCGGGGCGGTGGCGGGTCGCCGGTCTGCTCGACGTCGACACCGTCGGTCCGGGGCACCGGGTCGACGACCTGGCCTGCCTCGTGGCGCACGCGCTCGCCCTCGGTCCGGCCGGTGCCGTGGTGGCCGAGCGATGGGAGAACCAGGCCCGCGAGGTCGTCGATCCCGCCGCGCTGGGGGTGCGGACGGCCGGCGTGCTGCTCTCGCTCGTGGCAGGCGCGGTACATGCGACCGGCAGTGCGGTGTCGGTGGAGGGCCTGCTCGACGCGGCCGAGGCGCGGCTCGACCCCTGACGCCTGCGGCTCGCGAACCGGGGTGCAGGCGCCCGCGCGTAGCCACAGCGGTGCGACGAATGGGGGTGGGGACGCCGGTTTCCCGCGCCGCTGAGTGCAGCCCTGCGGAGGGCCCCGCCACGTCGACGATGCGGGACGGGCGGCGACGACCCGCTGGCGAGGGAGCTCGCGGCGCGCTTCCCGGCACCGGCGTCCCGGGCGGCAGGCGCGCTTCCTCGACCTGTCGTGACCCGGGCCCAGCCGATAGCCTGTGTGGATGGTCCCCCGGGACCAGGACGCACGTCATTTCGGACGTCGGGACGCCTATGCGCGAATATCCGTACTCCTTCCACGTGGCCCTCGACGGGAACGGGCTCAACGGCCTCGAGGGACGGGCCGGCGTGTGCCTCTTCCGGTACGACCCGGCCAGCGGCGACCACGCCTACAAGGCGAGGTACTTCGGCGGCGCCTCCGGGGGCCACGCCCCGAGTGTCGACCCGAGTCGGCGCGTGGGCTTCCTCGGCAACACCGGCCAGCACCTGCTGTTCTACGACCTCGCCACCCTCGACGAGGCCGACCGCATCTCCACGCTGCGCTTCGAGGTACCGGACACGACGGCCAAGAGCAGCACCCACCTGGTGTGGCTCGACGAGACCGAGTTCGTCACCAGCATCGGCGAGCACCTGTGGAAGTTCGACGTCAACCGACTGGCCAAGGCGGACCTCATCGCGCCTCACCAGGTCAAGGTGCCGCACGCGATGAAGCGCACGGCATCCGGCCGCTACATCGTCTACGGGGGGATGGACCACCCCGAGCGAGGTGAGGCCCGCGAGGTCGGGATCCTCGACACCCACAGCGGGGAGGTCCGGCACGTCACGCTGCCCACGACCTGCTGGCACCTCGTCTGCCACCCCGTGCTCGACGTCTTCTATGCCATCAGCTTCCGCGTGCACCCTGCCGATCGCAGCGACTACGGCCACTGGGGGACGGCGTGGCTGCGCCAGTACGCCTTCGAGGTCGACGCGGAGCACGGCCAGGTGCTGCGCCACTGGGCGGCAGACCGGGATGTGCCGGCGCACATCAACTCCGACGTGACGATCTCGGACTCCGAGCTGATCTTCTGCACGGGGGGCAGCCAGACGGTCGTCCTCGTGGACCTCGCGACGATGACGCAGCACCGGCTCATCGACGAGAACCCCGGGCCGCTCGGCTCGTGGGAGTTCCCGCGGCAGTCGCTCAACACGGTCGGCGAGAGCTTCGTCCGCGGCAACTTCTTCACCAACTCCCACCTCTACGGCGAGGCCCTGCGAGTCAGCCGCGGCTCGCTCATCGACGGCATCTATGCCTGCCAGCTCTCCGCGGACCAGACCCTGCTCTTCACCGCCAACCGTGGGCAGAACCACATCACCGTCTACGACTACCCGTCCCTGCGCTTGCGCGACCGGATCGTCATGCCTGACCTGCACGAGCTGGACGACGGCCTGGCCGAATGGGCGGACCCCCGGCTGGGGTTCCACCACTCCTACCTCGTCAGCCCCGAGCCGGCCGTCCGCGCCGAGCCCGCTGCCCGCCCCGACCCCGACCCCTCACGCCCAGGAGGCCGCCATGGCTGACTTCTCCGTCGACACCTCGGTCATCGGCCCCGTCGTCAGCGACGTCACCGCCGACGTCACGAGCACCCTGGCCGGCCTCGACGACATGAGCCTCACCCTGGCTGGAGGTACGACGACGACACTGGCCGGTGGGACGACGACGACGCTCGCCGGCGAGAACACCGTGCACTCGGACGCGACGATCACCCTTACGCCGGTGACGACGACCTCGAGCGTGGACCTCAAGCCGGTGGCGCTCGACTCGTGCGTCCGGCTCGAGCTCGCGCCGGCACCGCCCACCGAGGTGCACTCGCCCTACGAGCAGCGCTGGGCCTGGTCGGTCATGGGGTTCGAGCTCTTCGCCCTCACCGTCCAGGGCTCGATGTCGACGCACGTCCGCCCGGAGCCGCACGGCGCCACGGTGATCGAGCTCTGACCGGCCATGGCCACCGCGCGACGCTCGAAGCGATCAGCCCCACCGACCGACGCCATCGTCCTCAGTGGCCCACCGACGAGCCTGCACGCGACGGTCACCGTCGAGAACACCTCCGAGGGACGTCTCGCGGTCCGCGGCGCCACGCTCCACCTCGACGACGGGACGCCGGTACCCGGGGTCGCGGGGGCGGTCATCAGCGCCGGCTCCACCGCGAGCCTTCCGGTCCGGGTATCGCTCGACCCGACGACGGCACCGGGCACGTATGCCGCGGAACTCGAGGTCAGCGGGGCACGCCGGTCCGCCGTCATCCGGGTCCAGACCCGGCTGGCCCTGTCGGTGAGCCCCGACGAGGTGCTGGCTGTCGCCGGGCGGCATCCGATCGATCTCGACGTCGCCAACGACGGCAACGTCGCCATCCCCCTCGCCCGCCGGGTGGTCGCCCCCACCGACGACGGGCGAGGGGAGCCCGGCCCCGAGGTCACCCTCGAGGTCGACAACCCGACGACGCTCGAGCCCGGCGACCAGGTGACCCTCTCGGGCCGGCTGGACGTCCCCCACGGCCTCGACCCGGCCCGCCGGCACGCCGCCCGGGTTCCGGTCGGCGTCGCCGACCTCGTCGTCCTCGTGCTCCCTCACACAGAAACGGAGACCCCGTCATGACCACCAGTGCCCCCGATCTCATCACGACCTTGACCACCGGCTGGGCCGACGCGGTCCAGCAGTGGTCCGACCAGTCCCAGGCCATGTGGGAGCAATGGGGAGTGGCCCCGTGGGCGCCCCCGGCCGGCCCCCGGCCCTCCGGCCGTCGAGCAGGAGGGTCGCGTCCGCGGCACCGGCCCGGCCATGAGCACCACCCGGGGCACGAGCGGCACGACCACGGCTGCGAGTGCGAGACCGACGTGTGTGCGTGCTGCGTCCCCGACGCCGACATCGTCCTGCACGCCCGGGCGGGGGAGCGGCGCGTCATCCCGTTCGTCCTGCACAACCGGTGGCGCCGGGACCGAGAGGTCGGCGTCGAGGTCGGGCCCTGGCACCGCTGCAGTGGTGCGGAGCTGAACATCCAGGCCGAGGTCGACGGCGAGGGGTTCACCCTGGGGCCGTGCGAGGACCGGGTCGTGCGGCTCCTCCTGACCGTTGCCAGTGCGGACGAGGCGGACGAGGCGGCCGAGGCGGAGGAGAAGGGCGAGCCGCCGGTCCGGTTCGCCGACGTCGGTCAGTGCTCGAGCGCGTACGCCGATGTGCGGTTCGAGGGGTGCGCGCGCCCCCAGCGGGTCGCCGTCGTCGTCGAGCCCGCCGCGTGCAACGCGGTCGAGGTGGGGTGCGACTGCGGGTGCTGCTGACGAGGACGGTGGAGATGCTTCCTGCACGGACGAGCGGAGAGGACCAGCGATGAATTCACGCACGACGGATCCCGAGGAGAGCCTCGCCCGGCTGGGCGAACTGGCGCGTCGAGCGCTCCAGGCGCAGGCCGACGCCGCCAAGCAGTCCATCGAGCTCGGCCGGGCGGTCCTCTCGCCCGGCGCGGACCCGGGTGCCACCGGCCGCGCCTGGGCGGAAGCGGTGGGTCGGGAGGGAGCGCGCTACTGGCGTGAGGTCGGGACCCTGGGAATGGACGTGGCCGGGCAGGTCGTCACCATCGGCAGCCGCAGCGTCGCCCGCGTGCTCGGCGAGACCCAGGCAGCGGTCGACCGCACCCGCCGGCAGCGCTCGTCGGGTGGCTCGGCCGGCTCCGCGGGCGCGGCCGCTCACGACGACGCTGCCGAGCCGGCCACTGGCCGCCCGGTCGCCGAGCGCCGGTCAGCGGCCGCGAACGCGGCCGCGAGCCCGGCGCCGCACGTCGCCGTCGGCCTCCGTGCGGCACCCGGAGGGACCGCCACGGGGACGGTCGTGCTGGCCAACCAGCACGCCCGGGCGCGACGGGTCGTCCTGACGCCGGGCGAGGTCCTGCGGGAGCCGGCCCGCGACGTCGCGCTCCCGGTGCGGGTCGACCCGGCCGGGGTGACGATCCCCGCGCACGGCGAGCAGACCGTGACCGTCGAGGTCGCCGTTCCCGAGGACGTGGTCCGCTCCGGTGAGCGGTACGTCGGGGAGATCCAGGTCACCGGGGGCGTCGAGGCGGTCGTCGACGTGGTGATCGACCTGGACTGAGTGCGGACCCCGGGGCGCGGGCGGGTACTCCACCGGTTCCGGCAGCCTGCTCGTCCACGCAGTCGACCGGCCTCGGGATGAGCGGCCGGGCGGACCGCACCTCCGGCGACATCCGCAGTCCCTCGCGGACCCAGCGGGGCAGTGACTCGTCCAGCGCGAGCCACGCCAGGGACGCCGCCACGGCGGTCCGCGCCGGTCGAGGCGCGTAGCCCAGGGCCTCGGCACGCGCCGAGGTGTACCAGTAGTAGCGACCCACGGTTCGCGCCTCGTCGGTCGTCGACAAGGGGGCGGTACCGGTCACGCGGCCCCAGGCCTCGGCCGCGGCCGAGGCGAGCCACGCGGAGGACGAGGGCGCCTCCAGGAAGGGGCCCGGGAGGCCGGCGAGGTCGGCGACGAGGGAGTGCAGCTCTCGCCAGGTGAGGTCCTCGCCGCCGAGGAGGTACCGCTGCCCCGGCTCGCCGCGCTCGAGGAGAGCAAGATGTCCGGCGCCGACGTCCCGCGCATCGACGACGTTGCAGCCGCCCGGGTAGGTGCTGCGCGTCGGGTCGAGGAGGTAGCGCAGGACGATGGCGTTGCTCGGGCCGAGACGCGAGAACGGCCCCCCGAGGACGATGGTCGGCAGGGCCAGGACGAGGTGGAGGCCTTGGCGGTCGGCCTCGGCCAGCGCGACCTGCTCCTGTCGGACCTTGCTCGCGTAGTAGGCCGGCGCCGGTTCGTCGCCCAGCCGGTCCGCCTCCGTCCGGGTCGCGGGCTCGGCGCTGGACCCTCGGGTGACGGCTGAGCTGGTGACGACGACCCGTCCCAGGCCCGCGGCCGCTGCGGCCTCGACGACGGTGCGGGTGCCGTCGACGTTGACCCGGACCACCTCGTCGGCCTTGTCCTTCCCGTAGCTGTAGACAGCGGCGCAGTGGACCAGCGCGTCGGCGCCGTCGAGGGCGCGGGCGAGCCCGTGCGGGTCGCCCAGGTCGGTTCCGCACGTGGAGAGGGGGCCGGTCGAACCGAGCGCACGGATTCGCTCGGGCAGGGCGCGACCGGGCCGGCACACGGCGACGACGTCGTGCCCGGCGTCGAGGGCCTCGCGCGCGACGTGGTAGCCCACCAGGCCGGTCACCCCGGTGACAGCGACCCTCATCGCCGGTCCCGCCCGCCCCGCACGTGCCGGAAGCCGTGGACGTCGACCTCGTCGGCCTCGGGGGTCCTGCTGCTGCGCTCCCCGGTGCTTCCCACCGGGTCGGGGTCGAGGCCCGACCGCTCGCTCACCCAGTCCTGGGCGGCGGTGAGCAGGAGCTCGACGGACCGGGTGAGCAGGGGCTCGTCGGGGTCCGGAGGCGGGCGCCCGATCCGGAACCCGCGGCCCTCGAAGCGCGCCTCGAGGTTGTCGAAGGTCGTCGTGAAGAACCGCCGGTAGGCCTCCTCGAGGAGGGGGTTGCGCACCTCCGGCACGAGGGTCAGGTCGAGCCCCTGCCACGATGGTGGGAGGGTGAACAGCTGCCGTCCCCGGACGGTGGCCAGGGTGCCGGTCCCGGTGCGGGTGAACGTCAGCGACCCGTCGTCGTGAGCCGCCGAGCTGTTGGGGCTGCGGACGGTCCGCCAGAGCAGCCGGTGCTCGTCCGGGCGGCGCTCGACGAGCTCGATCTTGCACACGTCGATCGGCTCGCCGCCCCACGCCGCGAGGTAGTTCGGTTGCGGCAGGTACAGGTTGCGCTCGGCCTGCCGGACGCGGGTGGTCCACTCTCCGGCCGGGGCGGGCCCGAGCTCGACCCGTCGTCCGCCGAGGTAGTCGGCCATCAGGGCGATGCCCTCAGCCACGTCGACCCGGGCGACGAACTCGTCGAAGTCGGCGGCGATCTCGCGTCCGACCTCGAAGACCGTGGCGCCGTCGACGAGCGTCCACCGCATTTCGCCGTCCGCAGGCGCGGGGAGCCCGGCGAGGGCGTCGTCGATGACGGCGAGGAACGTCGGCAGGTCGTCGTAGTCCTCGTTCGGGTGGGCCGCGGGCTCGAAGCCCAGCGGGACGACGCGGTGGGGGACGCGGTCCTTGTCGAGGTTGACCGACCAGGCGCGGTCGGCCACCGAGGCGGTGGCCACCCCGGCGAGGAGCCCGACGAGCGCGCCCTGCCCGACAGGGTCCGCGGCCGCGGCGACGGCCGGGGTCAGCACCGCCCGGACCGCCGCCATGACCGGGTCGTCAGCCGTCGCCCCGTCGTCCGGGCCGCCGATGCTCGCCGCGAGCACTCGCTCCAGGCGCCGGTCGACGGTGGCCAGCCGGGCGGCCTCGACGGCGAGCGGGTGGGGGCGGGTTACGTCGGCGAACCGGGTGACGTCACCCCGGATCCGCCCACGTGGCGGCCCGATCTCGGAGAGGGCGCGTTCGACGAGCCGGGAGGCCCCCCAGTCCACGCCGAGCAGCGACGCCAAGGCCGTGTCGGCGAGCAGCGCGTCGCTCGTGACCACCACGGTGGCCGTGTCACTCGGATGGGCCAGCCGCGCCCCGTCGGCGCCGCCGCTCGTGGCAGTGGCGTCGAGGACGCACAGCGACGGGGCGAGGTGGCGAACGACATCGACCACGACGTCCGCGGGCTCGGCGCCGCCCACCTCGGGTGCCACGCCGGTCAGCGCGTCGAGGCATCCGGCATAGGTCTCGAGCAGGTCGGTGACGGCACGACCGACGACGACCCGGGTGCTAGCGCCGGCCCACCGCCGCGAGACGGGTCGTCCGTCGAGGACGCTCGACGGCGGTCCCGGGGCGGGGATCGTGTCGTCACCGAGGTCGGCGACCTCGTAGGCGCGCCCGGAGGCGGTGCGCCCCGTCAGGCCGGCCAGGTGGGCGAGGCCGCTCACCGAGCGATGGCCGCGGTCTCGGTCCTGGGCCGACAGCGAGGACCCGAGGGTCACGTCGGTGCAGCCCGCGTCGATGAGCGCATCGACCACGTGCTCGAGAACCTCGCGCGAAACGGGCGTCGGTTGGTGCAGCCGGGCACAGACGACGGCGCGGCCGGTGCGCGCGCCGAGCAGGTCATTGAGAGCTGGACGCAGGGTCGTGTCGAGTGACCCGCCATCCAGGCCGCGCAGCACGACGCCGCGGCCGGTCCGGTCGAGTCGCTCGTCCGTGCGCCTCATCGGACCATGAAACCACTCTGCCCGCTCCGGGGTGCGCCCTGCGCTGTCGCCGGGGCGGGCTCCCAACGCCCTGCAGAGGTCACGGGCCACCCCCTGCTGGCGGTGGTCGGGCCGCTCGGGACGACGCGATCGGTGCTGCGAGATGACGGACCCCGTGGGTACCCATCGACGTCCTCCACTCGATGAGCGGCGACCGTGACGGGCCGAAAAGGCCTGCCGTACAGCGGAGATGGTGGGCCCCGTGGGGCTCGAACCCACAACCTACGGATTAAAAGTCCGCAGCTCTACCGATTGAGCTAGAGGCCCGCGCGGCCCCGTGGTGAGGCGGGTCCGCGACGGCCGTCAGTATGTCGCACCGGCGCCAGCGTGGGCGCCACGGGGATGTGGGTGAAAACCGTCGGATAGGCGATGGTCTTCACCCACATCTCGATGCGAGCAGGTGTGGTTGCGGGGTCAGGCGGCGCAGTCGCGGCAGAGGTTGGTGCCGGGCTTGGACTCCTGCGACCGGTGGACGAGCAGGAAGCAGCCCATGCACGAGAACTCGTCGGCCTGGCGCGGCACGACGTGCACCTCGAGGGAGAGGTCGGACAGGTCGGCGCCGGGCAGCGTGTGCCCGTCGGTGGCCTCGCTGTCCTCCTCGAGGAGGTCGATCGGCGTGCGTGAGCGGGCGGCGTCGAGCTCGACGAGGGAGTCGCTCTTGTCCTCTTCGCCCTCACGGACCCGGGGAGCGTCGTAGTCAGTTGCCATGGTCGGCACCTTCCGTCGTGGTGTGCGGGTCGTTGCCGACCCCGGGGCCCCTGAGTATGTCGCGGTCGAGGGGATTCGTCAAAGGTTTGTCTAACTTGCGGCCCAGGAGCGACCGGTGCTGCGTGATGCGTGCTTCTGGGCGTACCGGTCCGCGACGCTCATGCCCGGTCAACGCCGGGAGGTGCGGGGTTGTGCCCGGTCGAGGCTGGGAGAACCCTGTGAGGCCGCCGGGGCGGCTCGCGGGTCAGCGGAGCAGGGTGACGGCGACGGCCACGGCGACGATCGCGAGAATCCCCGAGGCCGGGATCCACGCCCAGTGCACCCGGCGCGGGTTGGGCCCGCGCAGGGTCAGCGACACCGGGGTGGGGTTCGGGTCGTCCGTCGCCTCGTCGACCTCGAGGTCACGATCCGCGACCAGGACGGGCCCCTGGTCGGCGGCCTCCGGCGCGGCCGCGGCCCCGGACTCGGACTCGGCGGCGCTGCCCCGCACCGTCCGTGCCGCCCGGCCCTCCGTGTCGTGGATGGCGGCCGGGTCGCGCGGAACCCCGAGCAGCTCCGCCAGCTCGCGCGCACTGCGCGGCCGGTCGTCCGGCGACTTCGCGAGACACCGCTCGATGAGGCCGCGCAGCTCCGCGGGCACCTCGTCGGGCAGCGGCGGCGGCGGGTCGTTGACCTGCGCCAGCGCGGTCGCGACCGGCGTCACCTTGTCGAACGGCCGCCGGCCGGTGAGCAGCTCGTGGGCGACGATGCCGAGGGCGTAGAGGTCGGACGCCCCGGTGGCGGCCTCCCCGAGCGCCTGCTCGGGCGAGAGGTAGTGCGGGGTGCCGACGATCTCGCCGGTGAGGGTCTGACCGGAGCCGTCGAGAGCGCGGGCGATACCGAAGTCGGTGAGCTTCACCGTGCCCTCGGGCGTGATGAGGATGTTCGCGGGCTTGACGTCGCGGTGGACGACGCCGGCGTCGTGCGCCGCGTCGAGCGCCAGCGCGGCCTGGGCCATGATCGAGCGGACCCGTGCCGGCTCGAGGGCCCCCTCGCGCTGGACGAGGTGCGACAGCGGCTCGCCGGGGACGAGCTCCATGACGAGGAACGCGAGGTCGTGGTCCTCGCCGTAGTCGTAGACCGTCGCGATGTTCGGGTGGCTGAGGTTGGCCGTGTAGAGAGCCTCGTCGCGGAAGCGCCGGGCGAACACGGGGTCACCGGCGGTGGTCGGCCGGAGGACCTTGACGGCGACGGTGCGCTCGAGGACGTCGTCGGTGGCCTCCCACACGTCCCCCATGCCTCCGGAGGCGACTCGTCGGACCAGCGAGTAACGCTCTCCGATGCGTACATCGGGCTGGAGCCCGGTCATCGGGCGCGTCTCGGTGGTCACGAGGGAAAACCCTAACCGCTGGGGCCGCCGATCCGACCCGGGCTGACCTGCGGGTTTGTCAACCCCCGGAGGGCCGGTCGCCCCGCCGCCGCGCGACCTCGGACGGCAGCGCCTCCAGGGTCACGGATTGCCCTGTGCCGGTGCGCTGCCCGCGCTTGGAGTCCGCAGCGCGCCCACCCGCGGGTGCGTCCACGGCCGCGTCCCGACGGATCGCTCGCCCCTGCGCGATCCGCTCGTCGAGCTTCTCGCGGGCCTTCTCGGACTGCGTGGTGTCCCGCGGCGGCAGCTGGATGGACCGCTCGGCCGCGATGCCCGCCTCGAGCTGGCGGGCCCGCTCGAGCTCGGCGTCCAGCTCGGCCCCGAGCAGCAGCGCGATGTTGGTGAGCCACAGCCACAGGAGGAAGACGATGACGCCACCGAGCGAGCCGTACGTGGCGTTGTAGTTGCCGAAGTTGCTGACGTAGAAGCCGAACGCGATCGACGCGACGACCCACACGAGGATCGCGAGCACCGCGCCGGGGGAGATCCACCGGAACTTGGGCTGTCGGACGTTCGGGGTGAAGTAGTAGAGCATCGCCACCATCCCCATGACGACGACGAGGATGACCGGCCACTTCGCGAGGTCCCACACGTCGACCGCCTGCTGCCCCACCCCGATGAGCCCGCCGACGGCGCGGGTGACCGGGCCGGTGACGACCAAGCCGACGAGCACGAGGGCGCCGAGGACGACGAGCGCCACAGTCACCGCGAAGTTGGCCGGCCGCAGCTTCCACACCGGCCGGCCCTCGTCGACCCCGTAGACCCGGTTCATCGCGCGGCCGAACGCGCCGACGTACCCGGAGGCGGAGAACAGGGCGGCGAGGATACCGATGACGAACGTGAACCCCGCGGCCTGCGAGGCGACCATCTCCTCGAGCGGCCCGCGCAGCTGCTCGACGACCTGCCCCTGCCCGAGCCGCACGAGCAGGCTCAGCAGCTGGTCGACCGTCTGCGCGCCGTTGCCGAACAGGCCGAGGAGCGAGACGAGCGCCAACAGCGCGGGGGCGACCGAGAGCACCGAGTAGTAGGTGAGGGCGGCGGCCAGGTCGGTGGACTGGTCCCGCTGGAACTCCGCGACGGCGCTCTTGAACGTGTACTTCCACCCGCGCCCGGACAGCTCCGTCGGGGAGTCGGGCTTCGCGTCGGTGTCGGGCGGGGGCGCGGTGGCGGCCTTGGCCGCGGCGGATCCCTCGGTGGGCATGTCGTCTCCTCGGAGCGTGCAGGCACAGGTCGGGGTCGGACCCAACCTAGCCGGAAGCCGGGTGACCGGGCAGGTCGCGGGTCCGCAGGACGCACGTCGAGCCACCTGACACACTGGCGCGGTGACGACTGACGGAGGCCGACCCGTCCCGCGCCGGCCCATCCGCTTCGGGCCGGCGGACCTCGAGGCGCACGGCGGCACGCGCCCGGGGCCGGCCGAGACCACCGAGGTGGCCCACCAGACCGCGGCCATCCTCGTCGGTACCGGCCGGGCCGCCCACGACCCCGAGGTCACCTCCCGGCTCGTCGGCCTCGTCGACGACCTCGGGCTGCCGACGATCGCCGACCTGTGGTCCTCCCGCCCCGCCCGCTCGCTCCCCGGGGCCCTGTGGCGGCTCTACGCGCTGCGTGAGTGGGTGCGCCGCAACCCGGAGGGGGCCAGCCGCGAGTACGCCGCCGGCATGCGGTTCACCGATGTCGCGCACGTCGTCGCGGGCATCGCCGAGCCGCCCCGCCCCGAGGAGCTGCAGCGCGTCGCCGACCAGATCCTCGCGGGCATCTTCGACGGGGACCTCGCGGTCGCGCTCGAGCGGGCATCGGCGTTCTGCGCGGTCATCGCGGCCGGGCGCGCCGAGCTCGCCCACGACTCGGACGGCGTCGACCCCGACGCCGCCACCGGCCTGACCCGCAGCGGCGCGGCCCTGCTCGCGACCGGCGAGGACCTGCGCGCCTGCGCCAACCTGTGGCGCTCGCGGGACCTGGACTGAGCCTCCCGGCACGCGGACTTCCGCGGGAGGGAACACACTGGCGACCCCGACGCGTTAGGGTCTATCGGTAGGTGCCGGACCGCGGCAGCCCCGGGTCCCAACATCAGCCGCTACGAGCGGCCACGCGCCGTGAGGCGCTCCCGGTCCGGCACCCACCACCTCCCGTCCCGCCGGCGCGCCGACACCGCCGCCGACGGCCCCGGCACTTTCCCTGTGGATGACCTACCGCCCCCTGCTCGGGCGCCGTACCGTTGACCCATGGCCGACGATCCCTCGCTCACCGACGACGATCTCCAGGGTGAGATCGACCTCGTCGGGACCCTGGTGCTCGCGGCCGCCGAGACCGACGGGCCGCTGAGCGAGGAGGCCATCGACCAGCTGCTCGGCATCGGCGGTGCGGGCTCCGCCGACGCGGCCCCGGCCCCCACCGAGCGCTGACGCCGTGCGGCTACCGCCGGGAGCCCCCGGCCGCGGCCTCCCGCCCGATCGCCACCCCCTACGCTGAGCCCACGATCGCTGCACCACCGGACCCGGAGACCGCCACCGTGGGCTTTCGCCTCACCCCCCAGGACACCTCGTTCCCCGAGCTGTACGCCGCCTCGGCGCAGCAGCTGGTCGAGGGTGCCCGCGAGCTGACGGCGCTGCTCGGCGCGGACCACGACGAGCGCCAGGAGATCCTCCGCCGGGCCCACGACATCGAGGCCGCTGCCGCCGACGCCACCCGCGACATCGTCCGCAAGGTGCACGGGTCCTTCGTCACCCCGTTCGACCGCTCCGACATGCACGGCCTCGCCGTGGCCCTCGACGAGTGCGTCGACCTCGTCGTCGCCGCGGTCGACCTCATCGTGCTGTACCGCGTCGACGACCTCCCGCCCCGCGCCGCCAAGCAGGTCGAGATCATCGCGCGGATGGCCGAGGTCACTGCCGACGCGATGCCGCGGCTGCGGTCGATGAAGGAGCTCAACGGCTACTGGGTCGAGATCACCCGGCTCGAGAACCGGGCGAACAAGCAGTACCGGCGCATGCTGGGCGACCTGTTCGCGGCGAAGAAGCCCGACCCCGTCGCCCTGATGAAGCACAAGGACGTCATCGACGCCCTCGAGGCCGCGGCGAACGGGTTCGAGCAGGTGGCGCTGAAGGTCGAGGCGATCACCGTCCGGGAGTCCTGACCGGCCGTGGACTGGTGGCCCGTCGCCCTCGTCGTCGTCCTCGCGATGGGGTTCACGTACACGAACGGCTTCCACGACGCCGCGAACGCCATCGCCACCTCGGTCTCGACCCGGGCGCTGACCCCCCGGATCGCGCTGCTGCTGGCCGCAGTGATGAACCTCGTGGGGGCCTTCGCCGGGATGCGGGTGGCCCAGACGATCAACGACATCGTCGTCGTCCCCGACGGCGCCACCGGGCTCGCCCTGTGCGCCGGCGCCTTCGTCGGCGCGACCGTCTGGAACCTGCTGACGTGGTGGCGGGGGCTGCCGTCCTCGTCGTCGCACGCCCTGATCGGGGGGCTCGGCGGGGCCGCGCTCGCCGCCGGCGCCACCGTGCGCTGGGGCGCGGTGCGCGACAACGTCGCCATCCCGATGATCGTGTCCCCGCTCCTCGGGCTCGCCGGCGGCTTCCTCGTCATGACCGCCATCCTGTGGCTGTTCCGGCGCTCCGCTCCCGGGCCGACCGCGCGCGGGTTCCGCTACGCCCAGACGGTGTCGGCGGCCGCGATGGCGTTCGGGCACGGGATGCAGGACGCGTCGAAGACGGCCGGGGTGGTCGTGCTCGCCCTCGTCGCCTCCGGGCACCAGGACCCCGCGGACCTGGCGGTGCCGCTCTGGGTGCTCGCCCTGGCCGCGGTCATGCTGAGCCTCGGCACGTACGCGGGCGGCTGGCGGATCATCCGCACGCTCGGGCGCGGCATCATCCACATCGACCCGCCGCAGGGGTTCGCCGCCGAGGCGACGGCCGCGACCGTGCTCTACGCCGCGACGGCCACCGGAGCCCCGATCTCGACGACGCACGCCATCACCTCGGCCATCGCCGGGGTCGGGGCGACCCGCTCGGCCAAGGCGGTGCGCTGGGACGTCGCGCGGTCCATCGCGTTCGCGTGGGTGCTGACGTTCCCGGGCGCCGGCCTCGCGGCCGCGCTCGTGTACGGCGCCGTCGCGCTCGTCGTCTAGGGCCCAGCGGGCCCGGGCCGGTCAGCCGAAGCGGCCCGAGATGTAGTCCTCGGTGGCCTTCTCGGTGGGGTTGCTGAAGATGCGCTGGGTCTCGCCGATCTCGACGAGCCGGCCGGGCTCGCCGGTCGCTTTGAGGTTGAAGAACGCCGTCTGGTCCGAGACGCGGGCCGCCTGCTGCATGTTGTGCGTGACGATGACGATCGTGTACTCGGACTTCAGGTCGTTGATGAGGTCCTCGATGGCCAGCGTCGAGATCGGGTCGAGGGCCGAACAGGGCTCGTCCATGAGCAGCACCTGCGGGTTGACCGCGATGGCGCGGGCGATGCACAGCCGCTGCTGCTGGCCGCCCGACAGGCCGGCCCCGGGCTTGTCGAGCCGGTCCTTGACCTCGGTCCACAGGTTGGCGCCGCGCAGCGACTGCTCGACGACCTCGTCGAGGACGGACTTCTTCTTGACCCCGTTGAGGCGCAGCCCGGCCGCCACGTTGTCGCGGATCGACATCGTCGGGAACGGGTTGGGCCGCTGGAAGACCATGCCGACGGTGCGGCGCACGGCCACCGGGTCCATCGACGACGCGTAGAGGTCCTGGTCGTCGAGCATGACCGAGCCCTCGACCCGCCCGCCCGGGATGACCTCGTGCATCCGGTTCAGGGTGCGGAGCACCGTCGACTTGCCGCAGCCGGACGGGCCGATGAACGCCGTGACGGAGCGGGGCTCCACGGTCATCGTCACGCCCTCGACGGCCTTGAAGTCGCCGTAGTAGATGTCGAGGTCCTTGACGTCGATGCGCTTGGCCATGGGTTCAGTGTCTCTTTTCGTCCCGGGGTGGTCGGGGTGGTCGGGAGTGGGTCAGCCCTTGACCTTGCTGAAGCGGCCGACGAAGCGGCCCAGCAGGTTGAGCATGAACACGAGGAGGATCAGGGTGAGCGAGGCGCCCCAGACCCGGTCGAGGGCCGGCTGCAGGGCCTCGGTGCGGTCCTGGTTGATCATCGTGGGCAGCGTCGCCATGAGCCCGTCGAACAGGTCGGTGGCGATGACCTTCGTGTACGGCCCGAGGATGATCAGCGGTGCCGTCTCACCCATGACGCGGGCGAGGCCGAGCAGGACGCCGGTGACGATGCCCGAGAACGCGGTGGGCACGACGATCTTCATGATCGTCTTCCACTTCGGCACCCCGAGCGCGTACGACGCCTCGCGCAGCTCGTTCGGCACGAGCTTGAGCATCTCCTCCGTGGACCGCACGATCGTCGGGATCATGAGCATCGCGAGGGCCAGGGTCACGGCGAACGCGACGCGCTGGAAGCCGAGCGTCGTCACCCACAGGGCGTAGATGAACAGGCCCGCGACGATCGACGGGATGCCGGTGAGGATGTCGACCATGAAGGACACGGTCCGCGCCAGCCGGCCGCGGCCGTACTCGACGAGGTAGACGGCGGTGAGGACGCCGACCGGCACCGACATCGCCGCCGTGACCGCGGCCTGGATGAGCGTGCCCTGGATGGCGTGCACCGCGCCCCCGCCGACCCGCCGCGAGGTGATGCCGGACTGGCTGTTGGTCCACCACACCGAGTCGACGAGCATGTGGCCGCCCTTGACCAGGGTGGAGCCGAGGATCCAGACGAGCGGCACGACGGCGATCCCGAAGGCGAGCCACATGACGACGCGGGCGGTGACGTCCTTGACGGCGCGCCCCCCGGACTTCTCGCCGAACGCACTGGGGGTCGGGACGCCGGCCGCGGGCGGTGCTGCGGCGTGGTCGACCTGGGCGCTGCTCATTCGGTGAAGGCCTTCCTGCGATCGATGACGATGCGGGCGGTCGCGTTGACGACGAAGGTCACGACGAACAGGACGAGGCCGGCCGCGATGTAGGCGCCGGTCTTCTGCGGGGTGTCGAACTCGCCGGCGCCCTGGGCGATCCGCGAGGCGAAGGTCGAGCCGCCGTTGAAGATCGAGAAGCTCCAGTCCGCGTTCGCGCTCAGCGTCGACAGGAGGATGAGGACCGCGAGGGTCTCGCCGAGCGCACGGCCGAGGCCGAGCATCGCGGCGCTGATGACCCCGGGCTTGCCGTAGGGCAGGACCGCGACCCGGATCATCTCCCACCGCGTCGCCCCGAGCGCGAGCGCGCCCTCCTTGTGCGTCGTCGGCACCTGCGCGAAGACCTCGCGGGAGATGGCCGTGACGATCGGCAGGATCATGATCGCGAGGATCATGCCGGCGAAGGCGAGAGTGCTCTTGGCGCTGGTGCCCTGGTCCTCGAAGACCGGCAGCCACCCGAGCGCGCCGTCGATCCCGGAGAGCACCGGCTGGAAGTACTGGCCCGCGATGTTCAGACCCCAGAACCCGTAGACGATCGAGGGGACCGCAGCGAGGAGGTCGATGGTCGAGGCCGCGGGCTTGGAGAGCCACGGCGGCGCGTACTGGGTGATGAAGAGGGCGACCGCGACCCCGAGCGGGACCGCGATGATCATCGCGATGACCGAGGTGATGAGGGTGCCCCAGGCGAGCTCGAGGATGCCGAAGCGGGGGTTGGCTCCGCTGGGGCTCCACTCCCGCGACAGGAGGAAGTTCGCCTCGTTCTTCAGCAGCGACGGCACGGCCTGCCACAGGAGGAACACCCCGACGAGGGTGACGAGGACGACGATGAGGATGCCCGAGGTGGTGGCGAGGCCGCCGAAGATCCGGTCGCCGAGGCGGCCGGTGGAGGCCCGGTCGCCGCCGAGGGGGTGCCTCGGGTCCTCGTCGACCGTCGAGCGGCCGGTCATGGAGGTGCTCACGTCGTCCTCGGGGGTGTCGGGGATCTTGGTCGTACCGACGGGGCGGGCCGGTTCGCGGCCCGCCCCGATGCGGTGTCCGTGGGCGCCGGAGCGCCGGGACGGTGGGCGCCCGTGCGGGCGCCGAGCGGTCAGGAGATCGCGTCGATGGCCGTCGTGACCTTCTCCTCGACCGAGCTCGGGAGCGGTGCGTACCCGATCTCCTCGAGGCCCTGCTGGACCTCCGGGGAGGCCATGTGCGTGAGGAAGGCCTTGACCTTCGTCGCGGTCTCGGCGTCAGCGTACTGGGAGCACACGATCTCGTAGGTGACGAGGAGGATCGGGTAGGCGCCGGCCTCCTGGGTCGCGTAGTCGAGGGTGAGGCGCAGGTCGTTGCCCTCGCCGTCGCTGGCGGCGGCCTCGACGGCCTTGCCGACGGTCTCGCCGGTCAGCTCGACCGCGCCGCCGCCGTTGTCGATCTTGGCGATGCCGAGGTCGTTGTCCTTGGCGTAGCTCCACTCGACGTAGGTGACGCCACCCTCGGTGGACTTCACGCCCTCGGACACCCCGGAGGACTTCTCCTTGCCCTCACCGGAGGCGGGCCAGGCCTTCGCCGGGTCGTAGCTCCACGCGTCGCCACCGGCAGCCTTGAGGTACTTCGTGAAGTTCTCGGTCGTCCCCGACTCGTCGGAGCGGAAGAAGACCTTGATGTCGGTGGCGGGGAGCTCGACGCCGGCGTTCACCGCCGCGATCTTCGGGTCGTTCCACGTCGTGATCTTGCCGTCGAAGATCTCCGCGGCCACGTCCGGGGTGAGCGTCAGGTCGTCGACCCCCGGCAGGTTGTAGGAGATGGCGATCGGCCCGGTGACCATCGGGATGTTCCAGGCGGGAGAGCCGCAGGTCTCGGCGGCCGCGTCGGTCTCGACGATGCCGTCCTTCTCCTCGGTCTTCAGGGCCGAGTCGGACCCGGCGAAGTCGACCTGCCCGGCGATGAACTGCTTGATGCCCGTGCCGGAGCCCGTCGGGTTGTAGTTGACGGTGGCGCCGGGGCACATCTCGTTGTACGTGGCGGCGGCCTCCTCGAACGCGTTCTTCTGGGCCGAGGAGCCCTCGGCGTTCAGGGTGCCCTCGAAGCAGGCGACGTCGCCGGCGCCGCCGGTGGCGCCGCCGCTGCCCGAGTTGTCGTCCGAGCCGCAGCCGGCGAGGGCGAGGGAACCGACCAGGGCGAGGCCAGCGAACTGGCCGAAACGGAGGTTCTTCACAGGTGTACCTCTCGAAAAAGGAACGAAGCGATGGCGTCGGGCACCGGTGGCCGACGCCTAGGACGGTATGGAGGCCGGGTGACGCCGTGACCCGTGCCGGGTGAACGCCGCGTGAACGGCGTCCGAGCATTGCCCCACCGGACGGTCAGGGGCAGTGGCGCTCGACGGCGACGACGCGGGCCCCGGCGCCCGTGCCGGCCACGTGGCAGACCAGCGCCTCGCCCTTGTCGAACGTGCCGGCGGCGGCCGCGGCCAGGACGCTGCGGTCGGCGGCCCCGGCCTCCCCCGCGACCCCGGCGAGGACGTCGACGAGCGCCGGCAGCACCGGCCCGTGCGAGCAGACGGCGGTGGGGCGCCCCTTCTCGAGGACGCGCTGCAGGTGGTGGACCGCCCGCCCCGGGTCGTCGGCGAAGCCCTCCTCGGACAGGCCGGGCCGGGTCCGGAGCCGGACCCCGGCCTCGTCGACGAACGGCTGGACGGTGGCGGTGCAGCGCTTCGAGGGGGAGGAGACGACCCGGTCCACGCCGTAGGCCGCCAGGACCGGCCCCAGCGCCACCGCCCGGGCCCGGCCGGCCGCGTCGAGGGGGCGTTCGGTGTCGTCCGACCCCTTCCACGAGCCTCGGCCCACGGCGCGGGCGTGCCGGACGAGCACGAGCGGCCACGTCGCGAGCAGCCCCGCCTGGTGCCAGCGCACGAGGGCCAGCAGCTGGTCCTGGTCGCGGGCGTAGTCGAGGCGGTCGTGGGCGGTGCGCGGGTCGAGCCACTCGACGTCGTCGATCTCGTTGACGAGGCGGCCGTCGCCCCCGGTGACCTGGGCGGCCCAGTACCGCACGACCTTGTCGCCGGGGACGCCGTCCTTCTCGAGGACGGTGTACCGCGCCTGCGGCAGGGGGACCCCCAGCCGGACGACGAGCCCGGTCTCCTCGAACGTCTCGCGGACGGCGGCGACGGGCCACTCCTCCGCCGGGTCGAGCTTGCCCTTGGCCCAGGACCAGTCGTCGTAGCGCGGCCGGTGCACGAGCGCAACCTGCAGCACGTGACCGTGGACCCGCCACGGCACCGTCCCGGCAGCGGGGATCGTCGTCGGCATGGGAGCGGTCGTCAGCGGCGCCGGGCCTTGCGGCGGCGCTTGGAGTGCATCTCGATGAACGCGGTCTGCAGGTCCTCCAGGGGCTCACCGTCGGCGCTGAGGTGGCGGCGGATCCAGCGTCCGTCGCCGCCGAGGCCCCAGTGCGCGTACCGGTCGGAGCCGCCCCGGTCGAGGAGGGAGCGCAGGTCGTCGACGTGCCGCGGGTCGGTGAGCCGGATGAGGGCCTCGACCCGGCGGTCGAGGTTGCGGTGCATCATGTCGGCGCTGCCGATGTACGCGACGGGCTCGCCGGCGCCGCCGAAGTAGAAGACCCGCGAGTGCTCGAGGAAGCGCCCGAGCACCGAGCGGACCTCGACCGTCTCGGACAGCCCCTCGACCCCGGGCCGGATCGCGCAGATGCCGCGGACCCAGAGGAAAACCCGCACTCCGGCCCGCGACGCGCGGTACAGGGCGTCGATGACCTGCTCGTCGACGATCGAGTTGACCTTCCACAGGATCAGGCCGGAGCCCGGCTCGGCCTGCTCGTGCTCGATCTCCTGCTCGATGTGCGCGATGAGCCCGGCCCGGACCGAGCGGGGTGCGACGAGGAGCCGCTTGAACTTGCTGCGCGGTGCGATACCGGACAGCTGGTTGAACAGCCGGCTGAGGTCCTCACCGACCTGCTGGTCGTCGGTGAGCAGGCCGAGGTCCTCGTACAGCCGGGCGGTCTTCGGGTTGTAGTTGCCGGTGCCGACGTGGCAGTACCGCCGCATCCCCTCGGCCTCCTGGCGGATGACGAGGCACAGCTTGGCGTGGGTCTTGAGGCCGACGATGCCGTAGACGACGTGCACGCCCGCGTGCTCGAGCTTGCGGGCCCACGAGATGTTGTTCTCCTCGTCGAAGCGCGCCTTGATCTCGACGACCGCGAGCACCTGCTTGCCGGCCTCGGCGGCGTCGATGAGAGCGTCGATGATCGGGCTGTCGCCGCTGGTGCGGTAGAGCGTCTGCTTGATGGCGAGGACGTGCGGGTCGGCCGCGGCCTGCTCGAGGAACGCCTGCACCGAGGTCGAGAACGAGTCGTAGGGGTGGTGCAGCAGGACGTCCTGCTTGCGGATCGAGGCGAAGATGTCGCGGGCCTTCGCGGACTCGGTGGGGGCGAGGTCGGCGTTGGTGCGGGCCACGAACGGCTCGTAGTGCAGCTCGGAACGCTCCAGGTCGGCGATGACGTTGAGCGCGCGCAGGTCGAGGGGAGCCGGGAGCCGGTACACCTCGGACCCGGCGACGCCGAGCTCGCGGACGATGAGGTCGAGGACGTGGTCGTCCATCGCCTGCTCCACCTCGAGGCGCACCGGCGGGCCGAAGCGGCGCCGGGTCAGCTCGCGCTCGAGGGCGGTGAGCAGGTTCTCGGCGTCGTCCTCCTCGACCTCGAGGTCCTCGTTGCGGGTGACCCGGAAGGTGAAGTGCTCGCGGACGTCCATCCCCGGGAACAGCTGGTCGAGGTGCGCCGCGATGACGTCCTCGAGCGGGACGAACCGGGTGTCGTACATGTCGGCGAGCGGCGACTCGGCGGGGCCGGGCTCGACCCGGATGAGGCGCGGCAGCATCGGCGGCACCTTGACCCGCGCGAAGTGCTCCTTCTGCGACTTGGGGTTGACGAGGATGACGGCGAGGTTGAGCGAGAGCCCCGAGATGTACGGGAACGGGTGGGCCGGGTCGACGGCGAGCGGGGTGAGGACGGGGAACAGCCCGTCGGTGAAGACCGTGCCGAGCCGGTCGCGCTCCTCGTCGGACAGCTCGTCCCAGCGCACGATCGTGACGCCGTCCTCCTCGAGGAGCGGGCGCACCTGCTCGGCGTAGACCCGGGCGTGCAGGGTCATCAGCTCGTGCGCGACGCTCGAGATCTGCTCGAGCACCTCGCGCGGCTCGAGCCCCGACGCGGAGCGCACGGCGATGCCCGTGGCGATGCGCCGCTTGAGGCCGGCGACGCGGACCATGAAGAACTCGTCGAGGTTCTGGGCGAAGATCGCGAGGAAGCGGGCCCGCTCGAGCAGCGGCACGTGCTCGTCGGCGGCCAGCTGGAGGACCCGCTCGTTGAACTGGAGCCAGGAGATCTCGCGGTCGAGGAAGCGGTCGGCCGGCAGGCCGTCGTCCGCGGGCTCGTGGCCGGGCTGGCCGGGGCGCACGAACCGGCCGTTGGTGGCCCGGGGCTGCTGCTGGTGGCGGGCCTCGGCGGCGGAGGCGCTGGCGATCGAGACCTCGCTGACGATCGCGCCGTCGGCGGAGGCGTCGGCCGCGGTGTCGCGCGCCGTCGGGTCGGTGGCCTGGTCGACCCGCACCTCCGACTCTGCCGTCATGCGTCCATCCTGTCAGGTCCGGCCGCCTGCGGGCCTCCGGTCCGGGACGTCACGCGTGGGGCACCGAGTACTGGGCGTCGACGGCGAGGTCGGCGAAGCCGAGACGCTCGTAGGTGCGCCGGGCCGCGGTGTTGTCCCCGTCGACGTAGAGGTGGACCTCGGTGAGGCCGCGGCGGGCCAGATGGGCCAGGCCCAGGGCGGTCAGCGGACCGCCGAGGCCGCGACCCTGCTCGTCGGGGTCGACCCCGACGACGTACACCTCACCGGTGCCGTTGCCGTGCCGCGCCTCGCCCTTCTCGACCTTGGTCCAGTGGAAGGCGACGACGCGCCCGTCCCGCTCGACGAGGAGGAAGCCGGCCGGGTCGAACCACGGCTGGTCCATCCGCTCGCGCAGGTCGGCGACGGTGAGGCGGCCCTGCTCCGGGTGCGAGGCGAAAGCCGCGGCGTTGAGGCGCACCCAGTCCTCGTCGTCCCGGCCGGGCTCGAACGCGCGCACCGAGTAGCCGGCCGGCAGCGCCGGGTCGCGGGCGTCGTCGGCGCCGAGGGGGCGCGTCATGAGGTGCAGGCTGCGGGTGCGTTCGAGCCCGGCAGCCGTGGCGAAGGCCCGGGCCGGGGGGAGGTCGCCGTGCGCCCAGACGCTGCGGGCCCCCTCCTCGACGACCGCGTCGAGCAGGGCCCGGCCGTGACCCTGGCGCCTCGCGGCCGGGTCGACGACGAGCTCGGCCACCGCGTCGGGGGTTCCCACCGAGGCGACCTGCGCGTAGCCGACGAGCTGGCCCGCGTCGTCGCGCCGCAGCACGTGGACGACGCCCTCGCGGTGCCGGCCGACGGCGAGGGCGAACGCCTCGGAGACCGCCGCCACCTCGTCGGCCGCGTGGGCGCGGTCCCACAGCTCGCGGGCCTCACCGGCAGTCCGGTCGTCGACGGCGCCCAGCCGCTCGGTCACCGGCATGTCAGCCCTCGGCCCCTTCGAGGTCGGCCGCGGCCTCGGGCACGAAGCGGTAGCCGACGTTGCGGACCGTCCCGATGAGCAGCTCGTGCTCGATGCCGAGCTTGGCGCGGAGCCTCCGGACGTGGACGTCGACGGTGCGGGTGCCGCCGAAGTAGTCGTAGCCCCACACCTCCTGCAGCAGCTGGGACCGGGTGAACACCCGGCCGGGGTGCTGGGCGAGGTACTTGAGCAGCTCGAACTCCTTGTAGGTGAGGTCGAGCAGGCGACCCCGGAGGCGGACGGAGTACGTGGCCTCGTCGATGACGAGCGAGCCGGCAGTGATGGGGCCGTCCTCGACGGCGCCGGAGTCGCCTCGCCGGCCGACGGCGAGGCGGAGGCGGGCCTCCACCTCGGCGGGCCCGGCGGTGTCGAGGAGGACGTCGTCGACGCCCCACTCGCTGGTGAGCCCGGCGAGGCCGCCCTCGGTGACGACGACGACGAGCGGCGCGGACACCCCGGTCGAGGTGAGCACCCGGCACAGCGACTTCGCCATGGCGAGCTCGCGGCGGGCGTCGACGATGACCGCGTCGGCGTCCGGTGCGTCGACCAGCGCCGACGCCTCGGCGGGCAGGATGCGAACATGGTGGCTGAGCAGCCCGAGCGCCGGAAGGACCTCGGCGCTGGGAGCCAAGGTGTTCGTCAACAGCAGCAGATGGGCCATCGCCCATCAGAATAGGCGGTCATGGAACCACGGCATCAGGTTGCGAGCCCTGATGGGACGCGGCCGGACGCGGCGTCGCCCGTCGCCGTGCGCTACTGGGCGGGGGCCCGCGCCGCGGCGGGGGTCGACGGCGACACCTTCGACGCGCCCGGCACGGTCGGTGCCCTCGTCGCGGCGATGGCCGCGGCGCACCCGGCTCTCGGCGCCGTGCTGCCGGTGTGCTCGATCCTCGTCGACGGGCTCGCCGCCACCCCTGACGACCCGGTGCCGCCGGGCGCCGTCGTCGAGGTGCTCCCGCCCTTCGCCGGTGGGTGATGCGAGGATGCCCGACGTGGACGAGCAGGTGAGCGAGACCCGGGCGGCCCGCCGGGCGCGCCGGGACGCGATGCTCCGCCAGGCGCCGCGCCTGCCCGAGATGGCGACCGTGCCCCGGCCCGTCGTCGTGGTCGCCACCCTCGTGTGGTGCGCGCTGCTCGTCGTCGCGGTGCGCATCGACCCCGTCGTCGTCGCCGCCGTGCTCGCCTGGGCCGGCCTCGTCCTCGCGTGGGGGTGGCCGCGGCTGCTCGGCAGCTCGAGCCGGTTCGGGTCCTCATTGGCCATCGGCGTGGCGGGGGTCCTCGCGCCCGTGGCGTCGGTGCTGCCCGACGGGGAGCCCGACCTCGCGCTGGTCCCCGCCGCCCTCGCGATCGGTCTCGGGCTGATGTTCGGCCACCAGATCGTCCGCCGCGACGGGCGTCCCCGGCTCACCGAGTCCATCGGCGTCACCTCGTTCGGTCTCGCCCTCGCCGCGCTCGGCGCGACCTGGCTGCCGGTCACCCTCGGGACGAGGCCTGCCGCGCTCGCGGTGGCCGCGTTCGTCGGGCTCGGGGTGTCGGCGCTGGCCGACCTCGCCGTCGGCATCCAGCGGCTGCGCGCGTGGCTGCTGCCGCTCGCGATGGTCCTCGGCGCGTCCGGGGCCCTCGTCGCCGCGGCCGTCGTCGGGGAGCCGGGGCCCGCAGCCGCCGCCCTCACCGGGCTCCTCGTCGCCGCCGTCTCGCACGCCCTACGGCGGATGCTGTCGGTGCTCCCGCCGGTCACCGCGGTGCGCGGTCAGCTCGCCTCGGCCGCGGCCGGCATCCTCGTGCCCGGCGTCGTGGCGTACGGCGTCGCGCTGGCCCTCGTCGGCTGACCCGGGTCCGGTCCCCTGCCGTCAGTAGACGAGCGCGCGGGCTCCGGGCGCCACGACCTCCTCGACGAAGGCTGCCGCGCCCCGGATGACGACCCCCGGCAGCACGTCCGCCTCGCCCAGGTCCCGCCGGGCGGCGCACTGGCCGCACACCGTGAGCCTCCCGCCCTCGAGCACGGCGTCCCGCAGCTCGGCGAGCGGGGCGGCGTGCGGCAGGTCGACCTCCTCCGCCCGCCCGGGTACGGCCATCCACGAGGCCTCGCCGGTGAGCCACAGGCTGACCTCGAGCCCGGAGGCGAGGGCGGTGGCCGCGACGGTGAACCCCTGGTTCAGCCGTTCGAGCGCCTCCGGACCGCAGGTGACCTTGACGATGAGGGCGCTCGCCGGGGAGTCCATAGACTGCAGCGTATGGTCTTCCAGCTCGACGCCTCCCTCCACGAGGACCTCGCTCCTCTCGCCTGGCTCGTCGGCACCTGGGCGGGTGCCGGTGTCGTGGGCTACCCGACGATGGAGTCCCAGCGCTTCGGCCAGGAGGTCGTCTGCAGCCACGACGGCCGCCGGTTCCTGCGCTGGGAGTCACGGGCCTGGCTCCTCGACGACGACGGCAACCAGGTGCGCCCGCTCGCGACCGAGACCGGCTTCTGGCGCCCCGTCACCCCGGCCGAGGACGGCACGAACGTCGAGCTGCTGCTCAGCCACCCCACGGGCTTCGTCGAGATGTACGCCGGGCGGGCCGAGCCGGCCAAGGTCGAGCTCCGCACCGACGGCGTGATGCGCAGCCCCGAGGCCAAGGAGTACACGGCCGCGAAGCGCCTCTACGGCTACGTCGAGAGCAACCTCATGTGGGTCATGGACATGGCGGCCGTCGGGCAGCCGCTGCAGTCGCACGTGTCGGCGGAGCTCAAGCGGGTCTCCTGACCCCGGCCGGGCGCCCGGTCAGGGCGTCTGGAAGACGTCGAGGTAGGAGTCCATCTCGTCGTTGCGCAGCGCCTCGCCGAGTAGGGCCATCCCCTTCTCGTCGACGATGTCGATGCTGCCGGCCACGGGGTCCGTCCCGAACCCGGTGAAGGGCGCGGTCGCGAAGACGACGTCGTCCGCCCGGATGTCCCGCAGCTGCAGGGCGTAGTCCCGCATGTCGCCGACGGTGAGGTTCTGGTCGACGACGAGGTTGGTCGTCGCCGCGTCGGTGAACTTCGCGATCTTCAGGGGGTTGGCGATGGTCTCGGGGCTCGTGGCCTTGAGCAGCAGCGCCTTCATGAACGCCAGCTGGCGGCGGCCGCGGGAGATGTCGCCCTGGCTCAGCTCGTAGCGCTCGCGGACGAAGTGCAGGGCGCCGGTGCCGTCGAGGTCGTTCCAGCCCTGCCGGATGACCGTCGGGCCGCCGTTGCCGGCGCCGGTGCTGGCCTCCTCGGCGTAGACACGGACGCCGCCGACCGCGTCGGTCATCCCCTTGAAGCCGTCGAAGTCGGTGCGGGCGACGTGGTCGATCCGGATCCCCAGGAGGTTCTGGAGGGTCCGGACGAGCAGCGGCTCGCCACCGAAGGCGTACGCGGCGTTGATCTTGTTCTTCCCGTGCCCGGGGATCGAGACGAACAGGTCCCGGGGGAAGTGGATCATGTGGATCGACGTGGGGTCGGCCGGGACGTGCACGATGATGATGACGTCGGAGCGGCCGCGGTCGGTGCCGCTGCGGCCGTCGGTGCCGACGAGCAGGAAGTTCGTGCCGACGCCGGCGCTGGGGATCTCCTTGCCGTCCGGGGCCGTGACGGGCACCTCCTCGGGCGGCGGCAGCAGCTCCTCCTGCTGGACGTTGTTCTTCACGGTGACGCCGAGGTACCCGGCGAAGCCCACGATGCTCGCGACGACGAGGGCCAGCACGACGAGGAGGACGAGCAGGACCCGGCGCAGCCCCCGCCGCTCGCGCCTGCGGTGGGGCTCGTCGGGCTGGTCCGCGCCGAGGCCCAGGGCGTCGAGGCCGTCAGCGGTCCGTTGGTCCGTCACCTCCCCAGTGTAGGAACCGGATGAGGCTGCCCACGGACGTCCGGCATACATTGGAGGGGTGAGTGATCTCGGAGCCCGGCTGCGCGCCCGGGGCAAGCGGCTCACGACGCAGCGCGAGCGGGTGCTCGCGGCCGTGGGCCGGCTCGGGCACGCCACCCCGGACGAGATCGTCGAGGCGGTCGAGGCCGACGGCACGGGGGCGCTGTCCGTCTCGACGGTGTACCGCTCGCTCGACGCGCTCCAGGAGCTGGGGCTCGTCGGGCACACCCACGTCGACCACCGCACGCCCAGCTACCACCTCGCCGAGCACGCCACCCACGTGCACGTCGTCTGCCGGCGCTGTGGCGCCGTCGGTGAGGCACCGCTCGAGGTCGCCGACGAGCTCGTCGCCCGCCTCGACGACCAGCTCGGCTTCGCCGCCGACGTCAGCCACGCGGCCGTCCACGGACTGTGCCGCTCCTGCAGGGAGGTCCCATGACCACGTCCGTCGTCACTCCGTCGCCGCTCCTCCAACGGCACGGCGCCGTCGAGGCCGACGGCCTCGACGCCGGGGTCGCCGCGCACTACGGCGACCCGATGCGCGAGCAGCGGCTCCTGGCCGAGGGCCTCGCCGTCGTCGACCTGTCGCACCGCGGCGTCGTCACGGTCACCGGCGCCGACCGCCTCTCGTGGCTGCACTCGATGACGACCCAGCAGCTCACCGGGCTGGGGCCCCGCGAGTCGCGCGAGACGCTCGTCCTGTCGCCGAAGGGCCACGTCGAGCACGCCGTGCACCTCGTCGACGACGGGGCGACGACCTGGCTCACCGTCGAGCCGGGGTCGGCGCCGGCGCTCATCGCCTGGCTGGAGTCGATGCGCTTCATGCTCCGGGTCGAGGTCGCCGACGTCACCGCCGACTGGGCGGTGCTCGGCGAGCCGATGGGCGCGGAGTCGGTCGAGGGCGAGCCCTTGGCATGGGTCGACCCCTGGCCCGGGCTCGTCGGCGACACGGCCGCGTACGGCCCGGTCGAGGGGCACCCGGCGCAGGGGCGGGCCTGGCGTGAGCTGCTCGTGCCCCGGGGCGAGGTCGAGGCTGCCGTGGGGGACCGCCCGCTCGCGGGGACCTGGGCGGCCGAGGCGCTGCGGGTGGCAGCGTGGCGGCCACGCGTCGGCAACGAGACCGACCACCGCACCATCCCGCACGAGGTCGACTGGCTCCGCACGGCGGTGCACCTGCACAAGGGCTGCTACCGGGGGCAGGAGACCATCGCCCGCGTCCACAACCTCGGCCGGCCGCCGCGACGGCTCGTCTTCGTCCACCTCGACGGGTCCGGGCACCTGGTGCCGGATGCCGGCGCAGCGGTCGTCCACGACGGCCGGCAGGTCGGTCGGCTCACGACGGTCGCGCGGCACCACGAGGACGGCCCGATCGCGCTCGCGGTCATCAAGCGCTCGATCCCCGACGACGTCGATCTTCTCGTCGGTGACGTCGCTGCCGCACAGACCGTCGTCGTCAGCCGCTGACACCGCAGATCCTCCTGCCGTAGGCGGTGTCGGTGCCTGACATGATGGCGCCATGACGACGTCGTCCGCCGGGGCCACCGGCACGCTGATCACCGTGGCGCCGACCGGCGCCGAGCACGCGAAGGCCGACCTGCCGCAGCTGCCGACGACCCTCGACGAGCTCGTCGACACCGCCCGGCGGTGCGAGGCGGCCGGCGCGGCGCTCATCCACCTCCACATCCGGGACGCCGACGACGCGCCGACCCTCGACGGGGGCTACCTGCGGGCCGCGGTCGAGGCGGTGCGCGAGGCGACGGACCTCGTCGTGCAGCTCTCCACCGGGGGGTCCGTGCACGACCCGCTCGACGCGCGGCTCACCGTGCTCGACGCCGAGCCCGACTCCTGCTCGCTCACGTGCGGGACGACGAACTTCGGCGACGACGTCTTCCTCAACCCGTGGCCCTTCATGAGCCGGCTGTACGTGCAGGCCCAGGAGCGCGAGGTGGTCCCCGAGTTCGAGCTCTTCGACCTCGGCCACGTGCACGCGCTCCGGCGGCTGCTCGACACCCACGGCCTGCCGTTCGGCGGGCGGGTGCACGTCGACTTCGTCACCGGGGTGCCGGGCGGGATGCCCGCGACGACGGCCGCGCTCATGGCGGGGGTGGCGATGCTGCCGGCCGAGGTGACGTCGTGGTCGGCGACGGGGATCGGGCGCGGTCACCTGCCGGTCATGGCGGCGGCGCTGTCCGCCGGGGGGCACCTGCGGGTCGGCATGGAGGACAACGTCGTGTTCCGTCGGGGTCAGGTCGTGGGGCACAACGACGAGCTCGTGGCCCGTGCGGCGGAGCTGGCGACCCTCATGCAGCGGCCCCCGATGTCGACGGCCGACGCGCGGGCGCTGCTCGCCGTCAAGGACCGCCGCTCCCGCTGACCCCCAACCCGACCCCCGACCCCGTCCCCACATCGACCAATAGGTCACGCCAGGTACGGGGTCGGTGCGTACCCCGATCGACCGATAGGTCACGCCAGGTACGGGTGCCGGCGTACCCCGATCGACCGATAGGTCACGACAGGGACGGGCAGGGCGTACCCAGCGTGACCTATTGGTCGTGGGGAGTACGGGAGGGGCGGGAAGGGGGAGGGGCAGGGAGGGGAGGATGGGAAGGGGCGGGGTTGCATGGGACGGGCCGCGCGCGGTCCGGGCGGTGCCGGGCCGGACGTCCGAGGGTTGGACCTGGCTGGGCTCGCCGGGAATGCCGGACCATAATGTGGAGTTATGGCGAGCATGACTTCCCTTATCGGTTTCCCGGCCGTCGTCAACGAGAAGGCGGCGCGGGTCGTCGCTGCCGGCGTCGTCGTCATCACGGCGGCCACCCTCGCCACTGGCGCACTCTGGGTCAGTGCCGTCCTCGCCATCGGGTTCGCGCTGCGCGTCGCCGCCGGTCCCCGGTTCAGCCCGCTGGGCCGCCTCGCCGCCTCGGTCGTGGCACCCCGGCTCGGGTCGCCCCGCCTCGTCTCCGGCGCCCCGAAGCGGTTCGCTCAGAGTGTCGGCCTTGCGTTCACCGCCGCCGCCACCGTCGCGTTGGCCCTCGGCGCCCCACTCGTGACGACCGTCCTGCTCGCCGTCCTGCTCGTCTTCGCCGCGCTCGAGGCCTTCGTCGGCTTCTGCGCGGGCTGCTTCGTCTTCGCCCAGCTGATCCGCGTCGGCGTCGTCTCCGATGACACCTGCGTCGAGTGCGCCGACATCACGCTCCGCCGCCGGGAGCCCGCAGCCGCCTGACGGCTGGGTTTGGCGCCCCCTGGACGCCGTGTGGTCACCATCACGCTTGCTCCAGTTTGCATTTTGCTAACTGGAGCAAGCACAATGGACTCGTGAGCAAGAACCCGCTGAACGACCTGGGCGAGAGCCTCGGCGACTACCTGCGCGACCAGCGCACGTCCGCCAAGCTCTCCCTCCGTCAGCTGTCCGAGCTCGCCGGGGTCTCGAACCCCTACCTGTCCCAGATCGAGCGAGGGCTCAAGCGCCCGAGCGCCGAGATCCTCCAGCAGCTCGCGAAGGGGCTGGAGGTGTCGGCCGAGTCGCTGTACGTCCGTGCCGGCATCCTCGACGCCGAGCACTCGACCCCCGCCTCGGACGCCCCCGACGTCCGCCGGGCCATCGCGCAGGACCCCGTCCTGACGGCCCGGCAGAAGAAGACGCTCCTCGACATCTACGAGTCCTACCTCGAGGACGTCCCCCGGCAGTGACGCCGACCCGCCCCGGCAGCGTCGCCGTTGGGTACCGACCGCACCACCCACCCAGAAGGAGCCCGCCATGGCCGTCATCGACGACCTCCGCAAGTCCATCGACACCACCCCGCTGTACGCCCTCGCCGGCGTCACCGACCTCGCCGTCGAGAAGGCCCGCGACGCGCAGAAGATCGCCGAGGCGCGCCGCGCCGAGCTCGCCAAGCGCGCCGAGTCCGCCCGCACGGACCTCGCCCCGGCCGCCGTCCAGGCCCGCGCCACCCACGTCGCCGAGCAGGTCCTCGACCTCCCGGCCGTCGCCCTCAACCAGGGCCTCGTCGTCGGCGGCAAGGTCTCCGAGGGCTACGAGGCCTTCGCGACCCGCGGCAAGGACGTCGTCAACCGCATCCGCGGCCAGAAGGCCACCAAGGACCTCGTGGCGCAGGCCGAGACGACCGTCGCCCAGGCTAAGGGTGCCGTGACCACGGCCCGCAACGCCGCCTCCGAGATCGAGCGCTCCGCGAAGGCCACGATCACGACCGGCCGCAAGGAGGCCGTCAAGGTCGCCACCGTCCTCACCGACTCCGTCGCGGACGAGGCCAAGACGGCCCAGACCGAGGTCGCAGCCTCCGCCAAGCGCACCCGCACCGCGGCCAAGCGCACCTCGACGACGACCAAGAAGGCGACCAAGCGCACGTCCTCGGCGACCAAGGCCGCCGGCACGAGCGCCCGCAAGACCGCCGCGGCGACCGAGAAGGCCACCGAGAAGGCTGCCGAGAAGGTCGGCGACTGACCCACCCCGGCGGCGGCCGCTGCGCCGCCACCACACCCGAAACGTGTGTGGACACGCCCCCGACCCCGGGCGTGTCCACACACGTTTCGTCGTGTGCCCCGGCCTCCGGCGCGGCGCGCCGACGGCACTAGGGTCGGGCCGTGCCCCAGCCGACCCCCGCCGCCCTCGCCGACGCGCCCGTCGTCGCCCACGTCGTCCGCAACGGTGTCGTCGAGTCCGCCCACCGCGCGAGCATCGCCGTCACCGCGCCCGACGGGTCCGTCCTGGAGTCCTGGGGCGACCCCCTGGACCCGGTGTTCCCGCGCTCCTCGAACAAGCCGATGCAGGCCGTCGCCATGCTCCGCGCCGGCCTCGACCTCCCGGCGCCGCACCTCGCGCTGGCCTGCGCGAGCCACAGCGCCGAGCCGTTCCACCTCGACGGGGTCCGCGCCATGCTCGCCGGCGCAGGCCTGAGCGAGGACGACCTGCGCAACACCCCGGACCTGCCGTACGAGGAGACCGAACGGGACATCTGGGTCGCGGCCGGACGTGCGGCGCGCCCGCTCGCCCAGAACTGTTCCGGCAAGCACGCCGCGATGCTCATCACGTGCCAGGTCAACGGCTGGGACCTCGAGACCTACCTCGAGCCCGACCACCCGCTCCAGCGGCGCATCGCCGCGACCGTGGAGGACCTGGCCGGGGAGCCGGTCGCGGCGACCGCCGTCGACGGCTGCGGCGCACCCGTCATGGCGATCTCGCTGGCCGGGCTCGCCCGGGCCTTCGGGCGGCTGGCCACCGCGGACCCCGGCACCCACGAGGCGCGGGTCGCCGCGGCCATCCGCAGCCACCCCGAGCTGCTCGGCGGCACCCGGCGGGACGTGACCGCGCTCATCCGCGGCACCGACGGAGCCATCGCCAAGGACGGCGCCGAAGCCGTCTACGCGGTCGGGCTGCCCGACGGGCGCGGGGTCGCGCTCAAGGTCGCCGACGGGGCTGCCCGCGCCCGCGCCGTGGCCCTCGCCGCCGTGCTGCGGCGGCTCGGCGTCGCGTCGCAGGCCTACCCCCGCCTCGAGGACGCCCCGGTGCTCGGCCACGGCGAGCCCGTGGGCGCGGTCGTCGCCGTCGGCATCGCGGACCGGCCGGCGTGAGGACCGTCCTGCAGCGTGCCAGCAGCGCGTCGGTGACCGTCGACGGGCAGGTCGTCGGCGGGTTCGACCGGCCAGGCCTCGTCGCGCTCGTCGGTGTCACCCACGACGACGGCCCCGAGCAGGCCGCGACCACCGCCCGCAAGATCGCCGAGCTGCGCATCCTCGACGGCGAACGGGGCGCAGCCGACGTCGGCGCCCCGGTCCTCGTCATCAGCCAGTTCACCCTGTACGCCGACACCCGCAAGGGCCGGCGCCCGTCGTGGAACGCCGCCGCCCCCGGGCCGGTGGCCGAGCCCCTCGTCGACGCGGTCGTCCGCGCGCTGCGCGAGCGTGGGCTCGAGGTCGCGACAGGGGTGTTCGGGGCGCACATGGACGTGGCGCTCGTGAACTCCGGGCCCGTGACGATCGTCCTCGACGTCTGACGCCTAGCATTGAGCCCATGAGCTACTTCGGGACCGTCCAGGGCTACATCATCCTCGCCCTGTCGATCGCGGCCCTCGCCGTCGAGGTGTACGCCGTCGTCGACTGCCTCCGCCGCCGTCCCGACGCGTTCACGGCCGCCGGGAAGCGGACGAAGTCGTTCTGGATGCTCGTCACCGGCGTCGCCCTCCTCCTCGGCATCGTCGCGGTCGGCGGCCTGGGCATCCTCGGGATCGTCGCGATCATCGCGGCCGGGGTCTACCTCGCCGACGTCAAGCCCGCGCTCGACCAGGTGATGGGCCGTGGCAGCGGCCGTGCGGGGCCCTACGGCCCCTGGTGACCCGCCGCCCCGGGCTCACTCGGCGCGCGGCGCCACCCGGTCCCACGCGACCGTGAGCTCGCCGAGCCGCCACCGCGCCGGGCCGCCCAGCACCGGCCACCCCGCCTCACGCAGCGCCCCCACCGTCGCGACGAAGCGCTGCCGCACCCCGTAGGACGCGAGCGGCGCCTGCCGGTGCCACAGGTCGTCCAGTGCGGTGAGCAGTGCGTGCACCCCCTCGCCCGGGACGTTGCGGTGGATGAGGGACTTCGGCAGCCGTTCGGCCACCACCCCCGGCTGCTCGAGACCGCGGAGGCGCCACGACAGGGTCAGCGACTCGGGCCCGTTCGCCGTCACCGCGACCCACGCCGCGAGCCGTCCCAGCTCGTCGCAGGTGCCGTCGACGAGCAGCCCATCCGGGGCGAGCCGGTCGAGCACCGTGGCCCACGCCGCCTCGGCCTCGGCCTCGTCGTACTGCCTCAGCACGTTGAACGCGCGGACGACGACGGGGCGCCGGCCGCCGGGCAGCGGCACCTCGAAGCCGCCGCGCGCGAACCGCAGGCCCGGCCGGGTGAGGTGCTGCGCGGCGGCCACCCGGGCGGGGTCGATCTCGATGCCGACGACCTCGACGTCCGGGCGCACCCGGCGGAGCCGGTCGTGCAGCTCGACGGCGGTCACGGGGGAGGCGCCGTAGCCGAGGTCGACGACGACCGGGGCGGCGGCGGGCCGCCGGAGCCGCCACGCCTGGGGGCCGGCGAGCCAGCGGTCACAGCGGCGCAGCCGGTTGGGGTTGGTCGTCCCGCGCGTGATGACACCCACGGGTCGGTCGGCAGCCATCCGGCCAGCGTAGACACGGCCGGGCCGCGGCCCGGCGCGTCCGCCCCCGCGCGCCGGTTCCCAGTACTCGGCCATACCCTGAGCGGGTGCTGGACCGGTTGCGCGCGCAGAGCCGCGAGGGCGAGGTGAGCCTGTCGATGGTCGCCCTCGTCGTCTCGCTGGCGGCCGCCCTCGTCCTCGGGCTCACGTCCTGGGTGCCCCGGATCCTCGCCCGCGACATCGGCATCACCGACGTCGAGCCCGGGCTGCTCCAGGTCGCGCAGAACGCCTTCGGGGTGCAGTCGCTCGGCGCCGGGCTCACCGTCACCCTGTACGACCGGGGGTTCCGGCTGTCGCGGGGGAGCACGGTGCTCGCCGACACGGTGACCAAGGGGGCGCCTGTCGTCGCCGTCCGCGGCTCGGTCGACACCACCGGGGAGCACCCCCGCGAGCAGGTGTCGTCGGCGCTCACGGCGGTGAGCATCGCGGCCGTGGCCCGGGACGACGACGACACCGTCACGTACAGCGGCGTCGTCTACAACGAGTCCGAGAGCCTCCCCCTGCGCATCACGTTCGAGCCCACCGACGGCCGGATCCGGATGGACGTCGCCGTCCAGGGCGCCTCGGCCGTCGCCGTCAACCTCGACTGGCGCCCCGCGACGACGGGCATCGAGCCCGCGCTGCCCGCGCGCAACCTCAAGGAGAAGGCCTACTGGGTCGACCCGACCGTCGTCGAGCAGCCGGCCTTCACCTGGGTCCTCGGCACCGACGTGTCGATCGCCCCGGTGCAGGTGCCCCGCGCGGTCGACCTTCGCCAGGACGGGCGCATCGCGATCCACGTGTGGTCCCCGCGAGCGGTCGTCACCGTCACCGACACCCCCCGTGACGCCGTGGAAGACTGAGCGGATGACCTCCGAGGCCGCACCGGTCCGCCCCCGCCGGGTGGCGATGGTCAGCGTCCACACCTCACCGCTGGCCCAGCCGGGCACCGGGGACGCCGGTGGGATGAACGTCTACGTCCTCGAGGTGTCCCGGCAGCTGGCGCGGCTGGGGGTGGAGGTCGACCTCTTCACCCGGACGACGAGCGCGGCCCAGCCGGACGTCGTCGAGGTCGAGCCCGGTGTGGTCGTCCGGCACATCGCGGCGGGCCCGTACGAGGGGCTGTCGAAGGAGGACCTGCCCGGCCAGCTGTGCGCCTTCGCGGCCGGGATGATGCGGGTCGCGGCCCACGCCCCGCCGGGGTACTACGACCTCGTCCACTCCCACTACTGGCTGTCGGGGCAGGTCGGCTGGCTCGCCGCCGACCGGTGGGGCGTCCCGCTCGTCCACACGATGCACACGATGGCGCGCGTCAAGAACCTCCACCTCGCCGACGGCGACGACCCCGAGCCCCGGGGCCGCGAGATCGGTGAGGCGCAGGTGGTGGAGGCCGCCGACCGGCTCGTCGCGAACACCGAGCGGGAGGCCCGCGAGCTCGTCGAGCTGTACGACGCCGACCCCGCACGGGTGGCCGTCGCCGAGCCGGGCGTCGACCTCGTGACGTTCGCCCCGGGCTCGCAGACGGAGGCACGGGCCGCCCTCGGGCTGCCCCCCGACGCCGTGCTCCTCCTCTTCGTCGGGCGCATCCAGCCGCTCAAGGGCCCCGACGTCCTGCTCCGGGCCGCGGCCGAGCTGGTCCGCCGCCGCCCCGACCTGCGGGAGCGGATGGTCGTCGGCATCCTCGGGGGCGCGAGCGGGTCGGGGGTGCGCAGCCCGATGGGCCTGGACGCGCTCGCCGAGCGGCTGGGCATCGCCGACCTGGTGCGTTTCGTCCCGCCGGTCGACCGCCCCACGCTCGCCGCCTGGTACCGCGCCGCGGACACCGTCGCGGTGCCGTCGCACAGCGAGTCCTTCGGGCTCGTCGCCGTCGAGGCGCAGGCGTGCGGCACCCCGGTCGTCGCGGCTAACGTCGGCGGCCTGCCCATCGCGGTCGGCGACGCCGGCCTGCTCGTCGACGGGCACGACACCGCCGACTGGGCCACCGCCCTCGGCCGGGTCGTGCTCGACCCCGAGGCGCGGGCGGCGCTGTCGCGCCGGGCCGTCGAGCACGCGCAGGGGTTCGGGTGGGCCGCGACGGCCGAGAAGCTGCTCGAGGTCTACACCCAGGCGCTGTCCCGCCCGAAGGACGTCTCGATCAACGACGCCGAGCGGCTGACGGGCATCCCGCGGGCGGTCATCCCGTGAGCGCTGCCGACCTCGCCGCCACGGTGCGGGCCTACCTCGACGACGCCGGGCACGAGTGGGAGACCGGAGCCCGCGCCGAGGAGCTCGTCGTGTCGCTGCCGGGCGAGAAGAAGCTCAAGACGGTCGTGTCCCTCGTCTGCAGCGACGTGGCGCTGTCGGTGTCGGCGTTCGTCATCCGCAACCCGGACGAGAACCACCTCGAGGTCTACCGCTACCTGCTGCGGCGCAACCTGCGCCTGCCGGGGCTCGCGTACTCGGTCGACAAGGCCGGCGACGTGTTCGTCACGGGCCGGGTCCCCGCCGCCGGGGTCGACGCCGAGCAGCTCGACCAGCTGCTCGGGGTGGTCCTCGTCGCGGCCGACGAGCCGTTCAACGAGCTGCTCGTCCTCGGGTTCCTCGGCTCGATGCGCAAGGAGTGGGACTGGCGGGTGTCGCGGGGCGAGAGCCTGCGCAACCTCGAGGCCTTCCGGCACATCCTCGAGCGCCCCGGCGACCCGGCCCGCCCCCCGGCCCCCTGACCCTCCCGCGCCTTCCCCGACTTTTCATGCCGGCGTCCGCGGGACACGCCGCCGGAGCGGCACGTCCCGCGGACCTGGGCATGAAAAGTCGGGGGCGCGGGGGGTGGCTAGGCTGGCTCGCATGACCGAGCACACCCTGATCCTCCTGCGGCACGGCGAGTCCGTCTGGAACGAGAAGAACCTCTTCACCGGCTGGGTCGACGTCGACCTGACCGAGAAGGGCCGGGCCGAGGCGGTACGCGGCGGGCAGCAGCTGGCCGAGGCCGGGCTGCTCCCGGACGTGGTCCACACCTCCGTGCTCCGCCGCGCCATCACGACGGCCAACCTGGCCCTGGACGCCTGCGACCGGCACTGGATCCCGGTGCGGCGCAGCTGGCGGCTCAACGAGCGGCACTACGGCGCGCTCCAGGGGCTCGACAAGGCCGCCACCCGCGAGCAGTACGGCGAGGAGCAGTTCATGCTCTGGCGCCGCAGCTTCGACACCCCGCCGCCGCCCATCGAGCCCGGCAGCGAGTACGACCAGACCGGCGACCCGCGCTACACGGGCGTCGAGGTCCCCACCACCGAGTGTCTGGCGGACGTCATCCCGCGGATGATGCCGTACTGGCAGAACGACCTCCAGGACGACCTCACCGCCGGGCACACGGTGCTCGTCACCGCCCACGGCAACAGCCTGCGCGCGCTCGTCAAGCACCTCGACGGCATCAGCGACGAGGACATCGCCGGCCTCAACATCCCCACCGGGATGCCGCTGGTCTACCGGCTCGGGGACGACTTCATGCCCACCGGGCCGGGGGAGTACCTCGACCCCGACGCGGCTGCGGCCGCCGCCGCCGCGGTGGCCAACCAGGGCCGCTGAGCGACGCGACGGCGCCCGCTCAGAGCCGGGGCAGCACGCGGTCGGTGTGCTCGCCTCGCTCGAAGATCCGTGACGCCGGCCCCACGATGAGCGGGTCGGGCGTGCCGACGACCTCGGCGTCCTTGCTGCGGTAGTCGAGGCCGCTGAGCAGCACCCGCATCGCCTCGATCCGGGCCCGCTTCTTGTCGTTGCTCTTCACGACCGTCCACGGGGCGTCCCCGGTGTCGGTGTAGAAGAACATCGCCTCCTTCGCCTCGGTGTACGCGTCCCACTTGTCGAAGCTCGCGAGGTCGGTGGGCGAGAGCTTCCACTGCCGGACCGGGTCGTTCTGGCGCGAGGCGAACCGGGCCGCCTGCTCCTCCCGGCTCACCGAGAACCACAGCTTGACGAGGTGGATGCCGGACCGGACGAGCATCCGCTCGAAGTCCGGGCACTCGCGCATGAACTCGAGGTACTCGCTGGGCGTGCAGTAGCCCATGACCCGCTCGACGCCGGCGCGGTTGTACCAGGACCGGTCCATGAACACGAGCTCGCCGCCGCTCGGCAGGTGCTCGATGTAGCGCTGGAAGTACCACTGGGTGCGCTCGATCTCGGTCGGCTTCTCGAGCGCGACCACCCGGGCGCCGCGGGGGTTGAGGTGCTCCATGAAGCGCTTGATCGCGCCGCCCTTGCCGGCGGCGTCACGGCCCTCGCAGATGACGAGGACCTTGCCTCCGGTCTCCTTCACGTGCAGCTGGAGCTTGAGCAGCTCGATCTGGAGCAGCCGCTTGGTGTGCTCGTAGTCACGGCGGGGGAGCTTCTTGGAGTACGGGTAGCCCAGGTGCCACGCCTTGCCGACCTTGACGTCGATCCGGGCGCCCTCGGCCTCCTCGAGGTCGTGCAGCTCCTCGAGCTCCTCGGCGTAGTCCTCGGTGACGGACCTGCGCTGCTCGTCCACACCTCGACCCTACTCCCGCCCCGAGCGGCCCGGTCGGCGTCCGGAAGGGGTGGCGTCGGGGGGTGGGGCGGTCAGCCCTTGGGCGAGGCGGCGTCCTCGGCGTCCTCGTGGCTGCCGTTGGCCTCGTTGCCCCACTCGCCGGTGACGATCCAGACGACCCGCTCGGCCACCGAGACGGCGTGGTCGGCGAACCGCTCGTAGTAGCGGCCGAGAAGGGTGATGTCGACCGCGGTCTCGGTGTCGTGCGGCCAGTCCTTGCTCGTGACCTGCTCGAACAGGTCGCGGTGCAAGGCGTCCATCGCGTCGTCGTCGCGCTCGATCTCGCGGGCGCCCTCGATGGAGCGGCGGGCGATGACGGACCCGCACTTCTCGACGATGAGCTCGGCGACCTGGCCCATCTCGCGGAACGTCCCCCGCAGCTCGGGCGGGACGGCCGACGCGGGATAGCGCAGCCGGGCGACCTTCGCGACGTGCCGGGCGAGGTCGCCCATCCGCTCGATGTCGCTGCTCATCCGCATGCTCGTCACGACGACGCGCAGGTCGGTGGCGACGGGCTGCTGGAGCGCGAGGAGGTCGAAGGACAGCAGGTCGATCTCCTCGCGTTTGGCGTCGATCTCGGCGTCCGCGGTGATGACGGAGTCGGCGAGGTGGACGTCGGCGTCGAGGAGGGCCGTCGTGGCGCGGGTCATCGCCGACGCTGCGAGGTGGGTCATCTCGACGAGGCTCTCGGCGATCCGGTCGAGTTCCTCGTGGTAGGCCTTGCGCATCACGGGTGAGTCGTCCTCCGGTGGGTGTGGTGGGGCGTGCCGGGTCGTCGTGCGGCCACCCCGTCGCTGCGCCAACTGTGGCAGGCGGCGGTGAACCGCGGGCGCCGACGAGGTGAACTTCGTGCGTCCCGTCACCGTATCGGCCCCCGGTGGCGTCGAGGGGGCCGAGTCGGCCTCTACCCTGAAGGCGTGGATGCGACGATCGCGGCGACGCTGGGCGGCGCAGCCGGCCTCGTCATCGGGGCGGTCGCCGTCATGGCGGGGCGCTGGTCCGAACGGTCCTACGACGGCGAGCCCACGCTCGTCGACCCACCTCTGCCGCGGGGCGTCGGGGACGTCCTGTCGGTGCTGCGGTCGATCGCGGTCGTGCTCGACGCCTCGGACGCCGTCGTCAACACCTCGGCCTCCGCCGTCTCCTACGGGCTCGTGCGGCACGGCGAGCTCGTGCACCACGAGCTGCGCCATCTCGCCCGGCAGGTCCGGCGGGACGGCATCATCCGCGAGGCCGAGCTCGACCTGGCGCGCGGGCCCAACTCGGACTCCAACGCCGTGATGCGCGTGCGGGTCGCCCCCCTCTCGGTCAACCACGTGCTGCTCCTCGCCGAGGACCACACCCACGCCCGGCGCGTCGAGGAGGTGCGCCGCGACTTCGTCGCGAACGTCAGCCACGAGCTGAAGACGCCCGTCGGCGGCATCTCGCTCCTCGCCGAGGCGGTCATCGACGGCCGGGACGACCCCGAGGCGGTGGCCCGGTTCGCGGAGCGCATCCGGGTCGAGGCGATGCGGCTCGGCCGGCTCGTCCAGGAGATCGTCGACCTCTCGCGCCTCCAGGTCGCCGACACCCTCCACGAGCCGGACCTCGTGGGCGTCGACGAGGTGCTCGACGAGGCGCTGGACCGGGTCCGGGTCGCCGCCGAGGCCCAGGGCATCGACGTGCAGCTGGGCACCCAGCCGGGGCTGCGGGTGTTCGGCGACCTCGAGCTGCTCGTCACGGCGGTGACGAACCTCCTGACGAACGCCGTCAACTACAGCGACCCCGGGACCCGCGTGGGAGTGGGGGCCCGGCAGGTCGGCGACACCGTCGAGATCACCGTCACGGACCAGGGCCAGGGGATCCCGGCCGCCGAGCAGGAGCGCATCTTCGAGCGCTTCTACCGCGTCGACGCCGCGCGCTCGCGCGCCACCGGCGGCACCGGGCTGGGCCTGGCCATCGTCAAGCACATCTGCGCGAACCACGGCGGCGAGGTCGTCGTGTGGAGCGAGGAGGGGCGAGGCTCGACGTTCACCATGAAGCTTCCCGTCGCGGTCGAACCGACCGAGGACGACCCCGCGGCCGACCCGGCACCCGGGATGGCCGCCGCAGCCCGAGAAGAGAGCAGCGCATGACCCGCATCCTGATCGTCGAGGACGAGGAGTCGTTCTCGGACCCGTTGTCCTACCTGCTGAGCAGGGAGGGCTACGAGGTGTCGGTGGCCGACAACGGCCACGACGCGCTGACCCAGTTCGACGCGGCGGGTGCCGACCTCGTGCTCCTGGACCTCATGCTTCCGGGTCTCTCGGGGGTCGACGTCTGCCGGGGGCTGCGGTCGCGCTCGAACGTGCCGGTCATCATGCTCACGGCCAAGGACAGCGAGATCGACAAGGTCGTCGGGCTCGAGCTGGGGGCCGACGACTACGTGACGAAGCCGTACTCCTCGCGTGAGCTGCTGGCCCGGATCAAGGCGGTGCTGCGCCGTGGCGCCGAGCCCGAGGACCTGCTGCCGGCCACCGTCGAGGCCGGGCCGGTGCGGATGGACGTCGAACGCCATGTCGTCTCGGTGCGCGGCGAGCAGGTCTCCCTGCCGCTCAAGGAGTTCGAGCTGCTCGAGATGCTGCTGCGCAACACCGGGCGGGTCCTGACCCGGATGCAGCTGATCGACCGGGTGTGGGGAAGCGACTACGTGGGCGACACCAAGACCCTCGACGTGCACATCAAGCGGCTGCGGGCCAAGGTCGAGGTCGACCCGGGGAACCCGGTGCACATCCTCACGGTGCGCGGACTCGGCTACAAGTTCGAGTCCTGAGCAGCGCCGACCGCGGGCAGACCCGCAGGTCGGCGGCGTCAGCCCTCGGTGGGGGTGGCGCTCGGTACCGGGGTGGCGAGGTCGGAGTAGTAGGAGTCGCGCGGCAGGACCGGGACGAGGACGACGTTCTGGCCGGCCTCCTCGGTGGTGACGATGAGCTGGGTCATCTCGCCGGGTGCCGCGGCGACCGAGCCCAGGCCGACGGCGGTCGTCGCGTCCGAGAGCGCTGCGCCGGAGTAGGCCGGCACCGCCGTGCGTCCGCCAGCGGACTCCAGCGAGCCGTCGGCGCCCGGAACGCCGAAGAGGACCTCGACGGCCTCGGCCCCGGGGTTGACCGCCTGCCCGATGAGGACGCCCTCGCTGCCGGCGCCGTCGGAGATGACCGCGAGGTTGCGCAGGTCGAGCCCCGGGACCGACAGGCTCACGCCGTCGGCCGGGATGTAGGGGTAGTCGGTCTGGATGGGCGAGAAGACACCGCACCCGGCGGCCAGCAGGGTGGCGACGGCGAGGCCGGTGAGGCGCAGGACGGAGGCGGCGCGGTTCGTCACGCCGCAAGGATAGCGGGGTGCCCCGGGCGCCGGCGCCGGTGGCGTCCCGGACGGCGGCCGGATGGCGCCGGATGCCGTCGATCCCTGCTCCGGGCGCCCGCGCTCGCGCGCCGCGCGAAGCATGTGAACGGCCGTTCTGTCAACCCCCGATTTTCTCTTGTGGGTCCCCCGGTTGGGCCTCTGACCTGCGCAAACGTCGACGCGGTCCATTCGGTACGACCGGCGTGTCGTGATAGACTTCTCCTCGCGAAAGGGGTCAACAACACATGGTTTTCAAGGTCGGCGAAACGGTCGTGTACCCCCACCATGGGGCTGCTCGTATCGAAGAGATCAACACCCGCACGATCCGCGGAGAGGAGAAGCTCTACCTCAAGCTGAAGGTCGCGCAGGGCGACCTCGTCATCGAGGTCCCGGCCGAGAACTGCGACCTCGTCGGAGTCCGCGACGTGGTCGACAAGGAAGGCCTCGACAAGGTCTTCGAGGTCCTCCGCACCCCGTACGCCGAGGAGCCCACCAACTGGTCCCGCCGCTTCAAGGCGAACCTCGAGAAGCTCGCCTCCGGTGATGTCATCAAGGTGGCCGAGGTCGTACGCGACCTGTGGCGCCGCGACAAGGACCGTGGCCTGTCCGCCGGCGAGAAGCGCATGCTGGCCAAGGCCCGTCAGATCCTCGTCTCCGAGCTCGCGCTCGCCGAGAAGACCGACGAGGAGAAGGCCGAGAGCCGCCTCGACGAGGTCCTCGCGTCCTGACCCCGGCCGTCGCCCCGGCGACACCATTGACGTGACCGACGACGCCCACACCGCCCCTCGCGGTGTGGGCGTCGTCGTCGTCGCGGCCGGCTCCGGGGCCCGGCTCGGGGCGCAGGTACCCAAGGCGGCGGTCCGTCTGGCGGGTCGCACCCTGCTGGCGCGTGCCGTTGAGCGCGTCCTCGCCGTCGACGGGCTGAGCTGTCTGGTGCTCGTCGTCCCCGCCGCACTGGCTGGGCCCGAGCACTGGGACCTCGGCGAGCTGCCCGCCCACGCGGCCTTCGTCGCGGGCGGCGCCGAGCGCACCGAGTCGGTCGCCGCCGGGCTGGCCGCGGTCGGCGAGGACTGCGACGTCGTCCTCGTCCACGACGCCGCCCGCTGCCTCGCCCCGACCGAGGTCTTCGACCGGGTCGTCGCCGCTGTCCGCGCCGGCGCCGACGGGGTCGTTCCGGGCCTGCCGGTCGTCGACACGGTCAAGACCGTCGACGCCGACGGGTTCGTCACCGGGACGCCCGAGCGCACGACGCTGCGGGCGGTGCAGACGCCCCAGGGCTTCCGCCGCGAGGTGCTCATCGCCGCGCATGCGGGCGGCAAGGTCGCCACTGACGACGCCGCGCTCGTCGAGCGCACCGGCCGACGGGTGCTCGTCGTCGACGGCGACCCGATGGCGTTCAAGGTGACGACGCGCGATGATCTCGAGCGGGCCGAGCGCCTCGTCGCCGGGGCCTAGCATCGGTGCCGTGACCATTCTTCCCCGTGTCGGCGTCGGCGTCGACGTGCACGCGCTCGCCCCCGAGGGGTCCGACCGCGAGCTGTGGGTGGCCGGGCTGCACTGGCCGGGGGAGCGGGGGCTCGACGGCCACTCGGACGCCGACGTCGCCGCGCACGCCGCCTGCGACGCGCTGTTCTCCGCGGCCGGCATCGGCGATCTCGGTGCGCACTTCGGCACCGACCGCCCGGAGCTCGCCGGGGCGTCGGGTGCCACGCTGCTCGCCGAGGCCGCCCGGCTCGTGCGCGCATCCGGCTTCGAGATCGGCAACATCGCCGTGCAGGTCGTCGGCAACCGCCCGAAGATCGGCAGCCGTCGCGCCGAGGCGGAGGCCGTGCTCTCGGTGGCCACCGGGGCGCCGGTCTCGGTCAGCGGCACGACGACCGACGGGCTGGGCCTCACCGGCCGGGGCGACGGGCTGGCGGCGATCGCGACCGCCCTGGTCGCACCCATTCCCGACATCGACCAATAGGTCACGCCAGGTGCGGGCTTCAGGTCCGCGCGTCCCGATATCGACCAATAGGTCACGCCAGGTACGGGCTTCAGGTCCGCGCGTCCCGACATCGACCAATAGGTCACGCCAGGTACGGGTGTCGGGTCCAGGCGTACCTGACGTGACCTATTGGTCGACTGAGGTACGGGTCGGTGGGGTCAGTGGCTGGGGCGCGTCAGCGGGTGCGCTGCATGGGGCGACGACCGGCGCTGACGATGCGCGCCATCCGCTGCAGCTCTGCCACATGGCCGCAGAGCGCCTCCCGACCGGTGGGGGTCAAGGCCACCGTCGTCACCTGCCGCCCGTCACGCACGCCGCGCTCGAGCCGGGCGTAGCCCTTGCCGGCGAGCGCCTTGAGGTGCTTGGACAGCGCCGAGTCCGACAGGCCCATCGCGTCGCGAACGTCGCCGAAGTCCCGGCCGGGGGCAGGGACGAGATAGGCGCAGATCTGGAGCCGATGCGGCTCGTGGATCACGTCGTCGAAGTTCGGGAAGGGCATGCCTCCAGATTACGGCCGCTTTCCGTCCCGGAAAGGGCGTTTCGCCACAATCGCTGCGGTGCACCGGCGCCCACGTCGAGGACGGATGGCCTGCGCACCGGCGGGGCGGTCTAGCGTGAGGGCACCAGCAGCGACGCTCGACCGAGGAGAGCCCCGTGCCCCAGACCGTCCAGGGAGTCATCGCCCGCTCGAAGGGGGCGCCCGTCGAGCTCGTCGACGTTCTCGTCCCCGACCCCGGCCCGGGGGAGGCGGTCGTCGCGGTCGAGGCGTGCGGCGTCTGCCACACCGACCTGCACTACCGCGACGGCGGCATCAACGACGACTACCCCTTCCTGCTCGGCCACGAGGCCGCGGGCCGGGTCGAGGCCGTCGGCGAGGGCGTCACCGAGGTGCAGCCGGGCGACTTCGTCATCCTCAACTGGCGCGCCGTCTGCGGGCAGTGCCGAGCCTGCCGCAAGGGCAAGCCCTGGTACTGCTTCGCCACCCACAACGCCACCCAGAAGATGACCCTGATTGACGGCACCGAGCTGAGCCCGGCGCTGGGCATCGGCGCCTTCATCGAGAAGACCCTTGTCGCGGCCGGCCAGTGCACCAAGGTCGACCCGGCGGACGCGGCGGCGGTCGGGCTGCTCGGCTGCGGGGTCATGGCCGGCTTCGGTGCGGCCGTCAACACCGGCGGCGTCGGGCGCGGCGACTCCATCGCGGTCATCGGCTGCGGCGGGGTCGGCAACGCGGCCATCGCCGGAGCCCAGGTGGCCGGTGCCACGACGATCATCGCCGTCGACGTCGACGCCCGGAAGCTCGAGGCTGCCACCCGCTTCGGCGCCACGCACACCGTCGACTCCTCCACCGAGGACCCGGTCGAGGCGATCCGGGCGCTCACCGGCGGGCACGGGGCCGACGTCGTCGTCGAGGCCGTCGGCCGCCCCGAGACCTACGAGCAGGCGTTCTACGCGCGCGACCTCGCGGGCACCGTCGTGCTCGTCGGGGTCCCGACCCCCGAGAAGCAGGTGACGCTGCCGATGATCGAGATCTTCGGCCGCGGCGGCGCGCTGAAGTCCAGCTGGTACGGCGACTGCCTGCCGTCCCGCGACTTCCCGATGCTCGTCGATCTCTACCGGCAGGGCCGGTTCGACCTCGACGCCTTCGTCACCGAGCGGATCGGCATCGCGGACGTGGAAGCGGCCTTCGAGAGGATGCACGCCGGCGACGTCCTGCGCTCGGTCGTCGTGATGGAGGGGACGGCATGAGCACGACCCCGATCGGCGCGGACGTCGCCACCTCACCCGGCGGTGTGCGCGTCGAGCGCGTCGTCACCTCCGGGGTCTTCGAGCTCGACGGCGGGTCCTGGGAGGTCGACAACAACGTCTGGCTGCTCGGCGACGACCGTGAGGTGCTCGTCGTCGATGCCGCGCACGACGCGCCGGCCATCCTCGCGGCCGTGGGTGGCCGCCGGGTCGTCGCCGTCGTGTGCACGCACGGCCACAACGACCACGTCAACGCCGTCGCCGACGTCGTCGCGGCCACCGGTGCCACGGCATGGCTGCACCCCGACGACCGGGTCCTCTGGGACATGAGCCAGGACGCCCCGCCCGGGGGGGACCTCGCCGACGGGCAGACGTTCACCGTCGGCGACGTCGAGGCCACGGTGCTGCACACGCCGGGGCATGCGCCCGGGGCGTGTTGCCTGTCGGTGCCGGCGCTCGGCGTCGTCTTCAGCGGCGACACGATGTTCAACGGCGGGCCGGGCGCCACCGGCCGCTCCTACAGCGACTTCGCGACGATCATCGACTCGATCCGGACCCGGCTGCTGTCACTCCCGGACGAGACGGTCGTCCTCACCGGCCACGGCGACCCCACGGTCATCGGGGACGAGGCCCCGCACCTGCAGGAGTGGCTAGACCGCGGTCACTGACGCGACGCGCGGTCGGTCCCGTGGCAGCGCCGGCGGTCCGGGCAGGTGCGCTGCCCGGTACTGTCGTTCGCCCCAGATGCGGGGGCACCCGACAGCCATGTGCCCCCTGGCGTGGGGCGAATGCATGTCGGTCGCCCCAGGCGGCGGGGCAAACGGATGTCGGGTGCCCCAGGGCGTGGGGCGACTGGCTGTCGGTCGCCCCGGGATTCGGGGCAGACGAGAGGGGCGCGGACAGTGACCTGTGCCCGACAGGCCGCAGAGGGCGACCCGGCGGCCCCGCCGGCCGTCTCCGGTTCGGGCGTGCCGCGCGGCGCCGGTACCCTGTCGCGAGTGACTCTCAGGCTTTTCGACTCCCTCACGCATGAGCTGCGTGACTTCGTCCCCGTCGTGCCCGGCAAGGCAGGGATCTACATCTGTGGGCTCACGACCCAGGCGCCCCCGCACATCGGCCACGTCCGCTTCGCCGTCGCGTTCGACGTCCTGCGCCGCTGGCTCGAGCGGGGCCACGGCTACGACGTCACCCTGATCCGCAACGTCACCGACATCGACGACAAGATCCTCGCGAAGTCCGCCGAGGCCGGCGAGCCGTGGTTCGCCCTGTCGTACCGCAACGAGATGGAGACCGCCGACGCCCTCGAGTCGCTCGGTGTCCTGCGACCCACCTACGAGCCGCGGGCCACCGGTCACGTCCCCGAGATGGTCGCGCTCATGGAGACCCTCGTCGGCAAGGGGCACGCGTACGCCGCCGCCGACGGCTCCGGCGACGTGTACTTCGACGTGCGCAGCTGGCCGAACTACGGCGAGCTCACCCACCAGCGGGTCGACGACATGTCCGACGCCGAGGACGCCGACCCGCGCGGCAAGCGCGACCCTCGCGACTTCGCCCTCTGGAAGGGCCGCAAGACCACCGAGCCCGAGACCGCCTCGTGGCCCACCCCGTACGGCGTGGGTCGCCCGGGCTGGCACCTCGAGTGCTCGGCGATGGCGCGCAAGTATCTCGGCGACACCTTCGACATCCACGGCGGCGGGGTCGACCTGCGCTTCCCGCACCACGAGAACGAGGTCGCCCAGTCGCGGGCGGCGGGCCTCGGCTTCGCGAACTACTGGCTGCACAACGCGTGGGTGACGATGGGCGGCGAGAAGATGAGCAAGTCGCTCGGCAACTCGCTGCGGGTCAGCGAGGTCGTGCGCGCCTACCGCCCTCTCGCCGTCCGCTACTACCTGACCGCCGCGCACTACCGCTCGACGATCGAGTACCACGAGGGCTCCATCGAGGAGGCCGCCACGACGGTCGAGCGGATCGAGGGCTTCCTGCGCCGGGCGCTCCCGGGCGTCGACACCCTCGTCCCCGACGGCACCGCCGCGCTGCCGGCGGACTTCCGGGAGGCGATGGACGACGACCTCGGGGTGTCCGACGCCCTCGCCGTCCTGCACCAGTCGGTCCGGGCCGGCAACACCGCCCTCGACGACGGAGACCACGACGACGCGGCCGCCATCGCGCGGGGCGTCGTGGCCATGGCCGATGTGCTCGGGGTCAACCCGCTGGACCCGGTGTGGTCCGACGGCGGGTCCGACGCCGACGACGCCACCGCGGCGCTCGACGCCCTCGTCGCCGACCGGGTCGCTGCCCGGGCCGCGGCCCGGTCGGCGCGCGACTACGAGACCGCGGACTCCATCCGCGACCAGCTGACCGCTGCCGGGATCGCCCTCGAGGACACCGCCGCCGGTGTCCGCTGGTCGCTCACCCGGGGCAAGGGAGATTGACGTGGCCGGGAACTCACAACGCCGAGGCGCCATCCGCAAGGGCAGCAAGAAGGGCCCCACCGTCGGGTCCGGCGGCCAGCGCCGCCGCGGGCTCGAGGGCAAGGGGCCGACGCCCAAGGCCGGCGACCGCCCCAACCACAAGGCCCACAAGTCGGCCAAGCCGGCCGGCCGCTCCGGCGGCCGGTCCGGGGGCCGCAAGGCCCCGGCGACCAGCGAGGTCGTCGCGGGACGTAACTCCGTGCTCGAGGCGCTGCGGGCCGACGTGCCGGTGACGACGATGTACATCGCGGGCCGGATCGACGCCGACGACCGGGTCCGCGAGGCCATCAAGACCGCCACCGGCCGCGCCATCCCCATCCTCGAGACGCCCCGTGGCGAGCTGGACCGGCTCACCGACGGTGCCGTCCACCAGGGTCTGGCGATCCAGGTCCCGCCGTACTCGTACGCGCACCCGAACGACCTGCTCGACTCCGAGCTGCCCGGCATCCCGCTCCTGGTCGCGCTCGACGGCATCACCGACCCCCGCAACCTCGGTGCCATCGTGCGCTCGGTCGGCGCCTTCGGAGGGCACGGCGTCATCGTGCCGAGCCGCCGCTCGGCCGGGATGACCGCCAGCGCGTGGAAGACCTCCGCCGGAGCGGCCGCACGCATCCCGGTGGCCCAGGCCGCCAACCTGACCCGGGCGCTCGAGGACTACCGCAAGGCCGGGTTCTTCGTCATCGGCCTCGACATGGACGGCGACGTCGAGCTGCCCGACCTCGCGCTCGCCTCCGAGCCGCTCGTCGTCGTCGTCGGCTCCGAGGGCAAGGGGCTCTCGCGGCTCGTCCGCGAGACGTGCGACCAGATCGTCTCGGTCCCGATGACCTCGGCCGTCGAGTCCCTCAACGCCGGGATCGCCACCGGCGTCACCCTCTACGAGGTGGCCCGCCGGCGCCGCGGCCGGGACTGACCGGCCCCGGCCGGGGCAGCGGTGCCCGGCCCCCCGTGCCACGATCGAGGCACGACCGGGCCACCTCGGCCCGGTGCGACCGAGGGGAGCCCCATGTCCGACCAGCCACCCACCGAGCCGCGGCCCCACGGGTTCCAGTCCTCCTCGCCGCCCCCGCCGCCCCCGCCGAACCCCTACGGCGCAGCGCCGGCGTACGACCTGCCCCCGGCCGCTGAGCCCGTGACCCGCGCGCGGTCGATGGACCTCGCCGTCCTCCTCATGCGGGTGGGTGCGGGACTGTCGCTGCTCTCCGTCCTGACGGTGTTCGTCCTGGGCGACCAGATCAGGACCGCGGTCGAGGAGGGGCTCCAGGAGTCCGGGACGAGCCTCGACCCGGGCGTCGTGGATGCGGCGATCTCGGTCGCGACCGTCTTCGGAGTCATCGTCGGCCTGCTCGGGGCGGGCCTGTGGCTCCTCATGGCCTGGGCCAACGGCCGTGGCAGATCCTGGGCCCGGATCGTCGCCACCGTCCTCTTCGGGATCAGCGCCGCCAGCTTCGTCTTCGCCCTCACCCAGCCCCAGGCCGGGCTCGAGCGCGTGCTCGACGCCCTCACCGTGCTGCTCGGCGCGGTCATCATGGTCCTCCTGTGGAAGCGGGAGTCCTCGGCCTACTACGCCGCGATGTCGGCTCGTCGACAGTGACATCGGGCGTCTCGGGGAGGCAGACACCCGCAGCCCCGCTCGCGTCCATCTCCGCGTGGTTGCTCGATAACGGAGACCGCGCTGTGGAAGGATCGGCGCCGCCGGGACGACCCGGCGGGGGCCGACGCCTCCCATGAACTCAGAGAGGTGACCATGTCTGACTACGGATCGACCCCCCCGCCCCCGCCCCCGCCCGGTGGTGGCGGCGGCGACTACGCGGCCCCGCCGCCCCCGGCCGGCGGGATGGGTGGCGGCGCCGTCGACCACCCCAAGGGCATCACCATCCTCGTCCTCGGCATCCTGTCGCTCGTGTGCTGCTCCCCGCTGGGCATCGTCGCCCTCATCATGGGCAACAACGCGCTCAAGGAGATCGACGCTCAGCCGGGCCGCTACAGCAACCGCCAGATCGTCCAGATCGGCCGGATCCTCGGCATCGTCGGCATCGTCTTCCTCGTGCTGAGCCTGCTGTGGATCCTCTTCTTCGGCGGCCTCGCGGTCCTCTCCGGCGGTTCCTCCACCTCGTACTGAGATGACGACCGTGCAGCAGGCGGCGCCCACCCGGCTCGACACGCCCGGGTGGCGCCGCCTCCTGCCGCACGCGGGGGTCGCCGCGGGGGTCGCGGCGGCCACGACGTACGTGTGGGCGGTCGACCCCAACCAGCCCGGCCACTACCCGCTCTGCCCCACCTTCGCGCTCGCGGGCATCTACTGCCCCGGCTGCGGCATGCTGCGGGCCACCCACGACCTCACCCACCTCGACGTCGCCGGGGCCGTGGCGATGAACCCCCTCGCGCTCCCGCTGTACGCCGGGGTGTTCGTGCTCTTCCTCGTCTGGGTCAGAGCCACCTGGCAGCGGCGGCAGCTGCGCTGGGACCCCCCGACCTGGATGCCCGCCGCGCTCGCGGTCGCGTTCGTCGCGTTCACGGTCGCCCGCAACATCCCCGGGTGGACCTGGCTCGCACCGGCCTGAGGACCCGCGGCGCCGGCGCGGTCAGCGCCGGCCCTCGTCGGCGAGCACCGGCAGCTCCTCGGTGTCGACCCCCACCACCGCCCGCTCGTCGGGCTTGCTCGGCAGCACGTTCTCGATGTAGTCCTCGAGCGCCTCGGTGATCGGGATGTCGTGCTGTGCCCGCTCCGCGAGGTACCAGCGGTGCTCGAGCACCTCGTGGAACACCTCGGCCGGTTCGAGCTTGGCGACCAGAGCCCGGGGGACCCCGCGGACCACGGGCTCGTAGACGTTGGCCAGCCAGTCGTGGGCGACGATCTCCTCGTCCTCGCCCTGACGGCCGGTGGACGCCGAGAACACCTCGAGGTCGTTGAGCAGGCGGCGTGCCTGGTTCTCGCGGACGTCGAGCCCGGTGAGCCGGAGGAGCCGCCGCGAGTGGTGGCCCGCGTCGACGACCTTCGGCTGCAGCCGGATGGACGTGCCGTCGATGTCGGTCGTGATCTCGAGCTCGTCGACGTCGAAGCCCAGCTTGTTGAGCCGGCGGATGCGGTCGTCGACGCGCCACCGCTCGGAGTCGTCGACGACCTCCTCGCTGGTCAGGGCACCCCAGAGGTCGTGGTACCGGGTGAGGATGCGCTCGCTCACCTCCACGGGGTCGCGCTCCTCCTGCAGCAGCCCGCCCGCGTCGAGGTCCATCAGCTCACCGGCGATGTTGACCCGCGCGATCTCGAGGTCGTGCTCGCGCTGCCCCCGGCTCAGCCGGTCGCGCAGCTCGCCGGTCTCGGCGTCCACGAGGTAGGCCGAGAAGGCCCCGGCGTCGCGGCGGAACAGGGTGTTGGACAGCGACACGTCCCCCCACCAGAAGCCGGTGAGGTGCAGTCGCACGAGGAGCACGGCGAGAGCGTCGATGAGCCGGGTCGCGGTGCCCTTGCGCAGCGACTGGCTGTACAGCGCCCGGTAGGGCAGCGAGAACTGCAGGTGGCGCGTGACGAGGCAGGCGTCGAGGGGCTCGCCGTCCTTGTCGACGCGGCCGCTGACGACGGCGAACGCCTCGACCGCGGGCAGGTGCAGCCGGGCGAGGTTGCGGAGCATGTCGTACTCGCGGCGGGCGATGTCGTCCTTGATCTCCTTGACGGCCAGCACCCCTCCGGAGAGCCGGACGAACCGGACGACGTGCCGCGAGATGCCGCGGGGGAGGGCCGCGAGGATCTCCTCCGGCCACTCCTCGAGCGGCGTGCGCCAGGGCAGGTCGAGCAGGGCCGGGTCGTGACGGGCGGCGGTGAGCTCGAGGGCCATCGGTGGCCTTCCTTCGTCGAGGCCTGCGCGGCAGGCGGGACGGGAGACGCCCCGGACGAGAGGCTCGTCCGGGGCGTCGCCGGTCTACGGTCGAGTCGGCGGGTGCGTCAGAGCCGCAAGCCGGTCTCGCGGTCGAACACGTGCAGGTGCTCGCCCTTGGGGTAGACGAAGATGTTCGAGCCCTTCTTCGGCACGTTGCGGCCGTCGACGCGGGCGATGAACGGCTTCGCGAGGTTGTCGTCGCCGCCCTCGAGCACGATGTTGGCGTCGGCGGGGGTGCCGTAGACGTAAGCGTCGGCGCCGAGCTCCTCGATGACGTCGACCGTCAGCTCGAGGCCGTCCGGGTTGGTCGTGACCTCGACGTCCTCGGGGCGCACGCCGACGACGACGTGCGAGCCGCCGCTGCCGGCGTGCTCACGCGGGAGCGGGACGTTGTGGGTGCCGAACTTCGCCCCGTCGGGGCCGGCCGGGACGGCGACGAGGTTCATGGCCGGGGAGCCGATGAAGCCGGCGACGAAGAGGTTGGCCGGGCGGTCGTACATCTCGCGCGGGGTGGCGCACTGCTGGAGGAGGCCGTCCTTGAGCAGTGCGATCCGGTCGCCCATCGTCATGGCCTCGACCTGGTCATGGGTGACGTAGACGGTGGTGACGCCGAGCCGACGCTGCAGCGAGGCGATCTGGGTGCGGGTCTGGACGCGGAGCTTGGCGTCGAGGTTCGACAGCGGCTCGTCCATGAGGAAGACCTGCGGGCTGCGGACGATGGCGCGGCCCATGGCGACGCGCTGGCGCTGCCCACCGGAGAGCGCCTTCGGCTTGCGCTCGAGGTACTCGGTGAGGTCGAGGATGTTGGCGGCCTCCTCGACGCGCTTGCGGATCTCGCTCTTGTCGACGCCGGCGATCTTGAGCGCGAAGCCCATGTTGTCGGCGACGGACATGTGCGGGTACAGCGCGTAGTTCTGGAAGACCATCGCCACGTCGCGGTCCTTGGGCGAGAGGTCGGTGACGTCGCGGTCACCGATCCAGATCTTGCCGGCGTTGACCTCTTCGAGGCCCGCGAGCATCCGCAGGGACGTGGACTTGCCACACCCGGAGGGACCCACGAGAACGAGGAACTCCCCGTCCGCGACGTCGATGTTCAGCTTGTTGACCGCGGGCTCGTCGCTGCCCGGGTAGATCCGGGTTGCCTCGTCGAACTTGACAGTTGCCATGGCGTCTTTGCCTTTCCTTCACCGGCAGGAACGTGCCGGACGATCCGTCGTAAAGGGGGGTGGAGCTCCCACTCGCGTCGGTGCAAGCGGTTTCGCCAGTATGCCCGACCCGGGGTGAGGGGGCCAGGGCTGTCCACTCCGTGCACACCGGCGTGCACCTCTGGCGCGCCGCCGCCGGTCCCCTTACGGTGGTGGCATGAGGATCGCCGACGTCGTGAAGCGCAAGGGTGCGGAGGTCGTCACCGTGCGCTCCGACGCCACCGTCACCGAGCTCCTGGCCCTCCTGGACGAGCACCGGATCGGCGCCGTCGTCGTCAGCGACGACGACGGCTCGGTGCACGGGATCGTCAGTGAGCGCGACATCGTGCGGCACCTGCACACCGACGGGGCGGCGCTGCTCGACGCCCCGGTCAGCCAGATCATGACGGCGGACGTGCACACCTGCGCCCCCGAGGACGCCCTCGAGGACATGGCGGCCGAGATGACCGAGCGCCGCATCCGGCACGTGCCCGTCGTCGTCGACGGTCGGCTCGCCGCCATCGTGAGCATCGGCGACATCGTGAAGTTCCGCATCGACACCCTCCAGACCGAGCGCGACCAGCTCCGCGACTACATCCAGCAGTAGCGGCACGCCCCGCGGCTTGGAGGGTCCGCCCAGGAAGACGGCCTACCGTGGAGGCATGACCGCCGACGCCCGAGCCGACGGCCACGCGCCCGAGGACCCCGACGAGCCGAGCGAGCACGCCCGGCTCGGGCAGTACCGGCTGGTCCAGCGCCTCGGCGAGGGCGGCATGGGGGTCGTCCACCTGGCCCTCGACCGGCACGGGCGGGCGTTCGCGCTCAAGCTGCTGCGTCAGCACGTCGCGGACGACCCGGACGCCCGGGCCCGGCTGGCCCGTGAGGTCGACACCCTGAGCCGCATCCGCAGCCCGTTCGTCGCGCCGGTCGTCGACGCCGACGTCGACGGCGAGACCCCGTACGTCGTGACCCGGTTCGTCGACGGCCCCTCGCTCGACGAGCGGGTCGAGGCGCGGGGGCCGCTGACCCCGGGCGAGCTGCACCACGTCTCGGCCGGGCTCGCCGAGGCCCTCGACGCCATCCACTCGGCCGGCGTCGTCCACCGCGACGTCAAGCCGGGCAACGTGCTGCTCGTCGACGGCGAGGACCCGGTCCTCATCGACTTCGGCATCGCCCACCTCGTCGACGACGTGCGGCTCACGAGCGCCGGCCTGGTCATGGGCACGCCCGGGTACCTCGCCCCCGAGGTCGTCAGCGGCGAGGACGTCACCCCGGCGACCGACTGGTGGGGGTGGGCCGCGACCACCGCCTTCGCGGCGTCGGGCACCCCGCCGTTCGGCCGCGGCACGATGAACGCCGTCCTCGCGCGGGTCGCCTCGGGCGAGCCCGACCTCGTCGCCGTCGACCCGCGGATCGAGCCGCTGCTGTACGCCGCGCTGTCGCCGTACCCCGACGAGCGGCCACACCAGGCCGAGGTGGTCCGCGCCCTGGAGTCGTACGCGCACGGGGCTCCGGCCACCGAGGCGATCCAGGTGCGGCGGTCACGGCCGCGCACCGCGGTCCTCGACGCGCACCACACCGCCGCCCTGCCGGCCGTGCCGGCGCCGGTGACCGGCGCCCCACCGGACTGGTCGGCCCCCGTGACGCAGCCGCCCCCGCCGGTGGCCGGACCGGTGGACCCCCGGCGGGCCCTGCCCTCCGCGCCCTTCCCGGAGGACGACGAGGAGGACGTCGTCCGGGTCGCCACCGACCCGCGCATCGGCCTGCCGACCCGCACCGGGACGCTCCTGGCGCTGCTCGCGCTGCTCGTCGGGGGCATGGTGGCCGCCCCCCTCGTCGCGCTCGCCGCCCTGCTCGGCTGGATGGTCCTCGCCCGGACGTCCGACCGCTCCGTCACCTCCCTGGTCATGCGCCGCCACGAGCGGGGCGCCCGAGGCAGCGACGTCGCCCTGGCGGTGGCGAGCAGCCCCTGGCACCTGCTGGTCGGGCTGGTCGGCACCGTCGTCACGGGCGTGCTCCCGCTGCTCGTCGGGGTGTGCGCGCTGTTCGCCGCGGCGCTCGTCCTCGGCACGGTCCAGTCCCAGCCGGTGCGCACCGACGCGGTCGTGCCGCTCGTCGCCGCGGCGGTGTTCACGGCCCTGACGGCGTGGTGGGGCCCCGGGGGCGCGAGCCTGCGGCGAGGCAGCCGCAGCATGGTCCGCGGCTTCACCGTCCACCCGGGGGTGCGGCAGGCCGTGGCCGTGGCCCTGCTGCTCGTCGCCGCCGGCCTCGTCGCCGTCACGGTCAGCCGTGGCATGCCGTGGTGGTGGCCCCTTGCCGACGCGCCCGGATGGGTGCGGGAAGTGACTCCGACGCTGTGAGCAACCCCAAACCCCGCCGCCCGCGGATGCTGCGCGGCGACGTCCCGACCGAGCCGATGCCGATGCTCGACCTGCTGCGGCGCACGCCGTACCGGCACGCCCGGATCCCCGACGCGGCCGCCGAGGACGAGTCGGTGCGCCGCGGCCTCGACCTCGCCGTACGCGTCGGCGAGGTCATGCTGCGCTGTGGCGCGGGCGCGCCCCAGGTCGAGGGCGCCATCGCGGCGACCGCCGCCGCCGCCGGCGTCGACCGGGTCGAGCTGGACATCACGATGCAGTCGATCATCCTCCAGGCCCGCAGCAGCGCCGGCCGCGAGCACACCCTGCTCAAGGTGGTGCGGCGGACCCGGTTCGACTACGGCCGCCTCATGGCGGTGCACCGGCTCGTCCGCTCGCTCGTCGACGGTGACGTGACGACGGACGAGGCGGCGGTACGCCTGCGGGAGATCGAGCGGCACCCGCGCAACTTCCCGGACTGGGCCCTGTCGATCGCCAATGCGATGCTCGCGTCGGCGGTCGCGGTCATCATCGGCGCCGGGGCCGTGGCGGCGGCCGTCACCGTGGTCGTCGTGCTCGCCGTCGGCGGCATCGCACGCACCCACGCGAAGGTCGACCTGCCCGAGTTCTACGGCAACGCCATCAACGCCTTCGCCGCCACCCTGCTCGCCGGGGTGGCGTACGCCCTCGGGGCGATGGGGCTCATCCCCCTGAGCGGCAGTGAGTTCGCCTTCGTCGTCGCGGGCGGGATCGTGGCCATGCTGCCGGGGCGCACGATGGCCTCGGCGATCGAGGACGTCATCTTCGGGTACCCGCTCACCGGGGCCGGACGTCTGCTCGCGGTGCTCCTGTCGCTCACCGGGCTCATCATCGGGATCGCGTCCGGGCTGGGGGTGCTCCTCACCGTCATCGAGTCCTCCGGGGCCTCCTTCGTGTCGCCGTCGGTGCTCGACCTGCGGGTCAGCCAGGCACCGTTCGTGCCGGCCCTGATCGGCGCCCTCGTCGTCGGGCTGGCGGCGGCCGTCACGGTCCAGAGCCGGCGCCGGGTCGTTCTCCCCACCGGCCTCCTCACCATCGTCGGGTTCGTCGCCGCCGCGTTGCTGAACCGGTCGCTCGGGGTCGGCATCGTCACCGCCACCGGGCTCGCCGCGGTGACGATCGGCGTGCTCGGGCGTCTCATCGCACAGCGGATGGACGCGCCGTCGCTCGTGCTCGTCGTCCCCGCCAGCTTCGCCCTGCTGCCGGGCCTCACGATCTTCCGTGGCCTGTACGAGATGGTGGCGCAGGGCTCGGACCCCGGGCTGCTGTCCCTCCAGTCGGGCATCACGACGCTGCTCAGCGCGGGCGCCGCGCTGCTCGCCATCGCCACCGGGACCGTGCTCGGTGAGTTCCTCGCCGCCCCGTGGGACCGGCGGATGCGCGGCCAGCCGGCCAAGGCCGCCGCCGAGAACGCGGCCGAGGACGCCGAGACGGAGCCCGCGGAGGTCCCGCACCGTGAGGGAACCCACGAGGAACGGCCCGCGGGCCCCTCCTGACCGCCGTCCCGGCGCGCTGACCAGGCCGTTCGCCGACCAGCCGGCCGGCCCGGCGTGGCCAGGTGCCCAGCCGGCGCCGCCTCCGCCTACCCTCTCGTCCCATGCGCATTCGCCCCTTCGCCATCCTCACCGTCGCCGTCGTCGCGGTCGCCGGCTGCTCGGCGGACCCCGAGCCCGCCTCGACCGCGGTGTCGACCTCCGCCTCGGCCAGTGCGACGCCCACCCCGACCCCCACGCCGACGATCACGATCAAGAACGCGGACGAGAAGCTGACGGCCGCCGTCGCGAAGGTCTACGAGGGCAAGTCCGGCGTCAAGGGCGAGGCGTCCCTGGGGACCTGGGGCAAGGAGAAGGTCGCGGTCGTCACCTCCGGCGACGACGTCACCCTGGCCGTCGGGCCGTCGTGGAAGGTCGTCGGGGGCTGGTGGCCCTCGCTGAAGAAGAAGACCGACCTCGGCAAGACCCCGCGGTTCATGCTCGTCATCGGCTCGGACTCGCCCGGGAGCAGCCTGAAGGGCAGCCGCGGCGACACCCTGCAGATCGTCGGGATCGACGGCAAGGGCGGCGCCGGCATCGTCGGCATCCCGCGCGACCTGTACGTCCCGCTGTCGACGGGCGGCACCGCGAAGATCAACTCGGCGTTCGCGTACGGCGGGGGCAAGGCCCAGCTCGACACGGTGAAGCGGGTGAGCGGCCTGCCGATCGAGGGGTACGCGGTCACCGGTTTCGCCGGGTTCCGCAAGATCGTCGACGAGTCGGGCGGGCTGCCGCTCGTCATCGACCGCAGCTTCCGCTTCCTCGGCCTGCTCGACGTCAAGAAGGGCAAGCAGACCGCCGACGGAAACACCGTCCTCGCCTACGCCCGGGAACGGAAGTCGCTGCCCGACGGCGACTTCGGCCGGTCGAAGCACCAGCAGGAGATCATCCTCGCCGCTGCCGTCGCGGCGCGGCTCGCCGGGCCCGAGGCACTGCCCCGGCAGATGACGATCACCTCGAAGTACGCGCAGACCGACATGAGCGCCGAGCAGGCGCTGACGTTCCTCGCAGCGTTCCACAAGGTGAACCCCGCGAAGGTGGGCCACGCCGTCGTCCCCGGGACGCTGGGCACCAGCTCGGACGGGCAGTCGATCGTCAAGGTCACCTCGGCGACCAAGGCCGGGTTCGCCGAGCTCGAGGACGGGCGGCTCTAGCCCACACCCCCGCCCCTGGGGGCTCAGCCGAGGGGGTCGGCCTCGCCGTAGGACTGGAGCCTGAGCTGACGCGCAGTCGATCAGGTGACCTTGGACGTCCTGTCCGACTGCATCCGGGCCGGCGCCTCGGCGCGGAGCGTCGGGGCCTGAGACCCCGGTTCCGGAGCCGCGGTGTGAGGGCCCGGCTCCTGAGCCGGACCCACGGACCGGCCGTCCCGCCCCGTTAGAGTGTGGGGCCGTCGGCCCTCGGGCCGGCGTGCTGGCGTGGCGCAATCGGTAGCGCACCTGTCTTGTAAACAGGGGGTTGGGGGTTCGAGTCCCCCCGCCAGCTCGCGCTCGAGTGTATGACTTCGCCTGATGCTCGACGTTCGGGCTTCGGCTGATCCGCGACAGTGTTCCGGCTGAGGCTTGACAGGTA
>NZ_CANLZR010000004.1 GCF_947495705.1 uncultured Phycicoccus sp.
GCCGCCACCGTTCTCGCCGCCCTCGAGCCGTGGTTCGGGGTCGAGGACGCCCCCCGGCTGCGGCGCCGCACCCGCCGGCTGCTGGCCCGGGTCTGTCCCGACCTGCTCCGGCAGCGGGCCGTGCGGGCCCGCTCGGAGTCGGCGCTGCGACGCTGGGTCGACGAGCCCGGTGTCGACACCTGGCTCGGCACCTTCCCCTCCGAGGAGGCCTGCCGGGCCTGGGCCGCCGTCGACGCCCTCGCCCAGCGCTACGTCACCGACGGCGTCTGTGAGCGGATCGACCGGGCCCGCGCCAAGGCCCTCACCGACCTCGTCACCGGCCAGGCCACCATCGATGTCGAGGTCGTCCTCACCACCGCGGCCACAGCGGCCATCCCAGCCACCGCCACCGCGGCCACCGCCATCGCACACGCCGCTCCCCCAGCACGCCCGGCCCTGGCGCCGGACCCCGCGGTGGTGACGCCCGCGACCGCCGCGGGTGACCTCGTCGAGGTGACCGGGCCCGCGGCAGCCGACCCCGTCCTCGTGCCGCGCGGCTGGCTCGACGACACCATCCGCGCCACCACCACCAAGAGGGACCCGGCTGACCGGGACAGCCTCGGCCGGCCCCGGGTCGTGCCGTGCCACCCCGGCACCGGGGCCCTCACCGACCCCGGCGACGCCCTGGCCACCACCGCCTACCGACCCGGCACCGCCCTCACCGCGCTCGTCAGAGCCCGCGACCGCCACTGCCGCTTCCCCGGCTGCCACGTCGCCGCCCGGTTCTGCGACCTCGACCACGTCACCCCCTGGCCCACCGGCCCCACCACCGCCATCAACCTCGCCACCCTCTGCCGCCGCCACCACCGCACCAAACAACGCCCCGGCTGGCGCGCCGTCCTGCACCCCGACGCCACCATGACCTGGACCGACCCCACCGGCCGGCACCGCACCACCCACCCCACCGACCAGCGCCACCACGCCACCCTCCCCGACACCGGCACCGACCCCACCCCGCCGGCACCAGGCACCCCCAGCCTCGCCGTCCCCGACGGCCCCCACTCCCCCCTCGACTTCACCCTCGAACACCACCTCCGGGGCGCACTCACCGCCCCCCGCTGCCGCGTCGACCTCCACGACCTCAGGAGCCGCCCGGGCCCGGCGATCGTCCGCATCCGCTGCCGCGACCATCGGCGGCGACCGCCACCCCCGGATGCCCCGCCGTACTGATGAGCCGCCATCGGGCTGCGCAATGATGGAGCCCTGACCTCCGACGGGTCGGCAGGAGGCTGGACATGGCGACGCCGCGCACCGCCGACGGTCCCGAGGTGGGCCGCCGTCAGGGCAGCGACCCCGCGACGCTGCAGCGGCACTTCGGCACGAGCGAGGGCGTGCTCCCGCTGTGGATCGCCGAACCCGACGTCGACCTCGCCCCGGAGGTCACCGCCGCTCTGCGTGCCCGGGCCGGAACGGGGTGGTACGGCTACGAGACGAGGCCCGACGCGGTGCTCGAGTCGTTCTGGGCCTGGGCGGCGGCCCGCCACGGCTGGAGCGGCGAGGGCCTGCGCACGCTCGTCAGCCCGAGTGTCGGCACCTCGGTCGGGGTGCTCATCGAGCAGATGACCTCCCCCGGCGACGGGGAGATCCTCCAGCCTCCGGTGTTCACGGACTTCAAGCCGTTGGTCACGGCTGCTGGTCGGCGGCCGATCCGCAACGCGCTCGTGCGGACCCAGGCCGGGTACCGGATCGACCTCGACGGCCTCGCCGCGGTGGCCGCCGAGCCCTCGACCCGGATGCTCATCCTGTGCAGCCCGCACAACCCGGTGGGTCGGGTCTGGACCTCGGCCGAGCTGCGGCAGGTCGCCGAGATCTGCGTGGAGCACGACGTCTTCGTCCTCGCCGACGAGATCCACGCCGACATCACCCTGCCACCGCACCGGTTCGTGCCGTTCGCCGTGGCCGCGCGCGGCATCGACGTCGCCTGGGCGGCGACCCACGGCCCCATCAAGAGCTTCGGTCTCGCGGGGGTGTGCGACACCCTGCTGGTCACCGACCGGGCCGAGGTCGGTGACCGGTTCGAGACGCGGAGCTCCCAGCTCCATCTGACGCGGAACAACGTGTTCGGCCTCGCCGCGTTCGACGCGGCCTACCGGCACGGCGGCCCGTGGTTCGACGACCTCCTCGCGCTCGTCGCGCGGAACGTCGAGCTGCTGCGGGCGGCGCTCCCCCAGCAGATCACCGTCGCCCCGGTGGAGGGCACCTATCTGGCGTGGCTGGACCTGCGGGGGCTCGGCCTGGAGGTCCGCGAGATCCCCGGCTGGCTGGGGTCGGTCGCCGGCGTGGCGATGAGCCCGGGCCACTGGTTCGGGCGCGAGGGCGCCGGGTTCGCGCGGATGACCCTCGCGACGCCGAGCGACACCGTTGCCCTGGCCGCGGAACGGCTCACGGCCGCCGTCGCCCGCCGGTAGACCGCGGCGGGTGCTCGAGCCTCAGGCGACGCCGGTGGGGACGTCCGCCGGGGCGGTGCGCGTGACACCCGGCCGGGCCCGTCGGTCGCGACGGTGCAGCAGGACCGAGGCGCCCAGCACCGCGAGTCCGAGCACCGCCAGCCCCACCCCGACCCACGACGGGGCGGTGTAGCCGTAGCCGCCCGCGATGACGGCGCCGCCGAGGAAGGCGCCGAGCGCGTTGGCGAGGTTGAGCGCTGCGTGGTTGCCCGCCGCCGCCAGGGTCTGCGCCGCACCGGCCACCTGCATGAGCCGGAGCTGGAGGTTGATGACGAGGACGGACGCGAGGATCGAGGTCATCGCGAGGACGACGAGCGCGGGGATCGCGTACGGAGCGGCGACGGCGAAGAGGGCCAGTGAGACGCCGATCCCCACCATCCCGATGACGATCGAGCGGAGCACCGACCAGTCGCCCAGCCTCCCCGCCAGGACGTTGCCCACGAGGCCGGAGGCGCCGAACACGAGCAGGAACACGGGGACGGCGGACTCCGACAGGCCGGTGACCTCGGTGACCGTCGGCGCGATGTAGGAGTACATGGCGAACATCCCGCCGAAGCCGATCGCGCCGACGGCGAGGGTGAGCAGGACCTGGACGTTCTTCAACGCGGCGAGCTCGGCGCGCATCGTGCGCGACCGGTCCCCCGGCAGTTGCGGCACCTGAGCCGCGACCAGCGCCACCGTCGCGAGACCCAGGACCGCCACCAGCCAGTACGCCGACCGCCACCCGGCGTGCTGCCCGAGCCAGGTGGCGCCGGGCACCCCCAGCACGTTGGCGATCGGGATCCCGAGCATCACCGTGCCGACAGCCCGGCCGGCCCGGCCGCGGGGGGCGAGGTCGACGGCGACGAGCGCGGCGACGCCGAAGAAGGCGCCGTGCGGCAGACCGGCGAGGAACCGGGCCCCGACGAGGAGCTCGTAGCTCGGGGCGAGGGCGCTCAGCGCGTTGCCGGCGGCGAACGCCACCATCAGCCCGAGCAGCAGCCCCTTGCGCGGCAGGGTCGCGCCGAGGGCGGCGATGAGCGGGGCTCCGACGACGACACCGGCGGCGTACGCCGAGATCGTGTGCCCGGCCTCCGGGATCGACACGGTGACGCCGTCGGCGATCTGCGGCAGGAGACCCATCGTGACGAACTCGGTCGTCCCGATGGCGATGCCGCCGAGAATGAGGGCGGCCGTGGCGAGGGCAGGATGGCGGGGCGCGGGCACAAGGGATGCAAGCCCGTCGACGGCCTCGCGCATTCCCGCGACACGCACAGCCGTCGGGATGTCACGCGGTGTTCACACCCACAGCCACGTCCCTACGATCGGAGGATGCGCGCAGCCCAGGTCACCCGGCTCGACGGACCCGGCGCCGTCGAGGTCGTCGACGTCCCCGATCCGCAGGACACCGGCATCCCCGCCACCCGGGTCGTCATCGACGTCGCGGCGGCCGGGGTCTGCTTCCCGGACGTCCTGCTCACCCGTGGCGAGTACCAGCTGCGGCCCGACCCGCCGTTCGTGCCCGGGTCCGAGATCGCCGGGCGGGTCCGGTCGGCACCCCCCGGCTCGGGGCTCGCGACCGGGGACCGGGTGGCGGCGTTCTGCGTCCTCGGTGGCTTCGCCGAGGCCGTCGCCGTCGACCCGGCCATGGTCTTCCCCCTGCCCGACGCCACGACGTGGTCGGCCGGGGCGGCGCTGCCGATGAACTACCTCACCTGCCACTTCGCACTCCGGGAACGGGGCCGGATCCGCGCGGGTGACACCGTCCTGGTCCACGGGGCGGCGGGCGGCGTCGGCACGGCGGCGGTCCAGCTGGCCAAGGCCTGGGACGCCCGGGTCGTCGCGGTGGTCTCCACCGACGCCAAGGCTGCGGTCGCCCGAGCCGCCGGCGCCGACGACGTGGTGCTCGCGGACGGGTTTAAGGACGCCGTCGCCGACCTCACCTCGGGTCGGGGGGTCGACCTCGTCGTCGACCCCGTCGGCGGCGACCGGCTCACCGACTCCCTGCGGTCCCTCGCCCCCGGGGGCCGTCACCTCGTCATCGGGTTCACCGCGGGGTCCATCCCGGAGGTCAAGGTCAACCGGCTGCTGCTGGGCAACATCTCGGTCGTCGGGGTGGGCTGGGGCGCCTGGTGGACGCATCCGGCGGGTCCGGGCACCGGCTACCTGCGGCGGCAGTGGGACGACCTCGTGCCGCTGCTGGAGTCCGGTGCCGTCGACCCCGTCATCGGCGAGGTCCGTGGCCTCGACGAGGTTGTCGCCGCCCTGCTCGCCGTCGACGAGCGCCGGGCCACCGGCAAGGTCCTGCTCACGCCCTGACGGCGTCCCGGGGGCGCCGGGCCACGACCTCGCCGTCGTCCTCCTCCCCGGTCTCGACGAAGCCGAGGGACCGGTAGAGGTGACGGGCAGCCGAGTTCGCCGGGTCGTAGGTGAGGGCCGCCTCCTGGTAGCCGGGGGACGCCTCGAACCTCGCCAGCAGGGCCTGGACGGCGGCCCGGCCGATCCCGCGGCCCTGGTGGGCGGCATCGACGACGAGCCCGCCGATCCAGTGACTCCCGTCGCTGTCGTCGATCGCCCACATGACGAAGCCGACGACGCGGCCGCCTGCCCGGATGGCGAGCGGCTGCCAGAGCCCGTCGTACACGCACAAGCAGAGGTACCGGGTCACCGGCGCCACCCACTCCGACTGGTCCGGGCGGGGCGCGAGGTCCGCGACCTCACGCCAGGTCGCGGCGTCGACGGCCTGCAACGATACGGACGGAGCGGGAGTCATGGCCGGGCAGTCTTGCAGACCCGCCGCCTGCTGGCGGCGCCCAGAGGGCGAGGGTTGACCGGGACCGCTCGCGCGGGCATCGGCACTAGCCTCGGGGCCATGGACTTCCGGAACGTCTACGCCCACGGGTTCGCCCGGGTCGCGGCGTGCACCCTCCCCGTCGCCCTCGCCGACCCCGCCGAGAACGCGCGGCGCATCGTCGAGCAGGTCCGGGCCTGTCACGACGACGGCGTCGCGGTCGCCCTGTTCCCCGAGCTGTCGCTCTCGGGCTACGCCATCGACGACCTGCTGCTCCAGGACGTGCTCCTCGATGCCGTCGACGACGCCGTCGTCGCGATCGCCGAGGCCACAGCCGGGCTGACCCCGCTCGTCGTCGTCGGCGCGCCCCTGCGGCACGGGCACCGTCTCTACAACTGCGCCGTCGCGATCCACCGCGGCTCGGTGCTCGGCGTCGCCCCGAAGGCCTACCTCCCGACGTACCGGGAGTTCTACGAGAAGCGGTGGTTCGCGGCCGGCACGGGGCAGGAGGGTCAGTTCCTCGTCCGGGCGGGGTGGCCCGGAGCGGACGCCGACGGCGAGATTCCGTTCGGCCCGGACCTGCTGTTCACCGCCGACGACGTGCCGGGTCTCGTCGTGCACGCCGAGGTGTGCGAGGACCTGTGGGTGCCCGTGCCCCCCAGCCACGAGGCCGCGCTGGCCGGGGCGACGGTGCTGCTCAACCTGTCGGCGTCCCCCATCACGGTCGGGCGCGCGGAAGACCGTCACCTGCTGGCCCGCTCGGCCAGCGCGCGGTGCAACGCCGCCTACGTCTACGCCGCCGCGAGCGCCGGCGAGTCCAGCACCGACCTGTCGTGGGACGGCATGACGATGGCGTACGAGATGGGCGACCTCCTCGGCGAGTCCGAGCGGTTCCCCGAGGGCCCGCGCCGCACCGTCGTCGACGTCGACCTCGACCGGCTCCGCCAGGAGCGCATCCGGCAGGGGTCCTTCGACGACAACGCGGGTGCCTACTCCGCCGACGACGCCGGCTTCCGGGTGGTCCCGTTCCGGCTCCGCCCGCCGGGCGGGGACCTCGGCCTGCGGCGGGTCGTCGACCGGTTCCCCTTCGTGCCCGACGACCCGGCCCGCCTCGCGCTGGACTGCTACGAGGCGTACAACATCCAGGTCAGCGCCCTCGAGCAGCGGATGCGGGCCATCGGCGGGGGCGACCCGGCCCGGATGCCGCGCATCGTCATCGGCGTCTCGGGTGGGCTCGACTCCACCCACGCGCTGATCGTCGCGGTCAAGGCCTGCGACCGGCTGGGGCTGCCCCGCACCCACGTGCTCGGCCTGACGATGCCGGGGTTCGCGACGAGCGCGGGCACCAAGGACAACGCGATCCACCTCATGGAGTCCCTGCGCATCGAGTGGGACGTCGTCGACATCCGCCCCCTCGCCACCCAGATGCTGCGCGACCTCGGCCACCCGGCCGGCGACGGCGACGAGGTCTACGACGTGACGTTCGAGAACGTCCAGGCCGGCCTGCGCACCGACGTGCTGTTCCGCACGGCCAACCACCGCGGCGGCATCGTCCTGGGCACCGGCGACCTCTCCGAGCTCGCCCTCGGGTGGTGCACCTACGGCGTCGGCGACCAGATGTCGCACTACGGGGTCAATGCCGGCGTGCCGAAGACCCTGATCCAGCACCTGATCCGCTGGGTCGTCTCCTCCGGCCAGCTCGGGGACGACGAGGCCGGGCGCACCCTCCTGCGCATCCTCGACACCGAGATCAGCCCCGAGCTCGTCCCGGCGAGGGAGGGCGAGCGGATCCAGTCGACGCAGGACACCATCGGGCCCTACGCGCTGCACGACTTCACCCTCTTCCACGTCCTGCGGCGCGGCTACCGGCCGAGCAAGATCGCCTTCCTCGCCGAGCACGCCTGGCGTGACGTCGCGGTCGGCGAGTGGCCCCCGGGCTACCCCGAGCGCGACCGCACCGACTACGACCTGGCCACCGTGCGCCACTGGATGCAGGTGTTCCTGAAGCGGTTCTTCGCGAACCAGTTCAAGCGTTCGGCGCTCCCGAACGGGCCGAAGGTCGTGGCCGGGGGCTCGTTGTCGCCGCGTGGCGACTGGCGGATGCCGTCGGACGCCTCGGCCGCCGCCTGGCTCGCCGAGCTCGAGACGAACGTCCCGGAGTCGTGAGGAAGGGCGACCGGCACGAGCCCGGCATCGGTGGCACCGCCGCCACCGCGCTGGTCTTCGGCTCCTCCGCGGCCGTGCTCGTCGTCGAGATCGTCGCGCTGCGCCTCCTCGCGCCCTACCTCGGCCTGACCCTCGAGACGAGCACCCTCGTCATCGGGCTCGCACTGGCGGCCATCGCCGCAGGGGCGTGGCTCGGTGGCCGCTGGGCCGACGAGCGCAACGCGCGCGTCCTGCTGGGCCCGTTGCTCCTCGCGGCGGGCGTCGTCGTCGCGGCCACACCGTTCGTCGTGCGCGCCGCCGGCACCCTGGCAGGAGGCTCGTTCCTCCTCGTCGCGGCCGCGGCGACGATCATCGTCCCGGGCGTCCTCCTGTCGGCGGTCACCCCGATGGTGACCAAGCTGCGCCTCTCGACCCTCGCCGAGACCGGGTCGGTCGTCGGCCGGCTGTCGGGGATCGGCACGGCCGGAGCGATCCTCGGCACCGTGCTCACCGGGTTCGTCCTCATCTCCCGGGTCCCCGTCACCTGGATCATGGTCGGCCTCGGCGTCCTGCTCGCCGTCGGCGGCGTCGTGACCCAGGTCGGCTCGCGCCGCTCCGCCACCGCCACCGCGGCGGTCGTCGTCGGCCTCGGCGGGCTCGGCGCGGCCCTCGTCCCGAGCAACTGCGACGTCGAGACCGTCTACCACTGCGCCGTCGTCGCCTCCGACGCGGACGACCCGCGCGGTCGCACCCTCGTCCTGGACAACCTGCGGCACTCCTTCGTCGACCTCGACGACCCGACCCGGCTCGAGTTCGCCTACATCCGTGCCCTGGCCGCCGCCACGGAGTCGCAGTTCCCATCGGAGGCGCCGCTGCAGGCGCATCACCTCGGCGGTGGCGGGCTCACCCTGCCGCGGTTCCTCGCCGCCGAACGGCCCGGCACCGTCAGCACCGTCTCCGAGATCGACCCGGGGGTCGTCGCGGTCGACGAGCAGCGACTCGGCCTGCGCACCGGTCCGGACCTGCGGGTGCGGGTCGAGGACGCCCGCAGCGGACTGCGGGCGGTGGCCGACGACAGCCTCGACCTCGTCGTCGGCGACGCCTTCGGTGGGGTGAGCGTGCCGTGGCACCTCACGACCCGCGAGGCCCTGCTCGGCGTCGAGCGGGTGCTGCGGGCGGACGGCGTGTACGCGGCCAACCTCATCGACCACGGCCCGCTCGGCTTCGCCCGCGCCGAGGCGGCAACTCTGGCCACGGTCTTCGAGCACGTGGCTCTCGCCGCGACCCCCGCGTCGGTCGCCGGCCCGGGCGGCACGGACGGTGCGGGCGGCCGCCGCGGGGGGAACCTCGTCGTGCTCGCCTCGCACGCGCCGATCGACACCGCCGCCTGGGCCGGCCGGCTCGCCGAGCGCGAGGTGGGGTGGGAGGTCATCGACGGTGCCGCCCTCGAGGCCTGGGTCGGGGACGCCCCGGTCCTCACCGACGACTACGCGCCGGTCGACCAGCTGCTCACGCCGTACGCGCGCACCGCTGCCGCCGCGCCCGACTCGAAGGACTGACGGCCGCGGCCAGCGGCGGGTCAGCGGCGGGTCGCCGCGAGCGCGGCGAGCGCCTGCCCATCGAGCCGGAAGCGGGTCCACTCGTCCTGCGCTAGTGCCCCGATGGACTCGTAGAAGCCGATGCTCGGGGCGTTCCAGTCCAGGACCCACCACTCGAGCCGGGAGTAGCCCCGCTCGACGCAGACCCCCGCGAGCGTCCGGAGCAGGTCCTGGCCCAGGCCCGAGCCCCGGTGTGCCGGGTCGACGTAGAGGTCCTCGAGCCACACCCCGTTCGTCCCGGTCCACGTCGAGTACGACAGGAACCACACGGCCATCCCGACGACCTCGTCGTCGACCTCCGCCACGTGCGCGAACGTCGTCGTCACCCCGTCGTCCGGGAAGAGCGCCGCACGGACGTGCTCGTCGGAGGCGTCGACCTCGTGCAGTGCCTTCTCGTACTCGGCGAGATCACGGACCATCCGGACGATCGCCGGGACGTCGTGCGGGGTCGCGGGGCGGATGCGCTGGCTCACCCTGCGACCCTATGCCGACGTCGGGCGGGGTCGACGAGTGGACGACTGCCCCGCGGACGGCGGACGACCGACGACAATGGCGCCATGACGACCCCGCGCCCGGTCCACACGTGGCTCACCGACATGGACGGCGTCCTCGTCCACGAGGAGGAGCCGATCCCCGGGGCGGCCGAGTTCATCGAGGCCCTGAAGTCCTCCGGGTGTCCGTTCCTCGTCCTGACCAACAACTCCGTCTTCACTCCGCGCGACCTGCGGGCCAGGCTGCTGCGCAGCGGGATCGACGTGCCGGAGACCTGCATCTGGACCTCCGCCCTGGCCACCGCCGACTTCCTCGCCGACCAGCGCCCCGGGGGGTCCGCCTTCGCCGTCGGTGAGTCGGGGCTCACGACGGCCCTGCACGACGTCGGCTACGTCCTCACCGACCGCGACCCCGACTACGTCGTCCTCGGCGAGACCCGGACCTACTCCTTCGAGGCGATCACCAAGGCGATCCGGCACATCGAGGCGGGCGCTCGCTTCATCGCGACCAACCCCGACCCGAGCGGGCCGAGCATCCACGGCACGCTGCCCGCGACGGGGTCGGTGGCCGCGCTCATCAGCACCGCGACCGGGCGCACTCCGTACTTCATCGGCAAGCCCAACCCGCTCATGATGCGCAGCGCACTCAACCGCCTCGAAGCCCACTCCGAGACGACGGTGATGATCGGGGACCGGATGGACACCGACATCAAGAGCGGGCTGGAGGCGGGCCTCCGCACGGTCCTGGTGTCCACCGGGTCCACCCGGCCGGGCGACGTCGAGGCCTTCCCCTACCGGCCCACCCGGGTCGTGGAGTCCATCGCCGACGTCGTGCCGTTCGTCCACGAGCTCTCGGCCCGGGACGCGTGAGCACGCCGGAGGCCCTGTTCCACGTCGCCGACGCCGACGAGTGGGCCGCGGCACGGCGGACGGGACGGTACGAGCGGTCGACGCGGGGCCTGTCCCTCGCCGAGGTCGGGTTCGTCCACCTGTCGACGGCCGAGCAGTGGCCCGGGGTGCTGCGCCGGTTCTACGGCGAGCACGAGGGCGGGCTTCTCCTGTTGACGATCGACCCCGCGCTGCTCACCGCTCCGCTGCGCTGGGAGGTCGGCGACCCGACGACCGGCGAGGAGTTCCCGCACCTCTACGGCCCGCTCGACGTGGCCGCCGTCACCGCGGCCACCCCGCTCAGGGACCGCTGACCGCGCCGGCCGGCAGGTCGAACCAGCGGAGATGCTCGAAGTCGGCGGACAGGTGCTCGGCCGCCACGGCGAGGTCCGGCGGGGTCGCGGCCGCGAGGATGCGAGCGGCGTCCGCGAGGTGGTCGGCGAGCATCCCCTCGCCGCCGCGGGTGTCCGAGGCCGGGAGGTGCAGCACTCCCTCGTCGTCGTAGCGCACGTCGGCGAGGCGGACCCGGGGCTCGACGACCCCCCGCCGGTGCCGCCACAGCCCGGTGAGCGGGTCGAAGCCGTAGTCGCCGAGCAGCCGCCAGCCGTCCCGGGCGACCATTCGGACCGCCTCGACGATGTAGTCCGCGACGGTGTCGGAGATGAAGTAGTTGAAGTTGACCCGCACCCAGCCCGGCTTGATGCCCTCACAGCCTCCGGTGATCTCGCGCTCGAACTCGTGGCTGCGCTCGAGGTCGATGCCGAGGAGCCGGTGCCCGTACGGGCCGGCGCACGAGCACCCACCGCGCGACTGGACCCCGAAGAGGTCGTTGAGCAGGGCGACGACGAAGTTGTGGTGCAGGTGCCGGCCCGCCGGGGAGCGCACGACGAACGAGACGATCGAGAGGCGCTCCGCGTCGAGGTTGCCGAGGATCTCGATCGCCGGCTCGGCCCGCCACGCGGTGACGGCCCGCTCGAGGAACCGCTCCTCGCGGGCCCGGATCGTGTCGACCCCGACGGCGTCCTTGAGCTGGAAGACGAGCCCGGCCCGGATCGACTCGATGATGGCCGGGGTGCCGCCCTCCTCCCGGTGCTCCGGGTCGGCGAGATACGCGTGGTCCTCGGGGTTGACGTAGGCCACGGTCCCGCCGCCCGGGACGACGGGCACCCGGTTGCCGAACAGCTCGCGCCGCGCCACGAGCACCCCCGGGGTCGAGGGGCCGCCGATGAACTTGTGCGGCGACAGGAAGATCGCGTCCTTGTAGGCGAGCGGGTCGCCGCCCTCCGGAGCCGCCATCTCGATGTCGACGTACGGCCCGGCCGCGGCGAAGTCCCAGAACGCCAGGGCCCCGTGCCGGTGCAGCAGCGCCGAGATGCCGTGGGTGTCCGAGACGATGCCCGTGACGTTGGACGCGGCGCTGAACGAGCCGATGACCAGCGGCCGGTCGGCGTACTCCGTGAGCCGGGCGCCGAGGTCGGCGGTGTCGATGCGCCCGTCGGCGTCCTCGTGGATCGTCACGACGTCGGCGATCGTCTCGCGCCACGGGATCTCGTTGCTGTGGTGCTCGTAGGGGCCGATGAGCACGACCGGGCGCTGGTCCGCGGGGATGTGGCTCGAGAGGCTCCAGCGGTCCTCGAGCGCCGACGGGATGCGCAGGCCGAGGACCCCGATGAGCTTGTCGATCGCGCCGGTGCACCCCGACCCGGCGAACACGACGACGGTGTCGGCGTCCCCGTGCACCGCCGCGTGGATGACCCGGCGGGCGTCCTCCCGCAGCCGGGTCGTCTGGAGCCCGGTGCCGCTGGACTCGGTGTGCGTGTTCGCGTAGGCGGGCAGCACCTCGTCGCGGATGAAGTCCTCGATGAAGGCCAGCGCCCGGCCGGAGGCGGTGTAGTCGGCGTAGGTGACGCGACGACGCCCGTAGGGGGTCTCCATCACGTGGTCCTCGCCGATGACGGCGTCCCGCACGAGCGCCAGCAGCGCGTCGGCCCGGCGGTCTGCGGCAGAGCGGTCGACCATGCCCCCAGCGTCCCACGACGGTGCCGGGACAGCACCTCCCCCCTGGCGTGCATCACAGTGCATCGTTGCACTATCGTGCAGTGATGACCGGCCGCCCGACCTGCGTGACCTCCTCGCTGCGCGACCGCAAGCGTGCGGACACCCGCCGGGCCCTGGCCCGGGCGGCGTACACGATCGTGCGCGACGAGGGGATCGACGCGATCACCGCCGACGCCGTCGCCGAACGCGCGGGGGTCTCCCGCCGGACGTTCTTCAACTACTACCCCTCCGTCGAGTCCGTCCTCACCGCGACCGTCGCCGAGTTCTTCGCCTCGGTCAGCGGGCGGCTGGAGGCACGCCCGCTGGGTGAGCCGGTCCGCCGGAGCCTGCTGTCGGTGGTCGACGACCCCACCGACCTCGACCTCGTCGAGCGCATCGGCGTCCTCGCCGCGGCCGGCACGGCCTCCCCGCACGCCAACGCGCTCATCCTCGCCGAGCTGCACGGGTGGCTCGACTGGCTCGAGCCGTGGCTCCGCGAGCGCCTGGGCCCCGGGCCCTCCGAGCTGCACATCGCGACGCTCGCGACGTCGATCCTCGCTGCCGGGGAGGCCGCGATGCGGGTGTGGGCCCGTCACGCCGCGGACGGGCCGCCCGGACCCCCCACGTCGTTCCACGCCACCTTCGCCGAAGCCCTCGGCCACCTCGGCACCGACCTCCTGCCCGACGCCACCGCTGGCCGGCAGCGCTGACCGCGATCGCCAGACCACCCGGAAGGTCCCCATGTCCACCGCTCTATACCGCCTCGGCCACCGGTGCGCCGCCCACGCGTGGCCGGTCATCGCCGGGTGGCTCGTCGTCCTCGCCCTCGGCGGGACCCTGGCCGGCACCGTCGGCACGCCGCTGACGAACCGGATCACGATGCCGGGCACCGAGTTCGAGAAGGTCCTGACCCAGCTCGGCGACGAGGTGCCCGAGGCGGCCGGTGGGTTCGGGCGCGTCGTGCTGAGCAGCGGCGACGGCGCGTTCACCGACGACCAGCGGCGAGCCGTCGCGCAGGCCCTCGACGCCTGGGGCTCCGTCCCGCACGTCGAGCGCGTCGTCGACCCCTTCGAGGCCCAGCGCCAGATCGACGAGTCGGCCGACACCCTCGCCGCGACGAAGCAGCAGCTCGCCGACGGCCGCGCCCAGCTCGAGGACGGTCGGCAGCAGCTGGCCGAGGCCGAGCAGCAGCTGACCGCGGGCGAGGCCTTCCTCGCCGCCGCCCGGGCCGAGGACCCGGACGACCCCAGCCTGCCCTCGCTCCAGGCCCAGGTCGACGACGGTCGTCGGCAGCTGGACGCCGGCGGGGAACGGCTCGCCGCGTCCGAGCGCGAGCTGCGTGCCGGCGAGGCCCAGTACCAGGCCGGAGCCGCGCTCGCCGCCGCCTCCGCGGGCACCCGGCTCGTCAGCGAGGACGGTCGTCACGCCGTCGTGCAGGTGCAGTTCGACGACGATGCGCAGTCCATCCCCGTCGAGGACCGTGCCCTGATCGCCGAGCGTGGCGACGCGATCCTCGACGCCGCAGGTGTCACGGCGTCCTACAGCGTCGAGATCACCCAGGACATCGCCCTCGTCGGTCCGGGCGAGATCCTCGGGCTCTCGGTGGCGGTGCTCGTCCTCGTCGCCGTCCTCGGCAGCCTCGTCGCGGCCGGGCTGCCCCTGCTCGTCGCCCTCCTCGGCGTCGGCGTCGGACTCGGTGGGGCGATGGCGTTCACCTCCGTCGTCGAGCTGAACACCACGACTCCCGCGCTCGCCCTGATGATCGGACTCGCGGTCGGGATCGACTACGCCCTCTTCGTCGTCAACCGGCACCGCGTGTCCGTCCTCGGCGGGATGCCCCTGCGCGAGTCGATCGCCCGCTCGGTCGCGACGGCCGGCAGCGCGGTCACCTTCGCCGGGGCCACCGTCGTCATCGCCCTGGCCGCCCTCGTCCTGTCGGGCATCCCGATCCTCGCCCAGATGGGGGTCGTCGCCGCCGTCACGGTGGCCGTCACCGTCGTGGTCGCGCTCACCATCTCCCCGGCCGTCCTGCGGCTCATGGGCCCGCGCGTCGTGTCCCGCCGCGGCTGGCACCGGGCCGGTTTCGCCACCCCGGGCGACCCGACGACCCGGGCCGGGTCCCCCGCCGCCCCCGAGGAGGAGCACGGCGGCTGGTACGTCGCCCGGGTCACCCGCCACCCGTGGCTCACGCTGCTCGGCGTCGTGGCGGTTGTCGCGATCTCCGCGCTTCCCGTGCGGGCGATGAACCTCGGCCTGCCCGACGGCGGCAGCGAGCCCAGGGGGTCGTCGGCGTACACCGCCTACACGACGATCGCCGACGAGTTCGGCCCGGGCATGAACGGCCCGATCGTCGCCGTCGCCACGCTCCCCCCGCGGGACGCCCCGCGCACCGACTCCGAGGTGCTCCGGGCCCAGGCCGACGTCGCCTCGACGTTCGCCGACCTCGACCCGGTGGCGAGCGTCGTACCGTTCGGCGAGAGCACGGACCGCGCGACCCTCGCGTTCCAGATCGTCCCGGCGTCGGGCCCGGCCGACGAGACCACCCGCGCGACGCTCGCCGCCGTCGAGTCAGCCGCCGGCGTGCTCGAGCGGCGCAGCGGCATCGAGGTGGGCCTGACCGGACAGACCGTCGCGAACATCGAGATCTCCGACCGGCTCGCCGCGGCCCTCCCGGGTTATCTGGCCGTCGTCGTCGGGATGTCGCTCCTCATCCTCCTCGCCGTGTTCCGCTCGCTCGTCGTGCCGCTCGTCGCGACCGGAGGTTTCCTCCTGTCGGTCGCGGCGGCCTTCGGCGCGACGGTCGCCGTCCACCAGTGGGGCTGGCTCGGCCAGCTCTTCGGCGTGACCCAGCCCGGACCGCTGCTGTCGTTCATGCCGATCATCCTCATCGGCGTGCTCTTCGGCCTCGCGATGGACTACCAGATGTTCCTCGTCTCGGGCATGCACGAGGCCCGCGCCCACGGCGAGGACTCCCGGACCGCGATCCGGTCCGGCTTCGTCCACGGCGCCCGCGTCGTCTCGGCCGCCGCGATCATCATGACCTCGGTGTTCCTCGGCTTCGCCTTCAGCCACCTCGTGATGGTGCGGCCCATCGGCTTCGGCCTCGCCGTCGGTGTGCTCGTCGACGCCTTCCTCGTCCGGATGACGCTCACCCCCGCGGTGATGCACCTACTGGGCGACACGGCCTGGTGGATCCCGCGCTGGCTCGACCGGCTGCTGCCCGACCTCGACGTCGAGGGGCTCGCCCTGGCCGAGCGGCTCGGATCCCCTGCGACGTCGGCACATCCAGAACACAGCGACGCCGCAGCGGTGCCGTCGAGAGTCCTCCTCGACGACCCGACCCTCCGAAGGAGACACCGATGAACGACGTCCCGACCCGCGTCAGCCGGCGCACCCTGGCCCGGCTGGCCGGAGCCACCGCCCTCACCGGGGCTGCCGCCGCCACCGCCGCCAGGTCCGCGAGCGCCGCACCCGCGAACTCGTCGACCTTCCGCGTCGCGAGCTTCAACATCTACTCCGGACTGAGCGATGCCCAGTTCAAGGACGAGCTCAACGCGATCACCGACCGTGCCGACATGGTGGGACTCCAGGAGGTCCAGAGCCGCGGCGACACCATCGACCAGTGGGCGGCGAACCACGACTGGTACGCCTGGACGCCGGCCAACATGTGGGCCCGAGAGGTCACCGTGCTGGCCAAGAAGTCGATGTTCGACCGGATCGACAAGGGCACGATCTTCGTCTGCGACAGCGGCCCGGAGGGTGAGCCGCCGCCGCCGCGCTACATCACCTGGGCCACGTACGTGCACACGCCGAGCGGCCGCAAGATCACGCACATCAACAACCACCTCAACGCGCACATCGACGACAACGGCCATCCTTACGACCTGCCGCGCACCGCCGACGCCGAGAAGCACATCCGGATGATCAAGGACCTCGTCCTCGACAAGAAGGACAACGGCCAGGTCGTCGTCACCGGGGACTTCAACGTCGACTACGAGGACGACAAGCGCGTCCAGTACGCGAAGTTCCCGTACACCGTCCTCGAGAACCGGCAGAACGGCGTCCCGAGCCTGCGCTCCAGCTACTCCCGGATCGACGTGACGGGCCTGCCTACGCTCGGCAACCGGCGGGTCGACTACGTCTACGCCTGGATCCGCACCCCCGAGGCGCGGCTCATGGACTTCGACGACCACCACTTCGTCTACAACAGCGAGCACAGCGACCACAACGCCATCGTGGCGCGGCTCTGGATGAAGCACTGACCTCAGCGGCGCCGGGCGCTCGGGTGCGCGATGAGGTCCTGCAGCAGCTGGACCGCCCGCTCGGCCGGCGCCGTGGAGGCCCCGAGCTGACGGACGACGGCCGCGAGGTGGCGCACCGGCGCCGGCGGGGCGATGGCGAGCCGGACGACGGACGCGGGCAGGCCGCGGGCTGCGAGCCCGGGCATGACCGATACCCCGACGCCGGCAGCGACGAAGCCGATGGCGGTGTAGTGGTCCTGCGCCTGGACGCTGAAGCGCGGGCGCAGCCCGACCGCAGCGCACGCGGCCACGAGGATCCGGTGGCCGACGGCGCGCGGGTGGTCGTTGCTCACCCACGTCTCCCCTCGCAGGTCGGTGAGCGCGATCTCGGCCTGGCCGGCGAGCGGGTGGTCGCGGTGGACGACCGCGACGAACGGGTCCTCGGTGAGGTCGACGCGCCGGTGCCCGTCCGGTGGCGGCGTGTCCGGCGGGTCGATGACGAGGTCGATGTCGGGCCGCGGCCCTCGCTGCTCGACCTCGTTGAGGACGAGCTCGAGGACGAGGTCGGGGTACTCCGCGGACAGCCGCCGCACGAGCGTGGGCATCCACGCGGAGCCGGCCGACGCGAAGTAGCCGATGGTGAGCCGCCCCGAGCGGCCGTCGCGCAGGTCGCCGACGACCTGGTCCAGGCGGCTCCACTGGCTCATCGCCTCGTCGCTCTGCGCGTCCAGGACGAGCGCCGTCTCCGTGGGGACGATGCCCCGGCCCGCGCGCTCGAAGAGCAGGAGCCCCGTCTCGCGCTGGAGGGCCGCGAGGTGCTGGCTGACCGCCGACGACGTCATGCCGAGGTTGTCGGCGGCGGCCTGCACGGAGCCGCTCGCGACGACGGCGCGGAAGACGGTGAGACGGTGCGGGTCGAGCATGTCGCAATCTTAAGCGTTACTGCACAACCGCGTAGCAGAGGCGCGTTGTGCTGAACAGTTGAATCCCGGATGATCGACATCATGAACGCCATGTCCATCTCCTTCCAGAAGGCCCGCGCCCTCGCCGCCAACCTCCGCACCTCCCGCCGTGAGGGGACCGGCTGGTACCCGCAGGTCGACCGCGACCTCGCCCGCGAGGCCCACGAGCTCTACTACCTCGCGCAGACCACCTCGCCGCGGGTCATCTGACCCGCACCCCCGCCGCCTCGCGGCAGCCCGCCGACCCTCACGCCACGACCTGGCGGAGGGTCGTCGTCGTTCCGGGAGAGCGCGCCTCCAGCTCGGCCCGCTGGGCGAGGTAGAGCTCGGCGCACGCGAGGGCATCGGTGAGGGCCTCGTGGGCGCGGTAGACGGGCAGGCCCCGCCGCTGCCGCGCGGCCCACAGGCGCAGCGCACCGGGCGGTGTGGCGCCGCCCCAGACGCCGCCGACGGCACGCCGCTCGAGCTCGAAGGTGTCGACGACCTCGCAGGGCATCCCGGCGCCCCACAGCCGTTCGCAGGCGCTGCCGAGGAACTCGGTCTCGATCCGGGCGAAGTGCGCGAGCAGGACCCGCCCCGACAGGGCGGCCAGCACCTCCGGCAGCACCTCGTCCAGCCGTGACCCGGTGGCGAGCGCGTCGTCGGTGATGCCGTGCACCGTCGCGCTCTGCCCGACCTCCCCCGCGTCGCTCACGACGACGTGCCCGGCGCCGCCGAGCACGACGCGGCCCCCGTCGACCGGGACCCAGCCGAGCGAGAGGACCCGGTCGGTGCGCGGGTCGAGCCCCGTCGTCTCGATGTCGAGCGCCAGGAGGGGGAGGTCGGCCAGGGGCGTGTCGCGGCCGGGGGACCCGGCGCGCAGGAACTCGGCGAGGGGGCCGGGCGTGGCCGTGCGCAGCGCCCGCTGCTGACGTCGGGCGACCGACCGGCCGAGCCGGATCACGGGACGAACGCGGTGAGGTAGCGCCGACCCAGCGCCTGCTGGGCGAACCGGACGATGGAGAACGCCTGCCTCAGGTGGCGCTTCTCGAAGCTGGACAGCGCCCCCGGGGACACGAAGTTGTCCGGGGCTCGGCCGTCCCGGACCTGGGCCGACTGGTGCCGCAGCCGCACGTACCCCATGAACTCGAACGCGTCGCGCAGGTCGTCGGCGAGCTCGTCGCTGATGGCCCCGGCCGCGCGGCACGCCTCGATCCGGGCGCGGGTGTGAACCGCGGGCGACCCGACGGCCAGCGCGTGGACCCGGGCGAGCTCGACGACGCCGAGGATGCCGCCGCGCTTGATGTCGAGGCTGTCCCGGTGCTCGCCGGCCTTCTCGAGCACGAAGCCGCGGAAGAACCCCAGCGGGGGCTCGTGGGCCTCCGCCTGCTTCGCGAGATGGGCGATGAACGTCGTGGCCCCCGGGGTCATCCGCAGCACGTGCTGCTGGAGCCGGGTGTGCAGCCTCGGGTCGCCGTGCACCGGCCGCATGTCGAAGAAGATCGACGAGTGCAGCACGGCGTCGGGAGTCGGCGTGGTGAGCCAGGACGTGAACTCGTCCTGCCACTGCGCGAGCGGCCTGCGCCAGTGCGGGTTGGTCGCCATGACGTCCCCCTTGCAGCGGGGGTAGCCACAGGTGACGAGCCCCTCGGTGACGCGCTCGGCGAGCCGGGCGAACCACTCCAGCTGGGCGTCCTCGACGCTGTCGTCGAGGATGAGCGCGGTGTCCTGGTCAGCGGCGAGCGCCTGCTCGAGCCGGGCCCGGGAGCCGAGCGCGACCCAGCAGTACGGCACCGGGGCCGGGCCGAGGTCGGCCTCGGCCAGGGCGAGGAGCCGCCGCTCGACCGCGTCGCCCACCGCGGTCACGACGCGGCCGATGTCATCGGCGGAGGCGTCCTGCTCGACGAGCGCCTGGACGACCTTCGGCAGGCGGGCGGACACCCGGGCCACCCCGTCGACATCGGGCTGCTTCGCGATGTCGCCCGCGAGGTACACGGGGCTGCCCTCCTCGATCCGGAGGAGGTCGGTGGTCGTGACGATGCCGACGGGCCGGCCGGCGCCGTCGACGAGCGGGAGGTGGTGGATGTGCCGGGCCGTCATCTCCAGCATCGCCTCGAAGGCGAGGGCGTCGACGGAGGTGGTCACGGGGTCGGCGGTCATCACCTCGGCCACCGGCCGCTCCGGGTCGACCCCGGCCGCGAGGACGCGGCTGCGCAGGTCCCGGTCGGTGAGGATGCCGGCGAGCCGCGCCCCGTCCATGACGAGGAGGGCGGACACCCCCTCCCCGGCCATCGTCGTGGCCGCCTCCCGCACGCTCGCCGTCGCCGGGACCGTGACGAGGTCGCGCCGGGGGAGGTCGTGGAGCCTCGTCTTGAGGATCGCCGACCCCGACGTCGGCGCCTGCAGCTCGGCGACGGCGCCGCGCATCCGGCTGCGGCGCTGCTCGTCGTAGAACGCCGCCACCTCGGGGTGGGCGCGGCAGAGCTCGTGGAAGACGTCCTCGGGGATGACGAGGAGGAGCGAGTCCTCGATCGCGGTCACCGAGAACGTCGACGGGTTCCCCTGGGTCAGCGTGATGGAGCCGAAGGAGGCGCCGGCCTCCCCCCGCTCGACGAGGGTGTCCTGCGCGTCGTGCACGTCGGCGGCCCCCGAACGCAGGACGTACAGCTGGTGGTTGTCCCGGCCGCGGGCGATGAACTCGGTCCCGCGCCGCACGTACTCGACGGTGAGCCGCGCGGGCAGCCGGCCGAGGACCTCGGCCGGCAGCTCCGAGAACGGCTCGTGCCGGGCCAGGAAGTCGCGGATCTCGGACAGCTCGACGTCCAGGGCCATACGTCATGGTCCCAGGACCGGCACGAAAGCCCCAGTACCCCCGCTCGCCTGCTGGAATGAGGATCCTGGTGCCATCCCGGCACCCGAGCGAAGGAGCGACCGATGAGCGAGAACCCGACCGAGGGCCCGGCCGACAGCGGCGCCGGCGAGCCCGGCCTGCCGGGCGAGCACGACGGCGGAGCCGACGGCGGCGCGGGCACCGAGGGACCCGCGGACAGCGGCGCCGGCCAGGAGACCGCACCCGACCAGGAGGACGGCGGCGCCGACGGTGGCGCCGAGGGGCCGGCCGACAGCGGCGCCGGCGAGCCGGGCGTGCCCGGCGAGCACGACGGTGGCGCCGACGGTGGGGCGGACGCCTCGCAGTGAGCGATCCGGTGCTCGAGCCCCCGGCCGGGTCCCCCCGCGGGACGGGCCGGGGGCTCGGCGCGTTCGTGGCGACGGCACCCGAGCGCTTCGCCACCGAACAGTGGGGGCGCGCGCCACTGCTGAGCCGGGCCGCCGACCTGCCGGCACCCCGGCACGGGTTCGGGGCGGCCGCGGTCGACGAGCTGCTCGCGCGGCGGGCGCTGCGCACCCCCTTCCTCCGGATGGCCCGCAACGGCTCGACCCTCGATCCCCGCGAGTTCACGCTGGGCGGCGGGGTCGGGGCGGCGATCGGTGACCAGGTCAGCGAGGACAAGGTGCTGCGCCTCTTCGCCGACGGCGCGACCATCGTGCTCCAGGGCCTGCACCGCACCTGGGCCCCGGTCTCGGACACCGCTCGCGACCTCGCCGCGGACCTCGGCCACCCCGTGCAGGTCAACGCTTACGTGACCCCTCCGCAGAACCAGGGCTTCGACGACCACTACGACGTGCACGACGTCTTCGTCGTCCAGGTCGAGGGCGAGAAGCAATGGCGGGTCCGGCGGCCGGTCCTCGAGCATCCCCTGCGCGACCAGCCGTGGACCGACCACCGGGAGGCGGTCCACGCGGCGGCCGCCGAGGAGCCGGTCCTCGAGCAGGTTCTCGAGCCCGGGGACTGCCTCTACCTGCCGCGAGGCTGGCTGCACTCCGCGACCGCCCTCGGCGGGACGAGCATCCACCTGACGTTCGGTGTCCACGTGTGGACGATGCGACACCTGGCCGAGGACCTCCTCAGCGCTGCCGGCCGCCGGCTCGACGCCGATCCGGCGCTGCGGCAGGCGCTGGCGCCCGGGGTGGACGCGCTCGACCCGGCCGTGACCGCCGCCGCGCGGGACCAGCTCCGGGCGGCCGTCGAGCGCGCGCTCGACGACGTCACCGACGACGACCTCGCCGCCGCCCTGGCCCGCCGAGCCAGGGCTGCCCAGCGGGCCGAGCCGCTGGGCGCGCTGGCCCAGCACCAGGCCGCCGGGGCCGACGTGGGGCCGCGCTGGCGGCTGCGCGAGCACCTCGCCGCGCGATGGGAGGGCGGCACCCTCGTCACCCGGGTCGGCCGGCTCGAGGTGGCCGAGGCCGACCGGGCCGCCGTCGCGGACCTCCTGGCCGGCCGGGCTCCGGAGCCGCCCGCCGGGCTGCTCCGCCGGCTCGCGCTCGCGGGCGTCGTCGTCCCGGCGGCCGCGGACGGCTGACGGTCAGTCGGTGACGACCTCGCCGCCGGCCTCCTGCCAGTCGATGATGCCGCCGCCCAGGTCGAACGCCTGGGTGAAGCCGGCCGCGGTCATCTGCTCGACCGCCGCAGCGGACCGGTTGCCGGACCGGCAGTACACCGCGTACGGGGCGTCCGGGGCGAGGGCGCCGATGCGGTCGGCGAAGTCGGGGGCCGACACGTCGATGTTCACCGCACCCGGCAGGTGGCCCGCGGCGAACTCCTCCGGGGTCCGGACGTCGAGGATCGTCGTGTTCGGCCGGCGCAGGGCCGCCGCGAACTCCTCGACCCCGAGCTGGGAACCGTTGACGGGGGCGGCACTCGCGGCGGCCCCCGCGGTGACGCTCACCTCGGACGTGCCGGTGCCGCACCCCCCGAGGACCCCGGTTGCGGCGAGAGCGAGGGACAGGACCGCGACGAGACGGCGGACGGACATGGGCACTCCTGGGACGGGCGGGACGGCATTCACCATCATACCCGAGGGGGTATCGGGTCCGAGGTGGGCCTGAACAGACCCGCACCACACCGGAACCGGGGCGAATGTGGGCTCCGGACACACCGGTCGTCCGTGGCGGCCTGCCTAGGGTCCGATCCCATGACCGACGTTCTCGACCCCAGTAGCCCCGACCTCCGCGGCCGGACGGCTCTCGTCACCGGCGCGGCGAGCGGGATCGGCGAGTCCGTGACGCGGGCCCTCGCGGCGGCGGGCGCCCGCGTGCACGCTGTGGACCGCGACGCCGACGGGCTGCAGGCCGTCGCCGGCACGGCGGGCGTCGAGGGCATCGTCGCGGACCTGTCGGACCTCGGCGCGCTGACCGACCTGCCGCGCGACATCGACATCCTCGTCAACAACGCCGGCATCCAGCACGTCAGCCCGATCGAGGACTTCCCCGTCGAGCGCTTCGACCTGATCCTCGACCTCATGCTCGCCGCCCCCTTCCGCCTGGTCCACCAGTCGCTGCCGCACATGTACGCCGGTGGGTGGGGCCGGGTCGTCAACGTCTCGAGCGTGCACGGGCTGCGCGCGAGCGCGTTCAAGGCCGCGTACGTCGCCGCCAAACACGGCCTCGAGGGCCTCTCGAAGGTCATCGCCCTCGAAGGCGGTCCGAAGGGCGTGACCTCCAACTGCCTCAACCCCGCGTACGTGCGCACCCCGCTCGTCGAGAAGCAGATCGCCGACCAGGCGTCCCAGCACGGCATCCCCCACGAGGAGGTCGTGGAGTCCGTGATGCTCGCCCCGGTGGCGGTCAAGCGGCTCGTCGAGCCGGACGAGGTCGCAGCGCTCGCGCTGTTCCTCTGCGGGCCCGCATCGGCGTCGGTGAACGGGGCCGCCTTCACGATGGACGGCGGGTGGACGGCGCACTGAGCCCCGACCCGGCCGCCGCGGTCCCTAGGATCGGCAGGATGGCGGAGCGACGGGACGAGGGGGACGGCGACGACGGTGCGCTGCGGCTCCTCGCGCTGCTCGCCGAGGACGCCTCCGTGGCCGAGGTCGCGGCCGCCGACGCGCCCGGACCCGCCCGCGAGCTCGCGCTGCGCGTCGCCGGGGCCCGGCAGGTCCACCGGCGCCGCGAGGCCGGGCTCACCGCCCTGCTCGACACGGTCCGCGCCCTCGTGACCGAGAGCGACCCGGGCCAGGTCCTCGATGCCATCGTCCGGCGGGCCCGCACCCTGATCGGCACCGACCTCACCTACCTCACGCTGCACGACCCCGACCGCGGCGACACGTACATGCGCGCCACCGACGGCTCCGTCTCGGCGGCGTTCCAGTCGGTCCGGCTCGAGCTCGGCGCCGGCCTCGGCGGGCTCGTCGCGTCGACCCGCAAGCCCTACTGGACCGCCGACTACTGGAACGACGACCGGTTCCGGCACACCTCCGACATCGACGGGGCGGTCTCCGAGGAGGGGATCATCGCGATCTGCGGCACGCCCCTGATCGTCGACCACGTGTTCGTCGGCGTGCTCTTCGCGGCGAACCGCTCGCCGCGGCCGTTCACCCGCGAGGAGGTCGCGCTGCTCGGCGACCTCGCGACGCTCGCGGCCGTCACCCTCGTCCAGACCCGGGCCCTGGCCGATGCCGAGGCCGCCCTCGCCGCCCTCTCGGACGCACACGAGACGGTGCGCTCGTACGCCGACGGGGTCGAGAAGGCCGCGACGGCCCACGACCGGTTCGCCTCGCTGGTCCTCGAGGGCGGGGGCGTCGACGACCTCACCCACGCCCTGGCCGACCTGCTCGGCGGGTGGGCCGCCCTCGTCGACGACGACGGGACCGTGCGCAGCGCCACCCGCGGCGCCGCGCCACCCGGCACCTTCCCCGACCTGGGATCCGGCCGGCTCGTGGAGTCCGACGGCGTGTACGGCCTCGCCGTGGCGACCGCCGCCGAACGGCTCGCGACGCTGTACCTCGGCGGTGTCGGGGACCTCACGGACTCCGAGCGACGCACGGTCGAGCGGGCGGGTGTCGTGACGGCCCTGGTCCTCCTCTTCGAGCGGCAGGCCGCCGACACCCGCCAGTCCGCCCGCAACCGGGTCGTGTCCGAGCTCGTCGCGGCCCGGGGCCCGGCCGAGGACCGGGTGCAGCTCGCCAGGTCGGCCGGCACCGACCCCGACGTGCCGTACTGCCTCCTCGTCCTGCGCGGGGAGGCCGGCACCCCGGTCCGGGCGCTGGCGCTGTCCGCCGCTGCGGTGGTCGCCGACGGCTCCCTCGTCGGAGCCCACGACGGCGACGTCGTCGTGCTCGTCCCCGGGGGCGACGCCGACGGGTGCGCCCGCGAGGTCGCGGCGCGACTCGGCCGGCGCAGCGCCGTGACCGTGGCCGGGGTCGGCCCCCTGCGCGGGGTCGACGCCGTCCCGGCCGCCTACGACGAGGCGCTGCGCACCGTCGCGGCGCTCATCGCGCTCGGGCGGCGCGGCGAGGGCGCAGCGGCGACGCACCTCGGGTTCGCCGGGCTCATCGTCGGCTCCGACCCCGACGTCGGGGCGTACGTCGACCGTGAGCTCGGCCCGCTGCTCGACTACGACAGCCGACGCGGTACCGACCTCGTCGGCACCCTGGCCGCGTACTTCGACGCCGGCCGCAGCCCGCGGCACGCCGCGACCGGGCTGCACGTGCACGTCAACACGGTGGCCCAGCGGCTCGACCGGATCGGCGCGCTGCTCGGCGAGGACTGGCAGGAACCGGAGCGCTCCCTCGAGCTGCAGCTCGCGCTGCGGATGCGCCGCCTCCTCGGCCCCGCCCCGTGATCTCGTCCTGCCTCCAGTGGCAGGCTGACCCGCGTGCGAGCCCTCGTCTACGACGCCTTCGGCGCCACCCTGTACGTCGCCGACGTCCCCGACCCGGTTGCTCCGCCCGGGGGTGCGGTCGTCCGGTTGACCGCGAGCGGGCTGTGCCGCAGCGACTGGCACGGCTGGATGGGCCACGACTCCGACATCGCGACCTTCCCGCACGTGCCCGGGCACGAGTTCGCTGGCGTCGTCGAGTCGGTCGGGGCGGGCGTCGACGCCGCGTGGGTCGGCCGGCCCGTCACCGCACCCTTCGTCTTCGCCTGCGGCGCCTGCGCGGTCTGCGCCACCGGCGACGGCCAGGTCTGCCCCCACCAGCGCCAGCCCGGGTTCACCGACCCCGGGTCCTTCGCCGAGCGGGTCGTGGTGCACGCGGCCGCCACCAACCTCGTCGCCCTCCCGGGCGGCATCTCCCCCACGGCTGCGGCAGGGCTCGGGTGCCGGGTCGCCACGGCACATCGGGCCGTCGTGGCGCGCGGCCGGGTCGCCCCCGGCGAGACGGTGCTCGTCCTCGGCTGCGGCGGCGTCGGGCTCGCCGCGGTCCAGGTGGCCGTCGGCCGGGGCGCCCGGGTGTGCGCCGTCGACGTCGACGCAGCCTCCCGGGCCCGGGCGGGCTCCCTCGGCGCGGAGCACACCTTCGACGGCGGCCTGCCGGAGGCCGAGCTCGTCGCCGCCGCCCACGACTGGTCGAGGGGCGGGGTGCACCTGGCCGTCGACGGGGTCGGCTCCCCGGCGACGTGCCGGGTCGGGGTCCTCGCCCTGCGGCGGCGGGGGCGGCACGTGCAGGTCGGGCTGCTCCCTCCGGCCGCGGGCAGCGCCGACCTGCCGATGGACCGGGTCATCGGCTGGGAGCTCGACGTGCTCGGCAGCCACGGGATGGCCGCCGCCGACTACCCCGGCCTGCTCGAGGACGTGGCGCGTGGCCGCCTCGACCTCGACGCGCTCCTGGCCCCCGGGGAGCCGGTGGGGCTCGAGGAGGCCGGTCGCCTGCTCACCACGATGGGCCGGACGGCCTCCCGCGGAATGGTGCTCGTCGACCCGTCACGCTGACGGCACCGAACCGGGCACGAGCAGCCGGACGTACTCGACGTCGCCGAGGAGCTCCAGCCGGCGCCACAGCACGCTGCCCGGTACCGCCTGGGTGGCGTGGCACCGCACCGCCTCGAGCTGGCGGCTGCGGTCGACGGGGACCTCGACGAGCAGCTCCCGGGGATGGCCGGCGAAGCCGCCCCCCGTCTCGGCCCGCAGAATCGCGCCGACGTCCTCCGGCAGCGCCCAGCCGAGGACGGGGAGACCCAGCCGCTCCCCGGCGGCGATCGCCGCCCGCGAGGCCGTCTCGTGGTCCTCGTGGCCGGTCACGCCGGCGACCGGATCGAACACGAGCAGCCCGTCGGGCTCGACCCGGTGCGCCTGCTCGATGACGTCGGCCTCCAGCCGCTCGGGTGGGACGGCGGACAGCCCACCGTCGGGGTGGGCGCACATCGTCGCCTCCCCGACGCCGAGCGCCGCCGCGGCGGATCGCAGCTCGGCGCCCCGCACCTCGGCGAGGTCGCCGTCGATGTCACCCAGGGTCGAGGCCTCGCCCCGGGTGAGGCACAGGACGCGCACCTGCGCGCCCGCTGCGACGAACCGGTCGAGCAGCGCTCCCAGCCCGAAGGACTCGTCATCGGGGTGGGCGACGACGGCGAGCACTCGTCGCCACTTCGGCAGTCCGTGCTGCGGGTCAACCATGTTCCAAACATACCCTCGGGGGTATGTTTCAAGGGTCTTCGGGACCCGCGTGGGTGACACTGTCCCCATGGGACTGCGGAGCTGGTGGGACGAGCGCGCCCTGCCGCACCTGACCCATCGGGCCTGCCAGGGCGACGACATCGACAGATGGCGACGCCCGGTGTGCCGGCGGGCGACCGGAGTCGTCCTCGACATCGGCTTCGGCTCGGGCCCGAACCTCCCGCACTACCCCGACGCCGTCACGCGGGTCCTGGCGGCCGAACCCTCCGAGCTCGCCTGGGACCTCGCCGCCGGCCGCATCGCCGACTTCGGCCGGCCGGTCGACCGGGCGAGCCGCGACGCCGCGGACCTGTCCGAGGTGGCCGACGACTCCGTCGACACCGTCGTCTCGGCGTGGGCGCTGTGCACGGTTCCGGAGCTCCCGGCGGCGCTCGCCGAGGCGCGTCGGGTGTTGCGCCCCGTAGGCGAGTTCCACTTCGTCGAACACTCGCTCGCCCCGGATCGGGGGACCGTGCGGGTGCAGCGCGCCGTCCAGCCCGTCTGGGGCCGGGTCGCGGGCGGGTGCCACGTCGACCGGGACCTCCCCCGCATGCTCGAGGACGCCAAGTTCGCGGTCGACCTCGAGCAGTCCCGCTACATCGCCCCGGGGCCGCTCCGCGCCTGGGGCTGGTTCATCACCGGCACGGCCCGCCCGACGTGAGGCCGTCGCACTGCTGACACGACGACGCCGCGCCACCCGATGGATGGCGCGGCGTCACGGTCGCGGAGTCAGCGGCCGAACATCCTCGCGAGGAAGCCGGTGCTCGGCTCGCCCTCGTGACCCTGGCAGCGGTCGCCCGACGGCACGCCGCGCATGACCTGGTCGACGTGCTGGCCGCATCCGGCCCACGTGGTCTTCCCGCACTTGCGGCAGTTCACGGCTCGGCACATGGGGGTGGTTCTCCTTCAGGACGACGATCTCGGTCAGGGACAGGATACCCCACGGGGTATCTAGGAAGCGACTCGGCGGAACAGGACGACGGCATCCAGAGCCCGCCGGTGAGCGCCGTCGACGGGCCGCTCGCGCAGCTCCGCGGAGACGACCTCGACCGGCAGCCCGGCCGCCGACTCGACGACCGCCTCGGGGTCATGGAGCACGGACGCGTCCTGCGGCCCGCCGACGCCTTCGGCGAGGTTGCGCTCGGCGTGGCAGACGACCAGGACGGCGCCGCCGGGGACGGCGGCCTCGACCCCGTGGGCCAGTGCCCGGGCCCATTCGGCGTCCGGCAGCTGGAGGTAGGCGAAGAGGACGAGGTCGTACCCGGGGGCAGCCGGGGCTGCCGGGGCGGGCTCGAGCGCGTCCGACACGACGGCTCGGAACCGCCCGGCGGCAGAGCCGAGCCGGGTCGCGGCGATCTGTCGTGCCCGCTCGACGGCGACCGGGGAGAAGTCGGCCGAGGTGGCGTCCCACCCGCGCTCGGCGAGCCACAGCGCGTTGCGCCCCTCGCCCCCGGCGACGTCGAGGGCCCGACCGGGCGCCATCGGCGCCACGATCTCCTCGACGAAGGTGTTCGGGGTGCTCGACCAGACGAGGTCGGCCCCGGAGTAGCGCTCGTCCCAGGCGGTGGCGTCCATCAGGCGAGGGTGAGGAAGAGCTTCTCCATCGACTCGACATCCATCGAGCCGGCCTCGGGGTTGGTGATGCACTGCCGCAACCCGAGCGCGATGACCGCGAACCCGGCCCGGTCGAGGGCCTTGGAGACCGCCGCCATCTGGGTGACGATGTCCTGGCAGTCGCGGCCGTCCTCGATCATCTTGAGGATGCCGCCGATCTGACCCTGGGCTCGCCGGAGCCGCTTGACGACGGCCTGCATCTCGGCGGGGTCGAGCTCCATCCTGGGGCCTCCTGGGGCGACGGACGCCAGCGCGTCGATGGCGGTCTCGGGCGAGCCGGGTCGGGCACTGGTGGGGGTGCTCATGGTGTTCCTCTCACGCGGCATCGGCCGCTGACGACCAGACGGCCATCATACCCCCGAGGGTATGATGGCCGCCACTCGCACACGGGTCAGCCGGTCTGCTGCGCGGCAGCGACCTTGGTCCGGACCTCGTCCATGTCGAGGTCCTTGATGCCCTGGACGACCTGCTCGAGCGCGGCGGGCGGCAGCGCCCCGGCCTGGTGGAAGACGAGGATCCCGTCGCGGAAGCCCATGAGGGTGGGGATCGAGGTGATCTGGAGCATGCCGGCGAGCTGCTGCTCGGCCTCGGTGTCGACCTTGGCGTGCACGACGTCGTCGTGCTTCTCGCTCGAGGCCTCGAAGGTCGGGGAGAACTGGCGGCACGGGCCGCACCAGGCCGCCCAGAAGTCGACGAGGACGACGCCCTCGCCGGTGATGGTCTGCTCGAAGGTCTCGGCCGTGAGGTTCACGGTGGCCATGTCTGACTCCTTGTGACGTGGTCGGGGACTGTCCGTGAATGCCAACAGCATACCCCTGCGGGTATGTTCCCTCGGCATCCGGTCAGCAGGGGGAACACCGGCCCCGGCCGAGATCATCCCGCGGGGGGCCCGCGCGATCCCCGTCGGGCGCGGAGCGGGGAGGATGTCCTGCGTGCCCCTCCCCCTGCCGCGAGCGCTCGAGGCCGTGCTGGCCTCCGCCGACGCCGAGTCGCTGCGCCGCGCGACATCCCGACTCGTCGAGGTGTACCGGTCGGGGGCGCCCCCGGCGGCGCAGGTCCTCGCCGACCCCGTCGCGGCCACCGCCTACGCGGCCTACCGGATGCCGGCCACCCACGCCGCCCTGGTCCGGATCCTGCGGGACGCCGACCGGCTCGGAGCACTCGACGGCGTCCGGAGCCTGCTCGACCTCGGCGGCGGGACGGGCGCCGCGGCCTGGGCCGCCGCGGACACCATGCCCGGGCTGGAGTCCGCCACCGTGCTCGACGGCTCGGCCGACGCCCTGGCCCTCGGCCGTCAGGTCGCGCGGCACGGCCCCCCTGCGGTGGCGGGCGCGACGTGGGTCCGCGCCGACCTCGGCGCCCTGGCCGGGCTGCCGGCCGCGGACCTCGTGACCATCTCCTACGTCCTCGGCGAGCTCGCCGACCCCCTGCACGGGCCGCTCCTCGACGCGGCGATGGGGGCCGGCGGCCTCGTCCTCGTCGCGGAACCGGGCACGCCGCGCGGCTTCGCGGCGGTCCTCGCGGCCCGCGACCGGCTCGTCGCCGCCGGCTGGCACCTCGTCGCGCCGTGCCCCCAGCCGGGCCCGTGCCCGGTCGCCCAGCGGGACGGGGACTGGTGCCACTTCTCGGCGCGGCTGGACCGCAGCGCACTCCACCGCCGGCTCAAGGGAGCCACCCTGGGGCACGAGGACGAGAAGTACTCCTACCTCCTGGCCTCCCGGGAACCGTTGTCCCCCAGCCTGGCCCGCGTGCTGCGCCACCCGCAGACACGCAAGGGCATGGTGACGCTCGAGGTGTGCCGGGCCGACGGCACCGCCGGCCCGGAGGTGGTCACCAAGCGGGACCGGGAGCGCTACCGGGCCGCGCGGGACGCCGCCTGGGGGGACCCGTGGCGGGACCCCGGCCGATGACGGTTCCGCGCCACGCCGAGCCGTTCGGGGGTGCCCTGCACGAGCCAGGGCCCCGTCCTTGCTAGGTTCTGCAGGAAAGCCAGCAGCACGATAAGGAGCACAGCCATGACCAAGAAGGAACTCGCCCAGGCCCTCGCCGGGCAGACCGACCTGTCCGCCAGCGCTGCCGAGGACGTCGTCAACGCCGCCCTCGACATCATCAGCGGCTCGCTCGCCAAGGGTGAGGACGTCAAGCTCGCCGGTTTCGGCAACTTCGAGACCCGCAAGCGCGCCGCCCGCACCGGCCGCAACCCGCAGACCGGCGCCGAGATCCAGATCGCCGCGTCGACGTCGGTGGGCTTCAAGGCCGCCGCGCAGCTGAAGCGCGCCGTCAACGGCTGACGCAGTCAGCACGCGCAGACGGGGCGCCGACCTTCAGGGGTCGGCGCCCCGTCTGCGTTCCTGCCCGGGCTTCAGTCGGTTCAGGCTCCGGCGCCGGACATCGCCCGGTCGGTCTCCAGGAGGGTCTTCAGGCTGCTGAGCACCCACGGCCAGCCGCCGCCACCGGCTCCGGCATCGCCTCCACCCCGCACGTCCTTGGCGGTGTTGGGCGCCCCGATGCACTCGTGGGTCAACGTCAGGCAGCAGGCGTTGCCGGGGTACTCCGTGATCTCGTAGGTCAAGGTGGTCGCTGGCTCGTCGTGCCAGGCCGCCGACCACGTCTGCACCAGGCGGTGCGGCGGGTCGACCTCCACGACGGTGCCGGAGGCTGCCACCTCGCCCATACCCATCTCCCTCATCTCGGGGGTGGTGAGGTCACGCGTCGCGCCGCCGGGCGTGAGGTCGAACTCGACCTCACCGCCGTAGCCATAGCGGGTCGAGAACTCCGACGAGGTGATCGCGTCCCAGATCCGCTGGGCTGGGGCGTCGATGTAGATGGCGAACATCTGGACCTCGGGTGCCGCCTCGTCGGAAGCGGCCATCGAGGGCTCCGTGGTCGTGTCGTTGGTGGTGCTACTCATGACTGTTCCTCCAGGTCTCGTTTGAGCTCGGTCAGCGCCGTCACACGACGCTCGGTGTACTTGTCGATCCACCGGTCGTGAATCAACTGGATGGGGACCGGGTTGAGATAGTGCAGCTTCTGCCGACCCTGCTTGCGGGTGAGGACCAACCCCGCGGTCTCCAGCTGGCGCAGATGCTTCGAGACCCCGAACCGGGACATCTCCACGTGCTCGGCGACGACTGCTTCCAGGTCACCGAGACTGCGGCCCTCTTGCGCGAACAAGGCATCGAGGAGCCGCCGCCGCGTCGGGTCGGCCAGCGCCTTGAACACCTCGTCCTCCTGCACAGGACGCACTATAGGTGACCTTTTAGTCACCTATCAAGGGGTCGATCACACTCCGCCACGAGCGACCCCTTGCGCCGGTCCGGCAGCGTGGAGGCGGTGCAGCGGCGGGGACCGTGCCGCTGGCGGCCACTGACGACGGATTCCGAAGGGTCACGTTGCCCATCCTGCTCTTTCCGGCAGTGGAGGCGCCCCGTATGCTCGCGGCCATGCACCAGTACATCGACGGCGAGCGCAGGGCGGGGACGACCGGGGAGACCTTCGAGGTCCTCGACCCCAGCACCGACGAGGTCCTCGAGACGGTGGCGCTCGCGGGGCCCGCGGACGTGGACGCCGCCGTGGCCTCCGCGCAGGCCGCGTACGCGCAGTGGTCGCGAGCGACGCCGGTGGAGCGCGCCGCGGTGCTCACCAAGGCTGCCGCGCTGCTCGACGAGCGGGCCGAGGACCTCGCCCGGCTGGAGTCGAGGCAGGCGGGCAAGCCCATCCGCCTCGCCCGCGAGTTCGACGTCCCGGGCACCGTCGACAACACCGCCTTCTTCGGCGCCGCCGCCCGTCGCCTCGACGGGATGGCGAGCGCCGAGTACTCCGGGGACCACACCTCGTCGATCCGCCGTGAGCCGCTCGGCGTCATCGGCTCGATCGCCCCGTGGAACTACCCGCTGCAGATGGCGGCCTGGAAGGTGCTGCCCGCCATCGCGGCCGGCAACACCATCGTGCTCAAGCCCGCCGAGATCACCCCCCTGACCTCGCTGCTGTTCGCCGAGGCGTTCACCGAGGCCGGCGCCCCGCCCGGCACCGTCAACATCGTGACGGGCACCGGGCCCGTGGCGGGCCAGCACCTCGTCGGGCACCCGGACGTCGCGATGACCTCGTTCACCGGCTCGACGGCGGTCGGGCGTCGCGTCATGGCGACCGCGGCGCACACCGGCAAGCGCGTCCACCTCGAGCTTGGCGGCAAGGCCCCGTTCGTCGTCTTCGACGACGCCGACCTCGAGGCCGCCGTGCACGGCGCCGTCGCCGGGTCGCTCATCAACACCGGCCAGGACTGCACGGCCGCGACGCGCGCCATCGTGCACCGCTCGGTCCTCGACGAGTTCGTCCGCGGCGTCGCCGACCTCTTCGCCGTCGTCCGGATGGGCCCGACCTCCGACCCCGCCACCGACCTCGGGCCGCTGTCCTCGCGCGCGCACCTGGCGAAGGTCGCCGGCATGGTCGAGCGGGCCCGCGGCTACGCGAAGGTCGTCACCGGGGGCGCCGCGCCCACCGGGGACCTCGCCCGAGGCTCCTACTACGAGCCGACCCTGGTCACCGACGTGCCGCTGGGCTCCGAGCTGTGGACCGACGAGGTCTTCGGGCCGGTCCTGGTCGTCGTCCCGTTCGACGACGACGACGAGGCGATCCGGCTCGCCAACGACACCGAGTTCGGGCTCGCCGCCTCCGCGTGGACCCGCGACACCTACCGGGCCGGCCGGGCCACCCGCGAGATCCAGGCCGGCTGCGTCTGGGTCAACGACCACATCCCGATCATCAGCGAGATGCCGCACGGCGGGTACAAGCACTCCGGCTTCGGCAAGGACATGTCGGCGTACTCCTTCGACGAGTACACCCAGGTCAAGCACGTCATGCACGACCTCACCGGCGAGGCGCGCAAGCCGTGGCACCGGACGATCTTCACGCTGCCCGGATGAGCCGGGCCCGGCCGGGCTCGGTGGCGGTGCGCGTCCCGGCCGCCGCTAGAGTCCCGAGCACACCGACCGGTCGAGGAGGACCAGGATGACCGACTTCGCTGCCCCCGCGGTGCAGCCCGACCCCGACACGGGTGCCCGGGTCGCCGCCGACGACCGCGCCCACGTCTTCCACTCCTGGTCGGCGCAGGCCCAGATCAGCCCGCTCCCGATCGCCGGGGCCTCCGGCAGCCACTTCTGGGACTTCGAGGGCAACAGGTACCTCGACTTCTCCAGCCAGCTCGTCAACGTCAACATCGGCTACCAGCACCCGAAGCTCGTCGCGGCCATCCAGGAGGCCGCCGCCCGCCAGTGCACCATCGCCCCGAGCTTCGCCGACGAGTCCCGCTCCGAGGCGGCCCGGATGATCGCCGAGCGAGCCCCCGGCTCCCTCGACAAGGTCTTCTTCACCAACGGCGGCGCCGAGGCGACCGAGAACGCGATGCGGATGGCCAAGCTGCACACCGGCCGGCACAAGGTGCTCTCCACCTACCGCAGCTACCATGGGGCCACGGCCGGCTCGATCGTCGCCACCGGCGACCCGCGCCGCTGGGCCAACGAGCCGGGGATGACGGGCATCGTCCACTTCTGGGGCCCCTACCCGTACCGGTCCCCGTTCCACTCCGCCAATGCGCAGGAGGAGGGCGAGCGCGCCCTGCAGCACCTGCGCGACGTCATCATGGTCGAGGGGCCGCACACCATCGCCGCGATCATGCTCGAGACGGTCGTCGGCACCAACGGCATCCTCGTGCCGCCGGACGGCTACCTCGCGGGCGTCCGCGAGATCTGCGACGAGTTCGGGATCGTCTGGATCGCCGACGAGGTGATGGCCGGGTTCGGGCGCTGCGGCGAGTGGTTCGCCGTCGACCACTGGGGCGTCGCCCCCGACCTCATCTGCTTCGCCAAGGGCGTCAACTCCGGCTACGTGCCGCTCGGCGGCGTCGTCATCTCCGCCGAGATCGCCGCGACGTTCGAGGACCGGGCCTTCCCCGGCGGCCTCACCTACTCCGGCCACCCGCTGGCGTGCGCCTCGGCCGTCGCGTCGATGCGGATCTTCGAGGAGGAGGGCATCCTCGAGCACGTCCGCACCGTGTCCGACACCGTCATCGCCCCGCGGCTCGCCGAGATCGCCGAGAAGCACCCGAGCGTCGGGGAGGTCCGCGGGCTCGGGTACTTCTGGGCCCTGGAGCTGGTCCGTGACCCCGAGACGCGCGAGCCGCTCGTGCCCTACAACGCGGCGGGTCCCGCAGCGGCGCCGATGAACGAGTTCGCCGCCGCCTGCAAGGCCGAGGGGCTCTGGCCGTTCACCCACTTCAACCGCACCCACGTCGTGCCGCCCTGCACGACGACCGCCGAGGAGGTCGCCGAGGGCCTCGACATCCTCGACCGCGCCCTCAAGACCACCGACGCGCACGTCGGCTGAGCCCGTGGCGGCCGCCACGACGACACCCGGCCGGCAGCTGGGGCTCATCGCCGGCGTCCAGGTGCTCGTCCTCGGCTGCTGGTTCGCCGCCTCGGCGGTCGCGCCCGCGCTCCGCGAGGAGTGGGACGTCACGACGCTCGAGGCGACGCTTCTCACCGTCGCCGTGCAACTCGGGTTCGTCGTGGGGGCGGTGGCCTCCGCCGCGACGAACCTCGCCGACCGCTTCCCCGCGCACCGGGTGCTCGGTGCCTCGGCGCTGCTCGCGGCGGCGACCACGGCGGGCATCGCGCTCTTCGTCGACGGGCTGACCTGGGCCGTGGCGCTGCGGTTCGGCACCGGGATGGCGCTGGCCGGGGTGTACCCGGTGGGGATGAAGCTCATGACGTCGTGGTTCGACCGCGGCCGGGGCTTCGCCCTCGGGGTCCTCGTCGGGGCGCTGACCCTGGGCAGTGCGCTGCCCCAGCTCGTGACCGGCGTGGTGGCGCTGCCCTGGCGGGGAGTGCTCGGGGTCTCCGCGGGACTCGCGACCCTCGGTGCGGTCGTGGCGCTGGCGCAGGTCCGCCCGGGGCCGCTGGCCCGGCCCGCCCCGCCGCTGGCGCCCGCGTTCGTCCTCACCCTGTTCCGCGAGCGCGGCCCGTTGCTCGCCAACCTCGGCTACTTCGGGCACATGTGGGAGCTGTACGCCATGTGGACGTGGGTGCCCGCCTTCCTCACCGCGTCGGTCGTGGCCCGGTCGGGGGTGGCCCCGGGGCGGACGGTCGTCGGGGTCACCGCCTTCGTCGTCATCGGGGTGGCCGGAGCCTTCGGCTGCCTCGCGGGCGGACGCCTGGGCGACCGGCTCGGTCGGGCCCGGGTGGCCGGGTGGGCGATGCGTGCGTCGGCGACGTGCTGCATCCTCGCGGCACTGGTGTTCGGGGCGCCGTTGTGGCTCGTCGTGCCCGTCCTGCTCGCGTGGGGCGTCACCGTCATCGCGGACTCCGGGCTCTTCTCGAGCTGTGTGGCCGACGTCGTCGACCCCCGCTACGTCGGCACCGCCCTGACGACCCAGACCGCGATCGGCTTCCTCCTGACGGTGCTGACGATCAACGCCGTCCCGGTCGTCGTCGACCTCGTCGGCTGGCGGGTCGCCGTCGCGCTCCTGGCGGTCGGGCCGGTCGCCGGAGCCGTCGCGATGGCCCGCCTGGACATCCTGCTCCGCGACCGTGCCCCCGCCTGAGCCGTCTCCACCGGCCGAGCCGCCTTCACCGCCCGAGCCGCCGCTCCTCCGGGCCAGCCCGAGCCGCCCCCTCTCCGGCCCCGCTCGAACGGCCCAGCCTGCTGATCCGGCCCCGCCCGAACCCGTCCAGCCCACTGATCCGGCACCGTCCACCAGAACGTCCGAGCTGCTGCGCTGCTGGTCCCACTGCCACCCGTTCCAGCGCGGACCCGCTACCACTCTCCGCCGCACCTCTCGTTCGCCCCAGGAGGTGGGGCGAACGAGAGTCCCGACAAAGCAACTGTCGGTTGCCCCCGGATGTGGGGCGAACGAGAGTCCCCATCACGGCTGTCGGTTGCCCCCGGACGTGGGGCAAACGAGAGTCCCCACCACGGCTGCCGGTTGCCCCCGGATGTGGGGCGAATGAGAGTCCTCACAACGACTGTCGTCCGCCCCAGGGGGTGGGGCGAACGACAGGTCCCCGACATGATGAGCTCGTCCTCGTCGGGCCGCCTGCGCCGTCCGACCACTTCTGTGGGTGCAGGCCGGGCCGACGACCTCCCGCCTGGCCGCCCGGCTCAGGAGGCAGGGGCGTCCGCGCTCCTGCGCTCCGGCAGCTCGACGCCGCAGGCCTCTGCCGCGTCGCGCAGGTCCGCCCGCACCTGCTGGCGCTCCTCCCGCGTCATCGGCCCCAGAGGCCGCCTCACGTCGGCGTCCTTGAGGCACTGCTGCTGCTCGTCGCTGAGGTTGCTCCAGAAGGCGCGGGCCGTCGCGAACGGCAGCTCGACGCCGCACGCGTCGGCCGCATCGGTCACCTGCGCGCGCAGGGCCGCCCGCTCGTCGTCGTCGAGAGGTCCGATGGGGCGGGTGATGTCGGCGTCCTTCATGCACTCCTGCTGGGCGTCGGTGAGTCCCCGCCACCAGTGGCGGGCGCCGTGGCGGCCGGGGTGGTCGGCCGCGTCCGAAGAGCTCGACGGGTCGTCGGAGTCCGCCTGGACCGCGGCCACGGCGGTGACGGGGGCGGGGGCGGCAGTGGCGGTCGTCGCGACGACTCCCGTGGCGACGGCGGCGCCGCCGGCTGCGACGGTGACGAGGGCGGTGCGGAGGGCGGGCATCGGATGCTCCTTGGCTCGGTCCGGTTCGATGACAACCACCACGGTGTCGCGAGACCCTGGTGGCGACCGCAGCCGAACCTCGCGACTTCCTGGGGACCCACGGGGAAGCACCCCAGCCACAGCCTCCAGGAACTCCCGAGGTTTCCTCCAGACAGGCCGTGGACGCCCGTGGGACGGTGGGCCCGTGGCCCAGCCCGAGACCCCCAGCGTCCTCGTCGTCGACGACGAGGAGAACATCGCCTACCTCGTCGCCTCGGCCCTGCGCCTGGCGGGCATGGCGGTGACGACGGCCGACTCCGGCACTCAGGCGCTGGAGGCCGCGGCCCGCCTCCACCCCGACGCCGTCGTCCTCGACGTCATGCTCCCGGACCTCGACGGCTTCGAGGTCCTGCGGCGCCTGCGCACCGGCGGCTGCGCGGCCCCGGTCCTCTTCCTCACCGCCCGCACCGACACCGCCGACCGGGTCCGCGGCCTGACGAGCGGGGGCGACGACTACATCACCAAGCCCTTCGCCCTCGAGGAGCTCGTCGCGCGCGTCCACGTCGCGCTCCGCCGCGGCGGCGCCGTGGCCGCTCCGAGTGCCCGCCACCAGGTGCACGACCTCGTCCTCGACGAGGACCAGCACCGGGTCTGGCGCGGCGACACCGAGGTCCACCTGACGGCCACCGAGTTCAACCTCCTGCGGATCCTGCTCGTCAACGCCGGCCGGGTCGTCACCCGCGCCCAGATCCTCGACCACGTGTGGCAGTACGACTTCGCCGGCGAGACCGCGATCATCGAGTCCTTCGTCTCGACCCTGCGCAAGAAGGTCGACGCCACCGAGCCGAAGCTCATCCACACCGTGCGTGGCGTCGGCTACACGGTCCGGGAGCCCTGATGACGCTGCGCCGGCGGCTCGTCGTCGCCGTCTCGGTGCTCGCCGTCCTCGCCGTCTTCGCGGGCCTGGCGGTGGTCCTCATCCAGCGGGCCTTCCTCGTGGGGCGGCTCGACGCCGAGATCTCGGCCCTCGCCCGCAGCCCGCGGGCCGTGCTGCTGGCCTCGCAGCGCGCCCCCGACGCCCTCGCCGCGACAGCGCTCGGGGAGGTGTACGTCGGCCGGCTGACCGCCGACGGCCGGCTCACGACCGTCCTGGCGCCGGAGAACGACCCGGCCCTGGTCCCCGCCCTCGCCCCGGGCGAGACGATCCCGACGCCGCAGGGCCGCGTCACCGAGTCCGGGGTCGCCCGGCGGGTGCGGGTCGTCACCGTCCCCCTCGCGAACGGCCGGGCCCAGGCCGTCATCGCCATCCCGACGACCTCCGCCGACGTCACGACCCGGCGGCTCGCCGTCACCCTCCTCCTCACCGGCCTCGTCGTCGCCGGCTTCGTCGGACTCCTCCTCACCTGGGTCGACCGGCTGGGGCTGCGACCCATCGCCGAGATGACCGCCGCGGCCGACGCCATCACCGCGGGGGACACCGACGCCCGGGTGCCTCCGGGGCCCCGCGGTACCGAGGCGGCCCGGCTCGGGGAGGCGCTCAACACGATGATCGACACGACGACGGCCACGAACGAGCGGATGCGGCGCTTCGTCGCCGACGCCTCCCACGAGCTGCGCACCCCCCTGACGACGGTCGGTGGGTACGCCGCGCTGCACGCCGCCCGGCCCCCCGGCCCGCTCGACGCCGCGGAGCGCGCCGAGGTCGACGACGCGATGCGCCGGATCGAGGACGAGGCGGCCCGGATGCGCCGGCTCGTCGACGGGCTGCTCGACCTCACCGGCCTGGAGTCCCCGGACGCGTTGCGCCGCGCCCCGGTCGACCTCGTCCCGCTGCTTCGCGACGTCGCCTCCGACCTGCGCGTCGTCGCCCCCGAGCGCGAGGTGACCCTAGACGTCCCGGACTCCGCCGTGGCCACCGTCGACCGCGACCGGGTCGTCCAGGCCGTCGTGGCCCTGACGGCCAACGCGGTGCGGCACACCCCGGCGGGCACCCCCGTGGAGCTGCGGCTGGCCACCCTGCCGGGGCGGGTGCGGGTCGAGGTGGCCGACGCGGGTCCGGGCATCCCACCCGAGCACCTCCCCCACCTCCTCGAGCGCTTCTACCGGGTCGACCGCTCGCGCTCGTCGGGCAGCGGCGGCTCCGGGCTGGGGCTCGCCCTCGTCGACGCCATCGCCCGCGCGCACGGCGGCCGCGTCGGGGTCGACTCCGGCCCGGGCCGGGGCACCGTCGTCACCCTCGACCTCTCCGCCTGACCCTGTGGATGGAGTCGGCGGATGTCGCCGGCTGCACGTACGGTGGGGTGTTCGGGGTCGCCGGTACCGGGCCGGTGGCGTGCGTTGGGTCCGAGGAGGTCACCGATGGCTCGTGTCGTCGCCGTCGACCGGCTCGCCGCACTCACCAACCGCGAGCTCGGCGAGCTCTGCGGCACCGTCACCGTCGCTCGGGGCCTCGCCTACGCCAAGGAGGGCCGCGTCGTCGACGTCGAGCTCTCGCCCGACGGCACCGACGCCACCGGCTGGGTCGGCGGCAGCACCGGCCAGACGTACACGACCCACATCGCGCTGCACCCCAGCGAGGAGACCTCCGCCCGCCGGCCGCTCCGCCGGTGGCACAGCCGCTGCTCGTGCCCCGTCTCCGGCGACTGCAAGCACGCCGTCGCGGTGGCGGCGGCCATCCGCGCGCTGGAGCCCGCCACCGCCGGCCCCCCAGCGGCCCCCACCCCCACCTGGGAGCAGGCCCTGGGCGGCGTCCTCGACGACGACGTCCCCGCCGACATCACCCCGGTGGGGCTCCTCCTCGAGCCCGCCACCGTGGCGGGCCGGGCCCGGGTCGACGAGGGCGCCGCCCGCAGCCAGCTGCGCCTGCGCCCGGTGGTGCCCGGCGTGCGCGGTGCGTGGATCCGCACCGGCGTCTCGTGGGAGACCTTCGCGGGCGGCTACTACGGGTTCGGGGCGGTGACGTTCTCGGACGAGCACCGCGACGCGCTCACCGCCGTCGCCGACGCCCACCGCCGCTCGGTCCGGGCCTACGGGTACGGCCGGATGCCCGACGCGATCCTCCTCGACCACCTCGGCCCGGGCTGGGTCTCGCTGCTCCGCGCCGCCGACCGCGCCGGGGTCCGGCTGCTGGCCGACCTCACTGGTCAGGGCCGGGTGGCGTTCGCCCCCGACCCCGCCGAGCTCGTCCTCGACATCTCCCCGGCCGCCGACGGCGCGCAGCTGCGGCCGCACCTCGACCTGCCCGTCGCCCCGGGCACCGACACCCATCTCGTCGGGTCCCCCGCCACCGGCTTCTGGCTCCGCGACGACGACACCCTCGTGCTCGGCGCGCTCGCCGAGCCGCTCGACGCCACCCGCCAGCGACTCCTCGACCTCGGCACCATCACGGTCCCCGAGGCCGACTGGGCGCGCTTCACCGTCACCCACCTCCCCGGCCTGCGCCGCAAGGCCCGGGTCCGCAGCCTGTCCCCCGGCCTCGACCTGCCCGAGGCCGTCCCACCGCGGCTGTCGCTCACCGTCACGGCCGAGCCCGGGCACCGCACGCATCTGCAGTGGGGCTTCCGGTACGGCGGGCACACCGGGGTGCACGTCGTCCTCGGGTCCGACGACCCAGACCCCATGCGCGACCGCGCCGCCGAGCGCCGGCTCGTCGACGCCCTGCACGAGGTCCCCGCGGTCGCCGGCTTCGAGCCCCTGTGGCAGGTGCTCGCCCAGCAGCCCCGGCTCGTGCCCGAGGTGCGCCTCCACGGGTTCGCGACGATCGGCTTCAGCGAGGTGCTCCCCGTCCTCCAGGACCTGCCCGACGTCGACGTCACGGTCGTCGGGGACGTCGCCGACTACAGCGAGGTCGACGAGGCCCCGCTCATCCAGGTCTCCGCCACCGATACCCGTGGCGGCGCCGCCACCGACTGGTTCGACCTCGGCATCTCGGTCACCGTCGCGGGCGAGGACGTGCCGCTCGCGCCGCTCATCGAGGCCCTCGCCCGCGGCCACGAGCACCTCATCCTCGACTCCGGCACGTGGTTCGCCCTCGACCGCCCCGAGCTGGAGTCCCTGCGCCGGCTCGTCGAGGAGGCCCGGTCGCTCCAGGACAAGCCGTCGGACCCGCTGCGCATCTCGGCGGTGCACGTCGGGCTGTGGGAGGAGCTCGCGGCGCTCGGCGTCGTCGAGGAGCAGAGCGACCGCTGGCGCTCCACCGTGGGCCGGCTCGTCGACGGCACCGGCGTCGAGCCGGCGGAGCTGCCGGCCGGCCTCGACGCGACACTGCGGCCCTACCAGGTCGAGGGGTTCCGGTGGCTGTCGCTGCTGTGGGACATCGGGCTCGGCGGCGTGCTCGCCGACGACATGGGTCTCGGCAAGACCATCCAGATGCTGGCGATGGTGCAGCGCGCCTACGAGCGCGGCGAGCTCGAGCACCCCGTGCTCGTCGTGGCGCCCACGTCGGTCCTCTCGACGTGGGCGGGTGAGGCGGCCCGGTTCGCTCCCGAGCTGCGCACGGTCGTCGTCGAGCGCACCCGCGGCAAGGAGCGGCGGTCGCTGGAGTCCGCCATCGAGGGCGCCCACCTCGTCATCACCTCGTACACGGTCGCACGCATCGACGAGGCGGCGTGGCGGTCGCGGCCGTGGGCGGCGGTCGTCCTCGACGAGGCGCAGTTCGTCAAGAACCACCAGGCGAAGACCTACCAGGCGGTCCGGCGGCTCACGGCCCGGGCGAAGTTCGCCATCACGGGCACCCCCCTCGAGAACTCCCTCATGGACCTGTGGTCGCTGCTCTCGATCGTCGCCCCCGGGCTCCACCCACGCCCGGGCGCCTTCAAGGAGCAGTGGGCCACGCCGATCGAGCGCGACGGCGACGCCGACCGCCTCGGCACCCTGCGGCGGCGCATCCGCCCGCTCATGCTGCGCCGCACGAAGGAGGCGGTGGCCACCGAGCTGCCGCCGAAGCAGGAGCAGATCCTCACCGTCGACCTGCACCCGCGGCACCGCGCCGTCTACGACCGGCACCTGCAGCGCGAACGGCAGCGGCTCCTCGGCCTCATCGACGACCTCGACGGCAACCGGATGGCGGTGCTGCGGGCCCTCACGGCCCTGCGGCAGATGGCGCTCGACCCGGCGCTCGTCGACGCCGAGTACGCCGGGCTCGCCGCCTCCGCGAAGGTCGACGCGCTCGTCGAGCACGTCACCGAGCTCGCCGAGGAGGGCCACCGGGCGCTCGTGTTCTCGCAGTTCACCGGGTTCCTCGGCATCGTCCGCGAGCGCCTCGCCGCCGAGGGCATCGCCTACGAGTACCTCGACGGGCGCACCCGCGACCGGGCCGACCGCATCGCGGCCTTCCGCGAGGGCGCGGCCCCGGTGTTCCTCATCTCGCTCAAGGCCGGCGGCTTCGGCCTCACCCTCACCGAGGCGAACTACGTCTTCGTGCTCGACCCGTGGTGGAACCCGGCGGCCGAGGCGCAGGCCATCGACCGGGCCCACCGCATCGGGCAGACCCAGCCGGTCAACGTCTACCGGATGGTCTCGCGCGACACCGTCGAGGAGAAGGTCGTGGCACTCCAGGCCCGCAAGCGCGACCTGTTCACCCGGGTCGTCGACGAGGGTGCCGCCATGTCGACCGCCCTCACCGCCGACGACCTGCGCGACCTCCTCTCCGGCTGACCGCCCGCGGGAGGTCAGTCCGGGCGGGTCATGGCCTCCGGGTCGACCCAGCGGTCGTAGTCCTCGTCGGTGACCGCGCCGGAGGCGACGGCCGCCTCGCGCAGCGTCGAGCCGTCCCGGTGGGCCTGCTTGGCGATGGCCGCGGCCTGGTCGTAGCCGATGTGCGGGGCGAGCGCGGTGACGAGCATGAGGTCGGCCTCGAGGTGCTCGGCGATGCGGCCCCGGTCCGCCTCGAGCCCGGCGACGCAGTGCTCGGTGAACGAGCGGCACGCGTCCGAGACCAGCCGGACCGACTCCAGCACGGCGTGCGCCATGACCGGGGTGAAGACGTTGAGCTGGAAGTTGCCCTGCGACCCGGCGAAGCCCACCGTGGCGTCGTTGCCGAACACCCGGGTGACGACCATCGTCATCGCCTCGGACTGGGTGGGGTTCACCTTGCCCGGCATGATCGAGGAGCCCGGCTCGTTCTCGGGGATCCGCAGCTCGCCGATGCCGGTGCGCGGCCCGGAGGCGAGCCACCGCACGTCGTTCGCGAGCTTCATGAGTCCGCCGGCCAGGGTCCGCAGCGCGGACGACACCGCGACGAGGGCGTCGTGCGAGGCGAGCTGGACGAACAGGTTGTCGGCCTGGTGGAAGGCCAGCCCGGTCTCGGCCGCGAGGTGCTCGGCCACCCTGGGCCCGAACGCCGCCGGCGCGTTGAGGCCGGTGCCCACGGCCGTCCCGCCGATGGCGAGCGCCAGCACCCGCTCGCCGGCGTACCGGACGTCGGCCTGGGCCTCGCGCAGCTGGCCGGCCCACGCCCCGATCTCCTGCCCGAGCGTCACCGGGGTCGCGTCCTGGAGGTGGGTGCGACCGACCTTGACGACGTCCGCGAACTCGGCGGCCTTGGCGTCGAGGGCCGCGCACAGGGCGTCGACCGCCGGGTGCAGGCGCTCGGCGAGCTCGAGGGCCACGGCCACGTGCACCGCGGTGGGGAAGGTGTCGTTGCTCGACTGGCTGCGGTTGACGTGGTCGTTGGGGTGCACCGGGTCCTTCGACCCCAGCTGCCCGCCGAGGATCTCGATGGCGCGATTCGCGACGACCTCGTTGGTGTTCATGTTGCTCTGCGTCCCGGAGCCGGTCTGGAAGACGACGAGGGGGAAGTGGTCGTCGAGGTCGCCGCGGGCCACCTCGTCGGCGGCCTCGACCACGGCCTCCGCCAGGTCCTCGGGCAGCAGACCGAGGTCGGCGTTGGCGAGCGCGGCGGCCTTCTTGAGCAGCCCGAGCCCGCGCACGACCGGCCGCCCCCACACGAACGTGTCGCGGCCGATGTCGAAGTGCTCGAGGCTGCGCTGGGTCTGCGCGCCCCAGTAGCGGTCGGCCGCCACCTCGACGGGGCCCATCGTGTCGGTCTCGGTCCGGGTAGCCGCCCCGCCGGTCTCCTGCTCGGTCGCCATGACTCCACCGTATGCCCGGCCACCACGAGGTCACGGCTCGGTGACGGAGCGGGAACGCGCGGCGCGACATCCCCGTGACGAGCCGCGCTCTGCGACACTGCGAACCTGCCCATCGCAGCGTCGCGCGGCAGCCCGTCGCGACGCGTCCGACCCGGAAGGAGCGCGATGTCGACGGCAAGCGAGCCGCACGCCGGCACCGACGACGCCCGGGTCGACGCGCCGACGTTCTGGGCCACCCGGCGCGAGTGGCGCACCGCCCTCGACCTCGCCGCCTCGGCCGTCGCGACCCGCGACCTCGCCGACTGGCCCGCGGGCGACGGCCACCCCGTGCTCGTGGTCCCCGGCTTCCTCGCCGGCCCCGAGTCCACCGTCTTCCTCCGCCAGCACCTGCGGCGCCTCGGCTACCGGGCCCACGACTGGCGGCGCGGGCGCAACCTCGGGGTCACCCCGGACCTCACCGCCCACCTCGAGGACCTGCTCCTGGAGCTCTACGACCGGTACGGGCGCCGGGTGAGCGTCGTCGGCTGGAGCGCCGGCGGCATCTACGCCCGCGAGCTGGCCCGGACGCTGCCGCACTACACCCGCTCTGTCGTCACGCTCGGCAGCCCCTTCCGCGGCCACCCGGTCTCGACCCGGGCCTGGGCGATGTACCGGCTGCTCAACCGTGGCCCCGACAGCGACGCGCTGTTCACCCCCGAGGCGATCGCGGCCCGCGCCGCGCCGCTGCCGGTCCCGACGACGAGCATCTACTCCCGCGGCGACGGCATCGTCGCCTGGCAGTGCTGCGTCGCCGACCCGGCGCCGCACACCGAGAACGTCGAGGTCGGGGCGACCCACCTGGGCTACGGGCACCACCTCGAGACCCTCCGCGTGATCGCCGACCGCCTCGCCCAGCCCGAGGGCGCGTGGACGCCATGGGCACCGGCCGTCGAGGGCGTCGCGTCGGCGACCCTCGACACCGGCGCCCAGGAACAGGCAGGCTGAGCGGGTGGGTCGTAGCCGCTGGGCCTCGCCGCTGGACTCCGTGTTCCTCCTGGCCGAGAGCCCGGAGACCCTCATGCATGTCGGGTCCCTCCTGCACTTCTCGTACCCCGAGGGCGAGGACGAGACCTTCCTGCGCGACCTCGAGGCCGACCTGCGCGCCGCCCCGGTGGAGCCGCCGTGGACGCTGCGGCTGCAGACCCGGCGGGTCATGCGGCAGCCGATCCACCGGTTCGTCGAGGAAACCACGGTCGACATGGGGTACCACGTGCGGCACTCGGCGCTGCCCGCCCCGGGCGGCGAGCGCGAGCTCGGCGTGCTCGTGTCGCGGCTGCACTCGAACCAGGTCGACTTCCGCCGCCCGCCGTGGGAGCTGCACCTCATCGAGGGCGTCAGCCCCGGGCGGTTCGCCGTGTACGTCAAGATCCACCACAGTCTCGTCGACGGGTACACCGGGATGCGGTTCCTCCAGCGCGGGCTCACCGAGGACCCCGGCGACCGCGCCCATCCACACTTCTTCAGCCTCACCCGCCGGCCCCGGGCCACCGACGCCCCGCCCGAGCCGGTGGGCGACGTCGCCGCCATCCTCGCGAGCGTGTCGGCCTCCCTCACGGCGCTGCCGGCCGTCGCCCGCACCCTCGCCGAGACCCAGATCCGCCGCGGCCAGACCTCGACCCGGGCCGTGACGTCGTACCAGGCCCCGATGTCGGTGCTCAACGGGCGCACCGGCCGCTCCCGCCGGTTCGCGACGCAGCAGTACGACCTCGAGCGGCTCCGGGCCGTCGCCCGGGGGCGCGGCGTGACCCTCAACGACGTCCTCATGGCGATCTGTGCGGGTGGGCTGCGGCGCTTCCTCGGTGACCTCGACGAGCTGCCCGACCGCCCCCTCATCGCCTTCGTCCCGGTCAACGTGCGCGCCCAGGACAGCGACGGCGGCGGCAACTACTTGGGCGCGACGCTGGTCTCACTCGGCACCGACATCGAGGACCCCGCGGCGCGGCTCTCGGCCATCGCGGCGTCCTCGCGCGCGGCGAAGGCGCGGATGCGCGGGATGACCGGGGACGCGGTCATCGCGTACAGCGCGATGCTGCTCGCACCGGCCGGCCTCCAGGTGGCCCGGGCCATGACCGGGCTGCCGCTGCCGGTGCCGCTGACCCTCAACGTCTGCATCTCGAACGTCCCCGGCCCCACCAAGCCGCTGTACTGGCGGGGTGCGCGGCTGGAGGCGACGTACCCGATGTCGATCCCCGGGCACTCCATGGCCCTCAACATCACCGCGCAGTCGTACGCCGGCACGCTGAACATCGGCTTCGTCGGCGACCGCGAGGCGCTGCCGCACCTGCAGCGCCTCGCGGTGCACACCGGCGAGGCACTCGACGAGCTCGAGGCCGCCGTGGCCGGGTGACCCCGTAGGTCAGCCCTCCTGCTCACCGGTGCCGATGTTGACCATCCACGAGATGCCGAAGCGGTCGACGAGCGACCCGTACTCGTCGCCCCACATCTGCTTCTCGAACGGCATCGTCACGGTGGCCCCCTCGGCGAGGCCCTCCCAGAAGCGCCGCAGCGAGTCGTCGGTCCCACTGAGCGAGACGTGCACGTTGGAGGCTGACGCGACCCCACCCTCCTGGCCCGGAGGCAGGTCGGAGGCCATGAGGACGAAGCCGTCGGGAGTCTCGAGCCGCGCGTGCATGACGTTGTCCGAGCCGGGCCCCTCCATGCCGTACTCGCCGAAGGTCATCACCTCGAGAGCGCCGCCGAGGACCTGCTGGTAGAAGGACATCGCCTCGCGGGCGGTCCCGTCGAAGTTGAGGTACGGGTTGAGCTGGCTGGCCATGGTGGGCTCCCTCGGTCGGACGTCGTCGACCCCGGCGACGCTACGCCGATGCACCGACGGTGTCAGCCCGTGGAGCTCGGGTGCGCCACGTCGGCGACGAGCCCGACCACCTCGGGCGCCGGATCGACCCCGAGCTCGGTGCGCAGCAGGTCCCGGTAGTGCTCCACCCGGCGCAGTGCCTCGTAGGAGTTGCCCTCCTCGAGGTGCGCCCGCACGAGCGCGAGAACGGCCGACTGCCGCAGCGGCTCCGCCGTGACGGCCGCGAGCCCGGCCCGCGTCGCGAGGCCGAACTGGCGCAGCCCGGTCGCCGTCCGGCACACCGCCTCCAGCCCCTGGAGCCGCGCAAGGTGGAAGGTGTCGCGCTCGTCCTCGAGCCACTCCTCGTACCACCCCGGGAGGAGGTCGCGGGTCAGCAGGTCGATCTGGCTGGCGTCGAGGGGCCGGCAGTCGAGCGCGAGGTCGGCCACCTGTCGCGCCTCGGCGAGGTCGACGTCCGCCTCGAGCGTGACCTCCCACGACGTCGCGGTGAGCCAGCCCGGCGGCGTCTGCCAGATGGCCCGACGCAGGTTCGCCCGGGCCCGCTCGTCGAGCACGGTCGGCCACAGCTCCATGCTCATGAGGGACCGCTGGGCCACGGGCCCCTTGACGGCGAGGTAGGCGATGGCCCGGCGGGCCGCGGCCGGCAGGTGGTCGTCCGGGACGACGGCCAGGCGACCGAGGACCCGCACCTGGCGGCGGACACGCGGGCTGGACACCGGCGGCCCCCTCCCTCACCGCCCGGGATGCAGCGGGCGGCGTCAGCGTGGAGATCGGAAGATCGGGGACGTCCCGCGAGTATCGCGGACCTGTGGGGAGCGTGCAACGGGCGTACACGGGAGTGACGGATGGGGGACGCGGGCACGACGCCCGGCGGACGCACCCGGGGTCACGGCGCGGTCGCCGGGCCCACGCGGGCGGGGCGCGGTGGCGCACGGCGTGGGGACCCCCGCTGCGGACGATGGTCGGTGTCCTGTTCACACCGATCTCGGAGGGACTCATGCCGGACACCCAGCAGACGGGCATCCTCGTCGCACCGGAGACCCCCTTCGCCGAGGAGTCCCCCGGCGACGAGGCCGGCCCCGAACCGCTCGGTCTCCTCCCGTGGACCGAGACCGCGTCGCCTTTCGGCGGGCCGGGCGGCGCCTCCTTCGAGCTCGAGGACGAGGAGACCGAGCTGTTCCTCGAGACCTTCGAGGACCTGCGCGACGAGTCCTTCGACGAGGCGCTCGCCGAGCTCGTCGCCGAGACGTCCGAGGCCGCCGGCGTCGGCCTCCAGGGGGAGTCGCCGGACGCGTTCGGGTCGGCCCGGGAGCGGCTCGCGGAGTCGCACCTCGACCCGATCGGCGCCGAGGCGGAGCGGTGCATCCAGCGGTTCATGGAGCACCTGGCCCCGGTCGACCCGGAGTCCGTCTCGGAGGCCGAGCTCGAGAGCATCCTCGAGCGGTTCGACCCCGGCGCGGCCAGCGTCTCCGTGGCGGGCGAGCAGTTCCTCGGCGGCCTCATCCGCAAGGCGAAGAAGATCGTCAAGAAGGTCGCCAAGGTCGCGAAGAAGGTCGTGAGCAAGGTCCCCTTCCTCGGGGCGATCCTCAAGAAGCTCAAGGGCCTCATCCGGCCGCTGCTCAAGCGGGTCCTGGGCATGGCGATCGGCCGGCTGCCCGCCCCGCTGCGGCCGCCCGCCCGGATCCTCGCGAAGAAGCTCGGCATCGGTGAGCTCGAAGGCGAGTCGTTCGACGAGCTGGAGGACGAGGCCGAGGAGGAGACCCTCGCCGAGGGTTTCGCCGGCTCACCCGTCGGCGTCCTGGACCCCGAGACCCTCGCCGAGTCCTTCGACGCCACGCTCGCCGGCGCCATGGTCGTGCCCGAGGCGCTCGAGGAGGCGGAGTCCTTCGGTGACACCGAGGCGGACCTGCCCGTCGGCACCGAGCTCGAGCAGCTCGCGGCCGCCCGCGCGCGGTTCATGGGCCGGGTCCGCTCCGCCGGCGACGAGGACGATCTCGGCCCGGCGATGGAGCAGTTCATCCCCGCGATCCTGCCCGCGCTCCGGCTCGGGCTCCGGCTCGTGGGCCGCACCAAGGTCGTCAACTTCCTCGCGAAGTACCTCGCCCGGCTCATCGGTCGCTGGGTGGGGCCGAAGCTCTCCCAGCCCCTGTCCCGCGCCGTCGTCGACGTCGGGCTGCGGGTGATCGGGCTCGAGGCCGAAGGCGAGGGCGAGGCCGAGCTCGAGGCGGACGCGGTCCCCGCGATGCTCGCCTCCACCGTCGAGGACACCGTCCGCCGCCTCGCCGAGCAGCCCGACCACGTGCTCGAGGACGAGAGCCTCCTCCAGGTGGCCGTCGCCGAGGCCTTCGAGCAGTCGGTCGCCGCGAACTTCCCCGACGCCCTCGTCCGGCCCGACCTGCGGATCGCGCCGTCGCTGGGTGGGACCTTCGTGACACGCCACGCCCGCACCCCGCACGCCTTCAAGGCCTTCAGCCGGACCCCCGAGATCGAGCTGAGCCCGGCGCAGGCGGCGGCCATCCGCACCTTCGGCGGCGTGACCCTCGACGCGGCCCTGCGTGCCCACGGCCTCACCCTCCCCGGCCGTTTCCGGGTCCAGATCTTCGAGGCGGGGGCGGGGACGACCCTGCCGACACTGGCCCGGCTCGCGGGCATCCTCGGGCCCAGCGGCACCCACGGCGCCTACAGCCACCTCCACCCGCTCACCCGCGCCGCCGCGACCGCGCTCCTGCGCGAGCCCCGCCTGGGCGTCGACGTCCCCTCACGCTTCCTCCAGTCCCGGCACCGCATCTCGGTCGGACAGCGGTTCTTCCACCTCCAGCCCGTCGGGCAACGCCCCACGCCGGCGCCGGTGCCGACGCGGATGGCCCCCGCCTGCGACCCGGGGCAGGCGAGCGACCGCCGGATGCGCATCGACCTGCGCCGCGGCGAGGCCCGCATCGCCCTCTACTTCTCCGAGCCGGACGCCCAGAAGGTGGCCGCCGCGATCGGCGCCGACCCCGCGAGCCCGGCTCTGCTCAAGGCGCTCCTGGAGTCGCTGCGCGCGGCCGGACGGTCCGTGGGCCGCAGCGACGGCGCGGTGCAGATCCCCGGCGGCGGCCCGGACCGCGCCGGTCCCGCCGTCGGCATCCCGAACGTCGGCCGCGAAGCCGAGTGGGAGGCCGAGTGGGAAGCCCAGTGGGAGGACGAGTGGGAGCGTCGCGCCCGCAGTCGCCGCGGCCGGCGCCGCCACAGCCACCGCGTCTCCCCGGCCCAACGGGCCCGGCTCCGCCGCCGCATCCGGGCCGCCACCAGCACCGCCCTCGCGGCGTGGGCCCGCACGAACGGGCAGGGCTTCGTCCAGGCCGCGCAGGACGCCCGCTGCGGTGTCACCGTCCTGGTCCGGGTGAGCGGACTCGCGGCGACCGGCGGGACCCCGGCCACGGCCACCGTGAGCCTCGAGCCGGGGCGGAGCAAGCCGTGAGCCTCGCCCTCGCCGACGACCTCGAGCGCCAGGTCCAGCACTGGCTCGGGTCGGCCCGAGGGTGCCTCGACGCGGAGTCGTTCGCCTCGAAGGCGGCCTGGCAGTCGGTGGAGCAGGCGGTCGGCCTGCCGGTGCGCACCCAGCTCGCGCGCACCGTCGACGACCTCATCCGGGTCGGGCGCGCTGCCGAGGCGGCCGTACGGGCCGCCCGGACCGACCCCACCCTGCTGCCCGTGGCCCAGGCCGCCGTCGAGCGGTTCCGGCGGCGCTACCTCCAGGTCGAGACGACGCTGGACTTCTTCGGCCAGGCGGTCAACACCCGCACGAGCACCCGCCTCACCTCGACGATGACGACCCTGGACCGGCTCGCCCAGCAGAGCATCGAGGCCTCGCTGGGCCAGGTCGGCATCGTGGTCCCGCCCGTGCTCACCTACATCGGGGAGGGGCTCGGCGCGAGCATCATCCGGGTGGGCATCCGGCTGTGGGCCCCCGGCACCGTCAACCCCGTGGCCGCCATCAAGATCGTGCGGCACAACCTGTTCCGGCCCACGTCGCTGTTCCACGAGACGGGCCACCAGGTGGCGCACCTCACCGGCTGGAACGACGCGCTCCGCGGGGCCCTGGGGCGGGCGCTCGCGGACGACCCGGCGCTGCGGGCCATGTGGGAGCCGTGGAGCAGTGAGATCACCGCGGACGTCTACGCCTTCACCCTCACCGGGTACGCGTCGGTGGCGGCTCTGCACGACGTCGTCGCCGACTCCCGGACGATCCTGCGGTGGCCGCTCGGCGACCCGCACCCCGTGGGGTGGCTCCGGGTCCTGCTCGGCGTCGCGATGTGCCGCGCCGCGTACGGCAGCGGCCCGTGGGACCGCCTCGAGGAGGCGGTGGTGACCGCCAACCCGCTGAGCCGCGCCGATGAGTCCACGGCTCCGCTGCTCCGCCGCTCCCACGAGCGGATGGACCGGATCGCCCGGACCTGCCTCACGACGCCCGTCCCCGGTTTCGGCGGCCGCCCGGTGACCGCCGTCGTCGACCCCGGCCGGGTGTCGCCGCGGGCCCTCGGCGAGCTCGAGCGTGCCACCGGCCCCGCCCTCTGGACGTCCCCGCACTGGCGCCGCACCGAAGGCATCCGCATCGTCGCGCTCGCCGGGCTCCGGGAGGCCGAGCACGCCGAGCGCGCCGCCGAGTGGGTGCAGCGCGCCGAGACCTGGTTCACCGACACCTCACGCGCAGCGTGACCGAAGGAAGGAGAGTCCCGTGGCCGACGAGAAGCCGACCGTCCGCAGCCTGGACCGGCGGATGGGCGGGGTCGAGCAGCAGCTGGGCGAGGTCGCCGACTCGCTCGGCCGCGTGCAGCGCTCCATCCACCAGCTGAGCGAGGGCACCGAGTCCCAGTCGGAGCGGCTGTGGACCGCCCTCGGCAGCATCGGCGGCCTGGACGACATCGGCCGTGGCCTCGCCGACATCGCCGAGGTCCTGGCTCCGATGCGCCAGTTCGCCCCACCCTCGACGGCCGTGGACCTCGAGGACGGGGTCGCCGAGGCCCTCGGGACGATCCGGGCCTCGCTCGGCGGGGACCAGCGGACGCTCAACTTCACGAGCCTCGAGACCGACTGGGACGGACCCGTCCGCTTCATCGGCGAGGCCGTACCCCCGATGTACCGACCCCACGATGCGAAGGACGGCCCGCGATGATCCCCCAGCTCGTCCAGCAGATCGCCGCGGTCAACGGTGGCGACCTCGCCGGCGCCCAGGCCGCCGTGCTCACCGCCGACCCGCTCGACCTCGTCCTGCGGATGGAGCAGGTGTGGAACGAGGCCGACCTGTGGGCCCAGGGCCAGCCCCCCGCCGGCCCGGCACGCAGCCAGCTGCTCGCGACGAACGCGTTCGCGACCGGTGCCTGGCGCCCGCCCCCGGCCGCCCCCGCCCCGGTCCCGATGCCCGCACAGCCCGCCTGGGACCACCTCATCTACGGCTACGCGATCGAGAACACCCGCGCACCGCAGATCCTCGCCCGGGTCGTGCGGGCCTTCCGCAGCGGCGAAGGCCTCGGCGTGCCCAGCGTCCCGACCCAGCGCTGGCTCGACGCGACGGAGGCGCTGCTGTTCAACGCCGCCAACCCGTTCGCGGCCTGGCTGTCGACGAGCGGGGTCCGCCCCGACGCCGAGGCGGTGCGCCGCAACGCGTACTACCGACTGTTCGGGATGGACCTCGCCCACGGCACCGACGCCAACGCGCCCTACCCGTTCGACAAGGCGGAGGCCTCCAACCGCGGCTTCGTCAAGGTCTTCGAGGAGCTCCTCTTCGAGCTCTGGCGGGCCATCGAGAACGTCCGCAACCTCGTCGCCGGGAACACGACCGACGACGACCGGATCTACCGCCTCTCGGAACAGCTCGGGTTCATGCTCCGGTCCCGGCGGATCGGCGCGGTGCTCGGGCGTGAGGAGCTGGCCGCCACGACGGCGATGGGCTGGGTCGAGCTGACGGTCAGCTCGAACACCTCGGTCGTGCGGGACCTGCGGGCCGAGGCGACGAGCTCGGCCGACCGGCTGCGCGTCATCGGCGAGCGCGTCAAGCTCATGCCGCACTCGCGAGCGAACTCCTTCTTCGCGATGGCGACCGAGCTCTCGCTGCTCCTGCGGGCTCTCGAAGCCGGCTGGGTGACCTCCAGCGGCCAGGCGTGGCTGCTCTACCAGACGGCCGCGCCCCCGGCCACGCCGCCGCTCCCGCCCGGGCAGCGGCCGCTCGGCTCCGAGGTCCGCCGGGTCATCACCGAGTGGGCCGCGGCGTCCGGTCGCGACCTCAAGCAGCGCTCGGTGCCGATCACCGTCGTGCCGGCCGGTGCGCCGGTCCCGTCCCGCCGCTGAAGGAGGTGCGCGATGACGGACATGGAGACGCCGTGGCTGATGCCGGAGGCCGGACCCGACAAGGCGGAGTGGCTCGACGAGGGCCTCCTCGCGGACGCCGGGGAGGGCTTCACCGACGAGGCGTTCACGGGGCAGGCCTTCACCGAGGAGGCGTGGGTCGCGGCACCGCCGACGACCGAGGGTCACACCGGGGCCGGCTGGCCGGAGTCCCCCTTCGAGGTGCCGGTGGGGACGAGCGGCGACCACGAGGCGTTCACCGGCACCGCCGTGGAGCCGGAGGCGGAGACCGTGGCCGGGTGCGGAGCGCCGGTCAGTGGCGCACCACCGCTCATCTACCGAGGGACGAGCACGCGGCGGTCGCGCAACCCGTGGGTCGGGCGGGCCCAGACCCTGCTCAACACCTTCCTCGCGCAGCACCGCGCCGGCACCCCGGGTTGCAGCGACACCCGGCCCGCGACGCAGCAGTACATCTCGGCCCTGCGCGCCGCGCTCGGCCGGCTCGGGCAGGACCCGCTGACGACGGACTGCAAGTTCGGCGAGGGGACCGAGAAGGCGACGCTGATGTTCCAGGCCTGCCGCGGGCTCGTGCGCGACGGGAAGATCGGCGAGAAGACCTGGCCGCAGCTGCTCGCGCTGGGCTCGGCGCCGACCCCCACGCCCACCCCGACCCCGACGCCCACGCCGACCCCCACCCCCACGCCCGGCGTGCGGGTGCGCCAGGACGCCTGGACCCTCAGCGCCACCTCCACCTGGCACCCGACGCTGCTCTGGTACGCCCGGGGCGTGCGCGCTCTCCAGGCACGCGACGGCTCGGACTTCCGGGACCCCCGGTGCTGGCGGCACCTCGCCGAGACCCACGGGACGGACCTGGACCGGCGCGCGTGGCCGGCGGGGGCCCGCTGGGACCAGTGCGAGCACTTCACGTGGCACTTCCTGCCGTGGCACCGCGCCTACCTGCACCACTTCGAGCGGGTCATGCGTGACGAGATCGTCCGGCTCGGCGGCCCGGCCGACTGGGCACTGCCGTTCTGGGACTACACCGACGGGGCCAGCCGCCCCGAGGTGCGCAGCCTGCCCCCGGCCTTCCGCGCCGCCACCCTCCCGGACGGCACACCGAACCCGTTGCTCGTCGCGGCGCGTGCTCCCGGGATCAACGGCGGCGCGCGGCTCCAGCCCGACGACGTCAGCACCCGCGACGTCGCCGGCGCCCACGTGTTCACCCCCGCGTCCAGCGTCGCCGTGCACTTCGGTGGGCTGCGCGGGCCGGTCGGGTCCCACTTCGGGGCCGCCGGCAGCGCCGCTGGCGTGCTCGAACGCACCCCGCACGGCAACGTCCACGTGGCCGTGGGCGGGCGTCGGGCGGGCGCGAACCTGATGTCGCGCTTCGAGACCGCCGGCCAGGACCCCATCTTCTGGCTGCACCACGCGAACATCGACCGGATGTGGGAGGCCTGGCTGCGCGACCGTCCCGCCTCGCACCGCAACCCGACCGACCCGCAGTGGCTCGACGCGTCGTGGACCTTCGGGTCCGGGACGACGACGACCAGCATCACCACCCGGCGCCTGCTCGATCCCCGCCAGCCGCCGCTCGGCTACCGCTACTCGGACATGCCCCTCACCCCCACGCCGGAGGCCGAGGGCGAGTGGTTCGACGAGTCCGTCGAGCCGGGGCGCGAGGAGGAGGGTCCCCCCGAGCTGGTCGGAGCCTCCGAGTCCGAGATCGCACTCGGCCCGAGCGCGACGACGACCCGGATCCGGCTGGGCCGGCCGTCCGGGCCCGCCGCCGAGCGGTTCGAGGAAGGTGAGCGGGTCCCGCCGAACGTCAGCGTCTACCTCCGCCTCGAGAACATCACCGGCACCTCGATCCACACGAGCGGGGTCGTCGTGTACGTCAACCTGCCCCCGGGTGGGCGGCCGGCCGACTTCCCCGACCGCCGGGCCGGGGTCGTGTCGATGTTCGGTGTCATCGAGACCTCCCAGCGCGACGCCCGGCACAGCGGCAGCGGGCTGGGCGCCACCTTCGACATCACGAGGATCGCGCGCGCTCTGTCCGCCGCCGGCCAGTGGGACCGCAGCTCGGTCGCCGTCACCTTCGTCCCCATCCCGGACGCGACGGGGACGGTCGGGACCGGCGACGTCACCGTCGCCCGGGTCAGCGTGTTCTACGCGTGAGCCGCACCGTGACGACGGCACCCGCGACGCTGACCCGCGTCCACCGCCACCGTCCCGAGTGGCCGGTGGCGGTCGTGGCGGCCACCGGCTGGGTCGCCCTCGTCGCCGCCGTGCCGGTCGACCCGTCGCGGCTGCTGCGGGGCCCGACCGAGCACGACGCGACGGCGCTGCTCACGCACGCCGCGGTCATGTCCGCGGCGATGATGGCGCCTCTCGCGCTCGCCCCGGCTCACGAGCTGGCCGTGTCCAGCCTGTGGCGCCGCCGGTACCGGGCGGTGGCGCTGCTCCTCGTGGGCTACCTCGGGGTGTGGGTCGCCGTCGGCGCCGGCATGATGCTCGGTGCCCCCCGGCTGGTGCTGCTCGTGGGTGCCGTCCCCGCCGTCGCCGGAGCCGCCGCGCTGGCCGTCGTCGTGGCGCGGTCGCGGGACCACCTGGTTCGGCTCCGCCGCTGTGGTGCCACCCGCCCGCTCGCCCTGGCCGGCCGGCGAGCCGACCGGGACTGCCTCGACGCGGGCCTGCGGCTGGGGGCCCGCTGCGTCGCGACGTCGTGGGCGGCGATGCTCCTCGTCATGACGCAGGGCGGGGTGCTCGTCGTGGCGGCGGGGACCGTCGTCATGGTCCTCGAGCGGCGTGGGGTGCTGCGACCGGAGCGGGCCGCGCGGTGGACGGGCGCGGTGGGGCTCCTCGCCGTCGTCGTCACCGCCGGCAGCCTTCCCGGCGCCGCCGTGCTGGGCCCGCCCACCGACCCGCACGCCGGCCACTGACGGCCGTCGGGGCCCGGCCGGTCAGCCGGCCTCGACCTCGGCCGCTCCCTCGGACCACAGCGTGTGGAACGTGCCGTCGCGGTCGACCCGCTCGTAGGTGTGCGCCCCGAAGTAGTCCCGCAGCCCCTGCACCAGGGCCGCCGGGAGCCGCTCGGCCCGCAGCGCGTCGACGTAGGAGAGCACCGACGAGAACACCGGCGCGGGCACTCCGGACCCGACGGCGGCGGAGACGACCCGGCGCAGCGCCGGCAGCCGGTCGGAGACCGCCGCGGCGAAGGTCGGGGTGGCGAGCAGGCTCGGCGCGTCCGGGTGCTCCTCGACCGCCTCGGTGATGTCACCGAGCAGCCGGGCCCGGATGATGCAGCCGTCGCGCCAGATCCGGGCGAGGTCGGCCGGATCGACGTCCCAGCCCTGCTGCTGCGAGCCCTCGCGCACCATGTCGAGGCCCTGGGCGTACGCCACGATCTTCGCCGCGTACAGGGCCTGCCGGAGGTCGTCGACGGTCACGGCGCCGCCCGGGGGCTCCGCACCGAACTCGAGGGCCTCGCGGACCGCGTCCCGCCGGGCGGTGTCGCCCGAGACGGCGCGCGCCATCGTCGCCTCCGCGATGGCGGTGACGGGCACCCCGAGGTCGAGGGCCGTCTGCACCGTCCAGCGCCCGGTCCCCTTCTGCTCGGCGGCGTCGCGGACGACGTCGACGAAGGGGCGCCCGGTGGAGGAGTCGGTGTGCGCGAGGACCTCGGCGGTGATCTCGACGAGGTAGGACTCCAGCTCGGTGTCGTTCCACGCCCGGAAGGTGTCCGCGATGTCCGCGGGGGCCAGCCCGGCGGAGCCCCGCAGCAGGTCGTAGGTCTCGGCGATCAGCTGCATGTCGGCGTACTCGATGCCGTTGTGCACCATCTTCACGAAGTGGCCCGACCCGTCGGGGCCGATGAGGGTGCAGCACGGCTCGTCGTCGACGTGGGCGGAGATGATCTCGAGGAAGGGCCCGAGCTCGCCGTAGGTGTCGCCGTCGCAGCCCGGCATGATCGAGGGCCCCTCGAGCGCGCCGACCTCGCCGCCGGAGACCCCGACCCCGGCGAACCGCACCCCCTTCTCGGCGAGCGCGTCGTGGCGGCGCACGGTGTCGCGCCAGTACGCGTTGCCGGCGTCGGCGACGATGTCGCCCTCGTCGAGCAGCGGCAGGAGCTCGTCGAGGACGGCGTCGGTGGAGGCCCCGGCCTTGACCATGACGATGATCCGGCGCGGGCGCTCGAGCGACGCCACGAGCTCCTCCATCGAGCGGGCCAGGGTGAGGTCGCCCTCGTGGCCGAACTCCTCGACGAGGGCCTCGGCCCTGCTCGTCGTCCGGTTGTGGACGGCGACCCGGAAGCCGTTGCGGGCGAGGTTGCGGGCGAGGTTGCGGCCCATGACCGCGAGCCCCGTCACGGCGATCTGGGCGGTGCCCACGGTCCCTGCGGTGTCCGGCACGTCGTCTCCTTCGTCGGGTCCAGCCTTCGGGGGGGCCAACAGGCGCCGGCTCGGCGGTCTTCCCGCTCCGGTGCGGACCCACGTCAGAGCCGGTCGATGACCTCGCGTCCGCGCTCGAGCAGCGCGGCCCGGCGGTCCTGGTCCATCCTGTCCCACGACCGCGTGACGAGCGTCGACCGGGGGTTGCCCTCGAAGACGTCTCGGTGGTCCTCCACGAACGTCCAGTACAGGGCGTCCCAGTCCGCACGCCACTCGCCGGGGCCGACGTCGCTCATCGTCCGGAGGTAGTTGCTGCCCGAGACGTACGGCTTGGTCGTGATGCCCGTGCCGGCGGCGAACTGCGACATCGCGTAGACGTTCGGGACCATGACCCAGTCGTAGGCGTCGACGAAGAACGCCATGAACCACTCGTAGACCTCGGTCGGGTCGGTCCGCAGCAGGCACATCGCGTTGCCGAGGACCATGAGCCGTTCGATGTGATGGGCATAGCCGCGCTCCAGAACGCCGCCGACGACATGGTCGACCGGGTCCAGACCGGTCGAGCCGTCCCACCAGCCGCGGGCGAGGGGGCGAACGTGCCGCAGGTGGTTCGCCGTGCGCATCCGCCGGCCGTACAGGTGGTACGTGGCCCGCATGTACTCGCGCCAGCCGACGAGCTGCCGCACGAACCCCTCGAGCGAGGGCAGGTCCACACCCTGCTCGTCGGCACCGGCCAGCACCGCCTCGAGCACCTCGGCGGGGTCGAGGAGCCCGCAGTTGAGGGCCGGGGTGATCGCCGCGTGGAACACGAACGGGTGCCGGGTCGAGATCGCGTCCTCGTACGGGCCGAACTGGGCCAGCCGCTCGTCGACGAACTCGCGCAGCCCGGCTCGGGCCTGCCCGTGCGTGACCGGCCAGTCGAAGGTGGCGGCACGCCCCGGCGCGTCCGGGAAGGCCTCGCCGACCCAGGCGATCGCCTCCTCGACCTCGGGCAGCCGGCGCGGCCCGTGCCGGGGCGGGACGGCGTGCCCCTTGGGCAGCTTCTTTCGGTTCTCGGTGTCGTAGGACCAGCGGCCGCCGACGGGCCGGTCGTGGTCGGCGCCCTCGACGAGGACGTCGAGGCGCTGCCGCTGCCAGGTGTAGAAGGTCTGCATCCGCGCCCGGTGCGCGCCGAACCACTCGGTGAGCTCGGGGCGCGTGGTGAGGAAGTTCGGCGTCTCCTCGACGTCCTCGGGGGTCAGGGCGTACCCGCCGTCGGCGAGGGCGGACCGCAGGTCGCGCAGGAGCCAGTCGTCGACGACGTCGTGCACGCGGACCTCGTCCGGCGCCAGCCGGTCGACGAGCGCGGTCAGCCGGGCCCCCGTCGGCCGGCGGGCCTCGGTCTCGACGACGTCGACGTCGAACCCGTGCTCCCGCAGCCGCGTGGCGAACAGCCGCATCGAGGCGCGGTGCAGCACGAGCTTCTGTGCGTGCACCGGCTGCTGACGGAAGAGCAGGTCGTCCTCGACGAGCACGAACTTGGTCCCCGGCCGCTCGTCGAGGAGCGACTCGAACAGCTGGTGCGGGAAGACGATCCGGATCCGGCGGCGGGCCATCGACCCGGTCACCCGGCCGTGAGGTCGAGCAGGACGGCGCCGGCGACGCGGTGACCCGACACGAGCGCCCCCTGGATGGAGGCGGTGTCGCGGTGGTCCCCGGCGACGTACACGCCCTCGGCGACGCGGGCGGGGGCGGCGACCCGCAGCGGGGCCGGCTGGGCGGGGAGCGCGTCGTGGATGTCGTCCCGGCGGATCGTGCGCCAGCCGAGTGTCGAGGTCCCGAACACCTCGCCCGCCTGGCGACGCACCTCGTCCTCCGTCGGGTCGACCCCGCCGCCGAGCAGGGTCGTCACCTCGACGAGATGGCTGCCCGCCGGGGCGTACGACGGCACGGCGTTGCTCACGACCGCCGCGTTGACCATGGGGCCGCGGCGCCGGCCGTCGACGACCACCCGGTCGGAGCGGGTGGGGGCCTCGTCGGCGGCGAACCACCAGGTGCGCAGGCCCCGGGTGACCGGCGCCGGCACGTCGACGAGACCTGCGACCGCCTCCGGGCCGACGGCGACGACCACCGCGCGGGCCGTGTGCGTCGTCCCGTCCAGGCACTCCACGGCCGGCTCCCGGCCCGGTCGGAGCCCGACGACGCCGGTCGACAGCCGCAGGTCCGGGCCACCCCGGCGGCGCCGGGACCGGTCGGCCAACCACTCGGGCAGCGCCTGGATGCCCCGGGCGGGCAGCCCCGGCACCCCGAGCGCGAACATCCGCACGAGGAGCCGGACGAACGCCTCAGAGGTCTCGCCCCGGTCCTCGGCGACCACTCCCGCGAGGAACGGCTCGAGGACCTCCTCGCGGAGGGGGCCGGCGACACCCGCGGCGTCCAGCCCCTCGCGCACCGTCCGGTCGGGGCCGGTCACGACCCGGCGAGGGGTCACGAGGACAGGGGCGGCCCAGCGGGCCAGGGCCGTGACCGAGGCCGGGGTGAGCAGCCCGCTGCGCAGGGTGGCCGGGACGCGTCGTGGGTCGCGCAGCGGGTGCGCGAGCTCGACGAGACCACGGTCGCGGCGCACGAGCAGGCCGGCACCGAAGGGACGCAGGGCGAGGTCGTCGGCGTCGACCCAGCGCCGGATCGCCGGGTAGGCGGGGTTGAGCACCTGGAAGCCGCGGTCGAGGAGGAAGCCGTCGACCTCGTCGGTCCGCTGCCGGCCCCCGACGACCGGCTCCCGTTCGAGCAGCAGGACGGCGCGTCCCGCCTCCGCGAGGCGGTCGGCGCAGCGGAGCCCGGCCAGGCCCGCTCCGATGACGATGACGTCGGCGTCCACGGACAGACCCTAGGCGCAACGGCCGAATGCGGGCACCCTGGAAGGAGGGCGTCCTGGCCTGTCTAGGGTCTGCGGACGCCGTGGAGGGCTCTGGTTGAATCGAGGCCCGAGACAGGACGGAGCAGGGCGTACATGAGTGCCGAGGTCACCGCGTTCGAGGTGCACACGAGACCCGGTCCGTTGCGGGCCGAGGACACCCTCGACGGGGTCGACTCGATGCTCGACGAGGCCCTCGAGTCGCTCGGCGGGTTGCTCGAGGAGGCCGGCGTCCACCCCGCCGGTGGCGACGCGGCGACCGGCCCCCTGCACGTCGACCTCGTGCGCGAGCTCGGCGGGCAGCTCGCGAACCCCGGCAAGCGGATCCGGCCGCGTCTGGCCCACTGGGGGTGGGCCCTCGCGGGCGACGCGGATGCCACCACCTGGCCCTCCCTCGTCCGGGTCGGTGCCGCCCTGGAGCTGCTCCACCTCTTCGCCCTCGTCCAGGACGACGTCATGGACCGCTCCGACACCCGCCGGGGCCGCACCGCGCTGCACGTCCAGGCCGGGCGCCGCCACCGCAGCGCCGAGGGCCTCGGCGACGCTGCGCTGTTCGGCGACAGCGTCGCGGTCCTCGTCGCCGACCTCGCGCTCAGCGAGGCGGCCAGCCTCGTCGCGCCGCTGCCCGCGCCGGTCCGCCGGGTCTGGCGGCTCATGACCGTCGAGCTCGTCGACGGCCAGCTCCTCGACATCACCCACACCGCGAGCCGCGGCCGCGACGTCCCGACGTCCCGCCGCATCGCCCGCTTCAAGAGCGGCCGGTACACGATCACCCGTCCCCTCGAGCTGGGCGCCGCCGTCTCGGGGGCCGACCGGGCCCACATCGACCGGCTCGTCGCCTGGGGGGACCTCGTCGGCGACGCCTTCGCGGTGCGCGACGACGTCCTCGGGGTGTGGGGCGACCCCGCCGTCACGGGCAAGCCCGCCGGCGACGACCTCGCCTCCGGCAAGCCGACCATCCTGCTCAGCTGGGCCCACGAGATGCTGCCCGCCGGCGACCGGCCCCTGCTGGCGGCGTGTGACGCCGGCACCCTCGACGCCGACGGGGTCCGCGCGCTGCAGGCCGCGATGGCCGCGGCCGGGGTCCGCGAGCGCGCCGAGCAGGAGATCACCGGCCTCGCCGAACGCGCCCTGGACGGCCTGCCCGAGCTGGGCGGCGACGCGGCGGCCGTCACCGCCCTCGACGACCTCGTCCGTTCGATCGCCTGGCGGTCGGCATGAGGGTCGTCGTCGTCGGCGCCGGGCTCTCCGGCCTGGCGGCCGCGTGCCACCTCACCGCGGCCGGGCACGACGTCACCGTCCTGGAGCGCGACGACGTCGTCGGCGGGCGCGCGGGGCTGCTGCGGCTCGGCGACTTCCGGATGGACCCCGGCCCCGTCGTCATGACGATGCCCGAGCTGCTGCACGCCCCGATCCGCGCGGTCGGCGGCGACCCCGAAGCGCTGGCCCCGATGCGGCGGCTCGACCCGGCCTACCGCGCGGTCTACGCCGACGGGTCCGAGCTGCTCGTGCGCGCCGACATGGCCGACCTGCGCGAGGAGATCCGCCGCCTCTCCGGCGAGCGCGACGCCGCGGCCTTCGACCGGTTCCTCGACTGGCTCGAGGAGCTGCACGAGGTCGAGTTCGACACCTTCATCGACCACAACTTCGACTCCCCCCTCGACCTCGTCCGCTCGCCGCTCACCGCGGCGCGGCTGCTGCGGCTCGGTGGCCTCGGGGCGCTCGGGCCGAAGGTGGCCTCGTTCTTCGACGACGACCGGCTCGTGCGGATCTTCGGCTTCCAGGCGCTCTACGCCGGGGTGGCGCCGGCGGCGGCGCGGGCGGTCTTCGCCGTCATCACGTACATGGACACGGTGCGCGGCGTCTTCTACCCCGAGGGCGGGATGCACGCCGCTCCCCGGGCGATGGCCACGGCCCTCACCGACGCCGGGGGCTCGGTCCACCTCGGGGTCGAGGTCGCCGAGGTGCTGCGTCGCGGCGACGGTGCCGTCGCCGGGGTCGCGACCGTCGACGGCACCCGCATCGCGGCCGACGCCGTCGTCTGCACCGTCGACCTGCCCGTCGTGTACGACCGCCTCCTGCCGGGTGTCACCGCCCCCCGGGTGGTCCGGCGCGGCGACTACTCGCCGTCGGCGGTCGTGTGGCACGTCGGCGTCCGCGGCACCCCCGGGCCGCACGTCGGCCACCACAACATCCACTTCGGGCGCGAGTGGGACACCGCGTTCGAGGCGCTCATCGACCGCGGTGAGCTGATGCCCGACCCGTCCCGCCTCGTCACGGTGCCGACGGTCACCGACCCGAGCGCCGCCCCCGACGGGTGCTCCACCCTCTACGTCCTCGAGCCGGTGCCGCACACCGGGTCCGGCATCGACTGGGACCGCGAGTCCGGGCCGATGCGCGACCGGCTGCTCGCCTTCCTCCAGGCCGCCGGCTACCCCACCGACATCGTCGAGGAGCGCCTCGTCACCCCGGTCGACTGGGAGGCGCAGGGCATGCACCTCGGCACGCCGTTCGCCCTCGCCCACACCTTCACCCAGTCCGGGCCGTTCCGCCCCGCGAACATCGACCGGCGCGTGCCGGGGCTCGTGTTCGCCGGGTCGGGCACGACGCCCGGGGTCGGGATCCCGATGGTGCTCGTCAGTGGCAAGCTCGCCGCGCAGCGGGTGCAGCAGTACGCCGCGACTGCCCGGCCCGTCCCGCGGGCCACGAGCCGGGTCGCCCCGTGAGCGCCCCGGCCGAGCACCTCGCCGCCGGGTACGCCCGGTGTGCGCAGGTCACCCGCGAACACGGCACCACCTACTACTGGGGCGCCCGGCTGCTGCCGCGTGAGGACCGCCGCCACGTCTTCGCCGTCTACACCCTGGCCCGGCTCGCCGACGACATCGTCGACCTCGCCGGGCCCGACCCGGGGCCGGGGACCGCGGCCGAGCTCGACGCGTTCGAGGCGCGCTTCCGCGAGGCCGTCGCCGCCGGGACCTCCGAGGACCCCGTGCTCGCGGCCGTCGCGACGACCGTGCGGGAGCGCGCCATCCCCGACGAGTGCTTCACCCGTTTCTTCGGCGCGATGCGTGCCGACCTCACCCAGCGCACCTACGAGACGTGGGACGACCTGCTCGGCTACATGGACGGCAGCGCCGCCGTCATCGGCGAGATGATGCTGCCGGTCCTGCACCCGAGCGTCGACGCGCTGGCCCCGGCCCGGTCCCTCGGCCTGGCCTTCCAGCTCACGAACTTCCTGCGCGACGTCGGGGAGGACCTCGACCGCGGCCGGGTGTACGTCCCGCAGGAGGACCTGCGCCACTTCGGGGCCGACCCGCACGCCCGCGTCGCGACACCCGAGTGGCGCGCCCTCATGGCCTTCGAGATCGAGCGCAACCGCCGCCTCTACCGGGAGGCCGACGCGGGGCTCGCGGCCCTGCCGCCGGCGTCCCGTCGGTGCGTCGCGACCGCCCGGGTGCTGTACGCCCGCATCCTCGAGCGCATCGAGGCCGCGGGCTACGACGTCTTCGCCGAGCGGGCCCGGGTGCCGACCCCGGCGAAGGCGGCGCTGGCGGCCCGGATGGTGCTGGCGCGGGACCCGCTGCGGCTCGTCGGCCGGGACCGCGCCGCGGAGCGGGCCGACCGCGGCTGGGTCTCGGACGACGACGTCGTGCTCGTCGACGCCGACGGCGCCGCTGTCTCGACGGCCCCGAAGTCGGCCGTCCACCACGACGCGACCCCCCTCCACCTCGCGTTCTCGTGCTACGTCGTCGACGACGCGGGCCGGCTGCTCGTCACCACCCGGGCCGCGAGCAAGCCCAGCTTCCCCGGCGTCGTGACGAACACGGTGTGCGGGCACCCGCACCCCGGCGAGCCCCTGGACGACGCCGTGCGGCGCCGGGCCCGCTCCGAGCTCGGCGTCGAGGTCACCGACGTCCGGCTCGTCCTGCCGCGCTTCCGCTACCGCGCGCTCATGGCGGGCGTCGCCGAGAACGAGGTGTGCCCGGTGTTCGTGGCGCGGGCCGCGACCGGGGCGACGTCCCCCGACCCGGAGGAGGTCGACGACCTGGCGTGGGTGCCCTGGGCGGAGTTCTGCGCCGAGGTCCTCGCCGGGCGGCTGGCCGTCTCCCCGTGGTGCGCCGAGCAGGTGCCGCTGCTCGCCGCGCTCGGCCCCGACCCGCTCGCCTGGCCGGCCGCCGACCGCACCGAGCTCCCGCCGGCGGCCGTGCTGGGCCACGCGGTCGAGGCGGGCTGAGGCGACCGTGGACGACCGGTACCAGTACCTGCTGCTCATGGCCGGGTGCGTGGCCATCACCCTGCCCCTGGAGTTCGTGCTCCGCGCCCGGGTGTACCGGCGCCCGGCGCGCCTGCTGGCGGCGCTGCTGCCCGTCGTCGCGCTCTTCGTGGCCTGGGACGTGCTCGGCATCGTCCGGGAGCACTGGACGTACAGCGAGCGCTACACGACCGGGATCCTGCTGCCGCTGGACGTCCCGCTCGAGGAGCTCGTCTTCTTCGTCGTCATCCCGATCTGCGGGCTGCTGACCTTCGAGGCCGTCGGCACGGTGCTCGGCTGGGTCCGCCGGTGGCGGGGGCAGGATGCCTGAGTACACCACCCTGGCCGTCCTGTCGGTGCTGGCCACCGTGGCCGCGGAACGGTTCTGGCTGCGCACGGGCGTCTTCCGCACCGCGCGGTACTGGCTGGCGATGGCGATCGTCTTCGCCTTCCAGGTCCCGGTCGACGGCTGGCTCACGAAGCTGTCGGCGCCCATCGTCATCTACGACGAGAGCCAGACCATCGGGGTGCGGGTGCCCTGGGACATCCCCGTCGAGGACTACCTCTTCGGGTTCAGCATGGTCACCCTGACGATCCTGCTCTGGGTTCGTCGCGGCGCACGACACGAGGAGGTGGCCGGATGACCGGCCAGGACTGGGTGCTGGCGGACGCGTTCGACCGCGCGGCCCCGACGTACGACGCGATGGTGGCCCTGTCGCCGGGGTACCACGACCAGCTGCGCACCGCGGCCGAGGCGCTCGTCGGCCGGATGCCCCTCGCGTCCGGTGGACGCCGCGCCGCGGTGCTCGACCTCGGCTGCGGTTCGGGCGCGTCGACCCGCGCCGTGCTGGAGGCGTGGGCCGCGGCCGGGCGCGACCCGGCCACGCTGGAGGTCACCGGGGTCGACGCCTCCGAGGGGATGGTCGACCAGGCCCGGGCCAAGACCTGGCCCGGCGGGGTCGAGTTCGTCGTGGCCGACGCCGTGACGCACCTGCGGACGCTGCCGGACGCTTCGGTCGACGGCGTGCTGGGCGCCTACCTCCTGCGCAACGTGCCCGACCGGGCCGAGCTCGTCGCCGAGGTGGGGCGGGTGCTGCGCCCGGGCGGAGCGTTCGCCGTGCACGACTACTCCGTCGCCGGCAGCGTCCGCGCCCGGGCGATCTGGGCGGCGGTCTGCCACGGCATCATCATCCCGCTGGCCGTCGTCAAGCGCTCGGACGTGCCGCTCCACCGGTACCTGTACACGAGCGTGCGCGACTTCGACTCGGTCGAGCGCATCTGCGAGCGGCTCCAGTCCGCGGGGCTCGCCGACGTGCGCCACCGCTCCTACCCGGGATGGCAGGACGGTGTCGTCCACACCATCGTCGGGAGCGCCCCCGCGTGACGCCCTGGCCTCGCACCCCCCGGTACCGACCGGGTCGTGACCCCCGGGCGGTGTTCCACCCGCCCCCCGAGCCGGCCGGGGACGCGAGCGACGCGGTGGCTGCCGGCGAGCGGCACGTCGTCGTCGCCGGGGGAGGCATCGCCGGGCTGACCGCCGCGCTCGGGCTCGCCGAGCGGGGGGTCCGGGTCACCCTGCTGGAGCGCTCCGAGCGCCTCGGCGGGCGGGTGGCGTCCTGGCCGGTGACCCTCGCGGACGGCAGCCCGTCGCACATGAGCCGCGGCTTCCACGCCTTCTTCCGGCAGTACTACAACCTGCGGGCCGTGCTGCGCCGCACCGACCCCACGCTGGACCGGCTCCGCCCGCTGGCCGACTACCCGCTCGTACGCGAGGGCGGCGTCGCCGACTCCTTCGCCGGCATCCCTCGCACCCCGCCGTGGAACCTCGCGGCGTTCGTCGCCCGCAGCCCCAGCTTCGACCTCGCCGGGCTGCGCGGGGTCGACGTCGAGCAGGCGCTCGGGCTCCTCGACGTCGACTTCCCCGCGACGTTCGCCGAGCTCGACGGGGTGAGCGCGGCCGAGCTGCTCGACCGGCTCCACTTCCCCGACGACGCCCGCCACCTGGCGCTCGAGGTCTTCGCCCGCAGCTTCTTCGCCGCCCCGAGCGACTTCGCGGGCGCCGAGCTGCTCGCGATGTTCCACCTGTACTTCGTCGGGTCGGCCGAGGGGCTGCTCTTCGACGTCCCGCGCGACGACTACGACAGCACCTTGTGGGGCCCGCTCGGCGCGCACCTGCACGACCTCGGCGTCGAGGTCCTCGTGGGCCACGAGGTCACCACCGTGCTCGACGGCACCGGCGGGCGGCTCGCGGTGCACCACCGGCAGGCCGAGGGCGGGCACACCGGCCAGGTGCTCGACACCGACGCCGTCGTCCTGGCGCTCGACCCGGTGGGGCTCCGCGACGTCGTCGCCGGCTCCCCGCGGCTCGGCGGCGCCGGCGATGCGGGGCGGTCGTGGCGCGCGCAGGTGGCCGGCGTGCGGTCGGCGCCCGCGTTCGCGGTCTGGCGGCTCTGGCTCGACGGGCGGGTGCGGGCCGACCGGCCACCGTTCCTCGGCACCAGCGGGTACGGGCCGCTCGACAACGTCTCGGTCCTGGAGCGCTTCGAGGACCATGCCGCCGCCTGGTCCGCGGTGCACGGCGGGTCCGTCGTCGAGCTGCACGCGTACGCGGTCCCGGACGGCACGGCCGAGCCCGACCTGCGGGAGCGGATGCGCGCGGCAGTGCACCGCGTCTACCCCGAGACGGCCCGGCTCGGCGTGCTCCACGAGGAGTGGCTCGTCGCGCAGGACTGCGTCCTCGTGGGGCTGGAGCCCTGGGCGTCCCGGCCGGGCGTCGCGACCCCCGACCCGCGCCTGGTGCTGGCCGGTGACGCGATCCGCTGTGACCTGCCCGTCGCCCTCATGGAACGCGCGGCGACGACGGGCTGGCTCGCCGCGGACCGCCTCCTCACCGGCTGGGGCCTCCCCGGGCACGGCGTGTGGTCGGTGCCGCTCACCTCGCGCCTCGGCCGGCTCCCGGCCCTGGCCCGCCGCGGCATCCGCGCCGCCCGGGCAGCCCGTCGCCCGGGGTCAGGCCCGGGGGTCGGCGGTGTGGCGTCCCGCGGCGCGGAGCACGGCCAGGGCGGCGAGTGAGACGAACGGGTTGGTGCGCCGCCGCCCGGACGGCCCCCAGTCGGCGTAGCTGCCGCGGCTGACGACGTGGTCCGCGGTGACCGTGGTCGGGGCCTCCAGCGGGAACCCGCCGTCGGGCTGCCACTTGGACTCCAACAGGTCGAGCGCGTCGGAGCAGCGGGCGTCACCGAGACGGCCGAGGTCGGCCATCACCTGCAGCGCGAACAGCACGTCGAAGAACTGGATCGGGTAGTGGATCCGGTCCGGGCCCGGTGTGCCGGCCCAGTCCGGCACGACCAGGGTGCCGTCCGAGCGGTGCCACAGCAGACGCCGCGGCAACAGCAGGTCCGCCACCCGCTGGGCCGCCCGGCGCGCCTGGTCGTCGTCGTGGGCCTCTCCGTACGCCCACAACGCGCGGGCCGGGATCAGCGACTCCTGGAAGGAGGAGTGGGCGGCCTCCGGACGCTTGTCGCAGTTCCAGCCGCCGTCGGGCCACTGCCAGCCGATGAGCCGGTCCACCGCCTCCCGGGTCCGGTCCTCCTCCAGGCCGAGCCGCACCGAGGACCAGATCGCGTTGCCGTCCATCGAGGCGCAGTGCCGGACCCGGTCCTCCTGCCCCGGGTGCACGACCGTCAAGGGCGACTCGAGGAAGTGGGTGGAGAACAGCCAGTCGTGGACCCGGCCGACCAGCGGTCGGAGGCGCGCGTCACCCTCGGGGTGCTCGATCATCGCCAGGCAGGTCAGCGTCCAGTGCGGGCCCTGCCACTTGCGGTACGTGTGGTGCAGGGTCTTCGGGTCCTGCTCCAGGACCCGCAGCAGCGCCGTCGACATCGCGGACCCGCCGATCCGGTCCCGCATCGAGCGGGCCGTCGCCGAGTCGGGGTCCTGCCCGCTCAGCAGACTCGCCTTGTAGGCGAGGACGGGGTCCTCCGAGGCGGCCAGCCGCTCGACCAACGCCGCGGAGTCGGCGAGCCGGCGGGCTCGGACCTCGGCGGACGCGCCCATACCGAATCGTAGCCCCGGCCGGTGCGGCGTACGGTGAGCAGATGGCCGAGCCCGTCACCGTCCGCCAGCTGCGGCTGGTCGTCTCCACCCCCGATGCCGAGGCGGCCGTGGCGTTCTTCCGCGACGTCCTCGGCATGCCCGAGGAGGAGGCCTACGACGGGCCGGACGGTGCTCACGTCACGATCCTGGACGCCGGCCGGGCCACGCTCGAGATCGCCAACCCCGCCCAGCAGCGGTACATCGACACCGTCGAGGTCGGCCGACAGGTCGCCGGAGCGTGGCGGGTGGCTCTGGAGGTCGACGACGCGAGCGCCGCGAACGACGCGGCGGTCGACGGCGGAGCATCGCCGGTGGCCCCGCCGACCCGCACTCCGTGGGACTCCGTGAACGCCAGGCTCGACGCGCCGGGCGGCATCCACCTGACCCTGTTCCAGGAGCTCGGCGCCTCGGACTGAGCCGGCCGGGCCGCACATCACCGGCCCGCACACGTATCTCTGCGGCCCGACCGCCCTCCTCCCGGGTGACACCAAGGAGGAGCCATGACCACAGCTGACCCGTTCAAGGACCTGGCGGCCGACGAGGACGAGTTCGATGTCGTCCACGAGGCGGTCCTGACCGACGGCGAGCTCGCCCGGTACGGCGCCACGCGGCTGCCGGACGACGTGCGTCACCGCGAGAAGGACCGCGAGGACAAGTGTGCCGACGAGCCGGCGGTCGAGCCCGTCGACCACAAGGACCCGGCGTCGAAGATCCACCCGCTCCTGCGGGAGCGGAAGGGCAAGCGCGCCAGTGACGCGATCGAGACGGTCGTCGTCACCTTCCGGGACGAGCTGGCGATGCCACGGTTCCCCGAGCCCGACGTGGACCAGCCCCGCGACTGCTGCGACAACGCCCGCGAGCTCGAGCGGGCGGATGCGCTCGCCGACACGGTGCGGCGGCGACGCGCGGACGACTACCAGCAGCTGACCGAACGCCTCGGCCGCGTCGACGCGAAGGTGACCGACACCTTCTGGCTGATCCGCGGCGTGCAGGCCCGGATGCCGTTGGCCGGCATCGAGGAGCTGGCCGAGGACGAGGAGGTCCTGTACATCGAGCCGGACGACACCGAGGACGCGCCCCCGCAGAACGACGTCGTGGACGGGAGGCGGGACATCGTCTCGGACCCCTACTTCGGCCTCGGCCTCACCAGCGGGTGGATCGGCCTGCTCGACACCGGTGTCCGGCGGACCCACGTGGTGTTCAACTCACCGTCGCACATCGACTTCATGCGCGACTGCGTCAACGGGGGTGCCGACTGCAACACCGGCACCGCGCTCAACCCCGCCGACGACTGCTGGGACCACGGCACGGCGAGCGCCGCCATCATCACCGCCAACAACCGGCAGGGCAACGCCTTCCGCGGGGTCACCGGGATCACCCTGGACAGCTGGAAGGTCTACCCGAGCTCGGTCGACGCCTCGGGCAACTGCAACGGCTTCCTCAACGTCACGGCCGCCGTCCGCGGTTTCGAGAACGCGGTCCGCGTGCTCGACCGGGTGATCGTGGCGGAGATGCAGGGGTCGGGCGACGACCGCAGCGCCATCGCGGTGGCCGCCGACAACGCCTTCGACGCCGGCGCCGTCGTCATCGCCGCGAACGGCAACAACGGGCCGGGCGCCTCCACCGTCAACGTCCCCGCCAACGCCCACAAGGCCCTCGGGGTCGGCAACTTCGACGTCCAGTCGGGCACCCAGGTGGCGAGCCAGAGCCGCGGCCCGGCACCCGACGGCCGCTTCAAGCCCGACATCCAGGCACCCACCAACACCGAGACGGCGAGCAACGCCTCCGACACCGCGCGCCGCGTGTTCGGCGGGACCAGCGGGGCGACCCCGTACGCCGCCGGCGCCGCCGCGCTGCTGCGCAACTGGCTGCGTCGCCCGACCGGCTCGATCGACCCGGGCCAGGTCTACGCCCAGATGATCCTGTCGGGGCAGAACCCCTACCCCTTCACCAACACCGAAGGGGCCGGCCCGATCGAGCTGCCGACGAACGGGGTGGCCTGGTGGGGCAAGGTCACGGTCCGCGACGGCGAGAACGTCGACATCCCCCTCCCCGTCAACGCCGAGCGCGCCAACACCCTCGACGCGGCACTGTGGTGGCCCGAGGGCGGCGTCCGCATCTTCGGCTTCCAGCTCGACTGGCACAGCGACATCGACCTCCACCTGATCGACCCCTCCGGGGCGACGCGGGCGTCGAGCATCTCGATCCCCAGCGTCTTCGAGCGGGCCCGGGTCGGCGGGCGCATCGCCACCGGCACCTGGAGGCTGCGGATCCGGGGCTATCGGGTCCCGTCGGTGGTGCCTACCGTGTACTGGGCGGCCCACGTCCGCACCCGGTGAACGGCAGCCCCGAGGACGCATGAGCGAGAGCTGGTACGACGAGCGGCCCGAACCCGAGCAGACCGTCTCAGGGGTGCTGCGGGCGGCCCCTGCCCGCAGCACCCCCGGCGGTCGGGACCGGCTGCCCTACCGGCTGGTGCTGGCCGACGGAGGGGTCCTGCCGGTCTACGGGCCGGCCGTCGAGGACCGCCTGGACCGGCTGGTCGACGAGCACGTCGTGCTGGTCGGCAAGGTCGTCGACCTGTCGGCCGAGGGCTTCGGCCCGGAGCTGTGGGTCGGGGCGCTGGGCTGACCAGCCTCGGTCAGCCCTCGAGGGTGCCCGCGTCCCGGCGGCGCATCTCGTAGCGGCGGGCGGCGTACTCGAGGTCGTCGGCCCACAGCTGGGTCGCGGAGGCCCGCATCCCGACCCGGACGAGCCTCGCCATCCGGCGCGCGACGGCGAAGCCCCCACGGTCGGACGTCGCGACGACGGCCTCGGTCATCACCGTGCGGGCCGGGTGCGCTCCGGGCGCGGTGAGCGGGGTGGCGTGCGTCTCGACGACGCTGCCGACGCCCTCGCCGTCGGTGATCGTCATGACGATGGTGTGCGAGTCGGGGCAGGTGAACTCGGCCCGGACCGGCACCGCGAAGGTCCGGCCCAGCCGGTAGGCGACGTCCAGGACGAGACGGTCGTCGGAGGACGCGTCGTCGTCGACCCGCAGGTCGCTGAACGCGTACGGGTGCAGCCAGGCCCCGTGCCAGGGGTCGAGCCGGTTGGCCATGATGTCGCGGGGTTCGCACGTCGCCGCGAGCGAGATGACCGACGCGATGGACCCCTCGGGCCGCGGTCGCATCGCGAGCACGGGGCGGTCGGTGGGGTCGGCGCCCTCCTCGACGGGCCCGAGCCGGACCCAGACGAGCACCCCGTCGTCGTGGGCGGCGTAGGTGTTCCACGGCGGGTCGGTGTCGCGGCCGAGCGGCATCCCGTGCCACCGGCACAGCACGGTCCCGTCGACGACGTCGCAGTCGTGCAGCCGCGCCCCGAGGTGCGGGCAGGCGCCGGGACCCGCGAGGAGGGACCCGTCGGCGTCGCGCCACAGTGCGACCTCCCGCCCGGCCACCGTCCGCATGACGGACCGGGTCGCCGGCACCTCCGTGGACGCTCCGGCGACGAGCCAGCCGTGGGTGGGGCGGCGCAGGGCAGCGGCCAGCGCCTGCTCGATCCGGGCCGGCTTGGCCTGCCGCCACGTGCCGCGCAGGTGGGCGGGCGTCGTCTGCGGGAGGTACCGCACCGGGATGCGGCGGCGCACGTCCTCGCGCCAGGACCGGTCGACGCGCAGCATGCTCACCCCGTAACGCTAACCCCGGCACCGCCGATCCGACCACCCCGTCGAGCCACGGCGTGGACCCCGTGCAGCATCATGGACAGGGTGAACCCCCTGCACGGCGCGCTGCGCATCTCGGCGACCGGCGACCGCCCTCCCGCGCACGCCTGGGCCTGCTACACCGAGCCGCGCCGCTGGCAGGCGTGGGCACCTCAGATCCGGGAGGTGGACTACCCGCACGAGGTGGTGGTGCCGGGCACGAGCGGCCGCGTCACGGGTGTGGGCGGCGTGATCGCCGTCTTCCGGGTCGAGGCCGTCGACCACGAGGCCCGGACCTGGGCGTGGTCGGTGCGGTCCGGGCCGCTGCGGGTCCGGCTGGAGCACGGCATCGAGCAGCGCGGCGCCGGCAGCCTGGCCTGGGCCGACGTGCACGCGCTGTGGCCGGTCGTTCTCGGCTACGCCCCGGTGGCCCGGTGGGCGCTGGGCCGTCTCGTGAGACCGGCCTGAGCCTCGAATCGCGCAAACCCCTCGACTACCGCTAGGCTCGGCTCCAGTTGTTGAGCTTTCCGTTTGTGACGTAGTAGCAGCATGGTCCCGTCGGGGCTAGAGGCACTTTCTGAGCAGAGGTACGCACCAGGCATCACCAACTCCGGGCGTTCCGACAGTCGGTCCGCTCAGACAGAAAGAAGGCCTCCCATGGCTACTGGCACCGTGAAGTGGTTCAACGCCGAAAAGGGCTTCGGCTTCATCGCCCCCGACGACGGCTCCGCCGACGTCTTCGCCCACTACTCGGCGATCAACTCGAACGGCTACCGTTCGCTCGACGAGAACGCCAAGGTCGAGTACGAGACCCAGCAGGGCCCGAAGGGCCCGCAGGCGGCGAACATCACCGTCATCTCCTGACGATCGCCCCTTCCGCGCCGTGAGGCGCACCCACGACCGCCGTCCGGCTCTGCCGGGCGGCGGTCGTGCGTCCGGGGGTCGGGGCCCGGCCGGTCAGGCGGCAGGCAGGTGCTCGACCTCGATGACGATGGCCGCCCGGGGCTTGCGCCCGACGCCCGTCAGGCCGGCGGCGGCGTTGGCGGCGCTCAGCAGCCGCGCCTGCCAGCCGTACTTCGCGGCGAGCGCCGCACGCACCGCCCGCACGCCGGCGTCGTCGCGGACCACCTCGGCCTCGCCGCGGTACATCGGCGCCCCGTCGGCCACCTGGCCCCGCACGTCACACGGCCGCAGCTCCACCCGCCGGGTGTGAGCGAGACGCTTGGTCTTCCCGGTGTCGTCCACGCTCACGAAGACGAGATGCTCGGTGCCGTCGACGGCGGGGGCGATCCACACCGGCGTGCTCACCGGTGCCCCGGTGCGGCGGAAGGTCGTGAGCGAGACGTACGGGGCCTCGGCGAGGGGGTGGCGGCGCGGGTCCATCCGGCCAGCCTAGGCGGGTGCGGGCGGGGCGGACCGGCGCACGTAGAGCTGCTTGCGGACCCGGGCGACGACCGTGCCGTCGGGGGCGGTGAGGTCGACCGGGAACCACCGCAGCACCGTCTCACCGGCGTCGGCCGCGGCCCGGACCTCGGCCACGACCGCCGGGTCCAGGACGAACACCGCGGTCACCGAGGACCGGCCCGGCGCGACGAAGTCGATCTCGCCGGCCTTGTCCCACACGACGTACCCGGGGCCGAGGTTGCGCATCATCATGATCATCCAGAACGGGTCGGTCATCGCGAACAGCGAGCCGCCGAACAGCGTCCCGACGTAGTTCGACGTCAGCCGCGACCGGCGCAGCCGGACGACGACCCGATCGAAGCCCTCGGAGATCTCGACGATGCGGATCCCGCTGGCCAGGAACGGTGGCCAGAGGTTCATCCCCCGGCGCAGCCCGTCGGGGCTGTCGAGCGCGGCCTTGACCCGGCCGATGCGCTGGGCGGGGCGGGCGTGCGTCGTCATGGGGAAAGCGTAGGTCGCTGGCCCTGATCGACCGCCCCCGGGGAGGGCCGTTCGGCCGAGAGTCACCGGCGACCTCCCTCGGCCGGGCCGCCGCTGTTCCTATCCTGGGACTCCTGCCGTTCCCCCTCTGCCCGGAGCGCCTCATCGCATGCGTGCCCACCCCCGGTTCGTCGCCCTCCTCGGCGGCGCCACCGCACTCCTCCTGACCCAGGTGGCGCCCTCGGGTGCCGCCGCGGGGTCGAGCGACCCCGCCACCGTCACGGGGGTCCTCGTCGCGCAGGTGGCCGACGACTTCGCCCGTGACCGCAGCGCCACCGAGCTCGCGGTCCGACGCGACGGCGACGGCCGGGCCGTCCCGCTCGTCGGGCTGGGCCGCGACGACGTGGCGGCGCTGGTCGGCCGCCGGGTGCGGGCGCGGGGCACCACCGCGGCGGGCGGGGCGATCCGGGCCAAGGGCTCCGGCGTGGCCGCCGCCGGACCGAGCGGGTCGGCCAGCGCGTCCCCGGATCCCATCGAGCAGGCCGCCGCCACCACGGCGGGCCCCACCGGACCACGCAGCGTCAAGGTCCTCGCGGTCGCCATCCGCTTCGCCGACGACCCGTCGGCGGCGACGCCGTCGACGAGCGGGGTGTCGGCGCGGCTCTTCAGCGGGTCCTCGAGCGTCAAGGGCTACTACGCCGACGTCTCGGACGGGCTGTGGACGGTGTCGGGCAAGGTCGTGGGCCCGTACACCGTCAGCCGGCCCGCGGGCGGGGGCTGCACCTCGGCCGATTACTACTCCTGGGCGAACGCCGCCGTTCAGGCCGCGGCGGACCGGGGCGTCGACACCGGCGCCTACACGCACTACATGGTCGTCCTGCCGCCGGGGAGCGTGTCGTGCGTATGGGCCGGGCTCGGGCAGGTGCCGGGCAACGTCACGTGGGTCAACGAGTCCACCCCCTCGGTCTACGTCATGGCGCACGAGCTGGGGCACAACTTCGGCGAGGGGCACGCCTCGACGTACCGGTGCACGGTGGACGGGACGAAGGTGGCCCTCGGCCGGCCGTCGCAGTGCGCCAAGGTGTCCGAGTACGGCGACCCCTTCTCGGTCATGGGCGGCACGGTGCGGCTCCACCACGCGACCGCCCGCCACCACTACCTCCTCATCGCCCCGCGGACGCTGTCCCCCGGTGAGGCACGCACCGTCCGGCTCGCGCCGGCGGACTCGACCTCGGGGGTGCGCGAGCTCCGCGTCGACCGCGGCGACGGCACTTGGCTGTCGGTGGAGTACCGGCGCCCGACCGGGGTCTTCGACACCTTCGCCGGGAACGACCCGGTGGTCACCGGCGTCACCGTGCGGGTCGACAACGGGGCCGGGGTGGCGACCTACCTCGTCGACTCCCGTCCCTCGACCACCTCCGCCACCGACGCGCCGCTCCAGGTCGGCGGCAGCATCGTCGACCCGCTGACCGGGTCGCGCATCACCCTGCTCCGGGCGGACCCGTCCGGTGCGAGCGTCTCGGTCACCTCGGGGACCGCCGTCACCGGCCTCGCCGTCGGCCACGTCGGGGCGACGGTCACGGCGTGGTGGCAGCCGCCCGCCGGCGTCACCGTGGCCGGGTACGACGTGGCGGTGGACCACGGGACCCCGGAGCGGGTCGTCGCCACCCGGTGGTCCGGCCCGGTCACCGCGGGCTGGCACACCGTGAGCGTGCGCGCCGTCGCCGCCGACGGGACCCGCTACCCCTGGTCGAGCGCCTCGGTGCTCGCCCGCGGCGCGGTGGGCTGACCGATGCCGGCGGGCCTCGAACGGGCGGCGCGGGAGGCGGAGTCGGCGCTGCGCCGGGCCGGGTACCCAGGCGACCTCGTCGACCGGGTCGCGCGAGCCCTGGCAGAGCACCGGGCATCGGTCGGCGCCGACGGCGGGCCCGAGCCGATCGAGGTGACCGCCCCTGTCCTCGGCGTCGACGGGTGCGCGGCCGGCTGGGTCGGGGCCCTGCTCGAGCCCGGGGCGCCGCGCCCGCGCGTCCTCGTCGCCCCCACGATCACCGCCCTCGTCGAGACGGCGCGGGAGTCCGCGGCGCTGCGCGTCGTCGGCATCGACATCCCGATCGGCCTCCCCGACACCACGACCCGCCGAGCCGACGCGCTCGCCCGGCGGGCGCTGCCGGGGAAGGCGTCCTCGGTGTTCACCACCCTGACGCGGGCCGCGTACGGGCAGCCCGACCGGGCGGCTGCCGACACCGTCAACCGTGCCGCCAGCGGGCAGGGCGTGGGGGCGCAGGCGTTCGCCCTGCGCGCCAAGATCCTCGAGGTCGACGCCTGGCTGCGGACACGCCCGACGCTCGAGGTGATCGAGGTACACCCCGAGGTCTCGTTCGCGGCGATGGCGGGCGCCCCGGTGCTGGCGGGCAAAAAGACCCCTCCGGGCCGTGCCGCCCGGGTAGCGGCGCTCGCCGCTGCCGGCGTCGCCCGCCCGTCCGTCCTGGAGGGGCTGGGCTACGCCGCCGACGACGTGCTCGACGCCTGCGCCGTCGGGTGGACGGCGGCCCGCCACGCGGCCGGGCTGTCGCGCTCGCTGCCGGACCCGCCCGAGGTCTTCTCGGACGGCATCCCGGCCGCCATCCGCGTCTGAAGCCGCGGTCCCGAGGAATACCGGCCGTGTGTGGCGTGCGTTGACCCTGGTACCACCGCTGACGAGGAGCAGGCCATGCCCGACTGGAACCAGCAGATCATCGACGAGTTCCGCGCCCACGACGGGACCGTGGCCACGAACGGGTTCGGGCGCAACCTGGTGCTCCTCCATCACATCGGCGCGAAGACCGGGACCGAGCGGGTCACGCCGGCCGCCGCCGTCCACCCCGACGCCGACACCTGGCTCGTCGCGGCCTCCAAGGCCGGTGCGCCCGACAACCCCGCCTGGTTCCACAACCTGCGGGCGCATCCCGACGTCCGCATCGAGACCCCGGACGACGGCACCGTCGAGGTCCGGGCCCGGGTGCTCGAGGGGGCCGAGCGGGACGCCGGGTGGTCCCGGATGACGGGGCTGTTCGAGGGCTTCCGGGCCTACGAGCAGAGGACGACCCGGGTCATCCCGGTCATCGAGCTCAGCCGGCGCTGACCGCGACCGCCCATCGGTGGCTGCTCACCCCGTGACGAGCACGACGTGTAGGCGCCGTGGCCCGTGGACGCCCTCGACCCGGTCCAACTCGATGTCGCTCGTCGCGGACGGCCCGCTGATCCAGGTCTGCGGCCGGGTCGGGTTGAGCGCGGCCACGGCGTCGACGACACCGGCGACGACCTGGTCGGCGGCCACGACGCAGACGTGCAGGTCCGGGACGAGGGTGATGGCGCGCCGCCCCTGGCCCGGGCCGTGGTCCAGGACGACCGTCCCGGTCTCGGCGATGCCGAGGGTCGCGCGCGTCACGACCGCGTCGACGGCGTCGAGCTCGGCGGCGGACAGGCCGTGGTCGGGGACGCACCGGGGGACGTCGAGCCACAGCGCGTCCGGGACGACGACCCGGGTGGCGGCTCCGAGGGCTGCGGCAACGGCGGCCTCGACGTCGCCGGGAGAACACCGGGTGACGGTGGCGCGGTAGTCGGCGACCCGCTCGGCGAAGAGGTCGACGACGTCCGCGCCCGGCGGTAGCGGGTCGCGGTCGCGGTAGGTGCGGTCGACGGCGACCTCCAGCGGGCGGTCCGGCCCGAGGGCGGCCCGCACGGCGGCGAGCACGTCGTCGCGGGTGCTCATCGCCGTCCCTCCTCGGTGCCGCCACCGCGGCGCCACCAGGCGCGGAAGGACTCGCGCGGCGGCAGCGGCAGGTCACGGGCCCCGGTCCAGCGGGAGCCGGCGAACGGCAGCCACGACACCGCGCCGCGCCCGCCGGGCATGCCCCGGCCGCGGCGGACGCGGCCGGCGCCGCCCGCGGCCTTCTCGGCCAGGGCGAGCCGGCGTGCGTCGCCCAGCGTCCAGGCCGCGGCGCGGACCGCGAGCGCCTCGGCCGTGGGCCGGGTGTCGCTGCGGTGGGCGTCGACGACCGCCGTCCGCAGGTGGACGAGCACCCCCGGGATGTCGATCGCCACCGGGCAGACGTCGCCGCACGCGCCGCAGAGCGTCGAGGCGTAGGGCAGCGCGTCGACCTGGGGATCCTGCCCGACCCCGCGCAGCAGCGGGTTGATGATCGCGCCGATCGGGCCGGGGTACACCGAGCCGTACGCGTGGCCGCCGACGCGCTCGTAGACGGGGCACACGTTGAGGCAGGCCGAACAGCGGATGCAGCGCAGCGCCTGCCGGGCGTACTCGTCGGCGAGGGCCCGGGTGCGGCCGTTGTCGAGGAGGACGACGTGCACCTCCTGGGGTCCGTCGCCGGGCGTCACGCCGGTCCACATCGAGGTGTACGGGTTCATCCGCTCGCCGGTCGAGGACCGGGGCAGGAGCCGCAGGAACAGGTCGAGGTCACGCCACGTCGGCACGACCTTCTCGATCCCGACGACGGACACGAGGACGTCCGGCAGGGTCAGGCACATCCGGCCGTTGCCCTCGGACTCGACGACGACGAGGGTCCCGGTCTCGGCGACGGCGAAGTTCGCCCCCGAGACCGCCATCCGGGCCGACAGGAACTTCTCGCGCAGGTGCAGCCGGGCGGCGGCGGCCAGGGCGGCCGGGTCGTCGGTGAGGTCGTCGGGGGCGGGGCGGCCCGCAGCGGCCATCCGGGTGCGGAAGATGTCGCGGATCTCGGCGCGGTTGCGGTGGATCGCCGGGACCAGGATGTGGCTCGGCAGGTCGTCCCCGAGCTGGACGATGAGCTCGGCGAGGTCGGTCTCCCAGGCCGCGATCCCCTGCTCGGCCAGCGCCTCGTTGAGCCCGATCTCCTGGGTCGCCATCGACTTGACCTTGACGACCTCGTCGATGCCGTGGCGGCGCGCCACGTCGGCGACGACGGCGCACGCGTCGGCCGCGTCACGCGCCCAGTGGACGGTGGCCCCGCGTGCGCTCAGCGCCTCCTCGAGGGCCACCAGGTGCTCGTCGAGGTGGGCGAGGGTCCGGTCCTTGACGGCGGCGGCCTGGGCGCCCAGGTCCTCCCAGTCCTCGAGCTCGGCGACGGCGCCGGCGCGCTTGCCCCGGATCGTCCCGGTCGCATGGGCGAGGTTGCGGCGCAGCTGGCTGTCGGCGAGCGCGGTCCGGGCTGCGACGGGGAACGGCGGCATGCCGACGAAGGTGCGCCCCATCAGCACCCCACCCCCACAGCCCGTACCTGCCGCGACCAATAGGTCACAGGGGGTACAGCATGGGTCCGTACCTGGCACGACCAATAGGTCACAAGCGGTGCAGCCGCCTGTCCCTGGTGTGACCTATTGGTCGATATCGGTCCGGGACGGGGCTGTACCTGGCGTGACCTATCGGTCGATCGCGGGACGGGGACGGGGGTCATCGGGTCGCCTCCTGCGTCCACGGGTCGTCGGCGGTCGAGGCGAGCACCTCGGCGAGGTGCATGGTCCGCACGCCCGTCCGCTGCCGCGACAGCAGCCCGCCGACGTGCATGAGGCACGACGCGTCACCGGCGACGAGGACCTCGGCACCGGTCCCGACGACGTGGCGCGCCTTGTCCGAGCCCATCGCAACGGAGGTGTCGGCGTTCTTGACCGCGAACGTGCCGCCGAAGCCGCAGCACTCCTCGGCGCCGGGCAGGTCCACGAGGTCGATACCGCGCACGGCCTCCAGCAGGCGCAGCGGCCGGTCCCCCACCCGCAGCATCCGCAGCGAGTGGCACGTCGGGTGGTACGTGACCCGGTGCGGGAACGACGCCCCGACGTCGGTGACACCGAGCACGTCGACGAGGAACTCGGACAGCTCGTACGTACGCGGCCCGAGTCGCGCGACGCCGTCGACGAGCGCCGGGTCCCCCGCCCGCTCGGCGACGATGCCGTGCTGGTGGCGCACCGACCCCGCGCACGACCCCGACGGCACGACGACGGCGTCGAACCCCTCGAAGGCGGACACCGTCGTCCGCACGAGCGGCACGGCCTCGTCGAGGTAGCCGGTGTTGACCATCGGCTGCCCGCAGCACGTCTGCGCCTCGGGCACCTCGACGTCGACCCCGAGCCGGCGCAGCAGGCGCACCGTCGCGCGGGGTGCCTCGGGGAACATCGCGTCCCCCAGGCACGTCGCCATGAGCCCGACCCGCACGCTCAGCCCTTCGCGGCGCGGCGCAGGAGGACGGCGGTGAACTGCTGGGTGCTCCCCCACGGCGTCACGTGGTCCTCCCCGGCGGTGTCGACCAGCTCGAAGCCGGGGAACTGCGCCGCGAGCTCGTGGTGGGTGTAGCGGACGATGGGCAGCCCCGAGCAGGTCGTGGGCCCGTCCGGCCCGAAGGTGGCCACGACGACCCAGCCGCCCGGGGCCAGACAGCGCTCGAGCGAGACGAGGTAGTCCTCCCGCTCGTCGGGCTCGGTGAGGAAGTGGAAGACCGCCCGGTCGTGCCACAGGGAGTACTGCCGGCCCGGGTTCAGGTCCAGGACGTCCGCCACGTCGAGGACCACCTGGGCTCCGGCCGCGCCGAGCCGGTCGCGCACCGTCTGCAGTGCGGTCGCGGACAGGTCGATGGCGGTGAGGTCGGTGTACCCGCGCTCGAGGAGGTGGTCGACGAGGGTGGACCACCCCGCCCCGACGTCGATGACGGGCTCGTCACGGCCGATGCCGGTGGCGTCGACGAGCCCGAGCGACAGCTCGGGCACCGACTGCCACCACGAGACGCCGTCGACGTCCTTGGAGCCGTGGACCCCCTCCCAGAAGTCCTGACGGCTCCCGGTGTCCGCCGGCCGCCGGAGGTCGCTCACGTCGTCGCTCATCCTCCGACGGTAGTCCGGACACCACGCCGCCGGGAGCCCCGTAAGGAGACCGTCACCGCCAGGCCCGTGCCATCCGAGCCCGGACGCCCTACGGTCGAAGCATGGTCCCCACCGGAGCACAACCGGTCCCTACCCCCCTCGGTGACGTGGCCCGGCTCGTGGACGGGGGCGACATGGACTGCGGCAGTGGCCTGCTGCTCCTCATCACCCGCGCGATGCGTCGGCTCGAGCACGGCGACCTCCTGGCGGTGCGCAGCGCCGAGCCGTCGGTGCGCACCGACCTCCCGGTGTGGGCCGAGCTCGTCGGGCACGACGTCACCGCCGAGCACGCCGAGTCCGCCGACGGCCCCTGGTGGTTCGCGGTCCGCAAGGTCGTGGGCCTCGCCGCCGACACGATGTTCACCGTCGGCGACCGGACGCCGGTGGGCCGCCGGCTGTGGGCCTACACGAACTTCGACTGCAACCTCGCGTGCGCGTACTGCTGCGCTCAGTCCTCCCCCAAGGCCCTGGCCCGTCGGCTCCCGGTCGACGTGGCACGCGCCGCGTTCGCGGAGTTCCGCGACCTCGGCGGCCGCGAGCTGTTCCTCACCGGCGGCGAGCCGTTCATGCACCCCGACCTCGGCGAGCTGGTGGCCGCGGGCGCCGGGCTGGAGCGCACGATCCTCACGAACGCGATGATCTTCGCCCGCGGCACGCGCCGGCAGACGCTGGAGGGCCTGGACCGCGACGTCGCGCTCCAGGTGAGCCTGGACTCCGCGACCCCCGACCTGCACGACGCCCAGCGCGGCGCCGGCTCGTGGGCCAAGGCGCTGAGCGGCATCGGCGAGGCGCGGGGTCTGGGCTTCCGGGTCCGGGTCGCGGCGACGCTCTACGACGAGGATCCCGAGGGCGTGCGGGCCCTGCACCGGCGGCTCGACGACGAGGGCATCGCGAAGGAGGACCGGGTCATCCGGCCCGTCGCGCAGGAAGGGTTCGCCGACACCGGGATCCACGTCTCGATCGACACCCTCGAGCCGGAGCCGACGATCACTGCCGACGGCGCCTGGTGGCACCCGGTGGCCGTCACGAACCCGAACATGCGCATCGCGGACTCCCCACTCCCCCTCGCCGAGGTCTTCGGCGTCGTCACCGACACCGTGGCGGTGCAGGATGCCGCCACCCGATCCGGACGGGAGGTGTTCCGCTGTGCCTGAATCCGACACGCGTACACCAACCACCATGACGGGCCGCGCGCGGTCCGCCGTCGACTGGCTGCTGGCCCCCGCCACCGAGGCGGTGCCCCGGCACCAGGCGGTCGGCGCGACCTTCCTGCGGATCCTCCTCGGCTTCCTGTGGCTGTGGAACGTCAACTGGAAGATCCCGCCGGACTTCGGCGAGGCAGGCGGGCGCGGCCTCTACAAGTTCACCGCGTTCGCGGTCAGCGACCCCGTGCTCCCGCCGTACTCCTACGTCGTGGAGCACGTCGTCCTGCCCAACCTGGCGGTCTTCGGGTGGGGCGTCATCGTCGCCGAGACCGCCCTCGCCGTGCTCCTGCTCTCCGGCGCCTGGATCCGCGCCGCCGCCGCGCTCGGCATCGCCCAGAGCCTGGCCATCGGCCTGTCGGTGGCGTTCGCCCCGAACGAGTGGCCGTGGGCGTACCTGCTCATGCTCGGCGCCCACGTCGCGCTCCTCGCGTCCTCGTCGGGGCGGTATCTCGCGGTCGACGCGATCCGGACCGGGCTCGACCACGGCCGGACCCTCGGGCGCGTGGCCGGAGGCGTCGCGCTCGCCGCCGGCCTGGTCGGCGTGCTCGGGTCGTTCGGCGACCCGCTCGCCGCGTCGGGCCCGCAGATCGGCACCTCGAGCCTCGAGGTGGGGCTCGGGTCGTTCAACCTCCTCGGCGGCGCGATCCTCCTCGTCGTCGGTGGCCTGCTGCTGGCCACCGAGCGGATGGGGGCACGGGCGGCTCAGGGCGCGCTGGTCGTTGCGCTGCTCGCCGCCCTCCTCATGCGGATCCAGGCCGGGTTCGCCGAGCGTCTGCTCGGCGGCGGCGGCACCTCGGCGACGCTGCTGATGACCCTCGCCGTCGTGGCCTTCGTCCGGCTGCGGGCCGTCCGCACCACCTCCCATCCCCAGGAGCAGCCGTGACCCCCTCCCTGCCCCGCCGCCACGTCCTCATCGGGTCGGTTGGCGTCCTCGCCCTCGCGGCCTGCGGCGCGGACGAGACCGCGAGCCCGGCCGCAGAGGCAGGCGACGGGACCGGCGGCACCCTCGTCATCTCGGCCATCCCGGACCAGGACCCGGAGAAGCTCGGTCGGCTGTACCCGGCGCTCGCGGCGCTGCTCGCCGACGCCACGGGTCTCGAGGTCACCTACCAGCCGGTCACCGACTACCCGGCCGTGGTCCGGGGGTTCGAGGTCGGCGACATCGGGCTGTCCTGGATGGGCGGGCTCACCGGGGTGCAGGCCCGCTCCCGCGTCCCGGGGGCCCGGGCCATCGCCCAGCGCGACATCGACGCCGACTTCCACAGCGTCTTCATCGCCAACACCGCGGCCGGGATCGCGCCGTTCACCGACGCGGCCGGGTTGACGGCCCTGGCCGGTCACTCCTTCACCTTCGGCAGCGAGACCTCGACGTCGGGCCGGCTCATGCCCCAGTACTTCATGGAGCAGGGCGGCCTTGCCGTCGCCGACCTCAAGGGCGAACCCGGGTTCTCGGGCTCGCACGACGCGACGGTCGAAGCCGTCGCCTCCGGCAGCTTCGAGGTCGGTGCGGTCAACGAGCAGGTGTGGAAGGCCGCGCAGGAGGCCGGCGAGGTCGACCTGTCCGAGGTCGTCGAGCTGTGGCGGACCCCCGGCTACGCGGACTACCACTGGCTCGCCCGACCCGACCTCGACGAGCGGCTCGGCGAGGGGACGACGCAGAGGATCACCGACGCCCTCCTCGCCCTCGACGCGGCGGACCCCCGCGACGCCGAGGTGCTGGACCTCTTCGGCGCCACGACGTTCGTCCCGACGGAGAACGCCAACTACGACCAGATCGAGTCGGTGGCCGAGGAGCTGGGACTCCTCGCATGACGGCGGCCGGCCCTGCCGTGCGGCTCACCGGGGCGACCCGGCGCTTCGGTGACCGCACCGCCGTCGACGCGGTCGACCTGACGATCCACCAGGGTGAGCGGGTCGCCCTTCTCGGGCCCAGCGGCGCGGGTAAGAGCACCTTGCTGGCGCTGCTCAACGCGTCGCTGCGACCGACGAGCGGGACGGTCGAGGTGCTCGGCGCGGACCTCGCCACCCTCACCGGGCCCGCCCTGCGCGTCGTGCAGCGCCGGGTCGGCACGATCGGCCAGCGCCTCGACCTCGTCGACCAGGTGCGGGTGCTGCACAACGTCAACGCCGGGCGGCTCGGCCGGTGGAGCACCGGCAGGTCGCTCCTGGCGCTGGCGCTGCCGCGTCCCGACCCCGTCGTCGTGTCCGCGCTCGAGGCCGTGGGTCTCGGCTGGGCGGTCCACGAGCGCACCGAACGGCTGTCCGGGGGCGAGCGGCAGCGCGTCGCCATCGCCCGGCTCCTGGTGCAGGACCCCGAGCTCGTCCTCGCGGACGAGCCGGTGTCGAGCCTGGACCCGAGCCGGGCCTCGGAGGTGCTGGGGCTGCTGCGCGCCGCGACGCCGGACGGCACCCTTGTCGTGAGCCTGCACCAGCCCGAGCTGGCCCGACGCCACTGCACCCGCGCGATCGGCCTCCAGCAGGGGCGCGTCGTCCTCGACCGCCCCGCCGACGAGCTCGACGACGCCCTCCTCGCAGAGCTGTACGCCCTGACGTGAGCCTCGACACCCGGCCGGCCGACCGGCCCGCATCCACGCGGGCGGCCACCGAGCGGCCCCGGGTCACCGCCCGCCGGGTCGCGCTCAGACGGCTCGTCGGGACCGGCCTCGTCGCCCTCGTCGTCGGGTGGTCCCTCGTCCGGTCGCTGTCCACCGACGGCGCCCTCGTCAACACCGGCGGGCTCCGCCTGCTGGGGCGGCTCCTCGCCGCCGTCGGGGATCCGGCGACCTCGCCCGACTTCCTCCGGATCGTCCTCGACGCCGCGCTGACCACCGTCGTCTACGCCGCGCTCGGCACGGCCGGGGCCCTGGTCATCGGGGTCGCCGGTGCCCTCGTCCTCAGCGACGCCACCTGGCGCCACCCGCCCGGTCGGGTCGTCGGTGCGATCCGCCTGGTCCTGCGAGGGATGCTGGTCGGCGTCCGCGCCATCCACGAGCTGATCTGGGCGCTGCTGTTCGTCAGCGTGCTCGGACTCGACCCCCTCGTCGCCGTCCTGGCCATCGCCGTCCCGTTCGGCGCACAGACGGCCAAGGTCTTCGCCGAGATCCTCGACGCCGCTCCCCGACACCCGGTCTCGGCGATGCGCGCGAGCGGTGCCCGGTCGGCAGCCGCTCTGGCCTACGGGCTCGTGCCGGCGGCGATCCCGCTGCTGCTGTCGTACGCGTTCTACCGGTTCGAGTGCGCGATCCGCTCGGCCGTGGTGCTCGGGGTCGTCGGGGTCGGCGGACTCGGCCAGGAGATGGTGCTCAGCCTCCAGTCGCGGAACTGGGACGAGGTCTGGACCCTGGTCGCGGCCGTCGTCGTCCTCTCGGGGGTCGTCGACGTGTGGAGCTCGAAGGTGCGCGGCGACCTGGCCGTCGTGTCGTGCTCGGACTGGTCCGGCGGGAGCACCGGGACCCCGCGCGGCAACCGGTCCTCGTGGGCGCGGTGGTCCGCCGTCTTCGCCGCCGTCGGCCTCGTCGCGGCGTGGTTCGCCTCGGGCGTCTCGTGGGCGGGCCTGGTGTCCGCACGCACGCGTGAGCTCACGGTCCGGCTCGTCGACGACCTGCTGCCGCCGGCGCTGCCTCCGGGCGGCTGGTCGGTGCTGGGCGGAGCGACGCTCGACACCCTGGCGATGGCCGTCCTCGCGATGGTCGTCGCGGTCGGCGTCACCCTCGTCGTCGGGCCGCTGGCGACCCGGGTGCGGCCCGTCGGGACCGACGAGGGTGCGGCCCGGCTCACCCGGGCGCCGCGGCTCGTCGGCCGGGTCGGCGCCCGGGGGGTGCTGCTCGTGCTCCGGTCCGTGCCGCCGACGGTCTGGGCGGCGCTGGCGCTGCTCGTCCTGTTCCCCGGGGTGCTGCCCGGGGCCGTCGCGCTCGGCCTCTACACAGGCGGCATCCTCGGGCGGCTCGTCGCCGAGGCCTGGGAGAGCATGGACACCCGGCCGCGGGACGCGCTGCGGGCGGCCGGCGTCCGGTCGGGCCTCGCCGCCCTGGTGGCCGTCCTGCCTCCCTCCTCCCACCAGCTCGTCACGTACACCCTGTACCGGTTCGAGATCTGCGTGCGCGACACCGCGATCGTCGGGGTCGTCGGGGCGGCCGGCCTGGGGCGGCTGTTCGCCGAGAACCTGTCCGTCTTCCGGTTCTCCGCGGTGACGACGCTGCTGCTCGCCTCGTTCGCCGTGAGCGCGGCCAGCGAGGTGCTCGGCCGCCGGATCCGCCGCGCCATCTCCGCCTGAGTGTCTAAGGCGCGGAATGGCTGTCGGTGCGCCCGACGTTCGACCGGGGGCCAGAGCCTCCACGACGACCTGCACGACGACCTGCACGACGAGAGGACCCCATGAGCCGCTGGACCGCCGACCAGATCCCCGACCTCACCGGACGGAGGGCCGTCGTGACCGGCGCGAACTCGGGGATCGGCCTGGTCCAGGCCCGCGCGCTCGCAGCGCGGGGGGCCGACGTCGTCCTCGCCGTGCGGAACACCGAGTCCGGGGAGGCGGCGGCCCGCCGCATCCGCCGCACCGGTGCGGGCGGGTCGGTGGCCGTCGAGCACCTCGACCTCGCCTCGCAGGGCTCCGTCCGGGAGTTCGCCGAGCGCCAGGAGGAGCCGCTGGACCTGCTCGTCAACAACGCCGGCGTGATGACCCCGCCCCGGTACCGCGAGACCGAGGACGGCTTCGAGCTGCAGTTCGGGACGAACCACCTCGGCCACTTCGCGCTCACCGGCCGCCTGCTGCCGCAGCTGCTCGCGGCCGCAGCCCCCCGGGTCACGACGGTCTCGTCCATCGCGCACCAGCGCGGCGACGGCGCTGTCTGCGAGGGCAACCCGCGCGAGACCTACGACCCCCAGACCGCGTACGGCCGGTCCAAGCTCGCGAACCTGCTGTTCGCCCAGGAGCTGCACCGGCGGGCCGCGGCCGCCGGGTCGGGCCTGACCTCGACCGCCGCCCACCCCGGCGTCACAGCGACCAACCTCGTGGCCAGCAAGGACGGAATGGGTTCCCTCCCGGTCATCGGCGCCCTCGGCCAGCTCGCCGTCAAGGCGCTCTTCCCCGGCGCCGAGAAGGGCGCCGAGGCCGTCCTGTACGCCGCCACGGCCGCCGAGCCGGGCTCGTACTCGGGCCCGACCGGCATCGGGGAGACCCGCGGTCCGGTCGGGCCGGCCCGCCGGTCGTCGTGGGCACGCGACGAGACCTTGGCCGACCTGCTGTGGCAGCGCTCCGAGGAGCTCACCGGGGTCACGTACTCGTTCGACGCCGGCGCCGGCCGGCTGCGAGGCAACCTCGCCTAGCGCTACGTGAGGACCCAGCGCTGGAAGCCCGCCCCGGTCCCGTAGGCCACCGCTTCGGCGAGTCGCAGGTCGCGCGTCGCGTAGCCGTCCGGGAAGAGCGGGCGCCCCTCGCCCTGGACGACGGGGTACTGGAAGAGGCGGAGCTCGTCGACGAGACCCGCGTCGAGCAGCGCGTGGACCACGCTCACGGACCCGGTGCACACGATGTCGCCGCCGTCCTCGCTCTTGAGGGTGCCCACCTGCTCGAGCCAGTCCGTCCGCAGCACGGTCGTCCCGCCCCACCCCGGATCCTCGAGGGTCGACGAGACGACGTACTTGCGGACCCGGTTGAGGTAGTCGCTGACACCGGTGGTGTCGTCGTCCAGGTCGCGCCAGTAGCCGCGGAAGGCCTCGAAGGTGTCACGCCCGACGAGCAGGGCGTCGGCAGCCTCCCGCTGGCGGATGTTCTCCGCCAGCAGCTCGCCGTCCTGAGCCTGGTCGTCGAACCAGCCGCCGATCATGTCGATCCGGCCGTCGAGGGTGATGTTCTCGGTGATCGCAAGGGTGCGCACGGCACCTCCTCCTTGTCGGGGGTGGTCCGGCCACCCTGCCCGTGACGGCGCTCCGACAGGGGCCTCCGGACGGACGAACCCGGGCATGCCCCCACCCGTACCTGCACCGACCAACAGGTCACGCCAGGTACGCACCCCGACCCCGGCTCCCGTACCTACCTCGACCAATAGGTCACACCAGGTACGCCCCGACCCCGGCTCCCGTACCTCCCTCGACCTATTGGTCACGCCAGGTACGCACCCCGGGCACAGGCTCGACGGTCGGCAGCCGTGATGCCACCGCACCCTCGGCGGGCCGGTCCGATGCACATAGGCTGAGCCCATGAGCCTCAGGTCGGCGAACATCGAGCGCATCGACGGCGGCTTCTTCGACGTGCTCGTCGTCGGGGCCGGCATCAACGGCGCCGTCTCCGCCGCCTCCTTGGCCGGGCGGGGCGCCTCCGTGGCCCTTGTCGACCGGGGCGACTTCGGCGCCTTCACGAGCCAGGAGTCCTCCAACCTCGTCTGGGGCGGCTTCAAGTACCTCGAGAACTACGAGCTCCCCCTCGTCTACGGGCTCTGCAAGTCGCGCAACCGGCTCATGAAGGCCTACCCCGGCAACATCAAGGAGATCGGCTTCCTCGCCTCCCTCACCTACGACGCCCCGTACAAGCCCTGGTTCGCCGGGCTGGGCGCCACCGCGTACTGGGGCATCGGGATGTTCGGCACCAAGCGGCCGCGGGTCTTCGACGCCAAGGAGGTCAAGGCCGAGGAACCGGCGATCGACACCACCAACGTGCGCGGCGCCATCCAGTACCAGGACGCCTTCCTCGTCGACAACGACAGCCGGTTCGTCTTCTCCTTCGTCCGGTCCGCGCTCGAGGCCGGGGCCGCCGTCGCCAACTACGTCGAGGTCGTCTCGGCCGAGCGCATCGGGGACCGCTGGGTCGCCCACCTGCGCGACACCGACACCGGCGCCGAGATCACCACCTCGGCCCGCGTCCTGGTCAACGCCGGTGGCCCGTTCGCCGACGACCTCAACGAGCAGTTCGGCGCACACACCGAGCACCGCATCGTCTACTCCAAGGGCATCCACCTCGTCGTCCCGCGGCTCACGACGACCCGGCACGACCGGGTCCTCGCGTTCTTCGACGACACCCAACGGCTCTTCTACGTCATCCCGATGGGCCGCCGCTCGGTCATCGGCACCACCGACACCCGCGTCGACACCCCGTACACCGAGGTGACGGCCGAGGACCGGCAGTTCCTCCTCGACCAGATCAACGCCCGCCTCGACCTCGACGCGCCGCTGACCGTCGACGACGTCATCGCCGAACGCTGCGGGGTCCGCCCGCTGGTCGTCACCCGCGGCCACGGCGACCAGACCGACGTCGACTGGACCTCGCTGTCGCGCAAGCACGAGATCGAGCGCGACGACGACCGCGCCGTCGTGTCCGTGCTCGGCGGCAAGCTCACCGACTGCCTCAACGTCGGCGAGGAGGTCGCCGACGAGGTGCAGGCCCTCGGCATCCCGCTCGAGAAGGACCTGCACAGCTGGTACGGCGAGCCCGCGGCGCAGACCCGGGCCGAGTTCTACCGCCAGGCCCGGCTCATGCGCCTGGACTCCCTGCGCTCCAAGCCCGACACCGAGCCGCTCAGCGACCGCCTGTGGCGCCGGTACGGCCGGCGGGCCTTCGACCTCCTCGAGGCGATCCGGGCCGACCCGGCGATGGGCGAGGACGTCATGGGCTCGGCCGACTACCTGCGCGCCGAGCTCTACACCGCCGCCGAGGCCGAGATGGTCGTGACCCTCGACGACTTCATGCGCCGCCGCAGCAAGATCGACCTCGTCGTGCCGGACGCCGACATCGACGACTCCGAGGGCCTGCGCGAGGTCGCGACGATCCTGTTCGGGGACGACGCCGAGCGCCGCCTCGCCGACTACCGGGCCGCCAAGCGCCCGCGCCAGGGAGCCCAGTAGGGCCGGCGCCTCACGGCGCGTCGACCCAGCGGAAGGTGACGTCGCGACCCGGTGGCACCTGCGCCGCGCGGTCGACGTCCGCGTCGACGACGACCGCCACGACCGGGTAGCCGCCGGTCACGGGGTGGTCGGCGAGGAACACCACCGGCTCGCCGCTCGGCGGCACCTGCACCGCGCCCCGCCACACGCCCTCGCTCGGCAGCTCCGCGTCCCCGGCGGGGTCGACCGCCCCACCCGCCAGCCGCATCCCCACCCGGTTGCTCCGCTCCGTCACCCGCCAGGTCGTGCGGACGAGGAGGTCGGGGTCCCGCACCCGGTCGGCCCGAGGGCCCCGGACCGCGCGCAGGACGACATCCCCGCCGTGGTCCGGCCACGGCACGTACGGCAGCGTCGGGACCTCACCCCCGGGCGCCCCGACCGCGAGGACGTCGCCTCGTTCGAGAGGCGCGGGCCCCAGCTTGGCCAGGACGTCGCGGCTCCGGGAGCCGAGCACCGGCGCCACGTCGATGCCACCGCGGACGGCGAGGTACGAGCGCAGCCCGTCCCGGGGGGGCCCGAGCCGGATCCGCGCACCGGGGGTCGCCCGGGCGAGGGCGTGCGACCCCACGGGACGGCCGTCCACCGTGACCTCGCAGACCGCCCCCGTGACACAGAAGTCGACGGCGTCCTCGCCGACCTCGACCTCGAGACCGCCGGCGGTCACCTCGACCCCAGCCGCGCCCTCGGGGTTGCCGACGACCCGGTTGCCGAGGCGCAGGGATCCCCGGTCGGCGGCCCCCGAGCGCCCCACGCCCACCCCCGCGAGCCCCGCTCGCCCGAGGTCCTCGACGAGGGCCAGCGGGCCGGTCGACCGCACCGTGAGGGCCCTCACGGGCCCACCTCGACGAACCGGACCCGGACACCGGGGCGCATCAGCGCCGGCGGCTCCCGGTCGAGGTCGAACAGACGGAGCTCGGTGCGTCCGATGAGCTGCCAGCCTCCGGGCGACTCGCGCGGGTAGACCCCGGAGTACTCGCCCGCCAGGCCCACCGCGCCGGCCGGGACCCGGGTACGGGCCTCCACGCGCCGCGGGACGTGCAGGCGGTCGTGATCGCCCACGAGGTAGCCGAACCCCGGCGCGAAGCCACCGAAGGCCACCTGCCACAGCTGCCCGGTGTGCGCCGCGACGACCTCCTCGCGCGTCAGGCCGGTGAGCCGGGCGACGTCGTCGAGGTCCTCCCCGTCGTAGACGACCGGGACCTCCACGACGTCGCCCCCGTCACCGGTGCTCTCCGTCACCGGGTCCACCCGGTCCAGCGCGGCGCGGACCTCCGCCACGGGGACCCCGTCGGCCGCGACGACCAGCACCGTGCGGGCGGCCGGCACCACCTCGCCGACGGCCGCGGGGCGCGCCGCGCGCAGCCCGGCCGCGAAGGCCATCGCCTCCGGCCCGTCCGCCAGCTCGACGAGCACGGCCCGGTCGCCGTACGGCAGGACCTTCACCCGAAGGCCCTCACCGTCACCCCGGCCTCCGCGAGCGTCGCCCGCACCCGCCGGGCCATCTCGACCGCACCCGGGGTGTCGCCGTGCAGGCACACCGACTCGGCGTCGACGGCCACCACGCTCCCGTCCACGGCGCTCACCTGGCCCTGGGTGACGAGCCGGACGACCCGGCGCGCCACCTCGGCGGGGTCCTCGAGCACCGCTGCGGGCTCGCCACGCGGGACGAGCGTGCCGTCCGGGGTGTACCCGCGGTCGGCGAACGCCTCGCGGACGGCGCGCAGCCCGGCCGCCTCGGCCCGGCGGAGCAGCGCCGAGCCCGGCAGGCCGAGCACCGGGAGCGACGGGTCGTAGGCCCGGACCGCCTCGACGACGGCCCGGGCATGCCCCTCGTGGTGCACCGCGGCGTTGTACAGCGCCCCGTGCGGCTTGACGTAGGAGACCCGGGTCCCGGCGACGCGGGCCATCGCCTCGAGCGCCCCCACCTGGTAGACGATGTCGTCGGCGAGTTCCCCCGGCTCGACGTCGAGGAAGCGGCGGCCGAAGCCGGCGAGGTCCCGGTAGCCGACCTGGGCCCCGACCGCGACCCCGCGCGCGGCGGCCGACTCGCAGCAGCGCCGCAGGGTGCTCGGGTCGCCGGCGTGGAACCCGCAGGCCACGTTGGCGCTCGTCACGAGCGCCAGCACGGCGTCGTCGTCGCCGAGCCGCCAGCGGCCGAAGGACTCCCCGACATCGCTGTTGAGGTCGATGACCGCGCTGTCCGCCATGGTCGTCGATCCTCCCAGGTTGTGGGCGCGCCGGGGCTCAGACCTCGACGAGCACCTCGTCGAGCGGCTTGCGGGTGATGGCCGGGACCCGGGCGCCGTCCGCCGGGAGCCCGACCGGGATGACGACGAACGGTCGCTCGTTGGCGGGCCGCCCGAGGATCTCGGTGAGCCAGCGCATCGGGGACGGGGTGTGCGTCAAGGTGGCGAGCCCGGCCCGGTGCAGCGCGGCGAGCAGCAGCCCGACCGCGATCCCCACCGACTCCTTGGGGTAGTAGGGCTTCGGCTCGGTCTCGCTGCGGTGGACCTCGAAGACGACGACGAGCACCGGGGCGGTCTCGAGGAAGGGTTTGTCGGCGTCGGTGCCGAGAGGAGCGAGCGCGTCCAGCCACTCCTCCCCCGCGCGGCGTTCGTAGAACTCCCGCTCCTCGGCCTCGGCCCCCTGGCGGATGCGCCGCTTGGCCTCGGGGTCGGTGACGACGACGAAGCGCCACGGCTGGAGGTTCGCCCCGCTCGGGGCGCTGGCCGCGGCCCGCACCGCCTCGCGCACGGCGTCCAGCGGCACCGGGTCGGGCGCGAAGTCGCGCAGGCTCCGCCGGGTCGCCATGAGGTCGGCGAACTCCCCGGCCCGGGCCACCCGCTCGGCGTCGGTGAGGTCCGGTGCGCGCGGCGCCGGCTCGGTGGGGACGGGCTCGTCGGGGGTCACCGCCCCATGCTCTCGCACCGGTCCGGCGGTGGGCGGTGACCGCGCCCTGCCCACTCCAGACCCGGCTCTCCGCGCCACGGCCGGGGAACAGCCCCACGACCGCCGGGGTTGGCACCACCATGCGCACTCTCATCATCGGTGGCCACGGCAAGGTGGCCCGCCACCTGTCCCCGCTCCTCGTCGACCGCTCCCACGAGGTGACGGCCGTCATCCGGGACCCGGAGCAGTCCGCCGACGTCGAGGCCGACGGGGCCACGCCACTCGTCGCCGACGTGCAGGCGATGTCCACCGACGAGCTCGCCGACCTGCTGCGCGGCCAGGACGCCGTCGTGTGGGCCGCCGGTGCGGGTGGCGGCAGCCCCGAGCGCACCTACGCGGTGGACCGGGACGCGGCGATCCGCTCGATGGACGCCGCCTCCGCCGCGGGCGCACGCCGGTACGTGATGCTGTCCTACTTCGGCGCCGGGCCGGACCACGGCGTCCCCGAGGACCACGGGTTCTTCGCGTACGCCGACGCCAAGACCGCTGCCGACGCACACCTGCAGGATTCGGGCCTGGACTGGACGCTCGTGCGACCCAGCAGCCTCACCGACGACGCCGGCACCGGTCGGATCGAGACGTCCCGCCAGGGCGCCGACGCCGGGTCCGTCCCGCGGGCCGACGTCGCCCTCGTCATCGCCGAGGTCCTCGACCGGCCCGACACCGCGGGCCTCGTCGTCGAGTTCAACAGCGGCGACACCGCCGTCGCCGACGAGCTGGCCGCCGCCACCGCCTGAGTCGCGTGCCCTCGCCGACGCAGGCCCGACCGCCGGCCTTCGACCCGGTCCCGGCGCCGCTGCCGGGACCGCGGACGATGCGGCAGACCTGGGCGGACATCACCTTCGTCCACTGGGCCGTGGAGCCCGACCTGGTCGCGCCGCTCCTTCCCGCCGGGACCCGGCCGGACGTGCTGGACGGCGTCACGTACGTCGGGCTCATCCCCTTCCGGATGCACCGAGCCGGGTTCGGGGCCGGCCCGCCGGTGCCGTGGTTCGGGGACTTCCTCGAGACCAACGTGCGTCTCTACTCCGTCGACGCGGCCGGGCGCCACGGGGTCGTCTTCGCCTCGCTCGAGGCCGAACGGCTCGCCGTGGTGCTCGGCGCCCGGCTCGCAACCGGGACCCCGTACATGTGGGCCCGGATGCGCCTACACCGCGACGGCGACCTGCTTCGCTACGAGACACGGCGTCGGTGGCCGGGGCCGCGGGGCGCGGGGGGACGGATGGAGGTCCGGCTCGGTCCCGAGATCGCCACCCCGACGCCGGTGGAGCAGTTCGTCACCGCCCGGTTCGGGCTGCACACCCGCGTGGCCGGCCGCAGCTGGTGGATCCCCAACCACCACGAGCCGTGGCCGCTGCGTCGGGCCCGGCTCCAACGGCTCGACGACACCCTCGTCACGGCCGCCGGGCTCGGCGGGCTCGCCGGGGAGGACCCCGCGTCGGTGCTCCACTCCCGCGGGGTCCACACCGTGTTCGGGACCCCGCGAGCGCTCCGGGGCACCGGCCCCTAGAGGGACTCGAGCACGCCGGTGAGCGCCTCGAGCTGCCACGCGGTGTCGTCGTCCTCGACCGTGGCGGCCAGCAGCGAGGGGACGAACGAGGCGACGTCGACGAGCGCCCAGCGCAGGCCTCGCGCCCGCATCCGGGCGGGGTCCACGGAGCGGCCCGTCAGCCGTCCGTAGAGGCCCACGACGTCGACGGACGTGCGCGCGGCGACGAGCCACAGGTCGCGTTCCGGCTCGGCGAGGCGGGCGGTGTCCCAGTCGACGAGCACCGGGCCGGAGGCCGCCCGCACGACGTTGCCGGGGTGCGGCTCGCCGTGGGTGACCACGAGCCGCTCCGGGTCGGGAGGTCCGCTCGCGTCGAGGTCGCGGAACGCGTCCCGGACCGCCGGACCGAAACGAGCGAGCAGGGCGTCGACCGCGCCGGCGAGCGGGCCCGACCCGAGGCCCCGGCCGGCCGCCGTCGCCGTGAGGGCGCTCTCCAGGGCCTGGCGCCCCAGGACGCGTGGGTCCTCCACCGGGGCACCCCGCGGTGGTGTGCCGTGCAGGCCGCCGAGCAGGCGGACCAGGGCGCTCGCGTCGTGCCCGGACCAGCGGTCCCCGAACCGTCCGACGGCACCGTCGAGCCACGACTGGACCGACACCGCCCACCTGCCGACCACGACGACGAGGTCGCCGTTCGCGGCAGGCACCGGCCCGTGGGCCCCGTCGACGCCGCACGAGCGCGCCGCAGCAGCCACCGCGAACGCGGCCACCAGCGTCTCGTGCGCCCCGGGCTCGCGCACCTCGTCGGCCGAGACGAACCACCGGTCGCCGTCGGGTCCGGTCACCGCCCAGTGGTGCGAGCCGAAGCCCACCGGGAGGTACGTGGCCGTCGCGGCGGCCGGCGCCCACCCGGCCCGCACGACGGCGAGGACGTCGCTCTCTGCGAGGTCGGTCGGCGGGGTTCTCATCCCCGGCACCGTACGGCGGGTGGCCTTCGAGAACCACCCGTGGTTGGCTGACCCCGACCGCACGAGAGGAGACGCGCCATGTCACGTCCGTTGCACTTCGAGATCCAGGCAGACGACATCGAGCCGGGCATCAACGGCGGTCTCCTGGAGCGCCCGGCGCCCGTACCCGACGAGGGCATCACCTTCGGCATCCACCAGCCCGACCCCGAAGCCGCCTGACGTGGCGACGGAGGTCCGGACGCCCCGCACCGGCTCCGCCCACCGCGGGTCGTTCAGCTCGCGCAAGGTCTTCATCCTCGCCGCGATCGGGTCGGCCGTCGGGCTCGGCAACATCTGGCGCTTCCCCTACGTCGCGTACGAGAACGGCGGCGGGGCGTTCATCCTCCCGTACCTCGTCGCCCTGCTCACCGCCGGACTCCCGTTCCTGCTGCTCGACTACGCCCTCGGACACCGCAACCGGGGCTCGGCGCCGCTGTCCTTCGCCCGCACCCACCGGCGCACCGAGTGGATCGGGTGGTGGCAGGTGGGCATCTGCTTCGTGATCGCCGTCTACTACGCCGCCGTCATCGCGTGGGCCGTGCGCTACACCGGGTTCTCGGTGAGCAAGGCCTGGGGCGACGCCCCCGACGAGTTCCTGTTCGGGACCTTCCTCCAGGCCGGCGACCCGGGCGTGAGCCTCGACGTCGTGCCGGGCGTCCTCGTCCCGCTCGCCGTCGTGTGGCTCGCGGTGCTCGTCGTCATGTCCCTCGGCGTGCAGAAGGGCATCGGCGCGACGGCGGTCGTCTTCATCCCCGTGCTGATCCTCGCCTTCGGCGCGCTCGTCGTCCGGGCCCTGTTCCTCCCCGGCGCCGGCATCGGGCTCGACGCGCTCTTCCGGCCCGACTGGGCCGCCCTGACCCAGACCTCGGTCTGGGCCGCCGCGTTCGGGCAGATCTTCTTCTCGCTCTCGGTGGGCTTCGGGATCATGATCACGTACAGCTCCTACGTCGGCCGGCGCACCGACATGACCGGCTCCGGGCTCGTCGTCGGGTTCGCCAACTCGGGCTTCGAGCTGCTCGCAGGCATCGGGGTGTTCGCCGCACTCGGCTTCATGGCCCAGGCCCAGGGCGTGGCCGTCGACGAGGTCGCCTCCGACGGCCTCGGCCTCGCCTTCGTCGCGTTCCCGGCCATCATCAACGAGGCGCCGGCGGGCGCGCTCATCGGCGTCCTGTTCTTCGGGTCGCTCGTGTTCGCCGGGGTCACCTCGCTCGTCAGCGTCATCGAGGTCGTCATCTCGGCGGTCCGCGACAAGTTCGAGATGACCCGCCTCGGTGCCACTCTCACGGTGGTCCTGCCGTCGGCCGTCGTCAGCCTCGTCTTCTTCAGCACCACGAGCGGGGTGTACGTCCTCGACATCGTCGACCACTTCATCAACCGCTACGGCATCCTGCTCGTCGCGGTCGTCAGCATGGTCGCCGTCGCCTGGTTCGCCCGCGCACTCGGTCCGCTGGCGGCGCACCTGAACCGCACCGGGTCCGTGCCTCTCGGCCGGTGGTGGACCGTCCTCATCGCGGCCGTCACCCCGGCAGCGCTCACCGTGGTCCTCGTCCGCGAGCTGGTCGCCGACCTGGCGTCCCCGTACGAGGGCTACCCCGCGTGGATGCTCGGCCTCTTCGGGTGGGGCATCGCGGCCGTGGTCCTCGCTCTGGCGGGCGCCGCGATGCTCGTCCGCTGGCGGGCGAGCACTTCCCTCACCCCGCCGGACGACGATCCGGCCGAGCACACCGCGGAGGTGGCCCGATGACCAGTGGCGCGATCGTCATGATGCTGTTCGCGATGCTCGTCCTGTGGGGCGGGCTCGGGCTCGCCGTCTGGAACCTCGTCCGGCGCAGCAAGGCACCCGAGGAGAAGTACCGCCGGGACCTCTGAGCGGGCCGGTCAGTAGTCGACGGGGTCGCGCACGATCGGGCAGGTCATGCAGTGCCCGCCGCCGCGGCCGCGGCCCAGCTCGGAGCCGACGATCTCGACGACCTCGATGCCGGCGTCGCGCAGCAGCGCGTTCGTCGTCGTGTTGCGGTCGTAGGTGAACACGACGCCGGGCTCGACGGCGACGGCGTTGTTGCCGCTGTCCCACTGCTGGCGCTCCGAGGCGTACACGTCGCCCCCGGTCTCGATGACCCGCAGCTCGCCGACGCCGAGCGCCTCGGCGACGACCTTGGTGAAGCGGCCCTCGCCGGCGTCCTCGACCTCGACCCCCGGGTCCTTGTCGGAGGGGTGCAGGACGAAGGTGTGGACGTTGTCCATGATCGTCGGGTAGAGCGTGACGACGTCGCGGTCGGCGAAGGTGAAGACCGTGTCGAGGTGCATCGCGGCCCGCAGCTGTGGCATCCCGGCGACGATCACCTTCTCGGCGGCCCCCTGCGCGAAGAGGGACGCCGCGACCTGGGTGATGCCCTGCCGCGAGGTCCGCTCGCTCATCCCCATGAGGACCACGCCGTTGCCGACCGGCATGACGTCGCCACCCTCGACCGTGGCCTCGCCCCACTCGGCCTCGGGGTCGCCCCACCAGATGGTGGAGTCCCGGAAGTCGGGGTGGAAGGTGTAGATCGCCTTGTAGATGAGCGTCTCGTTCTCGCGAGCCGGCCAGTAGAGCGGGTTGAGCGTGAGACCGCCGTAGACCCAGCACGTGGTGTCGCGGGTGTACAGGGTGTTCGGCAGCGGCGGCATGAGGTACTCGCGAGCGCCGGTCTGCTCCCGGGCGAGCATGACCCACGGGGTGCGGAACTCCTCGGGGAGGTCGGGGATCGCGAGGCCACCGATGAGGTACTCGGCGAGCCACTGCGGGTCGAGGGTCTCGAGGAAGGCGCGGGTGCTGTCGACGAGCCCGAGCCCGACGTGGTTCGCGACGATCTTGCGGTCCAGCAGCCAGTCCCGGGCGCCGGGGATGGCCATCGTCTCGGCGAGGAGGTCATGCAGCTCGATGACCTCGACCCCGCGCTCCCTGAGCTTGCCGACGAAGTCGGCGTGGTCGCGCTGCGCCTGCTCGACCCACATGACGTCGTCGAAGAGCAGCTCGGAGGAGTTGCTCGGCGTCAGCCGGCGGTGGGCCAGCCCAGGCCGGCACACGAGGACCTTGCGGAGCCGCCCGACCTCGGAGTGCACTCCGTGGATGGCGGGCTGGTTCTGGGTCATGGGTGTCCTCCGGTCGACGGCGTCGGGAGCGTCCGGACGTGGGGACGCCGCCGCGCTGATCCCATCACAGCGCGCCCCGCGGCACCAGCATGGCCTCCGCGGGCGTCGTCCGCGGCGGAGGGGCGACGATGACCGCGACCGCGGTCGTCGCGGGGATCGCGAGCACGAGCCCGACCGCGCTGGCCAGGGTGCGGACCACCTCGGCCGAGATGTCCTCGGAGAGGAACAGGGTGTCCACGCCCTGGCCGGACAGCGCGATGAGCAGCAGGATCGGCAGCGCAGCACCGGCATACGCGAAGACGATGGTGTACACGGTCGAGGCCAGGTGGTCACGTCCGATCCGCATCGCCGACGCGAAGAGTGCGGCGCGGCTGCGGGCGGGGTCGGCGGCGCGCAGCTCCCACACGGCCGAGGTCTGGCTGATCGTCACGTCGTTGAGCACACCGAACGCCGCGATGAGCACGCCACAGGCGACGAGATCATGCAGGTGGACGTCGGCGGCCAGGGCCTGGAGCAGGCCGCCGTTCTCGTCACCGACGCCGGTGAGCCGGGCCGCGTCGGATCCGAGGACACCGGCGACCGCCGTCAGGGCGAGGCCCACCACGGTGCCCAGGAGGGCGGTCGACGTGCGCAGGCTGAGCCCGTGGGTGAGATAGAGGACGACGAGCATCGTGGCACCGGACGCGGTGAGCCCCACCGCGACCGGAGGTGCCCCCTGGAGCAGGGCCGGGGCGACGAAGCCCAGCAGGATGAAACCGCCGAGCCCGAGGCTGACGAGGGCCGCCAGCCCACGCCACCGCGCGACGATGAGCACGAGCACGACGAAGATGGCGGTGAGGACGAGCAGCGGCGGATCACGGTCGACGCCCGCGTACGAGTAGGCGCTGTCGAGAATGGCGCCCTGGGTCGCCGCATCGCCGGCCGACTCGTCGGGGAGCTTGAGCAGCGTGACGGTGTCACCGGCGCGCAGACCCGACCGCGAGACCTCCGGCTGGATCCGCACGACCTGGGTCGACCCGTCCTCCAGCCGCGTCACGAGCTGTCCGCAGTCGGGGGCGCCGGCGGGACCACCGTCGACCGAGTCGGGGGCGACCGCCGGGCACGGTTCGGTGAGCGACACGACCGTGCCCTGCGGGAACGTGGCACCGGCCACGGCGTAGTCGAGGTTGGGGTTCTTGGGGATGCTCCCCTCCGGCCAGAGCACCACGAGACCGACAGCGGTGGCCGCTGCCGTCAGGATGACGAGGATGACGACGACGACCCGCGTCACCATGGGGGTGGGCGGCAGGTCATCAGGCGCGGTGGCCCCCGGTGCGGTCCCGGCCCCGTGAGCATGGCGCCCCACGGTCAGCACGACCTCGGGCGGGGTTGAGTGGCGGCGGCGGTCGGCACGACGCAGAACCTAGCAATCCGGCTCGGTATGTCCCGAGCCGACCCGGGCCCGTCCGAGCCGCGGTCCGCTCAGGCGTCGGCCTCGGCCTCGGCCTTGAGCTGGGCGAGGCCCTTCTCGAGGTCGGGACCGATGAGCTCCTCCATCGGCTTCACCAGCGAGAACAGCCGCATCGCCGTCGACAGCTCCCCGTGCATGAGCCACTCGACGTGGGTCTCGGGCGTCTCGCCGTCCTGGGGGGTGAGGACGAACTCGACGCGGGACCTCGCCGGGAACGGCTTCTCGAAGGTGAGCGCGAGGTCGACGCGCTGGGGCTCGTCGCCGGTGATCTCCATCGTGCCCCGGCCGGCCTTGCGGTTGCCGTCCCAGGCGTACTTGGCCCCCACGCCGCGCTCGGCGCCCGAGTAGGTGCGCTGCAGGTGGGGGTCGAGGTCCTCCCACGGGGACCAGCGCGGCCAGGCATGGAAGTCGTCGATGAGGTCGTGGATCCGGCTCGGCGGGGCGAGGACGATCGTCTCGCGGCGGACGGTGTAGGGCGTGGCCATGCCCCAGTCTGGCGTCCCCGGGTGCCCGGGCGACAGAGGGCGCGCGGGAACGGCGCATGTCGGAAGCCCATCAGCCGGTTGCCGGGCACGGAGCGAGCGAGACCACAACCGGCTCCTCTGGCGTGGCGCCCTCGGTCCGGGCGATGATCGAGGTGGGCGCCGTCGGCCGTCGCCACCGCCTCGGCGCTCAGGGACCCGGTGACGAGGAGCCCAGGAGGCTGCCATGCAGGCACGACGCGGAGACCACATCGTCCTCGCCGGCGAACAGGTCGACGACCCGGTCCGTGCAGGTGAGGTCGTCGAGACCGGCGCGGACGGCGCACCGCCCTACAGCGTCCGCTGGGACGACGGACGGACCAGCACGATCTTCCCCGGGCCCGGGTCGGTGCTGCGGGTCGAGTCGGGAACGGAAGAGGAACACTCCGGGGTCGTCGCCCGCCCCGAGCTCGGGTCGATGCGGCAGTGGAGCGTGCGGGTCACCCTCTTCGAGCGCGGCGACGACACGACCGCGACCGTGGCGCTGCTCGCCGACTCCGCCGGGGCCCTGACGGCACGGGCCACGAGCCACCGGTCGGCGGCGGATGCACCCGACCCCCATATCGGCGACGAGGTCGCCGTCGCCCGGGCGCTGCACCGCCTGGCAGACCGGATCGTCGCGGACGCCGAGCGCGACATCGAACGCGCGACGGGCGAGCAGGACGTGCACGTCCGCTCGCACTGACCCGGGCGACCCGCGACGGGGCGCCGCAGAAAACCCGTCCGTCACCAAACCCCCGGCCACCGTCGGCGCGTGGCACTGTAAGCCCTTACAACGTTCTGTAAGCGCTTACAAGGAGGTGGCGCGGACATGGCCACCCATGCCGCTCGAACGCCCGCGGGGGCGACGATCTACTCGGTCGCCGACGCCGCCGGTGTCTCCATCGCCACCGTGTCCCGGGTCATCCAGGGGACCGGAGCGGTGTCCGAGCGCACCCGCACCAAGGTCCTCGACGCCATCGAACGGCTCGACTACATGCCGACGGCGGCCGCCCGCAGCCTCGCCGTGCGCCAGCACGAGGCCCTCGGCCTGGTCCTTCCCGAGCTGAGCGGGCCCTACTTCTCCGAGCTGCTCATGGGCTTCGAGGAGGCCGCCGCCGAGCATCGGCTCAGCGTCGTGCTGTCCCTCGCCGAGCACGGTGGCACCCTCGACGCCGACCGGTTCGCCCGCCTCGCCGCCACGGTCGACGGCATCGCCGTCCTCGGTGGGGTGGTCGACGACGGCGCCCTGCGTCGGATCGCCCGCCAGAAGCCTCTCCTCGTCGTCGCAGGGGCCGAGACCCCGGGGGTCGACCGGCTCGCGGCCGAGAACACGACGAGCAGCGCCGCGCTCACCGCCCATCTCCTCGACGCCCACGGCCGCACCCGCCCGGTGTTCGTCGGGGACCCCGACATCGCCCCCGACGTCCGGCAGCGCTTCGAGGGCTTCCGCGGCGTGCTCCAGGAGCGCGGCATCGCCGTCCCCGACCCGCTGCGCGGTGGGCTCCGCGAGGCGGACGGCGTCCGTGCGGCCGAGCGGCTGCTGGCCGACGGGATGCCCGCCGACGCCGTCGTCTGTGCGAACGACGAGATCGCGCTCGCCCTCACCACCCGGCTCGCCGGCGCCGGGGTCGGCGTCCCCGCGGACGTCGCCGTCACCGGCTGGGACGACGTGATGGCCGCCCGCTACGTCCGGCCCGGGCTCACGACGGTGCGCCAGCCGGTCCGCGAGCTGGGCGGCCTCGTCGCGCGCCGCCTGCACGAGCGGGTCACCGGCGCCACCGGCCCGCAGGACGAGAGCGTCCTCGCCACTCGCGTCGTCATCCGCGGGTCCTGCGGCTGCCCGGAGCCCGGCCACCCGGACCAGCGGGCCACCTGACCCATCGGTCCGACCCACCCCCCCACACCTGCCCGTCCCCCATCCCACCCCGCAAGGAAGAGAGCACCACCATGAGAAGAACGTCGACGACATCCCTGGCCCTCGTGGCCACCCTGGCCCTGACCGTGAGCGCGTGCGGCCGCAGCGACACCACCGAGGACGCAGCGGCGGCGACCGGCGCCGCCGTGGCCGACGGCAAGGCGACCGGGACCATCACCGTGTGGGCCATGGGCGCCGAGGGCGAGAAGCTGCCCGAGATCACCAAGGAGTTCGAGGCCGCCAACCCCGGGGCCAAGGTCGAGGTCACCGCCATCCCCTGGGACGCCGCCCACGACAAGTTCACCACCGCGATCACCGCGAACAAGACCCCCGACGTGGCCATGGTCGGCACGACCTGGATGGGCGAGTTCGCCGGCATGGACGCGCTCGACCCCACCCCCGGCGAGATCGACACGTCCGTCTTCTTCGACGGCGCCCAGAAGACCACCGAGGTGGGCGGCACCTCGTACGGCATCCCCTGGTACGTGGAGACGCGCCTCGTCTACTACCGCACCGACCTCGCCGAGAAGGCGGGCATCACGACCCCGCCGACCGACTGGGCCGGCCTGAAGGACATGGCCAAGGCGATGCAGGACAAGGCGGGCGCCAAGTACGGCATCGGGCTGCAGGCCGGCGGCGTCGGCTCCTGGCAGTCGGTCATGCCGTTCGCCTGGTCGGCCGGCGCCGACCTGACCAAGGACGGCGGCGAGGCCTACAACTTCGACAGCCCCGAGCTCCTCAAGGCGGCGCAGTACTACCAGTCCTTCTTCACCGAGGGCATCGCCGACAAGGCCGCGCCGGCCACCCCCACGACCGAGCCCGACTTCGCCAGCGGCAAGGTGCCGATGTTCATCTCCGGCCCCTGGATGATGTCCGCCGTCGAGAAGGCCGGCGGCGAGGGCTTCGAGGACAAGTACGACGTCATGCAGATCCCGGCCGACACCCAGTCGTCGTCGTTCGTCGGCGGCTCCAACCTCGTCGTCTTCAAGAACACCGAGAACCGTGACTCCGCCTGGAAGTTCGTGCAGTGGCTCGCCGAGCCCGAGACCCAGGTCGACTGGTACGGGGTCTCCACCGACCTCCCGTCCGTGAAGAGCGCCTGGCAGGACCCGGCCCTGGCCGACGACAGCAAGCTCGCCGTCTTCGGCAAGCAGCTCGAGACCGCCCAGGCCCCGCCGTCGTTCTCGACGTGGGAGCAGGTCGTGAGCACCTTCGACACCGAGATGGAGAAGGTCACCAAGACCGGCGCCGACCCGGCGGCCGCTCTCGAGACCGTGCAGTCGCAGGCCGAGTCGATCGGCACCGGCAACTGACATGTCCACCCTCACCGACGGCGCGGACACCGCGCGCCGCGAGCAGCTCCCCTCCCGGAAGGCTCGTCCTCGCACGGGCCTCCGGGAGGGGCGGGCGGCCTGGGTGCTCGCCCTGCCGTTCGTCCTGCTGTTCCTCGTGTTCACGGTCTGGCCGGTGCTCCAGTCGCTCTTCATGAGCGTCACGGACACCCGCGCCCAGGACCTGCGCACCCCGCTCGCCGTCGACTTCGTGGGCCTGGAGAACTACGCCCGGGCGCTGACCGACGAGAACTTCCTGCGGGCCGCACGCAACACCGCGTACTTCGTCGTCGTCGGCGTCCCGCTGACGCTGACGCTGGCGCTGGCGGCCGCGGTCGCCCTCGACCGCGGGATCACCCGGTTCCGGTCGGCGTTCCGGCTGGGCTTCTACACCCCCGTCGTCACCTCGATCGTCGCCGTCGCAGTCGTCTGGCAGTTCCTGCTCCAGCGCGAGTTCGGGCTCATCAACACCGTCCTCGGCTGGGTCGGCATCACGGGGCCCAACTGGCTCGGCGACCCCGACTGGTCGATGCCGGCGCTCATCATGATGGCGGCCTGGCGCAACTTCGGTACCGGCATGATCATCTTCCTCGCCGGCCTCCAGGCGGTGCCGTGGGCCCTGCACGAGGCCGCGGCCATCGACGGGGCCAACGCCTGGCAGCGGTTCCGGCACATCACCCTGCCGCTCATGAAGCCGACGATCCTCTTCGTCTCCGTCACGACGATGATCGGCTACCTCCAGTTCTTCGAGGAGCCCTTCGTCATGACGAACGGCGGCCCGCTCGACAGCACGGTGTCGATGTCGCTCTACACCTACCGGCAGTTCGGGTTCGGCAACTACGCCTACGCCGCCTCGCTCAGCTACCTCATCTTCGTCGTCGTGGCGCTCGTCACGGCCCTCCAGTTCCGCGCGCTGCGCGAGAAGGGGTGAGCACACCGTGAACGCCAAGAACCCCGGCAAGTGGTGGCTGTACGTCCTGCTCTCCCTCGCGGTCGTCGTCGTGGCCGCCCCGTTCGTCTGGATGGTGCTCGGCAGCTTCAAGACCACTGCCGAGCTGCGCCAGAGCCCCCCGACATGGCTGCCCGAGACCGCCACACTCGACAACTACACCCAGCTGTTCTCCCGCCTCGACTTCGGGACGTACTTCTTCAACTCGACCGTCGTCGCCGTCGTCGTCACGGCGGGCAACCTGCTCTTCTGCTCGATGCTGGGCTACGCCCTGGCGATGCTGGAGTTCCGGGGGAAGCGCGCCCTGTTCGGCCTCGTCATGGGCACCCTCCTCATCCCCGGGGTCGTCACCTTCGTGCCGCTGTTCGTCCTCGTGGCCAACGCCGGCCTCATCGACACCCTCCCGGGCCTGATGCTGCCCTTCCTGGCCGCCCCGTTCGGGGTGTTCCTCATGCGGCAGTTCATCCTCGGCCTGCCGCGGGACCTGCTCGACGCGGGCCGGGTCGACGGTGCGGGGGAGCTGCGCATCTTCGCCAAGATCATCCTGCCGCTGTGCGGGCCCGCGCTGGCGACCCTCGGCATCCTCACCTTCCTCGGCAGCTGGAACAACTTCCTCTGGCCCCTCGTCGTGGCCCAGACCGAGGACACCTACACCCTCCCGGTGGCGCTCGCCCTGTACTCCAAGGGCCAGAACGCCACGAACTACGGGCTGCTCCTCGCCGGCGCCACCGTCGTGGTGATCCCGGTCCTCATGGTGTTCCTCGCGTTCCAGCGACGCGTCATCGAGGGCATCGCCACGACCGGCATCAAGTAGCCCACAGCACTGCACGCACACCCGACCGCCACGGGTCGCCGCCCGGCGACACCGACGAACGGAGACCGACCATGACCGACCTCACCATCCCCACCGCAGCCCGCCGACAGGTGATCCTCGGGGGCGCCGCCGCCCTCGTGGGCCTCGGCGCCGCCCCGCAGGCAGCCGCGGCCGTGGCGCCCGCGCGCGGCGTCCCGAACTCCCGGCTCCACCGCTGGGCGAGGGACACCTGGCACAGCCTCGACGCGATGACCGTGCCGGCCACCGGCCTGCCCGCCGACAACATCCCCGAGTCCCTCGCCCCGGGCGACCGGTCCGGCTACACCTCCCCGACGAACATCGGTGGCTACCTGTGGTCGACCGTCGTCGCCCGCGAGCTCGGCATCATCTCGCCCGCCGACGCCAGCCGGCGGATGCTGCGGACGATCCAGACCCTCGAGGGAATGGAGCACCACGAGCCGAGCGGCATGTTCTACAACTGGTACGACGAGGCCACCGGTGACGCGATCCGCTCCTGGCCCGGCACCGGGGCCACGGTCCACCCGTTCGTCTCCAGCGTCGACAGCGGCTGGCTGGGCGCGGCCCTGCTCGTCGTGAGCACGGCCGACCGCGTCGCCGGTCCGCGGGCGAAGGCACTGTTCGAGCGGATGCGCTGGGACGCCTTCTACAACCCCGGCGACGGCGCCGACGGCCACCCCATGGTGCGCACCGGCGGGCTCATGCACGGTGGGTTCTTCGTCTTCGACCACGAGCGTCCCGGCGGGGTCTACCGCGGCACCCACATCGGCGGCGAGGACGTCTGGCTCACCACCCACCACTACGACACGATCGTCTCCGAGACCCGCATCACGAGCTACCTCGGGATCCTCACCGGGCAGGTGCCCGGCAAGCACTACTTCGCCCCCTGGCGCACGTTCCCCGCGAGCTGCGACTGGGCCTGGCCCGAGATGCAGCCGGTCGGGGAGACCCGCACCTACCTCGGGGTGGATGTGTACGAGGGCGCCTACACCTACCGCGGCATGCACATCGTCCCCGGCTGGGGCGGCAGCATGTTCGAGGAGCTGATGCCCGCCGTGTTCGTCCCGGAGGAGACCTGGGCACCCCGCAGCTGGGGCGTCAACCACCCCCTCCACGTCCGGGCCGAGCGCGAGCACGGCATGGAGGAGGCCGGATACGGCTACTGGGGCTTCTCCCCGGCGAGCGACCCGTTCGCCAACTACCGGGAGTACGGCGTCGACGCTCTGGGCATGAACCCCGAGGGCTACTTCTCCGACCGGGAGAGCACCAACTACGACGCCGGGTTCGGCGACTGCCGCGAAGGCACCAACCCGACCCCCGAGTACGGCGACGGTGTCGTCACCCCGCACGCCTCCTTCCTCGCGATGATGGTCGAGCGTGGCGAGGCCACCGCCAACCTGCTGCGGATCGAGCAGCAGCTCGGCGCCTACGGCAAGGGCGGCTTCTTCGACGCCGTCGCGGTCGGCTCGGGCACCATCGCCCGTCGCTACCTCTCGCTCGACCAGGCCATGGTCATGGGTGCCCTCGGCAACGTCCTCGGCAAGGACATGCTCCGCCGCGCCTTCAGCACCCCCGACGTCGAGGCCGCCCTGCGCCCGGTCATCGGGCTCGAGGAGTTCGGGGCGGGCATCGCATGAGCGCCTCGTCCGCACCCGAGATGTCCCCCGCCGTCGCCCACCCCGCGACCGGTGACACGCCGGCCTGGCGCGACCTCAACGGCAACGGCGTCCTGGACCCCTACGAGGATCCGCGCCGACCCGTGGAGGAGCGCGTCGAGGACCTCCTCGGGCGGCTCTCCCTCGAGGAGAAGGTCGGCCTGATGTTCCACACCGTCATCGAGGCGGGCGCCGACGGCGGGGTGCTCGAGACACCGGGCAAGATCAGCAAGTCCCCCACGAGCGACGTCGTGCTGCGCAAGCACCTGTCGCACTTCAACGTCCACGAGCTGCGGGACGCCCGGCAGGCGGCACGGTGGAGCAACGCCCTCCAGCGGCTCGCCGAGCGCACCCCGCACGGCATCCCCGTGACGGTCAGCACCGACCCGCGGCACGCCTTCATCGAGAACGCCGGCGTCTCGTTCGCCGCGGGGTCGTTCTCGCAGTGGCCCGAGCCGCTCGGGCTCGCGGCGCTGCGCGACGTGGACCTCGTCCGCCGCTTCGCCGACATCGCCCGGCGGGAGTACCGCGCCGTCGGCATCCGGGCGGCGCTGCACCCCACCCTGGACCTCGCGACCGAGCCCCGGTGGGCCCGGCAGGCGGGCACCTTTGGGCAGGACCCGGCCCTCGCTGGCGACCTCGGGGTGGCCTACCTCGAGGGCTTCCAGGGCTCCGCCGACCTCGGCCCGGACGCCGTCTCGTGCGTGACGAAGCACTTCCCCGGCGGCGGCCCGCAGCAGGACGGCGAGGACGCCCACTTCCCGTACGGGCGTGAACAGGTCTACCCGGGGGGCCGGTTCGCCGACCACCTCGCGCCGTTCCCACGGGCGATCGCGGCCGGGACCGCGGCGATCATGCCGTACTACGGGATGCCGGTCGGGCTCGAGGTCGACGGCGAGCCCATCGAGCAGGTCGGCTTCGGCTACAACCGGCAGGTCGTCACCGGGCTGCTCCGCGAGAAGCTCGGATTCGACGGTGTCGTCCTCACCGACTGGGAGCTCGTCAACGACAACCATGTCGGCGACCAGGTGCTCCCCGCGCGGGCCTGGGGTGTCGAGCACCTCGACCCCAGCGGGCGGATGGAGCTGATCCTGGAGGCCGGGGCCGACCAGTTCGGGGGGGAGGAGTGCGTCGACCTGCTCCTCGACCTCGTCCGCCGCGGACGCGTGCCGGAGGCCCGGATCGACGAGTCGGCCCGTCGCCTGCTCCGGGTGAAGTTCCGGCTCGGCCTGTTCGAGAACCCCTTCGTCGACGAGGACGTCGCGGTCGCGACGCTCGGCAACGAGGAGTTCCGTCGCGCCGGTCACGAGGCCCAGGCCGGGTCGGTGACGGTGCTGCGCAACGAGGCACCCGGCGGCCGCGGAGCCCCCGTCCTTCCGCTGCGCCCCGGGACGCGCGTCTACGCGGAAGGCGTCGGCCACGACGCCCTGACGGAGGCCGGGCTGCGGGCCGTCGCGTCACCGGAGCAGGCGGACGTGGCGCTCGTGCGGCTGGCGGCGCCCTTCGAGCACCGCGACGACCTCTTCCTCGAGGCGTGGTTCCACCAGGGCTCCCTGGACTTCCCGCCTGGGCTCGTCACCCGGATCGAGCGGATCGCGGCGCTCTGCCCGGTCGTCCTCGACCTCTCGCTCGACCGGCCGGCCATCCTCACCCCGCTCGTGCCGGTGTGCGCCGCGATCACGGCGACGTACGGCAGCAGCCCGGTCGCGCTTCTCGATGCGCTGACCGGCCTGACCCCACCGCGGGGACGGCTCCCGTTCGACCTCCCCCGGTCCATGGAGGCCGTGCGGCGCCACCCGGAGGACGTCCCGGGCTTCGGGGTCGAGGCCCTCTTCCGGTTCGGCGACGGGCTGGAGCTGCCCCTCGCCTGAGCCGGGCGGTTACAGGGCCGGGACGGCGAGGATGCTCTTGAGGTCTCCGACCCGGTCCGTGCACCACATGTCGAGGTCCGAGCCGTTCGCCGAGGCCACGAGCTTGCGGTACCCCAGGGACGACGTGTCGAGCGAACCCTGGAGGTAGTCGACGCAGAGGTCGGAGGTCGTGGCCGTCGACGACGACCCGTCGTCGGCCTTGGCCCCGTCCTTGGCCTTGGGCTTGGCCTTGGCCTTCGTCGTGGCCGGGTCGGAGGACGTGGGCTTCGCGTTCGACGTGGCACCGCCGGTGCTGGTCCGGTCCGGCGACGGGGCGGCCGTGCGGCTGGACCCGCCGGACGTCGCCGGGGCGCTCGCGCCCGTGGGCCGCGTCGCGGGGGCGCTGGTGGGGCTGGGCTCGGTGCGCGGGGTCGCGCTGGACGGCTTGGCCGCCGCGACGGCCCCGCTCGGGGCCACCGTGCGCGACGCCGTGATGCTGTGGACGCCGTCGATGGCCTGCGGCGCCGCCGCGGACCATCCCACGGCCCGCATGGCTGCCCCCGGAACGTCTGCGGCCGACATGCCCGTCAGCGAGAGCGCGGCGCCGCTCGTCGCCACGATCCCGACGGTGGCCAGGGCGGAGATCCACAGGACCCGGTGCCGCCGGTGGCGGCTCTTCACCACCGTCGTGCGCCGGGCGCTCCGGCTGGTCACCGAGCCCCCCGGGGCCGGTCGGGTCTTTCCGGGTCGCTTGGGGTGGGACGTGCGGGGTCGGCGCGACGGGTACATGGCCCGGCGACGCTCCACCCGCGTCAGCTGCACCTTCGGTTCGTCCTGCATCCCCCCACTTTCCACAGACGGGGAGCGGGGTCGCAGACGATCCGGGGGGCGATCGACCATTCGGCCGATGGAATTCGAGCCACTTGACCGGACCTTTACCTTTACTTGACGAACCTCCGGCCCCACGGAGCCCGCCCAGCCCACCCGTCCCGTCGGTCACTCCACGGTGCGGACACCTCGGGGGCTACCCCCGGGTAAGGCTCGTCCCCGGTGCTGGTCGGCCCCGGGTAAAAGTTCCGTACATTCCCCGTGGCACCGTGAACCGATACCCCCGCGGGCCCCGAGCGCGCGCCTATCGTCCCCGGTCCAGACACCCCGTGGACCGACCGACCCGGCCACTCACGCACCACACGCGACGGGGTGACGGAGGAACACCACCGTGCGACTCAAGCCCACAACCGCCGTCGGCGCCGCGATCCTCGCGGCCGCCGCCGGGCTCACCACACCCCTGACCGCCAGTGCCGGCGCCGACCTCGCCCCGGTCTCCACGCACCTCTCGGGCACCCTCGGCTCACTCACCGGGGCAGGCCAGGCGATCGTCATGGTCCACGGCGCCACCCTGGCCGATGCCGAGGACGCCGTCGCCGAGGCAGGGATGACCCGCAAGTTCGCGTTCGAGAAGATCGGCGTCGTCGGCGCCCTCGGCACCGCGCAGCAGATCCAGGAGGTCCGCGCCCAGGACGGGGTTACCTACGTCGAGGGCAACGCCCCCATCGAGCTCTTCCAGGAGACCTCGAACAAGGCCACCCGCGGGCTTGAGGCCGCCCAGACCCTCACCGGGGCCGACGGCAAGCCGCTGACCGGCAACGGCGTCAGCGTCGCCGTCATCGACTCCGGCGTCGACCCGACCCACCCGTACTTCCGCGAGGCCGACGGCTCCAGCGCTGTCGTGGCCAACCTCAAGACGGTGTGCGAGCCGCTGACCGAGACCGTGTGCACCGTCCAGCGCGTCCCCGGATCGGTCGACACCGACACGCTCTCCGGCGGGGGCCACGGCACCCACGTGAGCGGCATCGTCGCGGGCAACCCGACGACGCTCACCGACGGTGGCACGCTCCAGGGCGCGGCCCCCGGCGCCAAGCTCGTCTCGGTCTCGACGGGTGCGGTCCTGTTCATCATCGGCGCGGACGCAGCGCTCAACTGGGTGCTCGAGAACCACGCAGCCCCCTGTGGCCCCGGCGTCCCCGCGAGCACCTGCCCGCCGATCAAGGTGACGAACAACAGCTACGGCCCGAGCGGCGGCGGCGACTTCGACCCGAACTCCGCGACGGTCAAGCTGCAGCGTGCGCTCGTGAAGGAGGGCGTCGTCTCGGTCTGGGCCAACGGCAACGACGGCGGTGACGGCTCGGAGAGCCTGTCGAACCCGCCCGGTCAGGACCCGACCGGCGGGATCCTGTCGGTCGCGTCGTACTACGACCAGGACACCGGGACGCGCAACGGCACCGTGTCCGACTACAGCTCGCGCGGCAAGGCCGGTGACCAGTCGACCTACCCGGACATCTCGGCGCCCGGTGAGGACATCACCTCCGCCTGCCGGGTGTACCTCCCGATCTGCATGACCGGGCTGGACCCGCGCAACGGCCCCGGCCCGCTGGACCTCGGGACCTTCAACACGATCAGCGGCACCTCGATGGCCGCCCCGCACATCGCGGGCATCGTCGCCCAGCTGTTCCAGGCGAACCCGAACGCGACCCCGGCGCAGGTCGAGTCGGCGCTGAAGCGGACGGCGCACAAGTACACCGACGGCGCGCCCTACGAGAGCGGGCCGCTCGGCACCACCTCGTTCGACAAGGGCTACGGCCTCGTCGACGTCGTGGCGGCCGCCGGCGCGCTCGGCTGAGCTCACCGCCGCACGCAGAACGCCCGGGCCGATCGGCCCGGGCGTTCTGCGTGTGCTGGGTCCGACGATCACTCGTAGTCGTGGGCCCACCCGTCGACGATCTTGTTGCCGTTCCCGTCGAACATGACGGCGTGGTAGTCGTGGGCTCCCGAACCGCGGTACCGGTAGACGTAGGACGAGTACTGACCGTCGACCTTGACGGTGGTGTCGGAGTTGCCGTTCCGGGTGCGGATGACGAGCTTCATGTACTTCTGAACGCTGCCGTACCCACCCCGGGCGTACAGGTACGCATTCCCGGCCTCGCTGAAGGTCGGCGCACAGATGGTCGCGACGACCTTGCCGCCGTGCGAGAAGCTGCGCTGGTAGTACGACGACCCGCTGATCTTGCTTGCACAGAAGTCGGCGGCATGCGCCGGCGACGACGCAGCGACCCCCATCCCCAGCGCCAGCGACAGGACGGCCGCTCCAGCGGCACGCGTGAGCTTCATGATGTCTCCCCCTCGATCTGCGGCGGACCCTCCGCCGCCGGGGACCACCGTAGGGCCGGACGCGCAGGGCTGCAGGTCGGGGACGTCAGGTGCGGATCGGCCGGGCCGAGGCCACGTCGTCGACGACCTCGACAATGGCCTGGAGGTCGGCGATGAGGGCGCCGTACAGGGGCCACATCAGGGCGGGCAGGTCGGACCGGGACAGGTCCGCGACGAGGGAGCGCAGGTCCTCGCGCGCCTCGGCCACGTCGGCGTCCGGGTCGGCGACACCGCGACCGACCCGAGCCAACAGGTCGACGTAGCGGTCCCGGAAGGTGTCGTCCCACTCCCGCGCATCCCGGCTGGCACCCCGCAGGTGCCGGGCGATGCTGCGCGCCTGCGCCACCCCGTCCTCGAGCCGCTCGAGGACCGCGGGATAGGCGTGCGGGGCGGTCTCGGGGTGTCGGCGACCGCGGAGGTTCCAGGCCCGGCTCTCCTGCGAGTGCCGCACGAGTGACCAGGCGTGGTCGAGGTCGGCGTCGATCGAGCGGGTCCGGGCGATCCAGTCGTCCTCGTCCTGCTCCGCCCAGGGGCGGCGCAGCTGGTCGGCGATGTCGACGAGCAGCCGCCCGAGTCGGCGGTCGACCGCGTCGACCTGCTCGCGGGCGCTCCGGTCGTCGAGCGGAGGCAGGACCACCGCATTGACGAGCAGGGCCACGGCGACGCCGACCACGGTGGCCAGCAACCGGTCCGGAATGGTGGCGAGCGCTGCCTGGTCCGACGTCTCGGAGCCCGTGGTGATGACGAACAGCGCCGTCGTCGCGATGGTGACGCCTTCGTCTCGCACCCAGGGGAGGCGGGCGAGGACCAGGCCGACGAGGAGGGCTGGGGCGAGCGCCCACGACGTCGTCCCGAGCAGCTGGACGACGCCGAGCGCGAGGACGACTCCCACGCCGACGGCGAGCACGGTTTCCGCGCCGCGCCGGACGGAGCGGCGCACCGTCGCATGGACCGTGAGCAGGGCGACCCAGGGCGCGAGGAACGCCTGCTCGAGGCCGAGGACGTCACGGGTCACGACCCAGGCGAGCACGGCGGCCACGACGGACTTGACCACCTGGAGGGCCTCGGTCTGCGTCACCGGCGAGGTCACGAACGCGGCGACACGTGACCAGGGCCTCCGGTCGGGGAGCATGCTCATCGCTCCAGTCAAGCCCACGACGCGCCCGCGGGCAGCCCTCGTGGGAGCCCTGGTCGGGTCAGCGGCTCAGCCCGGGACGCGCCACACCGACACGTGGGCCGTGCTGTCACCCGTGAACGGAGCGCCGTGCCAGTCCGCGGTCCGGCGCTCGAGCGTCATCCCGGCGAGGCGGGCCATGAGGTCGAGCTCCGCCGGCCAGACGTAGCGGTAGTGGTGCGCCAGGTAGCGGAAGGAGCCGTCGTCCTCGCGGGTGTAGTGGTGCGACACCGCCTCCTGGGTCTCGACGTCGTAGGTGTCGACGGCCACGTGGTCGGCGGAGAGGTCGAAGGGCACCGCGCTCTGCCCTGGGGGGGCGCCGCAGGGGCGGGACGCCCACCTCGACGACGAAGCGGCCCCCGGGAGCGAGGTGGCGGGCGGCGTTCGCGAAGCAGGCGACTGCTCGTCCTGGGTCCGCAGGTTGCCGATCGTGTTGTACACGAGGTAGACGAGAGCGAACCGGCCCGGTGCGACGGTCGTCGCCATGTCGCCGACGACGACGGGGAGGCCGGGCATCGTGACGTGGAGGCGGTCGACCATCGGCTGCGACAGCTCGATGCCCGCGACATCGACGCCCCGGGCCGCGAGCGGGATCGCGACCCGGCCGGTCCCGATGGCCAGCTCGAGCGCCCGCCCGTTCCCGGCCAGCTCGGCCAGGGTGTCGACGACCGGGTCGAGGACCTCGGGCCGGAACATCGCCGCGGACACCTCGTCGTAGCGGGCTGCCCTCGCGTCGTCCCACAGGTCGCTGCTCGTCATCGCTCCACTCTGGTCCCGGACTGCGCCTCACGCCAACGGGTTTCCGCTCGCCGCGGGCGTGCCCGCCCGCGGCCCGCTGCGTTCGAGGTGGGACCTGAGGGCCGGTTGGGCGAGCGCGAGGGCGAGGCTCGCCACGGCCAGCGTGGTCCACGCGGCGCCGGGCCCCCATCGGGCCAGCAGCTGGGTGCCCGCGAGCGGGGCGACGACGGCGGCCAGGCCCCAGCTGACTCCGTAGACGGCCAGGTACCGCCCTCGCGCATCGGGCGGCGCGACGGCGGCGACCAGCGCGTAGGCCCGGCCGAGGAGCACCGCGTCCCCGACGCTCCAGAGGACGGTCGTGACCGTGAAGACGAGGAGGGTGTCGGCGCGGGCATAGAGGAACAGCCCCGCGGCGACGAGCACGTAGCCGGCAGCCATGGCCGTGTGATGGTCGGCGCGGGCGAGGGCGCGCACGCGGGTGAGCAGGGGCTGCGCGGCGATGATGGTGGCGGCGGACGTCGTGAGCAGGATGCCCATGGCCGCTGGAGGCAGGCCCCGCGCCGTGAGCGTGAGCGGGAGGGCGATGGTGATCTGCAGGTAGATGACAGCGAACACCGTGCCGGCGGCGACGAGCGCGAGAAGCCCGGTGTCCGCCCACGGGCGCGCCGGTGCTGCGCCGCCGGTACCGACCCGCCGGGAGGCGTCGCGCCGTGGGAGCAGGAGCGTGACGGCGGCCGCGCACACGAGGCAGGTGGCCGCGTCGACGACGAAGAGCAGGCGCAGGTCCCAGCCGGCGACGAGCGCGGCCAGCAGTCCGGCCCCCATCCCGGCCGCTGCCATCGCGGCGGCGAGCAGGCCGTAGGCCTGGGTGTGCTGGGCGGGTGGGGTGCTGTCGGCGATGAGGGCCTGGCTCGGAGGCTCGTAGATCTCGAAGGCGAGACCGAGCAGGACGACCGCGACCGCCACCACGCCGAGGGTCGGCGCGGCGGCGACGAGGAGCTGGGCGGCAGCCGTGGCACCGAGACCACCCGCGATCGTGACCTTCGCGCCCAGGCGGTCGGCGAGGCGTCCACCGAACAGCCGTGAAGGGATGGTCGCCGCGCCGAACGCCGCGAAGAGGTAGCCGGCCTCGGCGACCGTCGCGCCGAACTCCTGCACCAGGGTCACCGCGAGGAAGGGCAGGGTGAACGCCCCGAGGCGGTTCGCCGCCCGGGCGAGCACCAGCGCCCACACCGTGGCGGGCAGGTCCCGGTAGGAGGGGGTCCCGGTCGGCATCGCGGCCCTTCGGTCGTCATCACTGGTAAACTTGCCGTAGGCAGTTACGACAGGTCGAGGCTACGGAGGAAACGGTGACCGGTCAAGGTGGCTTCGACAGTCACGTCCTGGCGCTCGTCGACGTCGCCGCCCGGCTCGTGAACGCCACGTCCCCCGGCGACGCGGGGGGTCACCCGGTCGCCGCCCCGACGGGAGACGCGCTGCGCAGCGCGGTCGCGGAGGCGCTCGGTGGCCCGGAGCGACGGACGCCCACGGTCACCGCGGCCCACGCAGACGCCCTGGCCGGCATCGCGCTCCGGCTGCGCGAGGTGTTCGACGCCGCAGCCGAGGGGCGCGTCGCGGATGCCGTCACGGTGCTCAACGACGTCATGGCGGCCACCGGGGCGCGCCCGCAGCTGGACCCGCTCCCCGACGGGGGCTGGCACGTCCACTTCCACGGCACGACGGACGACCTCGCCACCGGCTGGGCCGCAGGCTGCGCCGCCGGGCTCGCCCTGGCCGTCGGCAGCAACCTCGCCGGCCGCCTCGGGGTCTGCGCCGCGGACCGCTGTGACCGGGTCTACGTGGACGTCACGAAGAACTCCACGCGTCGGTTCTGCTCGACGGCCTGCCAGAACCGCACCAAGGCGGCCGCGTTCCGCGCTCGGCGGCACTGAGCATCCGGTCCCGGCGAGCCCGTGCGGTGCGGACCCGCCGAGCCGACTAGCCTGCATGGTCGGTGCGGAGCCGACATCGGCCCCGCACGGGGGACGGGTCTGCGGGGGACCGATCGTGCGGCCGTCCCCGGCGCGGTCCTGCACCGTGCCCCATCGAACGCCGTCGCCGAGGAGAGTCGATGCTCAACGTGATGCTCGCCGGCGGTTTCGCCATGGTCGTGGCACTGCTCGGGACGCCGCTGTTCATCCGGTTCCTGGTCCGCCGCGGCTACGGCCAGCCGATCCACGACGACCTCACCCTGCACCACGTCAAGCGTGGGAAGCCGACGATGGGCGGCGCCGTGATCATCGGTGCGGCGCTGCTCGGCTACCTCGGCTCGCACCTGGTCCTGTTCACCGTCGACGGCCGCGGTCTCGCGGGGGTCTCGAGCAGCCGGTTCTCCGTCGGCGCCCTGCTCGTCCTGTTCCTCCTCGTCGGGCTCGGGCTCGTGGGCTTCCTGGACGACTACACGAAGATCCGCAACGAGCGCAGCCTCGGCCTGACCTCCCGGCAGAAGCTCGCGGGTCAGGCCTTGGTGACCGTCGTCTTCGCCGCCCTCGCCTTGTGGGCCCCCGGCGGCGACGGCCGCGCCCCCGCCTCGACCGCGATCTCCTTCGTGCGCGACACGCGGCTGGACCTCGCCGTCGCCGGGCCCGTCCTGGGCGCGCTGCTGTTCCTGCTCTGGGCCAACATCCTCATCACCGGGGCCTCCAACGGGGTCAACATCACCGACGGCCTCGACGGGCTGGCGACCGGCGCCTCGGTCATGGTGTTCGGGGCGTACACGATGATCGGCCTCTGGCAGCACAACCAGAGCTGCGCCGTGGCGCCCGGCCCCAGCTGCTACCCGGTCGCGGACGCCCTCGACCTCGCCGTCGTGGCGGCCGCCGTCGCCGGGGCCTGCTTCGGCTTCCTCTGGTGGAACGCCTCCCCGGCCAGCATCATCATGGGCGACACGGGGTCGCTGGCCCTGGGCGCGGCGCTGGCCGGCCTGGCCATCCTGACCCGGACCGAGCTGCTCCTCGGGATCCTCGGCGGGCTGTTCGTCCTCATCACGCTGTCCGTCATCGTCCAGGTCGCCAGCTTCCGGCTCACCGGGAGGCGCGTGTTCCGGATCGCACCCGTCCACCACCACTTCGAGCTCGTCGGCTGGGCCGAGGTCACCATCGTCACGCGCTTCTGGATCGTCGCCGGGATCTGCGTCCTGGCCGGCCTGAGCCTCTTCTACGGCGAGTGGGTCGTCAGCCTGTAGCCGAGGCCACGTCCGCGCCGGCGCGGTGACTGCCGGGCCCTCGGGACTCGGCGGAAAGACGCCCGCCGGAGAGGCACGACGTCGGCTGCTTCGAGGGACGTCGGCACGTCACAGTGCGTGCCTCTCGACGTCAGAAGCCGCCGTCCTTGGCCATGTTGTTGAAGCGGGAGTAATGGCCCTGGAAGGCCAGGACGATGTCCTTGGTCGGGCCGTTACGGTGCTTGGCGACGATGACGTCGGCCTCGCCCTCGCGCTCGACGTCGCCGCGGTCGCGGTGCAGGAGGATGACGAGGTCGGCGTCCTGCTCGATGGAGCCGGACTCGCGCAGGTCGCTCATCTGGGGCCGCTTGTCGGTGCGCTGCTCGGGGCCACGGTTCAGCTGGCTGATCGCGATGACCGGCACCTCGAGCTCCTTGGCGAGCAGCTTCAGGGCCCGGGAGAACTCCGAGACCTCCTGCTGACGCGACTCGACCTTCTTGCCGCTCGTCATGAGCTGGAGGTAGTCGATGACGACGAGCTTGAGGTTGTGCTGCTGCTTCAGACGGCGGGCCTTCGCCCGGATCTCCATGAGGGACATGTTGGGGCTGTCGTCGATGAACAGCGGCGCGCTGGAGATCTTGCCCATGATCCGGGCGAGCTTGGTCCACTGGTCCTGGTTCTTCAGGCCGCGCCGCAGGTCCTGGAGCTGGATGGTCGCCTCGGCGGACAGGATGCGCATCGTGATCTCGGTGCGGCTCATCTCGAGCGAGAACACCGCCGCCGCCATGTTGTGCTTGATCGCGGCCGCCCGGACGATGTCGATGCCCAGAGTGGACTTGCCGACGGCCGGGCGCGCCGCGACGACGATCATCTGGCCCGGGTGCAGGCCGTGGGTGAGCTCGTCGAGCTCAAGGAACCCGGTGGGGACCCCGATGAGGTCGTCGGTGCGCCCGGAGGCGGCCTCGATCTCCTCCATCGTCTCGTTGAGCAGCTCGCCGAGGACGTGGTAGTCCTCGCCACCGCGCTGCTCGGCGACGCCGTACACCTCGGCCTGGGCCCGGTTGACGATGTCGGCGATGTCGCCCTCACCCTGGGCGTACCCCATCTGCACGATGCGCGTGCCGGCCTCGACGAGCCGCCGCAGGACCGCCCGCTCGTGGACGATCTCGGCGTAGAACCCGGCATTGGCGGCGGTGGGGACCGACTGGATGAGCTGGTGGAGGTAGGCCTGCCCGCCGACCCGGGCGAGGTCACCGCGCTTGGACAGCTCGTCGGCGACGGTGATGGCGTCGGCCGGCTCGCCGCGGCCGAAGAGGTCGAGGATCGCGTCGAAGATCGCCTCGTGCGCGGGCCGGTAGAAGTCGTGGGCCTTGCACTCCTCGAGACAGTCGGCGATGGCGTCCTTGTTCAGGAGCATCGAGCCGAGCACCGACTGCTCGGCGCCCAGGTCCTGCGGCGGGACGCGCTCGTCGTGCCGGTCCGAGGATCCCGAGAAGGCCGTGCTCAGCTCCGCGATGGACACGCGTCCAACCCCTCTCGATGGCTCCGGGTGAGCCGCGACCGACATCTGCGCGGACCGGTCCGGCCGACCGTGGCTTCAGCACACCACGACGCACCGACAACAGGCCGGACCGGGTCCGCCGAGTCACCGTAAGACCGGCAACCCGAGGGATCCAAGCCCGGGACGGCGCCATCGTCCGAACGGCTGGGGATGTCGTGTGGACAACCTGGGGAAAACGCCCGGAATCGTTGTGCACCGACGGTGGAGAACCCTGTGGACCACTCGGCCCGACCCGTCGCAAACACCTCCTGACCTGCGGTAATACCGTCCACCGCATGTGCACGCAAGAAACATCCGGGCGTGTTGCCGTCCACAGGCCGGATCGGCCGATCGGACCACGGCGGGGCCCTCGATGGGCCCCGCGGCGTGCCGGCGCGGGGGCTCAGCCGGTCCGGCCGTAGCGCTCCGCCGCCCGTGCCCGGGCCTTGGCCGCCTCGACCTCGCGGTCCTTCGGCGGGGCCGTCGTCACGAGGTGGTCCAGGAGGCGCGCGGTCGCCTGTGCGACCTCCTCGACGGCGCGGTCGAAGGCCTCGGCGTTCGCCTGCGACGGACGGGTCGACCCGCTGACCTTGCGCACGTACTGGAGCGCGGCGGCACGCACCTCGTCGGTCGTCGCGGGGGGCTCGAAGTTGTGGAGCTGGCGGATGTTGCGGCACATGCCATCCACGGTAGGCCGCCGCGCGGGTGAGCACCCTCTGACGAACACGGGCCTCGAGGGTGCACGATCAAGTCATGCGCATCGTGACTCTGGAACAGCTGGGTCGCCGGCTCGCCGCCCTCCCCGGCACACCGCGGGTCGTCGTCTCCGGCAACTCGGCGGTGCCGTGGGACGCGCTGCGGGTCCTCGACGAGTCGCGTGACGAGTACATCGTCCACGCCCTCAACGCCCCGCCCGGCATCCCGGACCGGCCCGGGGTCACCGCCGAGACCACCTTCGTCGGCGCGGGCATGCGGCGGCATCAAGGGCTGTCCTACGTGCCGTGCCGGCTCTCGCTCGTCCCCATCCTCTACGCCGGGCCGCTGCCGCCGGACGTCGTCATCGTCCACTGCGCCCCACCACAGGACGGGATGCTCTCCCTCGGGATCGAGGTCAACGTCCTGCCGGCCGCCATCGAGGCGTGCCGGGCCCGCTCCGGGCTCGTCGTCGCCGTCGTCAACGACCGGATGCCGTACACCGGCGGCGACGCGCTCGTCGACGTCAGCGCCGTCGACCTCGCCGTCGAGGTGTCGGGCCCCCTCCCGGTGCACGAGCCACCGCCCCCCGCCGACGACAGCCGGGCCATCGGCGAGCGGGTCGCGGCCCGGGTCGCGGACGGCGCGACCCTTCAGGCCGGGATCGGGGCCATCCCGGACGCCACCATCGCCGCGCTGCGCGACCGGCGCGGGCTGCGGGTGTGGACCGAGATGTTCTCCGACGGCGTCGTCGCGCTCGACCGGGCCGGCGCCCTCGACCCCGACCACCCGTTGACCACGTCCTTCCTCTTCGGCTCCGCCGACCTGTACGCCTGGGTCGACGGCAACCCGCGGGTCCGGATGGCCCGCACCGAGACGACGAACGACCCGGGGCTCATCGCCCGACAGCGCGCGATGACCTCGGTCAACACGGCGCTCGAGGTCGACCTCTTCGGCCAGGCCAACGCGTCCCGCATCGACGCCCGGATCCACTCCGGGTTCGGCGGCCAGACCGACTTCGTCGTCGGGGCCCTGCACTCCCCGGGTGGGCAGTCGTTCATCGCGCTGCGCTCCTGGCACCCCAAGGCCGACGTCTCGACCGTGGTGCCCCTGCTCGACGAGCCGGTGACGAGCGTGCAGCAGACCGCCGTCGTCACCGAACAGGGCGTCGCGGAGCTGTTCGGCTACGACCAGCGCGCCCAGTGCCGGCACCTCATCCGCGACGCCGCCCACCCCCGCGTCCGCGAGGAGCTGTGGGAGGAGGCGCGCGCGCTCGGGCTCGCCTGACCCGCGACCGGATCCGATGACGACGCAGCGCCGCCGCTCCGACCCGCCGCTGGCGGCGGCGATGCGGGCCGCGCTGACCGACGTGGGCGACCCCGACCGGGCGGTCGCGTACCAGCAGTACATGAAGTCGGCCCTGCCCTTCCGCGGTCTCGCCATGCCCGAGTTCCGGGCCCTGATGCGGCCGCTGCTCGCCGACCCCGGCCTCGCCCCGGCCGACCGCCCGGAGTGGGAGCGCACCGTGCGAGCGCTGTGGGACGACCCCGAGGTGCGCGACGAGCGCTACGCCGCCATCGCGGTGGCCGGCCACCGCGCCGCCCGGCCCTGGCAGGACCCCGACGCCCTGCCGCTGTACCGCTACCTCATCGAGACCGGCGCGTGGTGGGACCTCGTCGACGCCGTGGCGCCCCGCCTCGTCGGCCCGATCCTGCGCTCGTTCCCGGACACCGTCGCGCCCGTCATCCGCGCCTGGGCCGTCGACGACGACCTCTGGGTGCGGCGCGCGGCGATCATCGCCCAGCTGGGGCACCGGACGGACACCGACACCGCGCTGCTCTCCGACGTCCTGGGCGCCAACCTCGAGGGCTCGCTGCACGGCCGCGAGTTCTTCGTCCGCAAGGCCGTCGGGTGGGCGCTGCGGCAGTACGCGCGCACCGACCCCGAGTGGGTCGTGGCCTGGGTCGCAGCCCACGAGGACCGGCTGTCCGGGCTGTCCCGCCGCGAGGCGCTCAAGCACCTGTGAGCACCGGCGCGGGCACGACACGGGTATCGGCGGCGGGCGCACACGCGCTCCGGCCCGGCGCCGTGCGAGAGTGCTCCGCGTGGGCCAGCAGCCGTCGGTGAGCCAGCACCGCGAGGTGCTCCGGCTGGCCCTCCCGGCGTTCCTCGCGCTCGTCGCGGAGCCGCTGTTCCTTCTCGTCGACTCGGCCATCGTCGGCCGTCTCGGGGTCGCACCCCTGGCCGGGCTCGGCGTCGCGAGTGCCGTGCTCCTCACCGCCGCCAACATCTTCGTGTTCCTCGCGTACGGGACCACCTCGGTCGTGGCCCGTCAGCTCGGCGCCGGCTCGCGGGCGGGCGCGGTGGCCGCCGGCATCGACGGGACGTGGCTCGCCGTGGCCCTCGGGGTCGGCACCACCGCCGTCGTCGCCACCGCCGCGAGACCGCTCGCCGGGCTCTTCGGCGCCTCCCCGGAGGCGCTCGACCAGGCCACGACGTACCTGCGGATCTCGGCCTACGGCATCCCCGCGATGCTCGTCGTCCTCGCCACCACCGGCGTGCTCCGTGGGCTCCAGGACACCCGCACCCCGCTCGTCGCGGCGGTCGCCGGGTTCAGCGCGAACGCCGGGCTCAGCCTGTGGTTCGTCCACGGCCTCGGCTGGGGCATCGCCGGCTCCGCGTGGGGCACCGTCATCGCGCAGACCGGGATGGCGGCGGCGCTCGTCACCGTCCTGGTCCGCGAGGCCGGGCGCACCGAGGTGCCGCTGCGGGCGCACCCGGGCCGGGTGCTGTCGGCCGCGCGCGGCGGGGTGCCGCTGCTCGTGCGCACCCTCGCGCTGCGCGGCGTCCTCGTCCTCACGACGTGGGTCGCCGCCGGGCTCGGTGACGTGCCGCTCGCGTCGTACCAGGTGACCGCGACCATCTGGTCCTTCCTCACCTTCGCACTCGACGCCATCGCGATCGCGGCGCAGGCCATCACCGGGCGGTCCCTCGGCGCCGGGGATCTCGGCACGACCCGGGCCGCGACGAGCCTCATGGTGCGGTGGGGCGTGCTGTCCGGGATCGTGCTCGGGCTCGTCGTACTGCTCGTGCGGCCCTTCGTCGGGCCGTTCTTCACCCCGGACGCGGCGGTGCAGTCGGCGATCGCGGCGGGGCTGCTCGTCGTCGCGATCGGCCAGCCGCTCTCGGGCTTCGTGTTCGTCATCGACGGCGTCCTCATCGGCGCGGGGGACGGCGCGTGGCTCGCGCGGGCGATGGCGGTGACGCTGGTGTTCTACCTGCCGATCGCGCTCGGGCTGCACCTCGCCGGGGACTGGCTGCTGCAGGGCGGGACCACGAAGGGCCAGGCCGACGCCGTGACGTGGCTGTGGGTGGCGTTCACCCTGTTCATGGCGGTGCGCGGCACGTTGATGTGGATGCGGGTGCGCACCGACCGCTGGATGGTCACCGGCGCCACCCGCTGACAACCCCGACTTTTTAGGCTGGCGTCCGCCGACACGCCGTATCCGGGCGCTCAGAACCGGACGCCAGCCTGAAAAGTGCGGAAAGAGCGGGGAAAGGGGGTCGGGGTCAGGGGACGACGGCGACGGCGGCCTCGCGGCGGGGGTCGCCGGCGGCGAGCAGGCGCCCGTCCTCGTGCCGGAACGCGGCTCCGACCCCACCGAAGTACATCGACAGCGGCCCGTGGTCGTGCCCGGGGTACCCGGACGACCGGACCGTCGCCGCGATCCCGTCGTCCGACTCGTGCTCGACGACCGCCGCGCGGTCGGCGTCGAAGCGGATGTGGACGCGGGGCGCCTCGATGGCCGTGCGCAGGTCCGCCCCGTGCAAGCACCCCTGGCCGAGCACCTGCATCAGCGCTGTCGTGATCCGGTCGGCCCCCGGCGAGCCGATGGCCAGGACCCGGCCGTCGTCGGTGCGCCCCGTCGTCGGCGCCATGTTCGACGCGAGCCGGGTGCCCGGGGCCAGCGAGTGCAGCCCGAGCCGGTTCAGCTCGGGCTCCCCGAGGGCGTTGTTGAGGAGCATCCCGGTGCCCGGCACGGTGACCCCCGCGCCGTAGCCCGCCGACATCGTCACCGCGCACGCCAGCCCCTCGGAGTCCACGGCCGACACGTGCGCCGTGGACGCCGACGTCGGCAGCCCCGCCAGCCCCTGCCGGTCGACCGACGCGAGCAGCGCGTGCCCGGCCGCCTCGAGGTCCGTGGCGACGTCGTGCACCTCGAGCCGGTAGCGCAGCACGGCCTCCTGGACCGTGATGACGTCCGCCCAGTCGTAGTAGCCGCGCCGGGCCAGCTCGGCGAGCATCACCGCGAGCATCGGGCCACCTACGGACGGCGGCGGGTTGAACGCGAGGTCCCACGCACCGATGCGCCGGCGCACCGGGTCCCGCACGACGGGAACGTATGCCTCGACGTCGGCCACGGTGACGAGCCCGCCCCGTTCGGCCAGGTCGGCGACCATCGCCCGCCCGACCTCCCCGGTCGTGAGCACCGCCGCCCCCTCGCGCCCGACGAGGTCGAGCAGGTCCGCGAGCGGTCCGTTCGTGGCGGTCTCGCCGGCCCCCAGCGGCGAGCCGTCGGGCCGGGTGACGACGGCGTGCGCCTCGGGGTCGGTGCCGAAGAGCCGGTCGGCGACGAAGCCGAGGTACCGGGCGGCCGCTCCGCCGACGGGGTACCCGTGGCGGCACGCCAGCGCCGCGGGCGCGCACACGTCCGCCCAGGGCGCGACCCCGAACCGCCGCACGGCCTCGGCCCCCGCGAGCGCCGCGCCCGGCGTCGCGACCGAGCCGGGCCCGGCGAACATCGTCACCCCGCCGCCGTACTCGGTGAAGACCTCGCGGACCCCCCGCCCGAAGGCCTCGCGCGCCAGCCCCCGCCCGGGCATCTCGACGTTGCCGTCGACGACGACGGGCTCCTGGCCCACCGGCCACACCGACACGTAGGCGCCCCCGCCGAGCGAGACGATGCCCGGCTCGGTCGCCATCGCCGTCATCGCCGCGGTGATGGCGACGTCGACGGCGTTGCCCCCGGCCAGCGCCATCTCGCGGCCGGCCGCGAGCGACACCGGACCGGTCGCCGACAGCGCCACCTCACCCATAGGACCGATCCTGCCACCGCGACCTCGCGGTCCGCGTCGCCGCTCCACCTCGTGGCCGGTAGCGTTGGCGGGCATGACCCGCCCTCCCCTCGCCGTCGTGGCCGGTACCGGGTTCTACGACCTCGAGGCGCTGGAGGACCGGGTCGAGGAGACCGTCGACACGGTCTGGGGCCAGGCCCGCGTCACCCGCGGCACCTGGCACGGCCTGCCCGTCGTCTTCCTCACCCGGCACGGCGCCGGTCACTCCGTCCCGCCGCACCTGGTCAACTACCGCGCGAACGTCCGCGCGCTCGCCGATCTCGGGTGCGTCGACGTCGTCGCCGTCAACGTCACCGGCAGCATCGACCCCGACCTCGCGCCGGGCGACCTCGTCTGCCTCGACGACTTCCTCGACCTCACCCGGCAGCGGCCGCTGACGTTCTTCGACGGCTCCGGGCCCGAGGGCGTCGTCCACGTCGACGTGGGAGCGCCGTACACGCCCGAGCTGCGCACCGAGATCCTCGAGGCGGCCGCGTCGGTGGGGCAGCCGATGCGCGACGGCGGCGTGTACGCGGCGTTCGAAGGCCCCCGCTTCGAGACCGCCGCCGAGATCCGGCTCGCCCGCCTGGCCGGGGCCACCGTCGCCGGGATGACCGGCGTCCCCGAGGTCACCCTCGCGCGTGAGGCCGGGCTCCGCTACGCCGCCGTCTCGCTCGTCGTCAACCCCGCCACGGGCGTGGGCGACGCCGACGAGCCGATCACGATGGCCGAGATCGAGGCCGTCCTCGAACGGAGCCGGCACGCCGTGCTCGCGGTGCTCGACGAGCTCGTCCACACCCGCGCCACCTTCGCCGAGGAAGAGGAGGCCCCATGAGCCGCGTCGTCATCGAGCGCGCCGCCTACGTCGTCACCGTCGACGACGCCGACACGGTGCTGCGCGACACGACCGTCGTCGTCGAGGACGGCACCATCACCGAGCTGCGCGACGCCGCGGCCGGGCCGGTCGACGGCGACGAGGTGCTCGACGCGCGCGGCCGGCTCCTCATGCCGGGCCTGGTCAACCTGCACACCCACCTGCCGATGACCCTGCTGCGCGGGCTCGCCGAGGACGTCGACCTCCAGGGCTTCCTCACCCGGGTATGGGCCGCCGAGGGCGCCGTCATGGACCCCGACACCGTCGAGCTCGGCGCCACCCTCGGCGCCTTGGAGTCCCTGCTCGGCGGGTGCACGACCCAGCTCGACATGTACTTCCACCACGACGCCGCCCACCGCGGCGCGGTGGCGGCCGGGAGCCGGCACATCATCGGCCCCGTCTTCATGGACGGCCCCGGCCCGGACGGGCTGGAGTGGCAGCAGCGCATCGACCTCCTCCGGCAGTGGCGGGCCGGGCTGGACGACATCGGCGGCCCCTACGTGCCGGTGCCGGCGATGCCGCACGCGACGTACACGTGCTCCCCCGAGAGCCTCGCCGAGGTCGTCACCGTCCTGCGGGAGGTCACCGACGGGCCCGGGCCCGGGGCGCGCGGCCCGCTGCTCACGACCCACGTCTCCGAGAACGCCGCCGAGAACACCGACATCCGCGACCGGTACGACGCGACCCCCACCAGGATCCTCGCCGGGGCGGGCTGGCTCGACGGGCGCATGCCGTTCGTCGCCGGTCACGGGGTGCACCTGACCGGCGACGACCTCGAGCTGCTCGTCGGGGCCGGCGGCGCCGTCGCGCACTGCGCCGGCTCCAACCAGAAGCTCGCCAGCGGCGCCCTGCACTGGGACGAGTACCGCTCCGCCGGGGTGCGGCTCGGCATCGGGACCGACGGCTGCTCGTCGTCCAACGACCTGGACATGTGGCAGGCGATGCGCCAGGGCGCGCTGCTCGCGCGGCTCACCAGCGGACGCCCCGACGTCGCCAGCGCCCACGAGGTGCTGCGCGCCGCGACCGTCGACGGGGCACGGGCCCTCGGCCTCGGCGGGCTCATCGGCTCCGTCGAGGCCGGCAAGCGCGCCGACCTCGTGCTCGTCGACCTCGAGCGGCCCCACCTCACCCCGGTGCACGACGTGGCCGCGCTCCTGGTGTTCGCGGCCGGCCGGGCCGACGTCACCGACGTGCTCGTCGACGGCGACATCGTCGTCCGCGACGGCCGGAGCACCCGCCTCGACACCCCCGACCTGCTGGCCCGGGCCCGCGCCCGGGGCGCCGTCGCCGCGCGCGCGGCCGCGGAGGCGGTATGACCCGGCTGCCCGAGATCCCCGAGGTCGCGCCGCCCGACGAGAGCGCGGCCGAGGTCATCGACCGGCTCGGGATGGTCCCGATCCCCGAGGAGGGCGCCTGGTACGTCGCCGGCCCGCGCACCCAGGGCCTCAACGCCATCACCGTCCTGCTCACCAACGAGCCCGACGGCTTCTCGGCGATGCACCGGCTGACCATCGACGAGGGCTGGCAGTGGCTCGGTGGCGCCCCGGCCGCCCTGCTGCGGCTGCGGCCCGGTGGCTCCGGGGTCCTCAACTACGTGGGCGAGCAGCACGCCCAGATCCTCGTCCGGAAGAACACCTGGATGGGCGCGACGACGCTCGGGCACTGGACCCTCCTGGCGTGCTGGTGCGCCCCGGCGTTCCGGCCCGAGCACTTCGAGCTCGGCGACCGGGCCGAGCTCGTGGCGCAGTACCCGACGTTCACGACCGAGATCACGACCCTGACCCGCGACGAGCCCATGGGGCGGATGCGGTGACCGCCCTGGTCACCGGGGCCAGCGGCGGGCTCGGCCGGGCGGTCGTGCGCGCCCTCGCCGCGGCCGGCCACGACGTCGGCGTCCACTACCGCGGCGACCGGGACGGCGCCGCCACCGCGGTCGCCGAGGTCGAGGCCGCCGGCCGGCGCGCGGTCGCCCTGCACGCCGACCTCGACGTGCCACTGGACGACCCGGCCACCCTCGACGCCCGGTGCGTCGCGCTGCTCGACGGGTGCGCCGACGTGCTCGGGACCCCGGACGTCGTCGTCCTCAACGCGTTCCCGCAGCACCACGTCGCGTGGGCGGACCTCGACGCGGCCGCGTGGGACGCCTACCACCGGGGCGGGCTGCGGCCCACGGCGGTGCTGCTCCACGAGGCGGCCCGGCGGATGGGCCCCGGCGGCGTCGTCGTCGTCGTCGGGTCCATCGAAGGGCTCCGGGCGATGCCGACGCACGCGCCCTACGCCGTGGCCAAGGCCGCCCTGCACCACCTCGTCTCGGCGGCCGCACACGAGCTGGGAGGCCGGGGCGTCCGGGTCACGGGCGTGGTGCCGGGGCTCGTCGACCGCGCGGGCCTCGAGGACGCCTGGCCCGACGGCGTGGCCCGGTACCGGAGCGCCGCCGCGCTCGGCCGGCCGGTCACCCCCGAGGAGGTGGCCGGCGCCATCGCGTTCCTCGCCTCAGGGGTCGCATCCGGCATCACCGGCACCACCGTCACCGTCGACGCGGGCTGGTCCAGCTCCCCCGGCTGGTGACCACGGGGGGATCGTGTCGGTAACGACACCGCAACGAAGCCGAGCCGTGTCCGGCCCGAGGGGTTTTGGGCCTTAGCATCTGCACGTCTGACCCGCCCTCCCGAGGAGATCCTCCATGAAGTCCCCCCGTTACCTCGTCGCGGTTCCCGCGGCCCTCGCTCTGGCCCTCGCGGGCTGCGGCGGCAGCACCGGCACCACCGGCGGTGGCAGCACCGCGACCGGCTCGACTGATGCGGGCGCGCCCACCGACGACTCGAACTGCGGCGACGCCGAGGTGTTCTGCATCGGGCTCGTCACCGACACCGGCAAGGTCGACGACAAGTCGTTCAACCAGTCCGCCCACGAGGGCGCTCTCGCCGCCCAGGCCGAGACCAACGGCTTCTACAAGTACGTCGAGACCCAGGACCCCAAGGACTACGCGCCCAACATGGCGCAGTTCACGAACAAGAAGTACGACGTCGTCGTCACGGTCGGCTTCCTCATGACCGAGGCCACCGCCACCGCGGCCGCGGCCAGCCCGGACACGAAGTTCATCGGCGTCGACCAGTTCTTCGACCCCGAGGCCGTCACGGCCAAGAACGTCACCGGCATCCTCTTCCCCGAGGACCAGGCCGGCTACGGCGCGGGCTACCTCGCGGGCCTGATGACCAAGACGAACAAGCTCGGCCAGGTCCTCGGCCAGGAGATCCCGCCGGTGCAGAAGTTCGCCAAGGGCTTCGAGGCGGGCGCCAAGGCCGCCAACCCCGAAGTGACCGTCTCGACCGTCTACCACCCCGCCGGCGACAACGCCTTCAACGACCCGGTGTGGGGCGCGGGCGAGGCCAAGAAGATGCTCGCCCAGAAGGCCGACATCATCTTCGGCGCCGGCGGCAACACCGGCAACGGTGCGCTCCAGGAGGTCGCCAAGGCCTCCGGTGCGGGTGAGTCGCTCTTCTGCATCGGGGTCGACACCGACCAGTGGGACACCGTCCCGGCCGCACAGCCGTGCCTCATCACCTCGGCGATGAAGCTCATCACCGAGGGCGTCACCGACACGATCATCACGGCCAAGGACGGCGAGTTCGAGGGCCTGACCACGATGGGCGCGGCCGGCCTGGCGCCGTACCACGACTTCGAGGACAAGATCCCCGAGGACGTGAAGACCAAGGTCGCCGACATCGTCTCGCAGATGGAGGCCGGCACGCTCGAGACCGGCGTCACCCTCTGACGACGACGGTCACCGGTCGCCGCGCGTGACCAGCCGTCCCGAGGGGGCGGGCATCCCGCCCGGGGTGCCCGCCCTCTCGGCACGTCACGGCAGACATTGCCCATAGCGTTCCCCGCGAGCCAGCACCTGCCCACTTCCGCCCGTATGCGCCGACCCGCCACACTGTGGGCACCCGAGAGAGTCATTGGAGACCCATGTCCGACACGAAGACGGTGGAGCAGCCGCCGCCGGCCCCGGAGCAGGAGCCCTCGGTACCTCGTGACCGTGGCGGCATGCTCGCCTATCTCATAGGCCACCAGAGCGGCGTCGTCATCGTCGTGGCCCTCGTCATCTCCCTGCTCGTCGGCGCGGCCCTCATCCGCTACCAGGGCGTCAGCCCGTGGTTCGCGTACGAGACGCTGATCCGCGAGGCGCTCGTGTACGACGGGGCCTTCACCCGCACCCTCCAGAAGACCGCCCCGCTCGTCCTCACCGGGCTCGCGGTCGTGCTGCCGCTGCGGGTCGGGCTCTTCAACATCGGCGGCCAGGGCCAGTTCGCCACCGGCGCCATCTTCGGCGCCTGGGCGGCCTACGTCGCCGGCGGTGCGGGCTTCGCCGGTGCCGTTCTCGGCATGCTCGTCGGCATCGTCTGCGGCGCGGCCGTCGGGGTCCTCGTCGGCGTCCTCAAGGCCTGGCGCGGGGTGCACGAGGTCATCTCGACCATCATGCTCAACTACATCGTCGCCGGGATCACGTTCTGGCTCGTCGTCGGCCCGCTGCAGGCGGAGTCCTCCAAGACCAGCGGCATCCCGCAGACCGAGGCCATCCCGGAGGCAGCCCGGGTCGGGTCCGTCGCCGGCATCCCCATCGGCTTCCTCGTCGCGCTCGCCCTGGCCGTCCTCTGCTGGTGGATGCTGTCGCGCACGACGATGGGCTTCCGGCTCAACACCGTCGGCGCGAACAAGAGCGCCGCGGGCTACGCCGGCATCTCGATCCGCACGACCATCGTCCTCGTCATGGCGATGGGTGCCGGGCTGGCCGGCCTGGGCGGCGCGCTCGAGGCCGAGGGCACCCTGCACCGGTTCGAGCCGGCCATCGTCGGCACGCTCGGCTTCGACGGCATCACGATCGCCCTGCTCGCCCGGGCCAACCCGCTCGCGACGATCCCGGCGGCGTTCCTCGTCGGCATCCTGCGCACCGGCGCGGCGGGCCTGCAGTTCAACACCGGTATCGCCCCCGAGATCGTCGACGTCCTGCTCGCGATCATCCTGCTCATGGTGTCGATCCCGGTGCTCGGCAAGTGGCTGTTCCGCAGCCGGGCCGACAAGGTCAGTGTCGCGTCGACGAGCTGGGGGTCCTGACATGACTGCCTGGGTCGCCAAGAACCGCACCACCCTGGTCGTCGCCGCCGTCGTCATCGTCGCGGCCTACGTCTTCTACTACGCCAAGAACGACATCGCGCCGTCGATGTTCGGCGCCGCGTGGGGCTACGCCATCCCGCTGGTGCTCGCGGCGCTCGTCGGTGTCATCGGCGAGCGCTCCGGTGTCGTCAACATCGGCATCGAGGGGCAGATGCTGCTCGCGGCCTTCGCCGGCTTCTTCGCGGCGGCGTTCAGCGGCTCGATGATCGTCGGCATCCTCGCCGGTGTCGGCACCGGCCTGCTCGCCGGCGGGTTCCTCGCCTGGACCACCGTCCGCTGGCGGATGGACCAGATCATCGCCGGTGTCGTCCTCAACATCGTCGCCACGGGCCTCACCTCGTTCTACCTCGTGTCGGGCAAGATCCTGCCGGGGGTCATTCCCAACATCGAGGTGCCCGTCCTCTCCGCCATCCCGCTGATCGGCGACGTGTTCTTCAGCGGGCGCAGCGCCATCGCCCTCGTCGCGATCATCGCCGCCGTCACGGTCCACCTCGCGCTGTTCCACAGCCGGTGGGGGCTGCGCACCCGGGCGGTCGGCGAATACCCCTCGGCGGCCGACACCGCGGGGATCAACGTCGAGCGGCTGCGGCTCGTCAACGTCACCATCGCCGGGTCCCTCGCGGGGCTCGCCGGGGTGTACCTCTCGATGGACGCCTCGAGCTCGTTCGAGCGCGGGATGACCGCGGGCCGGGGCTTCCTCGCCCTCGCGATCATGATCATGGGGGCGTGGCGGCCACTGCGGGCCTTCGCCATGGCCCTGTTCTTCGGCTTCGTCAACGCCGTCGCCTCCCAGCTCCAGCAGACCGGTGGGGTGTCCATCCCGCCGCAGCTCACCGGCACCCTCCCCTACGTCGCGACCCTCGTCGTCCTCGCGGTCGCCGCGGGGCGGGTCAGAGCGCCGGGCGCCGTCGGACAGCCGTACGTGAAGAAGGACCAGTGATGAGCGACGCCACCCCGCACCCCGAGAGCCACTCGGACGCCTCCCGCGAGCACCTGGCGGAGGTCGCCACCACCGACGCCGCCCTCGAGCTGCCGCCGGAGCAGTCCGGCTTCGGCGAGGGCGTCATCGGCGAGGTCCTCCTCGACATCAACGGCCTGTCCAAGAGCTTCGGCTCGGTCCACGCCAACCGCGACATCACGCTCAACGTGCACCGTGGCGAGATCGTCGCGCTGCTCGGTGAGAACGGGGCCGGCAAGTCGACCCTGGTCAACCAGATCTTCGGGCTCATCACCCCCGACTCCGGCACCGTCTCGATCAAGGGCGACACGACCCCGATCAAGGACCCGCGCGACGCCATCCACCGCGGCATCGGCATGGTGCACCAGCACTTCCAGCTGGTGCCCGTCATGACGGTGGCCGAGAACATGATGCTCGGGCACGAGACGACGCGGGCCGGGGTCGTCCTCGACCTCGACAGCGCGCGGCGGATGGTGCGCGAGCTGTCCAAGAAGCACGGTCTGGTCGTCGACCCCGACATCGAGGTCGACGACCTCCCCGTCGGCACCCAGCAGCGGGTCGAGATCCTCAAGGCGCTCTCGCGCCGGGTCGACCTCCTCATCCTCGACGAGCCGACCGCCGTGCTCACGCCCCAGGAGACCGACGAGCTGCTCGGGGTCATGCGCGAGCTCGCGAACTCCGGGACCTCGATCGTCTTCATCACCCACAAGCTGCGCGAGGTCCTCGCGGTCTCGGACCGGGTGTACGTGCTGCGGCAGGGCGCGGTCGTCGGCGAGGTCGCCACCAAGGACACCGACGCCACCGGGCTCGCGACGATGATGGTCGGCCGCGAGGTCGTCCTGTCCATCGACAAGACCGAGGCCACCCCCGGCGAGACGGTGCTCGAGATCGAGGACCTGCACGTCAAGGACGACCGCGGTCTGGGCGCCGTCAACGGGTTCACCCTGTCGGTGCGGGCCGGCGAGATCGTCGGCGTCGCCGGCGTCGAGGGCAACGGCCAGCGCGAGCTCGTCGAGTCCCTCGCCGGGATGCGCAAGATCGTCTCCGGCCGGATGGAGCTCGGCGACGTCGACCTCACCAAGGCCAACCCGCACCGCACCCACCACGCGGGCGTCGGGCACATCCCCGAGGACCGCGAGAAGCACGGGCTCGTCAGCTCCTACTCGATCGCCGACAACCTCGTCCTCAACGAGTTCGACCAGCCCCCGTACGCGAAGTCCGGGGTGCGCCAGTTCGAGGCCATCCGGGCCAACGCCGAGAAGCTGCGCGAGGAGTTCGACATCCGGTCCTCGGGCGTCCTGCAGTCGGCCGGGTCACTCTCGGGCGGCAACAAGCAGAAGGTCGTCGTCGCCCGCGAGATGTCCTTCACCCCGAAGCTGCTCATGGCCGCCCAGCCGACCCGCGGGGTCGACGTCGGGTCCATCGAGTTCATCCACCGCCGCATCGTCGAGGCCCGCGACGCGGGGGCCGGGGTGCTCCTGGTCTCGGCCGAGCTCGACGAGATCCTGTCCCTCTCGGACCGGATCGCCGTCGTCCACGGCGGTGCGGTCGTTGCCGAGATGGACGCCAAGGACGCCGACCGGACCGAGATCGGCCGCCTCATGGCCGGCGACCACTGACCTCCCTCCCCCCGTCTTTCCCCGACTTTTCAGGCTCCGGCCCGCGCGACACGCCGCTCCGACGGCGTTCCGCGCGGACGCCAGCCTGAAAAGTCGGGAGACCACGGGGTGGCTGATGGCTTCCTGAGAAGACAACCTACGGTGTCGTAACTTACGCGAACGTAGGTTACGCTGGCGTACATGTCAGCACCGAGCATCGACCGAGCGACCCCCACGGGTGCCACCCGGCCGCGCCTCGGGGCGCACGCCCCCGGCCCGTTGGGCGGCATCGTCCGCAGCGCGCGCAAGGTGGCCGAGGCCCTGGCCACCCCACTCGTGCCCGCCGACTACCTCGACCTTCTCGACCCGATGCGCACCGGCGCCGACCTGCGCGGCCGCATCGTCGAGGTCCGCCCCGAGACCGCCGACGCGGCCACGGTGGTCATCCGTCCGGGCCGCGGCTGGGCCGGCCACATCCCCGGCCAGTACATCCGGATCGGCGTCGACATCGACGGCGTCCGGCACTGGCGCGCCTACAGCCTCACCCACCGCGCCGACGGCTCGCCCGCAGCCGGCATCCCCGCCGGCTGCATCGCCATCACGACCAAGGCGATCCCCGACGGCACGGTCAGCACCCACCTCGTGCGCTCCGCCGCCCCCGGCACCCTGGTCATGCTCGACCAGGCCACCGGCGACTTCACCCTGACCAGCCCCGCCCCCGCCAAGGTCCTCTTCCTCACCGCGGGCAGCGGCATCACCCCGGTCATCGGCATGCTGCGAAACCACCTCGCCGAGCTGGACGACGTCGCCCACGTGCACTGCGCCCCGAGCAAGCAGGACGTCATCTTCGCCGGCGAGCTCGCCGAGCACCACGCGGCCGGCCGGCTCGCCCTGAGCCTCAACCTCGACGACGTCCACGGCGTCCTCGACCTGGCCCGGCTCGACACCCTCGTCCCGGACTGGCAGGCGCGCGAGACGTGGCTGTGCGGGCCCACCGCCCTGCTCGACGCCGCCGAGAAGCACTGGGCGAACGCCGGGATCCCCGAGCGTCTGCACGTCGAGCGCTTCCGGCCCAGCGTCGTCGAGCCCGGCGAGGGCGGCACGGTCACGTTCCGCAGCACCGGCCGCGTCGTCGAGGCCGACGGCGCCACCGCCATCCTCGACGCCGGCGAGGACGCCGGCGTGATCATGCCCAGCGGCTGCCGGATGGGCATCTGCTTCGGCTGCGTCGTGCCGATGCGCGCCGGCGCCATCCGCGACCTGCGCACCGGCGAGGTCACCGTTCACGAGTCCGACGAGCCCCTCCCCGTCCAGACCTGCGTCAACGCCGTCGCGGGCTCCTGCGAGATCGACCTCTGACCCGCACCCGCTGCCCCACCCGACCCCTGACCGCCGACTGCGCGAGAACGGAAGGACCCTCATGACCCTCGCCCCCGAGCGCCACGCCTCCACCAAGCCCCAGGGCATCAACCCCCGACTGCGCGTCGCCAGCGACGCGCCCCGCCCGCAGCGCCCCGCGCTGAAGAAGTCCGGCCGCCCCAACCCGGCCGCGCACCTCTCGCCGGACCAGATCGAGACGATCGGCCACGAGCTGGACGCGCTGCGCAAGGAGGTCATGGACTCCCGCGGTGCGCGCGACGCCGCGTACATCCGCAAGGTGATCGCGGTCCAGCGCTACCTCGAGATGGGCAGCCGCGCCGTCCTCCTCTTCAGCAACGTCAAGGTGCGCGGCGTCCGCCCGGCCTGGTGGATCGGCACCGCCGGTCTCTCGGTGGCCAAGATCCTCGAGAACATGGAGATCGGCCACAACGTCATGCACGGCCAGTGGGACTGGATGCGTGACCCGAAGATCCACTCGACGGCCTGGGAGTGGGACAACGCCTCCCCCGCGAGCCAGTGGAAGCACAGCCACAACGAGATCCACCACACCTTCACGAACGTGCTGGGTCGCGACAACGACCTCGGCTACGGGATCCTGCGCGTCGACGAGGACCAGCGCTGGAGCCTGTTCTCGCTCTTCCAGCCGATCTGGCACGTGGGCAACGCGCTGCTCTTCGAGTACTCGATCGCGGCGTACGACCTCGAGCTCGGCGGGTACCTCGCGAAGAAGGACCGGATGAGCGAGGAGCAGAAGGCCGAGTTCCGCAAGAACCGGGACGAGGTCCTCGCCAAGATCAAGCGGCAGGCGACCAAGGACTACGTCGTGCATCCGGCGATGTCGGCGGTCACCGGCTCGGCCCGCACGACGCTCACCGCGAACATCGTGGCCAACCTCGTGCGCAACGTCTGGACGAACACGGTCATCATCTGCGGGCACTTCCCGCCCGGGATCGCCACCTTCGAGAAGACCTCGATCGAGGGCGAGACCCGTGGCGAGTGGTACCTGCGCCAGATGCTCGGCTCGGGCAACATCAGCGGGTCCAAGGCCATGCACACGATGACCGGCAACCTCAGCCACCAGATCGAGCACCACCTGTTCCCGGACATGCCGAGCAACCGGTACGCCGAGATCGCGCCGCGGATCCAGGACCTCATGGAGCGCAACGACCTCCCCTACGTCACCGGGTCGCTGTGGAAGCAGGCCGGGTCGGTGTACTGGAAGGTCGTCCAGCTCTCGCTGCCGAACAAGGTCGAGGGCCGGCGACGCCGCGACATCGTGCGTCTCGAGCTGACCAAGGCCTGGCGCAAGAAGAAGCGCGCCCTGCGCGGCTGAGCGACGAGCACGCCTCACCGACCCCGACCGGCCACCGCCGGTCGGGGTCGGTCGTTCGGCCACCGCACGGCGCTCCGGTCGCGGCCGTCGGCAGCGTCGTGTCATCCTCATCGGGACGCGAGCCCCGGCGCGTCGCCCCTGCCCTCCCCGTGACCGTCCCCTGCCCGGCCACGGCCCAGCCCGAGGTGGTCCCATGCCGCTCCCCGTCCGCACCCTGCTCGCGCGTGCCGCCCTGACCGCCATGGTCGCCGCACCCCTCGGCCTCAGCGCTGCCACGTCGGCCAACGCCGCGCACTCCGGGATGGCGGCCGAGGTGATCACCCGGGTCAACGCCGAGCGCAAGAAGGTCGGCTGCTCCCCGCTGCGGGCCAGCGAGGCGCTGCGCAAGGCCGCCCAGTTCCACAGCTACGACATGCGGACGAAGAACTACTTCAGCCACACCTCCAAGGACGGCCGGACCCCGTTCGACCGGATGCGGGCCCAGGGCTACCGCTACGGGTCGGCCGAGAACATCGCGGCCGGGCAGCGCACCGCCCAGGCCGTCGTCAGCGCCTGGATGAAGAGCACCGGCCACCGCAAGAACATCCTCAACTGCGCGAACAAGGCGATCGGCGTCGGGGTCTCCTCGGGCAGCGGGACGTACTCCATCTACTGGACCCAGGACTTCGGCCGGGTCTGAGCAGCCCCGACGCGCAGCGCCGCGCAGGCCGTAGCCTTCGCGGGTGCTCGACCTCTTCGGCGGGACCGTCGCCGGCCTGGCCCTCATGGGCGCGGCTGCGATGGTCATCGGCTACTCCAAGACTGCGCTCGGTGGCCTGGCGGTCGTCTCGGTCGCGATCTTCGCCACCGTGCTCCCGGCGAAGCAGTCCACGGCGGCCATCCTCGCGGTGCTCATCGTCGGTGACCTCGTCGCCGTCTGGCACTACCGGCACGACGCCGACTGGGCCCTGATCCGGCGGCTGTTGCCCGCGGTCGTGCCCGGCCTGGCCGTCGGGTCCCTCTTCCTCGGCCTCGTCGGTGACGAGACGCTCCGCCGCTCGATCGGCGGCGTCCTGCTCGTCCTCCTCCTGCTCCAGCTGTGGGTGCGGTGGCGGGCGGCCGGCGTGGCGAACGACAACCACCAGCATCCCGCCGCCGCGTGGGGCGCCGGGACCGCCGCCGGCTTCGCGACGATGACCGCCAACGCCGCCGGCCCCGTCATGACGCTGTACCTGTCGGCCTCGGGCATCGACAAGCGCCGGTTCGTCGGCACCAACGCCTGGTTCTTCCTCGTCGTCAACCTCGTCAAGGTGCCGTTCTCGGTCGGGCTCGGGCTGCTCCACCTCGACGACGCCGCCCGGGCCGGCCTGCTCGCGCCGCTCGTGCTGCTCGGCGGCCTCCTCGGCTACGCGACGGTGCGGCGGATCAGCCAGCGCGGGTTCGACGTCGCCGTGCTCGCCGCCTCGGCCGTCGCCGCCGCCGCGCTGCTCCTCGGATAGGTTCGACCCGATGGAGTCACCGCGGTACGTAGTCGTCGGGGGAGGCCCGGCGGCCGCCTCCGCGGCTCGGCGCTTCGCCGAGGCGGGGCAGTCCGTCGCGGTCCTCACCGCCGAGCCGCTGCCGCCCTACGACCGCACGGTGCTGAGCGAGGGGGCCCTCGCCGACCCGCCGGCCCCGATCCCCACGCTCTGGCCCGACGACGCGCCCTGGCGGGACCACGTGTTCGTGCGCACCCGGACCCGCGTCGAGTCCCTCGACCCCGACGGCCGCACCCTGACCACCGACGACGGGACGACGTGGGCCTTCGAGGCGGTCGTCCTCGCCACCGGGGCGGAGCCACGTCGTCTCGTCGTGCCCGGAGCCGACGGGCCGGGGGTGCACCATCTGCGGGACGCCGAGGACGCCACCGCGCTGTCGGCGGCGCTCGCGTCGACGCAGCGCCTCGTGGTCGTCGGCGGCGGGGTCATCGGGCTCGAGGTCGCCGCCGCCGCCGTGCAGCGGGGCGTCGCGGTCGACGTCGTCGAGGCCGGCCCGCGCGTGCTCGGGCGGGGCGTGCCGGCCCCGGTCGCCGCCTGGCTCGCCCGAGTGCACGCCGAGCACGGCGTCCGGATCCACGCCGGGCGGACACCCCAGGAGGTGCTGCGCGAAGACGGGCTCGTCACCGGGATGCACCTGTCCGACGGCACCGTGCTGCCCGCCGACACCGTCGTCGTCGGCATCGGCATCACCCCGCGCACGGCGCTGGCGGAGGCCGCCGGGCTCTCCGTGGACGACGGCATCGTCGTCGACCCGTCGATGCGCACGAGCCACCCGGCGGTCCTGGCCGCGGGTGACGCCGTCCGGATGGTCGGCGGGCACGGGGAGCGCGGGGTCCGGCTCGAGTCCTACACCGCGGCCGGGCGGCAGGGCGAGGTCGCGGCCGCGGTCGCGATGGGCGGCACGGAGTCGTTCGACGACGTGCCCTGGAGCTGGTCGGACCAGTACGACGCGACGATGCAGGCCATGGGGGTCCCGCCGCCCGAGGCCCGCGAGGTCGTCGTCGGCGGGCCGGACTCCCCTGTCGTCCTGTCCTTCGACGGGGACCGGCTCGTCGGCGTGTGCGGGGTGGCCCACGGCCCGGGCGTGGCCCGGCCCGTGCGTGCCGCCGCGGGCGCGATCGCCGCGGCCGCTGCCGTCGACGTCGAGGCCGCGCTGGCGGCGGGGGCCGACCTCGGCGCGCTCGCGAGGGTCCTGCGCGACGCCGGCCGCCGCTGAGTCAGCGGTCGCGCTCGGCCCTGGCCTCGTCGAAGTCCAGCCCGGTGGCGGCCCGGATCCGGTCCATGACCTCGAGGGTGGCGACGGTGTCGGCCCAGGGCCGCAGCGGCGAGCCGGTGTGGCCGTCGGCGATACGGCGGGCCGTCTCGGCCGCCTCGAAATGCAGCGCCTCGTGCTCGACCATCGGCTCGGTCCAGGACAGCGTCGGGCCCGAGCGCTGGTGCAGCGACATCGGGCCCGGGAGGTAGTACCGGGTACCGAGGTCGAGCCGGCCCTCGGTGCCGATGATGCTCCCGGTCGTCGCGCTGTCCGCGAGGATCGAGGTGTGCAGCGACCCGATCGCTCCCGCGGCGGTGCGCAGGGCGACGGCCAGCTGCCCGTTGACCCCAGACGGCGCCGGCGTCGCCACCGCGGTCACCTCGTCGGGCTCCCCGAGCACCCAGGTCGCGAAGGTCGCCGCGTAGGTGCCGAGGTCGAGGAGGGGCCCGCCCGCGAGGTCGGCACGGGTGATCCGGTGCGGGGGGTCGAAGCGCTCCCCCATGTCGGCCTGGGCGATGACGACGTCGCCGAGCACGCCGTCGGCGAGCACCTGCCGGACGACGTCGAACTTCGGCAGGAAGAGCGTCCACATCGCCTCCATGCAGAAGACGCCGGCCCGGGCGGCGGCGTCACCGATGGCCCGGGCCTCGTCGGCGTCGAGCCCGACCGGCTTCTCGACGAGGACGTGCTTGCCCGCCTCGATGGCGAGCAGGGCGTGCGGCAGGTGGTGGTTGTGCGGGGTCGTGACGTAGACGACGTCGACGTCCGGGTCGGCCACGAGGGCCTCGTACGAGCCGTGCGCGACGGGCGCCTCCCAGGCCTCGGCGGCCCGGCGGGCGCTGTCCGTCGTCCGGGAGCCCACGGCGTGGACCACCTGGCGGGTGTTGGCCCGCAGGGACCGGACGAAGGTGTCGGCGATCCACCCGGTGCCGAGCACGCCCCACCGCAGCGCGGGTGCCTCCGCGGAGTCGGGGGTGCGCGGCGTGGGGAGCGACGTCATCGGCATGGCAGCCACGCTAGGGCATCTCAGGACGTCCGCACCGGGGCGTCTCGCTCGCCCCGCAGCCGGGGCGGGATGTTCCACGGCGTGACCACCTGGGGCGCCGACGGCGCGTCGGTGGGGGCGCCGGGCAGCAGGCGGTGCGCCCGCAGCAGCTGGGTGAGGGCCGCTCGCAGGTCGGCCCGCAGGTCGTGGTGGAGCACCGCGGTGAGGGTGCCGTCACGTAGCAGGGCGAGGTTGTCGGCATCGAGGTCGTGCCCGACGAACGGCACCGGGTCCCGGCCAGCGGCGGCCAGGGCCCGGGCGATGCCCGCGTTGCCGCCGCCCATCGAGTAGACGCCGCACACCTCGACGCCCCGGCCGACCAGCTGCGCGACGAGCGCCTCGTTGGCGGCGTCGTCACCGTGGACGTCGGCGATCTCCTCGACCGCACGACCCGGGTCTTCGACGGCCAGCCGCTCCCGGAAGCCGGCCCAGCGCTCCTGCTCGCCGAGGAAGGCCCGGTGGCTCAGCCCCGCGAGGACGACGCCGGGTCGTCCCCGTGCGAGCCGGGCCAGGAGGTAGGCGGCGGTCGCCCCGGCGGCCGCGTTGTCGAGGCCCACGTACGCCACCCGCCCCGACCCGCTGACGTCGGTGACGAGGGTGACCGCCGGGATGCCGCGCTGGTGGGCCCGCTGCACCGCCGCGGCGACGACGGGGTCGTCGGGGGCCTTGAGGACGAGCCCGTGGCTCACCCGCCCCGCGGCACCGAGCCCGTCGACGACGCGGGCGAGCTCGGCGGGGGTCGCCCCCTCGCCGAGGCGGAAACGGGCTCGCGCCGTGGCCGGTCGTGCCGAGGCCAGCGCCTCCTCCGTCGCCTCCGTCACCGCGTCGCGGAAGCGCCGGGGCGCATCGACGACGACGTCGACGAGGAGCGTGCGCCGCGACAGCCGCACCTGGGTCTGCTGCCGTTCGAGCTCGAGCACGGCGGCCTCGACGGCCCGCACGGCCCGAGCGCTCACCCCGGGGCGGCCGTGCAGGACCCGGTCGACCGTGGCGGGCGAGACCCCGGCCTGCTCGGCGACGTCGACGACGCGGTGGCTGCGGCGGACCATCCGCCCATCCTCGGCCACGACCGGGCGCCGACACCATGACTGCTGAGGTGTTTCTGAGGTGTTTGCCGGCTTCCGCCGGACCCGCGGGGGGCGCAGGCTGGAGAGCAAACGGCAACGACGCCACCGCCAGCACAGGAGCACCCGATGACCGCGACGAGCACGCCCACCACCGCCCCCGGCTTCCGGCGCCGCGAGGACTGCCGCCTCGAGGACCTCGTCCGGGTGCTGCAGGACCGGACCGACCCGGCCCGCCACCCCCACGCGGCCGGCATCGACCAGGGCGTCCCGCGGTACGAGGCGGCCACGCTGCGCCCCGCCCTCGAGGACCCGGCTCTCGCCGACGTGATCCGTGCCGAGCTCGCCGACGCCCTCGCCGAGGGCCCCGGCATCGTCGTCCTCGCGGGAGCCTTCGACCCCGACGTCGTGGCCCGGGCGACGGCGGCCTTCGAGGACGTCATCGCCCGGGAGAAGGCCTCCGGGCAGATGGCCGGCGACCACTTCGCCAGCCCCGGCGCCAACGACCGGGTGTGGAACGCCCTCGAGAAGCTCGCCGTCGCCGACCCCCAGGCGTTCGTCGCCTACTACGCCAACGACATGCTGGCGCTCGCCGCCGAGGCCTGGCTCGGCCCCGCCTACCAGGTCACCTCCCAGGTCAACGTCGTCAACCCGGGCGGCAAGGGCCAGACCGTGCACCGCGACTACCACCTGGGCTTCCAGTCGCCGGAGGTCACCGGGCGCTACCCCGGGCGCGTGCACGACGTGTCCCCCCTGCTCACCCTCCAGGGCGCCGTCGCGCACTGCGACATGCCCGTGGAGTCCGGCCCGACGTTGTACCTGCCGCACAGCCAGAAGTACTCCCACGGCTATCTCGCCTACTGGCTGCCCGAGTTCCAGGACTACTTCGTCGACCACCACGTGCAGCTGCCGCTGCGCACCGGCGACGCGGTGTTCTTCAACCCCGCCCTGTTCCACGCCGCCGGGTCCAACCACACCGCCGACGTGCGCCGGATGGCCAACCTGCTCCAGATCTCCTCGGCGTTCGGGCGGGCGATGGAGACCGTCGACCGCGACCGCATCGTGCGGCTCGTCTACCCCGCGCTGCTCGCCGCCCGGGCGGCCGGGATGCCGGAGGCGGACCAGCACCGCGTGGTCGCCGCGGCGGCAGAGGGCTACGCCTTCCCGACCAACCTCGACCGCGACACCCCCGTCGACGGGATGACCCCGGCGAGCCAGGCGGACGTCGTCCGCGTCGCCCTCGCCCAGGGCCGCACGCCGGAGTCGCTCGCGACGCACCTCGACGCCGTCGCGCACGCGAAGCTCAGCCACTGACCCCCGCTGCTGTTTCCCGACTTTTCATGCTCCGGTCCGCAGACACGCCGCGACACGCGGGTCGGGCGCGGACGCCAGCATGAAAAGTCGGGGAGTGTTTGTCAGGACATTAGGCTGATAGTCTCTGCTCGACCACGGACCAGAAGGGTGTCACCTCGGATGCGCATCGGACTCATCGGACTCGGCCGGATCGGCGCCTTCCACGCCGACACGCTCGCGGCGCTGGACCGCGTCGACCAGCTCGTCGTCACCGACCCGGTCGCCGCCGCGCTCGACGGCGTGACGAGCAGGATCGCCAAGGCCACCGCCGTCGACTCCCCGCAGGCCCTGCTCGACTCCGGGATCGACGGCGTCGTCATCGCCGCCGCCACGAGTGCGCACGCCGAGCTGCTGCTCGCGGCGGTGGAGCGCGGCATCCCGACGTTCTGCGAGAAGCCGATCGCCGGCTCGGCGGACGAGGCGGTCGCCATCCGGGACCGGCTCCGCGACTCCGACGTCCCCGTCCAGATCGGCTACCCGCGGCGTTTCGACCCCGCCTTCGTCGCCGCCCGCGACGCCGTCCGGTCCGGAGCACTCGGGCGGGTGCACACGGTGCGCTCGACCACCCTCGACCCGGCCCCGCCGCCGGCCGCCTACCTCGCCGTCTCGGGTGGCATGTTCCGCGACTGCGCCGTCCACGACTTCGACGCCGTCCGCTGGGTGACCGGCCAGGAGGCCGTCGAGGTCTACGCCGTCGGCGCCGTCGACCCGGACGCCCCCGCCGAGCTCTATGCCGACAACGGCGACTGGTCGAGCGCGTCGACGCTCATCACCCTCAGCGACGGCACGATCGGGGTCGTGAGCAACACCCGGACCAACGCCCGCGGGTACGACGTGCGCCTCGAGGTCCACGGCGTCGACGACTCCGTCGCCGCGGGTCTCGACGACGGCCTGCCGCTGCGCTCCACGGAGCCCGGTGCCACCTGGCCGGCCGGCCCGCCGCACACCTTCTTCATGGACCGCCTCACCGAGGCGTTCCGCCGGGAGCTCACGACGTTCTGTGCGGTCGCGGCCCACGAGGTCGCGTCACCCTGCACCGTCGAGGACGCGATGGGCACCACCTGGATCGCGGAGGCCGCCACCCGGTCGGCCACCGAGGGGCGCCCCGTCCGGATCGACGAGGTCGCCCGCTGACCCGAACCCGGTCGGTGGGCGGGGCTCAGGCCCCGACCGGGGGTGCGGTGGTGCGGCGCTCGACGAGGGCGGGCCGCAGCAGGGCATGGGCCTCGGCCGGTGCCTCGCCGTCGAGCAGACCGCACAGGTGCGCCGCTGCCCGCATGCCCAGCTCCGCCAGGGGCTGGCCCACCGTCGTGAGCCCGATGGGCCGCATGCCCGCGAGCGCGGTGCCGTCGTAGCCGACGACCGAGACGTCCCCGGGCACGGCGAGCCCGGCATCGGCCACGGCCGCGAGCGCGCCCATCGCGGCGAGGTCGTTGACCACGAACAGCGCCGTCGGCGGGACGTCGGCGCCCAACGCGGCACGGGCGCCGCGGTAGCCGCCCTCGTCACTGAAGGACCCGGGCACGACGGCGGCGAGGTCGCCGAGGCCGTGACGGCGCATGGCCTCCAGGTACCCGCGGCGCCGGTCGTCGGCGACGGCGCTGGCCCCGCCGTCGATGTGGACGATGCGCCGGTGCCCGAGACCGACGAGGTGGTCGACGGCGAGCCCGGCCCCGAGGACGTCGTCGTTGCTGATCGACCCCAGGTGCGGGACCCCTCGGGGGGCGCTGCCGAGCACGACGGCCGGGCAGTCCGCCGAGACCGCCTCCTCCGCGCCGTGCGGCAGCCGGTGGCCGACGGCGAGTATGCCCTCGACGCGGAACTCGAGCAGCTTCTCGAGCTCGGCCCGCTCGGCCGCGGCGTCCTCGCCGCCGACGACGACGATGGTGCGGTAGTCGCGGCGGCGCGCCTCCGCCTGCACGGCGTCGAGCACGTCCGCGGTCATCGGGTTGTGCAGGTCGAGCACGAAGACCCCGATGGTGCGGGTCCGCCGGGCCACCAGGGCGTGCGCGGCGGCGTTGCGCCGGTACCCGATCTCCTCGGCGGCCGCGAGGATGAGCTCGCGGGTCTCGGGCGCGACCCGGGGCGCGTTCTGCAGGGCGAGCGACACCAGCGACTTCGAGACCCCGGCCCGGGCCGCGACGTCGCGGATCGTCGGCCGGCTCGGGCGCTCGAGGCCGGTGTCACCCCCGGCCTGCGACATCACGTGCCTCGGCGCTGGGTGGCGACGCCCGCCTCGTGGGCGGCCCGGGCCTCGCGGACGCCCGCGAGCTCGCTCACCTCGGGCACGCCGACCTGCCAGAACAGCCCACCCTCGGTCCAGTCGGACTCCCGGACGTCGACGACGACGACGCTCGTGCGGTCGTGGCCACGGGCCTGCTCGATCGCGGCTTCGAGCTCGGGGATGGAGGACGCCCGCGTCGCGTAGGCACCCAGCGATGCCGCGTGGGCGACGAAGTCGACCCGGACGTCGCTGTTCGGGCCGCGCGCGTCACGGAGCATGTTGTTGTACGAGTTGCCGCCCTGGTTGCGCTGGAGCCGCTCGATGACGGCGAAGCCCGCGTTGTCGCAGACGATGAGGATGAACTTCTTGCCCGACAGCACCGAGGAGTAGATCTCGCTGTTGAGCATGAGGTAGGACCCGTCGCCGACGAGGCACAGCACCTCGCCCTCGGTCCGCGCGAACGCGGCACCCCAGGCGCCGGCCGTCTCGTAGCCCATGCACGAGAAGCCGTACTCGCAGTCGAAGCTCGCGACGGACTTGCTGAGCCAGTTGACGTTGAGCTCGCCCGGCAGCCCGCCCGCGGCGGTCATCACGTAGTCCTCGGGGGCGGCCGTGCGGTGCAGGGCCCCGATGATCTGCGCGTAGCTGAGCGGCAGCGCGCCGTCGTCGGCGATGCGGCCGGCGACGAACTCCTCCAGCCGGGTGCGCAGCTCGCTGCCGCGGTCGGTCCAGGCCTGCGGGGCGGCCCAGTCGCCGAGCAGCGACGACAGCTCGCCGAGGCTCTCGCGCGCGTCCCCGACGACGGGCGTCGAGAGGTGCTTCGTCGCGTCGAAGCGCGCCGTGTTGAGGGCCACGATGCGGGCGTCGTCGTCGAACAGGGTCCAGGACCCGGTGACGAAGTCGTTGAGCCGGGTGCCGACGGCGAGGACGACGTCGGCCGCCGCGCAGGCCTCGTTGGGCTCGGCCGCACCGGTGACCCCGACCGGCCCGGCGTACCTCGGGTGGTCCGCGACGAGCGAGGACTTGCCGGCGACGGTCTCGACGACGGGGATGCCGTGCCGCAGCGCGAAGTCGGCCAGCTCGGCCTCGGCGAGGGAGTAGTGGACCCCGCCCCCGGCGACGATCACCGGCCGCTCGGCCGCGCGCAGTGCGGCAGCCGCCCGCTCGAGCTCCTCGCGGTCGGCCCGCGGCCGCGGCACGCGGTGGACGACCGGCTCGAAGAAGCTCTCCGGGTAGTCGAACGCGGTGGCCGCGATGTCCTGGGGCAGCCCGAGGAACGCGGGCCCGCAGTCGGCGGGGTCGAGCAGGGTGCGGGTCACCTGCGGCAGCGAGCTGAGCAGCTGCGCGGGGTGGGTGATCCGGTCCCAGTAGCGCACGACGGGGCGGAAGCTGTCGTTGACGGTGGTGCTGGGGTCCCCGAAGTGCTCGACCTGCTGGAGCACGGGGTCGGGCAGCCGCGAGGTGAACGCGTCGCCGGAGATGAAGAGGGCCGGGATGCGGTTCGACATGGCGACGCCGGCCGCGGTGACCATGTTCGTCGCGCCGGGCCCGATCGAGCTGGTCGCGACCATGACCTGGCGGCGCCGGGTGGCCTTGCCGAAGGCGACGGCAGCGAGCCCCATGCCCTCCTCGGTCTGGCCGCGCCAGACCGGGAGCTCGTCGCGGTGCTGCTCGAGCGCGTGGCCGAGGCTCGTGACGTTGCCGTGCCCGAAGATCGCGAAGACGCCGGGGTACAGCGGGACCTCGTGGCCGTCGACCTCGGTGCGCTGGGCGACGAGGTAGCGCACGAGGGCCTCGGCGGTGGTGATGCGGACGGTGCTCATCGGCTCGTCTCCTTCAGGTCCTGCACGGTCTGCCAGCCCCGCGACTCCCACGAGTCGATGAGGGCCTGCTGCACGCTGACGACGTCGACGGCCTCGGCGAACCCCGGGTTGAACGTCGCGCCGGTGGCGAGCGCCTCGAGGAAGGCGAAGTCCTGGATGGTGATGAGGTCCTCGAACCCGATGCTGTTGGCCTTGCCGGGGACGAAGGCGCCGTGGAACGGGAAGCGCTCACCGCCGAAGACCGTCGTGTAGCCGGAGTTCGGGGAGTCGGTGACCGCGTAGTACTGCAGCTCGTTGATCCGCTCGTGGTTCCAGATGAGCGAGCCCTTGGTCCCGTAGATCTCGAAGGCGTTCTGGCTCTCGGGGCCGACGACGGTGCGGCTGGCCTCGAAGGTGCCGGTGGCCCCGGCCTCGAAGCGGCAGAGCATCGAGGCGAAGTCCTCGTTCTCGACCTCCCCGGTCGGGTCCTGAGGGCTGCCGACGCCGTAGTGGCTGGCCGCGCCGGTGGGCAGGGGGCGGCGCGGGATCGTCGTGTTCTTCATGCCGACGACCTCGGTGATCGGCCCGACGAGGAACTGGGCCATCGCCACCGAGTGGCTGAGGATGTCGGAGGTCACGCCGTAGCCGGCCTGGTCGAGGAAGAACCGCCAGGTGAGCAGGCCCATGGGGTCGCTGCCGTACATCGACAGGAAGCGCCCGCGGTAGTGGGTGATCTCGCCGAGCGCGCCGTTGGCGATGAGCTCGCGGGCGTGCAGGACGAGCGGGGACCAGATGTAGCAGTAGCCGACCCCGGTGGCGACGCCGGCCGCCTGCGCGTGCCCGAGGGCGGCGACGGCGTGCTCGGGCTTGCCGCCGATCGGCTTCTCGCTGAACACCGCCTTCCCGGCGGCCGTCGCGGCCTCGATCATCGGCAGGTGCAGCATGTTGGGCGCGGTGATCCAGACGGCGTCCACGTCCGGCGCGGTGACGGCCTCGCGCCAGTCCTCCACCGCCCGCTCGAAGCCGAAGTCCGAGGTCGCCTGGCGACGGCGGTCGGCGACGGGGTCGGCGCACACGACGAGGTGCGGGTCGAAGGAGCGCTCGGGGAAGTGGCTCGGGATGCGCCGGGCCGAGCGGGAGTGGGCCTGGCCCATCCAGCCGAGCCCGAGCACGGCGATGCCGATGCGCGGCTTCATCGGGCCACCCGCCCTGCGGCGGAGGTCATCGGGAGACGGGGGTCCAGGCCCTGCTCGGCCCAGGCCTCGCGGATCCAGTGGTGGTCCGGGTCGTCGCAGAACGCCATGGTGCGGTCCTCGGCGGGGCCGGCGAGCACGTTGAGGAAGTACATCGGGTACTCCGGCTGGGCGGTCGAGGGTCCGTGGTAGCCCTCGGGGACGAGGTAGACGTCGCCGTCGAGGACGGTGACCGTCTCGTCGGAGGACCCGTCGACGGTGTAGACGCGGAACAGGCCCTGCCCGTGCGGGTGGCCGTGCGGCTCGTCGAGGCGTCCCATCCGGAAGTAGTAGATCTCCTCGTTCGTGGGCGCGCAGTCGCCGATGCCGTCGTGCCGGTGCGGGGGCCACGACGAGACGTTGCCGCCGGGGGTCAGCACCTCGCAGACGTTGATCTTGTGTGCGCCGGTGAACGAGTCGGGCGTCGCGATGTTCGTGACCTGGCGCGAGGCCCGGCCACCGCCGCGGACCTCCACCGGCACGTCCTCGGCCGCGGTCACGTGCACCGGGAAGCGCTCGGTCGCCCGGGCCGTGCACAGCGCGACCTCGCCGGAGGCGGCCGTGATCTCGACGGTGGACCCCACCGGCAGGTAGATCCAGTCCGAGACGGCCGCGAAGACGCCGGTGCGCCCGCGCAGGGTGTGGGTCTCGCCGTCGACGGTGACCCGCACGTCGGTGGCCGACAGCGGCACGAGAACGCCCTCGACGCCGTCGAGCACGCGGCCGGCGGCGCCGGCGGCGAGGTCGAACACCTCGAGCCCGCTGTAGGCCCAGCCGGCCTGTTCGGGGGTGACGGTGACGAGGGTGTCGGCGGCGGCCAGGGCGCCGGCGCGGTGGTGGTTGCTCACGGGAGGGGCTCCTCGAGGGACGGGGTGGTCTGGTGGGCTGCGGGGTGGACGAGCGCGCCGGCACGGTCGACGGCGTCGCGCACGGTGAGCACCTCGGGGTAGAGCAGGGCGCGTCCGGGGACGAGGCCGCGGATGTTCGGGACCCGTAGGGCCAGCTCCCAGCCGGAGAAGACCTGCTCGTGGTCGCGGCCGGCGTCGCCGCCGAGCAGCAGGATGGGGCAGGTCGTGGCGGCCGCGACCCTCGCGGGGTCCACGGTGGCGGGGATCTTGAGCCAGGTGTAGGCGGACGAGGAGCCGAGGCCGCTGGCGATGGCGACCATCCGGACGAGGGCGTCCTCCGACGGGTCGAGCTCGACCCCGCCGTCGGCGCGGGCGCGGTACGGCAGCGGTTCGACCAGGGCCATGACCCCGGCGTCGGCCAGGGCCGTCGTGATGCGGGCGACGGTCTCGAGCGTGCGCGGCACGCCGGGGTCGGTCGGCGCGATGCGCAGCAGGGTCTTGCCGCCGTCGAGGCCGAGGGACACGACGTGCTCGACGTCGTAGGCGGTGACCCGGTCGTCGAGCTCCCAGTGGGCCCCGGCGATGCCGCCCCGGTTCATCGTGCCGACGGCGAGCCGGCCGTCGAGGGCGCCGAGGAGGGCGAGCTCCTCGAGGACGTCGGCACTGCCGAGCACCCCGTCGACCCGGGGGTCGGCCAGCCCGGTGACGAGCCGGTCCAGCAGCGAGTGACGGTCGGCGGCGGCCATCGGGTCGGAGCCGATGGCGAGCTTGCCGCGGGAGGTGTGGTCGGCGGCGAGCAGCAGCATCCGGCCGTCCTCGCCCACGAGCGGCCGGCGCCGCCGGTCCGCGAGCGCCCGTGCGAGCCGCCCGGGCTCGCGCACCCGCGCGTCGACGAGGGCCCGGTAGTCGGCGGCGCTGACGGCGTGGTCGTGCTCAGCCATCGGTGGCCACCTCCGCCGGCGCCTGCTCGGCGCCTGCCACGAAGGCCTCCAGCTCGGGCAGCGTCGGCATCGCGTCGGCGCACGTGAGCCGGGAGGTGACCAGGGCGCCGGCGCCGCTGGCGAGCCGCCCGGTCCGGGCCAGCGACCAGCCGCCGACCAGCCCAGCGGCGAGTGCCCCGCCGAAGGCGTCGCCCGCGCCGGACCCGCAGCGCGGGGTGATCGGGACGGGGTCGATGACGACCCGCTCGTCGGCGGTGGCGAGCAGGACGCCGTCGGCGCCCATCTTCACGACGGCGAGGCTCACCCCGCGCGCGAGCAGCGCGTCGGCGGCCGCGTGTGGCTCGGAGGACCCGACGGCCATCGCGCACTCGCTGCGGTTCCCGACGACGACGCTCGAGAGCTCGATGGCCCGGGCGGCGGCCGCCGTGGCTTCCGCGGGGTCGGACCAGAGGCTCGGGCGCAGGTCGAGGTCGAGCACGGTGTGCGGGCGGCGACCGCGCTGCTCGAGCCAGGACATCGCGGTCCGGGCCGTCGCCCCCGCCGCCAGGGTGGCGCCGCTGGTCCACAGGACCCGCGCGGACGCGATGGTGTCGGCGTCCACCGCGTCGGCCTCGATCCTGGTGTCGGGTGCGTCCGCCGCGCGCAGGAAGGTGATCGTCGGCTCGGCGGGGTCCTCGAGCGCGACGAGCACGACCGGGGTGCGGCCGTCCGGGCGGACGGTGACGTAGCGGGTGTCGACGCCGAGCGCCGCCAGCTTGGCGAGGGTGTACTCGCCGAGCGGGTCGGCGCCGACGGCGGTCACGACCGCCGAGCGCAGGCCGAGCCGGGCGGCCGCGACGGCGACGTTGCTCGGGCTGCCGCCGATCGACTTCACGAAGGTCTGCGGCTCCAGGAAGGAGGCGCCCGGCTCCTGCGCGTAGAGGTCGACGCTGATCCGGCCGAGCGCGAGCAGGTCGAGGGCGCCGGCCGTCATGCGTCCTGCTCGAGCAGGGGGGCGACGACCTCGCGGAGGTAGCGCATCGACTCGCGGACCCCGGTGACCGGGCCGTCGCCCTCACCGGGCAGGGTGCCGGTGATGGCGGTGTCCTGCTCGATGACGTACCAGCCCTGGTAGCCGGCTCCCTCGAGCGTGCGGACGACGTCGGCGAGGGCGAGGTCGCCCTGCCCGAGCGCCGGGAACAGGCCGGCCTGCACGCCCTCCATGATCGAGGTCGAGCGGTCGAGCAGGGCCGGGACGAGGTCCATCCGCACGTCCTTGAGGTGGACGTGGCCCACCCGGTCGGCGGCCTGGCGGGCGAACTCCACGGGGTCGGTGCCGCCGATGGCGAGGTGACCGGTGTCGAGGCACCAGTTGACGTCGCAGTCCTGGAGGACCCGCTCGACGTCGCCCGAGGTCTCGACCACGGTCTGCACGTGCGGGTGGAGGACCTGTTGGAGGCCGGCGTCGGCGCAGATGGCGTCCACCTCGCCGAGCATCCGGACGAGGTGGGCATGCTCGTCGCGGTCCAGCGGCCGCGGGACGGACCAGCCGTCGTCCATGACCGGGCAGGAGACGAACGTCGTGGCGCCGGCCTTGCTGAACAGGTCGGCGACGGCGCGGGTGTGGGCCAGTGCGTCTTCCCGGCGGGCGGGGTCGTGCAGCACCAGCGGGGTGAAGCCACCGAGCAGGGACATGCCGTGGCCGTCGAGCACGCCGCGGATGTCCTCGGGGGCGGTGGGAAGGAACCCGGGCGCGCCGTACTCCGTGGCGGTGATGCCCAGGTCCGTCATCTCGGTGAGGACCCGGTCGGTGGGGAGCATGTGGCCCCAGCCCGGGACCTCACAGATACCCCAGGAGATGGGGGCGGACGCGATGCGGTCGAGAAAGGCCACGGGAGGACTCCGATGTCTGCTGGAACGGTCCAGCAATGTTCGCACATGCTCGCCCGCTTGTGCAAGACCCGTGCGGCAGGCCCTCAGCCGTCGACGGTGAAGGCCTCCCGGAAGGCGCGGACCGCTGCGGTCGGGTCGCCACTGGCGAAGGCCTCCATCCCGATCGTGCCGGTGTAGCCCATGGCGGCGAGCGCACGCGCGATCGCGGGGTAGGCGATCTCGCCGGACCCGGGCTCACACCGCCCCGGCACGTCGGCCACCTGGATCTCGCCGAGGTACGGCAGCGCCCGCCGGCACAGCTCGATGAGGTTCCCCTCCCCGATCTGCGCGTGGTAGAGGTCGAGCATCATCCGCAGGTGCGGGCTGTCGACGGCCGCGACGAGCGCCAGGCAGTCCTCGGCCCGCGCGAACGGCACCCCGGGGTGGTCGACCGCGAGGTTGAGGTTCTCGAGGACGAACTGCACCCCGTGCCGCTCCCCCAGCTCGGCGACGCGGGCCAGCGTGTCGCGGGCAGCGAGCCACATCGCGCCGGTGACCTCCTGGACCGGGACGACCGGGAGCCCCTCGCCGTCGAGCCCGGTGCCGTGCAGGTTGAGCCGGGGGATCCCGAGGCGCTGCGCGACGGGGATCGACTCCTCGGCGGTGGCGAGCAGGTCGGCGACGGCGACCGGGTCGACGAGCCCGCCGCGGACGTAGCCGGTCATGGACGAGAACACGGCGCCCTCGTCGCGCAGGGCCACGAGGGCCTCGATGTCGTGCCGGGTCCAGTCCCAGATCTCGACCTGCACGTCGAGAGCGGTGAGCCGGCGGATCCGCTCGGTGATCGGCAGGTCGGTGAAGACCATCTCGGAGCAGACGGCCAGGGTGAACGGGCCCTGGGACCCGCGGTGCTGCGGCACGGCAGCCTCCTTCTCGCTCGAGGGACCGGACCGTTCCCCCTCCTGCATTTGTCGGCTAGTCTATATGTAAGGACATTAGATCAGGCTAGGAGATGACCCATGGTGGACACCACCGAGGCGAGGACCCACGTCGGTTCGCCGCTGCACACGATGACGCAGACGACGCCGACGGCCCTGTGGAACGACAGCGCCGACCCGGCCGAGCTGCGCACCGCCATCGCGTGGGGGGCGGTCGGTGCCACGTGCAACCCCGTCATCGCCCTGGCCGCCATCCGTGCCGACCAGCGGCGCTGGGAGACCCGCATCGCCGAGATCGCCGCCGAGCGCCCGACGGCCGGCGAGTCCGAGATCGGGTGGCGCGTCGTCGAGGAGGTCTCCCTGGAGGCCGCGCGGCTCCTCGAGCCGGCCTTCGCCGAGCACCGTGGACGCAACGGGCGGCTCTCGATGCAGACCGACCCCCGGCTGCGGCGCTCCGCGTCGGCGCTGGCCGACCAGGCCGAGTACTTCGCCTCGCTCGCCCCGAACATCATCGTCAAGATCCCTGCCACGGCGGTCGGAGTGGAGGCCATCGAGGAGGCCACGTACCGCGGCGTCAACATCAACGTGACCGTCTCGTTCTCGGTGCCCCAGGCGATGGCCGCCGGCCACGCGATCGAGCGCGGGCTGCGACGCCGTGAGGACGACGGCCTCGATGTCTCGGGCATCGGCCCTGTCGTCACGATCATGGTCGGCCGGCTCGACGACTGGCTCAAGGAGGTCGTGGCCCGCGACGGCCTCGACATCGACCCCGGGCACCTGGAGTGGGCCGGCGTCGCCGCCGTCAAGCGCGCCTACCGGCTGTTCCAGGAGCACGGGCTGCGCGCGCGGGTCCTGGCCGCCGCGTACCGCAACCAGCTCCAGTGGACCGAGCTCGTCGGGGGCGACCTCGTCCTGTCCCCGCCGTTCGGGTGGCAGCAGAAGTTCCAGGCGTCGGGGATCGAGCCGACCTCGCGCATCGACGTCCCGGTCGACACGGAGATCATCTCCTCGCTCGAGCGGATCACCGACTTCCGCCGGGCCTACGAGCCCGACGGCATGACCCCGAGCGAGTTCGACGACTTCGGCGCCACCCGCAAGACGCTGCGGCAGTTCCTCGCCGCGGACGAGGAGCTCGACCAGCTCGTCCGCGACGTCATCACCCCGGCGCCGTGACCGCCACCGGGAGCTGACCGTGCCGGACCACCCGACGCCGGCGACGGCACCGGGGGACGAGCTGCTCGCCACCTGCTGGAGCTCGGCGGGCGACGCCGCCTCGGACCGGGTGGACCTGCGCAGCCCGATCCCCCTGCGCGAGCGGGTCGAGGCCGCGGCAGCGGCGGGGTTCACCGGGTTCGGCCTGCTGTCCGCCGACCTGCCGGCTGCTGTGGCCCGCTACGGGCTCCCCGGCATCCGCACCCTCCTCGCCGACCACGGCATCGTGCACCTCGAGCTCGAGGGGATCCCGGACTGGTGGGACGACGGCCCCCGGCGCGCGGCGTCCGACCGGGTCCGCACCCTGATGCTCGAGGCCGCCGAGGCCCTGGGCGCCCGGCACCTCAAGGTGACCCCCGACGGCGAGGACCGCCCGTGGGACCGTGGGCTCTGGGCCGCCCGGTTCGCCGAGCTCGCCGCCCAGGCCGAGGGAGTGGGAGCCCGGCTGGGGATCGAGTTCTTCCCCTGGTCGAACATCGGCTCGCTCGCCGAGGCTCTGCGGCTCGTCGAGGACGCGGGCCACGCGGCCGGGGGCGTCGTCATCGACGCCTGGCACGTCGCCCGCGCCGGCACCCCGGTGTCGGACCTCGCGTCCGTGCCGCTGCACCGCATCGTCGGGGTCGAGCTCGACGACGCCGACGAGCACGTGGTCGGGACGCTCTTCGAGGACACCGTGCATCGCCGCCGGTACTGCGGCGAGGGCTCGTTCGACCTTCCCGGCATGGTCGCGGCCCTCCGGGCCACCGGCTGGGACGGCCCCTGGGGCGTCGAGATCCTGTCCGACGAGCACCGCGCGCTGCCGGTGCGCAGTGCGCTGGACCGGGCGGCCCGCACTGCCCGCGCGGTCATCGCCCCCGCTCGCTGAGAGACTCCCGGACCGAGGTCGGGCCGAGTCAAGCAGCACCCCCGACCCGGTACCGGGCGGGACCTCAGGCGTTCTGCGGGAACCCGAGCTCGATGCCGCCGTGGCTCGGGTCGAGCCAGCGCGAGGTGACGACCTTGCCGCGGGTGAAGAAGTGCACACCCTCCATGCCGTGCGCGTGGGTGTCGCCGAAGAGGCTGTTCTTCCACCCGCCGAACGAGTAGTACGCCATCGGGACCGGGATCGGCACGTTGATGCCGACCATGCCGACCTCGACCTCGTTCTGGAACCGCCGGGCGGCGCCGCCGTCGTTGGTGAAGATCGCGGTGCCGTTGCCGTACGGGTTGGCGTTGATGAGGGCGAGCGCCTCGTCGTAGGTCTTGGCCCGCACGACCGACAGCACGGGACCGAAGATCTCGTCGCGGTACACCGACATGTCCTCGGTGACGTTGTCGAAGAGCGTCGGCCGCAGGAAGTACCCCTCGCCGTCGGCGTCGACGTCACCCTCACGGCCGTCGACGACGAGCGTCGCGCCGTCCTCGACCCCGGAGTCCAGGTACGAGGCCACCTTGTCGCGGTGCTGCTTCGTGACGAGCGGGCCCATGTCGCAACCGCGGGTGCCGTCGCCGGTGACGAGCTTGCCCATCCGGTCCTTGATCTTCTCGACGAGCTCGTCGGCGATCGGCTCGACCGCGACGAGGGCCGAGATCGCCATGCACCGTTCGCCGGCCGAGCCGAAGCCGGCGTTGACGGCCGCGTCGGCGGCGAGGTCGAGGTCGGCGTCGGGCAGGACGATCATGTGGTTCTTCGCGCCACCGAGCGCCTGCACGCGCTTGCCGTGCGCGGTCCCGGTCTCGTAGACGTACTTCGCGATCGGGGTGGACCCGACGAACGACACCGACTTGACGTCGGGGTGGGTGAGCAGCGCGTCGACGGCCTCCTTGTCGCCGTTGACGACGTTCATGACGCCGTCCGGCAGCCCGGCCTCGGTCCACAGCTTCGCGATGGCGATGGCCGCCGAGGGGTCCTTCTCGGACGGCTTGAGGACCACCGCGTTGCCGGTGGCGATGGCGACCGGCACGAACCACAGCGGCACCATGGCCGGGAAGTTGAACGGGCTGATGACGGCGACGACGCCGAGGCTCTGGCGGATCGAGTACACGTCGACCTTGGTCGAGGCGTTCTCGGTGAAGCCGCCCTTGAGCAGGTGCGGGATGCCGCACGCGAACTCGGCGACCTCGAGGCCGCGGGTCACCTCGCCGACGGCGTCCGAGAGGACCTTGCCGTGCTCCGCCGTGATGAGCGCCGCGATCTCCTCCTTGCGCTCGTCGAGCAGCTGGCGGAACTTGAAGAGGACCTGGGTGCGCTTGGTCAGCGAGACGTTGCCCCACTCCTGCGCCCACGCCGCCTTCGCGGTGGCCACGACCTCGCCGACGAGGTCGGCCGAGGCGAGGTCGAGCTCGCCGGTCTGCGCGCCCGTGGCCGGGTTGTAGACGGGGCTCGTACGCTCGGCGGTGCCCTCCCAGGCCTTGCCGGCGACGAGGTGGGTGATACGGCTGGGGCTGCTCATCGTACTCCTCCAGGAACTATATGTTCTGACATACTAACATGTGAGTCCGGGCGGCGCCTCAGCGCGGGGACTCCAGCGTCGGTGACGTGGCCCACGTCGACAGGTACTCGTCGATGGTGGCACGCATGAAGCGGCTCGACTCGTGCGCGCGGTCCTCCCACGCGAAGACGCACGACGTGAGGATCCCGTCGAAGCCGTTGCGCTCGAGTGCGGCGAAGAACGCCCCGAAGTCGACCTCGCCCTGGCCGATGTCGAGGTGCTGGTGCACGGTCACCTGCGACCCCGGGGGGTTGACGATGTAGCGCAGCCCCGAGGAGGCCGTGTGGTCGAAGCAGTCGGCGAGGTGGCACATCGTCGTCAGCGCCCCGGCCTTGTCGAGGATCCCGTCGACGTCGTTGCCCTGGTGGAAGGTGTGCGGCGTGCAGTAGAGGAACGAGACGTTCGCGGAGTTGATCGCGCGGACGAGGTCGACCGCCCGCTTGCCGTCCTCCTCGAAGTCGTCGGGGTGCGGTTCGAGGACGAGCCGGATCCCCTCCTTCTCGAACTCGGGCAGCAGCTCCTCCAGCGAGCGCCAGAACTGGGCCTCGCAGACGTCCCGCTCGCGCGGGTTGCCGTTGAACTCGGTGTTCATCGTGTCGACCCCGAGCAGCGAGGCGATCCGGATGGCCCGCTTCCAGTAGCGGACCGCGGCCTGCCGGGCATCCTCGTCAGGGCCCGACCACCGGTAGAGCGGCAGGATGGACGCGACGCCGACGCCGGCACCGTCGAGCGCGCTGCGGAAGGCCCGCACCCCGGCGTCGTCGACCCGCGGGTGGGTGAAGAACGGGGCGAAGTCCTCGCGCGGCGACAGCTCGATCCACTCGTAGCCCAGGTCGGCGACGACCCCGGGCAGGGTCGTCAGGGTCGTGACCTCGCGGAGCATGTAGGGGTCCAGGGCGATCTTCATCCCGCCCCCTCCCGGTCCGCGAGCCGCACGGCCACCGGTTCCCCGGACACCAGCGACTCCATCCCGGCCTCGCAGACGACCGTGGCGGCGTACCCGTCCCAGGTCGTGGGGCCGACGACCACGCCGCGGCGCGAGGCGTCGGCCCAGGCCTGGAGCTCGCGGTCGTAGGCGAGCGCGAACCGGTCCCGGAAGTCGGCCGGGATGCTGCCGCCCCAGGCGCCGTCGTCGCCGCCGGCGGCGGTCGTGTAGAGATCGGCCCACGGCCGGCCCGCCATCGCGGAGCCGCGCTCGCACACCGCCTCGCACCGGACCTCGTAGCCGACCTGGTTCTTGACGAACACCTCGTTCGTCACGACGGCTCCGCCGGCCATGCGGAAGACCGACACCTGGGGGTCCACGACCCCCTCGGCCGCGGCCGAGGTGGGGGTCGGGGAGTAGACGGTGATCTCGGTGATCTCCTCGCCGAAGACGAACCGCGCGACGTCGACCTCGTGGACGAGGCTGTCCCGCACGATCATCTCGGAGCGGAACGAGGCGGGGACGTCCTTGTTCCGGTGCGTGTTGTGCAGCACGAGGAGACGGCCGAGCCGGCCCGAGTCGACGAGCGTCTTCAGCCGTACGTACTCGGGGTCGAAGCGCCGCATGAACCCGAGCTGGACGAGCGGGCGACCGCCCGACTGCTCGGCCCGGACCAGGCGCAGCGAGGACTCGCCGTCCATCGTCAGCGGCTTCTCGCAGAGGGTCGGCTTGCCGTGCTCGAGGCAGGCGAGGACCTGCTCCTCGTGGACGAAACCGGGCGAGGCGATGACGACCGCGTCGACGTCGCCGTCCGCGACGAGCGCGAGCGGGTCGGCGACGGCGCGCACCCCCTCGTACCGCTCGGCGAGGGCCCCGGCCCGGGCGGTGTCCGGGTCGGACACCGCCACGAGCCGGGCGCCGGAGGTGCGGTGGGCGATCCGCTCGGCGTGGTCCGCACCCATCATGCCGACGCCGATGACGCCGACGCGCAGGTCACTGTCGGTCACTGCCGCTCCTCGTGGTCCGGCGCAGCCGCCGGCTCGCGGTCGAAGACGGCCCCACGCTCGACCTCGTGCCCCTCGACGACCTTGCCGGGGTCGGCCCCGGCCAGCTCGTGGCTCAGCTCGTCGAGCTCCTGGCCGCCGGCCATCTCACCGGTCAGCTGCTCGAGGGTGAGCTCGTCGCGGTGCGCGTCGAGGGCGACCCGGCCGAGCTTGAGGATGATGAAGTGGTTCCCGACCAGGTAGGCGTGGTGCGGGTTGTGGGTGATGAAGATGACCCCGAGCCCGGCATCGCGGGCCTTGACGATGTACTTGAGCACGACGCCGGACTGCTTGACGCCCAGGGCGGCCGTCGGCTCGTCGAGGATGATGACCTTGGCACCGAAGTAGATGGCCCGGGCGATGGCGATGACCTGCCGCTGGCCACCCGAGAGGCTGCCGACCGGCCGGTCGAGGTCGGGGATCTCGATCCCCATCTTCGTCAGCTCCTCGCCGGCGACGCGCTTCATCGTCGGGATGTCGAGGAAGGGGCCCTTGCGGACCTCGTTGCCGAGGAAGAAGTTGCGCCAGACCGCCATGAGCGGAGCCAGTGCCAGATCCTGGTAGACAGTGGCGATGCCCATGGCCTGGGCCACGCGCGGCGAGTTGAACTGCCGGACCACGCCGTTGACCTTCATCGAGCCCTCGGTGTACTCGTGCAGCCCCGAGATGATCTTGATGAGGGTCGACTTGCCGGCGCCGTTGTCGCCGAGGACGCACGTGACCTCGCCCTGGCGGACGTTGATGTTGACCCCGCGCAGCGCGTGGACGTTGCCGTAGCTCTTCCCGCAGTTCTCCAGCTCGAGGACCGGGCGGTCGCCCGTGGGGGCGACGGTCTCTTCGACGGTGCTCATCGGCCCTCCGCCTTCCGCTTGACGTACATGTTGACGAGCACCGAGGAGATGAGCATGACCCCGAGGAAGGTCTTGAACCAGTCGGGGTTCCAGCCGGCGTAGGTGATGCCGAGCTGGGTCATGCCGAAGATCAGTGCTCCGACCGCCGCACCGACGATCGAGCCGTAGCCGCCGGTGAGGAGGCAGCCGCCGATGACGGCCGCGATGATGTAGATGAACTCGTTGCCGACGCCCTGCCCGGACTGGAGGTTGTTGTACTCGAAGAGCAGGTGCATCCCGAGCAGCCAGGCCCCGAAGCCCACGCCCATGAAGAGGGCGATCTTCGTGACGACGACGGGGACACCGACGGCGCGTGCGGCCGCCGAGTCACCGCCGACGGCGAAGATCCAGTTCCCGTACCTCGAGCGCAGCAGGAGCACCGCGGCGACGACGGTGAGCAGGAACCAGTAGATGACGGGGATCTTCACCTCGACCGGCCCGAGGGTCAGCGACGAGGCGAAGACCGCCTTGGCGCTGTCGAAGCCGTCGAGGTCGTTGAGCGAGTTCGACGAGACCCCGCCCGCGATGACCCGGGTCATCGCGAGGTTCACGCCTTGGAGCACGAAGAACGTGCCGAGGGTGACGAGGAAGCTCGGGAGGCCTGTCTTGTGGAGCAGCCAGCCGTTGAAGGCGCCGATCGCCAGGGACATCAGCAGGGCGACGCCGACGCCCGCCCACACGTTGAGCCCGAAGTACCAGGCCGTGTGGGCGGCGGTCAGGCCGGAGGTCGTCACGGCCACACCCGCCGACAGGTCGAACTCCCCGCCGATCATGAGCAGCGCGACGACGACGGCCATGATGCCGATGGTCGAGGAGCCGTAGAGGATCGTGCCGACGTTCCCGACACTGCGGAACGCGGGGGCCACCGCGAAGAAGAGCGCCGCGACGGCGATAGCCCCGATGAGGGCTCCCACCTCGGGACGCGCGAGGACGGTGGAGGCCGCCGAGCGAGTTCCGACGCGGTCGTCGGCGGGTGTGGTCGTGACAGTGGACATCTCAGGTCACCGCGTTCCGTTGGCCGCGAACTCGCTGACGGCGTCGATGTTGGAGGCGTCGATGAAGGACGGGCCGGTCGCGACGTTGCTGCCGCCGCCGAGGGTGTTGCCGTTGGTCTTGTAGAGCCACAGCGAGTCGACGGCGAGGTAGCCCTGCAGGTACGGCTGCTGGTCGATCGCGAAGTCCACGTCCCCGTCCTTGATGGCCGCGACGAGCTCCTTGTTCGTGTCGAACGTCCCGATCTTGGCCGAGCTGCCGGCGCCACTGACGGACTTCACGGCGTCGAGGGCGAACTGGGCGCCGAGGGTGAGCACGTAGTCGATGCTCTTGTCCTCGGTGAGCTTGGCCTGGATGGAGGTCGTGACGGCCGAGTCGTCGCGCCCGTTGACGTAGAGCCGCTGGACGTTGGCCCCCTCGGCGCCCTCGGTGACACCGTCGCAGCGGTCCTCGAGCTGCTGCTGGCCCTGCTCCTGGATGACGCAGACGATGTTCTTGCCGCCCTCGTCGACGATCTTCTTGCCCGCGCCGATGCCGGCCTCCTTCTCGCCCTGGCCGAAGTAGCCGAGCGCACCGAGCTCGATGGCGTCGTTGCCGCCCGCGTTGAACATCGTCACGGGGATGCCGGCGGCCACGGCGGCCTTGATGGCACCGCCCAGGGCGCCGGTGTTCGGGTCGGTCACGGCGATGCCGTCGACCTTCTTGTCGATCGCGGCCTGGATGAGCTGGGCCTGCTTCGTCGCGTCCGGGTCGTTGGAGTACTCGAGCTTGACGTTGTCCTTGGCCGCGGCGGCCTCGGCGCCCTTGCGGATGATGTCCCAGAAGGTGTCTCCGGGAGCCTGGTGGGTGATCATCGCGACGGTCATCTCGGGGGTGTCGGCCTTACCACCGGCGGCACCACCGTCACCGGAGGTGTCGCGGCCTCCGGAGGAGGAGCACGCCGCGAGCGACAGGGCCGCGGCGAGGGAGACGGCGACGATCACCGTGGGCTTCTTGCGGATCATGTGGGTTCTGCCTTTCGAACATCACCGCTTCGGTGAAGCGGTGTCCTGTGGAGGGGTGGAGGGGGTGGTGGCGAGCTGGACGCCGGTCGGGTCAGGGACGGAGCCTCCTCCTCCCCCGCCGGCCGGCGACCGGGACGGATGTGGGTGCTGTGAGTGGTCGTTGGGTCGCCTTGTGGCGGGTGTAGGCCTTGTGGGCCCGGGTGGTCGAGGCCAGGTCGCTGACCTCGCTGACGGGGACGTCCCACCAGCTGTCGCTGTCGGGGGCGTGGACGAGGGGGTCGGTTTCGACGTGGATGACGACGGGGCCGCCGTCCTGGGGCCAGGCCCGGGCCTCGGCGATCGCGGCGTCGAGCTCGCTGCGGGAGTGGACCTCGATGACGTGGCAGCCGAGGCTGCGGGCGTTGGCGGCGAGGTCGACGGGCAGCAGACCGCCGTCGAGGCGGTGGCTCCCGGTGCCCCGCATCCGGTACGACGTGCCGAAGCGCTGCGAGCCGAGGCTCTCGGAGAGCGATCCGATCGAGTGGAAGCCGTGGTTCTGGACGAGGACGACGACGACCTTGACCCGCTCCTGGACGGCGGTGACGAGCTCGGTCGGCATCATGAGGTAGCCGCCGTCCCCGACCATCGCGAACACCTCGCGGCTCGGGTCGGCCAGCTTGATGCCGATCGACGCGGGGACCTCGTAGCCCATGCAGGAGTAGCCGTACTCGACGTGGTACGCCTTGCGGTCGCGGACCCGCCACAGCTTGTGGAGGTCGCCGGGCATCGAGCCCGCGGCGCAGAGCACGACGTCGCGGGGGTCGGTCTGCTCGTTGACCGCACCGAGGACCTGGCCCTGGGTGAGCAGGCCCGGTGCGAGGCGCTTGGTGACCGACCGCGGCGGGTCGTAGGTGGCCTCGACGAGACCGTCCCACTCCTTCCACAGGGTGGCCTGCCGGCGGCGGTAGCCCGACGTCACGGACCAGCCGTTCAGGGCCGTGGTGAGGGCGGTCAGCGCCTCGCGGGCGTCGGCGACGACGGACAGCCCGCTGTGCTTGCCGGCGTCGAACGCGGCGATGTTGAGGTTGACGAAGCGGACCCCGTCGGCCTGGAACGCGGTGCGGGACGCGGTCGTGAAGTCGCTGAAGCGGGTCCCGATGCCGAGAACGACGTCGGCCTCGCGGGCGATGGTGTTCGCCGCGGTGGTGCCCGTGGAGCCGACGGCACCCAGCTGCTGCGGGTGGCCGTGGGGCAGCGAGCCCTTCCCGGCCTGCGCCTCGCCGACGGGGATGCCGGTGGCCTCGCAGAAGGCCCGCAGCGCCTCCTCGGCGCCGGAGTAGTGCACGCCACCCCCAGCCACGATCATCGGGCGCTTCGCCGAGCGGATGACGGCGGCGGCGGCCTCGATGCGCCCGGACTCCGGCACCGGGCGGGCGACGTGCCAGGTGCGCTCGGCGAACAGCTCCAGCGGCCAGTCGAACGCCTCGGCCTGGACGTCCTGCGGCAGTGACACGGTCACCGCACCGGTCTCGGCCGGGTCGGTGAGGACGCGCATCGCGCCGAGCAGGGCCGACGGCAGCTGCTCGGGCCGGGTCACCTCGTCGAAGAACTTCGACAGCGGGCGGAAGGCGTCGTTGACCGTGACGTCGCCGGCCCACGGCAGCTCCAGCTCCTGGAGCACCGGGGCGGAGACGCGGGTCGCGAAGGTGCCGCTGGGCAGGAGCAGGACCGGCAGGCGGTTGATCGTGGCGAGTGCGGCGCCGGTGAGCATGTTCGTCGAGCCGGGGCCCACCGAGGCGGTGCACGCCCAGGTCTGGAGTCGGTCCTTCTGCCGCGCGTACGCCACCGAGGTGTGCACCATCGCCTGCTCGTTGCGGGCCAGGACGTACGGCAGGCCGGGCGCCTCGCCGGCGTCGGTGGCGCGGACCTCCTCCTGGAGCAGCGCCTGGCCGATCCCGGCGACGTTGCCGTGGCCGAAGATGCCGAAGCATCCCGCGAAGAGGCGCCGGCGCTCGCCGTCGCGCTCGGTCCACTGCTGCGCGAGGAAGCGCACGGTGGCCTGGGCGACGGTCAGCCGCACGGTGCCGGACGGGCTCATCGGGCGTCTCCTACGGGGAGTCGGGGGTCGACGGGCTGGTCGGCCCAGCGCTCGCGGACCCAGGCGTGGGCCGGGTCGTCGCAGATCCGCCAGGCCCGCTCGGGACCGGGACCGGCCATGACGTTGAGGTAGTAGAGGTCGGCGTCGGGCGCGGCGGTCGCCGGGCCGTGCCAGCCGTGCGGGACGAGGACGACGTCGCCGGTCCGGACCTCGGCGAGCACGTCGAGCGGTCGCTCGGCGGAGGACCCGTAGACGCGCTGGTAGCCGACGGGGTCGGTCCCCCGCTCGTCGATGGAGCGCGCCTCGAAGTAGTAGATCTCCTCCAGCTCGGTCTCGGCTCCGTCGCGGTGCTCGTCGTGCTTGTGCGGCGGCCACGAGCTCCAGTTGCCGGCCGGGGTGATGACCTCGCAGACCAGGACGGAGTCCGCGTCCAGGACGTCCGGCAGGCCGAACGAGCGGACCTCGCGCGAGGCCGTCCCGGCGCCGCGCAGCTCGACCGGGACCTCCCGGGCCGCGATGTGCCGGAACGGCTTGGGCTCGTCCGCCTTCCGGGCCGTCGAGCCCGCGAGCGCCACCCGGGCGTGGCCGTCGGCCTCGCCAGTGACGGTGACCTCGCTTCCACGACCGGCGTAGGCGACGTCGGTGGCGCCGGCGAACACCGAGTCACGACCGGCGAGACGGACCTCGTGGCGCGTGCCGTCGGCCTCGACGACGGCGACCCGCACCGCACCGGCGAGCGGGACGACGAGGACCTCGTGGTCGCCGAGCGCGACGGTGCGCGAGTCGGTGCCGGCGAGCGTGGCCACGTGGAGGCGGGTGTGCTCCCAGCCGGGGTGCGTGGCGTCGACGGCGACGTCCCAGCCGTCACCGCCGGCGCTGCCGAGGGGCAGGACCCAGTGCGCGTTGTCACGCCCGGTCCCGGACGTGCGGGCGGTCATCGCGACCCTCCGTGGACGAGCTCGGCGGCGATGTCGACCGCGGCCGCGACGTCGCCGCCGGGCGGGTAGAGCAGGGCGCGGCCGACGACGAGCCCGCGCACGGCGGGGATGTCGAGGGCCCGGCCCCACGCGGCGTATGTGTCGTGCGGGTCACCCTGGGGGTCCCCACCGAGGAGCAGCGTGGGCAGCGTCGTCGCGTCCATCACCCGGGGGAGGTCGTCGACGACGGGCAGCTTGAGCCAGGTGTGGGCGCTGGAGGCCCCGAGGCCTGCCGCGACGTGGATCGAGCGGATCGTCGAGTCGGGGTCGAGGAGGTTGCGGACCCGGCCGTCCTCGACGACCGACCAGAACGGCTCGACCATCGCCATGAGCCCGCGGGCGGCGAGCTCGGTGACGGCGCGGGCACTGGCCTCGAGCGTGGCGGCGGTCCCCGGGTCCGCGAGAGCCACCCGGGTGAGCATCTTGCCGCCGTCGAGCCCACGGGCGGCGATCTCGGCGGCGGTGTACCCGGTGAAGCGGTCGTCGAGCTCGAACGTCGCGCCCTGGAGGCCGCCCCGGTTCATCGAGCCGATGACGACCTTGTCCTCGAGGGCGCCCATGAGGAGCAGGTCGTCGAGCACGTCGGCGGTGCCGAGGACCCCGTCGACGCCCGGGCGGGACACAGCGGCGGCCAGCCGGTCGAGGAGGTCCGAGCGGCTCGCCATCGCCATCGCGTCGTCGCGGACCCCGAGGGCACCGCGGGCCGGGTGGTCGGCGGCCACCACGAGGAGGCGTCCGTCCTCGCGCAGGATCGGGCGGCGCGAGCGGGCCGCCCAGCCCTGCTCGACGGCGTGCGGGGTCCGGGCGCGGACCTCGGTCAGCTGCGCGGGGCGCACGGCGGTCGTCACGCCATCCCCCGCTCGGCCAGGGCCGCCTCGACCTCGTAGGTCGTCGGCATGGCCGTGGAGCACTCGAGGCGCGAGGCGACGATCGCCCCCGCGACGTTCGCGAACTCGATGGCGCGGCGCAGGTCCCAGCCGGCGAGGAGGCCGTGCACGAGGGCCCCGCCGAACGCGTCGCCCGCGCCGAGGCCGTTGACGACGGTGACGGGGAACGGCTCCACCTCGACCCGCTCGTCGGGGGTCACGGCGAGGACGCCCTTGGGTCCCTGCTTGACGACAGCGAGGTCGAGGCCGCGCTCGAGGAGGGCGTCGGCGGCGCGGTGCGGGTCGGTCTCGCCGACCGCCACCTCGCACTCCTCCCGGTTGCCCACGGCGACGGTCACGTGCTCGAGGGCCTTGCCGACCTGCTCGCTCGCCTCGGCGGGGTCGGCCCAGAACATCGGCCGGTAGTCGAGGTCGAGGACGGTGTGCGCACGCCGGGCGCGGGCCTCCCAGGCCGCGAAGTGCGTGCCGCGCGAGGGCTCCTGCGACAGGCCGGTGACCGTGGCCCAGAAGACCCGGGCGTCGCGGACGGCGTCGAGCGGGACGTCGCCGGGGGTGAGGAGCAGGTCCGGCGCGGAGGGGTATCGGTAGAAGTACAGCGGGAAGTCGTCGGGCGGGAAGACCTCGCAGAAGGTGACCGGCGTGGGCGGTCCGTCGCCCTCGAGGACCGAGATGTAGCGCGGGTCGACGCCGAGACGGGCCGCCTCACGTCGCACGTAGCGGCCGAACGGGTCGTCCCCGACCTTCGTGACGAGGGCGACGTTGCGTCCGTGCCGGGCGGCGGCGACGGCGACGTTGGTCGCGCTGCCCCCGAGGAACTTCCGGAAGGTGTGCACGTCGGCCAGCCCCACCCCGTGCTCGAGGGGGTAGACGTCGACCCCGGTGCGGCCGATGGCGACGACGTCGTGGGCGGGGGTGGGCGTCATCGTCACGCGTCCTGGGTCACGGGCACGGAGGCCGGCACGGTGGGGATCTCGGACATCGCGACGGGCCGGCGCTCGGCCCGGGAGAGCTCGCAGGCCTCGGCGATGCGGAACGCCTCGAGGGCGTCGCGGGCGGTGCACGGGCTGGGGACGCGGCCGGCGGCGACGTCGAAGAACGCGGTGAGCTCGGCGACGTAGGCGGGGCGGAACCGCTCCATGAACGACCAGTGCTGCGGGCCGCGGGGGAAGTCGACGCCCGGCTCGGCCGACCGGAGCGCCAGCGAGTCGTCGAGGCCGACGGCGATCGCGCCGTCCTCGCCCATGACCTCCATCCGCACGTCGTGTCCGCCGCCGGAGTAGCGGGTGGCCGTCGCGGTGACGAGGGTGCCGTCGTCGAGAGTGAGGATCGCGGCGGCGGTGTCGACGTCCCCGGCCGCGCCGAAGAACGAGGCGCCGGTGTTCTCACCGGTGGCATACACGGTGGCGACCTCGCGCCCGGTCACGAACCGGATGATGTCGAAGTCGTGGACGGAGCAGTCGCGGAACAGGCCGCCGCTCGTGGGGATGTAGCCCGGGTGGGGCGGGGCCTGGTCGTGGGTCAGGGCCCGGATGGCGTGGATCTTCCCGAGCTCGCCCGAGGCCACGGCCGCCCGCGCCCGGCGGTACCCCTCGTCGAAGCGCCGCTGGAAGCCGATGTGGACCGGGGCCTCGCTCGCCTCGGCGAGGCGGGTCAGCTCGAGGGTCTCCTCGAGGGTGGCGGCCAGCGGCTTCTCGCAGAAGGTCGGCACGCCGGCGGCGAGGCCCGCCCGCAGCAGTGGGGCGTGGCCCGGCGTGGCGGTTGTGATGACGAACCCGTCGAGGTCGGCGGCGAGCAGGGTGTCGACGTCCGGCGCCACCTCGAGCCCGAGCTCGGCGGCCACTGACCGGGCGAGCGCGGGGTCGGCGTCGGTGACGACGACGGCCTCCACCGCGTCGAGCCCGATGAGGGTCTCGGCGTGGAAGGCGCCGATCCGCCCCACTCCAGCCAGGCCGATCCGCATCCGCACTCCTTCGTGTCGGGCACTCGCCGTGCGAGCGCCACTGGTGGCGGACCCACTCTCGCCCGAGGGAAGACACCATGTCAAGAGTTTGTCCTTACATTCTGATATGAGGACCTCAGGAACGTCGGATTTCCTCACCCTCTGCTCTACAGTTCTGCTCGTGGACCCGCAACTGGTGAGTGTCGAGATCGACCGGGACTCCCCGGTGCCGCTGTACCACCAGCTGTCGGAGCAGCTGAGCGCCGCGATCTCGGACGGTCGGCTCCAGCCGGGTGACGCCTTCGAGAACGAGGTGGCCCTGGCCCAGCGTCTCGGCCTGTCCCGTCCGACGGTGCGGCGCGCCATCCAGGAGATGGTCGACCAGGGGCTGCTCGTGCGCCGCCGCGGCCTCGGCACCCACGTCGCGAACCGCAAGGTGCACCGGCGGGCCGAGCTGACGAGCCTCTGGGACGACCTGCGGCGGGCAGGCCGGCACCCGAGCACCACGATCGTGCGGTTCGAGACCGTCGTCGACGAGCGGGCCGCCTCGGCCCTCGACCTCGACCCCGACACGCCCCTGCTGCTCGTCGTGCGGGTGCGCACGGCCGATGACGACCCCGTCGCCTACATGCACAACTGGCTGCCGCCGCAGTACTCCGACATCAGCGAGGCCGAGCTCGAGGAGACCGGCCTCTACGCGGCGCTGCGCGCCCGCGGGGTGCGCCCCGTCGTCGCCCGGCAGACCTTCGGGGCCCGGATGCCGACGAGCGCGGAGCGCAAGCACCTCGGCATCCGCGGCCAGCACCCGGTGCTGACGATGACCCGGATGGCGTTCGACGCCGCCGGCCGCGCCGTCGAGTTCGGCGACCACTGCTACCGGGCAGAGGACTACTCCATCGACATCATGGTCGACGAGCGCTGACCCCTCCCCCTGCTTCCCGACTTTTCATGCCAGCGTCCGCGGGACACGCCGCCTGAGCGGCGTGCCGCGCGGACCGCGGCATGAAAAGTCGGGGTAGGGCGGGGTCAGGAGAGTCGGGGTCAGGAGAGTCGGGGTCAGGGGAGGCCGAGGCCTAGCGAGGCGAGGTACTCGCGGGTCCGGACGGCGATGGGCAGCGGCTGGTCCTTCGGGCAGCCGTACATGTCCTGCTCGCAGACGACGTACAGCTCCTTGTCGAGGTCGGCGAGCGCCTCGATGAGGTCGCGCATGTCCGGCAGGCCCGCCGGGGGCGCGACGGAGACACCGGCGTGGACCGCCTTGACGAACGGCCAGTCCTCGTCGTGCGCCTGCTGGACCAGCGCCTGGTCCATGGCCTTGATGTGCACGTACGAGATGCGCTCGGGGTACTTGCGGCACAGCTCCATCGGGTCGCCGGCGCCGTAGACGATGTGCCCGGTGTCGAGGCAGAAGCCCACGTACTCGGGGTCGGTGGCCTCGAAGATCCGGTCGATGTCCGCCGGGGTCTCGATGTGGCTATCACCGTGCGGGTGCAGCACCATCTTCAGGCCGTAGTCCTCCTTCATGATCCGGCCCAGGCGGTCGGCGTTGCGGACGTAGAGGTTCCAGGCGTCCGTCGTGAGGACCTTGTCGTCGATGTACGCGCCGGTCTTCTCGTCGCGGAACATCGGGGGCAGGTGGACGACGTACTCGGCGCCGACGGCGGCGTGCGTCTCACCGATCGCACGGAAGAGCGTCTCGGTATCGGCCCAGGCCTCCTCCTTGTGCAGGATGCCCCAGCCGGTGCCGGCGACGACCCGGAAGCCCCGGGCGTCCATCTCGGCCTTGAGCCGGGCCGGGTCGGTCGGGAAGTAGCCGAAGGGGCCGGTCTCCATGACCGAGAAGCCGGCCTCCGCCATCTCGTCGAGGGCGACGCCCCAGTCGATCTGCTTCTCGTCCTGCGGGAACCAGACCCCCCACTGGTCGGGGCACACCCCGAGCGTGAGCTTCGAGTAGCGCGGGTCGGTGGTGTTGCGGGCCTTGGACTCGGGCACGGCGGGGTCCTTTCACGGACGTGCGACAGCAAATGTCAGGTCATACTGTCATAGCCGGGACGCAGATCCCAGGGTCAGGACGAGCCGACCCGGTTTCCCCACTTTTCATGCCCGCGTCCGCGGGACACCCCGCCGGAACGGCGGGTCGCGCGGACGCCAGCATGAGAAGTCGGGGAGGGGTGGACGGTGACGCCGGGCCCTCGGCACCTCGTAGGCTTGACCCTCGTGACCGATGCACCCGCCCCGCCCGTCGCCGAGGCCGACGTCCCCGAGCAGATGCGCGTGCGCCGTGAGAAGCGCGACCGCATCCTCGCCGGTGGCGCGCAGGCGTACCCGGTGTCGGTCCCCCGCACCCACTCCCTCGCCGAGGTCCGCGACGGCTGGGGGCACCTCGAGCAGGGCGAGGAGACCCAGGACGTCGTCGGGGTCGCCGGCCGCGTGGTCTTCATCCGCAACACCGGCAAGCTGGCGTTCGCGACGCTCCAGGAGGGGGTCGGCACCCGGCTCCAGGTGATGCTCAGCCTCGCCGAGGTCGGCGAGGACCGGCTCGCCGCCTGGAAGAGCGATGTCGACCTCGGCGACCACGTCGCCGTCGAGGGCCGGGTCATCAGCTCGCGCCGCGGTGAGCTGTCGGTCATGGCGACCGGATGGGGCATGGCGAGCAAGGCCCTGCGCCCCCTGCCGGTGCTGCACAAGGAGCTGTCGGAGGAGTCCCGGGTCCGGCAGCGCTACGCCGACCTCGTCGTGCGCCAGGAGGCGCGCGACATGGTCCGCACCAAGGCGACGGCGCTGCGCGCCATCCGCGGGGTCCTCGAGGGCCAGGACTACGTCGAGGTCGAGACCCCGGTGATCCAGACCGTCCACGGCGGGGCCGCCGCCCGGCCGTTCCGCACCCACATGAACGCCTTCGACCACCCGATGGTCCTGCGCATCGCCCTCGAGCTCAATCTCAAGAAGGCCGTCGTCGGCGGGGTCGACCGGGTGTACGAGATGGGCCGGATCTTCCGTAACGAGGGTGTCGACGCGACGCACTCCCCTGAGTTCACGATGCTCGAGGCCTATCAGGCCTGGGGCGACCAGCGCACGATCGGCGCCCTGATGCGCGACCTCTACCTCGGGGTCGCCGACGCTCTCGGCTCCCGCCAGGTCGAGACCCCGGCGGGCACGGTGGACCTCGACGGCGAGTGGCGGTGGCTGCCCGTGTACGACGCCGTCAGCGAGGTCGTCGGCGAGACCGTGACGCTGGAGACGCCGAAGGAGACGCTGCTCGGGTACGCCGAGCGGCACGGCGTCGAGGTCGACCCGGCACTGGAGAAGGACAAGATCTTCCTCGAGCTGCTCGGCGAGCTCGTCGAGCCTCGCCTTCTGCAGCCGACCTTCCTGTGCGACTACCCCGCCATCGCCCAGCCGCTGGCCCGCCCGCACCGCGACACCCCGGGCCTCATCGAGGCCTGGGACCTCATCATCGGCGGAGTCGAGCGGGGCACCGGCTTCTCCGAGCTCGTCGACCCCGTCATCCAGCGGAAGGTCCTCACCGACCAGTCCCTGCGCGCCGCCGGCGGCGACCCCGAGGCGATGCAGCTGGACGAGGACTTCCTGCGCGCCCTGGAGTACGGCGCCCCGCCGATGGGCGGGCTGGGGCTCGGCGTCGACCGGCTCGTCATGTTCTTCACCGGGGCGAACATCCGCGAGACCATCCTGTTCCCGCACCTGAAGCCGGAGGCCTGAGCATGGACGCCCTCCTCCCCTATGTGGCCGCCCTCGTCCCGACGATCGTCGTCGCCGCGTTCTTCTACGCGATCATCAAGCGGATGATCGAGGGCGACCGGCGTGAGCGGCTGGCGCAGCGGCGCTTCGAGAAGGGTGCGGACGGGCACGAGAATGCCGGCGACAATGGGCCCGAGACGCCCACTGCCGACGACTGACGTCGCATCTGCGGAGGATTCCGCACGAGATTCCGCAATCCTGCTCTTTACTCCGCCTTTACCTTGCCTATACGCTCTTCATACCCCGATGGTGCATCCTCGATGTGCTCCCACGAAAACCCACCCCGAAGGACACCCAGATGGCCAAGAAGGTGCAGGTCCTGCTCGTCGACGACGTCGACAAGGAGTCGGCCGCCGATGAGACCGTGACGTTCGCCCTCGACGGCGTGAGCTACGAGATCGACCTCACGGCGGAGAACGCCGCCAAGCTGCGCGACTCCCTCGCGCTGTGGATCGGGCACGCCGAGCGCACCGGCGGCCGGCGCACCTCCAGGGCCTCCGGGCGTGGCGGCCGTCGTGACGTCGGCGCCATCCGCGAGTGGGCCCGCGCCAACGGGTACGACATCAGCGATCGCGGCCGCATCTCCACCGAGGTCCAGGAGGCCTACGAGAAGGCCAACTCCTGACCCCCGGACACCCGTCCGACGCGGCGGCGGCTCCCGACCCCGGGGCCGCCGCCGCGCGCATGTCCGCGCAGCAGGCCTGGCTGCACTTCAGCGCCGGCGGCCCACCGCTGCCGCACCGCCTGGACACCGAACCCGAAGCCTGGCAACGGGGCCTGTCCCGGCTCCACGCCCGCTGGTACGACGGGACAGCGCCCCCCGGCGTCGCCGCCGTCTTCGTCCTCCAGTGGCTGCTCCAGCTGCCGGCTCACACCGCGGCGCATGCAGCCGCCGCAGGGCCGTGGCGGGCTGCGGACCTCGCCGACCTCACCTTCACCGTCGGCTCCACCCTCGTCCCCACCGCCGTCCGGCTCGCCCGGATCGTGCCGGACCCCCGCGACGTGGACAGCCGGCTCGACGAGGCGGAACGCGACTACCGCGCCGTGGCGGCACCCCTTGCCGACCGGTACCCGGCGCTCGTCCCGCTCGGGCCGCGGACCCGGCACGCCCTCGTCGACGACATGTGGGCTGCGGCCCGCCAGGAGGCCGAGACCGTCCTCGGACGCGCCCGGGCCGGCGTCCTCGAGCGGGCCTCGTGCTGCCTCATCTACGCCCTCCCCGGCTGCGTCGAATGCGCCGGCTGCCCACGGAACCGTAGCGAATCCGGACCGGGCCGAAAGGCACGCTGACCACCGCGAGGATCGTCCAGACGGTCCCGGGAAATGCCGTGGGAATGGTCGCGGCGCACGATTCCGAAGGCGTCGGACCCGCCGGTGCCGGTGCCGGCGATATGCGGGGTGCGTTCTCGGCGGGCCACCACTCAGCCGGTGTCGTCGCGGACCCACCGGCCGTCATCCCACCGGTGGACGACCGCCCGGACCCCCGTCGACGTCGAGGCCGGGAGGGCCGTCGGGGAGCGGGCGGTGACGACCGGGCGGGGGCGGTCGTCGACGATCCCCGCGGCGGCCGCGGTGGCCGCGGGCAGCGCGACGGTCCCGACGAGCGCGACGGCGGCGGCGGACGTCACCGCCCCGGCGACGCGCCGAACGGTGAGGCGGGCGGATCGGGTGCGGCTGGTCCTGGTCATGGATCCAGCGTCGCGCGCGGACGGATGACCGGCCTGTGCGGCCGCTGTGCGGTGGGTGTGCCGCCCCTGCCCGGGCAGCTATGGCAGCTACGGCAGGTCGGCGATCAGGTCCCCGTGCTCCGCGAGGCGGTCGAGGACGTCGTCGAACATCAGCTGGGTCAGGGCGGCCGGGTCCTGCGCGCCGGCCTCCACCTCGGCCCACGTCCGGGGGGCGGCGACGTGGGGCAGCTCGCGACCGCGCAGCGAGTAGGGACTGATCGTCGTCTTCGCCGCGACGTTCTGGCTCCAGTCGAGGAACACCTTGCCCGGACGCAGGCTCTTCGTCATCTTCCAGAGGATCAGGCCCGGGTGCTTCTTCGTCAGCTCCTGGGCGAGCTGCTGCGCGAGGTCGCGGACCTCCTCGGACGTGAGGTCACCTCCGAGCCCCGCGTACAGCTGCATGCCCTTGCTGCCGGAGGTGACGGGGTAGAGGTCCAGCCCGAGCCGGTCGAGCCGGTCGCGGACGATGAGGGCGACCTGGGCGCACTCGTGGAGTCCCGCGGGCTTTCCCGGGTCGAGGTCGATGACGAGCCGGTTCGGGTTCTCGGGGTCGCCCTCCTCGTCCACCGTCCACTGGGGCACGTGCAGCTCGAGGGAGTTGAGGTTGACGAGGTAGGTCAGCTCGGCGACCCCGGTGACGAGCGGGTAGGTGACGTCGTCGACGGGCACCCTCGGCAGCCAGGACGGCGCCCCCGACGGCAGGTTCTTCTCGAAGAACTGCTGGTCCTCGACCCCGTGGGGCCAGCGGACCCGGGTGACCGGCCGCCCGGCGAGATGCGGCAGCAGGACGTCCGCCACGCGGGCGTAGTAGTCGAGCACCTCACCCTTGGTGGTCTCGGTGGCGGGGTACATCACCTTGTCGAGGCTCGTCAGCCGGAGCCGGCGCCCCGCCACCTCGACCCTCGTGACCTGGGGGTCAGCCGCCATCGCCGACCTCCTGCAGATCCTCGGGCGTGAGGTCGTGGCGGACCCCCAGGTAGCTCGGCTGGCGCAGCCGGTGGGCGGCCGTCAGCTGCAGGGTGCGCACCTCCACGACGACGCGCGGCTCGACCCACGTCGTCCCGGAGGCGTCGACTCGCGGCACCTCGTCGGAGAACGGGGACCCCTGCCGCCCGGCACCACGCAACCGGCGGAGCAGCGCCACACCGGCCGAGCCGGCGAGCCCGGACCCGACCCGCCCTGCGTACCGCCACCCTCCGTCGCCGTCGGGAAGCCCAACGAGGACGGCCCCGAGCCGGTCACCCGACGACGCCCCGGACCCCGCCTCGGGTCGCCATCCCCCGACCACGACCGAGTACGTCCGGCGATGCGCCACCTTGCGCCAGTCCGCCGACCGCCGACCCGGGGTGTACGCCGCGCTGCGGCGCTTGCTCACGACGCCTTCGAGTCCCTGCTCGCCGGTGACCCGCAGCAGCACGTCCCCGTCGTCGTGGACCTCCGGCACCTGCCACGACCGACCGTCGAGCTCGAGCTTCTCGAGGAGCGCCCGGCGCGCGCTCCACGGCTGCCCGGTGAGGTCCTGACCGAAGAGCCGCAGGAGGTCGAACACCATGAGCGTCACGGGCCGGCTGCGCGCGAGCCGCTCGGCCCGGCGCCGTTCCCCCACGTGCATCCGCTCGGTCAGGGCGTGGAAGCTCGGCAGGCCGTCGTCGAGCGCGACGACCTCGCCGTCGAGCAGCAGGTCGTCGTAGGTGTCGGCGAGCGCGTCGAGCTCGGGGAAGGCGGCCGTGACGTCCCGCTCGGTCCGCGAGGTGACGGTGACCCGGCCACCCCGGACGTCGACGAGCACGCGCATGCCGTCCCACTTGACCTCGTGCACCCACTGCGGGCCGTGCGGCGGGGCGTCCGCGGCGGTCGCGAGCATCGGGCGCATGGCTCCATCCTGCCGCCTCGAGCGGCTGACGCGTCGGCGATCGCTCGGCTAGCGTCACGGCATGACTGCCGCGGAGCCGGCACCTCGGCCGGGGCCCCCTGTGGTGCTCGTCGAGGGCGAGAGCGACGCCGTCGTCGTCCGGGTCGTGCTCGCTGCACGCGGGACCGAGGCCGAGGTACGGGCGATGGGCGGGGTCACGAACCTCGCCCGCCACCTCGAGGACCTCGGCGGGCCCGGCCCCGACGTGCTCGTCCTCGTCGACGCGGGTGAGGTGCGGTTCGCGGCCGGCGCCCTGCGCCGGCACGGCGTCCGCGCCGAGACCACCGAGGAGCTCACGTGGCACGGGGTCTTCGCGTGCGAGCGTGACCTGGAGGACGTGCTCATCGGGGCGGTCGGACCCACGGTCGTCGTCGACGTGCTCGCGGGGATGGCCGAGCTGGCGGGGTTCCGGACGTTCGCGCAGATGCCGCAGTGGCGGGACCAGCCGGTCGCCGACCAGCTGCACCGGTTCGCGGGAGCCGGCTCCGGCCGCAAGGCGCGGCTCGCCGCCCGTCTCGCGGAGCGACTCGACCCGTGGGACCTGCCCCCGCCCCTGGACGCCCTCGTGCAGGCGGTCGAGGGCGCGGCCCGCTGACAGCCCGGACCGTCTCCGGCGGTCCGGGCGTGAGGCGCACCGGGACTCCCGCCGGACCGGGCATGGCGCCTACGCTGGGATGACGCCGCGCCGACCCGGCGCGCCGACGCAAAGGACGTGACCACGATGCGTGCGATCTGGAAGGGCGCGGTCTCCTTCGGCCTCGTCAACGTGCCCGTGCGGCTGTACTCCGCCACCGAGAACCACGACGTCCAGTTCCGCCAGGTCCACCGCGAGGACGGCGGCCGCATCAAGTACAAGCGCACCTGCTCCATCGACGGCGAGGAGGTCAGCTACGACGACATCGCCAAGGGGTACGAGACCGAGGACGGCGACATGGTCGTCCTCACCGACGAGGACTTCGCCGACCTGCCGAGCAAGACGTCCAAGGAGATCGGCGTCACGAAGTTCGTGCCCGCCGACCAGATCGACCCGATGTGGCTCGACAAGTCGTACTACCTCGAGCCCGACAAGTCGGCGACCAAGCCGTACGTCCTGCTCCGCGACGCGCTCGAGAAGGAGAAGCGGATGGCCATCGTCACGGTGTCCATCCGGACCCGGATGACGATGGCGGTCCTGCGGGTACGCGACGGCGTCATCGTCATGCAGACGATGCTGTGGCCCGACGAGGTCCGAGCCGCCGACTTCGCCCACGTCGACGAGGAGCAGCAGGCCACGAAGCAGGAGATGGACATGGCGAAGATGCTCATCGACCAGCTCGCCGGCGACTACGACCCCAGCGAGTACGAGGACGACTACGCGATCGCGGTCAAGGAGCTCGTCCGCGCCAAGGTCGAGGGCGGCGAGGTGCAGGTGGCCGCCGCCGAGGAGGAGGAGTCCGGCGAGGTGGTCGACCTGCTCGCGGCCCTGTCGCGCTCGGTCGAGAAGGCCAAGGCGAGCCGGGGCGAGGCGCCCTCGTCCGGCTCGGAGCGGGGCACCGCGAAGAAGACGGCCAAGAAGGCGACGGCCAAGAAGAGCGCGAGCAAGAAGGCGGAGAAGAAGACGGAGAAGAAGGCGAGCTGAGCAGGGGTCGTCCGGGCGGGAGTTGCTGCGCCCGACCGCGACCCGCTCCGCGCGTCGCGCGCACTCGCCCGTCCGGGCGGGGAGTTCGGGTTACGCTCCGCCGTGCCAGTGCTTAGCATCGAGTCACGACCAGGACCGGTGGGCCGGGCGAGGCACACGGAGGAACCATGACCACGAGGCTGCGCCGGGTGCTGGGCCTGGCCCTCGCGGCCGGGGTCGCCGCGGCCTCCGCCGTCGGTGGCGCCGCCTCGGCGGTGGCCTCCGAGGAGGGTCTCACCGTTCAGGCGAGCAGCCGGTACGTCGTCGGGGCGAAGTCCGAGGTCGTCCGCGCGACGATGACCCTCGACCTGCGCAACGTCAGCCCCGACCGTGAGGGCGACGGTGGCGTGTACACGTACTACTTCGACGCCTACGCCGTCCCGATCCCCACCAGCTCGGAGCGCGTCGTGGCCAGGAGCGAAGGGTCGACCCTGCCGGTCTCGGTGCGGGCCACCGACGACCCCAGCACCTCCCTGGCCCGCATCTCCTTCCCCAACCTCACCTACGGCGACCGCCGTCGCATCGAGCTCACCTTCGACATCGTCGGCGAGGCGGCCCGCTCGGCGGACCAGACCCGGGTGGGCCCGGGCTACGCCACGTTCGTCGCCTACGGGCCCGGCGACGAGGGGCGCAACACCGTGCAGGTGGTCGCGCCGGCCGATATGACGTTCACGAGCACCGTCGACCTGTACGACAGCGGCGGCTCCGGGGACACCTCCACCTACACCGCCACCGAGAACACCTTCGAGGGCGGACTGTGGTCGGTCGTGTCGCTGCGCGACCCGAGCCAGACCAGCGAGCGCGTCGTCGACGTCGGTGACCTCTCGTTCGTTCTCGAGAGCTTCCCCGACGACGACCAGTGGGCCGCGTTCGTCGCGGACACCGTCACCGACGGCCTCCCCACGCTCGTGGACCTCGTCGACAACCCGTGGCCCGGCGGGCTGCAGCGCATCCGCGAGGACGCCGCGCCGTCGCTGCGGGGTTTCGACGGCTGGTTCGACCCGACGGGGGACGAGATCGTCGTCGGCGAGCAGCTCGACGACGACCTCATCTTCCACGAGCTGTCCCACGCATGGGTCTCCGGCGACCGATTCGACGAACGGTGGCTGTTCGAGGGTCTCGCCCAGGCCATCGCCGAGCGGGCGGTGAAGGCCACCGGGGGCACGCCCGCGCAGCGTGCCTCGGTGGCGCGCTCGGCCGACGGCGCCGTCGCGCTCAACGCGTGGGAGGGTGACGCCGGCGACCGCTCGGGCGATGTCGACTCCTACGCCTACCCCGCCTCCTACCAGGTGATGACGACCCTGCTGGGTGGCCTGGACGACGACGAGTTCGCCGGGGTGGTGGGAGCCGGCATCCGGGGTGAGCGCGCCTACGACCCGGCGGGCACCGTCACCCCGAGCGCGGGGCGCACGTCGTGGTCGGACTGGCTGGACCTGGTCCAGACCCGGGGCGGAGTCGAGGACGCGCCGGACGTGTTCGTGGAGTGGGTGCTCACCCCCGAGCAGGAGGACCAGCTGGCGGCCAGGGAGCGGGAGCGCGCCGGGTACGAGCAGGTCGACACCGCCGACGGGGCCTGGCTGCCACCCGAGGGTCTGCGCGACGCGCTGTCCTCGTGGGACTTCGAGCGCGCCGGCTCGGTCAGGGCGGCCGTGGCCGATCTCGGCGACGATGCCCGTGCCGTCCAGCAGGCCGCCGAGCGCACCGGCCTCGACGTCCCCGACCGGGTGCGGCTGTCGTACGAGCGGGCCAGCCTCGAGGACGACTACGCCGCGCTCACGACGTCGCTGCCCGCGGCCGCCGACGCCATCACGGCGGTCGGTGCGGCCCGCCGTGCCGCCGACGCCGCCGACGACCCCTTCACCGACCTCGGGGCCACCGTCCTCGGGGTCGAGGACCGGGCCGACCGGGCCGAGGTGCTGCTCGACGGCGGTGAGGTCGCGGAGGCACGAGCCGCCGCTCAGGACGCCACCGACCGGGCCGGCTGGGCCCTGGCCCTCGGGCTCGGCCTGCCGCTGGCCGGCCTGCTCCTTCTCGTCGGCGGTGGCTGGTTCGGTGTGCTCGCGGTCCGCCGTCGGGCGGCGCCCGCACCGCGGCGGTCGCGGCACTCCAGTGGCCCGGGGGTGGCACCGGGCGAGGCGGCCGGCTCCGAGCAGCCACACGCCGAGGAGGACGAGCCCGAGGACGAGACCGAGGACCAGACCGAGGACGAGGCGTCGCGCGAGGCGACCGCCCGGCGACCGTCCTGAGGCCGGGGGTCGGCCCGGCTCAGAGCACCCGGAGCATCCTGGTGTTGCCGAGCGTGTTCGGCTTGACCCGCTCGAGGTCGAGGAACTCCGCCACGCCCTCGTCGTAGGACCGCAGCAGCTCGGCGTACACCTGGGGGTCGACCGCCTGGCCCTCGATGGGCTCGAAACCGTGCCGCTCGAAGAACCGGGTCTCGAAGGTCAGACAGAACAGCCGCGACAGCCCCAGCTCCCGGGCCCGGTCGACGAGACGCTGGAGGATCGCCGCCCCGACGCCCCGGCCGAGCACCGACCGGTCGACCGCCAGGGTCCGCACCTCCCCGAGGTCCTCCCACAGCACGTGCATCGCCCCGCAGCCGACGATCCGACCGTCCAGCTCGGCGACGACGAAGTCCGCGACCGACTCGTAGTAGGCGACGGCCTCCTTCTGCAGGAGGACGCGGGCCTCGGCGAGCGGGGCGACGAGGCCTCGGATGGCCCGGACGTCCGCGGGGCGGGCGGGCCGGACGACGGGGGTCAGCGGGCGGGGATCGGGCGTCGACACGTCGGCAGCGTAGTGGGGTCCGCCGCAGCGGCGACACCGAGGACCGGGCATGGGTGCGGCCCGCCACCGCAGGGGTGGTGGCGGGCCGCTGCAAGAGGCCCCGGAGGCCCTTGCACAAACAAGTGTGCGTGATGTCGGCGTTTGATGGGGTAAAGGAAACGTCAAGTTTTGTTCAGGGACTCCGGTCCGCACGAGATTGATGATCCACGCTCGATGAATTCGGGCTGAAACAAAAGCGTCAGCTTTCAACGACCTTTGTCGCCGACAAACGTCGACGGCCCCCGACCATGCGGTCGGGGGCCGTCGACGAGTGGAGAAACGTCAGCTCTCGGTGGCGTCCGCCGCCACGACCGGGAGCTCGATGCCCCGGCTGTGCGGCGTCCCCGTGAAGGTGAACGTGTCGTCCTTGGTCTCGCCGGTGGCGTCGACCGCGACGATCTCGCCGGACTTCAGCTCGCCGAAGAGGATCTTCTCCGAGAGGACGTCCTCGATCTCCCGCTGGATCGTGCGCCGCAGCGGGCGCGCGCCGAGGACGGGGTCGTAGCCCTTCGTCGCGAGGAGGTTCCGCGCGGCGGGGGTGAGCTCCATGCCCATGTCCTTGTCCTTGAGCCGCTTGTCGAGCTTGGCGATCTCGAGGTCGACGATCTGGACGATCTCGCTCTGGCTCAGCTGCGGGAAGACGATGGTGTCGTCCACGCGGTTGAGGAACTCCGGGCGGAAGTGCTGCTTCAGCTCGTCGATGACCTTGTTCTTCATCCGGTCGTAGTCCGACCGGGTGTCGGGGCCGGCCGAGAAGCCGAGCGTGCCCTTGGAGATGTCCCGGGTGCCGAGGTTGGTCGTCATGATGATGACCGTGTTCTTGAAGTCGACCATGCGGCCCTGGGAATCGGTGAGGCGACCGTCCTCGAGCACCTGGAGAAGGCTGTTGAAGATCTCCGGGTGCGCCTTTTCGACCTCGTCGAAGAGGACGACGCTGAACGGCTTGCGGCGCACCTTCTCGGTGAGCTGCCCGCCCTCTTCGTACCCGACGTAGCCGGGGGGCGAGCCGAACAGGCGCGAGACGGTGTGCTTCTCGCTGTACTCGGACATGTCGAGCTGGATGAGGCTGTCCTCGTCGCCGAAGAGGAACTCGGCGAGCGTCTTGGCCAGCTCGGTCTTCCCGACGCCGGTGGGGCCGGCGAAGATGAACGAGCCACCGGGACGGCGCGGGTCCTTCAAGCCGGCCCGGGTACGCCGGATCGCCTGCGAGAGCGACTTGATGGCCTCGTCCATGCCCACGACGCGCTTGTGCAGCTCGTCCTCCATGTGGAGCAGCCGGCTCGACTCCTCCTCGGTGAGCTTGAAGACCGGGATGCCGGTCGAGGCGGCGAGGACCTCGGCGATGAGCTCCTCGTCGACCTCGGCGATGACGTCCATGTCGCCGGACTTCCACTCGGCCTCGCGCTTGGCCTTCTCGCTGCGGAGGTTCTTCTCGTCGTCGCGCAGGCGGGCGGCCTTCTCGAAGTCCTGGCCGTCGATGGCCGACTCCTTCTCACGGACGACGGCCGCGATCTTCTCGTCGAACTCGCGCAGGTCCGGCGGTGCGGTCATCCGGCGGATCCGCAACCGGGCGCCCGCCTCGTCGATGAGGTCGATCGCCTTGTCCGGGAGGAACCGGTCGTTGACATAGCGGTCGGCCATGTTGGCGGCGGCGACGAGGGCGGCATCGGTGATGGACACCCGGTGGTGCGCCTCGTAGCGGTCGCGCAGGCCCTTGAGGATCTCGATGGCGTGCGCCAGCGTCGGCTCGGCCACCTGGATCGGCTGGAAGCGGCGCTCGAGGGCCGCGTCCTTCTCGATGTGCTTGCGGTACTCGTCGAGCGTCGTCGCCCCGATGACCTGCAGCTCACCGCGGGCGAGCATCGGCTTGAGGATGCTCGCGGCGTCGATGGCGCCCTCGGCCGCGCCGGCCCCGACGAGGGTGTGGATCTCGTCGATGAACAGCACGATGTCGCCGCGAGTGCGGATCTCCTTGAGGACCTTCTTCAGCCGCTCCTCGAAGTCACCGCGGTAGCGGCTGCCGGCGACGAGCGCGCCGAGGTCGAGGGTGTACAGCTGCTTGTCCTTGAGCGTCTCGGGCACCTCGCCCTTGACGATGTCCTGGGCCAGCCCCTCGACGACGGCGGTCTTGCCGACCCCGGGCTCCCCGATGAGGACCGGGTTGTTCTTCGTGCGGCGGGACAGCACCTGCATGACCCGCTCGATCTCCTTCTCGCGCCCGATCACCGGGTCGAGCTTGCCCTCGCGGGCGGCCTGGGTGAGGTTGCGCCCGAACTGGTCGAGGACGAGGGAGCCCGCGGGCGTGCCCTCGGCGGGGCCGCCCTGGGCCGCGCCGGCACCGGCGGCGGCGCCCTCCTTGCCACCCTGGTAGCCCGAGATGAGCTGGATGACCTGCTGGCGCACGCGGGAGAGGTCGGCGCCGAGCTTGACGAGCACCTGGGCCGCGACGCCCTCACCCTCGCGGATGAGGCCGAGCAGGATGTGCTCGGTGCCGATGTAGTTGTGCCCGAGCTGGAGGGCCTCGCGCAGGCTCAGCTCGAGGACCTTCTTGGCGCGGGGCGTGAACGGGATGTGCCCGGTCGGGGCCTGCTGGCCCTGGCCGATGATCTCCTGCACCTGCTCGCGGACTGCCTCGAGGCTGATGCCGAGGCTCTCGAGGGCCTTGCTCGCCACGCCCTCACCCTCGTGGATGAGGCCGAGCAGGATGTGCTCGGTCCCGATGTAGTTGTGGTTGAGCCCCCTGGCCTCCTCCTGTGCGAGGACGACCACCCGGCGGGCGCGGTCGGTGAACCGTTCGAACATGGTGCTACTCCTGACGTCGAGTCCCCTCGATGCTAGTCGCGCCACCTGGGGGCGGTGCCGCCACCGCTCAAGAAGCGGCACGCGGGCGCGTCGACGTACTGGTCAACGCCTACCCAGGTCTGCGGTGTTCCGCCCACCCGGCGCGTTCGCCGAGGGCGGACAGGGACGCGCGCGACGCCCCCGGTCCGGGTGCACCGGGCCAGGGGCGTCGCGTGTGGGTCAGGCCGAGAGCCGCTCGAGGCGCCCGCGCACGAGGACCAGCCCGACACCGAGACCGATCGCGAGGAGGGCGAGGGTGGCGAGCGCCTGCAGCGCGCCGCTCACCCCGGTGGCCGCGAGGGCGACCGGCACGACGGGCAGGGCGGTCACGGCTCGCTCGTCCCCGAGAAGGACGAAGGTGCCGTCCCGGCCGAGGCCGAAGCGCAGGACACCCTGGACGGCCCCGCCGTCGAAGGCGTTCCCGTCGGCGATGAGCCGGTGCTCTCCGCTCTCGAGGGTGCGCGGCAGGACCGCGTCGATCCGGGCCGTGCCGTCAGCGGCGACCTCGACGGTCCCGAGGATCTGCGGGGTCGAGCGGACCGTCAGGGTGAGGGTGCTCCCCGGCTGGAGACCGGAGCCGACCGCCGAGACCGGCGCACCGGCGACCCGGTCGCCGATGGACGCGTCGATCCCGGCCGCGACGTCGGTGTCGACGTCGGCGATCTCGACCGTGCGGCTCGCCGAGCCCGGGTTGGTCAGCCGGTCGCCGTCGGCGTCCGCCGTGACGACGCACGGTCCCGCAGCGAGGGCCACGAGCTCGTCACCGTCGAACGCGCAGGCGCCGGAGGCCGCGAGGGTGACCGGGAGGTCGAACTCGGAGGAACCCGTGACGCCGGTGGTCGGCGCCCCGAGGGTCGGGGCGTCGAAGGCGTCGATCGAGACGACCTGGTCACGCAGCGCGACCTCCTCGGTGCCCACGACCGACTCGGCGGCCGCGGTGTGGTCGTCTCCGGGCTGGGCGGCGGTCACCGTGCAGCCCCCGACATCGGTGACGGTGAGCAGCCCGTTCTCGACGGTGCAGGCTCCGTCACCCGTGAGGGCGACCGGCAGCCCGACCGAGGACGCTGCGGTGAGCTGGACGGGGTCCTGACCGTAGACCAGGGGCGGCAGCGGTGCGAGGACGAGCGACTGCGAGCGCTTGCCCACCTCCGCGGTGGCGACACCCTCCCCGGCCAGGGTCTCCTCGTCACCGGCGGACCGGCCGGTGACGGTGCACGTGCCGACGTCGACGAGGTGGAGCATCGTCCCGTCCCGGACCACGCACGCGCCGTCGGCGGCGAAGGTGACCGGTAGCCCGGCGCTCGAGGTGGCTGACAGCTCGACCGGCGTCCCGGCGTACACGAGGTCCTCGGGCAGTGCCCCGACGGTGACCGTCTGGGCGCGCTTGGCGACGACGACGTCGCCGGAGGCCGCGGACGGGGCGGTCCCGCGCGTGCCGGCGTACTCCGCGGCGTAGGCGTAGGAGCCGACGCCGCGCACGATGTCGGTGAGGACGTCGGTGCCGTCGTCGCCGAGCCGCAGGGTGTGCGCCACGCCGTCGAAGGTGAGGTGGACGGTGCCACCGGTCACGCCGGAGACGGCGACCCGGAGCGCGAACGGCTCGCCGCTGGTCGGCTCGGCGGGCTCGATCGTGACCGTCGTCGAGGTGACCGCCAGCGGAGTGGCCGTCACGGCGTCGGATGCGGGTGAGGAACCGAGGATGTTCTCGGCGGTGACGACGAACTCGTACTCCGTCCCGTTCCTCAGCCCCACGACGTCCATCGACGTCACGGGCGGGGTCCCCCGGACGCTGCCGCAGTCGGACCGGGCGTCTCCGACGGGACCGCAGGAGACGGTGTACGACGTGACGCCACCCGCGGTGTCACTCGGGGCGGTCCACGACAGGGCGGCCGCGCCGTCCTGCGCCTGCGCGGCGACGGCGCGCGGAGCCGACGGCACCCGGGTCGAGAAGGTGAGGTTCACGGTGCCGCGGGAGTACGTCGAGAAGCCGCCCAGACCGATCTCGTACCGCACGCCGGCCTGCAGCGTGACCCTGAGCGCGGCGTCGAGCCCGTACGAGTCGTCGTTCTGGGTGACGAGGCTGCCGCTGCGCCACACCTCGAGGGTGTTGTCCCACCCGCCGGGGCTCAGTGACGTCGCCCGCATGTAGACGGACACGGTCTCAGCCGGCACCCACGAGTACCACGCGACGTTGTTCCAGGACTGCCCGTCGGTGCCCCGGGGCGTCGTCATGTGCGCGTTGCTCGCGACGAACGAGGAGTCCAGGTCGGCGACGGGCAGCGGCACCGCGGTGGTGCGGGTCGCCCCGCCGGGGGTGTTGGCGTGGGCTGCGGTCGCGGGGATCACGAGACCCAGCGCGACAAGGAGGACGGCGAGCACCGGACGCAGGGCCCGGGTGAGACGGACCCGCGCAGCGCGCGCGGGCAGGGGGAAGGGCATCGAGGCTCCTGGGTCGGGTTCACGAGAGTCGTCGTGACCGAGGAGCAGCCGGGGGCGCGGTGCACTCGGCTCGCCGATCCCCCCGTTGCGGCCCGCTCCCGGTCCGACATCGCAGGACACTAGGGCCGACCACCCCGGACGGGCTCCTGCTCAGGCGGATTGGCCGCCGTGTCGCAGAGAACTCGGCCGAACGGACGAGTCGCGACCGACGGGTGGTCGGGGTCAGCGGGTGAAACCACCCGGAAGTGCGGGTCTACCCCCGGGCCGCGGGCACACTGGGCCGATGACCACGCTCGGCACGATCTTCCACCCCGGGCTCGAGCCCGAAGCCCTCCTGCCCTTCGCGCGCTCCGCCGAGGACGCCGGGCTCGACCAGCTGTGGGTCTGGGAGGACTGCTTCCGTGAGGGCGGCATCGCGTCCGCCGCGTCCGCCCTCGGCGCCACGGCGCGCATCCGGGTCGGCATCGGCGTCCTCCCGGTGCCGTTGCGGAACGTCGCACTCACCGCGATGGAGCTCGCGACCCTCGAGCGCATCCACCCCGGGCGGCTCGTAGCGGGCATCGGGCACGGGGTCCAGGGCTGGATGGACCAGGTCGGTGCGCGCCCGCGGTCCCCGCTCACCCTGCTGCGCGAGTACACCGAGGCGTTGCAGCGGCTCCTCGCCGGGGAGACCGTGACGACGGCGGGCGAGTACGTCCGGCTCGACGACGTCCGGCTGTCCTGGCCGCCGCACTCCCCGCTCGCCCTGCACCTCGCGGGTGAGGGGCCCCGCACCCTCGACCTCGTCGGCGCCCTCGGGGACGGGCTCGTCGTCCCCGGTGGCTACACCCCCGAGCGGCTGCGGTCCGTCGTGCAGCGGGTGGCGGACGCCGCGGCGACGGCCGGAAGACCCCGGCCGGAGGTCACGACGTTCCTGCCCTGCGCGTTCGGCGCGGACGGCGAGCAGCGGATCGCCGAGCACCGGCTCCGGCTCGACGTCCCGGCGGACGCGCCGGCCACCGAGGTGTGGGGCGACCCGCAGCGGGTCGCCGAGGGGGTCCTCGCCTACGCCGCCGCCGGGGCCGACGCCGTCGCGCTGCTGCCTGTCGGGGACGCGGACCTGCCGGCGTTCACGGCCGCGGCCGGAGCGGTCAGGGTGGCGCTGGACGCGCACTGACCCGACGTGCAGGCGGCTCAGCCCGGGTGGACCTCGTCGGACACGACGGTGACCCGCAGGACGACCTCGGAGCCGCGCCGGGACTCCAGGAGCACCGGCATCCCGGGGCGGGTGCGGTCGAACCAGTAGGTGTCGACCGCGTCGCCGTCGCTGACGGTGTACCGGAAGCAGTCGAGGTCGCCGAGGGGATGGTCGAGGCGGGCTCGTTGCACCGTCGACCGCTCCCGGGGGAACGAGGCGTGCGCCTGGAGCGAGCGCCACGTCGACCGGTCGCGGCCCGTCTCCGGGCCGGGCCTCCCGTCGGCCCCGAGCGGGGCCCGGACCTGGGTCGTCCCCCTCGCATCCCCGCCGACGAAGGTGACGGTGCGCGTCTGCGGAGGCTGCCCGGCCGGCTCGACCCGGAGAACGATGGTCCGCCCGTCGGGGCAGCCCCGGCGGATCTCCTCGGCGGTGAACGGGGTCGGCAGGTGCCCCGGCTCGACGAGGTGCGCGTCGGCGCCGCGGATCGTCACGGGTCCCTGCCTACCAGTCGCCGGGTACCGGTGTCACGGAGTTGGGGTCAACGACGCCGCTGGCAGTTCCCGCACCAGAACAGGTTGCGCCCCGCGACGACCCGGGTCCGGATCCTCGACCCGCACCGCTCGCACGGCTGCCCGTCCCTCCGGTAGACGTACGACGTCCGCTCCTGAAGACGCGGGACCTCGCCACGGCCCAGCGCCGCCTCGACGGCGAGGACCTGCTCCTCGACGGTGACGATGCGCCCGGTCGCCACCCCCAGCGGCATCAGCCGGACCAGGTCGTCCCACACGAGCCGCCACGACGCCGGGCGGAGCCGACGGCCCTCGGTCATCGGCGAGAGCCGGTGCCGGAAGAGCACCTCGGACCGGTAGACGTTGCCGACGCCGGCGAGCACCGCCTGGTCCATGAGCAGCTCGCCGACGGTCCGTGCCGACCGCGAGATCCGCCGCCAGGCGAGGTCGGGGTCGGCGTCCGGGCGCAGGGGGTCGGGACCGAGCCGGGCGAGGACCGCGGCGACCTCGTCCGGGGTGACGACGGCGCACAGGTTGGGGCCGCGCAGGTCCGCGACGTGCTCGGGGGTCGCGAGGCGCATCCGCACCTGGCCGACGACGGGCACCTCGGCCGTCCAGGGCCGCTCGTCGATGGTGAAGGTGCCGATGAGCCCGAGGTGGACGTGGACCCACAGCTCGCCGTCCACCTCGAGGAACAGGTGCTTGCCGCGGGAGGTCGCGCCGAGGAACGGGCGGCCGCTGACGCGGGCCGCGCCCTCGGCGAAGCGCCCCTGCGGGCTCGTCACCTCGGGGGCGGTGCCGGCGAAGGCGGCGTGCAGGTCGCGCGCGAGCGCGTAGAGCGTGTGTCCCTCGGGCATGCCTCGCATTCTGCGACATGCCGCGGTCGCGGCAGCGGTGCGGGCTCCCGGCTGCGTGGTGGGGGCGCGCTCAGGTGAGGCGTTCGAGCATGTCGTTCATCTGCCCGATCTGCTTGGACTGGGTGGCGGTGATCTCGGCGGCGAGCTCCTCGACCCGCTCGTCCGCAGCCCCCTTGGCGTGCTCGTCGACCATCGTCAGCGCCCCCTCGTGGTGGGCGATCATGAGCGCGAGGAAGAGCCGGTCGACGTCAGACCCGCGGGCCTGGGCCAGGTGCGCGAGCTGGGTCTCGGAGGCCATCCCCGGCATCCCCGCGTGGGCACCGTGGTCGGCGAGGCGCGGGTTGGCCGCCTCGGGGGGCACGTCCTGGCCGCGCGCCTCGAGCCACCCCGCCATCGCCGCGATCTCCGGGCCCTGCTCGTCGCGGATCCGCGAAGCCAGGCTGGCGACCTGAGTGTCCGAGAACCGATTCCCGGCGGTGTCGACCATCACGATGGCCTGCGCGTGGTGGGCGATCATGTCCTGGAGGAAACGGGTGTCCTCCGGGGAGGCGCTGGCGCTGACGACGGGCGTGGCCGCGGGGCCCGTGAGCGTCGTGTTGGGCTCGCCCGGGCTGCCCGGCTGCAGGACGGGGACGCTGCCGGCGCTGGCCGTGACCGCCGGCGCCGCGTCGCCGCCGCTGCACCCGGTGAGGAGGGCGGCGACCCCGGCCACGAGCGCGGCGCCCGCACGGCGGCGTCGGGTCGAGGGTCGGTGGATCGGCACGGCGCCACTGTATGACGCGGAACCGGAGCCCTCGACACCACGTGGCAGGCGCGATCGTTCCTTGCCATTTCTTTACTCACGCCGGGGTCCATCGAGCGCGTCGGCACGGCATTGTGAGCCGGACCCTCCCGAGGACGCTGGACCGCATGGGGCTCCGGCGCCTCCCCAGAGGAAGGGGTGGGTATGTCACGTTTCCGACGCATCGCGGCCATCACCGCGGGAGCAGTCGTGGCCTTGGGCGGCGGGGTGAGCGCGGCGGCCGCCGGTGACGGGCTGGGCCTGTCGGGCACCGACCTCGCCCCGGACCAGGTCGGTCACAGCAAGAACATCGAGCATCTCGCGAACGTCCCGCACGTCGGGCCGTTCACGGGCCAGTTCGGCACCGACATCGCCTTCCAGGGCGACCGGGCCTACGTCGGGAACTACCAGGGCTTCATCATCTACGACATCTCGGACCCTGCGGCTCCGAAGACCCTGAGCCAGGTCAACTGCCCGGGGTCGCAGAACGACGTGACCGTCTCGGGTGACCTGCTGTACCTGTCGACGGACAGCTCGCGCAGCGACTCCTCGTGCGCGTCGACGACCCAGTCGGTGACGCTCAAGAACTCGTGGGAGGGCATCAAGATCTTCGATGTCTCCGACCCGACCGCGCCGCGGTACGTCAAGGCCGTCGAGACCGCGTGCGGCTCGCACACCAACACCCTCGTGCCGGCCGGGGACACCGACTACATCTACGTGTCCAGCTACTCCCCGCGCGCGGACTACCCGGACTGCCAGCCCCCGCACGACGCCATCTCGATCATCGAGGTCGACAAGGACGCCCCGGAGACGGCCTCGGTCATCGCCGCCCCCAACCTGTTCCCCGACGGCGGCAACCCCGGCGGCACCGACTCCGAGGGTCACCGGTACTCGGCGACCACCGGTTGCCACGACATCACCGCCTACCCCGCGAAGAAGATCGCCGCGGGCGCCTGCATGGGCGACGGCGTCATCCTCGACATCTCGGACCCGGCCGCCCCGTCGGTCATCGAGCGGGTCACCGACACCGAGAACTTCGCGTTCTGGCACTCGGCGACGTTCAACCAGAAGGGCACCAAGGTCGTCTTCACCGACGAGCTCGGCGGCGGCGGCGCGGCGACGTGCAACGCCGACATCGGCCCGACGCGTGGGGCCAACGCCATCTACGAGCTGTCCAAGAGCAACGAGCTGACCTTCGCGTCGTACTTCAAGATCCCGCGGCACCAGTTCGACTCCGAGAACTGCGTCGCGCACAACGGGTCGATCGTGCCGGTCAAGGGCCGTGACGTCATGGTCCAGTCCTGGTACCAGGGCGGGGTCTCGCTGTGGGACTTCACCGACACCGAGAACCCGCGCGAGCTCGGCTGGTTCGAGCGCGGCCCGCTGGCTCCGGCCAACGTCGGTGGCACGTGGTCGGCGTACTACTACAACGGTCACGTCTACAGCTCGGACATCCAGAAGGGCTTCGACGTCCTCAAGCTCAACGAGCCCAGCCTCAAGAAGGCGGCGGACGTCCGGCTCGACGAGCTGAACCCGCAGTCCCAGCCGCTCTACCGCTGACCGGCCGCTCGACCGCTGACCGGCCGAGCACACCGACGACGGCCCGTCCCCCTTGATGGGGGGCGGGCCGTCGTCCTGCGCCGTCCCCACATCGACCAATAGGTCACGCCAGGTACACCCCACCCGTCCCCGTATCGACCAATAGGTCACGCCAGGTACGCCGGAGGTCAGGAACCGGCAGGGACGTCACCATCAGGCCGGACGACGGTGACGGTGTCGCCCGGACGGATCCGCCCGGCCGCGACCACGCGTGCATTGAGACCCCGGAGCCGCAGCGGCCGCCCCACGGGGCCGTTGACGAAACGCATGGCGTCGGCTCCGAAGCGTTCGACGAACTTCGCGCATCCCGTGTGCGGCTGCTCGGTGACCTCGATGATCGGGCCGCGGCGCTCGGGCTCGCCGAACACGAGCCGGCTGCCCGCCGGCAGGTTCTCGTGCGAGAGATCGAGGTCGACGTACAGCTGGTCACCGGCGAGGGCCTGCTGGTCGCGGCCCGACGCGAGCAGCCCCACCATCCGAGCGCTCATGACGTTGAGCTGCATGTCGGGGTGGGGACGGCCGTCCGGGGTGCGCTTGCTGCCTCGGACGGCCCAGGTGTCCCCCACGAGACCGGCGGCCGCGTCCAGCTCGCCCTCGGCCAGCACCTCGCGCGCGCCCAGCGCAGGCCGGCGGACCACGAGGTCGAGCGTGCCGACGTCGTGCGGAGCAGCGAGCAGGTGCGGCAGGCAGGCAGTGAGCTCGGCAACGGTGCGGTGCGCACCGGCGGTCGGGGTCACGGTTCGAGTATGTCGGCTGCGAGCCGGGAGCACGTGCTGGTCACACCGGCAGGCGGAGGTGACCGACTCCGGCGGGCTCGACGAGACCGTCCTCGACGAGCGAGGCGATGCACCGGTCGACCTGCTCTGGGTCGTCGGCGACCTGCTCGAGGACGGCCCGCGGCACCGGGTCAGCGCTCTCGCGGAGGGCCTGCACCACCGCGCCGCGGACCTGACGGTCGGTGCCGTGCCAGGCCTGGCCACGCCGGGGCGGTCCCGCATCGGCGGGGCTGCCCGCCGCCACCCAGGCACAGAGGTCGACGAGCGGGCACGCCTCACAGCGTGGCCCGCGCGCCCGGCACACCAGCGCCCCCAGCTCCATGACCGCGACGTTCCAGACGCTCGCCGCCTCAGCGTCCTCGGGAACGACGGACGCCGCGAGCCTGCCCTCCGCTGCGGTGAGCGCCGGCGCCGCCTGGGCGCGCCCCTGCAGCGCACGGACCAGGACCCGTCGCACGTTGGTGTCGACGACCACCGTCCGCTGCCCGTGCGCGAACGCCGCGACCGCGGCCGCCGTGTAGGCCCCGACGCCCGGCAGCTCGCGCAACGCCTCCTCGTCCCGGGGCACCTCGCCGCCATGCCGCTCGACCAGGGCCGCGGCGGCCCCGTGCAGCCGCAGCGCCCGCCGCGGATAGCCCAGGCGGCCCCACGCCCGCACGACCTCCCCGGGGGACTCGGCGGCCAGCGCAGCGGGCGTCGGCCAGCGCCGCAGCCACTCCCGCCAGACCGGCTCGACCCTGCCGACCGGTGTCTGCTGCGACATGACCTCGGAGACGAAGACACCCCACGGGGTGCAGGACGGGTCGCGCCACGGCAGCGGGCGCGCGTGCTCGGCGTACCAGGAGAGCACCCGGTCGTGCAGGACCGGGACCGCGACCGCGCTCACCTCAGACGTAGCGCTCGAGGATGCTGGTCTCGGCGAGCCGCGACAGGCCCTCGCGCACGAGGCGCGCCCGGCCCTCGCCGACCCCGTCGACGTCCATGAGGTCGTCGACGTTCGCTGCGAGGAGCTTCTGCAGCGACCCGAAGTGGACGACGAGCCGCTCGACGATGGCGCCGGGCAGGCGCGGGACCTTCGACAGCAGACGGTGCCCGAGCGGGCTCACCGACGAGTCGAGGGAGTCCCCGACCACGGTGAAGCCCATCGCCTTGGCGCCGGCTGCCGGGTCGAGCAGCTCGGTGCTGTCGATGTCGGTGAGGTTGGCGACGGCCTGGGCGTGTGAGTACCCGGCCTTGGTCTCGGGGAGGTAGTCGCGGATGACGAGCCCCAGGTCGTCGGACAGGCCCCCGGTGAGCTCCTCGAGCTGGAGGCTGAGCAGACGCCCGTCGGTGCCCAGCTGGACGACGTACTCGGCGATCTCGTCCTTGATCCGGCGCACCATCTCGAGGCGCTGGAGGACGTTCGCGACGTCACGGACGGTGACGAGATCCTCGATCTCGAGGGCGGAGAGGGTGCCGGTGACCTCGTCGAGCCGGGACTTGTAGCGCTCGAGGGTCTGCAGCGCCTGGTTGGCCCGAGACAGGATGGCGCTGGAGTCCTCGAGGACCACCCGCCGACCCGCCACGTAGAGCTGGATGATCCGCATCGACTGGCTCACCGACACGACCGGCAGGCCCGTCTGGATCGCGACCCGCTCAGCCGTCCGGTGCCGCGTCCCGGACTCCATCGTCTCGATCCCGGCGTCGGGCAGCAGCTGGGTGGCGGCGCGCAGGATGCGCGTGACGTCACGGTCGACGACGACCCCGCCGTCCATCTTCGCGAGCTCGCGCAGGCGGGTGGCCGAGAACTCGATGTCGAGGCGGAAGCCACCGGTGGCGATCTGCTCGATGACACGGTCGTGGCCGAGCACGATGAGGGCGCCGGTGCGGCCGCGCAGGATCCGCTCGAGCCCGTCGCGCAGCTCGGTGCCGGGGGCGACGGCGGCGAGGGTGGCGCGCAGGATGTCGTCGTCGCTCTGCGGCACGCTCACTCCACATCCCTTCGCCGGTTCGGGCCCGCCACGCACGGCGGAATGCCGGAACGGTCACGCGGAATCCTAACCGGCGCCGGGTCACGGGGAGGTCTCGTTTCGACGTGCCCCCACGGCGGATGCCCGGCGGGCACGCTCGCCCGGTCGGGAGGTCAGGCGACCGGCACCGCGTGCAGGCCTCGCAGGACCGCCTCGGAGACCGTGCCGACCTCGAGGACGGAGATGGTGTCGGGCACCGGCCCGGCGCCGAGGACACCCGGCGGGACGATGGCCCGGGTGAAGCCGAGCCGCGCCGCCTCGGCGAGACGGCGGTGCGCGCCGGTGCAGGGGCGCACCTCGCCGGCGAGCCCGACCTCGCCGAAGGCGACCGTGCCGCCCGGCAGCGGCCGGTCGGTGATGGCACCGGCGAGCGCGAGGGTGACGGCGAGGTCGGCGGCGGGCTCGGTGAGCCGGACACCGCCGACCGTCGACAGGTAGGCGTCACTCCCCCCGATCGGCGCCTCCGCCCGCTTGTCGAGCACGGCGAGCACCATGTTGACGCGGGCGGTGTCGAGGCCGCTCGTGGCGCGGCGGGGGGTGGCGAGGGTGGACCGGGTGACGAGGGCCTGCACCTCGGTGACGAGCGGGCGACGGCCCTCGAGTGTCACCGTGACGCAGGTGCCCGGGACCGCGGCGGTGCGGCCGGACAGGAAGAGCCCGCTGGGGTCGGCGAGCCCGACGATGCCGACGTCGGAGAGGTCGAAGCAGCCGACTTCGTCGGTGGGGCCGAACCGGTTCTTGACGGCCCGGACGAGCCGCAGCCGCGAGTGTCGGTCACCCTCGAACTGGACGACGACGTCGACGAGATGCTCGAGCACCCGAGGCCCAGCGATCGAGCCGTCCTTCGTGACGTGCCCGACGAGGAGGACGGCGATACCGCGGGCCTTCGCGACCTGGATGAGCGAGGCCGCGACCTCGCGGACCTGGGCGACGTTGCCGGCCGAGCCCTCGACGTCACCGCTGGAGATGGTCTGCACCGAGTCGACGACGAGCAGCTCGGGCTGCACCTGGTCGACCTGCCCCAGCACCGTGGCGAGGTCGGTCTCGCTCGCGAGGTAGAGCGTGCGGGCCATCGCCTCGATCCGCTCGGCCCGGGAACGGACCTGAGCCGAGGACTCCTCGCCGCTGACGTAGAGAACGCGACGCTCGCCGTGCTCGCCGGAGCGGGCCGCCCGCCCCGCGACGTCGAGCAGGAGCGTGGACTTGCCGATGCCGGGCTCGCCCGCGACGAGGACGACGGCCCCCGGGACGAGGCCACCGCCGAGGACGCGGTCGAACTCCGGGACGCCGGTGGGACGGGCGACCGCCCGGGTGACGTCGACCTCGCCGATGGGCACCGCGGGCCGCTCGACGGCCCCCGCCGCGGTGGTGCGGGTGGTGACGGCGCCGGCCTCGGCGACCGAGCCCCAGGCCTGACATTCGCCGCACCGGCCGACCCACTTGGCCGTCTGCCACCCGCACTCGGAGCAGCGGAAGGCCGCCTGCCCGCGGGCCCCGCGTCGTGTCGTCGTCCCAGCCATGGCGCCACCGTAGGCGTCGCCCCCGACAGCACGTCCGACCGCCGCGCGGTGGGGAGGGCCGCGGTGCGCCCGGGCTCCCCTGCCGGGCGCGCCCCCACCGGGCCCTGACGGCCGGAGGCCCCACCGACGGGCGTCGGTGGGGCCTCCGGCTGCCCAGCGGGCAGGAGCGGTTCGGTCAGGGACCGGTCGGCACCTCACGGGTCTCGGCCGGGTCCGGGGTGGCGGCCCTGCGGGACCTCGGCGACCCGTTGCCGCTCACCTCCTCGCGCAGGCCGGGGGTGCGCGCGATGTGGCCGGCCACCTCGTCGGCGAGCAGCCGCCGCTCGGCGCGCTCGAGGCGGCCGTGCTCGCGGAGCAGGGCCCGGGTCGTGGCGAACACCATGCCGATCATCACGAGACTGAACGGCAGCGCGAGGAGGATCGCCGCCGTCTGGAGGGCGCTGAGCCCACCACCGCCCGCGAGCAGCAGCGCAGCGGCCACCGCGCCCTCGAGGGTCGCCCACAGCACCCGGCTCCAGACCGGGGGCTCCGGGTTGCCGCCGCTGGCGAGCATGTCGACGACGAATGAGCCGGAGTCCGAGCTCGTGACGAAGAAGATGACGACGAGCACGATGGCGACGACGCTGAGCAGCCCGGACAGCGGGAAGCCGTCGAGCAGCTGGAACAGCGCGCCCTCGGTGTCGACGGCGCCCTCCGGCCCGATGAGGCCGCCCTCGCCGAAGATCTCGCGGTGGATGGCGGAGCCACCGAAGACGGCGAACCACAGGAACGTCACGAGGGTCGGCACGAGGAGGACGCCGGCGACGAACTCCCGGACGGTCCGGCCGCGGGAGATGCGGGCGATGAAGACACCGACGAAGGGTGCCCAGCTCATCCACCAGCCCCAGTAGAACGTCGTCCAGCCCGAGAGCCATGCGGTCCCGTCGGACCCCTCGAAGGAGAGGGTCTGGAACGAGAGGCGGAAGAAGTTCGACACGTAGCTGCCGACCGACGACACGAAGTCGCCGAGCAGGAAGACGGTCGGGCCCAGGATCAGCACGGCGAGCATCAGCGCGCCCGCGAGGCCCATGTTGACGTTCGAGAGGAACTTGATGCCCTTGTCGAGGCCGGTGACGACCGAGACCGTCGCCATCGCGGTGATGCCGATGACGAGCAGGACGAGCAGCCCGGTGCCGGCGGTGCCGACGGCGCCGAGGAACTCCAGCCCGGCACCGACCTGGGTCACGCCGAAGCCGAGGGAGGTCGCGACGCCGAAGACCGTGCCGACGACGGCGATGACGTCGATGGTGTCACCGAGCCACCCCTTGACCCGGTCGCCGAGCAGGGGCTCCAGGGCCCACCGGATCGACACCGGACGGCCCTTGCGGTGGATCGCGTACGCCATCGCCAGGCCGACGATGACGTAGATGCCCCACGCGTGCAGACCCCAGTGCAGGTACGTCACGTCGGTGGCGACGCGGGCCGCCTCGGCCGGGGTGTCCCCGGTGCCCGGCGGCGGCGCGGCGAAGTGGTTGAGCGGCTCGGCGACGCCCCAGAACACGAGGCCGATGCCCATCCCGGCCGCGAAGAGCATCGCGAACCAGGTCCGCAACCCGAACTCCGGCGCCTCCTCGTCGCGGCCGAGGACGATGCGACCCATCGGCGACACCGCGATCCACAGCGCGAACGCGACGAAGCCGCTGACGATGAGGATGTAGTACCAACCGAGGTCACCGACGACGGTGCCGTTCAAGGTGGAGAAGAGGTCGCCCATCGCGCCCGGCGCGGCGAGCGCGAGGACGACGAACGTGACGATGATGCCGAGCGCGGGCCAGAAGACCCGGGGGCAGGTGACGCGCCGGCCGCTGCGTGCCGGGGCGGGCGGCAGGTCCGCGTCGGTGACGCTGGACTCGGGGTGGTCTGAGACGGACACGTTCATGCTCCTCTGTGAGGGGGCGGTTGGGACGTCGCTCAGCCTTCGACCGTAACCGCCCTCGGCGTGTCGCGCCAGCCCCCGCGCCCCGCGAGCGCCTCAACGCGGCCCAGGTCGTAAGGAATTCCCCCGTGACACAGGCGCGTCCGGGACTGAGTCACAAGAGCGTCACGAAGCCACGCTCGCGGGGAAGGACCCCCCGTGCGGTCCGATGAGTCGGACGAGCGCGCGCCTGCGGCTCAGCCTGTTCGCGCCGGATCTACGCATGACGGGGACACACGAGGGCCCCGGACCGTGACGGTCCGGGGCCCTCGTGGTGGCTGCGTCAGCCGGCGACGACGTCGAGGGCGACGGTGGCCTGGACCTCCGGGTGGAGGCGGACGAGCGCGGTGTGCGAGCCGGTCGAGCGGATCGGGGTGGGGACCTCGATCTTGCGACGGTCGAGCTCGGGGCCGCCGCCGTCCTTGACGGCCGCGGCGATGTCGGCGGTCGAGACGGCGCCGAAGAGGCGACCGCTGCTGCCGGCGTGCGCCGTGACCTTGACCGGGGAGGACTCGAGGTTGCCCTTGATGGACTGCGCTTCCTCGAGCGTCTTCACGGCGCGGGTCTCACGACCCTTGGCGATCGCGTCGACCTGCTTCTGGCCGCCCTTGGTCCACTGCGTCGCGAGGTTGCGACGGAAGAGGAAGTTGCGGGCGTAGCCGTCCTTGACGTCGACGACGTCACCGGCGGTACCGAGGCCGGTGACCTCGTGGGTGAGGATGACCTTCATCGTTCTGGCTCCTTCGGCGGGTCAGCGGGACGAGCTCGAGTACGGCAGGAGCGCCATCTCGCGAGCGTTCTTGACCGCGTTGGCGATGAGGCGCTGCTCCTGGACGGAGACGCCGGTCACGCGCCGGGCGCGGATCTTGCCACGGTCGGAGATGAACTTGCGCAGGAGCGCAACGTCCTTGTAGTCGATGTTCTCGACCTTCGCCGCCTTGAGCGGGTTGGCCTTCTTCTTCGGCTTGCGAATGGCGGGCTTGGCCATCGTGGTGCTCTCCTTCTGCCGGGGCGTCCCCGGCGGATGAGCCCTGGTCTCCCAGGGATGGTGTCTGGATCGTTCAGTGGGGTGCCGTCACGGACCGGGAGGTCGTGACGATCAGAAAGGGGGCTCGTCGTAGCTCGGCGCCTGACCCCAGCCGCCGCCGCCCTGCTGACCACCTTGGGGCTGCTGCTGCGGGGCCTGCTGGCTACCGCCCCAGCCGCCGCCCTGCTGCCCGCCACCCTGCGGGGGAGCGGAGCCGCCGGTGGCCCACGGGTCGTTCTGCTGCTGGCCGCCGCCGCCGCCGAAACCGCCGCCGCCGGAGCCGCCGCGCTCGGCCTTGGTGACCTTCGCGGAGGCGTACCGCAGCGAGGGGCCGACCTCGTCGACCTCGAGCTCGACGACGGTGCGCTTCTCGCCCTCCTTGGTCTCGTACGAGCGCGACTTCAGCCGCCCCGACACGATGACCCGGGTGCCTCGGTGGAGGGACTCGGCCACGTTCTCGGCCGCGTCACGCCAGATGGAGCAGCGCATGAAGAGGGTCTCGCCGTCCTTCCACTCGTTCGACTGACGGTCGAACTGGCGCGGAGTGGACGCGACGGTGAAGTTGGCGACCGCTGCGCCGGAGGGCGTGAAGCGGAGCTCGGGGTCGGCGGTGAGGTTGCCGATGATGGTGATGACGGTGTCGCCTGCCATGACGAGTGTCCCTTCTGGGGTAGGTCGTGGACCGGTGACTGCGGGCTCAGGCGCCGGGGCGCATGAGCTTGGTCCGCATGACCGACTCGTTGAGGCCGAGCTGACGGTCCAGCTCCTTGGCCGTGGCCGGCTCGGCGGTGAAGTTGACGACGGCGTAGATGCCCTCGGGCTTCTTCTTGATCTCGTAAGCGAGCCGGCGGCGGCCCCAGACGTCGATCGTGTCGACGGTGCCACCATCGGTCGTCACGACGCCGAGGAACTTCTCCAGCGAGGGCTGGACGGTCCGGTCGTCGAGCTCGGGGTCGAGGATGACCATGAGTTCGTACTGACGCATGCGTTAACCCGCCTCCTTCGGTCTGAGCGGTCACGGTCCTTCCGTGACAGGAGGGTATGCACTGCCGCCCACAGCGCCCCGGGCTTCGTCCACAGGGCGCACGGTGGGCAACCGCTGAAGCGTACCCGCCCGTGGCGGATCCCCCCAACTCGCGCGCGCCCACACGACCCAGCCGAGCCGGGTCACCGCGAGGACCCGTAACGCCAGCGCGGTGGCGTACCAGCCGGCCGGCAGCCCGTGCGCGGCGTCGGTCTGGGCCGAGACCCACCCGAACCAGGCCACGAGGTGAACCGCCTCGGCGCCCGCCCAGACCAGGTGATCGCGCCACGGCACCCCGGCGAGCGCGACGAACGGCACGAGCCACAGCGCCGCCGTGACGGGCGCGGACGGTGCCGTGACGAGCGCGGCGACCAGGCCGACGAGCGCGACCCCTGCGGCCGGCGGCGCGGGCCGGCGCGAGGCCAGGACGACGACGAGAGCGGCGGCGAGCAGGAGCCCGAGGACGGAGATCGCCGCGACCGGACCGGGTCCCAGCGGGTGCAGCGCGAGCTCGGGCACGTAGAGCAGCGAGCCGGGACCGGCGCCCCCGGTCCACCAGGCGCGCAGCGGCCGGACGAGGGTCCCGAGGTCGAGCGCCGCTACCGGCCCCACGACCAGGAGGGTCGTGACGGCGACCGAGGTGAGGAGCCGCCGCACGGCGCGGGGAACCTCGGCTGGCGGGACGACGGCCAGGGCGAGGACGACGAGGAGTGCCTGCGGCCCCCCGAGCAGGGCGAGACCCAGCAGGACTCCGGCGAGCTCGGGGCGGTGCCGGGACCAGGCCCACACGGCGACGACGGCCAGCGCCACCGGGACGAGGTCGGTCGAGAGGAGCACGCTGAGTGCCAGCACCGGCGACAGCGCGAGCGCCACCGGGTCGGCATCGGGCGCCCCCCGGACGGTGCCGACGACCACGACGAGCCCGGCGAGGATGACCGCGGCGAGCACGGTCCACAGGACGAGGACCCAGCGCTGCTCGCCGATGCCGGCGCCGGGGGCCAGGGTTGCGAGTCCCGTCGCCACGACCCCGCGCAGGACCGGCAGGTCGAGGGGCGCCGCACCGGTGAGGTAGGCCCACACCCCGCGGCCGGCGTCGTCCTCGACGAGCGAGGCGAGCAGCGGCGACGCGCACTGCCGCCACACGGGCGCGCGGCCCTCCCAGCCGTGGTCGGCGCAGGAGGCCTGGCGCAGCGCTGCGACGACCAGCGGCAGGCCGAGGAGCAGCACGACCGGCGCTAACCGACCCAGGCCGGTCGCCCGGCTGCGCGCCCGGGCGCCCCGCGGCCCCCCGAGGGCCGTCAGCAGACCCTCGGGGAGCCGCACCCGGGGTCCGGGGGACGCGAGCACGGTGAAGGCGTGCGGCTCAGTCGGGCGGCGGCGACCCGGCGGCCGACGGGCTCCCGCTCGACGACGGCTTGGGCGACCGGCTGGGACCGGGCAGTGTGATCGTCGAGGAGGGGGACTCGGTCGGGCTCGGCGGGGCGCTGGTCGTCGGCGGGGCGCTCGTCGTGGTCGGCGGGGCGCTCGTCGTCGACGGCGGGGCCGAGGACGTGGGCGGCGCGGTGGTCGACGGCGGCGCGGCGTCCTCGTTGATGAACGCAGGCTCCGGGAACTCCTGCACCTCGGTGCCCTCGAGCGCCGCCTTCATGTACGCCGTCCAGATCCGGACCGGGAACGTGCCGCCGGTGATGCTGCCGGCGGTCTCGAGGTCCGTCATGGCCAGCTCGTCGCCGGTCTCGGGGTCGGAGCGGTACATCCCGACGGCGGTCGCCAACTGCGGCACGTACCCGTCGAACCAGGCGGACCGGAAGTTCTCGGAGGTGCCGGTCTTGCCCGCGGCGGGCCGGTCGAGGTTCTCGCCGACGTAGCGCGCCGTCCCGCCGTTGACGGGCTCCTGCATCGCGTCGATGACGTCGCTCATGAGGTCCTCGTCGAAGACCCGCTTGGTCGTCGGCTCGGCCGTGATCGTCGGCAGGCCCTCGTCGAGGAACTTGACCTCCTTGACGAGGTACGGGTCGGAGCGGACACCCTGCGCGGCGATCGTCGCGTAGGCGTTGGCCATGTCCATGACCGTCACGTAGTCGGTGCCGAGCACGTCGGCGACGACGGGCTCGAGCTTGGAGCGGATGCCCGCGTCCTCGGCCGCCTTCATCGTGTTCTCGGCCCCGACGTCGATGTTGACCCTCGCGTAGACGGTGTTCACGGAGTGACCCGTCGCGGTGAGCATGTCGATGTTGCCGAACTGCTCGTCCCCGAAGTTCTTGACCCGGCCCTGCTTCAGCTCGGGGGTCAGCCCGTTGGGGTCGGCGAACTCCTCGAAGAACTGGGGGCTCGCGCCGTTGTACCGGGTCTTGGTGCTCACGTCACCGGACTGCAGGGCGGCGATGAGGGTGAAGATCTTGAACGTCGAGCCCGCCTGCATCTTCGCCTGGGTGGCGTCGTTGAGCGGGCGCTCGGCGAAGTCGTCGCCGCCGTAGAGGGCGACGACCGCGCCGTCCCCGGGGAGGATCGAGACGAGGCCGGCGTGGATCTCGGGCTCGTCCTGCGGGCGCTCCTCGCGGACGGCGATGTTCGCGTCGTACTGCTTGTCCTTGTCGATGGTGGACACCACCCGCAGGCCACCGCGCTGGATGTCGGAGTCGGTGAGCTGGTGCTTGCTCACGAGCTCCTGCTTCACGAGGTCGACGATGTACCCGTTGGTCCCGCCCAGCGCGCGCGGCTTGTAGGCGCGGGGCTCCACGAAGGTCGCGTCGGCGCGCTCCGCGGAGGACAGCCAGCCCTGGTCCACCATCGCGTCGAGGATGTAGGCGCTGCGGCTCTCGGCGTTCTTCAGCTGCTCGTCGCCGAGCTGCGGGTCGTAGAGCGACGGACCGCGGATCACCGACGCCAGCAGGGCGGACTCGGCGGCGGTGAGGTCCTTCGCGGACTTGTCGAAGTACGCCTTCGACGCGGTCTCGATCCCGTAGGCACCGCGGCCGTAGTAGATCGTGTTGAGGTAGTTCTCGAGGATCTCGTCCTTGGACTGCTGCTTGTCGATCTTCAGCGAGATGAGGATCTCGCGGGCCTTGCGGGTGATCGTCCGGTCCTGGGTGAGGAAGTAGTTCTTCACGTACTGCTGGGTGATCGTCGACCCGCCCTGCGTCGCCTGCCCGCCCTTGACAGCCACCCAGACGGCCCGGGCGATGCCGGTGGGGCTGATGCCGTTGTTCTGGTAGAAGTCCCGGTCCTCGGCCGCGAGGATCGCGTGCTGCATGTGCTCGGAGATCTCCGACAGCGGCACCGACTCGCGGTTCCCGCCGTCGTCCGAGAGCCGGGCCAGCTCGGTCTTGCCGTCGCTGTAGTAGACGATGCTCGCCTGGGCCCGCACCATCTGGTTCGGCGCCGGGATGTCGGTCATCGCGTAGGCGATGCCGACCCCGATGAGGCCGAGGACGAACGCCACCAGCGCGCCCCAGAGCCCGCGTCTCGCCCACACCCGCCGCCGCGACGGTCGGGACGCGGCACCGCGCGCCGCAGGACGGGTCCGGGACGCACCGGCTCCTGCGGTCGATCGGCTGCCGCGGGCCTTCTTGGCCTCGGCACGGTTACGTGGCTGTCGCTCGCTCATGGGCCTTCGGGGGATCGGGGCACGAGAAAAGGGGCGCTGACCACGCCCACTGCCCGAGTATGACGGGCGTTCCTGGGAAATCCCGCATTGAGCGACCGGGCTCCTCGGCGCCCACAGGTTGGTGCCGATGTATCGCACCGATATATCCGTGCTAACGTCGAGGTGACAAGGTCCGAGTTTGTCACCCGGACGAACCGCGTACGAGAGGAGCCCGCTGTGGTCAGCCGCCGCTCCCAGCTCCTGGAGTTCGCCGTTCTCGGGCTCCTCCACGAGGGGCCCACCCACGGGTACGACCTGCGCCGCCGCCTCAACACGGCACTGGGGCCGTTCCGTGCCCTGTCCTACGGGACGCTCTACCCGGCGCTGAAGTCGCTGCTCGGCCGCGGGCTCATCGCCGAGGCGGCCGACCCCGTCCACTCCGGCAAGCGGCCGCGCGTCGTCTACGAGCTGACCGCCACCGGCAAGGAGCACTTCGCCGACCTCGTGGCCCGCACCGACGCCACCGCCTACGAGGACGACGGCTTCGACGTGCGGTTCGCCTTCTTCGCGCGGACCGAGCACGATGTGCGGCTGCGCATCCTCGAAGGCCGCCGCTCCCGCCTCGAGGAGAACCTCGAGCGGGTCCGCGAGCAGTCCGTCCGGGGCCGCGAGCGGCTCGATGCCTACACCTCGGCCCTGCAGCAGCACGGCGAGGAGACTGCCGAGCGCGAGGTCCGGTGGCTCACCGAGCTCATCGACACCGAGCGCCGTCACCCCACCGACCCCGGCCCCCAGCCGTAGGTGCTCCGCCGCTCGGCCCCCCGACGTCGGCACCTCCCCCGTCCCCGTCCCCCGTCCACCCCCGCAGCACTTCCGTAGGAGAAAGTCATGGGTTCCATCCGAGTCGCCGTCGTCGGCGTCGGCAACTGCGCGTCCTCGCTCGTCCAGGGCGTCCACTACTACCGGGACGCTGACCCGTCCGCGACCGTGCCCGGCCTCATGCACGTCCGCTTCGGTGACTACCACGTCAGCGACGTCGAGTTCGTCGCCGCCTTCGACGTCGACGACAAGAAGGTCGGCAAGGACCTCGCCGAGGCCATCGACGCCTCCGAGAACAACACGATCAAGATCGCGGACGTCCCCACGACCGGCGTCACCGTGCAGCGCGGCCACACCCTCGACGGCCTCGGCAAGTACTACCGCCAGACCATCGACGAGTCCGGCGCCGAGCCGGTCGACATCGTCGCCGCGCTCAAGGACGCCGAGGTCGACGTCCTGGTCTCCTACCTCCCGGTGGGGTCGGAGCAGGCCGACAAGTTCTACGCCCAGTGCGCCATCGACGCCGGCGTGGCCTTCGTCAACGCCCTCCCCGTCTTCATCGCCTCCGACCCGGAGTGGGCCGCCAAGTTCGAGGCCGCCGGCGTCCCCGTCATCGGCGACGACATCAAGAGCCAGGTCGGCGCGACCATCACGCACCGGGTCATGGCCAAGCTCTTCGAGGACCGCGGCGTGCAGCTGGACCGCACGTACCAGCTCAACGTCGGCGGCAACATGGACTTCAAGAACATGCTCGAGCGCGAGCGCCTCGAGTCCAAGAAGATCTCGAAGACCCAGGCCGTCACGTCCAACCTCACCGGCTCGCTCGCCGGCAAGACCGAGGACCGCAACGTCCACATCGGCCCGTCGGACTACGTCGCGTGGCTCGACGACCGCAAGTGGGCCTACGTCCGCCTCGAGGGTCGCGCGTTCGGAGACGTGCCGCTGAACCTCGAGTACAAGCTCGAGGTCTGGGACTCCCCCAACTCGGCCGGCATCATCATCGACGCCATCCGCGCGGCGAAGATCGCCAAGGACCGCGGGGTCGGCGGCGCGCTGCTGTCGGCGTCCTCCTACCTCATGAAGTCCCCGCCGGAGCAGCGCCCCGACGACCTCGGCCGCGCGCGGCTCGAGGCGTTCATCGCGGGCGACGAGGAGCGCTGACGCGTCGTCACCCCGCAGTGACGGTCGTCATCGCGACCGGTACCGCGTAGCACGCACGGTGGAGCGGGCGGCATCCCACGCAGGGGTGCCGCCCGCTCCGTCGTGTCAGGGGCCCCCGGACGTTCGTGTACCCACCTCGACCAGTAGGTCACGCCGCGTTCGGGGCGGGGCGTACCTGACGTGACCTATTGGTCGATGTGCGGACGGCGGGTGCGTACCTGGCGTGACCTATTGGTCGATGGGGGGACGGGGACGGTCAGGCGGGGGACGGGACCTGCCGGCGGCGCCACCGGCGGGCGGCGGGCGCGGTGCGCTCCCGCGCGACGAGGAGCGGCCGTGGGTCGGCGTCCGAGCGCAGCCGGGTCCACCGGCCGACCCGCGAGCGCAGCGTCGAGCGGGCCGCCTCGGCCCGAGCGTGCAGCGCCGCGCTCGTCGCGGGGTCGCCGTCACCGGGACCGAACACGACCGCGTCGATCGCGACAGCGACCGAGACCACGGAGACCACACCCTCGGGCGGCCGGGCGAACCGGCCGACCTCACCCGGGGCGGCCGTGCCGGTGATCGCCTCGACGACGGCCCCGTCGACCGCCCACGCCTGCTCCCGACGTGTCATGCCTCGCGGCACGGCGACACCGAGCGAGCGGGTCTCGGCGACCAGGTCCCGCCACACCCATGCGGCCCGCTCCGGTACCGGCCCGTGCGACGCGTGGCGCCGGCGCCGGCGCGCCTTGAGCCACCGCAGCACCAGGACGTACAGCGCCGCGAGGAGCAGCGGGACGAGCACCGCGAACACGAGGATCTTGAGCCACAGCGGCCAGGCCGCGACGTCGAACGGGCTCTTCTTGCGCTTCGTGACGTCGGTGGCGTTCTGCGCCTGGTCCGGGCCCTGGAGCACCGACGGCGGGCTGACCCCGGCCGGGGGCGGCACCTGGGCGCCCACCTGCTGCTCCTCGGTGCGCAGCTGCTGCTCGCTCGGGGTCTTGTCGCGGCTCGGCACGAACGTGTCCCAGCCGAGCGGGAACCACGAGCCGTCGCCGAGGCGGACCTCGACCCAGGCGTGCACGTCCTTGCCGCGCACCTCGCCGCCCGCCTCCGGCACGGCCCCCATGACGACGCGGGACGGGATGCCGAGGCGCTGCCCGACGAGCGCGAGCGTGGCCGCGTACTGCTCGTCGTTGCCCGCCAGCTTGCTCGACCCGACGAACCGGGTGAGCCGCGACATGGCGTGCCCGGGCAGGTACACCTTCTCGAAGCTGTTGGGGGTGCCGCCGTCGGTGTACGTGCCCTCGGTGCGCATCGCGGTCGCGAACGCCCGCAGCTTGGCCCAGGAACCGCCCTCGGCGCGGCTCGTCCAGGCATCGATCCGCGAGTCGAGGAAGTCGACGTCGACGCCGGCCGAGGCGCCCGAGGCGACGTCGAGGTCCTCGGGCAGCTCGGCGGCGGGCGCGGCCGGCACGAGGGCGCTCATCCGGTAGGTCTCCCCCCCGACGAGCCCGGCGGGGACGAGCGCGGTGGCGGTGTCGGTGTTGAGCCAGAGGGCGCCGGCGAGGTCGTCGGCCCGCGGCCCGTCGAACTCGATGCGCGTCGGCGCGCCCACCGTCGGCAGCCAGGTGCCCCGGTACCCGCCGTCGGGCACCGCGACCTCGACCTCGACCGGGGTGCCCCGGCCGGACGCGGCGATCCGGGAGCCCACCTGCTGGAAGGGCACCCCGTCGGCGCTCCGGTCGGCGGCGCCCCAGACGAGCCCGTCGTACCGGTCGAGCGTCGCGAAGCGGACGACCTGACCCTGCGGCAGGCCGCGGACCCGGAGCACGACCTCGTCGTACAGGTCGGCCTCGTTCGGCTCGGTGTACTGCCGGTAGCCGGGCAGCGGGCTCGGGAACTGCGACACGTCGAACGGGGGCACGAGCGCGGTCCGCACGACCTCCCGCCGCTCGGCCGCGGCGTACCCGGGCAGGAGGGGGCCGGCGAAGAACCCGCCGAGGAGCGCGACGACCGCCAGGCCGGCGCCGGTGAGGACCCGGGCGCGGGCACCGGCCCCGTTCTGGATCGGCGCCCGGGTCCGGTGCGACCGGACGACGAGCCAGCCGACGAGCACCGCGGCGAACCCGACCCCCTGGACCAGCACGGCGGCCGGCTCCAGGGTGCCGAGGGCGATGGAGGCCGCGAGCAGGCCGAGCGGGGCGAGCGCGCTGAGCGGCACACTCGCCCACCGCCGGGCCACGCCCAGGGTCAGCGCACCCCCGAGCAGGCCGGCGAGCCACGGCAGCGCCAGGACCGGGCCGCGCGCGTCGACCGGCGGCAGCAGGGTGAGCCACTGCTTCCACCCGGTGACCGCCCACGTCGCGAGATCGGCGAACGTCTGCGGCGTCGGGACGACACCGGCGACCAGGGAGTCACGAACCGCCAGCGGCCCACCGAGCAGCAGGTACCCGGCGACCAGGACGAGGAACGTCGTGAGCGCCATCCACCGGAACGCGGCAGCCAGGTGCCCGACGGCCAGCCCGAGGACGAGCCCGGCCCACGCGGCCACGACCCACTCGACGCCGAGGAACCCGGTGCGCAGCCCGAGCAGGGCGATGCTCACGAGGACCGCGGCGAACGCGAGGTCGACGAGCGCGTCCCGGTCGGGCACGGCCCGGCGCAGCACGCTGGGCGCGCCGGGGTCGCGGGGCGCCCGCCGGGCACCCCCGCGCAGCGCGGTCGCGAGGCTCGGCGGGGCCTGCGCCGCCGGCCCGCCGGCGGGCCCGCTCATGCCAGCGCCCCGGAGAACAGGACGCGCCGCACGTCGGTGAGCTCGCGGACGTGGAGGATGACGATGGAGCCCAGGCGCCGCACCCCCACCGGCACGTCGGCGTCGACGACGAGCGCGACGCGCACCACCTCGGGCTCGAACTGGTCCAGGGTGCGCTGCACCTGGATGAACGGCCGGTCGACGCCGGTGACGAGCACCGCGACGCTCGCGTCCGGGGCGAGCCCGGCGGCCTGCCCGACCGAGGCGTACAGGTCGAGCGGCCCGACGTCGGCACGCGCGAGCGCGTCGAGGGTGAGCGGGGCGGTGGTGCGGGACGCGGTCTCGCCGTGGCAGACGACCGTGGTGTCCTGCTCGTCGAGGATCGAGCGCAGGGCAAGCGACGCCGCGCAGGAGATGGCCACCTCGACGTCGTCCTCGCCGCCGGTGTAGACCTCCGGGCTCGTGTCGACGACCACCGCGAGGTGGGACCGGCGGGTGTCGAGGAACTGGCGCACGAGGAGGCGGTCGTGCTTGGCGGAGGAGCGCCAGTGGATGTAGCGACGGTCGTCGCCGGGCTGGTACTCGCGCAGTGCGTGGAACGCGAGGTCGGACATCGACAGATCCGGCGTCACCTGGCCCTCGAGGTCGCGCAGCAGGCCGGCGCCGAGGCTCTCGAGCGAGATGGTGCGGGGGTGCACGACGAGCTCGGTGCGCTCGGTCCAAGCGACGGTGCGTCGGACGAGCCCGAGGGGGTCGCCGTGCACGGTCGTCGCGGGCCCGACGGGGACGACGCCGCGGGCGCCGGTCGGTACGACGAACAGCTCCTCGTGGGTGCGGCCCGCACCGAGCGACGGGAGCGTGAACCGCGCTGCGGTCCGCCCGACGGGCAGCTCGAGGAGCAGCGGCATCGTCCCGCGCGCCGACTCGTTCCGCACCGTCACCCGGCCGGTCGCGGGGTCCCCCACGGTGACCCGGCTCGGCTCGACCTCGGCCCGGATCCGCAGCTTCGCCCGGCCGACGGCGAGCAGGACGCACGCGAGGACGAGGACGAGGCAGGTGGCGGCCACCATCGACAGCTCGAGCCAGGCGTACCGGGCGGTCATCCACCACGCGAGGAGCCCGACGGCCAGCACCGTCCAGCCGAGCGGGGACACCCAGCGCAGGATGTCGAGCACCGGGCGCCACACCGGTCGGGTCTGCTGCGCGAGAGGGCGGATCCGGCTGCCGGTGAGGACGAGGATGCGGGCCCCGGTGTCGGTGAGCGCGGTCGGCACCTGGACCCGCGGCAGCGTGATGGTGCGGGTCTCGCCGTCGGCCCTGCTGCGGCGACGCGGGGGCTGCCCGGGGGCCCCAGCGGCGACGGGGCGCGCGGCAGGCGCCTCCGCCCGCGGGGCGGGGGGAGGGGTCAGGCCGGAGCGACGGACGGTCGACTCGGCCTCGTCGGGCGGACCCACCGTGCTCATGCCGGGACGCGCTCCGTGGGGGGCGACACCTCGGCGAGGATCTGGTCGATGACCTGCGGGGTGGTGATGCCCGCGAACTGCGCCTCGGCGGTGACGAGCAGCCGATGGTTGAGCACCGGCTGGGCGAGCAGCTTGATGTCGTCGGGGACCACGTGGTCCCGGCCCTGGCTGATGGCCCAGGTCTTCGCGCAGCGGACGAACGCGAGGCACCCGCGCACCGACAGCCCGAGCCGGACGCTCACGTGCCGCCGGGTCTCCTCGGCCAGCCGGGAGACGTAGTCGAGGATCGCGGTGTCGACGTGCACCTCGTCGGCGAGCTCGGCCATGTCCGACACGACCTGGGAGGTGACGACCGGCTCGAGCCCGCGGGTCCGGTCGCGCACCTTCGCGTCGCGCAGCACCCGCACGGTCGCCTCGTGGTCGGGGTAGCCGAGCGTCGTCTTCATGAGGAACCGGTCGAGCTGGGCCTCGGGCAGCCGGTACGTGCCCGCCTGCTCGATGGGGTTCTGGGTCGCGATGACCATGAACGGCTCGCCGACGCTGTGCCGGGTGCGGTCGACGGTGACGTGCCCCTCCTCCATCACCTCCAGCAGCGCCGACTGGGTCTTCGGCGAGGCGCGGTTGATCTCGTCGGCGAGGACGATGGTCGCGAAGATCGGGCCCTGGTGGAACTCGAACTGCTTGGTGTTCGGGTCGTAGATCGTCACCCCGGTGACGTCGCTCGGCAGCAGGTCGGGCGTGAACTGGATGCGCGAGTTCGAGCCCTTGACCGTGCCGGCCATCGCCCGCGCGAGCTGGGTCTTGCCCGTGCCCGGGAAGTCCTCGAGGAGCAGGTGCCCCTCGGACAGCATGCACGTCAGGGCGAGGCGGATGACGTGCTCCTTGCCGAGCACCGCCTTGTCGACGTTGGCGACCATGGCGGTGAAGGTCTGGGCGAACCAGGCGGCCTGGTCGGTCGTGACGGTCATGCGAGAGGTGTCCTTCCGTGGGGCTGATGGGCGGGGGCTAGCCCCAGTTGGTGCTGCCGGAGTGCGACCCCGACCCGTTGAAGAGGCGGACGGTGACGGTGCCGACGTTGTTGCCGTACAGGCACCGGCCCGGCCAGGTGTAGCCGTTGCCGCCCGGCCCGACGGTGAGCTTGGAGCTCGAGACGAACCCGCCGGCGTTCGTGCTGCGACACTCGACGCTCCACACCGACCCGCCGGGGAAGTCGCGGATGTCGAAGAGCACCTCGGGGCAGCCCGGGCTGTAGCTGCACGAGCCTTGGCCGTTGGGGTCGACGTAGCGCTGCTGGCTCTTGCGGACGTTGTAGACCTCCGGGGGCGGGTTGGGCACGGTGACGCTGCGGTACGCCGTCCAGCCCGACCAGCCCGCGGCCGAGTGCGCCCGCACCCGCAGCTGGTAGGTGCCGGGGCCGCGGTTGATCGACTCGGAGGTCTTGTTGCCGCCGAAGGTGCCGTTGACCGCGCCGTCGAGCTGGACCTGGTCGACGTTGCGGCCGTTCTCGGGCAGGTTCCACGTCCACGTCACGGTGTCGCCGTTGCGCGACCCGGTGAATGCGGTCGGGGTCAGGGTGTCGCCGTACGGGGTCGCGCCGTCGCTGACCCGGTTGGACTCGTTGCCGCCGGAGTTGACCGTCCACACGGTGACCGTCCGCGGGGTCGTCGGGCTCGTCTGGAACGGCCCCACGGTGAAGGTGACCTGCGACCCGGCGGCGCACCCGCACGTGTGCGTCCCGTTCTGGCCGTCGCTGGCGCGCCACCGGACGGCGGTGAAGCTGCCGGCCCGCGGCTGCCCGACCGAGACCGTCACCTCGATGCGCTTGTTGCTCGCCGGCGTCGTCGCGCGCACCGTCGGCGTCGACGGGATGCCGTTGGAGGTGAACGAGGACGAGTTGCTGCGCGGCGACTCCAGCCCGGCACCGTTGGTGAGCGTCGCGGTGTACCGGTAGGTGCGCCCGTCGTACGGGATGACGACCTTGGCGCTGCGCACGTCGGGCGCGGTGTCGGTGACCTTGGTCCAGGCCCCCGAGTCCACCGACTGGTAGAGGGTGTACCTCGTCGTCGGCGGGCCGTTGGGCGTGCCCTGCTCCCAGGTGACGGTGAGCGTGGCCGAGTCCTGCGCCGGGCCCGGCCCGCTGGCGGCGATGCCGGGGGCGGCGAGCGCGGGCGGGGTGCCGGCCGACTGCATCGTGACGGCCGGGCCGAACGGCCCCGCGCCCAGCTCGTTCCAGGCCTGGACCTGCACGTCCTGCTCGGCCATGTTGTCGAGGCCGGTCACCGTCGCCTGCCGGGTCGGCGCGGCGACGTCCTGGGTCTTGGTCTGCCCGGTGCTCGAGATGAGCCGCACGACGTACTTGCGCAGCGCGCTGCCCTCGTTGACCGGCTCCTCCCAGACGATGGTGAGCGAGCCGTCGCCGCGGGAGACCATGCGCACACCGGTGACCTGCTCGGGCAGCCGGTCCGGGCGCACCGCCGGTGTCGGCGCCGAGGGCTCACCCTCGCCGACGCCGTTGACCGCCGCGACGGTGAAGCGGTAGTCCTGCCCGTTCGTCAGGCCGGTGACGGTGCACGGGGACGCCGTGCACGTCGTGCTGCCCGACGAGCCCCCCGTCCAGCGGACGACGTAGGAGGTGACGACCGACCCGCCGTCGTACGCGGGGGGCAGCCAGGACACCCGAGCCTGGCCGCCCGAGTCGCGGTCCGCGACCGCGGCCACCTGCCGGGGGACCGACGGGCGGCCGAGCATCGTGACGGTGATCCGGCCCGGGGCCTGCCGGCCGGGGCCGTCACTGACGACGATGCCCACCTGGGCGGTCTGGGACGGCTCGGTCCCCACGGCGAGCGTCACCGAGCAGCCCGACGCCGACGCCGTGAGGCCGGAGCCGGACTCGACGGCGGCGGAGGTGACGGTGCAGCGCGGCTCGGGCAGGGGCGAGTCGAGGTACGGGCGGATGTCGACGGTGCGCGACTGCCCCTCCTCGAGCCCCGACACGTCGATGGGCCGCACGCTCGCCGGCGGCAGCGGGCTGTCGTCGTCCCCCGTGGCGTCCGCGGCGCGGCCGACGACCCGCACGGCGATCGTCGACGGCTCGTCGAGGCCGGGCGAGGTGACCGAGAGCGACCCCTGGGAGGTGGAGGCGTCGGGGCCGGCCCGCAGCGTCAGGGTGCGGTTGCCGGGCCCGTCGACGGTGAGGTCGACGTCCGGCTCCTCCTGCCACCGGGTCTCGAACTGCACGTCGTCCAGGGTCATCCCGACGGGCAGCCAGGCGTGACAGAAGGTCGGGATGTCGACGACGCGCTCGAGCCCGCCGGCGGTGACGGTGACCGCGCCGTCGGGGCAGCGCAGGAGCGGGACCTTCGGGCCGATCTGCACCGGGACCGACACGTACGCCGTGCCGTAGTCGGTCTGGTCGACCGCGTCCTGGTCGGTGACCTCGAGCATGACCGCGGCCGGGCCGACGTACCCGTTCGAGGAGGTCAGCTCCAGGGTCCGCTGGTCGGTGAGCGACACCGACAGGTGCTCGGCGGGTGAGGCCGACAGCGTCTCGGCGGTCGTGACCGACACGACCCGGCCCCGCGGGGACCTGACGTAGTCGTTGACCGGGACCGTCCTCGTCGAGTCCGGGTCCATCTCGACGAGCGAGCCGGCGACGACGAACGGCTGGCCGTTGGCGCCCGTGGGGACGTGGATCAGCGCCATCGCCTGGGCGCCGTCCTCGTCCTCGATGACGTACGGCACCGAGTGCGGGTGGTCGAGGATCTGCACCCGGACCTGGTTCGTCGCGGGGTCGTAGGCGGCGTCCGGGGACAGGACCTCGACGATCCGCAGGGTCTCGGGGTCGGAGTCGACGTCGGTGTCGTTGGCGAGCGCGTCGACGAGGGTGCCGGTCTCCCCCGGCTTGGGCGCCGCGACGTCGTCGTTGGCGACCGGAGGGTTGACGTAGCCCGGCACCGGACGGACCAGGATGCTGGCCCGCGAGGGGTCGAAGAGGCCGTCGCTGATGCCGTAGACCAGCTGGTGCAGCGCGGTGACGTCCTCGGGGACCTTCGTCGTCACGGTGTGGTCCTCGTCGACCGGCCACCGCTCCAGGGTGGCGGCGTCGTTGAGCGACTCGGTGTCGACCTCGACGACATCGCCGCGGGCGATGAGGTCGTTGACGAGGGGCCGGATCGTCACGGTCTTGCCCGGGGCGGCGAACACCTCGTCGGGCACCGCCACCGGCGGCTGGGCGTCGCCGGGCTGGACGACCCCGACCCGCACGAACGCACGGCTCGTCGCGCCGAAGCGGTCGTTGACCTCGTAGGTGATGACCTCGGTCCCCGCCGCGAGCGGGTAGGCCTCGTAGCGGATCGTCGTCGGCCCGATCGCGACGACCCGGCCGAAGGTGAGGTCGACGGGCCCGCCGTCGGCCCCCACCACCCCGGCGACCGAGACCGAGTCGCCGTCGGGGTCGACGCCGAAGGTCGGGATCGTCATCGTGATGGGATCGCCGGCGGTGACGGTGGCGGTGAAGGTGCGGGCCACGGGCGACTGGTTGATGCGCTGCGCGGTGGGCAGCGGGGTGACCTGCACCCGGACCCGGGCGGACTGCGCGCGCTCCTTGCTGCCCTCGGCGTACGCCGCGTACTCGATGGTGACGAACGACGACGCCGTGAGGCCCCGGGCCTCCGGCACGTAGCGGACGACGTTGCCGGAGGCGAAGGCCCGTTGCGCGCGACCCTTGCTCACGACCTTGACGCTGGCGGGGTCGAGCCGCAGCGGGATGCCGTCGGCCATCGTGTCGTTGTCGAGCACCGGGATCGAGACGGTGTCGCCCTCCCGGACGGTGGCCTCGTCGTCGACGACGATGGGCAGCGCGTCGGTGAGGGCACCCTGCTGCAGCACCGACACCTGGCCGGTGACGCGCTGCGTCCCGTCGCTCACCGTGTAGCGCACGACACCGCGCCGGCCCTGCTCGCCTGCCGGTGCGGGCTCACGGGCCTCGAGCCGGACCCACCGCCCCTGGTAGATCGAGGGCTGGATCCAGGAGGCGTCCTCGTCCGACTCCACCGACGCCGTCACGAGGACGTCGCCGCGCGGGGAGTAGTCATTGGCCAGCACGTCGACCATGGCGGGGGCCTGGTCGTGCAGGGTCGCGGTGTCGGGCACCGACACCGGCGGCGCCCCCTCGGGCGGGGCGACGAGGTCGACCCGGATGCGACCCGGTGCCGCGCCCGCGCCGGTGACCGCCGAGTACGACAGGTCGTAGGTGCCCGGGGTCGCCCCGGTGACCGTCACCGCGCCGGTGGCGAGGTCGGTGTCGACCTGGAGCGGGCCGACGGGACGCACCTCGCTGCGCAGCGTCAGCACCGCGTCGGGCTCGCCGGGGTCGGCCCCGGCGATGTCGTTGCCGAGCGGCTCGACCTGCAGGGGCTTGCCGACGACGCCGCGCACGGCGTCGGGCTGGGTCCGCGGGGCCACGAACTTGCTCTCGCCGTCGGTGCCGATGACCTGGGCGTTGACCGTGCCCTTCGTCGTGCCGCCACGGCCGTCCGTGACGACGTAGGCGACGGCCTGGCGGCCCACCTCGAGCGGAGCGGTGAGGGTCACCCGGCCGGCGCCGTCGATGACACTGCCCTCGCGGTCGGCCCGGGCGGCGAGGACGTCGTTCTCGGGGTCCCGCCAGTCGGCGAGCACCGGCACCGACAGGCGCTTGCCGGCGATGACGGGGTAGGCCTGCTGGGCCAGCGCCGCGCCCTGCCGCAGCCGCGGGGACCCGTTGACCTCGTCCCCGACGATGCGCACCGACACCGTCGCGGACTCCTTGGACACCGCCTTGCCGTTGTTCACCTTGTACGTGAACTGGAACTGCTGGTTCTCGGTGCCTTCGGGGACCGAGACGTCCACGGCCTGCCCGTCCGAGCTCACCGTCGCCGCCACCCCGCGCAGCGAGGGCGCGCTGACGTCGCGCTGGTCGATCGCGAGGACGGACCCGGCCACGTCGGTGTCGTTGTCGAGGACGTGCAGCTTGCTCGTGCGACCCGGGCGGACCGTCAGGGCGTCGGGCACGGCCTTCGGCGGCTGCTGGAGGCTCGCCTCGTCGAGGAGGTTCTCGTCCTTCTTCTCGTTGTCGTCGTCCTGGCGGGTCGGCGGCGTCAACGCGTCCCAGTTGTCGATCTTCGTCGGCTTGTCCTCGAGGTCCCACACCCCGCCGTTGTCGAGGTCGTTGAGGACGAGCAGCCCGCGGTTGACCCGGAAGGCGACGCCGTCCCGGGTCGGTTCCTCGCCGTCCGCCGGGAGCGTGGCCGTCGGCTGGTCGTCGACCCGGCCGCAGTTGGCGCCGTAGAAGACCCGGTTCTGCTCGGCCCACGCGGCATGGAGGCAGCCGTCGAGGACGACCGGCCGGGTGATGAGGGTCGCTCCCGGCACCCGGTTCACCTGCTCGCCGACGACGACGCCGCCCGGGGCCGCGTCACCGCCGAGCGGCACCCGCGCCGCCCGGGACGTCGACGCCACGACGACGGAGCCGGCCTCGGGCCCCGGCACCTGGAGGGCCGCGAGCCGTTCGCCGTCGACGGTGACCTGCGCGTCGGTGCCGTCCGGGCGTCCCGCCGTGTAGACCGTGTCGGTCTCGGCGTCGTAGGCGACCCAGTCGGCGCCGACCGCGGTGATGTCGGGCAGGTCGCTGCGCAGGGCCGTCTCGACGACGACCGGGGCGGCGAACCCCTGCGGCGTCGGCGCGATGGAGGTGACGGTGCCCTCCGCGCCCGAGACGACGTGGATCACCCCGTCGAGACCGACCGTCAGGGCCCCGTCGCCGCCGACCTCCGCGACCGGCTCGGCGCCGACGGCGAGGCCCGGGAAGCTGTCGGTGCCGGCCTCGGGGTCCACCCGCTCGGCGTACACCGTGCCCTTGGCCGGGTCGAGCATCGCGAGGGTGCCGCCGCGCAGGTCGACCGGTCGCGGCACGAAGCGCCCGCGGCCACCGGGAGCGGCGGGCACGGTGGCGGCCGGGTCGCCGGCGGTCGAGGTCCGCACGTCGATCGGGAGGAGCTCGCCGGTGGCGGTGCCGAGGCCGAGGACGACCGCGCCGTCCTGGAGCACGTCGAGACCGCCACCGGCTCCGGCGTCGGTGGCGACGCCGGTGTCGAGCTGGCCGATCGGGACGTTGGCCCGGGCGAACTTCGCCTGGGCGCCCGAGCTCACCCACACCCCGGCGTCGTGGAGGTCCGCCTCGTGCACGGTGGTGCCGTCACTGGCGACGGCGGCGTAGCCCAACCCGGCGGCGACGAGCACGACGGTGAGCGCGCTGGCGGTGCGCCGCCGCGCGGCGTTCCTCGCCGCGCGGACGCGCGGAGCAGCAGCCCGGCTCACGTCCCACTCCTTGCTCGTCGGTCACCCACGGGGTGATCGGCCCCCCACGTCATCGGTCCCCGCGCCCAGGGTAGGCGACGGGCCCGGCCCAGGTGCCGGGATGGGGCGGGGAGCACTCCCCGCCAGCCGGTCGCTCGCTACGGCACAGCGGGCAGGAGGACGAGGTCGGCCTCGGTGACCATCCGGGTCGAGAGCGCGTGCTCGACGAGGCGCGCCTTTCGGTTGCTCGCGAGCTTCCCCGGCCCGCCGTGCAGCCCGCGGGTGCCGGCGTCGGCCAGCTTCTGGCACACGTTGTCGAGCTTGCGGTTGAACTTCGTGACGGTCCAGCCGAGCCGGGCGGCCGCGTCCGCCGACGACGGGATGTGGCCGCCGCCCGCATAGGTCGTGCGCAGGAAGCTCTCGCAGAGCGCGAGAACGAGCAGCTTCTGGTCCGGGGTCATCGAGACCCGACCCACCGTCGTCTCGGCGGCGCCGTCCTCGGGTGCGAGCTCGGCGGCGGTCTCGACGGACACGAAGGGGGTGTCGGTGACGGCGAGGTCGAAGTCGTAGGTGGTCGGACCCGCGGTGAACCAGACCGTGAACGCCTCGAGGGCCAGGGGGATCCGCGCGCCCGGCGACAGCCAGGCCTGGAACAGCCCCTTGGTGTCGGCGACGGTCGCCGTCAGCGTGGACCCGACGTTCGTCAGCCACCACAGCCCGTGCTCGTGGTGCACCTGGAGGAACACCCGGTGCAGGTACGGGTTGTCGTCGATCTCGACGTCGGCGACCCGCCCGATCGTCAGCGGGCGGTCGTCCGGCGCGACGAACTCCTCGCCGCAGAACTCCACGGTCACGCCCATGGCGCGGTCCTTCCTCCTGGGGTCACCGGGCGGCCTCGCACCGGATCGGGGACCGGGGCGAGGTGATCCCGGACTCGCGGGACACCGTCACCTGGGCGCAGACCGTCGACCCCGGGGCGGCCCGTACCCGGTACGAGCTGTCGTCCCGCACCGTGACGACCTCGGCCCCGGCGAGCTCGGCCTCGGAGTCGCCCACCCGCAGCTGGTAGAAGTCGCCGCTCTCGGCGCCGACGTAGTTCCACGAGAACGTCACCGCACCGGCGGCGGCGCGGGCGTCGATGGCGGGCTGCTCGGGGTAGTCGACGACCCGGCTGGGCGGGGCGGTGCGGGTCACCGTCCCCTGCGCGGGCGCGGGTGGCGGTTCCTCCTCGCCCCGGCCGACCGCCCAGACGACGACCGCGACGGTGACCGCGACGAGCCCGGCGAGGACCCCGAGCACGACCCCGCCGCTGATCGTCGGCGGCTGGTCCGCCGCGTCCTCCTCGGCCGGGCCGGCGGGGGCCGGGGCCGGCGCCGCGGCGGGCAGGGCCACGGCGCGCACGCTCGTGCGGTCGGCGTCATCCGCGCCGCGGCCGGCGGGCAGCTCGCTGACGGCGGTGTTGCCCGTCTCGTCGAGCACGACCACCGGGGTGGTCGCCAGGCGCTGCTCGCGCTCGACGGCCTGGAGTCCCCGCGCCAGCTCGAGGGCGGTGCGCGGACGGGCCTCCGGGCTCTTGGCCATCGCATGGGCGAGGAGGCGCTCGAGCGAGAGGGGGACGTCGGCCCGCCCGGTCGTCGGGACCGGGGTCGCCCGGATCCGCGGCATCAGCGCGTAGGCGGAGTTGTCGCCCCCCGGCTGCTCGAACGGCGAGCGCCCCACCAGCAGGTGCCACAGCGTGGCGCCCAGCGAGTACACGTCGCTGCGGGCGTCGCCGTTGGACTGGCCGTAGAGGACCTCGGGGGCCGACCACGGGACCGAGACGCCGACGTCCTCGTCGACGTCCTCCGCGTGACCGCCGCGCCCGGCGATCCCGAAGTCGGTGAGCCCCGGCTGGCCGTACTGGCTGACGAGGACGTTCGCCGGCTTGATGTCGCGGTGGATGATGCCCGCGCGGTGCGCGGTCTCGACGGCGCTCGCGAGCTGGATCCCGGTGCGCAGGACCTCCTCGACCCCGAGGCGTTCGGCCTTGGCCCGCTGCGCGAGGTTCGGCGGCGGGTAGTACTTCATGACGAGGTACGCGCCGCCGTCCCCGGTCTGCTCGGACCGGAAGACCTGGACGATGTACGGGTGGTCGGCGAGCTGGGCCATCGTGGTGGCCTCGTCGACGAACTGGCGCCGGATCGCGGCGGTCAGCCCCTGCCGCTTCAGCACCTTGACCGCGACGTTCATCCGCGGCGACTGCTGCTCGTACAGGTACACGTCGGCGTACCCGCCCGAGCCGAGCGGGCGCACGAACTCCAGCCCGGGGATGTCCGGGGCAGAGCCATCGATCATGCGTCGACCTCGTAGGTGAGCGAGACCTCGTCGGCGAGGGTGATGACGGCCCCCGGCTCGATGCCCTGGTCCTCCGTGGGGCGCAGGCGCACGGGCTCCTCACCGGGCAAGGTGACGGTGGTCCCGTTCGTCGAGCCGAGGTCGCGCACCAGGACGTGCCAGCCCTCGAGGACCACCTCGGCGTGGTTGCGGCTGATGTCGCGGTCGACGCTGCCGACCCGGATCAGGTGCGGGCGCTGGCTCGGTGCCAGCTCCTCGTTGACCCGTGGCGCGCGCCCGAGCAGGACCCCGCGGTCGAGCGTCACGACACCGCCGGTCGAGATGCGCAGGACCCCGAGGGCCGGGCGCGGGATCGGGACGGGCTGCTGGGGCGGGATCGCGCGCCCGCAGCCGCGGCAGTGCCCGGCGTGCGGCGGTGAGTGATGGCCGGCCGGGCAGAGGACGGCCAGGACGACCGGCCGGTCGAGATCCTCGTCGTTGCGCGGCAGCGACGCCCGGGCGGTCGTGACCTCGACCGGAGCCGGCTCGGCGGGTGTCTCGGTGGCCGCCGGCTCCGGGGGCGCCGCCTCGGTGACGTCCGGCACTGCGGGCTGCTCCTCCGGAACGGGCGCGGCGGCCGGCTCGCCGTCGGGCGCTCCGGGTTCCGTGGCCGGGAGCGCGGCGGTGGCCGGAGCCGCGGGCGCCGGCGCGGCCGGGTGCGCCGCGGCACCACCCGCGCGCCGCCACGGCACGGAGTCGATGAGGGCACTGTCCGGGGCGGGGCCGGGCGGGACCCGGTCGGCCGGGCTGGCGCCGGGGCTCTCTGCGGGCGGGGGCAGGGTGAGGTCGGCCGGCGGGACGGCGGGCGTGCCCTGCTCCGGCGTCGGCGTCGGCTCCGGGACCGGCGCAGGGTCGGGGTCCGGGTCGGGCTCGGGCGCGGCCGCTGCGGGAACGGCGGCAGCAGAAGTGCCCAGACGGGCCGGGCGACGCCAGCCCCGCGCGACGACGGGCTCGGGCTCCGGGGCCGCGAGGGTGATCTCGGCCCCGGGGTCGGGGACGTCGACGTCGGCCCAGGGCTCGCGCTCCTCGGCGGCCAGGACCCGGCCGTCCTTCAGCTCGACGCGCACCACCCCCCGCAGGATGGCGCGCACGGCCGGGCCGTCGGTCGCCACGACGCCGAACGCGGGCAGGACGAGCAGCCCGCGGGAGCAGAGCAGGTCGAGGAACGGCACGAGCCCCTCGGCCGCGGCAGCCGTCAGGGCGTCGACGTGCCGCTCGGCCACCTCGACGACCGCGCTGATGCCGGGCCCGCTGATCTCGACGAAGCCGTCGGGCACCGACGTACGGACCGCGGTCACAGGGGCTCCTCACGGGCTCGAACGGGCGGGGGCGAAACAGCCATCAGCGTAATGGGGTGGGCGTCTCGGGTTCCGGGAGTCGGCGAACCCGTCGCCGTCATACGGTGTCCGCGCATCCTGCCCATCGAAGCGCCCTCGAGGTGCGACGATGTCCGCGACCACCCCGCCCGACCCAGGAGGACCCCGTGCACGTGTCCGTCGCGATCCTCCCCCCCGAGCGGATCCGCACCGACATCGCCGAACTCGTCGGGAGCGTCCTCGGGGGCGACCCGGAGCTCGAACGGGTCACGGCCGACGCGATGCGGCTGCGGCTCTTCGGGCTGGGCAACCTCACCCGCCTCGACGTGGACGCCCTGTGCGAGAACCTCGCCCGGCAGATCAGCGAGATCGGGGTGCGCCCGCGGATCCACCTCGCCGGGGTCTGGGCGCTCGAGGACAGCGCGGACCCGAGCATCGCGCTGCACGTCGCCGGCGACACCGCCGGGGTGGTCACGCTGGCCAACGCACTGCCGCCCCTCGTCATGGCCCACGGCTTCTTCGTGGACCGCCGGCTCTTCGTGCCCCGGGTCACCGTGGCCCGGGTCACCGACGCGACCTCGGTCAAGGTCCTCGAACGGCTCGTCAAGGCCCTCGAGGGCTACCGGAGCCCGGAGTGGGAGGTGGACGCGGTCGACGTCATCAGCCCTGTCCGCCGCGACGGCACCGGGGCCTTCGAGACCGTCTACTCCCTGGCGACCTCGCGCTGACACGGGGCGTCCGCGCACCCCGCCGGCGCCCTCAGGGTCTGGCGAGGCCGGCCCGGGGCTGGGTGTCGCCGTCGGCGTCGTCGTCCCCGGCCGCGACGGCGACGACGACGACCGAGACGTTGTCGTGGCCACCGGCCCGCACCGCCGCCGCGACGAGCGCGTCGGCCGCGCGCTGCGGGTCCGGGTTCTCGCGGGTGAGCAGCATGATGTCGCGGTCGTCGAGCTCCCCCGAGAGCCCGTCGCTGCACACGACGAACGTCTCGCCCGGGGTGGGAGCCAGGACCCACACGTCCGGCTCGGGGCCGGGGTCGGTCCCCAGCGAGCGGGTGATGACGTGACGCAGGGGGTGGCTCGACACCTCGGACGGCTCGAGCAGCCCCGCGTCGACCAGCTCCCGGACCTCCGAGTGGTCCCGGGTGACCTGGTGCATCCGGTTCTCGGCCACGCGGTAGACGCGGGAGTCCCCGACGTTGAACACGACCCAGTGCTCGCGGCCCCCGGCGTCGACGACCGTGACCCCCGTCGCCGTCGTCCCCATGCCCCGCAGCTCGGGATGGTCGGCCTGGGCCCGCAGGATGCGCCGGTTGGCCTCGCGCAGGGCCTCGGCGACGTCGTCGGGGCGGGAGGCCGGGTGGTCCTCGAGCTCGGTGAGCACCTCGACGGCGATCCGCGAGGCGACCTCGCCCGCCGCGTGCCCGCCCATCCCGTCGGCGACCGCGAACACCCGCGCCCCGGCGACGAGGCTGTCCTCGTTGTGCTCGCGCACCCGGCCGACGTGGGTGGCCCCCGCGGCGCGCACGAGCAGCGAGCTGCCGCGCAGGACCCGCCCGGCGCGGGTCATCCGCGCACCTCCTCGACGACGAGGGACTCCAGGACCGCCTGGAGCGCGTCGTAGTCGGCGTCCAGCCCCGCACCGCGCGCCCGGCCCACGGCCAGGACGTGGCGGCTCACGACGTCCGTGGGGTCCAGGGTGGTGGCGAGGTGGACCTCGACGACGGGCGTGCCGTCCTCGTCCCACGAGACGTTGCGGGCGTGCCACTCGCGACCGCCGATCTCGACGACGAACGGCTCCTCCACCTGGCCCGCTCCCCCGGCCACCTGCGACGTCGAGTCCTCCACGAGCACAGCGCTGCCGAGTGCGGGGTCGCCCGTGAGGTGTCGGACGGCGATCTCGACGGCGTCCCCGCCGGCCCCGGACCCGGCGGCCCGGAGCAGGGCGTCACCGGACGGCTGCGGCTGCCAGCCGTCGGGGATCTCGAGCCGCACGGCGGGCGCGGGTGGAGCGCTCGGGCCCGGGTGGGTGACAACGGGCATGTGCGGCTCCCCCTTCGACGACAGCGGTTCGCACGAGCCTAGACGGGCGGTGGGCGCCGCCCCCATGGGGAGCACTCCCCGTCCGGTCCGGACCCCGGACCCGGTGGCCGGGGCCCAGGGTCCGCGGGTGACCGGTCAGGTGCCGGACTCGGGCTGGTCCGCCCACCAGGCGAGGAGGCGCTCCCGGGCCATGTCCTTGCCGACCGGCCCGTCGTCGGTGCGCACCTGCAGGAGGTACTTGTAGGCGCGGCCGAGCACCGGGCCGGGCCGGATCCCGAGCACCTCGGCGATCTCGTTGCCGTCGAGCTCGGGCCGCAGCGCCTTGAACTCCTCGGCCTCCAGGAGCCGCTCGATGCGGCCCTCGAGGTCGTCGTAGGCCGCGCCGAGCCGGCGGGCCTTCTTGACGTTGCGGGTCGTGCAGTCGGCGCGGGTCAGCCGGTGCAGACGCGGCAGGAGGTCGCCGGCGTCGGTGATGTACCGGCGCACGGCGGAGTCGGTCCACTGGCCCTCGCCGTAGCCGTGGAAGCGCAGATGCAGCTCGACGAGACGGGCCACCTGGCGGGTCGTCTCCTTGTCGAAGCGCAGGGCCTTCATCCGCTTCGCCGCGAGCTTGGCGCCGACGACCTCGTGGTGGTGGAACGAGACCCCGCCGCCGTCCTCGAAGCGCCGGGTGGCGGGCTTGCCGATGTCGTGGAGCAGCGCGGCGAGACGCAGCACGAGGTCGGGGCCCGGGACCGACTCCGGCGGCCCCCCGGGCGGGCCCTCGAGGTCGATGGCCTGCTCGAGGACGATCATCGAGTGGTCGTAGACGTCCTTGTGCCGGTGGTGCTCGTCCACCTCGAGCTGGAGCGCCGGCAGCTCGGGCAGGACGACCGCCGCCAGGCCGGAGGCGACGAGCAGCTCGAGGCCGGCCCGGGGGTGCGGGGCCAGCAGCAGCTTGGTCAGCTCGTCCCTGACCCGTTCGGCGGAGACCCGCTCGATGGAGCCGGCGAGGTCCCGCATCGCCTCGAGCACGCCGGCGTCGGGCACGAACCCGAGCTGGGCGACGAAGCGGGCGGCCCGCATCATCCGCAGCGGGTCGTCACCGAAGGACACCTCGGGCGTCGTGGGGGTCCGCAGGATGCGGGCCTGGAGGTCCTGGAGGCCGCCGTTGGGGTCGACGAAGGTCAGGTCGGGCAGCCGCAGCGCCATGGCGTTGCACGCGAAGTCCCGCCGCACGAGGTCGTCCTCGAGGGAGTCGCCGAACGCGACGGCCGGCTTGCGGGTCACCCCGTCGTAGGCGTCGGCGCGGTAGGTGGTGACCTCGACGACGTCGTCGCCCCGCCGGGCCCCGATGGTGCCGAACGCCCGGCCCATGTCCCACGTGGCCGACCCCCAGGCCGCGAGGATCGCCTCGGTGTCGTCGGGGCGCGCCGACGTCGCGAGGTCGAGGTCGGTCGCGGGCCGGCCGAGGAAGGCGTCGCGGACGGGCCCCCCGACGAGGGCGAGCTCGTGGCCGGCCGCGGCGAAGCGCTGCCCGAGGTCGGTGAGCACAGGCAGGGCCGGCGCGAGGTGTGCGACGGCCTGCCGCAGTAGGGCGGCCGGGGGCTGGCGGGTGGACACGAGGGACAAGCCTAGGTGCTGGCGTCCGACCCGCCGTACGTCCCGCCCGGGGCCCGGGCGAGCGGCGGCGAGCCCGTGCGCGTCGTGCCCCGGTCGACGGTTTCGGGGGCACCCGGGTCGTTACAGTGACCAGATGAGCCACGCCGCCGCCGATCCCACCGGGGCGCCCGTGCGGCGGCTCCCGGCGGTCGAGGAGCGCAGCGCGGGCGGCGTCGTCGTCGACGTCCACGAGGGGCAGGCGCGGATCGCCGTCATCGCCCGTCGCAACCGGGCCGGCCGCGTCGAGTGGTGCCTCCCGAAGGGTCACATCGAGGGCGAGGAGACCCTGCCCGAGACGGCCGTCCGCGAGGTGGCCGAGGAGACCGGCATCGAGGGCCGGGTCCTCATCGAGCTCGGCACCATCGACTACTGGTTCGCCGCCGGCGACCGGCGCATCCACAAGTACGTGCACCACTACCTCCTCGAGGCCACCGGCGGCTGCCTGACCATCGAGAACGACCCCGACCACGAGGCCATCGACGTCGCGTGGTTCCTCCTCAGCGAGGCCCACCGGCACCTCACCTTCCCCAACGAGCGCCGGATCGCCCGGCTCGCCTGGCAGCGGTTGGCCGGGGACGCCGGGTGAGCCCGCCGGCCCAGAGCATCGGACGCTCCGGGGCGGTGATGGCGGCGGGGACGCTCGCCAGCCGCGTCGCGGGGATGCTCCGCGCCTCCCTGCTCGCGTCGGTCATCGGCGCCTCCGGCCTGGCCGCCGAGGCGTTCACCGTCGCGAACACCCTCCCGAACAGCCTCTACCTGCTGCTGGCGGGCGGCACGCTCAACGCGGTCCTCGTGCCGCAGATCATCCGGGCCCGGACCCGCCCCGACGCCGGTGAGGACTTCGTCAACCGGCTGCTCACCGCCGCGATCGCGCTCTTCGTGCTCTCGTCGGTCGTGCTGACCGCGCTCGCCCCGCTCCTCGTGCGGCTCTACTTCGACACCGGCGACGCCCAGGCGCTGCAGCTCGCGACGGTGTTCGCGTTCATCTGCATCCCGCAGGTCCTCTTCTACGGGCTGTACACGATCTTCGGGCAGGTGCTCAACGCCAACGGCCGGTTCGCCGCCTTCACGTGGGCCCCGCTCGTCGCCAACGTCGTCGCCGTCGGCGGGCTCCTGTGGTTCCGCGGCGAGGGGCTGCCGCTGCGCGCCGACCCCGGCGCGTGGACGCCGCGGATGATCGGGATCCTCGCCGGGACCGCGACGCTCTCGATCGCGCTGCAGGCCGCGGCCCTCGTGGTCCCGCTGCGCCGGATGGGCTTCCGCTACCGGCCCCGGTGGGGGCTGCGCGGCCACGGCTTCGAGGGCGTCTCGGATGTCGCGAAGTGGAGCTTCGGCTCGATCGTCATCGTCCAGATCGGGTACCTGGTGACGACCAAGGTCCTCACGAACGCCGCGAGCGAGGCCGACCGGATCGGGCTCACCGGCGCCGCCGGCATCGCCGCGTTCAACCCGGCGCAGCTGCTCATGATGCTGCCGCACGGGCTCGTCACGGTCTCACTCGTCACGGCGCTCTACACCCAGCTGTCGGAGGCGGCCAGCCGCGGGGACCACGCGACGGTCATGCGCCACCACGAGCAGGGCCTGCGGATCCCGGCCGCGCTGCTGCTGCCCGTCGTGGCCCTGGTGCTGGCCACGGTGCCACTCGTCACGGCCACGTTCTTCTTCGACAACCCGCTCACCGACACCGAGGCCATCGCGGCCGTGCTCGTCGGGCTGTTCGGCGGCATCATCCCGCTCGGCTGGGTCTACCTCAACGACCGGGTGTTCTACGCCCAGCAGCAGACCTTCTGGTCGTTCCGCACGCAGTTCGTCGTGACGAGCATCTCGATCACCGTGGCGCTCGGGGCCGCCCAGCTCTCGCCGGCGTGGACCGGGACGGTCCTGGCCTTCGGGCAGACCTTCGCCTACGTCGTCGGGGCCGCGGTGGGTTGGGCGGTGCTGCGCCGGCAGCACGGTCGCATCGGGCTGCGCGGCGCGGCCTCGGTCTACCTGCGGATCGGCGTGCCGGCGGCCGTGACCGCCGTCGCGCTCGGTCTCGCCATCCGCTGGCTGTTCCCGGACTTCGGCGTCGACCGCGGCGTCGGGGCGCTGGTGGACGGCGCCGTGATCCTCGGTGTCGCGGGGGTCGTGCAGGTCGTCGTCACCTGGGGTGTGGCGCACCTGCTCGGGGTCCGGGAGATCGCCCGCCTCCTCGATCCGCTCACCCGGCGGGTGCGCGGACTCCGTCGTCGCTGAGGCACCCCCTACGATGGACGGACCCCACCGAGTGACCGGTGGGGCAGCCGTGACGGACGACCGGAAGGAGCCGCGGTGAAGGGTGTGGGACCCGGCACCGTCCTCGGCGGGCGCTACACGGTGCATCGCCGCATCGCCCAGGACCGGGGCACCGAACGGTGGACCGCCGACGACACGACGCTCGGGCGCCAGGTGTCGATCCTCGTCGTCCCGCTCGAGGACCACCGCACCGCCTCGTTCGTCGACGCCGCCCGGCGCGCCTCCTCGGTGTCCCACGCGGTGCTCGTGCGCATCCTCGACGTCGGCCAGGACGACGACGTCGCCTTCGTCGTCGAGGAGGTCCTCGACGACGCCCGCAGCCTCGCCCAGATCGTCACCGACGGGGGTATCCCCGGCGACGAGGTCCGCCGCATCACCGGGGAGGTCGCCGCTGCGCTGGAGTCCGCCCGCCAGCGGGGCATGCACCACCTCGACCTCACCCCCGACGACGTCCTGCGGACCCCCGACGGCGAGGTCCGTCTCAGAGGCATCGAGATCGCCGGCATCCGGGCCGGCGAGGACGCCCTCGACCCCGAGGAGGCGGCCCGCCGCGACGCCGTCGGCGTCGTCGCCCTCGCCTATGCCGGGCTCACCGGCCTGTGGCCGCTCGGGGCCGGCGGCTCCGGGCTCGGGCCTGCTCCGCGGGTCCCGGCCGGGGTGGCGGCCCCCTCCGAGATCGCGGCCGGGGTGCCGCGCGACATCGACGCCATCTGCCGGCTGACGCTCAACGACGACCAGGGCCCCACGACCCCCGGCGACTACGCCCGCCAGGTCGCGCCCTGGCCCTCCCGGCAGGTCGTCGGCCGCCCCGTCGTCCCCGCCATCGCGCAGGCCGAACCGGTCGAGGAAGCCCCGCCGGCCGAGCCGAAAGAGCCCGCCGCTGCCGCCACGGCGGCCGTCGCCGCGCCGCCGGCCCCCGAGGAATCCGAGGAGGCCGAGGGGCAGGTGGCCGAGCCGTCCACCGCCGACGACGGCCTCGCGTCCACCGCGACGCTCCCGGTCATCGCGGCCGGCGGCCCGCCCCCCGCAGCCGCCCCGCCCGCCGCCGAACCGGCCGACCGCACCGACCCGGGCGTGGACGCACCCGCACCTGCGCGACCCGACGCTCCGGCGTGGCTCGCCGCTGGCGACGACCCCTTCGAGACGGCGGCGGTGACGCCCGCAGCGGGTGCGGCGGGCATCGCGGCCGCGGCAGCGGCGTCGTCGGGCGCCGGGCCCGCGGTCGACGAGCCGCCCGCCCGGCGCTCCTGGTTCGGCGGCGCCGCCGGGCCGGGCGTCGACGAGGGGCTGTGGAGCAGCGACTCCGGCTCCGCGGAGGACGACGACGACGGCTGGGACGACACGGCCTGGGGCTCGGGCGACTGGGACGACGAGCGTGAGCCGGCGGCCGTGGCCCGCGCCGACGACCGCGGCGCCGGGTCGGACGACGACGAGGACGGCCACGACGGCCACGACGGCCACGACGCCCGCGGGCAGGCGGCCGCCGCGGGGGCTGCCGTGGCGGAGGCGTTCGGCACCGTCAGCACCCGGGTCTCCGGGTTCGCGCGGCGCGCCGTCGACAAGGTCACCGAGCTCAGCCCCGACACCGAGCGCATCCCGCGCGAGTTCGACGACGAGGCCCCGGCGGCGCTCGTGCCCGCCGAGCCGCTGACCCGCGACGAGTCCAAGCTGGCCATCGGCATCGTCGCGGCCTTCCTCGTGCTCGCGCTCGTCATCGGCATCTGGGGCGTCATGCAGATCGGGTCGCGCACCGACCTCGGCCTCGACGGCCCTGCCGGGACCCCCGCCGGCTCGGCCTCCCCGACCGGGTCGCCCGAGGCCACCGGAGGCGAGGGCGAGGGCGAGGGTGAAGGCGGCGGAGCCGCCGAGCCGCTGGCGATCCTCAAGGTCGAGGCCTACGACCCTCAGGGCGACGGCGCCGAGAACAACAGCCTCACCCCTAAGACCTACGACGGCGACACCTCCACCGGCTGGAACTCCGAGAACTACCGCACCGACCCGTTCGGCGGGCTCAAGAAGGGCCTCGGGCTCATCGTCGACCTCGGGCCGAACAAGAAGCCCCAGGAAGTCCAGCTCGACATTCCCAAGAATGTCGACCTCGAGGTGTGGGTCGGCCCGGACGCCTCCCTCGACGGCGCGACGAAGATCGGCGAGAAGACCGACAGCAAGGGCGGCCTGGATTTCGCGGTTCCCGACGACGTGAGCGGTCAATACATCATCATCTGGTACACCGGCCTCCACCCCGACGAGGACGGCAAGCGCCGGGCGTGGCTCAACGAGGTCGTCGTCACCGGCTGATCGGGAGGCCGCGTGCCCACGGAGAACCGCGACGCGGGTGCGCTCGACGCGCTCGCAGACCTCGACGATGCCGCGCTGCTGGCTCGGCACGTCCGCGGTGGTGACGACGGGGCCGCGTTCGGCGAGCTGTTCCGCCGCCACCGGGACCGCATGTACGCGGTCGCGATCCGCACCACCGGCCAGCGCGAGCTGGCCGCCGACGCGGTCCAGGAGGCGTTCGTCTCGGCCTTCCGGCGCGCCGACGCCTTCCGTGGCGAGGCGGCCGTCACCACCTGGCTCCACCGGATCGTCGTCAACGCCTGCCTGGACCGGCTGCGGCGCGAGAAGAACGCGACCGTCCGCCGCGCGGGCGACGTCGCCGACATCGACCTCCCCGACCGGCACGACCACCACGCGGCCACGGAGACCGCGATCGTCGTCCGGGACGCCCTCGCGCGCCTCCCCGAGGCCCAGCGGCTGGCCCTGGTCCTGGTCGACATGCAGGGGCTGTCGGTGGCCGAGGCCGCGGCCGTCCTCGACGTCGCCGAGGGAACCGTGAAGTCGCGGTGCTTCCGCGGTCGTGAGGCCCTGGCCCGGATCCTGAGGCCGCCCTCAGCCACAGGTCCCGGCCCGGCGGAACCACAGGAGGCCACATGACGTCACACCCTCGACCGGACCCGCACCCCAGGCCCCGGTCCTTCCCCGCCCGTGGCCACCGTCGGAGCAGCTCGTGAATCACCCCCACGACGACACCGACCCGACCGAGCTCGATCCCACCGGGATGCGTGCCCTGCTCGGGAGCCTGCCCGACCCCGCCCCCATGCCCGCCGACCTCGTCGAGCGCATCGAGGCGGCTCTCGCGGAGGAGGCCCGCCGCGGCAACGGCTGGGCCGTCCCCGAGTGCCCGCCCGAGCTCCGGGCCGCGACACCGGACGCCCCGGCCGGCGTCGTCCCCCTGCGCCGCCGCCCCGTCTGGCGGGGGCTCGGCGCGGCGGCCGCCGTCGTCGGCGTCCTGGGCCTCGGTGGGCTCATCCTCGAGACCGCGAGCCCCGGGGGCCTCCAGGCCGCCCTCGGCGTCGCGGACGACCTGGCGGGTGGAGGCACCGTCTCGGGTGCCGAGTCCGACGGCGCGGTTGGCGGGTCCGACGGGTCCGGCAGCCGTGGCGCCCCGGCCCGACTGCTCGCCGCCGACCCCGACCTGCGGGTGCACGTCCTCGACGGCGGCTCGGTCATCTCCTCCGCCGAGCTCGCGGACGCCGCCCGCCAGGTTCCGGTGGCTCCGGGCAAGGCGGCACCGGCGGCCCCCGCAGACGAGGGGGTCTCGGGCGCCCCGGTGGCGACGGCCGAGGGCGCCCGGGCCTGCGCGACCGGGCTCGGGGTGCCACGCGGGGATGCCGTCGTCGTCGAGCTCGTCGTCGTCGACGGTCGGCCGGCCGCGCTCGTCGTCGCGACCTCTCCCAGCGGCGCGCGCACGGCCTGGGCGGCCCTGCGCACCTGTGCGCCGGGCGACCCCGGGGCGCTCGCGGGGCCGGTTCCGGTGGGCTGACGCGACCCGTCGCCAACCGGTCGCACCCCCACCGGCGGGGCGGCACCCGCCCGGGAACATCGCGGCCCTAGGATCGGTTGACGACAACACCGCATATAGCGGTCATCATCTGCTTCCACCACCACAGGATGTGTTCCGTGACCTCTGACGTCCGCAACGTCATCATCATCGGCTCCGGCCCGGCCGGTTGGACCGCTGCCGTGTACGCGGCGCGGGCGAACCTGGAGCCGCTGATCATCGAGGGTGCGGTCACCGCCGGTGGCGCCCTGATGAACACGACCGAGGTCGAGAACTTCCCCGGCTTCCGGGACGGCATCATGGGCCCGGACCTCATGGAGAACATGCGGGCCCAGGCCGAGCGGTTCGGCACCGAGATCGTCACCGACGACGTCGAGCACGTCGAGCTCGAGGGCGACATCAAGCTCGTGCGCGACTCCGCCGGCAACGAGTACCGGGCGCGCGCCGTGATCCTCGCGATGGGCTCGGCCTACCGCGAGCTGGGCCTGCCCGACGAGAAGCGCCTCTCCGGTCACGGCGTCTCCTGGTGCGCGACCTGCGACGGGTTCTTCTTCCGCGACCAGGACATCGTCGTCGTCGGCGGCGGGGACTCCGCGATGGAGGAGGCGACGTTCCTCACCAAGTTCGCGAAGTCGGTCACCGTCATCGTCCGCCGCGACGAGCTGCGGGCCAGCGCGATCATGGCCGAGCGGGCCATGGCCAACGACAAGATCCACTTCCGCTGGAACAGCGCCGTCGAGGCGATCCACGGCGAGAGCAAGCTCACCGGGGTCACCCTGCGCGACACCGTCACCGGCGAGACCAGCGAGCTCGCGGTCACCGGCCTGTTCATCGCCATCGGGCACGACCCCCGCAACGAGCTCGTCAAGGGCCAGGTCGACCTCGACGCCGACGGCTACGTGCTCACCGAGGGCCGCACCTCCAAGACCAACCTCCCCGGCGTCTTCGCCTCCGGCGACCTCGTCGACCACACCTACCGGCAGGCCATCACGGCCGCCGGCTCCGGCTGCGCCGCCGCCCTCGACGCCGAACGCTTCCTCGCCCACTGACCGGGCCTCGCACCTCCACCCCGGCCCGCACGGGCCACGAAAGGAACTCCCCATGGCAGACGTCACGACGACCTCGGACGCCACCTTCGACGCCGACGTCATCAAGAGCGACAAGCCGGTGCTCGTCGACTTCTGGGCTCCCTGGTGCGGCCCGTGCCGTGCCGTGGCCCCCGTGCTCGAGGAGATCGCGCGCGACCACGGCGACAAGGTCTCGGTCGTCAAGCTGAACACCGACGAGAACCCGCAGATCACCGGCAAGCTCGGTATCACGAGCATCCCGACGATGCACGTTTACCTCGGCGGCGAGATCGTCAAGACGATCATCGGCGCCCGGCCCAAGCCGGTGCTGCTCCGCGAGCTCGAGCCGTTCCTCGGCTGAGGCTCACCCGACGTTCTGTCGAGCGCCGACAGGCCCGGACCCTCGTGGTCCGGGCCTGTTGGCGTCCGGCGTCAGTTTGTTTCTGGCGCAACGTGTTTCAGACACCCCTGGGCCGTTCGACGCGGTGCCGATCCCGCGATGTTTCACGTGGAACGTCGTGCCCCAGCCCCGCCCGGTGCCAACAGACGCACGGAGCCGACGGGGTGCTGGACCCCGTCGGCTCCGTGCTGGCCGTCGACTCGCGTCAGGGCTGCTCGCGGAGGCGCATCACGTCGAGGATGCGGTTCAGGTCCTCCACCGACGCGAACTCCACGGTGAGCCGCCCCTTCTTCTGACCGAGCGCGATGCGGACGCGCGTCTCGAGCCGGTCCGACAGGTCGGAGGCGAGCTCGTCGAGCTGGGGCCGGCGCCCGCCGGCCCGCGGTGCGGTCCGCCGGGTGGACGCGGGGGTGTCGTCGTCCCCCATCGCCACGATCTCCTCGACCGTGCGGACCGACATGCCCTCCGCCACGATGCGCTGGGCCAGGCGTTCCATGGCGGCGGCGTCCGGGACCGCCAGCAGGGCCCGGGCATGCCCGGCGCTCAGCACGCCGGCTGCGACGCGGCGCGCCACGGGCGGGGGCAGGCGCAGGAGACGCAGCGTGTTGGAGATCTGCGGTCGGGACCGCCCGATCCGACCGGCCAGCTGCTCCTGGGTACAGCCGAAGTCGTCGAGGAGCTGCTGGTACGCGGCGGCCTCCTCCAACGGGTTGAGCTCGCTGCGGTGGAGGTTCTCCAGGAGCGCGTCGCGCAGGAGGTCGTCCTCGTCCGTCGACCGGACGATGGCCGGCACGGTCTCCCGGCCTGCCGCCCGCGACGCCCGCCAGCGCCGCTCGCCCATGATGAGCTCGTAGCGCACCACACTGTCCGGGCCGGCGTCGGGAGCGGGACGCACGACGATCGGCTGCAGCACACCGATCTCACGGATCGAGTACACGAGCTCGGCGAGGGCCTCCTCGTCGAAGACGGTGCGCGGCTGCTTGGGGTTCGGGCGGATGGCGTCGAGCGGGATCTCGGCGAACTCCGCTCCCGGCACCGGCTGCAGCGCGACGTCGGCCTCCGGGGCCGGCGCCGTGAGGGTCGCCGTGCCGTTGCGGCTCCCGTTGCCGGCAGCAGCGACGTCGGGGACGTCCTCCCTGGTCACCCCCTGCTCGCGCTCCTTGAAGAAGACGTCGACGGGTCGGTCGGTGGCCGGGGTGCTCGGGATGAGAGCGCCCAGGCCGCGGCCGAGGGCGCGGCGCTTCTCGCTCATGCAGACTCCTCCGTGGTCGTGCGGGCCACTCCGCGCTCGGCGAGCTCGACGGCCGCCTCGAGGTAGGACAGGGCACCACTGCTGTTCGGGTCGTAGGTGATGACGGTCTGCCCGTGGCTGGGCGCCTCCGAGATCCGGACCGACCGCGGCACGGTGGCCTTCAGGGTCTGGTCGGCGAAGTGCGTGCGCACCTCGTCGGCCACCTGGGCGGACAGCCGCGTGCGCGCGTCGTACATCGTCAGCAGGATCGTCGAGACGTGCAGGGCCGGGTTGAGGTGGCTGCGGATCATCTCGATGTTGTTGAGGAGCTGCGAGAGCCCCTCGAGCGCGTAGTACTCGCACTGGATCGGGATGAACACCTCGCTCGCGGCGACGAAGGCGTTGACCGTGAGCAGTCCGAGGCTCGGCGGGCAGTCGACGAGCACGTAGTCGAGGGCGTCCCCCGACGCGGTCCGCGTCTCCACATACGCCGCGATCGCCTTCTGGAGCCGGGTCTCGCGTGCCACGAGCGACACGAGCTCGATCTCCGCGCCCGCCAGGTCGATGGTCGCGGGCGCACAAAGGAGGTTGGGGAGGTCCGGGCACGCCTGCACGACCTCGCTGATGTCCTGCCCCTCGACGAGGACGTCGTAGACGCTCGGGACCTCCGCGTGGTGGTCGATGCCGAGCGCGGTACTGGCGTTGCCCTGCGGGTCGAGGTCGACGACGAGCACCGTGCTGCCGGCCTGGGCCAGCGCGGCCGCGATGTTCACCGTGGTCGTCGTCTTCCCGACCCCGCCCTTCTGGTTGGCGACGGTGAGGACCCGGGTGCGCGGTGGTCGCGGCACCGACCGCCCGGTGAGGGTGATGCGCTTGCGCGCGTCCGCGGCCGCCGCCTGGGCCAGCGGGGTGAAGGAGTCGGCTGCTGGGATGGATGCGGCGATGGCTGCACGCTCCTCGCTGTCGTCGGTGGTCTGGGGGGCGGCCGGCGGCGCGGTGGTCGCCGCACCCTCCGGGGCCGTCGAGTGGGCCGTGACGGGCCCCTCCGTTGCGACGTCCGTCAGGTCGCTCTCCGACACCGCCGGGGAGCCGTTGGGGGCCGACTCGAGCGGCGACTGCCACGGGCGCTCGGACGATGTTTCACGTGAAACGGTGGCGGGCCAGCCGAGCGCGCTCGCCGGCTGCCCCTCTGGACGAGGAAACCCCAACCCTGCCGCCACGGACTGCTCCCCCACCGGGTTGGGCGCTGCGTCCACTTCGTACCTCCTCCTGAACCGGCCCCCATCCAACAGCACAGATCGGCGACACGCCAAGCGGACGCACCCCTGTGGACAACGTGTGCATTCTCGCGTCTCCCCTCGCCGACACGCCGTGGCCGTTTCACGTGAAACCCGCGAAACGGCGCGGATTAGGGGGCAAGGGTGATAGGGGAAGGCCTTGGGGACGGCGGAAGCGCCCGGGGGATAACCTGTGGACAACTTCCGGGGGTGGCTCCCCCGGCGACCCCTGGCGTCTTACCCCTCGGGCCTGATTCGGGTCTGCGGTCGGACGCGTTTCACGTGAAACATCTGTCGCGTCGCGGGGTGCGGCGACATTCCCGTTCTGCCCTGAGGGGGCATTCTCGAGCGGGGTTTCACCCCCGCTCCGCCGTGGCTCAGGAGCGACGCGAGCGGCCGCTGGCGCTGCCCGGCCGGCGGCGGCCCGCCGACGCACCCGCGGCCGGCCGGCGTCCTCCTCGGCGGGGCGCGGTCTGCTCGAACACGAGATCCACGGTCAGCACCGGCTCGTCGAGCACAGCGCTCCCGTGACCGGTGACCGTCGCCGAGACCAGTCCGAGCTTGGTCAGGGCCGGTCGGTCGGCCTCGAGCTCGTCCGAGGCGCTGCGTCCCTTCATCGCGACGAGCGTGCCCCCCGGCTCGAGGAGCGGGGTGCACCACCGGGCGAGCTTGTCGAGCCGGGCCACCGCGCGGGCCGTCACCCAGGGGGCTGACAGTGACCCCGCCAGGTCCTCGGCACGCCCGCGGTGGACGGTGACCGTCTCGAGGCGGAGCTGCTCCACGACCCCCGTGAGCCAGGTCGTCCTGCGCTCCATGGGCTCGACGAGGTGGATCTCCAGGTCGGGCCGCGCGATCGCGAGGGCGAGTCCTGGCAGACCTGCCCCGGCGCCGACGTCGACGAGACGCGCGCCCTCCGGGAAGGCGTCCTCGATGACGGCACAGTTGAGGATGTGCCGATCCCACAGCCGCGGCACCTCCCGCGGACCGATGAGTCCGTGACTGACCCCGGTGTCCGCCAGGACCGTGGCGAACCGTTCGGCGAGCACGAGCCGGTCGCCGAACACAGCGGCCGCACCCTCAGGTGCGGCCGCTGGTGTCATCGGGGCGTCCCCCTCATGTTTCACGTGAAACGGGCCCTCACGCCGACGGGCTGATGACGACGTACCGGCGGGGCTCGCTGCCCTCGGACTCGGAGACGAGGCCGGACGCGAGCACCTCGTCATGGACGACCTTGCGCTCGAAGGCCGTCATCGGGGACAGCGACTTCGCTTCGCCCGACTCCTTCACCTCGGCGACGGCCTCCTTCGCGAGGGCGACCAGGGCGGCCCGCCGCTCCGCGCGGTGGCCGGCGACGTCGAGCATGAGGCGGCTGCGCTCACCCGTTTCGGACTGCACGGCGAGCCGGGTCAGCTCCTGGAGCGCCTCGAGCACCTGGCCGTCGGGCCCGACGAGGCGCCGGGGCACCCGCCCGTCCTCGCTGTCGACGATGGCCACCGCGGCCCGGTCGCCGTCGATGTCGACATCGAGGTCACCGTCGAGGTCGCAGATGTCGAGGAGGTTCTCGAGAAAGTCGGCCGCCACCTCACCCTCGCGCACGAGCTGCGCCTTGCGACCACCCGGACGACGGGACCCCTCCTCGCCGTCCTCGCCGTCCTCGCGGTCCTCGGTCGCTTCGGTGGTCTCGGTGTTCTCGTCGGCATCCTTCGCGGCGGCCTCGCCCGTGCCCTCGCCCGCCTCGGGCTCGGCGTCGGTCGGGGCCTCAGCCGAGTGCGAACCGGCCTCGTCGAGGGACGCCGAGTCCGACGGCTCGCTCGTCTCGGTGGGCTCGTCCGTGCTGTCGGCCGAGACGGGCTCGGTCTCCTCGATGCGCTGGTCGCTCATGGGACTCTCCAGGTCTGTCGTGATGGTGCAGGTCAACGGGGCGGTGGGTCAGGACCCGGGCGTCGAGCGCTGGCCCTGGGGGTTCCGCTTCTTCTTCTTCTTGCCCGAGCCGGGGCCCTTCGGCGGCGTCGTGCCGCTGCCCTTGGGGGCGGCCGCGGGGGCATCAGCGGCCTTCGGCCCGTCCGTAGCCGGGGCGGCCGGGGACGCTGCGCCGTCGCCGGCCGCCGTCGCGTCCGACGCCGCGGAGTCGCCCGCGGGCTTCGCGCCCTTGGCGCCCTTGGCCCGCTTCTTCGACTTGGGCTGGACCCGCTGGCCGGTCTGCGGCACCTCGGGCTCCTCGGCCTCGGTGGCGGCCACGGCACCCGGGATCGGCTTGCCCTTGCGCTTCAGGCGCTCGTGATAGGCCCGCTCGGCCGCCGACCCGGGGGCCGGCATCCGGCGGATGACGTAGAACTGCTGGGTCATCGACCACACGTTCGTCGTGAACCAGTAGATGAGGACACCGATCGGGAAGTTGACCCCGGACACGGCGAAGATGACGGGGAAGATGTAGAGCAGCATCTTCTGCTGCTTCGCGAACGGGCTGTCCAGCGCCGACTGCGGCATGTTCTTCGTCATCAGCTGCTTCTGCGTGAGGAACGTCGTCGCAGACATGAGGATGACGAGGATGACGGTGACGATCTGGGTCGAGAGCCCGTCAGCGCCGAGGAAGGTGTCCGACAGCTGCGCGCCGAACAGGGACGCCGACTCCGCCTGGGCGGCCACCGTCTTGGACAACGGCCCGATCGGCTCCGTGGAGCCGGCGGCGACCTCGTCGAGGCCGTTGAGCACCCGGAAGAGGCCGAAGAAGAACGGCGACTGCACGAGGATCGGCAGGCACGAGCTGAACGGGTTCGTGCCCTCCTTCTTGTACAGGCTCATCGTCTCCTGGGTCATCGCCTGGCGTGACTCGGGGTCGGTCTTGCCCTTGTACTTCTTCTGGATCTTCTGGATCTCGGGCTGGATCATCTGCAGCTTGCGCGAGGCCTTGATCTGCTTCACGAAGAGCGGGATCATCGCCGCGCGCATGACGAGGACGAGCCCGACGATGGACAGCGTCCAGGTCCAGCCGGAGGCCTCGGGCATCCCGATCCCGGTGAGCAGCTCGTGGAAGCTGAACATGATCCAGGCCACGAGCCACTCGATGGGGCTCAGGATGCTGTTGAACAGATCGACCATGATGTCCTTCGACGGGCCGGCCGAGGCCGGCAGGTGATGTCACCGGTGGTGACGTGAGGTCAAGGCTGGGACGCGTCCGAGGTGGTCCCGGATCCGGCATACGGTTTCGGCCCGGTCGTCCCCGGCACGGGGCGGCCCGTCACCGGGTCACGGTCGGGGACGTGGTCGACCCCCCCAGGGGTCCACGGGTGGCAGCGGAGCAGCCGAGCCGCGGCCATCCACGTCCCCCGCAGGGGTCCGAACCGCTCGAGCGAGGTGACGGCGTAGGCCGAGCACGACGGGTAGTAGCGGCAGGTCGGCGGGCGCAGCGGGCTGATGAAGCGCTGGTAGAGGCGGATGAGCCAGAGCACCGGCGTGACGAGCACTCGCCCGGGACTCATCTGGTGACCTCGATCTTTCCAATTACCCTGTGCAGCAACGGTTTCAGCGCTGACTCAAGCTCTGCCGACGTGGCCGTGGCAGCGGCCGGGTTGGCTCGCACGACTAGGTCGGCACCGGCCGGCAGGTCGGCCAGCTGTCCGGCCACGACGGCGCGGAGCCGGCGCTTGACCCGGGTGCGCACGACGGCCCCACCGACAGCCTTGGACACGACGAAACCGACCCGCGGCGGGGATCCCGCTCGCGCGTCGGTCCGGGTGGCGTGCACCACGAGGAGTCGTGAGCCGGCGCGAACACTGCTGCGGCCTCGGACCGCCGACGTGAAGTCCGACCGCTGCCGCAGTCGGTTCGGCGCCGGCAGCACCGAACGGCCTCAGGCCGAGAGCTCGGCGCGGCCCTTACGACGCCGGGCGGCGAGGATGGCGCGGCCGGCGCGGGTGCGCATCCGCAGACGGAAGCCGTGCGTCTTGGCCCGGCGGCGGTTGTTCGGCTGGAAGGTCCGCTTGCTCACGATGATCTCTTTCGCACTGTTCGGGCCGGTTGGCCCAGGTGGTCAGGGGTGCCTGGTCGGCGGTCATCGGAGGCCCGGGACGTGTAGATCGCGCGGCACGGACGGGCGAAAACCGCCGACAACAGACCGCATCAAGGTACCGGAGCCACCGGCCGCCGACCAAACCCGCGGATCGGCTGCGCACGATGCCCGGGAACCCTCTACCATCGCACGGAGCATCGACCGGCCGCGGTAACGACACACGAGGTGTCGTCGCCCTATGTCGTTCCCACAACCTGTGGACAATGGTGTGGATGACCCACACCCGCTCGGTGCCTGTGCACCGTCGACGAGCGCACACGGACAGAACGGGGACGACGTGCCGGACACGATGATGGCCCAGCTGTGGAGCGCCACGCTCGACGCACTCGACGAGGACGGCATTCCGATCCAGTCGCGGGCCTTCCTGAGCCTCGCGCGCCTCGTCGGGCTCCTCGACGACACGGCCCTGATCGCCGTCCCGAACGACTTCACCAAGGACATGGTCGAGACCCGGCTCCGGGAGCCGGTCACCCAGACCCTCAGCGCCCGGCTCGGTCGTGAGGTGCGCCTGGCCGTCACCGTCGACCCCTCGCTCGGTGACGTCCAGCCCGAAGCCACGGACCTGCCGGGCCCCGACGGCACCACGGACGGCACCACCGAGGCCCATGACCAGCGGGCCGCCGACCGCCGCCAGCAGATCCACGACCTCGAGCTCGACGACGACGCCGACGGCCACGGGCCGGGCGCGGGCCACGACGGCTCGTCGTCCGACGCCGCCCGGTCGGGGCTGGTCGAGGTGCCCGGCATGCGCCGGCCGCGCCCCGGCACCGCCGTCCCCGAGCAGGTCGAGCTGACCCGCCTCAACCCCAAGTACACGTTCGACACCTTCGTCATCGGCGCCTCCAACCGGTTCGCCCACGCGGCCGCCGTCGCGGTGGCCGAGGCGCCGGCCAAGGCGTACAACCCGCTCTTCGTCTACGGCGACTCCGGGCTGGGCAAGACCCACCTTCTGCACGCCATCGGCCATTACGCCCGCGCGCTCTTCCCCAACGTCAAGGTGCGCTACGTGAACTCCGAGGAGTTCACCAACGACTTCATCAACAGCATCCGCGACGACAAGGCCGCCAACTTCCAGCGCCGGTACCGCGACGTCGACGTGCTGCTCATCGACGACATCCAGTTCCTCCAGGGCAAGGTCCAGACCCAGGAGGAGTTCTTCCACACGTTCAACACCCTCCACAACGCGAGCAAGCAGGTCGTCATCACCAGCGACGTCCCGCCGAAGCTGCTCACCGGCTTCGAGGCACGGATGCGCAGCCGGTTCGAGATGGGGCTGCTCACCGACGTCCAGCCGCCCGACCTCGAGACCCGGATCGCCATCCTGCGCAAGAAGGCGATCCAGGAGCGGCTCAGCGTCCCCGACGACGTCCACGAGTTCATCGCCTCGCGGATCTCGACGAACATCCGCGAGCTCGAGGGGGCCCTGATCCGGGTCACGGCGTTCGCGAGCCTCAACCGCCAGCCGGTCGACATGAGCCTCGCCGAGATCGTGCTGCGCGACCTCATCCCCGACGACTCCATGAGCCAGGTGACGCCGGCGACGATCATCGCCCAGACCGCCGCCTACTTCGGGCTGACCATCGAGGACCTCCAGGGCCAGTCCCGCAGCCGGGTCCTCGTCACCGCCCGCCAGATCGCGATGTACCTGTGCCGCGAGCTCACCGACATGTCGCTGCCCAAGATCGGCCAGCAGTTCGGCGGCCGCGACCACACGACGGTCATGCACGCCGACAAGAAGATCCGCCAGCTGATGGCCGAGCGCCGCGCGATCTACAACCAGGTGACCGAGCTGACGAACCGGATCAAGCAGCAGTCCCGCTGACCCGTTCCACCCCTCCCGTCACACCGGGTCCGGAGACCGCCGGGTGGTCGTCCACAGGCGGAACCTTCGACAGTCCACCGGTCGTCCCCAGGTTGTCCACAAGCCTGGTGCGCCGGAGTCCGTGCGCCACGGCCCTCTCACCCCGCACGGCTCAGCACGTGGGTGACGCGTCGAACCTGTCGGCCAAGGTTAGACAGTGGCTGTCCACGTCTGGGCACAAGCCTGTGGACAACTCCACTGTCACCCGGCCTCGGATGCCCCCGGGACGACCCCGTTGTCCACAGGGGCTGTGGACGAGTGTGGACAAGGGCCCTCGCGCGGTGGACGACAGGCCACGCACCGGTGGACCGGGTGTGAACGCGCGTCGGCCGTTCCCAGGCCGGCCGCGTCGTCCACCGCTGCGTCCCCGGTCCGTCCACACCCACGCCACGCTGCCTGACCTGGGTCGACGGTGCTCCGTCCACAGCGTCCACAGCACCTATGACAACGATGAGACCTATCTAGATATCGATCCACCCCGATCACGACCCTGCTGGTGCCCCGGCCCGAACCGGCCCCGGGGAGCCGGTCGTCCGTTCCCTGCCAACCGGTACCGCCGCCCGGTGCGGTGCACTAGTGTCGTCCTCCCGTCCGACTCGGGACCGCCTCGGCGTGTCAGGGGACGGGGGTTTGCACCACACAGCACGACTTGGTTGGCGCGCGCAGACGCGCCGGATAGGGCGGTATCCGTGAAGTTCCGCGTCGAGCGCGACGTCCTGGCCGAGGCGGTCACCTGGGTGGCCCGCGGGCTGCCGGCCCGCCCCCCGGTCCCGGTCCTGGCCGGCATCCTGCTCGAGGCAGCGGACGACGGCACCCTCACCCTCAGCGCGTTCGACTACGAGGTCTCGGCCCGGGTCACCGTCGCCGCCGACGTCATGGAGTCCGGCACGGTGCTCGTGCTCGGCCGCCTGCTCGCCGACATCTCGCGCAACCTGCCCGACCGCCCGATCGACGTCGTCACCGAGGGCAGCAAGGTCCAGGTCACGTGCGGGGCGTCCCGGTTCAGCCTGCTCATGATGCCCTCGGACGACTACCCGACCCTGCCCTCGAGCCCCGAGCCCACCGGCTCGGTCGACGGGCACCTCTTCACCCAGGCCGTCGCCCAGGTCTCGGTCGCGGCCGATCGCGGCGACACCCTGCCGATCCTCACCGGGGTGCGGGTCGAGGTCAACGGCGACACGATGACCCTGCTCGCCACCGACCGGTACCGGCTCGCGATGCGCGAGCTGCACTGGAACCCCACGGTCACCGACACCAACCACGTCGTCCTCATCCCGGCGCGCACCCTGTCCGAGACCGCCCGCAGCCTCGGCGCCAGCGGCTCGATCGACGTCGCGCTCGGCGCCACCGCCGGCGGCGATGGGCTCGCGGGCTTCGAGGCCGGGCGCCGCCGCACGACGACCCGCCTCCTGGACGGTGAGTACCCCAAGGTCTCCTCGATCTTCCCGACGAGCTCCGACACCGACGCGGTCGTCAAGACCTCCGAGCTCGTCGAGGCCGTCAAGCGCGTCGCCCTCGTCGCCGAGCGCAACACCCCGGTCCGGCTGCGGTTCAGCGACGGCCAGGTCGCCATCGAGGCCGGCACCGGCGACGACGCCCAGGCGTCCGAGGCCGTCGAGTGCACGCTCACCGGCCCCGAGATCGAGATCGCGTTCAACCCCACCTACCTGCTCGACGGGCTCGGGCAGGTCGGCACCGACTGGTCGCGCATCTCGTTCACCCAGGCCTCCCGGCCCGCGGTGCTGTCGGGGCAGCCCGAGCAGGACGGCGAGGCCGACACCTCGTACCGGTACGTCCTCATGCCGGTCCGCTACGCCTCCTGACGACCGGGCACGCCCGAGCCGCCGCCGCGGCCGCCCAGTAGCCTGCTGACCGCGCACGTACTTCCGACGACGCACACGAGGAGCACCGGATGCAGCTGGGACTGGTCGGCCTGGGGAAGATGGGCGGCAACATGCGCGAGCGGCTCCGCCGCGCGGGCCACGAGGTGGTCGGGTACGACCGCAACAAGGCCGTCTCGGACGCCTCGAGCCTCGCCGACATGGTCGCCCGGCTCGACGCCCCCCGCGTGGTGTGGGTGATGGTCCCGCACGGGCCGCCCACCCGCGACACGGTCCTGGCCCTCGCGGACCTCCTCGACAAGGGCGACCTCGTCATCGACGGCGGCAACAGCAAGTGGACCGACGACGTCGAGAACGAGAAGGTGCTCAAGGCGGCCGGGGTCGGCTACGTCGACTGTGGCGTCTCCGGCGGCATCTGGGGTCTCGAGAACGGCTACGGCCTGATGGCCGGCGGCACGAAGGCGAACGTCCGCCGCGCGATGCCGATCTTCGACGCGCTGCGCCCCGAGGGCCCCCGCGACGAGGGCTTCGTCCACGCCGGCAAGGTCGGCGCGGGCCACTACACGAAGATGGTGCACAACGGCATCGAGTACGGGCTCATGGCCGCGTACGCCGAGGGCTACGAGCTGCTCATGCGCAAGGACATCGTCGACGACGTGCCGGGGGCGTTCAAGGCCTGGAGCCGCGGCACCGTCGTGCGGTCCTGGCTGCTGGACCTCATGGTCGACGCCCTCGAGGAGGACCCGACCCTCGAGAAGGTCTCGGACTACACCTCCGACTCCGGCGAGGGCCGGTGGACCGTCGAGGAGGCCATCGAGCTCGCGGTGCCGATGCCCGTCATCAGCGCCTCGCTCTTCGCCCGGTTCGCCTCGCGGCAGAAGGTCTCCCCGACGATGCAGGCCGTCGCCGCGCTGCGGGGTCAGTTCGGCGGGCACCAGGTGATGACTGTCGCCGAGGGCGAGGCGCTGCGGGACGAGAACGCCACCGGCCCCGAGACCGCGGCCGCCGCGTCCCGTGCCGCCGCCCGCAAGGAGAAGAAGCCGACGAAGAAGACGGCCGCGAAGAAGTCCGCCGAGGCCACGACCGCCGGCCCCGCCTCGCCGGGCCGCTCCGGGCCCCCGCGCAAGCGCCCCGCCAAGAAGGGCTGAGCGGGCCGGTGCACGTCCGGCACCTGTCGGTCGCCGACTTCCGCAGCTACACGACGGCAGAGCTGCCGCTCGAGCCCGGCGTGACGACCCTCGTCGGCCTCAACGGCCAGGGCAAGACCAACCTCGTCGAGGCGATCGGGTACCTCGCCTCGCTGTCGAGCCACAGGGTCGCCACCGACGCCCCGCTCGTGCGGTTCGGCGCGGAACGGGCCGTCGTCCGCGGGGCCGTCATGAGCAACGGCCGCGAGACGATGGTCGAGCTCGAGATCACGCCGGGGCGGGCCAACCGGGCGCGGCTCAACCGGTCGCCGGTGCGTCCACGCGACGTCCTGGGGTCGCTACGGACGGTGCTGTTCGCGCCGGAGGACCTCGCGCTCGTCAAGGGGGACCCCGGCGAGCGCCGCCGGTTCCTCGACGACCTGCTCGTGGCGCGGCAGCCGCGCTGGTCGGGGGTGCGCCAGGAGTACGACCGCATCGTCAAGCAGCGCAGCGCCCTGCTGAAGTCGGCCCAGCCCTACCTGTCGCGGCGGGCCCGGGGTCGCCGGCCGCGGCCCGGGGCGGAGTCGGTCGACGCCTCGGCGGAGGCGTCGGCGCTGCACACCCTCGACATCTGGGACACCCAGCTCGCCGGGGTCGGGTCCCAGCTGCTGTACGCCCGGCTGCGGCTGCTTCGCGACCTCGGGCCGTACCTCGCGAAGGCCTACGACGAGGTGAGCAACGGCCAGTCCGACGCGCGGGTCGCGTACCGGTCGTCCCTGCGCGAGGAAACGGCCGAGCGGCTGGCCGCCGGCGAGGTGCCCGAGGTGGAGGAGCTGCACGCGCAGGTCCTGGCCTCCCTCGCGGCGGTCCGGGACCAGGAGGTGGAGCGCGGGGTGTGCCTCGTCGGTCCGCACCGCGACGACGTCGTCCTCACCCTCGGCGAGCTGCCCGCGAAGGGGTACGCGAGCCACGGGGAGTCCTGGTCGTTCGCCCTCGGCCTGCGGCTCGCGGCGTTCCAGCTGCTGCGCACCGACCTCGGCGACGACCCGGTGCTCGTCCTGGACGACGTGTTCGCCGAGCTGGACTCCGGGCGGCGCGAGCGGCTGGCCGCGATGGTCGCCGACGCCGAGCAGGTGCTGGTCACCGCGGCCGTCCCCGAGGACGTGCCGGCGGCCCTGGCCGGCCGGACGTACCGGGTGACGCTCGGCGAGGTCGACGTGGGGACCCCCGATGTCCCCTGACCCCGACCTCCCCGAGCCACAGCAGGACGCGACCCCCGCCGACCCGCCGTCGGACGACGAGGGCCTCGCCGCCGCCGAGGCCCTCGCGCGGGCCCGGGCGGCCGCCCGGGCCAGGGGCCTGCGCCCCGGCCTGAAGCCCCGCCGCCGGCAGCGCGACCTGCCCGGGGACAAGAAGCGCGACGGCGGCCGCGACCCCCAGCTGCTCGGCGACCAGCTGGACCGGTTCGTCGCCGAGCGGGGCTGGGCCGCCGAGGTCGCCGTCGGCTCGGTCATCGGGCGGTGGCCCTCGATCGTCGGCCCCGACGTGGCCGCGCACTCGCACCCGACCGACTTCGCCGACGGCATCCTCACCGTGCGCGCGGACTCCACCGCGTGGGCGACCCAGCTGCGGCTCCTGGAGTCCTCGCTGATGACCCGACTCGCGCAGGACGTCGGGGAGGGCACGGTGACCGAGCTGCGGATCGTCGGTCCGAGCGCCCCCACGTGGTCGCGCGGGTTCCGTCGGGCCCAGGACGGCCGGGGCCCCCGCGACACCTACGGGTGACGGTCTGTTGGACGCGGGGACGGTGCGGTCGCAGACTGGACGGGAGGCCCGTCCACCACCGACCGGCGGCGTGATGACCGTGACCAGGTACCGCTACGTCCCACCGCGGGGTGCCGACCGCGTCGTCAACGGCGCGGTCCGGTGGCTGACGGACCGGGGCGTCAGCATCCTCGGCACGCGGGTCCTGACCGTGCGCGGGCGCCGGTCCGGGATGCCGCGCCGGACCCCGGTGAACGTGCTGACGATCGACGGCGCCCGCTACCTCGTCGCACCGCGGGGCGTCACGGAGTGGGTCCGCAACGTCCGCGCCTCCGGGGGCGGCGAGCTCCGGGTGGGTCGGCGCCGCGAGACCGTCGCGCTCGTCGAGCTCCCGGACGCCGAACGCATCATGGTGCTGCGCCGGTACCTGCGCCGCTGGGGCTGGGAGGTCGGCCGGTTCGTCGACGGACTCACCAAGGACTCCTCGGACGCCGACCTCGCGGCCGCGGCGCCCGACTTCCCGGTCTTCCGGATCGAGTCCGCGGGCTGGCACGGGCGGCGCGGCTAGGGTCGGGGCCGTGAGCGACGACGCGACGCAGCCCGGCCCCGACACCCCCCTCGTCCGCCGCGAGGACGACGACCGGATCGCGGTCCTCACCCTGGACTCGCCGCACAACCGCAACGCGCTGTCGCGCCGGCTCGTCGCCGAGCTCACCGGCCACCTCGACGACCTCGCCGCCGACGAGGGGATCCACGGCGTGCTGCTCCGCTCGTCGCACCGGGTCTTCTGCGCCGGCGCCGACCTCAAGGAGGCGGCCACCGTCGACATGGTCGAGGCGGCGCGCGGCATCATCGGCGTCCAGCGGCGGCTCGCCGTGCTGCCGGTGCCCGTCGTCATCCGGCTCGACGGGCCGGTGCGGGCCGGGGGCCTGGGTCTGGTCGCCAGCGCGGACGTCGTCGTCTGCCGCGACGACGTGACGTTCGCGCTCACCGAGGTCCGGCTCGGGCTGGCCGCCGCCGTCATCTCGATCCCGCTGCGGCACCGGCTCACTGCGCGGGCCGCCGCCGACTGGTTCCTCACCGGCCGCGCCGTCACCGCCGCCGAGGCCCGCGCCGGGGGCCTGGTCACCCAGGTCGTCGACGAGGCGGGCATCGACGAGGCCGTCGCGGCCGTCCTGGACGACCTGCGAGCCGGAGCACGGCAGGGGCTGACCGCCGCCAAGCGGCTCCTCGGGGCCGACCTCGTCGCCGCGTTCGACGCCGACGGGGAGGCGATGGCGCGGCTGTCGGGTGAGCTCTTCCACTCCGCCGTCGCCCAGGAGCGGATGGCCGCCGCGCTGTCCCGGGGCGGCGCCGCGACCCCGTCGCGCCATGGCTGACGCCGCCCCGGCCCCCCGGCCGCTCGTCCACCTGACCCCGGAGACGGGGTGGGTCAACGACCCGCTCGGCCTGACCTGGAGCGGCGGGCGCTGGCACCTGTTCACCCAGTTCGTCCCGGACCAGGTCGAGTGGGCGGCGACGTGCCACTGGGCCCATGCCGTCAGCGACGACCTGCTCCGCTGGAGCCACCGCCCGGTCGCCCTGGCCCCCGGCGACGGGGACGGCGGGGTGTGGTCGGGCAGCGTCGTCCTGCCCCGCGACACCGCAGACGACGAGCCGGGTCCGCAGCTGTACTACACGGCGGTCGACGTCGAGGACGTCACCGTGGGCCGGGTCCGGGTCGCGACCCCGGTCGACGACTCCTGGGACCGCTGGGCCAAGGGGCCCGTCGTCGCCCAGTTGCCGCAGGGAGTGGAGGTCGACGCCTTCCGCGACCCGTTCGTCCTGCACGACGGGACGACGTGGCGGATGGTCCTCGGCGGCGGCCTGACCGACGGCACCGCCGTGGCGTTCACCTGGACCTCCCCGGACCGTCGCGAGTGGACCTTCGCCGGCGAGCTCGTGCGCCGGGCCACGACCGAGCGCGACCCGGTCTGGACCGGCGCCGGCTGGGAGTGCCCGGTGCTCGTGCCGCTCGACGGACGCTGGGTGCTCGTCGTGTCGGTCTGGGAGCCGGGCGCCCTGCACTGGGTCGGCTACGGCGTCGGTGACCTCGTCGACGGGCGGTTCGTCGCGACGGCGTGGGGCCGCCTCGGCTACGGGCCGTCGTACTACGCGTCGTCGACCTTCCGCGACCGGGAGGGCCGGCCCGGGCTCATCCACTGGCTGCGGGGTGTCGAGGACCCCGGCGGCCGGTGGGCCGGCGCCGCCAGCGTCCCGCAGGTCCTCACCCTGCGGGGGAACCGGCTGGTCGCCCGGCCCCATCCGGTCGCCACCGGCGGCAGCGTCGTCGGCACCGCGCACGAGGGGGCGCCGGTCGCGGTCCCGGAGGCGGCCTGGCTCACGTGGAGCCGGGGCTCCGCGCTGACCCTCACCGCCGGCGGCGTCCCGCTGCTGCGGCTCTCCCGGGAGGGCGACATCCTCGTCGTCGCCGATGACGCGCGGCACTTCGTCCCGCTGGACGGCGGGGACGAGGTCGGCATCCTCGTCGACCGGCTCGTCGTCGAGGTCTTCACCGACGGGGGCATCCTCGCCGTGCCGGTACCCCCGGCCGCCGACCTCGCCGTTGAGCCGACCGGGCCGGGACAGGTCGTGGTGCGCCAGGTCGGCTGACCGTGCGCACCGGTCGCGGCTGTCGGAGGCCGGGGGCATCGTGGGGGCATGACCTCCTCCGCAGCCCCCGCCCGGCCGCCGGCCCCGCACTGCACGATCGTGCCGCCCTACCTGCTGGCCGCGCTCGCGGCCTCGGGCGACCCGCGGGTCGCCGAGCCGGCGGTCGCCACGCTGCGGGTCGACGACCTCATCCGGCGCGGGCGGGTCACCGCCGAGCTGCGCCCCGGGCGGTCCGGCCCGCAGCCCGCGCTCGAGCCGGGCACCGGCGAGGGGCCGCAGCGCACCGTCTACGACGCCCAGCAGGGCACGAGCCTGCCCGGCACCGAGGTCCGTGGCGAGGGCGACCCGGCCACCGGCGACGAGGCCGTCAGCCAGGCCTACGACGGTCTCGGCGACACGTGGGCGCTGTGGCGGCAGGCGTACGGCCGCAGCTCCCTCGACGACAAGGGCCTGCCCCTCGTCGCGACGGTGCACTACGGGCGCGACTACGACAACGCCTTCTGGGACGGCCGTCAGATGGTGTTCGGCGACGGCGACGGCGTCGTCTTCCTCGGGTTCACCCGCAGCCTCGACGTCATCGGCCACGAGCTCGCCCACGGCGTCACCCAGTACACCTCCGGGCTCAACTACCAGGGCCAGTCCGGGGCGCTCAACGAGTCGGTGTCCGACGTGTTCGGGGTCCTCGTCAAGCAGCACGTCCTCGGCCAGAGCGCCGACCAGGCCGACTGGCTCGTCGGCGCCGAGCTGCTCGCGCCCGGGGTGCAGGGCATCGCCCTGCGGTCGATGGCCGCGCCCGGCACCGCGTACGACGACCCCCGCCTGGGCCGCGACCCGCAGCCCGCGCACATGCGCGACTACGTGTCGATGTCCGAGGACAACGGCGGTGTGCACGTGAACTCCGGCATCCCGAACAAGGCGTTCCACGACCTCGCCGTGGCGCTCGGCGGCAACGCCTGGGAGGTGCCCGGCCAGATCTGGTACGACACGATCGTCGGCGAGATCCGCGCCGACTGCGACTTCGTCACCTTCGCCGGGCTCACCCACGCGGCCGCGCGTGCCCGGTACGGCGACGGGTCCCGCGAGGCCGAGGCGGTGGCCGCGGCGTGGGCCGGGGTCGGGCTCGCGCTCGACGGCGCACCGGCCGGGGACGACGCGGGGGAGGTCGAGCCGCAGGTGCCCGAGACTCCGCAGGTGCCGCAGGCCCCCACCCCGGGCACCGAGGTCACCGTCCGGCGCACCGGCGGGATCGCCGGCATCGTCCGCGAGCGCACCGTGCCGCTGGCCGAGCTCCCCGACGCCGACAGCCACCAGTGGCGCACGCTGCTCGAGCAGGGCCGGCTGCGCCGCATCGCCGAGGCCGCCGACGACGCGTCCCGCACCCGGCCCGACGCGTTCTGCTACGGCGTCTCGTGCGCCCAGCCGGTGCTCGACGTCCAGCTCCCCGAGCCCGCGCTCACCGACGAGGTGCGCGACCTGCTCGAGCGCACGCTCAGCCCCGGCGGCGCGTAGGCGGGCACCGTCGCTCGGGCGTCAGGACCCGGTCAGCGTGGAGCGCAGCACCTGCTCCACGCGCTCGGCCTGCTCGGCGTCCCCGTGCGAGACGGTGATGAGCGCGACCCCACCCGGGCCCTTGACCCCCAGCTGGCGGCCGTACGCGGTCGTGCCGGCCACGTCGAGGCGGTAGACGGTGACGCGGCCCGGCCCCAGCGGCGTCGTCACGTCCAGCACGTCCTGCACGTCGGCGCCGATCGTCGTCAGGCCCGTGCGCATCTGCTCGGCGCTCGGCACCTCCTCGACGGGCGAGAGCTGCACGTTGATGTTCGGGGCGAAGTCCGCGGTCGGCGGCCCGAAGACCCCGAGGTCGGTGTTGCTCGCGGCGGCTCGGAACTGGCCGGCCGTGAGGTTCATGCCGTCGGCCGCCGCCTCCAGCTCGTCTGCGTCGGCCTGTTCGAGCAGGTCGGTGAAGTCGACGACCTCCCACGACTCGGGGACCGCGAAACGGATCCGGGCGCGGCCCGCCTCGACGACCGTCGTCCCGGCCGGTGCGCTCGCCGGCGCCTGGCCGGGCCCGTCCGGGGCGGACGGTGCCGCCGCCGAGGCCGCCGCTGAGGAGCCGGTCGAGGCGGGTCCGTCCGAGCCGAACCGGGCGACGAGACCGCACCCCGACAGCGCCAGCACGGCCGCGGTCGCAGCCGCCGTCCCGGCCGCCGGACGCCTCATCCACCCCATGCGCCGACGGTAGCCGAGCCGCCCGCGCGGCACCCCGGGTTCGGGGCGGATCGGCGGTCGGCGCCCCGTCGCGGGGAAGGGCGGTCAGGGCCGCTGGGGGGCCCGTCCGCGTGTGGGGAGTCGTCGGGCACCGGGAACCGGCCGGAAAATGCCCGCCACGGGCCTCCCAGCGGGTGATGCGTCCCATCTGACCGGTAGACTGGAGGCCGACACCGCGCCCCGGGTGAGTTCGCACCCGCGGGCGCGCGCCATGTGCCGTCCCGACCGTCGCGTCGGGCCGGCCCATCCTCGAAGGAGACCCGTGGCCGACCAGCCCGACCAGACCCCCGACGTGCCCGTGCAGCCCCCGGTCCCGGTGGCCGAGGGTCCCGCGTACGACGCGGGGTCCATCACGGTGCTCGAGGGCCTCGAGGCCGTCCGCAAGCGCCCCGGCATGTACATCGGCTCCACCGGCGAGCGCGGTCTGCACCACCTCGTCTGGGAGATCGTCGACAACGCCGTCGACGAGGCCCTCGCCGGGTACGCCGACACCATCGACGTCACCCTCATGGAGGACGGCGCCGTCCGGGTCAAGGACAACGGCCGCGGCATCCCCACCGACATCCACCCCACCGAGGGCGTCAGCGCCGTCGAGCTCGTCCTCACCCAGCTGCACGCCGGCGGCAAGTTCGGCGGCGGCGGCTACAAGGTGTCCGGCGGTCTGCACGGCGTCGGGTCCTCGGTGGTCAACGCCCTGTCCACCCGCCTCGACGTGTGCGTCCGGCAGAAGGGCTACGCCCACCGGATGAGCTTCCAGGGCGGGGTCGCGGTCAAGCCGCTCACCCGTGAGGAAGAGACCGACCGCACCGGCACGACCATCACGTTCTGGGCCAGCGAGGACATCTTCGAGACCACCCACTACGACTACGAGACGCTGCGCTCGCGCTTCCAGCAGTACGCCTTCCTCAACAAGGGGCTCACCATCACCCTCGTCGACGAGCGGGTGCCCGACGCCCCCGCCGCCGACGTCGACCTCGACGCGATCGACGAGGTCGAGCAGGTCGAGTCCACCGACGACGCCTCCGGCGAGACCCGCACGACGACCGCGAAGAAGGTCAGCTACCGCTACGACGACGGGCTCGTCGACTACGTCAACCACCTCAACGCGTCCAAGCGCACCGAGCCGGTGCACCCCGACGTCATCTCGATCGAGGTCGAGGACACCGAGCGGGCGCTGTCCCTCGAGCTCGCGATGCAGTGGACCACCTCGTACAGCGAGTCCGTCCACACCTACGCGAACACCATCAACACCCACGAGGGCGGCACCCACGAAGAGGGCTTCCGCGCGGCGCTGACCAAGCTGGTCAACGACTTCGCGCGCAAGCAGAACCAGCTCAAGGACAAGGACGACAACCTCACCGGCGACGACGCCCGCGAGGGCCTGACCGCCGTCATCTCCGTCAAGCTCGGCGAGCCCCAGTTCGAGGGCCAGACCAAGACCAAGCTCGGCAACTCCGAGGTCAAGGGCTTCGTCCAGCGCGCGATGACCGAGTCCTTCGGCGCGTGGCTCGACAGCCACCCGAACGAGGGCCGCGAGATCGTCCGCAAGGCGATCCAGGCGGCCACCGCCCGGCTCGCCGCGCGCAAGGCCCGCGAGGCCACCCGCAAGCGGGTGCTCGAGTCCGGCGGCCTGCCCGGCAAGCTGCGCGACTGCCAGGCCAAGGACCCGGCCGTCTCCGAGGTGTTCATCGTCGAGGGTGACTCCGCCGGCGGCTCCGCGGTCCGCGGCCGCAACCCGTACGCGCAGGCGATCCTCCCGATCCGCGGCAAGATCCTCAACGTCGAGCGGGCCCGCCTCGACAAGGCCCTGGCCAACCAGGAGGTCCAGGCGCTCATCTCGGCGTTCGGCACCGGCATCGGCGAGGACTTCGACCTCGAGAAGGCCAGGTACCACAAGATCGTGCTGATGGCCGACGCCGACGTCGACGGCATGCACATCCGCACCCTGCTGCTCACCCTGCTGTTCCGGTTCATGAAGCCGCTCATCGAGGCCGGGTACGTCTACCTCGCCCAGCCGCCGCTGTACCGGCTCAAGTGGTCCAACGCCCCGCACGAGTTCGCGTTCACCGACCGCGAGCGCGACGCCCTGGTCGCCGAGGGGCAGAGCAAGGGCCGCCGGCTGCCGAAGGACAACCCGATCCAGCGGTACAAGGGTCTCGGCGAGATGGACTACCAGGAGCTGTGGGAGACCACGATGGACCCCGACCAGCGGGTCCTGCTCCAGGTCACCCTCGACGACGCCGCCGCCGCCGACGAGATCTTCTCGGTCCTCATGGGCGAGGACGTCGAGTCCCGACGCTCGTTCATCCAGCGCAACGCCCGCGACGTCCGCTTCCTCGACATCTGAGGCTCCGGCCCGCACGCCCGTCCCACCGCACGACCACTGACGAAGGACCCCGATGACCGAGCAGCCGCCCGTCGAGACCGACCGCACGGAGCCGATCGACCTCAACGCCGAGATGCAGCGGTCGTACATCGAGTACGCGATGAGCGTCATCGTGAGCCGCGCGCTCCCCGACGTCCGCGACGGCCTCAAGCCGGTGCACCGCCGCGTGCTCTACGCGATGTACGACGGCGGGTACCGCCCCGACCGCGGCTTCAACAAGTGCAGCCGCGTCGTCGGCGACGTCATGGGCCAGTACCACCCGCACGGCGACAGCGCCATCTACGACGCCCTCGTCCGGCTCGTCCAGGACTGGTCGCTGCGCTACCCGCTCGTCCAGGGCCAGGGCAACTTCGGCTCCCCCGGTGACGACCCGGCCGCCGCGCCGCGGTACACCGAGTGCCGCATGGCGCCGCTGTCGATGGAGATGGTCCGCGACATCGAGCAGGAGACCGTCGACTTCAAGCCGAACTACGACGGCAAGACCCTCGAGCCCGAGGTCCTGCCCAGCCGCTTCCCCAACCTCCTCGTCAACGGCAGCTCCGGCATCGCCGTCGGCATGGCCACCCAGATCCCGCCGCACAACCTGCGCGAGGTCGCGGCCGCCGCCGAATGGGTGCTGCGCCACCCCGACGCCTCCCGCGAGGAGATGCTCGACGCGGTGATGCGCGAGATCCCCGGCCCGGACTTCCCCACCGGTGCGCTCATCATGGGCCACCAGGGCATCGAGGACGCGTACCGCACCGGCCGCGGCTCGGTCATCATGCGGGCGGTCGTCGAGGTCGAGGAGATCCAGGGCCGGCAGTGCCTCGTCGTCACCGAGCTGCCGTACCAGGTCAACCCCGACAGCCTCGCCCAGAAGATCGCCGAGCACGTCAAGGACGGCCGGCTCGGCGGCATCGCCGACATCCGCGACGAGACCTCGGGCCGCACCGGCCAGCGCCTCGTCATCGTGCTGCGCCGTGACGCCGTCGCGAAGGTCGTGCTCAACAACCTCTACAAGCACACCCAGCTGCAGACCTCGTTCGGCGCGAACATGCTCGCGCTCGTCGACGGGGTGCCGCGCACGCTGCCGATCGACGCGTTCATCCGGCACTGGGTCGACCACCAGATCGAGGTCATCCGCCGGCGCACCGAGTACCGGCTGCGCAAGGCGGAGGAGGAGATCCACATCCTCCGCGGCTACCTCAAGGCGCTCGACCTGCTCGACGAGGTCATCGCGCTCATCCGTCGCTCCCCCACCGTCGAGGAGGCCCGCGCCGGGCTCATCGCGCTGCTCGAGATCGACGAGATCCAGGCCAGCGCGATCCTCAACCTCCAGCTGCGCCGGCTCGCGGCCCTGGAGCGGCAGAAGATCATCGACGACCACGACAAGCTGCAGACCCAGATCGAGGACTTCACCGACATCCTCGCCCGCCCCCAGCGGCAGCGGGACATCGTCTCGGACGAGCTCGGCGCGATCGTCGAGAAGTTCGGCGACGAGCGGCGGACGACGATCATGCCGGGCGACGGCGACATGTCGATGGAGGACCTCATCCCCGAGGAGGACGTCGTCGTCACGATCACCCGGGGCGGCTACGCCAAGCGCACCCGGGTCGACGCGTACCGCTCGCAGCGCCGTGGCGGCAAGGGCGTGCGGGGCGCGTCGCTGCGCGGCGAGGACATGGTGTCGCACTTCTTCACGACCACCTCGCACCACTGGCTGCTGTTCTTCACCAACCTCGGCCGGGTGTACCGGGCCAAGACGTACGAGCTTCCGGACGCCGGGCGCGACTCCAAGGGCCAGCACGTCGCCAACGTCATGGCGTTCCAGCCCGGCGAGGAGATCGCCCAGGTGCTCGCCATCCGCACGTACGCCGATGCGCCGTACCTCGTCCTCGCGACCCGCAACGGCCTCGTGAAGAAGACCCGGCTCGCCGAGTACGACAGCCCCCGCACCGGTGGCCTCATCGCGGTCAACCTCCGCGACGGGGACGAGCTGGTCGGGGTCGGGCTCGTGGAGTCCGACGACGACCTGCTGCTCGTCTCCCGCAAGGGGCAGTCGGTGCGCTTCCACGCCGACGACGCGACGCTGCGCCCGATGGGCCGGGCCACCTCCGGGGTCACCGGCATGAAGTTCAAGGACGCCGACTCGCTGCTGTCGATGTCGGTGGTCACCGCCGGCACCGACCCCGACGTCTTCGTCGTCTTCGAGTCCGGGCTCGCGAAGCGCTCCAAGGTCCACGACTGGACGGTCAAGGGTCGGGCCATCTACGGCGTCGCCGTCGCGAAGCTGTCCGAGAAGGGCGGCGACCTGGTCGGCGCGCTGACCGTCGACGAGAACGACGAGGTGCTCGTCGTGTTCGAGCGCGGCAACATCGTCCGCTCGCGGGTCGACGAGGTGCGCCTCACCGGCCGCAACACGATGGGCGTCCAGTTCGCCAAGCCCGGCAAGAACGACGCGATCGTCGCGGTCACCCGCAACCCCGAGAAGGAGGTCGAGGAGGCCGTGGAGGCCGCCGAGGCCGAGGCCGAGGCAGCGGGCGACGCGGACGCGTCGGCGCAGGTCACGGGTGAGGTCGTCGTGGGCGAGGTCGTCGAGCAGTCCGGTGACGAGTCGGTCACGAGCGCTGAGACCCCGGGGGCCGAAGTGGCCGACGTGACGCCGGATGCCGTACCGTCGGACGACGACGAGTCCGACGCCGCAGGAGGCCGTGAGTGAGCACCGCAGACCACGCGGGGCGCCCGGTGCGCTCCTCGACGCCTCCCCGGCGCAGCCCGTCGCAGGGCGCCGACTCCGGGCGTTCGGGATCCGGGTCCGGCCCTGGCCGCGAGGGCGGGACCGTCCGTCGTGAGGCTGCTCCGTCCGGCCCGGCGCCGGCCCGTGACGCCTCGCAGCGCACGGCGGCCCTGCCGGCCAAGGGCCCCGCGGCCGGGCCCGTCCAGGAGGGTCCGGGCGGCCCGGTGCAGCGCCCGGCCGGTGCCGCCGGCGCTCCCCGTCGCATCTCGGCCCGGCGTGTGCGCCTGACCGTCTCGCGGATCGACCCGTGGTCGGCGATGAAGATGTCGTTCCTGCTGTCGGTGGCCCTCGGCATCGCGCTCGTCGTCATGACGGTCGTGCTGTGGACCGTCCTCGACGCGATGGGCGTCTTCGACCAGGTCAACGGCGTCGTCGGGCAGGTCATCCAGGACGACGGGCAGACGTTCGACATCCTCGACTTCGTCGGCTTCACCCGCGTGGTGTCGCTGTCGATCGTCATCGGGGTCGTCGACGTCATCCTGTTCACCGCCATCGCGACGCTCGCGGCGTTCCTCTACAACGTCTCGAGCGCCCTCGTCGGCGGTGTCAGCCTCACCCTCACCGACGACTGACCCGCGGCGCTCGCCCGTTTTGGGCGAGGTGGGTCGGGTGAGGTAATCTCGTGCACCGCGCCCTCCTCGACGGGGGGCGCCGCCGGTCGGCGAACGGGCCTATAGCTCAGACGGTTAGAGCGCTTCCCTGATAAGGAAGAGGCCACAGGTTCAAGTCCTGTTAGGCCCACCACCGACCCCTTCCCCCTCCAGGTAGGTGTTGTTCGTGAAGAAGCTCCTCGTCCTCCTCGCGTCGGCTGTCGGCGCGCTCGCGATCACGAAGCAGATCAAGGACAAGCAGGCCGAGAACCGGCTCTGGGCCGAGGCCACCGACTCGCCCCGCAGCTGATCCACCTGGTGCTGTGCGCCCGCGGGCAGCCGCGGGCCGGCGCACCCAGGGGCCATGGCGCAATTGGTAGCGCACCTGCTTTGCAAGCAGGGGGTTAGGGGTTCGAGTCCCCTTGGCTCCACCGCAGGTCAGAGGCCCTTTCCGCTCGTCGGGAGCGGCCTCTGACGCGTCTGTACCCCAGAGAAGTACTGCAGTGGGTCACGTACCGAGCCGGGAATGGAGCGCGCCGGCCTGAAGGCATCACCGGTCCATCCCCTTCTCCGGCGGGGTGGCAGCGGGAGCCAACCTTGCCTGGTCCCTGACCCAGCCTGGTCGAGGCGGGCATACGATCGCAAACGGGGGTCTCCACAGCTGCTTGACGGCACCGTCCCGCTGTATCAATCGCCGGAGGAGATGACGGGGCCGACGACTTGTGTGCAGAACTGCATGAAGTTGAGGCCCACCAGCGCCGATGCCGTAACCTCGGTCAATGTCGAAGCCAAACAGTGGCGCTCAAGAACCGGACGGCCGAGTTGGGTGGCGACTGGGCTGGCTGCTGGCGCTCATTGCCATCCTTACTCTGGTCGTGGGCGCAATCTTCTTCTTGCTCTTCGCGGCTTTAGTATCGGGGCCCAAGTGGGAGATTCTGCGGGACCCCAGACTGGTCCAGCTCTCTTCGGCCGAGCTGTACGACGTGACCCGGTCCACCTTGGCGGCGACGGGTCTCGTTGGCGCCGGCGTTGCTGGTGGCCTGGCCTTCCGGAGGCAAAGGACCAAGGAACTCGAGCATGTCCTAGCGGTCGCGCAGCATCGGCTCGGCAGCGACGAGAACGAGCGTTCCAAAGCGAGCGCACTCAGGCAGAGATTTGCGGACGCTGTCGACCACCTGGGTAGACCTGAGGCGGCCGTTCGCATTGCGGGCGTCTACGCCTTGGGACAGACGGCGGACGATTGGCTCGTGGCGGGCTCCCAACCCGGTGCCCAATCGTGCGTGGATGTCCTCTGTGCGTACTTGCGGATGCCTGAACACTCGCTCTCGGACGGATCCGTCGATCCAGCCGACGTCGAGGTTCGGGAAGCGGTGGCGCTTACCTTGGCTCGGCGCCTCAGCGCAAAGGCTAAGCACTCGTGGTCGCCACTTCACTACGATCTCAACGGGGCGGTGTTCACCTCGGGCCGATTTCTCTTCGAGGAGTCGAAATTCACAGGGTCCTTCACCATGACGGGCGCCCGGGTGCAGGGAAGCGCGCAGTTGATCTTCAGGAAGTGTCGCTTCGAGGGAGGGACGCACTTTGGCGAATTGACCGTCGGCAAGTCCGGCTTCGTTTGGTTCGAAAACGTCGAGTTCGTGGGCAGGGGAGGATTTAGGCAGCTACGGGTGGACGGAGGGAGCTTTGGGATAGTGAACAGTCACTTTGCACCTGGATCGGCAGCGCGGTTCACCCGCATGCGACTGAAGTCCGGCGTAGCCCGCTTCACGGGCACCCGCTTTGAGTCCCGCGTTACCGATTTCACGCATCTACAGTTGGATGGCGGTTGGTTGACGTTTAGGGAGGCGACTGTCCTAGCGGGAACTCTGAATCTCGATGACGCGGAGCGCCTCGCAGACCGAGAAGTCGCCAACTTCGAGCGCTTCCACTGCACCCCACAGGTGACCGTGCGTGGGAATCAAACTCTTTTGAAGGAGCGGGCCCCGGTGCCCAACCGACTTTCATTCGAGCCCCGGTGGATCTGGCGTCCTATGTAGTCTTAGAAACTGGACTCGTGTCGAACTATTCTCACGCACAGAATATGGCTTCGCATTAGGCAATGAACGGCGATTTTCTCAGCTAGGGCGGCCCTCGAAAGCCTGAAGATTAGGAAGTCCGTCGGTCCATCTGCACAGGAACATCTCTGGAGCAGCAGTACCCATCTCAGATCGTATTCCGCTCGCAACCAGCTGAGGGGAGGCATGTGCGTCACCAAAGACCACGCCTCTGAGGCATGCGCCGATGGGGAAGGACAGGGGTTTGTCCATCTCGATCTCTGAAAGGCTAAGGTCGATAGTGGCTAGACGAACCTCCATCTCGTCTGACCAGTCGGTGTTCTTGAGCATGTGTAGATCTGAGATGGTATAACGCTGGTCAAGAAAGTTCTCGAGCGCGTCATCCAACGCTGACTGATCTGCGAAGCTCCCAGCGAGTCCAATGGTTATAGGCACGTCCGCGTAACGGACCCGCCCCCAAGTCGTGTAGCGGCCAAGGCGAGCAGGCATGTTTCTCACGGCCTCCATGAGCGCCGCCGTCTCGAGCACTAAGCAGACTCCACGGTGAGAATCGGCGTAGTGGGCCCACATCGCCGCCCTGGCCCATCCGCGATGGAAGAGAAATCGCTCGGACTCTTCGGTAGTGGGGCGTCGGTCTTCTGTGAGCGAAAGCAACCTGGCGGAACGGCGCAGGACACTATCGACATGGAGCATGAGTGCCTCTGTGTGGTATGACCCTGAAGCACGCAGTTCACCCCGCGGCACCCATTGCCTAGCCTCTCGTGGATCGTTCATCTGCGACCAGGCGTTCATTCGCAGAGCGCGGCTCTGAATGGTATGGAGGAGCCCGTCTGGCGCTAGGTATCGGAACAGATACGCCGGTAGAGCCTCGTCATGCGGAGAATTCGCTGGCTCTCTTGGGTCGCTCAACCAGTCATAGAGGTTGCTCATACTCCAAGATACTGAGGAGCACACTGATCCACCTACGGCCCATCATCGATGCGGCAGGGCATCTGTGCTTCTCCCGCCACTCGAGCGCAGACGGCACCTCTCCATCAAACGGCTCCCTGCCCGAACCTATTCGGTAGCCGAGAAGTCGACCGCTGACCTCCGGCCCAGTTCAAAGCAGCGCAGGGTCGTACGACCAGCAACTTGGAGTGGGGGCGAATCGCGTCGGGACCGACGGGGGGAGGTGACTTGCGCTCAAGTCGCCAACTCCTGACCGAGGCTCTTCAGTGCCTCTCGGGTCGACGTCGACGAGACCTGTGAGTAGATCTCCATCGTGAGCGCGATGCGGCTGTGCCTGAGTACGGCGATGGCCACCCGCGGGTGGACATCGAGTGCGACGAGGAGGCTCGCGCAAGTCCGCCAAGTTGAGTGAATGGGGACGACCAACACGCCGGCCTCGGCGGCCCTGAGCTTGAAGTCGCGGTGGAAATTGCGTGGGTCCACCGGATCGCCGAGCCGGCTCGTGAAGACCAAGCCGCAGTCGCCCCACATGTCGCCGGCCGCGAGCTGCCGCCTAGCCTCCTCGACACGATGCCGCTCGAGTGCGCTGACCGCGATCTCCGGCAGCGGTAGCGGCGCATCCGAGGACGGGGTCTTCGTGTGGCGCCGGAGCAGCGAGTGGTCGACCCGCTGAACCTGCCACGCGATGAGCGCCTCGCCCTGCTCGAGGTCGACGTCCTCCCATGCCAACCCGAGCATCTCCCCGCGCCGCAGCCCGAGGGTGAGCAGCGGGACGTACCCGGCGTACAACGGATCACCATCCGCGCGCGCCGACTCGAGGAACCGCCGCGCCTCGTCGACGGTCCACACCGGCATCTTCTTCGACCGCGGCATGGATACGCGTACCAGCGCGGCAACGTTGCGGAAGACGAGCCCTTCGCGCATCGCCTGGGTCAGCGCACCGCGCAGGACTCGCCACGCCTGGTGGACCGTCCAGTCCGACGCGACCTCATGGCAGTGCGCGCCGAGGGCACAGCACTGCGGCTCCGGCCGCGCGGCATCCTTGCCCTGGGAGCAGCACTGACACCGCACGCGCAGCCCGTTGACCCACACTTGGACGTCGCGGACCATCAGCTTGTCGAGCTTGCCGTCGCCGAGATCCGGGACGATATACAGCCGCGAGAACATCTCGTAGTTCGGGGTGGTGGCCGGCGACAGGTTCGGCCGCACCGTCTCCTAGCCGTTCACCTCGAAGACCCTGTTCCCGTTCGAGTCCTCGATCCAGAAGTCGTCTCCGATCGCGAAGATCTTCTCGCATCTGGAACGTGGGTCCGTCGAGTCCGTGGTGTCGCAGTCCCATCACGCCTGTCCCTTCACCGACGAGCGCATGTCACGCGGCCTGCGCCACCATCGAGTAGTGCTCCTCGCGGGTGCAGCCGCGAGGCGCGAACTCCTCAGAGCGGGGCGCACCCAGGCATGAAGACCACAGCCCTGCAGTGGTGTTCACCTCCAGGGCCTCCGGCAATGTTGCTGCCCGGCTAGGTGAGTGTCCGCTGCAATGCTTTGGTGCCACACCCCTATGAATCGATCTGGAGATGCGGAACCCGATTCTCAAGACCAAGGCGGTGTCCCCCGGACGCGCAGGCAGGAAGGTCGGCGTAGGAGGACCAGGAGGCGTGCCCATTGCGGGTCACGCGCGGTGAGGCGCAGCGACCCCTACTATTGGTCTGGGAGCAGAGAGGGGCGCCATGGCCGACCAATCCGCGGCCTCGTCAGCCTTGCTTCAGAGCCGCTCGTGGAGAACCCGGCACAGTGCTTGGCTGCTAGCCGTGATACTTGGCTTCGGGTTCGTCTCGTTCGTCGGCTTCTTGTACTGCGCGCTTCGGGTTCGGTCTAGGAAGTGGTGGTTCCGGGCAGGCGTCACCTTCGCTGTGACGGTGCCCGGCTGGCTTGTTGTGAGCGTGTTCGAGTCGACTGAAGAACAGCGCGGCGACATGCTTCGAGTCGTTCCCGAGGACTACCTGATCATCCTCTGGATCGTGCTGACCGGATACGGACTAGTCGTGAACCGCGACTACCTCAGGTGGCGCGCGGCACTGCAGGCAGGTCAGCACGGCAGTTCGCGTCCCGCTGCTCCCCAGGGTGCTGGATTGGCCCCGCCACCTGTCGGCCGGGTCGATGCACCGCCAGTTGGTCCGCCGCCTTCGACGCCACCGTTTGATCCGGGCGGCCGTGTCATCGACCTCTAGTGTTGCGCCCGGTCCCCGGAACCAAACCGGGCATTGACTCGTCCTACGGCGCCAAGGTCGGGTCGAGGGGGCAGGAGGTCGGCTGGATGCCGCACTCACCTGGCTGCGCGTGCAACGACGGGAATGTCGGCAGGTGCCATACAATGACGCGAATTGGGCCTTGCACACGAATGCCCGGTGGGATGCGGATGCGCCGCGGAGCGGCCGAACTACACAAGCAGACGGACTTGGCCATGGGTGGGACGCGGAGCAGGCATCATGGGCGGTGCCCAGCCGGCAGTTCGCCGGACAGCCAGGTCGGTGGAGGAGATCCTTGATGGCCCCACATGCCCAGATGTCGTTTCAGGACAACCTGGCGCAGTTGCTGAGGGCCAGGTTCCCTGTGCTCTACATCGAGTCCTTCGAGGAAGCTCGGGTGCTGGGTGAGATCAATGCCGTCGCCTCCAACGTCGAGCTATCGCGAACTGTGCGCCCGGTCCACGTTTGGAGTGTCACGCGCGGTTTCACGGAGCCCGGCGGATCCGCTGCAGCCGGAACCGTCGAGCCCGCTCAGGCGCTGGACTGGGTGCTCCGCAACGATCAGCCTGGCGTGTTCATCTTCGTAGACCTGCACGCCCACCTGGGGGATGACCGGCGTCCCGCCGACCCGAACGTGTTGCGCCGACTGAGGGAGGTCGCACACGCTTTCCAGTCGGGCCCGGCACCTCGAACCCTGATCATCCTCGCGCCGCTGCTGCGAATTCCGCCGGAACTCGAGAAGGACATCACGCTTCTCGACTTCCCACTTCCGACCGAGGCGGAGATCCGAACCGTCCTGGACCAGATGATCGACGCCAACACCGCTAACAACTCGCGCTTGCGTATCGAAGTCGACAACATCGGCCGTGAGCGGCTTGCGAAGGCCGCCCTTGGCCTGACCCTGAATGAGGCTTCAAATGCGTTCGCGCGAGCCATGGTGAACGACGGCGTTCTGTCCGACGACGACGTCCACGTCGTGATGGAGGAGAAAAAGCAGACGGTTCGCAAGGGAGGGATTCTCGAGTTCGTCGACGCGGACGTGGACCTCGATGCCGTTGGCGGCCTCCAGAATCTGAAGAGGTGGCTGGCGAAGCGCAACAACTCATGGCTCGACGAGGCAGCCGCCTACGGGATCCCGGCCCCAAAGGGGGTCCTGATGACCGGAGTGCCGGGCTGTGGCAAGTCTTTGACCGCCAAGGCGATCGCGGCGGGATGGGAGCTCCCGCTGCTCCGACTCGACGTCGGCAAGGTCTTTGCAGGTGTGGTCGGTTCGAGCGAGCAGAACATGCGCTCCGCAATCAGGACGGCTGAGGCCGCCTCGCCCTGCATCTTGTGGCTCGATGAGATCGAGAAGGGGTTCTCCGGAATCGGAGGTTCTGGGGACTCCGGAACCTCGACGCGGGTTTTCGGGTCGTTCCTGACGTGGATGCAGGAGAAGACCGCCACCGTCTTCGTCATCGCCACAGCAAACAAGGTGGACGGACTTCCGCCCGAGTTTCTGCGCAAGGGGCGCTTCGACGAGATCTTCTTCGTGGACCTACCCACGGACCCCGAGCGACGCGACATCTGGCGACTCCATCTCAACAAGAAGCTGGCCAGGTCGCAGGCCGGAGGGCTTCCTGTCACCGAGGCCCTGCTCTTCCAGCTTTCGGACGTCACCGAAGGATTCGCCGGAGCGGAGATCGAGCAGTTGGTTGTCGCGGGGATGTTCGATGCATTCTCGGAGCGTCGCGCGGTCACGTACGAGGACCTGATCCGGGCTGTCCGCAACATGGTTCCCCTCAGCCAGACCCAGGCTGAACAGATTGCTGCCGTTCGTGCGTGGGCGGCAGACCGCGCCGTTGCGGCGACTGCCCCGGAGGACATGTCGGGGTACACGACAGCAGTTCCGACACCCGCAGGGCGCCCGAGTCCGGGAGGCACGCAGAGCGACGGGCACATCTCGCCGCCGCTGCCCGCGGAGGGGCTGTCTAGGGGCGGCAGGATGGTCGACTTCTGATGAGCGTCTCCATTGTCCTCGTCCCGCTGGCGATCGCAGCAGTCGCTTCGTGGCGGGCCTCGCGGTCCGAGACCGACCCTCAGGGTCGGACCTATTGCCAAGTCGGCACCCGCATGCGGGACATGACGTTGCTTGCGGCGGCACTCGCCGAAACCCGCGCGGCAGTCACCGCCGAGGGTGAGATGCTGGTGGCCGACTGGTCAGGTGTCCGAGCGGAGTTCTCGCGTGATGCGAACGGCATTTGGCAGGCGAACTTCACAGGCGACGTTGACGAAGCAAGGGCCGTCGGCATCGTCAGCGCGATCGATCAGGCGTACGGCCTCCAGGTCCAGCGCGCGGTCGTCGAGAAGCTGAAGCGCCGCGCTCCAGGCGCAGGCATGTCGGTGGTTTCCGAACGTACTGAGGACGATGCGTCAATGACACTCATCCTCGAAGTGGGGGAACGCCCATGAGCGAGCAAATCATCGTCCGGATTCGCCCCGACGGGACTATTCAGGCCGAGACCAAAGGCATCAAAGGACCCAAGTGCCTCGCTAGCCTTGACCTCCTCGAGCAGTTACTCGACGCGGAAGTCGAGTCGAGCGCCTTCACAGACGAATACACGCAAACCGAAGCAGCGAGCAAGAATGAGATCGACGATGAACTATCCCAACGCTAGTCCGAGCCCAGCGAACCCGCTGGCAGACAAGAGCTGGCGCTTGCGCCACAGCGCCTGGCTTCTTGCCCCCATCCTAGGTTGCGGAATGCTCTCTTTCGTTGGCTTCGTCTATGTCGCCATCCGCGTCCAGACCAAGAAGTTCTGGATTGCTGCCACCGTCGGCTGCGTGGGCTCTGCAGCCGTGTGGATCATCATGGCGCTGGCTGGTGACCTTCAGGAGTCCAGTCAGGCAGCTGGCACGGCCGACGGCACGAGCACGACGAGCGATCTCGGTGCGGGTGTGGCTGTGGCGGTCTGGGCCGGACTCCTGGTGTACGCGGTGGTGCTGAACCGCGACTACCTGCGCTGGCGGGCCGGCCGGTCCGAGTCAAACGCCTGGTACAACCAGCCGGTGGGGAACGCTGCCGGCACGAACGTGGCGTACGTCGCACCGCCGTCGCAGGCACCAGATTTCCTTGGGATCGACCAGAACGACTACTTCGCGACACCGGCCCAGCCAAAGGCCCAGCCTCCGTCGGCACCAAAGCCGCCCGCGCCGTGGCGGCCAGCAACACCCGTCCCGCCGGTCGCTCAGGCTCCTACCGCAGGCCCTGCTGGTCCCGTCGATGTGAACACCGCAACTGCGGCGACGCTGGCATCGAGCCTGGGAATCGATCCTTCCCTTGCCGCTCGGGTTGTGGCCATCAGGGATAGTCGCGGCGGGTACGCGACGCTGGACGAGTTGGTCACGACCGCTGGACTTCAACCACATGAGCTCCTCAAGTTCAGCGGCAGGGTCACGTTGGGACAGGCCGAGCGCTCCACATCCCCCCAGACCTCGACGCCGCCGACGCCGAACAAGGACCGTCCCGGTGGGCGAATCATTGATATCTGACGTCGTGATCCGAGTCGCAGATGTCGTCCCCACGACAACTGCCGAAGGCCCCGGGCGGCGCTATGCAATCTGGGTCCAAGGCTGCACGATCCGCTGTGATGGCTGCTTCAACCCGCACATGTGGTCCAAGACCGGCGGCGCCCTTAGATCCGTGGGTGAGCTGTTGGCACGGATCGAGGCGGTCGATGTCGAAGGGATTACCCTGCTCGGCGGCGAGCCATTCGAACAAGGGCATGCGCTGAGTGTTCTGGGCGAGGCAGTTCAACGGCGAGGACTCTCGGTCATGACGTTCACCGGATACGACTACGACCACCTAACTGGTAGAGATGCACCCGACGAAGCCCAGGCACTGCTCGGCGCTACCGACCTGCTGGTGACCGGGCCCTACGTCGCGGAAAGCCCGGACTTGGTTCGCCCATGGGTGGGGTCGACCAACCAGGAGTTCCACTTCCTCACCGAGCGCTACGGCCATCTCCAGGAGCATCTCGTCGACCTGCGAGACCGCGTTGAAGTCCGGGTTGCGCCCGATGGCGCAGTGGCAGTGAACGGCTGGGCAGGTGTCGCTCAGCTCGACGATCTCCTGGAAGACCTGGGCCGACCAGTCGGTCGGGGGCGAGTTCGGTAGTCTTCCATCAGGCAACGCGGCGGGTGAGTTGACCAGTACCTCAGGACTTTGCCGGTGATAACCGGGCGACTGTCGACCCACTCAGCCACCGCGAGCTCGACGATGTGCACAAGCGCCACGCCTAGGACCTACTGCGGGGGTCACCAATTGGCAGACCTGCTTCCGATCTTCATTCTGGATCGTCATGGAGTGAATATTGAACCGGGCGTTCTAGATAGGAGTCTCCGCCCGGCTGCCGGTGCCGCCAAGTTGGAGGCGTGGGCGGTGCTCAAGCGCCTCTGCCGATGGGAACAAGAGGTCGGCCGGCCGCTTCTAAGTGAGCGCGCTCGCGCCGCCCGGGGACCAGATTGAGGCGAGCCCTGGAGATCGCCCGGGACACCGTGTGGACCCTTCTTCCGTGGGGATTCCGGCTAGGTAGGGATCGAAGTGGGCACCCACCCGGGTGAGCGCGCGGACTTCACCGGGCGAGCGGAGAGCGGGGCCCCGAGCCCCGAGCCCCGACTCCAGGTCGGTCGGTCGGTGAGCATCCCAGAATATTCAGGCAGAAAGGTCGGGACAGGGACGTCTTGTCGCTGCCCTTCGGGAGAGCAACCGCAGCTCGAGCGGAGCGGCCGGTCTACGACCGAGGTTCGGGTGATTCACATCGGTTGCTTGTGAACCGATCCAATTGCTGTGCAAGCGAATCCCGCGCCTCGTTGGTCACGGAAGGAAGCCCCTCGGTGTAACGGCGGCTGACTACCTTGGCGTCGAGAGGGCGCCCTGCCGAGATGTCATCGAGCGCACGTCTTACCGTGGCGAGCCGGCTTCTTCGCGTGGCGAAGAACCGTTCGCTGGTCACGAACCAGTTGAGGAGTTCGGTGTCCACAGGCATGGGCAGGGAGGCCGGCTCCGGCAGCAGCGCCCATGCCGCCTCGACGATCGGTTCCAGGTCGGGGTTGACGGGGGCTGATCGGTATACCTGCCACGAGACGCTCTGGAGAGTGCGTTGTACCAGCCCACCCTCACGATCCGTGAGCTTGGCAACTTGACCTGGCAGCCACACCAGGTTCGGTACGAACGAGTTCAGTAGTGGGCGGCGGCTGGCCAGTGCCCCAGCATCCGTACACGTGCGCCACACGTGGGCCGCGACGAACTCGGTGGCCATCCTTCGACCATTGAGGTGCGGCTGGCGAGACGCCCGGATGGCCAGCGAACGCGGGAGTGCCTTGACCAGCGAGTTGTCGTCGCGGAAGTACCCCTGTGGGTTGGGCGCACCCCACTGATCCGGTCGGCCAGCCCCTGCCCGGCAAGTTGGATCTCGAACCACCCAGGGCAGGAGAACGGGGAACTGGGCGTAGGCGTCAAGCGGCAACCACACGCCCATTGAGACCAGCATGAGCTGGGGGACGTGACCATAGGCCGCGTCATCGTCGGCGAAGAGGTCTAGGAGGAATCGGTAGAGAAGGTCGTCGCCGTGGACAACCTTGGGATTCGGCGGCAACGTCATCTCCGATCCGTCGGGTATGCCTCGAAAGGTAGTGCAGTTGAAGGGAATCCGCGCTGCGCCGTGCACTCCCCTCACATGCGTAGGCGCCCGACAACGCAGTGGCCCCGGCCTAGTTGCTGATGGCCAGCACGTGAGCGGCTGCCTCGGCGAGGCCGGTGGTGGGGTTCAGTGAGCCGTTCACCTGCAGGGGCAGACGGATTCGGTAGCTCACGGACTCCGGGACCAAGTCCATGCCTGCCAGGACGTCGCTGCGTGGGAGGCGGATTCGGGAGTCGGTCATGTCGTACAGCCGCGCGAACGACGTCGTAAACGGCCGTCTGAACTCAGGCGCGATCTCCGGAGAGTCATGCTCGTATCCACGCCCGGCCGATCCCGCATAGCCACTGATCCGGCCGAGGAACTCCGCTCGGTCTCCGGCACTCAGAGTGCTGATCAAGTTCGACACGATCTTGTGCAGTGTGAACCCCATCGGTTGATCGTTGGGTAGCCAGACCAACCCGACACTCAGCAGGAAGAGACCGGTCTCCTGCACTCCCCCCACGGGATTTCCGAGCTCGACCTGGTGGGGGGCCTGAATGTGATGTACCGATGCGGCCTTCGTGGTGGTCTTGACTTCCACACCTATCGAGCCGAGCTGGAGGTCCCTACTCGACCGCCGGTGTCCGGCCCACGACTGCATAAGTGTCCGAGGTGCGGCTTCAGGATCCGCGCGAGTCAGGGCATCTAAGAAGAGCAGCTCACCGCACAGACCTAGGAGTGCATCAGCGTCAACCGACGCACCGGTGAGTGCGAGGTCGATGATCTCCTCGCTCCTACTGAAGGCACCCGGCACGCTGTCATCAACGTTGTTCAGTTGCAGTTCCGCGCAGATGAACGCGGCCACGCGATCGAAGTGTGGCTCGTTCGGCAACAGCAGCCGATTGGCGCTCAGGCCCTCGCCATCAACCGTGGCCCACTCGTGGTGCTCAAGATGCTTCGCGACGCCCGGCCGTGAGGCTTGGAGGGGTTCACCCACCAGGAACACTTCTATGGCCCCACTTGAGGACCGGGCGAACCCGAGGGCGCGGCTGGCAGAAGTCCATTCCACATCCCGGGAATCCGCAGCTGATGCGGGAACGCTTGCGGCAACTCGCTCCCGGAGTTCCTCGTAGATCGCGTCTCTTGAGTGCCCGTTAGTCACGGTAGGTCCTCTGTGGGGACGGCGGAGACTTGGTCTGGGCCGCCGAGGGGTAAGGACAGTCCGACTGCCAACGAGAACGACTTATTCTTGTGAGCGATCGGGTGGAAGAGCACGAGCCCAGGCTCGCCTGGGGGACGTGCCGAGCCCCAGGATCCCCGTACCGGCACGGGTTCGCCTCGGGCGAAGTAGTCGATGTACTCGTCGCCGGGATACCGCTCAGACGCCTCAGCGTCCGATACATGCGTGCCTGCCGACCCCCGAGAGCCCCAGGTGTCGCGGAGGGCACCGGTGGCGGTGACCTCCCGCTCCATTGTCCTCACTGGGTGGCCAAGGTTCGCCAGTGGGCCGCTGGCGACGTGCGGGCCCCGGCCAAAGCGGAGCGCGACCCGGAAGTGGGGTCGAGCGGCCGCCCTCTGCTGGAGATCCACAAGGCTCCAGGGACCGAATGGCGGGTCTGTCGTCACGAGCCCTGGGGCGCGCCTGGACAGCGCGGCCGACCAGGCGCGCAGGTACGCGGCTATCGCGTATGGGGAATTGCTGCCAAGGTCGATCCCATCGGGCACAAACGGGGCCCGGTAGAGCGGGTACTCGGAGTCTTGTGCGGTCAGCCCAAGATGGTTGGCGAGCGACTGCCAGCGCTTTGAGTCACGTCCGGAGGTTCCGGGCCCGTGGTCTCGGTAGGTGAGGCTGTCTAGGAGCTCCGCGGTCCCAAGGAGATCTAGGTCCTCGCGCAGGATGAGCCCAAGGTCGCGGCCATCCTTCGCCGACACCACGTCGTATCCCCGCAGTAGAAGGTCAGCGACGACCTCAGCGTTGTTGGAGTCGGACTCGGGAGTGTTCATGTGCCGAATGAACGGGGTCGCCTCCGGCCAGATGGCCACAGGGGTGACGTTGGCGATCTTGCCGGTTGCAGCGAAGTTGTAGCCTTGCAGGACACTCACGGCCTTGGAAGGCCCACCTGGCTGGTTCATGGCGGCCATGATGTCTCTCCGCAATGCCTCGTCGGCCTCGTGGTAGGCACTGAACAGCTCCAGCTGCCCGGGCGTGAGGAAGACCCTGCAGAGCTCGATGAAGCTGCCTCGATAGCCGAACCAACGTTGCATCTGCATCTGGGTGTCCGCGAGCGGCGTATCGCTGTGTCGGGTGAACAGCGTGGCTGTAAGACCTTCGAGCGTGAGCCCCCGGGCCATCACGTTTCCAGAGACGAAGATCGTCGAGTGGTTGGGAGGCGGCCCCCAGCTACCTCCGACCAGGCTCGGCTCGAAATCCGGTCTGTCGTCCGCGGTCTCGTCGCTGTTTATGACCGCCAACTGGGTGCCGGGCACCACCTCTTGAAGGAGGAGCCGGCGGATCTCGTCCCAGTCGTCGATTCCCGGAACACGGGCCTCGTCAGGGAGGGAGAGTGCCGTGTAGCAGCGGTGTGCAGCGTCTGCGAACTCCCGCATCCAGCCCTGCCACTTCTCAGGCTCATCATCGATCTGAGCCTGAATGCCCTCCACTGACAGCTCGCGTTGACCCGCGTCGATACGGGCGCGCGCTTCCCGGCGGTCCGATCCGTCCGACCACGCGAGAACCTGTGCGGCGACGTCGAAGTGGTCGTCCTTGGCCGAGGAGGGGTGGATCAGCATCGACCCCGGTGCCGCGAAGGAGGACAGTGCTTCAGCCTGGGTACCGAAACGATGCTCTCGTGCCGAGTAGGGACCGATTCGCTCAGGGGCGCGCCAGAGGCGCACGGCGGAGCCGACGAGGAAGGCCCGTAGCGCGTTCCCAAACACCTCCTCCGGCGGGTCCTCGGTGCGGCATAGGGGCACCGAACTGAGGGATCGGTAGAACATGTCGCCGCCCGTGTACCAGGACCTGAGCCCGGCGGCGTCGGTGTACGACGGCGACCGTGGCACTATCTCTCCGCGGGGTCCGGGGGTGCGCAGACTGATTGCGAAGTCACGTGGCGCTAGGGGGTTCGAGGCGTCTTGAAGGAAGTTGGCCTGCGGGGTGGCGGTATAGGCGATGTACGTGGCGTAGAGGTTCGCCTGGCTGGTTTCGCCGGGGGAAGTACGTGCCTCCCAAAGGTCTGCGATCCGTCGGGGAACCTGTTTGGTGTCTGCCAGGGACACGCCGGTTCGGGCCTCGGTCACAGCGTCCAGGATGGATGAGTCGTCTGCCTCATCGTCAATCACGAGAATGTGGAAAGGGTCCCCCCGTTGTGCGGCTGCGGGAAAGACGGACTTGCGGAGGGTCGCGGCCATACGCTCCAGGTGGAACACGTTCTTCATGACCACCGCGACGATAGGCAGGCGCCCGGACACTGCCTTTCGGCCGAGCGGACCGGTCAGGGCGTAGAGGGTGGCGAGGTCCGGAGCCTGCTGTCCACGGTTCAGGACAGCTCGGTTAGGCACGAACACCCGTCTGGACCACGGTTGATCGAGGGTATCGAGTTGGGACACCAAGCGCTCGAACGTCTGCTGCCAGAGTGCCGTTCGCGTGCCGGCAAGAACCACGACGGCGTCGACCTTCGCGTCGAGAGCCTTGGCGATCACGGCGAGCATCGACGCGGTCTTTCCAGACTGAACCGCTCCCATAACCACACCGCTGCGCTCGCGTGAAGCGGGCCACGAGCCACTGCCAGGCGAGCCCACTCCGAACACGCCCTCGTCGATGATGAACTGCGCATCGTCGTCGATCACCTTGAGGCTCGTGGGTGAGATCCCGTGAGCCGTCAGTTGTTTGGAGTAGCTGGACCACCAACCAACTGGGCCCTCACCGATCGGCGTAACCAGATGTGTGACGCCGAATGGTGAGCTACTGGTGCTCATCTGCCGTAGGTGCGAGGCCCATGAGCGCTTGGAGGCCTGAAGACCCGTAGCGACTGGCGATGCCGCCATCGGCCTCATCCGGGGCGACCCCGAGAATGTCGAGCAGCTCGGTCACAACCTCGGCGATGAACTTCCACTGCTCTCGTGTCTGAGTCTTGGCGGGGCGTCTCCAGTCCGCAGACCGTTCGCTGATGGCTCCGAGAGACTCCTCAAGACGTTGTTCGAACTTCTCCTCCAGCACGACTGCGGCGGCGCTGAAGGCGATGAGCGTGGCCACCAGCTGCAGCTCCTGCCACTTCGACTTGCTCTGGGCGTTCTTGAACGCTGGTGACCAGATGTCGTCGGGGATAACCGCGTGGGCATCGAGCGCGCGGTCCAACAGACGCATCGCGTCTCGAACGCGGTCCGAGTTGCGTAGCGGATCCGACGCATCGTCGTCGATCCGCTTCAAGAGGGCGTTGACCTGGGCTGCGGTGGAACGGGTGGGTGCTTTGCCGTCGCTGAAGAGGAGGGCAGCCGCGACCCAAGAGAGCAGCTTCGTGCGCTTGTAGCCCGCCTTGCCGAAGCCGTAGCTGTCCAGTACCTCAGGTGTTGAGGCGAGTTCATCCCAGATCTCGGAGAGGAATGGAGCGACTGTATCGACCTCTTCGGAGTCTCCGGCGGTCACGAGGAGGGCTCGCATGAAGTCGAGGTTGTGGTAGAGGGCGTTGCGGATCTCCTCCGCGTTCAGATGCTTGCCCTGCTTGTTGTAGAGGCTGAAGACCTCGTGAATCTGGTCGCTTGTGACGGTCTCGTAGACGATCACAGGGACGCGGTACTTGGAGTTGGGCTTCTCGAAGAGCGAGCTCACGGGACGGGGCTCGCCCACGACGTCAATCGTTTTGTCGCGGATCTCGCAGAAGTAGCGACCCTTGAGGTGGTCGAGACCAGACAGCGGCTTGACGTCACCGGTCCTGAGCGGAAACGGGAAGTAGTACTCCCTTGCCACTCCTGCCGTGAGGGTCTGAGACTCATTTGCACGCCACAGCTTCTTGAACTGCGGATAGTCAGTCTGAAAAACCTGGACCAGGCCGGCGTGCCCCCAGGCCTCCTCCTTCTCTCGCACTAGATCGAGGGCACGAGGATGACGGCCGACGAAGCGAAGGATCGAGGTCAAGCGCTGCTTGCCATCAACCGTCTCGTACATGACCCGCTGAGAATGGGTGCGCTGCAAGAGGATCACCGAAGGCAGCGGGATACCTCGAAGGATGGACTCAATGAGCTGCTGAGCGGTCGTGGTGGGCCAGACGTCAGCCCGCTGGTAGGACGGGCTGAGGCTCAGCTCTCCGTCCTCCGCGTAGCCGACGAACTCCGACACCGGCCATGTGTTGGCCACTGCCTTGATCGGGCCGCTGCTTTCGTTGTCCTGCTCCTCGTCGACCTCACCCCAGGCAGCGAGCCAAGCCTGCGTCGCGCTTGCCCTGGTGGCTCCACCTTCGGCCTCAGACTCGAGGATCTCCTCGAAGTGCTGTCGGAGCTCGAGGGCGCGCTCGATCCTTCCTGCCAGCCTCGGCAGAACGAGTGACTCGTCGGCGGTGGCGGGCTCTCCCAGGCCTGTGGCGAGGCTGATCATGAACGACTCGGGGGCGGTCTCGTCCAGATTGTTCTCAAGGCGAAGCCATCCTTGAACCTGGACAAGGCTAGATCGCCAGGTGCCGCTCGAGAACGACACTGCCTCGGGCTCGATCTCTGTGGTCGGCTCAAACTCGGTGGGCGTCGGGCCCGTTCGAGACAGGCTCGCGATGCCCTCGGAGATGTTCTGCCTGATCTCACTGAGGTCATCCACTGCTAGCTCGTCTCCTAGTGGTTCGTTCGAGTACATCGGATCTGTGCGGGGACGATCCTGCGATCCGTCGGTGAGCAGGCGCCCGGCGCCCTCCAGCAGCCGATTGAGGCCGGTCAGGGTGATGGTGTCACCTCGCGAATAGCACTCTGCATCCCAGGTCGCGCCAACCGCCGCAGCGATCCGTCGGCCGCATTCCACCTTTCCTGGTGTCTCGGTGAGGTCCAGGCCGACCGCCCTGCCCATGGCCTCGAGAGCCGACCGCTTCTCTTTGCTGCCGGGCCCCAGCGGTTCTGCGGGTTGTCGGCCGAGTGAGTACATGCGCGCAACTGCCTCAGCCTTGGAGGTAGCGCCTTCGTAACCCACCTGCGCTTGACCCTTCGACGTCTCGTCCGCTCGTGACTGGTCGCGAGCATTGCAACAGTCCCCTTGGGAACAGTAACAAGGTGCGTCCCCTCGGCCCGCGATTTCCGTGGAGGCTGTCACAGATGGTCGCGGCTGCGCTCAAGCCCTTGGGGGTCGGGGCCCGTCCTTAGGCCGACATGGGCGTATCGAGAGACTGCGACGAGCCCGCCAGCTCCGCAGCCAACGCGGCCGGCGACAGCGAATCGGTCAGCGGGCTTTCGACAGCTTGGAGCACGCTCTCGACCAACGACTGCGGAAGGTCGCTTCGGTTCTGCGCGACGTGAGTACGGAACACGTGCCACGCAGCTCCAACCGCGACCCCGTTGCCAACCTGCCTGTACGACGCGGAGTCCGGCTGGCCGCCGAATGCGAAAGAACGGGGCAGGCCTTGCAGGCGGGCGGCCTCGTGAGGTGTGAGGCGGCGAAGCCGGCTGCCCAGCACGGACGTTTGGGTGATGGCCACGAGCGCTGGCAGGTATGTCGGCGCCTTTACCCGGATACCCGAGGGCCTGAAGTGCATGACGGTATCCCTGAGTGTGAGGGCGTTCTGCGCCTGCCACTCGAGCTTGCGACGCGACGGTGGGAAGCTGCGGAAGTCCTTGTTGGCGCTGAACCAGTCGTCGATCACCTCCCGGTGGTCGTCATAGAACTGTGCGTTCTTCTCGAGGATGTCTGACTTCCACTTTGGGTGAGCCGCGTGCTTCAGGTCTCGAATCGACCGGCGCGACCACCGCCACTCGTCAGCCCACAGGGGGAACCCCGGCAATCGCGTCCCCGTCGTTGCCCACATCCGTTTCACTAGGTCATCCCAGGCAGCAACCCAACGAAGCTCGTCCGTGGTGAGGCGGTACCTCTCGACATCCGCGATCGCCACATCGTCATCAAGGATCCACTCGACATCCCAGTCGTGGACGTTCCAGCCTGCGACCCCGCCTCGAACCACAGTTGGCGCCACGTCGACTTCGGCCATTGCTCGTTGCGGGCCCACGAAGGTGCCGAGTATGAAGACGCGGTCCCGGATTTGGGGGGTGCCTCCAAGGGACGGCGGGAGGAAGTGAGGGGAGAACACTGAGGGTGTTGACGAGACTCTGTAACCGATCTCTCGCAACGTCTGAATGATGACGTCCCACTCGTGCGTGTGACGTGGCCCCGCAATATTTCTGACGTTCTCGAGCAGGACAACAGCGGGCCTACGGTCCTCAAGAATGCGGGCGATGTTCCAGAAGAGCGTTCCTCGTGCCTCGTCCATGCCGCGCTGGTAGCCGGATTTCGAGAAGGGCTGGCACGGAAAGCCAGCAGCAAGCACGTCGTGGGGCGGAACGTCGACTGGACCGTGGTCGGGAGTCGCCAAAGTGATGTCGGTGTTGACGACAGGGCGGCGCGACTCGGGCAGCGGTTCCACCCAGTTGCGGAGGTAGGTCTGCCGCGCCTTCTGGTCGATCTCCGAAACGTAGACGCACTGTCCGCCGGCGTGGTCGAGCATGGCGTGGAAGCCGCCGATGCCGGCGAACAGATCTGCGTACCTGAACGCTGCAGAGTCCTTCGCCATGGCAGCAAGCTTAGCTGAAGCGACAGCTAAATCAAGCTCCCGCGCGGACTGGTTGAAGTGGAGTGGCAGGGCGTCGTTCATTGGAGGGGAGTCCTCTGGTCGTGCGCATCCCGCAGGGTCGACTCGATGCGCTAGGGGCGAAGGATCACCCCGCAGGAGGTACTCCATCAACAGGGTCCGACAGGCTGGGGAAACCATCTCGTCGGTCACCTTCCTGTGGATCCATCACGTCGCGGGCCACGGCATCCGGGTCGCGACGGACTTGGCACTCCCACACCCTCACCACGCACCATCCGTGATCTTGTGCCAGCTGCGTGGACCGGCGGTCGCGCTCGGCGTTACGGCGCATCTTGTCGGCCCAGAGCTCCGCGTTGGGCCCGGCCCAAGGCGTCTTGCGGCCGTGCTCGGGGCAGCCGTGCCAGAAACAGCCGTCCACGAAGACGGCGATATGTCGGGACGGCAGGACGAAGTCCGGGGTGCAGCCCTTCGCGATCTGCCGATGGAGCCTGAACCGCCCGCCGGCCGAATGCACCGCTTGGCGAAGCAGGACCTCAGGAGCCGTGTTGACCTTCCGTCGCCCGGCGAGGTGCGCGCCCGCCTTCGTGCTGACCCACCGCTCCGCCACGGCTCCAATCTACGTCGGCAGTACCCCAGATTCGTACCCCAGAAGAGTACGGCAGTGAGGGCCGAAATCGACGCGATCGGGTGCCTCACAGCGCCCTGACCTGCACTTATGCACCCCCTCACGGACTCCATTCGGGGATTTTGCAAGCAGGGGGTCAGCGCTTGGCAGCCCGGCTCCAATGCAGGTAAGGGGACTCGAGCCGCTGGGGGCTAGTCCGACCCCGGCGGCGACGCGAGGCCGCGACGCGTCGCACCTGAGAGGGCTCTGAGTCGCGTTCTCCCGACTTCACGAACACACCGCGCCCTGACCCACTACCTTTTGGCGCGAGTCGCAACAGGGGCGACGAATGACGTCGACCGCATCGAGGCCCCCATGCGCATCCCCCACCCCCGTTCTGTACTCGCCGCGTCCGAGGCCCTAAGGGCCCGCAGACACCCGGGTCGCCACGCCCGCGCGCAGGCGAGGAACAGACACGGGGCGGGAGTCGCCCAACCGTGGGCGCACCGCGGCCAGCACCACCACGGCGGGCACCGCGGCTCCTCGCGGCCGCCGTCGAAGCGGCCGTCCTACGTCGTCGGCCTCGGCGCCGTGGTCCTCGCCCTGCTCGCCCCGGTCATCGTGACCGCGAGCTCCCAGGCCGCCGGGGCGGAGCTCACCACGGTCATCGCCACCGACGCCGACGCCGTCGTCGACTCGGCGCGCCCCACGAAGAACTACGGCGCGTCCAGGCTCCTTCGCATTGACGGCTCGCCCGTCGTGCGCACCTACCTGCGCTTCTCGGTCGGAGCGCTGAGCGGCGAGGTCGTCAAGGCCGAGCTCCTCGTCTCGACCAAGTCCGCCACCACCAGCTCCACCTCGGTGGCGCTGTCGTCGGCGGCCTGGGCCGAGCGCACCCTGACGTACCAGAACGCCCCGCAGCCGGGGGCGTCGTTCGCGACGGCAGCACCGGTGAAGGCCGGCGGCACTCTGACGGCCGACGTGACGTCCGCGGTCCAGCAACCCGGAACGGTGGGGTTCGTCCTGACGACCCCCTCCTCGACCAACGTCGCCATGCACAGCAGGGAGTCGTCGGCCGCGGCCCCGGCCCAGCTGCGGCTCACCGTGAAGCAGGCGCCGACCTCGACCCCGACCCCGACCGCGACGACGAGCGCCATGGCATCGCCCACCCCCACCGGCTCGGCCACCCCGACCCCGACCCCGACTGGCCAGGGCCCCATCCGCGCCACCTTCTACTACCCGTGGTTCCCCGAGGCGTGGAAGCAGCAGGGCTTCGACCCGTTCACCCGGTACGTCCCCAGCGCCGGCTGGTACGACTCATCGGCGCCGGCGCTCATCGACCAGCACATCGACAGCATGGTCTACGCCGGGATGGACGCCGGGATCGCCTCCTGGTGGGGTCAGGGGTCGCGGACCGACACCCGGATCGGCGCGCTCCTGTCACGAGCGGCGGGCAAGCCGTTCACGTGGGCGCTCTACTACGAGCGGGAAGGCTCCAGCGACCCCTCGGCCAGCACCATCGCCGCCGACCTGGCGTACGTGAAGGCCAACTACGCGACCAACCCGGCGTACCTGAAGGTCGGCGGCAAGCCGGTCATCTTCGTGTACGCCGACCCCGGTGACGGCTGCGGCATGGCCGACCGCTGGGCCGCGGGCAACGCCTCGGCCGGCTTCCATGTCGTGCTCAAGAACTTCTCGGGCTACGCGACGTGCGCCTCCCAGCCGGGCGACTGGCACCAGTACGCCCCGGCCAACGCGACGCAGGTCTCGACGACCTCCTACTCGGTCTCGCCCGGCTTCTGGCGACCCGACGAGAGCGCGCGCCTCGTGCGTGACCCCGCCCGCTTCGCAAGCAACGTCGCGGCGATGGTCGCCTCGGGCAAGCGCTGGCAGCTGGTCACGACGTGGAACGAGTGGGGCGAGGGCACCTCCGTGGAGTCCGCGACGCAGTGGGCCACCTCGTCGGGCCATGGGACCTACGCCGACATCCTGCACCGGGCGCTCGTGGGCACTGGCAGCACGCCGACCCCCACCCCGACCCCAACGACCTCAGCGACCCCGACCGCCTCGGCCACCCCGACGCCGACCCCCACCCCGTCGACCACACCCACCGGCGGTGCGCTCGTGGCCGCGGTCGGCGACATCGCGTGCAGCTCGACCTCGTCGAGCTTCAAGGGCGGCCTGGGCACGTCCACCTCGTGCCGCCAGCAGGCGGTGGCCGACCTCCTCGCCGGCCGCGACGTCTCGGCCTTCCTGCCGCTCGGCGACATCCAGTACGAGTGCGGCGACCTCGCCGAGTTCCGGGCGAGCTACGACCTCGCGTGGGGCCGGTACATGGACATCACCCGCCCGGTCGTGGGCAACCACGAGTACGGCACGTCCTGCGGTCGCAACGAGGCCTCGGGGTACTTCACCTACTTCGGCGACCGCGCCGGCCCGGCGGGCAAGGGGTGGTACTCCTACGACATCGGGGACTGGCACCTCATCGCCCTCAACAGCCAGTGCCACTACGGGACCACCGGCGTGCTGGTGGGCGGCTGCTCCACCTCGAGCGCGCAGTACGCCTGGCTCCAGCAGGACCTGGCGGCGCATCCGAACCGGTGCACCATCGCCTACTGGCACGAGCCGCGCTGGTCGTCGGGCAAGCACGGGAACGCCCAGTCGATGAGCGACATCTGGAACCTGCTCGTGACCAGTGGCGCCGAGCTGGCGCTGGCCGGGCACAACCACAGCTACGAGCGCTTCGAGCCGCTCGGGACCGCACCCAAGGACACCTCCTCGAGCGTCCAGCAGCCGACCCCGGACCCTAACGGCATGCGCCAGTTCGTCGTCGGCACGGGCGGGAAGACCCACTACGACTTCACCGCCCCGATGCTCACCGGCGAGACGGTGCGCAACGGTGACACCTTCGGCGTCCTGTTCCTCACCCTCGGGGACGGGACCTACTCGTGGGAGTTCGTGCCCGAGGCCGGCAAGACCTTCACCGACTCCGGGTCGGCCACCTGCCGCTAGGCCCGCGGGTTCGTCCGCCATCGCTGCTGGTCAGCGGGGTGTCCACCGGGACTGAATTCGGCCACTCCGGCCTCGGAACGACGCCCTGCTCCCTACACTCACGAGGGTGCAGGGGCAAGCGGTACGCGGGGTGACGGGGCGCCCGGCTGCCCGGCACCCGGCCCCGGCGATGACCCTGGCGGGCTGGGCGGTCGGCCTGACGACCACCGTGCTGGTCCTGGGCGCCACCCCGCTGGTGCCGACGTACCGGAACGCGGCGCTGCACATCGTCCTCGACACTGCGGACACCTGTGTAGCACTCCTCGTCGCCTACCTGCTCCTCGGCCGGTTCGGCCGCAGCCGGCGCCTCCAGGACCTGCTCCTCGCCGAGGCGCTCCTGCTTCTCGCCCTGTCCGGGCTGGGGATCGCCCTCCTGGAGTTCGTCTCCGGCTACACCCCGGGCACCGTCGACGTCTGGTTCTCGGTCGGGCTGCGCAGCGTGGCCGGCGTGCTCGTGCTGCTGGCCGCCCTGGCTCGCGACCGGGTCGTCGAGGGCTGGACCCAGCGCTCCTTCCTGGTTCCCTGGGCCGTCGCCGGGGCGGCGCTCGCGATGCTGTGGGGAGCTCGCGGCCAGCTGCCCGTCGCCGTCGTCGAGCAGACGACCGAGGGGCAGCGTCCGCTGCTCACCGAGCAGCCCCTGGTCTTCACCGCCTGGTCCGTGGCGGCCGCCTGCTTCCTCATGGCCTCGGTCATCTTCACCCAGCAGGTCGTCCGCGACCGCCTCGACGAGAGCGACCAGCTCCTCATGTGGGCCGGGCCCGCTTTCGCGCTCGCGGGCTTCGCCCGGATCAGCTACACGCTCTTCCCGTCCCTCTACAGCGAGTGGGTGCACACCGGCGACCTGCTGCGCACGGCCTCGTACGTCATCCTCCTCATCGGGGCCACGCGCGAGATCCGCCAGTACTGGACCGCACAGGCCGACATTGCCGTCCTCGAGGACCGCCGCCGCCTCGCCCGCGAGCTGCACGACGGTGTTGTGCAGGAGCTCGGCTACATCCGCATCGTCACCGACGGGCTGCGCACCATCCCCGATGCGACCCGGCAGGGCCTGCTGGAGTCGTGCGACCGGGCCCTGGACGAGGCGCGCGCCGCCGTCGACGCCCTCGGCCGGAGCCCGGACGAGCCCCTCGGGCTGGTGCTGCACCGCGCCGCCAGGCAGGTGGCCGAACGGTACGACGCCACCCTCGAGGTCGACCTCGACCCCACGATCACCGTCGGGGCCGCCCACCGGCACGCACTCGTGCGGATCACCCGCGAGGCGGTGTCCAACGCCATCCGGCACGGGCGGGTCACCTGCGTCCGGCTGCACCTGGCCAGGGACAGTGACGGCCGGTGCCGCCTGCGCGTCGCCGACGCCGGGCAGGGCTTCGACCCGGCCGCCGCCCCCGGCACGTCGACCGGGTTCGGGCTGACGAGCATGTCCGACCGCGCGGCCGGTCTCCAGGGCACCGTGGACATCCGGTCGCAACCGGGCCAGGGGACGACCGTGGAGGTGACGTGGTGACGACCCGCGTCGTCATGGCCGACGACCACGCGCGGATGCGGGCGACGGTCAGGCAGGCGCTCGAGGACGGCGGTTGCGAGGTGGTCGCCGAGGGCGCCACCGCCGCCGAGGCGGTCGCCCTGTCCATCGAGCACGAGCCGGATGTGGCCCTGCTCGACATCCACATGCCCGGCGGGGGCATCCGTGCGGCAGCGGAGATCTACCGCGCCCTGCCGGAGGTGGCCGTCGTCATGCTCACCCAGTCCGTCGACGAGGACGACCTCTTCGACGCGCTGCGGGCCGGTGCCTCGGGGTACCTGCTCAAGGACGCCGACCCGGCCACCCTGTGCGACTCGCTGCGCTCGGTGCTTGCCGGCGACGGCGCGCTCTCGCCCCGCCTCGTCGCCCGGGTCCTCGACGAGTTCCGGGCACCGAGCAAGCGCCGCCTCGGGCGGAAGTCTCCGGCGGCCGGGCGGCTCAGCGCCCGCGAATGGGAGGTCATGCAGCTGCTCGGGCAGGGCCTGACCACCGAGGACGTCGCCTCGCGGCTCTTCCTCTCACCGACGACGATCCGGGTGCACATCTCGACAGTGCTCAAGAAGCTGCGGGTCACCGACCGCGAGAGTGCGCTGCGGCTCCTGCGCGGGGACTGACGGCGCTCCCCGCCTCGACGAGGCGCGCGACCACCGCGCTCAGCGCGTCCGCTTCGTCGAGCGTGAACTCTCGCTCGCCGACGATGACGTACGGCCCGTCGCTCGGGGTCGACCCGTGGGCCGCCGTCATGCACAGGCGGACCGGTGTCTCCCGCACGTAGACGGTGACGCCGAGGTGGAGCCGGTCCTCCTCGCCCTGCAGCGTCCCGTGGGTGATCCGGCACCAGGCCGGGCACGGGTCCCCGGCGGCAGCCGGCCGTTCCATCATCTGCTGCTTCTCTCGGCCTCGAAGGTGGAGAGGCGGTCCCACGCCCTGCACGTGGGACCGCCCCTCCGTCACCCGCCGACGATCAGCGGGTGCCGATGTTGACGTAGTAGGTCTGACCGTCGTCGAGGGTCACACCCACCCGCCAGTAGTTGCCGCCGGCGTTGCCCGTCTTCCAGTTGTAGATGTACTGGCCGCTGTCGTAGCGGTAGGTGCTGCCGCTGTCGGCGCTCTCGGTGTACACCGACTCAATCACCGGCGCACTCATCGAGCTGCCCTTGACGGGCGTCAGCCAGACGGGGGCGGTGGTCGCCTGGACGACGGTGCCGTCGGCCCTCTTCAGCTGCAGCTTGGCGGGGACCGTGCTGCCGGCCTTGAAGATGCTCGTCGACGCGGCGACCTGGTGGGCGGTGTCGTTGATCGGCTGGAGGAACCCGTCGAACCGGTAGATGACCCGGTAGGTCCCCGTCAGCTCCCTGGAGTTGCCGGCCTTGTCGGTCGCCGTCGCCGTGTAGGTGAAGGTGCCGACCCCGTTGGCCTTGCCGCCGGTGGTCATGACGGTGCACGAGGCCAGCCCGGAGAAGGCGTCCGTGGCCGTGCAGGTGGCGGCCGGGACGGACCCCAGCGTGTAGGTCGCACCGTTGACGTTGACGTCGGCCGTCGTGAGGGTCGGCTTCTCCTGGTCGATGCGGATGTCGGCGACTTCCGCCGTCGCCGTGTTGCCGGCCTTGTCCGTCGCGGTGCCGGACGCCGTGTTCGTACCGTTGGCGGTGAGCACCACCGGGTCCGGGCACGTGGCGACCCCGGAGAGGGCGTCGGTGCAGGTGAAGGTCACGGTGACGGGGCCGCTGTACCAGCCGCTGGCGGTCAGCGTGCCGGCCGTGACCTTCCCACTGATCGTGGGACGGGTCTTGTCGAGCTTGACCGTGACGCTGTCGGTGCCCGTGTTGCCGGCGGTGTCCTTTGCGGTGCCGGTGACGACCTTGCCCGGCGTCTCGGTGGAGACGGTGACCGGGGCGGTAACCGAGCCGGGAGCGACACCCGAGCCCTTGTCGTCGTCCTTGGCCGAGAAGGTGACCGTGACGTCGCTGTTGTTCCACTTGTCGGCGTTGGGCGCCGGCGAGAGGGTGTGGCTCACCGCGGGGGCGATGTTGTCCCACTTCAGGGTCACCTTGTTGACCTGCTCGGTATTGCCTGCCCGGTCGACGGCCCAGTACTCGACCGTCCCCGCGCCGCTGCCGTTGAGCGGAACGCTGACGGTTGCGGTGGAGCCGGCGACGACCTGCGTGGTGCCGTTGTCGACGCGGTACTGGATCTCTTTGACCCCCGACAGGCCGGCCTGGTCCGTCGCGGTGAGCACCACGTCGGCGGTGTCGCCTGTGCACCACTCGTTGACGGCGGTGCATGTGTTGTTGGCGGTGGTCTGCGGCGCGGTGCCGTCGATGTTGATGCCGCCGACGGTCGCCGGCGCGCTGAGGTTACCAGCGCGGTCGGTGGCTCGATCGCTGGTCACCGACTGGCCGGCGCCGTCATCCTCGAGCATCTTGCTCGTGGGGCAGCTGGCCACGCCGCTGAGGGCGTCGGCGCACCGGAAGTCCACGATGACCTTGCCGGAGTACCAGTTCGCCGCGTTCGGCTCCGTGGTCGGGGCTCCCGTGACGACGGGCGCGGTGCGGTCGATCTTGAGGCCGGTCACCGTCGCGGGGAGGCTGGTGTTGCCGGCCTTGTCCCTGATGGTGACCGGGCCGGCGGTGAGGTCGTCGCCCTCTCCGGTGACGGTGGTCTTCGCCGGCTGGGTGGCCGGGTCGATGCCCGACAGCCCGTCGTCGCCCCTCCAGGTGACGGTGACGTCGCCGTTGTACCAGCCGGCACCGTTGGCCGCATCCCGGACGCCGGTGAGGGTGGGCCTGGTCTGGTCGAGGTTGACCGGGCCGAACCGGGTGCTGTTCCGGTTGCCGGCGATGTCCATGGCGTCGCCGGTGACGTACTGGCCCGCGCCGTCGTTGGACAGGGTGGTGTCCCCGGCGCAGCCGGCGAGGCTGTCGGACGGGCCGGAGCCCGTGTCGGTGCAGGTGAACTTCACATCGACCGGGGTGTTGAACCAGCCGTGCTCGTTGGCCGAACGAGGCGTGCCGTCGGCGTTCACCGTGGCGCCGGTGATGGTCGGCGGGACCGTGTCGATGTTGATGCCGAAGGTCTCCTTCGCCTCGACGTTGCCGGCGAGGTCGGTGCTCCAGTACGTCACCTGGTGCGGGCCGTCGGAGAGGTCCCTGGTGAACGGCTGGCCGTACGTCTGCCGCTCGCCGTCGTCGATGACGTAGTAGGTGGCCGCGACCCCGGAGCGGGCGTCATACGCGTCGAAGGCGAACGGGATGCCGCTCGTCACGAACCAGCCGCTGGCCGGCGAGATGGGGTTGACGCGGGTGGTCACCGGCGCGCTGCCGTCGACCTTGAGGACGACCGGCGCGCCCGCGACCTCGAGGTTGCCCGCGCGGTCCCGGCTCCAGAACGCCACGGTGTACTCGCCGTCCGCGGTCAGCTCGACCGGGCCGCTGTAGGTCTTGGCGTCGCCGCCGTTGACGGTGTACCAGGTGCGGTCGACGCCGGACAGGCCGTCGGTCGGGGTGAGGGTGACCGTGGCGCTGCCGCGGTACCAGCCGTTGCTCTGGGCGCCGGTGACGTCCGACAGGGTCGTCGGAGCGGTGCGGTCGATCGTGATGCCGGCGACGGTCGTGGTCGTCGTGTTGCCGGCGACGTCGCTGCAGCTCGCGGTGGCGGAGAGGTTCTTCCCCTCGCCCTCGACGACGCTCGCGGCGGGCTGGCCGGCGGGGCCGGACAGGGCGTCGGTGCACTCCCACGTGACGGTCACGTCGCCGGTGTGCCACCCCGAGGCGAAAGACCCGGTGAGCGACGGTGCGGTCTTGTCGACGTTGATGCCCGAGACGCCTGCCGAGGCGGTGTTGCCGGCGGCGTCCGTCACGCTGGAGCTTGCCTCCTGGTTCCGGCCCTCACCGAGGACGGCGGCGGCCTTGGGGCTGCCGGCGATGCCGGACAGGGCGTCCGAGGCGGTGTACTCGACCCGGACGTCGTCCTTGTACCAGTCGGCCGCGTTCTTCGCACCGACGGCGGTGGCACTGATCGTGGGCGCGGTCTTGTCGATCCGGACGGACGCGGTGTCCGTCGCGGTGTTGCCCGCGCCGTCGGTGGCCGTGCCCTGCACGGTGTGCGCGCCCTCGGCGGTCTTGGTGACCGGGTCGGTGCAGCTCGCGACCCCCGAGCCGCCCTGGTCGGCGCAGGTGAACGTCACCGTGACGTCGCCGTTGGTCCAGGTGCCGTCGGTGTAGGACGCGGGGTCGAACGCGTGGCCGATGGTCGGGGCCGTCTTGTCGATGCGGACGGTGGCCGTCTGCGGCGCCTCGGCGTTGCCCGCCTTGTCGGTGCTGGAGTACGTGACGGTGTGGACGCCCTCGGTCTCGAGGAGGACGCTCGTCCCGGTCCGCGGGGTGCCGCCGTCGACGGTGTAGGTGGTCGAGGCCACGCCGGAGAGGTTGTCGGTGGGCAGCAGGGTCAGGGTGACGTTCCCGTTCGACCACTGGTTGGACGTGCCGGTGATCCCGGTCGTGGGGGCGGTGCGGTCGATCTTGACGGCCGGCGAGCTCGTCGCCGTCGTCGACAGGCCGGCGCCGTTGGTCACCGCCGTGGTGCTCGTGAGGCCGGTGCCCTCGCCCGCGATCGTCGTGTTGGCGGGGGGCGTCGGGATGCCCGACTCGGGGTCGGAGGCCGTCCACCGGATGGTGACGTCGCCGCGGTACCAGCCGTCGCCGTTCGGCTGGGTCGTGGGCGCTCCCGAGAGAAGGGGGGCGGTGGTGTCGCCGGCGGGGGCCGTCGACGTCGCGGTGTTCGTGTTGCCTGCGCGGTCGGTGGCCGTGCCGGTCACGGTGACACCGGGCTGCACGGTCCTGGAGTTCGTGGTCGAGCCGTCGGCGAGGCACGAGGCGATGCCGGAGTGGGTGTCGTTGCAGGTGAACGCAACCGTGGTCGATCCGTCGGCGTTCTTCGTCTGGGCTGCCGTGATGGTCGGTTTCGTCTTGTCGACGCGGACCGTCACCGCGCCTGCTGCGCCGGTGTTGCCGAGGCGGTCGGCCTGAGCCGGGGCGGTCAGGTTCGCGATGCCGTTGGCGTTGACGGTGTCGGTCTTGAACGGTTGTGCCGCAGCGACGCCGGACCCCGTGTCGGTCGCGGTCCACCGGACGGTGACGTCGGTGTTGTTCCACCCGGCGCCGTTGGGGGCGGGTGTGAGTGTGGACGACACGACCGGCCCGGTGTTGTCGAGTACGTACGACGCCTGGCCTGTGCTCGAGGGGCCGGTGCACTTGCCCTGATTGTTGACGTCTCTCGACGCTGTGACCGTGAACGCCCGGGTTCCGTCGCCGGCCGGGGCCGTGAGCGTGAACGTCCAGGTCGTCTTCGCGGTCGGAGAGCTTTGCGTTGGCAGGTTCGCGGCGCCCGTGACCTCGACGCACTGGGTGTCGTTGCTCGTGCCGACGGTGAGGGTCAGCACCGCACCCTGCTTCGCGTAGAGCGTGCCCCCGACGTTCACCGTCCCCGCACCCCCGCTGAAGCTCGCGCTCGTGACCGACACGGCGTGCGCCGGGGTGAGGCCGACACCGCCGAGAAGGGCGGTCGCGGCGGCGGCGGTGACGGCGAGCAGCCGGCGCCCGCGGGTCATCGTGCCCCGCTCGACGGGCCGGGCGTGGCGCGCCGACGGCGCGGTGTTCTGACGAAACAACATGGGGTCCCCTGCGCGTAAGTCCTGGTGCACGCCCTGCGCGGCACGCCCCCGACCGTAGGGAGACCCATTCCACCTGCGCCAGCCCCTTGCGCGTTCAACCACCTGAACGCCCGGGCGGCCCCTGCTCACAACGGCGTTCAACATCCTGAACGCCGCCACCGACTAGTCCGGTCGAGCCATTTCGCCGGTCGCTGACCCCCGCTAGCCTCATCGCCATCGTTCCGTCGCTGTCCCGTCGGAATGTGTTCCCGGTCGATGCCTGGGCTGTCGCGAACTGTTGGCGCGAGCCACGGTTCAGCGGTCCTGTCGACGACCGGAACCGGCGTGCCGCCCTCGGGCGCACGCCGGGGCGTGGGCGTCCGGTCCAGCAGGGGTACCGGAGGTCCAGCTCCGGGCAGACGCCGACGCCGGCTGGGTCCTTACGGGGGGCGGCCGGCGTCGGTGCGTCCCGCCCCAGCTCACGGAGCTCGCGCAACGACCAGCGCCTAGCGCGTGTGGCGGTCGATGAAGTCGAGCACCAGCGGGTGTGCCGGGTCGATGAGGTGGCCCCCGGCGGCGGCCCCGTGTTCGGCCCGCGGAAGAGCCGCGGCGAGGCGATCGACGACCGCGCGCAACGGCTCCGGGGAGTCCTGCGCGGCGACGAGCAGCGTGGGGACCTTGATGGCGCCGAGGGTCGCGTCGTCCGGTGCCCAGGGGTCTGCGCTGAGATCCAGCCCCTGCCCGCGGAGCTCGGCGAGAACCGCAGGACCCGCTGCGACCATCACGGCCCGGACCTCCCCCGGGAGGGAGTCCCACCCCGCCTGCCCCAGCGCCTCGACGAAGACCGCCTCCCCGGCGCGGGACGCGTCCGCTGCGACGGCGGCGACGACCCGCTCACGGAGCTCAGCCCCCCAATGCCGGGCGGCCGGGTGCACGGGAAACACCGCCGGCTCCAGGAGCACCAGGCCGCGCACAAGGCCCGGGTGCTGCTGCGCGAGGCGGAGGGCCACCAGCCCGCCGGTGCTCCGCCCCACGACCAGGGCGGGGGTCGCCGTGAGGGCGTGCAGCAGCGCTGCGGCGTCGGCCACGTGGTCGTCGAGGTCGAGGCGTGCCCCCGGCGCCGGCGGGTCGCTGCCCGGGAAGCCACGACGGTCGTAGACGATGCACCGTCCGTGCTCGGCCAGCCGGGCGGCGGCGTCCAGCCACAGCGCGGAAGAGCTGGGTGTCCCATGGATCCCGAGGATCGCGGGGCCTTCGCCGCGCGACTCGTAGTGCAGCCCGGCACCGTTGACCAGGGCGGTCGGCATACCTCGAGGGTAGGCCGGTGCGCTGCCCTGGCCCACCCCTCGACGGTCCGGCCAGCACGGCAATTCCGGCATTGTGAATAGCCCCCTTGGGCTATGGCCAGCCCTGTTGTCCCACCCCTAGATTCGCACCGCGTCCCCCACTCCGAGCAGGGGCGTTGAAAGGAGTGGACATGTCAGCACGACGCGTCGCCATCGCGACGTTCGCCACCGCAGCACTCGCGGTCACCGCCGCCGGCCCCGCCTTCGCGGGTGAGGTCAACGGCAACGGCAAGGAACTCCCCCTCAAGGGGAACTCGATCTGCAAGTACTCCGGGCTCAACGACGAGATCAACGAGGAGGAGCCGACCCGCACCCAGTCGTACGGGACCTTCCTCGTCCTCATCAAGAAGTCCATGGGCGTCAGCCCGCAGGTCGTGAAGAACGGGATCCTCCCGTCGCCCGGTGACGCGTGCAACCCGACGAAGGGCTTCCACGAGTAGCGCGGCCCAGCCGGGGCCGGCCGCGAGCCGGCAGCACGACGCCGGCCGCTCCCCGTGGGGAACGGCCGGCGTCGTGACGTCCGACGGCGGTGCGGGCCGGGGCCCGCGCGCCGGTCAGTTCTTGTCGGAGCCCTCGTCCAGGTGCGGCGTCGACAGGTCGGAGGACTCGGACGTGCCCGTGGTCGACGGCACGTCGGAGTCGCCGGCGCCCGCGTCGTTCCACGTCGCGGTGCCCTTGTCGGCCTCGGCGCCCGAGGCGGCCTTGGCCTCCTGCACCTTCGTCGCGGCGGCGCCCTTGGCCTCGGCGGCCTTCTCGGACGCCTTCTCCTTCAGCTCGCCGGCCTTCGCGGTGGCGGCGACCTTGGCCTCGGTGGCCTTGGCCTTCGCGGCGTCGACGGTGTCGCTGACCTTCGTGGCAGCGGCGCTCGGCGGGGTGTAGGAGCCGGCGCTCGCCCACGGGTCGGGACGCTCGGCGCTCTTCTTGTACGCGTACGCGGCGGCACCCGCGGCGACGACGCCGAGCAGCAGCACCAGGCCGCCCTTGCCCTTCTTCCGCTTGACCCGCGCGTCCCCCTTGAGGACGGCGTAGGCGTCGGGCGCCCGGTCGGCGGCCTCGGCAGCCTGCTCCTTGGCGGTGGCGGCGCCGGCGAGGATCGCGGCGACGGCCGTGGCGATCTTCGGGACGACCTCCTCGACGAAGGTGTCGCGGGCGTGCTCGACCTTGGGGGCCAGGGTCTCGGCCGCCTCCTGGGCGCGCTCGCGAGCCATGTCGGCGGCATCACGAGCCGAGCCGGCGTAGTCGTGGGCCTTGACCCGCGCGGTGCCGGCGGCGTCCCGGGCCGACCCGGCGTAGTCGTGGGCACGCCCACGGGCCAGGTCGTAGTCCTTGGCGGCCTGCTTCGCGGCCTGCTTGCGGGCCTTCTTGCCGCGGCGGCGCAGCTCGTCGGCAGCGTCGGCGGCCCGGTCAGCGGCGTCGTACGCGCTGCCGCTCACGCGGCCCGCGGCCTCCGCGGCGGCATCCCGGGCCTGGTCGGTCCTGCTCTTGTTACGGAACACATGTCCTCCTTGGCTGGACGTCTTCAGCCCCTATCCTGCCCTGTTTCCCCAGATCGGGGCACATCAGGTGCCCGCGGATGGTCACCGCCCCGGCGCCCGCCCGAGAACCCCGCCGCCACAGGCGCGTCGAGGTCCCCGTGAGAGGATCGGGGGCATGAAGGCAACCCTCCACACGAACCATGGCCCCATCGTCGTCGAGCTCTTCCCGAACGAGGCGCCCAAGACCGTCGCCAACTTCACGGGCCTCGCCACCGGCGAGAAGGAGTACAAGGACGACGCGGGCCGCACCAACCCGACGAAGTTCTACGACGGCCTCGTCATGCACCGGATCATCCCGAACTTCATGATCCAGGGCGGCTGCCCGCTCGGCAAGGGCATGGGCGGGCCCGGCTACAACTTCGACGACGAGATCCACCCGGACAAGCAGTTCGACCGCCCCTACATCCTCGCCATGGCCAACGCCGGCACCCGGATGGGCAAGGGCACCAACGGCTCCCAGTTCTTCATCACCGTCGCGCCCACCACCTGGCTCAACGGCAAGCACACGATCTTCGGCGAGGTCGCCGACGCCGCCAGCCGCGCGGTCGTCGACACCATCGCCGGCGTCCCCACCGGCGCCCAGGACAAGCCGGTCGAGGACGTCGTCATCGAGCGCGTCGAGATCGAGGACTGACCCTCCCCGTGGCACGGCGCGGCCCCGGCCGCCCGCGCCCCTGACCCCGAGGACGACCCGACGTGGCCGAGCAGAGCCCGATCCCGCCGACGGACGAGCAGGTCCCGGTGTGCCCCCGGCACCCCGACCGCGAGTCCTACGTGCGCTGCCAGCGCTGTCGCCGCCCGGCCTGCCCGGAGTGCCAGCGCCCCGCGGCGGTCGGCATCCAGTGCGTCGACTGCGTCCGCGAAGGCTCGAAGACGGTGCGCCAGGGGCGCACCGTCTTCGGCGGGTCAGTCACCGACGGTCGCCCCACGGTGTCGCTGACGATCATCGGCATCTGCGCCGTCGTGTTCCTCCTGCAGCTCACGGTCTCGGGGATGACCGGGCGCATCGCGTTCGTGCCGGCCGTCGGTGAGAGCCAGCCGTGGCGGTTCCTCACGTCGGCGTTCGCGCACAGCCCCGGCAACCTCCTGCACATCGGCTTCAACATGTACGCCCTGTGGTTCATGGGCCAGTACCTCGAGCCGATGCTCGGCCGCGCCCGCTTCATCGCGCTGTACCTGCTGAGCGCGCTCGGTGGCTCCGTCGCGTTCCTGCTCCTCGTGCCGGCGCGCAGCTACGCCGAGGCCCTCGCCGGGCAGGGCGGCAGCTGGTGGGGCGGCGCCGTCGGGGCCTCCGGCGCAGTGTTCGGGCTGTTCGGCGCCTACCTCGTGCTCCAGCGGCGGCTCGGGCGCTCCGCGGCCGGCATGTACGTCGTCATCGGCATCAACGCCGTCTTCGGGTTCGTCTACCCCGGCATCGCGTGGCAGGCGCACCTCGGCGGCTTCCTCGTCGGGGCGGGCGCGGCGGCCATCGTTGCGTACCTCGGCCGGTCGCGCGGGCCGCTGGAGCCGCCCGACCGTCGCGTCCACTGGCTCGGGCTGGCCGGCATCGCGGTGCTGCTCGTCGCCCTCACCGTGCTGCGGTACGCCACCGTCTGAGCCCTCCACCCGCGCCCCGGGATCATCCACAGCTGTGGATTACACGGCTGTCATTCGTCCCCAGTGTGGACAGCGCCTGTGGATAACTCCGCGGCGGCGGTGTCAGATCCTGACGCGACTGAGGGTCAACGCCAGCGGGTCGTCATCATGAAGCCGGTCAGCATGAAGCCGAAGCCGACACCGAGGTTCCAGCGGCCGAGCTGCGGCACCGGGTACTGGTTGACCCCGGAGACGTAGAAGGTCACGACCCAGAGCAGCCCGATGATCATGAGCCCGAGCATCACGGGGACGAACCACCGCGGGTTGGGGCCCTGCGCGGCCGCAGGGGTGCGGTTCGGCGGGGTGTAGCTGGGCTTCGATCGCCCCTTGGACTCGGGCACGGGAACTCCTCCGGTTCTTTCAGCGTCGTGCCCTAGCGTAAGGGCACTCATGGGATTGGAGGTTGGCCGGTGGCCGGTACGCATGCTGGGCAGGTCCGTCGACCCTCGCCGTGGCCGTGGCTCGTCCCGGTCGCGGCGCTCGTCGCCGGTGCCCTGTTCGCCTCCAGCGTGCGCGCGTCCGGGGGCGAGAACCTCCGCACCGACTACGGCCGCCTGCCCGACCTCATCCGCGACCAGACCCGGGTCAACGCCGAGCGCGCCCGCGAGATCGACGACCTCCAGGCCCAGGTCGATAAGGCGACCGCCGCGCTCGCGCCCGGCGACATCCAGACCCAGCGGATCGAGCGTGAGGCCACCGAGGTCGCCCCGGTCGCCGGCCGCACCGAGGTCGTCGGCCCGGCGCTGCGGGTGAGCCTCAGCGACGCCAAGCTCGACGGCGGCGAGGTGCCCGTCGGGGGCGACCCCGACGACTACGTCATCCACCAGCAGGACGTCCAGGCCGTCGTCAACGCCATGTGGGCCGGCGGCGCCGAGGCGATGATGCTCCAGGACCAGCGCGTCGTCTCGACCAGCGCGGTCCGCTGCGTCGGCAACACCCTGATCCTCCAGGGCCGGGTCTACTCCCCGCCGTACGTCATCACCGCGATCGGCGACGTCGACCGGATGCAGACCACCCTCGACACCGACCCCTCCGTCGACATCCTGCGTCAGTGGTCGGTCCGGGTCGGGCTCGGCTACTCCGTCGAGGCCCTCGGCGAGCAGACCTTCCCCGCCTACTCCGGCAGCATCTCGCTCGACCACGCCGTCGTCGCGGAGTCGTGACCGCGTGATCCGTCGAGTCGTCGGCTGGGCCGGCGAGCTGCTCATCACTGCCGGCGTCGTCGTCCTGCTCTTCGTGGCCTGGCAACTGTGGTGGACCGACGTCGTCGCCGACCGCAAGCAGGACCAGCTGGTCCAGGCCCTCGTGGACGACTTCGCCGACGGCGACCCGACGGTGGGCGGCGACGCCTTCCCCGACCTCGGCGAGGACGAGGCGTTCGCCGTCATCCGGGTCCCCCGGTTCGGCCCCGACTACGCCCGCCCGGTCATCGAGGGCGTCGAGCTGCCCGTGCTCGCCCTCGGCGTCGGCCACTACTCCGAGACGGCCGGGCCCGGTGAGGTCGGCAACTTCGCGATCGCCGGGCACCGCACGACGTACGGGCGGCCGTTCCACGAGATCGACACCCTGCGCGAGGGCGACCGGGTAATTGTCGAGACCCAGGCGACGGTGTACGTCTACGAGGTCACGGCCTCGGAGATCGTCCGGCCGTGGCAGACCGAGGTCATCGCGCCGGTGCCCGACCAGCCCGGCGAGCAGCCCGAGGAGCGCATCATCACGCTGACGTCCTGCCACCCCAAGTACAGCGCCACGGAGCGCTACATCACGCACGGGCGGCTCGCCGAGACCATCCCGCGGGAGCAGTGGCGGCTCGAGGACTGGACCGACGTCGCGGGGAGGCCCTGATGTACGCCGCGCTGTGGCGGGTGCTGCCGGGGCCGCGGTGGGCCAAGGCCGTCCAGAGCGCCCTGCTCGTGGCGGTCGTGGTCGCCGTGCTGTTCCAGTGGGGGTTCCCCGCGGTGGCCGAGGTCCTGCCGTTCAACGACAACACGGTCGGCGGTGCACCATAGGGGCATGACCCGGGTCCTCGTCGTCGACAACTACGACAGCTTCGTCTTCACGATCGTCGGCTACCTCGAGCAGCTCGGCGCCGACTGCGAGGTCGTCCGCAACGACGCCGTCACCCCGGCCGACGGAGCCGACTTCGACGGCGTGCTCGTCTCCCCCGGCCCCGGGACGCCCGAAGAGGCCGGCGTCTCGATGGCGATGATCGAGGCCTGCGCCGAGCGCGAGCAGCCGATGCTCGGGGTGTGCCTCGGCCACCAGGCGCTGGGCGTCGTCATGGGCGGAACCGTGGGGCGGGCACCCGAGCTGCTGCATGGCAAGACCTCGCGGGTCCACCACGACGGCACCGGCGTCCTGGCCGGCCTCCCCGACCCGTTCACGGCGACGCGCTACCACTCGCTGACGATCGACCCGGCCAGCATGCCCGAGACGCTGCTGCCCAACGGGCGCACCGAGTCCGGGATCGTGATGGCCGTCCGGCACGCGACGCTGCCGCTGCACGGCGTCCAGTTCCACCCGGAGTCGGTGCTCACCGAGGGTGGCCACCGGATGCTCGCCAACTGGCTGCTGCTCGCCGGGATGCCCGACGCTCTGGAGCGCTCGGCCGGGCTGTCGCCGCTCGTCCACGACGCGGCCGGGGTGGCCCGGGCCGTCGCCGCCGACTGACGGCGCCGCGGCGGGTCAGTCGCCAGTGGCCGACGGGCTCGGACTACCTGACGGCGACGGCGAGGGGGACTCGGTGGGCGAGGGCGTCACCGTCGTCGGGGTGACGGTGGGCGCCTCCTTCTGGGCGATGACGATCTTGACCGTGCTGCCGGTGTCGACCTTCTCCTTGCCCTTCGGGTCCTGCGAGATGACGGTGCCCTCGTCGGCGTCCCCGGTCTGCTGGTACTCGGTCTCTACCGTGAGGTTGGCGTCGGCCAGCTCGCGCTGCGCCTCGTTCTGCGACATCCCGACGACGTTCGGCACCTCGACCTGGCCGGTGCCCACCTCGAGGGCGATCCGGGTGCCCGGCTTGACGTCGGTGCCGCTCGCGGGGTCGCTGGAGATGACCTCGTCCTCGGCGGCGTCGGGGTCGTCGACGTCGGTCACCTCCCCCACAGCGAGCCCGAGGTCGTCGAGCAGCTGGGTCGCCTCGTCGAGCGAGCGGCCGCGCAGGTCCGGGACCTGGACGTTGTCGGGCCCGCCCGAGACGGTGATGCGCACCGTCGAGTTCCGCGGAGCCTGGACCCCGCCCTCGGGGGTCTGCGAGATCACCTGGCCCTCGGGCACCTCGTCGTCGGCGGCCACGACGGCGTCCACCGTGAACCCGGCGCGGGCGAGGTTGACCTCGGCGGTCTGCCGCGGCTGACCGACGACGCTGGGCACCGCGACGGTGGGGACCTCGTCGGTGCCGAAGTAGTTGACCAGCCCGAACGCCAGCAGCCCGAGCGCGGCGAGCACGGCCACGGCGAGGGCGACGTACGCGCCGCGCCCCCGTCGCGGCTCGTCGTCGTACAGCGGGTGCTCGCTGGTGTCCGGCGGGGGAGGCGGGACGGGCGCCTCGGGCATCTGGTAGGCCGCCGTCTGGTCGGCCGCCGCGGCGGCGGCCGCCAGGTCGTTGCGGGGCAGCGCCTGGGTGGCCTCGGCGCCCAGCACCGTGCCGGCGGCGGCCGCACCCGCGAGGCCGGCGGCAGAGGCGCGGGCGGCGGCGCTCACGGGCCGGCCGAGGCGCACGGCCTGCAGGTCGGTACGGAACTCGGCGGCGTCCTGGTACCGGGCCTCGCGCGGCTTCTCGAGGGCGTGCAGGACGACGGCGTCGAGGTCGGGCGGCACGTCCTCGGCGAACCGCGACGGAGGCACCGGTGCCTCGCCGACGTGCTGGTAGGCGATGGCGACGGGGCTGTCGCCGAGGAACGGGGGCCGGCCGGTGACGAGCTCGAAGAGCATGCACCCGGCCGAGTACAGGTCGGAGCGGGCGTCCACCGACTGCCCCTGGGCCTGCTCGGGCGAGAGGTACTGCGCCGTCCCGATGACCGCCGAGGTGGCGGTGACGGTGGCGTTCGCGTCGGCCATGGCCCGGGCGATGCCGAAGTCCATGACCTTGATCGACCCGTCGTCGGCGACCATGACGTTCGCCGGCTTGATGTCGCGGTGGACGATGCCCTGCCGGTGGCTGTAGGCGAGGGCGTCCAGGACGCTCTCGGTGACCCGGATCGCCTCGGTGGGGTCGAGCTGCTTCTCCTCGGTGAGCACCTCGCGCAGGGTCCGGCCGTCGACGTACTCCATGACGATGTACGGGATGTTGATCGTCGAGCCGCCGGACTCGGTGTAGGCGTGGTCCTCGCCGTGGTCGTACACGGCGACGATCGAGGCGTGGTTGAGGCTGGCCGCCGACTGCGCCTCGCGCTGGAAGCGGTGGATGAAGGTCTTGTCGCGCGCGAGGTCGCTGCGGAGCATCTTGATGGCGATCGGACGCCCGAGACGGGTGTCGAACCCCTTGTGCACCTCGGCCATGCCGCCGCGTCCGAGGAGCTCACCCACCTCGTACCGGCCCCCGAGCAGCGTCGGGACCTCAGCCATGTCGTGCACTCCTCATCGCGTCAACCGGGCTTCCATGACCTGCCGCGCGATCGGCGCGGCGACCGAGCCCCCACTCGTCTCGGTGTTGGCGATCCCGCCGTCCTCGACGATGACCGCGACCGCGATCTCCGGGTCGTCGGCCGGAGCGAAGGAGATGAACCACGCGTGCGCGCGCCGGCCCTCCCCGTGCTCCGCCGTCCCCGTCTTGCCGGCCACCTGCACGCCGGGGATCTGGGCGCGCCGCCCGGTGCCCTCCTCGACGGTCGCGACGAGCATGTCGGTGAGCTGCCCGGCGACCTCGGAGTCGACGGCCTGCGACAGCTCGGTCGGCTCGGCCGAGTCGATGACCGACAGGTCCGAGCCGATGACCGACTGCACGAGGTAGGGCTGCATGACGACGCCGTCGTTGGCGACCCCGGCAGCGACCATCGCCATCTGCATCGGGGTGGTGCGCACGTCGAACTGGCCGACCGAGGACTGGGCGAGCTGCGGGGCGTTCAGCTCGGCGGGGACCGAGCTGGGCGTGACCCGCATCGGCACCGCCGGGGAGTCCCCGAACCCGAACTTCGCGGCCTGGTCACGCAGCTTGTCGGCGCCGATCTTCATGCCCAGCTCGCCGAACGCCGGGTTGCACGAGACGACCATCGCCTGCTTGAGCGTGACCTCGTTCGTGGGGCTGCACGGCACGTTGCCGTTGTTCGGCAGGGTGGCGTCGGTGAGCGGCAGGTCGAGGGCCGCCCCGCCGGGAAGCACCGAGTCGGAGGTGTACTCGCCGTCCGAGAGCGCCGCCGCCGCGACGACGACCTTGAAGACCGACCCGGGCGGGTAGAGGTCGCCCCCGATGGCCCGGTTGACGAGCGGCCGGTCCTCGTCCTCGGTCAGCTTCTGGTAGTTCGCGTCGAGCTCGCCCAGGTCGTGCCCGGCCACCGTGTTGGGGTCGAAGGTCGGGTGGCTGACCATGGCGAGGATGGCCCCGGTCTTGGGGTCGAGCGCCACCACCGCGCCGCGCGCGTCACCGAGCGCCGCGTCCGCGGCCTTCTGCACGGCCGGGTCCAAGGTCGTCTCGATGGTGGCTCCCTGGGCACGCCGGCCGGTGAACAGGTCGGACACCCGGCGGTAGAACAGCTTGTCGCTGGAGCCTGAGAGCAGCGCGTCCTCGGCCTGCTCGAGGCCGCCGACGGCGCCGTAGAACGAGTAGAAGCCGGTGACGTGGGCGTACCGGCCGTCCTCGGGGTACTCGCGCTGGAACTTGAACTCGTCGTCGGTGGGCACCGACGTGGCGACCGGGGTCTGCCCGACGAGGATCTCGCCGCGCTCGCGGGCGTACGTGGCGAGCAGGGTGCGGCGGTTGTCGGCGCGGGCGTTGAGGTCGGCCGCGAAGACGTACTGGATGAGCGTCGTCGACACGAGCAGCGAGGCGAAGAGCATGCCGACGATGAAGGAGAGCCGGCGGATGGGGGCGTTCACCGCAGCTTCACCACCTGGGTCTGGGCGTCGCCGACGGCGCTGGCGTCCTTCTCGTCGGGCAGGGGCCGCCGCGCGTGGTCCGAGATGCGCAGGAGGATCGCGAGCAGCGTCCAGTTGGCGAGCAGCGAGGACCCGCCCGAGGACAGGAACGGCGCCGTGAGACCGGTGAGCGGGATGACCCGGGTGACCCCGCCGACGACGACGAAGCACTGGAGCGCGAGCGAGAACGACAGCCCCGCGGCCAGCAGCTTGCCGAACCCGTCCCGGGTGCCGAGCGAGGTGCGCAGGCCGCGCTCGACGAGCAGCACGTACAGCATGAGGATGGCGAAGAGCCCGATGAGCCCGAGCTCCTCGCCGAAGCTGGGGATGATGAAGTCCGACTCCGCGAGGTAGGTGAGGTCGGGCCGTCCGCGGCCGATGCCGGTGCCGACCATGCCGCCCGCGGCCATGCCCATGAGGCCCTTGGCCAGCTGGTCGGAGGTCTGCAGCGCCTCGGAGCTGAACGTGTCGAGCCACAGCAGGACCCGGGTCTGGACGTGGCCGAAGATGAGGAACGCCACGTACGCGCCGGCGACGAACAGGCTGAGGCCGATCGCGATCCACGACACCCGTTCGGTGGCGATGTAGAGCATCGCGACGAAGAGGCCGAAGAACAGCAGCGAGGACCCGAGGTCACGCTCGAACACGAGCACCGCCAGGCTCGCCACCCAGGCGAGGAGGATGGGCCCGAGGTCGCGGGCCCGGGGCAGGGTCAGCCCCAGCACCTTGCGGCCGGCCACCGACAGGGCGTCGCGGGTCTGCACCAGGTACCCCGCGAAGAACACCGCGAGCAGCAGCTTGGCGACCTCGCCGGGCTGGAACGACAGCGGCCCGATCCGGATCCAGATGCGCGAGCCGAACTCGGCGTTGCCGATGACGGGCATGAGCGGCAGCAGGAGCAGCACGAAGCCGCCGACGCCGGCGATGTAGGTGTAGCGGCGCAGCAGGCGGTGGTCGCGCACCACGATGAGGACGACGGTGGCGATGCCGACGGCCAGCGCGCTCCACATGAGCTGGCGCAGCGCGACGCCCTCGGTGATGTCGCGGCCGCGGGCGATGTCGATGCGGTGGATCATGACGAGCCCGAGCCCGTTGAGCAGCGTGACGATCGGCAGCAGCAGCGGGTCGGCGTACTTCGCCCGCCAGCGCAGGACGACGTGGAAGGCGAGCGCCACTCCGAGGTAGCCGACGCCGAGGGCGGCCAGGCCCGGCGGCACGGTGCCGGTGGTGGCGATGCCGAGGTTGACGTAGGCGAGCCCGACGATACCGACCGCCCCGAGCAGGAGGATCAGCTCGGTCGTGCGGCCGCTGCGCGGCGCGAGGGAGGAGACGATGCTCATACCGGCGGCGGGATGGTCGGGCTCGACCGGGGGCCGGGCAGGGTGACGGTGGCCGACGGGCTGGGCAGCGTGGGCAGCCCCGTGGAGGTCGGCGAGGCGGTGGACGTCGGGGAGGGGGTCGGGGTGGGCTCGACCCAGGTCGGCGGCACGGTGCGGCACGGGTCGCCCTGCGACTTGGCGTACCGGCAGGCGGCGGCCTGGACGCGCAGCTCGGAGACGCGGACCTCGGCGTCCTCGAGGCTGGAGGCCTGGATGCCCGCCTCGATGCTCTGCTGGTAGCTGGTGGGCAGGTCCTCGACGTCGATGGTCGTCGAGTACTCCGGCGACGACAGGGACACCCAGCCGAGGGTCTGGTCGACGCCCCGGAACACCGTGACGACGCCGTCCTGCGCGCCGAGGTAGTACTGCTGCTGCGACCACGCGTAGGCGGCGTACGACCCGCCCGCCAGGACGACGAGGGCGACGACGGCCGCGGCCGCGAGGCGCAGCACGGTGCCGCCCCGGCCGCGGGGGCCCTCCTCGGCGAGGGTCAGCCCCTCGTCGTCCCCTTCGGTGGCGGACTTGGCGAGCGCTGCGGCCTTCGCGGCGGGCGTGACGGGGATCGGGCGGGTGCCGGTGGTGCGGGCCGCGGCGGCGCCGACGACCTGCGGCTGGGTGGGTGGGGCGTGCGAGCGGGCGACGTCGACGAGGTCACCGACGACGACCGTGACGTTGTCGGGAGCGCCGGCGCGCAGGGCGAGCGCGACGAGCCGGTCGGCGCACTCGCCGGGGTCCTTCGTGCTCGTCAGCACCTCGTCGATGGTGTCGCGGGCGACGTAGTCGGTGAGGCCGTCGGAGGCGATGAGGTAGCGGTCGCCGACCTTGCCCTGGCGGACGACGAGGTCGGGCTCGTCGTCGTCGGCACCGGTGAGCACCCGGGTGACGAGGGAGCGCTGCGGGTGGGTCTTGGCCTCGTCGGCGGTGATGCGTCCCTCGTCGACGAGGTTCTGGACGAACGAGTGGTCCTTGGTGACCTGGGTGACCGTGCCGTCCCGGACGAGGAAGGCGCGCGAGTCGCCGATGTGCGCCAGGGTGATGCTCTCGCCGGTGCGGAGCATCGCGATGAGGGTCGTCCCCATCCCGTCGAGCTTGGGGTCGTCCTGGACCCGGTCGCCGATCTCGGCGTTCGCGCGGTGGATGCGCGAGAGCAGGGCGCTGCTGGCCTCCCGTGCCGAAAGCGACTCGCCGTCGAGGTCGACGAGCGCGGCCACGACCGTCGAGCTGGCGACGTCACCGCCGGCGTGCCCGCCCATGCCGTCGGCCATGGCGAGCAGGTGGGGGCCGGCGTAGCCCGAGTCCTCGTTGTTGGACCGGACCATGCCGACGTCCGAGCGGGCCGCGTAGTGGAAGGCGAAGGGCATCGGCTACCTCTGCAGCTCGAGCATCGTCTGCCCGATCCGGAGGACGCTGCCGGCCGCCACTTCGCGCGGCTCGGTGAGGCGTGTGGCCCCGAGGTAGGTGCCGTTGGTGGAGCGCAGGTCCTCGACCATCCACGTGCCGTCGTCGCTCTGGAAGATGCGGGCGTGCCGGCCGGAGGCGTAGTCGTCGTCGAGGACGAGGGCGCACTCGGGGCTGCGCCCGATGAGGGTGCCCGCCGGGCGCAGCGGCAGCGTCGTCCCGGACAGCGCGCCGGCGGTGACGACGAGCCGGGTCGGGCCCTTGCGGGCGGGCTTGGGTGCCTTGGGGGCGCGCCCGCGGCGGCCCTCGCCCGGCGGCGGCGCCGGGGTGCCCCGCGCGGGGGTGGGGGTCGCCCGGCGGTTGACGCGGGTGCCGTAGAGGTCGCCGCGCAGGACTCCGACGACGGCGAAGACGAAGACCCAGAGCAGGATCAGGAGCCCGAGCCGGAGCACGGTGAGGGTCAGCTCGCTCAGCATCGGAGGGTCACCGCCGGCCCGCGCGGAACGTGATCGAGGTGCGTCCCACCGTGATCCGGTCGCCGTCCTCGAGGTGGGTGCTCGTGATGCGCTCGCCGTTGACGAAGGTGCCGTTGGTCGACCCGAGGTCACGCACGCTCGTGACGAAGTGCGGGCCGTCGGTGGTCACCCGGATCTCGCTGTGCCGGCGCGAGATGCCCGGGTCGTCGAGGATGATGTCGGCGCTGTCGTCGCGGCCGAGGATGGTCATCGCGCCCATAAGGGGGTAGCGCTCGCCGTCGACGTCGAGCCAGGGCCGGTCGGCCGGGTTGACCCGACGCTTCGGCGGCGGGGCCGCCGCCGCTTCGCGGGCGGCGTGCGGGCGGGTGGGCTCGTCGTCGTCCTCACCGGCGGCGGCGGCCGGGCCGGCTGCGGGGCCGACGGCAGCGGCGGGGTCCGGGGACGAGGGCCGGATGGCGCGCTCCTGGCCGGTCAGGCCGGTGGCGCGGGGCCGGGACGCCTTGGAGGGACGGAGCCGGAACACGCCGGTCTCGAGGTCGTCGTGCTCCTCGAAGACGATGTCGAACGGGCCGGCCGGCTGGTAGTGCTGCCCCTCGCAGTGCTCCTCGGCTGCGGCCACGAGATCCATCTCGACCGAGCGCATGTCGGGCGAGATGCGGTCGAAGTCGCCGGGGCTCAGCTCGATGACGAAGACGTTGGGGACGATCGCCCGCCCGGAGGACGTGACCGCGCGGTCGTCCATCGCGCGGCGGATGTTGCTGGCGATCTCGACGGGGTGCACGGCCGAGCGCAGGTGTCGGGCGAAGGTGCCCTGGACGGCGCGTTCGATCCCCGCCTCGAGGCGGTCGAGCAGACCCATGTCGCACCTCCTCCTACGGTCGTCGGTTGCAGGCGTCGGTAGAGCCTATCTGCCGAGCCTGCCCGCTTCCTGGACGGCGTGCGGTGCAGGTGGATGCGTACCGTGGGGCCATGGTGGAGCCGGTGCTCGTTCTCCGTCCCCGCGAGGTGCCGTTGGGTGGTCCGCGGGCCATGACCGTGCGGCGGACGCTGCCGACGCGCGGGCGGTCGTTCGTCGGCGCCTGGTGCTTCCTCGACCACTACGGGCCCGACGACGTCACGCGGACCGGGGGGATGGACGTCCCGCCGCACCCGCACTGCGCGCTGGCCACGGTGTCGTGGCTGTTCAGCGGCGAGGTGGAGCATCGCGACTCGCTCGGGACGGTGGCGACGGTGCGCCCCGGCGAGGTCAACCTCATGACCGCCGGGCGGGGCATCTCGCACTCCGAGGTGTCGACCGGGGCCACGACGGTGCTGCACGGCGCGCAGCTGTGGGTGGTGCTGCCCCAGGCCGCGGCCGACGTCGAGCCGCGGTTCGAACACCACGTGCCGCCCACCATCGACCCGGCGCCCGGGGTGGAGGCGCAGGTGTTCGTCGGGTCGCTGTGGGGCTCGGCCTCGCCGGTGCGGGTGGAGTCGGCGCTGTTGGGCGCCGAGGTGCGGCTCGCGCGGGGCGCCACGGTGGCGCTGCCGGTCGACGAGGCGTTCGAGGTGGGGGTACTGGTCGACTCCGGGTCGGTGACGGTGGATGGGACGCCGGTCGCGGCGGCGGAGCTGGCGGTGGTCGAGGCCGGCCGGGCGACCGGGCTGGTGCTGGAGGCGGGGCCGGAGGGTGCGCGGGTGCTCGTCCTCGGGGGCGAGCCGTTCACCGAGGAGATCGTCATGTGGTGGAACTTCATCGGGCGGGACCACGAGGAGGTCGCCGCGGCCCGGGCGGCATGGGAGGCCGGCGCGTCGGGCGATGCCTCGGGCCGGTTCGGGCGGGTCGACGGGTACGTCGGTCCCGTCGCTCGTATCCCCGCGCCGGCGCTGCCGGGGGTGCGGCTCAAGCCTCGAAGCAACCGGTCGCCCTCGCGCGACCTCGCGGCGGAGCCCCCGCCGATGTCCTGAACTGCGCGGCGCTCCGGCCTCGCCGACCCCGGCTTTGGTCGATCGGGGGTGCATCGGGCACACTAAGACGGCTCATCCGAGCACCACGCGCAAGTGGCGGAACGGCAGACGCGCTGGCTTCAGGTGCCAGTGTCCGAAAGGGCGTGGGGGTTCAAATCCCCCCTTGCGCACCACAGGAACCCCCCGGACCCCGGTCCGGGGGGTTCCGTGTGTTCGGGAGTCCGTTGGTCCGGAGGCGACACCGTCGCCGGTTCGGGTCCGGGCGGGTGGCGCGGGAGAGACTGGGGGCGTGCGTGCGCGGCCGGTGATCCTCCACCTCGACCTCGACGCGTTCTTCACCGCTGTCGAGCAGCTGCACAAGCCGTCCCTGCGCGGCAAGCCGGTCGTCGTCGGGGGCGTGGGCGGGCGAGGGGTCGTCGCGACGGCGTCGTACGAGGCCCGCGTGTTCGGGGTGCACTCGGCGATGCCGACCGCCGAGGCCCGGCGTCGCTGCCCGAACGCGGCCTACCTCGGCCCGCGCTTCGAGGCGTACCGCGACTGCTCGGTCCGGGTGATGGACCTGGCGCGCGAGCTGACACCGCTGCTCGAGCAGGTCTCGATCGACGAGGCCTACCTCGACCTCGGGCCGACCCACCCGGACGCGGACGTCGCCACGGTCACCGACCTCGCCGAGGGGCTGCGGGCCCGGGTCCGGGAGGCGACCGGGCTCACCGTCTCGATCGGAGCCGGGACGAGCAAGCTCGTCGCGAAGATCCACTCCGACCTCGCCAAGCCCGACGGGCTTCTCGTCGTCCCCGCCGGTGAGGAGGCCGAGCGCCTCGCCCCGATGTCGGTGCGCGCCATCCCGGGGGTCGGGCCGGCGACCGCCGCCCGCCTGGCCGCGAACGGGGTGACGACGGTGGGCCGGCTGGCCGCGCTCGGGCTGGACGAGGCCGTGGCACTCCTGGGGCGAGCGCACGGGACGCAGCTGCACGCCTTCGCCCACGGCCTCGACGACCGGGAGGTCGTGACCGAGCGCGCCGCGAAGTCGGTGTCGGCGGAGACCACCTTCGACGTCGACGTCACCGACCGGGTGCGCCTCGGCCGGCACCTGCGCGAGCTCGCAGACCGGGTGGGGACGCGGCTGCGCCAGGACGGGCTGTCCGGCCGGACCGTGGTGCTCAAGGTGCGGCGGCACGACTTCAGCACCCTGACCCGGTCGACGACCCTCGACCAGCCGACCGATGACGTCGCCACCGTCGTGCGTCACGCGGAACGGCTGCTCGGCGGGCTCGACGTCGCCGACGGGCTGCGGCTCATCGGGGTGGGCGTCTCGGGCCTCAGCCTCTACACCCAGCCGGACCTGCTCGACGGCCTGCTCGACCTGCCGGACGCGCCGCCGCCGGGGCCCTCATCAGCGGAGCCGTTCGACCGCCCGGATGCCGGCGGGGGCGAGGCCCCGGCTGCGCCCGAGCCCGACGGCACTCCGCTGCCCGAGCCGGCGCCTGCTCCGGGGCGGCCCCGCTGGCGCCCGGGCCAGGACGTCGAGCACACCGAGCACGGCCACGGCTGGGTGCAGGGCAGCGGGGTCGGGCGGGTCACCATCCGGTTCGAGGGCCCGCACACCGATGTCGGCCGCATCCGGACCTTCCCCGACGACGACCCCGACCTGACCCCCGCGGATCCACCGATCTGGGACCCCGCGGGCTCGGGCGGCTGACGCGGCTGACGCGGCCGGGGCGCAACAGCCGCTAGACGTGCTCCACGACGCACAGCTCGTTGCCCTCGGGGTCCTGCAGCACCAGCCACCGCACACCCGCGGCCTCGACCAGGTGCTCGTCCCAGTCACCCAGCCGGGTGGCGCCCAGCGCCTCGAGCCGGGTGACCCGCTCGCGTGGGTCGGGCGGGTGCACGTCGAGGTGTACGCGGTTCTTGCCGACCTTGTGCTCCGGCACCTGCTGGAGCAGGAGCGTCGGCGACGCCTCCCCGCCGCGGGCCACGAGGGCCGCGTACCCGGGCGGGGAGTCGACGTGCCGGTAGTCCAACGCTGCCTCCCAGAACGGGATCAGCGCTGCGGGGTCGAGGCAGTCGATGACGATCGAGATGCGCACGGTTACCGACTCTGCCACGTGCCGGACCACCCGTGCGGGTCAGCGCGTCAGCGCGAGACCTGGGTGGAGTAGCAGGCCCACATCGTCTGCGCCGTGTGGCCGTCGGTCTTGCCGGTCACCTTGTGGCAGGCCACGTCGCGATCGGGGTTGGTGGGGTCGGACCCGCCGTGCTGCACCCAGTTGCCGTAGAACCCGCCGCCGCGCCGGATCGCGCCCGCGTAGTAGGCGTAGTAGTCGCGGTCGTGCAGCGCGCCGATGGCGACGCCGGTCCACACGGTCTTGCCGACGTAGCCGTTCTTGTGCACGTTGCGGACGCACAGCGTCGTGCCGCGGGTCTCGTACTCCCAGATCTGAACGGTGCTGATGATCGTCCCGGCGCCGTTGCGGATGTGCTCGGAGCCGATGATCGAGCCCTGGCACGACGCGTACGTCGTCGTGTTCGTGTCGGCGCTCGCCGACGGTGCGGCCGCGACGATCGCGGCGACGGCAGCGGCTCCTGCGAGCACGCCGGACATGGTCTTCCTCATGGGTTTCCCCCCGTTGATGTCAGGACCGGTCCCGGTCCGCGGCGCTCTCCCCGCGCCGCGGGCCGAGTCTGTCAGGTCGGCCGCGCCGCTGCATCCGGAGCGACCGTCCTACCCGACGGGTCTCGGCTCCTCGCCCCGGGGGCGGACGTGGGTGGACACGTGATCGGCGAACAGGCCGGGCCAGGCCATGATCCCGTAGGGCGTGCGCGCGACCACGAGGCGGCTGTCGTCGATCAGCTCGTGGAGCAGGGCTGCGGTGCTCAGTGGGTGGGTCGGATCCTCGCTCCACGCGAGGACGAGGGTCGGGACATCGATGGTGCGGATCGCCTCGGGGTCGGGCAGGTCTGTCGACGCCGCACCACGGAGCACCGATGGCAGCAGGCTCTCGGCAACCGACGGCTCGGTGAGCGGGGCATCGGCGAGGGCCGGCGGGCCGATCGTCGACTCCGCCTGTGCGACGAACGCGGCGAGGCCCTCGCGCTCGACGAGCTCGGCGCCGGCCAGGTAGGTCGCGGCCTGGGGGCGCCGGGTGGTCCACGCGGTCGGCGGCACGACGAGGGTCAGGCTCGCGAAGCGGCCGGGGTCGCGGACCGCCGCGTGCAGGAGCGTGCCGGTGCCCATCGACGGGCCCGCGCCGTGGACCCGCTCACCCGGTGCGACGTGGTCGAGCAGCGCGAGCAGGTCGTCGGCGAGCCGGTGCCACTGGTAGCCGGCGGGGTGGCGGTCACCGGTGGAGCGGCCGTGGCCACGCGCGTCGTAGCGCAGCACCCGGTGGTCCCGTAGCGACCGGCCGAGGTCGAGCCCGATCCGCTCGTCGCGCTCGCGGCACGAGGTGAGGCCGTGCAGCTGGACCACGAGCGGGCCGGAGTCACCCTCGACGTCGTAGTCGAGGGTCGCGTCGCCGAGTTCGAGCGTGGGCACGCCGCCTCCAGGGGAACCGTCGTCGGGGATGGCCCTAGAGTACGGCGGCATGCGCCTCACGAACGTCGCGCAGATGACGCTGCCGACGGGACGGCTGCGCAGTCTCGAGGTCCGCGCCGTGCCCCAGCGGGCCGAGCGGCTGCCGGTCTCGTTCGACCAGGCCCGTCATGTGGGTGAGGGCGACCGGCCCGGGTCGTGGATGGCCATCGCCGTCCGGTTGCCCCTGCCGGTGATCGACCAGGACGTCGCGGCCGCGTGGGCCGCCGTCTGCGCCCGGCACGGGACGCTGCGGACCGTGTTCGAGCGGGCCGGAGGCGGCGAGGTGGCGCTGCACGACGCCGATCTGACCGTCGGGCCGTGGGTCGAGCACGACGTCGGCGACCGGGCGACCCGCGACGTGGTGCGGGAGGTTCTGGACGGGGCCTGCCGCCCGTTCGCCTCGCCGGCCCACCGGCTGTGCCTCGTCGAGCCCGCCCCGGAGGCCGACGACCCGCGCCCGGCCGTCCTCCTCGCTGCCGATCACGCCCACGTCGACCTGTGGAGCCTCGTCGTCCTCGTGCGCGACCTCGTGGCCTGCATCGACGACGTGCGCCGGGGCGCCGAGCCGGGAGGGCGGCTGCCGCCGTCCCCGGCGTTCGCCGACCACACCGCCGCGCTCCGGGCCCGACCGCCCGCGCCCGGCCACGTACGCCGGCGGTGGGCGGACATCCTCGAGGCCGAGGGCGGTGTCATGCCGCTGTTCCCGCTGCCCCTCGGCGACGTGTCGGCGCCGACGCCCGAGGTGGTCGAGGTCCGTGACGTCCTCGACGCCGACGGTGCCGCCCGGTTCGCCGACGTCGCGCACGGCCGTGGGGTCCGGATGATCGCCCTCGCGATGTCCGTGCTGACCCGGGCGACCCGGGAGGTGGCCGGGGCTCCGTTGCGGGCGGTCTTCCCCGTGCACAGCCGGTACGAGGACCGGTGGCACGACGCCGTCGGCTGGTTCATCACCAACGCCGTCATCGAGTCCTACGACACCGACCCGCGGACGTGCGCGGCCGCGGTCAGGGAGGCGCTCGGCCTCGGCTCCTGGCCCCTGGCTCCGATCCTGGCCCCGTGGGGCGGGATGCCCCAGGCCCCCGGGATGTTCGCGGTGTCCTGGCTCGACACGAGGCGGCTACCGGTGCACCTCGACCCCGCCCTCGACGTCCAGTACGTGTCAGCGGCCACCCGGACCGACGGCGTCATGGTCTGGTTCGTCGTCAACGACTCCGGGCTCCACCTGCGGTGCCGCTACCCCGGGACCCCGCAGGCGCGGGCCAACGTCGGCGCCTGGCTCGACGCCGTCGAGGGCGGGCTGGTCGCGGCGGCCGAGGGCCGGTGAGCCTGACCAGTCCAGCCTGTGGAGCATTAGGTAAGGCTGCCCTTGGTATGGTGAGGTTTACCTGACTCGCAGATGGGCTGCGACGCGGAACGGAGGTGCGCGGTGATCGTCTGTCACTGCATGGTCGTCAACGACACGGCCATCACCGACGCCGTCGACGCCGGCGCCACGACGCTCGCGGAGGTGTGCCGCTCCACCGGGGCCGGGACGGACTGCGGCGGCTGCGTCTTCTCGGTCAAGGCGATCGTCTGCAACCATGACGTCTTCCGCGCGCGCACGATGGACGACCTGAGGGCGCTCGCCACCGACGTCAGCCTCGACGAGGAGCCCATCCGTGCAGCCAGTTGACCGCCGTGTCGTCGACCTCTTCAACGAGGCCCTGACGTTCGAGCTCACCGTGACCAACACGTACTTCCTGCACGCCCGGATGCTCGACAACTGGGGCTTCGTGCGGCTCGGCAAGGTCTTCTACGACCTCTCGATCGACGAGATGAAGGACGCCGACGCCATCATCAACCGGATCCTCTTCTTCGAGGGCCACCCGAACGTGCAGAAGCTCGGTGCCATCACGATCGGCGAGGACGCGCACGAGATGCTGCGCCTGGCGCACACCAGCGAGCTCGCGGCCATCGCCCAGTTCAACGCCGCCGCCCAGGAGTGCCACGACCTCGGCGACCACGGCTCGGCCGCCATCTTCGAGGAGATGGTGCGCGACGAGGAGAAGCACGCCGACTGGTTCGAGTCTCAGCTCGACGCCATCGACCGGATCAGCGTCCAGCAGTACCTCGCCCAGCAGATGGAGCCCGGCTCCGCACCCTGAGCCTGCGCGCTCGCGGGACCGCGACCCCCGGGGGCCGCGCCCGGCGGCCGCCGGGCGGCGCTCAGCCGTCGAGCAGCTCGGGCCGGGCCAGGTGCTCGACGACGATCTGCTGCAGCCGGCCCGCGTGGGCGCCGTCGATGATCCGGTGGTCCGCCGTCGCGACGAGCACCACCGTCGGGCGGACGACCACCTCACCGCCCACCGCGACGGGCCGGTCGCGGATCGCGCCGATCGCGAGGTACACCGCGGCCCGCGCGAACGGTGCGGGCGCGAGGTAGGCCTCGTCGAGGCCGAGGGTGCCGACGTTGGAGACGAACGCCGTGCCGAGCGGCCGCCCCGGCTGGCCGAACGCCGGGGTGTTCAGGCCCCCGACGAGCAGGCTCGCGGTACTCAGCACCGGCCGCATCGCCCACCAGGGGGCGATCCGGACGAGCGCGGAGGTGCGGCGATGGTGCCGGTCCTCGTCCGCTCGCAGCAAGGCGGCGGCCGACGCGACCCGCTGGGCGACCTCGGTGCTCGACAGCCGGTCGGCGTCCTCGACGCGGACGGGGCCGAGGTCCTCACCGTTCTCGATGTCCACCGCGAACGAGACCGTGCAGCCCTCGACGGGCACGATCCGGCCGAAGACGACGCGGGCCCGGGCCTCGGGGACGGCGCGCATGGCCCGGCCGAGCGCCGCGCCGACGAGGTGGGTCAGGGTCACCCGCACCCCCGTCGACCGGCGGAGGTGCTCGATGTGCGCGAGGGCCGCGGTGACGTCGACCTCCGTGCGGGCGTGGATGCGACCCTCGACCGGCGCGCGCCACGTGGCGGCGGCGATCTTGCGCCGGACGCTGCGCCCGCTCATGCGGCGGGCCCCGGCGCGGGGTCGACGCTGCGCGCCGGCGCGGACCCCTGGGCCGGCATACCGGCCAGGACGCCGCGCACGAGCTGACGAGGCAGCCCCGCGACAGCGGCAAGGGGTGCGGCCCGGCGCGGCAGCCTGACCACCGGCCGACCGGCCTCGACGGCGTCGAGCACGGCGGCGGCCACGACGCCGGGGTCGAGGTCGCGCAGGGCGCGGAGCCGGTAGACCCGGGCGAACGAGCCACCCGCCGCCGAGTGCCGGCGGGCCCGGTCCATCATCGCGGACTCGACCGGGCCGAGCTCGGCGACGGTGGTACCCACTCCGGTGCGGCGCAGCTCGAGCCGCAGCCCAGCGGCGGCGTGGGTGAGCCCGGCCTTCGTGGCCCCGTACACGGCCAGCCCGGGGAAGCTCGCGACCCCGGCGAGCGAGGAGACCAGAACGACGTGGCCGTGCCCGCGGGCGATCATGCCGGGCAGGACGAGGCGGGTCAGCGCGAGCGGCGCCGTGAGGTTGAGCGCCACGGTGCGCTCGACGTCGCCGGGCTCGAGCTCGTCGAGGCGCCCGACGGTCTCGACCGCGGCGTTGTGCACGATGGCGTCGACGGGCCCGGAGCCGGCCTCCGCTCGGGCGATGACGTCCTCGAGGGCGCTCGCCTGGGTGAGATCGGCCGGGAGGGGTCGCACGCCGAGGCGGCGCGCGAGATCGTCGAGCGGCCCGGCCGACCGTGCCACGACGGTGACCCGCGCCCCGCGGGCCACGAGCTGCTCGGTGAGCCGCCGGCCGATGGTGCCGGTGGCTCCGGTGAGCAGGACGTGGCGGTCGGCGAGGAGCATCCGCCCAGTCTGGGCTGCCGGGCCCGGCGGCCCGGCATCGGGTGGCCCCGCGTGTCGAAGGTTGGTCCCACCCGGGGAGCCGGGCACCGGCGCGCCCCTCGGGTCAGGTGCGTCGGGCGAGGGTGACCGCGAAGTCGCCGGCCGGGTCGGTCCACGTCTCGGTGACGGCGAAGCCGGCCTCTGCCAGCTCGGCCCCGATGCCGTCGATGCTGAACTTGGTGGAGATCTCGACGCACAGCTCCTCGCCGGTGGCGAGCTCGACGACGAGGTCGGCCCCGGGCACCGTGACCACCTGCGGCTCCTCGGCCCGCAGGCGCATGTCTACGCGCTGCATTCGCGCGTCCCACAGCGGGGCGTAGCTGAACGCCCCCTGGTCGAAGTCGGCGCCGAGCTCGCGGTTGACCACGGTGAGGCAGTTGCGGATGAACCTCTCGGTGACCCCCGCCGAGTCGTCGTACGCCGCGACGAGGCGATCGACGTCCTTGACGAGGTCGGTGCCGAGCAGGAGCCACTCGCCGGGCTCGAGGGAGTCGGCGAGGGCCCCGAGGAACGCCGCCCGCTCCTCGAGGTAGAAGTTGCCGATGGTGCTGCCGAGGAAGGCGACGAGCCGGCGGTCACCGCGGGGGAGGTCGCCCAGGTGCAGGGTGAAGTCGCCGACGACCGCCTCGACGGCCAGGCCCGGGTACCGCCGGCTCAGCGTGGCGGCCGCGCCGCGCAGGGTGGCGTCCGAGACGTCGACCGGCACGAAGCGGTGCAGCGGCTCGTGCGGGCGCTCCGGCGAGCGGAAGGCGTCGAGCAGCGTGCGGGTCTTGTCGCTGGTGCCGCTGCCGAGCTCGACGAGGGTGCTCGCGTCGCACGCCGCCGCGATGTCGGCGGCATGCTCGACGAGGATCGAGCGCTCGGCCTCGGTCGGGTAGTACTCCGGGAGCCGGGTGATCTCGTCGAACAGGCCGGCGCCGACGTCGTCGTAGAGCCACTTCGGCGGCAGCCGGCGCGGCCGGCCGCCCAGCCCGCGGCGGACGTCGTCGACGAGGGAGCCGCTGGCCCAGTCGGGGTCGAGGAGCACCTCGACCCGGGGCTCGACCTCGCGGCGGCTCATGAGAGCCCCTGGGGTGCACCGCCGTCGGCGAGGCGGACGCCGGAGAGCGCCCACCGCGACGCGTGCGGGAAGAAGTTGCGGTACGTGGCGCGGGCGTGGCCGGGCGGGGTGAGCGCGCAGCCGCCGCGGAGCACCATCTGGTTGGACATGAACTTGCCGTTGTACTCGCCGATGGCGCCCTCGGGCGGGTGGAACCCCGGGTATGCGTGGTACGCCGACGACGTCCACTCCCAGCAGTCGCCGTAGACCTGGCGGAGCCGGTGCTCGCCGCCGGCGGCCGGCGCCGGTGCCGGGTGGTAGTGCTCGAGGTCGGCGAGGTTGCCCCCGGAGTGCGCGGCGTCGGCCTGGCCGTCGGCGACGACGGCGTGCTCCCACTCGGCCTCGCTGGGGAGGCGCTTGCCGGCCCAGGTGGCGTAGGCCTCGGTCTCGTAGAAGCTGACGTGCGCGACGGGCAGCCCGGGGTTGACCGGCCAGGTGCCGTGCAGGGTGTGCTCGAGCCAGACCCCGTCGTGGTCGGTCCAGTAGAACGGGGCGCGCCAGCCGTCGGCGGTGACCTTGGCCCAGCCGTCGGACAGCCAGAACTCGGGCCGGCGGTAGCCGCCGTCGGCCATGAACTCGAGCCATTCGCCGTTCGTGACGAGCCGGTCGGCGATGCGGTACGGCTCGAGCCACTGGCGGTGCCGCGGCAGCTCGTTGTCGAAGGAGAAGGCCCCGCCCTCGTGGCCGATCTCGACGAGGCCGCCCTCGACGTCGACGAACGTCATGGCGTCGGGCTCGCAGTGCGCCCGGCGCGCCCCGCCGTACGCGGGCTCGAGCGGGTTGCGCGACAGCACGTGCTTGATGTCCATGAGCAGCAGCTCCTGGTGCTGCTGCTCATGGTGGAACCCCAGCTCGATGGTCGAGGCGAGCTTCTGCAGGGTGCCGTCGTCGAGGGTGGCGACGAGGTCGCGCATCCGGTCGTCGACGTTGTCCCGGTACTCGCCGACGTCGTGGGCGCCGGGGCGGGTGATGAGACCCCGGTCGGGGCGGGAGTAGCGGGGCCCGAGGCTCTCGTAGTAGCTGTTGAAGAGGAACCAGTACTTGTCCTGGTACGGCGCGAAGTGCTGCTCGTGCTCGGCGAGGACGAAGGTCTCGAAGAACCACGTGACGTGCGCCCGGTGCCATTTCGTGGGTGACACGTCGGGCATCGACTGGACGGTCTGGTCCTCGGGGGACAGCGGGGCGGCGAGGCGCTCGGTGTGGGAGCGCACCTCGTCGAAGCGGGTGGTCAGGCTCGTGGCGTCCCACATCGTCGTGCTCATGCCGGAGTCCTCTCGTCGGGCGTTCGTCGGCCGGCTGTGCCGTCCATCTTTACCCAACCTGCCGACAGGGCAAGCCCCAGCGGACGAGGTTCATCGATCCTCGCGAGGGTCGGGATCTCGGCGCTCCGGGGACATCCGTCGATCACGGTTCCGGATGCACAGCAGCCGCTAGGGTCGCGGAGGCACCGAAGGAGGGGATCCCATGGCCGATGCGGACGCACGGTGGTACCCGGACCCCGACCGGCCGGGCTCGATGCGGTTATGGGACGGCAACAGGTGGACCGACCATCGCCACACGCCGGCCGGGTCGTCGCGCAGCAGGGTGTGGGGCGTCCCGATCGGTGCGTTGCTCGCCGTGGTGGCGGTGCTGGCTCTCGTCGTCAACGGGACCGTCGCGCTGGCGATGGTGGGTGTCGCGCTGGGCGGCTCCGCCGACGGCGGGCAGCGGAGTGCGGCCTCCGCGTCCGTCGACAGCGGCGAGCCCGCGCGGCAGCCCTCGGCCGGCGCTTCCTCCGCCCGCGCGACCCCCACCGCCTCCTCGACCCCCGCCCCGCGCCCATCGGCCTCGCGCTCCTCCTCCCCGTCGCCCACGCGATCCCCGGCGTCGACCTCCGGTGCCCTCGTCGCGGTGGCGGGGATCGTCGACGGCGACACGATCAAGGTCCGGATCGGTGGCACCACCCAGCGCGTGCGGGTCATCGGGATCGACACCCCCGAGCTCAGGAACGACGAGTGCTACGCCCAGCAGGCGGCGAGCAAGATGCAGAGCCTGGTCCAGGGCAAGCAGGTGGCTCTGGAGCGCGACCCGACGCAGTCGAACCGCGACCGCTACGACCGCCTGCTGCGGCATGTCGCGCTCGCCGACGGCCGCCGCGTCGCGGAGATCCTCCTCGCCGGCGGGTTCGGCGAGGAGTACACGTACGACAAGCCCTACTCGCGCCAGCAGCAGTACCGCGCCGCGGAGGCGGACGCCAGGAACGCGGGGCGGGGCATCTGGAGCGGTGGCTGTCGTGCGGCGGCGGCTCCGCCCCCGGCGCCGGCCCCGACGAGGACTCCGGCGAAGGACACCTCGTCGTGCACGATCAAGGGGAACATCGCCAGTGACGGCGAGAGGATCTACCACGTCCCGGGGCAGCGCCACTACGAGCAGACGCGGATCGACCTCGGCAAGGGCGAGCGCTGGTTCTGCTCGGAGAGCGAGGCGGTCTCGGCCGGCTGGCGACGGGCCAAGGTCTAGTCAGGAGGTCGGGGCGAACCCGGTGACCGTGAGCGCCGGCTCGCCCGCCTCGTCGGTCGCGGCGAGGTCGAGCTCGGCGGTGATCCGCCAGTCGTGGTCGCCCTCGGGGTCGTCGAGGATCTGGGTGACGAGCCACTGCCCGTCGCCCTCCTCGATGCGGAACAGCGCGGGCCCCCTCGCCGCCGGGCCGGTCTCGACCCGGTCGTACTCGGTGAGGTACTCCGCGGCCGCGTCCTGCCAGGCCTCGGCGGTGAGGCCGCCGTCCAACGCCGCCAGCGCCTGCCACCGGCCGAGCGACAGCAGCTCGACGCGCCGGAACATGCTCTGGCGCACCATGACCCGCAGCGCGCGGGGGTTGGCCGACAGCGCCCGACCCTCGCCGGGGGCCCGCACGGCGGTGTCCGGGGCGTCGGTCGGGTGGGTCAGTGACTCCCACTCGTCGAGCAGGCTGGAGTCGGTGTGCCGCACGACCTCGCCGAGCCACTCGACGAGGTCGTCGAGCTCCTCGGTGCGCGCGGACATCGGCACCGTCGAGCGCAGCGCCCGGTACGCGTCGGTGAGGTAGCGCAGGACGACGCCTTCGGCGCGGGAGAGCTTGTGGTGGGCCACGAACTCGCCGAAGCCCATCGCGCGCTCGAACATCTCCCGGACGACGGATTTGGGTGACAGGTCGCGCGGGTCGACCCACGGGTGGGTCTGCCGGTAGGTGCGCAGCGACTGCTCGAGCAGGTCGGCCAGCGGGCGGGGCCAGGTGACGTCCTCGAGCGCCTCCATCCGCTCCTCGTACTCGAGCCCGTCGGCCTTCATCGCCGCCACGGCCTCGCCGCGTGCCTCGAACTGCTGCGCCATGAGCACGGGCCGCGGGTCGTCGAGGGTCGCCTCGATGACGCTGACGACGTCGAGCGCGTAGCCGGGGGCCTCGGCGTCCAGCAGCTCGAGCGCGGCGAGGGCGAACGCCGACAGCGGCTGGTTGAGCGCGAACCCCTCGTGCAGGTCCATCGCGACCTGGAACGGACCCTCGTCGTAGCGGCGGCCGTCACAGCGGACGAACCGCTCGAGCGGCGAGCGGGGCGCAGGCGGCTGAGCATCGGCCGGTGCGCCGTCAGCGGGGTCGTCCCCGGCCTTGCCCGTCGGGCCGCCCTCGCGCTCGACCGGGGCCGGGGGCGCCGGCGGGGCCAGCCCGGCGGCGGCCAGGGCTTCGCCCAGCGCGCCCAGACCTCCCGCGGGCTCGGTGGGCGGCTCGGCCTCGGGCTCGGGGTCCGGCGCGGCACCGGCCGGCGGGGTCTCGGGCTCCGGCGGCAGCCAGTCCTCGGCGGACGACCCGTCGTCGGGCTCGACGACGCCCGAGCGCACGAGCGACCCGAGCACCTGCACGGACCGCTCGACCAGCGCCTCGCGGCGGGCGTCGTCCTCGTGGTTGTCCAGGACGAGGGTGTACAGGGCCTCCTGCTGGCCCTCCCACTGGTCGAGGACGTTGAGCACCATCGCGTGGGTCACGCGCATCTTCGACGTCAGAGGCTCCGGGACGGCGGTGACGAGCTTGTCGTACGTCGACTGCGCGTACGTCAACACCCCGTCCGGCGGCTTCTTCCGGACGATCCGCCGTTCCTTCTTCGGGTCCCCGCCGGCCTTGGCCATCGCCTTGGAGTTCTCGATGACGTGGTCGGGCGCCTGGACGACGACGTAGCCGACGGTGTCGAAGCCGGCCCGCCCGGCCCGGCCTGCGATCTGGTGGAACTCGCGGGCGCGCAGGATCCGCTGCTTGCGGCCGTCGTACTTCGTCAGCGACGTGAGGAGCACGGTGCGGATCGGGACGTTGATGCCGACGCCCAGGGTGTCGGTGCCGCAGATGACGGCGAGCAGCCCGGCCTGCGCGAGCGTCTCGACGAGCCGCCGGTACTTCGGCAGCATCCCGGCGTGGTGCACCCCGATGCCGTGCAGGACGAGCCGGCGCAGCGTCTGCCCGAAACCCTTGCCGAAGCGGAACCCGCCGACAGCCTCCTTGATGGCGGCCTTGCGCGCGGCCGAGACGATGTCGACGCTGGCCAGCGCCTGGGCCTGCTCGACCGCCCCCGACTGGGTGAACGACACGACGTACACCGGCGCCCGGTCGTCGCGCAACAGCAGCTCGATGGTCTCGTGGACGGCGGTGAGGACCCACTCGAACTCCAGCGGCACGGGCCGCTCCACCCCGGTGACGGCGACGACGTCGCGGCCCGAGCGGCGCTGCAGGTCGCGCTCGAGGTCGGTCGTGTCGCCGAGGGTCGCGGACATGAGCAGCATCTGGGTGTCCGGCAGCAGCAGCAGCGGCACCTGCCACGCCCAGCCGCGGTCCGGTTCGCCGTAGAAGTGGAACTCGTCCATGACGACGAGGCCGATGTCGGAGGCGTCCCGCTCACGCAGGGCGTGGTTGGCGAGGACCTCGGCGGTCGCGCAGATGACCGGGGCGCCGGGGTTGACGGCGGCGTCGCCGGTGAGCATCCCGACGTTCTCGGCACCGAAGGTCTCGACGAGGGCGAAGAACTTCTCGCTGACCAGGGCCTTGATCGGGGCGGTGTACCAGGAGCGGCGGCCGGTGGCGAGGGCCTGCGCGTGGGCCGCGACGGCGACGAGCGACTTGCCGGAGCCCGTGGGGGTCGCGAGGACGACGTGGGCGTCCTCGGCGAGGGCGAGGACCGCCTCCTCCTGCGCCGGGTAGAGCGCGAAGCCGCGTTCCCCGGCCCACTCGACGAAGACGTCCAACGCGGCGTCGGCACCGATCCCCGGGGAGCCGGCGGCGGCGCCGGTGCGGAGGCGGTCGGTGAGCGTCATCGCGGTCGAGTCTCCCCTACGCCCGCGGCGACGGCCGCACGGGTCAGCGCCCGGCCGGGGCCGCGCTGGATCCGACGTGCTCGGTGAGCCACTCGACGAGCGGCCGCACGGCCCGCCAGTCGGCGCGGACCCGCTCGAGCACCTCGGGCGTCGGCAGCCACGGCGGGGACCCGTGCTGCCGGGTCGCGACGAGATGCTTGTGCCGCATCAGCTCCAGGCGCGGGTGGTCGGCGGGGACGCCGCGCGGGCGCGTGGCGACGCGCTCGCCGCCGAGCTCGAAGCCGTCGGCGGGGAGCCGGCCGACGATCTGCTCGAGCCGGGCGCCGGAGGCCGGCGCGTCGACGGCGGCGCGGTAGTCGGCGGTCTGCGCCGGCCCCGTCGGGTAGAAGCCACCGCCGGTGAGCAGGCCGGCCGCGGACACCTGGACGTACCAGCCGACCCCGGGGGCGGTGCCGGCGAGGGCGCCCTGATGGTCCTTGTACGGCGACTTGTCCTTGCTGAAGCGGATGTCGCGATGCGGGCGGTAGAGCCGGGCCTCCGCGAACTCGTCGGCCAGCGCGTCGACGAGCGTCTCCATCGGCCCCCGCACCGACTGCTCCCAGCGCTCGCGGTTGGCCTGCCACCAGGCGCGGGTGTTCTCGACGGCGAGGTCGTCGTAGAAGTCGAGGGCGTCGACCGGGATGCCCTGCGTGACCGTCACGGCCCGGGTTGGTGGTTCGTGGCCCAGGCGCGCGTGACGAGCTCGCGCAGGACGCCCGCGTCGACGTCGGCGAGGCGCTTGAGGTACAGGCAGCCCTTGCCGGTGGTGTGCGGGCCGAGCCGGCCGAGCAGGTCGTCGTTGGACCCGTAGTAGGTGAGCCCGTACAGCGTCAGCGCGGCCTTGCGGGGCGCCAGCCCGACGGCGAACCACTCCCGGTCCTTGCCGTCGGCGGTGCGGTAGGGCTGCCGGCCGAAGCCCACGACGGAGGTGCCCCACATCCGCGGCTCGGCCCCGGTGACGTCACGCATCAGCGCGAGCACCTGCTGGGCGTCGGCTCGTCGCTTCTCGTCGGGCACCGCCGCGAGGTAGTCGTCGACATCACCGTCGGACGGGACGGTGCTGCGGTCGCTGTGCTCGGTCGCCATGGGGAGCCTCCTGCTCATCGCGTGCCTCCACCGTAGGCCGCGCGGCCGACACCCGTCACCGGCCGGCGGTCCGCGGGCGGCGCCCGGGGTCGGCTCAGTAGTGCGAGGCGACCGGCGTGCCCATCGGGGCGAAGTCGTAGACCCACTTGGCCACCGGCACCGGCAGGTTGATGCAGCCGTGCGACGCGGCGTACCCGAACGAGTCGCGCCACGGCGCACCGTGCAGGGCGAACCCGCGGTGGAAGAAGGCGGACCACGGGACGTCGGGGGTCTCGTACCTCGTGCCGTCGGCGTTGTTGCCGCGCATCGTCATCAGGGGGTTCTTGGTGTAGACCCGGAAGACGCCCGTGATGGTGGGCGTCTCGGCGGCCCCGCTGACCATCGAGATCGGCCCGTACACCGGCGTGGCACCGATGTACGCGGTCATCGTGTGCCTCGAGAGGTTGACGTCGATCCACTTCTCGCCGTCGGCGGCCGGGTAGGCGAGCTTCTCGGCGCCGACCGCGACGGTGCGGCTCGTCCAGGCGGCGGGGACGGTGTCGTAGGTGAAGGTGCCGCTGTACTTCTTCCCGTCCGTCAGAGCGGCGACCGCGGCCTTGGCGACGGCGGGGGCGTTGGACACCGTGCGGCCGTCGTGGGCCTGGGTCACGACACTGAGCACGGCACCGGCGGCGCTGACGTTGCGCAGCCCGGCCACCGGCTCGGTCTTCAGGGACGCCGCGAGGCCGTCGACCCAGGTGCGGACCTTCACGCGGTCGACGGTGGGGGCGCCGGCCGCACCGTCGGCGGTCGGGATCGTGACCCACGACGCCTTCGCCTTCGCGGAGGCCGTGTGCTTCTCGGCGCCGTCCGAGACCGTCACGCTGCGCTGGACGATGGAGTTCGCGGCGGCGGCGATGCGCTCGGCGGCCGCGGTGGTCACGGCCGGGTCGGTCTCGACGAACCGGACGGTGGCGGTGGCCGGGGTCAGGTCACGGGCGGCGGCGGCCACGACGTCCTGGAGGCTGGCGGGGTCGACGGTGTGACCGGCCACGGCGGGCGTGACCTCGAAGGAGGTCTTCTTCGAGGTGAGCGCCACCGTCGCGTTCCGTCCGACCTTGCCCGCGTCCTCGACGAGCGCCGCGGTCACTGCGTCGACGGCTACGGGGTCGCTGCTGACGACGGCGTCGACGTCGCGCGAGGAGACCAACGAGGTCGCGTAGGAGGACCACCGGCTGTTGGCGGCGAAGATCGCGTCGACGGTGGCGTCGACGTCCACCGTGTAGCCGAGGTCGGTGAGGCGCTGGGAACGGCTCGTGTCGCCGGTGCGCACGTCAACCCTGAGGTCGGCCGCTCGTTGGCGCACGGACGCGGTGACCTCGTCGCGGGTCATCCCGGCGACCGACACCCCGGCCACGCTGCTGCCCGGCAGGGCGTGGTCCTGGAAGTGGGCCGCATACGCGGTGCCCACCCCGCCCAGGAGCATCGGCACGGTGACCGCGGCAGTGAGCAGCACGCTGCGCGTCTTCATGGTGATCGGTGAGCCCTCTCCAGCGAGCCGGTGCCGTCCCCCGGCGCCCGATCAATGATGGGGCCGCGACCCGTGGATGCGCACGCGCCGACACGAGAGTGAGACGAGACTGTGACCCGGAGGGCCCGCGAGCCGGTGCTGCCCGGGTTCCCATCGGCGCGGTCCGGGGCCATGATCGGAGGGTGCCCCGGGCCGACGATGTCCCGGGGCACGCATCCTGCCGCCCCGCCTGACCGCGTCCACGCGAGCAGCTGCGCGAGGGACGACGCAGCCAGCGCGACCCCGAGCCTCGACAGGGTTTCCGCCCGCGCCCTGGCAGGTCCGCACAGTTCGACGACCGTTCACGGATCGGCTCCCGGGAGGGGTCGACGCTGTCGCCGGCCGGTGTTACGTTCACCGCGCATGTGCGCGGGTCGAGGCTCCGATGACAGGTCGGCGTTCCCCGCAGGACCTCTGGAGGATGCATGAACCGCACGCCGTTGCGTCGACTCGTGGGGAGGGTCGCCGTCGGCGCCCTCGCCCTGGCCGCCCCCGTCGCGCTGACGCCCGCCCCCGCGTCGGCCGCCGCCCCCACCGACCTGTTCCTCTCCGAGTACGTCGAGGGCAGCAGCTTCAACAAGGCCCTCGAGATCTACAACGGCACTGGTGCGAGCGTGGACCTCGCCGGTGGCGGCTACAACGTCCAGGTGTTCTTCAACGGGGCCACGACGACGACCGCCGTCATCAACCTCACCGGCGCCGTGGCGCCCGGCGATGTCCGCGTCGTCGCCCACCCCTCGGCATCGGCGACGGTCCTCGCGCAGGCTGACCAGACCAGCGGCAACGTCAACTACAACGGCGACGACGCCGTCGTCCTGCGCAAGGGCACCACAGTGCTGGACGTCATCGGGCAGGTGGGCTTCCGCCCCTTGACCGAGTGGGGCTCCGGCCTGACGAGCACTTCCGACAACACGCTGCGCCGCAAGGCGACCGTCTGCGCCGGCGACACCAATGGCGCCGACACGTTCGACCCGGCAGCCGAGTGGGACGGTTTCGCCGTCGACACCTTCGACGGGCTCGGCGCGCACACCGCGAACTGCGGCGCGGTCGAGGACGAGGCTCCCTCGGTCGTTTCGGTCACGCCGGCCGACGGCGGGTCCGCCACAACCGCGCAGTCGCCGGTCGTCACCTTCAGTGAGGGCGTCGCCCTCGCCGCGGATGCCGTGTCCCTCAGCTGCACCACCTCCGGTGACGTCGACGTCGCCGTCACCGGCGGCCCCACCGAGTTCACCGTCGACCCCGTCAGCGACCTCGCCGACGGTGAGACCTGCACCCTGACCGTCGCGGCCGCCGGAGTCACCGACCTCGACACCAACGACCCGCCCAACACGATGGCGGCCGACTTCTCCAGCACCTTCGGCGTCACGGGCGCCTGCTCGGCCGGCTACACCCCGATCTACGACATCCAGGGCAGCGGCGCCGCAGCCGCGGTCACCGGGGCCGTCGCGACCAAGGGCGTCGTCGTCGCCGACTACGAGGGCCCCTCCCCGGCGCTGCGCGGCTTCTACCTCCAGGACCTCCAGGGTGACGGCGACGCCGCCACCTCCGACGGCATCTTCGTCTTCAACGGCAGCAACGACTCGGTCTCCGAGGGCGACATCGTGCGCGTCTCCGGCAGCGCCGGCGAGTTCCAAGGCCAGACCCAGATCTCGACCGTGACCGCGATCGACGAGTGCGGCACCGGGGCCGTCGCGGCCACCGAGGTCACCCTCCCCATGGCGAGCGCCACCGACTTCGAGAAGTACGAGGGCATGCTCGTCGCGATGCCGCAGACCCTGTCGGTGACCGAGCACTTCCAGCTCGGCCGCTTCGCCCAGGTCACCGTGTCCTCCGGCGGCCGGCTCCAGCAGCCGACGAACGTCGTCGCCCCGGGCGCCGCGGCCAACGCCCTCCAGGCGCAGAACAACCTCAACCGCCTCATCATCGACGACACCCTGCAGAACCAGAACCCGGACCCGATCATCTGGGGCCGCGGCGGCCAGCCGCTGTCGGCCGAGAACACCCTGCGCGGTGGCGACACCGTCACCGACGCGACCGGCGTCATGACGTACACCTGGGGCGGGCATTTCATCAGCCCGAACAACTGGCGGCTGCGCCCGCTCGCGCAGGACGCTGCGGGCATCACCTTCGAGGCGGCCAACCCGCGCCCCGCCGCCCCCGAGGCGGTCGGCGGTGACGTCCGCGTCGTCGGGATGAACCTGCTCAACTACTTCAACACCCTCGACAACGCCCCGAACGCGTGCCGGGGCGGCGTCAGCGGCCCCCCGACGGGCTGCCGCGGCGCCAACACGGCCCAGGAGCTCGAGCGTCAGACGGCCAAGACGGTGGCCGCCATCGCCAAGCTCGACGCCGACGTCATCGGCGTCAACGAGGTCGAGAACGACGGCTACGGCGCCGACAGCGCGCTGCAGACCCTCGTCGACGCGGTCAACGCCGAGGTCGGCGCCGGCACCTACGCCGTCCTCGACGTCGACGCCCGTACCGGCCAGGTCGACGCGCTCGGCTCCGACGCCATCAAGGTCGGCGCCATCTACCGCCCGGCGGCCGTCAGCCCGGTCGGCGACACCGCCGCGCTCAACAGCGTGGAGTTCGTCAACGGTGGGGACGCCTCACCGAAGAACCGCCCGTCGCTGGCCCAGGCGTGGAAGGTCAACGACACCGGCGGTGTCTTCGTCACCGATGTCAACCACCTCAAGTCGAAGGGCTCGGCCTGCGAGACCCCCGACACCGGCGACGGGCAGGGCAACTGCTCGGTCGTGCGCACCAACGCGGTCCGCACGCTCCTGGAGTGGCTCGACACCGACCCGACCGGCACCGGCGACCAGGACATCCTGCTCGTCGGCGACTACAACTCGTACGCGATGGAGACCCCGATGCGGACCCTCGAGGAGGGTGGCTTCACCAACCTCGTCCGCGAGTTCCTCGGCGAGGACGCCTACTCCTACGTCTTCGACGGGCAGTGGGGCTCGCTCGACCACGCGCTCGGGTCGGAGTCGATCCTCGACCAGGTCACCGGGGTCACGGACTACCACATCAACTCGGACGAGCCCTCGGTCCTGGACTACAACACGAACTTCAAGTCGGCGGGCCAGATCGAGTCACTCTTCGCACCGGACGAGTTCCGGGTCTCCGACCACGACCCGGTGCTCGTCGGGCTGCGGCCGAACTCCCCGCCGGTGGTCGACGCGTCCTTCGACGAGGCGATCGTGCCGTGCGGGCCGGGCAACGCCTCGCTCACGGTCGGCATCGACGAGCGCGACGCCGCCGACACCCACACGGTGACGGTCGACTGGGGCGACGGGTCCGAGCCCACGACCCAGGAGGTCGCCGCCGGCACGGGTTCGGTGAGCATCGGCCACACCTATGCCGACGCCGGCCGCTACGAGGCGACGGTCTCCGTCGTCGACAGCCACGGCCACGAGGTGACCAGCGAGGCCGACGTCGCCGTCGCGTACGACAGCGCCGGGTTCGAGGGCCCGCTGAGCAAGGACGGCAAGAGCATCAAGAAGGGCTCGACCCTGCCGGTGAAGATCGCGTTCGCCGACTGCGACGGCACGGTCCCGACCGACCTGGACCCGACGCTCACGGTGACCCGTGGCGGCACCACCGCGCTCACCGCGACGATGGCGCTGGTCGACGGCGTGTGGCAGTACAACCTGCGGACCGGCGACCTGCCGGGCACGGGGACGTTCACGGCAACCGTCACGGTCCCGGGGACGGGGCAGACGCACGCGGTGACGTTCAGCCTGCGCTGACCTGCGACGAGGCCCCCGGGTCGTGGCACCTGCCACGACCCGGGGGCCTCGTCATGTCGCCTGGTGATGCAGCCCGCGGGTCAGCGGGAGCGCTGCGGCCGGGTGCCCTCGGAGAAGGTCGCCGCCGACCGCACCGAGGTGCCGGAGCCGGAGCCGGGGCCCCGCCCGCCACGTCGACCGGAGCCGCCGGCACCGCTGCCCGAACCGCGGCGCGGCTGGGCCGGACCGCTGCCGGAGCGACCCTCGCTGCGCGGTCCGCGCGAACGGCGCGGGCCGCCTGCACGGGGGGCGCCACCGGCCGCGGCCTGGCCGCGGCCGCCACTGCGGCGACCGCCGCCACCCTGACCGGAGGACTCCGGACGCGCGCCGACGAAGGCGCCCTCGAGGGCCCGCACGCCCGGGGCGAGCTCGCTGAGCACCGGGTGCTCGGCGTGCGCACGGGTGATGGTCGGCTTGATGCCGGCCTTGCGGGTCAGGTCGCGCACGTCGCGGACCTGCTCGTCGGTCATCAGGGTGACCACGGTGCCCGACGCGCCGGCGCGGGCCGTGCGCCCGGAGCGGTGCAGGTACGCCTTGTGCTCGACCGGCGGGTCGGCGTGGATGACGAGGTTGACGTCGTCGACGTGGATGCCGCGGGCCGCGATGTCGGTCGCGACGAGGGTCTTGGCAGCGCCACTGTGGAAGGCGTCCATCATCCGGGTGCGGGCACCCTGGCTGAGGTTGCCGTGCAGCTCGACCGCCGGGACCCCGGCGTCGTTGAGCTGGCGGGCGATCCGCTTGGCCCGGTGCTTGGTCCGGGTGAACACGATGGTGCGGCCCGGGGCCGAGGTGAGGTCGAGCAGCACCGGCAGGTGCGCCGTGGACGAGATGTGCAGGACGTGGTGCGACATGGCGGCGACCGGCGACTGCGCCGAGTCGGCCTCGTGGGTCACCGGCTGCTGGAGGTAGCGCTTCGCGAGGACGCCGATGCCGGCGTCGAGGGTGGCGGAGAACAGCATCCGCTGCCCGTTCGGCGGGGTGGCGTCGAGCAGGCGGCGGACCTGGGGCAGGAAGCCGAGGTCGGCCATGTGGTCGGCCTCGTCGATGACGGTGACCTCGACGCCGGACAGGGACACGTGGCCCTGGCCGATGAGGTCCTCGAGCCGGCCCGGGCAGGCGACGACGATGTCGACGCCGCGACGCAGCGCCGAGACCTGCGGGCCCTGGCCGACGCCGCCGAAGACGGTGCGGGAGGTGAGTCCGAGCCCGGCCGCCAGCGGGGCCATCGCCTCGTCGATCTGGGTGGCGAGCTCGCGGGTCGGAGCGAGGATGAGGGCGCGCGGGCGCTTCGGGGTGCGCGGCTTGCCGCTCGTTGCGAGCCGGGCGAGCAGGGGCAGGAGGAACGCGACCGTCTTGCCGGAGCCGGTGCGTCCCCGGCCGAGCACGTCCCGGCCCGCGAGGGCGTCGGGCAGCGTGGCGGCCTGGATGGGGGTGGGCGTCGTGATCCCGCCGGAGGCGAGGACGTCGACGAGGACGGTGGGCACGCCGAGCGCGCCGAAGGTGTCAGTGGACACGGAGAGGACTCCAAGTGGTGGGGTGTCGACGCGGCAGCACTGCCGTCGGCGACATCGGGTGGATGTTCTGCCGGGCGGGGCTCTTGGGGCCGCGGCGCCGTGCGGACCAGGTCCGGCACGAAGGCATCGACATCAAAGAAGAAGGGCCCGAGGCAGAACTGGGCGGGCCACTGCGTCCATCCTACGGGCATTCTGGGGCGCCGGTGACCATTCGGGTCTGCGTCAACCGGATTGCTGGCTGAACGAGGCGTCCGGGAGGTGCGCCGCGCCGATGGCGCCGGACCACTCCCCGAGCCCGGACCGGACGACGTCGACGCCGTCGGGGTCGGGCAGGCGCTCGGCCAGCGCGACGTGGAGGGGGTCGAGCAGGACCGGCCCGGCCTCGGCCATCCCGCCGCCGATGACGACGAGCCGCGTCCCGGCGGTCGCGACGACCGGGGCGATGGCGCCGGCGAGGGCCGCGATGGCCTCGGCCCACACCTCCTGGGCGAGGGGGTCCCCCGCGGCCACGGCCTCCGCCACGGTGCGGGCGTCGCCCTCGCGGCCGGCGGCCCGCCAGCGCTTCCCCACCGCCGTCGCCCCGGCGACGGCCTCCAGGCAGCCGCGTCCACCGCAGCCACACACTGGGCCGTTGGGGGCGACCCGCACATGCCCGAGCTCACCGGTCCACGTCGTGCCACGCACCACCCGGCCCGCCGTCATGAGGGCAGCGGCTAGGCCGGTGCCCAGGGGGACGAAAAGGACGTCGGCGACGCCGACGGCCGCCCCGAGCAGGTGCTCCCCCAGCAGGCCCGCCCGGACGTCGTGGCCGAGCACGACCCGGGCGTCAACGTGCCCGGCGAGCACCGCGGGCACGTCGAGGTCTCGCCAGCCGAGGTTGGCCGACCACGCGGCGCGCCCCTGCTCCTCGTCGACGAGCCCGGGGACGACGACGCCGACCCGCTCGGGGACGGTTTGGGCCGGCAGGTCTGCGGCCGTCATCAGCCTGGCGAGGACGCCGGCGACGGTCGGGCCCATCGTCGAGGCGACGTCGGACGGAGTGGGCTCCAGGTGCCGGGCGCGCACCGTCCCTCCGTCGAGGACGACGGCCTTGATGCGCGTGCCGCCGATGTCGACGCCGACCCGCAGGCGACGGAGGTCGCGGTCGGCGGCGACCGGGCCGGAGAGCGACACGGGCTCCCTTTCTCGACATGCGCGATAACGACGGATTCGGGGGTCGATCGAGCATAGACGCACTGTCCGCGCGCACCGCCGCGTCTACGATGCCGGGATGGACGCCGACGCTGACGCGGCCCGCACCCCGGCCGGCCGGTGGGCGGCGGTGCTCGACCTCCTCGCGACGCAGGGGCGGCTGTCGGTGTCGGAGACCGCCGCCCAGCTCGGCGTCTCGGAGGCGACCGTCCGACGCGACTTCGCCGAGCTCGCCCGGCGCCAGCTCGTCACGCGCCACCACGGCGGTGTCGTGGCCACGTCCGTCGCCTACGAGCTGCCGTACCGCTACCGCTCGAGCCAGGGCGACGACGGCCTCGAGCGGGTCGCGGCCCGGGCGGCCGCCCTGGTGCGGCGAGGGGACGTCGTCGTCCTCAACGGAGGGACGACGACGACGGCGACGGCCCGGGCTCTGACCGCGCGGGAGGATCTGGCCGGCGACGGCACCGCGCAGGCCTTCACCGTCGTGACGAACGCCCTGAACATCGCCGCCGAGGTCGTCCTGCGACCGCACGTCCAGTGTGTGTCGCTCGGCGGGGTCGCCCGCCCGGAGTCCTACGAGGTCAGCGGCCCGCTGGCGGCCCAGATCGTGGCCCAGCTGTGGTTCGACATCGCGATCGTCGGGGTCGACGGGCTGTCCGCGGCCGAGGGCGCCACCTGCCGGTACGAGGACGAGGCCGCGATCGTCCGGGCGATGATCGAGCGGTCGCGCCGCGTCGTCGTCGTCGCGGCGGGCGCGAAGCTGGGCCGGCGCACCTTCGCGGCGATCTGCCCGGCCGAGCGCGTCGACCGCCTCGTCACGACGGCACCCGACGACGACGAGCAGGTCAGCGAGCTGCGGGCGGCCGGCGTGGAGGTCGACTGCGTCTGAGTCCCGGGCTCCGCTGACGTCGCCTGCACCGGAAGCCCCGCACGCCCGTCCCAGATGCCACGGTGGTCGCACGCAAGGCCCTGGGGGCGGAGCGGTTGCGCGTTTGTGATCAACACTTGCTTGACCCGATCACATACGAGCGTCACCCTGTACTGTGACCGACGGATGGCCCGCCGGCGTCACCACCGACGTCGACGACACCGATGGCACCCATGCCGGCACGGCCGGCTTCTCGACGAGGAGAACGATGAGCACGACGCGACGACACACGATGCTGGCCGGGGTCGTGGCCACGGGGGCCCTGGTCCTCACGGCCTGCGGCGGGGGCACCGGCGCCGGCCAGGCCGAGGGCGGCGGGGACGACGCAGAGAAGGTGACGACCATCAGCCTCATGGCCGCCGAGTACTCCAAGGACAACACCAAGGCGTTCTGGGACGCCTTCGCGCAGGAGTACAACAGCAAGTACGGCTACACCCTCGACGTCAACGTCGTGAGCTGGGACAACATCGACCAGCAGTCCTCGACGATGATCCAGAACAACCAGCCGCCGGACATCCTCAACCTCAACGCGTACGCGAGCTACGCCAAGGACGGGCTGCTCTACGACTCCGACCAGGTGCTGCCGTCGGAGGTCAAGTCCGACATCCTCCCGACCTTCGTCCAGTACGGCACCTACGAGGGCAAGTTCTACGGGTTCCCCGACCTCAGCAGCGCCCGCGCGCTGTTCTACAACGAGGACCTCTTCGAGAAGGCCGGCGTCAGCGGGCCCCCGACGACGTGGGACGAGCTGGCCGAGGCCGCGAAGAAGGTCAAGGACGCCACCGGCGACGTCGGCTACGCGATGCCGCTCGGGCCCGAGGAGTCCCAGGGCGAGTTCTCGATGTGGCTGTTCAACAACGGCGGCGACTGGAAGTCCGACGGCACCTGGGCCATCAACTCCGACGCGAACGTCGAGACGCTGACCTTCATGAACAAGCTGGCCGACGACGGCCTCACCCAGAACAACCCGGCGCGCACCAACCGCGCCGACGCCTTCGACCTCTTCAAGTCGGGCAAGGCGGGCATGGTCGTCGGGTTCTCCCCGCTGGCCGGGGCCCTCGACGAGGACGGCTCCGTCAAGTACGGCGTCGCGCCATTCCCGACCAACGACGGCTCCGAGAGCAAGACCTTCGGTGTCACGGACTACCTCATGGCGTTCAAGAAGCCGGGCAACGAGGACGCGGTCAAGGCGTTCTACGAGCTCTACTACTCGAAGGAGCAGATCAACACCTTCATCGAGAAGGAGGGCTTCCTCCCGGTGACGCAGTCCGGGCTCGAGTACTTCCAGAAGGACCCGAAGCTCGCGGTCTACCTCGAGACCCTGCCGAACGCGCGGCTCACCCCGACCGACGACCCGACGTGGGACAAGGTCAAGCTCGCCGTCCAGCAGAACCTCGGCGCGGCGATGTCGGGTGACCCCCAGGAGACGCTCGACAAGCTGCAGCAGACCGCCGAGTCGCAGGGCTGACATGACGACCACCGACGACGTCTCGGCGCCGTCGGCCCGGTCGACCACCGGGGCGCCGCCCGCGCGTAGGCGCAGGCGGCGCTCCGGGGTCGGGCAGGTCAGCGGTCCGATCGCCCTGCTGTGGCTCGCCCCGGCGGTCGCGCTCATCGTCGGGGTGGTCATGTTCCCCGCCGTCATGCTATTCCGGGCCTCGCGCTCGGAGTACTCGATCACCGGGCTCTACCGGGGCAGCGCCGGCTGGGACAACTACGCGAAGGTCCTGAGCTACCCCGACCTGCCGGTCGTCCTGAAGAACACCGTCGTGTGGGTGTTCGTCGTCGTCGGCCTGACCATCGTCATCTCGCTCGCCCTCGCCCAGCTGCTCGTCAAGGACTTCCCCGGACGTCGCTACGTCCGGTGGGCCGTCATCGTCCCCTGGGCCGCCTCGCTCGTCATCACGAGCCAGCTGTTCGTCCTGCTGTATGACTACAACTACGGGCTCGTCAACCACGTGCTGACGACGCTGAACATCATCGACACCCCCATCTCGTTCCTCGGCGACGACCGGTTCACGATGGCGTCGATGATCGTCGTCGGTGTCTTCGTGTCGCTGCCGTTCACGATCTTCGTGTTCATCGCGGGCCTCAACGCCATCCCGGAGGACGTCATGGAGGCGGCGGAGGTCGACGGCGCGTCGCCCTGGCAGCGGTGGCGCCAGATCACCCTTCCGCTGCTGCGGCCCGCCCTGCTCATCGCGACCGTGCTGAACACCATCTACGTGTTCAACAGCTTCCCGATCATCTACACCCTCAACGACCGCAACCCCGGGTTCACCCACGACACCCTCATCACCTTCATGTACAAGCTCGCCTTCAAGAGCCAGGAGAAGGACATCGGGATGTCCGCAGCGACCGGCATCATCAACGTCCTCGTGATCCTCGTCGTCGTGCTCGTCTACCTCAAGGTCGTCAACTGGCGGGAGGAGACGAAATGACCAAGACCCGCCGGCCCCGGCTCGTCACGTTCACGGCGGCGGTCGTCGCCCTCGTCTTCCTCGCGCCCTACGTCGTCATGGTGCTCGACAGCCTCCGCACGAGCACCGACGTCAAGACGACCCCGCCGTCGTTCCTGCCGCGGGTGTGGCAGTGGGACACGTACCTCACGGTGATGTCCGACGGCCGGTTCCCGTACTGGCTGCTCACCTCGGTCATCGTCTCGCTCGGGGCGACCGCGGTCGTCGTCCTCGTCGCGATCCCCGCGGCCTTCATGACGGCCCGGCACCGCTTCCCCGGGCGGGGGATCTTCCTGCTCGTCGTCCTCATCACCCAGATGTTCGCGCCGACGTCGCTGGTCGTCGGCCTGTACCGGCAGTTCTTCGAGCTGAACATGATCAACACGTACGGGGCGCTCATCATCACGAACGCCGCCTTCAACCTCGCGTTCGCGGTGTGGATCCTGCACGGGTTCTTCTCCTCGATCCCGCTCGAGGTCGAGGAGGCGGCGGCGCTGGACGGGGTCGGCCGGCTCGGGATGCTGCGCCGGATCATGCTGCCGCTGACCCTGCCGGGGCTCGTCACCGCGACGATCTTCACGTTCATCGCGGCGTGGAACGAGTACGTCGTCGCGCTGACCCTGATGATCGACGACGAAAAGAAGCCGCTCACCGTGGGCTTCCGCTCGTACGTGACGGGCTACGAGCAGAACTGGGACCAGCTGTTCGCCGCGTCCGTCATCGCCGTCGTCCCGGTCGTCATCCTCTTCGCGTTCATCGAGAAGCACCTCGTCGGAGGGCTCACGGCCGGCTCGGTCAAGTAGCGCCGGCGGCGCGGGCCGCCAGGACGACGTCGGCGACGAGCCAGGTCGCGGCGGCGCAGACGACCGCGAAGGTCACCAGCCACAGGGCGCCCGGGACCCGGGTCAGCCGGGCGAGGACCGCTGCGTCGCTGCCCCCGTCCCGGCTCGCCGTGACCGCGCCGAGGTGCCGCCAGGCGCCGACGACGAGGACGATCCCGACGCCGACGAGGACCTGCGCCCGGGCGAGCTGGGTGCCGTCCCACCAGAGCCAGGCCGTCGCCCCGCCGACCGCGAGCACGACGACGGCGGTGAGCACCGAGCGGGCCCGGACGAGGGCGGCAACCAGGACGACGACGACGGCCGCCAGGACGGCGCCGCCCCAGCCGTGCGCCCCGAGCCACACCGCCGCCGCTCCGGCCACCGCCGGCGCCGGGTAGCCGGCCCACGTCGTCGCGACCCGGCCGAACCCGCGCGGCGGGCCGACCGTCACGGCATGCCCGGACATGTCGCCGCGCAGCACGAACCCGGTGAACCGGCGGCCGGCGACGATGCCGACGGCCGCGTGGCCGAGCTCGTGGACGAGGGTGACTCCGAGCCGCAGCACCGACCAGAGGGGCCGCACCCCGACGACGACGACCGCCGCGCCGAGGACCACGAGCAGCGGGGTCCCCGACAGCACGACGTCACCGGCCGGCCGGACCCGGTCCCACACCTCGTCCATGACATCCACGAGCACCGGACCGTAGCCCGGCGACCTGTGCGGCGTGCCACCGGGAGGGGGTAGCGTCGGTCGGCGTGAGCGGGCTCGTCGACATCCACTGCCACGGGGCGGTGGGCTCCGAGTTCGGCGGTCCCGGCAGCCGGGACGCCGCCGCGCACCACGCCCAGGCCGGGGTCGGGACCCTCGTCGCGAGCCTCGTGTCCGCCCCGGCGCCGGCCCTCGAGGAGCAGGTGCGAGCCCTCGTCCCCCTCGTCGCCGACGGGACCTTGGCGGGCATCCACCTCGAGGGGCCCTTCCTCGCCGAGTCCCGGCGCGGCGCGCACGACCCCCGCGCCCTCGCCGCGCCCGACCCGGCGCTCGTCGACCGGCTCGCCGAGGTCGCGGCCCTGGCCGGCGCACCGGACGCGCTGGTGCAGCTGACGTTCGCGCCCGAGCTCCCGGGCGCCGACGCCCTCGTCCGGGCCCTCGTCGAGCACGGCATCCGGCCCTCCGTCGGGCACACCGCCGCCGACGCCGCGACGACGGCTCGCGCGCTGGCCGACATCGCCGACCTGCAGGGCGCGCCGGCGCTCGTCACGCACCTGTTCAACGGGATGCCGCCGCTGCACCACCGGGCGGGTGGGCCGGTCGCCGCCGCGCTCGCGGCGGCGGCCCGCGGCGAGGCGATCGTCGAGCTCATCGCCGACGGCGTGCACGTCGCCCCCGAGGTGGTCCGGATGGTGTTCGAGACCGTGGGCCCCGACGCGGTCGCTCTCGTCTCCGATGCCATGGCGGCCACCGGGCTCGGTGACGGCCGCTACCCCCTGGGGAGCCTCGAGGTCGTCGTCGAGGGCGGTACCGCCCGCACCACCGACACCGGCTCGATCGCGGGGAGCACCTCCACGCTCGCCGACTGCGTGCGATGGGCGGTCGAGGTGGCGGGGGTCCCCGCGGACGACGCCCGGACGGCCGCCACCACGACGCCCGCCCGCGCGCTCGGGCTGACGCGCTGACGCCAACGGCCGGCTCGGCACGTGGGCCCTGGGCAGGGGTGCCCGGCGTGCCTAGAGTGAGGTGTGCCCGCGCTGCCGCTCTTCCCGCTCGGCGGTGTCCTCCTGCCCGGCGCGCGGCTCCCGCTCCAGCTCTTCGAGCCGCGGTACCTCGTCCTGGCCCAGCGCCTCGCCGCTGCCCCGCCGGACGAGCGGCAGTTCGGGGTCGTGCTCATCCGCCAGGGCCACGAGGTCGGGGACGGCGCGGTCCGGGACCTGCACGCGGTGGGGTGCGAGGCGCGGGTCGACGCCATGGCCCTCGCGGACACGGGGTCGGGCACCGTCGTCCAGCTCGTCGCCCGCGGCGCCCGCCGGTTCCGGCTCGACGGCGTCGACGAGGCCGCCGACACGCCGTTCACGACCGCCGAGGTCACCTGGCTCGACGAGCCGGACGCCACCGCGGACGCCGAGGGGGCGGCGCTGACGGCACGGGTCCTCGCAGCCCACGAGCGGTACCTGCGCACGATCGGTGCGTCGGCCGACCCGGTCGAAGCGGCCCCCCGCGACGTCGCGTACCGGGTCGTCGAACGGATGGTGCTCGACCCGGTCGACCGGCAGCGGGTGCTGGAGGGCGCCGACGCCGCGACCCGGCTGCGGACCGTCCTGACGCTGCTGTCCCGCGAGACCGCCATCGTCGGCCGCTTCGGGGCACTCCCCACGCCACCGGACCCCGGGGGCGCCGCCCTGAACTGAACCGTCCCGGTAGGTTGCGGTCATGGACCTCGGCCACCTCCAGCGGGTCATCGAGCGCACCTACGGCGACCGGGACCGCGCGCGTGGCGTGCCGAGCACGGTGGCGTGGCTCGCCGAGGAGGTCGGTGAGCTGGCCCAGGCGGTCCGCAAGGGGACGCACGCGGACCGCGAGCACGAGTTCGCGGACGTCGTGGCGTGGGTCGCGTCCCTCGCGAACCAGACCGGGGTCGACCTCGACGCGGCCCTCGCCCGCTACGCGGACGGGTGCCCCAAGTGTGGGGAATCCCCCTGCCGCTGCGCCTGACCCGGCTCGGTCGGCGAGGGCCGAGGCGGTGTGACCCGCCCGAGGGTTGCGCGTCGGGCAAGCAGGGCCCGGGAGTCCCGCCGTCGGCAGGCGGTGTGGGCCGAGGCGGGAGGCCCCCGCGGGGCGGGCCCGACCTGCTGCGGCCCGCCCCCGCCGACCCGATCCCTTGCGAGCGCTCTGCGCGCCACTGAATCCTGTTTGGGCGCAACGGGTTTGGGCGGCATGCGTCTGGCGGCGCGATCGTGTCGGGGCCGGGTGGCCGGCCGGTCGTGGGCCGGAGCTCGGGCCCGCGCGACCTGTCCGGCGGCAATGACCGCCCGTGCGCCGGCAATTGCGCGAGTCGGCCCGGAAAGGCGTCGGGGCAGCCAGTTTTGTCGATTTCATTGCCGCGGTCGGCCGCCCTGTGCTTTCGTAAGAGGGCTTCGTATCGAGGGAACCCAGGGGAAAGGCTCTCGCATGAGCAGGCACGCGCATTGGTGGCGACCCGTCCGGGTCGTGATCGGTGCCGCCGTCATGGGGTTCTGCTGGTTCCTCCTCACGCCGTCCTCCGCCCAGGCCGACACCGGCTCGACGGGGTTGCTGGGCGCCACCACCTCGGTCGTCACCAAGGCCGTCGACACCTCGACCTCGAAGGTCGCGACGACGACGAAGGCGGCCACCGACACCGGCGCGGCAACCGTCGCCAAGACCGTCACCGCGGTGGCGTCCACCACGGCGGACACCCCGGTCGCCGAGCCCGTGAAGGCCACGGCCACGACGGTCGACACCGTGGTCAAGACGTCCACGACGACGGTGAACACGGTCGTCACGACCACGAAGACGCAGGTCAACACCACCGTCGAGCAGACGACGAAGGTCGTCTCCGGCACCGTCGCGAAGGTCACCGAGTCGGTCGAGACCGTGACCCGCCCGGTCGAGGACATCGTCGGGTCCCTCGACGAGGTCACCCGTCCAGTCGAGGACGTCGTCGGGTCCCTCGACGAGGTCACCCGCCCGGTCGGGGACCTGGTCGCCGGTGGAACCGACCGCACGAACCGTGCCGACCCCGCGGATGTCGCCGTGACGACCCCGGCGATCGCCGCGGCGAACAGCGTCATCGGCGACCACGTCGCCGGGCTCCGGGCACAGCGCGCCGAGCTGGCAGAGGCCGCCATGGCCGCGGCCGCCGCGCCGGCTGCGGTCACGACCGCCGCACGTTCCCTGGTCACCGCCGTCGTCACGATGGCGACCGCGCGTCCTGGCTGGCCCGCTCTCCCGGCCCAGCCGCTGCCCTATCTCGCGTCCGCGTTCGTCGTGGCCGCGGTGGGCTCCTCCTTCTCCGGGCGCGGTTCACTGTCGCCCGTCGATGCAGTCCTCCCCGCTGTCAGCCAGCTGCCGGTCACGGCCGCTGACACGATGCGGTCGCTGGCCGCACGGGCCCTTCCCGGCCCGGTTCTCATTCCCGGCACCTGCCCCGATTGATCCTGCCGCTGCGCCCTGTTTTCTGACGGGCGCACGCGATATCCCGTGGTGTTTCGCGGGTCTTCCGGATCACGGCAGGAAAGGGTATTGATTTCCATGACTACTTTCGTTCGCCGCGGGCCCCACGCGGGCCTCGGCCTCAGAGGCGGCGTCGTCTTCTCCGCCTGGGCGTGGGCCGACGAGTTCACCGCAGTGGTCTACGGCTCCCCCGCGGACCTGCCGAGCGATGCCACCTCGTCCGGTCCGGTCCCGCAGGCTCCTCTCTCGTCTGAGCCTGCGAGAACCGCGAAGGACACGACGGATGTGCGCCACCGCGTACTCCAGCTCCTCGTCGCCGCGGCAGTGGTCCTGATCCACCGCCGCCCCGCGACCGCCCACGCGGCGTGAGCGGCGGTCCGGGCGCGCTGGCGCCCGGACCAGCCACACACCGCACCCCAAGAACGGGCGGTGTCGAACGGGTCCCTGCAACCCGTTCGGCGCCGCCGGGGGTCGGCCTCGGTGAGGGCGGTGTCGGACGGGTCCCTGCAACCC
>NZ_CANLZR010000005.1 GCF_947495705.1 uncultured Phycicoccus sp.
GCAGTGCCGCGATCCGGCTGCTCAGCTGCCCCCTGTCCATGCCTCATCCTACTCGAACACCCGTACGACGACAAGCACATGTCCACAGGGATTGGGCTCCATGAGAGCCGAATTGCTCAGCCCGCCCGGGCCACCCACTCCGACCGCAGCATCGCGTAGGTGTACCCGTCCACCCACCCGAGCTCGGCGTGCCACGAGTCCTGGACGCCGTGCTGCTCGCGGCGCATCCCCACCCGCTCCATGACCCTCCACGAGCCCTCGTTGTCGGCGAAGCAGCCGGCGGTCACCCGGTGGACCGCGAGCTCGTCGAAGGCCACGGCGAGGAGGGCCTCGGCCATCCTCGTGCCGAACCCCCGCCGATGGACGGCGGGGTCGACGTTCCAGCCGAGCAGCGCCTCGGACCGCACGTGGGCGCTGCCGAGGTCCTGCCCCATCCCGTCGCGCACGCTGAGGTACCCGGCCGCGACGACCCGACCGTCGAGGACCCCGACCAGGGTCAGCTCGTTCGGGTCCGGCTCGCCCGCCAGCTCGTCCCGGAGCGTGGCACCGTCGGACCGGGTGTGCATGAGCCAGCGCGACACCTCGGGCGCATTCCGCCACGCGAGGTAGGGGTCGACGTCCTCGAGGGTCATCGGGCGGATCGTGAGGGGTGGGGCGGCGAGAGGGAGGTCGGTCACGGGGCCATCCCAGCAGAGGTGGGCCGCGCCCTCCACCCGATTGTGGGGGAGGGCGCGGCCCGATGGCGGACGCAGCGTCAGCAGCCGCAGGTGTAGTAGGTGACGTCCCAGTGGTTGCCCTCGTCGGCGTAGATGTTGCCCGAGGCGGCCTTGTACATCGGCGCCCCGTCGCTCCGTGTCCCGATGTACGCGTAGTGGCCCTTGACCCAGCTCGTCAGGCACGTCGTCCGGCTGAAGTCGAGCTTGTACCCGTTGTAGTGGCTGTAGGTGCCGGAGGAGTGGCCGACCTCGGTCCCGCCGGTGATGTTGAGCGCGCACCCGCTGGCGCTCTTCAGCGTCTTGGCCCCGTCGATCGTCGCCTGGCGGAGGCCCTCGAACGAGGTGCACGTCGGGTTGCTCCGCGTCGTGCAGTTGCCGGACGAGGACCAGGTGATGCCGGCCGCGCGGAACTGCGACTCGGCGCTGGCCTGGGTCACGGCAGCCGCGGGGCCGGCGAAGCCGACGGCCGTGACCGCGGCCGTCGCCGCGGCGGCGAGGACGGACACGGTCCGGCGGCGGCGCGAAGCGGCTGTGGGAGCCGGGACAGTGGGTGCGTGCATGGGAATCCTCCGGTGGTTGCAGGGATGTGACTTTCCACCAGCATTGGTATGCCCGTCGTGAACCATGTGCAACTGGAGCACGAAGGTCGCAAGGATCTGCGGCTGACCGGATGTGCTGGTGCAGATCCTGCGGTCCGATTGCTAGATTGACGCCGTGTCTGCACGCCGCCCCGCCCTGCTCGACCTCGACCCCGCCGTCACGAGGCGGGCCCGCAGCCTGGCCCGCACCGCGGGCAAGCCGGTCGTCGACCTCGCGCGGGCGCACACGACGGTCTCGGTCGAGCGGGCGACGCTGCGCCTGGCCGGGCTCGCGGGCGCCGACCACGAGGGCACCCCGTGGGTCAACCACCTCGTCGACGCGGTGCGCGCCGAGGTCGGGCTCGAGCACGGCGTCACGACCCCCGTGTGGGACGCCCTCCGCCGCGGCGAGGCGCCCGACCTGCTGACCCTCGCGCAGAAGGCGAGCAGCGGGGGAGTGACGTTCCGCCTCCCCGAGGGCCGCGACCTCACCGCCGGCCGCAAGGCCGCCCGCACCGCGGTCGCCAAGGGCATCCGGGCGGTCGACGCCCAGCGTCGCGCCCGCGAGCGGATGATCGCCAAGGTCGGCGACGCCCCGCGGACACCCTGGATCTACCTCATCGTCGCGACCGGAGACATCCACGAGGACATCCCGCAGGCCCAGGCCGCGGCGCGCGAGGGTGCCGACGTCATCGCCGTCATCCGGTCCACCGGCCAGAGCCTGCTCGACTTCGTGCCCGAGGGCGCGACCCGCGAGGGCTACGCGGGCACCTACGCCACCCAGGAGAACTTCCGGCTCATGCGGGCGGCGCTGGACGAGACGAGCCGCGAGCTGGGCCGGTACGTGCGCCTCACCAACTACGCGAGCGGGCTGTGCATGCCCGAGATCGCGGCGCTGGCCGGTCTGGAGCGTCTGGACATGATGCTCAACGACTCGATGTACGGGATCCTCTTCCGCGACATCAACCCGATCCGCACCTTCGTCGACCAGCGCTTCAGCCGCCAGGTCCACGCCCGGGCGGGGATCATCATCAACACCGGCGAGGACAACTACCTCACGACCGCCGACGCCGTCGAGGCCGCCCACACCGTCACCGTGAGCCAGCTGCTCAACGAGTACTTCGCCAAGGAGGCCGGGCTGGAGGACTGGCAGCTCGGGCTCGGCCACGCCTTCGAGATCAACCCCGACGTCCCGGACAGCTTCCGGATGGAGCTGGCGCACGCACTCCTGGCCCGCCAGCTGTTCCCGAAGGCGCCGCTGAAGTGGATGCCGCCGACCAAGCACATGACCGGCGACGTGTTCCGCGGCTACCTGCTCGACGGCTTCTTCAACCTCGTCGGCGCCATGACCGGCCAGGGCATCCTCCTCGTCGGGATGATGACCGAGGCCGTCGTGACCCCGTGGCTCTCCGACCGCGACCTCGCCCTCCAGAACGTCCGCTACGTGATGGACGCCGCCGGCGGGCTCACCGAGGACTTCCACCCGCCGCGGGACGGGTTCATCCAGACCCGCGCCCGCCAGGTGCTGTCCGAGGCCGTCGACCTCCTCGACGAGATCGTCGCGGACACCGCGACCGCCGGCACCGACTACCCGCAGCCCCTGCTCGCCGCCATCGCCGACGGCACCTTCGGGGCGATGAAGCGCCCGCCGGGCAAGGGCAAGGGCCTGGACGGGGTCGTCCGCAAGGCCGAGGGCTACGACAACCCCGCGACCACCCTGCTCGAGGAAGGATCGACCCGATGACGGCCCCGGCAGAGCGCGGCCCGCTCGTGCGCCCCTACGGCGACACCACCGGCGACGGCATGGTGCAGGTCTCCTTCACCCTGCCGCTGCCGCACGACAAGCGCGCCGAGGGTGCGGCCCTGCAGCTGGCCGCGAAGATGGGGCTGAGCCCGGCCCTGCTCGTCCACGCGAAGGCGATGGGCCCCGACTTCACCTTCTTCGTCGTCTACGGCTCGGTCACCCACCTCGTCGACCTGCGCGACGTCCACGTCGTCGAGCGCGAGTTCCCGCTGCTCACCCCCGCCGAGGTCAACCAGGCCGTCCGCACCCACCTGAAGCGCAAGCTCGTCGTCGTCGGGGCCTGCATCGGCACCGACGCGCACACCGTGGGCATCGACGCGATCCTCAACATCAAGGGGTTCGCGGGGGAGAAGGGCCTGGAGTACTACCGCGAGCTCAAGGTGGTGAACCTCGGCGCCCAGGTGCTCGTCCCCGAGCTCGTCGCCAGTGCGCGTGAGGTCGGCGCAGACGCGGTCCTGGTTTCCCAGGTCGTCACCCAGAAGGACGCCCACATCCACAACACGACGACGATGTCGGCGGCCTTCCGCGAGGCGTTCCCCGCGGGCGAGGTGCCGCTGCTCGTCGTCGGCGGGCCGCGCTTCGAGGAGGGCTCGGCGGGCGCTCTCGGCGTCGACCGGGTCTTCGGCCGAGGCACCACCCCGGGCGAGGTCGCGTCCTACCTCGTCCACGAGCTCGTCGCCTCCCGCACGAGCCCGGACCCCCGAGGAGAGCAGCGATGACGAACGCCGAGGTCGGACTCACCGTCACCCACCGCAGATACGTCCCGTACAGCCACGCGCACTATGCCGGGAATCTCGTCGACGGGGCCTACAGCCTCGCGGCGTTCGGGGACGTCGCCACCGAGATGTGCATCCGGACCGACGGCGACGAGGGACTCTTCGCCTCCTACTCCGAGGTCCAGTTCCTGGCTCCGGTGCGGGCCGGCGACGTCATCGAGATCGAGGCCCGCATCGTGCGGGTCGGCACCCGCTCGCGCGAGCTCGAGTTCGAGGTGCGCGTCGTCGGGCGCGGCGCCCCGGAGCGCGGGGAGTCGGCGGCCGACGTCCTCGACCCGCCGCTCGTCGCGACGACCGCGCGAGGGGTCGTCGTCGTCCCACCAGCACGGTGACCTACCGTGAGCGCGTGCCCTCCGCGCTCCGGTTCCCCCTCCAGCTCGTCCTGGCCGTCGTCGCGGGACTTCTGCTGTGGCTGGCCTTCCCGGACCACGACCTGTGGTGGCTCGCCCCCCTCGGCGTGGCGGTGCTCGGCGGGGTCACGCTGCGGGCCGGGGGACCGCGGGGGTTCCTGCTCGGCCTCGTCGCCGGCCTGGGCTTCTTCGTGCCCACCCTGTCCTGGTCCGGGGTGTACGTCGGCGCCCTCCCGTGGCTCGCGCTGGCGACCCTCCAGGCCCTCTACGTCGCCTTCCAGGGCGCCGTCACCGGGTTCGCCGGACGCCGCCTCGTCGCGGCCGGCCACTCCCGGGCCGCGTACGCCCTCGTCCCCCTCGGCTGGGTCGCGCAGGAGTGGGCACGCAGCACGACGCCGTACGGCGGCTTCCCGTGGGCGCGCCTCGCCTTCAGCCAGGCCGACAGCCCCCTCGCGCCGCTCGCCCGCTGGCTCGGCGCCCCCGGCGTGACGTTCGGGGTCGCGCTCGTCGGCACCCTCCTGCTGCTCGCCGCCGCCCTCGCCGTGCGTGGCCCCCGCGTCGCGGCCCCCGCGCCACTCGTCCTCGCCGCCGTCGTCCTCCTGGCGCCGCTGGCCATCGCGCTCCCGACCGACGGGCGCACCGAGGCCGTCGGGTTCGTCCAGGGCAACGTGCCCAAGGCCGGGCTCGACTTCAACGCCGAGCGGCGCGCCGTGCTCGACAACCACGCGGCAGGCACCGAGCGGCTCGCCGGGACCGCCCCCGAAGACCTCAGCCTCGTCGTGTGGCCCGAGAACTCCTCGGACATCGACCCCCTGCGCAACCCGGACGCCGCGGCCCAGATCCGCCGGTCCCTGGAGGCGGTGGACGTGCCGATCGTCGTCGGCGCCGTGCTCGCCGAGCCGGTGGGGGCCAGCTCCAACGTCTCGCTCTTCTACACCGGCCCGGACGACGCCGACCCGCAGCGCTACACCAAGCTGCATCCGGTGCCGTTCGCCGAGTACATCCCGCACCGGGAGTTCTTCCGGATGTTCACGGCGGCCGCGGACCTCGCCGGCAACTTCGTCGCGGGCGACACCATCGGCGTCTTCCGGGTGCCGGCCGCGACGGGGGAGTACGCCGCCCTGCCGACGATCTGCTTCGAGGTCGCCTACGACGGGCTGATGCGCGACAGCGTGGCGGCCGCCGGCGACCAGGACTCCGTGCTGCTCGTCCAGACGAACAACGCCACCTTCGGGTACACGGCCGAGTCCGAGCAGCAGTTCGCGATCTCGCGGATCCGGGCCATCGAGCACGGGCGCAGCATCGTGCACGTCTCGACGGTCGGCGTCTCGGGCTTCGTCGCCCCCGACGGCACCGTCACCGAGAAGACCGGCCTGTTCACCGCCGAGCAGCGCATCGGCCGCGTCGTCCTGCGCAACGAGCAGACCCCGTCGGACCGGCTCGGTGAGGCGCCCCAGGCGCTCGCCGGCATCGTCCTGCTGCTGCTCGTCCTCGCAGCAGTCCGCAGCGGGCGGCGCGTTAAGGTGGCGCGAGCCCCCCGAACCCCCGAGGACCACGACGTTGCCTGACTCCACCCGCCCACCGCTCCAGCGCGTGGTCGTGCTCATCCCCACGTACAACGAGCGCGACACCCTGCCCGACGCGGTCCACGGCGTCCGTGCGGCCGTCCCCTCGGCCGACGTGCTCGTCCTCGACGACAACTCACCCGACGGCACCGGCGCCGTCGCCGACGCCCTGGCCGCCGCCGACCCCCAGGTGCAGGTGCTGCACCGGGCCGGCAAGGAAGGCCTCGGCGCGGCCTACCTCGCGGGGTTCCGGTGGGCCCTGGACGCCGGGTACGACGCCGTCGTCGAGATGGACGCCGACGGCTCGCACCGGCCCGAGCACCTGCCCTCTCTGCTCACCGCCGCCGAGCACGCCGACGCCGTCATCGGGTCCCGCTGGATACCCGGTGGCAGGGTCGTCAACTGGCCGCTGCACCGCAAGGCGCTGTCGGTGGGCGGCAACCTGTACGTCAAGCTGCTGCTCGGGATGCCCGTCAACGACGCGACCGCCGGCTTCCGCGTGTACCGGGCCGACGCGCTGCGCACCATGGGCCTGGACGACGTCGCGTCCCAGGGGTACTGCTTCCAGACCGACCTCACGTGGCGCGCGGTGCGCACGGGCCTCACGGTCGTCGAGGTGCCCATCACCTTCGTCGAGCGCGAGGTCGGGGCCTCCAAGATGAGCGGCGACATCATGACCGAGTCGCTGCGGCGGATCACCGGCTGGGGCGTCCGGCACCGGGCGCGTCAGCTGCGCTCGCTCGTCGACCGCCCGGAGCGGTGGCACCAGCTGTGAGCCGGCCCGGGTCGACCCCCGCCGCCGCCCGCTGGCGGCGCGGCCGGGTCCTGCGCTGGGTGTTCCTCGCGATCCTGCTCGTCCCGATGCTCGAGATCGCCGTCATCATCGCGGTCGGGCGCTCCATCGGCGGGTGGCCGACGTTCGGCCTGCTCCTTCTGGAGTCGCTCATCGGCGCGGTCATCGTCCGGCGCGAAGGGGGGCGGGCGTGGTCGGCCCTGCGCGAAGCCCTGCGCAGCGGCCGGATGCCGAGCCGTCAGCTCGCCGACGCGGCTCTCGTGCTCGTGGGCGGCACGCTCCTGCTCACGCCGGGGTTCGTCACCGACGCGGTCGGCTTCTTCGTCGTCCTGCCCGCCACCCGCCCCATCACGCGGCGCTGGCTCGAGGCGCTCGTGGCGCGTCGCCTCCTCGGGTCCTTCGGCGACTGGCCCGGGGGCCGCGGCCCCGACGGCCCCCCCGACGTCATCCAGGGCGAGGTCGTCGACTGACCGGGACCACGACGACGAACGCGCCGGCCACCCGAGGGTGACCGGCGCGTTCGCGCTCGACGGGGCTTCTCAGGCCGTCTTCTTCTTCGTCTTCTCGCCGCGGGAGGCGCGCAGCAGTGTCAGCCGCTCCTCGAGCAGCTCCTCGAGCTCGGGGATCGAGCGACGCTCGAGCAGCATGTCCCAGTGGGTGCGCACGTGCTTGACCGGCTTGGTGTCCGGCTCCGCGCCACCACCCTGGAGCTTGGCCTCCGCACCGCACCGGCACTCCCAGGTGGCGGGCACATCGGCCTCCACCGAGAAGGGGAGCTCGATGGAGTGCCCGTTGGGGCACAGGTAGGTGGTGATCCGGCGCTCCGACGGAACGACGTTCTGGTCCGTCTCCATGCTGAGGGCGCCGAGCCGGCTGCCGCGCAGGCTGCGTTCTGCCATGGGTGTCTCCCGAGGTAATGGATGTCCCGAACCGGGGTCCTCGCGGCCGGGTCAATGAAGAGAGAACGTGCATGGGGTGTTCGTTGTTCCACCCGTTACCGATTGGTAGGCCTGCGTGTGATGCGTCTCACACCCAGTGCCTGCATACGCCTCGCGCCACCAGATCATAGCGACTTCCGCGTTGCGTCGGCGACGGAGGGGCCCGCGTCGCTACCGTGCCCGTGTGAGCACCCCGCCCGTAGTGCCGGCCGACATCATCGGGCCCAGCGCCCTCGACCTCGCACCGCCGACGTCCCGGCGCCGGGTGCTCGCGTGGGGGATGTGGGACTGGGGGACTCAGCCGTTCAACACCGTGATCACGACGTTCGTCTTCTCGGTGTACATCACCAGCGAGGCCTTCGGCGCCACGAACACGACCTCGACCGCCCTCGCCATCTCGACGGCGCTCGCCGGGCTGTTCGTCGCCGTCCTCGCTCCGGTCCTCGGCCAGAACTCCGACCGCTCGGGGCGCACCGTCTCCCACCTGCGGGCCCAGACCTGGCTCCTCGCCGGCCTCTCGGCGTCGCTCTTCTTCGTCGTGCCCGAGCCGGGGTTCCTGTGGGTCGGTCTCGGCCTGCTGGCCGTCGGGTCGGTGGTCTCCGAGATCGCGGGGGTCAACTACAACTCGACGATCGACCAGGTCGCGACGACGCGGACGGTCGGACGCGTGTCGGGCTTCGGCTGGGGGATGGGCTACCTCGGCGGGATCATCGTCCTGCTGCTCATCTACTTCGCCTTCATCCAGCCCGACGTCGGCCTGTTCGGCGTCACGAGCGCGAACGGGCTCGACATCCGGGTCTCGATGCTCGTGTGCGGCGTGTGGACCCTGCTGTTCACGATCCCGGCGTTCCTCCTGCTCAAGGACCGTCCCCGGGAGCGGACGCCGCGGGTGGGGGTCGCCCAGTCCTACCGGCTCGTGTGGCGGTCCATCCGCGGGCTGTGGGCGGTGTCGAGGCACACGGTGTACTTCCTCCTCGCCTCGGCGCTCTTCCGGGACGGGCTCGCCGGCGTCTTCGCCTTCGGTGCGATCCTCGCCGCGGGGACCTTCGGGCTCACGGCGGGTGACGTCATCATCTTCGGCGCGGCGGCCAACATCGTGGCCGGGGTGGCCACGATGGGCTTCGGGCTGCTCGACGACCGGCTCGGGCCCAAGCGGGTCATCCTCATCTCACTCGGCGCCCTCGTCGTCCTCGGCATCCTCATCTTCGTCCTGCACGACGGCGGGAAGGCCGTGTTCTGGCCGCTCGGGCTGGCCATGACGGTGTTCGTCGGCCCGGCCCAGGCCGCGTCGCGCAGCTTCCTGGCCCGCCTCGTGCCCGAGGGGAAGGGCGGCGAGATCTTCGGGCTGTACGCGACGACCGGACGGGTCGTCTCGTTCCTGTCGCCGCTGCTGTTCGGGCTGTTCATCGCCGTGGGCGCCGCGGTCACCGGTCAGGAGAACACCCAGTACTGGGGGATCCTCGGGATCGTGGTCATCCTCGCGGCCGGCTTCGCCGTCATGATCCCGGTCAAGGAGCACGGCGAGCACCGCGTGTCGTGAGAGGCAACGGGCGTCAGCCCGCGTACTCCCAGTGCCACGGCTCGGGCAGCGGGCCCCCGGCCTCGGCCCAGGCCGGGTGGAACCAGCCGTAGAGCGGTGCGTTGATGCGCAGCCACCGGTGCACCGCGGACCCGAAGTCCTCGACGCCGCCGCACAGGTCGAGGGCCCGGCCGAGGCCGTGCCGGCTCGTGCCGGGCGTGGCCGCGAACCGACCGTGGGTGACCTTGACCGAGATCTGCTCGGACAGCGGACGGTAGGAGTCGGTGACGCAGATCGGGGTCCCGGTCTGGGCGGCGTACGCCTTGCTCAGCGCGTTGAACGACGCGGCGGCGTCGGGGGCGAGCCGCTCGCCCGGCGCGCGCCACAGCTCGCAGAGCGCGGACCGCGGGAAGAGACCGTTCGGGTGGGCGCCGGTGTCCTCGGAACACGGCTTGCCGATGTCGGCGGTCTCGACGACGGACGCGCTCAGCGCGGCCCGCAGCCGCTGCGAGGCGGCCTGGGCCTCGGGGGTGCGAGCGCCGATCAGCGCGTTGGCGATGGGCCCGGCCTTCTCGACCTCTGCCATCTGCAGAGCGCGGAGGTCGCCGATCTTGGCCCGCTGGACCTTCATCAGCGCGTCGAGCTTCTTCTTGGCGGTCTCGATCCGAGCCCGAGCCTCGGTGGCGGCGGCCTCGGCCTTCTCGGCGGTCGCGGTGAGGCTGACCTGCTCGGCGGTGAGGATGCGCACCTCCTCGAGGGCGCGGGTGCGCTGGTCGGTGATGTAGGCGAGGTCGCCGAGCGGGTTGCCGGCGGAGTTCTCGTCGGTGCTCAGCGCGTCGAGCATCCCGGAGATGTCGGCGTCGCCGCCACCGCCCGAGTAGACGTCGAACACCCAGTCCTTGATGACCGCGCGGGCCCGGGCGAGCCGGCCCTCGAGCTGGGCGAGCCCGGCCCGTGCGGCCGCGGCCTCCTTCTGGGAGGCCTCCTCGCTGTCCTTGGCCGCGGCGAGGTCCTCGAGGAGGTCGTTGGAGCGGTCGGACATCTCGTCCATCCGCTCCATCTCGACCGCCACCTGGGAGGTGGAGGACTCGAGCTGGGCCGAGATGCGCGCGGCCTCGGCGATCTGCGACTGGAGCACGACGCCGGAGAGCGGCTCGGGGTGTGCGGGCTCGGCGTGACCGCTGTCGGGACCCGGCGGGGGAGGAGGGGTGGAGGTGCTGGGCCTCGGTGCCGGGGTGGCCTTCGCGGTGGTCTTGGGAGTGCTCGTCGGCTTCGGCGTGGCCTTCGGGGTCGCGGTCGGCGTCGGAGCGGGCGTCGCGGTGCTCTGGAAGAGGCCGGTGGGAGTGGGCAGCGGGTCACCGTCGGCCATCGCGGAGGCGGGGGCCAGGAGGGCGGCCGCAACGGCGATCACCGCGACGGCACCGACCCCACGGGTCGGCGCCCAGCGCATGTACGGACGCACCACGAACTCGTTTCCACACGTCATGAACGGGCCGGGACGGCCCAGAGCACGCCCTGCTCGTGCTCCGGTTCCCACCATAGGCACAGGGGAACCCCGCTGAGCAGGGTCTTTCGGCAAATAGGGCCGATCGGCCGGGGCATCGAGCCCCACTCGTCCCAGCCGCCCCATCCGCGTGCCCGCCGCCGTCCACAGGGCGCCGACGTCGCTCCGCTCGTCCACAGACCGACCGGCGGGCCTGGTCCGGGGACCCGCCGCCCGGGAGGCTGGCCGGACAGGACGAACGGAGGGCACGATGGCGGCCGAGAAGGACGAGGGCGACGAGAACGCGGTGCGGCTCGTCGGCCGGCTCACGGGGGCCGGGGAGCCGGTGACGCTCCCCAGCGGGGACGTGGTCCACACCGTCCGGGTCACGGTGTCCCGTCCGGGGCGCAGGGCCTCCCCGCGGGCGGCGGTCGACGCCATCGACGTGGCCTGTTGGAGCGCCGCCACGCGCCGGGTCGCCGGTCGGCTGGCCGTCGGGGACCGGGTCGTCGTCGACGGAGCCCTGCGACGCCGGTTCTTCCGCGCCGGGGGAGGGGCGGTGAGCCGCTACGAGGTGGAGGCGACGCGGGTGCGCCGCCTTCCGGCGCTCACTCGCGCTCGCGCAGCATCTCCTCCATCAGGGTGATCTCGGCGGCCTGCGCGCGCTCGATCGCGCCGGCCAGGCTGAGGACCTCGTCGGTGGTCGCGTCGGCCAGTGCCGCCTCGGCCATCACGACCCCGCCCCGGTGGTGCTCGATCATGAGCCGCAGGAAGATCCGGTCCGCGTCGACGCCGGACGCCTCGCGCAGGGTGTCGAGCTGCTCGGCGCTCGCCATGCCCTGCATCGGCTCACCCGCCTCCACGTGCGCGCTGTGCTCACCGCCGACCCACGCCATCGGCGCCGCCGGCGCGGTCTGCGGCAGCCCCCACTGGACGAGCCAGCCGTACATCTGGCCGGCCTGCTGCTGCTGGCTCGTGATGATGTCGTACGCCAGGGTGCGCACGGTCGGGTCGGTGCTGCGGTCGCGGATGAGGAAGCCCATCTCCACGGCCTGCCGGTGGTGGGTCTGCATGTCCCGGGCGAAGCCGGCGTCCGCGCCGAAGTCGGGCACCGAGGTCGAGGACGTTGCCCGCACCGCCAGCAGCGTGCCCGCCACACCGAGGACGAGGGCCACGACCGCCGCCAGGACGACGGCACGCCGCGAGAACGTCTGGGTGGTCGTGTCGTGCTCTGCCGAGGTCGTCACGACGTCGGCTGCTCCATGCCGGTGCCCTCGGTGGTGCTCCCGTCGCTGCCGCCGGTGCAGGCGGCCCCGGGCTCCGGGGTCTGCGGGCCCTGGCGGTACTCGCGGATGAACTCGGCCAGCCGCGGGTCCTCGACACCGTCGAGCGCGATCTGGTGGCCCCAGGCCGACGCCACGACCGGGGTGCTGAGGCCCTCGAGGGGCGAGATGAGCATGTACTCGTCCGGCACGCTGTCGACGAGCTTCTGCACCTGGTCCGCCGGCAGGTCAGGCTGGTACGTCACCCACACGGCCCCGTGCTCGAGGGAGTGCACGGCGAGCTCGTTGGGGACGGGGGCGTCGTAGACCCCGCAGTTGAGCCACACCGGGTTGTGGTCGCCGCCGACCGGCGGGGTCTGCTCGTAGCTGACCGGCGTCGTCACGTGGTTGGCCGTGACGTCGTCGAAGGTCTTGACGGCGTCGAGGGTCGGCCGGTTGGACACGTCGCGCCACACCGTGACACCGATGACGCCGGCGATGACGAGGATGACCGCGCTGATCCCCCCGATGAAGGCGAGCCGGCTGCGCCGCTCCTTCGCCTGCTGGGCCTTCTTCAGCTCATCGAGGGCGGCACGGGACTGGCGCGATGACGGGGACACAGGGGATGGCTCCTCGGGAGTCAGGCTCAGGGGTCTCATGGTCAGCGAACGAGATGCCACGGGAGTTCCGCGTCCGGGTCCGAGTGCCGACCATGCGACCTCCATGATGCCGCACGCCCCCGTCCGAGGTCCGGCACCCCGCGCGGCGGCGCCCCGAGCGCCGACGCTCTAGCGTGGTGCCCGGGGCGCCCGCAGCGGCACCACCGCCGCAGCCCGACGGACGGAGACGACGATGCAGCCCAGGACGGCCGCCGACAGCCACGACGTGATCCGGGTCCAGGGCGCCCGCGAAAACAACCTCAAGGACATCAGCGTCGAGCTGCCCAAGCGCCGGCTCACCGTCGTGACGGGGGTGTCGGGGTCCGGGAAGAGCTCGCTCGTCTTCGGCACGATCGCGGCCGAGTCGCAGCGGCTCATCAACGAGACGTACAGCGCCTTCGTCCAGGGGTTCATGCCGACCCTGGCGCGCCCGGACGTCGACGTCCTCTCCGGGCTCACGACGGCGATCCTCGTCGACCAGGAACGCCTCGGAGCGAACCCACGCTCGACCGTCGGCACCGTCACCGACGCGAACGCGATGCTCCGGATCCTCTTCAGCCGGCTCGGGCAGCCGCAGATCGGGTCACCGGCCGCGTACTCGTTCAACGTCCCGACCGTCCGGGCGGCGGGAGCCCTCACCGTCGAGCGGGGGGAGGGCCGGACCAAGGCCGAGAAGGTGACCTTCAACCGGCTCGGCGGCATGTGCCCACGCTGCGAGGGCACGGGTGCGGTCACCGACATCGACCTCACCGCGCTCTACGACGACCGGCTGTCGCTGGGGGAGGGGGCCCTGACCATCCCGGGCTGGTCGATGGACGGGTGGTACGGGCGGATCTTCAGCGGCTCCGGGTTCTTCGACATGGACAAGCCGATCCGCCGCTTCACCAAGCGCGAGATGCACGACCTGCTCTACCGCGAGGCCACCAAGGTCAAGATCGACGGCATCAACCTCACCTACGAGGGCATCATCCCGAAGATCCAGAAGTCGATGCTCTCCAAGGACCGGGAGGCGATGCAGCCGCACATCCGCGCCTTCGTCGACCGGGCCGTCACCTTCACGACCTGCCCGGACTGCGACGGCACCCGGCTGGGCCCCGAGGCGCGCTCGTCGCGGATCGCCGGCAAGAACATCGCCGACCTCTGCTCGATGCAGATCAGCGACCTCGCGGAGTGGCTCCGAACGTACGAAGAGCCCTCTGTCGCACCACTTCTCGCGGGGCTCCAGCACCTTCTCGACTCGTTCACCGCGATCGGTCTCGGCTACCTGTCGCTGGACCGGTCGTCGGGCACGCTGTCCGGGGGAGAGGCCCAGCGCACGAAGATGATCCGCCACCTGGGCTCCTCGCTCACCGACGTCACGTACGTGTTCGACGAGCCGTCGATCGGCCTGCACCCGCACGACATCGAACGGATGAACCAGCTGCTCGTCCGCCTGCGCGACAAGGGCAACACCGTGCTCGTCGTGGAGCACAAGCCGGAGATGATCGCGATCGCCGACCACGTCGTCGACCTCGGCCCCGGGGCGGGCACCGGCGGCGGGTCGGTCTGCTACGAAGGGCCCGTCGACGGGCTGCGGGGGAGCGACACCCCGACCGGCCGGCATCTCGACGACCGGGCCACGCTGAAGGGGTCCGTACGCAGCGCGTCGGGCGCCCTGGAGGTCCGGGGCGCCGACAGCCACAACCTGCGCTCGGTCGACGTCGACATCCCGCTCGGGGTCCTGTGCGTCCTCACCGGCGTCGCCGGCTCCGGCAAGAGCTCGCTCGTGCAGGGCTCGGTGGCCGGCCTGGACGGGGTCGTCGTCGTCGACCAGGGGGCGATCAAGGGGTCCCGGCGGAGCAACCCGGCGACGTACACGGGCATGCTCGACCCGATCCGGAAGGCCTTCGCCAAGGCCAACGGCGTCAAGCCCGCGCTGTTCAGCTCCAACTCCGAGGGCGCCTGCCCGGCCTGCAACGGCGCCGGCGTGATCTTCACCGACCTCGGAGTCATGGCGACCGTCGAGACGACCTGCGAGGAGTGCGAGGGCCGGCGGTTCCAGGCCGCCGTCCTGGAGTACACGCTGGGTGGGCGCACCATCGCCGAGGTGCTCGCCCTGTCGGTCACCGAGGCCGAGGCGTTCTTCGGGGGTGGCCCGGCCCGCACCCCGGCGGCTCACGCCGTCCTCGAGCGGCTGGCCGACGTCGGCCTCGGCTACATCACGCTGGGGCAGCCGCTCACGACGCTGTCCGGGGGTGAGCGCCAGCGGCTCAAGCTCGCGACGCAGATGGCCGACAAGGGCGAGGTGTACGTGCTCGACGAGCCGACGACCGGCCTGCACCTCGCCGACGTGCAGAACCTGCTCGGCCTGCTCGACCGGCTCGTCGACGGCGGCCGGTCGGTGGTCGTCATCGAGCATCACCAGGCCGTCATGGCGCATGCCGACTGGATCATCGACCTCGGGCCTGGCGCCGGGCACGACGGCGGGCGCGTCGTCTTCGAAGGAACCCCCGCCGACCTCGTCGCCGCACGGGCCGGGCTCACCGGCGAGCACCTGGCGGCGTACGTCGGCGCCTGAGGGACCGACCCGTGCCAGCGCCCCTCCCGCATCATCCCGTTTCGCCGATAATCCACATTATGTCAGTTTGTCACCTAGAGAGGGGAACAGGCCCTCCCCTCACCGTCGTTGTCCCACCGTGACCTCCCCATCCCTGGTGCCGCACGGCTACGACAACCGCACCGGCCGGGGCCCGGGCCTGCTGACCCGCGGGCTGAGCCTGGTGCTCCCGGGCGTCCGGCGCGTGGGCGCCCAGGTCGAGCCGTATGCGCGCGCCTGGGCCGAGCACAACCACCGTGCCCTCAGCGCTCCGGGCCGCCGCTGGGTCGTCCTCGGCGACTCCATGGCGCAGGGTGTGGGCGCGTCCGCGTGGAACGCGGGGTGGGTCGACCAGCTGCGGGCCCGGCTGGCCTCGCACGGCCACCCACTCGTCGTCGTCAACCTCTCGGCCACCGGGGCCCGCACCGCCGACGTCGTCGAGCAGCAGCTACCGGTGCTGCGCGACCTGCCCCCGGCGGCCAGTACCGAGGCGACCGACCTCGTGACCGTGCTGGTCGGCTCCAACGACCTCTTCGCCGGCGGCGGGCACCGGGAGCGGCTGCCCGACGAGTTCGGGCGGCTGGTCCGGGCACTCCCCCGCGCCGCGGTGGTCGCGACCCTCCCCCAGCCCCGCGCCGCGGCCCGGCGCGCCAACCGCCACGTGCAGGACGCAGCGGGCCGGGGCGACATCGTCATGGTCGACATGCGCGCCGAGGGCCCCAGCAGCTGGCGGGGCCGGCTCGCGCCGGACTTCTTCCACCCCAACGACGCGGGCTACGCCGAGATGGCGCGGGCCTTCGAGCCGTACGCGCTGCACGCCCTCACGGCGGGCTGAGGCTCACCCCTCCCCCGCCTGGGGGGCGGTGTAGGTGACATCGCCGGCGTCGACGACGGCGGCTCGGCGGCCGGGTGCGTCCTGGAACCGCCAGTACAGGTTGGTGTGGGCGATGACGTCGGCGGGCGGGGGCGCACCCCAGTCGCTCTTGTCGCCGGTGGTGTGCGCGTCGCCGACGAGCGTCACGTCGTAGCCGCGGGTGAAGGCGCCGTGGATGGTCGAGCGCACGCAGGCGTCGCTCTCGGCGCCCGTGACGACGAGATGGCCGACTCCCGCCGCCGCGAGGGCGGCCTCGAGGTCGGTGCCCTCGAAGGAGTCGCCGTACCGCTTGTGGACCACGGCCTCGGCGTCGGAGGGCTCGAGCTCGGGGACGATCCGCCAGGCCTCGCTCCCCCGCTGCAGCTCGTCGTCAGAGCTGTGCTGGACCCAGACGACGGGGACGTCCTCGGCGCGGGCCCGCCGGACCAGCCCGTCGATGCGGGCGACGACGCCGTCACGGTCGAGCGCGCCGTCGACCACCCCGTTCTGGACGTCGATGACGAGCAGCGCCGTGCCGCCCCTGCCGTCGATGGTGCTCATACCCCGCTCCTGCCGGTCGATGACGTGATGCCACCCGACGCTAGGGCCCGGCACCGACACCGTCGAGGTCGCGGGGTTGACAGCGCCTCGGCTCACGCCTAGTTTCATAGTTGGTTAATAAACGCGAATGGAAAGTGGCGAGACCATGCCGACGGACGCTCCGACCGCACCACTCGACGAGGCCCGTCTGGACGAGACCTTCGCGGCGCTCGCGAACTCGACGCGGCGCGCGATCCTCGCCCGCCTCGCCGACGGGGAGGCGAGCGTCAACGACCTGGCCGCACCCTTCGACCTGACGCTGCCCGCGATCTCCAAACACATCAAGGTGCTCGAGCAGGCCGGGCTGGTCACCCGAGGTCGCCGCGCCCAGTTCCGGCCTTGCACCATCGCCGCCGCTCCCCTCGCCCAGGTCGCGGACTGGACCGACCAGTACCGGCACATCTGGGACGACCGCTTCGACCGCATGGACCACTACGTCCGGAACCTCCAGAACCCCGACACGACAGAGGAAGACCGATGACCAACACCCAGGACGTCCGGATCGAGCGCACCTTCGAGGCCCCCATCGACCTCATCTGGGCGATGTGGACCGATCCCGAGCACTTCGCCGGCTGGTACGGCCCGGCGGGCGCCACGATCCCGCGAGCCGAGATGGACGTGCGCGTCGGCGGCCGGCGCCACATCGCCATGGAGGTCGAGACCCCAGGCGGTCCGAGGCAGCTGTTCTTCGTCGGCGAGTACCGGGAGGTCGACCCCAAGACCCGCCTCGTGTACACCGAGAGCCTGGCCGACGCGGACGGCCGCGCACTGACCTCCGAACAGATGGGGATGCCCGCCGGCATGCCGACGGACACCTCGATCGTGGTCGAGCTGACCGATCTCGGGCATCGCACCGCAATGGTCCTGACCCATGTCGGCGTGCCCGCCGACTCGCCCGGTGGTCAGGGCTGGGCAACGGCGATCGACACGATGGAGCACCGGGTCGCCGAGCTCGTGGGGCGCGACGACCCCGCGTGACGCCGCCGGTCCAGGAGGGGACCGGGCTCAGAGGACCTTCGACAGGAAGGCCTGGGTGCGCTCCTCCTGGGGGTTGCCGAGCACCTCGACCGGGTCGCCCTCCTCGACGATGACGCCGCCGTCCATGAAGACGAGGTTGTCGCCGACCTCCCGGGCGAACCCCATCTCGTGGGTGACCACCATCATCGTCATGCCCTCGGAGGCGAGGTCCTTCATGACGTCGAGGACGTCGCCGACGAGCTCGGGGTCCAGGGCCGACGTCGGCTCGTCGAAGAGCATGAGGTCCGGGGTCATCGACAGGGCCCGCGCGATCGCGATGCGCTGCTGCTGACCGCCGGACAGGTGCGCGGGGTAGGCGTCCTCGCGGTCGGCGAGGCCGACCTTCTCGAGGGTCTGGCGCGCGATGGCCACCGCCTCGTCCTTGGAGCGCTTCTTCACCTTCGTCTGGGCGATGGTGAGGTTGTCCATGACGGTCAGGTGCGGGAACAGGTTGAACTGCTGGAAGACCATCCCGATCCGGCTGCGCAGGGCATCGAGGTCGACGTCGGGGTCGGTGACCTCGACCCCCTCGACGAAGATCTTGCCCGAGGTGGGCTCCTCGAGCCGGTTGACGCAGCGCAGCAGGGTCGACTTGCCGGAGCCGGAGGGCCCGATGACGCACACGACAGAGGCGGGGGCGACGGTGAAGTTGATCCCGGTGAGGACCTGGTTGTCGCCGAAGTACTTGTGCAGCTCCTGGACGTCGATGGCCGGGGCGTCCTTGTCGATGTGGATCTCGGTCATCAGCGGGCCCTGTCGGCTTGGGCCTCCATGCGCCTGACGACGATGGAGAGCGGGACGGTGATCATGAGGTAGCAGAGGGCCGCGATGAACAGCGGCGTGAGGCTCGTGTACTGCGACAGCCCCTCACGGCCGAACTTGGTCAGCTCGTAGCCGCTGAGGCTCAGCCCGATGACGTAGACGAGCGAGGAGTCCTTGGTGAGCAGGATGAGCTCGTTGGTCAGCGGCGGCAGGATGATGCGGAACGCCTGCGGGATGATGATCGAGACCATCGCCCGGCCGGGCTTCATGCCCAGCGACCGCGCGGCCTCGGTCTGCCCCTTCGGCACCGCCTGGATGCCCGCCCGGATCGTCTCGGCCATGTAGGCCGCACCGACGAGGCCGAGCGCGATCGTGACGGTGCCGAAGGTGCCACCCGGCAGCTGACGGCCCGGGAAGGCGATCGGCAGGCCGTAGTAGAAGCCGATGAAGACGATCAGGGCCGGGACCCCGCGGAAGAACTCGACGAACGTCGTGGCGATCCACCGGTACGGACCCACCGGCGAGAGCCGCATGAGGGCCAGGATCAGGCCCAGGATCAGGCCGAACACGAAGGCGCCCGCCGTGTAGAAGATCGTGTTCTTCAGGGCGATCGTCAGGATCTCCGGGAAGAGCTGGGGGGTGATCTCGGGGGAGATGAAGGTGTCCTTGAGCGTCGGCCAGTCGGCGGCGAACGCGATCGCCACCACCACCACCGCGAGGATCGCGTACTGCACGCCCCTGCTGACTTGGGCACGCTTACGGGGGCTCATTGCCATGTGCTGGATCCTCGCGGTGTGGTGGCGACGTGGACGGGTAGTGCGGATGCGGCTGCGGGTCAGCCCTGCTCAGGCGCCGTGCCGAACCACTGCTCGTAGATCTTGTCGTAGGTCCCGTCGGACTTGATCTTGGCGAGGGTGTCGTTGATGGACTTCAGGAGGACGTCGTTGCCGTCCTTCTTCACCGCGAACCCGTAGGCCTCGCCGGTGTCGAACTCCGCCGTGACCTGGACCTTGTCGTTGCCCTTGGCGTAGTCGAGCAGCGGACCGTTGTCCTGGATGATCGCGTCGACCTGGCCGTTGGAGATGGCCTGGGTCTGGAGCCCGAGGTCCTCGAAGGACTTGAGCTCGACGTCGTCGGGGGCGTTGTCCTTGGCGTACAGCTCGCCGGTGGTGCCCGACATGACACCGAGGGTCTTGCCGCTGAGGTCCTCGAGGCTCTTGATGTTCGGGTCCTGGGTCATGAGGGCCTGGGTGGCCTCGAAGTACGGGTCGGAGAAGTCGATGACCTCGGCCCGCGCGTCGGTGATCGTCATGCCGGCCGCGGCCACGTCGCAGACGCCCGAGTTCAGGGCCTGCCCGGACTGGATGCCCTCGAAGCCGGTGATCTCGACCGCCTTCTCGAGGCCGTTGGCCTTGGCGATCTCGTCGATGAGGGACATGTCGAAGCCGACGACGTCGTTGCCCTCCTTGAACTCGAACGGCTCGTAGGGCAGGGACGTGCAGACGGTGAGCTTGCCGTCGGCGACGACGTTGGCACCGCTCTCGGTGGTGGTGGTCTCGGTGGCGCAGGCGGAGGCGGTGAGAGCGAGAGCTCCGCCGGCGATGAGGGTCAGTGTGCGACGCGTGTTCATGCCCTGCACCCTATGGTGGAGAGGTGGCCAGGTCACGGCCATCCATGTTTCGTGTCTGCAACATCCTCGCGCCGGCCCCCGCTCGGCCGAGGATCGTCCGGGCCCGCCGTAGGCTGGCCGACGATGCACTGCGACTACTTCGACGCGGGACGCTGCCGCTCCTGCACGCTGATGGGCACGCCCTACGGGGCCCAGCTCGCCGACAAGCAGCGCCGGGTCGCGGGCGTGCTCGCACCGCACGGCGAGCACCTCGAGTGGCTCGACCCCATCACCTCCCCCGAGTCGCACTTCCGGACCAAGGCCAAGCTCGTGGTCGGCGGGCGGCCCGGTCGGCCCACCCTGGGCATCCTCGACGAGCGCGGCCGCGGGGTCGACCTGCGGCGGTGCGGCCTGTACGAGCCCGGGCTCGCGGCGACGTTCGACCCGATCCACCGGTTCGTCAGCGAGCTCGGCATCACCCCTTACGACGTCCCGCGGCGCGCGGGGGAGCTCAAGCACGTCATCGTCACCCACTCCCCCGACGGCGAGCACCTCGTGCGCTTCGTCACCCGGTCCGCCGACGGCCTGGCGCTGGTCCGCGACGCACTCCCCCGGCTCCGGGCGCTCCTGCCGTCAGCCCGGGTCGTCACGGTCAACCTGCTGCCCGAGCACAAGGCGGTCCTCGAAGGTGACACCGAGGTCGTGCTCACCGACGATGCCCTGCTGCCGATGCGTCTCGGCCCGGTGACCCTCCAGCTCGGCCCGCGCGCTTTCTTCCAGACCAACACCACGGTCGCCCGGGGGCTGTACGCGCAGGCCCGCGCCTGGGCCGACGAGCTGCAGCCGGCCACCGTGTGGGACCTGTACTGCGGGGTGGGCGGGTTCGCGCTGCACCTGGCCGCGGCGGACCGGCGGGTGGTCGGCGTCGAGTCGTCGGAGGAGGCAGTGGAGGCCGCCCGCGCCGCGGCCGCCGAGGTGCCCCTGGAGGTGACGTTCCACGCCGGGGACGCGACGGCAGGGCCGCCTCCCGGCCCGGCGCCGGACCTCGTCGTCGTCAACCCGCCGCGCCGCGGCCTCGGCCCCGCGCTGGCCGACTGGCTCGAGCACAGCCCGGCCGAGCACGTCGTGTACTCCAGCTGCAACGTCGACAGCCTCGCCCGCGATCTCGCCGCCATGCCCTCGCTGCGCCCGGTCCGGGGCCGGGTTGCCGACATGTTCCCGCAGACCCACCACGTCGAGACCCTCCTGCTCCTGCACCGGACCTAGGCTCGCGTCATGACCTTCTCGATCGCGGCCCGCGACGGCGACGCGTGGGGCGTCGCGGTCGCGAGCAAGTTCCTCGCCGTCGGCTCCGTCGTCCCGCGCGTGGTCCCCGGGCTCGCCGCCGTCGCGACCCAGGCGATGGCCCGGGTCGCCTACCTCGACGAGCTCCAGGACTCCCTCGCCCGGGGCCGGGCGACCGGTGACGCGCTGGCGTCGGCGGTCTCGGGCGATCCCGGCCGCGAGCACCGGCAGGTGGGTCTCGTAGGCCCCGACGGGGCGGCGTCGTGGACCGGCGCCGAGTGCCTGAGCTGGGCGGGCGGCCGGTCCGGCTCGACGCCCGACAGCGCGTTCGCGGTGCAGGGCAACATCCTCGTCGGCCCGCAGGTCGTGGACGCGATGGAGACGACGTGGCAGGCGACGGCGGGCCAGCGGCTCGACCACCGGCTCCTCGCGGTCCTCCTCGCCGGCGACGACGCCGGTGGGGACGCGCGCGGCCGGCAAAGCGCGGCGCTGCTCGTCCGCTCGCCCGGTGCCGGCTACGACGGTGCCGGGGTGCTGGCCGACCTACGGGTCGACGACCACCCGGACGCGCCCCGGGAGCTGGCCCGGCTGCACCGGCTCTCGACCCTGTACTTCGGCTCGGCCGAGGACGTGCAGCCGCTTCGGGGGCCCCTCGCCGAGGAGGTCGAGGGGCTGCTCGCCCACGCCGGGTACCCGGTCCGGGTGGACCGCGACCTGCCCGCCTCCCTCGAGGCGTGGATGGGCGAGGTCAACCTCGAGAACCGGCTCAGCACCGGCGGGATCGACGCTCGGGTGCTGGAGGTGCTGCGCGGGGCGGAGCCACGCTGAGGGCGCGCGGGTCCTGACCGAATCCTTACCGAGTCCTGACACTGCGGGGGTGGCACGGGGCGCCCGGGCGCTCCTACCGTGGTCGGAGGTGGCCTTCCCGCCGGCCCACGGCAGACGCCCTCAGCGGACGTCGCCAGTCCTCCCCTCGGGTCCGCGCGGAACTGCTTCGAGCGGTCACCTCGGGCGCCTCGGTGTCGGTCGGCTCACCGACACCGAGGCGCTACACCTCTCAGCGCGGCGGCCAGGGTGCGGCGCCCTGGCGGGCCACCTCGCCGGCGGGGTCGGTCGTGAAGTCGACGACCGTCGTCGGGTCCGCCCCGCACTCCCCCGAGTCGAGAACGACGTCGACGACGTGGTCGAGCGCCTCCTTGACGGCCCAGCCGTCGGTCATCGGCTCGGTCTCGTCGGGGAGGATGAGGGTGGAGGACAACAGCGGCTCGCCGAGCTCGGCCAGCAGCTCCCGGACCACCGGGTGCTCCGGGATCCGGACGCCGACGGTCTTCTTCTTGGCGTGCAGCAGCCGCCTCGGCACCTCCTGGGTCGCCGGGAGGATGAAGGTGTAGGGGCCCGGAGTGGCGGCCTTGACGGCGCGGAACACGTGGTTGTCGACGTGGACGAGCTGGCCGAGCTGGGCGAAGTCGCGGCAGACCAGCGTGTAGTGGTGCCGGTCGTCGAGCCGTCGGATCGTGCGGATCCGCTCCTTGGCCTGCTGGTCGCCCATCAGCGCGCCGAGCGCGTACCCCGAGTCGGTCGGGTACGCCACCAGTCCGCCGTCGCGCAGGACGGCGACGGTCTGGGCGATCGCCCGCGGCTGGGGGTCGACCGGATGCACGTCGAGGTATCGGGCCACCGGCACAGCGTAGGACCCGCCGGGTGCCGGCCGTCACCCCCGGCGCAGCCCCTTGGACCACAGCTCCGCGGTCTGGACGACCCAGAAGACGGCGAAGAGGGTGATGAGGACGACCTCGACCCAGAGGACGAGCGAGGACGACCGCGTCGCGAGGCTCACGACGACGGTGACGACGAGCGCGACGAGCATCGCCGTGGAGATACCCCGGTACGCCGCGACGTAGCGCACGTTGGCCGCCGGCGCGGCCCCCGCCCGCACCGACTGCTGCGCGTCACGGCCGTTGAGCCAGATGACGGCGATGATGCACAGGAACATCGGCACCGCCGCGAAGCCGTGCGCGAGGCTCAGGAAGAGCTCGCGGTCGACGTAGAACCAGGCCGCTCCCCCGCCGAGCAGGAGGACGGTGCCGACCAGGCCGAGCCGCTCCCAGCGTCCGAGCCCGCCCCCGGCGGCCTCGCGCCGGGCGATGGCGAAGACGGCGAGCCCCACCAGTGCTCCCGCGACGAAGAGCGCCTGCATGTTGTTCGCGACCCGCGCCGGCACGTCGGCGACGACGAACGGGACCGACCGGCAGGCGCCCACCTCGGCCGTCGGCACGAAGGCCACTCCCGGGGCGAGCATCCCCGCGATGTTGAGCAGGATGTCCTCGGCCTCGGTGTTCCCCTTGAGCGCGATGAGGCACACGCCCATCGTCACGAGGACCCCGACGAACACCGCCTGCACCGGAGTGTGGAAGTACGCGCTGATGGAGCCCTGGACGCAGCTGCGGCCCGTGGCCCACCACTCGAGGGCCACCGCGGCGAACAGCAGGACCACGAGCGCCACGAGGGCCACCCGCAGATAGCGGTAGGTCTTCACCGCACCGAGCGCCGGATCGGGCTCCACGTCGCGCATCTCCACCTCGCACCTCCAGTCCTGAGGACGCCCTCCGGGCGACCCTGATACGTCAGTCGACGCGGTACGCGATCTCTGCGCCCCGCTGCACGGTCCGCGACACCGTGCAGAGCCGGTCGCGGCTCTGGGCGACGGCGCGCGGCAGGCGCTCGCGGGCCCGGTCGCCGTCCGGACCCTCCGGGAAGCGGACCCGGACGGTGATCTCGATGTCACCGAGGTGGTTCCCGTCCTCGTCCTTCATCTTCTCGCCCGCGGAGACGACGTCGAAGGACTCGGGCTCCGCGATGCGGCTCGTGATGAAGTCGACGTCGGTGGCGCTGCAGGCCGCCATCGCCGTGAGGAAGAGCTCCACCGCGGTGAACTCCTGGGTCTCGCCGCCGCCGCCGACCCGCATCGTCCCGCCGCGCGGGTTGGTCACCTCGTACAGGCCCTGCTCGACGCGTGTCATGGACACGCTGCGGTGGCCGAGGCCGGTGCCTCCGGTCGGCGGGCTGGGGTCGGGTGCGGTCATCGGTCACTCCACTTCTCGGCGACGGCACGGACGACGCCGAGGTCACGCCACGTCGTCGTCAGGCCGGTCATCCGCTCGATCCGGGCGTTGGTCAGGGTAGAGGCGTGGAAGCCCTTGCCGAGCTCGGCGAGGACGGCGCCGGTGACGACGCGGGCGCGTTCACCATCGGTGGACCAGGCGTCGAGCCGCTCGCCGGCAGGCGCCGGCACCGGCCCGTCGGCGATGGCGAGGTAGCGCTTCGTGGGGCCCGGCAGCAGTGGCGGGATCGCGTCGACCTCGTCGACGAGCGCGGCGAGCTCGGCCGGGGTACGCACGATGCACGGCACCTCGAACCCCGCCCAGTCGGTGAGGACTCCGGCCAGCTCGGCCGCGACCCGCGCCGTGGAGCGACGCCGGCTGGTGACCGCCACGTTGCCGGACTGGATGTGGGTCTCGACGTCCAGGAATCCGGCGGACTCCAGAGCCGCCCGCAGCTCGGCCATCTTGACGAAGCGACCGGAGACGTTCACCGCGCGCAGAAAGGCGACGTAGCCGGGCATGCGTCGATCCTTGCAGGTCGCGCCGACAAGTGTCGCGTGCACCCGCCGGGGCGGTGTCGCCGGCGCGTGATCCCGCCCGTTCCACCCGGATCCCGGGCAGAGCCGCCTCGTGTAGAGCATCCACCGCGATCATCCCTGCCTAGGGTGGAGCGATGGACCTCATCCGCGCCGTCCCGATCCTGACAGTCACCGATGTCGACGCCGCCGTCCAGGAGTACCGCGAGCTGTTAGGACTCGAGGTCCTCATGAACCTCGGCTGGGTGGCGACGTTGGGCACCAGCGGGGCCGCCCAGTTCAGTGTCATGGACGTCGACCGGTCCGCTCCGTGCAACCCACAGATGTCGGTCGAGGTCCCCGATGTCGACGCCGCGTACGAGCGGGCGCGAGAGACAGGGGCCGACATCGTCCACCCGCTGCAGGACGAGGACTGGGGCGTGCGCCGCTTCTTCGTGCGCACGAGCGACGGCCAGGTGGTGAACGTGCTCGGCCATCGCGCTTGAGCCTCACGTGCCGAGACGGCAGTCGCAGCCCCTCGTGGCGCATGGGCCGGCGCCGCCGCGTCCCTCAGACCGTGAGCCCCTGCGAGGCCATCCACTCCGGGTCGGGCTCGACGGGCTGGACGAGCTCGACGACGAGCCCGTCCGGGCCCGCCACCTGCAGCCGGCGCTGGCCCCAGGGCTCGGTGACGAGCGCCTTGAGGACCGGGACCCCCGCGGCCACCAGCCGGTCGTGCCGCGCGTCGACATCCGGGACGACGACCGCCACCATCGCGCCGCTGACGCCGTCGACCCTGTCGACCCAGGTCGAGTGGTCGTGCCGGACGAAGTCCACCCGGAGCCCCTCGTGGTCCGGGTGCTGGGTGCTCACGTACCAGCCGAGGTCCACGAGCACGTGGAACCCGAGGTGCTCGGTGAACCACGCACCAGCAGCCGACGGCTCGCTGCTCGCGTACGCGGCGCCGATTCCGATGACCTGCATGCCAACCCCCGTCTCGTCGATGGACCGAGCGGCGATGCTGTCATGCGGGCATGACGCGGCGCCAGCGGGATACCGGACGCACGGGTCAGGGCAGGGGCCAGGTGTGGACCGGCTCGTTGCCGTCCATGAGCTCGATGTAGCGCGCGAGCATCCGGCGCAGCGCCTCGCGGCGCTCCAGGCCCTGGTCCTCGAAGTGCTGCACGACCCGGGTCTGCCACTCCGCGCCGTTGAGACCGGTGGTGGCCCGGCCCTCGATGATGCCGAGGTAGCGCTCGCGGACGGCGTCCGAGACGCCCCAGGCCTTGAGGCCCTCGTGGGCCATCGGGAGCAGGTGCCGCAGCACGAGCTCGTCGGCTGAGACCTCCCCGAACCCGGGCCAGTAGAGCCTGGCCTCGATCCCGTCGCGCGCCGCCCGCCGGAAGTTCTCCTCGCACGCCGCGAAGCTCATCTTCGTCCACACCGGACGGTCGGCGGCCGCCAGGTACCGCACCGCGCCGTAGTAGAAGGCCGCGTTGGCGAGCACATCGGCGATCGTCGGGCCCGCAGGCAGGACGCGGTTCTCGACCCGCAGGTGCGGGGTGCCGTCGACGATGTCGTAGATGGGCCGGTTCCACCGGTAGACGGTGCCGTTGTGCAGGCGCAGCTCGGCGAGGTCGGGGGCGATACCGGCCTCGAGCTTCGCCATCGGGTCCTCGTCGGTGATGTCGGCGAGCAGGGTCGGGAAGTACCGGACGTTCTCCTCGAAGAGGTCGAAGATCGAGGTGATCCAGCGCTCCCCGAAGAAGACCCGGGGCCGGACCCCCTGGTTCTTCAGCTCGACCGGCCGGGTGTCAGTGGCCTGGCTGAACAGCTCGATGCGGGTCTCCGCGTGGAGCCGCTTGCCGAAGAAGTACGGGCTGTTGGCTGCCAGGGCGATCTGCACCGACGACAGGGCCTGGGCCGCGTTCCAGTGGTTGGCGAAGTCGTGCGGGGCGACCTGGAGGTGCAGCTGCACCGAGGTGCACGCGGACTCCGGCGCGATGGACGTGCAGTACGTCGCCACCCGCTCCCCCGTCGGCCCTTCGATGTCGAGGTACACGTCCTCGCCGCGGGCCAGGAAGATCGAGTCGTTGAGCGCGGTGTAGCGGTTGTTCTCGCTGATCCAGTCGCCCTCGTAGTGCTCGGGCATGATCGTCGGGAGGATGCCGATGGCGACGATCTTGGAGCCCACGTCCTGCGCCGCGCGGTCGGCGGCGTTGAGGCTCGCCCGCAGGTCGTGCTCGAGCTCGATCGCCGAGTCGCCGGGCAGCGGCCGGGGCAGCACGTTGAGCTCGATGTTGTAGCGCGCGAGCTCGGTCTGGTAGCCCGGGTCGGCGATCGCCTCGAGCACCTGGGCGTTGTGGAAGTGCGGCTGCTGGTCGCCGTCGACGAGGTTGAGCTCGATCTCGAGACCCGTCATCGGGCGGTCGAACTCGAAGGAGCTGCGGGTGAGCATGCGTTCGAAGACGTCGAGGTCCTGGCGCACCTTCTCGCGATAGCGCTGACGCTGCTCGCGCGTGTAGCTCTGCGCGCTGACCTCGGCTCCCATGACGACAACCAACCACATCGGGCCAGCACGCGGTAGCCGGGTTGCGCGTTTCGGTCACCGGGACTGTCGGACCGCTCTCCTAGCGTGGACCCCATGCGGCTCCTCCACACCTCCGACTGGCACCTGGGACGGTCGTTCCACGGTGTCGGGCTGCTCGGAGCGCAGGCCGCCTCCCTCGACCACCTCGTCGACACCGTCCGGGCCGAGCGGGTCGACGCCGTCCTCGTCAGCGGCGACGTCTACGACCGGGCCCTCCCCTCCCCCGACACCGTCGCCCTCCTGTCGCAGTCCCTCGAGCGACTGGTCGACGCCGGTGCCCGGGTCGTGGTCTCCAGCGGCAACCACGACTCCGCCACGCGTCTCGGGTTCGCCGCCGGCCTCCTCGAGCGCGCCGGCGTCCACGTCCGCACGTCGATTGCCGACATCGGGCGTCCCGTCCTGCTCGGCGACGTCGCCGTCCACCCCCTTCCCTACCTCGAGCCCGCCCTCGTCGCCGACCCGCTGGGCGCCACCGAGCGCACCCACGGCGCGGTGCTCCGGGCCGCGATGGACCGGGTCCGGGCCGACGCCGCCACCCGCGGCGGCCGCACCGTCGTCATGGCCCACGCCTTCGTCGCCGGGGCCGCGACGAGCGAGTCCGAGCGCGACATCGCCGTGGGCGGGGTGTCCGTCGTCGGCGCCGACGTCTTCGACGGTGTCGACTACGCGGCCCTCGGCCATCTGCACGGCCGGCAGGCCGTCACCTCCACGGTCCGCTACAGCGGGTCGCCGGTGGCCATGTCGTTCAGCGAGTGGCGCCACACCAAGGGCGGCCTCCTCGTCGATCTCGGGGGCTCGCAGCCCGTCGTCGAGGAGGTCGACGGCCCGGTGCAGCGGCCGCTGGCCGTCCTGCGGGGCACCCTCGACGAGCTGCTCGCCGACCCCCGCCACGTCGGGGCCGAGACCGCATGGTGCCAGGTCACCCTCACCGACGCGGTCCGCCCCCTCGGCGCGATGGACCGGGTCCGGCGGCGCTTCCCGCACACCCTCGAGCTGCGCTTCGACCCGCAGGGCGCGGCCGTCCCCATCCGGCCGTACGCCGAGCGGGTCGCCGGCCGCTCCGACGTCGACGTGTGCTGCGACTTCCTCACCCACGTCCGGGGTGGGCGTGCCGCCAGCGCCGACGAGCGCGCCCTCCTCGACGAGGCGGTCGAGGCGGCCCGGGTCGCCCGCGGGCTCGCCGACGACGAAGGTGCTGCGGCGCCGCGGGCGACGGGCGCGGCATGAGGCTCCACCGCCTCGAGGTCGAGGCCTTCGGTCCCTTCGCCGGGCGGGTCTCGCTCGACCTCGACGCCGTCTCGGCGTCCGGGCTGTTCCTCGTGCACGGGCCCACCGGCTCCGGCAAGACGAGCCTGCTCGACGCCGTCTGTTTCGCCCTCTACGCGGACGTCCCGGGGGCGCGCCAGAAGCACGGCCTGCGCAGCGACCACGCGGCTCCCGAGGCCGTGCCCCGGGTCGTCCTCGAGCTCACCGTCGCGGGGCGGCGGCTGCGCATCACCCGCTCCCCGGCCTGGCAGCGCCCGAAGAAGCGAGGCGCCGGGACCACCCCGGTCCAGGCCTCGGTCGTCCTCGAGGAGCGCCGTGACGGCGGCTGGCAGGCCGTGAGCATCCGCAACGATGAGGTGGCCGATGAGGTGCGCTCGATCCTCGGCATGGGCCTGGCGCAGTTCGCGACGGTCGTTCTGCTCCCCCAGGGCGAGTTCGCCGCCTTCCTGCGGGCCACCCCCGAGGACCGGCGCGACGTCCTCGAGCGGCTCTTCGACGTCGGGGTGTTCGCCGACGTCGAGCAGTGGCTCGTCGAGGCCCGGCGCACCGGGGCCGCGGCCCTGGAGGCCGCGCGGTCCGGCCTCGACACCGACCTCCTGCGCCTCGACGACGCCCTCGCGGGCGTGCCCGGGCTCCTCGCCGACCCCGCCGACCCCGCCGACGCCGACGGCGACGCGCCCCCGCCGCTGGGGTCGGTGGGCGTCGACGGCCTGGCGGCCCGGCTCGCGGACGTCGCGGACGCCCTGGCGCTGCGCCTCACCGGCACCCTCGCGGCGGTCGACGCCGCAGAGACCGCGGAGGCCTCCGCCCAGTCGGCCCTCGACACCGCCCGTGAGCTGGCCGGCCGGCAGCAGCGCGGCCGCACGGCCCGCGCCCGCCTGGAGCACCTGGCCGCGGCGGCCACCGAGCACACCGCTCGCCGCGACGAGCTCGACGCGGCCGATCGCGCCGCCACCGTGGCGGGTCACCTCCAGGCCCGCCACCGCGCGGTGGCCGAGGTCGACTCCGCCGAGGCCCTGGTAACCCGTCGGCGAGCCGCCGCGGTGGGCCTCGGGCTCGACACCGACCTGCCCGCCGCCGACCTCCTCACCGCCGTCCGGGCGCTCGACGCGGCGGCCGAGGCCGTAGGGCGCGAGGCCGGCCCCGCCCGCGACCTCGCGGCGGCCCTGGACGCCGCCGTCCTCGACGCGCAGTCCCTCGCGGCCGAGCGCGACGCCCTCGCGGAGTCGCTCCCGGCCCTCGCCGCCGCGGCCTCGTCGGCGGAGCTCGAGCTGACCCGCGTCCTCGGCGAGGTGGCCCGGCTCCCCGGGCTCGAGCACAGCGTCCAGGTGCTCCGGGGCCGCCTCGGCACCCTCGACGAGGTCGACGCCGGCACCGCGCGGCTGGAGGCCCTCGCGCCTCGGCTCGTCGAGGCCCGCGACGACCTGCTCGCCCGCCAGAGCGAGCTGCTCACGCTCCGGTCACGCCGGCTCGACCAGATGGCGGCCGAGCTCGCCGCCGGACTGGGCTCCGGCGACCCCTGCCCGGTGTGCGGCTCGGCCGAGCACCCCGCCCCCGCGGTCGCCGCCGACCCGGTCACCCCCGAGGCGCTCAGCACGGCCGAGTCCCGGCTCGAGGCCGCCCAGGCGGCGGTCTCCGAGCTCGACCGCGAGGTCAGCGCCCTCCAGGCGTCCGTCCGCGCCCGGGCCGAGGACCTCGACGGCGTCACGCGCGACGCTCTCACCGCCGACCTCACCCGGGCCGGCGCAGCGCTCGAGCGCGCCCGCGCCGCCGGCAGCGGGCTCGACGCGGCCCGCGCAACCCGCGACACCCACCGGTCCGCCGCCGCGTCCGCCGAGGTCCGCCATGAGCGGGTCCTGGCCACCCTCGAGGTCACCGACGAGCGCCTCACGGCACTGACCGAGGAGGCCGGGCAGGCGGCGTCCCGGCTCGAGGAGGCTCTCGCGACCCACGCGACGTGCCCGTGCGCCTCCCCCGACCCGGCCGGGCACACCCGGGCCCGGGACGCCCTGGCGCACCTGCTGCGCGCCGAGGAGGAGGCCGAGGCGGCCCGCACCCGGCTCGCCACCGTCACCGCCGACCTCGACGCCGCGGCTGAGGCGGCCGGCTTCGGCTCGGCAGCCGAGGCCGGGGCCGCGGTCCGCGACGCCGGCGCCACCGACCGGCTCCGCGACGCGGTGCTCGGCCATGCCCGCGACCTCGACGCCGCGCGCGCCGTGCTGGCCGAGCCCGAGGTCGAGGCCGCCCTGAAGGCCGACGCGCCCCCGGTCGAGGATCTCGTCGCCGCGTCGCGCGCCGCACGACGGGCCGTGCTCGAGGCCGTCTCCACCCACGAGGCCGTCGGCCGCGCCGTCCGGGCCCTGGAGGCGCTGCGTCCCGGCCTCGAGGCGCGGTGCGCCGACCTCGCCGGGCTCGCCGCGCGGCAGGCCGGCGTTCGCGAGCTCGCCGACGCCGTCGGGGGCACCGGCGGCGACAACACGCTGCGGATGCGGCTCAGCTCGTTCGTCCTCGCCGCCCGGCTCGAGAAGGTCGCGACCCTCGCCAACGAGCGGCTCGCGGTCATGGGAGCCGGTCGCTACGTCCTCGAGCACACCGACGAGCGCGCCGCGCGCGGGGCCCGCTCGGGGCTCGGGCTGCGGGTGCTCGACCAGTGGACGGGCCGGGCCCGCGACACCGCCTCGCTCTCGGGCGGCGAGACCTTCATGGCCTCCCTCGCCCTCGCCCTGGGGCTGGCCGACGCCGTCCGCGAGGAGTCGGGCGGGCTCGACCTCGGCACGCTGTTCATCGACGAGGGCTTCGGCAGCCTCGACGACGAGAGCCTCGAGCAGGTGCTCACCGTCCTCGACGGGCTGCGTGAGGGCGGCCGCGCGGTGGGCGTCGTCAGCCACGTCGCCGATCTCCGGGCCCGCATCCCGCACCAGATCGTCGTCACCAAGGGCGCGGCGGGCAGCAGCGTCGCCACCCGGACCGCGGCGGAGGCGCCGGCGGCCTGAGCCGCCGACGCCCCCGAACGCCACGGTCCAGCGACCCCTCAGTCCTCGAACGCCTCCGGCGCCGGGCACGAGCACACGAGATGCCGGTCGCCGTAGGCCCCGTCGATGCGGCGCACCGGCGGCCAGTACTTGGCGGCGGGGTCGACGCCCTCGGGGTAGGCCGCAGCGGTGCGGTCGTACGGGTGGTCCCAGTCCCCGGCGAGCGAGACCGCGGTGTGCGGTGCGTGGCGCAGCACGCTGTCGGCGATGGCCACCGCCCCGTTCCCGACCTCGGCGATCTCGCCGCGGATCGCGATCATCGCGTCGCAGAACCGGTCCAGCTCGCCGAGGTCCTCGCTCTCGGTCGGCTCCACCATCAAGGTGCCCGCGACGGGGAACGACATCGTCGGCGCGTGGAAGCCGTAGTCGACAAGCCGCTTGGCGACGTCGTCGACGGTGACCCCGGTCTCCTTGGTGATGCCCCGCAGGTCGAGGATGCACTCGTGGGCCACGAGGCCGTCGGTGCCGGAGTACAGCACCGGGTAGTGCTCCCGCAGCCGCGCCGCGACGTAGTTGGCGTTGAGGATGGCCACCTCGGTGGCGCGGGTCAGCCCCGCGCCGCCCATGAGCCGGACGTAGGCCCACGAGATCGGCAGGATGCTCGCCGACCCGTACGGAGCCCCCGAGACCGGACCCACGCCCGTCTCGGGGCCCGCCTCGGGGTCCAGCGGGTGGTTGGGCAGGTAGGGGGCCAGGTGCTCGCGGCACGCGACCGGGCCCACGCCCGGGCCGCCACCGCCGTGCGGGATGCAGAACGTCTTGTGCAGGTTGAGGTGCGACACGTCGGCGCCGAAGCGGCCCGGGCGGGCGACCCCGACGAGAGCGTTGAGGTTGGCCCCGTCGACGTAGACCTGGCCACCGGCGTCGTGGACGAGCGCGCACAGGTCGGTGATCGTGTCCTCGAACACCCCGTGCGTCGAGGGGTAGGTGACCATGATCGCCGCCAGCGTGGCCCGGTGCTCGTCGACCTTGGCGCGCAGGTCGTCGAGGTCGACGTTGCCCGTGACGGGGTCGGTCTTGACGACGACGACCTTCATCCCTGCCATCACCGCGCTGGCGGCGTTCGTGCCGTGGGCGCTGCTGGGGATGAGGCAGACGCGGCGCTCGTGGTCGCCGTTCGCCCGGTGGTAGGCGGCGATGGCGAGTAGCCCCGCGAGCTCGCCCTGGGAGCCGGCGTTGGGCTGGAGCGAGACCGCGTCGTACCCGGTGATGTCGCACAGCCAGGCCGAGAGCTCGTCGACGAGCCCCCGGATGCCCTTGGTCTGGGCGTGCGGGGCGAACGGGTGGAGGTGCGCGAACTCAGGCCACGTGACGGCCACCATCTCGGTCGTCGCGTTGAGCTTCATCGTGCACGACCCGAGCGGGATCATCCCCCGGTCCAGTGCGAAGTCACGGTCGGCGAGACGGCGCAGGTAGCGCAGCATCGCGGTCTCGGACCGGTACGCGGCGAAGACCGGGTGGGTGAGGTACTCGGAGTCCCGGGTCAGGGCGTCCGGCCACGAGGGCGCGGCCGCCGGGACGGTGTCGGGAGCGGTGGCCCCGAAGGCCCGGCAGACCTTGCCGAGCACCATGGCGTCGGTGGTCTCGTCGACGCTCACGAGCACGGTGTCGTCGTCGCGGTGCCAGACGTTGACCCCCTGCGCGAGGGCCGCCGCCACCAGGTCGCCGGCACGGCCTGGGGCCCGGACGGCCAGGGTGTCGAAGAAGGGGCCCTCCCCCACGTCGAGCCCAGCGGCCCGCAGCGCGTCGGCGAGGGCGCGGGTGTGGCTGTGGACGCGCACCGCGATGCCGCGCAGGCCCTCGGGCCCGTGGTACACCGCGTACATGCTCGCCATGACCGCGAGCAGCACCTGGGCGGTGCAGATGTTGGACGTCGCCTTCTCGCGCCGGATGTGCTGCTCGCGGGTCTGCAGCGCGAGTCGGTACGCCGGAGCGCCGTCGGCGTCCACGGACACCCCGACGAGGCGGCCGGGCAGCGTCCGCTCGAGCCCGGGACGCACGCTCATGTAGCCGGCGTGCGGCCCCCCGAAGCCCATCGGCACCCCGAACCGCTGGGTCGTCCCGACCGCGATGTCGGCGCCCCACTCCCCCGGCGGCGTGGCCAGGGTGAGCGCGAGCAGGTCCGCGGCCGCCGTGACGAGCGCACCCGCCTCGTGCGCGGCTGCGGCCAGTGCCGTGTGGTCGTGGAGCCGGCCGTCCATCGCCGGGTACTGGACGAGGACGCCGAACACCTCACGGCCCCCGGCCGCAGCGCGCAGCGTCTCGGCGGAGTCGACCCCGGTCAGGTCGGCGACGACGACCGGGAGGTCCAGCGGCACCGAGCGGGTGCGGATCACGGCGAGGGTCTGCGGGAACACCTGCTCGTCGACGAGCAGAACGGCGTCGGCCGGGGCCTTGGACCCGCGACGCATGAGGGTCATCGCCTCCGCGGCGGCCGTGGACTCGTCGAGGAGCGACGCCCCTGCGACGGGCAGCCCGGTGAGGTCGCTGACGACGGTCTGGAAGTTGAGCAGGGCCTCGAGCCGCCCCTGCGAGATCTCCGGCTGGTACGGGGTGTAGGCCGTGTACCAGGCGGGGTTCTCGAGCACGTTGCGCTGGATGACGGCCGGGGTCACGGTGCCGTAGTACCCGAGGCCGATGAGCGAGGTGAGGACGTGGTTGCGGACGGCGACCGACCGGAGCTCGGCGACGACCGCGGACTCGGACGCGGCGGGCTCGACGTCGAGGGTGCCCTCGAACCGGATGCCGCCGGGGACGGCGGTGTCGACGAGGTCGGCGAGCGACTCGCGGCCGACGACCTTGAGCATCCCGGCCAGGTCGGACTCTCGCGGACCGATGTGGCGACCGGCGAACTCGGGAAGGGGGGACGTGCTCACGAGGATGACCTCCGGGGGCAGACGGTGTTGTCGTCCTCCCCCTCTGTCGAGCCGGGGGGCCTCCAGAGGTGCCTGCGCCGTGCGGTCCTTTGCGCCTGAGAGGTTCTGGGGAGTGTTGCCCCTTCGGCGCCCCGGTAAGCAGAACCGAGGACTCTCCCGCACGGTGTGAGCGGCACACTCAATCTAGCACCGTGGGTGCGCGGCTCCGGTCAACCGGAGCGGAGGTCAGGCGAGACGGGCGGCGCGGCGGGCGTGCAGCTCGTCGTCGGGGTGCGCCTCGGCGGTCTCGTGCTCGGCACGCTCGCTGGGGAGCTCGGAGAGCTCGCCCTCGACCTCGCGCCAGACCCGGCCGACGGCGATGCCGAAGACGCCCTGCCCGCCCTGGAGGAGGTCGATGACTTCGTCGCTGGAGGTGCACTCGTACACCGAGGCACCGTCGCTCATCAGCGTGATCCCCGCGAGGTCCTCGACGCCGCGGTGCCGCAGCACGTCGATGGCGCCTCGGATCTGCTGCAGGGAGACCCCGGTGTCGAGCAGCCGCTTGACGACCTTGAGGACGAGGATGTCGCGGAAGCCGTAGAGCCGCTGGGTGCCCGACCCGCCGGCCGCGCGGACCGAGGGGTCGACGAGCCCGGTGCGTGCCCAGTAGTCGAGCTGCCGGTAGGTGATGCCGGCCGCCTTGCAGGCCGTGGGCCCGCGGTAGCCGACCTCCTCGTCGAGCTCCGGGAGGTCGTCGGAGAAGAGCATGCCCTGCGCCACGACCGGGACCGAGCCCGAGCCCGGGTGCCGTGCCTCGCCGGTGGAGCCCACGCCTACCTCCAAATGATGAGCCGCCTTGTGCTGACGACTGTACGCCCGGAAATGACATCGACGTCACTTCCTTCGTCACTTCTGTGACGGGTGTGACAGTAGGTGCGGATGTGACGTGGGTCAACGACCGTGGCACTCAGCGCGCGTCGGCGTGTCGGGCTCGGCGTGTCGGCCGGGAGGCTCAGGAGTCGCTCTCGGTGTCGAAGTCGTCGGCCGAGACGTGGTCGAGGAAGGCCTTGAACTTCTCGACCTCGTCCTCCTCCGGCTCGGCCATCTCGACGCCGGCCTCCTCGAGCAGGGACTCCTCGGCGACGATGTCGGCGCCGGCGCGCAGGGCCAGGGCGATCGCATCGGAGGACCGGGAGTCGATGTCGACCCCGCCGCCGGCGGCTCCCCCGTCGATGGCGAGGATCGCGTGGAAGACCCCGTCCTGGAGCGCCGTGATGCGCACGTGGGTCAGGGTGTGCCCGGTCTCGTCGATGACCGTCCTCAGGAGGTCGTGGGTGAGCGGGCGGGGCGGGACGACACCTTGCTGGGCGTACGCGATGGCGGTGGCCTCGGCCGCACCGATCCAGATCGGCAGGTAGCGGACGCCGTCGCGCTCGCGCAGGAGGACGATCGGATGGTTCGTCGGCATCTCGACCCGCACCCCGAGGACGTCCAGGACCTTCATATCGCCACCGTACCCCCAGGCTCAAGACGGCGCGTCGAGCCCGCCCCGCACGAGCGCCGCGTGCAGCGCGAGGACGAGGCGCAGCGCCTCGCTCCGGGCCTCGGCGGCGCCGGCCCCGCGCAGGCTCGCCGTGGCCTGCTCGAGGAGCCCCGACTCGCGGTCGGCCGCGGCGCGGACGACCCGGAGGTGGCGCGCCTCGAGCCCGTACCGCGCGAGGCCGGCGGCCGCCGTGGCCGCCCGCAGGTCGTCGGCGCGGTAGGAGCCGTCGGGGTGGGGTCGCAGCAGCCCGTGCTCCCCGAGCGCGGTGACCTCCGCTGCGCTGAGCCCGGTGGCCTCGGCGAGCTCACCAGCGCTGATCCGCAGCGGCCCCCGCGCGAGGAGCCCGTCGTCGTCCGGGAGGTCCGGGTCGAGGGCGGGGTCGGGCACCGCCGCCCGCCCGGCGGCCGCGGGGTCCAGGCCCCGGTCGGCGGCCTCGAGGGCCTCCCGGATGGCGGTGAGCGGCCAGAACCGGTCTCGCTGCATCCGCAGCACCCAGCGCAGTCGGTCGACGTCGGCCTTCGCGTACTGCCGGTAGCCGGAGCCGGTGCGGGCCGGGCTGAGAAGCCCCTCGGTCTCGAGGAACCGCACCTTCGAGATCGTCAGCTCCGGGAACTCGTCGGCCAGCGCATGCACGACCGCGCCGATGCTGAGCGGCCTCGGGGCGGGCGCCACGAGCGAGCGTCAGCCGCGTGCTGCGGCCGCGTAGAACACGAGCCGGAACTTGCCGATCTGGACCTCGTCACCGGTGTGCAGCGTCGCCTCGTCGACGAGGTCGCGGTTGACGTAGGTGCCGTTGAGCGAGCCGACGTCCTGCACGACGAAGGTGTCGGCGGTGCGCACGAACTTCGCGTGCTTGCGCGACACGGTGACGTCGTCGAGGAAGATGTCGCTGTCGGGGTGGCGCCCCGAGGTGACCTCGTCGTCGTCGAGGAGGAAGCGGGCCCCGGTGTTGGGACCGCGCAGCACCACCAGGAGGGCGGTCCCCGGACGCAGCGCCTCGACCGTCGCGAGGTCGGCCTTGGTGAGGGCGTGCTCGCCCTCCTGCGGCTCGACCCGCGCGGACCCTTCGACCGCCTGGAGCCGCATCGTCGTGGGCTCGGGAACGGCGCTCTGCTGGTCCTCGCGCTCGTCTGCTGTCATTCGGCCTCTGGCCTCCATCGTCACTCGTGCGGGAATGCCACCCTAGATCACGGCCGCGGGGTTGTCCCGCGGTGCTGCCCGCCCGCCGGCGCTGCGTCGCGGCGCCCGGCTCAGCTGAGCTGGGCGGTGTACGCCTCGACGTCGAGCAGTGCCTCGACGTCGGCCGGGTTCGCGGGGCGCAGCTCGTACATCCAGCCCTCGCCGTAGGGGTCGGAGTTGACGAGCTCGGGCGTCGCGTCGAGGGCCGGGTTGACCGCGGTGATCTCGCCGGCGACGGGCGCGTACAGGTCGCTGACGGACTTGGTGGACTCCACCTCGCCGCAGGTGTCGCCGGCCGCCACGGAGTCGCCGACGGTGGGCGGGCTCACGTAGACGACGTCGCCGAGTGCCTCCTGGGCGAAGGCGGTGATGCCCACCCGGACGTTCTCGCCCTCGGTGCGGACCCACTCGTGCTCGGCGGTGTATCGCAGGCCTGCGGGGTACTCGAGGTCGCTCATGTCGTTCCTGTCTCGGGCCGTGGCCACGTCAGGGGTTGGTCGTGGGGACGGGGCGAGCGTACTGAGGCGTGGCGACACTCAGCAACGCGTCGACGACGACGCGGGTCCGGATGTCGACGGTGGCCTCGGCGCCGACCCGTCGCGAGGTCGCCGTGACCCCGCCGGGGATCTGCATGGCACCGGCCAGGGTGTTCGCGTCGCCGATGGCGGTGATGACGTACGGCGGGCGGACTTCGGTGCCCGAGACCGAGACCCCGTCCGGGGTGTCGGCGAACCACGTGTTGGCCACGATCCGGACGTCGCCGATCTGCATCGCCTCCGCGCCGGCGTCCCGCAGCTCCTGGACGGCGTCCAGCAGCAGCGTCGCCTCCACCGCCCGCTGGGGGTCGCTGATCCGCAGGATGATCCCGGGCCCGGCTGCCGGTGCCGTGCCCGCGAGGATCCCGAGGGCGTCGAGCCGCTCCTGGGCCGCCCGCTGCGCCTCGGCCTCCCCCGTCGTCCGGCTCTCGAGGAGCTCGAGGGAGGTCTGGAGGTCGCGGACCTCGTCGCCCAGCCGCTCACCGTCCTGGTCGACGTCGGCGAAGATCCGGACCAGCTCGTCCTCGCGGAGGTTCTCGAGGCCCTGGACCGAGGTCTGGCGGACCTGCGTGATGATCGCGAACCCCAGGGAGGCGGCGAGCAGCATCGCGAGCAGGTTCGAGCGACTGAACGACGGCGCGCCGGCGCGGCGCAGCCGGGACCACGCGTGGCGCGCGTTCTCCGGGGATCGAGGTTCGCGGTCCGGCGTCGTCATGCGTCGAACAGGTGCCTGCGGATCGAGGCGACGTTGGAGAAGATGCGCACCCCGAGGACGACGACGACCCCGGTGGACAGCTGGCTGCCGACGCCCAGCTTGTCGCCGAGGAAGACGATGAACGCCGCGACGACGACGTTGGACAGGAACGAGACGACGAACACCTTGTCGCTGAAGATGCCGTCGAGGATCGCCCGGACGGCGCCGAAGACCGCGTCAAGCGCCGCGATGACGGCGATCGGCAGGTAGGGCTGCAGCCAGATGGGCACCGCCGGCTCCAGCAGGAGGCCGACGACGATGCCGAGGGCGAGCCCGATGGCAGGGATCACGGCGCTCCGCCTTCCGTCTCGCTCGCGGTCGATGCCCCGCTGCTCGGGGACGACCCAGTATCCACAATGCGCGCGAAGCGCGTCGTCAGGCCCACCGCGGCGGGCACCTCGAGGTCCGCGGAGACCTCGGTGTCTGCCCGGATCCCGAAGGTGCTGTGCAGCGTCGAGAGGTAGCTGCCGCCCGCGCCGTCGGCGAACCGGGCCGGCAGCTCGCGCGGGTCGCCGAGGGCGGTCACGACGTACGGGCGGGCCAGGGGCCGGTAGTCGACGACGAGCGCGGACCCGGCGAACCGGATCGCGGACACCGACGTGAGCCGGTGGCCGTTGATGCTCACGGACTCGGCTCCGGCCGCCCACAGCGCGTTGACGACGAACTGGAGGTCCCGGGCGAAGACGCGCTTCTGGTCGGCGTCGTCGCCCGTCGCCTCGTCGGCGTCCGGTGCGTCGTCGAGGGTGACCCGCACGCCCGGCCCCTCCATCGGCAGGGCACCGACGGCGATGGCGAGCTCGCGGCTCCGCTCGCCGTCACCCTGGCCGGCGAGCTGAGCCGCCTCCAGCGTCGTGACCCGGGCCTGGAGGTCCTGGGCCTGCGCGGACAGCACGTCGACCTCGGTGCGGCGGTCCTCGATCTGCTGCATGAGCTCCTCGCGGGCGGCCGCGCGAGGTGAGTCCTCCGCGGTGAGGTTGGCCGCGGCCACCCCGAGGAGGAGTCCGAGCCCGATCGTCGCCAGGGCGAGCCGCGGTGACCGCAGGGACGTGGAGCCGGGCAGCCCGGCCCGGTGGCGCCGCTCGGCCGCAGCCGCGTAGCCCGGGTCGAGCGGACGCTCCATCATCGTGCGGATCAGGGTCATGGACGCGTCCGGGCGGCGCTCCGGGCGGTTGCCGCCGCGACGCTCCTTGCGCGGCCCGGGCGTCTCGTCGGTCATGCGGCGGCCAGGCGTCGATGGGCGAGCAACCGGCGCAGCTGGACGGCGTAGAGCCCCGCGGAGAACCAGTAGAGCGTGATGCCCCACCACGCGAAGCCCCACCCGATCGGTTCGGCGATCCGGGCGGCGGTGCCGTCGCCGTCGGCGAGGAGCAGGATCGGGAAGGCGTACAGGAGGTTGAACGTGGCGGCCTTGCCGGCGAAGTGGACCGGCAGCCCCAGCCAGCCGTGCCGCTTGGCGATGAGCACGACGACGGCCATGAACGCCTCCCGGGCGAACAGGACGGCGACGACCCACCACGGGAGCACGTCGCGCCACGCGAGCCCCAGCAGGGTGGACGCGATGTAGAGCCGGTCGGCCACGGGGTCCAGCAGTTGCCCCAGCCGGGACTCGAGGCCGTACCGGCGGGCGATCTTGCCGTCGAGGTAGTCGGTGATGCCCGAGGCGGTGAGAAGGACGATCGCGAGCGCGTCCCGCTCGGTGAGGAGCGCCCAGAGGAACACGGGCACCCCGACGAACCGGAGGGCGGACAGGACGTTGGGGACGGTGAGGACACGCGTGCTCACCGGGTGCTGCGACCCCTCGCCGGACATGCGCGCCACTGTATGTCGTCGCGCCGGGCATCCGCGCCGACCTCCGCACCGGAGCCGGTCCTGGTGTCGCGGTTCCATACAGTGGCGGGATGAGCACCGCCATCCTCGGCGCGACCGAGAGGGAACTCCGCCGGGACCGGACCAGCGTCAAGTGGCTGGCCTACCCGCCGGACGTCCTGCCGCTGTGGGTCGCCGAGATGGACGCCGCGCCGTGCCCGGCCGTCGTCGAGGCCGTGAGCGCGGCGATGGCCCGCGGCGACACCGGGTACGGCTGGGCACCGCGCTACGCGGCGGAGGTCGCCCGCTACGCCTCGGACATGTGGGACTGGTCCGTGGATCCCGCCGATGCGGTCGTCGTCGCCGACGTCATGATCGGCGTGAGCGAGATGCTCCGGGTCCTCACCGACGAGGGCGGCCCGGTCATCGTGTCGCCTCCGGTGTACGACTCGTTCTTCGGCTTCGTCGAGGCGATCGGCCGTCGCCGCGTGGACGCCCCGCTCGGGCCGGACGGCCGTCTCGACCTCGCGGGCCTCGCGGCCGCGTTCCGGGCCGCGACGGCGTCGGGGCAGCGCGCCGCGTACCTCCTGTGCAACCCGCAGAACCCCACGGGGACGGTGCACACGGCCGAGGAGCTCGCTGCCCTGGCGGCGCTCGCCCACGACCACGGCGTCCGGGTCGTCAGCGACGAGATCCACGCCCCGCTCGTGTACCCCGGCGGGCCGGGCTTCACGCCGTACCTGACGGTGCCCGGCGGCGAGCACGGCTTCGCGGCGTTCTCGCCCTCGAAGGGGTGGAACCTCGCCGGGCTCAAGTCCGCCGTCGTCGTGGCGGGCGCGGAGGCGCGCGACGATCTCGGCCTGCTCCACGAGGTCCACACCCACGGCTCCTCGCATCTCGGCGAGATCGGGCACGTGGCCGCGATGCGCGACGGCCGGGTCTGGCAGGCGCACCTGCTCACCGAGCTCGCCGACAACCGCGCGCTGCTCGGGCGGCTCCTGACCGAGCACCTGCCGGACGTGCGCTGGCGGGCACCCGCCGCGACGTACCTCGCCTGGCTCGACTGTCGGCCGCTGCGGCTCCGGCACGACCCCGCCACCGTCTTCCGGGAGAAGGCCCGGGTCGCGCTGGGCTCCGGGCCCCGCTACGACCCGGGGGGCGGCCAGGGTTTCGTCCGGCTCAACTTCGCGACCTCCCCCGGCATCATCGAGGAGGCCGTGCGCCGGATGGCATCCGTGCTCTGAGACGCCGGCGTCACGGCACGAGCCGGGTATCGGGGTGGAACGCCACCCACGCGAACCAGAAGGTGTCCAGGAACAGGGACGGGGTCAGCTCGGCCCCGTCCAGCGGACCGGATGTGGCTCGACCCAGGACGTCCCACCGGCTCCCCGTCTCCCGGTCCACGATGTCCTCGCCGCGCAGCTCGAAATGGAGCAGCCGGTCCCCCACCAGGGGCTCGAACACCCCGACCGACCCGATCTCGGCGCCGTCGGCGATCCGGCTGGTGTCCAGGGCCGAGGCCTGCCCCGGCCGATGCCAGAGCACGACGTCCCGACTCCCCACCGTCAGCTCCAGCGGTCCACGCCCGACGAGCGAGGCCCGCCGGACCGCGACGGCGTCCGACCCGTCGCTGACGCCGACGACCCGCTCCTTGACGGAGAGCCGGGTGTCGGGGTCGCCGGGCAGGGCGAACAGCAGCCGGCCGTCCGGGTCGTCGTATCCCGCGTACGGGTTGGTGCCGTACGGCCGGGCGAAGCCGGTGTCCTGCGACAGGACGAGCGCCTCGGGGTGGGCGGCCGCGAAGTCCCGCCAGCCGACGGTCCCCATCGGGATCGCCTCCAGCGCGGTGCCCGTGAGGGCCCCCACCGAGGCCACGCCGGTGAGCTGCGGCCAGAGGGACTCGGTCTGGCGGTCGTACATCACGAGGTTGTCCGCGTAGAGCTGCCCGGAGGTGCCGAAGGACAGCACCCCGCGGTCGGCCACGGTTCGGAGGAAGGCCACACCGGAGGTGCACAAGGGGCAGAAGGTGACCGCCACCGGGACCCCTCCGACCTCGTCGTTGACGATCTCGTGCCAGGTCATGACGCGCAGCGGGTACGCCCTGGTCTCCCCCGCGACCGTCAGCGACAGGACCGGCTCGTCGCCCTCCAGCCAGTCCACCGTCCCGGCCGGCTCGAAGCGGGGTTCGTCGATCGGCGGGATGCCGTCCGGCGGGGGGCCCCCGGACAGGAGGTCGTCGAGGTCGATCAGTGGGTCCGGGAAAGTGTCGTTCCGGGGGTCGTCCAGGGCCGAGGGGACGTCCTCGCGGGGTGCCTGGACGGACCGACCGGACGAGGACCCGGCGGGCTCCTCGACGGTGGTCGTGCCCGCGCAGGCGGTCACGAGGGCGAGACCGGCGACGGCCAGCAGGGGTGCGATCCGGCTCATGGTCAGTACCTCCCGTGCGTACCCGGGCGCCGAGGTGGCGCGTCGGGCCTGCCCCGAGCATGGGTCCGGCGGTGGGTCGGGTTCCGTGACCGCGGACACGGACGGGGCCACGCGCCACCCGCACACTGAGGTCTCCCGACGAGGAGGGCGACATGCGGTCGACGGTGCTCACGCGGCTGGTCCTCGGGGTGGCCCTGGCCCTGAGCGGATGTACCGCCCCGGCCGGGGACGACCCGGATCCCGGTCCAGGAGCCCTCCCTGCCGCCCCCGCCAGCCTGTCGTTCACCGCCGAGACGCTGGACGGCTCGACCCTCGACGGCCGGTCGCTGGCCGGGCGGCCCGCGGTGTTCTGGTTCTGGGCGCCCTGGTGCCCCACGTGCCGAGCACAAGCGGGAACGGTCCAGGCCGTGAGCGCGACGTACGCCGGCCGGGTGCACGTCGTCGGGGTCGGCGGGCTCGCCCCGCCCGCGGACATCCGGGACTACGGCAGCTCCGTCGACGGGGTCACCCACCTCGTCGACGAGGACGGCTCGCTCTGGGTGCACTTCGCCGTCACGGCCCAGAGCACCTACGTCCTCCTGGACGCCGACGGGCGCGTGGCCGCTCAGGGGTACCTCGACAACGAGGACCTCGCCGCCCGGGTGGCGGAGCTGGTGGGCTGAGGTGCTGACCGGCACCGCGGCTCTGGCCCTCGCCGCCGGGATGCTCGCGGCGCTCAACCCCTGCGGTTTCGCCCTCCTCCCGGCGTACCTGTCGCTGCTGGTCACGGGTGAGGACCCGAGCCGGACGGCCGCGGTGGTGCGGGCGCTGCGGATGACGGTGGCGATGACGGCAGGGTTCACCGCCGCCTTCGCCGTCTTCGGCGCCGTCGTGGCTCCCGTCGCGAGCTCGGCCCAGCGGTACCTGCCGTGGTTCAGCGTGCTGGCCGGAGCAGCGGTGTTCGGGGCCGGGCTCTGGCTCGTGACCGGCCACGGGCTCGTCCTGCCCGCGTGGGGCTCCCGGCCCGGCAGGCCGGTCACCCGCTCGCTGGGCTCGATGTTCGGGTTCGGGGTCTCCTACGCGCTCGCCAGCCTCACCTGCACCATCGCCCCGTTCCTCGCCGTCGTCGTCTCTTCCTTCCGCGCCGAGTCCCCACTCGCGGGCCTCGGCCTCTTCGCTCTCTACGCGGCGGGCATGGGTCTGGTCGTCGGGTCGGCCGCACTGGCCGTGGCCCTGGCGCGCAGCTCGCTGGTCCGGGGCGCGCGCCGGGTGGGCCGGAGGATGCCGCTCATCAGTGGCTCCCTGCTGCTGGTCGTCGGTGCCTACGTCGCCTACTACGGGTGGTGGGAGATCCGGGTCCTCGGCGGAGCCGGACCCGACGACCCGGTGATCGAGGCGGCCGCGCAGGTCCAGCAGTCGCTGGCCCAGGCCGTCGCAGCGGTGGGGCCGACCGGGTTCGTCGTCGTCGTGGTCGGGGCGCTCGCGTCCATCGGCGCGGTGCGAGCGGTCCGGCTGGTCACGAGCCGGCGCCGGTGAGCGGCGTGGGACCCGACACCGTGGACGGGACGGCCGGCGCGGTCGACAATGGGATGGTCGGGTTGCCGCGCCGGACCGGGGGCTCGACACCGGGTCCGGTGGCGTGTCGTGGCGCGCTCGACGTCTGCCGCCCCCCACCCTGGGCGCCGCGACACCGCGAGGAGCTGAGCGACGTGGACGGCCACACCGTGACCCCCGACCCCTGGTGCATCGCCGAGGTCGACATCTTCGCCGACCTCGAGGACCGGGAGATGGCGGCGATCGCCGCCGCAGCCCCGATGCGACGGTTCACGCCCGGCGACCTGGTGTACTCACCACCCCAGCCGGCCGAGGTGCTCTTCATCCTCAAGGAGGGCCGGGTCCGCATCTTCCGGGTCTCCGCCGACGGACACGCCCTGACCACGGCGATCATCACCCCAGGAACGATCTTCGGCGAGATGCTCGTGCTCGGCCAGCAGATGCACGACAACTTCGCCGAGGCCCTCGACGACGTCACGGTCTGTGTGCTGAGCCGAGCCGACGTCCAGCGCTTCCTGCTCTCGGACCCCCGCATCACCGCCCGCATCCTCGGGATCCTGGGCGCCCGGGTCTCCCAGCTCGAGCGGCGGCTGTCCGACAGCGTCTTCAAGAGCGCCCCGCAGCGCATCGCCGGCACCCTCTGCCTCGTCGCCGAGGCCGAACCGCCGCGGCGGCTGGGCGGCCGGCCGCAGGTCCGGCTCACCCACGAACAGGTGGCGGCCCTCGCCGGCACCTCGCGCGAGACGGCGACGAAGGTGCTCAACGAGTACGCCGACCGGGGACTCGTGGCACTCGGGCGCGGGCGGGTGGCCATCCTCGACCTGGCCGCCCTCGCGGCGTCGGCCGGCGAGCCCTGACCGTCGGCGGCGCAGCCCGCGGCTACCGGTGGCCCACCGGGGCCACCCAGCGGAAGGCGCTGAGGAGTGGCCGGCGACACCAGCACGTGGACGAGCAGTGGCACTGCTGGTATCCCGCCGCCTCCGCGGCGCGGGTCGCGACGGCCGCGGTCAGGTACACACCGACCGCGACGACTGCAGCGCGTCTCATCCGTCGAGGGTAGACCCGCTCGGTCGGCGCCGATCCGCCGCGCCGTCCGCCGTCTACCGTCGGGGGATGGAGATCACGCTGCTGTACTTCGGGGGCTGCCCGCACTGGGAGGTGGCCGACCAGCGCGTGCGCGAGCTCGCGGCGGGCCGCCCCGACATCACCATCACCCACCGGCTGGTGGAGACCCCCGAGGAGGCCGACCGCGTGGGATTCCTCGGCTCGCCGAGCATCCTCGTCGACGGCGTCGACCCGTTCGCGGAGCCCGGAGAACAGCCGGGGCTGTCGTGTCGCAGGTACCGGACCCCGGACGGGTACGCGGGCGCACCGACCCTCGAGCAGCTCCGAGCGGTCCTCGGCGCCGGCTGAGCGCGCCGGTCCAGCCGCGGCCGGCAGCCTTTTTGACATTGACAATCGTTATCAATACTGTCCGGGGCGCATCCTCTCCCCCACCCCGGAAGGCAGACCTCACATGCGTCGCCCCCTTCGCCTCCTGGGTCCCGCGGTCGTCTCCGCGGGACTCATCGGGCTCACCGCCTGCAGCACGGGCACCGGCCCCACGAGCTCCCCCGACACGCTCCGGATCGCGGGTCCGTTCGAGGTCCACAGCCTCGACCCGGCCGTGGACGGGGAGGTCTTCACCCGCCTGCAGGTCGCCGAGACCCTGGTGACCAGCGACATCGACGGGGAGCTGGCCCCCGCCCTGGCCACCGACTGGTCCTCCTCGAGCGACCACACCGAGTGGACGTTCGACCTCGTGGAGGGCGCCACCTTCCACGACGGGACGCCGGTCACGCCCGACACGGTCATCGGCGCCCTCGAGACGGCCGCCGCGCAGGAGGCGAGCCCCCTGGCCGAGACGCCGATCGAGGCACTCCGGGCCCAGGGGTCCTCGGTCGTCGTCGAGCTCGCCGCGCCCTACCTCACGCTGCCGGCCGTGCTGACGCACTACAGCACCGCCGTCCTCGCCCCCGGGTCCTACGACGACGCGGGCCGTGTCACCTCGGTCATCGGGTCCGGCCCCTACGAGGTGGAGCGGGTCCAGCTGCCGGCGTCGATCAGGACCACCCGCTTCGACGGGTGGCGGGACGCGCCGCCCGCGATCCGGAACGTCTCGTTCCAGTCCGTCGGGCGGGCCGAGACCCGCGCGCTGATGGCAGCCAGCGACCAGGCCGACGTGGTCTTCGGCCTGGAGCCCGCCGGACGCCAGCGCATCGAGACCACCGCCGGAGTCGGCCTGGAGTCGAGCCTCCAGCCCCGGACGATCCTGCTCAAGGTCAACGCCGGCCACCCGGCGCTCGCCGACGTGCGGGTGCGCCGAGCGCTCAGCCTGGCCCTGGACCGCGAGGCGATGGCGGGGGCGGTGCTCCGCGAGGAGGGGCTGGCCGCGACCCAGCTGCTGCCGCCCTCGCTGGACTCCTGGCAGGCCGACCTCGAGCCCCTCCGCCACGACCGGGAGGCCGCCCGGGCCCTGCTGGCCGAGGCGGGGTGGGCACCCGGGGCCGACGGCATGCTGCACCGGGACGGCGAGCCGCTCCGGCTCGACCTCCTGACCTACCCCGACCGTGCCGAGCTGCCGGCCCTGGCCACGGCGATCCAGGCCGCGCTCGCCGACGTGGGCGTCGCCGTCGACGTCGAGGTGGCCAACTCGAGCGAGATCCCGGCCGCGCAGGCCGACGACAGCCTCGAGCTCGCCCTCATCGCCAAGCACTTCGCCCTCGTCTCGGACCCGCTGATCGACGTGGCCGCCGTCTTCGACCCCGACGGCGCGGACTGGGGCGTCATGAACTGGCGCGACCCGGCCGTCGAGACCGCCGTGGAGGCACTGCTGGCCGGCGCCCCCGAGGACGCGGCCGTTGAGCACCGCCGGGCCATCGTCGGCACCGCCCAGAGCCAGCTGCCGCTCATCCCGGTGGCGTGGTACCGCATGAACGCCGCTGTCAGCGAGAGCGTCGAGGGCTTCGTGCTGGACCCCCTCGAGACCAGCTGGCGCATCACCGACCTGCGGTGGGCCTCGTGAGTCTGCGCATCCGCGCCCTCGGAGGGGTGCTCGCCCGGCGCGGCGCCCAGTCGGTCGGCGTTGCCGTCCTGGTCTCCGTGCTCTGCTTCCTGGTCGTCCGGCGGCTACCCGGCGACGCCGCGTACCGGATCGCCGCCGGCCGCTACGGCTACGACCTGGTCGACGAGAAGGCCGCGGACGCCGTCCGGGCCGAGCTCGGGCTGGACCGGCCCGCGTGGCAGCAGCTGGGCGGCTGGCTGGGCGACCTGTTCCGGCTCGACCTCGGACGGTCCCTCGTGACCTCGCGCCCGGTGGTCGAGGAGGTCGGGTACTACCTGCTCGGCACGCTGCAGCTGGCCGCTGTCGCCCTCGCCTTCGCCACCGTCCTCGGCGGCGCAGCCGGCGTCCTGGCCGCCCGCCGGCCCGGCGGCCCGGTGGACCGCCTGGCCACGGCATGGGTCGCCGGGGTCCGGGCGGTGCCGCCGTTCCTGCTCGGCCTCGTGCTCGTGATCGTCCTCTCCGCCCAGCTCGGGCTGCTCCCGGCCGTGGGCCACGACAGCGCGTCCGGGATCGTGCTGCCGGCACTCACCCTCGGCATCGGCCTGTCCGGCCTGGTGGCCAGGGTCACGCGCGACGCCGTGGTCGAGGTGCGGCAGTCCGACTACGTCCGGTTCGCCCACACCAAGGGACTCGCCGAGCGCTGGGTGCTCCTGCGCCACGTCGTCCGCAACGCCGCCGTCGTCCTGGTCCCCTACCTGGGCGTCCAGGCGGTCATCCTCGTCGAGGGAGTCGTCGTCGTCGAGAGCCTCTTCGCCTGGCAGGGCCTCGGGCACGCCCTGGTCCATGCGGTGTTCTGGCGCGACGTGCCGGTCCTCCAGGCCGCCGCGCTCGCCCTGGCCCTGCTCATCGTCACGCTCAACACGCTGGTCGACGTCGCCGGGTTGTGGCTCGACCCTCGACCCCGCCGACAGGAGGCCCGCGCATGACGACCCCGCTGCTCGAGGCGGCGGCGACGGTCGACGGGGCGCGCCGACGACGCCCGCTCACGCGCGTGGTGGCCCTCGGGGGGCTCCTGGCGCTGGCGGTCTTCGCGGTCATCGGCCCCCTCATGCTCCCCGACCCTGCCGCCCAGGACCTGAGCCGCTACCTCGAAGCCCCGACCCTCGCCGAGCCGCTCGGCCGGGACGACTACGGCCGGAGCGTGCTGGCCCGGCTCGCGCACGCGGCCCGGCTCTCACTCGTCCTGGCGGCGGGGTGCGTCGCCACCGCGCTGGTCCTCGGCACCACCGCGGGCGTGGTGTCGGCGTGGCTCGGCGGGTGGGTCGACGCCCTCCTGCGCGCGGTGTCGGAGGCCTTCGTCGCCATCCCCGCCCTGCTCGTCGTCCTCCTCGTCTCGGCCCTCGGCTCCGGCGGCATCTGGGCGCTCTACCTCGGGCTCGCGCTCGCCCAGTGGGTGGAGTACTTCCGGGTCGTGCGGGCGCGCACCGGCCTGGTCCTCGGCTCCCCCGCCGTCGAGGCGGCCCGGCTGCTCCGCCTCGGCCCGGTCCATGTGGTCCGGCGGCACCTGTGGCCCGACCTGCGGCAGCTGCTGACCACGCTCGCCTCGCTCGGCATGGTCACCTCCATCCTCGCCATGTCGACGCTCGGCTTCGTCAAGGTCGGCCTCCAGCCACCGCGCGCCGAGCTCGGCCTGATGATCACCGACTCCTTCCCCTTCTACGACATCGCGCCCTGGCTCGCGCTGGCACCGGTCACGGTGCTCTTCCTGCTCACCGTCTGCTTCCTGGGCCTGCGCACCTCCGAGGACCCCTCATGACCGAGACCGCTCTCGTCACCGACCGCGGCACCGACCACGCCCTGAGCGTCCCGAGGGCCACCGTCAGGCACGGCACCGTGACGCTCGTCGACGTCGCCGACCTGCGCATCGCCCCGGGCCGACCCCTGACCATCGTGGGCGAGAGCGGGTCGGGGAAGTCCGTGCTCGCGCATGCCCTCATGGGCACCCTCCCGCCCGAGCTCGTCGCCGAGGGATCCATGGCGATCGGGCCGGCCCGGTTCGACCTCGCCGACCGCAGCGGCCGCCGTCACCTGTGGGGACGCGAGCTGGCACTGCTCCCCCAGGAACCGGGCCTGTCGCTCGACCCGACGATGCGGGTGCGCGCTCAGGTCGCCGAGGGGGCACGTGGCTGGCGGCCCCGCGACCGCGCGGCCCTGCGCCTGGCCGATGAGCGGCTCGACCACGTCGGGCTGGCCGGCTCCGGGGCGGCCTACCCTCACACCCTGTCGGGTGGCATGGCTCAGCGTGTCGCGTATGCGGCGGCGACCATCGGCGGGGCCCGGATCCTCGTCGTCGACGAACCGTCGAAGGGGCTCGACCCGGCGTCGCTGGACCGGCTCGCCGACCTGCTCGCCGGCCACGTCGCCGACGGCGGCCTCCTGCTGACGATCACCCACGACCTGCGCCTGGCCCGCCGGCTGGGCGGCGAGGTGCTGGTGATGCGGGACGCCTCGGTCGTGGAGGGCGGCCCCGCCGACCGGGTCCTCACCGCGCCGCGCCACGCCTACACCGAGCGCCTGGTGGCCGCCGAGCCGTCCCGCTGGAGGCACGCGTGGACCAGCCCGCCCACGGCGGACCGGACGGCCGAGCCCTTGGTCAGCGCGCGGGGGATCTCGAAGTCGTACGGGGACCACGTGCTGTTCCGCGACCTCTCCCTGGACATCCGGGCCGGCGAGCGGTGGGCCTTCACCGGCCCGAGCGGTGCCGGCAAGACCACGCTCGGCAACGCGGTGGTCGGCCTGGCGAGCCTGGACGCCGGCTCGGTCGCGCGCCATCCCGCCACCCGCGGCGGCCGGGTGCAGAAGCTCTACCAGGACCCCACCTCGTCCTTCCCCCGCCGGGTCCCGCTCGAGGGCCCGCTGCGCGACGTGCTGCGCCGCCACGGCGCCGGCGAGGACCGTTTGAGGTCGCTCCTGGCGCACGTCGGCCTGCCCCCCGAGATCCTGCGCCGGCGGCCCGGCCAGGTGTCCGGTGGCGAGCTGCAGCGCATCGCCGTCGTGCGGGCGATGCTCGCCCGCCCCGTCCTGGTCTTCGCCGACGAGGCCACCTCCCGCCTGGACCTGGCCACCCAGGAGACGACGATGGACCTCCTCATGACCGAGGTCACCGGCACCGGGTGCGCGCTGCTCCTGGTCACCCACGACCCGGCCCTGGCCGCTGCGGTCACCGAGCACCGCATCGAGCTCGGGCAGGCGTGACGGCAACTCCGCTCCCCCGCACCCGGCCCGAGGTACGGTGAGTCGACCCCACCCAGCGAGGTCGCGTGCCCACAGGATCCACTTCCGGCGCCCCGTCGAACCGTGCCGGGCGCGAGCGGTCGACGCGGCAGTTCCAGGGCGTGCGGGACGAGCTCGGGAGGAGCCGGGACTTCCGCAGCGCCCAGGACATCCACGCCGCCATGCGAACCGGGGGCGCGTCGGTGGGGCTCGCCACCGTCTACCGCGCGCTGCAGACCTTGGTCGAGGCCGGGACCGCCGACGCGATGCGCACCGACGCCGGCGAGACCGTCTACCGCGAGTGCGGCTCGACGCACCACCACCACCTGGTGTGCCGCTCGTGCGGGCGGACGATCGAGGTGCGGGGGGCTGCGGTCGAGACCTGGGCCGACGACGTGGCCACCCGGCACGGGTTCGCCGAGGTCGGTCACACCCTGGAGCTGTCCGGCATCTGCCCGCCCTGCCAGGACGCTGCCCGGCGGGCCTCGCCGACATCGGCCTCCTCGCCCCGGTGACGGCGCGGAGACGGGTCGAGCGGGATCAGGGCTCCGACGGTCGGCTCCCGTACCGCTGGTCGTAGGCGCGGCGGACGCGGTCGCGGTCCGCCTCCGGCACGTCCGCTTCTTCGTTCATCGCCCGGACCAGGTCAGCCTGCCTCCGGAGAGCGTCGACGGCGTCGCGCCGGTCCAGGCCGTGGAGCGACTGCTCGACCTGGTCCAGCACCGCGAGCAGATAGATGAGCACCGTCGGCTGCTCCGCGGAGGCGATCCGCACCTCGTCGAAGGCGAGGTCCACGAGCCGGGCGTGGGTGGTGGCGTGCGGAACCAGCAGGACCTGACCCTCCCGGCCGCGCAGCGTCCGGGCGGGTGGCCGGCGGCGGAGCAGGTCAGCCAGGACGCTGCCGAGGTGCGAGACCGCGTCGTGCGCCGTCGTCGGGTCGTTGATGCCGGGCGACATGGCCTTGAGCGCCACATCGGCGAGCTGCCGCACCCCGTACGCGACATCCTGCTGCAGCGTGCGGGTCTCACCCACGATCACCGCGGCTCTGACCGCGCGCTCGACCGCGGCGGCGTCCTCGGGGGGCGGGAAGACATGACAGATCGGCGTCTCCTGCACGGCGTACTGCCCGGCGAAGGTGTCCAAGCGCGTCCGCGACCCGGACGGCAGGCCGGCCAGGAGTGCGTCGTAGTCGACGTTCTGCACCCACCCGTGGGCGGAGAAGCGGACCGCGGCGGCGCCCTGGGGCAGGTTCGCCGTCGCCTCGCCTGCCGCCTCCTCGGGGGCCTCCGGCTCCGGTTCCGGCCAGGCGTCGTCGGCCTGGCTCAGCACCTCGTCGGTGACGCGGCGCAGGATCTGCGAGACGTCCATGGAGTGCGCCGCGTGGTTGATGAAGGCGACGATCGAGAGGATCGAGGCGATGCCGAGCACGACGGTGAGCAGGATCGAGACGCTGGGGACGATGGCCTCGCCGCTGCCCTCCAACGGGCTGCGCACCGCGCGCAGGACGACGAGGCAGTAGGTGAAGGTGCCGATGACCAGCCCCATCACGCGCTTGTTGAACGGGTCCCGGAACATGCCGTGCACGACGCGGGGCGAGTACTGGCTCGACGCGAGCGAGATGAGCAGCAGACTGACCGAGAACGCGATCCCGGCGAACGTCAGCGTGGCACCGGCCACCGTCGTGAGAACCGTGCGGGCACTGTCGACCGTGGCGGTCAGGCGAGGGTGGATGCCGGTGACCTGGGAGTCGACCAGGAGCATCGCCTCCCCGAGGACGATGCCGCCCACGACGAACATCATCGGAACGAAGAAGAGACTGCTCCGCAACCGGTCACTGACGGCGGTCAGTCGGGAGAGCATCAGGCTCCTCCTGCCCCTGTCGTGCCGAGGTCCGGTCGATCCGCGAGCTCAGGGCCGCCATCCTGCCACGCCCTCGGCAACGATCGGCGCGGGTCGGCTGTCGGCGCCGCCCGCGGGCAGACTGCCAGGATGCAGACGTTCCTCCCCTACGCCGACTTCGAGCGGTCGGCGCGCGCGCTCGACCGCAAGCGCCTGGGCAAGCAGCGGGTGGAGACGATCCAGGTGATCCGGGCGCTGACCTGGCCGGGCTACGGATGGGCGAACCACCCCGCGGCCCTCATGTGGCGCGGCTTCGAGGAGGCGCTCGGGCGCTACGGGGTCACGTGCTGCGAGGTCTGGACAGAGCTGGGCTTCGGAGACACCTGCGCCCTGACGATGACGACCGACCTGCGGGCGGCCGGGGTCGACCGGCTGCGCACCCAGTCCGAGCTGGCCGCCGCGAACGCACTACCCGACTGGCTCGGCGACGACGCGCTGCATCGGAGCCATCGGTCGGCGCTGGTGCGCAAGGACCCCGAGCACTATCGACCGTTGTTCCCCGACGTCGCGGACGACCTGCCCTACGTGTGGCCCGTGCGGTCACCGGCCGTGCTGGCGGCCGAACGGCGCAAGGCCGAGGCCGCCGCTCGCCGCCAGCAGCGAGCCGAGGAGCGTGCGCGGCTGGAGGCGCAGCGGGAGCACCGCCGACGCAGCCGCGCAGCCACGAAGGCGTGGCAGACGCGCCGACGCAACGCCGCCCAGGAGAGCGCCGGCACCGAGCCGGGGCAGAAGGACTCCTCGCGGAGGGCCGAACGGCCCTGAACGGCGCCCGCCTGCCCGGGCCAGTCTTGAATCACACACGGGCAGACGGTTGGCACTCGAGCAGCCGGTCCCCGGAACCGTCGTGAAGGGCAGGGTCTGATCGTCATGCACCCAGCGACCGAGACGCAGGTGAGACGCGAGACACGGGTGACACCGAGCTCGCGGACACGTCGCAGCAGCCGCGAGTGGTTCTTGGCCGGGGTTCTGTTCACCCTCGCCACCGGCGTCGCCACGATGGCGCTGCTCGGCCCACTGGCCCTGGGGTGGGTCGACTACCACGTCGTCGATGACGTCGAGAACCAGGTGGTCGGCGGGGATCTCGCCGCCGTGGCCCTGGTCGCGCCGACCTGCGCCCTCGCCGGGGCGCTCGTCCTCCGCGGCCACCGTGCCGGCCCGGTGCTGGCGCTGGCACCGACGGCGTTCGTGATGTACCTCTACACCCAGCTCGCCATCGGCGGTGAGTTCGCGGCCGTGTCCGGCAACAGCGAGCGCGCCTTCCCGCTGATGCTCGCCCTGTTCTGGCTCGCCGGCGCCGGGTTCGTCCTCGCGTGGCGAGCAGTGGATGCGGCAGCGCTGCCGGAGCCCCGCGACGCGCTGCGTCGGTCGATCGGCGGCGCGCTCCTCCTGGTCGCGGTGTTCCTCACCGTCGGACTCCACCTCCGCGGCGTGGTCGACGTCCTCGACGGCGCCCCGAACGGCGTGGAGTACACCCAGGGACCGACCGTGTTCTGGGTCGTGAAGTGGATGGACCTCGGCCTCGTCGTCCCGCTGACGCTGGTCACCGCAGTAGGGGTCCTTCGGCGTGCCGCGTGGTCACGGCTGCTCGTCTACGCCGTCGTCGGCTGGGCGGCGCTGCTGGGGACCGCGGTGGCGGCCATGGCACTGGTGATGGTGACCAACGACGATCCCGCCGCGAGTCCACTGCTGGCCGGCGGGTTCGTCGGCTTCGCCGTGGTGTTCCTGGCTCTGGCCGGCTGGCTGTTCCGCCTGCTCCGCGATCAGACGTGGCCGGCAGGTGCCGGCGGCCACCCTCCGAGGTGACCTTCGACCCTTACCCCCCTCGCGCCGTGCGTGGAGGCTGGAGGTGCACCACCTGTGGCGACGTCGAGGAGCCCACATGCACGTCCGGGCGGACCACCCAACAGCTGCTCTCTCCAGGACGGGAGGTCGCTGGCTGGTTGCGGTGTTACCCGCGACCGCAGCCGGGATCCTGGCGGGCTGGCTGATCCCACGCGGCCCGGTCACGACCGTGGAGGCGGTGGGCGCCGTGATCGCGGCGATCCTGGTAGGAGCCGCCACAGGGTGGTGGACCAGGTCCCCCTGGGCGATGGTGCTCGCGCCGGTGACGTTCATGCTCGTCTTCGAGCTGGCCCGGATGCGGGTGGATGGCCCGACCGTCGACGGCATCCGGCTCGACGGTCTCTACGGGGTGATGGCGCTGGTCGCCGGCCGGGGGGTCGACGCCGTGCTCATCCTGCTGCCGATGATGGTGGGCGCGAGCCACGGAGCCGCCCTGGCCCGCCGCCGTCGTGGGCCCGGTCAGGTCGAGCCGCGCCCACACCTCGTCAGGCGCACCGGACTGGGGATCGCCACCGTGGCCGTGCTGGCGCTGCTGGCCGGTCTGCTGCGTCCCGCCTCGACCACCCCCGTCGTGGATGCCGACGGCGATCCGATCCCCGGGAGCATCGCCGAGCTCGTCGATGTGCCGATCGGCGGGCACGACCAGTCGATCATGCTCCGCGGGGTCTCGGCCGACATGCCGGTGCTCTTGTACCTCGAGGGTGGACCGGGCGGGACCGGCATCGGCCGGATCCGGAACTCCGGGGAGAACCTGGAGCAGTCGTTCGTCGTGGCCACCTGGGACCAGCGCGGCACCGGGAAGTCGTACGACGCCCTGGAGCCGGCCGTCACGTTGACCCTGGACCAGATGGTGCAGGACACCATCGCGGTCACGGCCTACCTGCGTGAGCGCTTCGACGAGGACAAGATCTACCTGGTCGGCAGCTCCTGGGGCACCGTCATCGGCACCCTCGCGGTGCAGCGCTCCCCCGAGCTCTTCCACGCCTACGTCGGCACCGGCCAGATGGTCGATCCGTTCGCCACCGACAGGCTGATGTATGCCGAGTCCATCGCCGACGCCGACGCACGAGGCGACACCGGCACCGCCGACACGCTCAGGGCGATGGGGCCACCGCCCTACGACGACACCCTGGACTACCCGGTCGCGATCGCGTCGAACCCGAGGTGGATGAACTTCGACCACGGAGCCGACTACCACGCCGACTCGGAGTACCCGATGAGCCTGTTCGTCTCCGAGTACGCCCTCATCGAGCAGCTGCGCGGGATGGCCGCGATCGCCGAGACGTACGCCGTGCTCTACCCGCAGCTGTCCGAGATCGACTTCCGCAGCCAGGTGACACGACTCGACGTCCCGGTCTACCTCGTCCAAGGACGCCACGAGGCTGCCGGCCGCGGGACCTTGGCCGACGAGTGGTTCGAGCTCCTGTCCGCCCCGCGCAAGGAGTACGTCTCCTTCGACCGTTCCGGCCACACCCCGCCCTACGACGAGCCGGGCCGGTTCGCCGACCTGATGTCCGGCGTGCGTGCCGCGACCGAGGGCGAACCGTGATGAGCCTCGTGCGTGAGCTGACGGCCAGGACTCCCCCACCTCACCGGGCCGCCAGGACGGTTGCACCTCTCGAGCTTCATCGACAACACCCAGGAAGGTGATCATCATGCGACCGGCACGCATCGCTGCGCTCATCGTGGGGTGCCTCCTCGCACCTCTCGCGTTCGCGCTCTTCCTCGGGGGAGGTGCTCTCGGCCTGGGATATCTCACCCAGCGCGACGCCGACGGCTATGTCACCACTGACACCAGGCCCCTTGGCACCGGCACTGCCGCCGTCACCGCGGAGAACGTCACGCTGATCTCAGACGGCGACGCCCCTCGCTGGCTGCTGCGCGTGCTCGACAGCGATCTGCGGGTGACGGTCACAGGACCGGAGTCAGCAGCCGTGTTCGTCGGCTTGGCGTCCACCGCGGACGTCGCCGCCTATCTCGACGGCGTCGCCCACGACCGCGTCGTCGAGCTCGGCCCCGACGCGACCCCGGTCTACGAACGGGTCGCGGGTGACGCCACGGCCGCGCCTCCCCTCGAGCAGTCCTTCTGGGTGGCGCAGGCGAGCGGGCCAGGAGAACAGCAGCTCGAGTGGCAGCCTCGGGCCGGCAGCTGGGCGCTGGTCGTCATGAACCCGGACGGCCGCACACCGGTGAGCGCCGATGCCAGCGTGGCGGTCGCATCTGGCGCCATCGCTCCCTTGCTCACCAGCATGGTGGTCGCCGGCATCCTGCTGACGATCTCCGCGGTCTGGCTGGTCCTCTGGGGAGCCACCGGTGCCGGCTCCCTTCCGCCCGCAGATGCCTCCGCGTCGGCATCTGCCACGGGGCAGGCCACGGCACCGGCCACCGCCGGCCGCTACCCCCTGACCCTCAACGCGCGTCTCGACCCCGACCTCTCCCGGTGGCTCTGGCTGGTCAAGTGGTTCCTCGCGATCCCCCACTTCGTCCTGCTGGCGTTCCTCTGGATGGCGTTCCTGCTGCTGACCGCCGTCGCCGGGGTCGCCATCCTCTTCACCGGACGCTATCCGCGGGGGATCTTCACCTTCAACGTCGGAGTGTTGCGGTGGTCCTGGCGCGTCGCGCACTACGCCACGACCGGAGGGATCGGCACCGACCGCTATCCGCCCTTCACCCTCGAGCCGATGCCGAACGACCCGGCCACCCTCGACGTCGTCTACCCCGAACGGCTCTCCAGGAGCCTGGTGCTGGTCAAGTGGTGGCTGCTGGCGATCCCGCACTACCTGATCGTGGCACTGCTGGTGGGCTCGGTGCGGTGGACCCGGCTCGGAGACAACCCGCTCAATGTCGACGCCACCGGCGGCGCAGGGATCCTCGGTCTGCTGGTCCTGGTCGCCGGCGTCGTGCTGCTCGTCACGGCGCGGTACCCGCACGCGCTGTTCGACCTGATCGTCGGGCTGAACCGCTGGGTCTACCGGGTGATCGCCTACGCCGCCCTCATGACCGACGAGTACCCACCCTTCCGGCTCGATCAAGGCGGGACCGAGCCGCCACCGAGCCTGTCTCCTTCCCCGACCCAGGGCGCGTCGTTGGTCGAGCGAGCGAGGTGAGGCGGTGAACACAGGCAGCGCCGTCCACCTCTTCTGGATCCCACTCGGCGCCGGAGGGCACGTGGTCCGCTGGAACGGCCGGATCTACGAAGCCATCGCGGCCAGGGCGGCCCACCGGCCCCCGCGCGACATCTACCATGCAGCGCTCACCGTCGGCCTCGACGGCATCACCACGAGCATCGAGATGGGCCCGGTCTGGAACGTCCCGGACGCGGACCGTGGGGTCGTCGGCACAGGACCGGTCGGCTCACCGCTGCTCGGTCGCGTCCGGATGTTCCGGTACGAGATCCGCTGCTGGCCGGGCGGACGCATCCCGGACCTCGACGACGCCGTCGAGTCGTCGCAGGTGAGCGCGGACCCAGCGCGTGCCACCCGAGTGCTGGAACTCACCCGCGAGGTCCCCCTGGCCACGTGGGGTCGGGACGAACACCGAGCGGGCGAGATGTGGAACTCCAACTCCATGATCTCGTGGCTCCTCTCGCGCAGCGGACACGACCTCTCCCGGGTGCACCCACCGGCCCGCGGACGAGCCCCGGGCTGGGACGCCGGCCTGGTCGTCGCCGCCAGAGCCACATCAGCCGGTCAACGGGAAAGGGAGACGTCATGAAGGTGACCGAAGCACTGAGCACGACGAGGGACACCCTCACCGTCAAGCGGGTGTTCGCCGAGCCCTACGAGCGGGACGGCATCACCCTCATCGCAGCCGCAGCCGTGCTCGGTGGTGCTGGCGGGGGCCATGGCACGGACCCGAAGGGTCAGGAGGGCGAGGGCGGCGGCTATGCCGTCCACGCTCGACCCGTCGGCGCCTACATCCTCGAGAACGGGCGGGTCGCCTGGAGGCCGGCACTCGATCTGAACAGGCTTCTGACGCTCCTCGGCGTGGTGGCCCTCGCGTTCGTCCTGCGTCGGCCACGCTCAGGAGGCAGCGTGCGCCGAGCCTCTGCCGACGCGAGCTCGGATTCGTAGGCCTCGAAGTCGTTCACGCCCAGTCCCGACCATGCTGAGGATCCCCGTCAAGACCGGAACTGCCTCTGACCCGCGTTTCTGCAGGTCAGAGGCAGTTCTTCGGTCGGGCTGACAGGATTTGAACCTGCGACCCCTTGACCCCCAGTCAAGTGCGCTACCAAGCTGCGCCACAGCCCGTGGCTCGCTCCCGGAGGAGCGGTGGAAACCATATCCCACGCCCTCGGGCCGGACCCAATCGCCCGGACCCCGACGGCGGCTGGCCTCAGCGGCGGGCGCTGCGCTTCTCCCGGACCCGCACCGAGATCTCGATCGGGGTGCCCTCGAAGCCGAACTCCTCACGCAGCCGGCGCTCGATGAAGCGCCGGTACCCGGCCTCGATGAACCCCGACGCGAAGAGGACGAACCGGGGCGGTCGGGTGCCCGCCTGGGTGGCGAAGAGGATGCGGGGCTGCTTGCCGCCGCGCACCGGGTGCGGGTGGCCCGCGACGACCTCGCCGAGGAACGCGTTGAGCCGGCCGGTGGAGATCCGGCTCTCCCAGGACTCCAGCGCCCGGTCGATCGCCGGCACGAGCCGCTCGAGGTGGCGCCCGGTGCGGGCCGACACGTTGACCCGCGGGGCCCACGGCACCTGGACCAGGTCGCGCTCGATCTCGCGCTCGAGGAAGTGCCGCCGCTCCTCGTCGGTGAGGTCCCACTTGTTGTAGGCGATGACGAGGGCGCGCCCGGCGTCGATGACCTGCTGGATGACCCGGACGTCCTGCTCGGCGATCCGGTCGCTCGCGTCGACGAGGACGACCGCGACCTCGGCCTTCTCGAGGGCCGTCTGGGTGCGCAGCGAGGCGTAGAAGTCGGCGCCACGGGTCTGGTGGACCCGGCGGCGGATGCCCGCGGTGTCGACGAAGCGCCACGTGCGCCCGCCGAGCTCGACGACCTCGTCGACGGGGTCGCGGGTGGTGCCCGCGACGTCGTCGACGACGACCCGGTCGGTGCCCGTGAGCTTGTTGAGCATCGAGGACTTGCCGACGTTCGGCCGGCCCAGCAGGGCGACCCGTCGCGGCCCGCCCGGCTGGTACTCCGAGACCTGCGAGACCTCCGGCAGCACCTCGAGCAGCGCGTCGAGGACGTCGCCGCTGCCGCGCCCGTGCAGGGCGGACACGGGCCACGGCTGACCGAGGCCGAGGTTCCACAGCGCCGCCGCGTCGGCCTCGGTGCGCTGGTCGTCGACCTTGTTCGCCACGAGGATGACGGGCTTGCCCGACCTCCGCAGCATCTTGACGACGGCCTCGTCGTCGTCGGTCGCGCCGACGGTGGCGTCGACGACGAACATGACGGCGTCGGCGAGCTCGACGGCGATCTCGGCCTGCTCGGCCACCCGCAGGTGGATGCCGGTGGCGTCGACCTCCCAGCCGCCGGTGTCGACGACGGTGAAGCGGTGACCCGTCCACTCGGCGTCGTAGGCGACCCGGTCACGGGTGACCCCCGGCACGTCCTCGACGACGGCCTCGCGGCGGCCGAGGACCCGGTTGACGAAGGTGGACTTGCCGACGTTGGGGCGCCCGACGATGGCGACGACCGGGACCGGGCCGCGCGGCTGTCCGTCGTCGTCGAGCAGGCCCTCGGAGTCGAGCAGCGAACGGTCCTCGTCGCTGAGCTCGAAGTCGTCGAGACCGGCCCGCAGGGCTCGCTCGACCGCGGCGGGGTCCTGGGTCTGGGTCGGGTCGTCGGTGCTCACCGGGCCATCCTCCCGCACCGGGGCCCACTCCCCCGAATCGCTCAGTGGGCGGCGTCGTCCGCGGTGGCGCCCGCGACGACGTCGAGCACCGCCTCGATGCTGCCCTCCAGGGACAGGTCGGAGGTGTCGACGACGACGACGCCCTCGGCCGCGTCGGTGAAGTCCGAGACCGTGGAGTCGTCGCGGTCGCGCCGGAGCACCTGGTCACGGGTCGCCTCGACGGCTGCGGCGTCGGCGGTGCCGTGCAGCTCGGTGGAGCGGCGCCGCAGCCGCGCCTCCTCGGAGGCCGTCAGCAGGATGCGCACCCGGGCGTCCGGGGCGACCACCGTCGTGATGTCGCGCCCTTCGGCCACGACTCCCCCGGTCTCGGCCGCGATCCGCGTCACCTCCTCGCGCTGCAGCTGCTGCAGGATGCCGCGGACCTCCTGGTTCGTCGCGACCGTGGACACCGCCGTGCTGACCTCGGAGGTGCGGATCGCCGCGGTCACGTCGGTCCCGCCCACGACGACCACCGGATGCGCCGGGTCGGTGCCGAGCTCGAGCGGCATGGTGCGAGCGGCGGCGGCGACCTCGGCCCGGTCCTCGAGGTCGACGCCCTGGTCGACGCACCACCAGGTGAGCGCCCGGTACATCGCACCGGTGTCGAGGTACCCGATGCCGAGACGCTGCGCGGCGGCGCGCGCGACGCTGCTCTTCCCGGATCCGGAGGGGCCGTCGATGGCGATCGTGAGGGCGGCGGTCATGGCCGAGAAGCCTAGTGGCGGTCTCAGCCGTGGATGCGCCACCCCCGGGTGGCGAGGGCGTCGGCGAGCCCGGCCGCGGCGGCGGGGACGACGTCGACCTCGGCGAGCCCGAAGTCCTGGCCGAGCCCGTGGTCGAGGTGGAACTCCTCGATGTTCGTCCCGATCTCCCCGATGTCCGCGAAGAGCCGCCCCAGCTGCCCGGGCTCGTCGGGAACGAGGACGCGCACGGTCTCGTAGATGGTCGGTGCCGCACCGTGCTTGCCCGGGATCCGGGCGTGCCCGGCGTTGCCCGCGGCGATCGTCGTGGCCAGGGTGCCGCGGGCACCCGGGGCGTCCGCGCCCGCCTCCAGCGCCGCGAGGGCGTCGACGACGGCGCCGAGGTCGGCCGCCAGCCCGTCGAGGACCTCCCGGACGGCGCCCGCGTTGCCCGCGAGGATCTGGGTCCAGAGGTGGGGGTCGCTCTCGGCGATGCGGGTGACGTCGCGCAGGCCCTGGCCGGCCAGCGCGACGGCGGCCTCGTCGAGCGCCTCGAGGCGGGCCGCGACGAGGCTCGCGGCGAGCTGGGGCACGTGCGAGACGGCGGCCACGGCCCGGTCGTGCTCCGCCGGCGGCAGGCGGCGCACCGCGGCGCCGGCGGCGCGGGCGACGTCGCTGACCAGGGCCGTCACCTCGGGCAGCGTCTCGGGGGTCGGAGTGACGACCCACGCGCGGCCGTCGAACAGGTCATGGCGCCCGGACACCGCCCCGGAGCGCTCGCGCCCCGCCATCGGGTGCGACCCGCAGTACCGCGCCAGCTCGGCCCCCGAGGCGCGCACCGCGGCGAGCACGGAGCCCTTGACCGACGCGACGTCGGTGACCGCCGCCCCGGGGAAGCGCGCCAGGGCCGCGACGACGCAGCCGGCGGTGACGTCCGGCGGTGCGGCGACGACGACGAGGTCGGGCTCGAGCACCTCGTCGGGGCCGGGCAGTCGCCCCGCCCCGAGGTCCCGGGCCAGGGCGGCGTGGGTCGGGACGGCGTCCTCGAGGGTCACCTCGTCGCCGTGCCGCGTCAGGGCGAGCCCGAGGCTCGTCCCGATGAGGCCCGTGCCGACCAGGTGGACCCGCATCAGAGGCCCGCGGCCTTGTAGAGCGCCGCGACCTCCGCCGACGACAGCGCCCGCCACTTGCCGGGCTTGGTCTCACCGAGCCGGACCGGCCCGACCTCGGTGCGCACGAGCGAGATGACCGGGTGCCCGACCTCCGCGAGCAGCCGCCGGACGATGTGCTTGCGCCCCTCGTGCAGGACGACCTCGACGATGGCCTTGCCCGGCTGGGAGTCGACGATCTTGAACGAGTCGACGACGACGGGTCCGTCCTCGAGCTCGACACCCTCGCGGAGCCGGCGGCCGAGGTCGCGCGGCACCGGGCCGGGGATCTGCGCGAGGTAGGTCTTCAGCACCCCGTACCGCGGGTGCTGGAGCCGGTGCGCGAGGTCGCCGTCGTTGGTGAGCAGCAGCAGGCCCTCGGTGTCGGCGTCCAGCCGGCCCACGTGGAAGAGCCGCTCCTTGCGCGCGCCGAGGTAGTCGCCGATGTCGACCCGCCCGAGGTCGTCGCTCATCGACGTCACGACGTTGAGCGGCTTGTTGAACGCGAGGTACACCCGCGACTCGTCGAGCTGGACGCGCTCGCCGTCGACGTGAACGACCTGCGTAGGCCGGATCCGGACGCCGAGCTCGGTGACGACCTGGCCGTCGACCTGCACCCGGCCCTGGGTGATGAGGTCCTCGCACACCCGCCGCGAGCCGACGCCGGCAGCGGCGAGCAGCTTCTGCAGCCGGACGCCGTCGGGGTCGTGCACGTCGGTGCCGGGCCGGACGGGCTCGCGCTTGGTCTGGGTCGGCTGGCTGGGACGGGTCGTCCCGGTACCCCGGGCCCGCTGCTGCGGCCCGGCGGTGGGTCGTCCACGGCCTGCTGCTGGGCGCTTGGGGCCCTTGCCCCGCGCACCTCGGTCCTTCGGCGGTGTCATCCGCGGCCTCCTTCGGCGATCTCGTCGAGCACGTCGACCTCGGGCAGGTACGGCGCGAGGGCGGGCAGCTCGTCGATGCCCTGGAGCCCCAGCCGTTCGAGGAAGTAGGACGTCGTTCCGTACAGGATGGCAGTGGACTCCTCGTCGTGGCCGACCTCCTCGATGAGCCCCCGGCTCAGGAGGGTCCGGATGACGCCGTCGACGTTGACGCCACGGACCGCGGCGACCCGCGAGCGGGACACCGGCTGCCGGTAGGCGATGACGGCGAGGGTCTCGAGCGAGGCCTGGGTGAGTCGGGCCTGCTGGCCGTCGAGGACGAACCGCTCGACGACCGGGGCGTACTCGTGCCGGCTGTACATCCGCCAGCCGCCGCCGACCTGGCGCAGGGTGAAGCCGCGGCGCTGCTCCTCGTACCCGGCCTCGAGGTCGGCGAGGGCGGCCTCGACGTCCTGCACCGGCTGCTCCAGCGCGGACGCCAGCGACGCCGTCGTGACCGGCTCGTCGACGACCATGAGCACGGCCTCCACGGCCCCGTGGATCCCGCCGGGGAAGTCGGCGACGTCGAACGCGAGCTGCTCCTCGGGCAAGGGGGGCTCGGGCGGGGCGAGCTCGGGGGGCTCACTCATCGGGGGTCTCCTCGGGGGTGGGCTGGGGGGCGGCGTCCTGCGGCTCGTCGAACTCGTCGGTGACCTCGATGTCACCCTCCTCGGGCCCGGTCCACCGGACGGTGAGCTCGCCGAGCGCCTCGGCCTGCTCGAAGCCGATGGCCGACTCCCGGAACAGCTCGAGCAGGGCCAGGAACCGCGCGACGACGACGAGGGTGCTGTCGGCGTCCGCCACGAGGGTACGGAACGACGCGACCCGCTCGCGCCGGAGCCGGGCCCCGATGATCGTCGCCTGCTCGCGCACGCTGACCGCGGGGGCGTGCAGGTGGCCGAGCCCGACGGTGGGCGGGATCTTCGGGGTGAGGGCCGAGGCCGCGATCATCGCGAGCTGCTCGGGCGAGACGGTCATGACGAGCTCGGGCAGCAGCGCGGCCAGGTGCGGCTCCAGGGCGACCGACCGCGGATGGCGGCGGCCGGCCGTGGCCATCCGCTCCGCGAAGGTGTGGGCGATGTCCTTGAAGGCCCGGTACTGCAGCAGCCGGGCGAAGAGGATGTCGCGGGCCTCGATGAGCGCGAGGTCGTCCTCGTCCTCGGGGCCGCTCTGCGGCAGGAGCCGCGCGGCCTTGAGGTCGAGCAGCGTCGAGGCGACGACGAGGAACTCCGTGGCCTGCGACAGGTCCCACTCGCCGCTGGCGTCGCGGGCCGTGCGGATGTGCGCGATGAACTCGTCGGTGACCGTGGCCAGGGCGATCTCGGTGATGTCGAGCTTGTGCTTGCTGATGAGCCCGAGGAGCAGGTCGAAGGGACCGGAGAAGACGTCGAGGTGCACCTCGAACGGGGTGGCCGCGGCCCGCCGGGTGATGACCCCGCCGGGGACGGCGGTCTCCTGCCGGGCCCCGGGGGGCGTGGTCACCGGCTCAGGCCGCCCCGCCGCGCGCGATGAGCTCGCGAGCGAGCTGGCGGTAGGCGTCGGCCCCCTTGTGGCGTGACTCGTACGTCGTGATCGGCTCGGCGGCCAGGCTCGCGTCGGGGAACTTCACGGTGCGCGAGATGACGGTGTGGAAGACCCGGTCGTCGAAGTGCTCGACGACGCTCGCGACGACCTCGCGCGAGTGCAGCGTGCGGCCGTCGTACATCGTCGCGAGGATGCCGTCGACGACGAGGCGCGGGTTGAGCCGGTCGGTGATCTTCTCGATGGTCTCGACGAGCAGGGCCACCCCGCGCATGGCGAAGAACTCGCACTCGAGCGGGATGATGACGCCGTGCGCGGCCGTGAGGGCGTTGATGGTGAGCAGGCCGAGGGAGGGCTGGCAGTCGACGAGGATGACGTCGTAGTCGTCCATGACCGGGCGCAGGACGCGGGCGAGGATCTGCTCGCGGGCGACCTCCCCGACGAGCTGGACCTCGGCCGCGGACAGGTCGATGTTGGCGGGAAGGACGTCGAGGCCCTCGACCCTCGTGTGCTGGATGACGTCGCGCACGTCGTGCCCGCGCTCGACGAGCAGGGTGTAGACGGTGACGTCGAGCTCGTGGGTGGGGATGCCGAGCCCGACGGACAGGGCCCCCTGGGGGTCGAAGTCGACGAGCAGCACCCGGCGACCGATCTCGGCCAGCGCCGCCCCGAGGTTGATCGTGGTCGTCGTCTTGCCGACGCCGCCCTTCTGGTTGCACATCGCGATGATGCGCGCGGGCCCGTGGCTCGTCAGAGGCGCGGGGTCCGGAAAGTCTGGGAGGGGTCGGCCGGTGGGCCCGACCTGCCCGTCGATGCGGATACTGAACGCCGCCTCGGTCTCGCCCAACTCGTCTCTCCCCGGTGCCAGTGCTGCCACGGTCAGCCTCCCGCTGATCGGGCTCGACCCTATCAGCGGTGGGGGCCCACTCCGGGGATCACCGGGCCCGGGGGTGGGACTGCGCGTACACCTCACGAAGCTGCTGCACCGTGACGCGGGTGTAGATCTGGGTCGTCGTCACCGAGGCGTGCCCCAGGAGCTCCTGGACGACCCGGACGTCGGCACCCCCCTCGAGCAGGTGGGTGGCGAAGGAGTGGCGCAGCGTGTGCGGCGACAGATGGCCCTGCAGCCCGGCCCGTTCGGCGCTCTCGCGCAACGCCGCCCAGGCGCTCTGCCGCGACATCCGCGCCCCCCGGACGCCGAGGAAGACCGCCGGCGTGCCCCTCCCCCGGCGGGCCAGCTGCGGCCGGGCCCGGACCGTCCAGGCCTCCAGGGCCCGGGACGCGTAGGACCCGAGCGGGACGATGCGCTCCTTGCCGCCCTTGCCCCGCAGGCGCACGACCCCCTCGTCGGTGTCGAGGTCGTCGACGTCGAGCCCGACGGCCTCGGAGATCCGGGCTCCCGTGCCGTACAGGACCTCGAGCAGGGCGCGGTCGCGCAGGGATGTCGGGGTGTCGCCCAGCGACGCGGCCTCCAGGAGCCGTTCGACCTCGTCGACGGAGATCGCCTTCGGCAGCCGGTCCGGGGTGCGCGGCGGGGCGACGTCCCGGGACGGGTCGGCGTCCAGGACGCCCTCGAGGGCGAGGAAGCGGTGCAGCCCGCGGACCGCGACGAGGGTACGGGCCGCGGACGAGGCCGCGAGCGGGCCGTGGGTGTCGTCGCCCTCCCGGAGCCGGGCGAGGAACTCGGCGACGTGAGCGGGGGTGACGTCCTCGGGCCGGTCGACCGCCTGGGTGGCGAGGAACCCGGTCCACCGGGCGAGGTCCCGGCGGTACGCCGCCAGGGTGTTCGGCGACATGCCCCGTTCGACGTCGAGATGGGTGAGCCAGGCGTCGGCGGCCCGCCCCACGGGGGTGGGAGGGGCCGCCGGCCGGGGAGCCTGCTCGGTCAGGACAGGACCTCGTCGAGGCCGACCGAGTCCATCCCGAAGGCCTCGGCGACCGCGGCGTAGGTGACCTGCCCGCCCTGGGTGTTCAGGCCCAGCGCGAGGGCCGGGTCGTCCTGCATGGCGTCCTTCCAGCCCTTCTCGGCCAGCTTCGTCGCGTAGGCGAGCGTCGCGTTGGTCAGCGCCCAGGTCGAGGTGTGCGGGACCGCGCCGGGCATGTTGGCGACGCAGTAGTAGATCGAGTCGTGGACCTCGAAGATCGGGTCGGCGTGCGTCGTCGGCCGGGAGTGCTCGAAGCAGCCGCCCTGGTCGATCGCGACGTCGACGAGCACCGAGCCCGGCTTCATCTCGGCGACCATGTCGTCGGTGACCAGCTTGGGCGCCTTGGCGCCCGGGATGAGGACGGTGCCGATGACGAGGTCCGCCTGCAGCACCTGCTCACGCACCGACATCGCCGACGAGGCGATCTGGGCGACCCGGTTGTCGTAGCGCCAGAAGCTCATCCGGAGCTTGTCGAGGTCGGTGTCGAGCAGGGTGACGTCGGCTCCCATCCCGAGGGCGATGTTCGCGGCGTTCTGCCCCGCCACACCGGCGCCGAGGACGACGACCTTGGCGTTGGCGACGCCGCCGATCCCGCCCATGAGGACGCCGCGCCCGCCCTGCGCCTTCATCATCGAGTGGGCGCCCACCTGGGGGGCGAGGCAGCCCGCCACCTCGGACATCGGGTAGAGCAGCGGCAGGAGCCCGGACGGCAGCTGCACCGTCTCGTAGGCGATCGAGGTGACCTTCTTGGCCACGAGCTCCTCGGTGAGCGGCTGGTCGGCCGCGAGGTGGAGGTAGGTGAAGAGGGTGAGGTCCTCACGGAGGCGGTGATACTCCTCGGCGACCGGCTCCTTGACCTTCATCACCATGTCGGCCTCGCCCCACACGTCGTCGGCCGAGTCGAGGATGCGGGCACCCTGCGAGACGTACTCGTCGTCGGTGATGGAGGACCCGAGCCCGGCGCCCTGCTGCACGAACACCTCGTGCCCGCGACGGGTGAGCTCGTTGACACCAACGGGGGTGATGCCGACCCGGAACTCGTTGTTCTTGACCTCGGTGGGGATTCCGACCTTCACAGATATCTGCCTGTCTCGTGTCGAGATCCGGGGCGTCGTTGCCTCGGAGCCGCCTCCTGGAGGAGGGCGATGGAAGTCTAGTGGCGGGCGACCCGCGCCCCTACCCCCCAGGAGGTCACCGTGAGGCTCTACAGCGACATCACCGGTCGTCGGCTCGCTCAGGTGGCCGCCGACCTCGGGGTCGTGCTGTGGGTGTGGCTGTGGGTCCGGATCGCGATGCGCGTCCACGAGACCACGCTGCTGCTGGCCGAACCCGGCCGGCGTCTCGAGGAGGCGGGGGCCGGGTTCCGGGGGCGGATGACCGACGCCGGCGACTCGGTCAGCGGCCTGCCGCTCCTCGAGGACCGCATCGCGGCCCCGTTCCGGTCCGCGGCCGGTGTCGGTGCGGACTTCGAGACAGCCGGCCAGGACCTCGTGACGGCCGTCGAGCGCTTCGCCCTCGTCCTCGGCCTCACGACGGGGCTGGCGCCGATTCTCCTCGTCGCCGGGACGTGGCTGCTGCTGCGCCTGCGCTTCGTCCGGCGAGCGAGCGCGGCCCAGCGGTTCATCGACGCCGACCCCGACCTCGACCTGTTCGCGCTGCGGGCGATGGCGAACCAGCCGATGCCGCGGCTCGCCGCGATCAGCGAGGACCCCGCCGGGGCGTGGCGGCGCGGCGACCGCGACGTCGTCCGGGCCCTGGCCGTCCTCGAGCTCAAGGAGGCGGGCCTACGCCCCCCGCCCCCGGGGGTCAGCCCTGCGACGTGAGCAGGGTGGGGCGGAGGTCTGCGGCCGGGCAGTCCCAGGTCGTCGCGTCGGCGTCGGCCTGCTCGCCCGAGCGGATGTCCTTGACCTGGTCCTGGCCGCTCTCGCCCGCGCCGGGGAACCAGACGTAGGGGATCCCGCGACGGTCCGCGTACCGGATCTGCTTGCCGAACTTCGCGGCGGTCGGGGCCACCTCGCATGGCACCCCGCGGGACCGTAGCGCCGCCGCCACCGCGTCGGAGCGTGTCCGGGACTCCTCGTCGACGACGGCGACGAGGACGGCGGCCGGGGTGGACCGGCTCGCGGTGAGTCCGCGCTTGGTGACGAGCAGGTGCACGAGCCGGGTCAGCCCGATGGAGATGCCGACGCCGGGGTAGGTCGTGCGCCCGTCGGAGGCGAGGGAGTCGTAGCGGCCGCCGGAGCACACCGAGCCCCAGTCCTCGGAACCGACGAGCTGGGTCTCGTACACCGTGCCGGTGTAGTAGTCGAGGCCGCGGGCGATCCGCAGGTCGGCGACGAGCGTGCCGGGCGCTCGCTGCATCCCGACGGTGATGACGGCGGCCAGCGCCTCGAGCCCGGCGTCGAGCGTCGGGTGCGACACCCCGAGGGCGCGGACCTCGTCGACGAAGGACAGGTCGCTGCTGCGGATGTCGGCCAGGGCCAGGGCGAGCCGCGCCTGCTCCGGCGTCGCTCCCGCCTCGACGAGCAGGGCGGCGACCTTCTCGGGGCCGATCTTGTCGAGCTTGTCGACGATGCGCAGCGTGCCGGCCACGTCGGTGAGGCCGATGCCGAGGTAGAAGCCCTCGGGCACCTGGCGGTTGTTCACCTGGATGCGGAACTCCCCGACGGGCAGGCGACGGAAGGCCTCGGCGATGACGAGCGGCATCTCGGCCTCGAGGTGCGGGGCGAGCTCGCCGACGTCGACGACGTCGATGTCGGCCTGGGTGAACTCACGGAACCTGCCCTCCTGCGGGCGCTCACCACGCCAGACCTTCTGGATCTGGTAGCGGCGGAACGGGAACTGGAGCCGGCCCGCGTGCTCGAGGACGTAGCGGGCGAACGGCACGGTGAGGTCGAAGTGGAGGCCGAGCGCGGCATCCCGGCCGCTGTCGTCCCCGGCCAGCCGGCTGACGCCGTAGATCTCCTTCTCGGCGTCCCCGCCCTTGCCGAGGAGGCGCTCCACCGGCTCGACGGCTCGGGTCTCCAGCGGCGCGAACCCGTGCAGCTCGAAGACCTCGCGGATCGTGTCGAGGAAGTGCAGCTCGGCGAGCCGCTCGGCGGGCAGGAGCTCGGGGAAGCCCGAGATGGGGGTCACCTTGTCGGCGGGAGGTCTCACGCACCCAATCCTTGCAGGTACGGGTTGGTCGCCCGCTCCCGGCGCATCGTCGTGGCGGGGCCGTGGCCGGTGAGCACGAGCGTGGAGTCGGGCAGCGGCAGCACGACGTCCCGCAGCGACGCCCGCATCGCCACGTCGTCGCCACCGGCGAGGTCGGTGCGCCCGATCGAGCCGGCGAACAGGACGTCCCCGGACACGACGGTCCGGTCCAAGCCCTCCTCGTCGGGCAGGCCGGCCGGCACGACGTCGAGGGTGAACATCACCGAGCCCTCGGTGTGCCCGGGGGCGTGCAGGACCTCCAGGGACAGCCCGGCGAGCTCCAGGTGCTGCCGGTCGGCGAGGTCGACGAGGTGCTCGGGCTCGCTCCACGTGGCCGCCCGCCCGAACTGCGCCTCGAGCATGGCGAGCATCGCGGGGTCGACGCTCCCCAGCGGGTCCGCCATCCGGTACCGGTCGTCGGTGTGGATGTACGCCGCGGTGTCGCCCCCGCACACCGGGGTGACGGAGTACACGTGGTCGAGGTGCCCGTGGGTGAGCAGGACGGCGGCGGGCCGCAGCCGGTGCTCGCTCAGCACGGTGGCCAGGGTGTCCTCGACCCCGATGCCGGGGTCGACGACGAGGCACTCCTCCCCCGGCCCTGGGGCGAGGACGTAGCAGTTGGTCCCGAAGGCGGCAGCGGGGAAGGCGACGGCGAGCACCCGGCGAGCCTAACGAGCGCGATGCCTACACTGGGCCCGGCCGGACCGACGACGAAGGACCTCGGGGTGACGAAACAGCAGGAACGGGCCCGCGCGCGGCGCCGATGGGAGAAGCGCCAGGCGGCGCTCGCCCGCAAGGAGGAGCAGCGCGCCCGGGTGCGCCGGGTCGGCGCCGTCGTCGGCGTCGTGGCGCTCGTCGTCGGGCTCCTGGCCGTCCTCGGCGTCACCCTCGGCAACCTCGGCACCGACGAGGCAGCCCCCGCGGCCACCCCGTCGCCGGGCGGCACCACGCTCGCCGGCTGCGAGCAGCCGCCGCAGCCGCTCGGCACCGGTGCCGAGCTCGAGCTGCCGGACGCGTCGGCCGCCGAGGGCAAGACCTTCGAGGCGACGCTCACGACGAACTGCGGCGACATCGTCCTGGCCCTGGACGGCACCAAGGCCCCGCAGGCCGTCGCCGCGTTCACCGAGCTGGCGCGCACGAACTACTACCAGGACTCCCCCTGCCACCGCCTGACGACCACCGACGCGCTCAAGGTCCTCCAGTGCGGTGACCCCACCGGCACCGGCCAGGGGAACCCCGGCTTCGGCTACGGCGTCGAGAACGCCCCCGCGGACGGGACCTACCCCCGCGGCACGGTCGCGATGGCTCGGACCTCCGATCCCGAGGAGGGCACCGGGGCCCAGTTCTTCCTCGTCTACGGCGACTCGACCCTGCCCGACCCCGACGGGTACACCGTGGTCGGCACGGTGACCTCCGGGTTGGATATCGTCGACCGGGTCGCCGCTCAAGGCGTCGCGCCGAACGCGGCAAGTCCGCAGGACGGCGCGCCCGCCGCACCGATCAGCATCCTCCGGGTTGCTGTCACCGAGGAGAAGTCCTGACCGTGTCCGAGGACCAGCCCACACCCCGTCCCCCCATCCCCTCGCCCGCCGCTCTCGCCGGACGGGTGGCCCCCCGGCCCCCGGCCGCCGCGGCGCCCGAGTCGCACTCGGAGTCGGCTCGCTTCGGCCGCGTCGACGAACAGGGGCACGTCTTCGTCACCGTCGGCGACGAGGAGCGCGAGGTCGGCGCGTACCCGGGCGCCACGCCCGAGGAGGCGCTGCAGTACTTCGCCCGCAAGTACGACGAGCTCGCGGCGTCCGCCGACCTCCTCGAGACCCGGCTGGCCAGCCCCGAGGTCTCCGCCAAGGAGGTGGCCGACGGTCTGAAGACGCTCAAGGAGCACATCGAGCAGGCCAACGTCGTCGGGGACATCCCCGCGCTGCTCGCCACGGTCGAGCGGGTCGAGGCCGGGCTCGGCGCCAAGCGGGCCACCGAGACCGCTCAGCGTCAGGCGGCGCGTGCTGCGGCGGCCGCCGAGCGCGAGGCCATCGTCGCCGAGGCCGAGGCGATCGCCGACCAGCCCCCGGGCAGCACCCAGTGGAAGCAGAGCGGCGACCGGATGCGCGCCCTGCTCGAGGACTGGAAGCGGCACCAGCGCACCGCCGCGAAGCTCGACAAGCCCACCGAGTCGGCGCTCTGGCACCGCTTCAGCCACGCGCGCAACACCTTCGACAAGGCGCGCCGGGTGTGGTTCGCCGAGCTCGAGACGACCCGCGCCGACGCCAAGCACGACAAGCAGCAGCTCGTGGCCGAGGCGGAGGCCCTGTCCAGGTCCACCGACTGGGGCCCCACCGCGCGGGCCTACAAGCAGCTCATGGACCGGTGGCGCGCCGCCGGGCGGGCGTCCCGCTCGGACGACGATGCGCTGTGGGAGCGGTTCCGCGCCGCCCAGGACGCGTTCTTCACCGCGAAGGACGAGGCCGCTGCCGCCGAGGACGAGGCCTTCCGGGGCAACCTCGCGGTCAAGGAGGAGCTCCTCGTCGAGGCCGAGGCGATCCTGCCGATCACCGATCTCGAGGCGGCCAAGGCCGCGCTGCGCTCGGTCCAGGACCGCTGGGAGGCGGCGGGCAAGGTCCCGCGCGCCGACCTCGAGCGGGTCGAGAAGCGGATGCGCCGGGTCGAGAACGCGGTCCGCGAGGCCGAGGACGCCAAGTGGAAGACCTCGAACCCCGAGGTCGCTGCCCGGGCCCGCTCGATGGTCGACCAGCTCGAGGCCTCCGTGACCGCCACCGAGGCCGAGGTCGCCAAGGCCGAGGCCGCCGGCAACGAGAAGAAGGCGTCGGCGGCGCGCGACCGGCTCGCGGCTCAGCAGCAGTGGCTCGAGCAGGCCCGAGCGGGCCTCGACGAGTTCGGCGGCTGACGCCGGGTCTCACTGGTGCGCCGGCCCGGCCCCTCCCCGGGCCGGGTGCGCTTTCTCGGGTCACCCGAGAAACCCTCGCCTCACCCGGGAAGCGTTCCCGGGTGAGGTGATGGGTTCTCGGGTGAAGCGGCGCGTCAGGACCAAGCGGCGCGTCAGGACCAAGCGGCGCGTCAGGACCCGGCGCGGTCGGCGTCGCGACGCCCGCCGGTGACCCGCTCGGCGTCCAGGACGCCGTCGACCTTCTGGACCGCCCGGATGACGTGCCCGAGGTGCCCGGGGTCGCCCATCTCGAAGGTGAACCGCAGGATCGCGACCCGGTCCCGTGACGTCTGCACCGACGCGGACAGGATGTTGACCCCGTGGTCGGAGATGACCCGGGTGACGTCCGAGAGCAGGCGCGACCGGTCGAGGGCCTCGACCTGGAGCTGGACGAGGAACAGGCTGCCGGAGGTCGGCGCCCACTCGACCTCGATGATCTTCTCGGGCTGCGCGAGGAGCGAGGAGGCGTTCGTGCAGTCGCGGCGGTGCACCGAGACCCCGTTGCCGCGGGTGACGAAGCCGAGGATCTCGTCACCGGGGACGGGCGTGCAGCAGCGGGCGAGCTTGACCCACACGTCCGACATGTCCTTGACGACGACCCCGGGGTCACCGGAGCGCCGGGACGTCGGCCGGGTGAGCACCGGGGAGGCCGCCTCGGCGATGTCCTCGCTCGCGCCGTCCTCGCCGCCCATGGAGGCCACGAGCCGCGCCACGACGTGCTGGGCGGAGACGTGCCCCTCCCCCACGGCGGCGTAGAGCGCGTCGATCCCGGGGTAGCGCAGCTCCTCGGCGACGCCGGTGAGCGACTCGACCGAGGTCATCCGCTGCAGGGGCAGGCCCTGCTTGCGCATGACCTTCGCGAGGGCGTCCTTGCCCTCCTCGATCATCTCCTCGCGGCGTTCCTTGGTGAACCAGTGCTTGATCTTGTTGCGGGCGCGCGCCGAGCGGACGAAGTTGAGCCAGTCGCGGGAGGGCCCGGCCGAGTCGGCCTTGGAGGTGAGGACCTCGACGACGTCGCCGTTGTCGAGCCGGCTCTCGAGCGGGACGAGCCGGCCGTTGACGCGGGCGCCGATGCAGTGGTGGCCGACCTCGGTGTGCACCGCGTAGGCGAAGTCGACCGGGGTGGCGCCGGCGGGCAGGCCGACGAGCTGGCCCTTGGGGGTGAAGACGTAGACCTCGCTCGCCGTGATCTCGAAGCGCAGCGACTCCAGGAACTCGCCCGGGTCGGAGGTCTCCTTCTGCCAGTCGAGCAGCTGGCGCAGCCACGCCATGTCGTTGACCGGCCCGGTCTGCCCGTCGCGCACCTGGGCACCCGGAGTGGCACCGGCGCCCTTGGTGGCCGGGTCCTCCTTGTACTTCCAGTGCGCCGCGACGCCGTACTCGGCGCGCCGGTGCATCGTGTGGGTGCGGATCTGGATCTCGACGGCCTTGCCGCCCGGGCCGATGACCGTCGTGTGCAGCGACTGGTACATGTTGAATTTCGGCATCGCGATGTAGTCCTTGAACCGCCCCGGGACGGGGTTCCATCGCGCGTGGAGGGCGCCGAGCGCCGCGTAGCAGTCGCGCACCGTGTCGACGAGCACGCGGACCGCGACGAGGTCGTAGATCTGCTCGAAGTCGCGGCCGCCGACGATCATCTTCTGGTAGACGGAGTAGTAGTGCTTGGGCCGCCCGGTGACGGTGGCCTTGATCTTCGCCGCCCGCAGGTCGGCGCCGACCTCGTCGCGGACCCCGGCGAGGTACTCCTCGCGGGCGGGGGCACGCTCGGCGACGAGCCGGACGATCTCGTCGTACACCTTGGGGTACAGGGCCTGGAAGGACAGGTCCTCGAGCTCCCACTTGATGGTGTTCATGCCGAGCCGGTGCGCGAGCGGCGCGTAGATCTCGAGGGTCTCCTTGGCCTTGCGCTGGGCGCTCTCCTGGGAGACGTACCGCCAGGTGCGGGCGTTGTGGAGCCGGTCGGCGAGCTTGATGACGAGGACCCGGATGTCGCGGGCCATCGCGACGACCATCTTGCGCACGGTCTCGGCCTGGGCGGCCTGGCCGTAGGTGACCTTGTCGAGCTTGGTCACCCCGTCGACGAGCATCGCGATCTCCTCGCCGAAGTCGCGGCGGAGGGCCTCGAGGCTGTACGCCGTGTCCTCGACGGTGTCGTGGAGGAGCGCCGCGGCCAGGGTGGTGGGCGTCATGCCGAGCTCGGCGAGGATCGTGGTGACGGCGAGCGGGTGCGTGATGTAGTCGTCGCCGCTGCGGCGCTTCTGGCCCTCGTGCGCGCGCTCGGCCACGGCGTACGCCCGCTCGACGAGGGCGATGTCGGCCTTGGGATGGGTCGTGCGGACCACCTGGAGCAGCGGTTCGAGCACGGGGTTGGTGGGCGGCTTGTTGCGCCCGACGCGCGAGAGCGCAGCCCGGGCCCTGGCCCGGGACCCCGCTCCGGTGGGGGTTCCCCCGGCAGCGGCGGTCGTCACGTTCTCCGCCATGAAGGGAGTCTAGTCGCGGGTCAGTCCACCCGATGCAGCGACCGGACCGGGCGGCCGGCCAGGCGCTCACGGCCGCCGAGGAAGGCCAGCTCGACGATGCAGTCGAACCCGACGACCTCCGCCCCGACCCGCTCGAGCAGCTCCCAGGCCGCCAGCGCGGTCCCCCCGGTGGCGAGGACGTCGTCGACGAGCACGACCCGGGCCCCGGCGCCGACGGCGTCGGCGTGCACCTCGATGGTCGCCGAGCCGTACTCGAGGTCGTAGGAGGCGGCGACGGTGTCGCCCGGCAGCTTGCCCGCCTTGCGGACCGGGACGAAGCCGACCCCCATGGCGTGCGCCAGGGCCGCACCCACGACGAAGCCGCGAGCCTCGACGCCCGCGACGAGGTCGACCTCGCCTCGACGGCCCGTCGCGAGGGCCGCGACGACGGCACCGAACGCGACGGGGTCGGCCAGCAGCGGCGTGATGTCCTTGAAGACCACGCCCGGCTGCGGGAAGTCGGCGATGTCGCGCAGCGACCGGCCGACGACGCCGGAAACGTCGTCAGTGGGCGGTGTCATCGCCCGCCTAGCGCTTGGACTTCGGGGGGCGTGTCGGCTGGTTGCGCGGGCCACGGGAGGCGTACTGGTGGACGGCCCGCCCGGTGAGGGTGGACCCCTCCTCGCGCTCGGCCGGCTGGCCCGTCCCGACGCCCGCGCCCGCGGGCGCGTTCTCCCCAGCTCTCGCGCCCCGCTCCTTGGCCATCCTGGCCTGGTACCGGGCGGACCGCTTGTCGAGCTCGAGGACCGCGGGGTCGTTGCGGCGCAGCGTGACGAGGAACGGGGTGGCGATGAAGATCGAGGAGTACGCGCCGACGAGGATGCCGACGAACAGCACGAGCGAGAGGTCGAGCAGCACGCCCGGGCCGAGGAAGATCGACCCGACGACGAGCACCGCCGTGATCGGCAGCAGGCCGATGACGGTGGTGTTGATCGACCGGACGATGGTCTGGTTGACGGCGAGGTTCGCGGCCTGCGCGTAGCTCATCCGCCCGTTCGCGAACGCCTCCGTCGTGTTCTCACGCACCTTGTCGAAGACGACGACCGTGTCGTACAGGCTGTAGCCGAGCACGGTGAGGAAGCCGATCAGTGTGGCTGGCGACACCTCGAAGCCGCTCAGCGCGTAGACGCCGACGGTGATGAACAGGTCGTGCGCCAGCGCGAAGAGCGCCGCCATCGCCATCTTCCAGTTGCGGAAGTAGATGCTGAGCAGCACGACGACCGCGATGAGGAAGATGACCAGCGCTCGCAACGCCTGCTGGCTCACCGACGCACCCCACGACGGGCCGATGAAGGTCGCGCTGACGTCCTGGGTGGGCACGTCGAACGCCTCGGCGAGCGAGGCGCGCACGTCCTGGCTGTCGGTGTCCGAGAGGCGCTCGGTCTGGACCCGGACCGTGTCGTTGCCGACGAGGGTGACATTGACGCCGCGCTGGTCCTCGGCGGCCCCGACGGCCTGCCGGGCGGTCTGCTCGTAGTCCTGCGGGGCGACGCTCGTGGCGACCCGGAACTCCGAGCCGCCCCGGAACTCCAGCCCGAGGTTGAGCTGCTGGACCGCCAGGCCCAGCATCGCCACGAGGAAGAGGACGACGGAGCCGGCGTAGAAGCGGCGGCGGTGGGCGACGACGGGGACCGAGCGCCGGCCGGTGTAGAGGTCGTTGCCGAGGTCGGAGAAGCTGCGGCTCATGCCCGGCTCCCTTCGGGCTCGCGGACGGAGGAGGGCGGGGTCGTCTCGAACCTCCCGCGGCCGAGGTACCGGGTCGTGGTCGACCCGAGACGGCGCGGGTCCAGACCGGACCAGGGGTGGCCCTCACGGAAGAACTTGCGGCGTGCCAGCAGCGTGAGCATCGGGTGGGTGAACCAGAAGACGATGAGCACGTCGATGATCGTCGTGAGGCCGAGGGTGAACGCGAAGCCCCGCACGCTCGAGCTCGCGAGCACGTAGAGGACGATCGCGGCCAGGAAGTTGACGGCGTCGGCGATGAGGACGGTCCGCTTGGCCCGCGCCCATCCCGTCTGCACGGCGCTCTCGAGCGAGCGGCCCTCGCGCAGCTCGTCCCGGACCCGCTCGAAGTAGACGATGAACGAGTCCGCGGTGAAGCCGATGGCGACGATGAGGCCGGTGACGCCCGCCATGTCGAGGCGGTAGTTCTGCGCCCAGCCGAGCACCGTGATGGTGAGGTAGGTGAGGAGGCCCGCGACGAGGATCGAGGCGATCGTCACGAACCCGAGCGCCCGGTACTGGAGCAGCGAGTACACGACGACGAGCAGCATGCCGAAGAGACCGGCGATGACGCCGTAGCGCAGCTGCTCGCTGCCGAGGGTGGGGCTGATGTCGACGCTCGACTGCTCCTCGAAGGACAGCGGCAGGGCGCCGAACTTCAGCTGGTCGGCGAGGGCGCGCGCCGACTCGAGGGTGAAGCTGCCCGTGATGCTCGCCTGGCCGTTGGGGATCGCCTCGTTGAACTGGGGGGCCACGATGACCCGCGAGTCGAGTGTGGCGGCCAGCTGGTTCTGCGGCGAGGGCAGCGGCACCATCTTGCGGCTGATGTCGGCGTACTGGCGGCTGCCCTCGCCGTTGAAGGACAGGGCGATCTCGACGGTGCCGGTGACGGCGCCCTGCTGGTTGGCCTGGTAGCCGGCGGTGGCGTCGTCGATCTTGTCGCCGGAGACGACGACCGGCCCGAGGATGAACTTCGCCGTGCCGGTGTCGTCACACGTGACGAGCGGGGCCTCGGGGTCGTCCTGGAGGTTCTCCAGGGCCGTGGGGTCCGAGCAGTCGAGCTCGGTGAAGCGCTGCTCGATCTCGGGGGTGATCCAGGCGAGGTCGGTGGCGTCAGTGGGCGTCGCGCCGTCGCCACCGGTGGCCGACGGGGGCGGGCTGGCCGTCGCGGACGGGCTCGGCGACGGGGACTCGGCAGTCAGCACCTCGTTGACGGCGCTGTTACTCGTCGAGGTGGGGCTCGGGGCCGGGGACGCGGACGACTCCGCGCTCGCCGACGGGCTCGGGCCGGCGCTGGGCTCCTCGGACGGCGACGGGCTCGGCTCCGGCTGCGGGACGCCGTCGGCCACGGCCAGGACCGGCCGGAACTGCATCTGGGAGGACTTGCTGATCGCGTCGCGGACCTGCTGCGTCGGGATCTCGGGGATGCTCACGACGATGTTGCGGTCGCCCTGGGTCGTCACCTCGGCGCCGGAGACGCCGTTGGAGTCGACGCGCTGGACGATGATGTCGCGCGCCTGGTTCAGCTGCTCGGCCGACACGCTCTGGCCCGAGTTGCTCTTCGGCTCGAGGATGATCTGGGTCCCGCCCTCGAGGTCGAGCCCGAGCTTGGGGGCGGCCTGCCCGTCGCTCCACACGATCGACCCGGTGAGCAGCCCGCCGAGGGTGACGGTGAGGACGGTCAGGGCGATGAGCGCCCGCCGCGCCAGGACCTTGGGGGCCGTCGCCGCCATCAGACGACCTCGGTGGCGCGCATACCGACCGCGCGGCGGTCGAAGCGCAGCGTGACGCCGTTGCCCACGTCGAGGGTGGCGACCGCGTCGTCCAGGGCCGTGATGGTCCCGTACAGCCCCGAGGTGGTCACGACCTCGTCACCGACCTCGAGCGACGCCTGGAGGGTCTGGACCTGCTTGGCCCGCTGCCGCTGGGTGAAGAACAGCCAGAGGATGAGGAGGAACGGCAGTCCCAGGATGAGGAGGTAGGCGAGGCCGGAGCCGGAGCCGTCAGACATCGGAGTTGGTCCTTCTGATGCGGGTGGTCCCGCGGTGGCGGGCAGTGGTGCGGCCCGGATGGTTCCCCGGGCCGAGGCCCCACTGTAGGCGAGAGCCGGACACGTCACCAACGAAGGAGAGCGGCCTGTCGTGCCCGGTCTCGTGCCCCGGACGGCCCCGGCACCCGAGGCGCTCAGGCTCCGAAGCGCCCGGGGCCCTCGTCCTCGAGCGGCAGCGCTGCCTGCTGGGCCGCCTGCGGCGGCACCTGGAGGCCGAGATGACGCCAGGCCGCCGCCGTGGCCGCGCGCCCGCGGGGGGTGCGCTGCATGTAGCCCTCGCGCACGAGGTAGGGCTCGGCGACGGTCTCGACGGTGTCGGCCTCCTCCCCGACGGCGACGGCGAGCGTGGAGAGGCCGACGGGGCCGCCGCCGAAGCGGCGGCACAGGGCCTCGAGCACCGCGCGGTCGAGCCGGTCGAGGCCGGCCTCGTCGACGTCGAAGAGCGCGAGGGCCTCGCGAGCGGCGAACCGGTCGACGACGTCCTCGCCGTGCACCTGGGCCCAGTCGCGCACCCGTCGCAGCAGCCGGTTCGCGATGCGCGGGGTCCCCCGGGAGCGGCCCGCGACCTCGGCGACCCCCGGCTCGTCGGCGTGGACCCCGAGGAGGCCGGCGGACCGATGCAGGATCGTGATGAGGTCGTCGACCTCGTAGAAGTCGAGGTGACCGGTGAAGCCGAAGCGGTCGCGCAGGGGCGCCGGCAGCAGCCCGGCACGGGTCGTGGCGCCGACGACGGTGAACGGGGGCAGCTCGAGCGGGATGGCCGTGGCTCCCGGCCCCTTGCCCACGATGACGTCGACCCGGAAGTCCTCCATCGCGAGGTAGAGCATCTCCTCGGCGGACCGGCTCATCCGGTGGATCTCGTCGAGGAACAGCACCTCGCCCTCGTCGAGCGAGGACAGCACCGCCGCGAGGTCGCCGGCATGCTGGATGGCCGGCCCGCTCGTGATGCGGATCGGGCGCTCGAGCTCGGCGGCGACGATCATCGCCAGGGTCGTCTTGCCGAGCCCGGGAGGCCCCGAGAGCAGGACGTGGTCCGGGGGGCTGCCGCGGCGGCGGGCCGCCTCGAGGACGAGGCCCAGCTGCTGGCGGACCCGCTGCTGGCCCGGGAACTCCGCGAGGCGCCGGGGGCGCAGGGCCGCCTCGACGACGCGCTCGTCGTCGGTGCCGCTCGGGTCGACCACCCGCGCGGTGGCGTCGAGCGAGCCGTCGGCCTCGCGCAGCTCGCTGCGGAAGCCGTCGGGCTGGGCGGCCGTCATCGGCGCATCTCCCGCAGCGCCAGCCGCAGGCGGGTGGCGACATCGGCATCGGCGGGCGCCGTGTCGGCGACCCGCTCGACGGCGTCGGCGGCCTGCTTGGCGCTCCACCCGAGGCCGACCAGGGCCTCGGCGACCTGCTCACGCCACGGCTCCCCGACCGGAGCGGGCGGCACCCGGCCGGTGCCGGGCCCGCTGCCGTGGATGGCCGCCACCTTGTCCTTGAGCTCGAGGACCAGCCGCTGGGCGGACTTGGCGCCGATGCCCGGGATGGCCGTGAGGGCCTTGGTGTCGCCGGTCGTGAGCGCCGCCGCGAGCTCGCCGGGACCCATGACCGAGAGCATCGCGAGGGCGAGCCGGGGGCCGACCCCCGAGACGGTCTGCACGGTCTCGAACATGTCCCGCTCCGAGGCGGCTGAGAAGCCGTACAGCGTCAGGGAGTCCTCGCGGACGACGAGGGTCGTCGCGAGAGTTGCCTCGCGGCCGCGGTGGCACGCCGCCGCGGTGGCCGGGGTCGTGTGCACGAGCATCCCGACGCCACCGACCTCGACGACCACGTGGTCGAGCCCGACGTGCCCGACCGGGCCGCGCACCGAGGCGATCATCGGCCGGGCCCCTCGACGAGCGCCGCGAGCCGGGCGGTCTGCGCGCCGCGCCAGGCGTGACAGATGGCCAGGGCCAGCGCGTCGGCGGCGTCCGCGGGCTTGGGCGCGGCGCCGAGCCCGAGGATGCGGGCGACCATCGCCGCGACCTGCGCCTTGTCGGCGCGCCCGGAGCCCGTCACGGCGGCCTTGACCTCGGTGGGGGTGTGGAAGACGACGGGGATCCCGCGCCGCGCCGCGCTGAGGAGGGCGACCGCGGTCGCGTGGGCCGTCGTCATGACGCTCGCGACGTTGACGTCGGCGAAGACCCGCTCGACGGCGACGACCTCGGGCGCGAAGCGGTCGAGCCAGGCCCCCATCTCCTGCTCGAGATAGAGGAGCCGCTCCCCCGGGTCGGCGCCTCCGGGGGTGCGGACCACCCCGACGGCCACCATCGAGGCCCGGCCGGGTCGGCCGTCGATGACCCCGAGACCGCACCGGGTGAGGCCGGGGTCGACGCCGAGGACGCGCACGCTGGACTCCTGCGAAGTGGGTTAGAACACCTGTTCGGAGGACACGCTACACATCGGACGCGGGCCTGCCGGGCAGCAACACGCGGGACGGCGCCGCTCCCCCGCTTCCCACTCCTGGGGCGTGCTACTCGTCGTTCTCGAGCTCGGCGAGGACCGCGTCGGGGATGTCGCCGTTGGCGTAGACGTCCTGGACGTCGTCGGAGTCCTCGAGCGCCTCGATGACCCGGATCATCTTCTTGGCCCCGTCGAGGTCGAGCGGGATCTGGAGGTTGGGGACCCACGACGCCTCGGCCGAGTCGTAGTCGACGCCGGCCTCCTGCAGCGCGGTGCGCACCGCGACGAAGTCGGTGGCCTCCGAGACGATCTCCCAGGTGTCGCCGTTGTCGTTGACCTCCTCGGCGCCGGCCTCGAGAACGATCTCGAGCAGCTCGTCCTCGGACTTCTCGCTCTTGGGGACCACGACCACGCCGCGGCGGTCGAAGACGTAGGACACCGACCCCGGGTCGGCGAGCTGGCCGCCGTTGCGGGTGAGGGCGGTGCGGACCTCGGCCGCGGCCCGGTTGCGGTTGTCGGTGAGGCACTCGATGAGCACCGCCACCCCGCCGGGCGCGTACCCCTCGTACGTGATGGTCTCCCAGTCGGCGCCACCCGCGGTGGCGCCGGAGCCGCGCTTGACCGCGTTGTCGATGTTGTTGTTGGGGACCGAGGACTTCTTCGCCTTTTGGATGGCGTCGTAGAGGGTCGGGTTGCCGGCGGGGTCCCCACCGCCCTGCCGGGCCGCGACCTCGATGTTCTTGATGAGCTTGGCGAAGAGCTTGCCGCGCTTGGCGTCGATCGCCGCCTTCTTGTGCTTGGTGGTCGCCCACTTGGAGTGGCCGCTCATGAACGCTCCCTCAGACTCTGTCTCACGATGTCGACGAACAGCTGGTGCACCCGGTGGTCACCGGTCACCTCCGGGTGGAAGGAGGTGACCAGCAGGTTCCGCTGACGCGCGGCGACGATCCTACCCGCGGCCGGGCCGTCCTCGACCCGGGCGAGGATCTCGACGGCCTCCCCCGCCTCCTCGACCCAGGGGGCCCGGATGAACACCGCGCGCACCGGCTCGCCGCCGAGCTCGCGGATGTGGAGGTCCTCCTCGAAGGAGTCGACCTGCCGACCGAAGGCGTTCCGGCGCACGAGGATGTCCATCCCGCCGAGCGTCTGCTGGCCCACCGCCCCGTCGGCGAGGCGGTCGGCGAGCAGGATCATCCCGGCGCACGAGCCGTAGACGGGCAGGCCGTCGGCGATGCGCTCCCGCAGCGGTTGCTGGAGGTCGAAGGCCCGCACGAGCTTGTCGATGGTCGTCGACTCCCCACCGGGGAGGACGAGCCCGTCCACGGCGGCGACCTCCGACGGGCGGCGTACCCGCACCGCCTGCGCGCCGCCGGCCTCGAGCGCGACGAGGTGCTCGCGCACGTCTCCCTGGACGGCGAGCACACCGATGGTGGGGGTCGTGGTCACGGGCACCGATGCTACGGGCGCGCACCGCCTACCCTCACGCAGGTGCCTTCCCTCGTGACGGTCCGCCCGCGACGCCCGACCGACCTGCCCGTCCTGCGCGAGCTCCTCGCGGCCCAGCAGGCCGGGTCGGGGTACCCGGTGCGGTGGCCGCTGCCGTTCCCGGTCGAGGAGTTCCTCGTGCGGCCTGGCGAGCTCGGCGGGTGGGTCGCGCTCGTCGGCACCCGCGTCGTCGGTCACGTGGCGCTCCTGGAGGTGCGACCCGGCTGGGAGGCGGACGGCTGGGCCGCCGGCACCGGCCGGCCGCCGGAACGGCTCGCGGCCGTCGCCGTCCTCTTCGTGGCACCGGGCCACGGCGGGCGAGGCATCGGCACCCGGCTGCTCGACACCGCGGTGGCGCGGGCCCGCCACCTCGGCCGGCTGCCCGTGCTCGACGTCGTGCAGGAGCACTCGATCGCGGCGGACCTCTATCGGCGCCGCGGCTGGACGGTGGTGGGCGAGGCACGCCCGCCCTGGCTGCCGCCGGACCGCCGCCCGGTGCTGCTCATGGCCCTCGACGGGCCACCCGGCTGACGGCCCGACCCCCTGCGGGCGGGCCGTCAGCCGGGACGTCACCAGACCCAGACGTCGTCCAGCCAGATCGTCGTCCCGGGCGCCTGCGTCGCGGGTGCGGCCAGGGTGAGCCGCATCGTGCTCGCGCCCGCCGGGACCGCCAGGGTGCCGCTGATCTTGCTCACCGTCCCGTCGATCTTGCTCACCGACGAGCCGATCTTGCTCACCGACGCGTCGATCTTGCTCACCACGACGTCCACGGAGTCGATCTTGCTGACGACCGACCCGGTCTTGTCGAGGAAGGTGACCGCCACGGCCGGCGTCCCGTCGACCGCCGTGAGGGCCAGGTCGTACGTCGTCCCGCCCTCGACGGGGACGTCGGAGCGCCACGCCCCGCCGGTGAGACCGCCCGTGACGCCGACCGCGTCGGTGCCGTCGCTCGCCCGGTCCCCGGAGGTGTCGTACGCCGTGCCACCGGAGCCCGTCCAGCCGTCGGGAGCCGCGCCGCCGGCCGACGCCTCGTACGAGCCGTTGGTCACCCGGTTGCCCCGCACGGTGATGGTGCGGGTCAGGCTGTTGTCGGTCTCGTCCGATTCCGAAACGGCGTCCTGCGGGTCGACGTCGACCCGGATCTTCCGGTCGCCGTTGACCCCTCGGGTGTCCCAGGCGAGCGTGACGACCCGGCTCGCGCCGGCCGCCACCTTCACCGGAGCGGTGGTCCCGAGGACGGTGCTCCCGTCGAGGACCTTGACGGCGACGCCGTCGGCGTCCGCCGAGCCGGCGTTCTCGACCGTGACCGACAGGGTCGTCTGCTTCCGCTCGGGCTGGGCGCTCTCGACCGCCGTCGGACGCAGCTGGGCCTTCGCGGCCGGCCGGCCGTCCCCCTGCGGGTTGACGGTGAAGTAGAAGACCTGACCGGCCTCGACGAGCTTGGGCGCCGAGGTGTTGGCCGCGGTCTGCGGCACGCCCCGGGCGGCGAGGGCCGCGTTGCGGGCGGCGTACTCGGCGTGCAGGTAGTCCCCGGCGCGGAACAGCGTCCCGGCCTGGGCGCGCCAGTCCTTCATCCGCGCGAAGTCCGCCGACCACGCCGACGAGGGCGAGGTCCGGCCGCCGGCGGCCTCCTTCGCGAGCCGGTCGCCGAGAGCCTCCTGGGCGCCGATGAGGTACTCGGCGACGTGCCCGCGCTGGAGGTTGTCCTGGTCCTCGACCTCGTAGGGCCGGTAGGACATGGCGTACGTCGTCGGCGCCGCCGACACGTCGTACATCCAGCCCAGGCCACTCCAGTAGCACTCCCACTTACCGGCCTGCGGGTGACCCGCCGGGCAGCGGTCCACGCCGTACGAGCCGTCGTGCGGGTGGGACAGGCCGAGGTTGTGCGCGGCCTCGTGCTCGATCGTGTAGCTGAACCCGCCACCGCTGTCCTGGGTGGGCAGCGAGGCGTCGGTGAGCGAGCGCTTCGACCCGGGCGCGTCGCCCGGCTGCACGCCGGGGTAGTGGGAGTCGCTGGACTTGAAGCGGTCGTTGACGTTGTTCATCACGCCCCAGGCCTCACCGTCCTCGGTGCCCACCGCGATGCCCCCGACGATCGCCGGCAGGGCCCACGTGTAGGCCTTCTCGAAGACGACGTTGATGGCCGGGATCGTGTTGACCCCGTCGACCTGGTCGGCGATGCCGTCGGGGTTGGCGTCGATGAAGTCGCGGAACGACTCGTGCGAGACCGCGCCGTCGTAGCCGGGCCCCAGACCAGAGCCCGTGGCCTTGGCCTTCTCGAGCGCCTCCTGCACGGCCTCGAGGTCGACGGTCTTGTCGCCGTACGTCACCTCGTGGTCGTGGTCGTGGCCGTCCTCGTGCAGCGGCTCGGGGACGAGCTCGGTGCCGTCGTTGGTGACGACGTGGTGCGAGGGGGCCGGCAGGTCCTCGTACTTCGGGGAGGTGTCGAGCACCTCGCCGGTGGGGAGGTTGTTCGTCGGGTCGTAGAGCGGGATCGTCTCGCCCTTGCGCCCGACCCAGCGGGCGTACGGGGTGGCCGAGGACAGCCAGCGCAGGGTGTCGTCCTGCTGGGTGCCGCCGGACACGTCGCCGATCTTGTACAGCTTGTCCATGTCGGTCCACCACGACCCGTACCAGGGCGCGTTGGTGAGTGCCCCGTTCACCCACTGCGGGCGGGAGTAGAAGTCGGTCCAGTTGGACACGGCGAGCCAGTACGTGTCGCCCCGCGGGATCGGCCGGTAGAGGTAGCCGGCGGTCGAGCGGAAGAACAGGCCGTAGGCGACGTCACGGGCCAGGCGCGGCATCATCCGGCACGGCGTCGTGTTGTTGTACGGCAGGTCCATCCCGGCGATCTTCGTGCCGTCGGTGGCGCAGGTGTCGCCCGACTGCTTCCACAAGGGGTCGGCCGTGTAGTGCCACACCGGCGGGTCGCCGTGCGGGTAGTCGCTCGACATCCCGAGGCCCTTGCCGGCCCACGTCGCGGACTCGAAGTCGTTGGGCGCCGCGCCCAGGTCGATGAAGTGGAACCGATAGCGGCCACCCCAGGTGCGGCCGAAGTCGATGCCGTCCCAGTCACCGGTGTCGGGGTCGGTGATCCGCCAGGAGCCGCCGTCCTCGACCGCCTTGGGGACGATGGCCCCGTCGATCACCTTGTCGGTGCCGTAGGTGTGGTACGCGCCGGGACGGAAGTAGTCCTTGGCGTACCCGGGGGTGAAGGTGTCCAGGAAGAAGAACGACGAGCCCTGGTTGGGGCCCTGCGGCATCCGGTCCAGGTTGAGGCCCGACTTGTCGTAGTACGGGTCGTGGTAGGCCCCGGCGTCGGGGTTGACCACGGCCGGGGAGGAGCACTCGCCGGTCTCGAGGTTCGTGAACGCGCACGCCCAGCGGTCGTCGTAGCGCGTCTCGAAGATCCAGTCCTCGACCGCGTACGCGTCGACGAGGTCGGTCTTCGTGGGGTCGGCGACCTTGTAGGAGAGGTCGCCGTCCTTGGCCGCGACGCGCAGCGCGCCGTAGGCCTGGTCGTACTTGACCTGGTTGGCGGTGCGGGTGGTGCCGCCGTGGTAGGTCTGGGCCTTGGCGGTGGCGTTCTCCGCGACCTGGAAGAGCGCCTTGGCGTACTCCTCGGACGCGGCGAGCACCGAGATGTCGTAGCGGTAGGTCATGCCCTCGAAGTAGGGCGTGCCGTTGACATGGTCCTTGTTCCAGTTGAGCAGCCCCGCCCCCACCTGGGTCAGCTCGCCGGAGGCCGTCGTCTTCGTCGCGACGGTCGGCTTGTACGTGTCGGGTGTCCACTCCCGGAGCTCGGCGACCTCCGCCGCGGTCGGCGTCCGACCGACGAACACCACGTTGAGGGGGTAGTCGACGACGAGCTCGTCCTCGACGGCCTTGCGGGTCTCGGGGTAGAGCATCCCCGTCGGGACGGCGGTCCCGGTGAGGGTGGCGGTGCCCGAGTACGTCGACCCGGCCGTCGTGTAGGGCACGACCCGCACGGTGTAGGTGCCCGGCGCCAGCGTCCCGAGGTCGACCTTCTCGGACGTCGTGTTGCCGGCGGCGCTCGACCCGATCTGGCGTCCCGCGGAGTCGTCGACGTAGAGGTCGTAGTCGTCGGCGGAGGACGCCCATGCGATCGCGACCTCGACGCCGCCCCGGTGGCTGCTCCAGTAGTCGGCCGGGATGGTCAGCTCGACGGCGTGCGTGTCACACGTCGTCGCGGTGCAGGTGCTCGGGTCGAGGACGGCTCCGGTGTACGGGCCCCCCGACCACTGCGCCGTCGCCGTGTCACCGCTGGTGGGGGCGGCGAGGGTCGACGAGGCCGGCGTCGACGCCCCGGCACCGCCGGCGGCGACGAGGGTCGCGGCCACGCAGGCGAGGGTCGAGACGGCCACCATCCGGGGGGTGATGGATCGCATGGGCTTCCTCCAGGACAAGGGGCACCGACGGGGTGGGGGCGCCCGGGGACAAGCCAAGCCCTTCGGCGTCGTCCGTGCGCCCGTAGAAACTGCCGATATCCTCGGCACGTGACCGTGACCCCGCCCTCCCGACCAGGGCGGACGGCACCCCCGACCCGGCGACGCCGGGTGTCGTCGAGGTCCGCCTTCGCCTCCTTCGCCACCGTCGTTTCCGCTCCCCTCGTGCCGGTGCTGCGCCAGGCGGAGCGGCTCGGCCTCGCCGGCGAGACCCGGGCCGCCCTGGACCTGCTCGTCGAGACCGCGGCCGCGCTGCCGGACGACGGCCCCGACGGGGACCGGGTCGCGATCGGTGAGCTCGCCATCGTCGTGTCCGCCTGGGGCAGCGAGCTCCTCGACGCCCACCCATTCCTCGAGCGCCTCGCGGCGGAGGTCCGCGAGCCGGGGGCCCGCGGAGCGCTCCTGTTCAGCCGGGGCCGGGCGGGCACGGCGCAGGAGACCCCGGAGATCCTCACCCGGGCACTCGCCGAGTTCCGGCTGGCGGGCGACATCCGCGGGCAGGCCGTGACCCTCGGCGAGCTGTGCTGGCCCCGCGAGGACGGGCTGGGGGCGGAGTACCGCGTCACCGTCGGCCGGGAGGGTCTGGCCCTCGCGCGACGGACCGGCGACCCGTGGGCCATCGCCTTCTGCGCGGGTCGCCTCGCCGGCTGTGAGACCTACCTCGACCGCCCCGACGCCCTGGAGCACTGGCGCGAGGCGGCCGAGGTGCTGCCGTCGAGCCCGGACGCGGTGACCGCCGAGATCGCCAGCCTCAACCAGTTCAACTGGGCCCACACGGCGTACGGGCACGGTGACTACGCGCTGGCCGCCCGGGTGGCCCGCGAGGGCAAGCTGCTGGCACACGGCGCGACGTGGGCCCGCAAGTTCGCCGCTGTCGAGGCGCTCGTCCACTGGCGCACCGGCGACCTCGAGGCGGCGGTCGCGTCGGCTCGCACCGCGCGCGCCGGACGCCCGCAGATGGCCACCGGCATGGCGGGCATCGTCCTGGCGGCGGTCGGGCTGGAGCGGGAGGGGCACCCGGACACCCGGGTGCTCGAGGACGCGCTCGGGCTCATCGAGTTCGACGAGCAGATGCTGTGGCTGGGCCTCGCCGTCCGGGCGGCCCTGCGTGACGCCCGGCGGGAGCCGAACCCGCTGCGGGAGGTCGTCGCGGCACTCGAGCAGGCGGCCCGGATGCAGGTGCGGTTCGGCTGGGAGGACCTCGTCCTCCTCGTCGCCCGCGCCGACCGCACCGTCGGCGCGTCCGCGGCCGCGACCATCGAGGGCCTGTGGCCCGGCAACCCCCGCGGGCAGGCCGTGCGGATGGCCGTCGAGGGGCTCCTCCTCGGCGCCGAGGGGTACTCGCTGCTCCTCGAGTCGGCCGAGCGCTTCGCCGCGCTCCCGGAGCCGCTGAGCGCGGCCCAGGTCCTGCACGACGCCGCCCAGGTGGCGCCCGACACCGCCACCGGGAACACCCTGCGCCGGCGCGCGATCGCGGTGTTCAGCGCCCACGGAGCCGACCGGTCGCTGGCCGCCGTGCTGCGGGACCGGCGCCTGCACCGCGGGCCGGACCTGCCGCCGGTGCCGCAGAGCCAGCGTCTCGTCGCCACCGCCGGGCTGACCCGGCGGGAGCGCGAGGTGGCCACGCTCGCGGCACAGGGGCTGACCGCCCAGGAGATCGCCGACCAGCTGCACATCTCGCTCGGGACCGCCCGCACCCACATCCTGCGGGTGCGGGAGAAGTTCGGCGGCGTCCCGAAGCGCAAGCTCGCCCAGCTCCTGGCCGAGGGTGGCTGAGGGGTCCGGCCGCTCAGGGGCGGGCCACGACGTAGACGTTGAACGGGTCCTGCTCGAGCTCGTGCACGGTGACCCGCTCGAAGCCCGCCTCCCGGATCATCCGCTCGGCGAGCTGGACGCCCCAGACGGTGCCGAGACCGTCGCCGCCCTGCCCGAGGGAGACGCTCATGCAGTGCAGGGTGGACACTGCGTAGAGGAAGGCGCCCCACGGCAGATCGGCGTTGTCCTCGAGCCGGCTCGAGGCGTTGATGTCGACCATGAGGAACGTCCCGTCCGCGCGCAGGGCCCGGCGAACCGCTCCCAGGACGGTGGCGGGGTGGGCCTGGTCGTGGACGGTGTCGAAGGCGGTGACGAGGTCCCACCGGCCCTCGGGCAGCGTGGCGACGTCGTGCTCGGCGAAGGTGACGTTCGTCAGGCCCCACGCGGAGGCCTCGGCCCGGGCGGCCTGCAGCGCCTCGGCGCTGAGGTCGTACCCGGTGAGCCGGCTCGCGGGGTACGCCCGGCCCAGGAGGTTCACGGCGTGTCCCTCACCGCACCCGATGTCGAGGACGTCGATCCCGGCCCGGAGGCGTTCCGTCAGCCCGGTGAGGGGGACGATCGCGTCCAGGAGGGCGACGTCGTGCACCGCCCCGGAGTCCTCGGCCTGGACGTCGTGGAAGCCCGGGTAGTCCTCGTAGCGGAGGCCGCCGCCGGTGCGGAAGCAGGCGGTGATCCTGGGCGCCACCGCCCCCATGAGCGAGACGATCCGCATCGTGCGGGCGAGGTTGTCCGGGCCGGGCCCCGTGACGAGGGGCCCGACCTCCTCGCGGAGCGCGTACGTGCCCGCGGTCGGGTCGTACCCGACGAGCCCGCCGCACACGACGCCGCCGAGCCACTCGCGGACGTAGCGCTCGTCGAGGCCGGCCGCGTCGGCGATCTGGCGGCTCGTCGCCGGGGGCAGTGTCACGAGGGTCTCGAAGAGCCCGGTGTCGTACCCGATGCCGAGGAGGACGGCGACGGAGCCGTCCTCGAGCACCTGCACGAGGCGGTCGGCGGCAGCGGTGTCGCTGACGGGCGGCCCGGCTGCGGGCCCGGTGACGGCCGTCGTGGTCCTGGTCGTGGTCGTGGTGGTCATGGCGTGCTCCTCTCGGCGGCGGGCGAAGGCCCGATGCCTCGCACGCTAGGAGCCCGGGCCGGCCGCGCGCGTCGGCCGGATCGTGCATCCCGGCCGAGCCGTCATGGGCCCTTCGGTGCAGGACCCTCCGCCTCGATGCCGCGTCGCCGGGCCCAGGCGGCCGCCGCCGTGCGCCCGGAGACGCCGATCTTGAGGTAGATGTTCGCGAGATGACGGCTCACCGTCTTCTCGCTGATGACGAGCGCGTGGGCCACCTCCCGGTTGCTCGCCCCGTCCAGGACGCACCGGAGGACCTCGACCTCACGCTCGGTCAGGCCGCCGGGAGGTCGCTGTGGCGCGAGCCGGGCGACGTCGGGGGCCGCCCCCAGCCGGTCGTAGATCGCGGCGGCCGTGGCGCGCTCGACCGCCGCGAGGTCGACGCGGCCGAGGCCGTCCGCTGCCTGGGCCATCAGCTCGTGCACCCGGGCCAGGGCGTACCGGGACCGCTGCGCCCGGTAGGTCGTGGCGGCGTCCTCGAGCAGGCGCAGGGCCCGGGCCCACTCCCGGTCGGCCAGGAGGAGGCAGGCGCGGGCCTGGTGCGCCCATGCCCGGAGCCCGGGCCCGGGGTACCGGGCGGCGGTGTCCTCCAGCTCGGCGCACGCGGTCTCGGCCTGCGCCCGGTCCCCGGCCCGGGTTGCGATCTCGACCGTCGCGAGGAGCAGCCGGGCCCGCCCGAGCCGGGTGGTCTCCGCCGCAGCCGCCCGCAGGCCCGCCAGCGCCTCGGCGCGCTGGCCCGCCTCCTCCTCGAGGTACGCGGCCCCGGGCTGCGGACTGACCGACAGGTCGGCGGCGTGGGCGTACGCCCGGCGGGCCCCGGTGACGTCGCCGCGGAGCCGGAGGACGTCGCCGAGCTCGCGGTACCCCTCGCCCGCCACCCACCCGTGCGACCCGACGAGGGAGCGGCTGCGCTCGCCGACCTCCTGCTCGACGACGTCCCAGCTGCCCTCGGCGGCGAGCAGCTGGAGCTGGTGGACGCGGGTGACCCCGACATAGAGGAAGGTCCGTGACAGGGCCGACGCCCAGCGGTCCAGCGCGTCGGTCCAGGCCCGCATCCGGGCGAGGTCGCCGAGCTCGTGGCACAGGTGGACCACGGTGCAGTGGACGTCGCCGGCCCACTGCGGGGGCAGCCCGTCGGAGATGACCGCGAGCATGGCCTCGTCCAGGTCGCCGAACCCCTCCTCGGTCCGCCCGGCCCGCAGGGACGTCAGACCTGACAGGACGAGGGCGAGCGCACCGACCGCCTCGTCGTCGAGCCGCTGCGCCAGTCCACCGAGCATCTCGGCGGCCCGAGCAGCCGGACCGTCGTCGTCGTCGACCTCGATCGCCAGCCCGCTCTCGAGGTAGGCGAGGTAGCCCACGGCGGGGCACTCCCCGACGTCCCGCAGGGTGCGCCGGGCCCGGTTGAGCCAGGCCCTGCCGATGACGAGGTCCCCCTCGGTCGTCCACGACAGCGCGAGCTCGAGGGCGACCATGGCGGCCGCGTGCGTGTCTCCCGCGTCGGCGCGAACTCGGTAGACGTCGGCGGCGACGTCGCGGAACGCCGCGGAGTCCCCCAGCCACCAGGCACTGCGGGCGAGGAGGTCCAGGTCGTCGGGCCCGAGACCCGCCTCGGCGCGCTCACGCTCGAGCAGCGCGCGGGCCGCCGACCAGTCCCCGTCGGCGGACGCCTCGCGTGCCCGCTCGACCGCGACGGACCCCATCGGCGCCTCCTGGGGGGAGGTTACGCCGGAGCCGCCGCTGCCGGAAGCCGTCTCGCAGCCGGCGCCGGTGTCCGCGCGTTCAGGTGCAGACCTGGTCCCGGCCACGCTCCTTCGCCCGGTAGAGCGCCCGGTCGGCCGCGTGGCGGAGCGCATCGAGATCCTCGAGGTCGCCCAGGGCGACGCCGATGCTGACCGTCACGTGCAGCCCCGTGGCGAGATCGGCCCAGTAGTCGCCGCGCACCATCTCGACGAGCTGGGCGCACCGCCGTTCCGCGACCTCGAGATGGTCGGTGTCCAAAAGCAGGAGGAACTCGTCGCCGCCCCAGCGCGCGACGATGTCGGTCCCCCGGACGATCATCCGCAGGGAGGCGGCCACCCGGACGAGCACCTCGTCGCCGACCTCGTGACCGTAGGTGTCGTTGACCGTCTTGAAGTGGTCGACGTCCACGAGCACGAGCGTGGCGGCGTCGCGGTGACCTCCGTGCGCGCCTCCGAGGAGCGCATCGATGTGCGCGGCGAGCCCACGGCGGTTGGCGACCCCGGTCAGGGCGTCGCGCTCGGCGGCGACCCGGAGGCGCGCGTGCTCTGCGGTCATCTGGGCGTTCTCGATGAGCGACTCCATCGCCTCGGCGGCCGCGAGCCGGGCCTCCTGCCGGCGGCCGGCCAGCTCACGGGCCACCCGCAGGCCGGCGGTCTCGTGCCCGACCTCGGCGGCCTCCAGCTCGGCGTCCCGGGTCAGGGCCAGCAGGTACAGCTCGGGCTGCCGCACCCGGTCCCAGGCCTCGACGGCGCGGGCGGCGTGTCGACGCGCGCTCGCGAGGTCCGGGTCGCCGAAGGCGGCGGCCAGCTCGAGGTGGGTGGCGTACTCGGCGCCGGCCGGGTCGGCCGCCGGCCGCGGGCTCCCCTCGGGCGGAGGCACGATGGCGTCCACGAGGTTCTCGAAGATGTGGAGGTCCTGCCGCCAGCCCTCGGGCAGCAGGTCGACCGGCACGCGGTGGATGGCCTCCCGGGCCCGCGCCCCGAGCTCCGCCAGGGACGCGTCGTCGCCCAGCTGCCGCGTCACGCACAGGCGGCGCAGCTCGATCTCGGCCCGGTTGTACATCGCCGTCGCGTGACGCCAGGCGTCGCCGTCGGCCTGGAGGAAGGTCGTGGAGGCGGCGGTGTGCTCCAGGGCGAGGTCCCACATGTCCCGCTCCAGGTAGCCCGTCGCGCACTCGACGTGGGCCGACGCGAGCATGTCGTGGACCGGCGGGGGGTCACGCAGGAGCACCGTCGCCAGGGCGAGGTCGCGGTCCGCGGCGAGGCGCGGCCGGTTGTCCTGAACGGCGTCGGTCGCCCCCATCGCCAGCGCCAGCGCCTCCCAGACGCGGTCGCCCTCGCTCCGGGCGCGTTCGAGGAGCCTGGTCCAGGCGGTGCGGCCGTCGATGGAGGTGTCGTAGCTCGAGGCGAGGACCCGGACGTACTCGGCGACCATGGCGACGTCGGCCCACCCGTGCGCGTCCGCCACCCCCACCGCGGTGTCGAGCCACTCCGTGTCCACCGAGCCGGGCGTCTGCGCGGGAAGGATGAGTGACCTGACCTCGTCCAGCAGGTCCTGATGCTCCCCCGAGCGCGGCCGGGACGTCTGCTGCGTCACCGTCATCGCGATAGTCATGGCTGGAGTGTGGAGCGCCTCGGCGCCCGGTGTGGGCCGGTTCGCGAGAACTCGCACCCTTCGGACGAGGGCGCCCACCCGTGCGGTCCACCCGGCCCGGGCACTACCGTCGGGGCATGTCGTCAGCGCTGACCGAGCGGGCCCGAGAGCTCGACGCCCACCACGCCGGCACCGACCTCCGGGGCCGGTTCCGGTTGCCGGCGGGCCTGGTCTACCTCGACGGCAACTCCCTCGGCCCGCTGCCGGCCGGGGTCTCCGAGGCCGTCGCCGACGTCGTGCACCGCCAGTGGGGGTCCCGGCTCATCGCCAGCTGGAACGAGTCGGACTGGTGGGGCGCCCCGACGCGGGTGGGTGACCTCATCGGCCGGCTCGTCGGCGCCGCCGACGGCCAGGTGGTGTGCACCGACTCCACGACCGTCAACCTCTACAAGTGCGTCGTCGCGGCGGCGCGGATGCGACCCGGCCGGTCGGTGGTCCTCACCGACCCGGCCTCCTTCCCCACCGACCTCTACATCACCGCGGCGGCCGCCCGCGACGCCGGCCTCACCGTCGAGTACGTCGCACCGGTCGACGCCCCGGCCCGCATCGCCGCGCTCGGCGAGGCCGTCGCGCTCGTCTCGTACAGCTCGGTCGACTACCGCACCGGCGAGCTGTGGGACCTGCCGGCCATCACCCGCGCCGCCCACGCCGTCGGGGCGCTCGCCTGCTGGGACCTCTGCCACTCGGCGGGGGTGCTCGAGGTGGGGCTCGACGAGCACCGCGCCGACCTCGCCGTCGGCTGTGGCTACAAGTACCTCAACGGCGGGCCCGGGGCTCCGGCCTTCCTGTACGTCGCCCACCGCCACCAGGACGCCTTCGACCAGCCGCTGGCCGGCTGGAACGGCCACGCCACCCCCTTCGCGATGGCCCCGGAGTACGAGCCCGCCCCCGGGGTCGCCCGCGGCCGGGTGGGCACTCCCCCGCTGCTCTCGATGCTGGCCCTCGAGGCCGCGCTCCACGCCTACGACGGCGAGTCGGTCGCGGACCTGCGCGCCCGGTCGCTCTCGCTCACCGGGTTCTTCCTCGAATGCCTCGACGCCCTCCTGCCCGACGTCGAGGTCGTCACGCCCCGCGACGACGCTCGGCGCGGCTCGCAGGTGAGCCTGCGGCACCCGCACGCCTACGGCGTCGTCCAGGCCCTCATCGCCCGCGACGTCGTCGGGGACTTCCGCGAGGCCGACATCGTGCGGCTGGGGTTCGCCCCGATGTACCTCACCCACGCCGACGTGCTCCGGGCCGCCGAGCAGCTGCACGCCGTCCTCGACGGTGCCGAGCACGAGCGGCCGGAGTTCGCCGCGCGCGCGACCGTCACGTGAGCGGACGGCCGCCGCCGGTCACCAGCCGCGCTCGGCGAGGCGGTGCGGCTGCGGGATCTCGTCGACGTTGATCCCGACCATGGCCTCACCGAGACCGCGGGACACCTTGGCGACGACGTCCGGGTCGTCGTAGAAGGTCGTCGCCTTGACGATGGCGTCGGCCCGCTCGGCGGGGTTGCCGGACTTGAAGATGCCGGAGCCGACGAAGACGCCCTCGGCGCCGAGCTGCATCATCATCGCGGCGTCGGCCGGGGTGGCGATGCCACCGGCGGTGAAGAGGACGACGGGCAGCTTGCCGGTCTCGGCGACCTCCTTGACGAGGTCGTACGGGGCCTGCAGCTCCTTGGCCGCGACGTAGATCTCGTCGGGGCTCATCGACCGGAGCCGGTTGAGCTCGGCGCGCAGCGTGCGCATGTGGGTCGTCGCGTTGGAGACGTCGCCGGTGCCGGCCTCACCCTTGGAGCGGATCATCGCCGCGCCCTCGGTGATGCGTCGCAGCGCCTCGCCGAGGTTGGTCGCGCCGCAGACGAACGGCACGGTGAACTGCCACTTGTCGATGTGGTTGGCGTAGTCGGCCGGGGTGAGGACCTCGGACTCGTCGATGTAGTCGACGCCGAGGCTCTGCAGCACCTGGGCCTCGACGAAGTGACCGATGCGCGCCTTGGCCATGACCGGGATGGACACGGCCTCGATGATGCTGTCGATCATGTCGGGGTCGCTCATCCGCGACACCCCGCCCTGAGCGCGGATGTCGGCCGGGACCCGCTCGAGGGCCATGACGGCGACGGCCCCGGCGTCCTCGGCGATCTTCGCCTGCTCGGCGGTGACGACGTCCATGATGACGCCGCCCTTGAGCATCTCGGCCATCCCCCGCTTCACGCGGGTGGTGCCGGTCGTGGGGGCCTTCTGCTGATCGGTCATGGAGCCGATTCTAGGACGGCCGCGGCGCCGCCTCGACCACGGTCCGGCGGGGTCAGCGGGCGAGGGCCGGCGGCAGTGCGTCGTCGAACTCGACCCGGGCGGGGAGGGCCGCGTGCCCGGCGAGCCGGAACCAGCGCACGACCCGCTTCTGCCGGACCCGGCGCACCTCGCGCACGGCGTCGTTGTGGAACCGGCGGGCCATCCGCACCCGGAGGGCACTGGCCGCGATCCGGTCGAGGGAGTCGGCCACGAGCTCGTCGTCCTGGGCGAGCAGGCGGGCCACGACGTCGTCGGTCAGGGTCACCGCGAGGATCTCCGTGAGGACGGCCTCGGTCTCCTCCCGGCCGCCGAAGTGCTGCCCGTCGAGCAGGTCCTCCGCCAGCGGGTGCTCGGTCGTCCGCTCGATCGACTCGGTCGCGGCGTCGGCCAGCAGCAGGGCGGTCGCGGGGTCGAGGGCCCCGCTGTTCGCGAGCTCGAGGGTGGCCTCGGCCCGGCGGACGAGCTGGGCGTCGAGCGCCGACATCGCGCCCTCGACCTTGGCGTGCAGCCGGTCGAGCCGAGCCGCCGAGTACGACAGGTACCACGCGACGCCGATGACGACGATGACGAGGAAGGTCGCCACCTGCAGGACGTCGATGTCGAGCATGCTCACGCGCCACCTCCGGGGACGTTGCGGACGATCCGGCCCCACAGCCCGCGCGGAGCGTCGGCCAGCTCGGCGTGCGCCCCGGCCAGGACCGTCTCGTACACCGCCATCACCTGACGCGAGACCGGTCGCCAGTCGAAGATCCGCGCGCGTTCGCTCCCCGCCCGGCGCAGCGCGTTCCGCCGGTCCTCGTCCGCGAGGAGGTCCACGAGGGCAGCCGCGAGCGAGGCCGACGAGCCGGCCTCGTGGAGCACCCCGGTCCGCCCGTCGTCGAGCACCCGCACGAACGCCGGCAGGTCCGAGGCCAGCACCGGGGCGCAGGCCGCCATCGCCTCGACGAGGACGATGCCGAAGCTCTCACCACCCAGGTGCGGTGCGACGTAGACGTCGACGGAGCGGAGCAGCGACTGCTTGTCGGTGTCGCTCACCGCGCCGAGCACCTCCGTGGCGGCTGCCGCGCGGGGGTCGGCGCGGCGCAGCAGTTCCGTGGCGTCCCCCGGGCCGGCGACGAGGAGCCGCGTGCCCGGCCGAGCGTCGAGCACCGACGGCAGGGCGCGCAGCAGCACCCCGAGGCCCTTGCGCGGCTCGTCGACCCGGCCGAGGAAGGCCAGCGTCGGACGCTCGGCCGTGCCGACCCAGTCGGCCCGGGTCGGGGCTTGGGCGAACCGGTCGACGTGGACCCCGTTGGGGATGATGTAGGTGTCCCCGCCGAGGTGCCTGCGGACCGTGGCGGCGGCGTCCTCGGACACCGAGATCCGGGCCCGGATCTTCTCGAGCGAAGGACGGAGCAGCGGGTTCGCGGCGTGCATCGCGCGGGAGCGCACGGTGGAGGTGTGGAAGGTCGCGACGACGGGCTCCTCCGCCGCCCACAGCGCCATGAGCGACACCGACGGGGTCACCGGCTCGTGCAGGTGCACGACGTCGAAGCTGCCGTTCTCGAGCCACCGGGTCACCCTGGCCGAGGTGACCGGCCCGAAGGTCAGCCGGGCCACCGACCCGTTGTACCGCACCGGGACGGCCTTGCCGCAGGAGACGAGGTAGGGCGGGACGTCGGCGTCCTCGTCGGCCGGGGCGAGGACCGAGACGTCGTGGCCCTGCGCGATGAACACCTCGGCGAGGTCGCGCACGTGGAACTGGACGCCCCCCGGCACGTCGAACGAGTAGGGACACACCATCCCGATCCTCATCGCGCCGACTCCGGGGCGCGGGCGGGGTCGAGGTCCTCGACGAAGACCCGCTGCAGCATGTGCCAGTCGGCGGTGTGCTCGCGCACCGCGGCGCCGAGCACGTCGGCGCACGCCTGGGTCATCGCGACGACCTTCTCGCGGGTGGCACCGGCCGTGGGGGCCTCGACCGGGGGGTGGAAGGTGATGACGATGCCCCAGCCGCGGCCACGGCGCTCGTGCCGGATCGACACGGGGAAGAGGGGCCGGCGTTCGGCGAGGGCCAGCGCGGCGGGGCCGGGGGCCATCCGGGCCGGGTGGCCGCAGAAGTCGACGGTGACGCCGTGCCGGGTGAGGTCGCGGTCGGCGAGCAGCGGGATGATGCCCGGCCGGCGGGCCGCCTCACGCAGCGACCCGAAGACGTCGGGCCCGCCGGTGAGCGGCAGGATCGTCATGCCGAGGCCCTCCCGGAACTCGAGGAACTCACGGAACACCTTCTCCGGCTCCAGTCGCTCGGCGACGGTCGTGACGTGGCCGAGGTTGACCCCGCCCCACGCCCCGGCGAGGTCCCAGTTGCCGAGGTGGCCGAGGAAGCAGACCACCGAGCCCCCCGCGTCGATGGTCTCGCGGACCGGGCCGTCGCCCTCGGCGCGCACCCGGGCGGCCAGGTCCGCAGGACCGAGGTCCGCGAGCCGGAACGCCTCGCAGTAGTACCGCAGGTAGGCGCGCATGCCCTCCCGGACGAGGGCGTCGAGGGCGGCGTCGTCGAGCTCGGGCCGGACCCGTGCGTAGTTGGCGCGCAGCCGCGCGGCGCCGCCCCGGGCGACGGTCAGGTCGGCAGCGCGGTCGAACCACCGGTAGGCGGCGCGCTCGGGCAGCCTGCGCACGGCGGCGAACCCCGCCCGGTGCCCGGCCACCGTGAGCGCACCGGCGAGCGAGGGCGGGAGGCTTCTCACCCCGCGCCCAGTGCCTGCTGCCGGACCACGAGGATCCGCTGCACCACGGTGACGAGACTCGCGACGGCGAGCAGGGCGAGCACGACGCCGAGGAAGATCGTCGGCAGCCCGAAGAGCCCCGTGAGGCCGGTGGCGACGAGCACGGCGACGAGCCGGTCGGCGCGCTCGGCGATGCCGACGTTGGCCGTCATGCCGAGCCCCTCGGCCCGCGCCTTCGCGTACGAGACGACGCTGCCGAGGATGAGGCACGCGAGCGCCAGGGCGGCCATGTACGCGTGCCCGCCGTCACCGGCGTACCAGAGGACGAGGCCGCCGAAGATCGCCGCGTCCCCGACGCGGTCCAGGGTGGAGTCGAGGTAGGCGCCCCAGTTGCTGGAGCGGCCGAGGCGGCGCGCCATGATGCCGTCGACGGTGTCGGAGAACACGAACGCCGTGATGACCAGCGTCCCGACGAGGAACTCCCCGCGTGGGTAGAAGACCAGCGCGCCCGCGGCGACGCCGATGGTGCCGATGACCGTCACGACGTCCGGGCTGATGCCCAGCCGGATCAGCAGGGAGGCGATCGGGGTGAGGATCCTCGTGAAGAGGGCGCGCGCGTATCGGTTCAGCATGGTGCGGTCAGCGTAGTGGGGCCGGGGCCCCACCGCGTCGACGCCCGGCCCTTGCGCGCCGGGCCGAACGGGAGTTGATTGGGGGTATGAGCGCCACTGTGGGCAGTGCTCCCTCCGTCGACGACGTCACCCGGCTCCGCAACGTGGTCCTCGTCGGACCCAGCGGGGCCGGCACCTCCCGCCTCTTCGACCACGTCGTCGATGCCCTCGCACCGCATCGCGGCGCCAAGGGCCGGTCGGAGCCGGCGGGTGGCCTGCGCGCGGCCGGCCTCGAGCTCGGGGAGGTGGTGCTCACCCTCATCGACGCACCGGGTAACCCCGACTTCGTCGGGCAGGTGAGGGCGGGTCTGCGCGCTGCGGACGCCGCCCTCTTCGTCGTCTCGGCGGCCGACGGCGCCGACGCCCGCAGCCGGTCCCTCTGGCACGAGTGCGAGCTGGTCGGCATGCCCCGTGCCGTCGTCGTCACCCAGCTGGACGCCCGGGACGCCGACTTCGAGGCGACCCTGGAGGACTGCCGCCTCCACTTCGGCCCGGGCATCCAGCCGCTGGGGGTGCCGGTGCCGGGGTCCGAGGGCGCGGTGTCCTCGATCGCCGACCTGCTCCTCGGGGAGATCCACGCGTACGCGGGGTCCGAGCGCACCGTCCGGCCCGCGGGTCCGGAGCACTCCGACCTCTTCGACCGGCACCGCCCCGGCCTCGTCGAGGGCATCATCGAGGAGTCCGAGGACCCCGACCTCATGGAGCGCTACCTCGCGGGCGAGGACCTGGACTTCCGGACCCTCGAACGTGACCTCCTCGCCGCCATCGCCCGCGGCTCGTTCCACCCGGTGCTCCCGGTGTCGGGTGAGACCGGGGCCGGCGTGCCGGTCCTGCTCCACCTCGTCGAGGCCGCCTTCCCGCACCCGGGGCTGCGCCCCCTGCCCACCGTCACCCCGGTCGAGGGTGGGAGCCCGGTCGCCCTCACCGTCGACCCGGCAGGCCCCCTGGTCGCCGAGATCATCCACACCGAGTCCGACCCGTACGTGGGTCACCTCTCGCTCGTCCGGGTGTTCAGCGGCACGCTGCGGGCCGACCGCCCGGTGCACGTCTCGGGTCACCTGGACCGCCTCGACACCCCTACGGGTGAAGGGCACGAGGGGCACGACGACGACATCCGCCCGGGGTCGCTCGGCTCACCCCTGGACGGCGAGGTCCTGCCGAAGGCGCACGCGGTGGCCGGCGAGATCGTCGTCCTCACCAAGCTCGCCGGGGCGCAGACCTCGGACACCCTCTCGGACCCGGCGCGGCCGCTGCTCGTCACCCCGTGGGCGCTGCCCGAGGCCCTCCTGCCGGCCGCGGTCGAGGCGACGAGCCGGGCCGACGAGGACCGGATGCCGGTCGCCTTCCGCGAGCTGGTCGCCGAGGACCCCGCGCTGCGGATCGAGCACGACCCCGACACCGGCCAGGTGGTGCTCTGGACGACGGGCCCGGCCCATCTGGACCTCGTCCTGCACCGGCTGCAGAACCGGTTCGGGGTCGCGGTCACGCAGGTCCCGGTGCGGGTCGGGCTGCGGGAGACCGCACTCACCCGCAGCGAGGCCCAGGGGCGGCACGTCAAGCAGTCCGGCGGGCACGGGCAGTTCGCCGTCTGCCACCTGGTCCTGGAGCCCCTCCCCCGCGGGTCGGGCATCCAGTTCGACGAGGTCGTCGTGGGCGGAGCCGTCCCCCGCCAGTTCATCGGCAGCGTCGAGAAGGGCGTGCATGCCCAGCTCGCGAAGGGCCTGCTCGCGGGCTGGCCGGTCACCGACGTCAAGGTCACCCTCACCGACGGCAAGGCGCACAGCGTCGACTCCTCCGACGTCGCCTTCCAGACCGCCGCCGGGCTGGCGCTCCGCGAGCTCGCGTCGCCCTCGTCCCTCTGCCTGCTCGAGCCGGTCGACACCGTCACAGTCACCGTCGACGACGAGTACCTCGGCGCGGTGATGACCGACATCGGCTCGCGCCGGGGCCAGATCGTCGGGTCGGTGCCGTGCGAGGACGCGCCGGGGCGCTCGGTGCTCACCGCCGCCGTCCCCCGCCTCGAGCTGCTCGACTACGCGGTGGCGCTGCGCTCGCTCGCCCGGGGCACGGGCACCGTCCACCGCGAGCCCCAGGGGTACGACGTGCTGCCCGAGCGGATCGCACGCGAGCACCTCGCCGCCGCGTCCCGCTGACCGGCGGCTCGCGATCAGGCGGGCCAGTGCTCGACGAGCCGGGTCCGGACGTCCTCGAGCAGGACGGGCAGGGCCTTGGTGCGGGCGATGATCGGGAGGAAGTTGCTGTCGCCGCCCCAGCGCGGCACGACGTGCTGGTGCAGGTGTGCCGCCACCCCCGCTCCGGCGACGGCGCCCTGGTTCATCCCGAGGTTGAAGCCCATCGGCGCGGACGCCGCCTCGAGCGCCCGGACGGCGGCCTTGGTGAGCGCCGTGAACTCGGCGGTCTCCTCGGCGGTGAGGTCGAGGTAGGAGGCGACGTGCCGGTACGGGCACACGAGGAGGTGCCCCGGGTTGTACGGGAAGAGGTTGAGGACGACGTAGCCGAGGCCGCCGCGGTGGACGACGAGCCCCTCGGCGTCGCCCTTGCCCGGCGCGGCGCAGAACGGGCAGCCGTCCCCGCCGTTCGGGTCGGGGCGCTCCCCCTCGATGTACGCCATCCGGTGCGGCGTCCACAGCCGCTCGAACCCGTCGGCCTCCCCGACGAAGTCGGCAGCGTCCTCGTACTCCGGCATGCCCCGATCCTAGGGTCGGGGCATGCCGGGCTCAGCGCAGGTGGCTCGCGCCGTTGAAGTCCAGGACGGCGCCCGAGGCCCACTCGGCGCCGGGCTCGGCCAGCGTGACGACGGCGGCCGCGACCTCCTCGGGGGTGGCCACCCGGTGGAACGGGCTCTGCGCGCGGGTCGCCTCGGCGGCGGCCGGGTCGGCCATGGCGTAGCCGGCCATCTCGGTGGCGATGAACCCCGGGGCGATCGAGGTGACGGCGATGCCGTGCGGGGCGAGGTGCTGGGCCATGGACTGACCGAACGCGTGCAGCCCCGCCTTGCTGGCGCCGTACGCGGGGATGTCGGGCTCGCCGCGGTAGGCGCCGCGCGACCCGACGTTGACGACCCGGCCGACGGGAACGCCCTCGGCCGGGGGCGTGTCGATCATCTGCCGGGCGACGCACCACGTGAGGGTCGCGGGCCCCATGAGGTTGGTGGCCAGGGTGCGCTGCCACACCTGCACCCAGTCCTCGTAGGACGTCGCGTCGAGGGGATGGTCCCCGCGACGGCTGCCCGCCGACCCGGGCGGGACGATCATCGCCGCGTTGTTGACGAGGACGTCGACCCGGCCCAGCACGTCGACGGCCCGGGCGGCGAGCCCGGGGACCGCGTCGGGGTCCCCGAGGTCGGCCGCCGCTCGCCCGTGGCCGACGCCGTCGAGGGAGTCGAGGACGGCGTGGGCGAGGTCGAGGCTGTGGGGGCCGCTGTGGTGGACCAGGACCCGGTCGCCGCGAGCCGCGAAGGCCCGCGCCACGGCGGCCCCGACCCCACGGGAGGCGCCGGTGACGAGGACACCACGGGACCGGGGCTCGTGCTCGCTCATGGCGGCCACCCTAGTGACCGGCGCGCACTCCCCCGGCCTCGCACCGGGCCTTGAGCCCGGCGGCCTCGGCGGCGAGGTAGCGGTCGGTGAGGCCGGCGTAGAGGCGGCCCGTCACCGACCCGAGCCAGCCGCTCTGGTCGACGGCCAGCCGGACCCGGCTGCCACCGTCGGGGAGGGCCTCGATCTCGTGCCGTGCGGTGGTCCTGACCCCGGGTCCGGTCGCGACCCAGGTGAACGCCCGCCCCGGCTCCAGGTCGGTGACGACGTACTCGGTCTGCGGCACCTTGGGCTGGCTGATCCTGGCTCGTGACCCGGTCCGCAGCGGCCCCTCGTCGAGGCGGCGCACCGACGTCACCGTCTCGGTCCACTCCGACCATCGCTCGACGTCGACGAGCACCTCCCACACGCGGTCCGTGGGTGCCGCGATCTCCACCGTGGTGCTCTGCTCCATCCCTGCATCGTCGCGCAACGGGCCCGGTGCCGTCGACGGGTGCGGCTCACCCCGAGGCGGGCGGGTCCAGCCGGACCTCCACGTGCCGCTCGGACGGCGGGCCGAAGCCCACCCGCTCGTAGAGCGCGCGCGCCTCCGGGACGGCGATGAGCTGGATGCGCGTCACTCCGTCGCCCTCGGCCCAGCCCAGCAGGGTGCGCAGCAGCCGCTCACCGATGCCGTGGTTCCTCGCATCGACGCTCACGTACACGAGGCTGATGTGGAACCACGCGGTGGCCGGCCGGCCGGCGCTGGGCAGCTGCTGGACCCGGGTGCCGTGCAGCACCCCGAGCGGCCGGCCGGACCCGGACTCAGCGAGCCAGGTACGACGCGCCCGGTCTCGCAGCCACGCGTCGGCGAAGGTGTCGAGGAAGCCCGGCGGCACGGCGACGCCGCGTTCGCGCTCGTCCTGGATGTGCAGCGCCGCGACCGAGAACGCGTCCGTGGGCACGGCCTCGCGGACGCGCACCGCCTGGGTGGTCTCCACGGTCCCAGCATGGCCTAGATGCCCCACACATGGGTGAGGCCCCGGCAAAGTATGAGTTTGCCGGGGCCTCGTCGACATGGGGTGATGCTCCACGCCTTCACGAGTCGGATGTCGGTCGCCACCACCCGCATCACCGGGTAGCTCCTCGCGGCGAAACCGCGTGGCCTGGCGGCCTCTTCCGTCTCGGTCCCTCCATCACCGAAGTGGTGGAGTGGGATATTTCTAGTCCTGCCCGGACCCCCTTCGCAAGGGGTTTGCGGACCTCGTCGTCACCCGTTCCGGCGACGGCGGCGTGTCGTCGGCGTGTCGTGTGACGGGCGGGACGTCGGCTCGTCAGGTGGCCGCACGTCCCGCCATCCGGACGTCTCCGGGCGGGTCAGACCTGCCGCTTGTCGCGGACGGCGGCGACGACCTCGGCGACGGCGTCGGCGACCGGCACCCCGTTCTTCTGGGTCCCGTCGCGGTACCGGAAGGACACCGCTCCGGCGGAGCGGTCGTCCTCCCCCGCGATGAGGACGAACGGGACCTTCGCCTTGGAGGCGTTGCGGATCTTCTTCGGGAACCGGTCGTCGGACTCGTCGAGCTCGAAGCGCAGACCCTCGGCCGCCAGCCGCTCGCCGACGTCGCGCAGGTAGGGCGCGAACTCGTCGGCGACGGGGACCCCGAGCACCTGCACCGGCGAGAGCCAGGGCGGGAAGGCGCCGGCGTAGTGCTCGACGAGGACCCCGATGAACCGCTCGATAGACCCGAACTTCGCCGAGTGGATCATCACCGGTTGCTGGCGGGTCCCGTCGGCGGCCTGGTACTCGAGGCCGAAGCGCTCGGGCTGGTTGAAGTCGTACTGGATCGTCGACATCTGCCAGGTACGCCCGATGGCGTCCTTGGCCTGCACCGAGATCTTCGGGCCGTAGAAGGCCGCCCCGCCGGGGTCGTCGACGAGCGCCACCCCGAACTTCTCGGCCGTCGTGCGGAGCACCTCGGTGGCCTCGTCCCACTGCTCCTGCGACCCGATGAACTTGTCCTTCTTCTCGCCATCGGTGGCGCGGGTCGACAGCTCGAAGTAGTAGTCGTCGAGCCCGAAGTCCTCGAGCAGGCCCACGACGAACCGCAGGAGGTGCTCGATCTCCGCCGGAGCCTGCTCCGGGGTGACGTACGAGTGCGAGTCGTCCTGGGTCATCGCGCGGACCCGGGTCAGGCCGTGGACGACGCCGGACTTCTCGAACCGGTACACCGAGCCGAACTCGAAGAGCCGCATCGGCAGCTCGCGGTACGAGCGGCCGCGCGAGCGGAAGATGAGGTTGTGCATCGGGCAGTTCATCGCCTTGAGGCGGTACTCCGAGTGCTCCAGCTCCATCGGGGGGAACATCGTGTCGGCGTAGTACGGCAGGTGCCCCGAGGTGTGGAAGAGCCCCTCCTTGCTGATGTGCGGGGTCCCGACGTACTGGAACCCCTCCTCGATGTGCCGGCGGCGGACGTAGTCCTCCATCTCGCGCTTGATGACCCCGCCCTTGGGGTGGAAGACGACCATCCCGGAGCCGAGCTCGTCGGGGAAGGAGTAGAGGTCGAGCTCGGACCCGAGCTTGCGGTGGTCGCGCTTCTCGGCCTCCGCGAGGCGCTCGAGGTAGGCCTTGAGCTCGTCCTTGGACGGCCAGGCGGTGCCGTAGATGCGCTGGAGCTGGGGGTTCTTCTCGGACCCGCGCCAGTACGCGGCAGCGCTGCGCATCAGCTTGAAGGCGTTGCCGAGGACCTTGGTGGTCGGGACGTGCGGGCCCCGGCACAGGTCGCCCCAGGCCACCGTGCCGTCGCGACGCACGTTGTCGTAGATCGTCAGCTGCGACCCGCCGACCTCGACCTCGGCGCCCTCGGCGGCGTCCTCGGCGGCCCCGCCCTTGAGCCCGATGAGCTCGATCTTGTACGGCTCGCCCGCCAGCTCGACGGCGGCGTCCTCGTCGGACACCTCGCGCCGGTGGAAGGTCTGGCCCTCGTTGACGATGCGCTGCATGACCTTCTCGAGGGCCTTCAGGTCCTCGGGTGTGAACGGGGTCTCGACGTCGAAGTCGTAGTAGAAGCCGTCCCGCACGGGCGGACCGATGCCGAGCTTCGCGGACGGGTGGACCTCCTGCACCGCCTGGGCCAGGACGTGCGCGGCCGAGTGGCGCAGCACGTCGAGGCCGTCCTGCTCGGCGGCGGTGACGGGTTCGACGACCTCGCCGTCGGCGGCCGGCAGGTGGAGGTCGCGCAGCTCGCCGCCGACCCGGGCGACGAGGACGCTGCGGTCCTCGCCGAGGAGGTCGCCGTAGGTCGTGCCCTCGGCCACCGCTCGCTCGCTCCCGGCGACGTGGACGGTGATCTGGGCAGACATGTGCGGCGCTCCTGGGGTCGGGACACGCGCCGGTGACTCCGGCACGCGCGACGATGCTATCGAGCGCGCCGGGCCCCGGTCGCCCGAGTTCCCCGGCGGAGCCGCGTCACCCGGTCGACGGGTGCAGCGCGATCATCGCGATGTCGTCACGGGGCACGCCCCCCTGGAAGCGCAGGACGTCGTCCAGCACGCGGGCGACGAGTGTCCCCACGTCGCCGGAGGCACCCGCGAGGAGCTGCATGAGCCGACCCTCGCCGTAGAAGCCCTCCGGGCCGCGGGCCTCGGTGACACCGTCGGTGTACAGGAGGAGCGTGCTGCGCGGGCCGAGGTCGATCCGCACGTCCTCGTAGACCGCGTCGTCGAACGCGCCCACCAGACACGTGGGTTCGTCGACCGGCCGGGGCGGGTGCGAGCGCTCGAGCAGCACGGCGGGTGGGTGGCCGCCGTTGGCCATGGTGACCTGCCAGTGCCCGTCGACGTGTCGCAGGCGGAGCACGACGGTGGTGCAGAAGCGCTCGGTGGGGTGGTGGATGAGCACCTGGTTGAGCTGGCGGAGGATCTCGGCAGGACTGCCCTCGGACACGGCCAGGGCCCGGATCGAGTGCCGGGCCAGGGTCGCGACGACCGCTGCCCCGACACCCTTGCCGGAGACGTCGCCGAGGGTGACCACCCAGTCGCGGTCGGCGAGCTGGAAGACGTCGTGGAAGTCGCCACCGATCTCGTGGCCGTCGCCCGCAGGTCGGTACGCGGTCGCGACGTCCATCCCCTCGATCCGCGGGCTCCGCGGCGGCATGAGCGTCTCCTGCAGGGTGCGGGCGAGTTCGGCCGAGTGCCGCTCGGACTTCTCGGCCCGGCGCTTGGCCGCCAGCAGCTCCTGCTCGTAGTGCCGACGCTCGGTCGCGTCGAACACCGCCACCCGAGTGACGTGCGGGGCTCCGTCCGTGCTGCGTTCGAGGACGGCGTTGACGAGCACCGGGAGCACCGAGCCGTCCGTCCGCACGAGATCCAGCGCGATCTCCTTGACGGTGCCCTGCCCGTGGAGCAGCGGCTGGTAGTGGGTCTCGTGGAACAGCCGCGATCCCGCCGTGAGCAGGTCGGTGAACGGGTGACCCGTCACCCCCCGGTCCTCGTCGTCGCCGAGCCAGGTGAGGAAGGTCCGGTTGGCCTTGGCGACGCGGCCGTCGGGCAGGACCGAGAGATAACCGCACGGGGCCTGCTCGTACAGCGCCTCGGGGTCGTCCTCGAGCAGCGCTCTCTCGAACGCCAGCATCGCCGCCGCGCGCATGGCGGTGTCAGCCCCGCACGGCGAGGAAGGTGTCGATGGCGTCCACGACCGCCTCGGGCGCGCTCAGGTGCGGGCAGTGCCCGGTGGCGTCCAGGACGACCAGGCTCGCGTCGGGGAGGTGGTCGGCGACGTACGCCCCCACCTGTGGCGCGGCGATGACGTCCTCCCGGCACTGCAGGACGAGGCTGGGCGCGGAGACGCGAGCCAGGTCGTCGCGGTTGTCCGAGAGGAACGTGGCCCGGGCGAACCGCTCCGCGATGTCGGGGTCCACGGTGCAGAAGCTGGCCTCGAGCTCCCGGCCCAGCTCGGGGCGGTCCGGGTTGCCCATGATGGCCGGGGCCATCGACGCGGACCAGCCCAGGTAGTTGCTGGCCAGGGAGTCGAGGAGGCCGTCGATGTCGTCGGGGTCGAAGCCGCCCCGGTAGTCGGCGTCGTTGAGGTAGCACGGGGACGGTCCCACCATCACGTGGGCCGCGAACAGGTCCGGTGCCTGGATCTCGGCCAGCACGCCGATCATCGCCGAGACCGAGTGCCCCACGAAGACGACCCGGGTGAGACCCAGCTCGCGCAGGATCCGGACGACGTCGTCGGCGTAGCCGGTCAGGCTCGCGTAGCGCTCCGGGTCGTAGGGGGCCCGGGCTCTGCCGGAGCCGACGTAGTCGAACTGGATGACGCGGTACCGGTCCTCGAAGTGGGGGGCCACGTGGCGCCACATGGTCTGGTCGCAGCCGAAACCGTGGGCGAACACCATCGCCGGTCCGTTGGCTTTCCCGCCGTCGGACACGTTGAAGGCCTCGCGGATCCCCATTCGGCGAACGGTACGGCACGCGGACCCACCGTCGGTACCCGTTCACGTCATCGGGGTCGGCGGACCCCGATGACCTCAGCCGGGCACGTCGAGCCGGAAGACGCCGGTCTCGAGCCAGTGCCGCAGCCGCACCACGGTGGTGCGGAGGTACTCCTGCGCCATGGCCCGCAGCGACGCCGTCCGGGACCCGAGCAGGTCGTTGGCGAGAAGCAGCTGCCGGGAGGCGACGAGCGCCTCGAGGTCGGCGGGATCGACCTCGGGCAGCGGTGACACCTCGGCGTAGCCGGCACGCAGGGCGGCCTCGGCCCCGTCGGCTGCGCTGCGGCGCAGGTAGAAGCTCGTGATCGCGAGGTCGAGGACGGGCACCCCGAGACCGGCGTCGTCGAAGTCGAAGACGGCGATCCGCCCCTGATGCCATTTGAGGTTGCCGCCGTGGAGGTCGGCGTGCAGCGGGAGGACGGCGGCGTCCGCGTACACCCGGGCGAAGGCCTCGCGAGCGCGGCCCAGCCCCTCCTCGACGACCCCGCGCTCGGCGCGCGACAGGCCCGCCGCGCTCGGGAGCACCTCGGGGTCCCCGAAGAGCGGGTCGTCGAAACGCGGCAGCGTGGCGCCGGCCGGCAGGGACCAGTCGGTCGCGTGGCGGTGCAGCAGGGCGGTCGTCCGGCCGAGGGAGTGCGCCCACTCCGTCCCCGCGTGGTCGCGGGCGTCCTCCCCCTCGAGCCAGGAGGCGGCGGTGACGAGCACCGGCCGGTCGAGACCGGCGGGCGAGGTGGTGACGAACCAGTCCCCGGACCCGGTCCGCAGCGGCCGTGGCACTGCGACGTCGGTCTCGGTGGCGATCGCCTCCTGCCAGGCCTGCTGGGCGGTGACGTTGGCCGGCGTGCTCTTGGAGTTCGTTCCCACCCGCAGCGCCACCCGGCGCCCGTCGACGGTGTCGACCCGGAAGGTCGTGTTGTACGCGTGCAGGACCGGCTCCAGGCGCTGCACCTCGAGACCGAACGCCGTCGCGGCCTCGCGGGCGACCGGGCGCAGCGCCTCGATCTGCGCGGCCTCGTCGAGCTCGTCGTACCCCGGGGCGTGCGTCGTCACGGGACCCAGTGCACCAGAACACCGGAGGCGGCCGCCACGCGCGATGCGTGACGGCCGCCCGGGGTGCTGGTCAGGAGCCGTAGCTCCCGTTGCACGTGATGACGTGGCTGATGGACTTGGTCGAGGTGTAGACCCAAGGTTCGAAGCCCATCAACTCCATGGTGCTGGACGTCCCGGCCTTGAAGACGTAGAAGCCGGACCCCTGCTCGATCGTCCAGGACTTGACACCGTCGGCCAGCTCGACCTTGGTGCAGGTGACGCCGTACTCGTTCTCCCAGTAGGACGTGTGGTTGAGCCGCGGGTCGACGCCCGCGGAGGCGGGCCCGACGACGGCGATGCCGGCGACGGCTGCCGCCGCGGCGGCAGCCAGAACTCGGGTGGTGAGGCGCATGGTGGTACTCCCTTGGTCGTGGAATCGGTTGCCCTCTGCAATCAACCGGCCCGACCGGACCGGACTCGTCACGGTAGTCCTGCCCGTGTCGCGCGGGAAGACCCCGGCGGGGCGACGTCGTCGCAGGTCCGGGGCCCCTGGGGCGGGAGAAACCGGAGGCCACTCGTGGGGCGATTCGTCACACGACGAACCCGAGGCCCTCCCGGGCCGTGAGCACCTCGACCCCTGTGGGGACGAGCCCCGCGACGGCGTCGAGGTCGTCGTCGCTCCGGTGCGGGCCGTGGTGGAAGAGCACGAGGCGGCCGGACCCCACGCGCTCGGCCAGCCGCACCGCGTCCGCCACCGTCGCATGCCCGTACGCGTCGGCCCGGTCGCGCTCGCCCTCCAGGAACTGGGCGTCGTGGACGAGGACGTCGACCCCCTGCAGGGCCCCGAGCAGGGCCGCGGAGACCCCTGCGGCGGGTGCGTGGTCCGGCAGGTACGCCAGCCTGCGGCCGTATTCCTCGAGGACGTAGCCGTAGGTGCGCCCGCCCTTGTGCTCGACGTCGACCGCGGTGACGCCGAGACCGTCGACGACGACGGCACCGTCCTCCACGGCGTCGAAGGACCAGTCGCCGAGAAGACCCTCGGGCTCGATCGGGAAGCCCGGCGGAGCCATGAGCTGCGCCAGCAGGTCGCGGCCGCTGGAACCTCCCTGGGCCGGGACGACCACCCGCACCGCCGACCCCGGGCGGTCCCCGGCGGCGAAGAACGGCAGTCCCTGGACGTGGTCCCAGTGCAGATGGCTGACGAGGACGGTGCCCCGGAACGGCTCGCCCTCGAGCAGAGCCGTGGCGCCGCGGATGCCGGTGCCCGCGTCCAGCAGGACCGTCGGCCGGTCACGACCGGTGAGGGTCACGGCGACGCACGAGGTGTTGCCCCCGTAACGGACGAAGTCACGCCCGGGAGCGCAGGTGGACCCCCGCACGCCGAGGAACGTCGCTCTCACCCGGGTCCTCCGTCCGCGCCGGCCGGGGCCACAGGCCTTCCAGGCGTCGCCGGACTGTGGGATCCTACCGGCGCCGGGCCGCCCCGGGTAGGCCATTGGGGACGAGCGGAGGACCGCCGTGCACGACCTGCGCCGCCACGTCCCGCCGATCGCCCTCGGCTGGGACGACGAGGCCCCCGACACGACGTGGCGCGTCCTCGACGGGACCCTCGTCTTCGCCGACGTCTCGGGGTTCACCGCCCTCACCGAGCGGCTGTCGCGCCGCGGCCGGATCGGCGCGGAGGACATCGTCGAGACCCTCAACGGGGTGTTCTCCCCGATGATCGGCGTGTGCGCCGGCCGTGGCGGCGAGCTGCTGAAGTTCGGCGGGGACGCGCTGCTGTTCCTCTTCCGCGGCCCGGACCACGCCGAGCAGGCGTGTGACGCCGCCGTCGAGATGCGCAGCGGCCTCGCCCGGGCCCGGCAGGTCACGGCGTCGGGAGTCCGGCTGCGGCTGTCCATGTCGGTGGGCATCCACTCCGGCGACCTGCATCTGTTCCTCGTCGGGTCGCCGACCCGCGAGCTCCTCGTCCTCGGTCCCGGGGCGTCCAGCACCGCCCGGGCCGAGAAGGCGGCCGGGGCCGGTGAGATCGTCCTCTCCCCCGGCACGGTGGCCCGGCTCGCCGACGGGGCGTCGCGGCCCCGGGCCGACGGCGCCCTGCTGCTGCGGCGGCGCAGGTCCCGCTCGGCGCCGGGGTCGCCGACGGCCGGCCCGGAGGCCACCTCCGCCCGGCTCGCGACCCTGTTCCCGCACACGCTCGGAGCCCACCTGGCCCCCGGCCCCCCGGACCCGGAGCACCGCACCGCGACGATCGCCTTCGCCTCCTTCTGCGGCACCGACGCCGTGCTCGCCGAGCACGGCCCACAGGTGCTCGCCGACCGTCTCGCCGAGGTCACCGCCGCTGTGGAGGACGCGCTGGCCCCCGAGGGCGTGAGCCTGCTTGCGACCGACATCGACACCGACGGCGGCAAGTTCTTCCTGGGCTCCGGAGTCCCCGTGAGCCAGGACGACGACGAGGGCCGGATGCTGCGGGCGCTGCGCCGCATCGCCGACACCAGGCTGCCCCTGGCGATGCGGCTCGGGGTGAACCGGGGTCACGTCTTCGCGGCGGAGGTGGGCAGTGCGCGCCGCGCGGCCTACTCGGCGATGGGCGACACGACGAACACCGCGGCCCGGATCATGTCGGTCGCCCCCCCGGGCGTCCTGTACGCCCACCCCGACGTCCTCGCCCACTCCCGCACGACGTTCGCGACCACCACCGCCGGGCCGTTCACCCTCAAGGGGAAGGCCGAGCCCCTGCACGTCCTCGAGGTCGGGCCCGAGACCGGCACGAGAGTGGTCGCCGACGACGCCCGGCTGCCGCTGCTGGGCCGCGACAGCGAGCTGCACGCCGTCCGGGTCGCCCTGAGCCGGGCCCTCGGGGGTGAGGGCGGGGTCGTCGTCGTCCGCGGGGGGACGGGCCTGGGCAAGTCCCGGCTGGTCGCCGAGGCGCTCGCCTCTGCGCCGCGGGCCCGGACCGCGGTCCTGCGCGGCGAGCCCTACGGGGTGACGAGCACGTACCGGGTGCTGCGGGACCCGATGCGCGCCCTGCTCGGGGTGCAGCGGGACGCCCCGGAGCCGATGGGCGCCGCCCTCCTGGACACGCTGCGCCGGTCCGCCCCCGACCTCGTGCCGCTCGCCCCCCTGCTCGCCGACGTCGTCCACGCCGCCGTCCCCCCGACCCCGGAGGCGGAGCGGGTCGCACCGGAGTTCCGCGCCGACCGGGTCGCCGACGTCGTCATCGACCTCCTCGACCGGCTCGTCGAGGGGCGGTTCGTCGTCGTCGTCGAGGACGCGCACTGGGTCGACGGCGCATCCGCGCACCTCCTGGGCCGGGTCGCGACCGCCACCGCGGGGCGGCCCTGGGCGCTGGTGTGCGTCCGGCGGGGCAGCGAAGGGGGCCTCGTGCCGGAGCACGGGACCGAGGTGGACCTCGCGCCGCTGCCGGACGAGGTCGTGGAGCGGCTGGTCCACGCCGCGACCGAGGACGCGCCCCTGCGGCCGCACGAGGCGGAGGCGGTCGTGGCGCGGGCTGCCGGGAGTCCGCTCTACGTCGCGGAGGTCACGCGGCTGGCGGACCTGCGCGACACCGACGGCCTTCCCGACTCGGTGCAGGCGGCGATGACCGTGCAGATCGACCGGCTGCCGCCTCGGCACCGCGGGCTCCTGCGGCGGGCCTCGGTTCTCGGTCGCAGCGTCCGCCGGGAGATCCTCACCGCCACCCTGGCCGCGGACGGCGTGGCGGACGCGGCGGCCCTCCTCGACGACCTGCCGGAGCTGCTCGCGCCCGACGGTGCGCACCGGGTCCGCTTCCGCAACAGCCTGGTCCGCGACGCCGCCTACGCGGGCCTGGCGTACCGCACCCGGGCCCGCCTGCACCGCATCGCGGGCGAGGTGCTCGAGTCGATGAGCACCGACCCCGAGGCGGACTCCCCTGCCCTCGCACTGCACTTCGCCCAGGCCGGCGACGCGGCCCGCACCTGGCGCTACTCGCGGCTCGCCGGGGACCTCGCGCGACGCTCGTACGCCAACGCCGACGCGGCCGGCCACTACGAGACCGCGCTCGGCGCCGCGCGCCGGCTGCCGCACGTCTCCGACGCCGAGCGCGCTGCGCTGTGGACCCTCGTCGGGGAGACCCGCGAGCAGGCCGGCATGTTCGAGGCGTCCGTCGCCGCCCACCGGCGGGCCGCGCGGCTCCTGCGCGCGGATCCCGTCGCCGTCGCCGAGTCGCTCGTGCGCCAGGCGAACGTGCACAACCGCGCGGGGGACTTCACGAGGACGTTGCGCGTCGTGGCGCGGGCCCGGCGGCTGCTCGCCGCCCACGAGGAGGAGGGCCGCGTCGCGCTCGTCCGGCTCGACAACCTCACCGCGCTCGCGCGGCTCGAGCAGGAGCGTCCTCGCGAGGCCGCACGGTGGGCCGAGCGCGCTGTCACACGGGCTCGCGAGGTGGGCGACCACGAGACGCTCGTCCGGTCGCTCATGCTCGTCGACGGCGTCGACCTGCAGCTCGGGGTGCCGGGTCCCGGCGGGCCTCACCTCGAGGCGCTGGCCATCTGCGAAAGCCACGGTCTGCGCCCGCTGGAGGCGACGATCCGGGGCAACCTCGGCGCCCTCGCGTACTACGCGGGCCGCTGGAGCGAGGCCGCGACGTGGTACGCCACGAGCCGTGAGGTGGCCCAGGAGACCGGCAAGTCGGTCGGCGCGGCCGAGACGGGGGTCAACCTCGGCGAGCTGCTCGTCGACCTCGGGGACCTCGACGGGGCCGAGGCGGTCCTCGCCGACGCCGTGCGCGTCCTGCGTGCCGCCGGTGAGCTGCCGTTCGTGGCCCAGGGCCAGATGCAGCTGGCGCGCGTCGCCCTCGCCCGCGGCGAGGTCCAGGACGCGGAGCGGCTCGCCGAGTCGGCGGCGCGGCGGCTGGTCGACCTCGGCTCCGCCTCCAGCGCGCTCGAGGCGGCGCTCGTGCGAGCCGAGGCCCTGACCCGCGACGGACGGCCCGAGGAGGCCCTCGAGGTCGTCGCTGCGGCCGAGCGGACGGCCCGCAGCGAGTCCGTCCTCAGCCTGCCCCGGACCTGTCGGGAGCGGGCCCGGGCCCTGTTGGCCGTCGGTCGGGCCACCGAGGCGGCTGCCGTCGTCGAGACCGGGCTCGAGTCCGCCCGGAGCCAGGACCTCCCGTACGAGGAGGCGCTGCTGCTGCGGGTCGCGGCCCGGGTCCATGACGCGCTGGGGGACGCCCCGGGGGCCGAGCGCGCCGCGGCGGAGTCGGCGCGGCTCCTCGAGCGGCTCGGGGTGACCCGGCCGGGAGGCTAGTTGTAGCTGAGCTTGGCGTCGCCGTACACGTACACCCGGTCCTGCACCGAGATCCTGGTCGACCCCCGGACCGGCTGGGCCTGCCGGGAGATGACACAGGCGAACTGGGTCCCGGGCAGGTCCGGCTCCTGGTCCGCGCTCGGCGGGAAGCCGGAGTAGCCCACGAAGGTGCCGGACAGGGCGTACCCGTCGGCCGGGCACCAGCCGAGCGTGACGCTCTCCTGGCCCGGCGCCGGGTACTCGTAGTCGATGACGACGTCGCCGAGGGCGGTCGTCCCGGGTGCCGGGGTCTCGCTCCACCCGACGTCCCACACGAACTGGGCAGCCGTCTGGCTGTCGAGGGGCTTGACGAACTGCGCGGCGAAGGGGTCGGTGCCGAGGTGGTACGGGACGGCGACGCAGGTGCTGCCGTCGGCGTTGTCGAGCCGGGTGACGGTCACCTGCGGGGAGTCACCCGCGGCAGCGATCGTGCGGGTGCTCGCGCCGCAGTCGAGGACCCCGTCGACGACCTCGATGATCGAGGCGTCGGGCGTGGACAGCGGCGCCGCCGGCAGGACCGAGCCGTCCGCGCCGCCCTCGAGCGAGAACGAGCCGTTGAGTGCCGTCAGCGTCATCGTGTCGAAGACGATGCCGTCGTCGGGTCCGGTCCAGGACGGCGCGCTGATGGGCCAGCGGCAGTTGTCGTTGACGCCGCTGTCGGCACCGGAGTCGGCGGAGTTCGAGCAGACCGTCTTGTGGCCGGCCGGCAGCTGCCCCGGGGCCAGGCCGTCGGGCACCGGGTTGCTGATGGTCGACCCGCTGTACAGGGCGAAGTAGTGCGTCTGGGAGCCCCGGGTCAGGGTGGCGAGGATCTGCGCGTTCTGCTTGAGCTCGACGTCGAGGTAGGCCGAGGACGCGACCGCCTGGTACCCGAGGGTGGACGCCAGCCCTGCCCCGAGCGTCATCCGCAGCTTCTCGGCCGGTGAGTTGACCTGGTAGCACGAGACCCCGCTCTTCTTCTCCTTGACTCCGATCGACCCGCTCGCGAACGAGGCGAGCGACTCGGTGAACTTCGAGGTCGTCGCGCCGGAGAACGTCACGTACCGGCCGGCCGCCGCACCCTGGTTCATCGCGCAGTCCGACGCCGGGGCGAGGGTCTGGGTGGCCCCGGTGGGGCCGGACGCCGTGTGGAGCCCGACGCCGGCGTCGGCCCCGGTCCGGATCGCGATCCAGGACGCGGTGTACGACGGGGTGGTGAGAACAGCGGCGACCGACGCCTCGGGCGGTGCGGCGGCGGGTGGCCGGACGGCCACGAGGCCCACCGGCACCAGGCCGACGACAGCGGTGACGGCCAGGGCGGCCGTACGGCGGGACCGGGTGGAGACGTGCTCGGACATCGTGAGGCCCTCCCTGCTCGTGCGCCACACCGCCCGGCCGCGAGGTGTGGGTGCCCGGGGGAGGTCGCGCGTCCGTGCGGGTCGCGCGGACCTCTGCCACGGTAGGGAGCGGGTGGCTCCGCGGCTATAGCCCGGACGGGCCATCGTCGACGCTCCGGGCTGCTCGGTCAGGGCTTGTCCGGTGACGCCTCCCGGTCCGCGTCCGGGGCGTCGGCGCCACCGGGCGGTGGGACGACGGGCTGGAGCCGCTCGCGCGCCACGGGGATCTGCTCCTGCAGCTGCCGGACGACCGGCACGGCCTCCGCCAGCGGACTGCGCAGCGGCCCGCTGTCGGTCGGCACCGAGGCGTGCGCGTGGTCCGCCCTCAGCTCACCGACGAGCCGGCGCGCCTCGACGAGCAGCGCGCCGTACGCCGGCCAGGCCTCGGGGTCCTCGGGCGGGGTGCGGCGCACGTGGTCCGCGAGCTCGTCCAGGACCGCCGTCGCCGCGTCGAGGTGCTCGACGATCTCGCGCTCGGCGTCCTCCCGGTGGACGCCGAACCGCGACCCGGCCTCGCCGACGTGCTCCAGGACCTGTGCGTAGCGGGTCAGCCAGTCCGGCGACGGGGCCGGCAGGTGCTCGGCGTCGTCCGCGGCGTCCGAGAGCGTCCGGGCCAGGCCTGCGACGGGCCACTGCATCCGCCGCACCGTCTCGACGGCCCGCTCGTACCCGTCCCAGTCGATGCGGGCCGGACGGAGCCGGTGCCGCAGGTTGAACCGGGTGCTCTCCCGGCCGGTGCGGACCGCGTCGAGCACGTCGGGCACGGCCTCGGCGATGCGCGTGGCCCGGTCGTGCCAGTCGCGGGCCTGGCCCGCGTCCCACCCCTCGCGCAGCCCTGCGGCCATGTCCTCGAGCAGACCGCGCACCCGCTCGGTGAGCTCGACGACGGCGCGGCGCGGCGCGGTGAGGTGCATCGGTGCCAGCACGACCGCGTTGACCGCGACGCCGACGGCACCGCCGACGACCGTCTCGACCAGGGTGAGGTACGTGAAGTCGACGTCGTCCCACTGGAAGGTCAGCAACGAGAGCAGCACCATGGTCGGCACCTGGATCCCGTGGCCACCCAGCCGGTCCCAGCGCCCGATGAGCATCGCGACGAGCATCACGAGCACCATCGACCACCACGTGACCCCCACGAAGGTGCCGACGACCCAGGCCATGCTCATCCCGACGATGACCGCGACGACCCGCTCGACGCTCAGCCAGAGGGACCGGACGATCGTCCGGTCCACGACGAGCAGCGCGGCGAGCGGGGCGTAGAACGGCGCCGGGCTGTCGAGGACCCGCACGGCCAGCTGCCAGGCGATCACCGCGGCGACGGCGGCCTTGACGAGCAGCAGGGCGTCGGTGCGCTCGGGCCCCGGACTACGGACGGCGGCCTGGGCGCTCTGCGACCAGCCGCGCAGGGTCGCATGGACTCCGCGGCGGCCGGTGTCAGGCTCGACACGCGCCATGGCCGGGACTCTACCCACGGCGGCAGCCGCCACCGGCTGGTCAGGCGCTCAGGCTCACGACCACGTGCGCGGTGTGCGGCTCGGTCCGGGAGCGGAGGCCGGCGACCAGGGTGTCCCCGTCTCGTCCGCGGACGAGCTCGACGGTGGACGGCAGGAACACCGGCTTGGTGAACCAGACCCGGCTCGTCGACGGCCCGAGCGAGCCGCGCCCGAGGGCGGCCAGCACGCGGGCGTAGGTCCACATCCCGTGAGCGATGTGCCGGGGGAAGCCCATCGCCCGGGCCGTGAGCGGGTGCAGGTGGATGGGGTTGACGTCGCCGGAGGCCGCCGCGTACCGCCGCCCCAGGTCGTCGGCCAGGCGCCAGACGCCGGCCGGCGGGCCGTCGGGCAGGGCGGGCGGGGATTCGCCGCGCGCCGCGTCCTCGGTGCCGGACCCGCGGGCGAGGTAGACGCTGTCGCACTCCCACACGAGCTCGCCGGAGACCCGAGCCTCGAGGCGCACGTCGAGCGTGCGGCCGCGCCGGTGCGGAGTGATCGCCCCGGCCGTGACGTCGAGGGTCAGCGGCTCGGCGGCGTCCATCGCCCGGTGGGTCGTCAGCCGGTTCTCGAGGTGCACGAGCCCCGGGAGCGCGAGCGGGAAGTCGGGCCTGGCCATGAGCGCCGTCTGGACCGGGAACGCCAGCACCCACGGGTAGGGCTGGGGCACGGTGTCCGACACGGCGTACCCGGTGAGACGCTGGTAGGCGGCGAGGCGGTGCCGGTCGATCCGCACGTCCTCGACGCGCAGGGTCCGGTCCGGTACCTCGCTCCCCCGGCGGCCGCGCGCAGTGAGCACCGCCCGGGTGAGGAGCGGCGCGGTGGCGGGCAGCGACGGCAGGGTCTCGACAGCCACGGTCACGCCCCCAGCAGGCTCTGGCCGCAGACCCGGACCACGTTGCCGGACACCGCGGACTGTTCGTCGGCGGCGAAGTAGGCGATCGTCTCGGCGACGTCCACGGGCAGCCCGCCCTGGGCCAGGCTGTTGAGCCTGCGGCCCATCTCGCGGGTGGCGAGTGGGACCTTGGCCGTCATCTCGGTCTCGATGAAGCCCGGCGCGACGGCGTTGACGGTGATGCCTCGGCGGCTCAGCGCGCGGTCCGTGGAGTAGCCGTCGACGAGGCCGATGACCCCGGCCTTGGACGCCGCGTAGCTGCTCTGGCCGCGGTTGCCCGCGATCCCGGCGATCGAGGAGACGAGGACGACCCGGCCCCCGTCGCGCAGGCCGTCCTTGGCGAGGAGGGTGTCGTTCATCGCGAGGATCGAGCGGAGGTTGACGTCCAGGACCGAGGCCCAGCGCTCGGCGTCGGTGTTGGCCAGCAGCTTGTCGCGGGTGATCCCGGCGTTGTGGACGACGACGTCGAGCCCGCCGTGCCGGGTGCGTGCGTGCTCGAGGATGCGGGCGCCGGCGTCCGCGGCGGTCACGTCGACCTGCATGGCGGTCCCCCCGACCTCGTTGGCGACCGCGGCGAGGTGCGCCCCGGCGGCGGGGATGTCGACGCACACGACGGTCGCACCGTCGCGGACCAGGGTGCGGGCGATGTCGGCGCCGATGCCGCGGGCGGCTCCGGTGACGACCGCCACCTTGCCGTCGAGGGGACGCTCCGGGTCTGCCGGCGCGGCGACGTCATCGCCCTTCCCGACCCGCACGACCTGGCCGTCGACGTACGCCGAGCGGGCGGACAGCAGGAACACCACGGTCCCGAGCGCGGCGCCCTCCGAGCCGTCGTCGACGAGGACGAGGTTGGCCGTCGCACCGTTGCGCAGCTCCTTGGCGACCGACCTCGTGATGCCCTCGAGGGCCCGGCGCGCGGCCCGCTGGGCGACCGACGACGCCGCCCGTGGGTCACGCCCGACGACGACGACGCGGGCACAGCGGCCGAGCCGCTTGAGCGCGGGCGCGAGGGTCGCCCGCAGCGACTCGAGGTCGGCCGGGGTCTCGGCCGCGGTGAGGTCGACAACGACCCCGCCGAGGCGGCCGGTCTCGGGCACGACCTCGGTGAGCGTGGCACCCGCCGAGGTCAGGCCCGCGCGCAGGGCCGCGACCGCGGGGGTGTCGGCGTGACCCCCGACGAGCACGGGGCCGTCGACGAGCGGGGCACCGGGGCTGTGCCGGCGCAGGGGGACCGGCCGGGGCAGGCCGAGCGCGGTCGCCAGCTTCGCGCCGACCCCGCTGTTGACGAAGCTCGTGTAGCCGTCCGAGCGCGCCATCTCAGGCCGCCTCGAGGATCGCGACGACACCCTGGCCACCGGCCGCGCAGATGGAGACGAGCCCGCGCGAGCCCGAGCCCTTCTCCTGGAGGAGCTTGGCGAGGGTGGCGAGGATGCGCCCGCCGGTCGCGGCGAACGGGTGCCCCGCGGCCAGCGAGGAGCCGGTGATGTTGAGCTTGTCGCGGTCGATGGCGCCGAGCGGGGCGTCGAGGCCGAGCCGCTCCCGGCAGAAGTCCTCGTCCTCCCAGGCCGTCAGCGTCGAGAGGACCGTCGACGCGAACGCCTCGTGGATCTCGTACAGGTCGAAGTCCTGCAACGCCAGGCCCTGGCGCGCGAGCATCCGCGGGACGGCGTACGCGGGGGCCATGAGCAGCCCCTCGTCGCCCGAGACGTAGTCGACCGCGGCGGTCTCGCCGTCGACGAACCAGGCGAGGGGCTTCAGGCCGTGCGCCGCGGCCCAGTCCTCGGAGCCGAGGAGCACGGCGGAGGCGCCGTCGGTGAGCGGGGTCGAGTTGCCGGCCGTCATCGTCGCGTTCTCGCCGCGGCCGAAGACGGTGCGTAGGGAGGCGAGCTTCTCGAGGGTCGTGTCGGCGCGCAGGTTCTGGTCGCGGCTGAGCCCGAGGTAGGGCGTCATGAGGTCGTCGAAGAAGCCCCGCTCGTAGGCGGCGGCGAGGTGGTGGTGGCTCGCGAGGGCGAGCTGGTCCTGGGCCTCGCGGGTGACGCCCCAGCGCTCGGCGGTGACGGCCATGTGCTCGCCCATCGACATGCCGGTGCGGGGCTCGGTGTTGGCCGGCACCTGGATGCCGAGGTCGGTCGGGCGCATCGTCAGGGCGGCCCGGGCGCGGTCGGCGGGGGTCTTGGCGCGCGAGAGCCGCAGCAGCTTCCGCCGCAGCTTCTCGGGGACGACGATGGGCGCGTCCGAGGCGGAGTCGACGCCACCGGCGATGCCGGAGTCGGCCTGGCCGAGGGCGATCTTGTTGGCGACGAGGATCGCCGCCTCGAGCCCCGTGCCGCACGCCTGCTGGACGTCGTAGGCGGGGGTGTCGGGGGCCAGGCTCGAGCCGAGGACCGCCTCGCGGGTCAGGTTGAAGTCGCGGCTGTGCTTGATGACGGCGCCGGCGACGACCTCCCCGAGCCGCTCCCCGGCGATCCCGTGGCGGGCCACGAGGCCCTCGAGCGCGGCGGTGAGCATGTCCTGGTTGGAGGCCTCGGCGTACGGGCCGAACTGGCGGGCGAAGGGGATGCGGTTGCCGCCGAGGACGGCGGCGCGGCGCGTGGTGGTCACCGGTGTGGCTCCTCGTGCATCGGGACGGCGGCCCGGTCGGGCCCGCCGAAGATATCCGGTACTGACGGTATCAGGTACCCCTGGTCCCTGCTACCGTCCTGACCTGTGACCTCCCCCGCCTCCTCGACCGACGGCCGCAGCGCCCGCTGGGACGAGCACCGGCTGGCGCGGCGCCGCGAGCTCGTCGAGGCCACCGTCCGGGCGATCCGCGAGCACGGCGCCGGCGTCGGGATGGACGAGGTGGCCGCGGCCGCCGGCACCTCCAAGACCGTGCTCTACCGGCACTTCACCGACCGTGCCGGACTGTACGAGGCCGTGGCGCACCGGGTCGACGGCACGATCGTGCGCGGGATCACCCGAGCCGCCGAGGCCGTCGACGACGGTGCGGCCCGGGGCCCGCGGGAGGTCGTTCGGGCGGTCATCGGCGCCTACCTCCACCTCGTCGAGGACGACCCCGAGGTCTACCGCTTCATCGTCAACGCGCCGATCCTGCCCACCGGCGAGCGCCCCGAGGGGGACGTGGCGGCGGGGATGACCGGCCGGATCGCCGAGCGCGTCGCCGAGATCGTCCGGGCCGGGCGCGGAGGGGACGTCGACGACGCCACGGCGCACCTGTGGGGCACCGCGCTCGTCGGCATGGTCCGCGGCGCCGCGGACGCCTGGCTCGCCGACGGCGCGGCACGCAGCGGGCGCAGCGCGGACGACCTCGCCGACGGGCTCACCGCCCTCGCCTGGGACGGGCTCGCCCCGGATGTCAGGCGGTCCACCACGGGCGCAGCGGCAGCCCGTGGCGGCCGCCCGCCCCGGGCTTGACGGCGAGGACGTGGTGCAGCTGCACGTCGTTGCGCTCGAAGCCCAGCCGCGACCCGGCCATGTACAGCCCCCACACCCGTGACGTGCCCTCGCCGACCTCCTCGACGCACTCGTCCCAGTGCTCGACGAGGTTCGCGCACCAGCCGGCGAGGGTCAGGGCGTAGTGCTCGCGCAGGTTCTCCTCGTGGAGGACCTCCAGGCCCGCGTCCTGGGCCTCGGTGATGATCCGCCCCGACCCGGTGAGCTCGCCGTCGGGGAACACGTACCGGTCGATGAACGGCCCGGTCGACAGCGGGCGGTTGTGGGGCCGGGTGATGCAGTGGTTGAGCAACAGCCCGCCGTCGCGCAGCCGGTCCCGGATGAAGCCGAAGTAGGCGGGGTAGTTGCGCACCCCGACGTGCTCGGTGAGCCCGATGGAGGACACGGCGTCGAACCCTGTCTCGGTCACCGCCCGGTAGTCGCTGTGCCGGATCTCGGCGAGGTCGCTCAGGCCCTCGTCCGCGATGGCCTTCTGGCCCCAGAGCGCCTGCTGCTGCGACAGCGTGACCCCGAGCACCGAGACGCCACGCCGCGCGGCGTACCGGACCATCCCGCCCCACCCGCAGCCGATGTCGAGCAGCCGGTCGCCCGGCTCGAGCCCCAGCTTGTCGAAGACGAGGCGGTACTTGTTCTCCTGTGCGTCCTCGAGGGACGCGTCCGGGGTGGGGTAGCACGCGCACGTGTACGTCATCGACGGTCCGAGGACCATCTCGTAGAACCGGTTCGAGACGTCGTAGTGGTGCTGGATCGCCCGGGCGTCGCGGGTCATCGAGTGCCGCACCCCCTCGGCCACCCGGCGCCACCGCGGCAGGGTCTCCTGGGGCGGCGGGGGCGGCGGGGTGAGCCCCCGGAAGCCGATGGTGCGAGACAGCTCGAGCATCTCCTCGAGCCCCGGGCGGTGGAACCGGACGCTCGCGAGGTCGACGAGCAGGTCGTACGGGTCGCCCGGGTGCACCCCCTCGAGCGAGAGGTCGCCCGCGACGTAGGCCCGGGCGAGGCCGAGGTCCCCGGGGGCGGTGGCGAGGTAAGCAACCCCCCGCGGGGTGTCGATGCGCATCCGGCGGGGCCACCCCTCGGGGCCGGCCACGGACCCGTCGAAGGCCTCGATGCGCAGCGGCAGCGGACCGTCCACGACGGACTCGACGATCTGGGCGATGCTCACGGGGGTCCTCCTGCGCTGCTCAGGCACCCTGCACGGCCTTGGCGTACAGGTTCGGTAGTCGGTGGTCGGGGTCGTAGCGTTCCTTGACGGCCGCGTAGCCGGCGCCGCCGTAGTGGCGCCAGAAGGTCTGCTCGTCGTAGAAGGCCTCCGAGTACAGGGACTTGTGCCCGCCCAGCGCGCTCACCTGCTCCTCGATGCGCCGGTTGGTGGCGCCGGGACCCTCCCCCGGGTCGGCGGGCACGGTGGACCAGAAGCCGACGTTGACGTAGGTCTCCCCCGGCGCCAGCGGGTACAGCGTCCAGGGCCGGTCGTCGCGCAGCCGCAGCGGGCACAGCCAGATCGGCTCGATCGGGACCTCCCGCAGGAACCAGCGGAGGAAGTCGGCCGTCGTCGCCAGGGGAAGCTCGACGTCCTGGACGACCCGCTCCCGCGGTGGCCGGCCGCGGCGGGTCTCGAGGCGGTCTGCGACCCCGAACCGGCGGTCGAGCGCGACGAGCTTCCAGTAGACGCTGGAGCGCAGCCACCGCCGCGGCCAGAGCCGGCGGACGAGCGGTCGCTGGGCACCGAAGGCCCGCGAGCACCAGAACCAGTCGGTGTCCCAGCGCCACAGGTAGTCCAGCGTGGTCAGGGTGTCGCGGGTCGGGCGCGGGCCGTCGTGCTGGATCGAGCGGTAGAAGATCCGCCGGCCCGTGTAGTCGCTCGTGGGCCCCGGCTCGTCGCTGCGACGGCCGAGCACGAGATAGGACTCGTCGGCGCTGAAGACGACCCCGTCGAGGTAGTCGACGGACTCCCCCTCGTACTCGCCGGCGTCGACGATGTCACCGATCGTCGCCACGAGGGTGTCGATGTCGTGGAAGCGGACGTGCCGGAGCGAGACGGTGCGTCCGACGGGCTCCAGCGCGATCCGCAGGCGGGTCGCGTAGCCGAGGGTCCCGTAGGAGTTGGCGAAGGCCCGGAACAGGTCGGGGTGCCGGCGCGCCGCGTCCGCCGTGACGACCTCGCCGCCGCCGGTCAGCACGTCCAGCTCGAGGACCGACTCGTGCGGGAGCCCGTTGCGCCACGACGTCGACTCGATGCCGAGCCCGGTGACCGCCCCGCCGAGCGTGATGGTCCGGAGCTGGGGCACGACGAGCGGGGTGAGGCCGTGCGGAAGGGTCGCGTCGACGAGGTCCTCGTACGTGCACATGCCCTGGACGTCGGCGGTGCGGGCGTCCGGGTCCACGGCGATCACGCCGGTGAGGCCGCTGGTGTCGAGGCCCGGGGCGTCCGTGGCGGTCCGGGCCCGGAACAGGTTGCTCGTGCGCTTCGCGAGGCGCACGGGCGACCCCGAGGGGATGGCCCGGTAGCTCATGACGAGCCGCTGCACGCCCGCTGCATGTGCATCGGCTCCGATGGGGGGCACGCGCGCGACCGGCACTCGCGGAGTGGGACGCACGGCCGACCTCATGGGTCTATGCATACACCCCCGGGCCTCGGCTCACGAGGAGCTTCGGTGGATGTGAAGGGTCCGCTCCGCTCCCGAGCCCCCACGCACCACCACAGCCCCCGCTCGCTGGCGCGATCGGGGGCTGTCGGTGGATGTGAAGGGACTCGAACCCCTGACCTCTCGCGTGTGAAGCGAACGCTCTAACCAACTGAGCTACACATCCTGGTGCTGCGGCCTGCCGAGGATACCCGGCCGGTCCGGCACGCGGAAATCGGGGGCTGCCGACCGCGGCCGAGGTCAGAGCCCGGCGTTGACGTGCAGCCAGGTGGCGACGTCGTCCGGGACGAAGCCGGGCACGCCGATGAGCCGGAACGACAGCCACACGACCGTCGCGACGAACGCGAAGGTGGCGAGCGCGACCGCCCCCTGGACGTACCGGGGCTGGTGACGCACCCAGTCCTCCCATGCGCGGACCCGGTCCTTGACGAAGTCGAGTAGTCGCTGGGCGCGCTCGAACTCGGTGGCCCAGACAGCGATCCCGATGATGACGATGAGCCACCCCGGGCCCGGCAGGGGCACGAGCAGGAGCCCGCCGGCGACGAGCACGAGCCCGAGGATGCCGACGACGACCCGGTAGAGACGGTGGGTGGCCGGGTTGTCCCGGAGCCGGTGGCGCCACTGCCAGTCCGGCCCCACCAGATGGCGCTCCCGGGCGGCAGGGTGCCCGTCGCCGTTCTCCGCGCGGGGCGTCCCCGCGGGCGCGTCGCTGTCGTCGGTCACGGCGCTCTCCCCTCCGGGCCCGGTCACGGGTCCACCGTCCGGGCGGCGTGCGCAGCCCACACGCCCATGACCTTCTCGGTCAGGGGGCCCGGGGCTGTCAGAGCCCGGCCGTCGACCGCCGACACCGGCAGCACGTCCTTGATCGAGGAGGTGAGGAAGACCTCGTCGGCGACCTCGAGGACCTCCAGCGGGAGCGCCTCCTCGCGGACCTCGATCCCGTCGGCGCGGCACCACTCCAGGACGAGCTCGCGCGAGATCCCCGGCAGGCAGCCGCTGTCGAGCGGCGGCGTGCGCAGCACCCCGCCGGTGACGACGAAGATGTTGCTGCCCGTCGCCTCGCACAGCTCGCCCCGGGTGTTCCCGAAGACGGCCTCCAGCGCGCCCTGTGCCTGCGCCCGCGCCAGCGCGACGACGTTGTCGGCGTACGACGTGGTCTTCAGCCCGGCCGTCGCGGACCGCTCGTTGCGGACCCACGGCACGGTGACGACGGCCCCGGTGGCGGGCGGGCGGGCGTGCGCCGTCGCGGTGACGATATAGGTGAGCGTCGAGCCCATCCGGTCCGACCCCAACGGGCCCCGCCCGCCGGTCACGGTCCACCGCAGCCGGCCGAAGTCGATCGGCTCGTCGAGGACGGCGGCGACACCCTCGCGGATGCGGTCGTGGTCGGCCGGCGGCAGCCCCAGACCCGCCATGGTCTTGTCCATCCGGGCCAGGTGCCGTGTCATCGCGAACGGCCGGCCGTCCTCGACCTTCGCCGTCTCGAACCCCCCGTCGCCCACGGTGACGCCGTGGTCCACGGCGCTCACGGCCGGAGCGTCGGCCGGGATGCGGGCGCCGTCGACCCAGACACGGATGTCCGTCATGCCTCACACCCTTCCAGAGATCTGGCCGTGACCGGTGGCAAGGGCGACGAGGCGCGCCGCCTTGAGCTCGGTCTCCTGCCACTCGTCAACGGCCGAGCTGCCCCAGGTGATCCCGGCGCCGGTCCCGAACCGCAGGACCCGGCGGCCGTCGGCGTCGCGGGCCGCCCAGAAGGTACGGATCCCGACGGCGAGGACGGCCTCGTCGCGGTCGGCGTCCACCCAGCCGACCGCTCCGCAGTAGGGGCCGCGCGGTACCGGCTCGAGGTCGGCGATGGCCCGCAGCGCCGTGTGTTTCGGCGCCCCGCTCACCGACCCGGGCGGGAAGGTCGCGGCGAGGACGTCACGCCATCCCACGCCGGGGCGCAGCGCGCCGCTCACCTCCGAGACCAGGTGGACGAGACCGGGGTGGTGCTCGAGGCGGCACAGGGCGTCGACCTCCACCGTCCCCGGGGTGCTGACGTGGGCCAGGTCGTTGCGGACGAGGTCGACGATCATGACGTTCTCGGCGAAGTCCTTCGTCCGCAGGCCGTGCGGGTCGGCGGCGGTCCCCTTGATCGGGCCCGACGTGAGGCGCCGGCCGCGGCGGACGAGGTAGGCCTCGGGCGAGGCGCAGGCCACCTCGAGCCCGGCCTCCGGGATGTCGATCGTCGCGGCGTACGGCGCGGGGTTGCCGCGGGCCAGGACCTCGCCGAGGGCCAGCACCGACGCCCCTTCGGGAAGGTCGTGCTCGAGCACCCGGCAGAGGTTGACCTGGTACACCGTCCCCGCGGCGATGCGGTCGCGGATCTCGTCGACGCCCGCGACGTACCCGTCCTCGTCGAGGCTGCTGCGCCACGGGCCGGTGAGCCCCGGCCAGCCGTGCGGGTCCGGCGCGACGGGACGGCCGTGCCGGCTGACCTCAGCCATCCGGACCGCGGTCAGCACGCCCTCGAAGGTGACGACGACGGCCCAGAACCCGCTGGTCAGGTCACCGGGGTCGTCGGTGACTGCCTCGACGCCCCGGGCCACGACCGCTCCGAACCGCGCCTCCGCCACGCCGAGCATCGTAGGGGGCACGAGCCCGGCGACCTGCCGCGCCGTCGGTCAGCGGTGGGCGTGGTGGGCCCTGGAGGCCCGCGCCACGTCCCGGCCCCACGCCGTCGCCCGCTGCTCCTCGCCGTCGTCCAGCGGACCCGCGACGTCCTGGACGTAGAAGCTCTCCGGCCGGGCCACCTCATGCAGGCCGTGACGGCGCGCTGCCCTCGCGGCGCTGCGGGCTGCGGAGCCGGGCATCCGGCGCACCGAGGTCACCCGGGTGTCGAAGGTGACGACATCGGCGTCCTCGTGGCGGCCGAGGGCCTCGAGCCACTCGCGCAGGCCGGTGTCGACCGAGCCCTGGGTGGCGCCGCGCGTCTGAGCCTCCCGCCGGGTCGAGGCCCGGCTCATCGAGAAGGCGTGGGTCGGCCCCCCGGCGAGGACGAGGGCATGGCCCCGCAGCGTCTGCGGGGCGTGAGCGACATCGACGACATCGACAGGCATCACCTCCGCCACACCCTGCGCGACGGCGCGGGCGACGGTCTCGGTCTGCCCGAACATCGACTCGAAGACGACCAGTGCGCGTTCCATGGTGAGCCTCTTCCGGGACGTCCCGGGTCCGGGACGGGTCCCACCTCCACCGTACGGCGACGGGGCGTGGCCGACGATGTCTCGTCGGTCACGCCCCGTCGTTGGTCGGGCTGCCGTCAGGCGATGACGGTGGCCTCCTGCTCGAGCGCCGCGGCGACCCGGCGGTGCGCGGCCCAGATCTCCTCGGGGAGGTTCGCGAACTGGTTGAGGTGCTCCTCGCGGTGCCCGATCTCCTGGCGCCAGCGGTCGACGTCGATCGTGAGGATCGTGTCGAGGTCGTCCGCGTCGATCTCGAGGCCGTCGAGGTTCAGCTCCTCCTTGAGCGGGATGATGCCCACCGGCGTCTTCCGGCCCGTGACCTCACCCTTCTTGTACTGGACGAGCCACAGGAGGGCGCGCAGGTTCTCGCGGTACCCGGGCCACAGGAAGTGGCCGTCCTCGGGGTCGCGCTGGAACCAGTTGACGTGCGCGAAGACCGGCTGGTCGGCGGCCGCGCCGACGATCTTCAGCCAGTGCGCGGCGTACGGGCCCTCCGGGTACGACATGAAGGGCCGCATCGACATCGGGTCGTAGCGGAGCTTGCCCTCGACGCCCTCGGCCGCGGCGGTGGCCTCGGCACCCAGGGTCAGCCCGTCGTAGACCCCCTCCGCGAGGTCGTCGATGGCGCGCACGAGCGGCTCACGGTCGCGGGTGCGGCCGCCGAAGATGATCGCGTCGATCTTGACGCCCCGCGGGTCCTCGAAGTTGGGCGCGACGTTGGGCACGTTCGCCAGGGTCGTCGTGAACCGGCTGTTCGGGTGCGCCCACGGGTCGCCGGCCTCGTCGGGGTTCCGGTCGGCGATGAGCTCGCCCTTCCAGTCCCGCCAGCCCGTGACGTCGGCCGGCTTGTCGGGGGTGCGCCCCTCCCACCAGACCTCCTGGGTCACCTCGTTGTAGGCGACGTTCGTGAAGAGGGCCTGGGTGCCCGGCTCGATGGAGTCCAGGGCCGTCGGGTTGGTCTTCTCGTTCGTGTCCTTGGCGACGCCGAACACGCCGTTCTCGGGGTTGAGCCCGTACAGCTGGCCGTCCTCGGCCACCCACAGCCACGCGATGTCGTCGCCGTAGAACGACACGTGGTACCGGTCGCCGAGGGCGTCCGGCGCCAGCGTCATCGCGAGGTTCGTCTTGCCGGAGGCGCTGGGAAAGCCGCCGCAGATGTGATGGGTCTCGCCGGTCTGCTTGTCGGTGATGCCGAGGAGCATGAACTGCTCGCCGAGGAACTCCCCGGACGCCCAGCCGTCGTACGAGGCCTGGCGCAGACCGTGGGCGATCTTGCCGAGCAGCGCGTTGCCGCCGTAGGAGCTGCCGAAGTGCAGGATGGTCCGCTCGTCGGCCACGGTCACGAAGTAGCGCTTGTCGCCGTCGGTGCCCTGGCCGAGGTTCGGCAGGTCGCCGGTCACGTGGACGGCGCGCACGAACATGTCGGGGTCGGCGAGGTTGTTGATGAGGTCGACGCCGACCCGCGCCATCCGGATCATGTGCAGGCACACGGTGCGGTTGTCGGTGATCTCGACCCCGGCGGCGAACCGCTCGAGCGGGCTGCCGGGAGGCGCCATGAGGTACGGGATGACGTACATCGTCTTGCCCGCCATCGCCCCCTTCATGTGGCCCTCGACGACGGGGCGGATCTCGTCGGTGTGGCGCCAGTTGTTGTAGACGCCCTCGTCCTCGGGGCGGCTCGTGGCGACGATGGTGCGCTCCTCGGAGCGCGCGGTGTCCTTGGAGTAGCTGCGCGAGTAGTAGAGGCCCTCCCCCGCCGGCTGGATCTCGTCGGCGGCGAGCGACTCCTGGATGAGCCGGGCGTCGTCGGACGCGCTCACCACCTCGATGCGCTCGGCCCCGAGGTACTGCGCCCAGTGCAGGACGTACTCCCGCACCGCCACGTTCGTCAGGCCCGCGTCATCCAGGGGCTTCTCCAGGTCGGCCACGTTGCTCACCCTTCTCGGTCGGTCGCGTGTCGGCCCGAGAGCCGACTCCCCACCGTCGGGGTGTCCGCTCTGCGAGATGGCCATTGCACCGCACCCCCATGTGTTGTGGCCACCCCCGGGACCCGCAGACATGGGAGTCCTTTGTCACACTCGGCCCGAGCCGGAGACATGAGTCACACCGCGGCGGGCCTCGAGAGCCATGAAAGCGTTTCCCCTTGTGGGACAACGTTGTCAGTCGCACGAGCGGCGCGGGGCGGTCATCCGGACCAGCACCCTGTTCGGCATGCGGATGGCCCGCCGGCTCCCTGCGCCGACGGGCCATCCCCTGTCCGCCACCGATCCGCGCCCCGCCGACGGCGGCTGGACAGGGCATCCCCGTCCCTCACTCGGAGATGCGTTCCACGACCTCTCCGGTCGCGTCATGCACTGCCCTGTACCCGCCGGGTCGACGGTGTATGCATGCCCAGGTCGGGGTCCGCGACGCCGTCGGCCCGGGCGACGGCGAGCCGGTCGAGGTCACGCGCGCGCTCCAGGGACGGGGCTCCCCCGCCCCGATGAGCCGGCCACCACCAGGCCGGCACCGGACCCTGCGGCGGCTCGGGGTAGCGGTCCAGCAGCTCCTCGATCAGCCCGGCCAGGGCGGTGTGCACGCGACCGGTGAGCTCGATAGCGGTCTCGCCCGGCAGCGGAGCGATCGGCGGGCCCACCCGCACCCCCACCCACAGCCCGCGGCGCAGCGAGGGCCGACGCCCGACCGTCGTCACGCGGTGCAGCCCCCAGTGAGCGACGGGGACGATCGGCGCCCCGGTCGCGATGGCGAGGTGGGCCGCCCCCCGCTTCAGGTCCCCGCGGTCCTTGAGGGTGAAGGCGTGCCCGATGGTGGCCTCGGGATAGACCCCGACGACCTCGCCGCGACGGAGGGCCTGCAGCGCGGCCCGGGCCGCGGTGACGCCTCGGGTGCGGTCGACCGGGATGTGGTGCATCCCGCGCATCAGCGGCCCGCCGAGCGCCGAGCCGAAGACGGACTGCTTGGCCAGGAACCGGACGAGGCGCCCCCGATGCACCGCGGGCAGCCCGACGACCATGAAGTCGATGAAGCTCTGGTGGTTCGCCGCGACGACCACCGGCCCGGCCGCCGGCAGGTGCTCGCTGCCGGACACCTCGAGGCGCAGGCCGAGCACCCGCCACACCACACGGGCAGCGCGGATCACCGCTCGGTACAGGGCGTCGTCCACGGCTGTGGTTCGGCGCGGTCGGCAACCCCGGATGGCCGAGCCTCAGCCCTGCAGGATGTCCCGCCGGCGCCGGTACTCGTCCTCGTCGATCTCGCCCCGCGCGAACCGCTCGTCCAGGACCTTCAGCGCCGGGTTCTCGGGACGGGCCGTACTACCGAACGCGCCGCCTCCGTGGGGACGTGACCCGCCCCCGGCCGACCGGGCGATGACGAGGACGATGGCGACGATGATGCCCAGGAAGAGCAGCATCATCACGCCGACGACCCCGAGCTCGATGATCCCCATGCCTCGGTTCCAGTACATGCGCGAACCTCCTGACCGCGGCCGGGGGCCGCCCACCCCCAGGATGGCGCACCGACCTGGGAAAAGCACCGGCCTGCCGGCCCCGGGATCGCGGTGGCGGAGGTCCCGGAAACCGCTCGGGCCCCGGGCAAGCTGCCCGGGACCCGAGGGGAACGCTGAGTTCTGGTGCGTGGTGCTAGTACCAGCGGCGGGTGGTCCCGCCGATCGGCACGAAGTTCATGACGAGGCCGATGATGACGAGTGCCACGCCGATCCACAGCAGGATCGAGATGCTGGCGATCAGGCCGATCACCGCGAGAATGATGCCGAGAACCACCATGAGCTACCTCCTTGGTCGGGGTATGTAACCGGAGCCTATCGACGCACGCTCCGTCAGCGCGGTTCTCGAACACACGGATTGCCTGCCTGCGAGCACCACGGCATTCGGCGCCGGTACCGTCCCGGCCATGTTCTTCGACCAGTGGTCCGACCTCGTCCGCGTGCTCGTCGTCGGGTCGACGGCGTACGCGGCACTCGTGCTCATCCTGCGCCTGTCCGGCAAACGGACCCTCGCCAAGCTCAACGCCTTCGACCTCGTCGTGACGGTGGCCCTCGGGTCCACTCTGGCCACGGTGCTGCTCAGCAGCGACATCAGCGTCAGCGAGGGGGTCGCCGCGATGGGCCTGCTCGTCCTTCTGCAGTTCGTCGTCGCGTTGCTGTCCTCCCGCTCCCGGGGGGCGCGCCGGGCGGTGAAGTCGTCCCCGACGCTCCTCGTCCACCGCGGCCGCCTGCTCGAGGACCGGCTGTCGGAATGCCGCGTGACGGCGGGCGAGGTGCGCCAGGCGACCCGCAGCGCCGGGATCGGCGGCTTCGACCTCGTCGAGGCGGTCGTCCTCGAGACCGACGGGAGCCTCAGCGTGGTCCCGCGGGAGTCCGTCGGAGCCGGAGACGCCCTTGCGGACCTCACCGTCCCGCAGGGCTGACCGCGGACACCCTCGGCCGCGGCCGGGAACCGGGACGGTGTGCCTTCGGTTGCGTCAGAATGCGAGGACGGCAACGCACGGAGGTGACCGGTCGCATCGTGCGCGACCGTCGGGGCCGCCGGATCCTCCACGTCTCTTCAGCAGCTGACGTGAGAACGGCCCCTGACCGCGTTCCGCGGGTCAGGGGCCGTTCGAGATGGTGGGCGATACTGGGTTTGAACCAGTGACCTCTTCCGTGTCAAGGAAGCGCGCTACCACTGCGCCAATCGCCCGAGGGGGTACTACTCGAGGTGGAGACGGGATTTGAACCCGTGTACGCGGCTTTGCAGGCCGCTGCCTCGCCTCTCGGCCACTCCACCATTGGGGGGCGGCTAACCCTCCGAGCGGATGACCGGGTTCGAACCGGCGACCTCAACCTTGGCAAGGTTGCGCTCTACCAACTGAGCTACATCCGCGCGCGTCAGACGAGAACTCCGACCGGAATCCCCGCTTGGCGTGCTCCGAGACAGTAGCCGATTCGCGCGCCGATCTCCAAACCGGGGACCGCACCCCGAGGGGGCCGCCTACCGCTCGTGATCGCCCGCCCGGACGGCCGCCCGGGCGGCCGCGGCCTCGCGCGCCGCGCCGGCATTGGCGATCGGCGTCAACGGCCGGTTGGCGGCCTCGCGCAGGCTCCGCAGCTCGAGCTCGTCGGCCAGGGTGTCGGAGTGCGCGTACCCCTCGAACGGGTCCGACCACCCGGGCTCGGGGATGACCCCGCGGCGCCGCTCGCGCAGGTCCCGCACCCGGTCGAACAGCCGGGTGTGCAGGGCGCGCCGCTCCTCGTGCGGCCACAGCTCGCGGATGGCGCCGTTGAGCGCCGCGCCGATGAGCACGGAGATCGCCAGGGCGTACAGCCAGATGAGGATGACGATCGGGGCCGACAGCGGGCCGTAGATCGACGAGCCGCCGAGCGAGGCGGCGATGGTGCCCCGCACGAAGAACGACGCGAGCGCCCACAGCACGAGGGTGAGGACCGCACCGGGCACGTCGCGGCTCCACGGGGACCGCCGGGGCGTGGAGACGTGGTACAGGCTCGTGAGCCCGCCGACGGTGAGGACGGTGACCAGCGGCCAGTAGAGGTAGACGAGGGCGTCCCACGGGTCGGGCAGGAACCCCCCGAGGATCGTCGGGCCGAGCAGGACGAGGGGGATGGTGATGATCCCCATGACGAGGGCGACGATGTAGAGCGAGAACGAGAGCGCCCGGGTCCGGACGATGCCGCGGACCCCCGACTGCCCGTACATGATCGAGATCGTGTCGACGAAGACGTTGAGCGCCCGCGAGCCCGACCAGAGCGAGAGGAGGAACCCGATCGACAGCAGGTCGGCCCGGCCGCCCCGGAACACGTCGTCGACGGTGGGGCCGAGCACGCTCTCGATGACGTCGGGGGTGAGGAAGCGCCCCGCGTAGTCGAGGATCGCGTCGCGGACCTGGACGACGTTCTGGGTCCCGAAGGCGTCGCGGAAGTAGCCGAGCCCGCCGAAGAGCCCCAGGACCAGGGGCGGCAGCGACAGGAGCGCGAAGAAGCCCGCCTCGGAGGCAAGGCCGGTGACGCGGTACCGCAGGCAGATGCGGGTCGTCACGACGGTGAGCCGGGCGATCGTCAGGGCCCCCGGCACCCGCGCGAGCGCCCGGCGCACCCGCCGTTTCGCGTCGGTCATGCCTCCACGGTATCCGCCGTAGCCTGGCGCGGTGCGCACCCACGAAGTGACGAACCAGGTTCAGCCGCTGGAGGACCACGACGTCCTCGGGTCCGACGCGACCCTCGCCGAGGCGGTGGCGCAGTGGGTGGCCCCCCACGACGGCTCCGGATCCGCCGCCCTGCGCGACCTCGGCCGGCTCGCCGGGTCCGCCGAGGCCCGGACCTGGGCCGACCAGGCCGAGCGGGTCCCGCCCCTCCTGCGGACCCACGCCCCGAGCGGCGCACGGCTCGACGAGGTCGAGTACCACCCCGCCTACCACCGGCTGCTCGAGGTCGCGGTCGGGGCCGGGCTCACCGCCGAGCCGTGGCAGCAGCAGCCCGGGTCGGGCGCCCACGCCCGACGGGCCGCGGGCTTCGTCGTGTGGTCGCAGGTCGAGGCGGGCCACCTGTGCCCGGTGTCGATGTCGTACGCGGCGGTCCCGGCGCTTCGCGCGGCCCCCGACGTCGCGGAAGACTGGGTCCCCGGCCTCGCGGCCCGCACGTACGACCCCGGCCTCGCCCCGCACGGGCGGAAGGCCGGCCTCACCCTCGGGATGGGGATGACCGAGAAGCAGGGCGGGTCCGACGTCCGCGCCAACACGACGAGGGCGGTCGCGGCGCCGGACGGCCCGCTGACGGGCGAGACCTACCGGCTCACCGGCCACAAGTGGTTCTGCTCGGCCCCGATGAGCGACGGCTTCCTCGTCCTCGGCCAGACGGCGCCGGGCGTCACGTGCTTCCTCCTCCCCCGCGTCCTGGATGACGGCACCCGCAACGACATCCAGGTGCAGCGGCTCAAGGACAAGCTCGGCAACCGCTCGAACGCCTCGTCCGAGATCGAGCTCGACGAGGCCTGGGCCGTCCGCGTCGGCGACGAGGGCCGCGGCGTGCGCACGATCATCGACATGGTGGCCTCGACCCGGCTCGACTGCATCCTGGGGTCCGCCGCCACGATGCGGGCCGCGCTCGTGGCGGCCCTGCACCACAGCCGGCACCGCCGGGCCTTCGGCGCGTTCCTGTCGGACCAGCCGCTCATGCGCAACGTCCTCACCGACCTCGCGCTGGAGTCCGAGGCCGCCACCCTGCTCGGGATGCGCCTGGCCCACGCCGTCGACGCCGGGGAGCGCGACCTCGGCCGGCTGGGCGTCGCCCTCGGCAAGTACTGGGTGTGCAAGCGCACCGCGCCGATGGTCGCCGAGGCGCTGGAGTGCCTCGGCGGCAACGGCTACGTCGAGGAGAACGGCCTCGCGCGGCTGTACCGGGAGGCCCCGCTCAACTCCATCTGGGAGGGCTCCGGCAACGTCAACGCCCTCGACGTCCTGCGCGCCATCGTCCGCGAGCCCGCGGCGCTCGACGCGCTGCTCCACGAGCTCGACCTCGCCCGCGGGCACGCCCCGGTCCTCGACGCCGCGATCGACGCCTGCCGCCTCGTGCAGGACGCGGCCTCCGGGCCCGACGCCCAGTGGGGCGCCCGCCGGCTCGTCGAACAGCTCGCGGTCACCCTCCAGGCGAGCCTGCTCGTGCGGTTCTCCCCGGCCCCGGTCGCCGACGCCTTCGTCGCCAGCCGGCTGGCCGGTGGCCACGGGGTGACCTTCGGGACGCTCGGCGGCCCCGTGGGCGCCGACGTCGCGCCGGTGGTCCTCGACCGCGCGCTGCCCGCCTGACACCCCCGGCCCCGGGGGGCCAGGAAACGGGTCAGGGGGTCATCGCGAGACGCTCGCGTTCGGCCTCCACGTCGAAGTCCGCAGCGGGCCAGCGCGGGTCCATCGCCTCGAGCTGCTCGAGGAGGAGGTTGGTGACGGCCAGCCGCGCGTACCACTTGTGGTCGCACGGGACGACGTGCCACGGCGCGACGGCGGTGGAGCACTTCTCCAGGGCGGCCTGGTAGGCCTCCATGTAGTCGGCCCAGTAGCCGCGCTCGTCGACGTCGCCGGGGTTGTACTTCCAGTACTTGTCGCCGCGGTGCAGCCGCTCGGTGAGCCTGGCCTTCTGCTCGTCGCTCGAGAGGTGGAGCATCACCTTGACGATCACCGTGCCGTCCTCGACGACGCCCTGCTCGAACCTGTTGATCTGGGCGTAGCGCCTCGACCACGTCGAGCGCGGCACGAGCTCGTGGACGCGGACGATGAGCACGTCCTCGTAGTGGGACCGGTCGAAGACCCCGATCTGACCCGGCCGCGGCAGGGCCTTGCGGATCCGCCAGAGGAAGGGGTGCTTCTTCTCCTCGGCACTCGGGGCCTTGAACGAGGTGATGTCGACGCCCTGAGGGTCGACGGCACCGACGACGTGGCGCATGATTCCGCCCTTGCCGGAGGTGTCCATGCCCTGGACGACGAGGAGGATCGAGCGCCGGCCGCCGCCCTTGGACTCGGCGAACAGCCGCTCCTGGAGGTCGGCGAGCCGCTTCTGCAGGTCCTCCATCACCTGCTCGGCGTCCTTCTTCCCCCCGTCGAAGCCGGGCGTCGAGGCCGGGTCGATGTCGGCGAGGGCGAAGCCGGGCTCCACCCGCAGCAGGTCCGACCAGGACGCGACCTCGACCTCGGCCGCCGCCCGCGCCTCCTTGGCCTTCGCCTTCTTCTTCTTCGCCTTCTTCGCGGCCTTGCCGCTCAGGTCGGCGGCCTCGACGGCGGCGCGCTCGAGAGCCTTCGCCTTCGTCGCGGCCTTCGACTTCTTCGACTTGTTCTTCGCGCCCTTGCCCATCGGGGCATCCTCGCAGAGCGGCGCTGCGAGGATGCCCGGATGCGCATCCTGCTCGACCCCCGCCGTCCGGCCACCCCCGGCGGGCGGCTCACCGTCGCCGCCCTCGTCGACCTCTACGCCCCACCCCCGCGGCGCCGATGGGTCCGGTCGAACATGGTCGCGACGGTCGACGGCTCCGCGGTGGGCGCCGACGGCCGCAGCGGGTCGGTCAACACCCCCGCCGACAACCGGGTCTTCGCGATCCTGCGCGACCACGCGGACGCCGTCGTCGCCGGTGCGGGCACGATGCGCGACGAGGGGTACCGGCGGATCGAGCCGACCCGCCGCTCCCCCGTCCCCGCGACCCTCGTCGCGGTGACCCGCAGCGGCAAGGTGCCCGAGGGGCTGCGCACGCCAACGGCGGGTCGCGGACCCGCCCTCCTCGTCACCTGCGATGCGGCCGGGACGCGCGCGCTGAACCGCGCCCGGTCGGTGCTGGGCGCGGAGTCCGTCCTCGTCTGCGGCGACGACCGCGTCGACCTCGCGCTCGCCCTCGACCTCCTGGCCGACCGCGGGCTTCGCCATGTGCTCGTCGAGGGTGGCCCCTCGCTGCTCGGCACCGCCCTGGCGGCGGGGGTCGTCGACGAGCTGGCCACGACGGTGGCGCCCGTCGTCGTCGGCGGGAACGGGCGGCGGATCGTCACCGGTGCGCCGCTGGCCCCGCCGGCGGGTGTGGCGGTGCGCCCGCACCTGATGCTCGAGGAGTCGGGCACCGTGCTCGCGCTGTGGCGGGTCCGCCGCTGAGGGCGTGTGCTCAGCCGGCCGCGTAGGCGCGCACCACCGACTCCCAGCGGGTGGGGTCGGTGTTCCACTCCTGGCAGTGCCGGGCCTCGCGCCACTGCTCGAAGGTCACGAGGTCGGGGCGGGCCTGGGCGAGGGCGAGCGACGGGCCGAAGGGGACGAACTCGTCGTCGGCCGAGTGGATGAGCAGGAGCCGGTGGCGCAGCTCGTCGGCCCGCCGGACCCAGTCGGTGAGGGCGAGGTCGACGCCCTCGTGGACCCCGACGAGGCGGTGCCCCCAGCGGTGGCGCATGAGCAGCCGGGCCAGCGAGCCCACGGGCCGGGGGACGTGGTGCTCGCGCGCGTGGTGGGCCAGGACGTCGCCCCAGTCGATGACGGGGCCGTCGAGGACGACCCGCGAGACGCGGTGGGACTGCGCGGACCGGTCGAGCAGCTGCAGCGTGATGGCCGCGCCCATCGACCAGCCCATGAGGAGGATCTCCGAGGCCCCGTGCTCGACGGCGTACGTGACGGCGGCGTCGACGTCGCGCCACTCCGACAGGCCGAGGGCGTAGCGGCTGTCGGGAGCGGCGGGCACGTTCACGTCGTTGCGGTACGAGGGGACGAGGCACGTCCAGCCCTCGGCGAGCAGCGGCGGCATGGCCCGCACGGTCTCCTCGCGCTGGGCGCCCCGGCCGTGCACGAGGACGGCCCACCGCTCGGTGGCGGTGCCGTCGGGCGTGACCACCCAGGCGGGCATCGCCCCCAGCTCGCCGCGGTAGGTGACGTGCTCGGTGGGCAGGCCGAGGCTGACGTCGGGCGGCGCACCGTGGTAGTAGCTGTTCCACCGGGCGGGGCCGGGCCGGGGCTCGCCCGCGTCGACCCCCAGCAGCTCACGCCGGACCACCCCCGCGGCGGCGTCGAGGTCGAGCACGTCACCGACCCGGCAGTGCCCGCGCCCGCCGTCGAGCCACAGCCCGTACCGGCCCGACACGACCGTGTCGGCGGTGGTGTCGAGGAGAACGGAGCCGGCCGCGACCTCGCGGACGACGACGTCGTCGGGGCGCCGCGGGTCGGGGGTGAGGATCTTGCGGGCGAAGTAGGCCGCACCGGCCAGCGACCCGGCGGCCGACGCCAGGGCCGAGGTGGCGCCCACCGCGGCGCCGGCCGTCGCCGCGACCCTGGCCCGGCTGGGCCCGGCCGACGACCGGCTCACGCGTGGCCACCGTCGAGGACGGCGGAGAGGTCGTAGGACACCGGCTCGTCGAGCTGGTCGTAGGTGCAGTCGGCGGGGTCCTTGTCGGGGCGCCACCGGACGAACTGCGCGGTGTGCCGGAACCGCACGCCCTCCATGTGGTCGTAGCGGACCTCGACGACCCGCTCGGGGCGCAGCGGCACGAACGACAGGTCCTTGCCGGCCGCCCACCGGCTGCCCGCGGCGTTCTGCGGGGTGCGGGTGCCCTCCTCCTGCTTCGCCCACGCCCACGGATGGTCGTCGAAGTCGGTGACGAGCGGCTGCAGCTCGTCGAACAGCTCCTTGCGGCGGGCCATCGGGAAGGCACCGATGACCCCGACGGACAGCAGGCTGCCCTCGGCGTCGTGGATGCCGAGCAGCAGCGAGCCGATGGCGTCGGGGCCGGACTTGTGCACCCGGTACCCGGCCACGACGCAGTCGGCGGTGCGCTCGTGCTTGATCTTGAGCATCGTGCGCTTGTCGGGCTCGTAGGTACCGTCGGCGGGCTTGGCGACGAGGCCGTCGAGGCCGGCCCCCTCGAACTCGGTGAACCAGCCGCGCGCCACCTCGGGGTCGGTCGTGGCCGGGGTGAGGTGGACGGGCGCCCGGGCGCCGGCCAGGGCCTGCTCGAGCAGTGCCCTCCGTTCGGCGAACGGCCGGCCGGTGAGGTCGTCGTCGCCGAGCGCGAGCAGGTCGAAGGCCACGAACCGGGCGGGGGTCTCGGCGGCCAGCTTCTTCACCCGGCTGGCGGCGGGGTGGATGCGCTGGCTCAGCAGCTCGAAGTCGAGCCGGTCCTCCCCCGGGCGGACGACGATGATCTCGCCGTCGACGACGCACCGCTCGGGCAGGTTGGCCAGTGCGGCCTCGGCGATCTCGGGGAAGTACCGGGTCATCGGCTTCTCGTTGCGGCTGCCGATCTCGACGCGGTCGCCGGAGCGGAAGACGATGGAGCGGAAGCCGTCCCACTTGGGCTCGTAGACGACCGCGGTGTCCTGAAGGGCCTTGGCGTCGAGGCCCTTGACGGGCTTGGCGAGCATCGGCGCGACCGGCGGGACCACCGGCATCCCCCACTCGGCCCGCGTCGCGGCGTCGCGCTCGGCCTTGGGCGCCATGTACTCCTCGTCGGCCTTGTCCTGGCGGCGCTTGGACGGCTGGACCCGCGGCGGTTCGCCCGGCATCTTCGGGTAGTCGGGCGGGAAGTTCAGCTCGCCGAGGCCACGCTCCTCGACGTCGCGGTCCCACAGGGCGATCGCCTGGGCCACGTCGCCCACCGCGTCGTCGATGCCGGCCCAGGCGTCCTCGCGGTCCTCGAGGACGTCGGGCACGGTGAGCACGGTGAAGTCGCCCGGTGCCACGGTGGCCAGCTCGGCCCAGGTCACCGGCATCGACACCGGCGCGCCCGGCAGCGGCCGGGGGCTGTAGGCGGACGCGATGGTCCGGTCGCGACAGGCCTGGTTGAAGTCGACGAACACCCGCTCGCCGCGCTCCTCCTTCCACCACGACGACGTGACGAGGTCGGGGAGGCGGCGTTCGAGCTCGCGGGCCAGGCCGATGACGCCGTGCCGGACGTCGAGGAACTCGTGGGTCGGGGCGATCCGGGCGAAGACGTGCACGCCGCGGTTGCCGCTGGTCTTGGCCCACGCGGTGAGCCCGTGCTCGCCCATGAGCTCACGCAGGGCCTGCGCGGCCTCGACGGCGTCGGCGAACGTGCGGCCGGGCTGCGGGTCGAGGTCGATGCGCAGCTCGTCGGGGTTGTCGTTGTCGGCCGTGCGCACCGGCCACGGGTGGAACGTCACGGTGTTCATCTGCACCGCCCACACCGCCGTGGCGACCTCGTCGACGACGATCTGGTCGTGCCGCCGGCCGCTGGGGTAGCGGCACCGCGTGGTGCGGACCCAGTCGGGCATCCCCTTGGGCGGGTTCTTCTGGTAGAACTCCTCCCCCTCGATGCCCTCGGGGAAGCGCTGGAGCGTCACGGGCCGGTCGCCGATGTGGCGGACGAGGACGTCCCCGACCGCCATGACGTAGCCGGCGAGGTCGCCCTTGGTGATGCCGACGTCGGGCCACATCACCCGGTCGGGGCTGCTGAGGCGGACCTCGCGGACCCCGTCCGGACCATCGACCTCGACGATCTGCGCATCGGCCATGGACCGGAGCCTAACGAGCGACGCCGACGCGGGGGTTCGCGCACCTCACGAGGTTCTGTCGGCGCGGGCCGGCGGGAACCATCCGGGGGCGCCCGGTGTTGCCCAGTGCATGACGATGAAGCCGACCGGCAGCGAGTACAGCGTCCGCAAGTCCGAGAGCGAGTGGCGCGAGGCGCTCTCGCCCGCCGAGTACCAGGTGCTCCGCCAGGCCGGCACCGAGCGCCCGTTCACCGGGGAGTACACCGACACCACGACCACCGGGGTGTACTCGTGCCGTGCCTGCGGCGCCGAGCTGTTCCGGTCCGACACCAAGTTCGAGAGCCACTGCGGCTGGCCGTCGTTCTTCAGCCCGCTCGCCGGCGAGGCGGTCGAGCTCATCGAGGACCGCTCGCTCGGCATGGCCCGGGTCGAGGTCCGGTGCGCGGCCTGCGGCAGCCACCTCGGTCACGTCTTCGAGGGCGAGGGCTACGACACCCCCACCGACCAGCGCTACTGCATCAACTCGATCAGCCTCACTCTCACCCCCACCGACTCCCCCACCTGACCCGCCCCGCCTCCTCCCGCGCCGCTTTCTCGGGTGACCCGAGAACGCCGCACTTCCCCCGGCAAGCCTTCTCGGGGGAAGTGACCGGTAACCGGGTGAGGTGGCGGATGCCGGGGCCGGGACGGCTGTCAGCCGGTCGGGGGTAGCCCGCTGGACACGGTGCACGCCCTGGCCCGGGCTGCGTGCAGCCGGGCGGTCAGCCCGACGGGCCGGTCGAAGTCGCTCCAGACGACACGCTCGAAGACGTAGCCCTGTCGCCGGACCCGGTCCTCACGCAGCTTCTCGCGCCACAACGCCTCCGGGTCCGAGGCGTACTTGACCCGGCCGTCGAACTCGAGAAGCAGGTTCGTGCCCTCGACCCCCAGGTCGGCGTAGGCGAACACGCCGGACTCGTCGGCGACCGGGACCTGGGACACGACGGACCACCCCATCGCGCGCACGAACAGCCGGAGACGGGTCTCGCCGACCGACTCGGCCCTCCCGTCGACAAAGGCCAGCATGGTGCGCACGCGCCCGGCCTCGGGCCACCGCCGGACCACGGCGGCCGCCGCCTCGATCTCCGCGCGGGTGGTCAGCCGATGGTGCAGGGCGTGGTCCGCCGCGACGACGGCTGGGACGTGCCCGTGGTCGAGTGCCGTCTGGACGAGGGCGCCGGCCACCGCGGCTGACGACCCGACCGCGCCGGGACACGGCCTGACAACGGGGTGCAGCGCCCGGATCCGACAGAGCCCGGTGAGGATCTCCCGGTGCACGGGCCTGACGATGTCGGCCCGGGCGAGATCGGCACCGAAGGTCGGGACCGTCCGCAGCGCCAGGGTGGAGACGCCGGCCGGTGCGGCGTCGGGGTACAGCGTCAGAGCGCCCCGGGTGCGCACCGCCAGCCGCGCGTCGTCGTGCTCGGGCCAGTCGGCGGCGAGGACGTAGACCGAGCGGGCCAGCGACACCACCTGCCGGTCCCGGCACAGCCGGGTCAGGGCGCGATCGCCCACCCCCACGCGCCTGGCCTGAGCGGTGGTGAACAGCCCGCCCTGCTGCTGGGCCACGAGGTGGAGTGCCGGTTCCATCCGTGCAGACGAGCACACGTCGGAGGCGACCCCAAGGGCCGCAGCGTTTCCTGTGGACGAGCGTCGGCGGCGGGCGGCGCCTGTGGACGACGCCCCCGGGTCACGTCCCCCGGGTTCCCCGCACCTCACCCCGGAAGGCTTCTCGGGTGAGGCGCGGGTTTCTCGGGTCACCCGATAAAGCCGCAGCCCCCGGGGGTCAGCGGAGGCGGGTGAGCAGGTCGCGGACCTCGACGCGGGGCCCGGTGTAGAAGGGGACCTCCTCGCGGACGTGCCGGCGCGCCTGGGACGCGCGCAGTTCGCGCATGAGGTCGACGATGCGGTGCAGCTCCTCGGCCTCGAACGCGAGGATCCACTCGTAGTCGTTGAGCGCGAACGAGGCGATGGTGTTGGCCCGCACGTCGGGGTACTCCCGCGCCATCTTCCCGTGCTCGACGAGCATGTCGCGGCGCTCGGTGTCGCCGAGCAGGTACCAGTCGTAGGACCGGACGAACGGGTAAACGCACACGTACGCGCCGGGGTCCTCGTCGGCCATGAACGCCGGGATGTGGCTCTTGTTGAACTCCGCCGGCCGGTGCAGGGCGGCCACCGACCAGACGGGGTCGAGCGCCTGCCCCAGCTCGGTGCGCAGCAGCCGGTGGTACGCGTCCTGCAGCGCCTCGATGGTCGCGGCGTGCCACCACACCATGAGGTCGGCGTCGGCGCGCAGCCCAGCGACGTCGTAGGTCCCGCGGACGACGACGCCCTCGGCCTCGAGGTCGGCGAAGAGGGCCTCGACCTCGTCGGCGACGGCCCCTCGGTCGGCGTCGCCGAGCGGCTCGGCGAGGGCGAAGACCGACCACATCGCGTACCGGATCGTGTCGTTGATCTCGCGGATGCGGGCGGCGCCGGGCTTGGCGGGGGCGGGGCGGCTCGGGGTGCTCATCGGCTGTCTCCTCGGGATGGGGTGGTGCGGCTCAGGTGGTCGACGACGCCGCGCGCGGCCCGTGCGGCCGACGCCACGACGGCGGGGATGCCCACGCCGTCGTAGGTGGCGCCGGCGACCTCGACGCCGGGGAGGCGCTCGACGTCGGCCCGGACGCCGGCGACGCGGTCGACGTGGCCCACGTCGTACTGGGGCAGGGCGCCGCCCCAGCGCTGGACGTGGTGGTCGACGACGGGCGGCAGGGGCGCCCCCAGGGCCTCGCCGACCTCGGCGACGGCGAGGGCCACGAGGTCGGCGTCGTCGCGCTGGAGGACGGCCTCCTCGCCGGCGCGGCCGAGCGAGGCGCGCAGATGGGCCACGTCCGGAGACAGGGCGCCGACCCACTCCCACTTGGCGAACGAGAAGGTCGCGGCCTTGATGGAGCGCCCGTCCGCGGGCGGGACGAGGAAGCCCGAGCCCGGCAGGTGCCCGAGGCCGTCCCGCCGCACCGCCATCGTCACGACGGCCATCGACGCCGTCGCGACGTCGCCGAGGGCGCGCGCGGCGGACGGCGCGAGGTCCCGCAGCAGGCGGGACGCCGGTGCCGGCGGCAGCGCGAGCACCACGGCGTCGGCGTCGACGGTCGTCGGGTCGGCGGCGGACCCGACGACGAGCCGCCACCGCGACCCGGCGCGCTCGACCCCGCGGACGACGGCCCCGGTGCGCAGCCGGGCCCCTCGGGCGCGGAGCATCTCCTCGGCGAGCTCGGGGAGCAGGCCCAGCCCACCGCGCACGCCGGCGAAGGCCGGCCGGCGTGAGCCGTCGGGGCCGGGTGCCCGCTCGGGCGCGCCCTCGAGCAGGCTCCGCCCGGCGACGGCCCGCTCCCACAGCGCCGGCATCGTGGCCCGAAGCGACAGCCGGTCGGCGTGCCCCGCGTAGACACCCCCGAGCAGCGGCTCGACGAGGCGGTCGACGACGGCCCGGCCGAGCCGCGCCCCGACGTACTCCCCCACCGCGACGTCCTGGGTGAGCGCCCCGCCCGGCCAGGGCTGCTCGGCCGACGCCCGCTCCACCTCGGCCGGCTCGAGCACTCCGAGCGCGCCGGCGGGGTCGGTGGGGACCCCCATCAGAGTCGCGGCGGGCAGCGGGTGCAGCGCGCCCCGGCTCCAGACCCGCGCCGCGGTCGTGGCCGGCGTGACGAGCCGCTCCCCCGCACCGAGCCGCTCGACGAGGCCGACCCCCTCGGGCCGCACGGCGAGCATCGACTCGGCGCCGACGTCGACGCGGTGCCCGCCCACGGCCTCGAGCCGCAGCTTCCCGCCGACGCGGTCACCGGCCTCGAGGACCGTGACCTCCGCGTCGGGCAGGGCGTCGCAGACCTCCAGGGCGGCGACGAGCCCGGCGATGCCACCCCCGACGACGACGACGCGTGGCCGCGTCGTGACGGGGGCCTCGGGCATGCCCTCAGCGTCTCACGCAGTAGCGCCGCCGCCGGAACCGGGCCGAGCGCCCGGGCCGGGACGACCGCCGTCACACCGTGACCGGATCGAGACCGACGACCGGGAACCCGGCCCCCCGGTGCGTGCGCCCTACCGAGGACCGCCACCCGACGAAGGAGTCCTCGTGCGACCGCTCTCCCGCCCCCCGTCCCGCCCCTCCCGACTCGCGGCCGTCGCCCTGGCCGGCACGCTCGCCCTCGGCCTCGCGGCCTGCAGCGCCGGTGACGACTCCGGCGCAAGCGTGGGCGGGGCCGCCGACCTCGCCACCCAGTCCGACGGTGCCGTGCGTGAGGAGGCGGCGGGCGCTCCCGCGCCGGGCGCCGTGGCCCCGGACAAGGCACAGAGCACGACGACCGTCATCTCGGCGATCACCGACCGCAAGCTCGCCCGCCGCGCCGACGTCTCGCTGCGCGTCGAGGACGTCACCGCCGCGGCGTCCCGGCTGCGGGCCATCGCCTCCGCGGCCGGCGGTCTCGTCGTCGCCGAGGAGGTCTCGAGCGACCCGGACGAGGGCCCGGTCCCGCTCGGCGGCGCCGTCACCAGTCCCAGCGGCTGGGGCTCGGTCACCATCTCCGTGCCCGTCGAGCGGCTCGACGCCACACTCGACGAGGTCGCCGAGGTCGGGACCGTCCTGTCCCGGCGCACCGGGACCAGTGACGTCACCGGTCAGTACGTCGACACCGCCTCTCGGGTGGAGTCGCTCAAGGCGAGCGTCGAGCGGGTGCGGGCCCTGATGAGCCGGGCGACCAAGCTCGCCGACATCGTGACCCTCGAGTCCGAGCTGTCCCGCCGCCAGGCCGACCTCGAGTCGATGCAGCAGCAGCTGGCCGCGCTCGAGGACCGGGTCGCGCTGGCGCCGATCTCGGTCACTCTCAGCACCACCGGTGAGACCCCGCCCACCACGGAGGACCCGACCGGCTTCCTCGCCGGGCTGGCCGCGGGCTGGGCGGCCTTCACGACCTCGGTGCGGCTGCTGCTCACCCTGCTCGGGGCGCTCCTGCCGTTCGCGGTGGCCACGGCGGCCGTCGTCGTCCCGCTCGTCGTGTGGTGGCGGCGGCGGACCCGCCCCGTCATGGCGGCGACTCCGCCGTCGGCCCCGACCGCCTGAGTCAGGCCGTGTCGGCGTCCTGCGCGAGCACCTGCTCGCGCAGGATGTCGGCGTGACCGGCGTGCTGGGCCAGCTCGCGGATCACGTGGAGGTACACCCAGCGCAGCGGCAGGGGCCCGCGGCTGTTCCCGCGGACGAGGTCGTCGAGGTCGAGGTCGGCCACGGTCCGGCGGGACGCCTCGCAGGCGGCGTGGTGGGCCGCCTGCACCGACGCGACGGTGTCGTCGGCGGTGAGGGCGAAGGACTCGTCGACGGTCGCCGGCAGCCCGACCTCGGCACGGCTGCGGCATGTGACGGCGATGTCGAACCACACCTGCTCGACGAAGGTCGCGTGCTTGACGAGACCGAGCAGCGTCGTCAGCGACGGGACGAGACGCCGGCGGGCCTGCTCCTCGGTCAGCCCGTCGAGGCAGGCGCGGAGCTCGGCCCGGTGCTCGTCGAGGAACGCGTCGAGCATCGGCCGCTCGGCGGCGTGGTGGACGGCCGGGTCGTCGGTCATCGGGCGGAGGCCTCGTGCACGAGCTCGACGACGCGGGTGAGCACGTCGGGGTCGGTGGCGGGGAGCACGCCGTGGCCGAGGTTGAAGATGTGCCCGGGGGCGGCGCGGCCCTCCTCGACGATCTCGCGGACGCGCCGCTCGAGAGCCTCCCAGGGCGCGAACAGCAGCGCCGGGTCGAGGTTGCCCTGCAGCGGCCACCGCCCGCCGGTGCGGTCGAGGGCGTCGGTGAGCGAGACGCGGTAGTCGACCCCGACGACGTCGGCCCCGGCCTCGCCCATCAGGGTCAGCAGCTCGCCGGTGCCGACGCCGAAGTGGATGCGGGGCACGTCGAGGTCCGCGACGGCGGCGAGCGCGGTGGCGGAGTGCTGCTGGACGAAGCGTATGTAGTCGGCGCGGCTCAGCACCCCGGCCCAGGAGTCGAAGAGCTGGACGACGGACGCACCCGCCTCGGCTTGCACCCGCAGGAACGCGCCCGAGATCTGGGCGAGCCGGGCGCACAGGTCGTGCCAGAGCGCCGGGTCGCCGTGCATGAGCGCCTTGGTGTGCTCGTGGTTCTTCGACGGGCCCCCCTCGACGAGGTAGGAGGCGAGGGTGAACGGTGCCCCCGCGAAGCCGATGAGCGGCGTCGGCCCGAGCTCGGCGACGAGCATCCGCACCGACTCGGTGATGTCGGGGACGTCGGCGGCGTCGAGGGCGCGGATCCGCTCGACGTCGGCCCGGGTGCGCACCGGCTGGGCCACCACGGGCCCGACGCCGGGGACGATGTCGAGGTCGACACCCACAGCGGCGAGCGGGACGACGATGTCGGAGAAGAAGATCGCGGCGTCGACCCCGTGCCTGCGCACCGGCTGGAGGGTGATCTCGGTGACGAGGTCGGGGCGTCGACAGGACTCGAGCATCCCCACCCCCTCCCGCACGGCGCGGTACTCGGGCAGGGACCGGCCGGCCTGCCGCATGAACCACACCGGGGTGTGCGGCACGTCGAGGCCGCGCGCGGCGCGCACGAGCGGGGAGTCGGGCACGGGAGCGGCGGCCGGGGCCTGCGAGGTCGTCACGAGCCGACATCCTCGCATCCGGGGCGGCCCGGGCTCGACGTCAGAGGGCGATGAGCACGGCTCCGCCCACCGCGAGGACGACCCCCACCTGCTGGATGCGCCGGAGCCGCTCGTCGAGGACGATGCGGGCGAGCACGGCGGTGACGACGGGGTAGAGCGAGCCGAGGACCGAGGCGATGCTCACCGCACCCCGCGACGACGCGACCGCGAAGAGCGCGTTGGCCGCGAGGTCACCGCACCCGATGACGAGGAGCAGCGGGGTCTCGCCGGCCCGCACCCCACCGACCGAGCGCACGAGGAGGGCGACGCAGAGCAGCACCGTCACCGAGGTGACGCGCATCCCCCACAGCGTCATCAGGGTCGACTCCCGGGCGCCCCGGTCGAGGAGGTAGAGGGCGAACCCGAACCCGACCGCGGCACCCGCGGCCAGCAGCACCGGCCGCGCCGACAGCCCGACGGCGAGCTCGGGACCGGAGGCGAGGGTCACCCCGAGGATCGCGACGAGCATCCCGGCCCAGGCGAGGGCCGGAGGCCGCTCCCCACCGAGCACGCCGAGCGCCACCGGGATGACGACGCCGAGGCCGGCGATCGGGGCGATGACCCCCATCGTCCCGCGGGACAGCGCCGTGTAGAAGCAGACCAGGCCGAAGAGCCCGGCGAGGCCGGCGCCCGCCGCCCAGAGGACCCACGCGGTGCCTGAGCCCGCCGGGCCCCGGACGAGGATGATGGCGGTGAGGACGAGCAGCGCCAGCCCCTGGGTCCACCCGACGACGGCGACGGGATGACGGCGCCGGGAGGCCATCCCGGCGAGGAAGTCCGCGGCACCCCAGGCCGCCGACGACCCGAGGGCCAGGATGCTGAGCACCGCGGCAGCGTATCCGCCGTCCGGCCCGAGTCGGCGTGGCCTCACCCGCGGGGCGCCGGGATCGGCTTACATTGCTGCACGTGGCACGCAGCACACTCACCGGTCCGGAGTCCCCGGACTTCACCCAGGCACTCGACGAGCTGCACCATGCCCGGCTCCGGCCCGAGGTGCGGCTCACCGAGGTGCCCGCCCCGCAGCGCATCGCGCCGCACGCCGTCGCCCTGACCGCGGACGTCATCGACCCGCGCGACCCCGACGAGGAGCTCGCGTCGGGGCGCTTCGTCCTCCTCCACGACCCGTCGGCTCCCGAGCCCTGGGGTGGGCAGTGGCGTGCGGTGACGTTCGCCCGGGCCGAGCTCGAGCCCGAGTTCGCGGCCGAGCCCCTGCTCGGGGAGGTCGGCTGGAGCTGGCTCACCGATGCGCTGACCGCACGTGGGGTCGAGGTCCTCGCCGCCGCGGGCACCGTGACGCGCGTGGTGTCCGAGAGCTTCGGCGGGCTCGCCGACCGCCCCGCGAGCATCGAGATGGAGCTGCGCGCGTCCTGGACCCCCGTCGGCCCCGAGGTCGGCCAGCACCTCCTCGCCTGGTCCGACCTCCTGTGCACGATCGCCGGCCTCCCCCCGCTCCCGGAGGGTGTCGTCGCCCTCCCCGGCCCCCGCCGGTGACCCCACCCCAGCCCATGACCACCGCCCAGGACGACGCGCCCACCGACCCGCAGGGCGCCGCAGAGCCCACGGTCCCGCTCGAGGAGCCCGCCGAGGGGGTCCCGCCCGTCGTGGAGTCGGAGCGGACCCTGGACGACGTCGCCCGAGCCGTCGGCGCGGGCCAGGGGCCGGTGGCGATCGACGCCGAACGCGCCTCCGGCTACCGCTACGGCCAGCGCGCCTACCTCGTGCAGCTGCGCCGCGAGGGCGCCGGCACCTTCCTCATCGACCCCATCTCGGTCCCCGACCTCAGCCCCGTCGCGGAGTCCATCGGCGGCGCCGAGTGGATCCTCCATGCGGCCACCCAGGACCTCGCGTGCCTCGCCGAGGTCGGCCTGCGCCCCCGCCAGCTCTTCGACACCGAGCTGGCGGCGCGCATCCTCGGGCTGCACCGGGTCGGGCTCGCCGCGGTCGTTGAGCACTACCTGGGGCTGCGGCTCGCCAAGGAGCACTCGGCGGTCGACTGGTCCACCCGGCCGCTGCCCGACCCGTGGCTGCGCTACGCCGCGCTCGACGTCGAGGTGCTCGGCGAGCTGCGCAACCTCATGGGCGTCGACCTGGCCGCCCAGGGCAAGGACGAGTGGGCCCGCCAGGAGTTCGACGCCCTGCTCCGCTGGTCACCGGCCGAGCGGGTCGACCCGTGGCGCCGGACCTCGGGCATCAACACGCTGCGGCAGCGCCGGTCGATCGGGATCGTGCGTGAGCTCTGGTACGCCCGTGACGCGATCGCCCGCGAGCGGGACACCTCGGTCGGCCGGGTGCTGCCCGACGCGGCGCTCGTCGACATCGCCAAGGCCGCCCCGCGCACCCCCGCTGACCTGCCGTCGGGCCACCGCGCCATCGCGCGGTACGGGCGGCACTGGGTCGAGGCGGTCCGGCGCGCCGAGGAGGTTCCCGAGTCCGAGCTGCCGCCGCGCAGCCTGCCGTCCGACGGCCCGCCACCGCCGCGGTCGTGGGCCGACAAGAACCCCGTGGCCGCCGAGCGGCTCGCGGCGACCCGGGCCGCGCTCACCGCCTTCGCCGAGAAGCACACCATCCCGGTCGAGAACGTCTGTTCCCCCGACCCGCTGCGCCGGGTCGTCTGGAGCCCCCCGGAGCAGCGGGACGTCGACGGCTTCACCGCCGCGCTGGAGGGCTACGGCGTCCGGCGCTGGCAGGCCGACATCGTCGCGCCGATGCTCGCCGCGGCGTTCGACGCCCACCCCGACGCCTGATCCCTCCCCTCCCGTGGAGCTGCGCGGGTGATGGTGCTCACGGGCCCCGGGCATCGACGACTAAGCGCTCGCTTAGTAGCATCGGGGCGTGCCCGGCTCGTCCGGGCCGACCCCCGCACCCGACCAGGGAGGCCACCTCGTGCCCCGTGAGCTCCAGGAGGTCGTCTTCGTCGACGGCGTCCGCACCCCCTTCGGCAAGGCCGGCGAGAAGGGCATGTACGCCCAGACCCGCGCCGACGACCTCGTCATCAAGTGCGTCCGCGAGCTGCTGCGCCGCCACCCCGAGCTCCCCAAGGACCGCGTCGAGGAGGTCGCGATCGCCGCGACGACCCAGATCGGCGACCAGGGGCTGACCCTCGGGCGTCTCACCGCGCTGCTGTCCGGGCTGCCGAAGAGCACCCCCGGGTACTCGATCGACCGGATGTGCGCGGGCGCGATGACCGCCGTCACGAGCGTCGCCTCCTCGATCGGGGTGGGCGCCATCGACGTGGCGATCGCCGGCGGCGTCGAGCACATGGGCCGCCACCCGATGGGCGAGGGCGTCGACCCCAACCCGCGCATCGTCGCCGAGAAGCTCGTCGACGAGTCGGCTCTCGTCATGGGCAAGACCGCCGAGAACCTGCACGACCGGTTCCCGGCGCTCACCAAGGAGCGCTGCGACGCGTTCGCCGTCGGCAGCCAGCGCAAGCTCGCCGCCGCCTACGAGGCCGGCAAGGTCCAGCCCGACCTCGTCCCGGTCGCGACCCGCCATGCCGAGAAGGGCTGGGGCCTCGCGACGACCGACGAGCCGCCCCGTCCGGGCACCACCGTCGAGGAGCTCGCCGGCCTCAAGACCCCGTTCCGGCCGCACGGCAACGTCTCGGCGGGCAACGCCGCCGGCCTCAACGACGGCGCCACCGCCTGCATCCTCGCGTCGCAGGCCGCCGCCGACGAGCTCGGGCTGCCGGTGCGGATGCGCCTGGCCTCCTACGCCTTCGTCGGGGTCGAGCCCGAGGTCATGGGCGTCGGTCCCATCCCGGCCACCGAGAAGGCGCTGGCCAAGGCCGGGCTCAGCATCGAGGACATCGGGCTCTTCGAGCTCAACGAGGCCTTCGCCGTCCAGGTGCTCGCCTTCCTCGAGCACTTCGGCATCGCCGACGACGACGCCCGCGTCAACCCCTGGGGTGGCGCCATCGCCACCGGGCACCCCCTCGCCTCCTCCGGCGTGCGGCTCATGACCCAGCTCGCGCGGCACTTCGAGGAGCACCCCGAGGTGCGCTACGGGCTGACCGCGATGTGCATCGGCATCGGCATGGGCGGCGCCGTCATCTGGGAGAACCCCCACCACAGCGACTACGGCACGGAGGCCTGACCGATGACCACCACCACCGAGGCCCCGCAGCTGCCCGCAGAGGTCGTCACCCGCACCCCGGTGCAGGACGTGGCCCTGCCCGGCGGCGCGGGCACCCTGGCGCTCATCACGCTCGACAACGGCAAGGACCACACCCGGCCCAACACCTTCGGGCCCGAGGGGATCGCCGGGCTCCAGGACGCCCTGGACACCCTGCGGGCCCGCGCGGAGGCGGGTGAGATCCAGGCCGTCGGCGTCACGGGCAAGCCGTTCATCTTCGCGGTCGGCGCCGACCTCTCGGGCATCCCGTACGTCACCGAGCGCGAGCAGGCCGTCCGGATCGCCCGCGCCGGGCACCACGCCTTCGCCACCCTCATGGACCTGCCGGTCCCGACGTTCGCCTTCGTCAACGGGGCGGCGATGGGCGGCGGCGTCGAGCTGGCGCTCGCGGCCGACCACCGCACCGTCTCCGCGGGGGTCCCGGCCTTCGCCCTGCCCGAGACCTTCCTCGGGCTGCTCCCCGGCTGGGGCGGCTGCTACCTCCTGCCGCGCCTCGTCGGGCCCGCGGCTGCGCTCAAGGTCATCATCGACAACCCGCTGTCGCAGAACCGGATGCTCAAGGCCGCGGAGGTCGCCGAGCTCGGCATCGCCGACGTGCTCCTGGAGCCGGCGGACTTCCTCGAGGACTCGCTGCGCTGGGCCGCGGGGGTCCTGACCGGCGCCGTGACGGTGGACCGTGACGAGGTGGACCTCGACGCGGCCGCCTGGGACGCCGCGTGCGACCGCGCCCGCACGGTCGTCCTCGCCAAGACCGCAGGGCGCTCCCCCGGCGCGCTGCGGGCGGTCGACCTGGTGCGGGCAGCCCGCACCGCGACCCGGGAGGAGGCCTTCGCCGCCGAGGACGAGGCGCTCGGCGACCTCATCATGTCCGACGAGCTGCGGGCCGGCCTGTACGCCTTCGACCTCGTGCAGAAGCGTGCCAAGCGGCCCGCCGGCGCCCCCGACCGCGGCCTCGCCCGGCCCGTGACGAAGGTCGGCATCGTGGGCGCGGGGCTCATGGCGAGCCAGCTCGCCCTCCTCTTCGCCCGGCGCCTCGGCGTGCCCGTCGTGCTGACCGACCTCGACGAGGAGCGCGTCGCCAAGGGCGTCGGCTGGGTCCACCAGGAGGTTGGCACGCTGCTCGAGAAGCGCCGGATCTCCCCGGACCAGGCGTCCTTCCTCACCCGCCTCGTCACGGGCTCGACGTCCAAGGACGGGTTCGCCGACGCGGACTTCGTCATCGAGGCGGTCTTCGAGGAGATGGCGGTCAAGCAGCAGGTCTTCGCCGAGGTCGAGGCCGTCGTCCCGGCCGAGTGCGTGCTCGCGACGAACACGTCCTCGCTGTCGATCACCGAGATGGCGAGCGGCCTCGCCCATCCCGAGCGCGTCGTCGGCTTCCACTTCTTCAACCCGGTCGCCGTCATGCCGCTGCTCGAGGTCATCCCCGGCGCGGCGACCGACGAGGCGACGCTCGCGACCGCCTTCGCCACCGGCCGGGCGCTCGGCAAGACCTGCGTCCGCTCGGCGGACTCCGCCTCCTTCGTCGTCAACCGGCTGCTCGGCCGCTTCATGGGCGAGTACTCGCGGATCGTCGACGAGGGAACCCCGGTGGAGGTCGCCGACCGGGGGGTCGCCGGGCTCGCGCCGATGCCGCCGTTCGTCCTCCTCGGGCTCGTCGGCCCGGCCATCGCGCTGCACAACAGCGAGACCCTGCACCGCGCCTTCGGGGACCGGTTCTTCGTCTCGCCGACGCTGCGCCGGATCGTCGAGGCCGGAAAGGGCGGCTACTACCGGATGGAGGACGGCCGCCCGGTGCCGGACCCCGAGGTCGAGGCGCTGCGCGAGCGGCCCGAGCAGCCGGTCGAGCTGAACGCCGAGCAGGTCCGGGAGCGGGTGCTCGACGCCCTCGCCGAGGAGGTCGGGCTCATGCTGTCCGACGGGGTCGTCGAGGCGCCGATGGACATCGACCTCGCGATGATCACCGGGGCCGGCTTCCAGTTCTGGAACGGCGGGCTCATCCCCCTGCTCGACCGCGAGGGCGCCACCGAGCGCGTGCTCGGCCGCCGGGTCCTGCCCCGCGGGGTCGCCAGCGTGCCGGCGTGAGCGACCGCTGGGTGAGACGGCGCGGACACCCGGTGTCCGCGCCGTCCTCGCAGGTCATCGGTCTTCCTGAGAGTCGGGCCAGGCGCGGACGGCCGGCGACTCGCAATATCTCACATGTGATCTACCATGGATGACGTGACGACGACCACCAGCGACACGTACCTGACCCGCATCGGCACCCTGATCCGGGATGCCCGGCGCCACCAGGGTCTGACCCAGAACGAGCTCGCCGAGCTGCTCGGCACGAGCCAGAGCGCCGTCGCGCGCATCGAGCAGGGGAAGCAGAACCTGTCCCTCGAGATGCTGGCCCGGGTCGGCGAGAAGCTCGACAGCGAGTTCGTCTCGCTCGGGCACAGCGGCCCGCAGCACCTGCGCATCGTCGGCGGCAAGAAGCTCTCGGGCTCCATCCCGGTCAAGACGAGCAAGAACGCCGCCGTCGCGCTGCTCTGCGCGAGCCTGCTCAACCGGGGCAAGACGACGCTGCGCAACCTCGCCCGCATCGAGGAGGTCAACCGGATCATCGAGGTCCTCACCTCGATCGGGGTCCGGGTGCGGTGGCTCCCCGACAGCAACGACCTCGAGATCGTGCCGCCGGCGAAGCTCGACCTCGACGGCATCGACATCGAGGCCGCCCGGCGCACCCGCACCGTCATCATGTTCCTCGGGCCGCTGCTCGCGGACTACGACACCTTCCAGCTGCCGTACGCCGGCGGCTGCGACCTCGGGACGCGCACCGTCGAGCCGCACCTGTCGGCGCTGCGCCACTTCGGGCTCGACGTCGCCGCGACGCACGGCTTCTACGAGGCGTCCGTCGACCGCAACCGCAACCCCAAGCGCGCCATCATCCTCACCGAGCGCGGCGACACCGTCACCGAGAACGTCCTGCTCGCCGCCGCCCGGTACGACGGCACGACCGTCATCCGCAACGCCTCCCCGAACTACATGGTCCAGGACCTGTGCTTCTTCCTGCGCGGCCTCGGGGTCGTCATCGAGGGCATCGGGTCGACGACGCTCACCGTCACCGGTGTCGGCCGGATCGACCAGGACATCGAGTACTCCCCCTCGGAGGACCCGATCGAGGCCATGAGCCTCATCGCGGCCGCGGTCGTCACCGAGTCCGAGATCACCATCGAGCGGGTCCCGATCGAGTTCCTCGAGATCGAGCTCGCGACCCTCGAGGAGATGGGGCTGCGCTTCGACCTCACCGAGGAGTACCTCGCCAAGAACGGGCACACCCGCCTCGTCGACCTCACGATCCACCCGGGCCCGCTCACCGCGCCGGTCGACAAGATCGCGCCGATGCCCTTCCCGGGCCTCAACATCGACAACCTGCCGTTCTTCGCGCTCATCGCCGCCTGCGCCGAGGGCACGACGATGATCCACGACTGGGTGTACGAGAACCGCGCCATCTACCTCACCGAGCTGACGAAGATCGGTGGTCAGGTGCAGCTCCTCGACCCGCACCGGGTGATGATCACCGGCCCGACGCCGAAGTGGCGCGCCGCCGAGGTCATGTGCCCCCCGGCTCTCCGGCCTGGCGTGGTCGTCCTGCTCGCGATGCTCGCGGCGCCGGGCACGTCCGTGCTGCGCAACGTCTACGTCATCAACCGTGGCTACGAGGACCTCGCCGAGCGCCTCAACGCCCTCGGGGCGACGATCGAGACCTTCCGCGACATCTGAGATGGGCACCGACGTCCCGGGACGGCCGCGCGTCGGCCAGGTCGTCACGGTCTTCCGCAACCGGCTGCGCCCGGAGCACGAGGACGCCTACCGGGACGAGCTCGCCGTCGTCACCGAGCTCGCCCGGTCGATGCCCGGGTTCGTCGAGACCAAGACCTTCGTGGCCGAGGACGGCGAACGCTGCACCGTCGTGACCTTCGCGGACCCCGCGGCGCACCGGGGCTGGCGGGACCACCCGCGCCACCGCGAGGCGCAGCTGAACGGCATCAGCGACTACTACAGCGAGTACTCGATCGCCGTCGGCGAGACGACGCACGCCGCGGCGTTCACCCACACCCCGCCCACCTGACCCACCCCCGGCGCAGGCCCGGCGCGGCCCGGGGGGCGTGGGGCCGGCTGCTCGACACGGGTGCGCGCCCGGGAGCAGAATCGGTGGATGGAACGCGCGGCCGGCGTGCGGCGGAGCGCGGTCGTCCCCGACGCCCGCGACCAGGGGCGCGCCCTGCGGGCGACGTGGCACCACGAGGCCGGCCTGCTCGTCCTGTCGGTGTGGCGCGGCAACGTCTGCGTCTCGACGGCCCGCCTGCGTCCCGAGGACGTCCCGGTGCTCATCGAGGTCCTGGCGTCGGGACTGGCCGAGGCCTACCCCGCGGTGCCGGCCGCGTCCCCGGCAGCGGGCTGAGCCACCGGCTCCCGGTGGCCGTGCTCGCCGGGGTCCTGGCGACTTGCGGGGGTCCAGGCGCGGTCGCGCCAGGACCCGCGCATTCCGCCAGGAGCGGGGTCGCAGGGGATGGAAGCGCCGGGGCCCGGCGTCAGCCGAGGTGGCGGCGGAGGGCGCCGGCGACCGCGTCGGGGGTGAGCTCGACGGCGTCGAGCACCTGCCCGCGCGCGCCGTGGTCGAGGAATCGCTTCGGCAGCCCGAAGAGATCGACGGGCACCCCGAGCCCGGAGTCCCGGAGCACCTGGGTGACCTGGGACCCGATGCCCCCGGCGACGACGTTGTCCTCGACGACGGCGACCCGGCCGGCGGCCCCGGCCAGCGTCACCACGGCGTCCGGCACGGGGAGTGCCCACACCGGGTCGACGACCCGGACCCGGTGCCCCTCGGCCGTCAGCTTCTCGGCGGCGGTGAGCGCGGTCGCGGCCATCGAGCCCACCCCGATGAGCAGGACGTCGACGGCCCCGTCGTCGGGCTCGGTGAGGACGTCGACGCCGCCGACGGCCCGCACGGCCTCGATCGGCTCGGCGACGCTGCCCTTGGGGAAGCGCACGACCGACGGCGCGTCGTCGATGGCGACCGCGGCCCGCACGGCGCGGGCGACCTGCTGCCCGTCCCGCGGCGCCGCCAGGTGGAGACCGGGCACGACCCCGGCGATCGTCATGTCCCACATCCCGTGGTGCGAGGCCCCGTCGGGCCCGGTGACGCCGGAGCGGTCGAGGACGACGGTGACGCCCGCCTTGTGCAGCGCGCAGTCCATGAGGAGCTGGTCGAAAGCGCGGTTGAGGAAGGTCGCGTACACGGCGACGACCGGGTGCTGCCCCGCGAACGCGAGACCCGCGGCCATCGTCAGGGCGTGCTGCTCGGCGATGCCGACGTCGACGGTCCGCTCGGGGAAGCGGTCGCAGAACGGCTGCAGGCCCACCGGCATCATCATCGCGGCGGTGATGGCGACGATGTCGTCCCGCTCCTCGCCCAGCTGCACCATGGTGTCGGCGAACTCGTCGGTCCAGCTGCGGCCGGCGATCTCGAGGGGCAGGCCGGTCTCGGGGTTGATGACCCCGACCGCGTGGAACTGGTCGGCCTCGTCGGAGATGGCGGGGTCGTAGCCGCGGCCCTTCTGGGTGAGGACGTGGACCAGCACGGGCCCGCCGTACGCCTTGGCCTTGCGGAGCGCGTTCTCGATGGCGGCCTCGTCGTGGCCGTCGACGGGCCCGACGTACTTGAGCCCGAGGTCCTCGAACATCCCCTGCGGGGCGACGATGTCCTTGATGCCCTTCTTCACCCCGTGCAGCGTCTCGTACATCGCGCCGCCGACGACCGGGGTGCGCGACAGGTTGCGCTTGCCCCAGTCGAGGAAGCGCTCGTAGCCGCGGGTGGTGCGCAGCGTCGCGAGGTGGTCGGCCAGGCCGCCGCGGGTCGGGGCGTAGGACCGCTCGTTGTCGTTGACGACGAGGACCAGGGGCAGGTCGTCCTCGGCGGCGATGTTGTTGAGCGCCTCCCAGGCCATCCCGCCGGTGAGCGCCCCGTCACCGATGACCGCGACGGTGTGCCGGTCGCGCTCGCCGCGCATGACGCGGCCGGTGGCGATGCCGTGCGCCCACGACAGCGAGGTCGAGGCGTGCGAGTTCTCGACGACGTCGTGCTCGGACTCGGCCCGGCTCGGGTACCCCGACAGTCCCCCCTGCTTGCGCAGCGCGGTGAAGTCGTGGCGACCCGTGAGGAGCTTGTGCACGTAGGACTGGTGGCCGGTGTCGAAGACGACCGCGTCCTTCGGGCTGTCGAAGACCCGGTGGATGGCGATGGTCAGCTCGACGACGCCGAGGTTCGGGCCGAGGTGCCCGCCGGTGCGGGCGACCTGGTCGACGAGGAAGGTCCGGATCTCCTGGGCCAGCGCGGGCAGCTGGGCCGCCGGCAGGGCCTTGAGGTCGCGCGGACCGCCGATCCGTTCCAGCAGGCTCACCGCCTACCTCCTCGTCGCTCTCGGGGTCGGGTCGAACCCGACGAGTCTAGGCGCTCCGGCCGTGCGGGCCCGAACCCGTCGAGGGTCTCGCTGCAGACCATCACGGAGGCTTCACACGTCCCGCACGTCGCGGCCTCGCCCCGATGCCCCAGACGTCAGTGCGCGCGTCCGACGGCGAGGCGCACGCCGACGGCCACGAGCGCGAGCACGACCGAGGCGAAGGACATGCCGATGACGACGAGGAACACCCCCACGAGAGCCAGCCCCGTCTCGTCCCCGGGCACCGAGCTGCTCGCGAACCCCGCGGCGAAACCCACTGTCATGGCCACACCGACCGCGACGGTGTGCATGAGCGCATGGGCGATGGCCGCGACCGCGAGGAGCGTCAGGATGCAGCCGATGACCTGCCACGGGCGGTAGGGCCCCGCGGCCTGCCCGGTTGCCGGGTCGGTGTAGTACTCGTGGTCCCAGCCCAGCCACGCCCACCACGTCCCGGCACTGACCGCGACGAGGAGCGCCCCGAGGGCGGCGGTGCGGCGCGGGCTGTGGGTCATGGTCATGACGCCGATCATGGCGCGACGGCCGAGGCCCGTCATGAGCCGAAGTACTCACCGCACCAGGCCGCACCTCAGAGGGTGGGGACGAACTCGAGCCCGCGCAGGGCGTCGAGGAGCAGGCCGGCCGCGCGGCGGGCGGCGAGGAGCCGGACCCCCTCGCACTCGAGGTCGGCGAGGACCTGGGTGACGCCCTCGGGGCCGATGTCGTCGACGAGCGCGACCCGCACCTCACGGTAGGAGGAGCGCATCGCGTCGAGCTGGGCGTCGAGGTGCCGGACGGTGAGCCACCCGAGCGCCACCGGATGGCGTCGCCACGACGGGTAGAGCCGGTAGTCCGGCGGGCAGTGGTCGAGCAGCCAGGCGACGCCCCGGTGCTCCCAGCCCCGCTGCCCGGGCGGCGGCACCCCCTGCGGCCAACCGGGAGGGCCACCGGTCCCCGTGGCTCCGGCGGAGGACCGCTGGCGCACGGGAGCGGCCGGGGTCGGGGCGCGCAGGGGCGGCCCACCGGCACCTCCCGAACGATCGAACATGTGTTCGATCATAGTCCTGCTTCCACATCGTGGACGCCCCACGCGCGAATAACGCGGTGTTATAGATTGCATGCCGAACGGTAATCCACCCCCTGAGGACCACCGAGATGACGACGACGACCGACACCCCGGCCCGGACCCTGCGTCCGCCCCGCTCCGGACGGTCCAACGGCCAGTGGGCGGTCGACGGCACCGAACCGCTCAACGCGAACGAGGAGTGGAAGCAGGAGGAGGGCGGGCTCGCCGTCCGGCAGCGGATCGAGCAGGTCTACAGCAAGCAGGGCTTCGCCTCGATCCCCCCGCACGACCTCAGCGGCCGGTTCCGCTGGTGGGGGCTCTACACCCAGCGCCGGCCCGGCATCGACGGCGGCCGCACCGCCCAGCTCGACGACACCGAGCTCGCCGACGAGTTCTTCATGCTCCGGGTCCGCCTCGACGGCGGCGCGCTCACCCTGCATCAGCTGCGGGTCCTCGCCGACATCTCCCTCGAGTTCGCCCGTGGCACCGCCGACATCAGCGACCGGCAGAACATCCAGTACCACTGGATCCGGGTCGAGGACGTCCCCGAGATCTGGCGCCGGCTCGAGGACGCCGGGCTCCAGACCACCGAGGCGTGCGGCGACACCCCGCGGGTCGTGCTCGGCAGCCCGCTCGCAGGGATCGCCGCGGACGAGATCCTCGACCCGACGCCGGTGATCGACGAGATCGTGTCGCGCTTCGTCGGCGACCCCGAGCTCGCGAACCTCCCGCGCAAGTTCAAGTCCGCCGTCACCGGCCACCCCAGCCTCGACGTCGTCCACGAGGTCAACGACCTCTCCCTCGTCGGCGTCGTCCACCCCGAGCTCGGCCCCGGCTACGACCTGTGGGTCGGCGGGGGCCTCTCGACGGCCCCGCGGCTGGCCGAACGGCTCGGCACCTTCGTCAGCGAGGACCGCGCCGCCGACGTGTGGCACGGAGTGGTCCGGCTCTTCCGCGACTACGGGTACCGCCGGCTGCGGACCAAGGCGCGGCTGAAGTTCCTTCTCGCCGAATGGGGTCCGGTCGAGTTCCGCCGCGTCCTCGAGGAGGAGTACCTCGGCTACGCCCTGCCGGACGGCCCCGCTCCCGCCCCCGCCACCACCCCCGGCGACCACGTCGGCGTCCACGTGCAGAAGGACGGCTCCCACTACGTCGGGGCCGCCCCCGTCGTGGGACGGGTCAGCGGCGAGACGCTCGCCGGGCTCGCCGACCTCATGGCGGCCGCCGGGAGCGACCGGCTGCGGCTCACCCCGCACCAGAAGCTCGTCGTCCTCGACGTCGCCCCCGCCCGGCTCGCGGCCCTCGTCGCAGGTCTCGACGACCTCGGGCTCTCGGTGAACCCCAGCCCCTTCCGCCGCCACACGATGGCCTGCACGGGCATCGAGTACTGCAAGCTCGCCATCGTCGACACCAAGGTCACCGCCGCGACGGCCGTCGCCGAGCTCGAGCGCCGCCTCGCGGACGTCACCGGCGACCTCGACACCCCGATCAGCCTGCACCTCAACGGCTGCCCCAACTCGTGCGCGCGGATCCAGGTCGCGGACATCGGGCTCAAGGGTCAGCTCGTCACCGTCGACGGCGAGCAGCGGCCCGGCTTCCAGGTCCACCTCGGCGGCGGGCTCGCCTCGGCGGACCGCGACGAGGCCGGCCTCGGCCGCACGGTCCGTGGTCTCCGGGTGACCGCCGGTGACCTGCCCGACCTCGTCGAGCGGCTCGTCCGTCGCTTCCTGGCGCAGCGGAGCGCCGGCGAGACCTTCTCGTCCTGGGCCCACCGGGTCGACGAGGACGAGCTCCGATGACCGCCGTCGCCACCCGTACCCGCCGCTCGACGGCGCACCTGCGGGCCCTCGCGGAGGACGGCGCCCGCCTCGTCGGGGACGCGCCGGCCGACGAGGTCGTCGCCTGGGCCGCCCGGACCTTCCCCGGCACCCTCGCCGTCGCGAGCAGCATGGAGACCGGGGTCCTCCCCCACCTCGTCTCGCAGCACGCCCCGGGGGTCGACGTGCTCTTCCTCGACACCGGCTACCACTTCGCCGAGACGCTCGGAGCGCGGGACGAGGTCGACCTCACCCTCGACGTCACCGTCGTCGACGTGCGGCCCCGGCTCACGGTGCCCGAGCAGGACGCCGAGCACGGGCCGCGGCTCCACGACCGCGACCCGGCCGCCTGCTGCCGGATGCGCAAGGTCGAGCCGCTGCGCGCCGCGCTCACCGGGTACGAGTGCTGGATGTCCGGGGTGCGCCGGCAGGAGTCGGCCGCCCGCGCCGGTACGGCGGCGGTGACCTTCGACGAGACCAACGGCATCGTCAAGGTCAACCCGCTGGCCGCGTGGTCATCCGACGACATGCTGGGCTACGGCCTGCGCCACCGGGTCCCGGTCAACCTGCTGCTCTCCGACGAGTACCCCTCCATCGGGTGCGCGCCGTGCACCGCGCGGGTCGAGCCCGGCGCGGACCCCCGCTCGGGCCGCTGGTCCGGGCGGGACAAGACCGAGTGCGGGATCCACGGCTGACCCGGCCCGCGGGGGTCCTCAGCCGATGAGGATGCCCGCGATCGCGGCGCTCATGAGGTTCGCGAGGGTCGCCGCGGCGATGGCCCGGATGCCGAAGCGGGCGATCTCGGGGCGCCGCTCCGGGGCCAGGCCGCCGAGCCCGCCGAGGAGGATCGCGAGCGAGCCGAGGTTCGCGAAGCCGGTGAGGGCGAACGTCACGATCGCCCGCGTCTTGTCGCTGAAGTCCTCGGCGACCGGGCCGAACGCGCTGAAGGCGACGAACTCGTTGACGATGGTCTTCTGCCCGACGAAGCTGCCCGCGGCCACCGCCTCGCCCCACGGCACGCCGACGACGAACATGACGGGCGCGAAGACCCAGCCGAGGATCTTCTCGAAGGTGAGGTCCTCGGCGCCGAACCAGCCACCGGCCGTGCCGAGCAGCAGGTTGACGAGCGCGATGAGCGAGATGAACGCGAGGAGCATCGCGCCGATGTTGGCCGCCAGCTTCAGCCCCTGCGCGGCGCCGCCGGCGGCGGCGTCGATGACGTTGACGTGCTTCTCCTCGTCCGCGCTGCCCGCCTCCCCCGCCGATGCGGAATCGGTCCGGGTCTCGGTCTGCCCGTCCGACGAGGCGCCCCCTTCGGCCCCCTCCGTCCTGCGGTCGGCGACGGCACCGGCGGCGACCGGCACGCCGTCGGCGTCGACGTCCTCGGTCTCGGGGACGACGATCTTGGCCATGAGCAGGGCTCCCGGCGCCGCCATGAACGCCGCCGCGATCAGCTGGTCGAGCTCGGCCCCGAGCAGGGCGTACCCGACGAGCACCGAGCCGGCCACCGTTGCCAGGCCGCCGGTCATCACGGCGAACAGGCTGGAGGTGGACATCCGGGCGATGAACGGCTTGATGACCAGCGGCGACTCGGTCTGCCCGAGGAAGACGTTCGTCGCGGCGTTGACCGACTCGGCGCGGGAGGTCCCGAGGAGCACATGGAGCCCGGACCCGAGGACGTTGACGACGCGCTGCAGGACCCGCCAGTGGTACAGCACGGAGGTCAGTGCCGCGAAGAAGACGATGACCGGCAGGACCTGGAGGGCGAAGACGACGCCCTCCTCCGGCACCAGCGGCCCGAAGAGGAAGCCGATGCCGGCCTTGGACGAGTCGATGACCGCCTGCACGCCCTGGGTCGCGGCCGACAAGGCCGCCCGGCCCGGCGGGACGTAGAGGACGAGCACCCCGAACAGCACCTGGGCGGCCAGGGCCGCGAGGACGGTCCGCGGGCGGATCGCCCGCCGGTCGGTGCTGATGGCCGCCGCCACCGCGAGCAGGACGAGCATCCCGCCGACGCCCCAGAGCAGGTCGATCACGACGGCCCCTTACTGCCGTGCGCGGCTCCGGTGACGCCGCGCGGGACCGACACCGTACCCGTGGGCCGGCGGCCCCCGGAGACGGGGGCCGCCGGGGGGTCAGCGGACCAGCGAGCGCAGCACGTACTGGAGGATGCCGCCGTTGCGGTAGTAGTCGGCCTCACCGGGGGTGTCGATCCGCACGACGGCCTCGAAGGTGCGCTCCGCACCGTCCTCACCGGCCACGGTCACCGTGACGGTGTCGGGGACGTCGCCGTCGTTCATCGCCTCGACGCCGGAGATCGAGTACGTCTCGGTCCCGGTGAGCCCCAGCGACTCCGCCGACTCGCCCTCGGGGAACTGCAGGGGCAGCACGCCCATGCCGATGAGGTTGGAGCGGTGGATGCGCTCGTAGGACTGCGCGATGACCGCCCGGACGCCGAGCAGCGCGGTGCCCTTGGCGGCCCAGTCGCGCGAGGACCCGGAGCCGTACTCCTTGCCCGCGAGCACGACGAGCGGGATGCCCGCCTCCTGGTAGGCCGCCGACGCGTCGAAGATCGTCGTCTGCTCGCCGCCGTCGAGGAAGTTGCGGGTGAAGCCGCCCTCGACGCCGTCGAGGAGGAGGTTCTTCAGCCGGATGTTCGCGAACGTGCCGCGGATCATCACCTCGTGGTTGCCGCGCCGCGAGCCGTACGAGTTGAAGTCCTTGCGCTCGACGCCGTGCTCGGCGAGGTACGTCCCGGCGGGGCTGTCGGCCTTGATCGAGCCGGCCGGGCTGATGTGGTCGGTGGTCACCGAGTCACCGAGCAGGGCCAGCACCCGGGCGCCGGAGATGTCCGTGACCGGCTCCGGCTCGGGGCCCATGCCGTCGAAGTACGGGGGCTTGCGGACGTACGTGGAGTCGGCGTCCCAGTCGAAGGTGTCGCCCTCGGGGGTCGGCAGCGACTGCCAGCGCTCGTCCCCGGCGAAGACGTCGGAGTAGTCGTCGGTGAACATCTTGGTGCTGATGCTCTCGGTGATCGTCCGCTCGACGTCGGCGGGCGCCGGCCAGATGTCCTTGAGGAAGACGTCGTTGCCGGCCTCGTCCTGCCCGAGCGGCTCGGTCTCGAAGTCGAAGTCCATCGTCCCGGCGAGCGCGTAGGCGATGACGAGCGGCGGGGACGCGAGGTAGTTCATCTTCACGTCGGGGTTGATCCGGCCCTCGAAGTTGCGGTTGCCGGACAGCACCGAGACCACGGCGAGGTCGTTGTCGTTGACCGCCTGCGTGACCTCCTCGACGATCGGGCCCGAGTTGCCGATGCACGTCGTGCAGCCGTAGCCGACGAGGTGGAAGCCGAGCTTCTCGAGGTAGGGCCACATGCCGGCCTTCTCGTAGTAGCCGGTGACGACCTTGGAGCCCGGCGCCATCGAGGTCTTGACCCACGGCGGGACCGTGAGGCCCTTCTCGACGGCGTTCTTGGCGAGCATCGCGGCGGCCATCATCACCGAGGGGTTCGAGGTGTTGGTGCACGAGGTGATCGAGGCGATCGCGACGTGCCCGTGGTCGATGGTCACCTCCTGCCCGTCGATGGTCACCGTGGCGGGGTTGGTCGCCCGGTCGCCGTTGTCGCGGCGGGCCGAGTGGCTGGGCCGGCCCGCGCTCTCGGAGGTCTCGAGCGCGTCGTGGCTCGGGGAGTCGGAGGCCGGGAAGGTGTCGGCGAGCTCGCTGTCGACGCTGCTCTTCTCGATGCCCCCGCCGTCGACGACGTAGTTCTGGAGGTCGCCGCGGAACTGCCGCTTGGCGCCGGTCAGCTCGATCCGGTCCTGCGGGCGCTTCGGCCCGGCGATCGACGGGACGACGGTCGACAGGTCGAGCTCGAGGTACTCGCTGTACCGGGCCTCGGGCTGGTCCGGGCCGGCGGTGAGCCACATGCCCTGCTCCCTGGCGTACGCCTCGACGAGCGCGACCTGCTCGTCGGACCGCCCGGTGAGGCGCAGGTACTCGAGGGTGACCTCGTCGATCGGGAAGATCGCGCAGGTGGAGCCGAACTCGGGGCTCATGTTGCCGATGGTCGCCCGGTTGGCGAGCGGCACCGCGGAGACGCCCTCGCCGTAGAACTCGACGAACTTGCCGACCACGCCGTGCTCGCGGAGCATCTCGGTGATGGTGAGGACGACGTCGGTGGCCGTCGCCCCGTCGGGGATGGAGCCGGAGAGCTTGAAGCCGACGACGCGCGGGATGAGCATCGAGACGGGCTGGCCGAGCATCGCGGCCTCCGCCTCGATGCCGCCGACGCCCCAGCCGAGCACGCCGAGGCCGTTGACCATCGTCGTGTGGCTGTCGGTGCCGACGCAGGTGTCGGGGTAGGCGACGCCGTCGCGGACCATGACGGTGCGCGCGAGGTGCTCGATGTTGACCTGGTGGACGATGCCGGTGCCGGGCGGGACGACCTTGAAGTCGTCGAAGGCCGTCTGGCCCCAGCGGAGGAACTTGTAGCGCTCCTCGTTGCGCTCGTACTCGATGGCGACGTTGCGCTCGAAGGCGTCGGAGCGGCCGAAGACGTCGATGATCACCGAGTGGTCGATGACGAGCTCGGCGGGCGCGAGCGGGTTGATCTTCGTGGCGTCGCCGCCGAGGTCGGCGACCGCCTCGCGCATCGTCGCGAGGTCGACGACGCAGGGCACACCGGTGAAGTCCTGCATGATGACGCGCGCGGGCGTGAACTGGATCTCGGTGTCCGGCTGGGCGTTCTCGTCCCAGGCGCCGAGGGCGCGGATGTGGTCGGCGGTGATGTTGGCGCCGTCCTCGGTGCGCAGGAGGTTCTCGAGGAGGACCTTGAGGCTGTACGGGAGGGACTCGCTGCCCTCGACCGACGCGAGCCGGTAGATCTCGTAGGACTGCTCCCCCACCTCGAGCGTTCCGTGGGCGTCGAAGCTGTTCGTGCTGGCCACCGGGTCTCCTTTGTTCCTCGTGCGTCGTCGCGCGATGTCCCGTGATTTATCTTGACGTCAAGATATCTAACCACACCGGGTCTCCTGCGTCGAGCCTATGCCCGACCCGGCGCGCGGTGCGAGGGTGAGCCCGCACCCCTCCCACGGGTGAGCCACGGGTGGGCAGCGCCGGAGGCGGTGGTCAGGGCGCCGACGGCACGAAGTGGGCGACGCACTCCACGTGGTGGGTCATCGGGAAGGCGTCGAACGCCCGGAGGCTCTCGAGCCGGTACCCCGCGGCCACCAGCGCCGCGGTGTCGCGCGCCAGGGCCGCCGGGTCGCAGGCGACGTAGGCGATCGCCCGCGCGCCGAGCGCCGCGACCGCACGGACCACACCGGTGCCGGCACCGACCCGGGGCGGGTCGAGGACGACGACGTCGGCGGTCGCCGGCAGCAGCGGCGAACGGGTGGGTCGGCGAGGCCGGCCGGTGCGCCGCCGCGGGCCACCGCGGGTCGGCCGCGGGACCCCGAACGCGTCGTCGACCCGGGCCTGCACGGGCAGCACCCACGGGAGGTCGGCCAGCCCCGCGGTCGCCTGCGCCACGGCGGCGGCGTCGGCCTCGACGGCCACGACCTGGCCCCGCGGCCCGACGGACTCGCCGAGGGCCGCGGCGAACAGCCCCACCCCCGAGTACAGGTCCAGGGCCCGCTCCCCCGGGCGGACGTCGAGCCCGGCCATCGCGGCCGCAAGGAACGTCGCCGCGGCTCCGGGGTGCACCTGCCAGAAGCCCCGGGCCGACACCGTGAACTCGCGGTCGAAGGCGACCGTCGCGCCCGCGGCGGCCGACAGCCACGACGCCACGACCCGCTCGCGCACGTCGGGCACCGGGTCCGACGGCACCGGCACCACGACCGGCTCCCCTACCGACGGCGCGACGGCGTCGACCGCCTCGTGCCCCGGCCAGCCGCGGGCCGTGACCTCGCAGGCGGTGACCCCCGGCGCGGCGATCCGGCACCGGTCGACGGCGACGATCTCGTGCGACCGGTGCTTGCGCAGCCCCGCGACCCCGTCGTCCCGCACGGAGAACTCGACCCGGGTCCGCCAGCCGAGCCCGTCGTCCGCGCCCGGGACCGGCTCTACGCCGACGTCGACGGTGAGCCCCGCGAGCCGCTGCATCTGCTCGGCGACGACCTCGGCCTTGAGGGCACGCTGCCGAGGCAGCGCCACGTGCTGCAGGTCGCAGCCCCCGCACCGGTCCGGCCCGGCCCAGGGGCACGGCGGGGTGACCCGGTCCGGGGACGGCCCGAGCACCTCGACGGCGTCGGCCCGCACGAACCGGGACCCGGCGCCGATCTCGGTGACCCGGGCCCGCACCCGCTCCTCGGGCAGGGCGTGCCGGACGAAGAGCACCTGGCCCTCGTGCCGGGCCACGCAGTGACCGCCGTGGGCGACCCGCCCCACCTCGACCTCGACCTCGTCGCCGACCCCGAGGCCGGCGGCCTCGCCGGCGCCGCTCATCCGCGCCGGACGTCGCCGACGACCGGCCCGTCGAAGCGCTCCTCGGCGCCCTCGGACGAGGCGAGCCGCCAGGGCACGGACGCCACCATCACCCCGGGGGTGAAGAGCAGCCGGGTCCGCAGCCGCAGCGCGCTCTGGTTGTGCAGCAGCTGCTCCCACCAGTGCCCGACGACGTACTGCGGGACGTACACGACGACGATGTCGCGAGGGTTGTCGCTGCGCAGGGACCGGACGTAGTCCAGGACCGGTCGGGTGATCTCCCGGTACGGGCTGTCGAGGGCCTTGAGCGGCACCGGGATGTCGCGGCGGTCCCACTCGGCCTGCAGCGCGGCCGTCTCTTCCGGGTCCACCGCGACCGTCACGGCCTCCAGGACCGAGGGGCGGGTTGCCCGGGCGTACGCCAGGGCCCGCAGGGTCGGCTTGTGGACCTTCGCGACGAGGACCATCGCGTGGACCCGCGAGGGCAGCATCGAGGCGCGGGTGTCGGTCTCCTCGACGCTCAGCTCGTCGCGCACCTCGTCGTAGTGCTTGCGGATGCCGGTCATGAGGAAGAACAGGACGCCCATCGCCGCGACGGCGTAGCCGGCCCCGTGGACGAACTTCGTGGCGAGGACGACGACCAGGACCGTCCCCGACATCGCGGCACCGACCCCGTTGATGACCCGGCTGCGCAGCATCCGGGCCCGCGTCCGCGCGTCCTTCTCGACCCGCAGGTGCCGGTTCCAGTGCCGCACCATGCCGATCTGGGACAGCGTGAAGGAGACGAACACCCCGACGATGTACAGCTGGATGAGGCTCGTGACCTTCGCGTCGTAGATCAGGACGAGCGCGGCCGCCGCACCGGCGAGGATGAGGATGCCGTTGGAGAACGCGAGCCGGTCGCCGCGGGTGTGCAGCTGCCGCGGCAGGAACCCGTCTCGGGCGAGGATCGACCCGAGGACGGGGAAGCCGTTGAAGGCGGTGTTCGCGGCGAGCACGAGGATGAGCCCGGTGACGACCGAGACGAGGACGACGCCGGGGTGGAAGCCGTCGAAGACCGCCTTGGAGACCTGGCCCATGACGGTGTCCTGGACGTAGTCCTCGGGGACGAGTACCCCGTCCTTCGCGAGCTGCAGGTGCGGGTCCTCGGCGTACTTGACCCCGGTCCACTGGGCCAGCGCCACCATCGACATGAGCATCGTCACCGAGATGACCCCCATGAGCAGCAGGGTCGTCGCGGCGTTGCGGCCCTTCGGCTTGCGGAACGCCGGGACCCCGTTGCTGATCGCCTCCACCCCGGTGAGCGCCGCGCACCCGGAGGAGAACGCCCGCAGGATGAGGAAGGCCATCGCGAGCCCGCCGAGTGCCTCGTACCCCGGCTCCGGCCGCAGCTCCAGGGCCGCGCTCTCGGCCAGCGGCAGGGTGCCGGTGGCCTCCCGGACGAAGCCGATGACGGCCATCCCGATGACGGTGACCATGAACAGGTAGGTGGGGATGGCGAAGGCCGACCCCGACTCGCGCACCCCGCGCAGGTTCATCGCCGTGAGCGCGACGATGATCCCGACGGCCACGAGTGCCTCGTGACCCCGGACGAAGGAGAACGCCGCCGCGGCGTTCTGGACCCCCGCCGAGACCGACACCGCGACGGTGAGGACGTAGTCGACGAGGAGGGCACTGGCGACGCCGAGGCCCGCCTTCGGGCCGATGTTGACGCTCGCCACCTCGTAGTCACCCCCGCCGGAGGGGTAGGCGCGCACGTTCTGCCGGTAGCTCGCGATGACGACGGCCATGACGACGACGACGACGAGCGCGACCTTCCACGACTGGGTCAGCGCCAGGGTCCCGCCGGCGAGGCCGAGGGTCAGCAGGATCTCGTCCGGGGCGTACGCGACGGAGGAGAGCGCGTCGCTGGCGAAGACCGGCAGGGCGACCTTCTTCGGCAGGAGCGTCTCGCCGAGCCGGTCGCTGCGCATCGCACGACCGAGGAGAACGCGCTTGACGAGACGACCGGGCGTGGACACGGGGACAACTGTAAGCACGCGCGGCCCCGCGCGGGCACAGGTTCCGGACAGCGGTTCGGAGCCACCCCGGTCGTAGTAGCGTCGGCGCCGTGCACTTCGTCATCATGGGCTGCGGCCGCGTCGGCGCCTCGCTCGCCCGGGCCATCGAACGGGCCGGCCACGAGGTCGCCGTCATCGACCAGGACGAGGGCGCCTTCCGACGGCTCGGCACGGCCTTCGAGGGCCGCACCGTCACCGGGGTGGGCTTCGACCGGGACACGTTGCGGGCGGCCGGGATCGAGGGCGCGTACGCCTTCGCGGCCGTCTCCAGCGGCGACAACTCCAACATCCTCGCCGCGCGGGTCGCGCGCGAGAAGTACGGGGTGGAGCACGTCGTGGCGCGGATCTACGACCCCGGCCGCGCCGAGATCTACCAGCGCCTCGGCATCCCCACCGTCGCCACGGTGAAGTGGACGAGCGACCAGATGCTGCGGCGGCTGCTGCCCCAGGGCCACGTCCCCGAGTACACCGACCCCTCCGGGCAGGTGATCATCGCCGAGATGCCGGTGGCCCCCGCGTGGATCGGGCACCGGGTCAGCGACATCGAGCACGCCACCGGCGGCCGGATCGCCTACCTGACCCGGCTCGGCGAGGGCCTGCTCCCGGTGCGTGACACCGTGTACCAGGAGGGCGACCTGCTGCATCTCGCGCTCCGGCGCGACGACCTCGCGACCGCCGAGCGGGTGCTCGACACCGACCCGCCCTCTACCTCCTGACCTCGAAAGGCCACCGACCATGCGAGTCGTCATCGCCGGAGCCGGCAGCGTGGGGCGCTCGATCGCCCGCGAGCTGCTCCGCAACGGCCACCACGTGCTGCTCGTCGACCGCGAGGCCGACGGCGACCGGGTGACCAAGGTCCCCGACGCCAGCTGGCTCCAGGCCGACGCGTGCGAGATCGAGGCGCTGTCCGAGGCGGGCCTCGCCGACTGCGACGTCGTCGTGGCCGCGACCGGCGACGACAAGGTCAACCTCGTCCTGTCGTTGCTCGCCAAGACCGAGTTCGGCGTCCCGCGGACGGTGGCCCGGGTCAACAACCCGAAGAACGAGTGGATGTTCGACGAGGCCTGGGGGGTCGACGTCGCCGTGTCCACCCCGCGGCTCATGACCGCGCTCGTCGAGGAGGCGGTCAGCGTCGGCGACCTCGTGCGGATCTTCGAGTTCCAGCAGGGCCGGGCGATGATGGTCGAGATGACCCTGCCGGTCGGCAGCCCCTACGCGGGCTCACGGGTGGGCGACGTGCCGTTCCCCGCCGACACGGTGCTCACCGGCATCATCCGCGACGGCGCGCCGATCGCCCCGAGCCGGGACGACGCGCTCGAGCCGCTCGACGAGCTGCTCTTCGTCACGACCCCCGAGGCCGAGGCCGAGCTGGAGTCGCTGCTCAGCCCCGGCGAACGGCAGCGCCGCGAGGACACCGACGACGTCTGAGGCCGGCCCGTCAGCGCGACGGCGCGACGGGCGGGTCGTCCTCGTCGGCCCCGGGCCCGGCCCCGGGTTCGATGGGGGTGTGCCCGGCCACGAGCATCCAGCCCATGACCGCGATGCCCCCGACCCACAGCGGCCACCCGAGCACGACCTTCGCGACGCCGAGCAGGGCGACCTGGGCGCCGAGGTACAGGGGCACCATGACCGCGAGCCGGATGACGTACATGCCGACGAGGACCCAGGTGAGCCGCGCGCAGACCCGGACCATCCCGGCATCCCGGCGCCACGCGAACGGGTCCTCCTTGGCGCGGGGGTCCCCCGCGCCGACGAGGAACCCCACCGCAGGCCACCGGGTGACGATCGACAGGAGGGTCGCGACGAGGTAGGCGGCGCTCGTGAGGATGCCGGGCAGGAAGGCGTCCTCGGCACGGCCGGAGCGCAGGGCGAAGAAGGCGGCGATCGCGGTCGCGAACACCGCCCCGAGGACGTGCTGGAGCGAGGACCGCTGCACGATGCGCACGGCCGCCAGGGCGAGCGCCACCGCGATCGCGACGATGGCGGCGGTGCGCACGTCGTGGTCGTTGACCGACCACAGCACGACGAACACGACGGTCGGCAGGGCGGTCTCGACCGAACCGCGCCACCCGCCGAGGGCCGTCGAGAGGCGGTGTCGGATGAGCGCCTCGACCGTCTCGGCCACGGGGGCCTCGGTGGCCCTCTGGTCGGCGCTCACTGCTTGGGGATGATCTCGTAGGAGGGGTTGAAGATCGTGGGGATCCCCTTGACGGTCGCGACCCGGCCCCGGGCGCGCAGGAACGCGCCCGGCTCGATGCCGCCGATCGCGCGGCGCCCGACCCAGACCAGGTTCACCGCGCCCTTGCCGTCCCACACCTCGGCGACGAGCGCCGGGACGCTGCGGTGCGCCGGCAGGGTCACCGTCCGCACCGTGCCGCACACGCACGCCGGGTGGCGGGCGGCCAGGGCGGTGAGGTCGTCGCCGCCCTCGGTGTACGACTGCTCGCGCAGGTCGTCCGCCTCCTGCTCCATCGTGGTGCGGGCGAAGTCGCGCATGCGCTCACGCAGCCCCATCACCGCACCTCGGTGATCTCGGGGCCGCGCTCGAACGGGTCGAGGCCGCCGTCCTGGTCCTCGTCGTCGTCGCCGGTCCCGGCGTCGGCGTCGGTCTCGGGCCGGGCGTCCTGGGGCAGCTGCAGGGGCAGCATCTCGCGGGGGGCCATCGGCTCGACGCCGCGGACGACGACGACACCCCGGAGCGCCGCGAGCAGCGGCTGGGCGGCGGCCTCGTCGATGGCCGCTCGTCCGGACAGGACACCGCGCAGGAACCAGCGCGGGCCGTCGACGCCGATGAACGTCGCGGGGGCGAAGACCGTCCGGCCGTCCGGGCCGGCGGAGGGCATCCGGGTGCGCAGCTCGGTGCCGAGGGGGCCGTCGGCCTCCTCGACGGTGCCGCCCTGCTGTTCGACGGCCATCGCGATCTCACGCCGGATCTCGGTCCACAGCCCGCTCGACCGGGGGGCGGCGAACGCCTGCATCTGCAGGGCCGAGTCGCCGATGACGGCGGTGACCGCGTTGACCTGCTGGGTCTGCTGCTCGACCTCGAGGCGCAGCTCCATGCCGGGGGTGCCGGAGACCCACATCGCGCCGAGGTCGATCCGGCCGCCGCGGCCGTCGACCTCCTCGACGTCGAACGGCCCGTCGGTGCGCCCTGCAGCCTCGTCGCCGCGTGCCGCCTCGGCGTCGGCGCTGGTGTCGGTGCCGGCGTCCTCGACGTCGGCGGTGCTCGCGGCGTCGGTGGTGCCCACGGCGTCCTCGTCGCGGGCGGCGTCCTTGTTCCTGCGGAAGATGCTCACTGCGGTCTGGTCCTCGGGTCTCGGATGGTCGCGGGTGTCACGGGCTACGGTCGGCGCCGAATCCCCCGGTCGACCCGTGCCCAGTGTCCCCCCGGGTGCTGTCCGGAAGCGAATCCGCGTCCGAGAACTCCGCGTGGAGGTACTCCTGGACGACGAGCTGGGCGATCCGGTCCCCGACCCGGACGGTGAAGTCCTCGGTGGGGTCGAGGTTGACGAGGTTGACGAGGATCTCGCCCCGGTAGCCGGAGTCGACGGTGCCGGGGGCGTTGAGCACGGTCACGCCGTGCCGCGCCGCCAGCCCCGAGCGGGGGTGGACCAGGCCCACGGTGCCGGGGGGCAGGGCCACGGCGATGCCCGTGGGGACCAGGGCCCGCTCCCCCGGTCGCAGGGTGAGGTCGGCGACGCTCGTGAGGTCGGCACCGGCGTCACCGTCGGTGCTGTACCGCGGCGGCAGCGCGTCGGGGTGCAGCCGCCGCACGGGGACGGGGGTGGCCACGGCAGGTGCGGGCGCGCCGGTCAGGCCGCGCACTCCCGGCAGACGAGGACGCCGGACTTCTCGCTCGCGAGCTGGCTGCGGTGGTGCACGAGGAAGCACCGGGCGCACGTGAACTCGTCGGCCTGGCGCGGGAGCACCCGCACCGAGAGCTCCTCACCGGAGAGATCGGCACCCGGGAGCTCGAAGCCCTCGGCGTGCTCGGTCTCGTCGACGTCCACGCTCGAGGCGCGCGTGTCGACCCGCCGGGTCTTCAGCTCCTCGATGGAGTCCTCGGACAGCTCGTCGTCGGTCTTGCGTGGCGCGTCATAGTCGGTTGCCATCGTGGACATCCACCCTTCGTCGTGACAATCGGCCGAGACAACGCACGACGACCCGAGTTTGTGCCCGCGGACCACATCGTGCGCGGCGATTGTGCACCATTGCCGTTGCCGGCGCCACGTCGGGTCCGTCCGTGGACACTCGGGGGCTCAGCCGGCCCCGTCCGCGACGTGGGTCCGGGTGAGCGAGCGGACCCGCTCGGACAGCTCGCCGGCGATGCCCGGCGCGGCGGCCCAGAGCAGCGAGCTCGACGCCACCTCGTCGTCGAGCCCCCCGAGCACGGCGCCCGCCTCGGTGGCGACGAGCTCGCCGGCCGCCCGGTCCCACGCGTTGAGGCCCGTCTCGTAGTAGCCGTCGAGGCGGCCGCAGGCGACCGAGCACAGGTCGAGCGCGGCGCTCCCGTGCCGGCGGATGTCGCGGACCAGCGGGAGGAGGTCGACGAGCAGGCGGGCCTGACGCCGGCGACGGTCCGCGTCGTAGCCGAACCCCGTGCCGACGAGCGAGAGCGCGAGCTCGGTGGTGGCCGACGCCCGCAGCGCGCGGGTCCCAGACCCGGTCGTGAGGTGCGCGCCGCCCCCCACGTGCGCGTGGAACAGCTCGTCGTGGCTCGGGTTGAGGACCGCCCCCGCGACGGGCCGCCACGCGCCGGGCACCGCGGGGTCGCCGACGACGGCGGCCACGGACACCGAGAACTGCGGGATGCCGTACAGGTAGTTGGTCGTGCCGTCGATGGGGTCCAGGACCCAGGTGACGCCCGAGGTGCCGGTGCGGGCGCCCTCCTCCTCGCCCATCGCCGCGTCGTGCGGACGCAGCGCGGCGAGGCGGCCGAGGATGAGCTCCTGGCTGCGCTGGTCCATCTCGGTGACCACGTCGGTGCGGGTCGACTTCGCGCTCTGGGCGAGGTCGGCAGGGCGGTGGTCGACGACGAGACGCCCGGCGTCCCGGGCGACCTCGCACGCCACCCGCTCGAGCTCGGCCGGGTCGACGCCGCCGGGCACCTGCAGTGCCGCAGGAACGGCCATCAGTCGCTCCCGCAGAGCGCCGGCTTGGCCGTGCGCAGGTTGGGGCAGCAGCCGGGGGCGCACACCGAGGGGCGGACGTCGCCGCTGAGCCAGGTGTCGGGCACGACGACCTCGCCGCGCGCCTCCGCGGCCCGCTCGAGGAGCAGGTCGACGAGGCCCTCGACGAACACCTCGCTGTCGTGCGGGGTCGGCACCCGGACGAACGGCACCCCGACCCGGGCGGCGGTCTCGGCCGCCTCGGTGTCGAGGTCGTGGACGACCTCCATGTGGTCGGACACGAAGCCGATGGGCGCGAGGACGACCGGCCCGGCGGACTCGGCCGCCAGCTGCTCGATGCGGTCGTTGACGTCGGGCTCCAGCCACGGCTGGGTCGGCGGGCCGGAGCGCGAGCAGAACACGAGCTCGCCCTCGATGGCCGTCCCGAGGGTCGCGTTGACCTCGCCGGTGAGCCGCTGGGCGAGCCGCAGGTGCTGGTCGCTGTAGAGGTTGCCCTCGCCGTCGCCGGGGCCGGAGGTGTCGTCCATCGCGTCCGGGATGGAGTGCGTGACGAAGAGCAGCCGGGCGGCTCCGGGGTCGGGCAGACCGCGCAGCGCCGCGAGCAGGTTGTCGGTCCAGGCCCGGCCGAGCGCCGGGTGGTGGACGTACTGGCGCACCTTGTCGACGACGAGCCCGTCGGCTGCGGGGCCGACGGCCTCGACGGCGGCGGCGAGGTCCTCGCGGTACTGGCGGCACGAGGAGTAGCACGAGTAGGCGCTGGTGAACAGGGCGACGACCCGGGTCGCCCCGACGTCGAGCGCCTCGTGGACGGCGTCGGCGAAGAACGGCTCCGAGTTGCGGTTGCCCCAGACCACCGGGACCGTCAGGCCCCGGCGCTCCATCGCCGCCCGCAGCCGGGCGAGGAGGTCGCGGTTGAGGTCGTTGATGGGGCTGCGCCCGCCGCGGGCGTAGTAGTGCTCACCGACCGCGGCGAGCCGCTCGTCGGGGATGTTGCGCCCCGCCGTCACCCGCCGCAGGAAGGGCATCACCTCGTCCGCCGACTCGGGTCCCCCGAAGGACCCCAGGAGGACGACGTCGTAGGGGGAGAGGTCGGAGGTTCCTGCCATGCGCCCACGGTATCCGGGCAATCCGGCGCGCCCCGGCGTGGGCTACCAGGGTTGGACGCCCGGAGGTGGCATCGTCGTCGTCGACGACCAGTAACCGGGAGCCCGACATGCGAGACCTTCGCCTCATCGGCGTCCACGAGGACGGGGACCACCTCTTGCTCGCGGACGCGGACGGCGGGCGTTTCCGGCTCCCCCTCGACGAGGCGCTGCGCGCCGCGGCGCGGCGCGACCGCCCCCGGCTGGGCCAGCTGCAGATCGAGATCGAGGGCGGCATGCGCCCCCGCGAGGTCCAGGCGCTCATCCGCCGGGGCCTGTCCGCCGAGGAGGTCTCCGACCGCGCCGGCTGGACGCTCGAGAAGGTGCGCCGCTTCGAGGGCCCGATCCTCGCCGAGCGCGAGCACGTCGCCCGCAAGGCGCGGGAGTGCGCCGTCGGCACCCGGGGGCCGGGTCCGGTCACCCTCGAGGAGCGGGTCTCCGAGCGGCTCCGTGACCGCGGCGTCGACCGCGACGACATCGAGTGGGACTCCGCCCGCGACGCCGAGGGTGTCTGGCAGCTGACGATGACGTTCGCCGCCGGTGGCCGGCAGCGCACCGCGGCCTGGCACTACGAGCCGCTCGGCGGCTCGGTCGCCCCGACCAACGACGAGGCGCGCTGGCTCAGCGAGGAGTCGACGTCCGGGCTCATCCCCACCCCGCACCGGGCCCCGACGCCGGGTGACCTCGACGTGTACGACGTCGACGCCGACGGCGGCCTCGAGCCGGCCGCGCCGCGCCGCCGCGAGCCGCACGAGCCGATCGACCTCATGGCCGCGATGCGCGAGCACAGCGCCCGCGGCCGCCGGCACCGCCGCCGCTCCTCCCCCGCGCACACCCCCGGCGACGACGGGCCCCGCGAGGACGCCCTGCCCATCGAGCAGCTGGCCGGCGACCTCGCCGACGCACCACCGCCCCCGGCCACCCGGGAGCGCAAGCGGGTCGGCGACCACGTCGAGGGGGGCACCAGGTCGACGGCGTTCATCGGCGGCTGGCCCGAGGACGACGAGCCGGCCGCTCCCCGGCCCACCGCAGAGCGGTCCGCCGACGACGACGAGACCACCACCGCCAAGGACGACGCCGCGGCATCTTCCGGCTCCCGCTCCGGCGGCGGCCGTCGTGGCCGGCCGAGCGTCCCGGCCTGGGACGACATCGTGTTCGGCACCAAGGGCTCCGGCCCCGCCTGACCCGCTCGCCGCGGTGCCTGCGGCCGGTCCCGGCGTCAGGCGCGGGGCGGCACCGGGCAGGCGTCGAGGTCGAACGGCAGGGTGTCGGGCGTCGGCGACGCCGCCCGGGCGGCGTGGCTGTTCATCCGGCGCATGTGGTGCCGCCGGCACAGCACCTCGTACTCGACGATCCCCGTCGACGCCGCGGTCGTGTCACCGACGACCACCTGCTCCCCCTCGACGACCATGACGCCGTCGACGATGCGGGCGTTGTGCGTGGCCCGCCGGCCGCACCAGCACAGGGCCTCCACCTGGAGCACCTCCACGCGGTCGGCGAGCTCGACGAGGCGGCGGGACCCGGGGAACAGCTCGGTGCGGAAGTCGGCGGTGATGCCGAACGCCGTCACGTCGATGCCCAGCTCGTCGACGAGCCGGGCCAGCTGCTCGACCTGGACCGGGGTGTAGAACTGCGCCTCGTCGCAGATGACGTAGTCGACCCGCGCCCCGGCCGTGAGGCACTCGACGACGACGTCCCAGAAGTCGAGGTCGTCCCCCACCTCGACCGCCCGGGTCTCCAGCCCGAGGCGGGAGGACAGCACCGACTCGCCGGCCCGGTCGAGCTTGGTGAAGATCAGGCCCGACCGGTCGCGGGCCCGCTGGTTGTGGTCGATCTGGAGCGCAAGGGTCGACTTGCCGCAGTCCATCGTTCCCGAGAAGAAGACCAGCGCAGCCACGAGCGTCAACCCTAGGCGACGCGGGCTGGCAGGTGGACCACCGGCACGTCGAGCTCCTCGCCGCTCAGCGCCCCGTGCATCCCGCGGAGGGCGAGCAGCTGCGGGCGCATCCGCGCGGAGTCGACGATCGTGAAGTCGCCGTCCGCGACGACGACGAGGTCGCCGATCCGGGCGAGGTGGGCCGGGTCGACCGGCCCGAAGAGCCCGGCCGCGACCGCCTGGTCGCGGGTGCGCACCCAGGCCCGGTCGCCGAGCAGCGACGACCAGGCGGCCGCGACGTCGGCGCTCGCCCCGGGCTCGCAGTACACGTGGGTGGCCCGCGGCTCGCCGCCGAGGTGGCGCACCCCGGCCCGCAGCGCCGGCTCGTCGGCCACGTCGACCCGGGTCTCGTGCGGGCACGCGAGCATGCCGTGGTCGGCGGTCACCGTGAGGGAGGCGTCGTCGGGCAGGCCGGCGGCGAGCCGGGCGAGCTCGCGGTCGACGGACTCCAGCTCCTCGGTCCACTCGAAGGACTCCGGGCCGTGGACGTGGCCGAGCTTGTCGACCTCACCCCAGTACAGGTAGACGAGGCTGCGCGGCGTCGCCCGCACCGCCGCGAGCGCGGCGTCGACCCGGGCCGCGAGCGACTCGGCCGCCCGGAACCGCCCGCCCCGCAGGGCCGCCTGGGTCAGCCCCGACCCGTCGAAGAAGCCCGGCCCGATCCGGACCACGTCGAGCCCCGCGGCCGCCGCGCGCTCGAACCACGTGGGATGCGGCTGCCACCGCTCGGGCAGCGGGCCGTCCTCCCACGACAGCTCGTTGAACACCCGGTCCTCGTCGGGGACGAGCACCTCGTACCCGAGCATCCCGTGGGCTCCCGGTGGCGTGCCGGTGCCGAAGGTCCCCATCGAGGTCGCGGTCGTCGACGGGAACCCGGCGGTCACGGTACGGCCGAGGTCGACGTGCGCCCGGAACCACGGGGCGTGGCCGAGACGCCGCGACAGCTGGCGCGCGCCGAGACCGTCGACGAGGACGACGACCCCGCGCCGGGCCTGCGGGAAGCCGAACGCCGGGGGCCGGCCGCGGTCGCCGGACGCTGCCGGGACCCCCAGGCTCGCGGCGAGGCTCGGCAGGACGTCGGCGAGGCTCCCGGTGGCGTACGGCGGCGCGACGGGCCCCGGCACCGGGTCAGCCCTGGCCGATGGCGGCCGACAGGTCCCGCGCGAACGACAGGGCGCCGGCGAGCTTGTCGTCGCCGTCGGCGGCGGCCGAGATGCGCAGCGCGATGTCGTCGCCGGTGATCGTCCCCTCGTAGCCGTGGTCGGCGTCGCAGTCGGGGTCGGTGCACGACGCCGGGACGAGGTCGACCCGCGCGACGGTGCCCCAGCCGAGGGTCAAGGTGATCTCGCGGCCGAGGCTCCCCGGGACGTACTCCCCCGGGCTCGCGACGACGTGCGTGAGCATGACGCCCTTGACGGTGGTGAGCGGGATGGCCTCGGTCGTGGCGGTGGCGACCTCCTGCGGCGCCGGCGGCTCGTCGGCGTGGTCGTCGGCGTGGGCGATGAGCAGCCGGGTCGGGGTGAGGACGAGCACGGTGATGTGGCGGCGCACGACGTCGCGGTCGAACGTCGTCTCGAGGTGCACGAGGTGGTTGTCGACGCGCTCGTCCCCGAGAGCCGCCGCGACGACGTCCGCGACGAGGGCCGGGTAGTAGCCCGCCCGCTCGATGGACGCGGTGAGGGCCGCAGGCAGGACGGGAGCGTGGTGGGCGCGGGTCATGGGGCCATTGTGCCGCCCCGGGGGCCGGCGCCGGGTCACGTCAGGGACCGGCGGCCCGGGTCGATCCGTCGCGGCGCCGGGGCGAGGACGATCTCGGCCCCGAGCACCTCGACCCCGCCCGGGTGGGCGTTGACCGGGTTGAGCACGAGCGAGGCGACCTCGGGCATGTCGTCGGCCAGCACAGACACCCGCCCGATGAGGTCGGCGAGCGCCGCCCGGTGGACGGGGGTCCGCCCGCGGTAGCCGTGGAGCACGGGGGCCGCCTTGACCGACGAGATGAGCTCGGAGACGGTGACGTCGGTGAGCGGCGGGATGCGGTGGGCGACGTCGTCGAGGAGCTCGGTGGGCAGCCCGGCGACCGAGAACCCGATGACCGGCCCGAACAGCGGGTCCTCCTCGGAGGTGATGACGCACGGCACCCCCTGGGACGCCATCCTCTGGACGACGAACGAGTCGGCCCGCAGCGGTGCGAGGTACTCGGTGAGCGACGCCCATGCCGTGCGCAGCGCGTGCTCGTCGTCGAGGTCGACCCGCACCCCGCCGCTGCTGCCCTCGTGGCGCACCATCGGCGCGACCGACTTCAGGACCACCGGCCAGCCGAGCCGCTCCGCGGCCGCGACGGCGTCGTCGACGGTCTCGACGTCGTGCTGGCCCCAGACCTCGATGCCGTACGCCGAGAGCAGCGCCGCCGCCTCGTCGTGGGTGAGCCGTCGGCCCTGCGGGGTCACCGAGAGCACCGTGCCGACGACGTCCTCGGCGATCCGCCGGTTGATGCCCACCGGGGCCACCGGCGTGCCGTGGTCGCGGGCCCGCCACTGGCCGTAGCGGGTCGCGGCCACGAGGGCGCGCACGGCGTCCTCGGGCATCGCGTACACCGGGACCGCCCCGCGCGCCCCACCGGTGCCCTTGACCGAGGAGTGGCCGTCGTCGACGCCCCGGAGCCCGAGGAACGTCGCGGCGCACGGCTTGTCGGCCCCTAAGGCGGCGTCCCGTACCGCGGCGGCCACGTCGGCGTCGCCGGTGGCCAGCGGCGGGATGAAGCCCGCGAGCACGGAGTCGACGTCGTCGTCGGCGAACGCGTCGTCGAGGGCGCTGCGGAAGTCCTCGGCGGTCGCCTCGCTGCGCAGCGTGACGGGGCCGCGGGTGACGGTGAGCCCCCAGCTGGTGCACGCGTCTGCGGTGAGCGCGCCGAGGGCGTCGGAGTTGACGACGATGCCCACCCGCGGCCCGCGCGGCAGCGGCTGGTGCACGACGAGCTGCGCCACGTCGAAGAGCTGGTGGACGTTCTCGACCCGGATGACCCCGGCCTGCCTGAGCATCGCGGAGAACACCTCGGGCCGGGCCTTGGTCTCGCGCACCGTGTGCCCCGGGGGCACCCCGAACCGCGACAGCCCCGACTTCACGACGATGACCGGCTTGATGAGGGCCAGCTTGCGGGCGATCCGTGAGAACTTGCGGGGGTTGCCCATCGACTCCAGGTAGAGCCCCACGGCCTCGGTGGAGTCGTCGTCGATCCAGTACTGCATGAAGTCGTTGCCCGACACGTCGGCGCGGTTGCCGGCCGAGCCGAAGGTCGAGATGCCGAGGTTGCGCCGGGCCGCCGACGCCAGCACCGCGATGCCGAGCGCCCCCGACTGCGAGAAGAGCCCCAGGTGGCCCGACGGTGGCAGCGTCGGCGCGACGGAGGCGTTGAGCCGGACCGCGGGGTCGTTGTTGATGATGCCGAAGGAGTTCGGGCCGATGACCCGCATCCCGGCCCCCCGGGCCCGGCGGACGAGCTCGACCTGCCTGGCCGCGCCCTCGGGGCCGGCCTCGGCGAAGCCCGAAGAGACGACGAGCAGCGCCTTGACCCCCGCCTCCGCGCACTCGTCGACGACGTCGAGCACCGCCGGGGCCGCCACGGCGATGATCGCGAGGTCGACCTGCCCGGGGACGGCGAGGATTGAGGGGTACGCCGTGAGCCGCCGCAGCCGCTTGACCTTGGGGTTGACGGGCACGACCCGGCCCGTGAACCCCGACTCGAGGAGCCGGTCGAGCAGCTGGCCGCCGAAGGTGTCGCGGCTGCGGCTGGCCCCGACGACCGCGATCGTCGCCGGGTTGAGCAGCCGCCGCAGGCTCTGGGCCTCGGCGCGGTGCTCCCGGCTCATCTCGACGGCCCGCGAGCGGTCGGTGGGCTCGATGTCGAAGCCGACCTCGACGACACCGTCCTCGACCCGGCGGGCCACCTCGTAACCGGCGTCGGAGAACACGTCGAGCATCCGGCGGTTCTGCGGGAGCACCTCGGCGGTGAAGCGGGCGATGCCGAGGTCGCGGGCGATCGCCGCGAGGTGCTCGAGCAGGACCGAGCCGATGCCCTTGCCCTGGTAGTGGTCGCTGATGTTGAAGGCGACCTCGGCGGTCCCGGCGTCGATGCGGTCGAACCGGCCGATCCCGATGATCTCCTCGCGCATCGTGACGACGAGCGCGACCCGGTCGACGTAGTCGACGTGGGTGAACCGGTGGACGTCGGCATCCGAGAGCCGGCGCAGCGGGGCGAAGAAGCGCAGGTAGATCGACTCGTCGGACTGCGCCGCGTGGAAGCGGTGGATGCCGTCGACGTCGTCGGGGCGGATCGGGCGCAGGCCCGCGACGGTCCCGTCGCGCAGGACGACGTCCGCCTCCCACTCGACCGGGTACCCCGGGGGGAGCGTCCCGTCCTCCATGGCGCCATCCTGCCACCCCCACATGTCGGGGACGTGACGTGCAGACTGGCCTGCGTGGAGCTACGGGACGCGGTCCGGCGGCGGCGGATGGTGCGCCGGTTCGACGAGCACCGCCCGGTGCCGGGCGGGGTCGTCCGCGACCTGCTCGCCCTCGCCGTGCGGGCCCCGAGCGCGGGGTTCAGCCAGGGCTGGGACTTCGTCGTGCTCCTCGACCCGCTGGACCGGGAGGCGTTCTGGGCCGCGGCGGCCGAACCGGGCCCGCCGGACGCCTGGCTGCGCGGGGTCTCCGCCGCCCCGGCCCTCGTGCTGTGCCTGTCCCACCCGGACGCCTACCTCGACCGGTACGCCGAGCCCGACAAGGGCTGGACGGACCGCTCCCCCGACCGGTGGCCCGTGCCGTACTGGGACACCGACACCGCGATGGCGGCGATGATCCTGCTGCTCGGCGCCGAGGACACCGGCCTCGGCGCGCTCTTCTTCGGGGTCCCGGCCGGGCGCCACGACGCCGTCCGCGGCGCCCTGGACGTGCCGGCCGACCGGCGCATCGTGGGGGTCGTCGCCCTCGGGTACGAGGCCGGCCGGACGTCCGGGTCGGCGCGGACCCGGCCCCGCCGGGGCGTCGACGAGGTCGTCCACGTGGGCCGGTTCGGAGTGTCGTGGCAGCGCCCGGACGGCGGTTTGTGAGGATGGAGGGCGCGGGACGCCCCGCACCCCGTCGAGAACCGAAGGACACACCGCACCGCATGGCCACGCGCACGAACACCCCGCCGCCCGAGGACGACCTCGGACGGGTCGTCGACATCGACGTCGAGGACGAGATGCGCTCGGCGTTCCTCGAGTACTCCTACAGCGTCATCTACTCGCGGGCCCTGCCGGACGCCCGGGACGGCCTCAAGCCCGTGCAGCGCCGCATCCTCTACGGGATGTCCGAGCTCGGGCTGCGCCCCGACCGCCCGCACGTGAAGTCGAGCCGGGTCGTCGGCGAGGTCATGGGCAAGTACCACCCGCACGGCGACCAGGCCATCTACGACGCCCTCGTCCGGCTCGCCCAGCCGTTCACGATGCGGCTGCCGCTCGTCGACGGGCACGGCAACTTCGGCTCCCTCGACGACGGCCCGGCCGCCTCCCGCTACACCGAGGCCCGGATGGCGCCCGCGGCCCTGCTCATGGTGACGAGCCTCGACGAGGACACCGTCGACTATGTCCCCAACTACGACGACTCGATGACCCAGCCGGGGGTGCTGCCCGCGGCCTTCCCGAACCTCCTCGTCAACGGCACGAGCGGCATCGCCGTCGGCATGGCGACGAACATGGCCCCGCACAACCTCGTCGAGGTCATCGGCGCCGCGCGCCACCTCATCGACCACCCGGACTGCTCGCTCGACGACCTCATGCGGTTCGTCCCCGGCCCCGACCTGCCCGGCGGTGGCCGCATCGTCGGCCTCGACGGCGTGCGGGACGCCTACCTCACCGGGCGCGGCAGCTTCCGCACCCGGGCCACCGCCCGGGTCGAGAAGGTCACCGCGCGCCGGATGGGCATCGTCGTCACCGAGCTGCCCTACCTCGTCGGGCCCGAGAAGGTCATCGAGCGGGTCAAGACGCTCGTGCAGTCCAAGAAGCTCCAGGGCATCTCCGACGTCAAGGACCTCACCGACCGCAAGCACGGCCTGCGCCTCGTCTTCGAGATCAAGAACGGCTTCAACGCCGAGGCCGTCCTCGAGCAGCTGTACAAGCACACCCCGATGGAGGACTCCTTCGGGATCAACAACGTCGCGCTCGTCGACGGCCAGCCCCGCACGATGGGCCTGAAGGACCTGCTCCGAACGTACGTGGGCTTCCGCGTCGACGTCGTCCGCCGACGCACCGAGTTCCGGCTCGCCAAGCGCAAGGACCGGCTGCACCTCGTCGAGGGCCTCCTCGTCGCGATCCTCGACATCGACGAGGTCATCCAGCTGATCCGGGCCAGCGACGACGCCGCCGAGGCCAAGGGCCGGCTCATCTCGGTCTTCGACCTGTCCGAGGCCCAGGCCGAGTACATCCTCGAGCTCCAGCTGCGCCGCCTCACGAAGTTCTCCCGGATCGAGCTCGAGGCCGAGCGCGACGAGCTGCAGCGCCTCATCGAGGGCCTCGAGGCGATCCTCGCCGACGAGAAGCTGCTCCGCCGCACCGTCTCCGGCGAGCTCGCCGACGTCGCGAAGGCCCACGGCACGCCGCGACGGACCGTCCTGCTCGAGTCCGCGGGGACCCCGGCGACCCAGAGCACCCCGCTCGAGGTGTCCGACGACCCGTGCTGGGTGCTGCTCTCCTCCACCGGCCTGCTGGCGCGGACCTCCGACGCCGAGCCCGTCCCGGCCGACGGCCCGCGGGCCCGCCACGACGCGGTGGTCGGCGCCGTCCGCACCACGGCGCGCGGCGAGTTCGGCCTGGTCACCTCCCTCGGCCGGATGATCCGGCTGTCGGCGCTGGAGCTGCCGACGCTGCCGCCGCTCGGCGGTGCTCCGAGCCTGTCCGGCGGCGCCCCGCTGGCCGTGTACGTCGACCTCCCCCGCGGCGAGGAGCCGCTGACGATCGTGCCGCTCGACGCCGACGGTCCGGGCATCGCGCTCGGCACCGCGCAGGGCGTCGTCAAGCGGGTCACCACCGACTACCCGGGCCGCACCGACTGGGAGGCCATCGCCCTCAAGGACGGCGACACGGTCGTCGGGGCCGCGGCGCTGCGCACCGGCGAGGAGGACCTCGTCTTCGTCACGAGCGACGCCCAGCTGCTCCGCTTCCCCGCCTCCTCGGTCCGTCCTCAGGGGCGGGCGGCCGGCGGCATGACGGGGATCCGCCTCTCCGGCAGGGCGTCCGTCGTGTTCTTCGGCGCCGCCGACCCCGCCGCCGACAACGTCGTCGTCACCTCCGCCGGCTCCTCGGACGCCCTTCCGGGCACCCAGGCAGGGTCGCTCAAGGTGGCGCCGTACACCGAGTACCCGGCCAAGGGCCGCGCGACGGGCGGCGTTCGCGCGCACCGGTTCCTCCGCGGTGAGGACGCGCTCGTGCTGGCATGGGTGGGGGCCCAACCGGCCCGGGCCTCCGGCAGCGGCGGTGTGCCCGTGGACCTCCCGGAGCCGAACGGCCGTAGGGACGGCTCCGGGGCCCCGGCGCCGGCGGTCATCGCGGGGATCGGCGCCCCCGTCCGCTGACGCACCTCACAACCCTCCGCGGGTTCGGCTTCAGCACAAGGGTTCTCGACGGCCTTCACGAGAGCCGCGACCGCCTCACGTGACGGGCCACGTTACGTAATCGTTACCGCCTCAGAGTGCCCTGGCCGTTGCGCCGCATGTGTAAACGCTTTTACGTTTACGGAGGTTCCCCTCACGGCCGAGGCCCCCCGTCTCGGCGCAACCAGTGAAATGGAGGCGGGCATGGCCCTCAACCACAAGCGCCGGTTCACGGCGCTATCCGGAGTCCTCGCGGCGACCTTCGTCGTGACGGCCTGCGGCTCCGGCGACGACGGCGGCGGCGGCACGGACGGCGGTTCCGGCAGCAGCGCGATCGACTGTGCGCCGTACGAGCAGTTCGCAGACATCGACGGCAAGTCCGTCAGCACCTACGCGAGCATCGTGGCTCCCGAGAGCGACGCCTACGAGGCGGCCTGGAAGCCCTTCGAGGACTGCACGGGTGTCGACGTCAAGGGCGAATGGTCCAAGGAGTTCGAGGCTCAGATCGTCGTCCGCGTCCAGTCCGGCAACCCGCCCGACGTCGCGCTGTTCCCCCAGCCGGGTCTGCTGCAGACCGTGGTCAACGACACCGGGGCGGTCGTCCCGGTGTTCGAGGAGACCGAGGCCGTCGTCGACGAGAACTTCTCCGAGGACTGGAAGGCGTACGGCACGGTCGACGGCACGTACTACGGCTTCCCCAACTCCTCGAACTCGAAGTCCTTCGTCTGGTACTCGCCGAGCGCGTTCGCCGACGCCGGCTACGAGATCCCGCAGACGTGGGAGGAGCTGGTCTCCCTCAGCGACAAGATCGTCGCCGACAACCCGGACGGCAGCGTCAAGCCCTGGTGCGCCGGCATCGCCTCCGGCGACGCCACGGGGTGGCCGGTGACCGACTGGGTCGAGGACAAGATGCTGCGCGACCAGGGCGCCGACTACTACGACAAGTGGGTCGCGCACGAGGTGCCGTTCAACGCGCCCGAGTCCGTCGAGGTCTGGGATGCCGTGGGCACCGTCCTGCGCAACCCCGACTACGTGAACGGTGGCTTCGGCAACGTCCAGACCGTCGCCTCCACGAGCTTCCAGGACGGCGGCCTGCCGATCCTCGACGGCTCGTGCTTCATGTACAAGATGGCCTCGTTCTACGCGGCGAACTGGCCCGAGGGCACGGACGTCTCGGAGAACGGCGACGTCTTCGCCTTCTACTTCCCGGCCAACGAGGGCTCGGAGGAGAAGCCGGTCCTGGTCGGCAGCGAGTTCATCGCCGCCTTCGACGACCGTCCCGAGGTCCGCGCGTTCACCACGTACCTGGCCTCGGCCGAGTACGCGAACCTGCGGGCGAAGGAGGGCTTCGGCTTCGTCAGCGCCAACAAGAACCTCGACGTCGCCAACGTCGACTCGCCGATCAGCAAGCTGGCGGCCGAGCAGTTCCAGGACCCGAGCGCGCTCATCCGCTTCGACGGCGCGGACCTCATGCCGGGGGCCGTCGGCTCCGGGTCGTTCTGGCGCGAGGCAACCGCCTGGATCGCCGAGGGCAAGGACACCAAGGCCGTGCTCGACTCGGTCGAGCAGTCCTGGCCGTGACAGCGGGCGCGTGATGCGCCACGGTTGAACCACACTCGGGGCCGGGACCCTCGTCACGCGAGAGTCCCGGCCCCGAGGCCTCTACCCGTCCTAGCCCAACGGAGGTGACTCCGATGTCTGACACCCAGACCCCGGAGAAGGCCGACGCGTCCGCCTCGGATGCGACGGCCGGCAAGCACAAAAACCCGGTCAGCTACGGCGCGCTGGCCGTCGGCTTCTTCATGATCCTCGTGTTCGCCGGGATCGTCGGCCTCGTCGCAGCCAGCTTCTTCGACGCCGTCCCCGAGATCACCTGGCCGTCCTTCCTCGTCGAGTCCGACACGGCGGTCCGCAAGCTCGGCCTCATGGTCTTCGTGGTCCTGCTGTTCGTCGGGGTCATGGCGCTCCTGCTGTTCATGGTCGACAGCCGCAAGCGGGTCCCGAACTGGACGGTCGCCATCGCTTTCGTCGGTCCGGCTCTCGCGGCACTCCTCCTCGGCCTGATCTGGCCGGGCATCAGCACGCTCATCCAGTCCTTCTACGGCAGGTCCCCCTGGTACGACCCCGAGCGCTCCGAGTTCGTCGGCATGGCCAACTTCTCGACCCTGTTCACGACACCGGAGTTCCAGGTCGTCCTGCGCAACACGCTCATCTGGGTCATCCTCGTGCCGCTCGTCGCCGTCGGCCTCGGCCTCCTGTACGCCGTCCTCATCGACCGCACCCGCGGCGAGGCCATCTCCAAGGGCCTGATCTTCCTGCCGATGGCGATCTCCCTCGTCGGCGCGTCGATCATCTGGCGCTTCGTGTACGAGTACCGCGCCCCCGCCCGACCTCAGATCGGCCTGCTGAACCAGCTGCTCGTGTGGCTGGGGCTGGAGCCATACCAGTTCATCCTCAACGTGCCGTGGAACACGACCTTCCTCATCGTCGTCATGGTCTGGATCCAGACCGGTTTCGCGATGACGATCATCTCGGCGGCGATCAAGGCCATCCCCGACGACATCGTCGAGGCCGCGCGGCTCGACGGCGTGAGCGGCCTGCGCATGTTCCGCTACGTCACCATCCCGAGCATCCGTCCCGCGCTGCTCGTCGTCTGGGTGACGATCACCATGACCACGCTCAAGGTCTTCGACATCGTGCGGACCATGACGGGTGGCAACTTCCAGACCAGCGTGGTGGCGAACGAGTTCTACACCCAGAGCTTCCGACAGTTCGACTTCGGCCTCGGCGCCGCGTTGGCCGTCCTGCTCTTCGTCATCGTCATCCCCGTGGTCGTCTACCAGGTACGCCAGCTGCGAATCTCGGAGGAGATCCGATGACCACCTCGAACCCGGGGATCCCCGTCGAACCGTCGGTCGAGCAGAAGCGGCCGTCAGGCCCCCGCAAGCTCACCAAGGCCGAGATCCGCGCCAGCGAGGCCAAGACGAGGCTCACCTCGCCCTGGGCCACGGGGATCGCGATCATCATGGCGATCCTGTGGACCATTCCGACGTTCGGTCTGCTCATCACCTCGATCCGACCGCAGGCCTCGATCCAGCAGAGCGGTTGGTGGACCTGGTTCACCAACCCCGAGTTCACCCTGCAGAACTACGAGACGGTGCTCACCGGGAGCAGCACCGCGTTCGGCACGTACTTCGTCAACACCCTCGTCATCACGATCCCGGCGGTCGTCATCCCGATCACGATCGCGCTGCTCGCTGCGTACGCGTTCGCCTGGATCGAGTTCCGCGGCCGCGACCTGCTGTTCGTCGCGGTCTTCGCCCTCCAGATCGTCCCCCTGCAGGTCACGCTGATCCCGCTGCTGTCGATCTACGTCGACGTGGGCCTCGCAGGGTCCTTCTGGACGGTCTGGCTGTCGCACTCGATCTTCGCGCTCCCGCTGGCGATCTTCATGTTCCACAACTTCATGAAGGACATCCCCCGTTCGCTCGTCGAGGCGGCCAGGGTCGACGGCGCAGGTCACGTCCGGATCTTCTTCCGGGTGCTCCTGCCGCTGCTCGTCCCCGCGGTGGCCGCGTTCACGGTCTTCCAGTTCCTCTGGGTCTGGAACGACCTGCTCGTGGCGCTGACCTTCGCGGGTGGCACGCCGAACGTCGCGCCGCTGACTGTGCGGCTCGCCGAGCTCTCCGGATCCCGGGGCCAGGACTGGCACCTGCTCTCGGCCGGCGCCTTCGTGGCGCTCATCGTGCCGGTGCTCATCTTCCTGTTCGGTCAGCGCTACTTCGTGCGCGGGCTCCTGGCCGGCGGCGTCAAGGGCTGAGTGGGCCCGCGGGCCCTCGGCCGTGAGGTCGCGCGGCGATGAGCACGATCACGGACGTGGCGCGGGTGGCCGGGGTGTCGGTCGCCACGGTCTCCCGCGCCCTGCGCGGGCTGGACCGGGTCTCCCCGGCCACCCGCCGCCGCGTCCTCGAGGTCGCCGAGGAGCTCCACTACGTGGCGTCCCCGACGGCGACGTCCCTCGCCTCCGGGCGGACCAGGGTCGTCGCCGTCGTCGCTCCGTTCCTCACCCGGTGGTTCTTCGCGACCCTCGTCAGCGCCATCGAGAAGGAGCTGCGGGTGCACGGCCACCATGTCATCCTCTTCGATCTCGAGGACGACACGTACGACCAGCGCCTCCCGCTGACGCAGAACATGCTGTGGAAGCGGGTCGACGGGGTCATCTCGCTCAACGTCCCGATGACCCCCGACGAGGTCGAGCTCGTCGACCGGCTCGGCCTGCCGCTCGTCTCGATCGGGTCCGCGGTCCCCGGGCGGCCCTGCGTACGGATCGACGACCGCGCGACGATGCGCACCGCCGTCGAGCACCTCATCGGGCTCGGACACCGCCGGATCGGGTACGTCGGCGACGTCCCCGCCAACGCCGCGCACACCCAGACGCCCCAGGACCGGCTCACCGCGTTCCGGGACACGATGCAGCAGGCGGGCCTGCCGCTGGTGGAGGAGTGGATCCTCGGGTCGGACTGGACCGCCCGGGCCGCGGCTGCCGACAGCAGAACCCTCCTGGCGAGCGCTGACCGACCGACCGCGATCGTCGCCGCCTCCGACGAGATGGCGATCGGGGTCCGCGAGGCCGCGAGGCGCCTCGACATCGACGTGCCGGGCCGGCTGTCGGTCATCGGGATCGACGACCACGTCCTCTCCGAGGTCCTCGGTCTGTCGACCGTGCGTCAGGACGTTGCTGCTCAGGGCCGGGCCGCTGCCGACCTCCTCCTGCGCGCGCTCGTCGGAGACGAGGACGGAGTGGCCGAGGACGACATCGTCATCCCCACGGTCCTGGTCCCCCGCGAGTCCACGGGGCCGGCCCCCGTCAGTTGACCGCGCCGCCGCCGGAGAGGTCCTCCGGCTCGCGCAGGTAGGTCCGCTTCGCGCGCACGGCACGGTTCGCGAACCAGGTCAGTACCCACAGCACGACGCCGATGGCCAGCAGCCAGCCCGCGATGACGTACTGGACCGGGTCGCGCCCGGTCACCGGCAGGGTGAAGAAGAAGCAGACGGCCGCGCCGAGCACCGGCAGCGGTGTCGGGGTGCGGAAGTGGGCGCGGTCGATGGGGTCACGGCGTAGCACGAGGACGGCGATGTTGACGACCGTGAACACCCCGAGCAGCAGCAGGGCCGTCGTCCCGCCGAGTGCCGCGACCGCGCTGCCCTCGCTCGTCGTGACGAGGGTGATGAGCCCGAGCGCGACGACCGTCGTGAACCCGATCGCGACCATCGGGGTCCCACGGCCCCGATGCACCCGGCCGAGCACCGGGGGCAGCACGTCCTGGCGGGCCATGCCGTAGATGAGCCGGCTCGCCATGAGCATGTTGATGAGCGCGGAGTTGGCGACGGCGAACATCGCGATGAACGGCATGATCGCGGCGATCGGGACGCCCGGCGCGCCGACCGAGACGACCTTGGTGAGGGGGGTGTCGCCCTCCCCCAGCTCCCCGACCGGCACGAGCGCGACGGCGACGACGGCCACGAGGACGTAGATGACGCCGGTGATGCTGATCCCCGTGATCATGATCCGCGGGAAGGTGCGCACCGGGTCCTTGGTCTCCTCGGCCATGTTGACGGCGTCCTCGAAGCCGACCATCGCGAAGAAGGCGAGCGAGGTGGCCGCCGTGACCGCGAGGAAGACGTTCTTCTCGCCCGAGGTGTCGAAGAGCACGGCCCGCGAGAAGTCCGCCTTCCCGCCCGTCGCCGCGTACACCCCGACGAGGAGAACGAGGAGGAGGCCCGACAGCTCGACGCAGGTGAGGACGACGTTGACCCGGACGCTCTCGCCGACGCCCCGGAGGTTCACGGCCGCCACGAGGAGCATGAACCCGACCGCGATGGCCAGCACGAGCCCGGCGCGGTCGGGGTCGCCCCCGACGCCCTCGACGAGGTTGGCGGCGAACGCCCGGCTCGCCGTGGAGGCCGAGGTGAGGCCGGAGGACATCACGGTGAAGGCGACGAGGAAGGTGACGAAGTGGATGCCGAAGGCCCGGTGCGTGTAGAGCGCCGCGCCGGCCGCTTTCGGGTACTTCGTGACGAGCTCGAGGTAGGAGAAGGCGGTGACCATGGCGATCGCGAACGCGACGAGGAAGGGCGCCCACGCCGCCCCGCCGACCTCGGCCGCCACCTGGCCGGTGAGGGCGTAGACGCCCGTGCCGAGGATGTCGCCGACGATGAACAGCAGGAGCAGCTTGGGCCCGATGGCGCGCTTCAGCTCGGTGCGCTCCTCCCCCGCGACCGCACCGCCGGGTGCCTCGTCCCGCGCCCCCATGCCCACTCCCGCCGTCCGGACGCCCTCAGGCGTCGATGCGCTCACGGTCGAGTGCGCCGGCGCTCTCGATGATGAAGTCCTTGCGCGGGCCGACCTCGCCGCCCATGAGGAGCTCGAAGACCTTGCCCGCGGTCTCGATGTCGCCGAGGGTGACCTTGCGCAGGGTGCGGTGCTGGGGGTCCATCGTCGTCTCCGCGAGCTGGTCGGCGTCCATCTCGCCGAGACCCTTGTACCGCTGCATCGGCTTGGTCTTCTTGCCGCGCTTGGTCAGGCCCGACATCGTCCGCCGCATCTCGGCCTCGGAGTAGGTGTAGATGACCTCGTTGGCCTTGCTGCCCGGGTTGACCACCTCGATGCGGTGCAGCGGCGGGACCGCGGCGTACACCCGCCCCGCCTCGACGAGGGGTCGCATGTAGCGGAAGAAGAGGGTGAGCAGCAGGGTGCGGATGTGGGCGCCGTCGACGTCGGCGTCGGTCATGATGATGATCTTGCCGTAGCGCGCGGAGTCGAGGTCGAAGGTGCGGCCCGAGCCGGCGCCGATGACCTGGATGATCGCGGCGCACTCGGCGTTGCCGAGCATGTCGGTGACCGAGGCCTTCTGGACGTTGAGGATCTTGCCGCGGATGGGCAGCAGGGCCTGGTGGTCGCTGCTGCGCGCCAGCTTGGCGGTGCCGAGCGCGCTGTCGCCCTCGACGATGAACAGCTCGGTGCGCTCGGGGTCGCTGCTGCGGCAGTCGGCCAGCTTGGCCGGCAGGCTCGAGGACTCCAGGGCGGTCTTGCGGCGCTGGGTCTCCTTGTGGAGCCGGGCGCTGATCCGCGACTTCATCTCGGAGACGACCTTCTCGAGCACCGTTGCCGCCTGCTGCTTGTAGGGCCGCTTCGTCGAGGTGAGCAGGCTCGTCAGCTCGGTCTCGACGACCTTGGCGACGATGGCGCGCACGGCGTTGGTGCCGAGGACCTCCTTGGTCTGGCCCTCGAACTGCGGCTCCGCGAGGCGGACCGTGACGACCGCGGTGAGCCCGGCGAGGGCGTCGTCCTTCTCGACCTTGTCGTTGCCGGCCTTGAGCTTGCGCGAGTTGGCCGCCACCTGGCCCCGCAGCACCTTGAGCAGGGCCTGCTCGAACCCCGCCAGGTGGGTGCCCCCCTTGGGGGTGGCGATGATGTTCGTGAAGGACCGGACGGTCGTGTCGTAGCCCGTCCCCCAGCGGACGGCGATGTCGACCCCGCACTCGCGCTCGACCTCGGTGGGCGTCATGTGGCCGCGGCCGTCGAGGACCGGGACGGTCTCGGTGAACGTGCCGCTGCCCTGGAGCCGCCACACGTCGGTGACGCCGGTGTCGGGCGCGAGGAACTCACAGAACTCCGAGATGCCTCCGTCGTGGACGAAGACCTCCTCGACCGGCTCGTCGCCGCGCTCGTCGCGCACGACGATGGTGAGGCCGGGGACGAGGAAGGAGGTCTGCCGGGCCCGCGCGAGGAGCCCGTCGAGGTCGAACTCGGCGTCCTTGAGGAAGATCTGCCGGTCTGCCCAGTACCGCACCCGGGTGCCGGTGACCCCGCGCTTGGCCGTGCCGATGACCTCGAGCGCGCTGGTCTTGATGTAGGGCGTGAACTCGTGGTCGGGGTCCTTGCGCCCCTGCGCCCCGGCCACGTCCGAGAAGCTGCCGGGCTCACCGCGGCGGAAGCTCATCGCGTACGTCTTGCCGCCGCGGTCGACCTCGACGTCGAGCCGCGAGGACAGCGCGTTGACGACGGACGCGCCGACGCCGTGCAGCCCGCCCGAGGCGGTGTACGAGCCGCCGCCGAACTTGCCGCCGGCGTGGAGGCGGGTGTACACGAGCTCGACGCCGGTGAGCCCGGTGCGCGGCTCGATGTCGACGGGGACGCCGCGGCCGTTGTCGCGGACCTCGACCGAGCCGTCACCGAGGAGCAGCACCTCGATGTGGTCGCAGTGGCCGCCGAGGGCCTCGTCGACGGAGTTGTCGATGATCTCCCAGAGGCAGTGCATGAGACCGCGGGAGTCGGTGGAGCCGATGTACATGCCCGGGCGCTTGCGGACCGCCTCGAGGCCCTCGAGGACCTGGAGGTGGTGGGCGGTGTACTCGGACGCGGACTTGCTGGTGGCGGTCTTCTTCGCTGCGGTCGGCACGTCCTGCAATCTAACCCCCGGCACCGACGCGGCCGCACCGGCACACCGCCGGTGGCCCGATCGGTGCGGGGCCCTCGGGTGAAAGGTCACGATCTCGACACCAGGCAGCCGGTTGGGAGCCCCCTGCGACCCGGGAAGCATCCGGCGTGCTTGACTGTTGCACAGGTCGCCGATCCGTTCGGGTCGGTGGCCACGAACAACCAGCAGGAACCCCGAGCGAGCCGAGGAGGCCGACGTGAACGCCGCACTGGCACCCGCCCTGACCACCGCGGACCGTTGTGACCGCTGCGGTGCCCAGGCCTACGTGCGGGCGCGCCTGCACGCGGGCGGGGAACTGCTGTTCTGCGCACACCACGGTCGTGAGCACGTCCCCGCGCTCGCCGACAAGGCCGAGATCCACGACGAGAGCGACCGGCTCACCGAGCCCTCGCTCCCCCTCACCGCCGACGACTGAGCCTGGCGTGGACGCCCTCGCGGGCGACGTGTGGCTGATCCTGCCGCCACTGCTGATCCTCGTCGGCATCGTCGGCATCGTTGTCCCGGTGCTGCCCGGGATGCTCCTGGTCATGGCGGGGATGCTCGTCTGGGCGCTGGCCGAGCAGAGCACGACCGGCTGGGTGCTGTTCGGGCTCAGCGTTCTCGTCGCGGGCGCCGGCTGGGTGCTGCAGTACCTCGTCCCGGGGCGCCGCCTCAAGGAGCAGGGCGTCCGCACCTCGACCCTCGTCCTGGCCGTGCTGCTCGCCGTCGTCGGCTTCTTCGTCATCCCCGTCGTCGGGGCCGTCGTCGGCTTCGTCCTGGGGATCTGGCTCGTCGAGACCGGTCGCGGCTCCGCGCGGGACGAGGCTTGGACCCGGACGCGGCACGCGGTCGTCGCGATCGCGCAGAGCATCGGGATCGAGCTGACGGCGGCCCTCGGCGTCGTCGCCCTCTACGTCGTGGGGCTGCTCGTCACCTAGTGCGGAGCGGGCCGGTCACCATTTGTTCTCGCGGCGCTCCCAGCGCTCGTCGAGCCGGTCGATGATCGAGGTGCCCTTGCGCCGGCCGCCGCTCTTGCCGCCACCCTTGCCGCTGCGCTGGTCGACGCCGCCGCCCTCACCGACGACCCCGAGCTTGGCCTTGCGCGGGGGCGTCGCGGCGTAGACCGCCGAGGCGACCATGACGGCGAAGCCGGCCGCACCGACCCACATCGTGGTGTTGACGCCGACGAGCACGAGCCCGAGACCTGCGAGCACCCCGATGACACCGACGACCCACCGTCGACGCTGGAGCGCGCCGAGGCCCCGGCTCTGCATCTGCGAGGCGAACTTCGGGTCCTCGGCAGCGAGAGCCTGCTCCATCTGTTCGAGCATCTTCTGCTCGTGGTCTGAGAGGGGCACGGAACCTCCCGTGGTCGGCCCGGGACGCCCGACGGACGTCCCCGATGTCGCTCCTACCCCCTCAGGATAAATCCCGAGGTCGCTGTGCGGTAGTCGATGGCGAAGGTTGGATGAGAGATGCCGGTCTCACCACCCCGGTCCCGAAGCGGGCCCGGGCCCGGTCGACGGCCCGATCGGCGTCCCGCCAGCCGTGTTCGGGCTCCCCGATGACCCCCTGGATCGGGGCCTCGTGGGCGGGCGTCAGTCCCGACATGCGGACCCCGACGAGACGGATCCGGGCCCGCTGGAGGCCGAGGGCGTCGAAGAGCCCCACGGCGGCCTCGTGGATCGCCCGTCCGCTGTCGGTGGGCTCGCGCAGCGTCCGGGCGCGGGTGATCGTCGTGAAGTCACTGAACCTCACCTTGAGGGTCATGGTGCGGCCGGTCGTCCCCGCGGCGCGCATCCGGGCGGCCGTCCGCTCGCTGAGCGCCAGGAGGTGGCGCCGGATCAGGACGGCGTCGTCGAGGTCGGCCTCGAAGGTCTCGTCGCTGCCGACGCTCTTCTCGCGCTGCTCCCGCTCGACGGTGCGGGGGTCCCGGCCCCAGGCGAGCTCGTGCAGGTGCTGCCCGGTGGCGGCGCCGAGCGCCCGGACGAGCGTGGTGAGCGGGGTGTGGGCGATGTCGGCGACGGTCCGCAGGCCGAGCCGGACCAGCGCCTCCTCCGTCTTGTCGCCCACCCCCCAGAGCGCGGCGACGGGCAGCTGCTGGACGAACGGGACGACCTCGTCGCGGGGGACGACGACCATGCCGTCGGGTTTGGCGAGGTTCGAGGCGAGCTTGGCGACGAACTTGCTCGGGGCGACGCCGACCGAGCACGTGATCCCCTGCTCGTCGTGGACGGCGTCGCGGATCTGCCGGCCGATCGTGGCGGGGCTGCCGAGCCGGCGCAGCGCCCCGGAGACGTCGAGGAACGCCTCGTCGAGCGAGAGCGGCTCGACGACGGGCGTCACCGACCGGAACGTCTCCATGACCCCCGCGGAGATCGTCGCGTACAGGTCGTGGTCGGGCGGGAGCACCGTCGCCTGGGGGCACAGGCGCCGGGCCCGGCCCATCGGCATCGCCGACGCCACCCCGAAGCGGCGCGCCTCGTAGGTCGCGGACAGGACGACGCCGCGGTGGCCCCCGCCGATGATGACCGGTGTCCCGACCAGCTCGGGGTGGCGCAGCAGCGTGGCGGACGCGTAGAAGGCGTCCATGTCGACGTGCAGGACGGTGCAGCCGGTGTCGTCGAGCGGGGCGGAGCCGACCCGCTCGGGGAGGGCGAACTGGCGGCGGCTCATCGGGCGCTCCCCCGGCGGTCAGTCCCGGGTGGCCAGCACGTGCAGGGCGCTGCCGAGGCTCCCGAGCAGCGGGTGGTCGGCCGCGGCGGCCGCGGCCTCCTCGAGGGCCAGGAGGGCCGCACGGTCGGCCTCGGAGTCCAGGAGGGCCGAGGGCACGAGGTCGGTGAAGACCCGCACCCCCTGCACGTGGACCGGGGTGAGGCCGTGGGCACGGACGAGGTCGAGGACGGCGCCCTCGTCGAAGCGGCGCGGGGCGGGGTCGTCCTCCCCCCACCGGCCGTCCGGGCGCTCGAGGACGGCCTTGGCACGGTCGAGCTGGCCCGCGAGGGCACGGGTGAGGACGGCGTGGAGCCGCTGGGCGACGACGAGCGAGAACGTCCCCCCGGGGGCGAGGAGCGCGGCGACGGCGCCGACGGCGGCGGCGGGGTCGTCGACGACCTCGAGGGTGCCGTGGAGGCAGACGAGGTCGAAGGCCGCGTCGGGGCCGTCATTGACGAGGTCGCGCACGGTGTCGGCGTCGCCCTGGAGCGCGCGGACCCGGTGCTCGACCTGGTGCTCGGCGGCCCGGCGACGCAGCGAGAAGAGCGCGTCGGGGCTGGGGTCGACGACGGTGAGGTCGTGGCCGGCGACGGCGAGCGGGACGGCGGTGCCACCGGTGCCGCCCCCGAGGTCGAGGACGCGCAGCGGGCGGCCGAGGTCGGCACGCCGCTGCTCGGTGTAGGCGTCGAGGACCCGCTGGACCGCCGTCGTCCGGGAGCCGCTGGCGGGCCCGTGCCGCTGGGGTCGGCCACGGTCGTCGGCCACGGTCGGTCTCCTCGTCGGGGGCGGGGCGTCGGCAGGGCTGCTGACGTGTCCACCCTAGTGTCCCGAGCTGCCCGGGCTCGCGTGCCACAGCTTGCGCGACGGCAGGGCCGGGGCGGTGGCCGCGGCCGGGGCGCCCCGCCCGGAGCGCGGGTCGGCCCCGGGTGGGCGGACGTCGGCGTAGGGCGACTGCCGGAAGCCCGAGGCGTGGACGAGGACCCGGCGGCCGGTGCGCTCGTCGGCCTCCCGGGCCGCCGCCTCGGCCGCCTCGGCGCGGGCCCGGGCGTCGGACTCCCCCGCGGCGACGGCCTGCCGGACCGCGGCGATCCCGCCGAGCTGCCAGGCGTCCCACAGCGCGGCGAGCTCCCAGGCGCCGGTGGCACGGATCGAGACCCCGCGGTCGCCGGTGCGGCGCACGACCCCGCGGACGAGGAGCATCCAGGAGTGGAAGACGACCTCCGCGTAGGGGCCCTGGACGTCCTCGAAGAACGTGCAGTCGGACGGTCCGGTGCCGTCGTCGAGGGTGAGGAAGACGACGCGCCGCCCGGAGCGCACCGGCGGGGTCTGGGTGGCGACCTTGACCCCCGCCACCCACACCTGGGAGCGGCTGCGGGCCGCGAGGAGGTCGCGGCTGCGGGTGGCCCCGAGCGCGGTGAGGAGCGGGTGGTAGAACTCGATGACGTGGGCCGAGACGTCGAGGCCGAGGACGTCGAGCTCGGCCCGGACCCGCTCCGGGCCGGTCATCTCGGGCAGGCCGGTGCCGGCGACGAGAGCGGGCCGGTCGCCGAGGTCGAGGGTGAGCTGGGTCGGCTGGGCCTGCGCCGGGACGACCTGCCGCGCCGCCTGGCTCTGGGCGGCGGCCCGGAGCCGGACGTCGACCCCGGCGCCCTCCACCTCGCGGGCCGCCGAGACGGGCAGGGTCGTGCGGCGGCTGCCGCGGGGTCGCCCCGCGCCCCGCTCCCAGCGGTCGAGCTCGGCGACGTGGAGCAGCAGGTCGCGCCGGGTGACCCGGCCGCGGCGCCCGAGGCCCGCCCCGGTGGTGCCGTGGAGGCTGTCGAAGGCGCCCGCGAGGACGAGCCGTTCAGTGACCGGCCGGCTCACCCGGGCCCGGGTCCAGAAGTCGCCGACGTCGGAGTACGGCTGGCCCGCGACGACCCGGGCGACCTCGGCCTCGCTGATGCCCTTGACGTCGGCGAACGAGAGCCGGATGCCGTAGGGCTGGGGGGTCTGCTTCCAGCCCGGGACCCGCGCGCCCGCACCACCCACCTCACTCGTCCCGCCCGTCGCTCCCGCACCGTCCCGCTGCGTCGAGAGGAGGGGACACGCAGGCGTCACCTCGTCGCCCCCGGTGTGTTGCCTCCTCTCGTCGAGGTCCAGGACCGGCTCGATCCGGTAGGTGTCGCCGGAGGCGTTGACGTCGAGGCCGAGGACGGGGATGCCGAAGGAGCGGGCGTCGTCCAGGAGCAGCCGCTTCGGGTACATCCCGGGGTCGTGGGTGAGGATCCCCGCGAGGAACGCCGCCGGGTGGTGGGTCTTGAGCCACGCCGAGTGGTACGTGGGCAGGGCGAAGGCGGCGGCGTGGGCCTTGCAGAACCCGAACGACGCGAAGGACCTGAGCACCTCCCAGATGCGGTCGCGGTCGGCGGCGTCGTAGCCGCGGGCCTGCGCCGCGGGGCGCCACCACGCCTCGACCTCCTCCTGGCCGGTCGGGGTGCCCATGCTGCGGCGGACCTCGTCGGCCTGGGCGAGGCTCACCCCGGTGGTCTCGGCGACGATGAGCAGCACCTGCTCGTGGAAGACGACGACCCCCTCGGTCTCCTCGAGGGCCGGGACGAGGCTGGGGTGGAGGAAGCGCCGCTCGCGCCAGCCGTGCCGGCTCTCGAGGAACGGGGTGATCATGTCGGACTTGACCGGGCCCGGCCGGAACAGCGAGATGTCGACGATGAGGTCGTCGAAGGCGGTGGGGCCGAGCTTGCCGACGAGCTCGCGCTGGCCGGGGCTCTCGATCTGGAACATCCCGAGGGTGCGGGTGGTGCGGATGAGCTCGAAGGTGTCGGGGTCCTCGAGCGGCACCTGGGCCTGGTCGTCGAGGTCGACCCGCTCCCCCGTGACCCGCTCGATCTCGGCGACGGCGTGCGCCATCGAGGACTGCATCCGGATGCCGAGGACGTCGAGCTTGAGGAACCCGAGGGTCTCGACGTCGTCCTTGTCGAACTGGCTCATCGGGAAGCCGAGCCAGCTCGCCTCGACGGGCGTGCGGTCGAGCATCCCCGCGTTGGACAGCACGACCCCGCACGGGTGCAGCGCGATGTGCCGGGGCAGGCCGTCGAGGGCCTCGACGAGGTCGAAGAACGGTGCGAGCCGCGGGGAGTCCAGGCCCCGGCTGCGCAGCTCGGGGAGGTCGGCGATGGCGTGCCGGGCGTCCTTGGCCCGGATGTGCGGGAACGCCTTGGCGATCTCGTCGACCTCGACCGGCGGCATCCCGAGCGCCGCGCCGACGTCGCGGACGGCGTGCCGGACCTTGTAGGTGTCCATCATCGACACGCACGTGACCCGCTCGCCGCCGAAGCGCTCGAGGACGGCCTCGTAGATCTCGGTGCGGCGGGCGGACTCGACGTCGACGTCGATGTCGGGCAGCTCGGCGCGCAGCGGGGAGCAGAACCGCTCCATGAGGAGGCGGTGCCGGATGGGGTCGACCCCGCTGATGCCGAGGAGGTGGTTGACGAGGCTGCCGGCGCCCGAGCCTCGCGCCGCGACCCGCACCCCGCGGGCCCGGATGAGGTCGGTGACCTCGGCGACGGTGAGGAAGTACGTGGGGTAGCCGAGCGAGCGGACGACGGTGAGCTCGGCGTCGAGCCGGTCGTGGACGACGCCGAGCTCGGTGTCGGAGGCGCCGGGGTAGCGCCGGCCGACCGCGTCGCGGCAGCGCCGGGTGAGGACGTCCATCGGGTCGGTGCCGGGTTCGATGCCGAGGATCTCGGGCTCGGGGAGGTGGACGGCGCCGATGCCGAGGTCGTCCCGGGCATGCTGGACGCACTCCCCGGCGAGCAGCGCGGTCATCGTGAGGAGCCGGTCGGCGCGGGCGGTGTCGCCGGAGGTGACCGTCAGGGCGCGGGCGCGCATGTCGGCGGTCCCCGCGAGGTGGCCGGCGTCGGTGACGCGGTCGAGGTGGCGGGAGTCGAGGGCGACGAGCCGGCGGGCGGCGTCGAGGACGTCGACGGTGCGGACCTGGCCGGGCTCGGCGTGCCGGACGGCGGCGCTGAGGACGGCCGGGACCCCGGCCGCGTCGGCGAGCCCGAGGAGCCGGGCGGCGTGCGAGCGGCAGCCCGGCGTGCCCTCGGGGCCGCCGTGGAGGACGACCTCGACGGCGAGCCCGTCGCGTGGGAGGAGGGCCCGCCAGCGGGCGAGCAGGTCGCGGGCGTGGTCGCGCTGCCCGGCGAGGACCGCGCGCCCGACGTCGGAGTCCGGGCCGAGGAGGACGACGAGCCGGGCCGGGGCGCCCTCGCCCTCGACGGGCCCGGACCACCGGGCGAGGAGGTCGGGGGTCGTCACCGGGATGCCGCGCTCGCCGCGCAGGTGGGTGTCGGTGACGAGCCGGCAGAGGGCGGCCCAGCCCACCCCGGCACCGGCTCCCCCGCCCCGGCCGCGCGCGAGGACGGTGACCCGGGGCCGGCGGGGGTCGACGATGGCGCCGCCGCGGACCGGGGTGCGGGCCCGGCGGGGCTCCCGGCCGGGGACGAGGTCGGTGACGGCGAGGTCGACGCCGAGGACGGGGTCGACGCCCGCCGCGCCGCACGCGCTCGCGAACCGGACGGCGCCGTACAGGCCGTCGCGGTCGGTGAGGGCGAGCGTGCCCTGGCCGAGCTCGGCGGCACGGGCGACGAGGTCCTCGGGCATCGAGGCGCCGTAGCGCATCGAGAAGCCCGAGGCGACGTGGAGGTGGGCGAACCCGTCGGCGGACATCGGTGGTCTCAGGCCGAGCGAACGGGGACGAGCCGGCGCCCCGAGGCGTGGGCCATCGGGACCCCGAGCCGGGTCGCGACGAGGTCGACGAAGGTCTCGGCGTCGCGCAGCAGGTCGTCGGCCTCGCGAGCGCCGACCCGCACGAGCCCGGTCTCGACCCCGACCCGGTGGCCGGTGACGAGGGCGAAACGGTCGGCCCACTCGGTGAGCTCGGGGGCGGCCCGGGCCGTGAGCACCCACACGTCGTGGGGCCCCGGCCCGGAGGACTCCCGGGCGGGCCGGGCGGCGAGCAGCGCGGCCGCGGCCCGCAGCGCACCGAGCGAGGCCGCGAGGTAGCGGGTGGAGGCGGCCGAGGCGGCGTACCCCGAGGTCACGGCCTCACGGGCCCGCTCCAGCAGGTCGAGGGTCGTCGCGGCGTGGGGCATCAGATGGGTCATCTCCTCAGTCATGGGCCCGCAGGAGGAGCCAGTGGTCGTCGTCGCGGCCGAGGTCGAAGACCCCGGTGGTCCCCGATGGCGGGCAGGCCTCGACCCGCCACACCCGACGTTCGGTGTCGGGGGGGCCGCCCCCGGGCTGGTCGCCGACCTCGCGCCACCACGCCCGGCGCTCCTGCCACGAGGCGAGGACCGCGCAGACGACGTAGCGTCGGCCGCGCCACACGAAGGACCGCGGCCCGGTCTCGTCCCAGACGACCGGACCCTGCCGCCCGCCGGCCCGGAGCGGCTCGTCGTGCCGATGGGCCATGGCGCACCTCCGGGGGGCAGGGCCGACCGCCGGGCCCGGGTCGGGGCCCGGTCGCCGGGACGGTCAATGATCGAACAGGTGTTCGATCAGATGTCCACTGTACCCCCGGCCCCCGACGTCACGTCAAGCGGTTCGCAGCACGTCACGCCGGTCGCGACCTCGCCCCGTCGCCCCCGCGGGTCACTACGCTTCGGTCATGTCGCCCGAGCCCGCCGGCGTCGCCTCGGAGAACAGCCCCCCGGAGCGCGACCTCTCCACCCACCCCGCGGTCGCCGCCGTGCTCGCGGCCCTGGCCCTGCACCACATCCGCCCCGAGCTGCGCCAGCTGCCCGGGGCCGTGCGCACCGCGAAGGCCGCGGCCGAGGCCCTGGGCATCACGCCCGCCGAGATCGCGAACAGCCTCGTCTTCGTCGCCACCCGGGCCGACGGCACCCTCGAGCCGCTCCTGGTCATCGCCTCCGGCGGGCACCGGGTCGACACCACGAAGGTCGCCGCCCTCGCCGAGTACGTCACGGTCGACCAGGCCGACCCCGGCTTCGTCCGGGAGCACACCGCGATGGCCATCGGCGGGGTGGCTCCCGTCGGGCACCCGGTCCACCTCCGCACGATCATCGACGTCACGCTCGGCCGCTACGCGACGGTCTGGGCGGCGGCCGGGCACAGCCACACGGTGTACGCGACCACCTACGACGAGCTGATCCGGGTCACCGGCGGCCAGCCGATGGACGTCGCCTGAGAACTCCCTGAGCGCGGGTCACATCCCCGGGCCGCCGGGGCGACGAACGCCTGGGCAGGACACCAACGGTGGTGTCCAAGTCCATGCAGGAGGACGTTCCATGAAGCTCACCCCGTTCCTCGTCGGCGGCGCCGCGCTCGCGCTCACCGCCGCCACCGTCACCACGGCCTCGGCCGCGCACGACACCAACCCCTCGGCCAAGGTGGCGAGCTACTCGTACTCGCTCGACCCGGTGCAGATGGCGTCGGTCCCGAACAGCCAGGCGACCGGCAAGACCCGGATCAAGAGCCTGCCGAACGGCAAGGTGCAGGTCACCGTCGAGGTCGACGGACTCGCGCCCTTCCTCCCCCACGCCATGCACCTGCACGGCGTCGACGGCTCCCCGATGGACCAGGGCTGTCCCGACGGGCACGCCGACACCGACCACGACGGGCTCACCAACGTCCTCGAGGGCCTCCCGTTCTACGGCGGCATCCTCACCTCGCTGACGACCAAGGGCGACATGACGCCCTCGAGCGCCCTCGCCCTGGACCGCTTCCCGGTCGCGGACGCCTCCGGCCACCTGTCGTACAGCCGCACCTTCGAGAACGCGGCGGCGCTCGCGAACGCCGGCACCGTCCAGGTCGTCGTCCACGGCCTCGACCTCAACGGCAACGGGGTCTACGACTTCGAGTCCGGCCCGTCCGAGCTCGGGGCCCAGTTCCCGCTCGAGGCCACCCTCCCGGCGGTCTGCGGCGGCATCGCCAACTGACGCATCACTCCAGGCAGTGGGCGGTCGGGAACCCATCCCGGCCGCCCGCTGTGGCGTGCCCCTGCACCGTCACGCGGTCTCCGGCATGGCGTCCGCGAGCTCGGCGCGCGAGCGGATCCCGAGCTTGAGGTAGACGTGCCGCAGGTGGTACTCGACCGTCTTCGGGGAGAGGAAGAGCGCCGCCGCCGCCTCGCGGGTCGTCGCACCGCCAGCGAGGATGCGGGCGACCTGCCGTTCCTGTGGGGTCAGCTGCTCGACCCCCGAGACCCCCCGCCGCTGGGCGCTCTCCCCCGTCGCCTTGAGCTCGGTCTCGGCCCGGTCCGCCCACACCCGCGCCCCGAGCGCGTCGAAGGTGCCGAGCGCCGAGCGCAGGACGGGCCGGGCGTCCACGCGGCGGCGGGACCGGCGGAGCCGCGCCCCGTAGGCGAGCTCGGTCCGGGCGGTCTCGAACCCGTCGAGGGTGCGGGCATGGTGCTCGAGCGCGACCTGGAAGTGCTCGTCGACCGCGTCGTCGGGGGCGACGAGCCCGAGCCCCCGCGCCGCGCGGGCCAGCGACCACGGCTGGCCCTTCGCGCGCGCCCGGTCGGCGTACCGCCGCGCCTGGCTGCGCGCCTCGTCACCGGAGCCGACCCGGAGCAGCGCCTCGACGAGCTCCGGCCCGGGTGAGATGTCGACGTCGTCGAAGCCCGACGCCGCGAGCAGCCGGTCCACCTCCTGGAACCGCGTGAGCGCCGCCTCGGCCCGTCCGAGGCCGAGGTCGAGCTCCGCGAGCGCCGTCACCGACCAGACCTCGAAGAACCCCAGCTGCCGCTCCCGCGCCGACGCCAGGGCCTCCTCGGCGTGGGCGAGACACTCCGCCTCGGCCCCGCGCCGGGCCTCGAGCCAGGCGAGACCGGCGAGGCACGCGGCGAGGTCCGTCGCCTGTCCCGCCTCCCGGGCGAGCTGGACCCCCTCGGTGTAGGAGGCCGTCGCGTCGTCCCAACGGTCGGTGGTCGCCTGGTCCCGGCCGACGTAGAACAGCAGCACGGGCAGGACCGCGAGGTCGGTCCTGCTCCGGACGTGCCCCATGACGGCGGCGACCTGCTCGCGGCCACCGCTCTCCCGCAGGAACAGCGTCCCGAGGACCACCCACGGCGCGAGCGGAGGGTCCGCCAGCAGGCCGGGGTCCTCCCGGGTCCGGGCCAGCGCCTCGTGCAGGCGGTCCGCGCCCCCGGTGCCCGCGGCGACGCCGGCGATACCGGTCGCCACGAGAGCGATCCACGCGGAGCGGGCCGACAGCCGTGGCCGGAGTGCCTCGATCGCGGCGGCGGCGCGGCTCATCGCGGTCGCGTCCCCGACGAACTGGGCGGCGACCACCGCCTCGCCGAGCAGCTCCACCGCCCGGTCCGGGTGCCCGGCCGCGATCTGGGCGCCGGTCGCCACGAGCGCGTCGTACGCCCGGACCGGGTCGCCCGCACGGACCGCGATGGTCGCGTCGAGCACCGCGACGCGCACCTCCAGCGCCTCGGGCACCGGGCGGAGCCTCGCCCGCGCGAGCAGCTCCAGCGCCACGTCCGCACCGCCGGCCCGCCAGGCGCTCTCCGCAGCCGCGACGAGGTGCTCGGCCTCGTCTGCGGGCCGGGTGGCGAGCGAGGCGGCCCGCCGGAAGCCGGCCGCCGCCACCGCGTACGCACCCCGCAGGCTCGCCCGCTCCGCGGCGCGCGCGAGCTCGGCCGCGACCCGGGCATCCGGGCCGACGGCGGCCTCGCCGAGGTGCCAGGCCCGCCGGTCGTCCTCGGCCGGGAGCGCGGCCGCCACCGCCTCGTGCACGGCCCGGCGCTCGGCCGGTGTCGCCCGGGCGTACACCCCGGACGGCACGAGCCCGTGCCGGAAGACGACCCGCCCGAGGTCGACGGCGAGCAGCCGCGCGGACCGGGCCTCGTCCAGCGCCGACACGTTGACGCCCAGGTGAGCGCAGGCCCGGGTCACGACCCCCAGGTCGTCGACCCCGCTGGCCGCGACGAGGACGGCGGTCCGCGCGCCCGCCGACAGCCCCTGCGCCCGCTGCGCGAAGGCGTCCGCCACCGACTGCGGGACCGGAACGGGGACCCCCTCGGGGAGGGCGAGGAGGGCGTCGAGGTCCTGGGCGAGCTCGAGCACGGCGAGGGGGTTCCCCCCGGTCACCGAGTGGAGCCGGGTCGCCGCGGCATCGGAGACGGCGCCGACCTCGGCCCGGACCAGGGCCGCCGCCTCGGCGTCCGTGAGCCCGCCGACCGGCAGCGACGGCAGCTCGGCGTCACCGACGACGCACGGGATGTCGGCGCGGACCGCGAACAGGAGGCACAGCGGGTCGGCGGACAACCGTCGCGCCGCGAAGCACAGGGCCTGCGAGGACGGGACGTCCAGGTGATGGGCGTCGTCGACGACGCAGAGCATCGGCGCGTCCTCCGCGGCCCGGCTCAGCAGGCTGAGCGTCGCTGCCCCGACCGCGAACCGCTGCGCCCCGGACCCCGGCGTCAGGGCCAGGGCGGAGCCGAGGGCCGCGGCCTGGGGCGCGGGGATGCTCGGGAGGAAGGACAGGACCGGGCGGAGCAGCTGAAGGAGCCCGCCGAACGGGACCTCACGCTCGGCGGCCACCCCGGTCGCCCACAGGACGGGCATCCGGGCCTCGCGGGCGCGGCCGGCGGCGTCCTCGAGCAGCGTGCTCTTGCCGATCCCGGCCTCGCCGATGAGCACCAGGGTGCCGCTGCGGCCGACGCGCGCCGAGGTGACCAGGGCATCGAGGACCTGGCGTTCGCTCTCGCGGCCGACCAGCACCTCGCCAGTCTAGGGAGGAGACCAGGGGGGTCCCCGGATGCGGCGGGGCGGCCCGGACGCGGAGCCTGGCGGGACCAGCACCCACCACCGAGGAGCACCCCATGACCACCATCGAGCAGACCCCCACCCGCGACGTCGACCCCGACAAGCTGATGTCCTTCGTCTTCCAGGCCGTCGGCGAGGTCGGCGCGGCCCTCAACACGGCGCTGGTCGTCATGGGCGACGCGCTCGGGTACTACACGACCATGGCCGACGGGGAGCCGATCACGCCCGCGGCCCTCGCCGAGCGCACCGGGACCGCCGAGCCCTACGCCCGCGAGTGGCTCAGCGCCCAGGCCGCCGGGGGCTACGTCGAGTACGACGCTCCGACCCGCACCTACACCCTCCCCCCGGAGCAGGCCGTCGCGCTCGCGGACCCGACGAGCCCCGCCTACCTTCCCGGGTTCTTCCAGATCGCGCACGGCACCGTCCGCGACACCCCCGCCGTCCTCGGCGCGGCGCGGACGGGTGACGGCATCGGCTGGCACGCGCACAACACCGACGTGCACCACGGCTGCGAGCGGTTCTTCCGCTCGATGTACAACGGCCACCTCCTCGGCGAGTGGCTGCCGGCGCTCGAGGGGGTCGTCGGCAAGCTCGACCGCGGTGCGCGGGTGGCCGACGTCGGCTGCGGTCACGGCGCCTCCACCATCCTCATGGCCCGCGCCTTCCCGGCCTCGACCTTCGTCGGCTCCGACTACCACGCGGCGTCCGTCGAGATCGCCCGGCAGCGGGCGCACGAGGCCGGGGTGGCGGACCGGGTGACCTTCGAGGTGGCCTCGGCGACGGAGTTCACCGGCGCCGGCTACGACCTCGTGACGATGTTCGACTGCCTGCACGACATGGGCGACCCGGTCGGGGCCGCCGCCCACGTGCGCACGGCGATCGCGGACGACGGCACCTGGATGGTGGTCGAGCCCATGGCCGGCGACCACGTGGAGGACAACCTCACCCCGGTCGGCCGGGCGTTCTACGGCTTCTCCACGCTGCTCTGCACGCCGGCGTCGCTGTCGCAGGACGTCGGTCTCGCCCTCGGCACCCAGGCGGGCCCGGCCCGGATCCGGGACGTCACGGTGGCCGGCGGCTTCACCGGCGGCTTCCGCACCGCCGCGTCGACCCCGTTCAACAACGTGTTCGAGATCCGTCCGTGAGGAGGTCCGAGGGTGACGGCGGAGCCGGCCGGGTGGAGACTGCCGGGATGGGGCAGGACCCGAGCCGGGCCGCGGACCCGGACGTGAGCGGCGTCGCGGTCCGGGACGGGGTGGAGCTCGCCTACGAGGTCTTCGGCCGGCAGCACTCCCCCACGGTCCTGCTGCTGCCCACCTGGTCCATCATTCCCTCGCGGCACTGGAAGGGGCAGGTGGCGTACCTGTCGCGGCGCTACCGGGTCGTGACGTTCGACGGGCGCGGCTCGGGACGGTCGAGCCGTCCCGCCGGGGCCGAGGCGTACACGAACCGTGAGTACGCGCAGGACGTGCTCGCGGTCCTGGAGGCCACCGGCACCGAGCAGGCGGTGCTCGTCAGCCTGTCGTGCGGGGCCGCGTGGTCGGTGCACGTCGCGGCGGAGCATCCCGAGCGCGTGCTGGGGATCGTCGCGATCGCCCCGTCGTGCGGGCTCGACGTCCCGACCCCGGGCCGGGACCACCTGCGGTGGGACGAGCGGCCCGCGACGACGCGCGGCTGGGCGAAGTACAACAAGCACTACTGGCTCGACGGGGGGTACGAGGACTTCGTCCGGTTCTTCTTCGCCCAGATGTACTCCGAACCGCACTCGACGAAACAGATCGAGGACTGCATCGGGTGGGCCCACGGCATCGACGGCCGCATCCTGGCCGACACCCACGCCGGCCGCGAGGGGTACGACGGCGCGGTGTGCGAACCGCTCGCCCCGCTGGCCCGGCAGGTGCGCTGCCCGGTCCTGGTCCTGCACGGCACCGACGACCGGGTCCGCCCGCCGGGGTTCGGCGAGCGGCTCGCCGAGCTGACCGGCGGTGATCTCGTGCTCCTCGAGGGCAGCGGGCACGGCCCGCACGCCCGCGACCCGGTCCGGGTCAACCACCTCCTGGCCGGGTTCGTCGACCGGGTGGTGCCGCGGCCGGCGCAGCCCCGGTGGTCACGAGCCGCCGGGCGGCGACCCCGGGCGCTGTACCTGTCCTCCCCCATCGGTCTCGGCCACGCCCGACGGGACGTGGCCGTCGCGGCTGCCCTGCGCGAGCGCCATCCCGACCTGCAGGTCGACTGGCTCGCGCAGGACCCCGTCACCCGGGTCCTGTCCGAGCAGGGCGAGCACGTGCACCCCGCCTCGCGGTGGCTGCGCAACGAGTCCGGCCACATCGAGCACGAGTGCGGGGAGCACGACCTGCACGCCTTCCAGGCGATCCGGCGGATGGACGAGATCCTCGTCGCGAACTTCATGCTGTTCGCCGACCTCGTCGCCGACGAGCCGTACGACCTCGTCGTCGCCGACGAGGCCTGGGAGGTCGACCACTTCCTCCACGAGAACCCCGAGCTCAAGCGCTTCTCGTTCGCCTGGCTCACGGACTTCGTCGGGTGGCTGCCGATGCCCGACGGCGGAGCCGAGGAGGCGCGGCTCACCGCGGACTACAACGCCGAGATGCTCGAGCAGCGAGCCCGGTACGCGCGGATCCGCGACGCCTCCGTCTTCGTCGGCAACCCGGCCGACGTCGTGCCGGACGACTTCGGGCCCGGCCTGCCGAGCATCCGGACGTGGACGGCGGAGCACTTCGACTTCGCCGGGTACGTCACCGGCTTCGACCCCGCGGCGGTGACCACCGGCGCCGACCTGCGGGCCGGGCTCGGCATCGGCGACGACGAGCGGCTGTGCCTCGTCACCGTCGGCGGGTCGGGCGTCGGGACCTCGCTGCTGCGCCGGGTGCTCGACGCGGTGCCCGTCGCCCGCGCGCTGGCCCCGGACCTGCGCTTCCTCGTCGTCGCGGGGCCCCGGATCGACCCGGCGTCCCTGCCGGCCGTGCCCGGTGCGCACGTCGTGGGCTACCTCCCGGACCTCTACCGGTACCTCGCCGCCTGCGACCTGGCGGTCGTGCAGGGCGGGCTCACGACGTGCATGGAGCTGACGGCCCTCGGCAAGCGCTTCGTCTACGTCCCGCTGCGCCACCACTTCGAGCAGACCTTCCACGTGCGGCACCGGCTCGAGCAGTACGGCGCGGGCCGGATGCTCACCTACGACGAGGCCGCCGACCGCGACGCCCTCGCAAGGGTCCTCCTCGACGAGCTGGCCCGCGACGTCGCCTACCGGCCCGTCGAGACCGACGGCGCCGCCCGGGCGGCGGACGTGCTGAGCGCCGTGTTCTGACCGGGCCGGGCGCGGCGGTGCCGGGGCTCAGAGGCCGAGGGCGTCGTGCACCTCGAGGGTGGCGGTCGAGCGGTTCATCGTGATGAAGTGCAGCCCCGGCGCGCCCTCGTCGAGCATCCGCCGGCCGATCTCGGTGGCGATCTGCACCCCGACGGCACGCACCGCCGCCGGGTCGTCCTTGACGGCCTCGAGCCGCGCGACGACCGTCGGCGGCAGCGGCGTCCCCATGAGGTCGGACATCCGCTGGATCTGCCGGACGTTCGTCACCGGCATGAGCCCCGGCGTGATCGGCAGGTCGCGGCGCGCGGCCACCCGGTCCCGCAGCCGCAGGTAGCTGTCGGCGTCGAAGACCATCTGGGTGATGGCGAACGTCGCCCCCGCGTCGGCCTTGCGGACGAGGACCTCGACGTCGTGGTCGAGGTCGGGGCTGTCCGGGTGCACGTCGGGGAAGGCCGCGACCCCGACCGTGAAGTCGCCGAGGCCGCGCACGAGCCGGACGAGGTCGTCGGCGTGGTCGAGACCCTCGGGGTGCGCCGTCCACTCGCCGCGCACGTTGCCGGGCGGGTCACCCCGCAGGGCGAGGATGTTGCGCACCCCCGAGGCGGCGTAGTGCCCGACGACCTGGCGCAGCTCGCGCACCGCGGCGCCGACGCAGGTGAGGTGCGCCAGCGGGGTCAGCGAGGTCTCGTCGGCGATCCGGGCCGTCACCCGCACCGTCCGGTCCTGGGTCGTGCCGCCCGCCCCGTACGTGACCGAGACGAACGCCGGCCGGACCCGCTCGAGGCGCCGGACGGCGTCCCACAGCAGTGCCTCGGCGGCGTCGTCCTTCGGGGGGAAGAACTCGAAGCTGATGGACGGCCGGTCCGAGCGCAGGCGTGTCGGGATGGACGCCACGAGGTGCTCGGGGCGCCCTCCTCCTCCGTACTGGGCCATGGCGCCGAGGCTACGCGAGCAGCCACCCCGTAGGCTCGGTCGCGCCATCATCCGAACCCCCCACGCCCCGCTCCAGGAGCCCTCGTGACCAGCGTGCTCGACACCGCCGACCTGCGGCGCCGGGTACAGGCCGTCCTCGACGCCGAGCTCGGCGCGCAGGCCGGCGTCCTGGCCGAGCTCGGCCCGGACGTCGAGGACCTGCTGCACGCCGTCGGCGGTCTCCTGCGGGGCGGCAAGCGGCTGCGTGCGGCGTTCCTCTACTGGGGGGCGCGGGCGGCCGGGATCGCCGACTCCGAGGCGCTGGTCCGCCTGGCCTCCGCGATGGAGCTGTTCCAGGCGGCGGCGCTCATCCACGACGACGTCATGGACGACTCCGACACCCGCCGTGGCCGGCCGGCCGCGCACCGGGCCCTCGCCACCCGGCACGCGGCCCGCGGCTGGTCCGGCGACGACGAGCGCTTCGGCCTCGCCGGCGCCGTCCTCGCGGGCAACCTCTGCCTCACCTGGACCGACGAGATGTACGCCCGCTGCGGCCTTCCCGAGGCCGACCTCGCCCGGGGCCGCCCGGTGTTCGACCGGATGCGCACCCAGCTCATGGCCGGTCAGTTCCTCGACGTCGTCGAGTCGATGCGCCCGTGGGACGGCGTCGCCGACGCCGAGCGGGTCGAGCGGGCCGGGCGGGTCATCCGGTACAAGAGCGCGAAGTACACCGTCGAGCACCCCCTCCTCATCGGCGCCACGGTCGGCGGGCTCGACGACGCCGGGCTCGCGGCGCTCTCGCGCTACGGCCTCGACCTGGGCCGGGCCTTCCAGCTGCGCGACGACCTGCTCGGCGTCTTCGGCGACCCCGAGCAGACCGGCAAGCCCGCGGGCGACGACCTGCGCGAGGGCAAGCGCACCGTCCTGCTCGCGCACGCCCTCGCCGGCGCCGGGGACGACGGCCGGGCCCGGGTCGAGCACCTGCTCGGCCGGGCCGACCTCGCCGCCGACGACGTCGACGAGCTGCGGGCCGTCATCACCGGGTCCGGCGCGGTCGACCTCCTCGAGGACGAGATCGGCCGGCTCGCGGCCACCGCCCGGGAGGCGCTCACGGGGGCCCCGGCCCTGGACGACGAGGCCCGCGGGGTCCTGCTCGACCTCGTGACGACGGCCACGGCCCGCTCGGCCTGACGGCCGGCGGGGCGCTGGGGCGCTAGAAGGCCTCTTCCATCGCGCGCCGCCGGACCTCGGTCTTGAAGCCGGCGCGGATGGCGTCGATCGGGGTGCCGGGCACCGGCAACGTGGGGTCAGGGGTGTGCAGCCAGCGGACGATCTCCTCGTCGTTCATCCCGCCGTCGGCGAGGACCGTGAAGGTCCCCTTGAGCGCGTGGAGGGGGCCGTCGTCGCCGATGAACCCTTCGGGGACGGCCAGAACGCGACGCTCCCCGACGCGGACCGCGAGCAGCTCGCGGTCCTCGATGAGCCGGCGGGCGTCGGCGAGCCGCAGGCCGAGGCGTTCGGCGAGGTCGGGCAGGGTCACCCAGGCCGGGACGAGGGCCTCGACGTCGGGTGTGGGGTCGGGCGCGGAGTCACTCACGCGGCCAGGGTGCCACAGGCGACACGCCCGCCGTGCGGGTCCACTCCTGCGAGTACCGGGCGTATCATGCGTCACTCCGCTACCGTTGGCCATCACAGTACCCATCCGCCCCAATCGCACCGGGCGTCTCGAGGCCGAAGGACCGTGTCATGGTTGCCGCCGCACCACCCCCCGCCGCTCCCCCCGTCGAGCAGGTCATGGCCGTCGTCCACCGCTCGACGACGGCTCCGCACGGCTGGACGACGTACCGGGTCCGCTCGGGCGACACCCTCGACGGCATCGCGGCCAGGTACCGCACCACCGTCGGCGCGCTCGTCGCCCGCAACCGCATCCGCACCCCGGGGCTCATCCACCCGGGCCACGTCCTCAGCGTCCCCCGTACGAGCGCGGCCAAGGCCAAGGCCAAGGCCGCGGCCCCGTCCCGGACCAGCGCCCGGACCCACGTCGTGCGCAGCGGCGAGACGGTGAGCCACATCGCGGCCCGATACGGCGTCTCGGTGCCCAGCGTGCTCAAGGCGAACCGCCTCAAGGCGACGAGCTTCATCCACCCCGGTGACCGGCTCACGGTCCGGGCCGGCACGACGTCGACAGCGAAGGCCTCCCGCAGCGCCAAGCGCACCGCCGGGCCGTCGACGCGCAGCTACACCGTGCGCTCCGGCGACACCCTGAGCGGCATCGCCGCCCGCAACGGCACGACCGTCTCGCGGATCGCGTCGGCGAGCGGCATCGGGACGCGCTCGGTCCTGCGGGTCGGGCAGCGCCTGCGCCTGCCGGGCAAGAGCACCACGCATGCGGTCCCCAGCACCTTCGGCGGGGTCACCTACCCCGGATCGGTCGTCGCCGCGGCCCGGCGCAACCACGACACCCTCGCGAAGCGCTCGGTCCCGAGCCGCAGCGAGGTGAAGAAGATGGTGGCCCGCACGGCTCGCCGCCACGGGGTCGACCCCCGGCTGGCTCTCGCGGTGTCGTACCAGGAGTCGGGGTGGAACCAGCGGGCCGTGTCGCCGGCGAACGCCGTCGGCGCGATGCAGGTCATCCCGGCCGCCGGGGACTGGGCCTCCTCCCTCGTGGGCCGCAAGCTGAACCTCCTCGACGCCCAGGACAACGTCACCGCCGGGGTCGTCATGCTCCGGGCGCTCGGCCGCTCGACCTCGAGCACCGAGATGACGGTCGCCGCGTACTACCAGGGGCTGGCGTCGGTCCGCTCCCGCGGCCTGTACTCCGACACCAAGGTCTACGTCCGCAACATCATGCGGCTGCGCAGCACGATGTGACGGGCCCTGGGCGTGAATCGGGGATGAGCCGGTGACTACGTACACTCGTGCGGTGTCATCGACCGGCGACGCCCTCATCGGGCACATTCTCGACGGGCGCTACCGCGTCGTGTCGCGCGTCGCCGACGGCGGAATGGCCACCGTCTACCTCGCGGTCGACGAGCGGCTCGAGCGCGACGTCGCCCTCAAGGTCATGCGCCCGCACCTCGTCCACGACGAGACCTTCGTCAGCCGGTTCCGCCGCGAGGCCAAGGCGGCCGCGTCCCTGTCCCACCCCAACGTCGTCGCCGTCTTCGACCAGGGCCAGGACGGGGGCCACGTCTTCCTCGCGATGGAGTACGTCCCCGGGCTCACCCTGCGCGAGGTGCTCACCGCCGAGGGGCCGCTCTCGCCCCGGGCCGCGCTCGACCTCCTCGAGTCCGTGCTCATGGCGCTGGCGGAGGCGCACGCGAAGGGTCTGATCCACCGCGACGTCAAGCCCGAGAACGTCATCATCAACGACAACGGCACCGTCAAGGTCGCCGACTTCGGCCTGGCCCGGGCGGTCTCGAGCCAGACGATGACGAGCTCGAGCGGGGTCCTCCTCGGCACGGTCGCCTACCTCTCCCCCGAGCAGGTCGAGCGGGGCATCGCCGACGCCCGCTCCGACGTGTACGCAGCGGGGCTCGTCCTGCTCGAGATGCTCACCGGCAGCAAGGCGTTCACCGGCGAGACGCCCATCCACGTCGCGTACCAGCACGTGCACGGCGGCGTGCCGGTGCCGTCCAGCCGGGTCGACGGCCTGCCGCCCGCGCTCGACGACCTCGTCGCCGTCGCGACGGCCCGCGACCCCGACGAGCGGCCTCGCGACGCGGCGGAGCTCCTCGAGCTCGTCCGCCGCACCCGCGCCAGCCTCTCCCCCACGACGCTCGACGCACGCCCGGCCGCCGGGGCCGCCGCGGCCGCCGCCGCGTCCGTCCCCACCTCGACGACGGCGCTCCCCCTCGGGGGCGCGGGCGCCCCGCCGCGCCACGGGTCCGGCGACACCACCGCGCTCGCGGTGCCACAGGCCCCGCTCGAGGGCGTCGTGGTCGCCGGCCACGGGCGCCGCCGCCAGGGCCGCAACTGGTGGCCCGCGGCCGCCGCCTCGGTCCTGGTCGCCGCCCTCACGGCCTGGTTCTTCCTCCTGGGGCCCGGAGCGACGGCCACCGTCCCCTCCGTCCTCGACCGCCCGCTGGAGCAGGCCGTCACGGCGGTCGAGCAGGCCGACCTCGACGCCACGGTGTCCGAGGCCTTCTCCGAGGACGTCGCCGCCGGCACCGTCATGGGCGTCGACCCCGCCGTCGGCGCCACCGTCGGGCGCGGGTCCGAGGTGGTGCTCACCGTGTCCAAGGGCCCGGAGCGCTACACCGTGCCCGACGTCGGGGGGATGACCCTGGCCGAGGCACGACGCCAGCTCGAGGAGAACAGCCTGGCGCTGGGCAAGGTCACCGAGAAGTTCAGCGAGAAGGTGCCCGACGGGCAGGTCGTCTCGCTGACCCCCGAGGCCGAGGCGAGCGTCAAGAAGGGGACCGAGGTCGCGCTCGTCGTGAGCAAGGGCCGCCAGCCCATCGCCGTGCCCGACTTCACCGGCAAGGACGCCGGGGACGCCGAGAAGGCCATCTCCGACCTCGGGCTCGAGGTCGACGCGTCGGCCCAGGAGAACAGCGACTCGGTCGCCAAGGGCGACGTCATCAGCCAGTCGCCGCGCGACGGGACCCTGTTCCGCGGCGACACCGTCACCCTCGTGGTCTCGAAGGGGCCGGTGATGGTCGAGGTCCCGAACGTCGTCGGCAAGCAGCTGCAGGAGGCCCGGCGGATCCTCGGGGACGCCGGCTTCGAGGTGAAGGTCGAGCGGGCCCTCGGGGGGATCTTCGGGACGGTCCGCTTCCAGGACCCCGAGAAGGGCAAGGCCCCCAAGGGCAGCACCGTCACGGTCACGATCGTCTGACCCGCGGTGACCGAATCCCCCCGGCTCGCCCGCGTGGCGACGCTGCTGCTCCTGCTCGTCACCGCCGTCTGGGGCTCGACGTTCTTCCTCATCCGCGACCTCGTCGTCACCGTCCCGCCCACCGACTTCCTCGCCGTGCGCTTCGCCATCGCCGCGGCCCTGATGTTCGCGCTGTTCCGGCGCCAGACCCTCGCGCTGTCGCGGGCCGACCTGCGGCTCGGCATCGGCCTCGGGGTGCTCTACGGGCTCGCCCAGGTGCTCCAGACCATCGGGCTCCAGCACACCGACGCGTCCGTCTCCGGGTTCGTCACGGGCACCTACGTCGTGCTGACGCCGGTGCTCGGGGCGCTGCTGCTGCGGGACCGCATCGACCGGGTGACCTGGGCCGCGGTGCTGCTGACGACGGCCGGGCTGGCGGTGCTGTCGCTGCGCGGCTTCGCCGTCGGCTTCGGTGAGGGCGTGACGCTGGCGTCGGCCGTCCTGTACGCCGGCCACATCCTCGTCCTCGGCCGGTGGTCGACGCCGTCGGCCGCCGTGGGGCTCGCGACGGTGCAGGCCGCCGTCATCGCCCTCGTGGCGTCGGTCGGAGCCGTGCCCGGCGGAGTGACCCTGCCCGCGGGCGCCGGCCAGTGGGCGTCGCTGCTCTACATGGCCGTCGTGGCGGGGGCGCTCGCGCTGTGGGCCCAGACCTGGGCGCAGGCACACCTCACGGCGACCCGGGCGGCGATCGTCATGGCGATGGAGCCGGTGTTCGCGGCGTTCTTCGCGGTGCTCTTCGGCGGGGAGTCCCTCACCGTGCGGCTCCTGCTGGGGGGCGCGCTCGTCGTCGGCTCGATGTACCTCGTCGAGCTGCGCGGCATGCTCGCGCGCCGGCGGCGCTCGGGTGCCACCGCCGCCGAGGACCCGCCCGTCGAGGCGCTGCACCACGACGTCTGACGCCCGCGCCGGGCCGGGCTCGGGCAGGATGGGCCGCACGAAGGCATCCGGAGGTGCGCCGTGGGCACGACAGGGCGAGGACCCCGCTCCCGGCCGTCCTGGTCGACGTACCGGCAGAGCATCGGGGACCGCTCCGGCCTGTTCGCGGCCCTCGCGGCGGCCTGGCAGCCGCGGCGGGCCCTGTACCCCGGCAGCTACCTCGACCTCGCGCCCTCGACGGCGATCCCGTCGGTCACCTACGTCGACACCGACCGGCGGGCCGCAAGGTTCTTCGCCGACCCGGACGCCGTGGCCGCCGACCTCGCGGGTCGCACCCGGCCCGGAGCCGGGGCCGAGATCCGGTTCCTGCACGCCGACTACACGGCGGCCCTGCCGGTGGCCGACGCGGCGTTCGACCTGCTCGTGTCGCTCTACACCGGACCGGCCTGGGACTCCTGCCGGCGGTACCTGGCCCCGCGGGGCCTCTTCCTCGCCAACAGCAGCCACGGTGACGCCGGCCTGGCCGCCCTCGACCCGCGGCTGACGCTCGTCGCCGCGGTGCACCACCGCGGGGACGCCTACCGCCTCGACCGGGAGGAGCTCGGGACCTACCTCGTGCCCACGGCACCGGCGCACGCCGACCCCGACCACATCCGGCGCACCGGCCGCGGGATCGCCTACACCCGGAGCGCCTTCGCCTACGTGTTCCGGCTGACGTGACCAGGTACCGGCCTCGGGCAGGTGGCGGGCTCCGGATCGGCGGGGTCGCCCTCGCCGTGATGCTGGCTGCCGCCGCCTGTACCGACGGGGCCGGCGACGGTGCTGACCGGACGCCGAGCGCCGCCGGGCCCGAGGTCACCGCGGCCGAGGTCGTCGGGGTGGAGGCTCGCGCGGCACACACGGCCACCGGGCTGGCGGACGGGTCGGTGCTCGTCGCGGGTGGCTGTGTCGTCGACGGGTGCGGACGGGCAACCACCTCGGCGTTCCTCCTCCGCGACGACGGCGACGTCGAGGTCGCTCCGATGACCTCGGCCCGGGACGCCCACACCGCGACGCTGCTGGCGGGCGGGGAGGTCCTCGTGACCGGGGGGTTCTCCGCCGAGGGCCGGCCACCGCTGGCCGGCGCCGAGACCTACGACCCCGCCACCGGCGCCTGGGCGGCGACGGAGCCGATGCGGGTGGGCCGGGGCGGCCATGCCGCGGCCCGTCTCGGCGACGGGCGGGTCGTCGTCGTCGGGGGGTGGGTCGGCCCGCGGCAGTACACCGCCACCACGGAGGTCTTCGACCCCGGAGTCGGGCGCTTCGAGCCGGGGCCCCCGCTGCCCGAGGCCGTCGGCGCGCTGGCCGCGGTGAGCCTGGCGGACGGGGCCGTCCTCGTCACCGGCGGCCAGACCGGGCCGGAGGCTGCCTCCGCGACCGCCGTCGTCGTCTCCCCCGACGGCACGCTCCGGCGCGTGGGGTCGCTGGAGCAGGCCCGGTTCAAGCACACGATGGTGGCGCTGCCCGACGGTCGGGTCCTGGTCATCGGCGGCACCAGCACCGACGAGGACCTGCTGGCGAGCACCGAGGTGTACGACCCGGCGACGGGGCGGTTCACGGCGGGGCCGACGATGAGCAGCGGCCGCTACAAGCTGACCGGGTCGGCGGCCCTGCTGCCCGACGGGCGGGTCGTGGTGGCCGGTGGCGGGCCCGGCATCGAGGTCATCGACGTCACTCGTGGCACGAGCACGCCGGTGCCGGGCGTGGGGACCGCACGCGCCTCGTTCTCGACCGCCAGCGTCGTCGGCCCGCAGGTGCGGGTGGTCGGCGGGTACGACGGACGCATCCGCCTCACCCACACCGACCTCACGATCCCGCTGGCGTCGCTCGGGCCATGACCCGGCCGCCGGGAACCGCCCCGGGCACCCGGGTCAGGCGCGGGCGAGCACCGCGGTCGCGGCGTCGACGGCCGCGGCCGTGCCCGCGTCGTCGACGTCGAGGTGCCAGACGAGGCGCACGGCCGTCGGGCCGACGGCGTAGGTACGCACGCCCCGCTCGAGCAGCGCCTCGACGAACGCGGCGGCGCGGAGCCCGACGGCCCCGACGTCGAGGACGACGATGTTCGTCTCGACGGTCGCCGGGTCGACGACCTCGGGGGCCGCCTCGGCGCAGGCGCGTGCGAACCGGGCGGCGCGCTCGTGGTCGTCGGCGAGCCGCTCGACGTGGTGGTCCAGGGCGTGCAGCCCGGCCGCCGCGAGGAAGCCGACCTGGCGCATCCCGCCGCCGTAGCGCTTGCGCCACACCCGTGCCTCGGCCATCGCGTCCGCGGAGCCCAGGAGCACCGACCCCACCGGGGCGCCGAGGCCCTTCGACAGGCACACCGAGACGGTGTCGAACTCGGTGCCGTAGTCGGCCAGCGCGACCCCGGACGCGACGTGCGCGTTCCACAGCCGGGCGCCGTCGAGGTGCATCGCGACCCCCAGGTCCCGGGTGGCCGTGCGCACCTCGCGGATCGCGTCGAGCGACTGCACCGTGCCGCCGCCGAAGTTGTGCGTGTTCTCGACGACGACGAGCGCCGTCTCGACCTGGTACGGCCCGACCCCCGTCGTGACGAGCGACATCGGGCCGGCCGGCTCGAGGCGGCCCCGCACGCTCGGCCAGGTGCGGCTCGTGATGCCCGAGAACGCGGCCGCCGCGCCCAGCTCGGCCCGCACGACGTGCGCCTGCTGGTCGGCGACCATCTCCCGGCCCGGTGCGACGTGCAGCCGCAGCCCCAGCTGGTTGGCCATCGACCCGGTCGGGGTGAACAGCCCCGCCTCGTGCCCGAGCAGCCCCGCCACCCGCTCCTCGAGGGCGCGCACGGTGGGGTCCTCGCCGAAGACGTCGTCGCCGACGTCCGCGCGGGCCATCGCCTCGCGCATCGCCGTGGTCGGGCGGGTCAGGGTGTCGGACAGCAGGTCCGCGACGATCTGGGGCACCGGCTCAGTCCTGCGCGAGCATCTCGGCGACGAGGAACGCCAGCTCGAGGCTCTGCTGGTGGTTCAGCCGCGGGTCGCACACCGACTCGTACCGCATGCCCAGGTCGGCGTCGAGGATCTTCTCGGACCCGCCGATGCACTCGGTGACGTCGTTGCCGGTCAGCTCGACGTGGATGCCGCCCGGGTGCGTCCCGAGCCCCTGGTGGACCTCGAAGAAGCCGCGGACCTCGTCGACGACGTCCTCGAAGTCGCGGGTCTTGAAGCCCGAGGCCGACGAGAAGGTGTTGCCGTGCATGGGGTCGCACACCCAGCTGACGAGGGCGCCCGAGGCCGTGACCTTCTCGACGATGCCCGGCAGCGCGTCGCGCACCTGCCCGGCCCCCATCCGGGTGATGAACGTCAGCCGGCCGGGCTCGCGGTCGGGGTCGACGAGGTCGATGATCCGCAGCAGGTCGTCGACGTCGGCGGTGGCGGACACCTTGACGCCCACGGGGTTGCGGACCCGCGACACGAAGTCGAGGTGGGCGCCGCCGAGGTCGCGGGTGCGCTCGCCGACCCAGATGAAGTGCCCGGAGGTGTCGTAGAGGTCGCCGGTGCGCGAGTCGACCCGGGTCAGCGGCCGCTCGTAGTCCAGGAGCAGCGCCTCGTGGGCCGAGAAGAACTCGGTGGTCCGCATCGCGTCGAAGTCGGCGCCGCAGGCGGCCATGAAGCGCATCGCCTTGTCGATGTCCTTGGCGAGCCGCTCGTACCGGGCGAAGGCGGTGTTGCCGACGAAGCCGCGGTTCCAGTCGTGGACGTGGCGCAGGTCGGCGAAGCCTCCGGTGGTGAAGGCCCGCACGAGGTTCAGCGTCGCGCTGCTCGCGTGGTACGCCCGCACGAGCCGGTCGGGGTCGGGGGCGCGCGACTCGGGCGTGAACTCGTAGTCGTTGACCATGTCGCCGCGGTACGCGGGCAAAGTGACGCCCTCACGGGTCTCGTCGTCGCTGGAGCGCGGCTTGGCGTACTGCCCGGCCATCCGGCCGACCTTGACGACCGGCATCGACGCCCCGTAGGTGAGCACCGCCGCCATCTGCAGGATCGTCTTGACCCGGTCCCGGATGTTGTCGGCCGTCGCGGACGCGAAGGTCTCGGCGCAGTCCCCGCCCTGGAGGACGAAGGCCTCACCGCGCGACACGGCGGCCATCCGGTCCTTGAGGACGTCGCACTCCCCCGCGAACACGAGCGGCGGATAGGTCGCGAGCGTCCCCACGGCCGTCCGGAGCGCGGCAGCATCGGGCCAGACCGGCTGCTGGGCGGCGGGCAGGTCGGAGCCGGCGGCGAGCCGCTGGTGGGGGTCGGCGGGGGTGGTCGTGCTCACGAGCGTCAATGGTAGGCGGGCGCCCGCGATCCGAGACGCCGGGCCCGCATCCCGGATGCCTCTCCCCGACCGGTCAGGCCTCGCTGTCGGCCTTGAGCGCGCGGGCGAAGGTGTCGAACGAGGACTGGAAGTCCGGCAGCGACCGGATGATGAGCGGGGACAGCGGCCCGACGAAGTCCTCGGCCATCGTGAACGTGCAGGTCTGCTCGCCGGAGGGCTCGAGAACGAAGCTCCGTCGACCGGTGCACAGGCCCAGCGGCATACCGCCGGTCCAGGTCATCCGCTCGCTCGGCCGCATCTCCGCGACGGTGAGGGAGAACCCACGCTTCGGTTGCAGCTCGGAGACCAAGGTGATCTTCTCGCCCTCGCGGATGGCGCCGTCGACACTCACCACGCCGTTCTCGGCACGGTTCCACCACTCCGGGTCGGTCACCAGCTGCCACACCCGCTCGGGTGGGGCGCCGATGGAGATGGTGGTGCTGGTGGTCGTCGTCATGAGCTGGTCCGTCGCATCCGGCCATCGTGGCACACGGGGTGCACGGGCCACCCGCGCCGAGGACCCTCCGGCTCAGCGGCCGGCGGGGTCCTCGTCCTCGAGGCCGTGGGCGAGGGCGAACCGGACGAGCTCGACCCGGTTGTGCAGGTGGAGCTTGCCGAGGGTGTTCTGCACATGGTTCTGCACGGTGCGGTGCGACAGCCCCAGCTGCGAAGCGATCTCCTTGCTCGACATGCCCGTCGCGACGAGCCGCAGCACCTCGGTCTCGCGGGCGGTGAGCTGTGGGATGGGCCGGGCGGGGTCGGCCGTGGCCTCGTGCGCGGCCTCCGCGGAGCGCAGGCGCCGGAACTCGCCGAGCACGAGGCCCGCGAGACCCGGCGTGAACACGGCCTCACCCCGGGCCGTCGCGAGGACCGCGTCGAGGATCTCGGCGGGTGAGGCCGACTTCACGAGGTAGCCGGTGGCCCCGGCCTTGATCGCGTCGAGGACGTCCTGCTGCTCGCCGCTGGCCGAGAGGATGAGCACCCGGGTCGGCAGGTCGCCCAGGGCCCGGCACACCTCGTCGCCGCGCAGCCCGGGCAGGTTGAGGTCGAGGACGAGGACGTCGGGGCGGGTGGCCCGGGTCCGCCGCACCGCTGCGGGGCCGTCGGCGGCCGTCCCGACGACCTCGACCCCCCGGCCGACGAGGTCGCGCTCGAGCGCGGCGAGCCACAGCGGGTGGTCGTCGGCGACGAGCACCCGGGGGGCGGCGGCCACCGGCGGGTCGGCCTGGCTCATGGCTGCTCCTGGGGTCGACGCGGGACGACGATGCGCACGGTGCATCCTGCCCCGGGGCGGGTGGTCCACGTGGCCGAACCGCCGAGGTCCTCGACCCGACCGCGGATGGAGCCGCTGACCCCCATCCGTCCCCGCTGGGCAGCCCCGTGCAGCTCGGCGAGGTCGGCCCCGACGCCGTCGTCGCGCACGGTCAGCTCGACCCCGTCGACGTCGCCCTCGAGCAGGACCCACGCCCGGGCGTGGTCGCCGGCGTGCCGGGCGACGTTGTCGAGCACGGCGGCGAGGGCGGCGTCGAGCTCGCGGGCGACGAGGTGGTCGACGAGCAGTGGGTCGGCCGGGACGGCGACGGTGACTCCGGGCCGCTCGTGCCCGGTGACGGTGACCCGGAGGTCGACCTCCCCGCCCGCCGCGCCGTGCAGGTCGGCCGGCGCGTCGCCGGGGGCGCCGGACCCCGAGACGAACCGCCGCAGCGCCCGCTCCTGGTCGGCGGCCAGGACACCGAGCTCGCCCGCCGGCCCACCGAGCTCGGTGCCGCGGCGGTGGATGAACGCGAGCGACTGGAGCACCCCGTCGTGGACGACCCGGGCGATCCGCTCCCGCTCGCGGAGCCGCTCCCGCTCCAGCAGCACCTGCTCCTCGCGCTCCAGCCCCGACCGCGCGAGGTCGACGGCCAAGCCGATGAGCCCACCGAGCAGGACGAGGATGACGATGTTGTGGGTCGTGGCCTGGGTGGGACGCCCGGCGATCTCGACGAGGTCGGCCACCGCGACCGCCCCGGCCGCCAGCAGCCCCCCGCGCGTCCCGGCGACGACCGCAGCGCCCGCCACCGAGCCGGCGGCCCACACCGTGGGGAGGGTGAACTGCCCGGCGCTCACCGCCTCCATGCCGTCGGCCAGGGGGGTCGCGAGGATGGCGAGGACGGCGATGACCACCTCGGCCGCGACGACGCGGCGACTGCGGCGGCGGTACACGAGCAGCCCCAGCGACCAGGCGAGCATGACGCCGAGGGTGGCGACGGCCACCCACGGCCGGACCATCGACTCGTGCCGCTGCCAGGCGAGCAGGGCCGCGTACGCGACCGCGATGGGACGGAACACGTCGAGCCCCCGGTGGAAGGCCTCGACGACGACCGGCTCCCGCCGGCCGGTCCGCGGCGACCGCGGACCCAGGACCCCCACGGCCCGGCTCAGCTCGCGCGTCGCTGCCGGCCGGGGTGGCCGGCCTCGTCGGCGTCACCCTCGAGGCCGTGCGAGTCGAGCTCCTTCTCCAGCTCGCTCACCGCGCGGCCGGGGCTGGCGGCCTCGGCGGCCTCCTTGGCCCGGTTCTTCTTCTCGCGGGCGATGCGGTCCTTCATCGCCGTCGCGTACATGTCGACGTACTCCTGGCCGGACAGCTCCATGAGCGCGTACATGATCTCGTCGGTGACCGAGCGCAGGACGAACCGGTCGCCCTCCATCCCCTCGTACCGCGAGAAGTCCAGCGGCTCACCGATCTTGACCCCGACCCGCACGAGCGAGGGGATCTTCTTGCCGGTGGGCTGCGCCTTGTCGGTGTTGATCATCGCGACGGGGATGACGGGCACCCCGGCCTCGAGGGCCATCCGGGCGACCCCGGTGCGGCCCTTGTACAGGCGGCCGTCGGGGCTGCGGGTGCCCTCGGGGTACAGGCCGAGCAGCTCCTGGCGCCGCAGGACCCGCAGACCGGAGGCGAGAGCGGCCTCACTGGCCCGGCCACCGGCGCGGTCGATGGGCAGCTGGCCCACCCCCCGGAAGAACGCCGCCGTGAGCCGGCCCTTGAGCCCGACCCCTGTGAAGTAGTCGGCCTTCGCGAGGAACGTCATCCGGCGCGGCACGACGAGCGGCAGGAAGATCGAGTCCGAGAAGGACAGGTGGTTGCTCGCGAAGATCGCACCCCCGGTCTCGGGGATGTGCTCGGAGCCCTCGACCCAGGGCCGGAAGAGCAGGCGGAGGATCGGCCCGAGGACGACCGTCTTCAGCACCCAGTAGAACAACCGGACCACCCTCCTGTGCGTGTTCCCGGAAGCCTAGTGCACCGGGACCGGCGAGGGCCTGGCCTGCGCGCGGTCCGGGCACGGGGGACCTCGTGCGAAGATCGTGGGTGTCGGCCCCGACGTCAGGAGAACCCGTGAGCGACCGCCCCGGTGAGATGGACGAGCGCGACGTCGACGCGCGCTTCGCCTCCATCGTCGCGGGGTGGGAGGCACACCCGGACCCCGCCGGTGGCTCCCCCGGCGAGTCCTCGGGTGAGCCGCCCGCCGAGCCCCGCGACGCCGCGGCCGAAGGCGCCGCGGACTCCCCCGAGCCCGGCTCCGGTCCCGCGGGCGACGGCGCACCCGACGACGACGCCTCCGGTCCGCCCCGGCCGGCCTGGGTCAACCCGTCCCCGCTCGACGGGCTCGTGCCGGCGTCGTCCTGGCGCGTCGCCCCGCCGCCGTCCTCCGGCGACGGCGAGGCGGCCCCGACGGCGTCGGTGGCCGAGGACGACGACGAGCACTTCGAGCCGCCGCCCGTCGAGCTGCCGCCGCAGGAGGACCTGCACTTCTGGGGGGCGGTCATCGGGCTCGTCGCCGGCCCGCTGTGCCTCGTCTACGTCGCGATGGCCCGCCCGTTCCACAGCACCCGCTGGTTCCTGGCCGGGCTCGCGCTCTCGCTGATCGGCTTCGCCCTCCTCGTCCTGCGGCAGCCACGCGAGCGCGACCACGGGGACGACGGCGCCCGGATCTGACCGGGTTCACCCCACCTCGAGGTCCACCCACGCCGCACGATGGTCGCTGGCCCGCGCCCACACCCCGTCCGGCACCGCGACCTCGCCGGGCGGCACGACGCCGACGTCCGGTGACGCGAAGAGCACGTCCAGGCGCCGCCGCGGCGCGTGCGCCGGGTACGTCGGCCCGGGCGGGCCCGCCACCTCGAGTGCCCCCTCCACGCCGACGAGGCCGAACGCCTCGCCGCCCTCGGTCTCGTTGAGGTCGCCCGCGACGACGAGCGGCCGGACCCCGGCCAGGGCCGCGAGCACCGCGCGGACGTGGCGCACCCGTTCGGCCGCGTCGAGACCCAGGTGCAGCGAGACGACGGTCAGCTCCTGGCCCCCCGGCAGGCGGACCCGGGCCTCGGCCCACCCGCGGGTCCGGTTCGGCCAGCGCACGGGGAGCCGGTGGTGTGCCGCGGCGACGAGCTCGACCCGCTCGCCGGTGAGGATCGTCGTCCCCCCGCTACCTCGGTGCGGCCCGCTCCATCGCATGCCGCAGGCGTCGGCGAAGCGGCGCAGGCGCCACGGCGCGAACAGCCGGCGGGGCGCCTCCTGGAGGCACAGGACGTCGGGGTCCACCGCGCGGACGAGGCGGGCCGCGAGCCGGTGGTCGTCGAGGAAGTCCCGGGTGTTGTACGTCGCGACCCGGACCCGCACGGGCTCGGCCACGGGCGGGTCAGCCCGCGGGACCGAGGTCGGGCTCGTCGGCCCGGTCGCCGGCCGCGGCCCACGCGAGGTCCGCCGCCCCGACCCGCGCCAGGTCGGCCGCCCCGACGAGACCGGCCTCGTTGCCGAGCTCGGCGGCGACGATCCGGGCCTCGGGGCGGTAGCCGCGCCCGGTGAGCTGGCGCCGGAAGGCCTGCCGCGCCGGCTCGAGGAGGAGGTCACCGGCCGCGCTCACGCCACCGCCGACGACGAAGGTGCCGGGGTCGAGCGCCGCCGCGAGGTCCGCGATGCCGACCCCGAGCCACCGCCCGATCTCGCCGAGCAGCTCGCACGCCAGCGGGTCGCCGTCGCGCGCGGCCTCGGTGACGAGCGGGCCGGTGAGGTCCTCGGGCTTGCCGCCGACGCGCTCGAAGAGGTCGGAGACCACCGGGCTGCCCGCGGACATCAGGGCCCGCGCCTCCCGGACGAGGGCGTTGCCCGACGCGTACTGCTCCCAGCAGCCCCGGTTGCCGCACTCGCAGCGGATGCCGTCGGGCACGACCTGCATGTGGCCGAACTCGCCGGCGATGCCGAACCGCCCGCGGTGCACGCGCCCGTCGAGGACGATCCCGCCGCCGATCCCGGTGCCGAGGTTGACCATGACGAGGTGGCCCTCGCCGCGCCCGGCCCCGAAGCGGTACTCGGCCCAGGCCGCGGCGTTGGCGTCGTTGTCGACGAAGATCGGCAGGTCGAGCCGGTGCCCGAGGGCCGCCCGCAGCGGCTCGTTGCGCCAGGAGAGGTGGGGGGCGAAGACGACCGTGGCCCGGTCCGCGGCGACGAACCCCGCGGCCCCGATGCCCACCGCGACCGCCTCGCTCTCGGCCTCCAGCAGCTCCTGGACGGCCGAGACGATGGTGTCCTCGACGATGCGCGGGCTCTTCGAGCGGTCGGGGGTGTCGCGGCGCGCCCGGCGCAGCACGACCCCCGAGGCGTCGACGACGCCGGCGGCGACCTTCGTGCCGCCGATGTCGACCCCGATCGACAGGGGCCCGTCACTCATCGTGGTGGCCGTCGGGTCGCTCCGCGCGCTCCCGGGCGGACGCGAGGTCGGCCAGGACGGTGGCAGCGAAACCGGCGAACTCGGCGAGCCCCGAGAGGGTCTCGGGGCTCAGCTGGCGGATGAACGCCGAGGCACGGCAGACCGGGCACCACTGGCAGACGGGGTCGGTGCAGGTGAACCCGGCATCGGCGCGAGGGGCGGGGCCGCCGTGCGGGGTGTCGGCGCCGGCCTCGGCCCATGGGTCGGCGGACCCGCCGGGCGCCGCGCCTCGGCCGTCGGCGGCGGGCGGTGGGTCGCCCGCGGGATCGGACGTCTCGGGGTCGCCCCCGACGCGACGCAGGCTCTCGAGGAGCCGCGCGGCCTCCTCGGCGACGCTCCCGGCGTCCTGCGGCCAGCGCTGCGCGGTCATCGGCGGGTCACCCCTCGACGCGCTTCTTCAGCTCGGTGAGCGCCGTGCTGATGATGTGCTTCTCGGCCTTGCGCTTGAGCATCCCGATCATCGGCATCGTGAGGTCGACCTCGAGGTCGTAGGTGACCCGGGTGCCCCCCGCCGCGCTCTCGAGGGTGTAGCTGCCGGTGAGGCCCTTGAGCAGCGACGCCCGCACGAGGTGCCAGGAGATGACGCCGGTGCCGTCGTCGGCCACGTCCCAGTCGTACTCGAGGACGTACTGGTCCTTGATGGCGCCCGCGTCGAGCGTGAACTCGACCTGGTCCGCCCACCCGTCGCCGTCCTCGGTGAGCACCGTGCAGTCCTTGACCTGCTCGGCCCACTCCGGGTAGGCGTCGAACGCGGCGATGACGTCGAGGACCTCGCCGGGCTCGGCGGCGATGTCGACGGAGGATCTGGTGCGGTCGGCCATGGCACCGCAGGCTACCGGTCGGGTGGGGCCTAAGGTTGAGGGGCCGCCCACCCGCGTTCTGAAGGAGCCCGACGGTGCACGAGATGTCGACGCCGCTCATCCTGCCTGCCACGACCGAGGGGACCCTCGGCGACGTGCCGGCCCGCCTGGCGTCCCGGCACCCGGCTCGGGTCGCCTTCTCGATCCGCACCGACGGGGGCTGGACCGACGTCACCTCGGCGACGTTCGCCGCGGAGGTCGCGGCCCTCGCCAAGGGGTTCCTCGCGGCCGGCATCCGCGCCGGGGACGTCGTCGGCATCATGAGCTGCACCCGGTACGAGTGGACGCTCGCGGACTTCGCGCTGTGGGCCGCCGGGGCCGTCCCCGTGCCGATCTACGAGACCTCCTCCTCCGACCAGGTCGGCTGGATCCTCGCCGACTCGGGGGCGGTCGGCATCGTCGTCGAGACCGAGGCCCACCTGGCCGCCGTCGAGAAGGTCCGCGGCACCGTCCCGACGCTCGAGCACGTGTGGGTCGTCGACCACGGCGACATCGACACCCTGAGCCGCGACGGGGCCGACGTCGAGGACTCCGAGCTGGAGGCGCGCCGTGAGGGCCTCGACCGCGACAGCCTCGCCACGGTCATCTACACCTCCGGTACGACCGGCCGGCCGAAGGGCGTCGAGCTCACCCACGGCAACTTCCTCACCCTCGCCGAGAACACCGCCGAGGAGATCGCCGAGGTCGTCAAGGCCGACCAGGCCTCGACCCTGCTGTTCCTGCCACTCGCGCACGTGTTCGCCCGGTTCATCGAGGTCCTCGCCGTCACCTCAGGGGTCCGGATGGGCCACTCCAGCGACCTCAAGACGCTGCTCGCCGACTTCGCGGCCTTCCGGCCGACGTTCATCCTCGCCGTGCCGCGGGTGTTCGAGAAGATCTACAACTCGGCCGAGGCCAAGGCCGAGGCCGGCGGCAAGGGCAAGATCTTCGACGGCGCCGCGACCACCGCGATCGCGTGGTCGGAGGCGCTCGACGCCGGCACCGTGCCGCTCGGCCTCCGGCTGCGGCACGCGGTCTTCGACAAGCTCGTCTACGCCAAGCTGCGCGACGCGATGGGCGGCCGGGTCCAGTACGCCGTCTCCGGCGGCGCCCCGCTCGGCACCCGGCTCGGGCACTTCTTCCGCGGCATCGGGCTCTCGATCCTCGAGGGCTACGGCCTCACCGAGACCACGGCCCCGGCCACCGTCAACCGCCCGCAGTCGATGCGGATCGGCACCGTCGGCCCGCCGCTGCCCGGCGTCGACGTGCGGATCGCCGACGACGGCGAGATCTGCCTCCGTGGCGTCAACGTCTTCTCGGCCTACCGCGGCAACGAGGAGGCCACCCGCGACGCCGTTCGCGACGGCTGGTTCCACACCGGCGACCTCGGCGAGCTCGACGACGACGGCTACCTGCGGATCACCGGACGCAAGAAGGAGATCCTCGTGACGGCCGGCGGCAAGAACGTCGCCCCCGCGGTCCTCGAGGACCTCCTGCGGTCGCACCCGCTCGTCAGCCAGTGCATCGTCGTCGGCGACGGCAAGCCCTTCATCGCCGCCATCGTCACCCTCGACGAGGAGATGTACCCGGCCTGGGCCGGCAACCATGGGCTCAGCGACGTGCCGTTCTCGAAGGCCTCGGGCGACGAGCGCGTCCACGCCGAGATCCAGAAGGCCGTCGACACCGCGAACGCCGCTGTCTCCAAGGCCGAGTCGATCCGCAAGTTCGTCATCCTCGACACCGACTTCACCGAGCAGTCCGGCCACCTCACGCCGTCGCTGAAGCTGAAGCGCAACGTCGTCATGCGCGACTTCGGTGACGAGGTCGACGCGCTCTACGGTGGCTGAACCCGCCCCCGCCCGCCGCGGGCTGTCGCCGGCGGTGGTGCTCGCGGCGTCGTGGCTCGCCTGGTTCGGGGTGGCGCAGTGGAGCGTCGTGCGCTTCCGGGTGCCGATCCTGATCGTCCTCACCGCCGTCACGGTGCTGCTCGCGGTGTGGCTGGCGCGGCGGACCCCGGTGCCCCTGCCGCGGTGGTTCGCCCCCGTGGTCCTCGCCGGCTCGGTGGCCGTCACCCTGCTCGTGCCGCTGTTCTCGTACCTGCCGCCGGCGTCGGCAGCGGCCGCCCTGGGGGTCCTCGCGGTGGGTGGCCTCGGCTGCGCGGCCGCGCTGGCGCTGCGACGGCCGTGGGCCGGTGCCGCCGCGGCGGGTCTGGCGGCGGCGACGCACGTCGTCGTCGCGACCATCGCCGTGCTCGGCGACCGCGCCCCGAAGATCGACGTGTGGGTCATCCTCCAGCAGGGCGCCGACGTCACCGCCCGCCTCGGCAACATCTACACCGCGCGCTGGACGGACTCCCCCGGCGTCCAGGACCACTTCACCTACCTGCCGTGGATGGCGATGCTCACCGCCCCGGGCCGCTGGCTCGCCGGCGACGTCCGCTGGGCGATCCTCGTGTGGACCCTCGTCCTGCTCGCCGGGCTGTGGGCGCTCGCCGGCGGCCGGCGCGGCGACGCGGCCCGCGGCGCGACGGTGGTGGCACTCGTCGTCCTCGCCCCGGGCACCCTGACCCAGGTCGACCAGGCCTGGACCGAGCCGGTGCTCGCGGCGCTGCTCGTCTGGTGGGCGGTGCTCGTGCGGCGCGGCCACGCCTGGTGGGCCGTCGTGCCCCTCGCGCTCGCCTGTGCGAGCAAGCAGCATCTGGCGCTCCTGGCGCCCGTGCTGCTCGTCTGGCAGCCGTTCGGCTGGCGTCGCACCCTCGTGACGGGCGGGCTCGCCGGCGTGCTCGTGTCCCCCTGGCTCGTCGCGGACCCCGCGGCGTTCGTCGACGACACCGTGACGACGCTGCTGACCTTCCACCCGATCCGCTTCGCGAACACGTGGTACCTGTACTTCTTCAACGAGCACGGCATCGAGCTGCCCTTCGCCGTCACCGGCCTCGCGATGCTCACGGCCGTCGGGGTGGCCGTGTGGGCGGTCCATCGCCGCCAGCCGCCCGTCGACGAGGTGCTGCGCTGGCTGGCCCTGGTCCTGGCCGTCGCCAACCTCGTGAACAAGCAGGCCTTCTACAACCAGTTCTGGCTCGTCGCGGTCCTCGTCGCGGCGTCGCTCGCCGTCGCACCCGCGGTGACGTCCCGGGTCACCGCGCGAGGGCGGCCAGCCGCTGCTGCCACCGGCGGGTGAGCGCGGCCCGGTCGAGCCCGAGGACGCGCGGCATGGCCGCGTCGCACCGCTGCTGCGCGGCCTCCTCCCCGCCCGGCCCGGTGCAGGCCCGCACCAGCGCCCGCAGGCCGCTCTCGCCCACCAGGTCGGCGACGGTCTCGGCGGCCTGCCACGACGCGAGGTAGCCGACCTCGATGTCGGTGACCCCGGGGTCGAGGTCGCCCGCACCGGGCAGCGCAGTGGGCGCCGTGCCGGCCCGGACCGCGGCGAGCAGCGGCGCGGCCAGGGTGCGGTGCGGCAGGCCGGCCCGGGCGTACCCGACGTGGTCGGCGTAGCCCTCGGCGAGCCAGACGGGTGCGGTCCCGGGCCTGCTGGCCCGCACGGCGACGTGGACGAGCTCGTGGGTGAGCACGACGTCGCGCCCGGTGGCGGTGAGCCGGCGGCGGGCGTCGGGGTCGAGGACGACCCGGTCACCGGTGGCCAGCCCGTCGGCGGCGGTGGGGCCGTCGGTGGTGGCCGCGACCGCGCCGACGGCGGGGCCGGGGGTGCCGCGCAGCGCGTCGGCCTCGGCCGCGGTGTCCGGCACGAGGACCAGGGTCGAGCGCGGCGTGCCGCTCCACACCGCGCGCAGCGGCGGCAGCGCCCGGTCGACGGTGGCCACGGCCGCGCGCAGCGCCTCGTCCCCGGCCGTCCCGGCGACGACGGCGTGCTCGCCGCGGCGGACGGCGAGGCCGGGCATCGCCAGCCAGGGGGGCGCCGCGTCGGCTCCGGTGGGCGCCTCCGAGACGACGCGCCAGCCCGACCCGGCGCGCTGCACGGCGTAGCGGACCGTCGCGGTGCGGTCGGCGCGGTCGACGCCGGCGACCCGGTAGCGGAGCGTGACGTCGACGGCCGAGGGGTCGTCGACGGGCGGCACGACGTCGTGGGCGACCCCGGTGGCGCGCAGGGCGCGCGCAGCCCGGAAGGAGGCGACCTGGCGCCGGCCCTCGGGAGTGGTGGGGTCGGCCACGGTGGCGGCGAAGGCGGCGGCGTCCGCCGAGGCGAGGGCCGCGTCCCGCCGCGCGAGGAGGGCGTCGACGGCGGTCGCCACGGTGCTGGGGTCCGGGCCGGTGGCCGTCGGCGACGGCGGCGGTGCCGTGGGAGCCGGCGCCTCGCTCGAGGTGGACGTCGGTACGGCCGGCCCGGCGCAGGCCCCGAGGAGGGTCAGGCAGGCTGCGATGACGGCGGCAGCGACGACACGGGCCCGCCGCGGGCGGGACGTCGGACGGCGCGGCACCGCCTCATCGTAGGGAGGCGCCCCGCTCCGGGGACGCCCGCGGTGCGCCGTCAGCCGGCGGCACGACCCGCCCCCAGGCCGGCAGCCGCGGCTCCCGGGTCGAGCCGGGCCCGGGCGGCGGTGGCGGTCTCGGCGTCGACGAGCCCGGCCCGGACGAGACGGGTCACGACCGCCCGCTCGTCGGCGTCGAGGGCGGTGTCGGTGCGGCTGCTCGTGATGCCGAGGAGGACCGGCACCATGCAGTCGTCGCAGTGCAGCTCACGCACGGGGCAGGTGCGGCACTCGACGGTCATCGTCAGATCGGGTCGGGTCATGCGTCTCACCCCTTCCAGGTGGTCGGGAACCACGCTAGGACCGAGCACCGACACCCCTGCGCCGCGCGCCTCGGACGCGGTGTCGGCGGGCCGACCTACGGTCAGGGCATGACGATGGTCCAGGGCACGTTCGACGACCTGGGCACCCCGCTGTCGTCGGTGACCTTCGTCGTCGTCGACCTCGAGACCACCGGCGGCAGCCCGGCCGAGTGCGCCATCACCGAGATCGGCGCCGTCAAGGTCCGCGGCGGGGAGGTCGTCGGCGAGTTCCAGACCCTCGTCAACCCCGGCGAGCCCATCCCGGCCTTCATCTCGGTCCTCACCGGCATCACCGACGCCATGGTCGCCGACTCCCCCCGCATCGAGTCCGCGCTGCCGGCGTTCCTCGAGTTCGCGGCCGGCTCGGTCCTCGTCGCGCACAACGCACGCTTCGACGTCTCCTTCCTCAAGGCCGCCGCGGCGCGCACCGAGCAGGCGTGGCCCGGGTTCCCCGTGCTCGACACCGTCCACCTCGCCCGCCAGGTCGTCCGGCGCGACGAGGTCCCCAACCACCGGCTCGCCTCCCTCGCCACCCTGTTCCGCTCCCCCACCACCCCCGACCACCGGGCCCTGCACGACGCCCGCGCGACGGTCGACGTCCTCCACGGGCTCATCGGGCGGGTCGGCAACCTCGGGGTGCACTCGCTCGAAGAGCTGCTCGACTACACCGCCAAGGTGTCCCCGGCCCGGCGCCGCAAGCGGCACCTCGCCGACGGCCTGCCCGACGCGCCCGGGGTCTACCTGTTCAGGGACGGCCAGGGGCGGGTCCTCTACGTCGGCACCTCGGTGTCCATCCGCACCCGGGTCCGCTCGTACTTCACCGCCTCCGAGCACCGGCGGCGGATGGGCGAGATGGTGCGGCTCGCCGAGTCGGTCAGCCCCGTCGTGTGCGCGACGACGATCGAGGCCGAGGTCCGCGAGCTCCGCCTCATCGCCGAGCACAAGCCGCGGTACAACCGCCGGTCGCGCCACCCCGAGAAGGCGCTGTGGGTCAAGCTCACGGTCGAGCCGTTCCCCCGGCTGTCGGTCGTGCGCTCGGTCGCCGACGACGGGGCCCGCTACGTCGGCCCGTTCGGGTCGCGGCACGCCGCCGAGGCCGCCGTCGCGGCCGTCCACGAGGTCCTGCCGCTGCGGCAGTGCGTCGAGCGGCTCTCCCCCAAGCGCACCCGCGCCGCGTGCGCCCTCGCCGAGATGGGTCGCTGTGGCGCCCCGTGCACCGGCGCGCAGAGCGTCGAGCAGTACGCCGAGGTCGTCGAGCGCGCCGCGCGCCTGCTCGGCGGCGCCACCCGCGACCCGTTCGTCGCGCTCCAGGCCCGGATGGGCGAGCTCTCGGGGGCAGAGCGCTTCGAGGACGCACAGGTCGTCCGCGACCGGCTCGTCGCCCTCGTGCGGGGCGCCACCCGCAGCCAGCGCCTCGGCCCGCTCGCGCTCATCCCCGAGCTCGTCGCCGCCCGCCGCTCGGCCACCGGCGGCTGGGAGGTCGTCTGCGTCCGGCACGGGCGCCTCGCGGGCAGCACCACCTCCCCCCGGGGCGCCGACCCGATGCCGTACATCGGCGCGCTGTGCGCCAGTGCCGAGGTCGTGGCGGCGCCGCGCGCACCGGCGACGGCGGCCACCCCCGAGGAGAGCGAGAAGCTCCTGCGGTGGCTCGAGGCGCCGGGGGTGCGCATCGTCGACGTCGACGGGGCCTGGACGTGCCCGGTCGCCGGAGCCGCCGCCCTCCGCGAGCAGCTCGAGCCGCTGGAGTCCTCCCGCCGCCGCACCGCCGGCTTCGCGGGCGTCCGCTGACCGGGCGGGGTAGCGGACGCGGACCGTCCGCAACGGTCGCTACCGTCGGGCCCATGACCACCACCCCGATCCTCGACCTCGTCGTCCTCGACTGCCCCGACGCCCTGGCCCTCGGCCGCTTCTACGGTCAGGTCCTCGGCTGGGACCTCGAGGACGAGTCCGACCGCGACTGGGCCACGCTCGTCCCGCCCGGCGGCGGCGTGAGCCCCGAGAACCCGCAGGGCCGGGCCACGCTGGCCTTCCAACGCATCGACGACTGGGTCGCCCCCACCTGGCCCGGGGGCGCGCACCCGCAGCAGTTCCATCTCGACCTCTCGGTGGCCGACATCGACGCGGCCGAGCCCGCCGTGCTCGAGGCGGGGGCGCGCGTCCACGACGTACAGCCCTCCGAGAGCGGCAGCTTCCGGGTCTACCTCGACCCGGCGGGCCACCCGTTCTGCCTCGTCCGCGGCTGACCCCGCCGGCCGACGGCGGTGGCTAGGCTGACGGCGTGATCACCGCCATCGTCCTCATCACCGCCGACGTCGACCGCATCCCGGAGGTCGCCCAGGCGATCGCCGACCTCGACGGCGTCACCGAGGTCTACTCGGTGGCCGGCGACGCCGACCTCGTCGCGATGGTCAGGGTCCGCCAGCACGAGTCCCTCGCCGACGTCATCGCCGACCGGCTCAACAAGATCGACGGCGTCACCGGCACGAACACCCACATCGCGTTCCGGACCTACTCCTCGCACGACCTCGAGACGGCGTTCAGCCTCGGCATCGAGGACTGACCCCCGCGGCCCGGCTCAGCCGGCGAGCTCGCGGGTCGTGCGGGCCCAGCGGTCCAGCAGCTCCGCCGCGGACCCGGCGTCGAGGGCCTCCTCGGCCCGCCGCACCCCCGCCCCGAGCGCCGCCACCAGCGCGTCCCGCGTGGGCGCCCCGCCCAGGCCCGAGGCCACGGCCAGCGCCATCCCGGCGTTGAGGACGACGGCGTCACGCACCGGCCCGGCCTCGCCCGCGAACACGCGACGGGCGACCTCGGCGTTGAAGGCGGCGTCGCCGCCGCGCAGCGCCTCGACCGGCGCCTCCCGGACGCCGACGTCGCCGGGCGCGACGGACAGCTCGGTCACCTCACCGCCGGCCACCCACCACACCGTCGAGGTGGTGGCGAGGGTCAGCTCGTCGAGGCCGTCGTCACCGCGGAAGACCGCAGCGGGGCGGCCCCGCCCGGCGAACACGCCGGCGATGAGCGGGGCCAGCCGGGCGTCGGCCACCCCCACCGCGGCGTAGGTGGGCTGCCCGGGGTTGGTGAGCGGGCCGAGAGCGTTGAACGCGGTACCGACGGCCAGCTCACGACGGGCGACGGCGGCGTGGCGCATCGCAGGATGGAAGGCGTTGGCGAAGCAGAAGGTGATGCCGACGCTCGCCCCGACCTCGGCGACCTGCTCGGGGGTCAGCGTCAGCGCCACCCCGAGCTCCTCGAGGACGTCCGCGGAGCCCGACGAGGACGACGAGGCCCGGTTGCCGTGCTTGACGACCCGCAGCCCGGTGGACGCGACGACGACCGACGCCATCGTCGAGATGTTCACCGAGTGCATCCGGTCGCCGCCGGTGCCGACGATGTCGGTGCTCGGCCCGGGCACCTCGATGCGGTGCGCGTGCTCGAGCATCACGTCGGCGAGCCCCCGCAGCTCCTCGACGGTCTCGCCCTTGGCGCGGAGCGCGACGAGGAAGCCGGCCAGCTGCACCGGCGACGCCTCGCCGGTCATCGTCCGGTCCATCGCCCAGCGGGCGGCGTCGGTGGGCAGGTCCTCCCCGCGGAGCAGGGCGGACAGCAGGTCGGGCCAGGTGGGCTCGCCGGACGGCGTGGCGGACACGCGAGGTCAGCCGACGGCGACCCGCTCGCGGGCGAGGCGCGCGATGCCCTCGGCGACCGCGATCGGGTCGAGCGGGTGCGGGACGGCGTCGTCGGCCAGCGACCAGCCCGCGAGCCAGGCGTCCTGCGGGCGCCCGGTCAGGACGAGCACCGGGGGGCACCGGAAGATCTCGTTCTTCAGCTGCCGGCACAGCCCGAGCCCGCCCATCGGGGTGGCCTCGCCGTCGAGGACGACGACGTCGATCCCACCGGCGTCCATCGCCTCGATGACCGCCTCCGCCGTCGCGCACTCGTGCCAGGACACGACCTCGACGTCCCGCGCCGGGCGGCGACCGGCGGCGGCGCGCACGGCGTCGCGCGTCGTGATGTCGTCGCTGTAGAGCAGGACGTGGACCCGGTGGACACCGTCGGCGGCCGGGGTGGTCGGGGTTCCCGCTGCGGCGTGGGAGTCAGTCATGCGTGCATCGTAGCGAGCGGGCCGGGCGCACCCGCCGCTGCCCGGCGCGGATCGGCGCCGCCGCCAGGACATCGATGTCGAGGGTTTCGGGGGGTCGGCTCGGCACGGGGTGGACGGAGTCGGCATAATGCCTGCGTGGCGTCTTCTGCAGCAGCTTCGCTCAAGCCCTCGGGTCCGGTCCCGTCGATCGCCGGTCATGGCCCCGCGACGCGGCCCAACATGGTGGCCGTGGGCACCATGGTGTGGCTGTCCAGCGAGCTCATGTTCTTCGCGGCCCTCTTCGCGTTCTACTTCACGCTCCGGGGCAACCTGCCCGAGCTGTGGGGCCAGCGCACGGAGATGCTCAACGTCCCGTTCGCGGCCGCCAACACCCTGATCCTCGTCATCTCCTCGGTGTGGTGCCAGCTCGGGGTGTGGCAGGCCGAGCGCGGCGTGCCGGCCCGGCCCGCCGGGTCGCCCCTGCACCGCATCCGCGAGTGGGGCATGCGCGAGTGGTACGTCCTCACCTACATCTTCGGCTCCATCTTCGTGGCCGGGCAGGTCCTCGAGTACGCCGAGCTGGTCGCCGAGGGCGTCACCCTCGCGTCCGACTCCTACGGCTCGATCTTCTACCTCGCCACCGGTTTCCACGGCATGCACGTCACCGGCGGGCTCTTCGCGTTCCTCCTCATCATCGGGCGGACGTTCACGACCCGGCGGTACACCCACGCCCAGGCCACCGGCGCCGTCGTCACGTCCTACTACTGGCACTTCGTCGACGTGGTGTGGATCGCCCTCTTCGCGATGATCTACCTCCTCCAGTAACGTGCCCCGCCCGCCGGTCCGACTCGCAGCAGACGACAGGAAACACCCGTGAACGCACTCGCAGCCCGCCGCCGGCACCCGGCCGCGATCGCCATCCTCCTCATGATCGGCCTCTTCCTCACGGGAGCGGCCTACGCCGCGGTCGCCCCCAAGCCCGCCGACGCCACGACCAAGGCCCTGCCGGCCCAGTCGGTCGAGGAGGGCAAGTCGCTGTTCCGGGCCAACTGCGCCTCCTGCCACGGGCTCAACGCCGAGGGTCGCGCCACCGGCAACGGCGACAAGATCGCCGGCCCGCCGCTCGCGGGCGTCGGGGCCGCCGCCGTCGACTTCCAGGTCGGCACCGGGCGGATGCCGATGACCGCGCCCGGTATCCAGGCCGCGCGGGCCGACGACGTCGTCTTCACCCAGGAGCAGATCGACGCGCTCGCCGCCTACGTCGCCTCCCTGGCGCCCGGGCCCGCGGTGCCCAGCGAGGAGGCCGTCGACCCGACGAAGGGCAACCCGGCCTTCGGCGGTGAGCTCTTCCGCGTCAACTGCGCGATGTGCCACAACTTCGCCGGCTCCGGCGGCGCCCTGACCCGCGGAAAGTACGCGCCGTCGCTGCGGGACGTGTCGGGCAAGCACATCTACGAGGCGATGCAGACCGGCCCGCAGAGCATGCCGGTGTTCAGCGACACCAACATCACGCCCGAGAACAAGCGGGACATCATCGCCTTCCTCGACACCCTCGACTCGCAGGAGAACCCCGGAGGCATGACCCTCGGCTCGCTCGGCCCGGTCACCGAGGGCCTCTTCGCCTGGGTCTTCGGCCTCGGCATCTTCATCGCCATCGCGATCTGGCTCGGAGCCAAGGCCGCCTAGCGGCCCCCCGACCGTCCCTATCCCCATCGACGAGAGAACCGGCACCCGATGAACGAGCAGGACACCCCCACCACCGGCACCGAGGTGGCCCACACCGACGGCCACGGGGACGCCGTGCGCCTCGACCAGGGGCACGTCGTCGGCTCGGGCGGCATCCCGGAGCGCTTCGCCAACCCGGGGCTGCCCGCGCACGTCCCGCGGATGGCCGACCTCGCCGAGGCGGCGGCGAGGCGGGCCGAGAAGCAGGTCGCGACACTCTTCGGCATCTCGATCCTGTCCACCCTGCTCTTCCTCGTCCTGTACTTCGCGATCGACGTCACCCAGACCGTCTTCATCCCCGGGATCGGCACCACGAGCGCCTCCAACGTCGCCCTCGGGCTCACCCTCGCGTTCTCGATGCTCGGCATCGGGCTCGGCGCGGTGCACTGGGCCAAGACCCTGATGCCCGACGAGGAGGTCGTCGAGGAGCGTCACCCGATGGCGTCCAGCGAGGCCGACCGCCGCGAGGTCGTGCGGGTCCTCGCCGAGGAGGGCGGCTCCTCCCAGATCACCCGGCGCCCGCTCATCAAGTACACCCTCGGCGGGGCGCTCGGCCTCTTCGCGGTGCCGCTCGTCGTGCAGGTGGCGGGCTCGCTCGGTGAGATGCCGCAGAAGAGCCTGTCGCTCACGTGGTGGCACGGCGGCCCCAGCGGCCCCGGCGAGGAGCCCGAGTTCCGGCCGCTGCGCCTCATGAAGGACCCCGAGAACACCCCGATCAAGGCGTCCGACGTCACCATCGGCTCGGTGTTCCACGTCATGCCCGAGGGCCTGCTGCCGGACCCCGAGACCGGTGAGGGCGGCGCCGACCACCTCCTCGAGGAGAAGGCGAAGGCCGCGGTGCTCCTCATGCGGCTGGACCCCGCCGTCATCGAGTCCCAGAAGGAGCTCGACTGGGGCTACCAGGGCATCGTCGCCTACTCGAAGATCTGCACCCACGTCGGCTGCCCCGTCGGCCTGTACGAGCAGCAGACCCACCACCTGCTCTGCCCGTGCCACCAGTCAACCTTCGACGTGACCCAGGATTGCAGGGTCATCTTCGGCCCGGCGAAGCGTGCCCTGCCACAATTGAAGATCACCGTCGATGACGAGGGCTACCTCGTCTCCGCCCAGCCGTTCCGCGAAGCGGTCGGCCCGAGCTTCTGGGAGCGTGGCTGAGATGTCCACGACCTCGCACGACCCGCGTCCGGCCGACGCGCTCCGCGACGGCGACACCGCGCGTCACGCCGCTCCCTCCACCGCGGTCCGCAAGGTCGGCGGGTTCGCCGGCTGGGTCGACGACCGCACGGGCGCCGCCAAGCCGGTCGGCTACCTCATGAAGAAGGTCTTCCCCGACCACTGGTCCTTCATGCTCGGCGAGATCGCGATGTACTCGATGATCATCTGCCTGGTCACCGGGGCCTTCCTCACGTTCTGGTTCGTGCCCAGCGCCGGCCACACCGTCTACGACGGCTCCTACGTGCCGCTGCGCGGTGTCGGGATGTCCGAGGCCTACGCGTCCTCGCTCAACATCTCCTTCGACATCAAGGGCGGCCTCATCATCCGCCAGATCCACCACTGGGCCGCGCTGATGTTCGTCGTCGCGCTCGTCGTCCACATGTTCCGGGTCTTCTTCACCGGCGCCTTCCGCAAGCCGCGCGAGATCAACTGGGTCATCGGCTCGGTCCTCGCCCTCCTTGCCATCGTCGAGGGCTTCGCGGGCTACTCCCTTCCCGACGACCTGCTGTCGGGCACCGGCATCCGCGCCATGGCCGGGTTCGTGCAGACCGCTCCGGTCATCGGCACCTACCTCGTGTACGGCATCTTCGGCGGCCCGTTCCCCGGCGAGATGATCATCCCGCGGCTGTACTCCGCGCACGTGCTGCTGATCCCCGCCATCCTCGTGGGGCTCTTCATCGCCCACGTGGGGCTGGTCGCCCTCCAGAAGCACACCCAGTACCCCGGCCCGGGCCGCACGAACAACAACGTCGTCGGCTACCCGGTCATGCCGGTGTACGCCGCCAAGGCCGGTGGCTTCTTCTTCATCGTCTTCGGCGTCATCGCCCTCATCTCGGCGCTCGTGCAGATCAACCCGATCTGGGGCTACGGGCCGTACGACCCGTCGCCGGTCACCGCGGGCTCCCAGCCCGACTGGTACATGGGCTTCGCCGACGGCGCGCTGCGCCTGCTGCCCGGCTGGCTCGAGTTCACCGTGTTCGGCTACACGATCTCGGCGAACATCTTCCCGGGCGCCCTGATCCTGCTCCCGCTCGTCTACATCGTCCTCGGGGTCTATCCGTTCCTCGAGCGCTGGGTCACCGGCGACGACCGCGAGCACCACCTCCTGCAGCGCCCCCGCAACGCGCCGGTGCGCACCGGGATCGGCATGGCAGGCATCACCGCCTACACGATCCTCATGTTCGCCGGTGGCAACGACATCCTGGCGATCAAGCTGGGCATGTCGATCAACGACCTCACGTGGTTCTTCCGCATCGGCTTCTTCGTCCTGCCTCCGCTCGTGTTCTGGGTCACCAAGCGGGTGTGTCTCTCGCTCCAGCGCCGTGACCGCGAGCAGGTCCTCCATGGGCGCGAGTCCGGCACGATCATCCGCACGCCCGACGGGCGCTTCTTCGAGCGCCACGAGGCCGAGCTGCCCGAGGACCAGTGGATCCTCGTCCAGCACGAGGCGGTCGCACCGCTCGAGCTGGAGCCGGCCGTCGACGAGCACGGGGTCGCGCGCCCCGCGGCCCGCGGCGACCGCCTCCGCGCCGCCGTGTCGCGGTTCTACTTCCGCGACGCGGTCAACCCGGTCACCCCGGCCGAGCTGGCGGCTGCGCACCACCACGGCGAGGAGACCGAGGCGATCGAGGGTGGCGAGCCCGCCGAGCAGCTGGAGTCCCCGGAAGCGGCGTCCCGGCGCTGACGCCCGCGTGACCTCGGTGAGGCCGAGCCCCGGGCTGCCCCACAGCACGCCGGAGGAGCAGGGCGTCCCGTCCCCCGCTGTCCGCGCCCTCCTGGCCCGCTGGGAGGGCCGCGGGCTGGAGCCGCACAGCGTGAGCATCGTGCGGCACGGCCACGTCGTCGCAGAGGGGTCGTGGGCGCCCTACCACCGGGCCGGCCGGCAGCTCGTGTACTCCGTGAGCAAGACGTTCACGGCGTGCGCCGTCGGCCTCGCCGTCGACGAGGGCCTGCTGCGGCTCCAGGACCGCGTCGTCGACCTCTTCCCCGAGGCCGCACCCCTCGCGGGACCGCGGGCGGCCGCCCTGACCCTCCACGACCTGCTGGCGATGCGCACCGGGCACCGCGCCGACAGCCTCGTCTGGCGCGAGAGCCGCCCCGCGACGTTCCCCGAGACCTTCCTCGGCACCGAGCCCGAGGAGGACCCCGGCTGGTTCGTCTACCACAACGGCGCGACGCTCATGGCGGGCCTGGCGGTGCAGCGGCGCAGCGGGCAGCGGCTGCTCGACTACCTCACGCCCCGCCTGCTCGAGCCCCTCGGGGTGTCCGACGCCGCCTGGAGCGGCGAGGACGGCCTGGACGCCGGCTACTCCGGGCTCCACGTGCCGACCCACGCCCTGAGCCACCTCGGGGAGCTCCTCATGCGTGACGGGGTGTGGCACGGGCGGCGCCTCCTGCCGCAGGGGTGGGTGAGCCTGATGACGACCGCGCACACCGACACCACCCACCACCCCGAGACCGTCGACTGGCAGCAGGGGTACGGCTACCAGATGTGGCGCTGCCGCCACGATGCCGTGCGCGCGGACGGCGCCTACGGGCAGTTCTCGGTCGTCGTCCCCGGGGCCGACCTCGTCGTCGCGCTGACGTCGTGCACCGACCGCACCCAGGAGACGCTCGACGCGATCTGGGAGGAGCTGCTGCCGGCCCTTTCCGACGCACCCCTCCCCCCGGATCCCGACGCGCACGGCGAGCTCACCCGGCACCTCGCGGGCGCCCGGCTCGGTGCCGAGGGCTCGCGCGCCCCGGCCCCGGGCGACGGCCCGTGGGCGTTCACCCACGCGCCCACCGAGGACGTGCCCGCCCTGACCGGGGTCCTGGTGCACCGGGCGCCGCACGGTCCCGGATGGTCGCTGACCCTGCTCGAGGGCGACGCCGAGCTGGAGGTCCCGTGCTCCGACGGCGCCTGGCCCGACCCGGCCGGGGCGCCCTGGGTCGCCTCGGGCGGGTGGACCCAGGCGGGCGCCTTCTCGGCACGGGTCGCCGCGGTCGAGACCCCCCACGCCCTGCTCGTGCACTGCGCCGACGGGGTCGCCACGGCGCGCTGGAACGGGATCCCCCTGACCGCACCGGTGCTCGGCACCCTGCTCGCGCCGGGCCCGCGGGACGGCGGGGCGGTCACGTGGAGCCGCTGAGCGCCGAGCACTTCGACCGGATCGTCGAGGACGCCCTCGACGAGGTGCCCGAGGAGCTGATGGCGATGCTCGACAACGTCGTCTTCCTCGTCGAGGACGAGCCGCCGCCGGACGACCCGGACCTGCTCGGGGTCTACGAGGGCATCCCCCTCACCGAGCGCGGCGACGCATGGTCGGCCGGGGCGCTCCCGGACCGCATCCTGCTCTTCCGGGGGCCGCTGAGCCGGATGTGCGGCGACATCGAGGAGCTGACCGACGAGATCACGGTCACCGTGGTGCACGAGATCGCCCACCACTTCGGGATCGACGACGCCGCGCTGCACGACCTCGGCTGGGGCTGACGGACGAGTCCGCTCAGAGGGCGTGCGGGCCCTTCCAGTACTCGAAGGTCCACGTGACGACAGCCGGGACGGCGAAGAACACGCCGATGATGACGAGCCACCACCCGACGGCGAGGCCGAGGAAGATGATCGCCGCGGAGCCGGCGAGGAACAGCGGCTGCCAGCTGTGCGGGCTGAAGAACCCGTACTCGCCCTGGATCTCGTCGATCTCACCGAGCGGGTCGTCGGAGGGGTCCCGGTCGAGCCGGCGCCGGGTCATCCAGAGGTACCAGGCGATCATGAAGCCCAACAGCGCGGCGAGGATGAGCCCGAGGACCCCCACCCACTCGACCCCGAGCTCGGTGGAGCTGGTCCAGGCCCAGTAGAGCACCGCGACGGCGCCGGCGAACACCCCGAGGAGGATGCCGATCTTCTCCATGGCGCGCATGCGTCAGTCCTTCTTCGTCGGGGTCTCGTCGACGAACGCGGCGTCGTCGATGTCGGCCGGGCCGAGGGCCGAGACCATCGCGTGCTCCTTGCTGGCGCGGGCCTCGGCGTGCGTCCCGGCGGGCGCTGCATGCGGGTGGTGCAGGTCGAACGCGGGGCGCTCGGAGCGGATCCGCGGGATGCGGTCGAAGTTGTGCCGCGGCGGCGGGCACGACGTGGCCCACTCCAGCGAGCCGCCGTACCCCCACGGGTCGTCGGACTCGACGTGCGGCGCGGTCCTCGACGTCTTCCAGAGGTTGTAGAAGAACGGCAGCATCGAGGCGCCGAGCAGGAACGCGCCGGCGGTCGAGATCTGGTTGCCGAGGGTGAAGCCGTCCTCGGGCAGGTAGTCGGCGTAGCGCCGCGGCATGCCCTGCGCGCCGAGGATGTGCTGGACGAAGAACGTCATGTGGAAGCCGATGAACAGCATCCAGAAGTGGATCTTGCCCAGCCGCTCGTCGAGCATCCGGCCGGTGAACTTGGGCCACCAGAAGTAGAAGCCGGCGAACATCGCGAACACGACGGTGCCGAAGACGACGTAGTGGAAGTGCGCGACGACGAAGTAGCTGTCGGAGAGCTGGAAGTCCAGGGCCGGGCTGGCGAGGATGACCCCGGTCAGGCCACCGAAGAGGAAGGTGACGAGGAAGCCCAGCGACCAGATGAGCGGCGTCGCGAACTCGAGCTTGCCGCCCCACATCGTGCCGATCCAGTTGAAGAACTTCACGCCTGTGGGCACGGCGATGAGCATCGTCATGATCGCGAAGAACGGCAGCAGCACCTGCCCGGTGGCGTACATGTGGTGCGCCCACACCGACACCGAGAGCGCCGCGATGGCGATCGTCGCGTAGACGAGGGTCTTGTAGCCGAAGATCGGCTTGCGCGAGAACACCGGGAGGATCTCGGAGATCAGCCCGAAGAAGGGCAGGGCGATGATGTAGACCTCGGGGTGCCCGAAGAACCAGAAGATGTGCTGCCACAGCATCGACCCCCCGCTCTCGGGAGCGAAGATCTGCGCTCCGAAGCGGCGGTCGGCCCCGAGGGCGAACAGCGCCGCGGCGAGGGCCGGGAAGGCGATGAGCACGAGGATCGAGGTGACGAGCACCGTCCACGTGAAGATCGGCATCCGGAACATCGTCATGCCGGGCGCGCGCATCGTGATGATCGTCGTGATGAAGTTGACGGCGCCGAGGATGGTGCCGAAGCCGGCCAGGGCCAGCCCGAAGACCCACAGGTCGCCGCCGAGCCCCGGGCTGTACGTGCTGTCGGACAGCGGGGCGTAGGCGAACCAGCCGAAGGCGGCCGCGCCGTTGGGGGTGAGGAAGCCGGCGCCGACGATGAGCCCACCGAAGAGGTAGAGCCAGTAGGCGAACATGTTGAGGCGGGGGAACGCGACGTCGGGCGAGCCGATCTGGAGCGGCATCAGTGCGTTCGCGAAGCCGGCGAACAGCGGCGTCGCGAAGAGCAGCAGCATGATCGTGCCGTGCATCGTGAAGAGCTGGTTGTACTGGTCGGGGTTGTCGACGACCTGGAGGCCCGGGACGGCGAGCTCGGCGCGGATCACCAGGGCCATGAGGCCGCCGACGAGGAACCAGACGAAGGAGGTGATGAAGTAGAGGTTGCCGATGACCTTGTGGTCGGTCGTCGTCATCCACTTGACGGCGATCGAGCCCGGCGAGACGCGACGGGCGCGGGCCTTGGTCGTGGTCGTCGTCGTCTCACGCAGCATGCGGGCGTCGGAGGCGGTGCTCATCTCAGTTCCCTCCGCCGGTCGTGACGGTCTGGCCATCCATGAGCTGGCTCCTGTTGAGGGTGTTGTTCAGCAGCCCCGTCTGGCCCGCCGCGCGCAGCTCGGCCATGTGGGCGTCGTACTCGGCACGGGGGACGACCTTGACGTTGAAGAGCATCTGCGAGTGGTACGCCCCGCACAGCTCGGCGCACTTGCCCTTGAACTGGCCCTCCTGGGTGGGCACGACCTGGAACCGGTTGACCCGGCCCGGCATCATGTCCATCTTCTGGAGGAACGCGGGAATCCAGAACGAGTGGATGACGTCGCGCGAGGTGAGGACGAACTCGGTGCGCTCGTTCACCGGCAGGTAGAGCGTCGGGATGGTCTCCTCGGCGCCGGGCTTGCCGGTGAGGATCGCCTGGGTACCGACCTCGTGCACGTCGTCCTCGAGGTAGTTGAAGTCCCAGCTCCACTGCTTGCCGACCACGTTGACCGTGACGTCGGGCTCCTTGGAGGTGTCGATGAGGGCGGCCTCGTCGCGGGCGGTGTAGTAGAAGAACACGACGACCATGAGCATCGGCACGACCGTGTACAGGATCTCGATCGGGATGTTGTACCGCAGCTGCACCGGCAGCTCGTTGTCGTCCTTGCGGCGGCGGTAGGCGACCATGCACCAGACGGTGAGGCCGATGACGAGCAGGCCGACCGCGATGAGGGTGATCCACGCGCCGATCCACAGCGTGGTGACGCGGTCGCCCCCCTCGGTGACGGCGGGCGGGAGCCACCCGGTGGACGCGTCGCCGCGCAGGTTGCCGGCCGCGCAGCCGCCGAGGACCGTGGTCGTCAGTGCGCCGATGACGGCCCAGGCGCCGAGACGGCGACCTGGGCGACGGGGCGAGGAGAGGTCGTGCTGGCGCACCGCTTCACCCTTCGGGGTCGAGTGGACGAACGGTGCAAACCCTACTGCACCGTGCTCGGAGACGGCAGTGCGGGGGGCTAGTGTCGAAGGGTGGCGCACACCACGGTTCACCCCCCCTCAGACCCCCGCTCGGAGCCCCCGGCCGGCCCGTCCGCGGCCGGGGTTCTCGACGCCTCCAGGGGGCCGCTCCATCCGCTGGCCGCCCGGACGCTGGGCGCCGCCGTCGAGGCGGCCTGGGCCGACCCGACCCGGCTGCACGGCCCCGGCCGCCGGGCCCGGGCCCTCCTCGACACCGCCCGCGAGGTGCTCGCGGAGGCCGTCGGGGTCCGCCCCGACGAGCTCTCGGTGCACGCCAGCCCCGAGGACGCCCTCGCGGTGGGCCTCGACGGGCTCCGGCACGCCCGCCGCCGGGTGGGCGGTCGGGTCGTCGCGTCCGCCGTGGAGCGCAGCGTCGTCCTCCTGCGCTGCGGTGACGACGAGCCCGTGCCGGTGAGCGCGCAGGGCCGGGTCGACCCCGACGCCTACCGGGCCGCGGTGGGCCGGCCCGAGGTGGCGGCGGCCGTCGTGCAGACGGCCAACGGCGAGGTCGGCACCCGCCAGCCGGTCGCCGAGCTGGCCTCGGCGGCCCGCGACGCGGGGGTGCCGCTGCTCCTGGACGCCACCGCCTCCCTCGGTCGCGACCCGCTGCCCTCCCACGGCGACGTCGTCGTCGCCGACGCCGCGGCGTTCGGCGGTCCGCCGGTCGGGCTGCTCGGGGTCCGCGCGGGCACCCGGTGGGGGCTGCCGGGCCCGCGCCGGGAGTCCGAGCAGGGCCGCACGCTCGCCGCCCCGTGGGTCCCGCTCGTCCTCGCCGCGGCCGAGGCCTGGCGCCAGACGTCGGCCGCCGCGTCCGCGGACGCCGCTGCGGCCGGCGTGCTCGTCGACCGGGTCCGCGCTGCGGCGGCGGGCGTCCCCGACGTCGAGGTCGTCGGCGACCCCCTCGACCGCCTCCCCCACGTCGTGACGTTCAGCGTGCTGTTCACCGACGGGGAGGTGCTCGTCGACGAGCTCGCGCGGCGCGGGGTGGCCGTGGCCTCCGGCTCCGCGTGCAGCTCGAGCGCCCTGCGCCCGAGCCACGTGCTCGCGGCCATGGGCGTGCTCACCCACGGCAACGTGCGCGTGTCGCTGCCCCTGGAGTCGGTCTCCCCCGGCCGGGCCGACGACGTCGAGAGGCTCTGCGCGGTGCTGCCGGACGTGGTCGCCGACGTCCGGCGGCGGCTCGGGACGGCCGGGCTGTGAGCGGGCCTGCCGTCGTGGACGCCCGCGGGACGCGGTGCCCCGTGCCGGTCATCCGGGTGGCACGGGCCAGTCGCGACCTCCCGGCCGGGACCACGCTCGTCCTCCTCGCCGACGACGAGGCGGCCCGCTCCGACGTCCCTGCGTGGGCCCGGATGCGGGGGCACGCCGTGACGCTGGAGCCCGAGGGCTCCTGGACCCGCTACTCGGTGCTGCTCGGGGGCGGCGCGGGCACGACGCCTGCCAGGTCCACCTGAGGCGCCTCGAGCGCCGCCGCGAGCCGCTCGAGGTACATCGCCCTGGGCCACTCCTGCGCGCCCAGCCGGCGCAGGTGGCCGGTGGCCCACTGCACGTCGATGATGCGCCGCGGGTCGCCGTCGGCGTGGAAGCGGCGCACGAGCCCGACGAGGGCGACCTTCGAGGCGTCCCGCACCGTGTGGAACATCGACTCCCCGGCGAACAGCCCGCCGATCGACACCCCGTAGAGCCCGCCGACGAGGTCCCCCTCCTGCCGGACCTCCACGCTGTGCGCCCACCCCAGCTCGTGCAGGCGCAGGTAGGCGGCCTCGACCGCCGGGGTGATCCAGCGGCCTTCCCGGCTGGGGTCGGCGCAGGCCGCCACGACGTCGGGGAAGGCGGTGTCGACGGTCACCTCGAAGCGAGCGAGCACCTTGCGCAGCGAGGGGCGGACCTTCAGCGCCCCGGCGGGGATGACCCCGCGGGGGTCCGGGGACCACCAGCCGATCGTCCCGTGGCCGTCGGGGCCGAGACCCATCGGGAACAGCCCGAGCCGGTAGGCCTCGAGCAGGGTGCCGGGCTCGAGGTCGGCACCGGCCGCGACGAGGTCGTCGCCCTCCATGGCGCGCGCGGCATCGAGCTGCCACGGCGTCGGCGGTGGCGGGACGGGCGGGAACACGGCTCCGGACGGCTCAGTCTCGGGTGCACCGCACGAGCGGGGCGACCTCGGCTGCAGCCACGTCGCCGTACGCGGCGGTGAACCGGTCGAGGAACCCCTGCCGGCCGACGAGGTACTCCTGGGTCCCGACCGTCTCGAGGACGTAGGCGGCCAGCACCGACCCGATCTGGGCGCACCGCTCGTGGTCCAGGCCGCCGCTGAGGCCGACGAGGAACCCGGCCCGGAAGGCGTCCCCGACCCCTGTGGGGTCGACCCGCTCGACCTCGCCCGCGACGGGGACGTGGATCGTCTCGGCGCCCTTGGTGCGGATCTCGGCGCCGTCCTTGCCGAGGGTGATGACCCGGGTCGTCACCCGGTCGTCGATCTCCTCCTGGCTCCAGCCGGTCTTGGACGAGGTGAGGTGGGACTCGTACTCGTTGGTGATGAGGTAGTCGGCGCCGTCGACGAGCTTGCGGATGAACGGGCCGTCCGCGAACGCGAGCTGCTGCGAGGGGTCCGCGACGAAGGGGATGCCGCGGGAGCGGCACTCCTCGGTGTGGCGCAGCATCGCCTCGGGGTCGTCGGCGCCGATGAGGACGAGGTCCAGGCCCCAGCGCTCGTGGATCGGGCCGAGCTCGATCATCCGGGCCTCGCTCATCGCGCCCGCGTAGAACGTGGCGATCTGGGCCATGTCGTCGTCGGTCGTGCAGACGAACCGGGCGGTGTGCCGGGTGTCCGAGATGTGCACGTGGTCGGTGACGACGCCGTGCCGGCTCAGCCAGCTGCGGTAGTCGGCGAAGTCCTCCCCCGCCGCCCCGACGAGGAGCGGGCGGGTGCCGAGGACGGCCATCCCGAAGCAGATGTTGCCCGCGATCCCACCCCGGCGGATCTCGAGGGCGTCGGCGAGGAAGCTGACCGAGATCTTGTCGAGCTGCTCGACGACGAGGGAGTCGGCGAACCTCCCCTTGAAGGTCATGAGGTGGTCGGTGGCGATGGACCCGGTGACGGCGATCTGCACGACACGCAACCTACCCGCCCCCGGGGACGCGAACGGGCCCGGACCACCGAGGGGGTGGTCCGGGCCCGGAACGGGTGCTCAGCTGAAGCTGTCGCCGCAGGCGCAGGAGCTGCCGGCGTTGGGGTTGTCGATCGTGAACCCCTGCTTCTCGATGGTGTCGGAGAAGTCGATGGAGGCGCCCTGGAGGTAGGGGGCGCTCATCCGGTCGACGACGACCTCGACCCCGCCGAAGTCGCGCACGAGGTCACCGTCGAGGGTGCGCTCGTCGAAGTAGAGCTGGTAGATGAGCCCGGAGCAGCCGCCGGGCTGGACGCCGACGCGCAGCCGGAGGTCGTCACGACCCTCCTGCGCGAGCAGGGACGCGACCTTCGAGGCGGCCAGGTCGGTGAGCTCGACGCCGTGCGTCGCCGTCTCGGTGGCCTCGGTGGTCTGGAGCTGGTCGCTCATCGGAGGACTCCTCAGTGCTTTCTGGAGAATGGCCGGAGGGCCTGTCGGTGCGTGCAACCGCACGCCGGCCCCCGGTGTTCCCGGACGCCTCCACTGTACGTCCCGGCCCCCCTCGATCGTGCATCGACCGCACGATGGACGCCCGCGCCGTCAGCGCCCCGGGGACCAGGTCCGCGCCACCCGGGCCGTGCGGGCCTCGAGGGTGGCGACGGGGTCGGCGATCATCGCCTCGAGCTCGCGGGGGTGGTCGGCGACCGCGTAGCAGCCCGCCAGGCCCATCGACATCGTCTCGCGCCGGCCCACGAGGCACTCCCCCGCGACGCACACGACGGGGCGCGCGGTCTCCATCGTCGCCTCCGCCACCCCGGACACGACGGACCCGCGCATCGCCGCCCAGTCGAGCCGCCCGGTGGCGGTGACGACGAGGTCGCTCCCCGCCACGGCCACCCCGAAGCCGGTCACCCGGAGCAGCTCGGCGACGGCCCCGACGGGGCGCGCCCCGAGCGCGAGCAGCGCGTAGCCCAGGCCACCGGACGCGCCCGCCCCCGGTTCCCGGTCGAGGCGGCGGGGCTTGCCGGTGAGCAGGTCCAGGGGTGCGCTGGGCAGCGACCGCGCGAGGATGTCGGTGAAGTGCCCGAGGGCGAACTCCAGGGACTGCGCCTGCTCCGGGGTCGCCCCCTTGCGCGGCGCGTCGACGGCGCTGGTGCCCGAGAGCCCGAGCAGCGGGGTCTCGTCGTCGGTCGCGAGGACCAGCTCGACCCCGGCGAACCGGTCCAGGACCGCCGGCAGCCCGATGAGGCAGTCGCCCCGCGCCTCGCCGAGCGCCCGGCCGCCGCGGGCGAGGGCGGTGGCGGGCCCGGCCCCGAGGGCGGCGAGCATCCCGGCGCCGGCGTCGTTGGTGGACCCGTCGCCGACGCCGACGACGATGCGGGTGGCGCCCTCGGCCAGCGCGGCGTCGAGCAGCTGGCCGACCCCCCAGGTGCTCGTCAGCGAGGGGTCGCGCTCGTCCGCGTCGAGCAGGTGGAGCCCGGTGGCCTGGGAGGACTCGATCCAGGCGGTGCGGTGGCGCTCGTCCTCGACGAGCAGCAGGGCCGCCGGCACCTCGCGACCGAGCGGGTCGCTGACGGTCGTCGCGACGGTCGTGCCGCCGAGGGCGTGCTGCAGGACGTCGAGGAAGCCCGGCCCGCCGTTGGAGAGCGGCAGGACCCGCACCGCGTCGTGCGGGGCGCCCGCGGCCCAGCCGGCGGCCATCGCGGTCGCGACCTGGGTGGCGCCGAGGGTGGACCCGAAGGCGTCCGGGGCGATCAGCACACGCACCCGGCGAGCGTATCGGTGCAGCGGCCCCCGCTGCCGACCCGGGCCCCGGGAGGAGCGCCTAGGATCGAAGGGTGACGACGACGACCGGCACGCCCCAGCACGCTCCGCTCCCCCTGCTCGTCCTCGGCCAGGGCCGGGACCTGGCCTCCGAGCGCGGCGTCGAGTGTCCGGGCGACCTGCCCGCACCGTCGGACCCCGGCCTCGTCGAACGGGCCCGTGCCGCCAAGGCCGCCCTCGGCGACCGGCTCTTCGTCCTCGGCCACCACTACCAGCGCGACGAGGTCATCGAGTTCGCCGACGTCACGGGCGACTCCTTCAAGCTCGCCAAGGAGGCCGCGGCCCGGCCCGACGCCGAGTACGTCGTGTTCTGTGGCGTGCACTTCATGGCCGAGTCGGCCGACATCCTCACCGCCGACACCCAGACCGTCGTCCTGCCCGACCTCGCCGCCGGCTGCTCGATGGCCGACATGGCCGCCATCGACCAGGTGCAGGAGTGCTGGGACGAGCTCGCCGCGGCCGGGGTCGCCGACGTCACCATCCCCGTCACGTACATGAACTCCTCGGCGGCCATCAAGGCGTTCACCGGCCGGCACGGCGGGACCATCTGCACCTCCTCGAACGCCGCGACGGCGCTCACCTGGGCGCTCGGCGAGGCCGGCGAGGGCGGCAAGGTCCTCTTCCTGCCCGACCAGCACCTCGGCCGCAACACCTACGCGCGCGACCTCGGCGGCCCGCTCGAGGACTGCGTCGTGTGGGACCCGCACCGCCCCATGGGCGGGCTGACGGTGGAGCAGCTGCGGGCCGCGACGATGATCCTGTGGCGGGGCCACTGCTCCGTGCACGGCCGGTTCTCGGTGGAGGCCGTCGAGGCGGCCCGGCGCGAGATCCCGGACGTCAAGGTCATCGTGCACCCGGAGTGCCGGCACGAGGTCGTCGAGCTCGCCGACGAGGTCGGCTCGACCGAGAAGATCATCAAGACCATCGCGGCGGCACCGCCCGGCACGTCGTGGGCCGTCGGCACCGAGCTCAACCTCGTGAAGCGGCTCGCGGCCCAGTTCCCCGAGCAGCGCATCGTCTTCCTCGAGAAGAACGTCTGCTACTGCTCGACGATGAACCGCATCGACCTGCCGCACCTCGTGTGGGCGCTGGAGTCGCTGGCCGTGGGGCGCGTCGTGAACCCGATCCGGGTCGACCCCGACACCGCCCACCACGCCAGGGTCGCGCTCGAGCGGATGCTCTCGCTGCCCGGCGAGACCGCCAAGGACTGACCCGCCGCTCCTGTCGTCGTCAGGGGCCGCCGGCCAGGTGGCCCGCGAGCCGCTCGTGGCGGTCGAGGCTGTGCCCGTCGAGCCCGATGACCTCGACGCGCTTGCCCTTGCGGGCGTAGCGCGTCGTCACCGCGTCCAGCGCGGCGACGCTCGAGGCGTCCCAGACCCGGGCGCCACTCAGGTCGACGATGACCCGCTCGGGGTCCCCGACGTAGTCGAACTGGGTCACGAGGTCGTTGCTCGAGGCGAAGAACAGCTCGCCGAGCACCGCGTAGACCTTGGTGTCGGGCTCGACCGTGGGGACCTCGACGACCCGGGTGAGGTGCGCGACCCGGCGGGCGAAGGCGACCATCGCCGCGAGGACGCCGACGACGACCCCGATGGCGAGGTTGTGCGTGACGACGACGACGGCGACCGTCGTCACCATGACGACCGTCTCGCTGCGCGGCATCCGGCGCAGCGTCGACGGCTGGATGCTGTGCCAGTCGAAGGTGGCGACCGACACCATGATCATGACGGCGACGAGCGCGGCCATCGGGATGAGGCCGACGATGTCGCCGAGCACGACGACGAGGATGAGCAGGAAGACGCCGGCGAGGAAGGTCGAGATCCGCGTCCGCGCCCCGGAGGCCTTGACGTTGATCATCGTCTGGCCGATCATCGCGCAGCCGCCCATGCCACCGAAGAACCCGGTGATGACGTTGGCGACACCCTGACCCCACGACTCGCGGGTCTTGGCGGAGTGGGTGTCGGTGATGTCGTCGACGAGCTTGGCCGTCATCAGCGACTCCATGAGACCGACGAGGGCCATCCCGACCGCGTACGGGCCGATGATCCGCAGGGTCTCGACGGTGAAGGGGACGTCCGGCAGGACGAACCCGGGGAGGCTGTCGGGCAGCGCGCCCTCGTCACCCACGGTCGGCACGGCCACGGCGGCGCCCACGGTGAACAGGGTGAGGGCGACGATCGCGACGAGCGGCGCCGGCACGACCGTCGTGAGCTTCGGCAGCAGGACCATGACGGCCAGCGCCACCGCGACGAGGAGGTAGACCGTCCACGGCACGCCGGTGAGGTGCGGCACCTGCGCGAGGAAGATGAGGATGGCGAGCGCGTTGACGAAGCCGACCATCACCGAGCGCGGGAGGAAGCGCATGAGCCGGGCGACGCCGAGCAGAGCCAGCACGACCTGGATGATCCCGCCGAGGATGACCGTTGCGAGGAGGTAGTCCAGGCCGTACTCGCGCACGACGGGGGCGATGACGAGGGCGATGGCGCCGGTCGCGGCGGAGATCATCGCCGGGCGTCCGCCGAGGAAGGCGATGGAGACGGCCATCGTGAACGACGCGAAGAGCCCGACCCGCGGGTCGACGCCGGCGATGATCGAGAACGAGATCGCCTCGGGGATCAGGGCGAGCGCGACGACGAGGCCGGCGAGCACCTCGGTGCGCAGGCGTCGGGGCGAACGGAGGGCGGCACGGACCGAGGTGACCTGCTCCTCGTGGGGGAAGCGGTGCAGCTCGGTGGTGGCGGCGGCGGGGGCGGGACGGGACAAGGGGGAGCTCCGGAGTCGGCGGTGGCCCCGGACGGTGCGGGGCGGCCCCGCACGGCGTCGGGCAGGGATGAGGACTGGGGTGGCCGCCGGCGACGGCGGATCATGGGTGCGCCTCAAGCAGGAAATGCGAGCGCGGGCTCCAGGGTAGCGGGCCGGGCCTGCCCCCGCGGAATCGTCCAGGGGGCGCCCGGCGGACCGCGGACGCCCCTCACCGCTCCGGGGGGGTCCCCAGGTCGCGGACGAGGTAGAGCCAGGGGAAGGCGCGGACGGCGACGATCCAGCCGTCCGTCTCGTAGGACCCGGCCGGCTGACGCCACACGACGCGACGATGCTCCCATTGGGTCGCCGTGCGCATCATCCGGTGCTTGAGCATCCCCGCGCCGACGGTCCGCCATCCGCGCCGGCCGGCGAGCTCGAGCTCGGGCATCTCGTCGATCGCCGTCACCGGACCGAGCCAGCGGTACTCCGGCCCCTCGTCGGGGTCGTCGTCGCCGCCGAACCGTTGCTGGACCGCCTGCCGGCTGAGCCCGAGCACCCCGCCGATGGCGGCCCAGCTGTGCCCGCTCCCGCGCGCCGCCGAGACCGCCTGCCGGAGCAGGTCACGACCCACCCGCTCGGCCGCGGCGGCCCGCTCGACGATGGCGAGGTGCTGCTCGGACCGGTCCGGGTCGAGCGGCTCGAGCCCGTCGCCACCGCGCAGGACGACCCGTCCCAGCGCGTCGGCGAGCGGGTCGACGGGCGGCTGGGTCACCCGCGGTTCTCGTCCCGGGTGGGCAGCCACAGCTTCTCCTCCCGGCCCCGCGCCCCCCGCCAGGCGGACTCGAGCAGGTAGGCCGCGGCGACCATCAGCGCGATGGTCGCCCCCTGGAACAATCCGCGGACGAAGCCGCCGGAGGGGACGGTGCTGAGGACCGAGGTCAGCAGGCCGAGGAGCACGAGGACGATCCCGGTCCGCTGCTCCGTACGCATCGATGCCATGCGTCAAGAGTATCTTGACGCGCGGCCTCCGTCAACGAGGGGTTGACACGGTCCGTCTCAGCGGGGCAGCGCGCCCAGGCGAGCGAGCAGCAGAGCCTCGGCGAGGCACACCTTCTCGAACTCCTCGAGGTGCAGCGACTCGTTGGCGCCGTGGGCGCGGGTGTCGGGGTCCTCGACCCCCGTGACGAGGATCGCGGCGTCCGGGAAGCGCTCGGCGAACGCGGCGACGAACGGGATGGACCCTCCGACCCCGATGTCGACCGGCTCGACACCCCAGGCGTCGGCGAACGCGGCCCGGGCCTGGTCGTACACCGGGCCGTCGGCGTCCGCGGCGAAGCCGAGCCCGCGCTCCTCGAGCTCGACGTCGACCTCGGCACCCCACGGCGCGTGCGCCTCGAGATGGGCCTTGAGCAGCTCGAAGGCGGCGAGGTCGTCCTGGCCGGGTGCGATCCGCATCGAGATCTTCGCCCGGGCCGACGGGACGAGGGTGTTCGAGGACCGCTCGATGCTCGGGGCGTCGAGGCCGATGGTCGTCAGTGCCGGCTTGGTCCACATCCGGGACAGCAGCGAGCCGGAGCCGATGGTCTCGACGCCGTCGAGCAGACCCGACTCCGCCCGCAGCCGCGACTCCGGGTAGTCGAGGTCGGACGCCACCCCGGCGTCGAGCCCGGCGACCGCGACGTTCCCGTCGTCGTCGTGCAGCGAGGCGAGGAGCCGCACCAGCGCCATGAGCGCATCGGGGACGGCCCCGCCGAACATCCCGGAGTGCACGCCGTGGTCGAGCGTGGCCACGGTGACGACGACGCGGATCATGCCCCGCAGGGTCGTCGTGAGCGCCGGCTCGCCGATGGCCCAGTTCTGGCTGTCGGCGAGCACGATGGCGTCGGCACGCAGCGCGTCGCCGTGCCGCTCGAGGATCGCCGGCAGCGAGTTCGAGCCGATCTCCTCCTCGCCCTCGACGAAGATCGTGACCCCGACGGGCAGGTCGTCCCCGTGTGCGCGCAGCGCCGCGACATGGGCCATGACCCCGGCCTTGTCGTCGGCCACGCCGCGGGCGTAGACCCGGCCGTCGCGCTCGGTGGGCTCGAACGGCGCGCTGTCCCACAGGGCGTCGTCCCCGGGCGGCTGGACGTCGTGGTGGGCGTACAGGGTGACGGTGCGCGAGCCGGGCGGGCCGTCCCGGTGGCCGATGACGGCGGGGCGGCCGCCCTCCCGGATGATCTCGACCTCCAGCCCCTCGGCCCGCAGCAGCGCGGCCGTGGCGGCGGCGCTGGCCTCGACGTGCGCCTGGTCGAAGGCGTCGAGCGAGACGGACGGGATCCGGGTCAGCGCCTCGAGGTCTGCGCGGATCTGCGGCATGAGGTCACGGACCCGCTCTCGCAGGGCGGTGATCTGGGCATCGTCGAGTACGTCGGTCACAGCGCCCGACCCTACCGACCGACGGGCCGCCCGATGCCCCGCCCCCGACCACCGACGACGCGCCCAGGGAGACCACCTAGAGTTGGCGTCGTGTTCGGACGCAGCAAGACCTCAGACCAGGGCCACGGCGAGGAGGCGCACCCCGAGCGTGAGGGTGCGAAGAACCGCCCCACCCCCAAGCGCCGCGACCAGGAGGCCGCGCGCAAGCGCCCGCTCGTGATCTCGGACCGCAAGGAGGCCCGCCGCCTCGACCGTGCGAAGCGCCGCGAGCAGCTGGCCCGCACCCGGGCGGCACTCGAGAGCGGCGACGAGCGCTACCTGCCGCAGCGTGACAAGGGCCCGGTGCGCCGCTTCATCCGCGACTACGTCGACGCCCGCCGCAACCTCGCCGAGTTCCTGCTGCCGATCATGCTCATCGTCCTCGCGCTCAGCCTGATCCAGAACGACGCGATCTTCTCGTTCAGCGTGTTCCTCACGTGGGGCGCGGTGCTCGCGGTCATTATCGACACCGCGCTCATGTGGCGCGGCCTGCGCGCCCGCCTCGTGACCGCGTTCGGGGAGGACGGGATCGCCCGCGGCAGCTGGCGCTACGCGGCGCTGCGCGCGTTCCAGATGCGTCGCCAGCGGATGCCCAAGCCCCAGGTGGCCCGCGGGGAGTACCCGGGCTGACCCGGCTCGGCTACGGCGCGGCCTCCAGGCTCATCGGCCCGTAGACGACGGCACCGTCGCGGTGCAGGGTGACCGACGCGACCCCGGCCTCGGCCAGGTCGTGCCACACCTCCCCGAACCAGCTCTCGGCGTCGGACTGCGTCGGGAAGCCCGTCCCGGTCGTCGGCTCACCCGTCACCGGGGCGCCGTCGGCGTCGGCGAACGTCCACGTCCACTGCTCGCTCATGACGTGCGCACCCCCGCCTCGACGAACGGCGGCTTCGTCACGGTGGCCGTCACCTCGCGGCCGCGCACGTCGACGCGGACCTCGTCGCCGAGGGTGACCGAGCGGTCGAGCAGCGCGAGGGCGACGCCCTGCTTCCGGCTCGGGGAGAACGTCCCGGACGTCACCTCGCCGACGACGCCACCCGAGGCGTCCTGGACGGCGCAGTGCGGGCGCGGGATGCCGCGGCCGGTGACGACGAGCCCCCGCATGAGCCGGCCGGCCTTGGCGGCGCGTTCGGCCGCCAGCGCCTCCTTGCCCCAGAACGTCTCCTTGTCCCAGCCGACGGCCCACGCAGCGCCCGCCATCACCGGGGTGATGTCGAGGGACAGGTCGTTGCCGTGCAGCGGGTACCCCATCTCGGTGCGCAGGGTGTCGCGGGCGCCGAGGCCGGCGGGCAGACCGCCCTCGGCCCGGACCGCCTCGAGCAGCGCGTCCCACACGGAGGCGGCGACGTCCCAGGCGGGGACCACCTCGTAGCCCCGCTCCCCCGTGTACCCGGTGCGGCACACGATGACCGGGCGCCCCTCCCACTCGGTCTCGACGAAGCTCATGTAGTCGTGGTCGACGGGCAGCCCCAGCCGCGCGAGCACCTCGTCCGAGCGCGGGCCCTGCACGGCGAGGACCCCGTAGTCCTCGTGCAGGTTCTCGACGAGCACCCCGTCCGGCGCCGCGGCGGCCAGCAGCTCGACGACCCGGCCGGTGTTCGCGGCGTTCGGGATGAGGAACACGTCCTCGTCGGAGCGGAGGTACTGGATGAGGTCGTCGACGACCCCGCCGGACTCGGTGCAGCACATCGTGTACTGGGCCTGCCCCGGGCCGATCCGGCGCAGGTCGTTGGTGAAGCACGCGTTGACGAACTCCGCCGCGCCGCGGCCGCTGACCCGCGCCTTGCCCAGGTGCGACACGTCGAAGAGCCCGACGGCTTCGCGGACGGCGGTGTGCTCGGCCACGACCCCTCCCCCGGGGTACTCGATCGGCATCGACCACCCCCCGAAGTCGGCCATCTTGGCGCCGAGGGCGACGTGCCGGTCGTGCAGTGGTGAGTGCCGGAGGTCGGTCATGACCGGCACGTTACCGCGCCCGCCGGAGCAGCCCGGGCCCCCGGATAGTCTGCCCGCATGACATCACTGACCGTGACGACCAAGTCCCCTGCCGACCTCCCGGCCGACGCCCTCGTCGTCGGTGCCGTGGGCACCGACGAGGGGCCCGACCTCGCTGCCGGGCACGGCCTGCCGCGCAAGGCGGCCGTGCACCTGAAGGCCGTGCTCGCCGACCTCGAGGCCACCGCCAAGGCCGGCGAGGTCCACCGGGTCGTCGCGGTTCCCGGGGTTAAGGCGACCTCCGTCGTCGTCACCGGGCTCGGCACGGGCACCGCCCGCACGACGGCGTTCCCGCGGACGGTCCTCGGCGACGCGGCCGCGGCCGCCCTGCGCGTCGTGCGCGGGAAGAAGGCCGTCGCCCTGGCGCTGCCCACCCCCGACCTCGAGAGCCTCGGCGCGGTCGCCGACGGCGCCTGGTCCGGCTGCTACGTCTACGACAAGGCGGCCCCGTTCGGCTCGGGCCGCAAGGGGGGCCGGGGGTCCTCCGCCCCGGCCTCCGCGGGCCCGCGCATCACCGTCGTGTCCGCCGTGGGCCAGGGGAAGCCGGCCCGGGAGGCGGTGGCGCGTGCCGCCACCGTCGGAGCCGCGCGCGACTGGGCCCGCGACCTCGTCAACACCCCGCCCAACGTGCTCTTCCCCCAGTCGTTCGCCGACGCCGCCAAGCAGCGGGCCTCGGCCTCGTCGGCGAAGATCTCGGTCTCCGTCCTCGACGAGAAGGCGCTCGCCAAGGGCGGCTACGGCGGCATCGTCGGGGTCGGCCAGGGCTCGGTCAACCCGCCCCGGATCGTGACGATGTCGTACGCGCCGTCGGGCGCGAAGGCCTCGGTGGCGCTCGTCGGCAAGGGCATCACGTTCGACTCCGGCGGCCTGAACATCAAGCCCTCCACCGGCATGGTGACGATGAAGTGCGACATGGCCGGCGCGGCCGCGGTGGCCGCCGCCGTGCTCGCCGCGGCCGAGCTGGACCTGCCGGTGGCCGTCACCGGGTACCTGTGCCTCGCCGAGAACATGCCGAGCGGCACGGCGCAGCGCCCCAGCGACGTCGTCGTCATGCGGGACGGCACGACGGTCGAGATCCTCGACACCGACGCCGAGGGCCGGATGGTGCTCGGCGACGGCATCTGCCTCGCGAGCGAGAAGTCCCCGGACGTCATCGTCGACATCGCGACGCTCACCGGGGCCCAGCAGATCGCGCTCGGCAACGACCTCGCCGGTGTCATGGCCAACGACGACGACCTGCGCGAGCGGGTCGTCGCGGCGGCGGGCACCGCGGGCGAGGGCGCCTGGGGCATGCCCCTGCCGGCCTCGCTGCGGGCCAAGCTCGACACCCCGACCGCCGACATCGCCCACAAGGGCGACCGGGACGGCGGCATGCTCACCGCCGGCCTCTTCCTCCAGGAGTTCGTCGGCGAGGGCATCCCGTGGGCGCACATCGACATCGCCGGCCCGGCGTTCAACACGAACGCGCCGACGGGCCGCACCCCCAAGGGCGGCACCGGCTTCGGGGTCGGGACCCTCGTGGCGCTCGTCGAGCAGCACGCCGGCTGACACCCACGCCGACGAGCGCGACACCGACGAAGGACCGCCCCGGCCGGGGCGGTCCTTCGTCGGTCGTGGGCCGGTCAGCCGCTCTTGCGGCGGAACATCTGCTGGCGGGCGCTGGTCTCCGGGGAGTGGGCGTGGTCGACCTTGCCGTGCTCGGACTGCTCCGACACGTCACCGCCGCCGTGCGCCTTCTTCGCGTCGAGGGCAGCCCGGAACTTCGCCTTCACGTCCTCGTTCACCGCGGCCCGGGGCCGGTCCTTGGATGACATCGTCACGCCTCTCGTCGTTCGCTTCGGACCCTCACGCTCGCACGTCCCGCGACGCCGGGCCACCGATATCGGCTCAGCGCCGGTCCTGGTCGCGCTGGCGTGCCGTCCAGGCCCGCATCCGGGCGGGGTAGCCCGTGAGGTTCACGTCGTACACCGGGATCTCGAGCCCCCGCGCGATGTCGAAGGCCGTGGGCCGCGAGGGCAGGGCCCGCCGGGTCCACTCCCCGTCGTGCGCGATGAGCACGACGGTCGTCGCGGTGATGTTCGTGGCCGGCTCGACGTACGCCTCGACGCCGCGCCGGCTGCGCGCGAAGTCCTCGAGGTGCGCGCGCGCGCTCGTCAGGTCACTGCCGTCGTGGGGCGCCGCGCTGCGGCGCCGCCCGCGTCTCCACCACGCCATGAGCGCAACGATACGTGCTCCCCCTGCACGTCACCTGTGTCCACCGCGCGTCGCGCCCTCGTGCCGCCGGTCGGGGAGTGGAAGGATGCGGTCCAGCGCCGAGGACGCCCACCCCTGCGACCCGGTGCACCACCACGCCACCAGCGAGAGGGAGCCACACCGGATGCCGGCCACCGCCGAGACCACCCATGACGTCGTCGTCCTCGGAGGCGGGAGCGGAGGCTACGCCTGCGCCCTGCGCGCGGCCGAGCTCGGGCTCACCGTCGCCCTCGTCGAGAAGGACCTGCTCGGGGGGACGTGCCTGCACCGCGGCTGCATCCCCACGAAGGCGCTGCTGCACGCGGCCGAGGTCGCCGACTCCGCCCGCGAGGCGGAGCGCTTCGGCGTGCGGGCCACCCTCGAGGGCATCGACATGGCGCGGGTCACGTCCTACCGCGAGGCCGTCGTCGGGCGGCTGCACCGGGGGCTCCAGGGCCTGGTCAAGTCCCGGAAGGTCGACTACGTCGAGGGCGAGGGGCGGCTCGACGGCCCGCACACCGTCGTCGTCGGCGACCGCCGCCTCGTCGGGCGCCACGTCGTCCTCGCCACCGGGTCCTTCGCCCGGACCCTGCCCGGGCTGGAGGTCGGCGGCCGGGTCATGACCAGCGACCAGGCACTCGGGCTCACCGACGTCCCCGGCCGGGTCGTCGTCCTCGGGGGCGGCGTCATCGGGGTCGAGTTCGCCTCGGTGCTGCGGTCCTTCGGGTCCGAGGTGACCGTCGTCGAGGCGCTCCCGCGGCTCGTCGCGGCCGAGGACCCCGCCTCGTCGGCGGCGCTCGAGCGGGCCTTTCGCAAGCGCGGCATCACCGTGCGCACCGGCGCCCGGTTCGCCTCCGCCACCGACGGCGCCGACGCCGTCACGGTGCGGCTCGAGGGCGGCGAGGAGATCGAGACCGACCTGCTCCTCGTCGCGGTCGGGCGCGGCCCGGTCACCGAGGGCCTCGGCTACGAGGAGACCGGGGTCACCCTCGAGCGCGGTTTCGTCGTCACCGACGACCGGTGCGCCACGGGGGTCGACGGCCTCTGGGCCGTCGGCGACATCGTGCCCGGCCTCCAGCTGGCCCACCGCGGCTTCGCGCAGGGCATCCTCGTCGCCGAGCAGATCGCCGGGCTCTCCCCCGCCCCGCTCGTGGAGTCCCAGATCCCGCGGGTCACGTACTGCGAACCCGAGGTGGCCTCCGTCGGGCTCACCGAGGAGCAGGCCCGCGCCGAGCACGGGGACGCCGTCCGCACCTACGAGTACAACCTCGGCGGGAACGGCAAGTCCCAGATCCTCGGCACGCAGGGCTTCGTCAAGCTCGTGCGGGTCGAGGACGGCCCCGTCGTCGGCATCCACATGGTCGGGTCCCGGATGGGTGAGCAGATCGGCGAGGCCCAGCTCGTCGTCTCCTGGGACGCCTTCCCCGAGGACGTCGCGGCCCTCGTGCACGCCCACCCGACCCAGAACGAAGCGCTCGGTGAGGCTCACCTGGCGCTTGCCGGCAAGCCGCTCCACGCACACAACTAGAGTGATGAACGCCACCGCCCACGAAGGAGAGCACCACTGATGTCCGAACGTGTACAGATGCCCGCACTCGGCGAGTCCGTCACCGAGGGGACCGTGACGCGGTGGCTCAAGAGTGTCGGCGACGACGTCGCGGTCGACGAGCCGCTGCTCGAGGTGTCCACCGACAAGGTCGACACCGAGATCCCCTCCCCCGTGGCGGGGACGCTGCAGGAGATCCTCGTCGAGGAGGACGACACCGTCCCGGTCGGCGCCGACCTCGCGGTCATCGGCGACGGCGCGGCCTCCGACGGCGGCGGGTCCGGTGGCGAGCAGGCGTCGGGCGACGACGCGGCCGAGGACTCCGGCGAGGACTCGGGCGAGGGCCCGGCCGACGAGGTCGAGGACCCCGCCGACGCCGACTCCGTCGCCGAGGCCGGCGACGAGGGCGGCCAGGAGCCGGCCGAGCCGCAGTCCGGTGGCGACGAGGAGCCGGCGCAGGCCGCTCCCGAGGAGTCCGCCGGGTCCGAGTCCTCCGACAGCGACTCCGGTGGCTCCGGTGGCTCCGGTGGCGGCTCCGGGGACGGCACGACCGTGACGATGCCGGCGCTCGGGGAGTCCGTCACCGAGGGCACCATCACCCGCTGGCTCAAGTCCGAGGGCGACGAGATCGCCGTCGACGAGCCGCTCCTCGAGGTCTCCACCGACAAGGTCGACACCGAGATCCCCTCCCCCGCGGCCGGGACGCTGACCAAGATCCTCGTCCAGGAGGACGAGACCGTCCCCGTCGGCGCGGACCTCGCGGTCGTCGGTGGTGGCGGCGGGGGGTCCGCCCCGGCGCAGGAGCAGGCCCCCGAACCCGAGGCGAAGGACGAGCCGAAGGAGGAGCCCGAGGCCGAGGAGCCGAAGGACGAGCCCAAGGACGAGCAGCCCAAGGCCGAAGAGCCCAAGGCCGAGGCTCCGCCGCAGGAGAAGCCCGACGAGGCGGCCGCCGCCGCCGACGGCGCACCGGCAGCCCAGAGCACCACCGCACCGGCCGCCGGCAGCGCCGACGGCACGGAGGACGCCGCCGCCTACGTGACGCCGCTCGTGCGCAAGCTCGCGGCCGACCACGGCATCGACCTCGCGACCATCACCGGCAGCGGCATCGGTGGGCGCATCCGCAAGCAGGACGTGCTCGCGGCCGCCGAGGCGGCGAAGGCCCCGGCCGAGGCGCCCGCGCAGGCGGAGGCCCCGGCGGCGGAGGCTCCCGCGGCCAAGGCCGCGGCCGCGCCCGCGGTCGACAGCAGCAAGCGGGGCACGACCCAGCCGATGTCGCGACTGCGCAAGACGATCGCGCGCCGGATGGTCGAGTCGCTGCAGACCTCGGCGCAGCTGACGACGGTGGTCGAGGTCGACGTCACCCGCATCTCGCGGCTGCGCGACCGGGCCAAGGCCGACTTCGCGTCCCGCGAGGGCACCAAGCTCAGTTTCCTGCCGTTCTTCGCCCTCGCGGCCGTCGAGGCGCTCAAGGCGCACCCGACGGTCAACGCGAGCATCGAGGACGAGTCGGTCACGTACCACGGCGCCGAGAACCTCGGGATCGCGGTCGACACCGAGAAGGGGCTCATCGTCCCGGTGATCCGCAACGCGGGCGATCTCAACATCGCCGGGCTGGCCCGGGCCATCGCGGAGCTCGCCGAGCGGACCCGCAGCAACAAGATCATGCCCGACGACCTCGCGGGCGGGACGTTCACGATCACCAACACCGGCTCGCGCGGTGCGTTGTTCGACACCCCGATCATCAACCAGCCGCAGGTCGCCATCCTCGGCACCGGCGCGGTCGTACGCCGCCCGGTCGTCGTGACCACCGACGACGGGGGCGAGACGCTCGCGATCCGCTCGATGGTCTACCTCGCGCTGTCCTACGACCACCGGATCGTCGACGGCGCCGACGCCGCCCGCTTCCTCACGACGATGAAGCAGCGGCTCGAGGAAGGGGCGTTCGAGGCCGACCTCGGTCTCTGACGCGCCGTCATGGCCCGCGTCCTCGTCACCGGCTCGTCCGGTCTCATCGGCACCCCTCTCGTCGCCGCGCTCCGCGGGCGCGGCGACGAGGTGGTCCGCCTCGTCCGCCGGCCCCCGTCCGCTCCGGACGAGGTGCGCTGGGACCCGGGCTCGCGCCGGCTCGACCCGGGAGTCCTCGACGGGGTCGACGCGGTCGTGCATCTCGCCGGCGCCGGGGTCGGGGACCGCCGGTGGACCCCCGCCTACAAGCACGAGATCCTCTCCTCCCGGACCGACGGCACCGCCGCGGTCGCGTCGGCCATCGCCGAGACGGGGCGGGACGTCAGGTTCCTGTCCGGGTCCGCCGTCGGGTTCTACGGCGACCGCGGCGAGGAGGAGCTCACCGAGGGGAGCCCGCCCGGCGCGGGGTTCCTCGCCGACGTGGTCCTCGCGTGGGAGGCCGCCGCCCAGCCGGCGGTCGACGCCGGCGCGCCCGTCGCCTTCCTCCGGACCGGGCTCGTCCTGGCCCCGCCGAGCGGCTCGTCCCGCTCCCTCCTCAAGCTGGACCGGTCCGGCGTCCTCATCGACACCGAGGGCGGGGCCGCGGGCCCGCTGGTCCGGCTGGCTCGGCTGGGTCTGGGTGGGCCGATCGGCTCGGGCCGGCAGTTCTGGCCGTGGATCACGCTCGTCGACGAGGTCGGCGCGATCCTCCACCTCCTCGACCACGCCGACGTCACCGGACCGGTGAACCTGACCGGGCCCGAGCCCGCGCGCCAGCGCGAGGTCGCCACCGCACTCGGCCGGGCGATGCACCGCCCGGCGGTCCTCCCGGCGCCCGCGTTCGCCGCCAGGCTGGCCGTCGGCGAGTTCGCGGGTGAGATCGTGGCCAGCCAGCGCATCGTCGGTGACGTGCTGGTCGCCAGCGGCTACCGGTACACCCACGCCGACCTCGACAGCGCGGCCCGCTGGCTCGTGGGCTAGGCCCCCCGGAGGTCGTGGATGCGCCAGCCGTCGATGGTGCGGACGAGGTCGACCAGCACCTCCTGCCCCGGCCGGGCGGGGCGCCCACTGCTCGCTCCCGCGCCCCGGACCGTGTAGGCCCCGGTGCCGAGCCGGGCCCGCAGGACCGCCCGGCGAGCGGCGGCCTGGACGGTGACGACATGCTCGACGGTGTAGACGAGCCGGTCGTAGTGCTGCCCCGCCCGGGCCAGCTCGGCCACACCCGCGGCGTCCCGCGCGTACATCGGCCCCGCCGCGGCCTCGGCGCCCGCCAGGTGCCGCACGTCGGCCGTCCGCCAGGCCGTGGCGCGGGCCTCGGCCAGCACCTCGAGCAGCTCCTGGGCACGCTCGCGCGGTGCGTCCGGGTCGGCCCGGGGGTCCGCCGCCGGCACGTCGGTGACGACGGGACCGGGCCGCGGGTCGAGCGACGGCCGGGCGACGGCCGCTGCCGGCCGCGCCGCCGGCGGCCCCGGCTCGTGGGGCCGGACCCACCCCGCCACCCCGAGTGCCACGCCCGCGACGACGCCGGCCGTGGCGAGCGCCGGCCGCCACCTCGACGCGAGGACGGGCAGCGCTCGCCGGGCCCGGTGTCGTGGTGGCCGGTCCGGAGCCCGGTCGGCTGCGGACCCGGCGGCGGCCCGCAGCCGGTAGGTGACGGCGCTGACGTCGTCGTCGGCCTCGACGAGCCGCAGTGGCTCGGGGTCGGCCGCGCCGAACAGCGCGCACGCCAGCTCGTCCGCGCCGGGCCGTTCGTGCGGGCGGGGCGAGACCGCGGACTCGACGAGGGCCACGAGCGGTGCCGCCCCGGACCCGGCCCGGGACACCTCAGCCAGCGCGGGACGCAGGCCCGGCGCACCGGGGACGTCACCGGCGAGGCACAGCCACCCGAGGGCCCCGAGCGCGTAGACGTCGGCGGCCGGCGACGGGTCCGCGCCGAGGAGGACCTCGGGGGCGATGTGCCCCGCGGTGCCCCACACCGGCGCGGGGGCCTCGCCGACGACCCGGCCGAGCCCGAGGTCGGCGAGCACCGGGCGACCGTCGAGGTCGAGCAGCACGTTGCCGGCCGACACGTCGCCGTGCACCACCCCGGCCCCGTGGAGCCGGCCGAGCGCGGCGGCGACGGGCGCCAGGACGGTGACGACCTCGCCGGGCGAGAGATGGCCGCGAGCGGCGACGAGCCGCGCCAGGCTGCCACCGCGCAGGAGCGGCAGGACGAGGGCCGTGCGGCCGTCGTCGAGCGGCACGCAGGACTCGACGGCCAGCACGTGCTCGGCGGCGGTGCGGGACGTCACGGCCGCCTCGCGTGCGGCGGCCTCGAGGGCCTCGGGCTCGGCGCGGACGACCTTGAGCGCGACCCGGCGGCCGTCGGCGACGCACACCGCCTGCCAGACCTCGCTCGTGGCGCCCACGCCGAGCAGGTCCCCCACCTCGAACCCCGGCACCCCCGGAGCCACCGTCGTCGCCTCCATCCCGCCACTCTGGCCGACCCGCGGGATCCGGCCGCGAGGTTTTCCACAGGCGCCGCGCACCCGGTGTCCTAGCATCGACGGATGCGCATCGGCCCGGCCCTCGGCCTGGACGCGACCGCGTCGTCGGCCGCGGAGGTGAGCTGGCCCCACCTGCTCGACCTCGCCCGGCACGCGGAGACGCTCGGGTTCGACCTCGTGGCCCTTCCCGACCACCTCTACTACCCGGCGGGCGGCGACGGTGACTACTCGGACCCGGACGAGGACGTCGGCGTCCGCGAGAGCACGGTCATGGCGGCCGCCCTGGCGGCGGCGACGACCCGCATCCGGCTCGCCCACTCGGTGGTCAACGCCACGTACCGGCCACCCGCGCTGCTCGCGCACGTCGCCGACACCCTCGACGAGATCTCCGGCGGCCGGTACTCCCCGGGGGTGGGCGCCGGCAACACCGTCGACTTCGAGGCGATCGGCGTCGGTCACGACCACCGCGTCGCTCGCCTCGAGGAATACGTGGCGATCCTGCGGGACCTGCTGCGCGACGGGTCGACCGACCGCGCCGGGCGGTACTGGTCCGCTGTCGCGTCGGCGCTGCCGTTGCGTGACACCGCCCGCACCACGCCGGCCCTGGTCGTCGCCGCGGCCGGGCCACGGTCGATGCGGCTCGCCGCCCGCCATGCGGACGGATGGAACGGCTGGGTCCGCACCCGGGACGCCGGGGCCCACGCCCGCGACCTGATCGACGCGCTCGATCGGGCCTGCGCGCAGGTGGGACGCGACCCGGGGACGCTGGCCCGCACGGTCGACCTCACCCTCGACCCGCTCGACGTCGTCGGTGCGGCGGCGGCCTCACGCACCGCGCTCGAGGACCTCGCCGCGCTCGGCGTCGACGAGGTCCGGTGCTACCTCGCGAGCGACCCGACCCACACCGCTCGGCGGGACGCGATGTCGGCCCTGGCCGAGCTCGTCGACGGCCTCGTGGCCGGATCGCCTGCGGGACCCAGCGCCTCCTAGGGTGGTCGGCGTGCCCGCAGACCAGCCGACGATCCTGGCCACCTCGGGCGGCTACCGCCCCGGCCGCCGCACCCAGCTCGAGTTCGGACCCCTCGTCCACCACGCCGTCGAGCTGTCGGGAGCCCATGGCCGGCGTCCCCGGCTGACCTTCGTCGGCACGGCCTCGGGCGACCCGCGGTTCATGGACTACTGGGCCCACGAGGCCGGCCGGGTCGCGGGCTTCGACGTCACCTGCCTCGACCTGTTCCCCATGCCGAACCTCGACGACGTGCCCGGCCACCTCCTCGAGGCCGACGTCGTCTGGGTGAACGGCGGGTCGGTCGCCAACCTCCTCGCCGTGTGGGACGTCCACGACCTCCGCCCGGCGATGCGGGCGGCGTGGGAGGCCGGGGTCGTCCTCTCGGGGGTCTCGGCGGGGTCGATCTGCTGGTACGTCGGCGGGACCACCGACTCCTTCGGGCCCGAGCTGCGGGCCGTCACCAACGGCCTGGGCCTGCTCCCCTACGGCAGCGGCGTCCACTACGACTCCGAGGAGGGCCGCCGCCCGCTCGTGCACCGGCTTGTCGGTGACGGGACGCTGCCCGAGACGCACTGCACCGACGACGGTGTCGGGCTCGTCTACCGGGGCACCGACCTCGTCGAGGCGGTCAGCGAACGCGACGGCAAGAGCGCCTACCTCGTGACCCGGGCGGGCGACGAGGCGCGCGAGGAGCGCGTGGAGCCGCGTCGGCTGCCGGGCGCCTGACCGACCGGCCGCTCACCGCTGCGGAGTGACGACCTCGACGACCCGCTGCTCGGCGGCGGCGACGCGCGCGGCGTCGATGACGGCGAGGGTGTGCACGGCGTCCCACGGGTCGACGGGCATCTCGGCCTGCGGGTCGGGCGAGCCGAGGGCGGCGACGACGGCCCGGTAGAGGTCGGCCTGGGTGCTGCGGGCGCGCGGCACCGGGCGGCGCTCGTCCCCGCGGTAGAGCCAGCCGCAGTGGTCGGGGTCGGGATCCGCCTGCCCCGTCCACGGGTGGGCCTCGGCCTCGAAGTCGGCCTGGACGTAGGCGCCGTCGCGCCCGAGCAGCCGGACGCGGGGCCCGGGTGCCCCCGCCAGCGACGTGGCCGACAGGTGCGAGACGACCCCCGAGGCGTGGGTGCACAGGAGGAAGGCGTCGTCCTCGGCCCGGGTGGTGCGGGCCTCGACGGTGGCGGCGACCCGCAGGACGGGACCGAAGAGCTGGACGGCGGCGTCGACGAGGTGGGTGTGCAGGTCGAGCAGCAGCCCCCCACCGTCCTCGGCCGTTGCCGTCTCGCGCCACCGGTCGCGGGCCACGGGCCGCCACCGCTCCCAGCGCAGCTCGTACCGGAAGGGCTCGCCGACCAGCCCGGCGGCGACGACCTCGCGCACCGTCACGTGCTCGGGGTCGTAGCGCCGGTTCTGGAAGACCGTGAGCGGGACGCCCGCGCGCTCGGCGTACCGGACGACCTCGCCGGCGGACCCCGCGTCGACGGCCAGCGGCTTGTCGACGACGCACGGGACTCCCGCGTCGACGACCGCGCGGACCTGCTCGGCGTGCCCGCCGCTCGGGGTGGCGAGGACGACGAGGTCGACGCCACCCAGGGCGAGCAGGTCGGGCAGGGCCGCGACGACCTCGACGCCGGGCAGGTCCGAGCGGGCCGCCGCCGCCCGCTCGGGGCTGCCGGTGCAGACGGCCACGACCTCGACCCCCGCCTCCCGCAGCCGCGGCGCGTGGATGTCGCGGCCGGCGAACCCGTAGCCGGCGATGACGGCGCGTGTCATCGGGTGACGGCCGGCTCGACGGGGTCGGGCGGCGGGTGCGGCCCGGCGGCGTGGTGCCCCGGGCCCGACCGGCCCCCGTCCGCGACGAGCCGGGCGGGCCACCACACGCGCGGCCCCAGGTCGTACGCGAGCGCGGGCACGAGCAGCGAGCGGACGACGAAGGTGTCGAGGAGGACGCCGAAGCCGACGATGAAGGCGATCTGGACGAGGAAGACCAGGGGCAGGACGCTGAGCGCCGAGAACGTCGCGGCCAGGACGATCCCCGCGCTCGTGATGACCCCGCCGGTCACCGCCAGGCCCACGAGGACCCCCGGGCGCGTGCCCCGGATGAGGGACTCCTCGCGGACCCGGGTCATGAGGAAGATCGAGTAGTCGATACCGAGCGCCACGAGGAACACGAACCCGTACAACGGGATCGACGGGTCCCCGCTGGTGAACCCGAAGATGTGCTCGAAGACGAGCGCCGCGATGCCGATCGTCGCGCCGAACGAGACGACGTTCGCCACGACGAGGACGAGCGGAGCCAGGAGCGAGCGGAGCAGGAGCGCGAGGACGAAGAAGATGACGACGAGGATCGTCGGGACGATGACCCGCAGGTCGCGGGTGCTCGCGTCGAGGACGTCGAGGTTGGTCGCGGCGGCGCCGCCCACGATCGCGTCGGGGCTCACCGCATCGAGGTCCGCCCGCAGCCTGCGGACGGTCTGCTCGGCCTCCTGGCTGTCCGCGGCGTCCTGGGTCGTCGCCTGGAGCAGCACCGTGCCGTCCACGACCGTCGGGGGCGGGCCCTCCTGCCCGGGCTGCGGGGGGACGAGGCCGAGGTAGGCGCTCTCGATGCCGGGGTCCCCGCTCACGACGTCGAGCGCGGCCTGCGCGTCGGGCTCGGGGACGACGACCTGGAGCGGCTGGGCCGCGCCCGCGGCGAAGTGCTCGCCGATGATCTGCTGGGCGGTGATGGAGTCGACCTCGGTGAGGAACGTCTCCTCGATCGTGGCCCCGCTCGCCTTGAAGGTCGGCACGAAGGCCGCCGCCGCGAGCAGTGCGACGAGGGTGATGCCCCACGTGCGCCGGGGGTGCGAGCCCACCATCCCGGCGACGCGCCCCCAGATGCCGGCCCCGGACCCGACGACGTCCTCGGCGTGCTGATGGTCGATCGTCGGCGCGAACGGCCAGAAGACCTTGCGCCCGAACAGGAGCAGCACGGCCGGCAGGAAGGTCAGCGAGGCGAGCAGCGCACCGGCGATGCCCAGCGCCCCCACGGGTCCGAGCCCGGAGGTGCTGCGCAGCTCGGCGAGCAGGAGGCAGAGCAGGCCGAGGATGACGGTGGCCGCCGAGGCGCCGACCGGCTCGATGGTGCCCCGCCAAGCCTGCTTGAGCGCCACCCACGAGCTCTCCTCGTCGTGCAGTGCCTCCTTGAAGCGGCTGACGAGGAGCAGCGCGTAGTCGGTGGCGGCGCCGACGACGAGGATGAAGAGGATCCCCTGGGACTGGCCCGAGAGGGTGATGACGTCGTTGCTCGCCAGCTGGTAGACGACGAGCGAGGCCGCCGACAGGCCGAAGACCGCGCTGAGCAGCACCGCGAACGGCAGGATCGGGCTGCGGTACACGATGAGCAGGATGATGAGGACGACGAGCAGGGCGACCCCGAGCAGGATGCCGTCGATGCCCGCGAAGGCCGCCGAGAAGTCTGCGATGAGCCCGCCGGGGCCTCCGACGTACGCCGTGAGGCCGGCCGGTGCGAGGGTGCGGTCGATCTCCTCACGCAACGCGTCGGCGCCCTCGGCGAGGGCGGTCGTCTCCTCGGCCGCCGCGGTGCCGGTCGCCCCGTCGAGCGGGATCGAGACGAGGACGGCCTCCCCGTCCTCGGCGGGGATCGGCGTCACCGAGCGCCCCTCGACGAGGAACCCCCCGAGGGTCTCGCCCTCCAGGGCCGGCAGGGCGAGGCCCGGCACGGCCTCGGCGAACGCCTGGACGGCGGCGAAGTCCTCGGGGGTCAGCGCGCCGCCCGCCGAGCGTTCGACGACGACGAGGTACGGCAGCTCGGTGCTGTCGCTGAAGCGCGCGACGGCCTCGCTGACCAGGGTCGACTCCGCGTTCTGCGGGAGGAACGTCGCGTTGTCGTTGGACTGGACGCCGGAGAGCTTGCCCTGGGCCTGGCCGCCGAGCCCGGCGACGACGAGCCACGCGAGCAGGACCAGCACGGCACCGAGCAGGACCTTCCGGGGCCGTCGTGCACGCTGTCGGTCCGTGGCCTGGTCCTCGCTCATGCCCTCAGCCTAGGAGGACGGCCGCCGACATGCCGTGAGCCCCTGGCGGACTCGGGCGTACCGTGTCCCCATGCGCTTCGTGCACCTCGGCTTCGCCCCCGACCTCGTCGACTACGAGGAGGCCTGGGCCACCCAGCGCGAGGTGCACGCCCAGGTCGTCGCGGAGGCCGTCGGCGACACGACCCTGCTGCTCGAGCACGCCCCGGTCTACACGGCGGGCAAGCGCACCGAGCCGCACGAGCGGCCGGTCGACGGCACCCCCGTCATCGACGTCGACCGCGGGGGGAAGATCACCTGGCACGGGCCCGGTCAGCTCGTCGGCTACCCGATCGTGCACCTGCCGGAGGTGCCCATCGACGTCGTCGCCCACGTGCGCCGGCTCGAGGAGGTCATGATCCGGGTGTGCGCCGACTTCGGCGTCGACGTCGTCCGGGTCGAGGGCCGCAGTGGGGTGTGGGTGCTCGCCGACGAACGCGGCGCCGACCGCAAGCTCGGCGCCATCGGGGTGCGGGTCAGCAAGCGGGTGACGATGCACGGCTTCGCCCTCAACTGCGACGCCGACCTCGGCTGGGCCGACGCGATAGTGCCCTGTGGCATCAGCGACGCCGGCGTCTCGTCGCTCACCCGCGAGGCCGGTCGGCCCGTGACGGTCCGCGACGTCCTCCCCTACGCCGAGAAGCACCTCGCCGACGTCCTCGGCTAACTCCCCCGACCTCCCTCCCCGGCCCCGGTCGGCTTTCTCGGGTCACCCGAGAAGACGGCACCTCACCCGGGAAGCCTTCCGGGGTGAGGTGCGGCGTTATCGGGTGACCCGAGAAAGCCGCGGGCTGAGGGTGGGCGCCGGGCCCGACGGATGGGCAGGGGCTGGGGGGCGGTCGGGAGCGGGGCGTACCCTGGCGTGCGTGACTGTCGCACCTGAGGGACGCCGCATGCTGCGGGTGGAGGCGCGCAACGCGCAGACGCCGATCGAGCGCAAGCCCGACTGGATCCGCACGACCGCGAAGATGGGCCCCGAGTTCACGGCCATCCACGCGATGGTCAAGGGCCAGGGCCTGCACACCGTGTGCCAGGAGGCCGGCTGCCCCAACATCTTCGAGTGCTGGGAGGACCGCGAGGCCACTTTCCTCATCGGCGGCGACACGTGCACCCGGCGCTGCGACTTCTGCGACATCGCCACCGGCCGCCCCCAGCCGCTCGACCCGGACGAGCCGCTCAAGGTCGCCCAGTCCGTCGCCACGATGGGCCTGCGCTACGCCACCGTCACCGGGGTCGCCCGCGACGACCGCCCCGACGGTGCCGCCGGGCTCTACGCCGACACGATCCGGCAGATCCACGCGCTCAACCCGAACACCGGCGTCGAGATCCTCCCGCCCGACTTCGGGGCCAAGCCCGAGCTCGTCGGGCAGGTCTTCGACGCCCGCCCCGAGGTGTTCGCCCACAACCTCGAGACCGTGCCGCGCATCTTCCGGCGCATCCGCCCGGCCTTCACCTACGAGAAGTCGCTCGCGGTCCTGTCGATGGCCCGCGAGGCCGGCCTGGTCACCAAGTCCAACCTCATCCTCGGGATGGGCGAGCAGGACCACGAGGTCGAGGAGGCCATCCGCGACCTGCACGACGCCGGGTGCGACATCCTCACGATCACCCAGTACCTGCGCCCCTCCCCCACCCACCACCCGATCGACCGGTGGGTCAAGCCCGAGGAGTTCGTGCACTGGAGCGAGGTCGCCGAGGACCTCGGGTTCAAGGGCGTCATGGCCGGCCCGCTCGTGCGCTCGTCGTACCGCGCCGGCCGCCTGTGGGCGACGGCGATGCGGCGGTGGGGCCGCCCGATCCCCGAGCACCTCTCGCATCTGGCCGAGGCGGCGTCCGACCCCGCCCGCCAGGAGGCCTCGGCGTTGGTGGCCAGGGCCCGCGGCGCCGTATCCTGAGCCCAGCCCCCCGCCCCCGCACCCGCGTGCGGGGCACCCCCGACCAGGAGCAGCGACCCCCCGTGTCCGACGCACCCGCAAAGAAGCAAGGCCGCATCGCCGAGATCCGGCAGGCGTACCGCGCGCTGAAGTCCCTCGACCCGAAGCTCGGGTGGTGGATGCTCGGCGTCGGGCTCGCGACCGCGGTGGCCATCGTCGCCGTCGGCTTCCTCGTCGGCGACTTCTGGCGCTGGTACGGCATCCTCGTCGCGATCCCCACCGGGGCGCTCGCGGCGACGATCGTCATGAACCGGCGCGGCAACAAGGCGATGTACGGCGCGCTCGAGGGCAAGGTCGGCGCCGCCGGGGCGACGCTCACCGGCCTCGGCAAGCGCGGCTGGTACGCCTCGCAGGAGCCGGTCGCCCTCGAAGGCGCCCGCGGCACCCGCCCCCAGGACATGGTCGACGCGGCGATGGTGTTCCGCGCGCTCGGGCGCCCGGGCGTCGTGCTCATCGGTGAGGGCCCTCCCGGTCGGGTCGCGAAGATGCTCAAGGCCGAGGAGAAGAAGGTGGCCCGGGTCGCCCCCGGCGTCCCCGTCCACCTGTGGACCGTCGGCGAGGGCGAGGGCCAGGTCCCGATCCGCAAGATCTCGAGCAAGCTCACCCGGATGAAGCCCAGCCTCAGCAAGGCGGAGGTGTCGGTCGTCAACAAGCGGCTCACCTCGCTCGGAGGCATCCGGCCGCCCATCCCCAAGGGCGTCGACCCCACCAAGGCCCGGATGGACCGCCGCGCGATGCGCGGCAAGTGACCTGACGGTCGCGAGGCGCTAGGCGCCGTCCGCGCCCGGGCGCACGATGCGCGTCCCGGCGAGGTAGTCGTGCAGCAGGCGCCCGTCCCCGGCGCGGACGAGGCCCGGCAGGAACAGGCAGGCCAGGGCCGAGCGGGCCAGCACCTGGAGGGTGAAGGACCCGGCGCGCACCTGCCACACCTGGAGGCCGAAGAGGCGGTGCCCGAGCGTCGACCCGGTGAGCCGGACGAGGACGACGTTGAGGACGAAGAACACCCCGAGGGTCGCCCACGAGCTCTGCGGGATCCCGAGCAGCAGCGGCGGCTGCTGACCGGGCTCCAGCAGCAGGTCGTAGGGCAGGAGCACGAACGTCACGAGTGCGGACACGACCCAGTCGACGACGAAGGCGCCGATGCGGCGGAGGAAGGACGGGTCGAGGGGGTCCTCGTCGCGCTCGCTCTGGCGCTCGTCGGTCGTCGGCACGAAGCCCAGCCTAGGTGGCCGCGCCGAGGAACTCCGACCCCCTCCACGCCCCAGGCCTCTGTCGGTGGTCGTCGGTAGGTTCGAGGCATCGGAAGGGGGCAGTGATGGCGACGGCAGCGGGTCCGCAGGATGTGCTCGATGCCGTGCGTGTCGCCCGGTCGGCGTTGCGTCGGGTGGTCGACCCCAGCGGGGTGCGGGGGTCACGGGCTGAGTGGGCGGCGGTGGCCGGTGAGCTGCAGGGGTTGGTCAACGAGGCGGCCGCGGCGCAGGACGCGGCGGT
>NZ_CANLZR010000006.1 GCF_947495705.1 uncultured Phycicoccus sp.
GACGGCGTCTGTGAGCGGATCGACCGGGCCCGCGCCAAGGCCCTCACCGACCTCGTCACCGGCCAGGCCACCATCGACGTCCAGGTCGTCCTCACCACCGCGGCCACAGCGGCCACCCCAGCCACCGCGGACACGTCGGCTACCGCCACCGCGACCACGCCAGGCACGACATCCCTCGCCCATGACACCCCAGCCGCTGCGGCCACCCCGGGTAGCACGGAGCCACCAGCCACCACCGCACGCGTCGCTCCCCCAGCACGCCCGGCCCTGGCGCCGGACCCCGCGGTGGTGACGACCGCGTCCGCCGCGGATGACCTCGTCGAGGTGACCGGGCCGGCGGCCGCCGACCCGGTCCTGGTCCCGCGCGGCTGGCTGGAGGACGCCATCCGCGCCACCACCACCGGCCGGGACAGCCTCGGCCGGGCCCGGGTCGTGCCGTGCCACCCCGGCACCGGGGCCCTCACCGACCTCGGCGACGCCCTGGCCACCACCGCCTACCGACCCGGCGCCGCCCTCACCGCGCTCGTCAGGGCCCGCGACCGGCACTGCCGGTTCCCCGGCTGCCACGTCGCCGCCCGGTTCTGCGACCTCGACCACGTCACCCCCTGGCCCACCGGCCCCACCACTGCCACCAACCTCGCCACCCTCTGCCGCCGCCACCACCGCACCAAACAACGCCCCGGCTGGCGCGCCACCCTGCACCCCGACGCCACCATGACCTGGACCGACCCCACCGGCCGGCACCGCACCACCCACCCCACCGACCACCGCCACCACGCCACCCTCCCCGACACCGGCACCGACCCCACCCCGCCGGCACCAGGCACCCCCAGCCTCGCCGTCCCCGACGGCCCCCACTCCCCCCTCGACTTCACCCTCGAACACCACCTAAGCGGCGCACTCACCGCCCCCCGCTGCCGCGTCGACCTCCACGACCTCACCGCCCGCAACCTCCACCTCGACCCCCGACCCCCACACCGGCGCCGACGCTCACGCGCCCGCCCCTCGGCCACCGACCCGCCACCCTTCTAGCCTGCGGTGCTGAGCCATCGGCCCAGCCACGTCGCGACGCTCGCGGTGAAGCTCGGCGCGAGTGCGTCCTCCTCCTGCCCTGCGTAGTCGGGGTGACTGCTGCCGACCACCGGCCAGTGCCCGCAACCCGGCAGGTCGACGAGGGTGACGTCTGCGCCGGACTCCTGCCATCGGTCGCGGCTCACCTCGCGGGGCACGCACTCCTCGTCCTCTCCCCAGATGGCCAGGACCGGGACTCGGACCGCGCCGAAGGACGGGACTGGGTCGAAGTCCATGTCGTCCCACCCCGACGAGCCGGGCGGCACCGCCGACGGCAGGTAGGACACGGGGAACCACGGTTCGCGTGCCGCCGCACGCAGGTCGGCGTCCAGCGCGTCGCGCACCGACCGGTCGAGGACGGGCTGCCGCAGGTGGTCCTCGAGTCTGAGACGCAGCTCGCGGTTCCGGCCCCGTTCACGGTCGGAGAACCCGCGGCGCCGCAGCAGCTCATCGGTGTGGAAGCGCATCTGTTCGGCAGGGGTGACGCCACTACAGCCGAGGACGACGAGGAAGCCGACCGCATCGTCGGCGGCCGCCAGCGCCGCAGCCCACGCGCCCTGGCTGAACCCGGACACGCCCACCGGGCGTCCCAGCCGGGCCTGCAGGGCTCGCACGGCACCGACCGCGTCTGCTGCCTGCACACGAAGTGGGGTGTCGCCGCCGGCCACGGCGCGGCGCTCGTAGCCGAGGGCAGCGATGCCCAGAGGCGCCAGAGCCGCGGCCAGCCCGTCGAACAGCGGCTGACGAGCACGGCCGTCGCTCGCCCCGTGCAGCATGACCAGGCCCGCGGAGACAGCGCCGTCCGGCAGCCGAAGGACGGCGGCACCGGGGGCGCCGTCCCACTCGAGGCCCTCGTCCATCGCGTCACCCTAGAGCCCCGATCGGTCTGGCGCAGAGGGGACGACGCGTGGCGTCCACTCCACGTGGCCTCCGGGTCGCCCGCTCGCGGCGACGGTAGGGTCGCCCGCATGCTGACCCGCCGCCTCGGGGCCACCGGGCTCACCGTGTCGCGGCTCGCCCTCGGGACGATGGCCTGGGGCACCCGCACCTCCCCCGAGGACGCCCGCGACCTCCTCACCGCGTTCCGGGCCGCCGGGGGCACCCTCGTCGACACCGCGCACGGCTACGCGGGCGGTGCGGCCGAGGACCTGCTCGGCGACCTGCTCGAAGGGCCCGACCGGGGCGAGGTCGTCATCGTCACCAAGTCCGGCATCAGCCGCGCCTCGGGTGAGCGCGTAGTCGACTGCTCCAGGCGCACGATGCTCGCGCAGCTCGACCTGTCGTTGCGGCGCCTGCGCACCGACCACGTCGACGTCTGGCTCGCCCACACCTGGGACGACGACACCCCGCTCGAGGAGACCGTCGGCGCCCTCGTCCACGCCTGGCGCAGCGGTCGCGCACGCTACGTCGGGGTGTCGAACCACGTCGGCTGGCAGGCGGCCCGCGCGATGTCGCTCCTGGCCGCCGAGGGCGTCCCGCTCGCCGCGAACTCCGTCGAGTACAGCCTCGTCGAGCGGCGCCCCGAGCGTGAGCTCGTCGCCGCGTCCGCCTCCCTCGGCTTCGGGCTGCTCCCCTGGTCCCCGCTCGGCCGCGGGGTCCTCGCGGGGCGCTACCGCACCGGCGTCCCCGCCGACTCCCGCCTCGCCTCGGACGAGTTCGCTCGGTTCACCGGCCGGCACGCCGGGGACCACACCAAGGGCGTCGTCGAGGCGGTGCGTACCGCGGCCGACGGGCTCGGGGTCTCACCCGCCGTGCTGGCCCTCACCTGGGTCCGCGACCGACCCGGGGTCACCGCGCCGATCATCGGCCCCCGCACGGCCGCCCAGCTGGCGGTCCTCCTGACGTCCGAGGAGGTCGAGCTGCCGCGGCAGATCATCGACGCCCTCGACGAGGTCTCGCTCGACCACTCCTGACGAGCGGCGCGGCCGGCCGGCTCAGTCGTCCTCGTCGTCCTCGAAGTCGACGTCGTCGCCGTCGAGGCCCGCGTAGGTCCGGCTGTCGTCGCCGTCCTCGTCGTCGTGGTCGTCGACGCCGTCCTCGTCGTCGTCGTCGTCATCGTCGTCGTCGTCGTCGTCATCGTCGCCGTTGTCGTCGGCACCGTAGATGTCGAGCGGCGTCATCTCGCTGTAGGCCTCGTACAGCGAGGCGTCGTACTCCTCGAACGCGTCGGCCAGGTCGTCGTACGCGGCGACGACGTTCGGGTCGTCGTCCCCGCGGCGCGTGCTGCACACCTCGAGGTGGCGCTCGAACGCCGAGATGAGCTGGGCCAGAGCGGCACGCGGATCCGTGGTCATGCATCGAACCGTACCGGTCCTGGCGCAGAATGTGGTGGTGGCCGACTACGAGTACCTCGTCCTGAACTTCGGGCGTGAGGCGGACCGTTCCGCCATCTGCCGCACGCTCACCGAGCACGCCGAGTACGGCCACTGGGAGCTCGCTCGCACCCGCACCTACGTGGGCGGCCGGACCCGGACCTGGTTGCGCCGCCGCATCATCCGCGCCCGCCGGACCTCGGTGGCCTCCGGCTGGTGACCCGCGCCGGTCAGCAGGTCCCGAGCAGGCGACCCAGCACGCGGGCGCCGAAGCGCAGCGAGTCGGTGGGCACCCGCTCGTCGATGCCGTGGAACATCGGGGCGAAGTCGAGGTCGGCCGGGAGCCGGAGCGGCGCGAACCCGTAGCCGGTGATGCCGAGCAGCGACAGCGCCTTGTTGTCGGTGCCACCCGACAGGCAGTACGGCAGCACCTCGGCCTCGGGGTCCTCGGTGCGCAGCGCCTCGACCATCCGCTCCACGAGGTCCCCCTCGAACGGGGCGTCGAGGGCGATGTCCCGGTGCAGCACCTCCACCTGCACGTGCTCGCCGGCCAGCTCCCGGATCGTGTCGAGCAGGTCCTCCTCGTGGCCGGGGAGGAAGCGGCAGTCGACGTTCGCCGAGGCGTGCTGCGGGATGACGTTGTGCTTGTAGCCCGCGTCGAGCATCGTGACGTTGCTCGTGTCCTGCAGCGTGCCGCGCACGAACCCCTGGGCGCCGCCGAGGTGGGCGAGCAGCTCCTCGAGGTCCTCGTCGGACCACCCGGTGCCGGTCAGCTCCGAGAGGCCGTCGAGCAGCGTGCGCACCGACGGGATGTACTCCCGCGGCCACTTGTGCTCGGCGATCCGGGCGATGGCCTCGGCGAGCCGGACGATGGCGTTCTCGTCGTTCGGCACCGACCCGTGGCCCGCCCGGCCGTCGGCGGTGAGCCGCAGCCAGGCGATGCCCTTCTCGGCCGTCTGGAGCAGGTAGGTGCGCTTCTCGTCACCGTGCCGGTCGGTGACGGTCACGCTGTAGCCGCCCACCTCGCTGATCGCCTCGGTGACGCCCTCGAACACCTCGGGGTGCTGCTCGACCATGAAGTGCGACCCCTTGACCCCGCCGGCCTCCTCGTCGGCGAAGAAGACGACGACGAGGTCGCGCGGCGGCACGACCCCGCGCCGGGCGATGTCGCGGACGCACGCGAGCATCATCGCGTCCATGTCCTTCATGTCGACGGCACCGCGCCCCCAGACGCAGCCGTCGCGCTCCTCCCCCGCGAACGGGTCGACGGACCAGTCGGCCGCGTTCGCCGGGACGACGTCGAGGTGGCCGTGCACGCACAGCGCGCCGCGCTCGGGGTCGGCCCCGGGGATCCGGACGGCGACGCTGACCCGCCCCGGGTCCGACTCGTAGGTCTGCGGCTCCAGGCCCACCTCGCGCAGCTGCGCGACGACGTAGGCGGCCGCCTCGGCCTCCCCCGGCCCGCTGCCGTCGCCGTAGTTGCTCGTGTCGATCCGGATCAGCTCCTGGCAGATCCGGACGACCTCGTCCTCGGGGCGCAGCGTGTCGGTCATGGCACCCACCCTAGGAGGGACGCGGACGCCGGGTCGATTTCGGTTCCACACGCAGGACCGTGTATCGTTCCGGGTCGCAGGAGGCCCTCCCCAGGGGCCGCTCCCGCACCACTCGTCCGGGTGGCGGAATTGGCAGACGCGCTAGCTTGAGGTGCTAGTGCCCGTATAGGGCATGGGGGTTCAAGTCCCCCCTCGGACACCAGCACGAAGGCCCCGAACCACACAGGTTCGGGGCCTTCGTCGTGCGGGCCCGCTCAGCCGCCGACGTAGGTGTCGACCGCGTCCGAGAAGCCCTGGACGAGCGGGTCGAGCCGGGCGCTGCCCTCGGCGGGGATGACGCCCTCGTCGACGGCCTCGCGGTAGTCCTCGAGCAGGGAGTCCCGGGCCTCGACGAGCGCCTCCTGGTCGTCCTCCCGCAGGGCCTTGTCGACGTCCTTGAGCGGGTCCTCGACCGTCTTGGCGCCGTCCTTGTCGATGACGTCCTCCTGCTGGAGCGCCTTGACCTCCTCGCCCAGCGCCTGCCGGGCGTCGGCGACCGGGGCCGGGTCCGGCGCCTCCTCGGTGGGCGTCGGCGAGGGCTCGGTCGTCGACGGGGTGGGCTCCGGCTCGGTCGTCGACGGGGCGGGCTCCGGGGACGTCGCCGTCGGGGTCACCGACGGCGCCGGCTCCCCACCCGTGTCGTCCCCACCGAAGACCTGCCACGCGACGAGAGCGAGCGCCAGCAGCGCCGCGGCGGCCAGGACCCACAGCGCCGCCGAGGACCCGCCACGGGCCCGCTCCGGGGGCGGCAGCGCCGTCGACGGCGACGTGGGCGGCGGCGGTGGCGGCGCGGGAGTGGGGTCGAGGCGCTGGGTCGGGTCCGCGCCGGAGGCCGGCAGGACGGACGTGGCCGCCGCCGCTGCACCGGCCGCAGCGGCTCCCGACGGGGCACGTCGCGACGCGAGCGCGGTGACGAGGGCCGCGGCGTCCTCGGGGCGGTCGGCGGGGTCCTTGGCGAGCAGCCCCCGCACGACCCCCACGAGCCAGGCGGGCGCGTCGGGGCGCAGCGCCTGCAGGTCGGGGACGGGGTCGTTGGCGTGCATCATCATCGTCGCCACGGGGGTGGCGCCGCGGAAGGGGGCCTTCCCGGTGAGCAGCGCGAACAGGACGCAGCCGAGCGCGTAGAGGTCGGCGCGACCGTCGACCCGCCCGCCCGTGGCCTGTTCCGGGGCGAGGTACTCCGCGGTGCCCATGACGGTGTGCGTGGCGGTCAACGCCTGCTCGGCGCCGGCCTCCCCGAGCTGGGTGATGCCGAAGTCGACGACGCGCACGCGGTCGTCCGCGGCGTACACGAGGTTCGCCGGCTTGATGTCACGGTGCACCAGCCCCCGCCGGTGCGCCGCGTCCAGGGCGGAGGCGACCTGCCGGCCCACCTCGACGACCTCCTCGACGGGCAGCGGCCCCTCGGCCAGGCGGTCGGCCAGGCTCGGGCCGGGCAGCAGCTCCATGACGAGGTAGGCGGTGTCGCCCTCGACGCCGGTGTCGTGGACGGTCACGATGTTGGGGTGGCTCATCCCAGCGGTGACCTTCGCCTCCCGCTCGAACCGGGCCGCGCCGCTCTCGTCCGGCACCCGCCGCAGGTCGATGGTCTTGATCGCCACCTGGCGGCCGAGGACGGTGTCGGTGGCCCGCCAGACCTCTCCCATGCCGCCCCGGCCGATGGGAGTGTCGAGGACGTAGCGGTCCGCGAGAGGGCGCGTGTCGTCGGTGCTCACCCACGGCAGCCTAGTGACGAGGTGCTCCCGGTCGGCACCGAGGACCGGCATCGCTAACCTGGGGGCGTGCTCGAGACCGTCACCGCCGTCCGGTACGTGAGCCCGCTCCGCGAGGGCGGCTCGCTGCCGGGGCTCGTCGAGGCCGACGACCTCGGCACGTACGTCGTGAAGTTCAGCGGCGCCGGCCAGGGCCGCAAGGTCCTCGTCGCCGAGGTGATCGTCGGGGAGATCGCGCGCCGGCTCGACATCCCGACGCCGCGACTGGCCGTCGTCGACCTCCCGAGCGCCATCGCCCGCTACGAGGCCGACGAGGAGGTCCAGGACCTGCTCACCGCGAGCCCGGGGCACAACCTCGGCGTCGACTTCCTCCCCGGTGCGTTCGGCTACGACGGGTCCCGCCCGCCGACGGCGCAGGACGCCGGCGCGATCCGCTGGCTCGACGCCTACACCGCCAACGTCGACCGCACCTGGGCCAACCCGAACCTGCTCGTCTGGCACGGGCGCACCTGGGCCATCGACCACGGCGCCGCGCTGTGGTTCCACCACGCGTGGCCCAGCCGGCCCCCGGACGTGGGCCGGTTCGTCGGCCAGCCGTTCGACGACAGCGGCCACGTCCTGGCCCCGGTGGCGGCCCCGTTGCGCGAGACGCACGACCGCCTCGCACCCCGGCTCACCGCGGACGTCCTGCGCGACGTCGTCGCCGAGGTGCCCGAGCAGTGGCTCGAGACCACGGCGAGCCTGCCCGACCTCGACACGGTCCGGGCCACCTACCTCGAGCACCTCGTCCTGCGGCTCGAGCAGCCCGACGCCTGGCTCGGAGGTGCCGCATGAGCCACCCCTACCAGTACGTCGTCATCCGCTTCGTCCCGCGCGTCGACCGGGGCGAGTGCCTCAACGTCGGGGTCGTGCTGCACTCCCAGTCCGCCGGGGTGCTCCAGTGCGCCTGGCACGTCGACGACGACCGCATCCGCGCGGTCGCTCCCGACGCCGACCTGGAGGTGCTGCGGGCGGCCCTCGACGCCGTCGCCGAGATGTGTCACACCCCACCCCCGGGCGTCGACGCGACGCTGACGACCCAGGGCAAGCGCTTCGGCTGGCTCAGCGCCCCCCGCTCGACGGTGCTGCAGCCCGGCCCGGTCCACGGGGGCGCCACCGACGACCCGGACGCCGAGGTGCAGCGACTCCTCGACCGCCTCGTCCGCTAGCCGGCAGGCACCCGCAGCGCCCACGCCGCGACGGCGCCTGCGGCCGCGACGTTGAGCGAGTCGACGCCGCCACGCATCGGGATCCGCACGACGGTGTCCACCGATGCGACGGTGCGCGTCGACAGCCCGTCGCCCTCGGTACCGAGCACGAGCGCCAGCCGCTCCGGAGGGTCGGCGGCCAGGGCGTCCAGGCCCACGGAGTCGTCGGACAGCGCGAGGGCCGCCACGTGGAAGCCGAGGCGGTGCAGGTCCGCGATGCCGCCCGGCCACGGGTCGATACGCGTCCACGGCACCTGGAACACCGTCCCCATCGAGACCCGGATCGCCCGGCGGTACAGCGGGTCCGCGCACCGTGGCGTGACGAGGACGGCGTCCACCCCGAGAGCCGCTGCGCTCCGGAAGACCGCGCCGACATTGGTGTGGTCGACGACGTCCTCGAGCACCAGCACCCGCCGCGCCCCGTCCAGGGCCGACGCCACGGTGGGCAGCACCGGGCGGTGCATCGCGGCGAGGGCTCCCCGGTGGAGGTGGAAGCCGGTGAGCGACTCGATGATCTCGTGGTCCCCGACGAACACCGGGACGCCGTCGGCCTCCGCGGCGTCGACGAGGTCGGCGAGGTCGGTGAGCCAGCGCTCCGCCATGAGGTAGGAGCGCGGGCGGTGACCCGCGGCCAGCGCCCGGCGGATGACCTTCTCGGACTCGGCGATGTACAGGCCGCGATCGGGCTCGGTGCGACGGCGCAGCGCGACGTCGGTGAGTCCGACGTAGTCCAGCAGACGCGGGTCGGCGGGATCCTCGATCAGCGTCGGCACGCCCGCAAGGCTAGGCCAGGGCCGCGCGGGCGATGACGGTGAGCCCCGCCACGACGCAGAACGCGAGGACGGCCCGGCGGAAGAGGCCTTCGTCGACCCGGGCCCGGACGGGCGCGGCCGCGGCGTACCCGAGCAGGGCGAAGGGCACCCACACCAGGTCGGTGAGGAGCTGCTCGCGCGTCACCGCGCCCCAGACGGCCAGCCCGCCCACCGCCAGCAGCGAGCCGGCCGTGAAGAAGACCGCGAGGGTCGAGCGCGCCCGGTCGGGGCGCTCGTGCTGCAGGACGAGCGCGAGGAACGGGCCCCCGATCGCGGCCGCCGTGCCCGAGACGCCGGACACCGCCCCGGCGACGACGGCGTTGCGCGGGGTGGCCCGCAGGTGGAGGGACCGCACGGACAGCACCACCGTGACGAGGATGAGCACCCCGACGAGGGCGCCGATCGCCCGGGGCGAGAACCACACGACGATGGCGACCCCGACCGGGACGAACAGCGCGCGGGCGCCGAGCGCCCAGCCCAGGGGCCGCCACGCGATGTCGCGGACGCCGTGCGTGAGCTGGAGCAGCGGCAACGTCACCCCGGGGACGAGCAGGGCCGCCGGCATGAGCTCAGGGGCCAGGAGCACGACGGCCGGGGCCGCGACGACAGCCATCCCGAACCCGATGCTCGACTGCACGACGGCGCCGCCGAGCACCGCCACCCCGAGGGTGAGGACGACCGGCCAGTCCATCAGGGGAAGAGGACGAGCTTGGCGACGGCGACGAGTCCGACGACGACGATGACGCCCCGCAGGACCGGGGTCGGGAGCCGCCGGCCGACGGTGGCGCCGACGACGCCCCCGACCGTCGCGCCAACGGCGATGAGGAGCACGACGACCCAGTCGATCCGGTCGGGCGCCACGACGATGAAGACGAGCGCCGCGACTGCGTTGACGACCGTCCCGAGGACGTTCTTGTAGCCGTTGAGGCGCTGCAGCGGCTCGCTCGACAGGGCGCCCAGGATGCCCATGAGGATGACGCCCTGAGCCGCCCCGAAGTAGCCGCCGTACACCCCGGCTCCGAGGATCCCGCCGCGCATGACGAGGAGGTGGGTGCGTTCGGACCCGTCGCCGGACTCGCGGCGGCGCAGCGCCCAGGCGTTGACCCGCGGCCCGACGAGGACGAGGACGACCCCGAGGAGGATGAGCACCGGGACCACGGTGCGGAACACGGCGGGGTCGAGCACGAGCAGCAGGACGGCCCCGCCGAGCGCACCGACGAGGGACATCGGCACGAGCCGGCGCAGCGCGGGCGCCGCCCCGGCGAGCTCGGCGCGGTACCCGACGGCCCCCGTGAGGCTGCCGGGGACGAGCCCGATGTTGTTCGAGATGTTGGCCGTCACGGGCGGCACCCCGAGCAGCAGCAGGGTCGGGAAGGTGAGAAGCGTCCCCGACCCGACGATGGTGTTGATCGTGCCCGCCCCGATGCCGGCGAGCACGACGAGGAGGGCTTCACCGACGGACACCCGGACACCCTATGTCCGGGTGTCCGGGTGTTCGGGTGTCGGTGTCCGCGAACGGACTCAGCGGTCCGCGGGGGGCTCCTCCGCAGGTGCCGCGGGGGGCGGCGGCGGGGTCTGGGCGGGCGGCGCCTGGCGCGGCGGGACCGCGTCGGCCCCGGGCCGCACCGGCGGCTGGACCCGTGACGCCGGCTGCGCGTGCTCCTCGGCCTCCTTGCTGGACTGCGCGGCCTGGCCCCGGGCCTCCGCCAGCGCGGTGGCCGGGTCGGCGAGGGTGGTCTCCTCGAAGGCGTTGCTGATGGCCTGCTCGGGCTCCACCCAGTCGTCGTCGTCGCCGTCGGCGCCGGGCTTGGTGGCACCGAGCGCGCCGCCGATGCCCCGCAGGGCGTCGGTGAGCTCGCTGGGGATGATCCACATCTTGTTCGAGTCGCCACGGGCGATCTGGGGCAGCACCTGAAGGTACTGGTAGGCGAGCAGCTTCTGGGTCGGCTTGCCCCGGTGGATCGCGTCGAACACCTGTTGGATGGCCCGCGCCTGGCCCTGGGCCTCGAGGATGCGGGCCTGGGCCGAGCCCTCGGCGCGCAGGATCTGGCTCTGCTTCTCACCCTCGGCGGTGAGGATCTGGCTGGCCTTGGAGCCCTCGGCGGTGAGAATGATGGCGCGGCGCTCCCGCTCGGCCTTCATCTGCTTCTCCATCGACTCCTGGATCGAGGCCGGCGGGTCGATCGCCTTGAGCTCGACCCGGTTGACGCGGATGCCCCACTTGCCGGTGGCCTCGTCGAGGACCCCGCGCAGCTGGCCGTTGATCTGGTCGCGGCTCGTCAGGGTCTGCTCGAGGTCGAGGGAGCCGATGACGTTACGCAGCGTCGTCACCGTGAGCTGCTCGATGCCGGCGATGAAGTTCGCGATCTCGTAGACCGCCGACTTGGCGTCGATCACCTGGTAGTAGATGACGGTGTCGATGGACACGACGAGGTTGTCGCTGGTGATGACCGGCTGCGGCGGGAACGAGACGACCTGCTCACGCAGGTCGATGTTGGCCCGGACGATGTCGACGAACGGGACGAGGAAGTGCAGCCCGCCGGTCAGGGTCCGCGAGTACCGGCCCAGCCGTTCGATGATGAGCGCCGTCTGCTGCGGCACGATCCGCACCGTGCGGACGAGCACGATGACGGCGAACGCCGCGAGCAGCAGGATGACGATGAGCGGACCGATGCCGTCCATGGTGGAGCCTTTCCGTGAGCGCCGGAGCGCGGGTCAGGTGGTCGGGGTGGCTGGGGGCACGGGCGCGACGATGGCGGTCGCCCCGTGGATGGCGATGACACGCACCTGGTCGCCGGGCTCGACGGGTGTGCTGCCGGTGGCGAGACGGGCCGACCAGGTCTCGCCGGCGAGCTTGACCCGGCCGTCGGTCTCGGTGACGGCCTGGAGGACCCAGGCCTCGCGCCCGACGAGGCTCGAGGCACCGATGTGGTGGTCGGTCTCGGTGTCCATGAACTTGCTCTTGAGGATGGGGCGCACGACGAGGAGGAAGAGCACCGCCGCGGCGACGCCGATGATCACCTGGAAGATGAACGGCGCGCCCAGGGCGGCGGCGATGGCGGCCGCCAGCGCTCCCCCGGCGAACATGACGAACACGAAGTCGACCGTAGCGGCCTCGATCGCCGCCAGGACCAGCGCGACCCCGAGCCAGCCGAGCCAGGCGTTCTCGGTCAGCCACTCCATCGGCTTCCCCTTTCCGTTATCGGTCCGACGTGTGGGGACCGGGTGAAGTTCCGCCGGTGCTCAGCGCGCCCGGGCGGCATAGCGACCCCCGCGCACTTCCAGCTCCAGGGGCATCCCGAAGGTCGCCTCGAGGTTGCGCTCGGTGAGCGTGATCTCGAGGGGGCCCTGCGCGACGATCCGGCCCTCCCGCATGAGGAGGACGTCGGTGAAGTTCGGGGGGATCTCCTCGACGTGGTGGGTGACGAGGACGAGGGCCGGGGCGGTGAGGTCGGCGGCGAGGTCCCCGAGCCGGCGCACGAGGTCCTCGCGCCCCCCGAGGTCGAGCCCGGCGGCGGGCTCGTCGAGGAGCATGAGCTCGGGGTCGGTCATCAGCGCCCGGGCGATCTGGACACGCTTGCGCTCACCCTCGGACAGGGTGCCGTAGCGGCGGTCGACGAGGTGGCTCGCCCCGAGCGCGTCGAGCAGCTCGGCGGCGCGGCCCTCGTCGAGCCGGTCGTAGGCCTCCCGCCAACGGCCCACGACCCCGTAGGAGGCCGTGACGACGACGTCGCGCACGAGCTCGCGGGCCGGGATGCGGTCGGCGAGGGCCACGCTCGACAGCCCGATGCGCGGACGCAGCTCGAAGACGTCGACGGCGCCGAGCACCTCCCCGAGCACGCCGGCGACGCCGGTGCTCGGGTGGATCCGCGCGGCGGCGAGCTGGAGCAGCGTCGTCTTGCCCGCCCCGTTGGGCCCGAGGACGACCCAGCGCTGGCCCTCCTCGACCTCCCACGAGACGTCGTCGAGGATCGTGGTGTCCCCGCGCACGACGCTGACGCCTGCGAGGGCCAGGACGTCGCTCATGGAGCCGACCCTAGTTGACGCTCCCCGAACCGGATCGGCGGCACGCTCAGTGCCCGCGCATCGGTCCGCCGGGACGGCCGTGGGCGTCGGCGACGATCTCGGCCATGACCGACAACGCGATCTCGCCGGCCGAGCCGCCCCCGATCGACAGACCCGCCGGTACATGGAGGCGCGCCAGCTGCGCGTCGTCGAACCCCTCGGCCCGCAGCATCTCGAGCAGCGCCGCCGAGCGGTGCCGGCTCGCCATCATCGCCACGTACGGGACCCCGGCGGTCATGGCCCGCCGCAGCAGGTCGTACGCACCCGCACCGTCGTGGTTGCACACGACGAGCGCGTCGACGCCGTCCATCGCGCCGGGGTCGTCCCCGGCGGGCGCCGCCGCCAGGGTGGTCACCGCCCAGCCGGTCGCCCCGGCGATGGCGCCCAGCGCGGAGGCGATGTGGTTGTCGAAGACGACGACGAGCCGACCGAGCGGGCCGTCGACGGGCCTCGCTCCGCTCCCCCGGACCGGGTCGTGGCGGGTGTCGCTCACTGACCGAGCACCGCGCGGTAGACCTCCATCGTGCGGTCGCCGATGGTCTCCCACGAGAACGACTCGACCGCCCGCTCCCGGCCGGCCCGCCCCATCCGCTGGGCCCGGTCGAGGTCGGCGACGGCGTTGTTCATCGCCGCCGCGAGGTCCGCGACGAACCGGTCCTCGTCGACCGGGATGCCCGTGCCGTCCTGGACCTGCTCGATGGGCACGAGCCACCCGGTCTCGCCGTCGACGACGACCTCCGGGATCCCGCCGGTGGCGGTCGCGACGACGGGCAGCCCGCACGCCATGGCCTCGAGGTTGACGATGCCGAGGGGCTCGTACACCGACGGGCACAGGAACACCGACGCGCCGCTGAGCACGGCGACGACCTCGTCGCGCGGCAGCATCTCGGGAACCCACACGACGCCGTCCCGCTGCGCCCGGAGCCCCTCGATGAGCGCCTCGACCTCGGCCTTGATCTCCGGGGTGTCGGGCGCGCCGGCGAGGAGGACGAGCTGGACCTCGGGGGGCAGCTCGGCCGCGGCCCGCAGGAGGTAGGGCAGCCCCTTCTGGCGGGTGATCCGGCCGACGAACACCGCACTGGGGCGGTCCGGGTCGATGCCGTGCCGGCGGACCGCGTCGGGGTCGGGGCGCGGCTGCCACAGCTGGGAGTCGATGCCGTTGTGGACGACCTTGACCTTCTCGGGGTCCACGCTCGGGTAGGAGCGCAGGATGTCCTCGCGCATGCCGGCGCTGACGGCGATGACGGCCGCGGCCCCCTCGTACGCCGTCCGCTCGACCCACGACGAGAGCCGGTACCCCCCGCCCAGCTGCTCGGCCTTCCAGGGGCGCATCGGCTCCAGGCTGTGGGCGGACAGCACGTGCGGCACCCCCTCGAGCAGGCCCGCAACGTGCCCGGCGAAGTTGGCGTACCAGGTGTGCGAGTGGACCAGGTCGGTGCCGGCGCACGCGGCCGCCATCGTCAGGTCCACCCCGAGCGTGGACAGCGCGGCGTTCGTGCCGTCGAGCTGCGGCAGGTCGGGGTGGCTCGTCGTCCCCTCCTCGTCCCGGGGGCCGCCGAACGCGTGGACCCGCACGTCGGTGTCGCCGCGCGATCGCAGCGCCCGGGTCAGCTCGGCGACGTGGACGCCGGCTCCTCCGTAGATCGAGGGCGGGTACTCCTTGGACAGGATGTCGATGCGCACCTTTTCACCGTAGTGGGCGTCCGGGCCTCCCGGCGAGGGCGCCGACCCAATAGCGTGGGGTCATGGCGTACCGCAGCGGAGGTCCGAAGGTTCTTGTCATCGTCCTCGCGGGTGGGGAGGGGAAGCGGCTCATGCCGCTGACGCGGGACCGGGCCAAGCCGGCCGTTCCGTTCGGCGGCATCTACCGCCTCATCGACTTCGCGCTGTCGAACGTCGTGAACTCCGGCTACCTCAAGATCGTCGTCCTCACCCAGTACAAGTCGCACAGCCTCGACCGGCACGTGACCAAGACGTGGCGGATGAGCACGATGCTCGGCAACTATGTGGCGCCGATCCCCGCGCAGCAGCGCATCGGCAAGTCCTGGTACATGGGCAGCGCGGACGCCATCTTCCAGAGCCTCAACACCATCACCGACGAGCGCCCCGACATCGTCGTCGTCGTCGGCGCCGACCACGTGTACCGGATGGACTTCTCGCAGATGGTCGAGCAGCACATCGCCACCGGGGCCGGGGTCACCGTCGCCGCGATCCGGCAGCCGAAGTCGACCTCCGACCAGTTCGGGGTCATCGACGTCGAGCCCGAGGACCCGCAGCGGATCCGCGCCTTCCTCGAGAAGCCGACCGACCCCGACGGCCTGCCGGACTCGCCCGACGAGATCCTCGCGAGCATGGGCAACTACGTCTTCACCGCCGACGCCCTCGTCGACGCCGTGACGGCCGACTCCACGCTCGAGGGCAGCAAGCACGACATGGGCGGCGACATCGTGCCGGCCCTCGTCGAGCAGGGCGCCGCCTACGCCTACGACTTCAAGAACAACGTGGTCCCCGGCGGCACCGAGCGCGACATGGGCTACTGGCGCGACGTCGGGACGATGGACAGCTACTACGACGCCCACATGGACCTGGTGTCGATCCACCCGGTCTTCAACCTCTACAACTACGACTGGCCGCTCTACACGACGTACGGTTACTTCCCGCCCGCCAAGTTCGTCCACGGCGCCAACGGGCGCTTCGGCGAGGCGCTCAACTCGGCCGTGTCGCCGGGTGTGGTCATCTCGGGCGCGCGGGTCAACGGGTCGGTCATCTCCCCCGACGTCCACGTGCACAGCTACACCGAGATCGACGACAGCGTCGTCCTCGACGGCGTCCAGGTCGGGCGGCACTGCCACATCCAGAAGGCCGTCATCGACAAGAACGTCGTCATCCCCGACGGCACCTCGATCGGGCTCGACCACGAGCACGACCTCGCGCGCGGCTTCTCGATCACCGAGTCGGGCATCGTCGTCGTCGGCAAGGGCCACGAGATCACGGCGTGAGCGGTTCCGACCGGCCCGTCCGGATCGGCGCCCAGCTCCAGCCGCAGCACGCGTCGTATCCCGAGATCAGGCGCGCCTGCGCCCGGCTCGAGGAGCTCGGCGTCGACGTGCTCTTCAACTGGGACCACTTCTTCCCGCTCTACGGCGACCGCGACGGGGCGCACTTCGAGTGTTGGACGATGCTCGCCGCGTGGGCGGAGGCCACCGAGCGGGTCGAGATCGGTGCCCTCGTCACGTGCAACAGCTACCGCAACCCGCAGCTGCTCGCCGACATGGCGCGCACCGTCGACCACATCAGCGACGGCCGGCTCATCCTCGGGATCGGGTCGGGCTGGTTCGAGCGCGACTACGACGAGTACGGGTACGAGTTCGGCACGGCGGGCGGGCGGCTCGACGCACTGGCACGCGACCTGCCGCTCATCGAGCAGCGTTGGGCACGGCTCAACCCCGCGCCCACCCGCGACATCCCCGTGCTCATCGGCGGCGGCGGCGAGCGGAAGACGCTGCGCATCGTCGCCGAGCACGCCGACATCTGGCACGGCTTCGGGGGCCCCGAGACCATCGCCCACAAGCACGCCGTCCTCGACGAGTGGTGCGCGAAGGTGGGCCGGAACCCGGCCGAGATCGAACGGTCCGCCGGGGTGTCCGCCCGGCCGGGTCGGCTCCCGGAGGACGTCGCGGACTACGCCGCGGGTGCGCAAGCCCTGTACGAGGTCGGCACCCGGCTCTTCACCGTCGGGCTGAGCGGCCCGCACTACGACCCCGGTCCGATCCGCGACCTCGTCGCGTGGCGGAACGCCGGGCGCGGCTAACCTGCGGGCGTGCCCTCCCCCGAGCCACCGCTCCTCCCTCCGCAGCCCGATCCCACGGCGCGCACGCTCCTGGTGTCGCTGAGCGGCCGGGACCGCCCGGGCGTCACGAGCGCCGTCTTCGAGGCCGCGTCCACGGTCGGCGCCACCGTCCTGGACGTCGAGCAGGTCGTCGTCCGCGGCCACCTCGCGCTGTCGGTGCTCCTCTCCCCCGGCACCGACGAGAACGTGCTCACCGACCGGCTGACCCGGGCCGGTGAGGCCCTCGGGATGACCGTCGACCTCGTCGTCGGACGCGGCGACAACGCCCGGCGGCGCACGGGCCGCGCGGCGGTCGTCGTCATGGGCGCCCCCCTCGAGACCCGGCACGTCGCCGCGGTCGCACGGTCGGTGGCCGAGCACGGCGCCAACATCGACCGGATCCGGCGGCTCTCCCGCTGGCCCGTCACGACCGTCGAGCTGGACGTCTCGGGTGCCGACCTGCCCCGAATGCGCCGCGACCTGGCGCTCGTGTCGGCCGAGACCGGCTGTGACATCGCCGTGGCGCCCGCCGGCCTGGCCCGCCGCGGAGCCCGGCTCGTCGTCCTGGACGTCGACTCCACGCTCATCCAGGACGAGGTCATCGAGCTCATCGCCGAGCACGCGGGGACGGCGGCGGAGGTCGCCGCCGTCACCGAGCGGGCCATGGCCGGCGAGCTCGACTTCGCCGAGAGCCTGCACGCCCGGGTCGCGACGCTCGCGGGGCTGCCGGTCGCGGTGCTCGACGAGGTGCGGGGCTCGGTGCGGCTCAGCCCGGGGGCCCGCACGCTCGTCCGCACCCTCAAGGCCCTCGGCTTCACGGTGGCGCTCGTCTCGGGCGGCTTCGCCGAGGTCGTCGAGCCCATCGGCGCCGAGCTCGGCGTCGACCACGTCCGCGCCAACCGGCTCGAGGTGCGGGACGGGGTCCTGACCGGACGCGTCGTCGGGACCGTCGTCGACCGCCCGGGCAAGGCCGCGGCGCTGCGCGAGTTCGCCGAGATCGAGGGGCTCCCCCTCTCCCGGACCGTCGCCATCGGGGACGGCGCCAACGACCTCGACATGCTCGGGGTGGCCGGGCTCGGGGTGGCCTTCAACGCCAAGCCGGTCGTCCGCGAGCAGGCCGACACCTCGGTGAACGTGCCCTACCTCGACACCGTCCTCTTCCTGCTCGGCGTGAGCCGGGAGGAGATCGAGGACGCCGAGGGCCTCACCGAGCCGGGCTGACCGGCCGGACCACGACCGCGCGCTCAGGCGCCGATCGCGTGGTACCCGCCGTCGACGTGGACGATCTCGCCGGTCGTCGCCGGGAACCAGTCCGAGAGCAGCGCCACGCAGGCCCGGGCGGCCGGCTCGGCGTCGCGCACGTCCCAGCCCAGCGGCGCCCGGCTGCCCCAGGCCTCCTCGAACTGCTCGAACCCGGGGATGGACTTCGCCGCCGTCGTGCGGATCGGGCCGGCGGAGACGAGGTTGCAGCGGATCCCCTGCGGCCCCATGTCCCGGGCGAGGTAGCGGTTCGTGGACTCGAACGCCGCCTTGGCGACCCCCATCCAGTCGTAGACCGGCCAGGCGTACTTCGCGTCGAAGGTGAGCCCGACGACCGAGCCGCCCGCCGACATCAGCGGCAGCGCGGCCTTGGTGAGCGCCGCGAGGGAGAAGGCCGAGATCTGGACCGCCGTCGACACGTCCTCCCAGGTGGCGTCCAGGAAGGTGAAGGCGCCCTGGGGCGCGAAGCCGATCGAGTGGACCACCCCGTCGATGTGGTCGACGTGCTCACGGAGCCGGTCGGCCAGGGCGGCGAGGTCCTCGTCGTTGCTGACGTCGAGCTCGACGACCGGCGCGGGCTTGGGCAGCCGGCGCGCGATCGCGGTCGTGATCTTCGTCGTCCGGCCGAAGGAGGTGAGGACGACCTCGGCGCCCTGCTCCTGGGCGAGCCGGGCGACGTGGAAGGCGATCGAGGAGTCCATGAGGACTCCGGTGACGAGCAGCGTCTTGCCCTCGAGCAGCATGTGGGGACCTTTCGTCGGCAGGGTCTGGGGGTGGGGTGGTCAGCGGTCAGTGGCCCATGCCGAGGCCGCCGTCGACGGGGATGACGGCCCCGGAGATGTACGCGGCCTCGGGGCTCGCGAGGAAGCGGACGACCCCGGCGACCTCGTCGGCGGCCCCGAACCGGGCGGCGGGGATGGCGGCCTTGTAGGTCTTCTGGGTGTCCTCGGGCAGCGCCGCCGTCATGTCGGTCTCGATGAACCCCGGCGCCACGACGTTGGCGGTGATGCCGCGACCGCCGAGCTCGCGGGTGACCGACCGGGCCAGTCCGACCAACCCGGCCTTGCTCGCGGCGTAGTTGGCCTGCCCGGGGCCCCCGTACAGGCCGACGACGCTGGAGATGAGCACGATCCGCCCGCGGCGCAGCCGGATCATCCCGGTGCTGGCCCGGCGCACGCAGCGGAAGGCGCCGGTGAGGTTCGTCTCGAGGACCGCGCCGAAGTCCTCGTCGCTCATCCGCATGAGGAGGCCGTCCTTGGTGATGCCGGCGTTCGCGACGAGCACCTCGACCGGCCCGCCGAGCTTCTGCTCGGCCTCGGTGAAGGCGGCGTCGACGCTCTCGCGGTCGGTGACGTCGCACTGGACCCCGTCGAGCCCCTCCGGTGGCGGGCCGCTGCGGTGGGTGACGACGACCTTGTCGCCGGCCTCCGCGAACGATCGCGCGATCGCGAGACCGATGCCGCGGTTGCCGCCGGTGACGAGAACGGTGCGGGGATCGCTCATGCGTCCGAACCTAGTGGACTACCCGGCGGTAGTCGTGCCGCGTCCCGTCCACCGGCTGTCGAACCTCGCCCCGGCGACCGGGGCGCACGGGCCCGCCGGACGTACAGTGGAGAGGTGCCCCTGACCCACAGTCACCGCCCCGTCACCCAGTCGGTGACGACGGCCGCGCAGTCCCGCTCCGAGGACCAGGTGCACCGGCTGCGGCAGTACCTCGCGACGATGTCGGTGCGCACGGTGTGCTTCGTGCTCGCCATCGTCACCGACGGCTGGGTCCGCTGGGTCTTCGCGGCCGCGGCCATCCTGCTGCCCTTCTTCGCGGTCGTCGCGGCGAACGCCGTGGCCCCGCGGATCCGTGGCCGGGTGCGGCCCGTCGTCCCGGTGCGGGACGACACCCCGCAGATCACCGACCGCTTCCACCCGGACGACCCGGCGCGCTGAGGCCGCCCTCGGCCCCGGTCAGCCGCCGATGGCGGACATCGGCCGGTCGGGCTGCACGAAGTCGGGGCGGTCGATGCCGTGGCCGGCCTTCTTGGCCCACATCTCGCCGACGACGAGCGCGGCGACCTCCTCGTCGGAGGCACCATCGCGCAGCGGCCCCCGCAGGTCGATCTCGGACCGCGAGAACAGGCAGTTGCGCAGCTGGCCGTCGGCCGTCAGGCGCACCCGGTCACAGGCCGCGCAGAAGGGCGCCGACACGCTCGCGATGACGCCCACCGTCTCGGGGCCACCGTCGACGAGGAACAGCTCGGCCGGGGCGCTCCCGCGCTCCTGCACCGGCGTGAGCCGGAAACGCTCACCGAGCCGCTCGAGGATCTCGGCCTGGGACACCATCTGGGTGCGGTCCCAGGCGTGCTGGGCGTCCAGCGGCATCTGCTCGATGAAGCGCAGCGCGTACCCGCGGTCGAGGCACCACTGCAGCAGCTCGGCGACGCCGGTGTCGTTGACCCCGCGCATCGCGACCGCGTTGACCTTCACCGGGGTGAGCCCGGCGTCGGCGGCCGCCTTGAGGCCCGCCTCGACCCCGGCGAACCGGTCGCGCCGGGTGAGGTCGCGGAACTGCTGCGGGTCGACGGTGTCGAGGCTGACGTTGACCCGGTCCAGGCCGGCATCCGCCAGCGGCGCGGCGAGGCGGTCGAGGCCGATGCCGTTGGTCGTCATCGCGATCCGGGGCCGCGGCTCGAGCGCGGCGACCGCGCGCACGACGTCGACGAGGCTGCGGCGCAGCAGCGGCTCGCCCCCGGTGAGGCGGACGTTGGTGACCCCGAGGCCGACCATGACCCGCACGACCCGGACGAGCTCGTCGTCGGTGAGCATCTCGGGCTTCGGCAGCCAGTCCAGCCCCTCGGCGGGCATGCAGTACGTGCAGCGGAGGTTGCACCGGTCCGTGACCGACACGCGCAGGTCCCTCCCGACGCGGCCGAAGCGGTCGAGGAGGCGGGGTTCGGGGAGGTCGGTCATAGGAGGCCAGCGTACGACGGGTAGCGTGACGGGGTGTTGCGCCGGCTCGTATCGCCTCGATGGGTGGGTGCCCTCGTCCTCTCGGCCCTCTTCGCCGTCGCGTCCTACCACCTCGGGTACTGGCAGTACCACCGCCACGAGGCCAAGGCCGAACGCAACGCCCTGCTCGACGCCCACTACCGCGCGGACCCCGTCCCGGTCACCGAGGTCCTGACCCCCGAGGGGATCACGCCCGGCGAGGAGTGGACCCGGGTCACCGCCACCGGCAGGTACCTGGCGGGCCCGCTCTTCGCCCGCGGCCGGCCCAACGACGGCGAGGTCGGGCTGGAGGCGCTGTGGGTGTTCGCGCCCGACGCCGGCGGCCCCGACGTGCTCGTCGACCGCGGCTGGGTCCCGGCGTCCGACCGGGGCGCCAGCGTCCTGCCCGAGGTCGAGCCCGCCCCGGCGGGGCCAGTCACCGTCGTCGGGTGGGTGCGCCAGTCGGAGGAGTCGCGGGGCAAGCCGCCCTCGCCGGGGCAGATCGCCAACGTGTCGGTGCCGGACGCGGCCCAGGCCCTCGGCGCCACCGTCGCCCCCGACTACGTGCTCCTCCAGGACGAGATCCTGCCGGGCGGCTCGACCCCGCCGCGGCCGGCCGCGCTCGCCGCGCCCGACCGGAGCCTCGGCCCGCACCTGGCCTACGCCTACCAGTGGTGGATCTCCTCGGTGCTCGGGTTCGTTCTCGTCGGGTTCGGGGTGCGCCGCGAGGAGCGGCTGTCGGACCCGGTGAAGTACCCGCCGAAGCCGAAGAAGGTCCGGGTGTGGGACGAGGAGGACGCCTGAGCGGGCTCCCGCTCAGGCGGTGAGGTCGGCGGCCTGCTCGGCGAACTGGGTGCGGTAGAGGTCGGCGTAGAGGCCGCCGCGCTCGACGAGCTCGGCGTGCGTGCCGCGCTCGAGGATGCGCCCGTCGTCGACGACGAGGATCTCGTCGGCGTGCCGCACCGTGGACAGGCGGTGCGCGATGACCAGGGCGGTCCGGTCGCGCAGCGCCTCGTCGAGGGCCCGCTGCAGGGCCTGCTCGGACTCGCTGTCGAGGTGCGCGGTCGCCTCGTCGAGGACGATGAGGCCCGGGCCCTTGAGCAGCAGGCGGGCGATGGCCAGGCGCTGCTTCTCGCCGCCGGACAGCCGGTGCCCGCGGTCGCCGACGACGGTGTCCAGGCCGGACGGCAGGGAGTCGACCAGACCCCACACCTGCGCGGCGCGCAGCGCGGCCTCCATCTGCTCGTCGGTGGCCCCGGGGGCCGCGTAGTCGAGGTTGGCCCGGATCGTGTCGTGGAAGAGGTGGGCCTCCTGGGTGACGACGCCGACGGCCTCCTGGAGGGACTCGAGCGTCGCTTCGCGCAGGTCGACGCCGTTGATCCGGATGGACCCGCTCGTGGGGTCGTAGAGCCGGGCGACGAGCGAGGTGATGGTGGTCTTGCCGGCGCCGCTGGGCCCGACGAGCGCGACGAGGGAGCCGGGCTCGACCGAGAAGGAGACGTCGCGCAGGACCGGGCCGCCGGCCCGGCGGTCGCCGGAGGCAGCGGACTCGAGCGACGCCAGCGACACCTCGTCGGCGGCCGGGTAGGAGAACGAGACGCCGTCGACGTCGACCCGGACGGGCCCGGGCGGAAGCGCCCGGGCGTCCTCGGCCTCGGCGACGAGGGGCTTGAGGTCGAGGACCTCGAAGACCCGCTCGAACGAGACGAGCGCCGTCATGACGTCGACCCGGACGTTGGAGATGGCGGTGAGCGGCCCGTAGAGGCGGGCGAGCAGGGCCGCCAGCGCCAGGAGGGTGCCGACGGTGAGGGTCCCCCCGACGGCCATGACGCCGCCGACGCCGTAGATCATCGCCGTCGCGAGGGAGGCGATCATCGTGAGCGCCACGAAGAACAAGGACCGGTTGAGGGCGATCGTGACGCCGATGTCGCGGACGCGGGAGGCCCGCTCGCCGTACTCGGCGTCCTCGGTGCTCGGCCGCCCGAACAGCTTGACGAGCAGCGCGCCGGCGACGTTGAACCGCTCGTTCATCCGGGTGCCGAGGTCGGCGTTCACCGTCATCTGCTCGTGCGTGAGCGTGGCGAGGCGCCGGCCCATGAGCCGGGCCGGGATGACGAAGAACGGGACGAGGACCAGGGCGGCCAGGGTGAGCTGCCACGACAGGGTCATCATCGTGATGACGATGACGACGAGCGAGATGGCGTTGCTCACGACGTTGGACAGCACCGAGGTGAAGGCCTGCTGGGCGCCGATGACGTCGTTGCCGAGCCGCGTCACGAGGGCGCCCGTCTGGGCGCGGGTGAAGAACGCCACCGGCTGGCGCATCACGTGCCCGAACACCTCGGTGCGCAGGTCGTAGATGAGCCCCTCGCCGATGCGCGCCGAGAACCAGCGCTGGACCAGCGTCAGCGCACCCTCGACGAGGGCGAGCACCGCGACGACGATCGACAGGCGCACGACGACGCTGGAGTCCTGCGGGATGACCCCGTCGTCGATGATCGACTTGAACAGCAGCGGCACCGCGACCACGAGCATGGCGTCGAGGACGACGAGCAGCAGGAACCAGCCGATCTGACGCCGGTAGGGCCGCGCGTACTGCAGCACGCGCCGCCGGGTGCCGGGGGCGAGCCTCCGCTCGGCCACGCTGGAGTCCTTGGTCATCGAGTGCATGACCTGCCAGTTCATACTCACGTGCGGTCGGGCCTCCTGTCGGTGTCGTCCGCGTCAGTCAACCACCGCGCGCCGACAGGTGTTCCGCGCCGGCGCTGGACGCCCCCTTGTGACGCGGCGCCGCGCGGCCGAGGATGGCGGCACCATCGTTCGCACCATCGTCGACGCCGACGCCCCGGAGGCTCCCCGTGACCGACCCGCTGCGCCACAAGATCCTGCTCGACGAGGACGAGATGCCGACGCGCTGGTACAACATCCTCGCCGACCTGCCGACCCCGCCGCCGCCGCCGCTGCACCCGGGCACCGGGCAGCCCGTCGGCCCGGACGACCTCGCGGCGATCTTCCCGATGGACCTCATCGCACAGGAGGTCACCACGGAGCGCTACGTCGACATCCCCGAGGAGGTCCTCGACGTCTACCGGCTGTGGCGACCCTCGCCGCTGTACCGGGCGCACCGCCTCGAGAAGGCGCTCGGGACCCCCGCCCGGATCTACTACAAGTACGAGGGCGTCTCCCCCGCCGGGTCGCACAAGCCGAACACCGCCGTCCCGCAGGCCTACTACAACGCGAAGGCCGGCGTCCGCCGGCTCACCACCGAGACCGGCGCGGGCCAGTGGGGAACCGCCCTGGCGTTCGCCTGTGCCCAGTTCGGCCTCGAGTGCGAGGTGTGGCAGGTCCGGGCGTCCTACGACGCCAAGCCGTACCGGCGCATCATGATCGAGACCTTCGGCGGCACGGTCCACCCGAGCCCGTCGGACCTCACCGAGGCCGGGCGCGCGATCCTCGCCGCCGACCCCGACTCCCCCGGCTCGCTCGGGGTAGCGATCAGCGAGGCCGTCGAGGTCGCGGCCCAGGACCCCAGCGCCAACTACGCGCTCGGCTCGGTGCTCAACCACGTCCTCCTGCACCAGACCGTCATCGGTGAGGAGGCACTGCTCCAGCTCGCGAAGGTCGGCGAGACGGTCGACCTCATCGTCGGCTGCACCGGCGGCGGCTCGAACTTCGGCGGTCTCGTCTTCCCGTTCCTGCGCGAGAAGCTCGCCGCCGGGGGTGCCGGCCCCGTCATCCGGGCCGTGGAGCCGGCGTCGTGCCCCTCGCTGACCCAGGGCACGTACGCCTACGACTTCGGCGACGTCGCGGGGCTCACGCCGATGATGAAGATGCACACCCTCGGGCACGACTTCATCCCGGACCCGATCCACGCGGGCGGGCTGCGGTACCACGGGATGAGCCCCCTCATCAGCCACCTCTACGAGGAGCGGCTCATCGAGGCCAGCGCCAAGACCCAGAAGGACTGCTTCGCCGCCGGGGTGCTCTTCGCCCGGACCGAGGGCATCGTCCCGGCGCCGGAGCCCACGCACGCCCTCGCGGCGGCGGTCGACGAGGCCATCGCCTGCATCGAGACCGGCGAGGAGAAGGTGATCCTCACGGCGCTGTGCGGCCACGGCCACCTCGACCTGCCGGCCTACGACGCCTACCTGCGCGGCGACCTCGTCGACCACACCTGGGCCGACACCGAGCTCCAGGAGTCCGTGGCCCGGGCCCTCACCCGGCTGCCGGCCGTGCCGGGCTGACCCGCCCGGGTCGGTGCGCTCCCGGGCGCCGTCACGGTCGGCGCAGCTCGACGGTGTCCGAGAACGCCGCGCCCTCCACGGCCTCGAAGGTCGCGGTCAGCGTGTCGGGTCGCACCGTCACCGCCAGCGAGCCGTGGGCGGGGTTCTCGTTGGCCGCGCTGACCGCCCGGAAGTACGGGCGTTCCGGGTCCCCCGGCGAGGAGTCGCGCAGGGACTTCCCGCCGGTTCCGACGGTGATGAAGGTCGTGCCCCCCGACGGGGCGAGGCAGCCCGGCTCGTACCGGCCTGGCTCGATCCTCGGGCAGCCCGCCCCCAGCGCCAGCGCTGCGGAGCGCTGGTACATGTGCTCGTGGCCGGTGAGGACGAGGTCGACCCCTTCCCGGACGAGGAGGTTCGTCAGGTCGGGTCCCGGGTCGCAGTCGTACTTGCCCACCGACAGGCAGGGCTTGTGCATACCGACGACGAGCCAGGGCACGCCGGTCGCCCGGGCCGAGCGGATCGCGTCCTCGGTCCACCGGTAGTGCTCGGTGCCCTCGGCGTAGGACAGGTGGCCCTGGCCGAAGTCGAGGCCGGGCGAGACCAGAACGACCCGCACGAGGGGGCGCCCGGCCGGGAGGTCGACGTACCACTGCCGCCCGTAGTCGCCGACGAGGCCGGGCAGCCGGTTCGGGAGGCAGGCCGTGAAGGCGTCGATGACCCCGTTCGGCCCGTCGTCGTCGTGGTTCCCCGCGACGATCTGGAACGGGTACTCCGCGCCGAGCCGGTCCGTGACGAACCGGCACCACTGCGCCTCGGCCCCGGTGTCCCCGTACGACAGGTCACCGACGGCCAGGGTGAGGTCGTCCTGGCGGGCGGCGATGCTCTCGAGCACCGCGGACGCCGACCCGCCGTCCCCCACGTCCCCGAGCACCGACAGGCGCAGCTCACCGGCGGGCGGCGTGGCCGTCGGCCCGGTCGGGGCCGGCTCGGTCGGGCTCGGCACAGCGGCGGACGGCGAGGTGGGGCTCGACGACACCGCCGGGACGGGTGGGTCGGGCGCGCAGCCCACCAGCGCCGCGCCGACGACCACCGCCGCCGCGGCCCTTCCCGCTGCGGACAGCCGGGGCCCCATCCCCGGAGTATGGTCCACCGGCATGCCCCGGGGCCAGGGTGACGGTGGCGCGGGAGGCCCGTCAGGTCGGCTCGAGGCACGGCTGGGAGGCGTACCGTTCCGCCTCCTCGACGACCCGGCGCAGGGTGCGCCCGACCAGGTCCGGGTCGGCGTCGAAGCGCCGGAACCGCGGCACGACGCTCGTCTCCAGCCACCGCCACCGGTCCTCGAACCGGGTGACTCGCGGCACCGTCCGGGTCCGGACCGCACCGGAGAACCCCCGCGTGAGCGAGTACAGCGAGAAGGACGTGAAGTACCTGACCTCCTGGCGGAGACCGCGCACCTCGAACGTCGTCGTCGAGCCCATCGAGATCAGCCGGGCGAAGGTCCCGGACAGGCGGTCGAAGAGCGGCTGCACCACGGCGCGCTGCTCGTGCTGGAGCAGGGCGAGGTTCCCGGCCCAGACCAGGTCGGCGGCCGCCCGGCGCGCAGCGTCCGTGGCCGTCTCGTCCGCCAGGACCACCCGCCCCCGGTCGATCGCCTCGAAGGCCGTGAGCAGCGGCGCCCGCTCGGGATACGGGCCGAGCAGCCGCCGCAGCGTCCCGATCCCGTCCTGGGCGCCGAGATAGGCGAGGTGGACCCACACGATGTCGTCGTAGATCGCGTTGTTGACCTCGCGCATGGTGTTCGCGTCGTCGGTCAGCATCCGCCGGCGGCTCAGGCTGCGGGGAAGGTCCACGTAGCCGGTGCGGTCCGCGTCGAGGCGGAACGGGTAGAGCACGAGGCGGACGTGGTGCGACGCGATCGCGGCCATGGCCGCCCACTTGAAGTACGTGGGCTGCTGGGAGTGGAGCCAGGCGTAGCGGGAGGAGATCTCCATGTTGCGGTGGAACGTGCAGCACGGGGGGCTCAGCAGCGCGTCGGCCGCGGCCCGCCAGCCCGCCACGGTGTCCGGGGCGCCGCCCGCGAGCGTGCGGTCCACAGCTCCCACGGTCGGCCACCCTTCTCGCTGACGGGCACCACGCTCCGGGGCGCCGGACGTCCACTCCAGTCTGCGCCCCGCAGGCTCGGTCGCACCACGACCGGGTCCTTACGGTCCGCCGACGTTCAGGCCAGGGTGATGAGCTCCTTGTAGTCCGCGCCCCAGAGGTCCTCGACCCCGTCGGGCAGCAGCAGGATGCGCTCGGGCTCCAGCGCGTCCACGGCTCCCTCGTCGTGGGTGACGAGCACGACCGCGCCCTCGTAGGTGCTCAGCGCCCCGAGGATCTCGTCGCGGGAGGCCGGGTCCAGGTTGTTCGTCGGCTCGTCGAGCAGCAGGACGTTGGCCGAGGACACGACGAGCAGGGCCAGCGACAGCCGCGTCTTCTCGCCGCCGGAGAGCACCCCGGCCGGCTTGAGGGCGTCGTCACCGCTGAAGAGGAACGACCCGAGGACCTTGCGCACCTCGGTCTCGCCGAGGTCCGGCGCGGCCGACTTCATGTTCTCGAGCACGGTCCGGTCGACGTCGAGGTTCTCGTGCTCCTGGGCGTAGTAGCCGAGCTTGAGCCCGTGCCCGGGCTCGACCTGCCCGGTGTCGGGCTGGTCGACTCCGGCCAGCAGCCGCAGCAGGGTGGTCTTCCCGGCCCCGTTGAGCCCGAGGACGACGACGCGCGAGCCCCGGTCGATGGCGAGGTCGACGTCCGTGAAGACCTCGGCGGAGCCGTACGAGCGGGACAGCCCGGTGGCGCGCAGCGGGGTCTTGCCGCACGGCGAGGGCTTGGGGAAGCGGAGCCGGGCCACCTTGTCGTGGGCCCGCTCGGCCTCCAGGCCGGACATGAGCCGCTCGGCCCGCCGCGCCATGTTCTGGGCGGCCACCGTCTTGGTCGCCTTCGCGCGCATCTTGTCGGACTGCGCCATGAGGGCCGAGGCCTTCTTCTCGGCGTTGGCCCGCTCGCGCTTGCGGCGCCGCTCGTCGGTCTCGCGCTGCTGGAGGTAGGCCTTCCAGCCGAGGTTGTACTGGTCCAGCTCGCCGCGGTTGGCGTCGAGGTGGAAGACCTTGTTGACGACGACCCCCAGGAGGTCGACGTCGTGGCTGATGATGACGAGACCGCCCCTGTAGCCCTTGAGGTGGTCCCGCAACCAGACGATCGAGTCGGCGTCGAGGTGGTTCGTCGGCTCGTCGAGCAGCAGTGTCTCGGCGCCCGAGAAGAGGATGCGGGTGAGCTCGACGCGGCGCCGCTGCCCGCCGGACAGGGTGCCGATCTCCTGGTCGAGGTGCCGCTCCTCCAGGCCGAGGGCGGCCGCGATCTGCGCGGCCTCGGACTCGGCGGCGTAGCCGCCGGCGGCGGTGAACTCGGCGTCGAGCCGGCCGTAGCGGCGCATCGCGCGCTCCTGCTTCTCGCCGGTCTCGGTGGCCATCGCCTGCTCGGCGGCCCGTAGGTCGCGGACGATGGTGTCCAGGCCCCGCGCCGACAGCACCCGGTCGCGCGCCGACACGTGCAGGTCACCGGTCCTGGGGTCCTGCGGCAGGTACCCCACCTCGCCGGAGCGGGTGATGGTGCCGGCCGCCGGCTGGGTGACCCCGGCCAGGGTCTTGGTGAGGGTCGTCTTGCCCGCGCCGTTGCGACCGACGAGGCCGATCCGGTCGCCCGGGGCCACGCGGAAGGTCGCACCGTCCAGGAGCAGGCGGGAGCCCGCTCGCAGCTCGACGGAGGCAGCGGTGAGCACGGCAGGGTCCTTCGGGTCGGGGTCTGCGCACACGGACATGGGCAGCGGAGGGGCCCACCGGCGCGCGGTCCCCCCTAGTCTAAGGCGGGCCGGGGACTGCTCCGGTACGAAGGACCACGGAGGCCGCGGGATGAGCTTCAACGAGAACGTCACGCTCGACACCTCACAGGTGCGCTCGGGCGGGGGCGGGGGCGGCCCGGGCGGCCTCGTCGTGGGCGGCGGGCTCGGCGGCATCGTCCTGCTCATCGTCGCGATGATCTTCGGGATCGACCCGTCGTCCATCCCCACCGGGGGCGGCCAGCTGGACCCCGGGCAGGTCCAGGCCGGCGGTGAGCAGGACGCGAACGCGTTCTCGGAGTGCCGCACCGGGGCCGACGCCAACGCCAACGTCGAGTGCCGGGTCATCGGGACCGTCAACTCGGTGCAGGCGTTCTGGGAGGGCGAGCTCTCCCGCTCCAAGTACCGCTGGCAGCAGACCCCCACCGTCCTGTACAGCGGCTCCACCCAGTCCGGGTGTGGCACGGCGAGCAACCAGGTCGGCCCCTTCTACTGCCCCCTCGACAAGAGCGTGTACATCGACGCGAGCTTCTTCGACCTGCTCACCTCGCGGTTCGGGGCCGACGACGGCGCCCTGGCCCAGGAGTACGTCGTCGCCCACGAGTACGGGCACGCCCTCCAGGACCAGCTCGGCCTGCTCGGCCGGGCCCAGCAGGACCCCCAGGGCGCGGAGTCGGGGGCCGTCCGGATCGAGCTGATGGCGGACTGCCTCGCCGGGGTGTGGGCCCAGCACGCGAGCGCCGTGCCCGACGAGGACACCGGCACGCCCTTCCTCAAGCCGCTGACCGACGCCGACATCGCCTCCGCGCTGTCCGCGGCAGCGGCGGTCGGCGACGACAGCATCCAGGAGGCCACCTCCGGCCAGGTCAACCCGGAGTCGTGGACGCACGGGTCCTCGGAGGCCCGCCAGCAGTGGTTCATGCGCGGCTTCCAGACCGGGGACCTCAACCGGTGCGACACCTTCGCCGTCGGGTCGGTCTACGAGTGACCCTGCGGGTCACTCCTCGATGGTGACCAGGACCGCACGAGCGCGCCGGAGCGCCTCCTCGAGCACCGCGAACCTGGGGTCCGGCAGGTCGTAGAGCTCGCGCCGGGGCAGGTCCCGCAGCTCCGCGAGGCGGTCGTCCTCCAGGACGGCCTCGGCCAGGGCGCGGTCGCCCCCGAGGACGAGCCCGCGCGCCCCGCTCCCCCGCAGCAGCCGCACCGCGTGCTCGGCGACCGCACCGACGAGCTCGTCGGCCTGGTTGGCGCGTCGACGCGCGAACCGCTGCTGGCTCCACCCGCCGGCGGCGGTCCTGGACTGCACGTACCGGGTGCCCGCCTTGTGCGACGTCAGCCGGCCCCCGGCGGCCGTGCCCGTGGCGTAGCCGCCGCGCCGGACGAGCAGGAGCGCCAGCGGGTCGTGCTCGAAACGCGAGACCCCGACGACCCGCTGGGGGCCGTCGGGGTTGTTCGCGTCGAAGCGCTCGCGCCACCGGTCGTACCGCTCGGGTGCGACCTCGACGGCGCGGGTGCCCACGCTCAGATGTTGAAGCCGAGGGCGCGCAGCTGCTCGCGGCCGTCGTCGGTGATCTTGTCCGGGCCCCACGGGGGCATCCAGACCCAGTTGATGCGGTGGCCGGTGACGAGGCCCTCGAGGGTCTGCGCCACCTGGTCCTCGATGACGTCGGTCAGCGGGCAGGCCGCGGACGTGAGGGTCATGTCGATGACGGCGTGGTTCTGCGGGTCGACGGTGATCCCGTAGACGAGGCCGAGGTCGACGACGTTGATCCCGAGCTCGGGGTCGACGACGTCGCGCATGGCCTCCTCGACGTCCGCGACGTTGGCTGGCGTGGTGGTCTGGGTCACTGCTTCGCTCCTTCGGCCTGGTACAGGGCATCGGTGAACGCGGCCCACGAGAGGAGGGCGCACTTGACGCGGGCGGGGTACTTCGCGACGCCGGAGAGCGCGACGCCGTCGCCGATCTCGTCCTCGTCGCCGGGGTCCGCACCCTTGCTCGTCAGCATCCGGCGCATCGCCTCGTAGGTGGCGCGGGCGTGCGCGACGCTGCGCCCGGTGACCTCCTCGGCGAGGATCGAGGCGGAGGCGACGCTGATGGAGCAGCCCATCGAGTCGTACGAGACGTCCTCGACGACCGCGTCCGGCCCGGTGCCGGCGACGCGGACCCGCAGGGTCACCTCGTCGCCGCACGTCGGGTTGACCTGGTGGCTCTGGGCGTCGAACGGCTCGCGCAGGCCCGCCCGGACCGGGTTCTTGTAGTGGTCGAGGATCAGCTCCTGGTACAGGTCCATCAGGCCGGTACCTCCATCCCGAACATGGCCGGCACCCGGTCGAGCGCCTCGAGGAGCGCGTCGACCTCACCGGGCGTGGTGTACACGGCGAAGGACGCGCGGGTGCTGGCCGCGGCCCGCAGCGCGCGGTGCAGCGGCCACGCGCAGTGGTGACCGACCCGCACCTCGACGCCTCGGTCGTCGAGCACCTGACCGACGTCGTGGGCGTGGACCCCGTCGACGACGAAGGCGACGGCGCCACCCCGGTCGCGCAGGTCCGCAGGTCCGAGGACGCGGACCCAGGAGCGCTCGGCGAGCCCGCGCAGCAGCCGCTCGGTGAGCGCCTGCTCGTGGGCGTGCACCCGGTCCATGCCGAGGGCGCTGAGGTAGTCGCAGGCGGCCGCGAGCCCGACGGCCTGCGCCGCCACGGGCACCCCGGCCTCGAACTTCTGCGGCACCGGCGCGTACGTGGCGCCCTCCATCGTGACGGTCTCGATCATCGAGCCGCCGGTGAGGAAGACCGGCATCTGCTCGAGCAGCTCGGGCCGGCCCCAGAGGACGCCGATGCCGAGCGGGCCGAGCAGCTTGTGGCCCGAGAAGGCCAGGAGGTCGACCCCGAGGTCGGTGACGTCGACGGGCAGGTGCGGCACCGACTGGCAGGCGTCGAGCACGGTGAGCGCACCGACCGCGTGCGCCTTCGCGGCGAGCTCGCGCACCGGGTTGAGCGTGCCGAGGACGTTGGACACGTGGGTGAACGCGAAGACCTTCGTGCGCTCGGTGAGGAGGGTGTCGAGGTCGGTGAGGTCGAGCCGCCCGTCCGCGGTGACCGGGACCCAGCGCAGCGTGGCGCCGGTGCGCTTGCAGGCCTCCTGCCACGGGATGAGGTTCGCGTGGTGCTCCATCTCGGTGACGAGGACCTCGTCGCCCGGTCCCAGCGTGAACCGGTCACCGGTGCCGCCACCGCCGCCGTGCGCCCCGTTGGTGAAGGCGTAGGCGACGAGGTTGATGGCCTCGGTGGCGTTGCGGGTGAACACGATCTCGGACGCCTGCGCCCCGATGAACGCCGCGATCGTCTCGCGGGCCGACTCGTAGGCGTCGGTGCCCTCCTCGGAGAGCTGGTGCGCGCCACGGTGGACCGCGGCGTTCGTGTGCTCGTAGAAGTGCCGCTCGGCGTCCAGGACCGCGGTCGGCTTGTGCGAGGTGGCCCCGGAGTCGAGGTAGACGAGCGGGCGCCCCCCGCGCACGGTGCGCGACAGGATCGGGAAGTCGGCCCGCAGCCGGGCCAGCTCCTCGTCGGAAAGGGGGGCGGCGCTCATCAGGCCTCGGCGGGCGTGGTGAGGAAGCGGTCGTAGCCCTCGGCCTCGAGCCGGTCGGCGAGCTCGGAGCCACCCTCCTCGGCGATCCGGCCGTCGACGAAGACGTGGACGAAGTCGGGCTTGATGTAGCGCAGGATGCGCGTGTAGTGCGTGATGAGGAGGACGCCGGCGCCGGTGGTCTCCTTGGCGCGGTTGACGCCCTCGGAGACGACGCGCAGGGCGTCGACGTCGAGGCCGGAGTCGGTCTCGTCGAGGATGGCGATCTTCGGCTGGAGGAGCTCCATCTGGAGGATCTCGTGGCGCTTCTTCTCGCCGCCGGAGAAGCCCTCGTTGACGTTGCGCTCGGCGAAGACGGGGTCCATGCGCAGGTTGCCCATGGCCTCCTTGACGTCCTTGACCCAGGTGCGCAGCTTCGGGGCCTCGCCGGTGACGGCGGTCTTCGCCGTGCGGAGGAAGTTCGAGACGGTGACGCCGGGAACCTCGACGGGGTACTGCATCGCGAGGAACAGGCCGGCGCGGGCCCGCTCGTCGACCTTCATCGCGAGGACGTCCTCACCGTCGAGGGTGACGGTACCGGAGGTGATCGTGTACTTGGGGTGGCCCGCGATCGAGTACGCGAGGGTGGACTTGCCGGAGCCGTTCGGCCCCATGATGGCGTGCGTCTGGCCGGACTCGATCGTCAGGGTGACACCGCGGAGGATCTCCTTGGTGCCCTGGTCGGTGTCGACGGTGACGTGCAGGTCCTTGATCTCAAGGGTGGACATGGCAGCTCAGCTCTCTTCGGACAGGGCGACATGGACGTCGTCGCCCTCGATACGGACGGTGTGGACGGCGATGGGCTCGGTGGCGGGCAGCCCGGTGGGCCGGCCGGTGAGCAGGTCGAAGCGCGAGCCGTGCAGCCAGCACTCGAGGGTGCAGCCGTCGAGCTCGCCCTCGGACAGCGAGACGTTGGCGTGGCTGCACGTGTCGTCGACGCAGTGGACCGCGCCGTCCTCGGTGCGGACCAGGGCGACCCGGCGGCCGTGGATGTCGGCGGCCGCGGCCCCGACGGCGGGGAGCTCGTCGAGGGCGCAGACCCGCACGAATCCCTGTTCGGTCAGCTGCTCGCTCATGCGACACCTGCCGAGAGCTCGCGCTCGATGGCCTCCATGAGGTGCTCCTGCACCTCGGGGACGCCGATCCGGGCGACGACACTGGCGAAGAAGCCCCGCACGACGAGGCGCCGGGCCTCGTCCTCGGGGATACCGCGGGCCATGAGGTAGAACAGCTGCTCGTCGTCGAAGCGGCCCGTGGCCGACGCGTGCCCCGCGCCCTCGATCTCGCCGGTCTCGATCTCGAGGTTCGGCACCGAGTCGGCGCGCGCGCCGTCGGTGAGGATGAGGTTGCGGTTCAGCTCGTAGGTGTCGGTGCCCTCGGCGCTCGCCCGGATGAGGACGTCACCGACCCACACGGTGCGTGCGGTGTCGCCCTGGAGGGCGCCCTTGTACTCGACGTTGCTCCGGCAGTGCGGGGCCTCGTGGTCGACGAACAGGCGGTGCTCCAGGTGCTGGCCGGCGTCGGCGAAGTACACCCCGAGGCCCTCGAAGGACCCGCCGGGCCCGGTGTACGACGTGTTGGTGTTGAGCCGCACGACGCCGCCCCCGAGGGTGACGGCGATGTGCCGTGCGCTCGCGTCCCGGCCCACGACGACGTCGTGCTGCGCGAGGTGGTGGCTGCGGTCGTCCCACTCCTGGACGGAGACGAGCGTGACGTCGCTGCCGTCGCCCGCGAGGACGGTGAGCATCTCGGAGTAGTCGGCGACACCGGAGTGCTCGAGCACGACGGTGGCCCGGCTGAACCGGCCCACCCGCACGAGCAGGTGCCCATGGACCAGCTGCTCGGGCGCGCCCGACAGCCGGATGCGGACCGGCTCGGAGAGCTCGGTGTCGGCCGGCACGTCGACGACGGCCACGCCGCCGCTGTGCTCGGCGGCGACGACGGCGGCCCGGTCCTGGGGCTGCGGGACACCGAGGTCACGCCACTCCTGGACCGGCATCGTCGTCAGCGTGACGCCCGCGGGCAGGTCCTGGGACCAGTCCAGGCACGCACCCGTGGCCTCGTCACGGAAGAACCGGCCGAGGCGGTCGACGGGGGTGAACCGCCACTCCTCCTCGCGCCCGGCCGGGACCGGGAAGGCGGAGACGTCGAAGGACGACGTGCGTTCGGCGCGCGACTGGTCGGGGACCATCGTCGCGGCGCTGTCGGTGTGCGCCCCGTCGGCGGGGCGCTGTGGGGTCAGCAGGCTCATCGTGTGGGGTCCTCGCGAAGTATCTGGGGGAGCGGAGCGGAGCGGGTCCCACGGTCTGCGTGGGAAGAACTTCGTGGGGTGCACATCAGCCGACCGCTCCTTCCATCTGCAGCTCGATGAGTCGGTTGAGCTCAAGGGCGTACTCCATGGGGAGCTCCTTGGCGATGGGCTCGACGAAGCCGCGCACGATCATCGCCATCGCCTCCTCCTCGGTCATCCCGCGGGACATGAGGTAGAACATCTGGTCCTCGGACACCTTCGAGACCGTGGCCTCGTGGCCCATCTGGACGTCGTCCTCGCGGATGTCGACGTACGGGTAGGTGTCGGAGCGGCTGATCGTGTCGACGAGCAGGGCGTCGCACACGACCGAGCTCTTCGAGCCGGTGGCGCCCTCCAGGATCTGGACCAGCCCCCGGTACGAGGTGCGCCCGCCGCCGCGTGCGACCGACTTGCTGACGATCGAGCTCGACGTGTTGGGCGCGGCGTGGACCATCTTGGACCCGGCGTCCTGGTGCTGGCCCTCGCCCGCGAAGGCGATCGAGAGCGTCTCGCCCTTGGCGTGCTCGCCGAGGAGGAAGACCGCCGGGTACTTCATCGTGACCTTGGAGCCGATGTTGCCGTCGATCCACTCCATCGTCGCGCCCTCGGCGCACGTGGCGCGCTTGGTGACGAGGTTGTAGACGTTGTTCGACCAGTTCTGGATCGTCGTGTAGCGGACGCGGGCGTTCTTCTTCACGACGATCTCGACGACCGCGGAGTGCAGCGAGTCGGACTTGTAGATGGGCGCGGTGCAGCCCTCGACGTAGTGCACGTAGGAGCCCTCGTCGGCGATGATCAGCGTCCGCTCGAACTGGCCCATGTTCTCGGTGTTGATCCGGAAGTACGCCTGCAGCGGGATGTCGACGTGGACGCCCGGGGGTACGTAGATGAACGAGCCGCCGGACCAGACCGCGGTGTTGAGGGCGGCGAACTTGTTGTCGCCCGCGGGGATCACGGAGGTGAAGTACTCGCGGAACAGGTCCTCGTGCTCGCGCAGCCCGGTGTCGGTGTCGACGAAGATGACGCCCTTCTCCTCCAGGTCCTCACGGATCTGGTGGTAGACGACCTCGGACTCGTACTGGGCCGCGACGCCGGCGACCAGACGCTGCTTCTCGGCCTCGGGGATGCCGAGCCGGTCGTAGGTGTTCTTGATGTCCTCGGGCAGGTCCTCCCAGCTGGTGGCCTGCTTCTCGGTGGACTTCACGAAGTACTTGATGTTCTGGAAGTCGATGCCGGTGAGGTCGCTGCCCCAGGTCGGCATGGGCTTCTTCTCGAACAGCCGGAGCGACTTGTGGCGCAGGTCCTGCATCCACTGCGGCTCGCTCTTGCGGTCGGAGATGTCCTGGACGACCTCGGCGGACAGGCCCCGCCGCGCGGTCTCGCCGGCGGTGTCGCTGTCGGCCCAGCCGAACGCGTACTTCCCGAGGTCCTTCAGACCGGGGTTGAGCTCTTCGATGTGGCTCGTCATCGCGATGGCCTCTCAGTGGTGGGGGTCGGGACGAACGTGGTGCAGACGTGGTCGCCGTGGGCGAGGGTCGCCAGGCGTTGGACGTGGACGCCGAGGAGGCGGGAGAACGCCTCGGTCTCGGCCTCGCACAGCTCGGGGAACTCGGTCGCGACGTGCTGGACCGGGCAGTGACCCTGGCACAGCTGCACCCCGGTGAGCGCTGCGGGGGCGCCAGGTGTTCCCACCGGGCGGGCGGAGGCGGCGTAGCCCTCGGCGTTGAGCGCCTCGACGAGCGCGTCGGTGCGCGCCTCGGCGTCCTCGCCCGCCGCGTCGACGCGGTCGGCGAGGCGGTCCTCGAGACCGGCCATCCGCTCGACGGCGAAGGCGTGGACGGCGTCCTCGCCCCCGGTGCGGCGCAGGAAGCGCAGCGCCTCGCCGGCAAGGTCGTCGTAGCCCGAGGCGAGTGCCCGGTGGCCGGCCTCGGTGAGGACCCACACCTTGGCGGGCCGGCCCCGGCGGCGCGGCCCCCCGGCCTCGCGGGACTCCACGAGCCCGGCGGCGTGCAGGTTGTCGACGTGGCGGCGCACCGCGGTCTCGGTGAAGCCGAGGGTCTCGACGAGAGCGGTGATGCTGACCGGGCCCTCCTGGCTCACGACACGCAGCAGCCGGTCGCGGGTGCGCGACTCATCGGTGCGGGTGTCGGTATTAACCACACACCCATGTTAGGTAATTGCGGGGACGACGTCCAAGGAAGGGTGCCCTAACCGGTCGGTCCGGGTGCGTCCCGGACGCCGCTGGGCTCCGGGTCCGGCCCGTCGGCGGTGTCGTCGTCCTCGATCGAGAGGAAGACCGAGGGCATCCGCCGGCGGGGCGGGGCCACCGACTCCGCCCCGAAGACCCGCTCCCGCAGCGGCGCCGACATGACCCCCAGCGGCGCGGTGAGGACGTAGCCGTAGGCGACGACGACGAGGGTGAGGCCCGGTGCGAGGGCGAGCCCGAGGAGCACGGCGACGACGACGGCCGCGGTGCCCACGCGGGCCCGGGGCGTCTCGGGCGAGAGCAGGTTGCGGAAGGACCGGAACCGGATCGTCATGATCATGAGCAGGGCCGGCACGATGCTGACGAGCAGCGGGAACCACGCGCGCCACGGCCCGGTGCCCGGCCCCCAGTGCGGTGAGTCGAGCGCGAAGATCGTCGCGATGACGACGGCGGCCGCACCGGGCGAGGGCAGCCCGACGAAGTAGCGCTTGTCCTCGGCCGGGTCGATGGTGACGTTGAACCGCGCCAGCCGGAAGGCAGCGCACGCCAGCCAGAGGAACGCGACGAGCCAGGCCAGGATCGGCCACTCGTCCAGGGCCCAGGTGTGCACGAGCACGGCCGGGGCCACCCCGAACGAGATGAGGTCGGCGAGCGAGTCGAGCTGCAGGCCGAACGGCGATGTCGCGCCGACGAGCCGCGCCACGAAGCCGTCGGCGATGTCGAGGACGATCGACAGCGCGATGAGGACGGCGGCGGCGGTGAAATGCCCACGGAACGCGAGCAGCACCGACGCGAAGCCGCTCATCAGGTTGAACGTCGTGAACGTGCTCGGTGCGAGCAACCGGGCGCGTTCGCGCTTGGGCAGCTGGCGGAGCGAGACGACCTGGGCCCCGGTCGGCGACACGAGCCGCCAGCGGTCCAGGATCCGCCGGCGCGGGGCCGGGTCGCCGCTCACGTGGTCGCCGCCGCAGCCGAGGCGGGCCAGCGCGCGATGACGGTCTCCCCCGCGACGACCCGCTGCCCGACGGTGACGAGGAGCTCGCACTCGGGCGGGACGAAGACGTCCATCCGGGAGCCGAACTTCATGAGGCCGATGCGCTGCCCGGTGCTCAGCTCGTCGCCGGGCGCCACCCGGGTCACGACCCGGCGCGCCATGAGTCCCACGATCTGGCGCACGTGCACCCGGCGGGTCGCCCCGTCGACCTCGCGCTCGAGGGTGATCTCGGACCGCTCGTTGAGGTGCGCGCTCTCGTGCCGGTAGGCCGCGAACCAGCGGCCCGGCTTCTGCACCACCTCGGTGACCCGCCCCCCGTAGGGCGAGCGGTTCATGTGGACGTCGAAGGCCGACAGGAAGATGCTCACCTGCTGCCAGTCCCCCTCGGGAGCGACACCGTCCTGGCCGTCCCCGGCGTACATGACCTTGCCGTCGGCCGGGGAGAGCACGTCGTCGACCGGGACCGGGGTGTGGTCGGGCGTGCGGTCCGGGTCGCGGAAGAACGCGGCCACGGCCAGGGGCAGGGCTCCCAGGACGAGCGCCGCGCCGGGGCGGCGTGCGAGGAGGGCGAGGGCGGCGGGCACGGCGGCGACCGCTGTGGCGGGTCCGGCCTCCCGGTCGATGCGTGGCATGGGCCCAACCCTAGGATGAGCAGCCATGACGGTGGTGGCGGCGGTGCGCGAGCTCCGCCGCGTGTTCGGCGGGACGGTCGCGGTCGACGGCGCCGGGTGGAGCGCCGCAGCGGGCTCGGTCACCGCGGTGCTCGGCCCGAACGGGGCCGGCAAGACCACGACCATCGAGTGCCTCGAAGGCCTCCAGCGCCCCGACGCCGGGTCGGTCCGGGTCCTGGGAGCCGACCCGTGGCGGGCACCGGCCGAGCACCGCGCGCGGGTGGGGGTGATGCTCCAGGAGGGCGGGCTCCCCACGACCGCCCGCCCCCTGCCCCTGCTGGTCCATCTCGCCGCGTTGCACAACACGCCACGGTCCGTCGACGACCTCGCGGCGCGGCTCGGCATCCACGAGTTCGCCCGCACCGCGGTGCGCCGGATGTCGGGGGGTCAGCGGCAGCGGGTCGCCCTCGCCGCCGCCCTCGTCGGCACCCCCGACGTCCTCTTCCTCGACGAGCCCACGGCCGGGCTGGACCCGCACGCCCGCCTCGACGTGTGGGACCTCGTCCGCGAGGAGTCCCGGCGCGGCGCCGGGGTCGTCCTCACGACGCACTCCTTCGAGGAGGCCGAGCGGCTCGCCGACCGGGTCGTCGTGATGGCCCGCGGCCGGGTCGTCGCCGACGGCACGCTCGACGAGGTGCGCAGCGGCAGCCGGCTCGAGGATGTCTACTTCGCCCTGACCCGGGACGCCCGATGACCGCGACCCCCGCGCCGGCCCGCCGGCGCGTCCTCGCCCAGGCGCGGTTCGAGACCCGCACGCTCCTCGCCAACGGCGAACAGCTGCTCGTCTCACTCGTCCTGCCCGCCCTGGCGCTGGCCGGGCTCACCCTCGCCGCCGTGCCCGACCTGGGCCCGAGCCGTCGGGTCGACGTCGCCACGGCCGGCGCGCTCGCGCTCGCGGTCCTGTCGACGGCCTTCACCGGCCAGGCCATCGCGACCGGCTTCGACCGCCGGGCCGGCGTCCTGCGCCTGTTCGGGACGACGCCGCTCGGGCGCGGCGGGCTGCTCGCGGGGAAGGCCGTGGCGGTGCTGACGGTGCTGGCCCTCCAGGTCCTCGTCATCGGTGCGCTCGGCGCGGCGCTCGGGTGGCGACCGGACCCGGGCGGGCTGTTGCCGGCCCTCCTCGGCCTGCTGCTCGGCGCCGGCACGTTCGTCGCGCTCGCGCTGCTCCTCGCCGGGACGGTCCGCGCGGAGGCGGTCCTCGCCCTCGCGAACCTCGCGTGGATCCTGCTGCTGGGCCTCGGCGTGCTCCTGCCGACCGCCGAGCTGCCGGACGCCCTGGGGGGCGTGGCCCGGGCGCTGCCGTCCGGGGCGCTCGGGGACGCGGTGCGCGCCTCGCTGCTCGACGGGACCTGGCCCTGGCAGCAATGGCTCGTCCTGACGGCCTGGGGCCTCGCGGCCGCAGCAGCCGCCGGCCGCTGGTTCCGCTGGTCCGGCTGAGGCGGAGCCCGTCCGGGCGACGAGCGCCCCCGACGTACCATCGATGCTGTGACCGCGACGCTCCTGCCACAGTCCGTCTCGTCCGTGTGGGTGCGGCGCTGGACCTGGGCGACGCTCGTCGCGAACGTCGTCATCATCCTCACCGGCGGGCTCGTCCGGCTGACCGGTTCGGGCCTCGGCTGCCCCACGTGGCCGCGCTGCACGGACGACTCGTTCGTCCCGCACCGCGAGCTCGGCGCGCACGGCCTCATCGAGTTCGGCAACCGGCTCCTCACCTACGTCCTCATCGCCATCGTCCTCGCCACCGTCGTCGCCGTGTGGCGCTGGGCCGGCACGAGCCGGTCGCTGCGTCAGCACGCCGTCGTGCTCGCGTTCGGCATCCCGCTCCAGGGCGTCGTCGGCGGCATCACCGTCCTCACCGACCTCAACCCGTGGATCGTCGCCGTCCACCTCCTGCTCTCCCTCGTCCTCGTCGCGCTCTCGGTGTGGCTCGTCGTGCGCGTCCGCGGTGTCGCGGGGCCGGCCGCGGACCGCGGCGTCCGACGGCTCGCCGCCGCCCTGTACGCGCTGGTGTGGGTCGCCGTGTACCTCGGCACCGTCGTCACGGGCAGCGGGCCGCACGCCGGTGACGCGAACGCCCCCCGCAACGGGCTCTCCCCCGAGACCTGGAGCCACATCCACGCCGTCGCCGTGTACGCCCTCGTGGCCGTGACCCTCGCTCTCTGGTGGGCCGTGCGGGGCACCCCGTTGCGCCGCGCCGCCACCGTCGTCCTCGGCGTCGAGCTCGCCCAGGGAGCGGTCGGGTTCGTCCAGTACTGGACCGGCCTGCCCGTGCCCCTCGTGACCCTGCACCTGCTCGGAGCCGCGGCGCTCGTGGCCGCCGCGACGTGGCTGGTCCTGCTCGTGAACGGCGCCCCGGGCGCACGACACGACGACGCCGAGCAGCACCGCGTCCGCTCCGGCGCGGAGCGCTGATCCGCGCGGGTCTCAGCGGGGGCGGTCCCCCAGCAGCCCACGGGACCGGGCGACGGCGACGGCCTCACCGCGGGACGAGGCCCCGAGCTTGGCGAGGATGTTCGACACGTGGACGCTGGCGGTCTTCGTGCTGATGAACAGGGCCCGGCCGATCTCGCCGTTGGAGCGGCCCAGGGCCAGGAGGTCCAGCACCTCCGCCTCCCGTGCGGTGAGGGTGCCCGGTGCGCTGCGGACGCGCAGCGCGTCGACGGCGGCGACCAGCGGCGCCGCTCCGAGCTCGACGGCGGTCGCGCGGGCGCGGTCGAGCTCGTCCCCGGCCCCGGGGTCGCCCGAGGCGAGCAGCACCTCCCCGAGGCGGGCCCGGGCCCGCGCCTCCTCGTAGGGCTCCCCGTACCGGGCGAAGAGGTCACGGACCTCGCGCGCGGCCCGGACGAGGTCGTCCGGCCGCACGTCCTGCCCGGCCAGCCACCGCGCCCGGGCCGCCTCAGCCGCGACACGCGCCTGCCACGCCCGCCCTTCGAGCAGCGGAGGGGGGAGCACCGAGCCGGGGCCCCAGACGGCCCGCGCCTCGGCCTCGAGCCGGTCCACCTCGGCGAGCAGCTCGACCCGCCGGCCCGGGGCCTGCGTGCGGACCGCCGTGCCGAGGTGCCCGATGCCCAGCGCGGCGAGGCGCACCTCGGCAGCGATGCAGCCCACGCCCCAGATACCGCGGAGGAAGCTCACGACCTCCTCGTGCAGCGCGAGCATCCGGTCGAGCTCGCCGGCCCGTCCGAGCGCGTCGAGAGCAGCCGCGCCGGCCTGCACCGCGACCCGCCCGTCGCTGGACCACCAGGGCCGGGTGGCGGCGAGGACCTCGTCCGCCGAGGCCAGGCCGCGGCCGACGCGCACGCCGGCCGCCGCGGCGTCGACGTTGGCCGCCGCCGACGCCGGGATCTCCGGTTCCGCCCCGTGGTCGGCCACGGACAGCGCGAGGTCCCACTCGCCCATCTCGTACGCGGTCGTCACGAGCAGCGCGCGAGCGTGCACCCCGAAGGCCGACCACTCCAGTCCCGCCCGCCGCGCCGCGCCGAGGGCGCGCTCGAAGCCCGCACGCGCCGCCGCGTGGTCACCGTGGCGGTGGTGCACCGCGGCGAGGATGTCCATCGCCCGCAGGACCGCCAGGTCCGGCGCGCTCGTCCAGGCGGCCACGGCGCCCTCCAGCCGCCGGATCGACTCGTCCGGGTCCCCCGCCGAGTCGCTGAGCCGCGCGAGGATCGCAGCGAGGTCGGTCCGGTCGACGGTGAGGTCGTGCTCGGCGGCCAGGGCCATCGCGTCGTCTGCGACGACCAGTGCCTCGGCGGAGGATCCGGCGTCCATCAGCGCCTCGGCGTGCCGGGCGAGCAGGGAGACCCGCAGCCGCACCGGGGCGTCGTCGGTGAGCAGGGCCAGCGCCTCTTCGGTCACCGCGAGCCGGTCCACCGGCTCCTCGGTCATCCGGGCGGCGAACGCGAGCGCGCCCAGCAGCTCGGCCCGGTGCAGCGGGGTCGGCGCCGGCCCCGCGAGCGCGCCCCGCAGCAGGGCCATCGCTCGCTCCGGGCGGCCGCTGCCGTTCGCCGCGACCGCCGCCCGCAGGGTCAGGTCATGGACCCGGGCCGGATCCTCGGCAGCCAGCCGCAGGGCGGTCTCGTAGTGGCTCAGGGCCTCCGCGGGGCCACCCATCCGGGCGGCGTGCTCACCGGCCTCGACGGAGGCGTCCAGCCCCGTCCGGGTGTCCCCGGAGGCCAGCGCGTGCCGCGCGAGGTCGGCGGCCGTGCCCAGGTCGGGGTCCTCGCGCAGTGCCTCGGCGCAGGTGCGGTGCAGCTGGAGCCGTTCCGTCGGCAGGAGGTCGTCGGACACCGCCTCGGCCAGGAGCGCGTGCCGGAAGGCGTACCCGCCTTCGCCCCAGGGCTCCAGGACGTGGTGCTCCACCGCGGCGCGGAGCCCGGCCCGCAGCGCCTGGCCGTCGACGCCCGCGACGCGTTCGAGGAGGGCGTGCGGCACCCGCCGGCCGATGACCGCGGCGACCCGCACGAGGGCCTGTGCCTCCTCGTCGAGCCGGTCCACCCGCGCGAGGAGCAGGCGGCCGAGGTCCCCGGGGGCGGCCCTCCCGGTGCCGGTCGCCGCCGCGAGCTCCTCGGCGAAGTACGCGTTGCCCTCGGCCCGGCGGGCCGCGTCCTCGACCGCGCCGGCGGGCAGGTCGGGGCGGGCCCGCCGCACGATCTGCTGGAGGTCCGCCTCGGAGAGCGGACCCAGGTCGATGCGCGCGAGGTCCGGGAGCCGGGACCAGACGGCGAGCGGGCCCGACAGCGGGTGCCGGCGGTGGACGTCGTCGCTGCGCCAGGTCACGAGCAGGCTGACGCCCTCCAGGCGCCGCCGGGTGAAGAGGACGGTGAGGAGCTCGCGCGTGGACTCGTCGGCCCAGTGGACGTCCTCGACGACGACGAGCAGCGGCCCGCGTCGGCCGAGGTCGGCGAGCGCCCCGTGGACCGCCTCGACGAGCCCGGCCCGGTCGGTGTCGTCGCGGGCCCCGAGCCCGATCCGCGGGACGAGCGGCGCCAGCCCCGGGTGGGCCGCGACGAGCTCGTCGACGAGGTCACGCTCGCGGGCGTCGAGCGCGGCGAAGGCCTCGACGACGGGCAGGTAGGAGAGGCTCGCGCCGACGTCCCCGACGCAGTGGCCGACGAGGACCCGCCGGTCGGTGGCCGCGTCGACGAGGCGCCCGACGAGGGCCGTCTTGCCGATGCCGGCGTCGCCGCCGAGCAGGACGGCGCCGCCGGCACCGGCCCACCCGAGGGCCTCGGTGAGCCGACCGACCTCACGGTCTCGGCCGACGAGCTCGGACGCGGACACGGGGGACACGGTCCCGATCATGGCACCGGTCACGGGTGGCGGGGGTGCCTCATCGCGGGGACCCCTCGAGGAGCGGGTGCAGGGCGGAGGTGGCGGTGCCGGGACCGCCAGCGCCGCCAGGGCCCGGCCGGCGGGGGCCACGCCCCGGTGTGGGCGCCCGGGCCCCCGACGCCGTACCGCTCCAGGCGGTAGGCGACCTCGGCACGGACGAACAACGGGTCGGAGTACAGGCTGCTCATGGCTGGCGCCCTTTCGAACGGAGCCGGTGGCCGGGTGCCACCGACACCGTCCACGGTCGCCGGGTGAGGCACCCCGCCACATCGGGCGAACTGCGTGACCTGGAGCCGCACCGAGCGCCTGAGGTACCTCAGGCGCTCAGGTCAGCCGATCGGCAGGTACACCAGCGGGTCGACCGCGACGGCGAGGAACACGACCGTCACGTACGTGATCGAGTAGTGGAAGAGCCGCATCGGCTTCAGGGCCGGGCCCACGACGCCGCGCTTGGCCGCCCCGAGCAGGCGGTGCGCCTCGGCGATGAACAGCGCGCCCGCGACGACGGCGGTGCCCGCGTACAGCCAGCCCATCGGGGCCACCGGGACGAGCACGAGCGAGGTCGCCACCATGACCCACGAGTAGGCGACGATCTGCCGGCCGACCGCCACCGGCCCCCGCTCGACGGGGAGCATCGGCACCTCGGCCGTGGCGTAGTCGTCGCGGAACGCCATCGACAACGGCCAGTAGTGCGGGGGCGTCCAGAAGAAGATGACGAGGAAGAGCACGACCGCCGGCCAGGCCACCGACCCGGTGACCGCGGACCAGCCGATGAGGGTGGGCATGCAGCCCGCGATGCCACCCCAGACGATGTTCTGCGACGTGCGGCGCTTCAGCAGCATCGTGTAGCCGACGGCGTACAGCGCGATCGCCAGCAGCGACAGCGCCGCCGACACGAGGTTGACGACGAGCGCGAACCACACCGTCGACGCGACGGTGAGGACCCCGCCGAAGACGAGCGCGGCCCGGACGCCGACCTCGCCGGTCACCATCGGGCGGCTGCTCGTGCGGTGCATGAGCCGGTCGATGTCGCGGTCGTACACCGAGTTGAAGGTGTTGGCCGCGGCCGCGCTCATGATGCCGCCGACGAGCGTGGCGACGACGAGCCACAGCGACGGGACGCCCCGCTCGGCCAGGAACATGACCGGCACCGTCGTGACGAGCAGCAGCTCGATGATCCGGGGCTTGGTGAGGGCGACGAACGCCGCGACCCGCCTGCGTGCGGACAGCGTGGTGGCAGCCGCGGGTGCGGTCGTCACGGGGGTGGTGGCCACGTCGTCCTTCGGGTCGACCGGTTCGGTGCCCGCCGATTCTATCTGCCGAGGCGCACGGCCGTCCCGACCACCCCTGACCGCACGGCCCATGTCGGGACTAGGGTGGTCGACAGCTGCGTCACACGGCGCCCTCACAGCCGGTGGCGACGTCCGAAAGCACGTCCCCGCGAGAGAGGTTCCCCTTGAGCACCACCAGCCGCACGCGCTCCGACTCCCCCCTGGCCGGCCGCTCCCCGGAGCTGAGCCGGCCGGTCGCGAAGAAGGCGAAGTGGAGCGACCTCGACGTCCGCGCCGTCGACACCGCTCGCGTCCTCGCCGCCGACGCCGTCCAGCGGACCGGCAACGGCCACCCCGGCACCGCGATGAGCCTGGCGCCGGTCGCCTACCTCCTCTACCAGCAGGTGATGCGGCACGACCCGTCCGACCCGGCCTGGCTCGGGCGCGACCGGTTCGTCCTGTCCTGCGGGCACTCGTCGCTCACCCAGTACGTCCAGCTCTTCCTCTCGGGCTACGGCCTCGAGCTCGGCGACCTCAAGGCGCTGCGCACCTGGGGCTCGCTCACCCCCGGCCACCCCGAGGTGCATCACACGACCGGCGTCGAGATCACCACCGGGCCGCTCGGCTCCGGGCTCGCCTCCGCCGTCGGGATGGCCATGGCCCAGCGCCGGCAGCGCGGCCTCCTCGACCCGGACGCCAAGCCCGGGCAGAGCCCGTTCGACCACCACGTCTGGGTGCTCGCCTCCGACGGCGACCTCATGGAGGGCGTGGCCTCGGAGGCCTGCTCGCTGGCCGGCCACCAGGAGCTCGGCAACCTCACCGTCGTCTACGACGCCAACCAGATCTCCATCGAGGACGACACCGACATCGCGTTCAGCGAGGACGTCGCCAAGCGCTTCGAGGCCTACGGCTGGGACGTCGTCGACGTCGACTGGCGCCAGTCCGACGACCCCGCGGGGACCCCGGGGTACACCGAGGACGTCGACGCGCTCCTCGTCGCCCTCGAGAAGAGCCGCCGGCCCGGCAAGCGCCCGACGCTCGTCCGGCTGCACACGGTCATCGCGTGGCCGGCACCGAACGCCCGGGGCACCGGCAAGGCGCACGGCTCGGCCCTCGGCGACGACGAGGTGGCCGCCACCAAGGAGCTCCTCGGGTTCGACCCGGCCAAGACCTTCGAGGTCGACAAGACCGTCCTCACCCACGCCCGCGAGGTGAAGAAGCGCGGCCGCGCGGCCCACCGCGAGTGGGACAAGACGTACAAGGCGTGGCGGACGGGCAACCCCGATACCGCGGCCCTGCTCGACCGGCTGGTCTCCGGCGAGCTGCCCGCGGACTTCGCCAAGGCCCTGCCGACGTTCGACGCCGACCCCAAGGGCATCGCGACCCGAGCCGCGTCCGGCAAGGTGCTCAGCGCCCTCGGCGAGGTCGTCCCCGAGCTGTGGGGCGGCTCCGCCGACCTCGCCGAGTCGAACAACACGACGATGGCCGGCGCGCAGTCCTTCATCCCCACCGGCAAGCAGACCGCGGAGTGGAAGGGCGGCCCGTACGGCCGCACCCTGCACTTCGGCATCCGCGAGAACGGCATGGGCATGATCCTCAACGGGATCGCCCTCGAGGGCCTCACCCGCCCGTACGGCGGCACCTTCCTCGTCTTCTCCGACTACATGCGCCCCGCCGTGCGGCTCGCGGCGATCCAGCAGCTGCCCGTGACCTTCGTCTGGACCCATGACTCGGTCGGGCTCGGTGAGGACGGCCCGACGCACCAGCCGGTCGAGCACCTCGCCTCGCTGCGGGCCATCCCCCAGCTCGACGTCGTCCGGCCGGCCGACGCGAACGAGACGGCCGAGGCGTGGGCCGAGATCCTGCGGCGTCGGCGCACGGCAGGGCTCGCGCTCTCGCGGCAGGCCCTGCCGACGGTCGACCGCTCCACGCACGCCAAGGCGAGCGGAGTCCGCAAGGGCGCCTACGTCCTCGTCGACGGCGGGCCCGGTGGCGACCAGGCGCCCGAGGTGATCCTCGTCGCCACCGGGTCGGAGGTCTCCATCGCGCTCGCGGCCCGCGAGAAGCTCGAGAACGCGCAGATCAGCACCCGCGTCGTCTCGATGCCCTGCCGGGAATGGTTCGAGGAGCAGCCGCGCTCCTACCAGAGCAAGGTGCTGCCCCCCGAGGTCAAGGCTCGCGTCAGCGTCGAGGCGGGCGTCTCGATGGGGTGGCACGACATCGTCGGCGACTCCGGCCGCTGCGTCAGCCTCGAGCACTTCGGTGCCTCGGCCGACGGTGCGCGGCTCTTCCGCGAGTTCGGGTTCACCCCCGAGGCCGTCGTCAAGGCGGCGAAGGACTCGCTGAAGGCGGCCCGCGCTGCCGGCGGCGTCCCCGCTGTCACCGACACCGCACCCCGAGCCAAGGAGTCTCGCGCCGGTGGGGCCTCCACCCCGCCGAGCCGTAAGAGTGCCGCCTCGAAGAGGAAGTGACGTGAACATGACCATTCCCCAGCCCATCCAGGACCTCGCCGCCCACGGCGTCTCGGTCTGGCTCGACGACCTCTCGCGGGAGCGCATCTCCACCGGCAACCTCCAGGAGCTCATCGACGAGCGGGGGGTCGTCGGCGTGACGACGAACCCGTCGATCTTCCAGGCGGCCCTGGCCGAGGGCGACGCCTACGACGCCCAGGTCGACGAGCTGGCCCGCGACGCGACTCCGGTCGACGAGGCCGTCTTCGCCCTGACCACCAAGGACGTCCGCGACGCCTGCGAGATCATGAAGCCGGTCTTCGAGCGCACCGACGGGGAGGACGGGCGGGTGTCGATCGAGGTCGACCCGCGGGTGGCCCACGACACCGCCAAGACCGTCGCCGAGGCCAAGGCGCTCGCCGCGGCCGTCGACCAGCCGAACGTCTTCATCAAGATCCCGGCGACCGTCGAGGGCCTGTCGGCGATCTCGCAGGTGCTCGCCGAGGGCATCTCGGTCAACGTCACGCTCATCTTCAGCCTCGACCGCTACCGCGCCGTCATGAACGCGTTCCTCACCGGCCTCGAGCAGGCCCGGGAGCACGGCAAGGACCTCTCGACGATCCGCTCGGTCGCGTCGTTCTTCGTCTCCAGGGTCGACAGCGAGGTCGACAAGCGGCTCGACGCCATCGGCACCGACGAGGCCAGGTCCGTCCGGGGCAAGGCCGGCATCGCCAACGCGCGGCTGGCGTACCAGGCGTACGAGGAGGTCTTCTCGACGCCGCGCTGGGCCTCGCTGGAGTCCGCGGGAGCCCACCCGCAGCGGCCGCTGTGGGCGTCCACCGGGGTCAAGGACCCCGACTACCCGGACACGATGTACGTCACCGAGCTCGTGGCGCCCGGCACCGTCAACACGATGCCCGAGAAGACCCTGGACGCGACGGCGGACCACGGCGAGATCACCGGCGACACCGTCACCGGCGCGTACGCGGAGGCCGCCGAGGTCCTCGACACCCTCGAGCGGCTCGGCATCTCCTACTCGGAGGTCGTCGACCTGCTCGAGCGCGAGGGCGTCGAGAAGTTCGAGAAGTCCTGGGAGGAGCTGCTCCAGGGCGTGGCGCACGAGCTCGAGAAGGCCGTGGCGTGAGCACCCTCGACGTCGCCGCCGTGGGCGCGGCGGCCGACGCGGTGGCCGCGCACGTCCCCACCCTCGTCGCCGACCGGGTCGCGAGCAGGCTCTTCGCGCAGGACCCCACGCTGTGGGGTCCGGCCGCCGAGGACGAGGCGTCCAAGCGTCTCGCCTGGACCGCACTCCCCCGCACCTCCCGGCCCCTCGTCGGCGAGGTCGCCGCGCTCAAGGCCGAGCTCGAGGACGTCGGCTACGACCGCGTCGTCCTCTGCGGGATGGGCGGCTCCTCGCTCGCCCCCGAGGTCATCTGCGCCACCGCCGGCGTCCCGATCGTCATCCTCGACTCCTCGGACCCCGACGTCGTCCGGGCGGGCCTCACCGACCTCGACCGCACCGTCGTCGTCGTGTCGAGCAAGTCCGGGTCCACCGTCGAGACCGACAGCCAGCGCCGGGCCTTCGTGCAGGCCTTCCGTGACGCCGGCCTGGACCCCACCGACCGGATGGTCGTCGTGACCGACCCGGGGAGCCCGCTCGAAGAGCAGTCCCGCGGCGACGGCTTCCGGGTCGTGCGCGCCGACCCGGCGGTCGGCGGCCGCTACTCCGCGCTCACCGCCTTCGGGCTCGTCCCCAGCGGGCTGGCCGGGGCCGACATCGAGGCCCTGCTCGACGACGCCGAGGCCGTGGCCGACCTCCTGGCGGAGGACGACGACGCCAACCCCGCGCTGCGGCTCGGTGCCGCCATGGCGGGCACCCGTCCGCTGCGCGACAAGCTCGTCCTCGTCGACGCCGGCACCGAGAACGTCGGCTTCGCCGCGTGGGCCGAGCAGCTCATCGCCGAGTCGACGGGCAAGGAGGGCACCGGCATCCTCCCCGTCGTCGCGATCGGCGACCAGCCGGCCACCCTGTACCCCGACGGCACCGTCGTCCGGCTCGTGTCGAGCGAGGCCGACGACGCCCCGGAGTCCGGGGCGGGCCTGGACTCGCTCGTCACGGTGGCGGGCCCGCTCGGGGCCCAGCTGCTGCTGTGGGAGGCGGCCACGGCCGTCGCCGGGCGGCTGCTCTCGATCAACCCCTTCGACCAGCCCGACGTCGAGAGCGCCAAGTCCGCGGCCCGGGACCTGCTCGGCGAGGGCATCGGCTCGGGCGACGCCCCGGCCTTCACCGACGGGGCCGTCGAGGTCCGCGCCCTCGGCGGGGACTGGCTCGGCGACGCGGCGAGCCTCGACGACGCGCTGGCGGCGCTGCTCGGCCGGCTCGACCCCGACCGCGGCTACCTCGCCGTCATGGCCTACCTCGACCGCGAGGCCGACGCCGACCTCGAGCACCTCGCCCGGGACCTGTTCGAGCGCACCGGGCGACCGGTGACCTTCGGGTGGGGTCCGCGGTTCCTGCACTCCACGGGGCAGTACCACAAGGGTGGCCCCGCCACCGGGGTGTACCTCCAGGTCACGTCCACCCCCGCGCAGGACCTGCCGGTCCCCGGCCGGGACTTCACCTTCGGCGAGTTCATCGCGGCCCAGGCGGCCGGCGATGCGCGGGTGCTGGCCGAGCACGACCGGCCCGTGCTGCGGCTCCACCTCGTCACGCACGACGCCGGGCTCGCCCAGGTCCGCTCCTTGCTCGGCCAGGGCGGCGAATGAGGCCAGCACGGGTGACCGCGGACGCCAACCCGCTGCGCGACCCTCGTGACAAGCGGCTCCCGCGGATCGCGGGGCCGTGCTCGATGGTCCTCTTCGGCGTCACCGGCGACCTCGCCCGCAAGAAGCTGCTGCCGGCGATCTACGACCTCGCCAACCGTGGCCTGCTCCCTCCGGGCTTCTCGCTCGTCGGCTTCGCACGCCGCGACTGGGCCGACCAGGACTTCGGCAAGATCGTCTACGAGGCGGTCAAGGAGCGCGCCCGCACGCCGTTCCGGGAGGAGGTGTGGCGCACCCTGGCCGAAGGGTTCCGCTTCGTCCCCGGCACCTTCGACGACGACGCCGCCTTCGACCTGCTCGCCGCGACGGTCGCCGACCTCGACGAGCAACGGGGCACCGGCGGTAACCACGCCTTCTACCTGTCGATCCCGCCGGGCTCGTTCGCGACGGTGAGCCAGCAGCTCGAGCGCTCGGGGCTGTCCCAGCCGCACGAAGGGTCCTGGCGCCGGGTCGTCATCGAGAAGCCCTTCGGCCACGACCTGGCCTCCGCTCGCGAGCTCAACAACATCGTCGAGAAGGTCTTCCCCGCCGACTGCGTCTTCCGGATCGACCACTACCTCGGCAAGGAGACCGTCCAGAACCTCCTCGCGCTCCGGTTCGCGAACCAGATGTTCGAGCCGGTGTGGAACGCCAACTACGTCGACCACGTGCAGATCACGATGGCCGAGGACATCGGCATCGGGGCCCGGGCCGGGTACTACGACGGCATCGGCGCCGCCCGCGACGTCATCCAGAACCACCTGCTCCAGCTCCTCGCGCTCACCGCGATGGAGGAGCCGGTGTCGTTCGACGCCCACGGCCTGCGCCTCGAGAAGGAGAAGGCGCTGGCGGCCGTCCGCCTCCCCGACGACCTCGCGACCGGCACGGCCCGCGGCCAGTACGCCGCCGGGTGGCAGGGTGGCGAGAAGGTGGTCGGCTACCGCCAGGAGGAGGGGGTGCCCGAGGGCTCGACGACCGAGACCTACGCCGCCGTCCGGCTGGACGTCGACACGCGCCGCTGGGCGGGCGTGCCGTTCTACCTCCGCACGGGCAAGCGGCTCGGCAAGCGTGTCACCGAGATCGCGGTCGTGTTCAAGCAGGCCCCGCACCTGCCGTTCAACGACACGGCCACCGAGGAGCTCGGCCAGAACGCGGTCGTCATCAGGGTGCAGCCCGACGAGGGGGTGACGATGCGGTTCGGCGCGAAGGTCCCCGGTGCCCAGATGGAGGTCCGCGACGTCACGATGGACTTCGGCTACGGGCGCTCCTTCACCGAGTCCTCGCCCGAGGCGTACGAACGGCTCATCCTCGACGTGCTGCTCGGGGACCCGCCGCTCTTCCCCCGGCACGAGGAGGTCGAGCTCTCCTGGCAGATTCTCGACCCCATCGAGCGCTACTGGGCCCGCAACGGCAAGGCCCCCGAGCCGTACCCGGCCGGTGGGTGGGGGCCGGAGTCGGCCGACGAGCTCATGCGCCGCGACGGCCGCCAGTGGAGGCTCCCGTGATCGTCGACCTGCCGAACACCTCGACCGCGGCCGTCTCGAAACGGCTCGTCAAGCTGCGCTCCGACACCGGCGCGATGGCGCTCTCGCGGGTCCTCACCCTCGTCGTCGTCGTCGACGAGGCGGAGGCCGAGGACGCCATCGACGTGGCGAACGACGCCAGCAGGCAGCACCCGTGCCGCATCATCGTCGTCGTCATGGGCAACCGTCGCGGGTCCGCCCGGCTCGACGGCCAGATCCGGGTCGGTGGCGACGCCGGCGCGTCCGAGGTGGTCGTGCTGCGCCTCTACGGCCCGCTGGCCAAGCACGGGCGTTCGGTCGTCACCCCCCTGCTGCTCGCCGACTCCCCGATCGTCGTGTGGTGGCCCACCGACGGCCCCAAGGACCCGGCCGCCGACCCGATCGGGGCCATGGCCCAGCGGCGGATCACCGACTCGGCACGCGCGAGCATCGCGCCGCGAGCGACCCTCAAGCGGCTCGCCGCGTCCTACGCCCCCGGCGACACCGACCTCGCGTGGTCCCGGGTGACGCTGTGGCGCGCGTTGCTCGCCGCCGCCCTCGACCAGCCGCCCTTCGAGCCGGTGACGGCCGCTACCGTCGTCGCGGCCCCCGACTCGCCCTCCGGGGAGCTGCTCGCGGGGTGGCTCGCGGCCCGGCTGCGCTGCCCGGTGTCCCTGCCCCGCGCCCGCCAGGGCACGGGCATCATCTCGGTGCGCCTCGAGCGCGCCAGCGGCTCGGTCGACCTCGTCCGGCCGCTCGACGGCAACACCGCGATGCTGCGCCAGCCCGGGCAGCCCGACCGCACCCTCGCCCTGCACCATCGCAGCGACGCGGAGTGCCTCGCCGACGAGCTGCGCCGACTGGACCCCGACGAGGTGTACGCCGAGGCCCTGACGACCGGGCTCGCCGGTGTCCGTCGCTCCTCGCGCACCGCCAGCGAGGCCGTCCGCGCCGGGGTGGCGCCCTCCCCCGCCGAGGCCGAGGAGGCCACCCAGCGGCTGCGCCGCGAGGCGCGGGCCGCGGGGAGCAGCGCGATGGTCGAGAAGATGCCGATGCCCGCCGACGGCGCCGACACCGAGACCGTGAAGAAGGCTGCCGCCACCCAGCTCGCCGAGGCCAAGGAGCGTCGATCATGAGCCCAACACCTGCCACCGTCGTGGTCCACCCGTCGAAGCAGGCTCTGGCGGACGCCGGCGCGGCCCGGCTCGTCGTCGCCCTCGTCGACGCGCTCAGCGCCCGCGGCGTCGCGCACATGTCGATGACCGGGGGGTCGATGGGATCCGAGATCGTCCGCTCGCTCGCGGCCGAGCCGGGGCGGCACGCGGTCGACTGGGGCCGGGTCCACGTGTGGTGGGGTGACGAGAGGTACCTGCCCGCCGGGGACCCCGACCGCAACGACACCCAGAACGACGCCGCCGGCCTGGCGTCCCTCGGGCTCGACCCGGCGAACGTGCACCGGGTGGCCGGACCCGACGAGGCGGACTCCACCGAGGACGCTGCCTCGAGGTACGCCCAGGCGGTGCGCGCGGCCGGCCACGACGCGTTCGACGTCATGGTCCTCGGGGTCGGCCCCGACGGCCACATCGCCTCACTGTTCCCACACCACCCCGCGGCGGGGACCACGGGCGCCATCGCGGTCGCCGTCCACGACTCCCCCAAGCCCCCGCCCGACCGGGTCTCGCTGACCCTGGAGTGCCTCGAGCGCTCCCGCGAGGTGTGGTTCCTCGTCAGCGGGGCCGACAAGGCGGACGCCGTGCGGCGCGGCGTGGCGGGCGCACCGTTCGCGGAGACGCCGGCCGCCCACGTGCACGGCCGGGAGCGCACACTCTGGCTCGTGGACACCGACGCCGCCACGGACCTGGACTGAGCCCGATGGGACTCCTGGACCGGTGGCGCCGGCGCGACGAGCCTGCAGCGTCGGGGCCCGATCCCGTCGTGGACGACTCGCTCGACGACGAGCCCCCCGAGGAGGTCGCGACCCGTCCGCTGACCGCGGAGGAGGAGGCGCGTCTCGAGGCGTACCGGCTGCGCTACGAGCCACGAGGCATCGACCCCGCGGACCTCGCGAGCATCGCGGCTGCATGGGACCGCGCGGTGGCGGCGGGGAACGAGGCGGAGGCCGCCGAGGTCGTGACGGTCGTCGCGACGGCGATCGGCGACCACCTCGTCGGCACGGGCTACCGGTGGGTCATGAGCACCGACCCGTTCGGGACCGACATCGCGGTCGAGCCGCCCCGTCGGGGGGTCCCGGTCGTCGTCCGCACCCTCGTGGCGCTGCGCTGGATGCAGCGCGAGACCGGGTGGATCGACGGGGTCGTCGGGCACCTCGCGCGGATCGCGCGAGGCTGACGTCGCGGGACGCGGGTCAGCGCCTCACTGGATGAGGCCGCGGTCGCGCAGCGTCTCGAGCGCCTCTTCGAGGATCGCGGCGCCGTCCTCGTCGGAGCGGCGCTCCTTCACGTAGGCGAGGTGGGTCTTGTACGGCTCCACCTTGGGCGCCGCCGGGGGGTTGTCCTGGTCCTGCCCGGCCGGGAGCCCGCAGCGCGGGCAGTCCCAGTTCTCGGGGACGACGAGCCCGGACTCCTCGGCGAAGCTCGGCCGGGTCTCGTGCCCGTTGGAGCACCAGAACGAGACGAAGCGCCGCGGGGCGGCGTCGCCGCGCTCGGCCTCGCCCATGGGGCCCGCCCCGACGCGCGAGCCACGGATCGCGTTACCACCAGCCATCGTCGAACCCTTCTTAGGCGAATCGCTCGAGAACGCCGAGACCGACGATCGTCGTGAACCAGATGAGCGCGACGCCGACCGTGATCCGGTCGAGGTTGCGCTCGGCGACGGACGACCCGCCGAGTGAGCTGGACATCCCGCCGCCGAACATGTCCGACAGACCGCCACCCTTGCCCTTGTGCAACAGGATGAGCAGGGTGATGAAGAGGCCGGACAGGACCAGGAGGACCTGGAGGCCGATGCGAACCGCGTCCACGGATGGTTCCTTCGGGTGGGGGTCGGGACAACCGGTCAAGGATAACCGCTGACCGGCTCGGTCACCGCGACCCCCGGCCGGGGGCGCGGCGACCGGTGCGTCAGGACGTCGCGAGGTGGTCCCGGAAGCGGCAGATGGCCGCGAACTCGGGGGCCTCGAGGGAGGCGCCGCCGACGAGCGCTCCGTCGACGTCCTCCTTGGCCATGATCGCCGCGATGTTGCCGGACTTCACCGAGCCCCCGTAGAGGACGCGGATGCCGTCGGCGACGTCGCCGCTGTACAGCTCGGCGAGCCGGGTCCGGATGGCGGCGCACACCTCCTGGGCGTCCTCGGGCGTGGCGACCTCGCCGGTGCCGATCGCCCAGACGGGCTCGTACGCGACGACGATGCTCTTGGCCTGCTCGGCGGTGATGCCCTGGAGCCCGGCCTCGACCTGGGCGAGCACGTGCTCGACGTGGGTGCCGGCCTGGCGGATCTCGAGGCCCTCGCCGACGCAGAAGATCGGGGTGAGGCCGTGCCGGTACGCGGCCTGGAGCTTGGCGTTGACGACCGCGTCGTCCTCGGCGTGGTACTCGCGCCGCTCGCTGTGGCCCACGGTGACGTAGGTGCATCCGAGCTTGGCGAGGAAGGCCCCGCTGATCTCGCCGGTGTAGGCGCCGGAGTCGTGCACGGAGAGGTCCTGCGCCCCGTGCTTGAGCTCGAGGCGGTCCCCGTCGATGAGGGTCTGGACGCTGCGGATGTCGGTGAACGGCGGCAGGACGGCGACCTCGACGGCGCCGAAGTCGTGCTTGCCGTCGCGCAGGGTCCAGTCGAGCTTCTGCACGAGGTGGGTGGCCTGGAGGTGGTCCAGGTTCATCTTCCAGTTCCCCGCCATGAGGGGGGTGCGGCCGGTGGCCATGGGTCAGTTCTCCTTCGTGAGGATCGCGATACCGGGGAGCTCCTTGCCCTCGAGGTACTCGAGGGAGGCGCCACCGCCGGTGGAGATGTGGCCGAACTGCTCGTCGGTGAAGCCGAGCTGCCGGACGGCGGCAGCGGAGTCGCCACCGCCGACGACGGTGAGCGCGCCGCGGCTCGTCGCGTCGACGAGGGCCTGGGCCACGGCCTGGGTGCCGGCCGCGAACGGCGCCATCTCGAACGCACCCATCGGGCCGTTCCAGAACACCGTCTCGGCGTCGGCGAGCTTGGCGGCGTAGATCTCGGCCGAGCGGGGGCCGATGTCCAGGCCCATCGTGTCGGCCGGGATGGCACCCGCGTCGACGGTGGCGGTCTCGGTGTCCGCCGAGAAGTCCTTCCCGACGACGATGTCGACGGGGAGGATGATCTCGACGCCCTGGGCCTCGGCACGCTCGAGGTAGCCCGCGCACGCGTCGAGGCTGTCGGCGTCGTACAGGCTCTTGCCGATCTCGTGGCCCTGCGCGGCGAGGAACGTGAAGACCATCCCGCCGCCGATGAGAAGGCGGTCGGCGGTGCCCATGAGGTTGTCGATGACGGCGAGCTTGTCGGCCACCTTCGCGCCCCCGAGCACGACGGCGTACGGGCGGGCGGGGTCCTCGGTGAGGCGCTCGAGCACCTCGACCTCGTCCCGGACCAGCCCGCCCATCGCCGCCGGCAGCCGGGTCGCGACGTCGTAGACCGACGCCTGCTTGCGGTGCACGACCCCGAAACCGTCGGACACGTAGGCGTCCGCGAGCGAGGCCAGCGCGTCGGCGAACTCGGCGCGGTCGCCCTCGGCCTTGGCGGTCTCCCCCGCGTTGAAGCGGAGGTTCTCGAGAAGGACGACGTCGCCGTCGGCCATCGCGTCGACCGCCGCCCGGGCGGACGGCCCGACGGTGTCGTCGGCGAAGGTCACCGGCCGGTCGAGGAGCTCGGCGAGCCGCCCGGCGACCGGCCGGAGGCTGTACTTCGGCTCCGGCTCGCCCTTGGGCCGCCCGAGGTGGGCGCACACGATGACGCGTGCGCCCGCCTCGGAGAGCTCGGCGATGGTCGGGGCCGACGCCCGGATGCGGCCGTCGTCGGTGATCGTCGTGCCGTCGAGGGGCACGTTGAGGTCTGACCGGACGAGGACGCGCTTGCCGCGCAGGTCGCCCAGTGCGGCGATGTCAGCCATGGGTCGGTCGGCCCCGGCCGTCAGAGGCTCTTGCCGACGAGCGCGACGAGGTCGATGAGGCGGTTGGAGTAGCCCCACTCGTTGTCGTACCAGCCGACGACCTTGACCTGGTTGCCGATGACCTTGGTGAGGCCGGAGTCGAAGATGCACGAGCTCGGGTCGGTGACGATGTCGGCGGAGACGATCGGGTCCTCGGTGTACTTGAGGAAGCCCTTGAGCGGACCCTCGGCCGCGGCCTTGACGATGGCGTTGACCTCCTCGACGGTGGTCTCGCGCCCGGCCTCGAAGGTGAGGTCGGTGGCCGACCCGGTGGGGGTGGGCACGCGCAGCGCGTAGCCGTCGAGCTTGCCCTTGAGCTCGGGCATGACCAGGCCGATCGCCTTGGCCGCACCGGTGCTCGTCGGGATGATCGACAGCGCGGCGGCGCGGGCCCGGCGGAGGTCCCGGTGCGGGCCGTCGAGCAGGTTCTGGTCCGAGGTGTAGGCGTGGATCGTGGTCATGAGACCACGGACGATGCCCAGCTCGTCGTGCAGCGCCTTCGCCATCGGCGCGAGGCAGTTGGTGGTGCACGACGCGTTCGAGATGACGTGGTGGTTGTCCGGGTCGTAGTCGGCGTGGTTGACGCCCATGACGAAGGTGGCGTCCTCGTTGGAGCCCGGCGCCGAGATGATGACCTTCTTGGCGCCACCGTCGATGTGCGCGCGGGCCTTCGTGGCGTCGGTGAAGATGCCTGTGGCCTCCACGACGATGTCGGCGCCCGCGTCGCCCCAGGCGATGTCGGCGGGGTTGCGCTCGGCGAAGATCCGGATCGTCGTGTCGCCGACGGTGATGGAGTCGTCGGTGTAGGACACGTCGTCGGGGAGCACACCGAGGACGGAGTCGTACTTGAGGAGGTGCGCGATGGTCTTGTTGTCCATCAGGTCGTTGGCGGCGACGATCTCGATGTCGGCGCCGGAGGCCTGCACGGCGCGGAAGAAGTTGCGCCCGATGCGGCCGAAGCCGTTGATCCCTACGCGAACGGTCACTGTGACTTGCCTTCCAGGGGTCGGAGTGCCGCGGCTGAGGCGCGGCATCGTGGTCCGCCTCACACCCTAGACCCCGTGCCCGAGGGTCGATCAACCGTCCGGAGTACGGGCGGGTAACCGCTGTCAGCCGTCGAGCATGTCGGCCGTCAGCCCGGCCTCGGTGTTCGGGATGCCGTCGTCGTCGGCCTTCTTGTCGGCCATCGCGAGCAGTCGGCGGATGCGCCCGGCGACGGCGTCCTTGGTCATCGGCGGGCTCGCCAGCTGGCCGAGCTCCTCGAGGGAGGCCTGCTTGTGCTGGAGCCGCAGCTCGCCGGCCTCGCGCAGGTGGTCCGGGACGTCCTCGGCGAGGATCTCGAGCGCCCGCTCGACGCGGGCCCCGGCGGCGACGGCGGCACGCGCCGACCGGCGCAGGTTGGCGTCATCGAAGTTGGCGAGCCGGTTGGCCGTGGCACGGACCTCGCGGCGGATGCGGCGCTCCTCCCAGGCGAGGACGGCGTCGTGGGCTCCGAGACGGGTGAGCATCGCCCCGATCGCGTCGCCGTCGCGGATGACGACGCGGTCGACGCCACGCACCTCGCGGGCCTTGGACTGGATCCCCATCCGGCGGGCCGCGCCGACGAGCGCGAGTGCCGCCTCCGGGCCCGGGCAGGTGACCTCGAGCGCCGACGAACGGCCCGGCTCGGTGAGCGACCCGTGGGCGAGGAACGCGCCGCGCCAGGCCGCCTCGGCGTCGCACACCGACCCGCTGACCACCTTCGCGGGCAGGCCGCGCACGGGACGGCCACGGCTGTCGATGAGCCCGGTCTGCCGCGCGAGGGCCTCGCCGTCGTTGACGACGCGCACGACGTACCGGCTCCCCTTGCGCAACCCGCCGGCCGCCAGGACGAGGACCTCCGGAGTGTGCCCGTACACCTCGGTGAGCTCGCGCCGCAGCCGGCGAGCCGCGTTCGCGGTGTCGAGCTCGGCTTCGACGACGATGCGCCCACCGATGATGTGCAACCCCCCGGCGAACCGCAGCATCGCGGCCACCTCTGCCTTGCGGCAACAGGGCTTGGTCACGACGTGCCTGCTCAGCTCGTCCTTCACCTTCGCCGTCATCGCCATGTTCGTCATCCTGCCACGCGTCAGCGGCCCGGACGCGGGCTGTACAGGATGTCCCGCAGCGCCGCGGCGTATCGGAGGGCGTCGTGCTCGCCGCGGTGGTCGCGGCGGGCGACCGGGACGACGTGCAGGGCCGCCCCGAGGCGCGCCGCCTGCTCCGCGAGGGCCGGGCCGTCGTCGATGGCCTCGGGGTCGGCGAGTACGGCGTCCAGCCGCAGCCCCGGCGCCATCGCCGCGAAAGTCTCGAGGTGCCGGGCGGCCCCGAACCCCTCGGTCTCACCGGACGCCGGGTCGAGGTTGAGCACGAGGAGCCGACGGGCCCGGGTCACCTCGAGGGCCTCGCGGACCTCCGGGACGAGCAGGTGCGTGGTCACCGACGTGAACCACGAGCCCGGCCCGAGGATCACCCAGTCGGCGGACCGGATGGCCGCCACCGACTCGGGGTACGCCGGCGGGTCGGCGGGGTCGAGCCGGACCTCCTCGACGGTGCCGGGGGTGCGGGCGACCTGGGCCTGGCCGCGCACGACGGTGCGGGCGGCCGGGTCGGCGGGGTCGAGCCCGCTCACCTCCGCTTCGATGACGAGCGGGACCGCCGCGGCCGGCAGCACCCGCCCCTGCGCCTGCAGCAGACGCCCGACGAGGTCGAGCCCGGCGACGGGGTCGTCGTGCAGCTCCCACAGGGCGACGATGAGGAGGTTGCCCAGGGCGTGGCCGCCGAGCGGGCCGTCCCCTGCGAACCGGTGCTGCAGGACGTCGCGCCAGGTGTGGCCCCACTCGCTGTCGCTGCACAGCGCGGCGAGGGCCATCCGCAGGTCACCGGGCGGCAGGACGCCGAACTCCTCGCGCAGCCGCCCGCTGGACCCCCCGTCGTCGGCGACGGTGACGACCGCGGTGACGTCGTCGGTGACGAACCGCAGCGCGGTCAGTGTCGCGGCCAGCCCGTGCCCACCGCCGAGGGCGGTGACGACGGGGCCGCTCACTCGCGCCCCAGGTCCCGGTGGACGACGAAGGTGGCCGTGTCGTCGTCCGCGAGCCGTGCCGACAGGGCCTGTGCGACGGCCACCGACCGGTGCTTGCCGCCGGTGCACCCGACGGCGATCGTGGCGTACCGGCGCCCCTCGCGGCGGTACCCCGCCGTGACCGGCTCCATGACGCTGACCACCCGGTCGAGAAAGGACCCGGCGCCCTCCTGGGCGAGGACGAACTCGGAGACGGGCGCGTCGACCCCGGTGAGCGAGCGCAGCTCGGGCACCCAGAACGGGTTGGGCAGGAAGCGCATGTCGAAGACGAAGTCGGCGTCGAGGGGGACGCCGTACTTGAAGCCGAACGACATGACCGCCAGACGGAGGCTGGGGCCACCCGCGACCCCGACGATCGGGGTGAGCTTGCGCCCGAGCTGGTGGACGTTCAGGCCTGAGGTGTCAATGACGACGTGCGCGTCGGCGCGGAGGTCGCCGAGCACCTCGCGTTCGGCCTGGATCCCGTCGAGCAGCCGCCCCTCGCCCTGGAGCGGGTGCGGGCGGCGGACGCTCTCGAAGCGGCGCACGAGGGCCTCGTCGGTGGCGTCGAGGAACATCAGCTGGGGCCGCCAGCCGTGCTCACGCACCGCGGCCAGCCCCTCCTGCAGCTCGCTGCTGAACGGGCGGGTCCGCACGTCGACGACCGCCGCGATCCGCAGGTCACGGTGGCCGTCGTCGCGGGCCTGCGTCGCGAGCACGCCCATGGCGGGGATGAGCTGTGGGGGGAGGTTGTCGACGACGTACCAGCCGTGGTCCTCGAGCACGTTCGCCGCGGTGGAGCGGCCCGCGCCGCTCATCCCCGTGACGACGAGGAAGTCCGCCCGGTCCTCCGGCTCCGCCGGTGCCTCAGCCACTGCTGCTCCTTCAGTCCTCGATGACCTCGCCGGTGGCGGGGTCGACCGCCGGGGTCCCGGTGTCGGTCGACCCCAACTCTGCCGCAACCACGCCTGCGAGCGCAGGCCCGATGCCCGGAACGTCCGCCAGCTCCTCCACGGAGGCGGCCCGGATGCGCTTGACCGACCCGAACCGGGCGAGCAGCGCCTTGCGGCGCTTCTCGCCGAGTCCCGGGATCGCGTCGAGGGCGCTCGAGGTCATGGCCTTGGACCGCCGCTGGCGGTGGAAGGTGATCGCGAACCGGTGCGCCTCGTCGCGGAGGCGCTGGAGCAGGTAGAGGCCTTCGCTCGTGCGGGGCAGGACCATCGGGTGCTGGTCCCCCGGCACCCAGACCTCCTCGAGGCGCTTGGCGAGTCCGACGACGGCCACGTCGACGACCCCGGCGTCCTCGAGGGCACGGGCTGCGGCGTTGACCTGGGGCAGGCCACCGTCGACGACGACGAGGTTGGGCCGGTAGGCGAACCGCGCCGGGCGGTCGCGGCCTTCGGCGACCTCCTGCTCGTGCTCCTCGGCCTCCTTGCGGCCGCGACGGAACCGGCGGGTGAGCACCTCGTGCATCGCGGCGGTGTCGTCGGTGGCGCCGGTCTCGTCGCCGCGGACGATGAAGCGCCGGTACTCGGACTTGCGCGGCAGGCCGTCCTCGAAGACGACCATCGAGCCGACGACCTGGGTGCCCTGGACGTGGCTGATGTCGAAGCACTCGATGCGCAGCGGGGCGTCCTCGAGGTCGAGCGCCTCCTGGAGCTGCTGCAGGGCCTGGCTCCGGTTGGTGAGGTCGCCCGCGCGGGTCACCTTGTGGCGGGCCAGGCTCTGGGTGGCGTTGCGGGCGACGGTCTCCATGAGGGCGCGCTTGTCGCCACGCTGCGGTACCCGGACCGCGACCCGGCCGCCCCGGATGCCGGTGAGCCAGGCCGACAGGGCGTCGGCGTCGTCGGGCAGCACCGGGACGAGCACCTCGCGCGGGACGCCCTCGCTGGACTCGCCGCCGTAGACCTGCTGCAGCAGGTGCTCGACGACCTCGGGGGTGGTCTCGGCGGCGCGCTCGGCCACCCACCCGCGCTGGCCGCGCACCCGGCCGCCCCGGACGTGGAAGAGCTGGACGGCGACCTCGAGCTCGTCCTCGGCGAGGCCGAACACGTCGGCGTCGGTGGCGTCCGGGAGGACGACGGCCGACTTCTCGAGCACCTTCTCGAGGGCGCCGATGTCGTCGCGGATCCGGGCCGCCCGCTCGAAGTCGAGCTCGCCGGCGGCCTCCTTCATCTCGCGCGTCATCCGGGACAGGAACCGCCCGCTGTTGCCGGCCATGAAGTCGCAGAAGTCCTCGGCGATCTCGCGGTGGCGCGCGGCATCGACCCGCTCGACGCACGGGGCGCTGCACTTGTCGATGTAGCCGAGCAGGCACGGCCGCCCGACCTGGCCGGCCCGCTTGAACACGCCCGCCGAGCAGGTCCGCATCGGGAAGACCCGCATCGCGAGGTCGAGCGTCTCGCGGATCGCCCAGGCGTGGGCGTAGGGCCCGAAGTACCGGGTGCCCTTCTTCTTCGAGCCCCGCATGACCATCGCCCGGGGGAACTCCTCCCCCATCGTCACCGCGAGGTAGGGGTAGGACTTGTCGTCGCGGTACTTGACGTTGAAGCGGGGGTCGAACTCCTTGATCCAGGCGTACTCGAGCTGGAGGGCCTCGACCTCGGTGCCGACCACGGTCCACTCGACGCTGGCGCCGGTGCGCACCATCGACGCCGTGCGGTGGTGGAGCGCGGAGATGTCCTGGAAGTAGGACGACAGCCGTGAGCGGAGGTTCTTGGCCTTGCCGACGTAGATGACCCGCCCGTCGACGTCGCGGAACCGGTAGACACCCGGGTCGGTGGGGATCTCGCCCGGACGGGGGCGGTACGTCGACGGGTCGGCCACCCGCCAACCCTAAGCCGCTCCCCCGACAGGCGGGCCCGTCACCCCGCCGCGTCCCGCATCGCCGGCGAGACGTAGATCGTCGTGACGCGAACCCCGTCGAGCCACGCTGTGAGCCGCTCGGCCTCGGCGTCGAGGGCTCGGCGTCCGGCGGCCGGCACGTCGTCGAGCAGACCGAGCCGCACCGAGGCGTCCTCGGCCTGCGCCCAGCAGCCGACGACCCGCCCGTCCCACCACGCCGTGGTCCCCGCGTTGCCCACGGTGTCGACGAGCGCCGGGCCGTGGTCGCCCAGGTAGAAGCCCCGCCCGCGCCAGCCCATCACCGTGGGGTCGAGGGTCGGCAGCAGGGCCGCCCACGGGTCGGGCGGCTCGACGGGCTCGAGGTCGTCGGGCAGCAGCCAGCCCACCACGGCGGAGCCGTCGAGCGAGACCGGGACGACCCCGAGGTCCGCGAGGGCCCCACGCACGGTCCCGAGCGTGCCGCCGAGCCACCACCGCAGGTCGTCCTCGGTACCGGGGCCGAACGCGTGGAGCCACCGGCGGACGACCTCGGCGTGGGCCGCCCGCGGCTCGAGCGGCTCCGGCCGCTCGCCGAGCCAGGACTCCACCGTGGCGTACCGCGGCCTGGAGAGTCGCCAGTGCCCGGCGTTGCCGGCCCGGACCGCCCGCCCCTGGGCGGTGAGCACCCACAGCACCTGGGGCACGACGGGGACGCTCGCCCCCCACCGCGTGCCCGGGGAGCGGTCGATGGTCACGTCGAGGTCGGGGACGGCCTCGCGGACCTCGGGTGCGGTCAGCTCGCCCTCGCCGAGAGCCTCGAGCACCGTGGCCCGGGCCTCCTCGAGCCAGCGGGCGCCGTCCTGGGCCACCCCGGAGCGCTCGACGTCGCGAGCGATCCGGGCCGAGAGGCTCGTCGCGACCCGCGCCGCCGGCCCCCCGAGCATCGCCGGCAGGAGCGTCCGCGGCACCGCGAAGAGGGTCTGCCGCATGGCCGTCTGCTTGACGAGGTCGCGGTCGACGTACAGCGCGTTCTCGACGCCGGCGACGTCGCTACCGGGCACGCGGGCCAGGACCCCGAGGTGCACGGTGGCCGGCTCGGTCGCGTGCAGGCCGGCGAGGGCGTCGGCGGCGGCCACCGCGTCCGGGAAGCCGCAGCCGGCAGCGAGTCCCTGGCGGCGCGCCAGCCGGGCCCGCCGCTCGTCGTCGTCGACGTGGCGGACCGGCGTCGGCTGCTCGCGACTCAGGAGACGGAGAGGCCGTCGCCGCTGACGGTGACGGACTTCTCGGGGAGCGGCTTGGTCGCCGGGCCCTGGACGACGGCGCCGCTCGTGATGTCGAACTGGCTCCCGTGGCACGGGCACGAGATGACGCCGTTCTCGACCCCACCGACCTGACAGCCCTGGTGGGTGCACACCGACGAGAAGGCCTTGTACTGGCCTTCCGTCGGCTGCGTGACGACCGTCTGGATGCTCTCGAACACCCGCCCGCCGCCGACCGGGACGTCCGCGGCGGCGATGGCCTCGGCCGCGGCCGAGCTGGCCGCCCCCGCCACCGAGTCGGCCGCCTCCTCGACGTCCCCGGAGCCACAGCCGGCCAGCGCGCCCGCGCCGACGACGGCCGCTCCGACACCTCCGGCCGCCCGGAAGGTCTGGCGCCGGCTCACGCAGGCGCACTCGTGCTCGTGGGTCGGAACGTGCTCGGTACTCATGGGTTCGCCCTCTCCGTGGGTGGCCGGTCCCCCAGTATCACGCCGCCGGCTGGGAGACGGCCGCGCAGACGCGGACTCGGTCGAACGTCCACCAGGCTCCGCACGGCCAGGTAACAACTCGGCACCACTGTCCCGTCAATGCTCGGTTCTGGGCCCCCCGTGTGGATACATTCCTCCTGCTCGCCCTCGCGAGCCGGAGCAGATCTGCTCCAGATCCAGATACATACAGGAGGAAACGTGCCTCAGCGTTCCGTGGTTGCCGTTGGCGCCTCGCTCCTCGTGGCCTCGCTCGCGCTCGCTGGTTGCGGCACGCGCGGTGGCGACGACGGCGGGGAAACCGGTGGCGGTTCCAGCGACAACAAGGTCGCCAAGATCGGCGTCATCTCGCCGCTCTCGGGTGACCTGTCCGCGCTCGGCAAGGGCATCGAGCACTCGGTGGACCTCGCCATCAAGCAGGCGAACGAGTCCGGCGCCATCCCCGGCTGGACCCTCGAGCTCGCTGCCGAGGACGACCAGGCCTCCCCCGACGTGGGCAAGAACGCCGCGACGAAGCTGGCCTCGGACCCCGAGGTCGTCGGTGTCGTCGGCACCCTCAACTCCTCGGTCGCCCAGACGGTGCAGCCGGTCCTCGCGTCGGCCAACATCACGATGGTCTCCCCGGCCAACACGAACCCGGCCCTCACCCAGGGCGCGGACTTCGCGACCGCTCCGGAGCGTGCGTACCCGAACTACTTCCGCACCTGCACCACCGACTCGATCCAGGGCCCCTTCGCGGCGCGTTACCTGTACGAGAAGGCGGGCGTCAAGGAGGTCGCGACGGTCCACGACAAGAAGACCTACGGCCAGGGCCTCGTCGACGCGTTCACCGAGGAGTACAAGAAGCTCGGTGGCACGGTCGTCGCGACCGAGACGATCAACCCCGACGACGACAAGTACGACGCCGTCGTCAGCAAGATCAAGCCGAAGAACCCGGGCGCCGTCTACTACGGCGGTGAGTACCCGCAGGCCGGTCCGTTCTCGCAGCAGATGAAGGCGGCCGGGCTCAACGTCCCGCTCATGGGTGGCGACGGCATCTACTCGGGCGAGTTCATCAAGCTGGCGGGCTCCACCGCCGACGGTGACCTCAGCACCGCCATCGGCGCCCCGACCGACACCCTCGCCTCGGCGAAGGACTTCGTCGCGGCGTACGACGCAGCCGGCTACTCCGAGAAGTACGAGGCCTACGGTGCCTACGCGTACGACGCGGCGACGGCGATCATCGAGGCCCTCAAGGTCTCGCTCAAGGACGCCGAGTCGGCCGAGGCCGCCCGTCAGGGCACCATCGACGCCATGAGCAACGTCGCGTTCGACGGCGTCACCGGCAAGGTGGCCTTCGACGAGTACGGCGACACGACCTCGCGCGTCCTCACCGTCTACGAGGTGGACGGCGACGCGTGGACCGCGGTCAACACGGAGGAGTTCAAGTAAACCTCCCCGTGACGGCTCAGCCGTGACACCCGACGGCGGGGGTGGTCTTCCCGACCACCCCCGCTGTCGATGCCCGCCACCGACAGTGCGCCCCGCCCCCTCCGAGGCGGGTCCCGAGTGGCGTGCCGTGGGGCCACACCCCACCCGCTACAGTCCCCCCAGCCAGCAAGCACGTCACCATCGGGAGTTCGTGTGGACGCCTTTGCCCAGCAGCTCGTCAACGGGTTGACCCTCGGGTCGTTGTACGCGCTCATCGCGGTCGGTTACACCGTGGTCTACGGCATCATCCAGCTCATCAACTTCGCCCACGGCGAGATCTTCATGATCGGCGCGTTCGGCGCCCTCTCGACCTGGATCGTCCTGTTCAAGGGCCAGACGGCCCTGTGGATGCTGCCCGTCATGATCGTCGGCGCGATCGCGGCGTCGGTCGTCACCGCGGTGATCATGGAACGCGCCGCCTACCGGCCGCTGCGGGGCGCTCCCCGCCTCGCGCCGCTCATCACCGCGATCGGCATCTCGGTGTTCCTCCAGGAGGGCGTCCGGCTCCTGTACGGCAAGGTCCCCGGCTTCCCGGACGCCAAGCAGAAGGTCCCCTTCCCGGTCATCGACGGGATCACCGGCCAGTCCTGGAACCCCGGCAACATCGTCATCCAGCGCGCGGCGGCGTTCACGATCCTCGCGCTCGTCGTGTGCGCCATCGGGCTGTGGATCTTCGTCAACCGGACCAAGACCGGCCGCGCCATGCAGGCCGTCTCGCAGGACCCCGACACCGCGCGGCTCATGGGCATCAACGTCAACCGGATCATCGTCGTCGCCTTCATCATCGGGGCGACCCTCGCGGCCATCGCCGGCGTCGCCCAGGGGCTCCAGGTGACCAACATCAACTTCAAGATGGGCTTCCTCGCGGGCCTCAAGGCCTTCACGGCGGCGGTCCTCGGCGGCATCGGCAACGTCTGGGGCGCCGTGCTCGGCGGTCTCACCCTCGGGATCGTGGAGTCGATGGCCGTCCAGTTCGTCCCCGGCACGTTCGGCGGCAGCCCGTGGAAGGACGTCTGGGCGTTCGCCATCCTCATCCTCGTGCTCGTCTTCCGACCACAAGGACTCCTCGGCGCGAAGGTGGTGGACCGGGCATGAGCACCGTCCTCGAACACGGAAACGACTCGCGGGTCGACGGGATCCGCAACCGGCTGGCTCCGCGCGCGGCCGGGCTCGCCCTGGCCGGCGGTGTCGTCCTGCTGCTCAGCGGCCTGCTGTCCTGGTCCTACGACGACCGCATCCTCGGCGACATCAGCATCCGCTTCTACCCGGCGGGCATCCAGGTCTACGTCATGGTGCTCGGCGCGGTCGCCATCGCCCTGGCGGTGCTCCTGTTCCGTCGCCCGGGCTGGCTCGACCCCGGCCGGGGACTCAAGGCGATCGGCCTCGGGTCGCTCGTCTTCGTCGCCGGTGCGCTGCTCGCCATCACCGTCCAGGCCGGTGGCCTGGTCAATGTCAACGAGGGCGCCTGGGTGGCGCTCGTCGGCGCGCTCCTGGTCCTCGCCGGCGGCGGCCTGGCTGCGGAGGTCGACCTCGACGTCCGCACCTGGCCGCGCCTGAAGAGCTCCTACGAGATCCTCATCATCGTGCTGGCGCTGGCCATGCTGCTCTTCGTCACCGCGTACACCCTCGACGTCGAGAACTCGGCGACCTTCGGGACGCTCCTGGTCACCATCCTCACGGTGACGGTCGGGTTGCTCATGGCGGGCCTCGGTGAGTACATCGGCTTCATCGGCCAGAACAACCGGCGCCCGCTCGTGCTCTCGGCGTTCCTCGTCGCCTTCCTCTTCCCGTTCACCCAGGGCGGCTCGAACGCGAACATGTCGATCGCGACCCAGATCCTCATCTTCGCGGCGACGGCTCTCGGCCTGAACATCGTCGTCGGCCTCGCCGGCCTGCTCGACCTCGGCTACATCGCCTTTCTCGGCACCGGCGCCTACGTCGGCGCGATGCTGTCGGAGTCGACGTTCGCGACGATCGGCTGGAAGCCCCCGTTCTTCGTCGTCATGCTCTGCGGCATGGCCGTCGCCGCGGTCTTCGGCCTCATCATCGGCTCCCCCACGCTGCGGGTCTCCGGCGACTACCTCGCCATCGTCACCCTGGGCTTCGGCGAGATCTTCCGGCTCGCCATGTTCAACCTCGACGGCAACAACGGCCCGGACCTCACCAACGGCCCCAACGGCATCCCCGGCATCCCGGACCTCAACTTCTTCGGGTTCGACTTCGGCGAGACGCACACCGTCGCCGGCATCCCGCTGGGCCGCTTCAGCAACTACTACTTCCTGCTCCTGCTCCTCGTCGCGCTCGTCATCCTCGTCTTCTCGCGGCTCAACGACAGCCGGATCGGACGGGGCTGGGTCGCGATCCGCGAGGACGAGCGGGCCGCCGAGGCGATGGGCGTCAACGTCTTCGGCCTCAAGCTGCTCGCGTTCGCGGTCGGCGCCTCGCTCGCCGGCCTGGCGGGCACCATCAAGGCGCACCAGGACACGTCGGTGACGCCGGACCAGTACATCTTCCTCGAGTCCGCGTTCCTGCTCGCCGCCGTCGTCCTCGGCGGCATGGGCACGGTCGCCGGGGTCCTCGTCGGCGCGACGATCCTCAAGCTCCTCCCCGAGAAGCTGCGCGAGGTCAACGACTACCGGCTCTTCAGCTTCGGTCTGCTCCTCGTCCTCATGATGCGGTTCCGTCCGGAGGGCCTCGTGCCGAGCAAGCGTCGCCAGCTGGAGTTCCACGAGGACGACGAGCATCTCGTCGAGCTCGCCCAGACCGAGCACCTGGAGGAGTCCAAGTGACCGTCACCGAGTCCCCGCAGTCGTCCGCGCACCACATCGGCGACAAGGTCGTCCTCGAGGCGAACGACGTCACGATGCGCTTCGGCGGCCTCACCGCCGTCGACTCCGTGAGCATGACCGTCCACGAGGGCGAGATCGTCGGCCTCATCGGGCCCAACGGCGCCGGGAAGACGACGTTCTTCAACTGCCTCACCGGGCTGTACATCCCCACCGAGGGCAAGGTCACGCTCAACGGCGCCACCCTGCCGCCGAAGCCGCTCAAGGTGGTGCGCGCCGGCATGGCGCGCACGTTCCAGAACATCCGGCTCTTCAACAACATGACCGCCCTCGAGAACGTCATGGTCGGCCGCTACTGCCGGACGTCGTCGATGGCGCTCACCTCGATCCTGCGAGGGCCGAAGTTCCGGCGCGAGGAGGCCGAGACCCGGGAGCGGGCCCAGGAGCTGCTCGACTACGTCGGCCTCGGCTCGGCGACCGAGATCCTCGCGCGCAACCTGCCCTACGGCGACCAGCGCCGGCTCGAGATCGCCCGGGCGATCGCCACCGACCCGCAGATCCTGCTCCTCGACGAGCCGACCGCGGGCATGAACCCGCGCGAGACCGAGGAGACGATGCACCTGATCTTCAAGATCAGGGAGAGCGGCCTGGCCGTCGTCGTCATCGAGCACGACATGCGGTTCATCTTCAACCTGTGCGACCGGGTGCTCTGCCTCGTCCAGGGCGAGGTCCTCATCGAGGGCAGCCCCGGCGAGGTCCAGTCCGACCCCCGGGTGATCGAGGCCTACATCGGCGGCGACGCCGAGGACGACGAGGAGGAGGAGAACGCGTGAGCGCCATGCTGGAGGTCAAGGACCTCGTCGTCTCCTACGGCAAGATCAAGGCCGTCAAGGGGATCAGCTTCTCGGTCGAGGAGGGCGAGGTCGTCACGCTCATCGGCACCAACGGTGCGGGCAAGACGACGACGCTGCGGACGATCTCGGGGCTGCTGCGGCCCGTCTCGGGCTCGATCACCTTCAAGGGCCAAGACCTCACGAAGGTGCAGGCCCACGACATCGTCCAGCTCGGCCTGGCGCACTCCCCCGAGGGGCGGCGCATCTTCCCGAAGCTCACGGTGGAGGAGAACCTCAACCTCGGTGCGTTCGCGCGCCGCGACAAGGGCATCCGCGCCGACCTCGAGGCCGCCTTCGACCTCTTCCCGATCCTGCGTGAACGCCGCTCGCAGCCGGCCGGCACGTTCTCGGGCGGCGAGCAGCAGATGCTGGCCATGGGCCGGGCGATGATGAGCCGCCCCAAGATGCTCATGCTCGACGAGCCGTCGATGGGCCTGTCCCCGATCATGATGAAGCGGATCATGACGACCGTCACGACGCTGCAGCAGCAGGGGACGACCATCCTGCTCGTCGAGCAGAACGCCCAGGCCGCGCTGAAGCGGGCGAACAAGGGCTACGTGCTCGAGGTGGGCTCGATCGTGCTGTCGGGCTCGGGCCGCGAGCTGCTCGAGAGCGACGACGTCCGCAAGGCCTACCTCGGCGAGGACTGAGGCGGGGGCCGGGTCCCCCGCCTCGCGTGGGACCCGGCCTCAGCCGGCCTTGCGGGTGGCGGCACCCTTGCCGCGGGTCGGCTCGCGCCGTGCCGGTGCTCCCTTGGCCGCGGTCTTCTTCGTGGCGGTCTTCTTGACCGCCCCTGCACCGCGCCTCGGCTCCGTCGTGCGCGCGGTGCGGGCCAGGACCGGTGCGAGGAACCGGCCCGTGTGGGAGTCCTCGCGGGCGGCGATCTGCTCGGGGGTGCCTTGTGCCACGACCCGGCCGCCGCCGCTGCCGCCCTCGGGGCCGAGGTCGACGACCCAGTCGGCGTTCTTGACGACGTCGAGGTTGTGCTCGATGACGATGACGGTGTTGCCCTTGTCGACGAGGCCCTGGAGGACCCCGAGGAGCTTGCGGATGTCCTCGAAGTGCAGGCCGGTCGTCGGCTCGTCGAGGACGTAGACGGTGCGGCCGGTGGACCTCTTCTGCAGCTCGGAGGCGAGCTTGACGCGCTGCGCCTCGCCGCCGGAGAGCGTCGGCGCCGGCTGGCCGAGGCGGACGTACCCGAGGCCGACGTCGTTGAGCGTCTTCATGTGCCGGGCGATGGCCGGGACGGCGGCGAAGAAGTCGGCGGCCTCCTCGATGGGCATGTCGAGGACGTCCGCGATGGTCTTGCCCTTGAAGTGCACCTCGAGGGTCTCGCGGTTGTACCGGGCGCCGTGGCACACCTCGCACGGCACGTACACGTCGGGCAGGAAGTTCATCTCGATCTTGATCGTCCCGTCGCCCGAGCACGCGTCGCAGCGGCCGCCCTTGACGTTGAACGAGAAGCGCCCGGGCTGGTAGCCGCGGATCTTCGCCTCCTCGGTCGTGGCGAAGAGCTTGCGGACGTGGTCGAACACCCCGGTGTAGGTGGCCGGGTTGGAGCGGGGCGTGCGGCCGATGGGGCTCTGGTCGACGTGGACGACCTTGTCGAGCTGGTCGAGCCCGGTGACGGTCTTGTGCCGGCCGGGGACGTGCCGGGCACCGTTGAGCTTGTTGGCGAGGACGTTGTAGAGGATGTCGTTGACCAGCGTCGACTTGCCGGAGCCGGAGACCCCGGTGACGGCCACGAGGTTGCCGAGCGGGAAGCCGACGGTGACCTTGTCGAGGTTGTGCTCGGTGGCCCCGACGACGGTGACCTCGCGGCCCTTCTCCTGGGGCCGGCGGACCGACGGCGTGGGGATCTCACGGCGGCCGGAGAGGTACTTGCCGGTGAGCGAGTCGGGGTGGGTCAGGAGGTCGGCCACGGTGCCCGCGTGCACGACCTGGCCCCCGTGCTCGCCCGCACCGGGACCGATGTCGACGACCCAGTCGGCGGTGGCGATGGTGTCTTCGTCGTGCTCGACGACGATGAGGGTGTTGCCGAGGTCGCGGAGCCGGGTGAGGGTCTCGATGAGGCGGTGGTTGTCGCGCTGGTGCAGCCCGATGCTCGGCTCGTCGAGGACGTAGAGGACGCCGACGAGCCCGGACCCGATCTGGGTCGCGAGCCGGATCCGCTGCGCCTCACCGCCGGAGAGCGTGCCGGCGGGACGGTCGAGGCTGAGGTAGTCGAGGCCGACGTCGAGGAGGAAGCCGAGCCGGGCGTCGATCTCCTTGATGACCCGCGCCGCGATCTGCCGCTCCCGGTCGGTGAAGTCGACGGTCGCGAAGAACTCCGCCGCGTCGGCGATAGCCAGGCCGGAGACCTCGGCGATCGACCGGCCCCCGACGAGCACGGCGAGCGACTCCGGCTTGAGCCGGGCCCCCTGGCACGTCGGGCACGGCACCTCGCGCATGTACCCCTCGTAGCGCTCCCGGCTCCAGTCGGAGTCGGTCTCGGAGTGCCGCCGCTTGACGAACGGGACGGCCCCCTCGAACCCCGTGGAGTAGGACCGCTCCCGCCCGAACCGGTTGCGGTACCGCACGTGCACCTTGTGGTTCTTGCCGTGGAGCAGCGACTCCTGGACCCGCTTGGGCAGCGAGCGCCAGGGCTTGTCCATCGAGAACGCCATCTCGTCGGCGAGGGCCGTCATGACGCGCTGGAAGTAGTCGGCCGCGCCCGAGGCGGTGGCCCACGGGGCGATCGCGCCCTGGGCGAGGCTGAGGTCCTCGTCGGGGACGATGAGCTCTGGGTCGACCTCGAGCTCGGTCCCGATCCCGGTGCACTCGGGGCAGGCGCCGAACGGGCTGTTGAAGGAGAACGAGCGCGGCTCGACCTCGTCCATCGACAGCGGATGGTCGTTGGGGCAGGCCATCTTCTCGCTGAAGCGCCGCTCGCGCTCGGGGTCGTCGGCGTCCCGGTCGACGAAGTCGACGACGACGACTCCCCCCGCGAGGCCGAGCGCGGTCTCGACGGAGTCGGTGAGCCGGCGCTTGGCCGAGGTGTCGGCGGCGCCCTTGGCGACGAGCCGGTCGACGATGACGTCGATGGTGTGCTTGACCTGCTTCTCGAGCTTCGGCGGGTCGGCCAGCGAGACGACCTCGCCGTCGACGCGGGCCCGGGAGAAGCCCTTGGTCTGGAGCTCGGCGAAGAGGTCGACGTACTCCCCCTTGCGGGCCCGCACGACGGGGGCGAGCAGCTGGAAGCGGGTGCGGTCGGGCAGCTCGAGCAGGCGGTCGACGATCTGCTGCGGGCTCTGCCGGGTGATGGGCTCACCGCACACGGGGCAGTGCGGCCGCCCGGCCCGGGCGAACAGCAACCGCAGGTAGTCGTAGACCTCGGTGATGGTGCCGACGGTCGAGCGCGGGTTGCGGTTGGTGGACTTCTGGTCGATGGACACCGCGGGCGACAGGCCCTCGATGAAGTCGACGTCGGGCTTGTCCATCTGGCCGAGGAACTGCCGCGCGTAGGCCGACAGCGACTCGACATAGCGGCGCTGACCCTCGGCGAAGATCGTGTCGAAGGCCAGCGAGGACTTGCCGGAACCCGAGAGGCCGGTGAAGACGACGAGGGCGTCGCGCGGAAGCTCGACGCTGACATCCTTGAGGTTGTGCTCTCGGGCACCACGGACGACGAGGTGGTCATGACTCACCCGGGCAATGCTAGGCGGAGACACCGACAGGGCCGTCCACGGAGGTGCGCCGTCTAGGGTCGGGGAGGTGAGCACCCCCATCGCGGACTACGCCCTGCTCGGTGACACCGAGCGCGCCGCCCTGGTCAGCCGGGCCGGTTCTGTCGACTGGCTCTGCCTGCCCCGGTTCGACTCCCCCGCCTGTTTCGCGGCGATCCTCGGCACCGAGGAGCACGGGCGGTGGCTCCTCGGCCCGGCCGGTGAGGCCCGCTCGACCCGCGCCTACCGGGAGAACAGCTTCGTCCTCGACACCGTCCACGAGACGGCGTCCGGGCGGGTCCGGGTCACCGACCTCATGCCCTTCGACGACGACCGGGCCGACCTCGTGCGGGTCGTGGAGGGGCTCGACGGGGAGGTCGAGATGGTCCACGAGTGGGTGGTGCGGACCGGCTACGGGAAGATCCTGCCCTGGGTGTCGCGCATCGAGGACGCCCAGGGCACGACCGTCATCCGCGCCATCGCAGGACCCGACCTGCTCGTCCTGCGGGGCGACCGGCTGCCCGAGCCCGAGGACCACCACCACCGGGACCGCTTCACCGTCCGCGCCGGCGAGCGGCTCCGGTTCTCGATGACCCGCGTCCCCTCGTGGTGCGACGTCCCGGAGGCCCTCGACGTGGACCCGCGGATCGAGGACACCGTGCGCCGGTTCGACGACTGGGCCTCCCGGCACGGGCACGACGGGCCCTACCGCGACGCGGTGACGCGCTCCCTCCTCGTCCTGCGGCTCCTCACCGACGAGGTGCGCGGCGGGATCGTCGCGGCCCCGACGACCAGCCTTCCCGAGGACATCGGCGGGGAGCGCAACTGGGACTACCGGTACTGCTGGCTGCGCGACGCCTCCCTCACCCTCGAGGCCTTCCTCGGCTGCGGGTACGTCGAGGAGACCAGGCTGTGGCGCGACTGGCTGGTGCGCGCCGTCGCCGGCGACCCGGCCGACCTGCAGATCATGTACGCGGTCGACGGCTCCCGCGACCTCCCCGAGCGCGAGCTCGACCATCTGCCGGGCTACGAGGGGTCCCGCCCGGTCCGGATCGGCAACGGCGCCGTCGACCAGCGCCAGAGCGACGTGCTCGGGGAGGTGATGATCGCGCTCGACCGCGCCCGCACCGCCGGCCTCAGCGAGTCCCACGAGACGTGGGAGGTCCAGCGCCTCCTCGTCGACGACCTCGCCGGCCACTGGGACCAGGCCGACCACGGGCTGTGGGAGATCCGCGGGCCGGCCCGTCACTTCACCCACTCCCGGGTCATGGTGTGGGCGGCCTTCGACCGGGCCATCCGGGCCGTGGAGGACCACGGTCACGACGGCGACGTCGACCGTTGGCGCGAGCTGCGGGACCGGGTGCACGCCGAGGTGTGCGAGCGCGGCTACGACGCCGCCCGCAACACCTTCACCCAGCACTACGACACCCACGAGCTCGACGCCTCGCTGCTCCTCATCCCCACGGTCGGGTTCCTCCCCGGCGACGACCCGCGGGTGCAGGGCACCATCAAGGCCGTCGAGGAGGACCTCCTCAAGGACGGCTTCCTCCGGCGCTACCGCACCGAGAGCGGCGTCGACGGGCTCGACGGCGAGGAGAACCCGTTCCTCGCGTGCTCCTTCTGGCTGGCGGAGTCCTACGCGCGGTGCGGCCGCCTCGACGACGCGCACGCGATGATGCAGCGGGTCATCGCCGTCTCGAACGACCTCGGGCTGCTCAGCGAGGAGTACGACCCGCACACCGAGCGGCTCGTCGGCAACTTCCCCCAGGCGTTCTCGCATCTCGCGCTCGTGCAGGCGGCGGACGCGATCGAGGAGGCCGACCGGGTCCGCGCCGCGGAGTAGCGTCGGACCATGGCCTCCTCCGAGCCGGACCTGCTCGCCCTCCTCGACCGCCACACCGAGCTGCTGGACCGTACGGTGGCCGGCCTCGACGACCTCGGCGCGCCGAGCCTGTGCGCCGGGTGGACCCGCGGCCACGTCGTGACCCACCTCGCCCGCAACGCCGAGGCGATCGGCCGGCTCGTCCGGGCCGCGGTCGACGGGACCGGCGACACGATGTACGCCTCCTCGGCCGACCGTGACGCCGAGATCGAGGCCGGTGCCGGGCGGGACCTGGAGAGCCAGCGCGAGGACCTCCTGCGCACCGCGGCCGCGGTGCGCGCGGACCTGGGACGGCTGCGACCCGAGCATGCGGGCCGGCTCCTCGAACGCACCCCCGGGGTGGTCCTCGTGGCCTCCGAGGACCTCCCGTACATGCGGCTGCGCGAGGTCGTCATCCACCACGTCGACCTCGATGCCGGGTTCGGGTTCGCCGACCTCGAGCCCGAGCTGCTGGCCCTCCTCATCGACCGGAAGGTCGGCCTGCTCCGGCGGGACGACGACGTGCCCGACATGACCCTGCGGTCGGCCGAGGGCGACGAGTGGTCGCTCGGTGCCGGCACCGTCGAGGTGCGGGGCAGCCGGGCGGGGCTGCTCGCCTGGCTGACCCGCGGGCACACGGCCGGGGTGACCGCCGACCCGCTCCCCCACCTCCAGCAGGTGGGCTGATGGCGTACACCGGCGACGTCACCCCGGGCGGGCCCAGCGACGTGCGGGAGCTCGGGGCGGCCACGATCCGCAAGATGTCGGTGTCCGAGATGCACAACAACGTGTACCTCGTCACCTGCACCGCCACCGGCCAGCAGCTGCTCGTCGACGCCGCCGACGACCCCGCCCGCTGCCTCGCCCTCGTCGCCGAGGGCACCGGCCGGCTCGACCACCTCGTCACGACACATCAGCACTGGGACCACGTGCGCGCCCTCGAGGCGGTCGCGCGTGCCACCGGGGCCCGGACCTACGCCGGGGCCGACGACGCCGACGCGCTGCCGCTCGCCCCGGACGTCCGCCTCCGCCACGGCGACACGCTGCGGGTCGGGGACCTCGTGCTCGACGTCGTCCACCTGCGTGGCCACACCCCGGGCTCGGTGGCGCTCGCGTGGGGCGACCCCGACGGGGTGACCCACCTGTTCACCGGGGACTCGCTCTTCCCCGGCGGGGTGGGCAACACCGCGGACCCGGGCCAGAGCTTCGAGTCCCTGTACGCCGACGTCGTCGAGCGGGTCTTCGGCGTGTACGCAGACGACACCTGGTTCTATCCGGGCCACGGCGGCGACTCGACCCTCGGCGCCGAGCGGCCCCACCTCCAGGAGTGGCGCGAGCGCGGCTGGTGACCGACCGCGGACGATTCCCCGTGCAGGGAAGGCCGTGACTAGCCTGACCCGGTGACCACCGCCGCCGACCGCGTGCCCGCGCCGCTGCTGGTCCTCGGGGGGATCATCTCGGTCCAGTTCGGGGGCGCGCTCGCGCAGACCCTCGTGCCCGTCATCGGCGCCGGCGGCTCGGTCGTCATGCGGCTCCTCTTCGCGACCACCCTCCTGCTCCTCGTGGTCCGGCCCCGCTGGCGTGGCCACTCCCGCCGGGCCTGGGTGACCGTCGGGGCGTTCGGTGTCGCCCTGGGCCTGATGAACTTCGCGTTCTACGGCTCCCTCGCCTACCTGCCGATCGGCGTGGCGGTGACGATCGAGTTCATCGGGCCGCTCGCGCTCGCCGCGGCACTGTCCCGGCGCCTCGTCGACGGGCTCGCGGTGCTCGCGGCGGCGGCCGGGGTCGTCCTCATCTCCGAGGCGCTGCACGTGCCGTTCGCCGACCTCGAGTGGGCCGGCATCCTGCTCGCCCTGACCGCCGGGGCGTTCTGGGCCGCCTACATCGTCCTGTCGGGCCGGACCGGCGCCGAGTTCCCCAAGCTCGAGGGTCTCGCCCTGGCGATGGTGGTCGCCACCGTCGTCACCCTGCCGTTCGGCGTCGCGAGCATCCCGCAGTGGGACAGCGCCATCCTCGCCAAGGGCCTCGGTATCGCGGTGCTGTCCTCGGTGCTGCCCTACTCGCTCGAGCTGCTCGCGCTGCGCCGGCTCCGGGCTCAGGTCTTCGGGATCCTGCTCAGCGTGGAGCCCGCCTTCGCGGCCCTCGCCGGGCTCATCGTGCTCGGTCAGCGCCTCGCGCCCAGCCAGCTCGCGGGGATGGCCCTGGTCGTCGCGGCCTCGGCGCTGATCCTGGGGGTGGGTGCACGCAAGGACCCCGCTCAGTCGGCGGCCACCTGAGCCGGGTCAGCGGTTGACGAGGTCCGGGTTGCGCCGGGTCGCCCACAGGCTGGCCACGGTGGTCACCCCGAGGATGACGACGATGGCGCCGAGCGAGATCGAGATCGGCACCTCCGGGACCGGGACGTTGTCGCCGCCGTTGATGAACGGCAGCTCGTTCTCGTGGAGGGCGTGCAGGATCAGCTTGACCCCGATGAAGCCGAGCAGCACGGCGAGCCCGATGTTGAGGTAGATGAGCTTGCGCAGCAGCCCACCGATGAGGAAGTACAGCTGCCGGAGCCCCATCAGGGCGAAGAGGTTGGCGACGAGCACGATGTAGGGCTCACGGGTCAGCCCGTAGATGGCGGGGATCGAGTCGAGGGCGAAGAGCAGGTCGGTGGTGCCGAGCGCCAGGATCACGAAGAAGAGCGGCGTCGCGACCCGGGCGCCGTTGACGTGCGTGAAGAGCTTGGTCCCCACGTACTCCGGGGTGGTCCGGAACCGCGAGGCGACGAAGCGCATGAAGCGGTTCCCCTCGTACTCCTCGTCGCTGGTCTCGCCCTCGCCCGCGAGCTTGACCGCCGTGTACACCAGGAACGCACCGAAGACGTAGAAGACCCAGCTGAAGTTGTTGATGGCGGCCGCGCCCACCGCGATGAAGATGCCGCGCAGGACGATGGCGATGACGATCCCGACCATGAGGGCGAACTGCTGGTACTTCTCGGGCACCGAGAAGCTCGCCATGATGAGGATGAAGATGAACAGGTTGTCGACCGACAGCGAGTACTCGGTGAGCCAGCCGGCGAAGAACTCCCCGGCGAGCTGGGCGCCGGCGAAGTACCACATCCCGATGCCGAACAGCACGGCCGCGCCGACGTACCCCGACAGAGCGATGGTCAGCTCGCGGGTGGAGGGCCGGTGCGGGCGACGCGCGATGACGGCGACGTCGAAGACCAGGACCGCCGTCGCCAGCCCGATGGTGACCCACCACACCCACGGCTCGAGGTCGAGGGAGGGCGTCGCGGCGGAGAGGGTCGCTGGCAGCACCGCGTCAGCCTAGCCGGGCGCGGACGCCCCGGCGCGCACTGCGACGCCCCTCCTACCCTGGTGCCATGGCGAGCATGCTCGAAGACCTGTCCCTGCTCACGAGCCTGCACCGCCAGGTCGTCGAGGAGTCCGGGCGCGGTGACCTCCTGGAGGTCACCGACGCGCTGGAGCGACGCTGCCGAGGCGAGGAGGACGGCGACCCGGCCGCGCTCGTCGCGGCCCTCGACCCCGACACGACGGCGCGCGTCGCCCGGCTCATCACCGTGCACCTCCACCTGACCAACCTCGCCGAGGAGCGGCAGCGCGCCCGGTCGCTGCGCCGCGAGGACGGCGAGTACGGCGGCGGCGCCGAGACCGGGGACATCGGCCCGGCCGTCGCGGCCGCCGGCCCCGACGCCCGGGAGCGGATGGAGCGCATGCGCATCCACCCCGTCCTCACCGCGCACCCCACCGAGGCCCGGCGGCGGGCCGTCGCCTCCGCGCTGCGGCGGATCGCCGAGCACCTCGACAGCCACGACGACCCGGGCTCCGGCCCGTCCGAGCGCGGTCGGGCGCGGCGCCGGATGCTCGAGGACATCGACATCCTCCAGCGCACCTCGACGCTGCGGATCACCCGCCCGACCCCCGCGGACGAGGTCAAGACCGTCCTCACCGTGTTCCGGCAGTCCCTCGTCCACGCCGTCCCGCGGTTCCAGCGGGCCGTCGAGGCCGCCTTCGGTGACGACGTCCGGCCCACCCGTACCCCCCTGCCGCCCATCGTGCGCTTCGGCTCGTGGGTCGGCGGCGACCGCGACGGCAACCCGTTCGTCACCGCCGAGGTGACCCGGGAGACGGTGCGCGCCCACGCCGACCAGGCCCTGGAGGTGCTGCACGACGCCGTCGACCGCGTCGCCCGGATGATCACCGTCGACGAGGAGTCCACGCCCCCCACCGCCGCGCTGCGGGACGCGCTCGCGAACGACGCCGCGGCCCACCCGAGGCTCCTCGCGGAGGTGACCAAGGACTCCCCCAACGAGCCGCACCGGCAGAAGCTGCTCGTCGTCGCGGCACGGCTCGCGGCCACCCGCGAGGAGCGGGCTGGCTCCGCGTACGCCGACCCCGAGGAGGCCCTGGCGGACCTGCGCCTCGTGCAGCACTCCCTCGTGACCGCCGGCGACGCCCGGACGGCCCACGGCGAGCTGCAGGACGTCGTGTGGATGGTGCAGACCTTCGGCTTCCACCTCGCCGAGCTCGAGGTCCGCCAGCACTCGGCGGTCCACCGCGCCGCCCTCACCGAGGCGCTCGGCCTGCTGCCCGAGGCGGTCCGGCCCGCTGACCCCGCCGCCGCCGCCACCGACCCCGCCGTGCTCGACCGGCTCGCCGTGGACGGGTGGCCCGAGCTCGTCGGGACCCCCGGGGATCGCACCCGCGAGGTGCTCGACACCCTGCGTGTCATGGCCTGGCTCCAGCAGCGGTGGGGGCGCAGCAGCTGCGGCCGGTACGTCGTGTCGTTCAGCCAGTCCGCAGCCGACCTCGTCACCGTGCGGGCACTCGCCCGGCTCGCCGTCGGCGACCGGCCGCTCGCTCTCGACGTCGTACCGCTCTTCGAGACCGGCGCCGACCTCGACGCGGCCGACCGCATCCTCCAGGAGTGGGTCACGCTGCCCTCGACCACGACCTGGCTGGCGCGCGTCGACCGCCGGGTCGAGGTGATGCTCGGCTACTCGGACTCGGCCAAGGACGTGGGCCCGGCCTCGGCGACCATCGCGCTGCACCGCGCCCAGGTCGGACTCGTCACCTGGGCCGCGCGGCACGGCGTGCAGCTGACGCTCTTCCACGGCCGCGGCGGCTCGCTCGGCCGGGGCGGCGGCCCGCTGCACCGGGCGATCGCCGCCCAGCCGACGGGGTCGGTCGACGGGCGCTTCAAGGTGACCGAGCAGGGCGAGGTGATCTTCGCGCGGTACGCCGACATCCGGATCGCCGAGCAGCACCTGGAACGGGTCGCCTCGGCGGTGCTGCTCACCGACTCACCGGCCCACGCCCAGGCCCGGGACGAGGCCTTCGACCGGTTCGCCGAGGTGGGGAAGGTCGTCGACGTGGCGAGCCGCCGTGCCTTCCGAGCCCTCGTCGAGGAGCCGGGGTTCGCCGACTTCTTCGCGATGTCGAGCCCGCTGGACCTCCTCGCCGACCTCCGGCTGGGGTCCCGGCCGTCACGCCGCAGCGGGACGGAGTCGGGGCGCAGCCTCGACGACCTGCGGGCCATCCCGTGGGTCTTCGCATGGTCGATGACCCGGGTCAACCTCCCCGGCTGGTACGGCCTCGGCAGTGGGCTGGCGGCCCTGGAGAACCTCGACGCGGCGCGGGCGGCCTACCGCGAGTGGCCGGTGTTCGGGGCCCTCGTCGACGTCGCGGAGATGAGCCTGGCCAAGACCGACGACGACCTCGCAGCGCAGTTCCTCGCGCTCGGCGGCCGGCCGGACCTCGCCGAGCGGGTCCTCGCCGAGCTGGCGCTGACCCGCCGGATGGTGCTGGAGCTGCTCGACCAGGACGAGATGCTCGCGCACAAGCCCCACCTGTACACCGCCGTCGGGCTGCGCCGGCCCTTCGTCGACATGCTGAGCCACCTGCTGCTCCGGGGCCTGACTGAAGTGCGCGCGCCCGGCGACCCCGACCACGCCACCGGGTCGGACGCCCCGAACGGTGCGGAGTGGAACCGGCCGCTGCTCCTGACCATCAACGGCCTGGCCGCCGGGCTCCAGAACACCGGGTGAGGGCCGCCGATCGCCGCGCCTACCCGGTGGCGGCGCTCATCTGACGCAGCTCCTTCTTGAGGTCGCCGATCTCGTCGCGCAGCCGGGCCGCGAGCTCGAAGTGCAGGTCGCCCGCCGCCTGGTGCATCTGGACGGTGAGCTCCTGGATGAGGTCGGCCAGCTCGCTCGCGGGGACGCTGCGCCCCGAGCGACCCCCGAGGGCCGCGTCGACGTCGGCCGCAGCGGCCCCACGGCCGCCCCGCCCGCCGTCGGCCTTGCCCCGGGACCGGGCGCGCCCGGACCCCAGCAGCTCCTCGGTGTCGGCGTCCTCACGCTGCAGCATGTCGGTGATGTCGGCGATCCGCTTGCGCAGCGGCTGCGGGTCGATGCCGTGCTCGAGGTTGTAGGCGACCTGCCGCTCGCGACGCCGCTGGGTCTCGTCGACGGCCTCGGCCATCGACGGGGTCATCTTGTCGGCGTACATGTGGACCTGGCCCGACACGTTGCGGGCCGCCCGACCGATGGTCTGGATGAGCGACCGGGCGCTGCGGAGGAACCCCTCCTTGTCGGCGTCGAGGATCGCGACGAGCGAGACCTCTGGGAGGTCGAGCCCCTCGCGGAGGAGGTTGATGCCGACGAGGACGTCGTACTCGCCGAGCCGCAGCTCGCGGAGCAGCTCGACGCGCCGGAGGGTGTCGATGTCGGAGTGCAGGTACCGGACCCGGACCCCCTTGTCGAGGAGGTAGTCGGTGAGGTCCTCGGCCATCTTCTTCGTCAGGGTCGTGACGAGGATGCGCTCGTTCTTCTCGGTGCGGACCCGGATCTCGTGGAGCAGGTCGTCGATCTGGCCCTTGGTCGGCTTGAGAACGACCTCGGGGTCGACGAGCCCGGTGGGCCGGATGATCTGCTCGACGACGCCGTCGCCCTTGGCGAGCTCGTAGGAGCCCGGCGTGGCCGAGAGGTACACGGTCTGGCCGATCCGGCCCAGGAACTCCTCCCACTTGAGGGGGCGGTTGTCCATCGCCGACGGCAGCCGGAACCCGTGCTCGACGAGGGTGCGCTTGCGGGAGGCGTCGCCCTCGTACATCGCCCCGATCTGCGGGACCGTGACGTGGGACTCGTCGATGACGAGGAGGAAGTCCTCGGGGAAGTAGTCGAGGAGGCAGTTGGGCGCCGAGCCGGGCGACCGGCCGTCGATGTGCATCGAGTAGTTCTCGATCCCCGAGCACGAGCCGACCTGGCGCATCATCTCGATGTCGTACGTCGTGCGCATCCGCAGCCGCTGCGCCTCGAGCAGCTTGCCCTGCCGCTCGAAGGTGGCCAGCTGCTCCTCGAGCTCGGCCTCGATGCCGGCGATCGCCCGCTCCATGCGGGCCGGGCCCGCCACGTAGTGCGACGCGGGGAAGACGTACATCTCCTCCTCCTCGCGCACCACCTCGCCGGTGAGCGGGTGCAGCGTGTAGAGCCGCTCGACCTCGTCGCCGAAGAACTCGATGCGCAGCGCGTGCTCCTCGTACACCGGGATGATCTCGACGGTGTCGCCCCGGACCCGGAACGTGCCACGGGTGAAGGCCAGGTCGTTGCGGGTGTACTGCATCTGGACGAAGCGCCGCAGCAGGTCGTCGCGGTTGACCTCGTCGCCCACCCGCAGCGGGACCATCCGCTCGACGTACTCCTGCGGCGTGCCGAGGCCGTAGATGCACGACACGGACGCGACGACGATGACGTCGCGGCGGGTGAGCAGGCTGTTGGTGGCGCTGTGCCGGAGCCGCTCGACCTCGTCGTTGATCGAGGAGTCCTTCTCGATGTAGGTGTCGGACTGCGGGACGTACGCCTCGGGCTGGTAGTAGTCGTAGTAGCTAACGAAGTACTCGACGGCGTTGTGCGGCAGCAGCTCGCGGAACTCGTTGGCGAGCTGCGCCGCCAGGGTCTTGTTCGGCGCCATGACGAGCGTCGGCCGCTGCACCTGCTCGACGAGCCAGGCCGTGGTGGCGGACTTGCCGGTGCCCGTGGCGCCGAGCAGCACGACGTCCTGCTCCCCCGCGTTGATGCGGGCCGTCAGCTCGGCGATGGCCTTGGGCTGGTCGCCGGCGGGTGAGAACTCGGAGACGACCTCGAACGGCGCGACGCGGCGCCGGAGCTCGGTGGTGGGACGCATGGCTCTACGGTATGCCGCGCCACCGACAGCCGCGCCGGCCGGAGCATCGCGGTCCTCCCCGGCCGCCCCTGGTGGCGCGGCGCCCCCGGTGGGACGATCGGCGCCATGACGACCGAGGAGCGCCCGGCGCGCACGAGGACCACCGCTCCGCCTCCCGGCCCCGTCACCCTCGACCCCGGGGACTGGGACGCGTTCCGGAGCCTGGCCCACCGCGTAGTCGACGACATGGTCGACCACCTGGAGCACCGCCGCGACCAGCCGGTCTGGCACCAGATGCCCGACGACGTCCGCGACACCTTCACCACCGGTCTGCCCCGCGCCGGGCTCGGCGCGGAGGCCGCCTACGAGGCCGTGCTCCAGCGGGTCGCTCCGTACTCCATGGGGAACGACCACGCCCGGTTCTGGGGCTGGTACATGGGCGCCGGCCACCCGGTCGGCAACCTCGCCGACCTCGTCGCGAGCGTGCTCAACCCCAACCTCGGCGGCGCGGACCACGCCCCGGTGGCGCTCGAGCAGCAGGTCGTCCGGTGGTGCGCCGAGGCCGCCGGCTACCCGGGCGGGTCCAGCGGCCTGCTCGTCAGCGGTGCGTCGGAGGCCAACCTCGTCGGCCTCGCCGTCGCGCGGACCGCGCGGCTCGGCCCGCAGGTGCGCACCGACGGTCTGGCCGGGCTGGGCCCCGTCGCGGTCTACGCCTCGGCGGAGGTGCACAGCTGCCACCGCAAGAGCTGCGAGCTCCTCGGCCTGGGTGATGCCGCCCTCCGCCGGCTGCCGGTGCTCGACGACCTGAGCCTCGACGTCGCGGCCCTGGAGGCCGCGGTGGTGGCCGACCGGGCGGCCGGCATCACGCCACTGGCCGTCATCGCGACGGCCGGGACGATCAACACCGGGGCGGTCGACGACCTCGAGGCGGTGGCCGACCTGGCGGCGCGGGAGCAGCTCTGGATGCACGTCGACGGCGCGATCGGCGGGTTCCTCGGCCTCAGCGGCCGGGCCGACCTGGTCCGCGGCATCGAGCGCGCCGACTCGCTCGCCCTCGACCTCCACAAGTGGATGCAGGCGCCCATGGACGTCGGCCTGGTCCTGGTCCGCGACGAGGCCGCGCACCGCGCCACGTTCTCCGTGGTCCCGGAGTACCTGCGGCACGCCACCCGTGGCCTGGCCGCGAGCGAGGTGTGGTTCCACGAGTACGGGATCGACCTGAGCCGCGGGTTCCGGGCCCTGCGGGTGTGGATGGCGTTCGTCGCGTACGGGGCCGACACGTTCGGGGCGCTCATGGACCAGACGATGGGGCAGGCGCGGCGCCTCGCCGCGCTCGTCGACCAGCACCCCGACCTGGAGCGGCTCGCCCCGGTCGGCTGCGACATCGTGTGCCTGCGGTACGCGCCGTCGACGCTGCCCCCCGACCTCGTCGACGCGGTCAACCGCGAGCTGGTCCTCTGCGTCCAGGAGAGCGGCATGGCCGTCGTCAGCGAGACCACCCTCGGCGGGCGGATCGCGATTCGGGTCGCCATCGGCAACCACCGCACGCGGGACGAGGACATCGACCTCCTCGTCGCCACCCTGGAGCGGCTCGGCCCGCAGGCCGTCGCCGGCGTCGCCGGCTGACGCCCGTCAGGCCGGGCCCGGCCCGGCCCAGCCGGTGGACCGCGCCCAGGCGTGGGCCCGCTGCCATGCGTCGTCGAACCACGGCTCCTTCGCCTCGGCGTACTCCTCGATGCCCGGGACTCGGGCCGCGAGGTCGGTCTTCAGCGCGGCGTACCGGTCACGCTCGTCCGGCACGGCGCGCAGCCAGTCGCGGAAGAGCAGCGCGAACTCCCACCCCGGGCTGCCCACCTCGCGGACGTGGACGTGCGCGACCCGGCCGGGGTCGGTGCTGCCGTGGAACCGCTTCGGCCAGGGCGTCCCGTCCTTGCCGCTGTCGGCCCACTCCCCCGGTGGGCGGACCAGGCCCATCGCCGCCATCCCCTCGACGAACGCCTGCTCGTCGGCGGCGGCGAGCGAGCGCACCCCGACCTGGAGGTCGACGACGTCCTTGGCCGGCAGCCCGGGCACCGCGGTGGACCCGATGTGGTCGAGGGTCACCGCCGCGTCGCCGACCGCGTGCCGCACCCGGGCCAGCAGCCGCGCCGCCGCGTCGGGCCACCCGGGGTCCGGAGGGCTCAGCACCGGGGCGACGAGCCGGCTGCGGGTGCCGGTGCGCAGGTTCACGGCGTACGGCTCGATGCGGCGGTGCCAGACCTGGCGGACGGCGGCCTCGAGCGCGGCGGGCGTCCCCTCGTTGTCGAGCCAGACGTCGGCGGCCCGGCGCCGGGCGTCGTCGTCGGCCTGCGCCCCGATCCGGGCCCGGGCATCGGCCTCGGACATCCCCCGGTCCGCCTGGAGCCGACGGAGACGCGTCGCCTCCGACGCGCCGACCACGAGGACGAGGTGGTACTCCCCGACCATGCCCTTCTCGACGACGAGGGGCATGTCGTGCACCACGACCGCGTCCTCGGGCGTCGCGGCGACGATCTCGGCCGTGCGGGCCCAGATCGCCGGATGGGTGATGGCCTCGAGGTCGCGCAGCGCCCCGGCGTCGGCGAAGACGTGCCGGCCCAGCGCCGCCCGGTCCAGGCTCCCGTCGGGCGCGACGACGTCTGCTCCGAAGCGCTCCTCGATGTCGGTCAGGGCGGGTCGACCCGGCTCGACGACCTCGCGGGCGACGGCGTCGGCGTCGACGACGACCGCCCCGAGCCCGGCGAGCACCGCGGCCGCCGTCGACTTGCCGGACCCGATCCCCCCGGTGAGCCCGACCCGCAACCTGCGCGCGCTCCCGGCCACGTCAGCCGTCCGCCAGGCGGGCGGGGAAGCCGCCGGTGGCGACCGGCGACCACCGGGTCGGCGTGATCCGCAGCAGCGACTTGCCCTGGGTCAGCATCGCGCCCCGGTACTCGTCCCAGTCGGGGTGCTCCCCCGCGATCGCGCGGTAGTACTCGACGAACGGCTCCACGTCGTCTGCCGCGTCGACGACCTCGACGTCACCGTCGACCTGCACCCACGCGCCGCCGAAGTCGTCGGAGAGGACGACGACGCTCGCGTGCGGGTCCCGCCGGGCGTTGCGGACCTTCGCCCGCTCCGGGTAGCTCGTGACGACGATCCGCCCGGAGGCGTCGACGCCGCCGGTGACCGGTGAGGCCTGCGGCCGGCCGTCGGACCCGCGGGTCGTGATGAGGACCATTCGGTGCCGCGGGCGGACGAAGTCCAAGAGCTCGTCCCGGCCGACCGTCGTGTTCGTCGCGATGCTGCGTGCCATGGCAGTCACCCTCCCACGTGCTCAGCCGACGAGGCGCTCACCGGTCCCGGCGTCGAAGAGGTGTGCCTCGGACTCGACGGGGCGGACCCGGATGACGTCGCCGACCTCCACGTGGGCACGCTTCTCGGTCTTGATGGTCACCCGCTCCCGTTCGGCGCCCGACCCGTCCGTCCCCGGGCGACGCGCGTAGACGAAGGACTCCGAGCCCAGGGCCTCGACGAGCTCGACGGTGAGCTGCAGCGCGCCGTCGTCGCTCTCGGGCACGATCCGCCAGGACTCCGGGCGGAACCCGACGACGACCCGGTCGGTGGCGGCCGCGGCGAGGGTGCGGTCCACCGGCACGGCGAGCCCGTGCAGGTCGGCGCGCCCGTCGCTCACGGCCGACTCGACGAGCGTGATCGCCGGCGAGCCGATGAACGCGGCGACGAAGGTGTTGACCGGCTTGTCGTAAAGCACCTCGGGCGCGTCCACCTGCTGGAGCCGGCCGTCCCGGAGCACCGCCACCCGGTGCCCCATCGTCATCGCCTCGACCTGGTCGTGCGTGACGTAGACCGTCGTGATCCCGAGCCGCCGCTGGAGCCCGGCGATCTGCGACCGGGTCGACACCCGCAGCTTCGCGTCGAGGTTGGACAGCGGCTCGTCCATGCAGAACACCTTCGGCTGCCGCACGATCGCCCGGCCCATCGCCACGCGCTGACGCTGACCACCGGACATCTGCCCCGGCTTGCGGTCGAGCAGGTCCTCGAGCTCGAGGATCTTCGCGGCCTCCGCCACCCGTTCCCGGATCTGCGCCTTCGGCGTGCGCGAGTTGTCGAGCGCGAACGCCATGTTCTGGGCGGTCGTCATGTTCGGGTAGAGGGCGTAGCTCTGGAACACCATCGCGATGTCGCGGTCCCGCGGCCGCACCCCCGCCTGGTCGTGCCCGTCGACGAGGATGCGCCCGTCGTCGACGGGCTCGAGCCCGGCGAGCATCCGCAGGGTCGTCGACTTGCCGCAGCCCGACGGGCCGACGAGGACGAGGAACTCGCCGTCCTCGATGTCGAGCGTGATCGCGTCGACGGCGGGCGCCGCGTGCACGCCGGCGTAGCGGCGCGTCGCGGCGTCGAAGTACACCGTGGCCATCGGGCCTCCGTCCTCAGAGCTTGGACTTGATCTGGTTGTCGAACACCTGCTGGCTCTCGGCGTCGAGCGCCGCGAACACGGCCGCGACGTCCTGGCCCTGCGCCACCTGGTCCAGCGCCTTCCCGATGCGCGCGCCTCCCCCGGGCAGGAGCACTCGCGCGTTGTCCTGGGACCGGGTGTGCGGCAGCTGGTCGATGGCGGTCTTGGCGTTGGGGTTCTCCTCGAGGTAGCTGACCTCCTCCGGCAGCTCGACGGCCGACTTGCGCACCGGCATGTACCCGGTCGCCTGCGTGAACGTCACGGTGTTCTGGGCGTTGGTGAGGAACTCGGCGAACTTCACGGCGTTCGCCTTGCGCTCGTCGGAGATGCTCGCGGGGACCGCGACCCCGGCACCCCCGGTGGGGCAGTTGTCGGTCCCCGGCAGGAACGCGGTGCCCACCTCGAAGGTCGCGTCCTTGCTGATGCCGCCGAGCGACCCGGTGGACTGGAGGATGCACGCTGCGAGCCCGGCCGAGAAGTCCGCCTCGGGCGTCGCGTTGAACTTCACGACGCCGCTCTTGGCGAGGTCCTGCAGGAACCGGCCGGCCTTGACGGTGCCGGGGTCGGAGAAGGTCGGCGTCCACTCCTGGGAGTAGGCACCGCCGTAGCCCCAGGCCATGTTCTGGAAGTACCAGTCGAGGTAGTTGGAGCCGTCGGCGAGCTCGAGGGCGAACCTGTCGGACCCGACGGCACCCTTGAGGGCCTCGGACCACTCCTTGAACTCGTCCCAGTCCTTCGGGCCGCGGTCCTCGAGGCCGGCCTTCTGCCACAGGTCCTTGTTGTAGTAGAAGAGCGGGGTCGACCGGGAGTACGGGAGCGCGAAGTGCCCGTCGTCGAAGGTGTAGTCGTTGTAGAGCGCGTCGACGTAGTCCCCGGTGTCGACGCCGGCGCTCGCGAGGAGCTCGTCGAGGGGGGTCAGCTGCTTGTTGAGCGCGAAGTTGAACCACGTGACGTCCGAGACGACGATGACGTCAGGCTGCTGGCCCCCGGCGAGGGCGGCGTTGAACTTCTGCGCGACCTCCTCGTAGTTCTTGCCGGCGTCGACGAGCTTGACGGTGAGGTCGGGGTTCTCCTTCTGGAACGCCGTGATGATCTGCTGCTCCACCGTCTTGCTGTTGCCCGGGTGGTTGCTCCAGAACTCGATCGTGTTGCTGGAGCCGCTGCCGCCTCCGCCCGTCCCCGGCGAGCCGGTGCCCGCGCACGCGGTGAGCCCGGCGGCGCCTGCGGTGCCGGCGAGGCCGAGGAAGCCCCGGCGAGTGAGCTGGTTCATGGTGTGCCCTCCCTGATCGGCCGGGCGGTCTGCCCGGCACGGTGTGTACGTCGTGGTGTGCGTCGGTGGTGCGTCGGTGGTCAGCTCTTCACGGCCCCCGCCGTGAGCCCCTTGATCATCTGGCGTTGCAGGACGAGGAAGAGCACGAGGACGGGCAGCATCGCGAGGACGGTGCCGGCCATGACGGGCCCCCAGTTCGTCACGCCGTCGTTGTTCTGCAACAGCGTCAGCCCGACCGGCAGCGGCGCGGTGCGCTCGTCGTCGGACATGAGGAAGGGCCACAGGTACTCGTTCCACTCGTTGACGACGGTGATCAGCGAGAACGCGACGAGGGTCGGCCACGACATCGGCAGGACGACCCGCCACAGCAGCTTCAGCGGGCCGGCGCCGTCGAGGCGCGCCGCCTCGATGATCTCGGTCGGCAGGTTGAGGAACTGGTTGCGCATGAGGAAGGTCCCGAACGCGACCCCGGCGAGCGGGATGATGATGCCCTGGAACGTGTTCCGCCAGCCGAGCTGGGCGACGAGCGCGTAGTTGCTGATGACGGTGATCTGGTTGGGGACCATGAGCGCCGCGATGACGACGAGGAACACGATGCCCCGGCCCGGGAAGCGCAGGAGCGAGAGGGCGTAGGCGCTGAGGACGCCGAGCACGATCTTCGACATCGACAGGACGCCGGTGATGACGATCGAGTTGCGCATGTAGTCCAGGAACGGGATGCGCGTCGTGACGTCGGAGTAGTTCGCCGTCGTCGCCGGCTGCGGGAACCACTGCGCGGGGCGGACGTAGATGTCCTGGCGCTCCTTGAGCGAGGTGATGACGATCCAGAAGAGCGGGACGGCGATGACGAGCAGCACGAGCACCATGCCGGTGTAGCCCGCCACCGTCTTGAGGGGCGAGCGGTGCGAGATCGCCTCGGCGCCGTGCGCGCGGGCGCTCATGCCCGCTGCCCCCGGTCCATGACGCGCACCTGGACGATCGTCACGATGAGGAGCAGCAGGAACATCACCGTCGCGACCGTGGCGCCGTAGCCGGCCCGCTGGTTGACGAACGTCTCCTGGTAGACCTGGTAGACGAGGGTGGTCGTCCCGTTCCCGACCGGCCCGCCCCGGGTCATGACGTTGATGATGTCGAAGACCTGCACCGAGCTGAGCAGCACGGTGATCGAGAGGAAGAACGTCGTGGGCCGCAGCTGGGGCAGCAGGACCCGGCGGAAGTGCGCCCACGGCGACGCCCCGTCGATCTCGGCGGCCTCGTCGAGGTCGGCCCGCCGGCCCTGGAGGGCCGCGAGGTAGATGACGAAGGTGTAGCCGAGGTTCTTCCAGATGTAGGTGAAGGTCACCATGAACAGGGCCCAGCCCGAGCGCTGGTAGAAGTCCGGGGACTCCACGCCGATGCGGGCGAGCAGGTCGCGGACCAGGCCGAAGCTCGGGTCGAAGACGAACTGGAAGGCCACCCCGATGGCGGCCCCCGAGATGACGAAGGGCGCGAAGACGGCCGAGCGCACGAGGTTGCGGCCGCGCAGCCGCTGGTCCAGCAGCATCGCGAGCCCGAGGCCGAGCGCCATCGAGATCCCGACCGTCGCGACGGTGAAGATCAGCGTGTTGCCGAGGACGGTGCGGGTGTCCGCCCGGCCGAACCACTCGACGTAGTTCGCGACGCCGACGGGGTTGGCCACCGGCGCGGAGATGTTCCAGTCCGTGAAGGACAGCCGGATGTTGTCGACGAGGGGGCGGTAGGTGAAGACGACGAGCAGCACGAGGTTCGGCGCGAGGAGGAGCGCTGCGAGGCTCCACTCCCAGGCACGACCGCTGGAGCGGCGCGGGGGTGGGCCGACGGGCGCAGGCGGGCCGGTCCGTTCCCCCTGCGCAGCGCCGGTGTCGAGGCTCGTCGGCTGCACCGGGCCAACGTAGCGGGGCGAGTTGCGGTGCGGGGGTGAGTGGGTGAACGAGTTCCGTCGGCGGGGCGAACATCGCCAGTCCTTGCCGGCGACCCGGCCGGGGACCGACGAGGGGCCCCGGACCGCGAACGGTCCGGGGCCCCTCGGGGGACCTGTGAGGTCAGTTGCCGGTGAGCTTCTCGCGCAGTGCGGCGAGGGCCTCGTCGGAGGCCAGCGTGCCCTCCGTCTCGGCCGGAGCGGCCGGGCGGACCGCCGGGGCGCTGTCGGCGCTGTCGGACGAGTACGACGTCGTCGCAGCCTCGCCGGCGGCCTCGGCGTCGGCCTTGATGGCCGCCTCGACCTGGGCGCGGTGCGCCTCCCAGCGGGCGTGCGCCTCGGCGTACTGCTTCTCCCAGACCTCGCGCTGGCTCTCGAAGCCCTCGAGCCAGTCGTTGGTCTCGGGGTCGAAGCCCTCGGGGTACTTGTAGTCACCCTTCTCGTCGTACTCCGCCGCCATGCCGTACAGCGTCGGGTCGAACTCGACCTGGTTGGCGCCGTCCTCGTTGGCCTGCTTGAGGCTCAGCGAGATGCGGCGACGCTCGAGGTCGATGTCGATGACCTTGACGAAGATCTCCTGGCCGACCTGGACGACCTGCTCGGGCAGCTCGACGTGACGCTCGGCGAGCTCGGAGATGTGCACCAGGCCCTCGATGCCGTCGTCGACGCGCACGAACGCACCGAACGGGACGAGCTTGGTGACCTTGCCCGGGACGACCTGGCCGATCGCGTGGGTCCGGGCGAAGTGCTGCCACGGGTCCTCCTGCGTCGCCTTGAGCGACAGCGAGACCCGCTCGCGGTCCATGTCGACGTCGAGCACCTCGACGGTGACCTCGTCGCCGACCTCGACGACCTCGGACGGGTGGTCGATGTGCTTCCAGGACAGCTCGGAGACGTGAACGAGGCCGTCGACCCCACCGAGGTCGACGAACGCACCGAAGTTGACGATCGAGGACACGACACCCGTGCGGACCTGGCCCTTGCCGAGCTCCTTGAGGAAGGTCGTGCGGACCTCGGACTGGGTCTGCTCGAGCCAGGCGCGGCGCGACAGGACCACGTTGTTGCGGTTCTTGTCGAGCTCGATGATCTTGGCCTCGATCTCCTTGCCGACGTACGGCTGGAGGTCGCGGACCCGGCGCATCTCGACGAGCGAGGCGGGAAGGAAGCCCCGCAGGCCGATGTCGAGGATGAGGCCGCCCTTGACGACCTCGATGACGGTGCCGGTGACGACGCCGTCCTCCTCCTTGATCTTCTCGATCGTGCCCCAGGCGCGCTCGTACTGGGCGCGCTTCTTGGACAGGATGAGCCGGCCCTCCTTGTCCTCCTTCTGGAGGACCAGGGCCTCGACCTCGTCACCGACGGCGACGACCTCGTTGGGGTCGACGTCGTGCTTGATGGACAGCTCGCGCGAGGGGATGACGCCCTCGGTCTTGTAGCCGATGTCGAGGAGGACCTCGTCGCGGTCCACCTTGACGATGCGACCCTCGACGATGTCGCCGTCGTTGAAGTGCTTGATCGTCGCGTCGATCGCGGCGAGGAGGTCTTCCTCGGTGCCGATGTCGTTGATGGCAACCTGAGGGGCGGTCGTGTCGACCGTGCTGGCAGTCATGTAGTAGGAACTCCGATGTGGACAGATGGACTCGGTGGCATGCTTCGGGTGAACGCGTGGGCCTCGCAGGGCACACGCGTGCCTTCCCAGCCTACTCGGGTGCGCACCCCCCGGGCAAAACGCCTGTCCGCGCGCCGGACCACGGTGACGCCCGATGAGCTTCGAGGCCGCCCGCGGCGATGTCGACGACGCCGAGACCCGCGCCGCGAACCGCGCCTGGTGGGACGCCGAGGCGGAGGGCTACCACGCCGAGCACGGCCGCTTCCTCGGTGACGCCGGCTTCGTGTGGGGCCCCGAGGGGTGGACCGAGGCCGAGCTCGGGCTGCTCGCGCTGGAGCCGGGCATGCGGGTGCTCGAGATCGGAGCCGGCGCGGCCCAGTGCTCCCGGTGGCTCGCCCGGCACCGGGACGTGCAGGTCGTGGCCAGCGACCTCTCGGCCGGGATGCTCCGCACGGCCCGGCGCATCGACGCGGGCGCCGGGGGCCCGGGCGTGCCGCTCCTGCAGTGCGACGGCACGGCCGTCCCCCTCGCGGACGCCTCCGTCGACCGGGTCTTCACCGCGTACGGCGTGATCCCCTTCGTCGCCGACAGCCGCTCCGTCCTGCGGGAGGCGGCCCGGGTACTGCGCCCCGGCGGCCGTTTCGTGTTCTCCACCTCGCACCCGGTGCGGTGGGCCTTCCCCGACCTGGCGGGTCCCGAGGGCCTCACCGTGACGAGCTCGTACTTCGACCGCACGCCCTACGTCGAGCGCGAGGCGGGGGTGGTGACGTACGCCGAGCACCACCGCACCCTGGGCGACCTCGTGCGTCAGGTGGTCGCCGCCGGGCTCCGGCTCACCGACCTCGTCGAGCCGGAGTGGCCGGAGCGCACCACCGAGACGTGGGGCGGCTGGTCACCCCTGCGCGGCCGGCTCATCCCGGGCACCGCGATCCTCGTGACCGAGCGCCCGGGCTGAGCGCTCAGGCCCGGCGGGGTCGGGCCCGGCCACCCGAGAGCACGAGGAACGCCCCGACTCCGATGAGGACCACGCCGAGGACGACACCGACGAGGGTCAGCCAGTCGCGGACGAACGACAGGAGCGAGGCCTTGGGCGCCCACGTCTCCACGTTGTCGGCGACGGTCTCCGGCGAGAAGCCGATGGTGCCGACCGTACGGGCGACGGGCTCGAACCCGTCGGCCTCGTAGGTGGCCGAGACGTCCTCGCTGCCCTGGATCACGACGCCGGTGACCGGCTCGACCCAGAGGGTCCGGGTGTTGGAGTAGACCACCTCGACCGGGACGTTGCCCGTCTCGGTCGGGCTGAGCAGGCTGCCCGGGATCTCGAGGGCGTCGATCGTCTCGGGGCCGATGGTCTGCCGGAAGACGTAGACCGGGAGCCCGTCGATCTCGTCCTCCTGGACGAAGCTGACGGGTTCGGCGCGCTGGACGGCCGAGTCCCACCACTGGTAGTCCTGCTGCTGGGTGTCGAAGGGGAACTTGAAGTACTGGCCCTCGTAGGTGCGCGGCTCGACGCGGGTCGGGTCCGTGAGGTCGCCCGCCGAGGCGTAGTCGCCGCAGCAGTTCGTGGTCTCACCGGTCCGGCGGTCCACGGACACGCCGGCGTCGCTGTAGCTGAGGTCGACGTACTCGCCGTCGACCAGCGCCTGGGACTGGACGCTCGTCTGCCAGAACGCGTCGGTGTCCTCGACGCCCACGTCCCGCACGACCCCCGGGATGCCCTTGATGGTCCGGGTGCTCTTCACGTCGACGCCGGCCAGCTTGTCGATCCGGCTCTCACCGTCGACGACGTGCGCCCGGATCGCGTCGACCCCGGTGCCCACGGACACCGACGTCGAGTCCTGGTCGAGGGGCACGACCGCGAGGCGGTCGTAGAGGTAGGGCTTGGCGAGGAGGCCGATGCCGAGGAGCAGCGCACCCACGACCACGAGGATGCCGCCGATGATGCGACGCATGTCGTTCCCTTCGATGAAGTCGCTGGAGCGTACCAGCGAGTAGGGGCGGCGGATCGTGACTATCGTGCGCGCCACACCGGAGAGATCCGTCGCCGACGACCGACCCTGTGTCGCCCCGGTCGTGTCCCCGGGCCGTCCGTACACTCGACCCCGCGGAGCCGCGCGGGAGCGGCGTGGACCCGTAGACGGAAGAAGGACGACGGTGGACCTGGTCACGGCGAGCCCTGCGCCGCTGCACACCCGGCGGGAGCGGTGGAGGCCGGCGGTGCGCCCCACCGTCCGCACGGTGTCGACCGCGCTCGTGGTCCTCCACGTCCTCGCGGTCGGCTGGCTCACCATCGGCGGCGACCTGTTCATCGACGACCTGCGGGCGCAGGCCTACGCCGCGGGCCGGCCCCTCTGGCCGTTCGTCGTCGAGAGCAACGCCACCCACCTCGCGCCGGGAGCCCGGACGGTCGACTGGCTCATGGCCACCCGTGCACCGCTGGAGCACTGGCCGGCCGCCGTCCTCACGCTCGCCATCGCCGCGTTCTACGGGGTCGCCGCCGCGGGCCTGGTCCGCCGGGTGGTGGCCCACCCCGCGGCCCGCGTCGCCGGGTTGTCGTGGCTGCTCTTCGCCGCGTCGGTCGTCCCGACCTTCGCCTGGTTCCGGCAGGCCCTCACAACGATGCTGCCGCTGGCCCTGGTCCTCCTCGCGACGAGCCTCGCCATCGACCATGCGCGCACCCGCCGGTGGCAGCCGTGGGCGCTCTCGGTCGCCTGCCACGCCGTGGCCCTGACGTTCTCCGAGCGCGCCCTCGCCGTCCCGGTGGTCGTGCTCGCCGTCCTGCTGACGACCGCACCGCGCCGGCCCACCACCACGGTGCGGCGGCTCGCCCGCGGAGCCGTCGTGCTCCTCCCCCACACCCTCCTGAACCTCGCATTCCTCGCCACCTACCTCAGCGGTGACTTCGACACCGCCGAGGGCTCGCGGCCGAGCGCCCCGGACGCCGTCGTCAAGGTCGGCCGGTGGGTGCTCGTCGACCTCCTCCCCTCGTTCGTCGGCGGTCCCGTGCTCTGGCGCACCGGGAACGGGCCCTACTCGTTCGCGGCCACCCCGACGGTCCTCGTCGTCCTCGCGGCGGCCCTCCTCGGCCTCGGCCTGCTCGTGGCCGGGCGGACCGCCGGCAGCCTGCGGGCGGCGGCCCCGGTGCTGCTGGGAGCCGCCGCCTACGCGGTGCCGGTGCTGGCGATGGTCTACGTCGGTCGCCTCGCGCAGGTCGACGACATCGCCGCGGCCGACGACCTCCGGCTCCTGCCCGACGTGAGCGCCGCGGTCGCTCTCGGGCTGGCTGCCCTCCTCGGCGCCGTCCTCGACCGGCGGGGGCTGCCGGGCCGACGGTTCCCCCGGCAGTTGTCCGCCGCAGGTGCGGCCGTCGTCGTGGCGCTCACCGCCGTCACGTGGGTGGGGTTCGGGGTGCGCTGGCACGACACCCCCGTCACGGCCTACCTGTCCGCCGTGCGCAGCGAGGTCACCTCGGGCACCGGACAGGTGCTCCCGACCACGGTTCCCGCGGAGATCATGCCCGGGTGGGTCGACCCGGGGTTCACCACCGGTCCCCTCGTGCGCCTGCTCAACCCCGCGTCGCTGTCCGGCGCCCGCGACGGGCCGGTGGAGGTCATCGGCCCGACCGGATCGCTCGTCCCACCGACGTTCGGGCGGGTCGCCGCCGCACCGGTTCCGGAGGGCTTCTGCGGCTTCGTCGTCCCGGTAGGGCAGCGGTCCCTGACGATCCCGTTCGACGACGCCGCCCCGTACTACCGCGGGTCCATGCTCGAGCTCGGGGTCCTCGTCGGCGACGCCGAGCGGCTCAACCTGCGGGTCACCGGCCGCGACGGCGCGACGTCCGACCTCCTCGTCGAGGACCCCCCGGAGCTGCTGCGCGGCCCGCACCGCATCCACGCCCTCGTTCCCGTCGACGTGGCGGTGTCCGAGGTCATCCTCGAGGTCGAGACCGGCAACACCGCCGGCGTGTGCGTCACGTCGGCCCAGGTCCTCACGGTGGGCCCGGGCTCGTGACGGCCACGACCGTGGCGTCGGCCACCCGCAGCGCTCGTCGGGCCCACCACCTCGTCGAGCTCGAGGGCCTGCGGGCCCTGGCGGCCTTCGCCGTGCTCCTCACCCACGCCGGTTTCCTCTCGGGGGCCACCGGCCGGCAGGTCCTGCCCGGGTTCCTCGCGCGGATGGACATCGGTGTCGCCGTGTTCTTCGTCCTCAGCGGCTTCCTCCTGTACCGCCCGCACGCCCGCCACCTGGCCGACGGCGTCCCGCCGACCCCCACCCGCGCCTACGCCGTGCGCCGCGCCGCCCGGCTCGTCCCCGCCTGGCTCGCGGTCCTCGCCGGCACCGTGGTCCTCGTCCCCCTCTCACGCTCCGCGGGCACGGTCCCGTGGGTCGCCAACCTCCTCCAGCTGCAGAGCCTGCGGCTCGAGTGGGACCTGCCGGGCCTGGCCCAGCTGTGGAGCCTGTCGACCGAGGTGATGTTCTACCTCGCCCTGCCCGTCATCGCCGTGCTCGTCTCCCGGGTCAGCGGGGGGCGTGGCCCTCGAGTCCACCTCGCGGCACTCGGCGGGCTGGCGGTCGCGACGTGGGGCTTCCGGGTCCTCGTCGGAGTGGGCGCCCTCCCGGACGGCTTCTCGTGGACCCGCACCCTGCCCGCGGTCGGCGACTGGTTCGTCGTGGGGATGGTCCTCGCGGTGCTCACCGCCGACGACCGGCTCCGCGAGCCCGTCACCGCCGTGGTCCGCAGCTCGCCGTGGCACCTGTACGGCCTCGCCGCGTGCGTGTTCTGGGTGCTGACGACCCGCACGGCCGGCCCCTACGACCTCACCCCGCCGACCCCGGCCGAGGCGAGCGTGAAGCACCTCGGCTACACGGTCGTGGCCGGCCTGGTCATCGCCCCGTCCGTGCTCGGCGCGCGCACCGTCGTGTCACGGGTCCTGTCGTCGCGGGTCCTCGTCTACGGGGGCACCATCAGCTACGGGGTGTTCCTGTGGCACCTGCCCCTGATGTTCCGGGTGCGGGAGGCCCTCGGCCTGGAGGTCTTCGCGTACGGGTTCTGGGTCACCGTGCTGCTCACCCTCGCGGCCTCTGTGGCCGTCGCCGCGCTCAGCTGGCACCTCCTCGAGGCGCCGGTCCAGGCGTGGGCCCGCCGCCGCACCGGCGGCGCCACGCGATCCCAGGCACGCGAGCGCCACGAGGAGGAGCCCCAGCGCTCCTGATACGAGGTCGCGGTTCGTGGCGTTGGGCCCCGGCCACGGACGCGCCAGGACCCAGCCGACCCAGGCCAGGGCCGCGAGTCCGCCGGCGACGAGCCGCACCGACCCCTGGGCCCACCGCAGGACGAACGCGGCCGCGGCCACGCCCGCGCCCACGACGCCTCCGACCACCACGACGGCGAGCGCGGCCAGGGCCGACCCGGCCTTCACGTCGACGCCCGCCAGCACCGGACCGGGCCTCCCACGCGGCGTGGCGAGCGCGAGGACGAGCAGGACGAGCGCGAGGCCCGCACCACCGAGCAGGGACGCCGTCAGGGCCGCCTGGGGGGTGAAGCGCAGGTCGACGGCGCCCGAGGCCCCGGCCGGGACCACCCAGCCCTGGGCCCACCCGTCGACCCGGATCGGCCGCAGGGTCGCCTCGCCCACGCGGGCCGTCCACCCTGGGTTGGCGTTCTCGCGCACCACGACCAGGGTGTCGACGTCGCGGGCCTCCCCGACGTCGACGGTGCGCCGGGCGTTCCCCCACGTGACGACCCGGACCGGGGAGCGGTCCTTGACGCCGGCGGCGTCCGCGGCGGCGGACGCCTCCCGGGCGTCGAGCAGAAGGGAGCGCACCGCGAACTGCCCGGAGGCCAGCGTCTGGAACCGCTGCTCACCCGCCCCGAGGTCCACGGTCTCGCAGACCCGGAGGCGCACGTCGTCACGCCCGATGACCTGCCCTCGGGTCGTCGACACCGCCGTGGGCAGGGTGCGCCCGCCGACCTGGACGGCGGGCCCGAAGCCGCACGGGACGGAGACGGGATCCTCGAGGGTCGGGCCAGCCGGCCAGGCGTCGCCGACGAGGGCGACGTCCCCGATGACGACGGGCATGGCCCGCACGCCCGAGGAGGTGAGGGCGTCCTGGGTCGTCGCGTCGGTGACTGTCACCACGACCCGTCGGGTCCGGGTCTCGGGCAGCATGACCACGCCGTCACGGTCGAGGACCCGATGCACGGTGCGCCCGCCGACGGTGACGTCGACCTCGAGCGGCCGGCGCCCGGCCACGTCGGGGTCCGTGGTGATCCGCAGGCCGCCGACGGCCCGCGTCTTCGGCCAGGTGAGGGTGAGGGTGGGCTCGGCGTCGTCCGGCGCCGCCGCCCAGTACGTGCGGGGGTCGCCGTCGACCGTGAGCTCCGGTGAGACGCCCGGTTCGGGCACCCACCGGCTGGAGCCGGCCGCCCGGACCCCGTCGAGCCGACGCAGCAGCGTGTCGGCCCCCGGCGCGCGCGCGACCGCGGTCCCGGTGACCTCGTAGGTCCGCGGCTCGGCCAAGGTGAGGACGCGGCGCAGCTGGGTCGCTTCCTCCCCGACCCGCTGGCGGTCCGGCGAGCACGCCAGCACCCCCGACGACAGCGGGTAGCAGGCCGACCGGTCGTCGGTGCCCGCCTGGAAGCGCACGACGTCCGGCGTCCGGTCGGTCGTCGGGAGTCGGACCCACGGCTCGGTGCGCGGCAGGGTTCCGGCCCCCACGTCGAGTACCCGCACGGTCGGTGCGCGGTCACGCACGGCTTCGACGACGAGCCGGAACGAGGTCGTCGCGCCGTCCGGGACGCGGACGTCCACCGCATACCGAGCGGGGTCGACGTCCGCCCCCGCCAGGTCGGGACTGCTGACGGGGGTCCGGACGGTGCCCGCATCGGTGACGACCGAGAACGCCGCGACGTCGGCACCCCGCACCGTGTCGAGGGTGACGGTGACGGCGGGCGGGAGCGCCGCCGGGTCGGCCCAGACGAGCTGGACCCACTGGCCGTCCGCCGCGTAGCCCGCGGACCGCCACCCGGTCTCACCGCTGGCATCGAAGGCCCGCCAGGCGTCACTCGCCAGCTCGCGGCCCTGGCCCAGCGCGGGCTCCGCCAGCGTCGACGAGGCCGTCGCCCGGGCGGTGCCGTCGTCACGCCGCACGGTCTGCTCGTCGGTGAGCGTGTCCGTGGTCTCGGTGAGAGGTGCCGGCCAGTAGTCGTGCACGGCCCGGGCGGACGGGTACTCCTCCCCGGCCGCCAGCAGCGGCCCGTACAGGTCGGTCGCCGTCGCGAAGCCCGCCTGCCGCCGCTGGAGGGTGTCGCTGGTGACGACCGCCGCGACGTCCTCCAGCGCCGAGTCCGGGTCCGCGGCGGACACCCCCGCGGCGATGTCGGGGATCGCCGCGACGCCCTCGGGACCCCCGGAGTACCGCACCACCGACGAGGCCGGCCGGCGGAAGGTCGGCGCGACCGACGTCGTGGTGCCGACCTCGAGGACCTCGATCTCGCGCAGGGGCCGGTCCAGACCCCAGTCCGACGCCATGGTGACGTCCCGGCTGCCGCCGACGAGCTCCCCGAACGAGGCCACGGACTCCGCACCGCTGCGGACCAGGGCGGCCCGCACGACGACGGGGGGCGTGCTGCCGGTGCTCGGGCGCTGATGGTCACCGACGACGACGACCCGGGTCACGGCGAGGCTTTCGAGCAGCGCCCGGAGGTCGGGGCCACCGCGTCCCTGGGCCACCCGGGCCTCGACCTCGCCGAGGATGCGGGTCGCGGCGGCCGAGCCCAGCGGGACGGCGTCGCGCACGATCCACGGCGACCCGGCCAGCGGCTGGAGCGGCTCGTCCTTCGGCTCCCCCCAGAACCGGGCGGGGGCGTTCCCGCCGGGCAGGAGCAGGACCCGGCCCCCGTCGTCGGTGGCGTCCAGCCAGGACGCCGCCTCGGACCACGCGGTCGGCACCGCGAGGAACGGACCCCGTTGGATTACCCCGACGAAGGCCGGGACCGCCGTCTGCCCGATGAGCGCCAGGACCACCAGTGCCGGGGCGATGCCGGGCCACGGGGCGCCCCGGCGGCGCAGCCACGCCGCGGCCAGCGGGAGGGCGTGCGCGACGCCGAGCGCAAGCGGCAGACGGACGACGGGCTCGAACTTGTGGGTGTTGCGGAACGGCGCCAGGACGCCGTCGAGGAGGTCCGCCTGGGCCGGCGCCCACGGCGGTGCGAGCCCCATGACATGGCCGAAGGTGACGAGGACGAGGCCGAGCAGGAGCCCGCCGCGCGCGAACCCGGCCCACGGACCCCGGGCGAGGGCGAGCCCGAGAAGCCCCGCCAGCACGACGACGAGCCCGGCGACGATGACGTTGCGGGAGGTGAGCACCGCCCAGCCCGCGGGCCAGACGGCGTTCTGCCCACCGCCGATCGTCGCGATCCACTGGGTCGTGCCGCGCAGCGCCTCGGTGACCGAGGCGACGGCGGTGGTGACCCGCGCGTCCTCGATCCAGTCCAGGAAGGGCGGGCTGTACCGGCCGAGCAGCACCAGCGGCCCGATCCACCAGGCGGTCGCGAGGACCACGGCCACCGACCACCACCCCAGGAGCACGGCGCGCACTCGCCCCCGGCGGGTGAGGATCCACCACAGCGGCAGCACGAGCACCGCGAGCGAGGCCACCGCGTTGACCGCCCCGAGGGCCAGCACCGCGACCCCCGAGCGCAGGGCCGCCGCACGTTCGCGCCCCGGGGCGACCGCGAGCAGCGGCAGCAGGATCCACGGGGCGACGGCCATCGGCCAGATCTCGGAGCTGATGGCCCCGAGCCCGATGAGCATCCGGGGTGCGAGCGCGTAGGTGAACGCGGCGATCACGCGGGACGAGCCGGTCCCGATGTCGAGCCGCTCGAGGACGCGCCGCATGCCGTGGTAGGCGAGCACGAGGATGAGCGCCCACCAGAGCCGCTGCACGAGCCAGGGGGGCACGTCCAGGGCGTGGCCCAGCCAGAAGAAGGGCCCCATCGGGAAGAGGTAGCCGTACGCCTGGTTCTGCAGCTGGCCCCCGGCGGCCAGCGGGTCCCACAGGCCGAGCGCCCGGCCGAGGAACCCCCCGGGGTCGACGACGAGGTCGAGCTTGGTGTCAGCCGCGGTCCAGCCGGGGCGCTGGACCAGGGCGAGGGCGAGCAGGAAGGCGGTCGGCAGGGCACGGTCCAGCCGGGCCCGCCACCTCGTCGCGGGGTCGGTCGCGGCCGTCACCGACGACCCGCGCGCAGCACGATGACCGCGTTCCAGCTGGCGACCTCGCGCAGGCCGGGAACCCGCATGACCCAGTGCGCCCACGACGGGTGGTACCGCGGGAGGACGGCGAGCACCTCGGCCGCGCCGCGGTCCTCGGCCGCCCGCGCCCAGCGGAGCATCGGGCCGACCGGGCACGGGAAGAGGGAGTGGCCGACGTCGTTCTTCGGGCGGTGCCCGGTGCGGCGCGCGTACCGGTCCGCGGCCCGGCGTCCGCCGAGGTAGTGCCAGGGCGAGGTCTCGTGACCACCCCACGGCGACAGCCAGGGGGTCCAGGACAGGAACACCACTCCACCGGGGCGGGTGACCCGCAGCATCTCCTCCGCCATCCGGCGGGGGTCCGGCACGTGCTCGAGGACGTTGCTCGAGAAGGCGAGGTCGACGCTGCCGTCGGCGACGGGCAGCTGCAGGCCCGAGCCGCGCACCGTGTTGCCGGTGGCCCCGCCGCGCGCCGTTAGCTCGCCGGCGTCCGGCTCGAGCCCGGCGTACCGGGCGCCGGCGCGCGTGAACGCGTCGGCGAAGTAGCCCGGCCCGCCCCCGATGTCGAGCACGGCCGCACCGCCGAGCGGGAGCCAGCGGCGCAGGAGCGCGACGCTGTCGTCCGCGAGGGCCCCGTAGAAGCGGGCGGGATCGGTCTGCTCCACCCGGAAGGCGCGGAAGAGGGCCACCGACCGCCCGAGGGTGAGCCGGTCCCCGGCCGCCCGCTCGGGGGCGAGATCCTGGGGTAGCATCCGTCTCCGGCCGTCTGGAAAGAACTCACGTGCGCATTGCCTTCTTGAACTGGCGAGACTCTACACATCCCGAGGGCGGGGGCGCCGAGAAGTACGCCGAGACCGTCTGTGCCGGGCTGGGGGCGCTCGGCCACGACGTCACCCTCCTGTGCGCCCGGCCCGACGGGGCCGCCGGGCTCGAGCTCCGCGAGCACTACCGGGTGCTGCGGCAGGGTGGGCGGCTCGGGGTGTATGCAGCGACGCTGCGGCGCCTCCGACGGCTCGAACGCGCGGAGGGACGCTTCGACGTCGTCGTGGACACCCAGAACGGCATCCCGTTCCTCGCGAGCCTCGTCACCCGCACCCCGGTCGTCGTCCTCGTCCACCACGTCCACCGCGAGCAGTGGCCGATCGTGTTCGGCCCGGTCGCCGCGCGCGTCGGCTGGTTCGTCGAGTCGCGCCTGGCGCCCCGGCTGCTCCGCGGTCAGCAGTACGTCGCGGTGTCCGAGCGCACCCGCACCGAGCTCGTCGAGCTGGGCGTCGACCGGGACGCCGTGACCGTCATCCACAACGGCACCGAGCCTCCCCTGGCGACGGGGACCGCGCCGCACCCCGAGCCCCGTCTCGTCGTTCTCGGCCGGGTCGTGCCGCACAAGCGGGTCGAGCACGCCCTCGAGGTCACGGCGCGGCTGCGCGAGCGGTATCCGGGGCTGCGGCTGCGGGTCGTGGGCGACGGGTGGTGGAGCGAGCGGGTGCGCGAGGAGGTGCACCGGCTCGGCCTCGAGGAGCACGTCGACCTGCTCGGCCACGTCGACGAGGCCGCCAAGCACGCCGAGCTCGCGGCGGCCTGGGTCGCCCTGGCGCCGAGCGTCAAGGAGGGATGGGGGCTGTGCGTCGTGGAGGCCGCATCCCATGCGACCCCGACGGTCGCCTACCGCGACGCGGGAGGCCTGTCGGAGTCGATCGTCGACGGCAGCACGGGGGTCCTCGTCGGGGACCTCGACGAGCTGACGGCGGCGGTCGACCGGCTGCTCGGCGACCCTGCGGAGCGGCAGGCGCTCGGTGCGGCCGCCGTGCGGCACTCACTGGTGTTCAGCTGGGCCCGGACGACGCAGGCCTGGGAGACGCTGCTCGCGCATCGGGCGGCGGGGCTGCCGGCGGAGTCCGGCACCGACGCGCAGGGTGGGGCGGTCAGCCGCCGTAGTTGAGCATCTCGTCCGGGGACAGGACGGTCTGCTGCCCGGTGGTGATCGCGGCGTCGTCCTTCGGACCGTTGGCGGCCACGATGCTGGCCGTGGCGGCGAACGACATCCCCAGCCCTGCGAGGACGCTCACGACGAGCAGGACGATTCCGGACTGGCTCGCGCCGCCGGCGATGGATGCCTGGGACATGGGTGTCGAACGCCTTTCCTACTGGTCAGTACGGGTCATGGTAGCGGGTGGACGGCGCCGGCCGTACCGACTCACCGACGGGTGGCGACGTCGTACACGGCGAAGTGCTCCCCACGGAGGACGACCCGCCACCCGGTGCGGTCCGCCACGGGCGCTCCCGGCGTGTCCAGCCACTCGACGACATGGGTCACCCCGGCGCGGCGCAGCGACTCCGGGCTCACCCGGCCCGCACCCCAGTCAGCGCCGTCCGAACGGGGCGCGTCGTCGACGACGACCGTCGACTCCCCCCGGCGGACGGTGAGGGAGCTGCTGGTCAGGACCTCGTCGGGCAGCGCCCGCGGCAGCGGGTCGAGGAACGGCGCGGGGCCCGCCCAGGTGGCGCTCCGCAACGGCTGCCACGGCAGGGACAGCACTATGGGGGGCGAGCCGTCCGCGGTGCGCACGCTCGCCACGACGTCGCCCCACTCCCCCGGGTAGGCCACCGGGTGGTAGCCCGCCCGGACGAGCCGCGGCAGGTCGGGCACGGCCGCGATGGTGAGGAAGATCACCAGGCCCACGCCGACGGCGGCCGCCGGTCGGCCCCCGCGGGCGCCGACCCACCGGACGGCGACGGCCACGAGGACCGCGGCGGCCAGCACGGCCGGAGCCAGGAGGCGGTGCTGGTCGCGGACCAGCGCCACCCCCGGCAGGCGCTGCAGCCCGGCGGCCGCCTCGACCAGCGGGCCGGAGGCCAGCGTCGCCACCGTGGCCGGGGCGAGGAGCAGCGCCGCGCCGACGAGGGCTCGCGAAGGGTACCGGCGCGCCAGCACGAGCAGCCCCCCGGCGGCGAGGACGAGCAGGGCCACCGAGGACGCGAGCGCGACGGGGTCGGTCCGCGACGGGGGCCGGGCACCGGTGGCCCAGACACCGCCGCCCATGAGCGCCGACAGCCAGGTGCCGAGGCCCGAGTCGTCGGCCAGGGCGAAGGCGACGGCCCCGTCCGGGTCTGCCGCCGGCGCGTCGGCCAGCAGCGCGGGGACCAGCCAGGGCAGGCACCAGGCCAGGCCCACCCCGGCGACGACCGCAGCCCGGCGCGGGGAGCGGTCGCCGCGGGTGAGGTCGGCGAGCACCGCCGCGACGGCGACGAGGAGGCCGCCCCACGGGGTGAGCGCAGCCGGAGCAGCGACGACGAGCAGCATCGCGACCCGAGCCGGCCCGGACCGGCGTGACCGCACGACGAGCACCACCCACGGCAGGCACGCGTAGCCGAGCAGCGTGGGGGGTTGGCCGAGCAGCAGCCGCTCCGCGACGTACGGGTTCCACACGGCCAGCCAGGACGCCGCCACCGCCGGCGCCGGCCCCCACCGGGCGACGAGGAGGCCGGTGCCGAGCCCGGCCAGCAGCAACGCGCCGACGAGGATCGCCGCCTGTTGCACCCCGACCGGCACGACCCCGGACAGCGCCCACGTGACGCCGTCCAGCGGCCAGGCACGCAGCGCCGCCGAGGTCGTCGGCAGCAGGCCATCCGGGGCGGCTGGTGACGGCACCCCGACGAAGTCGCGGAACAGGTACAGCCCGTCCCCCAGGGAGCCGCGCACGAGCAGGGCCACGGCGGCGAGGGTGCCGAGGGCGGCGGCCACGTGGCCGGCGGCCGCCGGAGCACCGGGCCGGCGCGAGGCGGGCGCGGGCTCGGTCGACACCGCGCCAGCCTAGTTTCCGGCACCCGCACCCGCGGGCCGTACCCTGGCTCCCGTGTCGAGTCGGACGGGGCGCAGGTCGCTGGCCCGTGGGGCCGGTCTCGTCGCCGTCGGCATGACCGCGATGAACGTCGCCGCCTACGCCTTCACCCTCGTCGCGGCCCGGCGGCTCGGCCCCACCGAGTACTCGGCCGTCGCCGCGCTCATGGGGGTCGTCCTCGTCGCCAACGTCATCGCCCTGGGGGTCCAGGCGACGACGGCCCGGCGGGTGGCGGTGGCCGGCCCCGACCGGGACCCCGGGCCCCTCGTCGCGGCGGGCCGCCGGGCCGCCGTGGTGCTCGCAGCCGCGGCCCTGGCCCTCTCACCGCTCGCAGCGGCCGTCTTCCGCCTTGACTCCTGGATGACGGCGGCGCCCGTCGCGGTCACGGCCGGCGCGCTGACCGTCACGGGCGTCCGGCTCGGGCTCGCCCAGGGGCGGCGGCAGTGGGGCCGGTTCGCCGCGCTCAGCGTCGCCAGCGGCGCCGGGCGGGTCGTCGTGGGCGGCGCAGCGCTGTGGGTGTGGCCGTCCGCGTTCGGCGCGATGGCCGGGGTCGCCCTCGGGGCCCTCGTACCGGTGGCGGTGGGTGCCGTCCTCGTCGCCGACCCCCCGGGTGCGTCGCCGCGCGGCGCGTCGGCGCTCGGGGTGGTCCGCGAGGTGCTGCACGACTCGCACCTCCTGCTGGCGTTCTTCGCGCTGACCCAGGTCGACGTGTTCGTGGCCCGGGCCACGCTGCCCACGGCCGAGGCCGGGCTCTACGCCTCCGGCCTCATCCTCGCCAAGGCCGTCCTCTTCCTCCCGACCTTCGTCACGGTGCTCGCCTACCCGGTGCTGGCGCGCCGGAGCCACCACCGGCACGTGCACCACCGGGGCCTGCTCATCATTCTGGGCATCGGCCTCGTGGCGGTGTGCGGCGTCTTCGTCCTGCCCGACCTCGGGCTCGCCTTCGTCGGGGGGCCCGCCTACGCCGACGTCCGGGGGCAGCTGTGGGTGTTCGCCTCCCTGGGCACCGCCACCGCGATGGTGCAGCTGCTCGTCCAGACCGCCGTGGCCCGCCAGCACCGCACCGCGGTGGCCTGGGTGTGGGGTGCCCTCGTCGCGGTGCTCGCCGGGGTGCCGTTCGTCGAGGACGGCCGGGGGCTGCTGCTGCTCGTGCTGGCCGTCGACGTGGCCCTCCTGACGGTGCTGCTCGTCGTCACGTGGTCCGACGACCCCGCCGTCCCCCTGGAGGAGGACGATGCCGTGGCCGAGGCGCTGAGCACGGCCGAGGGCGACGACGGAGCGTGGGTCAGTGCGCGGCGTCGTGCCAGGAGCGGCCGACGCCGACGCTGACGTCGAGCGGGACGTCGAGCACGGTGGCGGCGCCCATCTCGCGGCGGACGAGTGCCTCGACGGCGTCGCGCTCCCCCGGCGCCACCTCGAGCACCAGCTCGTCGTGCACCTGGAGCAGCATCCGGCTCGTGGCGCCCTCGGCCCGCAGCGCAGCGTCGACGCCCTTCATCGCGAGCTTGATGATGTCGGCGGCCGACCCCTGGATGGGCGCGTTGAGCGCCATCCGCTCGGCGCCCTCGCGGCGCTGCCGGTTGTCGCTGAGCAGGTCCGGGAGGTACCGGCGGCGGCCCAGCATCGTCGCCGTGTAGCCGGTGGCCCGGGCCTCGGCGACGACCTCGCGCAGGTAGTCGCGCACGCCGCCGAACCGGGCGAAGTACTCGTCCATGAGGCCCTGGGCCTCCCCGGTGGAGATGGTCAGCTGCTTGGAGAGCCCGAACGCGGACAGCCCGTACGCGAGGCCGTAGCTCATCGCCTTGACCTTGCTGCGCATCTCGGGGGTGACGTCCTGCGGCTCGACCCCGAACACCCGGGCGCCGACGTACCGGTGCAGGTCCTCGCCGGTGCGGAAGGCCTCGATGAGGCCCTCGTCGCCGGACAGGTGCGCCATGATGCGCATCTCGATCTGGCTGTAGTCGGCCGACAGCAGCGACTCGAAGCCGTCGCCGACGACGAACACGTCGCGGATGCGCCGCCCCTCCTCGGTGCGGATCGGCACGTTCTGGAGGTTGGGGTCGGTGGAGCTGAGCCGGCCGGTGGCCGCGATGGTCTGGAGGTAGGTCGTGTGGATGCGCCGGTCGGGCGCGACGGACTTGATGAGCCCCTCGACGGTGACCCGGAGCCGGCTCGTGTCGCGGTGCCGCAGCAGTGCCTCGAGGAACGGGTGCTCGGTCTTGGCGAAGAGGTCGGCCAGGGCGTCGGCGTCGGTGGTGTACCCCGTCTTGGTCCGCTTCGTCTTCGGCATCCCGAGCTGGTCGAAGAGCACCTCCTGGAGCTGCTTCGGGCTGCCGAGGTTGACGTCGTCGCGGCCGATCGCCTCGTAGGCGTCGAGCTGGGCCTGGCGCATCTTGGCGGCGAAATCGGCCTCGAGCGCGGCGAGCGCGGCCTCGTCGACGGCGATGCCCGTGCGCTCCATCTGGGCCAGGATGTCGACGAGCGGCAGCTCGAGGTCGCGGAGCAGCCCGGTGCCCCCGGTCTCCTCGACCTTCTCGGCCAGCACCGCGGACAGCTCGAGGACGGCCCGGGCCCGCACCATCGCGTCGCGCTCGGCGGTGTCGTCGTCGGGGTCGACGTCGAAGGACAGCGTGCCCTGCCGGCCCTGGTCGCCCGCGGCCTCGGTGTCGGCGGTGAGCTCGCGGCCGAGGTGGCGGACGACGAGGTCCTCGAGGTCGTAGGAGCGCTGGTCGGGGCGGACCAGGTACGCGGCGAGCGCGGTGTCGCTGACGACGCCGTGCACGGCCAGGCCGCGGGTCGACAGGGCCTGCAGCTGGGGCTTGGCGTCGTGCAGGATCTTGGGGGCGTCGGGGTCGGCGAGCCAGCCCGCGAGCACGGACTCCTGCTCGGGGGTGAGCGCGGTGAGGTCGAGGGAGGCCGTGGCGCCGTCCTCACCGGCGAGGGCGATGGCGGCGGCGTCGCCGGACCCGGCTCGGTACTGCCCGGACACGACGACCCCGTGCGGCAGCCGCCGCCCCGGCGCCCCGTCGCCGAATCGGACCGCGAGGTCGTCGGCGGTGAAGATCTCGCCGTCGAGGTCGAAGCCGCCCTCGACCTCGTCGGACTCGACGTCGAAGGTCTGGAACAGGCGGTCCCGCAGCACCCGGAACTCGAGGCCGTCGAAGACGCGGTGGACCTCCTCGCGGTCCCACGAGGCGCGCTCGAGGTCGGCGACCCCGACGGGCAGCTCGAGGTCGTCGACGAGACGGTTGAGGCGGCGGTTGCGCAGGACGTCGTCGAGGTGGGCGCGGAGGTTCTCGCCGGCCTTGCCCTTGATCTCGTCGGCGTGCGCGACGATGCCGGTGAGGTCGCCGTACTGGCCGATCCACTTCGCGGCCGTCTTCGGCCCGACGCCGGGGATGCCGGGGAGGTTGTCGCTGGACTCCCCCACGAGGGCCGCGAGGTCGCTGTACCGGTTCGGCGGCACGAGGTACTTCTGCTCGACCGTGGCCGGGTCCATGCGCCACACCTCGGAGACCCCGCGCACGGGGTAGAGCAGGGTGACCTTGTCGGTGACGAGCTGGAAGGCGTCGCGGTCGCCGGTGCAGATGACGACCTCTCCCCCGGCCTCGGTGGCCTGACGGGTGAGGGAGGCGATGACGTCGTCGGCCTCGTAGCCCTCCACCCCCACATGCGTGATGCGCAGCGCGTCGAGCACCTCGCGCAGCAGCGGCAGCTGCCCGGAGAACTCCGTGGGGGTCGTGGCCCGGCCGGCCTTGTACTCGCTGTACTGCTCGAGGCGGAAGGTCTGCCGGGACACGTCGAAGGCGACCCCGACGTGGGTGGGGGCCTCGTCCCGGAGGACGTTGATGAGCATCGCGGTGAAGCCGTAGACGGCGTTGGTGTGCTGGCCGGTGCTCGTCGAGAAGTTCTCGGCGGGGAGGGCGAAGAACGCCCGGTAGGCCAGCGAGTGTCCGTCGAGGAGGAGGAGCTTCACGCGTGGCAGCCTAACGACCATGACCGACACCTCCGACCGCATGGCGGCCGTCGCCCGGATGCGGGCGATGAACCCCCACTCACTGATGGACCGGATGGGCATCGAGATCGTCGAGGCCGCGCCGGACCGGCTCGTCGCGACGATGCCGGTCGAGGGCAACACCCAGCCGTACGGACTGCTGCACGGTGGCGCCTCGGTGGTCCTCGCCGAGACCCTCGGCTCGATGGGCGCGGCCCTGCACGCCGGCGCGGACCGGGCCGTCGTCGGCCTCGACATCAACGCCACCCACCACCGCGCGGCCCGCTCCGGGATGGTCACCGGCACCGCGACGGCCCTGAGCCTGGGGCGCACCCTCGCGTGCTACGAGGTGGTCGTCACCGACGACGAGGGGCGCCGGATCTGCACCTCGCGGATCACGTGCCTCATCCGGGACGCCGCCCCCGGCGCCTGAGGGCCGCACCGGCCCGAACCTCGCGGTTCCTCCACGGGGAGGTCAGCGCCCGGTCAAGCCTCGGTCAAGCGCTGGTCAAGAACCCGGGGTCCGGGCCCCTTCGACCGACGCGGACCTGGCTGAACGGGTGAGGCCGGGGGCCCCGCGGCCCCGGATCATCGACGACGTGCCCACGGATGTCCCTCGCCGCTCGTCGGTCCTCGCCGCGCTCTCCGCCGCTGTCTGGGCGCTGCCCGCCGACGCGGAGGCCGTGTCCACCGCCGCCGCGGCCCCCACCCCGGCGCCCCCCGTGGAGGAGACGAAGCCGCTGCTGTCCTACGACGGCGCGGAGCCCGTCGCCGTGACCGCGCCGGCCGCCGCGGTCGTCGACCGCGCCTACCCGTGGCAGCCCCCGGTCCGCACGACGAGCCGCACGACCCGCCAGACCTCCGCCGCCAGCACCCTCGACCCCGCCGTGCACCTCGCCCGCCGAGCCTCCTGGGGGGCGACCCCGGACCTCGTCGCCCAGATCCGCTCCATGGGTCGCACCGCGTGGGTCGACGCCCAGCTCGACCCGGCCTCGATCGCCGACCAGAGCACCGAGTCGCTCGTGGCCGCCCAGTGGCCCCGCCTCGCGATGGCGATCTGGGAGGTGCGCGACGCGTACTGGCCCAGCTCCACCGGGGACCTCGGCACCGACGTCATCCAGGCGTACGTGGCCCGGGCCCTGTGGTCGCGCCGACAGCTGTTCGAGGTCATGGTCGACTTCTGGACCAACCACCTCGTCGTGACCGCCCCGTGGGGCGACGCCTGGGATGCGGTGCACCGGTACCACATCGACGTGATCCGGGGCCACGCCCTCGGCCGCTACGCGGACCTCCTCGTCGCCGCGGCGCAGCACCCGGCGATGCTCAACCAGCTCGACAACGGCTCTTCCACCAAGCGCGCGCCGAACGAGAACTTCGGCCGCGAGCTGCTGGAGCTGCACACGGTGGGCGTCGGCGGCGGGTACCCGGAGTCGGACGTGCTGCGCTCGGCCCTGGTCCTGACGGGCCTCTCCACGGAGCGCGAGAGCGGGGAGTACCTGTACCGCCAGATCCGCCACCACCGCGGCCGGCTCTCGGTGCTCGGCTGGTCCGACGCCAACGACTCGGCGTACGGCGAGCAGGTCGCCACGTCCTACCTCACCTATCTGGCCCGGCACCCGAAGACCGCCCAGCGCATCGCGACCAAGCTCGCGGTCCGGTTCGTGTCCGACGACCCCCCGGCCGCGCTCGTCGACCGTCTCGCCCAGGTCTACCTCGACCACGACACCCGGATCGCCCCCGTCGTGCGGGCGCTGCTGCTGTCCCCGGAGTTCGCGGCCTCGGCCGGCCAGAAGACCAAGCGCCCGCTCGAGAACATGATCTCGACCGCCCGCACCCTGGGGGTCCAGCCCGGCCAGGACACCAAGGGCTGGCTCGCCGAGCTCGTCTGGTCGGCGAAGGTCGCCGGGCAGGCGCCGATGGGCTGGCCCGCCCCCAACGGCTTCCCGGACGTGGCCGCCGCGTGGGCCGGGGCCGGCACGACGATGGCCTCCTGGAACTGGCACATGGCCCAGGGCTGGGAGGCCATGCAGACCTCGACCCCGCGGGTCGCCTACCCGAGCTTCCGCACCCTGCTGCCCGACACCCTGCCCGCCACCTACGGCGCCCTCGTCGACGCCCTGGCCTCCCGGCTGCTCGACGGCCCGCTGCCGACCGCCAAGCGGGACGCCGTCTGTGCGTTCCTCGACAAGACGGCGGCATCGACCCTGAAGTCCACCGACCCCGTCCTCGGCTGGCGCCTGCCCTACGTCGTGGCGCTCGTCCTGGACAGCCCCGAGTTCGCGACCCGTTGAGGCCTCCCATGACCGACCTCGCCATCCCGTCCGACGCCGCCGACGCGCCCGCCGCCCCGCCCGGCGACGGCGAGTGCGGCTGCCCCGACTACGTCCGGGCCGGCCTCGCGCTGTCCCGGCGCGGCGTGCTCGGCAGCGCGACCGGTCTCGGCGCCCTCGCCGCCGGGGTCGCCCTGGCCCCCACCGCCCAGGCGGCGACGTCGCTGACGTTCGCCGACAGCGGCTACAGCGGCGACACCCTCGTGGTGCTCTCCTTCCGCGGCGGCTTCGACGGGCTCTCGGCGGTCGTCCCGGTCGCCGAGGCCGCGTACTACGCCGCCCGACCGAACATCGCCGTCCCGGCGTCGCGGACGCTGGCCCTGGACAGCCGGTTCGGGCTGCACCCGGCACTCGCGCCGCTGCTGCCGCTGTACACGAGCGGGAAGCTGGCGGTCGTCAACTCCGTCGGCCAGCCGAACCCGACCCGCTCGCACTTCACCGACATGGACGAGATGGAGCGGGCCGCCCCGGGCTCCTCGCTGCGGACCGGCTGGCTCGACCGGATGGTCGGGGCCACGACCACGCCGGGCACGTTCGCCGGGACCGCGATGGGCGCCACGAGCGCACCCCGGTCCTTCCTCGGCCCGTCGGTCGAGCTCGCGCTGCGGTCGGTCGACTCCTTCCAGCTCTCCGGGGCAGGGAACGCCACCGAGGTGGCCCGGTGGACGACGGCCCTGCGGGCGCTGCACGACGGGGCGGCCGACCAGTACGCCGTCCCGGCCGAGGCCGCCCTCGGGGCGCTCGCGACGACGACGGCGCTCAAGGCCGCCGGCTACTCCCCCTCCGGGGGCGCGTCCTACCCGTCCGGGTCGCTCGCCGACGCCCTGCGCGACACCGCACGGCTCGTCAAGGCCGGCGTCGGCCTGCGGGCCGTCACCATCGACTCCGGCAACTGGGACATGCACGCCGACCTCGGGCGCAGCGACGGTGGGTGGATGCACGACCAGCTGACCTCGGTGGGCAAGGCGCTCGCGGCCTTCATGACCGACCTCGGCAGCGTGGCCGACCGGGTGACCCTCGTCACCCTGTCGGAGTTCGGCCGCCGGGTCGCCGAGAACGGTTCGGGCGGGGTCGACCACGGCTACGGCAACGTGTCGTTCGTGCTCGGTGGCGGCGTCAACGGTGGCAAGGTCTACGGCGCCTGGCCCGGCCTGGCCCCGGACCAGCTCCTGGCCGGTGACCTTCCGGCGACGACGGACTACCGGTCGGTGCTCGGCGAGATCCTCGAGCGGCGCTGCGGGCTGACGGCCGGGACGGTGCTCCCCGGCCTGCCGAGCGCGCGCCTCGGGGTGGTGCGGGCCCGTACGTGACGCCGCGCCGCGGGTGTCTCAGGCGGAGCGGGTCGGCACGAAGGCCCGCTGCCGCAGGCTCCGCCGGCGGCGGGTCAGCTCCAGGCCCGTCTCGGCGGTCTCGGGTGCGAGGCGCCGTCGCAGGGTGCCGGTGGCGACGACGCGGCGGGTGACGACCGACCCGAAGCCGAGCCGCGCGAAGAACCGGTTGGCGTCGCGGCTCGTGGTCGGGACGTTGGACACGAGCTGCTCGCACCCGGCGCGCTCGGCACACGACAGCACGGTGGCGAGCAGGGCCTTCGCGACGCCGTGCCGGCGCGCCTCGGCGCACACGTACAGCTGCTCGATGGCCACCTCGGCGGTCGGCGCAAGCCCGAACGGGTTGTCGGTCGTGATGGCGTACCCGACCGGGGTGCCGTCGAGGGTGGCCACGAACGCCTGGACGCCCGGGCGGCGCAACGCGGTCGAGAACCGGCCGTCGGCGACGGCCCGCGCGCACACCTCGGGGCTGGTGCCGGCCTCGACCCGGGCCTCCAGCCACAGGGCCGTCACGTGGGTCAGGTCGTCGCCGACCGGCAGCACCTCGACGGGGCGTCGTCCCACGGAGCCTCCTTGCTCGAGCGCCCCGGCCTGGGGCGCGCCATCGTCACCACCGCACACTATGTCCCTCGCGGGTGGGCCCGCGGAAGGGGGTGTGGCCCGCGAAATTCGCCGACCGGCGACCCGCGGCGTGGGTCAGGCGTTCTCCATGCCGGCGATGACCGCGTCGGCCACCTCGCGCATGCCCATCCGCCGGTCCATCGCGGTCTTCTGGATCCAGCGGAAGGCGTCGGCCTCGCTGATCTTCAGCTTCGCCATGAGTACGCCCTTGGCCCGGTCGACGGCCTTGCGGGTCTCGAGCCGGTCGCCGAGGTCGGCGACCTCGGCCTCGAGGGTCTTCAGCTCGGCCCACCGGGACAGGGCGATGTCCAGGGCCGGGGTGACGTCGCCCGCCGTGAACGGCTTGACGACGTACGCCATGACCCCGGCGTCGCGGGCCCGCTCGACGAGCTCGCGCTGGCTGAAGGCGGTGAGCATGACGACCGGGCAGATGCGCTCGCCACCGATGGTCTCGGCCGCGGTGATGCCGTCCATGACGGGCATCTTGACGTCCATGATGACGATGTCCGGGTTCAGCGACCTGGCCATCTCGACGGCCTGCTCACCGTCGCCGGCCTGGCCGACGACGTCGTAGCCGGCCTCGCGGAGCATCTCTGCGAGGTCCAGCCTGATGATGGCCTCGTCCTCGGCGACGAGGACACGGGTGGGGGTGGGTGCACTCTGACTCATGTGCCGGGAGCGGGACTCGAACCCGCACGCCCTCGCGGGCAGAGCATTTTGAGTGCTCCGTGTCTGCCGTTCCACCACCCCGGCGGGGGCGCTGTCAGCATAGCCAGCGACCCGCGGTGGACCTCAGGCCTGTCCGGCGGCGGCGTCGGCCGCAGCGTCGGCCGCAGCGTCGCTGTAGGCGGGCGCGACCCGGTTCTTGGCGTCGCCGACCCGGTGCACGCGCAGCGCGTTCGTGGACCCGGGGATCCCGGGCGGTGACCCCGCGACGATGACGACGTTCTCGCCCTCCTTGACCCGCCCGATCGACAGCAGCAGCTCGTCGACCTGGAGCGCCATGTCGTCGGTGTGCCGGACCTTGCCGACGAGGAAGGTCTCGATGCCCCAGGTGAGGGCCAGCTGGCTGCGCGTCGCCTGGTTCGGGGTGAACGCGAGCATCGGGATGCGCGGGCGCACCCGGGCGAGCCGGCGGGAGCTGTCGCCGCCCTCGGTGAAGGTGATGAGGAACCGCACCCCGAGCAGCTCGCCGATCTCGGCCGCGGCCGCGGTGACGGCGCCGCCTTTGGAGTTGGGGCGGGTGCCGAGCGGGCGGATCCGGTGCAGGCCGTGGGTCTCGGTGTTCTCGATGATCTTGGCCATCGTGCGGACCGCGGCGAAGGGGTGCTTGCCGACGCTCGTCTCGCCCGAGAGCATCAGGGCGTCGGCGCCGTCGAGCACCGCGTTCGCGGCATCGGAGGCCTCGGCCCGGGTGGGGCGGCTGTTGTCGATCATCGACTCGAGCACCTGGGTGGCGACGATGACCGGCTTGGCCCGGCGCCGGGCGATCTCGCAGGCGCGCTTCTGCACGAGCGGCACCTGCTCGAGCGGCATCTCGACGCCGAGGTCGCCGCGGGCCACCATGACGCCGTCGAAGGCGCGGATGATCTCGTCGAGGTTGTCGACCGCCTGCGGCTTCTCGATCTTCGCGATGACCGGGAGCCGGAGCCCCTCCTCGTCCATGATCTCGTGGACGCGCAGGATGTCGTCCGGCGACCTGACGAAGGACAGCGCGATCATGTCGGCGCGGGTCCGCAGCGCCCAGCGGAGGTCGTCCTCGTCCTTCTCCGAGAGCGCGGGCACCGAGACCGCCACCCCGGGCAGGTTGATGCCCTTGTTGTTGCTCAGCGTGCCGCCCTCGGCGACCTCGCAGACGACGTCGGAGTCGGTGACCTCGGTGGCCACGAGGGCGATCTTGCCGTCGTCGATGAGGATGCGGTCGCCCGCGTGCACGTCGCCAGGGAGCCCCGAGTAGGTGGTCCCGACCTCGTGGACGTCGCCCGGCACGTCGCGGGTCGTGATGGTGAAGGTCGCGCCCTTCTCGAGCTGGACGGGACCGTCCTGGAACCGGGCCGTGCGGATCTTCGGCCCCTGGAGGTCGACGAGCACCCCGACGGCCCGGCCGACGTCGTCGCTGGCCTTGCGGACGTCGCGGTAGACCTGCTCGTGGTCCTTGTGCGAGCCGTGCGAGAGGTTGAGCCGGGCGACGTCCATGCCGGCCTCGACGAGCTCGCGGAGCTGCTCGGCGGAGGAGGTGGCGGGGCCGAGGGTGCAGACGATCTTGGCGCGGCGCATGCGAGCGAGCCTACAAGTGGAAGCGGTTGCGCCGTGACGCGGGCCACATCCCGAGCAGCCCCCGCGCGCCCCGTTTCAGGCCGTGAGCGGCCGGTCCGTCGGGTGGACGGGACGGGGCAGCCGCGACGGCTTGTTCATGAGCCACGCGTCGACCTCGTGGGCGACGGACCGGCCCTCGGCGATCGCCCAGACGATGAGCGACTGGCCGCGTCCGGCGTCCCCGGCGACGAACACTCCCGGCACGCTCGACATGAAGTGGCCGTCCCGGGCCACGTTGGACCGCGGGTCCTTCTCGACGCCGAGCTGCTCGAGCAGCCCCTCGGCCTGCGGGCCGAGGAAGCCCATCGCGAGGAGGACGAGCTGGGCCGGGATCTCCCGCTCGGAGCCGTCGACCTTCTCGAAGCCGCTCTCGCCCATGACGACCTCGTGGAGGCGCAGCGCCCGCACCCGGCCGGCCTCGTCGCCGACGATCTCGCTCGTCGACACGGAGTACACCCGGTCGCCGCCCTCCTCGTGGGCGGACGCGACCCGGAAGAGCATCGGGTACGTCGGCCAGGGGTGCTGGTCCGCCCGGTCGGCGGGTGGTTGCGGCATGATCTCGAGGCTCGTCACCGACCGCGCACCCTGACGGTGGGCGGTGCCGATGCAGTCGGCGCCGGTGTCGCCGCCGCCGATGACGACGACGTCCTTGCCGGCGGCGGTCACCTGGCCCTCGACGGTCTGGCCGAGCGCGACCCGGTTGGCCGGCGGCAGGTAGTCCATGGCCTGCATGACGCCGTCGAGCTCGCGCCCCGGCACCGGCAGGTCACGCGGCACGGTGGCGCCGACGGCGACGACGACCGCGTCGAAGCGCTTCTTGAGGTCGGTGCCGGTGAGGTCCTCGCCGACCGAGACGCCCGTCCGGAACCGGGTGCCCTCGGACTTCATCTGCGCGATGCGCCGGTCGAGGACCGCCTTCTCCATCTTGAACTCGGGGATCCCGTAGCGCAGCAGGCCGCCCGGCTGGTCGGCCCGCTCGTACACGGCGACGGTGTGGCCGGCGCGGGTCAGCTGCTGGGCGGTGGCGAGCCCCGCCGGGCCGGACCCGACGACGGCGACGGTCTTGCCCGAGAGCCGCTCCGGCGAGACGGGCGTGACCGTCCCGTTCTCGAAGGCGCGGTCGACGATCGAGACCTCGATCTGCTTGATCGTGACCGCGGGCTGGTTGATGCCGAGGACGCACGACGCCTCGCACGGCGCCGGGCACAGCCGCCCGGTGAACTCCGGGAAGTTGTTCGTCGCGTGCAGCCGCTCGATCGCCTCGCGCCACTCGCCGCGGCGGGCGAGGTCGTTCCACTCCGGGATGAGGTTCCCGAGGGGACAGCCGCTGTGGCAGAACGGGATGCCGCAGTCCATGCAGCGACCGGCCTGACGCTGGAGCTCGGGGACCGGCTGGTCCTCGTAGACCTCCTTCCAGTCCCGGATCCGCACCGGGACCGGGCGCCGCCGGGGCAGCTCGCGCTCACGGGTCTTCATAAAGCCCTGGGGGTCAGCCACGGGACGCCTCCATGATCCGCTCCCACACCTGGGTGCCGTCGGGGTCGAGGCCCTCCGCCTCCGCCTTGGCGCGGACGTCGAGGACGCGCTGGTACATGCGGGGAAGGACCAGGGTGAACGCCGACCGGGCACTGCCCCAGTCGGCGAGGAGCCGCGCCGCGACCGAGGAGTCGGTCCACCGCTGGTGGCGCTCGAGCAGGTCGTGGACGACGAGCTCGTCGTCGGGTCGCAGCGGGCGCAGGTCGACGAGCTCGGGGTTGACCAGCGCCGGGTCGAGGTCGAGGACGTACGCGACGCCTCCGGACATCCCGGCCGCGACGTTGCGCCCGGTGGGCCCGAGGATGAGCGCCACGCCACCGGTCATGTACTCGAGGCCGTGGTCGCCCACGCCCTCGACGACCGCGGTGGCACCGGAGTTGCGGACGCAGAAGCGCTCGCCGACCCGGCCGCGGAGGAACAGCTCGCCCGAGGTCGCGCCGTACCCGATGACGTTGCCGGCGATGACGTTGTCCTCGGCGACGAGCGCCGAGCCGGGGGCGGGGCGCACGACGACCCGCCCGCCGGAGAGGCCCTTGCCGACGTAGTCGTTGGCGTCGCCGTCGAGGCGCAGCGTGATGCCGGCCGGGAGGAAGGCGCCGAGGCTCTGCCCGGCCGACCCGGTGAACGCGATGTCGATGGTGCCGTCGGGCAGCCCCTCGGGGTGCACCTTCGTCACCTCGTGACCGAGCATCGTCCCGACCGTGCGGTTGACGTTGCGGATCGCGAAGCTGGCCGCGACCGGCTCCCCGTGGTCGATCGCGTCGCGCGCCGCGGCGATGAGCTGGTGGTCCAGCGCCTTCTCGAGCCCGTGGTCCTGGGCCACCCGGTGCCGGATGCCCGAGCCGTCGGGGCTCTCGACCTTCGTGAGGATCGGCGAGAGGTCGAGGCCGGAGGCCTTCCAGTGCTCGACCGCCTTGCCGACGTCGAGGTGCTGGATCTGGCCGATGGCCTCCTCGATGCTGCGGTACCCGAGCGCGGCGAGGTGCTCGCGGACCTCCTCGGCGATGTACTCGAAGAACGTCTCGACGAACTCGGGGGCGCCGGAGAACCGGGCCCGCAGCTCGGGGTTCTGGGTGGCGATGCCGACCGGGCAGGTGTCGAGGTGGCACACCCGCATGAGGATGCAGCCCGACACGACGAGGGGCGCGGTCGCGAAGCCGAACTCCTCGGCGCCGAGCAGCGCGGCGATGACGACGTCGCGACCGGTCTTGATCTGACCGTCGACCTGGACGACGATCCGGTCGCGGAGCCCGTTGAGGACGAGCGTCTGCTGGGTCTCGGCCAGGCCCAGCTCCCAGGGGCCGCCGGCGTGCTTGAGCGAGGTGAGCGGCGAGGCGCCGGTGCCGCCGTCGTGCCCGGAGATGAGCACGACGTCGGCGTGCGCCTTGCTCACCCCGGCCGCGACGGTGCCGACCCCGATCTCGGAGACGAGCTTGACGTGGACCCGGGCCTGCGGGTTGGCGTTCTTCAGGTCGTGGATGAGCTGGGCGAGGTCCTCGATCGAGTAGATGTCGTGGTGCGGCGGGGGGCTGATGAGCCCGACGCCCGGGGTCGAGTGCCGGGTCTTGGCCACCCACGGGTAGACCTTGGGGCCGGGCAGCTGGCCGCCCTCCCCCGGCTTGGCGCCCTGGGCCATCTTGATCTGGATGTCGTCGCTGTGGGTGAGGTAGAGCGAGGTGACGCCGAACCGGCCGGAGGCGACCTGCTTGACCGCCGAGCGCCGGGTCGGGTCCATGAGCCGGTCGGCGTCCTCGCCGCCCTCACCGGTGTTCGACCGGGCCTTGAGCCGGTTCATCGCGATCGCGAGGGTCTCGTGGGCCTCCTTGCTGATGGAGCCGTAGCTCATCGCGCCGGTGGAGAACCGGGTGACGATGTCGGCGACCGACTCGACCTCCTCGAGCGGCACGGGCTCGCGCGGCTCCGCTCCCCCGAGCTCGAAGAGCCCGCGCAGGGTCATGAGCCGGCCGGACTGCTCGTCGATGCGCTGGGTGTACTGCTTGAAGACGTCGTAGCGGCGCTGCCGGGTGGCGTGCTGGAGCCGGAACACGGTGTCGGGGTCGAACAGGTGCGGCTCGCCCTCCCGGCGCCACTGGTACTCCCCGCCGGTCACGAGCTTGCGGTGCGCCTGGCGGATGCCGTCCGGCGGGTACGCCTGGGCGTGCCGGGCGGCGTTCTCGGCGGCGAGGACCCCCAGGCCCACGCCACCGAGCTGCGAGACGGTGCCCGTGAAGAACTCGTCGACGAGGTCCTGGGACAGCCCGATGGCCTCGAACACCTGCGCCCCGCGGTAGGACGCGACCGTCGAGATGCCCATCTTCGACATGACCTTCAGGACGCCCTTGCCGAGCGCCTTGATGAGGTTGGCGACGGCCTGCTCCTCGGTGACCTCGGTGATGTCGCCGCGACGGACCATGTCCTCGACGGTCTCCATCGCGAGGTAGGGGTTGATGGCGGCCGCCCCGTACCCGATGAGGAGGGCGACGTGGTGGACCTCCCGGACGTCGCCGGCCTCGACGATGAGACCGACCTGGGTCCGGGTCTTCTCGCGGATGAGGTGGTGGTGCACCGCGGAGGTGAGCAGCAGCGACGGGATGGGCGCGAGGTCGCGGTCGGAGTCACGGTCCGACAGCACGATGAACCGCACGCCGGCCGCGATGGCCTGCGACACCTCGGCAAAGATCTCGTGGAGGCGGCTGCGAAGGGCGTCCTCCCCACCGCTCACGTCGTAGGTCCCGCGGATCACGACGGTCTCGAAGCCGGGCAGGTCGCCGTCGGCGTTGATGTGGACGATCTTCGCGAGCTCGTCGTTGTCGAGGACCGGGAAGGGCAGGACGACCTGCCGGGCGTGGGCGGAGTTGGCGTCGAGCAGGTTGCCCTCGGGGCCGATGGCGCTCGCGAGTGACGTGACGAGCTCCTCGCGGATCGCGTCGAGCGGCGGGTTGGTCACCTGCGCGAAGAGCTGGGTGAAGTAGTCGAAGACGAGCCGCGGCCGCTCCGAGAGGACCGCGATGGGGGTGTCGGTGCCCATCGACCCCAGGGCCTCGCCACCGGTGCGGGCCATCGGGGCGACGATGACGCGCAGCTCCTCCTCGGTGTAGCCGAAGGTGCGCTGGCGGCGGGCCACCGAGGCCGCGGTGTGGATGATGTGCTCGCGGTCGGGCAGGTCGGGCAGGCTGATGAGGCCGGCGTGCAGCCACTCCTCGTACGGGTGCTCCGCCGCCAGGCCGGACTTGACCTCGTCGTCGCCGACGATGCGCCCGGCGGCGGTGTCGACGAGGAACATCCGGCCGGGCTGGAGGCGCCCGCGCCGGACGACGTTGGCGGGCTCGAGGTCGAGCACGCCCGCCTCGGAGGCGAGGACGACGAGCCCGTCGTCGGTGACCCAGTAGCGGCCGGGCCGCAGGCCGTTGCGGTCCAGGACCGCCCCGACGAGCGTGCCGTCGGTGAAGGCGACACAGGCCGGGCCGTCCCAGGGCTCCATGAAGGTGGAGTGGAACTCGTAGAACGCCCGGCGCGCGGGGTCCATCGTGTCGTGGTTCTCCCAGGCCTCCGGGATCATCATGAGGACCGCGTGCGGCAGGGACCGGCCGCCGAGGTGGATGAGCTCGAGCACCTCGTCGAAGGACGCCGAGTCCGAGGACCCGGGGGTGCAGACCGGCGACAGCCGGGACAGGTCGCCGGCGAGCACGTCGGAGGCGAGCTGGCTCTCGCGGGCGTGCATCCAGTTCCGGTTGCCCTTGACGGTGTTGATCTCGCCGTTGTGCGCGATGAGGCGGTACGGGTGGGCCAGCGGCCAGCTGGGGAAGGTGTTGGTCGAGAAGCGGGAGTGGACGAGCGCGAGCTCGGTGGCGAAGCGCTCATCGGACAGGTCGGGGAAGAACGGCTCGAGCTGCCCGGTGGTCAGCATCCCCTTGTAGACCACGGTCCGCGCCGACAGCGACGGGAAGTAGACCTCGGCCTCCCGCTCGGCACGCTTGCGGAGGGCGAACGCGACCCGGTCGAGCTCGATGCCCGCGAGCCCGGCGTCGGAGCCGACGAAGACCTGGCGGAAGCAGGGCATCGTCTCGCGGGCCGCGGCGCCGACGAGGTCCGCGGCGACGGGGACGTCGCGCCACGCGAGGACGCGCAGGCCCTCGGACGCGGCGATGTCCTCGATGCGGCGCTCGGCGGCCGTGCGCTCGGCCTCGTCGGTGGGCAGGTACGCCATGCCCGCGGCGTACGCCCCGGCGGGCGGGAGGTCGACACCGACGACGGCCCGGAAGAAGGCGTCCGGGACCTGGGTGAGGATGCCCGCGCCGTCGCCGACGAGCGGGTCGGCGCCGGTGGCGCCGCGGTGGTCGAGGTTGCGCAGGGCGTCGAGCGCGTGGACGACGATGTCGTGCCCGGCGGTGCCCCGCATCGTCGCGACCATGGCGACACCGCACGCATCGTGCTCGTGCTCGCGGCGGTAGAGGCCGACGTCGGCGGGTTGGGCGGAGAAGCGGGCGACGCTCACGTCGCATCACCGTCCTCGAGGTCGTCGGCCACTGGGGCCGGGCTCGGCAAGGTCAGGCGCGGACGACGCTGGCCACGTCCCGGAATGCTATCTCCGACCCCGATCGTCTTGCTATTCGAGCGGACCTATCCCACATCCTGGGACTCGGGGTCCTCGTTCCGTGGACGGTCGGGCGGCTCGGCGCCATCGTCGGCCGGGTCCGCCGGTGCCCTGCGGCCGGTGTACCAGACGATCCAGACGCCGAGGAGGAAGACCGCGATGCTCGTCCACACGTTGAGCCGCTGGCCGAGGATCATCTCGGCCTCGTCGGTGCGCATCCGCTCGATGACAATCCGCCCGACCGGGTAGCCCGCGACGTAGAGGCCGAAGAGCTGCCCGGGGGCCAGGCGCCGGCGCCGGTCGAGGACGAGCAGCGCGGTGGCGAGCACGACGAGGAAGATCGACTCGTAGAGGAACGTCGGGTGGAAGGTGCCGAGGACGACCGCGTCGCCGGAGGCGTCGGTGACGGCCCGGCCCGCGGCCTGGTCCCACTCGTGGATCTCCAGGCCCCACGGCAGGGTCGTCGGGCCGCCGTACAGCTCGTTGTTGAACCAGTTGCCCCACCGCCCGAGGGCCTGCGCCAGGGCGACCCCCGGCGCCGCCGCGTCCGCGAACGCGAGGAACGAGACCCCGGCGCGGCGGCACCCGATCCACGCGCCGAGGGCGCCGAGGGCGATGGCACCCCAGATCCCGAGGCCCCCGTTCCAGATCTTCAGGGCGTCCACGAGACTGCCGCCCTCACCGAAGTACGGGCCCGGGGTGGTGATGACGTGGTAGAGCCGCCCGCCGACGATGCCGAGGATCACGGCGTAGGCCGCGACGTCCAGGGTCACCGCGGAGTCGTAGCCGCGGGCGACGAGCCGCCGGCCGGTGAGCCAGACGGCGAGCACGATGCCGGCGAGGATGCACAGCGCGTACGCCCGCAGGGTCAGCGGCCCGAGGTCGAGGGCGCCGACCGTCGGGCTGGGGATCGTCGACGTCACTCCGTGGCCGCCTCGACGGCCTGGGTGAACCCCTCGGGGCTGACGATGGTGTTGAGGTCCTGCTCCTCACCGTTGATCCGCACCGTCGGGGTGCCACGCACCCCGTCCTCGAAGCTCGACGCCTCGACGGAGTCGACGTAGGCGTCGTACCGCCCCGAGGTCAGGCAGGTCTCCCAGGTCGCGAGGGCCTCGCCCTCGATCCCGGCGTTCGTCGCGAACTCGGTGAGCAGCTCGTCGGTGAAGCCCTGGCCCTCCTGGGCGGGCTGGCCCGGGAAGACCTGGTCGTGGAACTCCTGGAAGCGCCCGGTGTCGGCGGCGCAGAACGCGGCGGTGCCGGCCCGGGTGGAGCTCCCGTTGCCGAGGTTGTCGTCGAGGAAGTTCTTCACGTGGTAGACGAGCTTGATCCTGCCCTCCGCGGCGAGCCCGGTGATCGTCGGCCCGACGAGGGACTCGAACTGGGCGCAGGCCGGGCACTGGAAGTCCTCGTAGAGGTCCACCGTGGGGGCGTTCGGCTCGGGAGTCACCTCGCTGAAGGCGGGGAAGCCCTCGCCCATGGCCGAGACCCCGGGCGGCAGGGCGCCGCCGGCGGCGGGCGCGTCGTCCCCGCGCGTGGAGAGAATGACCCCGGCCACGACGGCGATGATCGCGACGATGACGACGACCGTCGCCACGACGATCTTGTTCGCCCCCGCGCCGGCACCGGAGCGGGCCGCCTCGATCTTGGCCTGGCGGGCGTTGGCGGGCTTCTTGCCCTTGGTCGGCGGCGTCTTGGCCATGGTGGGGTCGTGCCTTTCAGTGTCCGAAGAGGAGGCGGTCGAGCGCGGCGAGCGACCGGGGCCGCCACCAGAGCCACACGCCCGCCGCGGCGAAACTCGCGTCGCGGGCTATCTCCTGAGGGTACTTCGTCTCGTCCGCGCCGATCTGACCCCCACCTCCGAAGCAGCCGCAGTCGATCGTGAGCCCGCGAGCCCACGCCTGCGCGATCCCGACGACGAACGCCACCATGAGCAGGGTGGACACGGCGGCGACCGGGCGGGTGAGGAGCCCGACCACGAGGAGGACGCCGAGGACCACCTCGACGAACGGCAGCGCCAGCCCGACGTAGCCGGCGAGCGTCATCGGCATGATCTCGTAGGCCTGGACCGCCCGCTGCGAGGTCAGCGGGTGGCCGACCTTCACGGCGCCCGCGACGATGAGGACGGTCCCGAGGAACAGCCGGGCCAGCAGCCCGACGGTGTCGAGGACGACGTCCCGGCGGTACCACGGACGGGCCGCGGCGTCTCGCTCGTCGAGGCTCGTGCTCATCGGCGGCCGGCCCGCACGCCCTCGGCCAGGGACGAGGTCAGGGCATGCAGCGCCTGCAGCCGGGTCGGGAGATCCTGGTCGCCGCCGAGGGCGCGCACGAGCGCCGACCCGGCGATGACCCCGTCGGCGTAGGCCGCGATCTCCGCCGCCTGCTCCCGCGTGGAGACCCCCAGGCCGATGCACACCGGCAGGTCGGTGACGGCGCGGACCCGCTCGACGAGGCCCCGGGCGTCGGAGTCCACGCTGGTCCGGGCGCCGGTGACGCCCATCGTCGAGGCGGCGTACACGAACCCCCGGCAGGCCGCCGTCACCCGGGCGAGCCGCTCGGGGGTGCTGCTCGGAGCGACGAGGAAGATCCGGTCGAGCCCGTGCCGGTCGCTGGCGGCGATCCACTCCGCCGCCTCGTCCGGGATGAGGTCGGGCGTGATGAGGCCGGCGCCCCCGGCGGCCGCGAGATCGGCGGCGAAGCGCTCGACGCCGCGGTGCAGCACGAGGTTCCAGTACGTCATCACGACCGGCGTCGCGCCGGCGTCGCGGACGGCGGCGACGGCGGTGAACACGTCGTCGACCCGGGCGCCCCCGGCGAGGGCGGTGGCGGCGGCGTCCTGGATGACCGGCCCGTCCATGAGCGGGTCGCTGTACGGGACGCCGACCTCGACGATGTCGCAGCCCGCGTCGACCACCGTGCGCATCGCCTCGACGGACCCCTCGACGGTGGGGTAGCCGACGGGCAGGTAGCCGACGAGCGCGGCGCGCCCCTGCGCACGGCAGGACCGCAGGACCGCCTCGACGCCGGTGGCGAGAGCCGTCACTGGGTGCCCTCGCCGACGAGGCCGAAGTAGGCGGCCGCGGTGTGCATGTCCTTGTCGCCGCGACCCGACAGGTTGACCAGGACCAGGCCGTCGGGGCCCAGCTCCCGGCCGAGCTGCATCGCGCCGACGAGCGCGTGCGCGGACTCCAGCGCCGGGATGATGCCCTCGGTCCGGGAGAGGAGCGAGAAGGCCTCCATGACCTGGTCGTCGGTGGCGTACCGGTACTCGGCGCGCCCGGAGTCGCGCAGGAACGAGTGCTCGGGGCCGACGCTGGGGTAGTCCAGGCCGGCCGAGATCGAGTGCGACTCGACGGTCTGGCCGTCGGCGTCCTGCATGAGGTAGCTCATCGCCCCGTGCAGCACGCCGGGGGTCGCGGAGGAGCCCGCGAAGCGCGCCGCGTGGCGACCGGACTCGATGCCCTCTCCCCCGGCCTCGACCCCGACGAGCCGGACGTCGGCGTCGCCGACGAAGCGGTGGAAGATCCCCATCGCGTTCGAGCCGCCGCCGACGCACGCGACGACGGCGTCGGGGAGGCGCCCGGTGAGCTCGAGGACCTGGGCGCGGGCCTCCTCGCCGATGACGGCGTGGAAGTCCCGGACCATCTCGGGGAAGGGGTGCGGCCCGGTGACCGTCCCGATGGCGTAGTGGGTGGTGCCGACGTTGGTGACCCAGTCCCGCATCGCCTCGTTGATGGCGTCCTTGAGGGTGGCGCTGCCGTGCTCGACGGCGACGACCTCGGCCCCGAGGATCCGCATCCGGGCGACGTTGAGGGCCTGCCGCTCGGTGTCGACCCGGCCCATGTACACGGTGCACTCCAGACCCATGAGCGCGGCGGCCGTCGCGGTGGCGACGCCGTGCTGGCCGGCCCCGGTCTCGGCGATGATCCGGGTCTTGCCCATCCGCTTCGTGAGGAGCGCCTGGGCGAGCACGTTGTTGATCTTGTGCGAGCCGGTGTGGTTGAGGTCCTCGCGCTTGAGCAGGACCCGGGCGCCGCCGCAGTGCGCGGCGAACCGGGGCACCTCGGTGATGATGCTCGGCCGGCCGGTGTACGTCGCGTGCAGGCGCGCGAGCTCGGCCTGGAACTCGGGGTCGACGGCGGCCTTCTGGCGCGCCTCGTCGATCTGCTCCAGGGCCGGCACGAGCGCCTCGGGGACGTAGCGACCCCCGAAGTCACCGAACCGGCCGGCCGGCGGCAGGTCCTCGACGGTGAGGTCGGCGGGTGCCGGGGCCGCGTCGTTCTGGCTCATGAGACCTCCTGGGTGGTTCCGGCCCGCACGATGGCGGCGGCGGCCCCACGCGGGTCGCCGGTGCGGACCAGGGCCTCGCCGACGAGCACGACGTCGGCCCCCTGGGCCGCGTACGACGCCGCCTCCGCCGGCCCGGTGATGCCGGACTCGGCGACCGCGACGACGCCGGGCGGCAGGATCGGGCGCAGCCGCGAGAACGTGTCGGGGTGCACGTCGAGGGTCTTGAGGTTGCGCGCGTTGACCCCGATGACACTCGCCCCGGCATCGACGGCGCGCTGGGTCTCGTCCTCGTCGTGCACCTCGACGAGCGCGGTCATCCCGAGCTCGCCGACAAGGGCGAGGAGGGCCCGCAGGGTGGCGTCGTCGAGGGCCGCGACGATGAGCAGGACGAGGTCCGCGCCGTGCGCGCGCGCCTCCCACACCTGGTAGTCGGTGACGACGAAGTCCTTGCGCAGCACGGGCACGTCCACCGCGGCCCGGACCGCGTCCAGGTCGGCGAGGCTGCCACCGAACCGCCGCCGTTCGGTGAGCACCGAGATCGCGCTCGCGCCGCCGTCGGCGTAGGCCACCGCGAGGGCGGCCGGGTCGGGGATGTCCGAGAGCGCGCCCTTGCTCGGGCTCGCCCGCTTGACCTCGGCGATGAGCGAGAGCCCGGGGCGGCGCAGGGCCGCGTCGGCGTCGCGCGCCGGCGGCGCAGTGAGCACGGCCGCCCGGAGGTCGGCCAGGGACGTGACGCGCTGCCGGTCGGCGAGGTCCTGGCGCACGCCCGCGATGATGTCGTCGAGGACGGAGGTCATGGGTGACCTGCTGTCACCGGATCGAGGGTTCCTGCTCGGGGTCGCGTCCGGCGGCGCCGTACCCGGCCATCGAGAGGACCTTGCCGGCCACCCCACCGACGACGGCGAGGACCGCCCCGCCGACGAAGAGCCACACGTTGGGGAAGAGGACGGCGAAGGACATGATCGTCGAGGCGACGATGACGATCGCCACCGCCGTCCAGGCCGCCACACTGTGGCCGTGGTCTTCGTGCTCGTCCATGGGGTCCACCCTAGGTCTCGTGGGCCGGTGGCGGTCGGGGCCGCCTCTCTCGGGACCGATTCTGTCAGGTCCGGGGGTCCTCGCCGACGTCGGTCGGGTCACGTCCCGCCGAGAGGTCGTCCCACGCGCTGCTGACGCGCTCGCCCCGGGAGCCGGCGACGTGGCCCTCCCCCGCGGCCGGGGCCTCGTACCGGCGCGACGGGGCACCCCAGCGTCGGCGCCCGAGCACGGCCAGGACGAGGGCCCCCACGACGACCAGGAGCGCCACGAGCGCCACCCACGGCCAGGCCGTCGTGGCGGCGACGGCCTCCACCGACCCGGTGCGGCCGACCCGCCGGGCGGCGACGGGCCCGAGCGCCGCGGACGGGTCGAGGACCACCCGGAGCGTGAGCCCGGCGGCGAGGGCGGTGCAGGCGGCCCACAGCACGAGCCCGATGACCCGCCCGACCCGGCCCGTGGCCACCACCGCGACGGCGGCGGCGGCCACCGCGAGGGCGACGGCGGACAGCCCGGGTGCGACCTCCGACCCGGTGGCCACGACCCGGCTCCCCCCGAGGACGGCGTCGGCGACGGTCCCGCTCACCCAGGGGCGCAGGCCGGCCAGGAGCAGCACCCCCGACCCGACGAGCGCGACGAGGACCACCGGACCCTTGCCGGTGAGCCGCCTCATGTCACGGTCCGCATCGCCCCGGCGGTCGCGACCGCTCGCAGCACGGCGGCCGCCTTGGCGACGCACTCCTCGTGCTCGCGGACGGGGACGGAGTCGGCCACGATCCCGGCCCCGGCCTGGACGTATGCGGTGCCGTCCTTGACGACGGCGGTGCGGATGGCGATCGCCATGTCGAGGTCGCCGTGGAAGTCGAGGTACCCGACGACGCCGCCGTAGATGCCCCGGCGCGAGGGCTCGTAGCGTTCGATGAGCTCGAGGGCCCGGGGCTTGGGCGCCCCCGACAGGGTGCCGGCGGGGAACGTCGAGACGAGGACGTCGTAGGCCGAGGCGCCCGGGCGGGTCTCCCCGACGACGGTGGACTCGATGTGCATGACGTGGCTGTAGCGGCGCACGTCCATGAACTCGACGACGTCGACGGTCCCGGGGCGGCAGACGCGCTGGAGGTCGTTGCGGCCGAGGTCGACGAGCATGACGTGCTCGGACCGCTCCTTGGGGTCGGCGAGCAGCTCGTCCTGGAGCCGGACGTCGTCCTCGGGCGTCTTGCCGCGGGGCCGGGACCCCGCGATCGGGTGGGTGATGGCCTGCTCCCCGGTGACCCGCACGAGCGCCTCGGGCGAGCTCCCGACGATCGCGTAGGCGGACCCGTCGGGGGCGGGCAGCCGGAACAGGTACATGTAGGGGCTCGGGTTCGAGGCGCGCAGGGCCCGGTAGACCTCGAGCGGGTCGGCGGGGCAGTCGAGGGCGAACCGCTGCGAGAGGACGACCTGGAACACCTCGCCCGCGCGGATGTCCTCCTTGGCGAGCTCGACGATCTCCTCGTAGCGCTCCGGGGTCGTGTTGGACCGGACCCGGTGCAGCGCCGCCTCGGCCCCCGGGACGTCGACGACGGCGACGGTGCTGGGCGCGGGGGCGGCCAGGGCGGCCGTCATGGCGTCGAGGCGGGCGACGGCGTCGGCCCACGCCGGCTCGACCCGGGCGTCGGTGTCGTCGTAGTTGACGGCGTTGGCGACGAGCAGGATGGAGCCGTCGGCGTGGTCGAGCACGGCGAGGTCGGTGGCGAGGGTCATCGCGAGCTCGGGGAGGCCGAGCTCGTCGGGCAGGTCCGCGGGGACCCGCTCCCACCGCCGGACGGCGTCGTAGGAGATCGCGCCGACCATGCCGCCGGTCAGCGGCGGGAGCCCGGCGATCGGTGGGGTCGCGAGTGCCTCCATCGTCGCGCGCAGGGCGTCGGTGGCGAGCCCCTCGGTGGGGACGCCGACCGGCGGCTCGCCGATCCAGTGGGCCCGACCGTCCTTCTCGGTGAGGGTGGCGCGGCTCCCGGCCCCCACGATCGACCAGCGCGACCACACCCCACCGTGCTCGGCGGACTCCAGCAGGAAGGTGCCGGGCCGGTCCCCCGCGAGCTTGCGGTACACGCCGACCGGGGTCTCGCCGTCACCCATGAGGCGGCGGACGACGGGGATGACGCGACGGTCCCGGGCGAGGACGCCGAAGGTGTCGAGCCCGGGCCAGGTCTGCCCGTACGTGAGGTCGGGGGTCTCGGCGGCCGGTGCGGAGGCGGTCATGCAGCCCCGCCGACGGCGGCGCCGAGGTCGCGGCCCTCGAAGCAGGTCCGCTCGCCGGTGTGGCAGGCGGCGCCGACCTGGTCGACCCGGACGAGGAGCGCGTCGCCGTCGCAGTCGAGCGCCACGGACTTCACGTGCTGGACGTGCCCGGAGGTGTCGCCCTTGCGCCAGTACTCCTGCCGGCTGCGGGACCAGAAGGTCACCCGCCCCTCGGTGAGGGTGCGCCGCAGGGCCTCGTCGTCCATCCACCCGAGCATGAGGACCTCACCGGTGTCGTGCTGCTGGACGACGGCGGCGACGAGGCCGGAGGCGTCGCGGGTGAGGCGAGCAGCGACCGAGTGGTCGAGGGCGGCGTCGGAGGTCACCGCTCCATTCTGCCGTGGCGGGTCGAGGGCCCCGGTCAGCGGTCGGCGTCCGGGACGGGCCGGAGCCGACGGTCGACGGCGATGACCGCGGCGAACAGGACGACGAAGAGGACGAGGATCCCGGCGCTCACGGCGACGACCCCGCCCACGCCGGCCTCGCGGTGGTCGAGGAACGGGTACGGGTACCAGCCCGTCGCGACCCCGACGGCCACGGTGTAGCCCAGCCACGCCAGCGGCCAGAGCACGGCCTCGGCCGCGGTCCGCCAGGCCGTGCGCGGGCGGGGGCCGGCGACCGCCCACGCGCCGAGCGCGAGGACCGGGACGACGAGGTGCAGCAGGGTGTCGGCGGCCTGGCTCGCGCCCTCGAGGTCGAGCAGCGGGCGGAGGAGCACGAAGTGGACCAGGCCGGTCACCGTGATGCCGACGAGGGCGGCCAGCCGCACCGGGCGCCACCACCGGCCGTCCCGGCCCGGGTCACGGGCGAGCTGCCACGCGGTGACCGCGACGAGGACGTTGCTCTGGATCGTGAAGTAGGAGACGAGGCGCACCAGCCGGGTCGCGAGCCCGGGGACCTCGGTCTCGTCCAGGACGGACGCGCCGCTGATGACGAGGGCCGTCTGGAGCACGAGGGCGAGCGTGGCCACCAGGGCCACGACGAGGTGGACGACGCGGGCGCGGGCAGCGGTCACGCGGGTCAGCGTAGGGCGGGCCGACGCGGGTGGTGCGGACCCGGTCGCGGCCAGGCGTGCCGTCAGCGGACCGGGAGCGCCTCGTCCCGCAGGGCGTCCTTGACCTGGCCGATCGTCAGCTCGCCGAAGTGGAAGACGCTGGCGGCCAGCACCGCGTCGGCACCCGCCGCCACGGCCGGCGCGAAGTGCTCGAGCGCGCCCGCGCCCCCACTGGCGACGACCGGGACGGTGACCGCGGCCTTGACGAGCCGGATGAGCTCGAGGTCGAAGCCGTCCTTGGTGCCGTCGGCGTCCATGGAGTTGAGCAGGATCTCGCCGACGCCGAGCGCCTCGGCGCGAGCGCACCACTCGACGGCGTCGATGCCGGTGCCGGTGCGACCCCCGTGGGTCGTGACCTCGAAGCCGGCGACGACCCGGCCGGACTCGTCGCGACGGCGCCGGACGTCCGCCGAGAGCACGAGCACCTGGGCCCCGAAGCGGTCCGCGGTCTCGGCGATGAGGGCCGGCCGGGCGATGGCCGCCGTGTTGACGCCCACCTTGTCGGCGCCGGCCCGCAGCAGCCGGTCGACGTCGGCCACCGTGCGCACCCCGCCGCCGACCGTCAGGGGGATGAACACCTCCTCGGCGGTCCGGGCGACGACGTCGTACATCGTCGCCCGGTCACCGCTGCTGGCGGTGACGTCGAGGAAGGTCAGCTCGTCGGCGCCCTGCAGCCCGTACTGGCGGGCGAGGGCGACGGGGTCGCCGGCGTCACGCAGGCCGCGGAAGTTGACGCCCTTGACGACGCGGCCCGCGTCGACATCGAGACAGGGGATGACCCGGACGGCGACCGACACCGGGCCAGCCTAGTCGCGGCGCTAGGGTCACCTTCCGTGTGGTTCCAGGTCACGGACCCCGCCGACCCCGCAGACGTCGACGCCGTCCTCACCCAGCTCAGCGCGGCCGCGCCGCGGTGCGGGGCGGTCCGGGTCGTCGCGGTCGACGGCCCGAGCGGCTCCGGCAAGACCACGCTCGCGAAGGCCCTCGTCGAGGCCCTGTCCTGCCCCGTGGTCCACATGGACGAGCTCTTCCCGGGGTGGGACGGGCTCGCCGAGGCGGTGCCGCTGCTCGTGGACCAGGTGCTGCTCCCCCTTTCCCGGGGTGAGCGAGCCCGCTACCGCGTGTGGGACTGGGACGCCGACACCTGGGGCGGCACCCGCGAGGTCGAGCCCGGCCCGCTGCTCGTCGTCGAGGGCTGCGCCTCCAGCGCGGGCCCGGCCGGGGACCTGGCCGCGGTGCGGGTCTGGGTCGAGGCCCCGCCGTCGGAGCGGATGCGCCGCGGCCTCGCCCGCGACGGCGAGACGTACCGGCCGCACTGGGAGCGCTGGGCCGCCCAGGAAGCGGCGCTGTTCACCGCCGACGGCACCCGCGCGCGCGCCGACGTCGTCGTCACGACCGGTCCTCCCCCATGACGGCGACCGGCCGGGCCGCCACCGCGGTCGGCGGGGGCCGGGTGGCCCTCGAACGGGGCGTGCGCCGGCTCCGGGACCGCCTCGTCTTCCTCGCGCAGATCGGCGTGGCCGTCGCCCTCGCCTGGACGCTCGCCCGCGAGGTCCTGGACCACCCGCAGCCGTTCTTCGCCCCCGTCACCGCGATCCTCTGCCTCGGCCTCACCTACGGCCAGCGGCTGCGACGGATCGTCGAGGTGAGCCTCGGGGTGGCGATCGGGGTGCTCGTGGGGGACGTCGTCGTCCTGCTGCTCGGCAGCGGTGGCTGGCAGATGGCCCTGGTCGTCATGGCGGCCATGGCCATCGCGATCGTCGTGTCCACCGGGCCGCTCGTCATCATCCAGGCGGGCGTCCAGTCGGTGTTCATCGTCGCGTTCGTGTCCTCGACCACCGAGGGCGTCGGCCGGTGGCTCGACGCCGTGCTCGGCGGGCTCGTCGCCCTCGTCATCGGCGCTGTGGCGCCCACCACGCCCCTGGCCAGGCCGCGCGCCGAGGCCGCCCGGACCGTCCGGCTGATCGGGCAGACCCTCCGGGACGTCGCGACCGCCCTGCGCTCCGGGGACCGGCCGGCCGCCGCGGCCGCGCTCGAGGAGGCCCGGTCCATCGAGGACCAGCTCGCGGACCTGCGGACGGCGGCCGCCGAGGGGATCGCCGTGGTCCGGCACTCCCCGCTGCTGCGGAGCCACCGCCCCCAGGCGGTCGCGGCCTCGGCCCTCGTCGCGCCCCTGGACCGGTGCGTACGCAACCTGCGGGTGCTGGCGCGCCGGGCGGCGGTCGCCGTGCGCCGGGACGAGCCGGTGCCGGAGCGGTACGTCGACCTCGTCGCGGAGCTCGCGCGGGCCGCCGACGACCTCGCACGCGTCCTCGACGAGCACACCCAGCCCGCCCGGGGGCGGGTCGTCCTCGAACGGGTGGCCGGGCTCTCGGCCCGCGCCGACCCGGCCGCCGGGCTCTCCGCCGAGATGATCCGCGGCCAGGTGCGGTCGATGGTCGTCGACCTCCTCGTCGTCGCCGGCCTCGACGACGACGAGGCGCTCCAGCTGGTCCCGGAGTCGCACCTCCCGTGAGCCGTGGCGCGGCTCCCGCCCGGCGGGGTGGCACGATGCGTCGGTGAGCGAGCCGCCGACCCCGATGATCCCGCGCTGGGCCGTCGTCGTGGGGATCGTCCTCGTCGCGGCCAACCTGCGCACCCTGATGGCCAGCCTGCCGCCGCTGGTCCACGACGTCCGGTCCGACCTGGGGCTCTCGAACGCGATGGTCGGGGTGCTCACGACCCTCCCGGTGCTGTGCATGGGCCTGCTCGCGCCGGTCGCGAACCGCATCGGTCGCCGGGTGGGTCCGACGACGGCGGTGGGCTTCGGCGTCGGGCTCGTCCTCGTCGGTCTCGTGGTCCGCGGCCTGGGCGGCGGGCAGGTCTGGTCGCTCTACACGGGGACGTTCGTCGCGGGCGCCGGGATCGCGGTCGCCGGGACACTGCTGCCGGGCATCGTGAAGTCGGCGTTCCCGCCGCACCGCTCGGGCTTCGGCACGGGGCTCACCATGATGGCGATGATGGGCGCGGCGGGCGTCGCCTCGGCCACCGCGGTTCCCCTGGCCGGGGTGCTCGGCGGGTGGTCGGGGTCACTGCTCGCGTGGGTCCCCCTCGCGGCCGTCGCCCTCGTCGCGTGGGTCCCGGCGCTGCGGCTCGCCCGGGGCCGCGCGCTGGGCAGGCCGCTCGTCACCGGCTCGCACGCCCTGCCGTGGGGCAGCGTCACCGCCTGGGTCCTCGCCGCGTACCTGTCGTTCCAGTCCTGGCAGTTCTACTCGGCGCTCGCGTGGCTGGCCCCGACGTACGAGTCGTTCGGCTGGAGCGCGCGGGACGCCGGCCTGCTCATGTCGGTGTTCACCGGGGCCCAGCTCGTCTCGGGGCTGGTGGCGCCGACGCTGCTGGACCGGGTGCGGGACCCCCGGATGCTCCTGGTCGCCGCCACCGGCCTCGGCGGGCTCGGCCAGGCCGGGGTGTGGCTCGCGCCCGGCGCCGCCCCGTGGGTGTGGGTCCTGCTCGTCGGCGCGGGCCAGGGCGCGTGCTTCGCGCTCGGGCTCGGGCTGCTCGTCCGGTACTCCGCGACGCCGAAGGACAGCGCCCGCCTCACGGCGATGGCGTTCCTCGTCAGCTACACGGTCGCGTCGGCCGGGCCGACGACGATGGGCGCGGTGCGCGACGCCACCGGCTCGTACGGGTGGCTCTGGGGCGCGCTGACGCTCGTCGCCCTTCCGCAGCTGGCCGCGGTGGTGCGCCTTCGGCCGGACTCCCCTCCGGTCGGGGACCGCGAGCCGGACCGGGCCCGCGCCTGAGGTCAGCCGGCCGCGGGCCGGCGCGGGCGCCGCGCCTCGACGAGCCGCCCGAGGCGCGCGGCCTCGTCCCGGCCGCTCGGACCGTCGACCCGCTGGATCGCCATGACCGCGAGGTCCTCGCCGTCCTCGAGCTCCAGGGTGACCCACGGGTCGCCGTCGGGGAAGCGGACCTCGACGATCTCGTCCCAACCCACGGTCGTGGTCAGCACGAGGTTGCGGACGGTGAGGCCCTCGGTGCTCGGCACGGCGCGGATCCCGGCGTACCGCCAGATGAACCCCCCGACGAGGAGCCCGAAGGCCACGAGAGCCGCCTGGTCGACACCGGTCCACTGCCCGCTGACGCCCATGCCGACGGCGACCGCGGTCGACACCAGGATGAAGGTCGCCCCGACGACCAGGGGCACGACGCGGCCGCGGCGAGGGCGGAAGGGGGCGTCGAGGGCGACCTCGGGCGGGGTCACAAGCGGCACGCGGTGATGTCGGTGACCAGGATCGCCCGGGCACCGAGGTCGTACAGCTCGTCCATGACGGTGTTCGTCACGGCCCGCGGCACCATCGCCCGCACCGCGCACCAGTCGTGGTTCTGCAGCGACGAGACGGTGGGGCTCTCGAGGCCGGGGGTGATGCCGCACGCGCGGTCGACGAGGGCGGCCGGGACGTCGTAGTCGAGCATCACGTAGTGCCGGGCGGTGACGACCCCGAGGAGGCGGCGACGCAGCACCTCGATCGCGGCCTGGTCCTCGCTCGTGCCACGGCGCACGAGCACGGCCTCGCTGCGCAGGATCGGGTCGCCGAACACCTCCAGGCCCTGGCTGCGCAGGGTCGCACCCGTCTCGACGACGTCGGCGATGACGTCCGCGACGCCGAGGGTGATGGCGGTCTCGACGGCGCCGTCGAGCCGGACGACCTCCGCGCTCACGCCGTGGTCGGCGAGGTGCTTCTCGACGAGGCCCTCGTAGGAGGTCGCGACGCGGTGCCCGGCGATGTCCTCGATGCGGGACGCGGTGCCGGGGCGCGCGGCGTAGCGGAACGTCGAGCTCCCGAAGCCGAGCGCCATGATCTCGACGGCCGCCGAGCCGGAGTCGAGGAGGAGGTCGCGGCCGGTGATGCCGCAGTCGACGGTGCCGGAGCCGACGTAGACGGCGATGTCGCGGGGGCGCAGGTAGAACAGCTCGACGTCGCCGGCCTCGTCACGGACGACGAGCTCCTTGGAGTCGCGGCGGATGCGGTAGCCGGCCTCCCGCAGCATGGCGGCGGCGGGCTCGGCGAGCGATCCCTTGTTCGGGACGGCGATGCGCAGCATGGGTCGTGGTCCTCGGGGTCAGAGGTGGGCGTAGACGTCGTCAAGGGTCAGGTCGCTCGCGAGCATGAGCACCTGGAGGTGGTACAGCAGCTGGCTGATCTCCTCGGCGGTCCGCTCGCGGCCCTCGTGCTCGGCGGCCATCCACACCTCGGCGGCCTCCTCGACGATCTTCTTGCCGATCGAGTGGACGCCGGCGTCGAGGGCGGCCACGGTGCCGGAGCCCTCGGGCCGGGTGCGGGACAGCTCGCCGAGCTCGGCGAACAGCGCGTCGAAGGTCTTCACGAGAGACAAGGGTACGGGGCGCCGACGGCGCTCCGGCGCGCTGTCCGGTCGGCGCCAACCCGCCCCGCACCCCCAACGACCAATAGGTCACGCCAGGTACACCACACCCCGCCCGGACCCGTACCTTCCGTGACCTATCGGTCGATTCGGGGACGGTCAGCCGACGGGGGCCGGCTCCCGGGCGGCCGGCGCCGCGGACTCGCGGGTCACCTTGACCCAGCGGGTGAAGCCGTAGACGACGAAGAGGCCGTAGAAGATGTACATGACCGACGTCGGCACGTAGCCCGTCGCGAACCCCAGCGGGACCCCGACGAGGTCGACGCCGATCCACGCGAGCCAGAACTCGTTCCAGCCCCGGGCCATCGCATAGGTCGCGACGATCGAGCCGACGAAGATCCACGCGTCGCTCCAGTAGAACCACCACTGCGGTGCCCAGAACGGGTTGGGCGCGAGGTTCCACAGCGCGACGAAGACCTGGTGCACGACGACCGTCCCGGCGAGCCACCCGCCGGCGAGGACCAGCCGCTCCCGCGCGGTCATCCACCGCGGCATGACCGCGGGTGCGCCGCCGGAGCCGCCGGTCTCCCGGCGGTACCGGGCCCACCGGGCCCAGCCGTAGACGCTCACGACGATGAAGAAGACCTGCCGGCCGGACTGGCCGAAGAGCGGGACGCGCTCGTCGGCGCCGAACGCTGCGCCGACGTAGACGAAGAACAGCAGGATGTTCGCGACGATCCCGACGGGCCAGGCCCACACCACCCGGCGCATCCCGAACCAGGCGGAGGCGATGCCGATGGTGACCCCGAGCACCTCCAGCCAGTGCAGCTCGTAGGGACCGATCGGGACGGCGGCGTCGATGACCTGCTGGAAGAGGTTGTGCGACGGGTCGGCTGCGGCGACGAGCGCGTTCACCCCGGTACCCCGCGCAGCGTGACCGCGGTGGACACCGCCGCCGTGGCGGCCTCGTGCCCCTTGTCCTCCCGCGAGCCGGGCAGCCCGGCCCGGTCGCGGGCCTGCTCGTCGTCGTCGCAGGTCAGTACCCCGAAGCCCACCGGGACCCCGGTGCGGACGGCGACCTCGGTGAGCGCCGCCGTGGCGCTCTGGCAGACGTACTCGAAGTGCGGGGTCCCGCCGCGCACCACGACGCCGAGGGCGACGAGGGCGTCATGTGTCGGGGCGAGCCGCGCGCATGCGACGCCCAGCTCGAAGGTGCCGGGCACCCGGACGACGAGCGGCTCCTCGACGCCGGCCTCCACGAGGGCGCGTCGGGCCCCGTCGAGCAGCCCGTCCATGACCTCCTCGTGCCAGGACGCCGCGACGACGGCGACACGGAGCCCGCGTCCGTCGGCTCGCACGGTGGGTGCTCCGGTACCGCTCATCGGTGGGGTCTCCTCGTGGGGGTGGGGTCAGGCGGATGTGGCGTCGTCGGCGGGGTCGAGGACGAGGTCGTGCCCCATCCGGTCCCGCTTGGTGCGCAGGTAGGCGGCGTTCGTCGGCAGCGGCGCGGTGCGCAGCCGCTCGACGGCCGACACCTCGATGCCGTGGGCGCGCAGGCCCGCGACCTTGGCCGGGTTGTTCGTCAGCAGGCGGAGGGAGCCGACCCCGAGGTCGGTGAGGATCCCCGCCGCCACGGAGTAGTCGCGGGCGTCGACGGGCAGGCCGAGCTCGACCTGGGCGTCGACGGTGTCGCGGCCCTGGTCCTGCAGCTCGTAGGCGCGCAGCTTGTCGGCCAGGCCGACGCCACGGCCCTCGTGGCCGCGCAGGTAAACGACCGCTCCACCGTCGGCGGCCACGAGCTCCAGGGACCGGTCCAGCTGGGGCCCGCAGTCGCAGCGCTGCGAGCCGAGGACGTCCCCGGTCAGGCACTCCGAGTGCACCCGGACCAGCGGGGCCCGGCCGCCGAGGCCGCGGGGGCTGACGAGCGCGAGGTGCTCGTCCCCGGTCACGGTGTCCCGGTAGGCGAGCGCGCGGAACGTCCCGTGCGCGGTCGGCAGCGTGGTGTCGGCGGCGCGCTCGACCCGGTCGTGACGCTGGCGCCAGGCGACGAGGTCGGCGATGGTGAGCACCGGCAGGTCGTGCTCCGCGCCGAGCGCGAGGACGCCGCCCAGCCGGGTCATCGTCCCGTCGTCCTCGACGAGCTCGCCGATGACGCCCACCGGCTGGAGGCCGGCGAGCCGGCACAGGTCGACGGTGGCCTCGGTGTGGCCGGGCCGGACGAGCACCCCGCCGGGCCGTGCCCGCAGCGGGATCAGGTGACCGGGCCGGATCAGGTCCTGGGCGGTCGACGCGGGGTCGGCCAGCACCCGCGCGGTCCGGGTGCGGTCGGCCGCCGAGATCCCCGTCGTCACCCCCGCCGCCGCGTCGACCGTCACGGTGTACGCGGTCCGCAGCGGGTCGTGGTTGTCGCGGACCATGAGCGGCAGCCCGAGGCGGTCGGCGGTCGCGTCGGGCATCGGCGCGCAGAGGTAGCCCGAGGTGTGCCGGACGGTCCAGGCCGTCCACTCGGCGGTCAGCGTCTCGGCGGCGAGCACGACGTCGCCCTCGTTCTCGCGGTCGGCATCGTCGACGACGAGGACCGGCCGGCCGGCCCGGAGGGCGGTCAGCGCCTCCTCGACGGTGGCGAGGGCCTGGGTGGGGCGTGGGCTGGTCATGCGGAGACCTCCGTACGGGCAAGACGCGCCGCGAGCAGGCGCTCGACGTACTTCGCGAGGACGTCGACCTCGAGGTTGACGAGGCCCCCGACCGCCGTCGCTCCGAGGGTGGTGAGCTCGAGGGTCGTGGGGATGAGCGAGACCGAGAACGTGTCGTCGGAGACGTCGACGACGGTCAGCGACACCCCGTCGACCGTGATCGAGCCCTTCTCGACGAGGTAGCGGGCGAGCGCCGGCGGCATGGCGAAGCGGACGACCTCCCAGCGCTCCCCCGGCTCGCGGGCGGTCACCGTGGCCGTGCCGTCGACGTGGCCCTGCACGACGTGGCCGCCGAACCGGGACGAGGCCGCCATCGCCCGCTCGAGGTTGACGCGGGCGCCGGGCGCGAGGGCCCCGAGGCTGGTGCGGGTCAGCGTCTCGGCCATGACGTCGACCGTGAACGACCCCCCACCGTGCTCGACGACGGTGAGGCACACGCCGTTGACGGCGATCGAGGCGCCGTGCTCGGCGTCGGAGGTGACGAGCGGACCGTGGACGGTGAGTCGTGCGGAGTCGGCGCCGCGCTCGATGGCGGTGACGGTGCCGAGCTCCTCGATGATGCCGGTGAACACGGGTCAGCTCCTTGTCGTCAGGGGTCGGGCGGTGATGCGCACATCGCCACCGAGGACCGCGACGTCGCGGGTCTCGAGGCGCAGCGCGTCGGTGATGGACGTGATCCCCAGGTCGCCGACAATGGCGGCACCGGCGCCCAGCAGGGCCGGTGCGAGGTAGGCCACGACCTCGTCGACGAGCCCGGCCCGCAGGAACGCGGCGGCGAGCGTGGGGCCGCCCTCGAGGAGGACGTGGTGCACCCCGCGGGCGGTCACGGCGGCCAGGGCCTCCGCCGGGTCGTGGCTCTGGACCACCAGCGTCTCCGCGGCGCCGTCGAGCACCCGGGCGTCGGGCGGCACCGGGCGCTGCCCGAGGACGACCCGCAGGGGCTGCCGGCGCGGCGTCGTGCCGTCCTCGGGTCGCACCGTGAGGGCGGGGTCGTCGGCCAGGACGGTGCCGGTGCCGACGAGCACCGCACCACAGCGCGATCGCAGCCCGTGGACGTCCGCGCGGGCCGGCTCCCCGGTGATCCAGCGGCTCGACCCGTCCGCGGCGGCGGCCCGGCCGTCGAGGGTCGACGCCGTCTTCCAGGTGACCCAGGGTCGCCCCGCGCGCCGGGCGAAGAGCCACGTCCGGTTGACCCTCTCCGCGTCCGCCTGCAGGGGGCCGGCCGCCACGTCGACCCCGGCCGCGGCCAGCCGGGCCGCTCCCCCGCCGGCTGCCGGGTCGGGGTCGGCCACGGCGTAGCGGACGGCGGCCACGCCCGCCGCGAGCAGCGCACCGGTGCAGGGGCCGGTGCGGCCCGTGTGGTCGCACGGTTCGAGGGTGACGTACGCGGTGCCCCCGCGTGCCGCGTCGCCGGCCTGCGTGAGGGCGTCGACCTCGGCGTGCGCGGTGCCGGCCCCGCGGTGATGCCCGACGCCGACGACGTCACCGTGCCGGGAGGTGACGACGCACCCGACGCGGGGGTTGGGGTCGGCCTCCGGCCCGAGCAGGGCAGCATCGAGCGCCCGCTGCATCAGCGCGGTGTGCTCGTCCATGGTGTCCTGCCCTCGTGCCGCGAACCGGTCTGTCGGTCGGGCTCCGGGCTGATGGCCGACACCGGCGCACCACAGGGGTGCGCCGTCGTCACGGCCGCCGACGGGACCCGAGGGTCCCACCGGCACGTGCTGCCTCCCATCCGGACTTTCACCGTCGGTCCAGGAGTTCCACCTGGTCAACCGGCCGCTGGCTGCGGCCGGGTCGCGGACTGTCACCGCCGGCTCGGAATTGCACCGACCCCGGAGCACGTACCTGGCCATTATGCGCCATCGGTGCCGCTGCGGGCACCTCCGGTCTGCTGTGCGGTCGGTCACCGACCGGCGGTCAGAGGTCGTGCGCTCGCGGGTCGGCCGGGTCCAGCCCGACCTCGGTGAGGTAGCGCGACGCGGCGGCGCGGTTGACGGCGTACCGCCCGGCGTCCGGGTCCCACCTGCGGTACGCGCCCACGACCCGGCGGGTCCGCGGCTCCGACGGGGTCGCGGCGGTGGACGTGACGACGTCGACGGTGGCGCCGACCCGCTGCGCCGCCTCGCGCACGGCGTCGACCACCCACGCGTCCTCGTCGTCGACAGTGGCGACCCGGTGCCGCGCCCGCGGATGCTCGCGGACGACCGCGGCGATGACGGCCCGCCCGGCGGCCCGGGACCCGCCCTCGGCGAGGCGCGTGCGGTCGGCCGGCACCCCGAGCGCAGCGGCCGCGTCGGTCACCTCGGCCCGGACGGCCGCGGCGAGCGCGTCGTCGGTCAGGGGCTCGCGCAGCTCTGCGTCCAGCGCCCGCCGGCGTGCCGTGTCGAGCCCGATGCCGGCATGCACCAGCACCAGGTGGTCGGGCCGGACCTCTGCGAGGGCGGCCCCGAACGCCAGCAGCTCGTGCCCGGGCCGGGCCAGGTACCAGACCTCGGTGCCCGTGCGCGCGGAGGCGAGTCCCGTGGCGAGGCCGACGAGCCGGCGAGCCGCCGACCGGGCGGTGCGGACCGCACCCCGGGCGAGGGCTCTGGGCCCGGCGGGGGGACCGACCCGCCGCTGCGGCCCGGTGCCCGCCGGGCCCGGCACGCTCCGAGGCGCCGGAGCGGGCGGTGCGGGCTCGGGCGCCCCCCGGCGTTCGACCCGCAGGCTGTAGCTGTGGTCGAAGTCCTCGGTCCACTCGAACTTCCACGGGTACCGGCCCGACCCGAAGTCGAAGACGGCGACGTCACCGTCGGCGAGCACGTGGTCGAGGACGTCGTACTGGATGACCTTGCCGAGGCGGTAGTCGCGCAGGGCCGGGTCGTACGCGCTCGTCCACGACAGGAGGGTGTCGCGGTGTCGGAAGGTCGAGCGCGCGGCGAGGAGCTCGCCCCCGGGGGACTCGTAGCAGAAGGTGCGCACCGCCCCGGGGGTCGCGAAGAGCCGCTCGTAGTGGGTGCGTCGCTGCGGGTCCTCGTACCAGGAGTGGCGCTCGTCGCGGCCCGCGTCCTCGACGAGGTGCTGCTTCTCGGCGACGTGCAGGCGCCCCAGCCGGTGGAACATGTCCGCGTCGTCGCCGTCGTGCACGACGAAGCGCACGTCGTGGTCCCGGACCAGCTTGTTCCGGTACTTGCGGGTCTTGGACGGCAGCCCGTGGTCGCGCTCGAACGCCTCGATCCCGGCCACCCCCGCGAGCGGGATCCGGGGGTGCTCGACCTGGTGCGTCAGGTGGCCGTTCCAGTGGTCGGACGCGAGGAGGACCGAGCACAGGTGCGACCCGGCCCGGATGTGGTCGAGCTGCAGCCGGTCCCATGCGTCGTCGGCGTCGACGTGCGCGAGCAGCGCCTTGAGGACCGTCGCCACCGGCGCGGCGGGGTCGAGGACCGGCGCCATCCAGTCGCCGTGGCTCGCGAAGCGCAGGACCTGCACCTCCCGGCCCTTGCTGCGGCGCCGCCGCAGCGCGAGCGGCAGGATGCCGACCACGGCGCCGTTCTGCCGCGCCACGAGGACCCGCAGCCCGAAGGTGTCGAGACCGCCGTACGCCTCCCACCACCCCCGGACGCAGTCGAAGGTCGTGTAGAACTCGGCCCGCGGGTCGGCGGCGTCGAGGCGCCGCCAGTCGTCCGCCAGGGCGTCGAGCCCGGCGGTGTCATCGACGACCTCGACGTCCACGGGCCACCTCCCTGAGCCAGGCCGGGGTGGCCGGCAGCTCGACCGTCCGGTGCAGTGCGGGCACGTGCAGGAGCTGGCTGCGGGGGGTGAAGCCGAGCCGCCCGTAGGACGCCCGGCTCGCGGCGTTCGCGTTCGTGATGGTCGTGACGGCGCGGCGAGCCCCGGCCTCGCGGGCGAGCTCCATCCGGCGCCGGATCGTGAACGCGTGCACGCCGCGCCGCTGGAAGCCCGCGAGCGTCCGGTCGTCGAAGAGGAAGACCTCGTCCGCTCGGAGCCGCAGGGTGTGCCCGATCCGGGAGTTCGGCCCGCTGCCCGCGATCATGTGGCACCAGCCCAGGAACGCCCCGTCCGCGTCCCGCACGACCCAGACCTGCTCGTCGGTGCCGAGCCGGTCGCGCAGCACCGCCAGCTTGCGCGCGTTCAGCCCTTTCGGAGCGGTGCGGTGGAACTCGGCGAGCAGTGCCTCGTCGGCTCGCTCGAGCCGGTAGCCACGGTCGGGTCCGGGGTCGGGCAGGTCGGTCAGGTCGCGGGCGAACGTCGTCAGACGCTCGTATCGCGGTGTCCTCGACGCCACGTGGTCCCTTCCACTCGCGGATGCCCGACCGGTCACGGCTACGCTAGCGCAGTGGCCTCGACCCCTCCGGTGCTCGCCCTCGTGCCGCACCAGGACGACGAGCTGCTCATCATGGGGGCAGCGCTGCGCAACGCCACCGCCGCGGGTCGCGAGGTCCACCTCGTCCTCTTCGGCCTCGGCGACGGGACCGCCGTCCGGCGCCGCGACATGCCCGCACTGCTCGGGCGGGAGCCGTCGCCGGAGGAGATCGGCCGGGTGCGCGACCGCGAGTTCTCGATGTCGGCCCACCTGCTCGGGGTCGAGCGGGCCCACGTGCACGCGGCGACACCGCGCCAGCGGGAGAAGTCCTTCACCCGGGACACCACCCACGAGGTCGTCACGGGGTGGGTGCAGCGCCTGCCGGACGCCGAGGTCTGGGTCGTCAGCGAGCACGACGAGAACCCCGACCACTCCGTTCTGGGCGCGGTCGTCGCGGACCTCGCCGCAAATGGGGGCCTGCGGCACCCGGCTCGCGCGTTCGTCGCCCCCTGGTGCCGCGACCGGCTCCCCCACCCTCCGCTCGAGCGGGAGACCGCCGACATCGGCTACCGGGAGCAGTACCCGTACCGCTACACCGACGTGGCGGCGGGCCAGTGGGGGGTCGGGCTGAGGTCGGTGCGTGGGTACTTCGACGCCCAGCTGGACGATCCGGCCTGCTGGAGCCACCGGCTGGAGCCGGCCACCGGCTGACCGCCGCCCGCCGCCCGCCGCGGGTCAGCCCTCGACGACGACACCCATCGCCCGCAGGATGCCGGCGGCGCCGACGACGTCGACGTGCAGCCCCCGGATCCGGTTGGCCGACGGGTCGATGAGGTACCCCGACGCCCCCGTGAGGTCCGCGTCGCGCAGGTCGGTGGCGGCGAACGTCGCCCCGGCGAGGTCCGCGCCGGTGAGCACGGCCCGGCGCAGGTCGGCGCCGGCGAGGTCGACCTCGTGCATCGAGCAGTCGGCGAACCGGGACGCGGCGGCCTCGACGTCGCGGAAGGAGCCGAGGTCGAGGCGGCACCGTTCGAAGTCCCACGGGCGCGTCGACAGCGGTGACGCCCCGGCCCGGCCCCACGCGACGGCGAGCGCCTTGCAGTCGACGAACCGGCAGTCGGTGAAGCGGGAGCCGTCGAGGTCGGCCATCGAGAGGTTGCAGCCGGTGAACGTGCAGTCGACGAAGGTGCTCGAGCGGAGCACGGCCTTCTCGAGGACGTTCCCGACGAACCGGCAGGCCTCGAACTCGGCCCCGTCGAGGACCTCGCCGGGGGCCAGCCCGTCGGTGAGGTCGGCGTCGGCCAGGTAGCCGCCGGACTCGGCGACGCGTTCGGCGAGGGTGGTCACCGTCAGTGCCGGTGCCGCTCGGCGAGCGCCCGCAGCTCGGCGATGGCGTCGGCTGCGGACTCCTTGCCGTACACAGCGGACCCGGCGACGAAGACGTCGGCCCCGGCCTCGGCGCACTGCTCGATGGTGTCGGCGGAGACCCCGCCGTCGACCTGGACCCAGATGTCGCCGCCGTGCCGGCGCACCGCCTCGCGGACCTGCCGCACCTTGGGCATCTGGTCGGCCATGAACGACTGGCCGCCGAAGCCCGGCTCGACGGTCATGACGAGGACCATGTCGACCTCGGCGAGGAGGTCGGCGTACGGTGCGAAGTCGGTGCCGGGCTTGACCGCGAACGCGGCCCGCGCCCCGGCGGCGCGGATGGCCCGGGCCGTGGCGACCGGGTCCGCGGCGGCCTCGACGTGGAAGGTCACCGACTCGGCGCCGGCCTCGGCGTACCCCGGGGCCCACCGGTCCGGGTCCTCGATCATCAGGTGGCAGTCGAGCGGGACGGGGCTGACCTCGCGCAGCCGCTCGACGACGGGGAGCCCGAGGGTGAGGTTGGGCACGAAGTGGTTGTCCATGACGTCGACGTGAGCCCAGTCGGCCGTCGCGATGGCCTCGAGCTCGGACTGGAGGTTGGCGAAGTCGGCGGCGAGGATCGAAGGCGAGATCAGCACAGGCGTCACCCTAGCGACCGGGTTCGTCGAGTTCCTCGCCACCGGTGCGGGCACGGACGTGGGCGATGCGCCACCGGCCGTCGCGCCGGACCAGGACGTCGGTGTAGCCGTGCACCATGGATCCGTCCGGGTCCACCCCGGGCGCCTGCGGCCCGAGCCCGCTGAGGCGGGCCGTCCCGTCGAGGACCGCGACGTCCTCGGTGAGCAGGTCGACGCGCAGCACCGTGCTCCGGTGTGAGGACCCGCGGGCCCAACCCGCGAACAGCTCCACCAACAGCGCCCTGGCCTCCGCTGAGCCACGGGCCACGTCGCCCCGCGGGCTGACGAGCACCACGTCGTCGGTCAGGCAGCGGAGCAACCCGTCGACGTCGCCGCGCCCCCACGCCTCGTCGTAGTCCGACTCGACCCGGCGGACCCGGTCGGTCTCGGCCTGGACCCATCGCGGGGTGCCTGGGTCAGCCATCGGCCCGCTTGCGGAGCAGGGCCAGGTACATCGCGTCGGTGCCGTGGACGTGCGGCCACAGCTGGACGGTGGGCCCGTCACCGAGGTTCGGCATCGGGGCCCCGGCGGCGTCGGTGAGGAAGGGGCGGGCGTCGACCAGCTCGACGTCGTCGCGCTTCTTCAGGACGTCGGTGACGACGAAGCGGGTCTCGGCGACGTGCGGGCTGCACGTCGCATAGGCCACGACCCCGCCGGGAGCGACGGCGTCGAGCGCCGACGCCAGCAGGGAGCGCTGGAGCGGGCCGAGCGTGGCGAGGTCCGACGGCTGGCGCCGCCAGCGCGCCTCGGGCCGCCGCCGCAGCGCGCCCAGCCCGGTGCAGGGCGCGTCGACGAGCACCCGCGCATAGGCCTCGGGCTCGTCCTCCCCCACCTCCCGGCCGTCGGCGGTGCGCACCTCGACGCGGCGACCGGCGGCCTCGGCCCGCTCGGAGACGAGCGCGAGCCCGGACCGGACGAGGTCGGCCCGGTGCGGGCTCACCTCGACGGCGGTGAGGTCGACCCCGGAGCGAACGGCGAGCGCGCCGAGCACGCCGGCCTTGCCGCCCGGCCCGGCACACAGGTCGAGCCAGCGGGCGGGCAGCCCGTCGGGCACGTCCACCGCGGCCAGTGCGAGGGCCAGGAGCTGGGAGCCCTCGTCCTGCACCGCGGCACGCCCGTCGCGGATTGCGGCGATCCGCCCGGGGTCGCCGCTGCGCAGGACGGCACCGATGGGCGAGGTGCGGCTCGGCTCGGCGTCCGCGGCGCTGGTGAGGTCCTCGACGGTGCTCAGGCCGGGGCGGGCGACGAGGTGCACGCGCGGGGGTTCGTTGTTCGCCGCGAGCAGGGCGACGAGCTCGGCGTCGACGGTCTCGGGGGTCGCGCGCCCGTGCCCGAGCAGTGAGGCGCGCAGGGCCGCGACGACCCACTCGGGGTGGGAGTGCCGGACGGCGAGGGCGTGGGCGCCACCGTCGGCCGGGGCGACGGCCTCGGTCCACTCCTCGAGGGTCCGCTCGCCGACCCGGCGGAGCACCGCGTTGACGAGGCCCGCTGCGCCCTGCCCGACGACCGTGCGCGCGAGCCCGACGGTCTGGTCGGCGGCGGCGTGGGCGGGCACCCGCATCCCGAGCAGCTGGTGGACCCCGAGCCGCAGCACGTCGAGGATGTTCGCGTCGATCTGCTCGGCCGGCCGGTCGGCGGCGACGGCGATGATCGCGTCGTAGAGGCCCTGCCAGCGGATGGTGCCGAACGCGAGCTCGGTGGCGAAGGCGGCGTCCCGGGCCTCGAGCCGGCGCGCCCGGATGACCTTGGGCATCTCGAGGTTCGCGTAGGCCCCCTCGGCGACGGCCCGCAGCAGCGTGTAGGCGGCGAACCGGGTGGGCTCGGCGGCGCGGGTGCGCTGCGCGGGGGTCGTGGCGGACCGGCGGCGGGGTCCGCCCCGGTGGGGGCGTGAAGGACGGTCGGGCACCTGAGGAGGCTAGCCGGGCGAGGCACGCAGCACCGAACGCCCGGGCGCGCCGACTGTCCCGGACACGGATCGTCCGGTTCCGGTCCTACCGTGGCCCCATGAGCGACATCGACGGCGTCGACCTGTCCGGGCGCACGGTCCGCCGGGCGGCCCTGCGCGACGTGGACGCCCGCGAGGTGGACCTGTCCGGGGCGCGGGCCCAGGACGTCCTCGCCAGCGGGCTCACCGTCCGCTCGGCCGACCTCAGCGGTTCCATCCTGCGGGACGTCCTCCTCGTCGACGTCCGCCTCCGCGGCTCGGCCCTCCAGCGCGTCGAGATCAGCGGCGAAATCGACGGCCTGACCGTCAACGGCATCGACGTCGGGCCGCTCGTCGAGGCCGAGCTCGACCGCCGGTTCCCCGACCACGCCGCGATGCGACCCACCGACGCCGCCGGGTTCCGGCACGCCTGGGACGTCCTAGAGGAGCTCTGGGCCGGCACGGTGGCCCGGGCCCGCCGGCTCGAGCCGCACCTCCTCCACGAGTCCGTCGACGGCGAGTGGTCCTTCGTGCAGACGCTCCGCCACCTCGCCTTCGCGACGGAGTCCTGGCTCGCCCGCGCGATCCTCGGGGACCCCCGCCCCTGGCACCCGCTCTCGCTGCCGTGGGACGAGGCACCGGACACTCCCGGCGTCCCCCGCGACCGGCAGGCCCGTCCCGACCTCGACACCGTCCTGGCCCTGCGGCACGACCGGCAGGCGATGGTGCGCCGCTACCTCGACGAGCTCACCGACGAGGGGCTCGCCGCCGCCACGGTGCCCGTCGAGGGGCCCGGCTGGCCGGAGCCGGTCTCGTTCCCGGTGCGCGAGTGTCTCCTCACGATCCTCAACGAGGAGTGGTGGCACCGCCGCTTCGCCGAGCGCGACCTCGACGCCCTCGAGTCCCGGGCCTGACCGTCAGTCCCCGGCCGGCTGCTGCCCGATGCCCAGCGGCTCCCGCGTCACCCGGTAGGTCGCCCAGCGCAGCGACTCGACCCGCCCGTCCGGGCCGCGCAGCACCCGCAAGGGCTCGTGCCGCTCGGCCCCGGACGTCGCGCGGAGCAGGTCCTCGCCGACCCGCTCGAAGCCCCAGGAGGCGCGCGCGGCAGGCCACGTCGGCGACCGCGCCTCGAGCACGCCCTGACGCACCGAGAAGTCCCACGGGCTCCCCTCGGAGTACCACCGACCGAGCAGCGGCCGCAGATCGGCGGGCACCTCGGTGCCCGGGCGCCACGGCGCCGGCTCGGCCGGGTCCCGGTCGAGGACGGTGTCGAGGAGCGCGGCCGCGAACGCCATCGGGTCCGGTGGCGTGGAGGAGTTCATGAGGACGATCACCGCCGTCCCGCAGGACCGGTCGGTGAACACCGCCGTGACATGCCCGGGCATGCCGCCGGTGTGCCCGGTGAGGACCCGGCCGCCGGGCGTGCGCAGCAGGAAGAAGCCGAGGCCCATCCCCAGCTGCCAGCCGTCGGGGTCGATGAACGCCCGCGGCCGGGTCATCTCGGCCATCGTCGCGGGGTCGAGGATGCCGGGGTCGGGGGCGGCGACGAAGGCGGTCCAGCGGGCGAGGTCCCCGGCGGTCGAGGCGAGGGCCCCGGCCGGCCCCGTCGCCCGAAGGTCGATGAGCGCCTCGGGGGCGGGCACGTCGTGCCACGGACCGACGAAGTAGCCGTGGGCGCGGGGCCCGTCGTCGAAGCCGACCGTGGTGCGGGCCATCGCCAGGGGGTCGAGCAGCCGGGCCCGCAGCGACTCGTCCCACGGGCGTCCGTCGAGCCGGGCCACGACCTGGCCGAGCAGGGCGAAGACGAGGTTGGAGTAGTGGAACTGGTCCCCGGGCCGGAGGACGCGCTCGGCCTGCTCGGCCTGCTCGAGCAGCGCCCGCGCGTCGGGGTGCTCGAGGGTCACCCACACGTCCCCGACCGGCTCCCGCTGCATCCCGGACAGGTGCGAGAGCGCGTCGCGGACCGTGAGGTCGTGCGACAGCCCGGGCAGGTGGTCGGCGAGGAGGTCCTCCAGGTCGAGCCGGCCCTCGTCGCGCAGCTGCATGACCATCGTCGCGACGAAGGTCTTGGTGTTGGAGGCGATGAGGAACTGGTCGTCCCGCGCCGGGGCGCGCTCGGTGCCGACCTCGGCCGTCCCCACCCCGGCCTCCCACAGGACCTCGCCGTGGCGCAAGATGCTGGCGTGGATGCCGGGCACCCGTCCGTCGCGTTGACGCTCGAGCACGAGGCGTCGGAGCAGGGCGGCCGTCGAGTCGCGGATCATGCCCCGACGCTAGATCACCGCGCCGCCCGCACCGCTCAGCCGGTCAGCTCGTCGGGGGCGAAGCGCGGGACGAGGGCGGCGACGACCTCCGCGTGGCGGACGAGGAACGCCCGCTCGTCGAGCCGCTTGCGCCGCATCCACCCGGTCACCTCGGCGTTGCACTTGCTCGCGTTGCACGAGCGGCAGGCCGGGACCACGTTGGCGAGGGTGTACCGACCGCCGCGCGAGACCGGCAGCACGCAGTCGCGCTGGTACGGGCCGTCGTCGGCGCCGCAGTAGGCGCACCGCCCCCAGGCGTCGACGACCGCGGCCCACTGCGGGGCCGTGAGGTCCTGCACGGCGCCGGCGAGGCGTCGCTTCCGCCGTCGGGCGGCCCGCACCCGCCGGACACCTGTCATGGCAGCGACGGTAGCCGCTGCGCCCGGGCCGGTCCGGGACGCGCCCGCTGACCGCGGGTCAGCCGAGCCGCTCCCCCGGTCCGATCCGGACCCCGCGGGCCCAGTCGGCGGCCGCCATCGGCTTCTTGCCGTGCGGTCGCACCTCGCCGAGCACCACCGGACCGGAGGCGGTGCCGACGAAGACGGCGCGCTTCGTCGGGTGGAGGTGCCCGGGCGCCAGGGCCGGACAGTCCGGCGGCGGTGCCGGGGCCGGGTCGACGGGGCCGACCTTGAGCCGCTCGTCGCGGAACACCGTCCAGGCCCCCGGGTGGGGGGTGCAGCCGCGGATGTGCCGGTCCACGACGTGCGAGGGCAGGCCCCAGCGGACCTCGGCCTCCTCCGTCGACAGCTTCGGGGCGTGGCTCACCCCGTCGGCGGGCTGCGGTACCGGGGACAGCGCGCCGTCCTCCAGGCCGTCCATCGTCGCGACGAGCAGGCCGGCGCCGACGTCGGCGAGCCGTCCCAGCAGGCTCCCGGCGGTGTCGTCGGGGCGCACCGTCTCGGTGACGGCGCCGAGCACCGGCCCGGTGTCGAGCCCTTCGTCGATGACGAACGTGCTGGCCCCCGTCACCTCGTCGCCGGCCATGAGGGCGCGCTGCACGGGCGCCGCACCGCGCCAGGCGGGCAGCAGCGAGAAGTGCAGGTTGACCCAGCCGTGGACCGGCACCTCGAGGGCGACCGGCGGCAGGAGCGCCCCGTACGCGACGACCGGGCAGCAGTCGGGTGCGATGGTGCGGAGGCGGTCGAGGAAGTCGGGATCGCGGGGTGTGCCCGGGGTGAGGACCTCGAGGCCGTGCTCGAGGGCCACCTCCTTGACCGGCGAGGGCGCGAGCGCGCGGCCACGTCCGGAGCGCGCGTCGGGCCGGGTGACGACGGCCGCGACCTCGTGCCGCGACGCCAGGAGCGCACGCAGGGACGGGAGGGCGGTGGCGGGGGTTCCGGCGAGGACGAGACGCACCCGGCGAGTCTAGGAGGCGCCGCCGGGGTGGTCAGGACGCCGGGTCGCGCGGGTCGACCCGGACGGTGACGGGGTCCGGCTCCTTGCGGGCGGACGCGCGGGCGCGCAGCGCCGCGAGCTCGCGGGCGAGGGCCGGACCGTCCGAGACCGGGACGGTGACGAGGGCTCGCCAGCGCTCCGGCCCGTGCGGCAGGGGGCCGAGCGTGGAGGCCGACGCGGGCAGCTCGAGCTCGGTGAGGGCCGAGCCGACGGCGGCGCGCGAGCCGGTGAGCGCGGCGAGGCGGGCGGTGGGCGGGAGCGCCAGCTCGCGCCGCTCGTCGAGCTCTCGGTCGGCGAACCAGACCGGGTCCCAGCGCACGAGCGCCTCGACCGCGGGGACCGAGACATGGGTGGGCGCCCCGGCCAGGACCACCCGGCCACCGGCGGAGGCGGGCCGGACGAGAGCGGCGGCGGCGCACCAGCGGCGCAGCGCCTCCTCGCCGGCGTCGAGGGTCGGCCGGTCGAGGAGGGCCCAGGCGTCCAGGAGCAGCGCGGCGGCGTAGCCCTCGGGGGCGACCGGCTCGGCGCCGGGCGTGGCCACCACGAGCCGCGGACCGGGCCCGACCTCGTCGAGCACGGTCCCCGCGCCGGACCGCTCGACGGGGACGCCCGGGAAGGCGCGGCCCAGCTCTTCGGCGGTGCGCCGGGCCCCGACGACGGAGGACCGCAGCCGGGAGCCGGAGCACGCGGGGCACGAGAACCGCGTCTCGACCCGGCCGCACCACCGGCAGGCGGGCGGGCCCTGGGGACCCGGCAGCCCGAGCGGACCCGAGCACTCCCGGCACCGGGCCGGCCGCCGGCAGTCCTGGCACGTCAGGGAGGGCAGGTACCCCCGCCGCGGGACCTGGACGAGCACCGGCCCGCTCGCCAGCGCCTCCTTCGCGGCGCGCCAGGCCACGGACGGCAGGTGGGCGGCGGCGACCGCGGGGTCGCGTTCGAGGTCGCTGCCCTCGCCCGCGACGTGCACCGCCGGGACGGCGGCGCGCACGACCGCGCGCGGCGCGTCGAGGGCCTTGAGCACGTCGCGCGCCACGAGGTCGGCGACGGCGGCGGAGCGGGTGAGCCCGGCGGCGAGCACGGCCGCCCCTTCACGGTGCGCCCGCGCGAGGAGGACCTCCCGGACGTGCGGGTACGGCGCCCGCGGCTCGTCGAGGAGGTCGTCGCCGTCGTCCCACCACACCACCAGCCCGAGGTCCCGGACCGGCGCGAAGGCCGCCGCGCGGGTGCCGACGACGACGGGGGTGTGGCCGCGTCGGGCCTTGAGGAACGCCGTGTACCGCGCCTGGGGGCCCTGGTCGGCCGTCAGACGGGTGTGTCGCCCGGCGCCGAGCGCCGCGACGAGGGCTGCCTCGACCCGGACCACGTCGCGGTGGTCGGGGACGACGACGACGGCTCCGCGCCCGGCCTCGACGGCGACCCGCACGGCCCCGGCGAGGAGTGCGGGCCAGGCCGCGGTCGGGTCGGCCGCGGGCAGCGCCAGGACCGACGCGGCGGGCGCCCCGCCCTCGCGCAGGTGGGTGAGGAACGCCGGGCCGGCGACGTACGGGGCCCAGGCCCGGGGCTCGTGCGGCGGCAGGGCCGGGTGCTCGGGCGGGTCGGTGGGGAGCGCCTGTTCGGCGCGCGCGTGCCGGGGTGGCACGGCCAGGCGCAGCACGTCGCCGAGGGTCCCCGCATAGCGGTCGGCCACGGCCCGCGCGGCGTCGAGGACCGCCGGGGTGAGGACGGCCTCGGGCGAGACGAGCCGCCGCAGCGCCGACAGCCGCCCGACGTGCTCGGCCGCGTCGCGACGCTCGAGCACCCAGCCGTCGAGGTCCTGACCGGCGAAGCGCACCTTGACCCGGGTGCCCGGCTCGGCCCCGTCGGCCATCGACTCGGGGACGGCGTACTCGAAGGGACGGTCGAGGTGGGCGAGCCCGGTGTCGACCTGGACCAGCGCGACCGGGCGGTCGTCGGTGACGGGGTCGGCGCCCGCCAGCCGGCGCGGGCGGGCCGGCCGCGCCCCCGCGAGGAGGGCCAGCTGCTCGCCCTCGTCGCTCGTCGCCGTCACGTTCCCGAACCTAGCGGAGCCCGCCGACCCCCGACGGGGCGGCGGGCTCCACCTGTGGATGACGCAGCGGTCAGCCGGCCACGGCGCGCTGCAGCGCCTCGACCCGGTCGGTGCGCTCCCAGGTGAACGCGTCGGTGACGCCCGGCGCCGTCGTGCGGCCGAAGTGGCCGTACGCGGCGGTCGGCTTGTAGATGGGACGCAGCAGGTCGAGGTCCTCGAGGATCGCGAGGGGCCGAAGGTCGAAGACGGCGTCGATGGCGGCCTGGATCCTCTCGACCGGCGCGGTCTCGGTGCCGAAGGTCTCGACGTACAGCCCGACCGGGTGGGCGACGCCGATGGCGTACGCGACCTGGACCTCGCAGCGCCGGGCGAGGCCCGCGGCGACGACGTTCTTGGCGACCCAGCGCATCGCGTAGGCGCCGGACCGGTCCACCTTGGACGGGTCCTTGCCCGAGAACGCTCCCCCACCGTGGCGGGCCATGCCGCCGTAGGTGTCGACGATGATCTTGCGGCCGGTGAGCCCGGCGTCACCCATCGGGCCGCCGATGACGAACTTGCCGGTGGGGTTGATGTAGCTGCGGTAGGAGTCGGTGCGCAGCTCGGTCCCGGCCTCGGCGAGCTCGGCGAGGACGGGCTCGATGACGTGGGTGCGGATGTCCGGCTCCAGCAGCCCGTCGAGGCTGATGTCCTCGGCGTGCTGGGTCGAGAGGACGACGGCGTCGAGCGAGACGGCCGTGTCGCCGTCGTACGCGATCGTCACCTGGGTCTTGCCGTCGGGGCGCAGGTACGAGAGGTCGCCGTTCTTGCGGACCGCGGACAGCCGCTCCGAGAGCCGGTGCGCGAGGAAGACCGGCAGCGGCATGAGCTCGGGGGTGTCGTCGCAGGCATAGCCGAACATCAGGCCCTGGTCGCCGGCGCCCTGCTTGTCCCGCGGGTCGACCCCGCCCGTCCGGTTCTCGAAGGCCGTGTCCACACCCTGGGCGATGTCGGGGCTCTGCTGGCCGATCGAGACCGAGACGCCGCACGACCCGCCGTCGAAGCCCTTCGTCGAGGAGTCGTAGCCGATACCGAGCACCGTCTCGCGGACCACCTGCGGGATCTCGACGTACGCCTCCGTGGTCACCTCACCGGCGACGTGGACGAGCCCGGTCGTCACCATGGTCTCGACGGCGACACGGCTGCGCGGGTCCTGCGCGAGCAGGGCGTCGAGGATGCTGTCGGAGATCTGGTCGCAGATCTTGTCCGGGTGACCTTCGGTGACGGACTCGGACGTGAACAGGCGTGCGGACACGCGGCTTCTCCTTCGTGTGGGGGGTGGCGACCACCGGCTGGGGGCGGCGGGCACCCGGCCCAATCTACCTGTCGGCGGGCGCGCCGCCCGGCGAGTCCGACCTCCGGGCTTCATCTGGAATCATGGGGGTCGTGTCTGACGGGACCAACGGTGTGACAACGACGCTCGGCTCCGGGTCGAGCGCGCCCGAGAGCCCGGTCGACGAGGCGCTCACCCTGCTGACCCGCGCCCAGACGCTCGCCGACCAGCTGCGCGAGGAGGCCGGGCGCGAGCTGACCGACGCGCGCGCCGAGTCGGCCCGGCTCCGGGCCGAGGCCGCGGCCGCGGCGCACGAGCTCGCCGAGCTGACCACCCGGGTCGAGGAGGGCCGCGCCGAGGCCGAGCGCAGCCTGCAAGAGACCCGGTCCGAGGTCGAGATCATGCTCGCCGACGCCGCCGACCAGGCCTCGCTGCTGCGGGCCCGCGCGACCAAGGCCAGCGACGAGGCCATCTCGATCGCCGAGGAGCAGGCCGCCGCGCTCGTCGCCGACGCGCAGGACCGTGCGACCGCGCTGCTCGACCGGGCGCGGACCGAGCACGAGACGACGATGGCCCGGCTGGCCGAGGAGGAGCGGGCCCACCAGGAGCGGTGGGAGGCCGAGCATGCGGCGCACGCCGCCGAGCTCGCGAGCCTGCGCGAGTCCACCGGGTCCGAGCTCGCCGCGCTGCGCCGGGAGACCGACGAGTACGCGGCCCGGCACCGCGGTGCCGCCGAGGCCGAGGCGCTCGCCCGGCTCGAGGACGTGGCGACCCGTGAGGAGCAGTCCCGCGCGGACGTCGACCGGCTCGTCGAGGATGCCCGGGCGATGGCGGCCCGGCTGGTCGGCGACGCGGAGGCCGAGGCCCGCGACACGATCGACACCGCCGAGAAGCACCTCGCCTGGGCGCAGGGCACGGTGCGCGAGATCCTCGACCGGGCCGAGGCCGAGCGCGAACACCGGGCTCGCACCCACCACCAGGAGCTCACCGCCCGCACCCGCACCCACCGGCAGCGGGTGCAGACCATCCTCGGGAGTGCCACGGCGAAGTCGCGCGACCGTCTCGCCGAGGCCGAGTCGGAGTCCCGGCGGATGCGCGAGCTCGCCGAGTCCGTCCTCGCCGAGGCCCGGGCCGACGCCGAGCGCACCCGTGACGCCGCCGCGAAGGAAGCCGCGCGACTCGTCGAGGAGGCCCGCCGCCGCGAGGTCGAGGCCAACGCCCGGGCCGACCGCCGGCTCAGCGAGGCCGAGGACGGCGCCCGGCTCGTCCGCCAGGCGGCCGCCGAGGACGTCGAGCGCATGCACCGCGAGGCCCACGAGTACCACCGTGCCGCCCGGGCCGAGATCGTCACGGCCTCCGAGCAGGCCCGGCAGCGGGCGGACGGCGTCCGGGCCGAGGCGCACGCCGCCGTCGAGCGCGCGCGCGCCGAGGTGCATACACTCGCAGCGCGCCGTGATGCCATCAACGCTCAGCTCGGGCGGCTGTCCGGGGTCATCGAGGCCCTGGCCGTCCACGACGGGTCCGCGGGCCCGGCACACGCCGACAGCGACGCCGCCGCCGTCGACCAGACCCACATCTCCACCTCAGATCCACAGGAGTCCTGATGAACCAGCCGGAGTTCCCGACCGTCTTCCGTGGCTACGACCCCGTGCAGGTCGACGCCCACGTCGCGGCGCTGCACCAGGCCGTCGAGTCGGCCCGCCGGGAGGCGGAGGCCGCGCGGCAGGAGGCGGCCGAGAACTCGGTCCAGCTGACGAAGGCGCGCCAGGACCGGGAGTCCGCGAGCGAGGAGCTCGAGTCGCACCGCGCGAAGGTGGCCGAGCTCGAGGAGCAGTCCCGGCAGGTCTCCAACCCGACCTTCGCCGACCTCGGCGACCGGATCGGCCGGATGCTCGGGCTCGCCGACGAGGAGGCCGGGTCGATCCGCGACGCCGCCACCGCGCAGGCCGACGAGGTCCGCCGGGCCGCCACCGACGAGAGCCAGCTCGTCCGCGCGGAGGCCGACCGGTACGCCGAGGAGGTGCGCAACCGCGCCGACACCGACGCCGCCGAGATCCTCTCGCGCGCCAAGGCGCAGGCCGACTCGATCGTCGACGACGCCGCGCGGGAGGCCGCCGCCCGCCATGAGGAGGCCGAGGCGTACTACGAGAAGCAGCGGGCCACCGCTGCCGCGCAGGCCGCCGACTTCGAGCGGACGCTCGGCGAGCGGCGCGAGCGGTCCGCGGCGGAGTTCAACGAGCAGATGGCCACCCAGGACGACGCGCTGCGCGCCATCCAGGAGCGCGCGGACCTGCTGGCCCGCGAGGCCGACGAGGACCACACCGCCAAGCTCGCCGAGTCGAACCGGATCCTGGAGTCGGCCCGCGCCGAGGCCGCCGAGATCGTCCGGGTGTCCAAGGAGCAGGCCGAGCGGGTGCGCCGTGACTCCGAGCGCGAGCTGGCCGCCGCGACGGCCCGCCGCGACAGCATCACCGCGCAGCTGTCCAACGTGCGCAACATGCTCGCGACCCTCGGTGGCCCGGCTGCGGCCGAGGCGATCGTCGCGAGCACCGAGGCGCCGCCGGCCGAGGACGCCGCGGCGGGTCAGGAGCCCGAGGAGCCGGTCACCGACGACGCCGCCACCGACGAGACGGTCACCGACGAGACGGTCTCGGACGAGGCCGCCACCGACGGTGAGCCGGCCGACGAGGAGGCCCCCACGGACGGGTCGACCGAGGAGACGGTCGTCGAGGTTTCCGACGAAGAGGCCGACGAAGAGGTCGAGCCCGAGGACGCGGTCGGCGCGGACGCGGCGGACCAGGGCCACGCCGAGGGCGGGAAGCAGAAGAAGAAGCGCGCGGCCGCGCACCGCTGACCCGGGACCGGCGGCGGCTCACGCGGCCGCCGGGCGCTCCGGCCGGCCTCAGAGCAGGTCGGAGACGACGTCCCACACGGCGCCGGCGACCGTGGTCTTGGTCGCCGGGCCGACGTCGAGGACCTGCTCGCTCCCCCGGCGCAGGACGTGAACGGTGTTCTCGTCCTTGCCGAACGTCACGCCCGCGCCCACCTCGTTGACGACGAGGACGTCGCAGCCCTTGCGCGCGAGCTTGGCGCGGCCGTGCTCGAGCACCGACCCGGTGCCGTCGCCGGTCTCGGCGGCGAAGCCGACGAGCACCGGGGCCGAGGCACCGCCGCGCTCGGCGACGAGCCCGGCGAGGATGTCGGGGTTGCGCACGAGGGCGACCGTGGGCGCCGAGTCGTCGGCCGCACCGTCGGCATCGGGGCCGTGGGTCTTCTTGATCTTGTGGGCCGCCACCTGCGCCGGGCGGAAGTCGGCCACCGCGGCGGCCATGACGACGACGTCAGCGGAGGCGGCCGCCTCACGGACCGCGGCCTGCATCTCGAGCGCCGTCTCGACGTGGACGGCCGTGGCTCCCGGCGGCACCGGCAGCCCGGACGTCGTGACGAGCGTGACGTCGGCGCCCCGCTGCACGGCGACGGCCGCGAGGGCGTAGCCCTGCTTGCCGGAGGACCGGTTGCCGAGGTACCGCACCGGGTCGAGGGGCTCCCGGGTCCCGCCGGCGGAGACGACCACCCGCCGCCCCTCCAGATCTCCCCGACTTTTCAGGCTGGCGTCCGCCGACACGCCGCCGGCGGCCCCGCTCGCGCGGGCCCCAGCATGAGAAGTGGGGGACGCGCCGGGGTGGGAGAGCTCGCGCTGGCAGATCGCGAAGAGGTCCTCGGGCTCCGGCAGCCGGCCCGGGCCGGAGTCCTGCCCGGTGAGCCGCCCGGACGCCGGCGGCACGACGTGCACGCCGCGCTCGGAGAGCGTCGCGACGTTGGCCTGCGTGGCCGGGTGCTCCCACATCTCGGTGTGCATCGCCGGGGCCATGACCACGGGGCAGCGGGCCGTGAGCAGGACGTTGGTGAGGAGGTCGTCGGCCTGCCCGGTGGCCGCGCGCGCGAGCAGGTCGGCGGTGGCCGGGGCGACGACGACGAGGTCGGCCTCCTGGCCGATCCGGACGTGCGGGACCTCGGTGATGTCGGACCACACGTCGGTGTGCACCGGCTTGCCCGACAGCGCCGACCAGGTGGCCTCGCCCACGAAGTGCAGGGCGGAGGCGGTCGGCACGACCGTGACGTCGTGGCCGGCCTCGGACAGGAGACGCAGCAGGCTGCACGCCTTGTACGCCGCGATGCCCCCGGCGACCCCGAGGACGACCTTCACGCCGGTCAGCCCTCGGCGGGCTGCTCGCCGCCCTCGGGGGTGGGCTCGGAGGTCAGCAGACCCTCGTTGATCTCACGGAGGGAGATCGACAGCGGCTTCTCGTGCACCTCGGAGTCGACGAGCGGGCCGACGTACTCGAGCAGGCCCTCCTGGAGCTGGGCGTAGTACGCGTTGATCTGGCGGGCCCGCTTGGCCGAGTACAGGACGAGCGCGTACTTGGAGTCGGCTCGCTCGAGGAGCTCGTCGATCGGCGGGTTGGTGATGCCGATGGGGTTCGCGATGGTTCCAGACACGCGTCAGTCTCGATTCGTCGTGGGGACGGGGGTTCCCATCCATGATACGAGTTCCTCGGCCGCCCGCCGAACGTCGTCGTTGACGACGGTCACGTCGAACTCGGCGGCGGCCGCCAGCTCGACCCTGGCGGTGGCGAGCCGGGCGGCCCGTTCCTCCTCGTCCTCGGTGCCGCGGCCGACGAGCCGGCGGACCAGCTCGTCCCAGCTGGGAGGCGCGAGGAAGACGAAGAAGGCCTCGGGCATGGTCTCGCGGACCTGCCGCGCGCCCTGGAGGTCGATCTCGAGGAGCGCCGGCCGGCCGGAGGCGAGGACCTCCTCGACCGGACGGCGTGGCGTGCCGTACTTGGCCCGGCCGTGGACGACGGCCCACTCGAGGAGGTCGCCGTTGCGCGCCATCTCCTCGAACCGCTCCTCGGAGACGAAGTGGTAGTGGACGCCGTCGACCTCGCCCGGGCGGGGGCGGCGGGTCGTCGCGGACACCGACAGCCACACCTCGGGGTGGTGCTCGCGCACGTACGCCGCAAGGGTCCCCTTGCCGACCGCTGTCGGCCCGGCGAGGACGGTGAGGCGGGCGGGGGTCGTCACTGCCGCCCGAAGCGGTCGAGGAGGGCCGTCACCTGGTTCTGGCCGAGGCCGCGGAGGCGCCGGCTCTCGGAGATGCCGATCTCCTCCATGATCTGGCGGGCGCGGACCCGGCCGACACCCGGCATCGACTCGAGCAGGGCGGAGACCCGCATCTTGCCGATGACGTCGTTGGTCCGCCCCTCGGCGATCACGTGCTCCAAGGAGGCGTTCGAGTGCTTGAGCCGGTGCTTGACCTCGGCTCGCTCGCGTCGGGACGCGGCGGCCTTCTGGAGGGCGGCGCTGCGCTGTTCCTGGGTGAGCGGGGGAAGTGCCACGGAATGATCCTTGCTGTCACTGCAGACGCTGGCTGCTCAACGCCCGGCGGTACGGTCGCGACTCTAACCGACGGGCCTGCGACCTGCGAGATCCGGTCTATCGCCGGCTCGCCGCGTTCGCGAGGTCGTCCGCGGCCCGCCGAGCCTCCGCGCGCAGCGCCGCCACCCCCGGCCCGGCACCGAGCACCGCCCGGGAGGAGTTGCCGAGGACCTGGGGCATGGCGTCGCCGAAGGTCCGCCGCAGCCCGTCCGGCGTCCCGCCCTGGGCGCCGAGCCCGGGCGCGAGGATCGGCGCGGCCGAGCCGGCGAGGTCGAGCCCGAGGTCGGCGACGGCCGAGCCCACGGTGGCCCCGACGACGAGGCCCACGCTGCCGAGCGCGCCCCGGGCCCGCGCCGCCGCGTTGTCGGCGCCCGCACCGTCGACGATCGACGCGGCCACCGTGGCGTCGTCCCGGACCGCGTGCTGGACCGAGGCGCCCTCGGGGTTCGAGGTGAGCGTGAGCACGAAGACGCCGCGGCCGGTGGCGGCGGCGAGGTCGAGCGCCGGGCGCAGCGACTCGTACCCGAGGTACGGGCTCACGGTCACGGCGTCGGCCCGCACGGGCGAGTCGTCCGAGAGGTACGCCTGCGCGTAGCCGGCCATCGTCGTGCCGATGTCGCCGCGCTTGGCGTCGAGCAGGCTCAGTGTGCCCGCCTCGCGCAGCCCCTCGAGCGTGCGCTCGAGGACGGCGACGCCGCGGGAGCCGAACCGCTCGAAGAACGCCGACTGCGGCTTGACGCACGCGACGGTGCCCCCGAACGCCTCGACGCACGTCAGGGCGAACCGCTCGAGGCCGTCGACGGAGTCGGGCAGGCCCCAGGCGTCGAGCAGCGCCGCGTGCGGGTCGATCCCCGGGCAGAAGGGGCCGTGGGCGTCCATCGCGGCGCGCAGACGCTCACCGAAGGGCGTGCGGGTCATGGGCGGACCATCCTCTCGTGGGCGATGCCGACGACGTCGGCGAAGCGGTCGAAGCCGTGCCGTCGCACCTCGGCCTCGAGCTCGGTGAGCACGCGGCGCGGCGCGGACGGGTCGTTGAACGTGGCGGTGCCGACCTGGACGGCCGCCGCGCCGGCCGCGACGAGCTCCAGGGCGTCGGTTCCGGTGCGCACTCCCCCGACCCCGATGACCGGCGCCGTGGGCAGGCGACCCCCGCGCATCGCCGCGGTCACCTGCCAGATCGCCCGCACCGCCACCGGCCGCACCGCCGGCCCGGAGAGGCCGCCGGTGACGCCGGCCAGCTGCGGGCGCAGGAGGTCGGTGTCGATGACGATGCCGAGCAGCGTGTTGATCATCGTCAGGCCGTCCGCCCCGGCACCCAGCGCCGCCGCGGCGATCGCGACGATGTCGGTGACGTCGGGGGTCAGCTTGGCGAACACCGGGACCCCCTCGGGGACCCGGTCGCGGACGATCCGCACGACCCGCTCCGAGGACTCCGGGTCACAGGCGAACACGAGCCCGCGGTTGGCGACGTTGGGGCACGAGATGTTCGCCTCGACCCCGACGACGCAGTCCCACGCCGGGCCGGCGACGAGGCGGTCCACGACCTCACCGAACTCCTCGGCCGTGTTGCCCGCCACGGACACGAGCACCCGGGCCCCGTGGTCGGCGAGCCACACCAGGTCCTGGGTGCAGAACGCGTCGATGCCCGGGCCCTGGAGCCCGATGGAGTTGAGCATCCCGGACGGCGTCTCGGCCATCCGCGGCGTCGGCCGCCCGGACCGGGGGTCGCGCATCACGGTCTTGGTCACGAAGGCACCGAGCTCGGCCACCGGGAAGAACCGCTGCAGCTCCTTGCCGTTGGCGGCGCAGCCCGACGCGGTCAGCACCGGGTTCGGCAGCCGCATCCCGGCGAGCGTCGTGCTCATGTCCACCATCAGTGGCCCCCCGCCCGCGGCGCCCCGACCGCGTCCTCGGGCACCCGGGTGACGCCGCCGGAGATCGCGTCCCAGCGGACCCGGTCACCGCGGAACACCGGGCCCTCGACACACGAGCGGACCATCCGGGTGGCGCCGTCGGAGCCGGTGACCGGCATGACGCAGGTCATGCAGACCCCGATGCCGCAGGCCATCGACTCCTCGACGGCGACCTGCGCGACGGCCCCGTGCCGCCCCGCCACCTCGGTGACCGACCGGAGCATCGCCATCGGCCCGCACGCGTAGACGACCGCGGCCTCGGTGCGGTCGACGACCTCGCCGAGCACGTCGGAGACCCAGCCCCGGCGCCCGGCCGACCCGTCGTCGGTCGTCACGTGCACCGCGTCCGCGCTGCGCCGGGCCTCGACCACCCCGAAGAGGCGGTCCTCGGAGGCCGCGCCGAGCACCATCTCGACGTGGCAGCCCCGTTCCCGCAGTGACTCCGCGAGCCAGAACAGCGGTGCCGACCCGTAGCCGCCTCCGACGAGGACGCACGCCACCGGCTCGGCCGGCAGCGGGAACGGCCGCCCCAGCGGGCCGACGACGTCGACGGGGTCGTGCGGCCGCAGCGCGGCGAGCCACCGGGTGCCCGGGCCGTGCGCGGCGACGACGATGTCGACGGTGCCCCCGTAGGTGCCGGACGGCTTGACCTTGTGGATCGAGAAGCACCGGCGCAGGAGGGTGGCCGAGGTGGGCCCGCCCACCGCCAGCGCCACGAACTGCCCGGGGTCCGCGAGCTCCGCGACCCCCGGCGCGACGAGCGTCAGGTGGTGGTAGGCCCCGACCCGCCGGTTCGCGATGAGCTCGCCGGCGACCTGGACGACGCCTGTGCTCACGCGCCCGCCTCCACACCGAACAGGTCGAGCGCCGCGGTGTGCTCCTGGAGCGAGGTGACCTCGAGGCCGCCCTGCTGGACCGCCTCGATGGCGAGCACGGCCGCCGCGAGCTGCTGGACGGTGGTGATGATCGGCTTGTCCATCGCGGTGGTCGCGGCGCGGATCGCGTACCCGTCGGCGCGGGTCGTGGCGCTGGGCCCGCTCGGGGAGTTGACGACCATCGCGATCTCGCCCGCGTTGATCAGGTCGACGACCGACGTGCCGCCCGCCCCGCGTTCGGCGTGTTTGAGCACGACGTCGGCCTCGATCCCGTTGCGGCGCAGCACGTCCGCGGTGCCGGAGGTCGACAGGATCCGGAAGCCGAGGTCGACGAGCCGCTTGACCGGGAAGATGATCGCCCGCTTGTCACGGTTGGCGACCGACACGAAGACCGTGCCGGCCGTGGGCAGGCCGCTGATCGCCGCGAGCTGGGCCTTGGCGAACGCGCGGCCGAAGTCGGTGTCGATCCCCATGACCTCCCCCGTCGAGCGCATCTCGGGCCCGAGGAGGCTGTCGACGACGAGGCCGTCCGCGGTCCGGAACCGCTTGAACGGCAGGACGGCCTCCTTGACCGAGACCGGCGCCGTCGCGGGCATCCGGCCGCCGTCGGTGTGCTGGGGCAGCACGCCCTCGGCGCGCAGCTCGGCGATCGAGGCGCCGAGCATGATCCGGGCCGCGGCGTTCGCCAGCGCGACACCGGTGGCCTTCGCGACGAACGGTACGGTGCGGGACGCCCGGGGGTTGGCCTCCAGGACGTAGAGGATGTCCTGGGCGAGGGCGAACTGCACGTTCATGAGCCCGCGGACCCCGATGCCCTCGGCGAGCTTGCGGGTCGAGTCGCGCACCCGTTCCATCTCGGTGGCGCCGAGAGTGACCGGCGGCAGCGCGCACGAGGAGTCCCCGGAGTGGATGCCGGCCTCCTCGATGTGCTCCATGATCCCGCCGAGGTACATCTCGTCGCCGTCGAAGAGGACGTCGACGTCGATCTCGATGGCGTCGTCGAGGAAGCGGTCGACGAGCACCGGATGCTCGGGCCCCGCGACCGTCGCCCGCTCGACATAGGCACCGAGGGTCTCGTCGTCGTAGACGATCTCCATCCCCCGGCCACCGAGCACGTAGGACGGCCGGACCAGGACGGGATACCCGATCTCGCGGGCGATGGCGACGGCCGTCGCGGCGCTGTAGGCGGTGCCGTGCTTGGGCGCGGGCAGCCCGGCCTCGGCGAGCACCCGGCCGAACGCGCCCCGGTCCTCGGCGAGGTCGATGGCCTCCGGGCTCGTGCCGACGATGGGGACGCCGGCCGCCTTGAGCGCCTTCGCGAGCCCGAGCGGGGTCTGCCCGCCGAGCTGGACGATGACCCCGGCGACCGGGCCGGCCAGCTGCTCGGCGTGGACGACCTCGAGGACGTCCTCCAGGGTCAGCGGCTCGAAGTACAGGCGGCTGCTCGTGTCGTAGTCGGTCGAGACGGTCTCGGGGTTGCAGTTGACCATGACCGTGTCGTAGCCGGCGTCGCGCAGCGCGAAGGAGGCGTGCACGCAGGAGTAGTCGAACTCGACACCCTGCCCGATCCGGTTCGGCCCGGACCCGAGGATGATGACGGCCTCGCGCTCGCGCGGCGCGACCTCGGACTCCTCGTCGTAGGAGCTGTAGTGGTACGGCGTGCGGGCCGCGAACTCGGCCGCGCAGGTGTCGACGGTCTTGAACACCGGGCGGACCCCGAGCGCCTGGCGCACCCCCCGGACGACGGCCTCGGGCATCGCCCGCAGCGAGGCGAGCTGGACGTCGCTGAAGCCGTGCCGCTTCGCGAGGCGCAGCAGGTCCGGCGTCAGCTGCTCGGCCTCGCCCACGGCCGCCGCGACGTCGTTGACGAGCGCGATCTGGTCGAGGAACCACGGGTCGATCCGGGTGACGTCGTGCACCTCCTCGACCGTCAGGCCCGCGCGCAGGGCCTGCTGGACCTGCACGATGCGCCCGTCGGTGGGGCGCCGGGCCGAGTCGAGCAGCGCGTGCCCGGCCTCGGTGGTGGGCGTCGCGCCGTCCCAGTGGAAGCTGCTGCCCGCCTTCTCGAGCGACCGCAGCGCCTTCTGCAGGGCCTCGGTGAACGACCGGCCGATCGCCATCGCCTCGCCGACCGACTTCATCGTCGTCGTCAGCGTGTCGTCGGCCGCGGGGAACTTCTCGAACGCGAACCGCGGCACCTTGACGACGACGTAGTCGAGCGTCGGCTCGAAGGAGGCCGGGGTCTCCTCGGTGATGTCGTTGGGCACCTCGTCGAGGGTGTAGCCGATCGCCATCTTCGCGGCGATCTTCGCGATGGGGAAGCCGGTGGCCTTGGACGCCAGCGCCGAGGACCGCGAGACGCGGGGGTTCATCTCGATGACGATGATCCGCCCGTCCCGGGGGTCCACCGCGAACTGGATGTTGCAGCCGCCGGTGTCGACGCCGACCTCTCGGATGATGTCGATGCTGATGTCCCGCAGCCGCTGGTACTCGCGGTCGGTCAGCGTCAGCGCCGGCGCCACCGTGATGGAGTCGCCGGTGTGGACGCCGACGGGGTCGACGTTCTCGATCGAGCAGACGACGACGACGTTGTCGGCGTGGTCGCGCATGACCTCGAGCTCGTACTCCTTCCACCCGAGGATGGACTCCTCGAGGAGCACCTCGGTGACCGGCGAGTACTGCAGCCCGGCCCCGGCGATGCGGCGCAGCTCGTCGGGGGTGTGGGCGAAGCCGGACCCCAGGCCGCCCATCGTGAAGGAGGGCCGCACGACCACCGGGTAGCCGAGCTCGTCGGCGGCGGTGAGCACCTCGTCCATCGAGTGGCAGATCATCGAGCGGGCCGACTCCGCGCCGCAGCGCTCGACGACGCCCTTGAACTTCTCGCGGTCCTCGCCGAGCTGGATCGCCTCGACGTTGGCCCCGATGAGGGGACAGTCGTACTTCTCGAGGATGCCGCGCTCGTGCAGGTCCATCGCGCAGTTGAGCGCCGTCTGGCCGCCGAGGGTCGCCAGCACGGCGTCCGGGCGCTCCTTGGCGATGATCTTCTCGACGATCTCGGGGGTGATCGGCTCGATGTACGTGGCGTCGGCGAACTCCGGGTCGGTCATGATCGTCGCCGGGTTGGAGTTGACGAGGATGACCCGGATCCCCTCCTCCCGCAGGACGCGGCACGCCTGGGTGCCGGAGTAGTCGAACTCGCAGGCCTGCCCGATGACGATCGGGCCGGAGCCGATGACCAGGACGCTCGTGATGTCGTCGCGCTTGGGCATCAGTTCACCCCACGAAGTTCTGCGCTCGTGCCTCGCTCCGATACTTCGCGGGGACCCCGAATACCGGTTGAAGTCACTTCTTTGCTCCTTGCATGAGATCGGTGAAGCGGTCGAACAGGTAGGCGGCGTCGTGCGGGCCGGCCGCGGCCTCCGGGTGGTACTGGACCGAGAAGGCGACGAGCCGCTCGCCGTCGCGCACCTCCAGGCCCTCGACGACGTCGTCGTTGAGGCAGACGTGGCTGACCGAGACGATGCCGAACTCGGTCTCGGTCGCCCGGTCGAGCGGCGCGTCGACGGCGAAGCCGTGGTTGTGGGCGGTGACCTCGACCTTGCCGGTCGTGCGGTCCATGACCGGCTGGTTGATGCCGCGGTGCCCGTACTTCAGCTTGTAGGTGCCGAACCCCAGCGCCCGGCCGAGGATCTGGTTGCCGAAGCAGATGCCGAAGTACGGGGTCCCGTCGCGCAGCACGCCGCGGAGCAGCTCGGCCTGGGCCTCGGCTGTCGCCGGGTCGCCCGGGCCGTTGCTGAGGAACACCCCGTCCGGCGCGAGCGCCCGGACGTCCTCGACGGTCGCCGTGGCCGGGAGCACGTGCACCTCGATGCCGCGCTCGGCCATCATCCGCGGCGTCATCGCCTTGATGCCGAGGTCGACGGCGGCGACGGTGAAGCGCCGCTCCCCCACCGCCGGGACGACGTACGCCTCGGTGGTCGCGACCTCGGCGGCCAGGGACGAGCCGGCCATCTCGGGGGCTGCCGCGACCTCGGCGAGCAGCTCGGCGGGCGGCCGGGAAGCCGCGTCCCCCGAGAAGATGCCGACTCGCATCGCCCCGCGCTCGCGCAGGTGCCGGGTGATGGCCCGGGTGTCGACGTCGCAGAGGCCGACGACGCCCTGGGCGTCGAGCTCGTCCTCGAGCGAGCGCCGGGAGCGCCAGTTCGACGGCCGCAGCGCGGGGTCGCGCACGACGTAGCCGGCGACCCAGATCCGGCCCGACTCGTCGTCCTCGTCGTTCCACCCGGTGTTGCCGACGTGCGGGGCCGTCATGACGACGACCTGGCGGTGGTAGCTGGGGTCGGTGAGGGTCTCCTGGTAGCCGGTCATGCCGGTGGAGAAGACGGCCTCGCCGACGGTCGTGCCACGGTGGCCGTAGGCGCGGCCGGGGAAGGTCCGGCCGTCCTCGAGGACCAGGACGGCGGGCTCGCGGTGGGTCAGCATGCTGCGGGCTCTCCTTCGCGCGCGGTGACGGTGCCGCGCAGGATGGTGGCGTGGACGGCTCCGGTGAGGGTCCGCCCGTGCCACGGGGTGTTACGGGACAGGGACTGCGAGGCGGCGCGGTCGACGGTGACCGTGGCAGCGGGGTCGACGAGGACGAGGTTGGCGGGCTCCCCCGGCGCGAGCGGCCGGCCGTGGCCGGCCAGCCCGGCGATGCGGGCCGGGTTGACCGACATGACCCGGGCCAGGTCGGCCAGCCCCATCGAGCCGGTCGTGACGAGCAGGTCGTGGACCACCCCGAACGCGGTCTCGAGCCCGAGCATCCCGAATGCCGCGTCGACGAAGGCGTGCTCCTTGTCGTGCCGGGCGTGCGGGGCGTGGTCGGTGGCGACGGCGTCGATCGTGCCGTCGAGCAGCCCCGCCCGCAGCGCCTCCTGGTCGGCGGTGGGGCGCAGCGGCGGGTTGACCTTGAACACGGGGTCGTAGCCGGCGAGCAGGTCGGTGCCCAGCGCCAGGTGGTGCGGGGTGACCTCGGCGGTCATGGCGATGCCGCGGGCCTTCGCCCAGCGCACGACGTCCAGGCCCTCCGCGGTGCTCACGTGCGCGACGTGGACCCGGCTGCGGGTGTGCTCGGCGAGCATCGCGTCGCGGGCGATGATGCTCGCCTCGGCCACCGGGGGCCAGCCGGGCAGGCCGAGCCGCCCGGACAGCTCGCCCTCGTGGCAGCAGGCCTGCGCCCCGGCGAGCGCGGGGTCCTGGCTGTGCTGCGAGACGACACCGCCGAAGGCCCGGACGTACTCCAGGGCCCGGCGCATGACGCGGCCGTCGGCCACGCAGTGCCCGTCGTCGCTGAAGACCCCGACCCGGGCGCGGGAGCGGTGCATGAGGCCGAGCTCGGCCAGCTCGACGCCCTCGAGGCCCTTCGTGACCGCGCCCACCGGGACGACGTCGACGAGCCCGGCCGCGCGACCGAGGTCGAGGATGCGCTCGGCTGCCTCGGCGGTGTCGGTGACCGGGGAGGTGTTGGCCATCGCGAGGACCGCGGTGAACCCGCCCGCCGCGGCGGCGCGCGAGCCGGAGGCGATCGTCTCGGCGTCCTCACGGCCCGGTTCGCGCAGGTGGGTGTGCAGGTCGACGAACCCGGGGAGGGCGGTCAGCCCGTCGCCGTCGAGCCGGTCGAGGCCGCTGACGTCCTCGACCCGGCCGACCTCGGCGACGAGCCCGTCGCGCACGGCGAGGTCACCGCGCTGCTCGGCCCCGTCGGGGCCGAGGTAGGTGACGCCGGTGATCAGCAGGTCGCTCATGCCGCGTCCTCCTCTCCGGCGAGCAGGTGGTAGAGCACGGCCATCCGCACCGCCACTCCCGCGGACACCTGGTCCAGGACGAGGCTCTGGGCGGCGTCGGCCGCGTCGGCGCTGATCTCGAGCCCGCGGTTCATCGGGCCCGGGTGGCAGATGACCGCCTCGCCGTTCGCGTCGGTCAGGGCCCGGAGGCGGTCGCGGGTGAGGCCGAAGCCCACGGTGTACTCCCTGGGGGTCGGGAAGAAGCCGCCGCTCATCCGTTCGCGCTGGACGCGCAGCATCATCACCGCGTCCGGGCCGGAGGCGAGGACCTCGTCGAGGTCGTCGGTGAGGTGCAGCCCGTCGGCGGCCGCCCACGCCCCGATGCCGCTGGGCATCAGGGTCGGGGGGGCGACGAGCGTGACGTCGGCGCCGAGGGTGCGCAGCGTGATCGCGTTGGACCGGAACACCCGGCTGTGGGTGAGGTCGCCGACGATGGCGACCCGGCGGCCGGCGAGCGGCCCGAGCCGCTGCTCCATCGTGTACGCGTCGAGCAGCGCCTGGGTGGGGTGCTCGTGGGTGCCGTCCCCCGCGTTGACGACGCTCGCGTCGACCCACTGGGACACCTGGTGGGCGGCGCCGCTGGCCATGTGCCGGATGACGACGCAGTCCACGCTCATCGCGTCGATCGTCATCACGGTGTCGCGCAGCGACTCACCCTTGGACGCCGACGAGCCCTTGCCGGTGATGTTGATGGTGTCGGCCGACATCCACTTGCCCGCGATCTCGAAGCTGCTGCGGGTGCGGGTGGAGTCCTCGAAGAAGAGGTTGATGATGGTGCGCCCGCGCAGGGTCGGGAGCTTCTTGACGTCGCGGCGCTGGACCTCGTGCATCTCGGCGGCGGTGGCGAGGAGCATCCGGACGTCGTCGCGGCTGAGGTCGGCGCTGGAGAGGAGGTGCCTCATCGGTGCCCCCCTGCGGCCGGCGTCGACGGACTGCCCGCCCGGGTCTCCCCGGAGGCGATGGTCACCGACTCCGGGGTGTCGTCGACCCCGCTGAGCCGGACCATGACCCGCTCGGTGTGCGCGGTGGGCAGGTTCTTTCCGACGTGGTCGGCCCGGATCGGCAGCTCGCGGTGGCCCCGGTCGACGAGCACGGCCAGCCGGACGGCGCGGGGGCGGCCGAGGTCCGAGAGCGCGTCGAGCGCGGCCCGGATGGTGCGGCCGGAGTACAGGACGTCGTCGACGAGGACGACGATCCGGTCATCGACCCCGCTGCTCGGGATGCGGGTCGGCATCGGGGCGCGGGTGGGCTGGTGGCGCAGGTCGTCGCGGAACATCGTGATGTCGAGGTCGCCGACCGGGACCTCGACGCCCTCGATCTCCAGGAGCAGCTCCGAGAGGCGGCGGGCGAGCTCGACTCCACGGGTCGGGATGCCGAGCAGGACGAGGTCGTGGGCGCCCTTGTTGCGCTCGACGATCTCGTGGGCGATGCGCCGCAGAGCCCGGGAGATGTCCGGTTCGCTCATGACGGTGCGGGCGGTGGCGGAGGCCTCGAGGGCTCCGGGGGGCAGCGTGTCGTCGGCGCGCGTCATCCGCGTGCGACCTCCTTCCCTGCCTCACGGGACAGGTCGTTAAAGGATGTCTGGCGGGCGCCACTGTAGTTGGTCCGGAGCGCCTCGGGCGACACCGTCCACGGCGCCGGTCCGTGTCGGCTCAGCCGGCGGTGGCGCCCGCGGGCCGGAAGCCGGAGCAGAGGATCCGCAGGAACCCGATGTGGTCGCCGTCGGCGCGGTAGTACGCCTGCTGCTCGGCGGCGTAGGCACCGTCGGGCGTCCGCAGGGCGAGCCGGTAGGAGACCCGCTGGGTGTCCTCGACGGGCGCTCCGGCGGTGACGTCGACGAGGGCGGTGATCTCGTCGGCATCCCCGAACCAGCAGCCGAACAGGACCTCGACGAGGTCGTCGGGGCCGGTGCCCTCCCAGGCGCGTCCGGGGGTCAGGCCCCGGAAGTCGACGTCCGGGGTGACGAGGCGGTGCACTGCGTCGGCGTCCTTCGCGGCGACCGCCCGGGCGAACCGCGGTCCGAGGGTGCTCATGGCAGCAGTTGAGCATGCCGCCGGAGCGCACGCCAGCCATGGGACTGCGGTGGTGCCCGGCGGGGCGGTCCGCCCCGTGAGACGCATAATGCGTCAGCATGTATGACATAACAAGATGTGATGGTCACGTTCCGGCTCGTCCCCGAGGAGGCTCCGATGCCCGAGATCACCAGCGCACCCACGTCCGGGGCCACCTGCCCGGAGCAGCGGGCCGAGGCCGCATCCCCGCCGCTCTTCCCACCGCGGGACGCCGACGCGGCGGCGTACCGGCGCTGGCTCGCAGAGTCGCCGTGGCCCGAGGTCGTCTTCGCCTCGGCCGGCGCGCGCTGACCCCTGGCGCGACCGCCTCGGACCCGCGACGATCGGGGGGACGGCCACCACCGGGGCGGCCGCCGACGAGAGGGGCCGCCATGGCGCACACATACGGCATCAGCGAGGTCGTCGGGACGTCGACGACGTCCATCGACGACGCGATCACCTCGGCGGTCGCCCGCGCGAACACGACCGTGCGCGGGCTCGACTGGTTCGAGGTCACCGAGATCCGCGGCCATCTGGAGGACGGCGCGGTCGCGCACTACCAGGTGGGGCTCAAGCTCGGCTTCCGCCTCGAGGAGAGCTGACCGGGGCCGGACGCTCAGGCGAGGGTGGGCTTGACCTCGACGAGGCGGGCGAGCAGGCCGTTGACGAAGCGCGGGCTGTCGTCGGTCGACAGCTCGGTCGCCAGGGCCACCCACTCGCTGATCGCCACCGGCTCGGGAACGTCCTGCGAGTGCAGGACCTCGTAGGCGCCGAGCCGGAGGATGGCACGGTCGACCGCGGGCATCCGCGGCAGCGACCAGCCCTGCGAGTACGTCGTGATGAGCTCGTCGAGCTGGTCCCGGTGGGTGGAGACGCCGGTCACCAGGTCGGCGGTGAACTCCGAGAGGGCGTGCTCGGTGACGGGCACCGCCAGCCGCTCGCGCAGGAGGTCCGCGGGGTCGATGCCCCGCTGCTCCGCCTCGAACAGCAGGTCGAGGGCGCGCTTACGGGCCTTGGTGCGGGCGGCCACGGGTCAGCTGATCCGGCCGAGGTAGGAGCCGTCGCGGGTGTCGACCTTGATCTTGGTCCCCTGCTCGAGGAAGAGCGGCACGGCGATCTCGGCGCCCGTCTCGAGGGTGGCCGGCTTCGTGCCGCCCGTGGAGCGGTCGCCCTGGAGGCCCGGCTCGGTGTAGGTGATCTCGAGGACGACGGAGGCGGGCAGCTCGATGTAGAGGACGGTGCCGTCGTGGCGGGCCACGATGGCCTCCTGGTTCTCGACCATGTACTTCGCGGCGTCGCCGACGACCTCGGGGCTCACCGGGAGCTGGTCGTAGGTGTCACCGTCCATGAAGATGAAGTCGGTGCCGTCGTTGTACAGGTACTGCATGTTCCGCTTGTCGACGTTCGCGGTCTCGACCTTGACGCCGGCGTTGAAGGTCTTGTCGACGACCTTGCCCGACAGGACGTTCTTGAGCTTGGTGCGCACGAAGGCCGGGCCCTTGCCGGGCTTGACGTGCTGGAACTCCACGACGGACCACAGCTGGCCCTCGATGTTGAGGACGAGGCCGTTCTTCAGGTCGTTGGTCGATGCCACGGGCTGGTGTCTTTCTCGAGTCTGGGACGGGTCACGGCACCGGAGTGCGGGCGCGCGTCACCCCTGCGAAGGGGTCGGGATCGCCGACCATGCTACCGCTCCCCCGCCGCTCGCCCGACCGCCCGCTCCTCCTGGCGATCTGCGGGGGTGGGTCAGGGCGAGATGGCGGCGTAGGCGTCGCGCAGCAGCGACTCGTCCGGGCCGACGAGGCGTACCGGGTGGGCCAGGCCGTCGAGGACGACGAACCGCATCGTGGCCCCACGCGACTTCTTGTCGCGGGCCATCGCGGTGAGCAGGTCCTCGAAGCGGCCGCCCACGTCGCGGGTCGGGAGCCCCACCGCCTCGAGCACCGCCCGGTGGCGGGCCAGGAGCGCGTCGTCGACGGTGCCGGTGCGGTGCCCGAGCTCGGCGGCGAACACCATCCCGATCGCGACGGCCTCGCCGTGCCGGCGCTCGTAGTGCTCGACCTGCTCGATGGCGTGCCCGAGGGTGTGGCCGTAGTTGAGGACCTCGCGCAGGAACGACTCGGTGAGGTCGGCGGCCACGATCTCGGCCTTGACGCGCACCTTCCGCTCGACGAGCTCGGCCAGCACGTCGCCATCCCAGCGGGTCGCGGCGGAGGGGTCCGCCTCGATGAGCTCGAGGATCCGTGGGTCGGCGATGAAGCCGCCCTTGACGACCTCCGCGAGCCCGGCGACGAGGTCGGGCCGCGGCAGGGTGGCGAGGACGTCGAGGTCGCACACGACGCCGGCCGGGGTGTGGAAGGCGCCGACGAGGTTCTTGCCCTCGGCGGTGTTGATGCCGGTCTTGCCCCCGACCGCCGCGTCGACCATGGCGAGCAGGGTGGTCGGGACGTGGACGACCGGGACACCACGCAGCCAGGTGGCCGCGACGAACCCCGCGAGGTCGGTGACGGTGCCGCCGCCGACCGAGACGACCGCGTCGGTGCGGGTGAACGCCCGCTGCCCGAGCACCGACCACAGACCGGCGGCCACCTCGGCCGTCTTCGCCCGCTCGTTGTCCGGGACGGCCTCGACGCGGACCGTGTACCCGGCGGCCGACAGCGCCCCGGCGACCGTGTCGGCGTAGGTCCGCAGCCCCTCGGGGCGCACGACGAGGACCTGCCGGACCCCGCCGGGCAGCTGCGCCGCGACCCGGTCGAGCACCCCCCGGCCGACGACGACGTCGTGGAGGTCGCCGACGGGGATGACGACGGGTTCGCTCACGTGCCCGCGCCGATCAGCGCGGCCACCTCGGCCGCCACGTCCTCGGCCGGCCGCCCGGCGGTGTCGACGACGTGCGTCGCGACGCGTTCGTAGACCGGGCGCCGCTCGCCCATGAGCCGGACCCAGGAGGCACGCGGGTTGACCGCGAGCAGGGGGCGGCTGCGGTCGAAGCCCACCCGCTTGGACGCGTCGGCGATCCCGACGTCGAGGAAGACGACGGTGTGGCCCTCGAGCAGCGGCTCGGTGAGCGGGTCGACCGGCGCGCCACCGCCGAGGGCGACGACGCCGTCCTCCTCGGCAAGGGCCCGGGCCACCTCGGCCCGCTCCAGGTCGCGGAAGGTAGGCTCGCCGTCCTCGACGAAGATGTCGCTGACGCTGCGCCCCGACGCCGTCTCGATGGCGAGGTCGGTGTCGAGGAAGTCGACCCCGAGGAGTGCCGCGAGCGCCCGCCCGGTGGTGGTCTTGCCCGACCCCGGGGGGCCGACGAGGACGACGCGGGGCATCAGACGTCGTCCCACGTGCGCATCGCCGACGGGATCGCGTCGAGGTAGCCCCGGTGGTTGCGGGCGGTCTCGGCGACCGAGTCGCCGCCGAACTTCTCGAGGCACGCCTCGGCCAGGACCAGGGCGACCATCGCCTCGGCGATGACGCCCGCGGCGGGGACCGCGCAGACATCGGAGCGCTGGTGGATGGCCGTCGCCGCCTCGTCGGACGCGACGTCGACGGTGCGCAGCGAGCGCGGCACCGTGGAGATGGGCTTCATCGCCGCGCGCACCCGCAGGACACCGCCCACGGACATGCCGCCCTCGGTGCCTCCGGCCCGCCCGGTGGCGCGCCGGATGACCCCGTCGGCGTCGCGCTCCATCTCGTCGTGCGCCTGCGACCCGCGCCGCGCCGCCGTACGGAACCCGTCGCCGACCTCGACGCCCTTGATGGCCTGGATGCCCATGAGCGCCGCCGCGAGGCGGGAGTCGAGCCGGCGGTCCCAGTGCACGTGCGACCCGAGCCCCGGCGGCACCCCGACGGCGACGACCTCGACGACGCCACCGAGGGTGTCGCCGTCCTTGCGGGCCGCGTCGACCTCGGCGACCATCGCGGCCGAGCCGCCGGGGTGGAACGCGCGCACGGGGTCGGCATCGAGCGCGGCGACGTCGTCCGGCCCGGGCAGCGGCGCGTCGTCCGGGACTCCGGCCGCCCCGATGGCCACGGTGTGCGACACCAGCCGGATGCCGTACGCCTGCTCGAGGAACCGGGCGGCCACGGCACCGAGGGCGACCCGGGCGGCGGTCTCACGCGCCGAGGCGCGCTCGAGCACCGGACGTGCGTCGTCGAAGCCGTACTTCTGCATGCCGACGAGGTCGGCGTGGCCGGGCCGCGGCCGGGTGAGGGGCCGGTTGCGGGCCACCTCCTTCTCGGCGTTGACGTCGTCGGAGGCCGCGTAGTCCGCCTCGCTCACCGGGTCGGGGCTCATGACGGTGCGCCACTTCGGCCACTCGGTGTTGCCGATCCGGATCGCGACCGGCGAGCCGAGGGTGCGCCCGAGCCGGACCCCGCCGAGGAACTCGACCTCGTCCTGCTCGAACTTCTGCCGGGCCCCGCGGCCGTAGCCGAGGCGGCGCCGGGCCAGGGCCCCGGCGAGGTCGGCGGTGGTCACCTCGACGCCTGCGGGCAGGCCGTCGACGGTCGCGACGAGGGCGGGGCCGTGCGACTCCCCCGCGGTCAGCCAACGCAGCATGGGTCCGATCCTTCCACGCGTGTCTCAGCCACCGGTCAGCCAGGTCAGGATGCGGGACGTGCCGCCGATGGCCACCCAGGCGCCGAGGCACATGGCGGGGCCGTACGCGATGGAGGACTTCAGCCCGACCCGGCGCCCCGCGAGGAGCAGGATCGCCGTCAGCCCGCCGATGAGGAAGCCGGCCATGAGCCCGAGGAGGAGATGGGCGATCCCGAGCCATCCGAGGAGGGCTCCGAGGACCGGCGCAAGGCGGACGTCGCCACCGCCGACCCCGCCACCCGGGAGGAGGCCGAGGACGAGGTAGGTGCCGCCCATGACCGCGGCTCCGATGACGGCCGTGAGCCACCGGCCCTCCCCCGGGGTCGCGAGCGAGGCGATCCCGAGGAGGAGGACGAGAGCGGCGCCGGTGGGGACGACGAGCCCCACCGGGAGCCGGTGGACGTCGAGGTCGATCCACACGAGCCCGACGGTGAGCCAGGCGAACAGCAGGAAGGGCGGCAGGGAGGCCCACGCCCCGTGATCCCCCACGGAGACGACGGCGAGGGCGCTCAGCGCGCCGGTGGCCGGGCCGGTCCACCACGGGTGGCCGGGGGGTCGGTCGACCTCGTCCTCGTTGATGCGGTACCCCCCGGTGGCGAGCCGCAGGCCGGTGAGGTGCCCGACGACGCCCATGACCAGGGCAACCACGACGACGACCCACCACGGCGTCATGCGCCACCTCCGAGGGCGGCGAGGCCCGCCTCGCGCATGGCCTCGACCGGGGCGGGGCGGCCGGTGAAGAGCCGGAACTGCTCGGCCGCCTGGTGCACGAGCAGCTCCAGACCCGACACGACCGTCATGCCGGCGGCCGCGGCCGCCCGGGCGAGGGGGGTCGGCCATCCGGCGTACACGACGTCGAGGAGGACCCCCGCATGCGCGGCCGGCACGGTGGCCGCGACGTCGTCGCCGGCGGCCGGTGGGACGGTCGAGACGACGACGTCGTCGCGGGTCGTGACCCACGGGTCGATCGCGGCGACGGAGCCGTTGCGCACGCCGACGCCGGCGTCGAGCGCCCAGGCGAGGAGGTCTGCGGCCTTGGCGGTGTCGCGCGCCCGGACGGTGAGCGTCGTGACGCCGAGCTCGGCGAGGGCGAGCACACAGGACCGCGCGGTCGCCCCGGCGCCGATGACCAGGGCTCGCTGCACCGGGCCGGACAGGTGCGGGCGCAGCGCCGCGACGGCGCCCGCGACATCGGTGTTCGTCGCGTCCCACCCACCGTCGTCGCGACGCACGAGGGTGTTCGCGGCGGCGGCCAGCCGCGCCACGTCCGAGGTGTCGGTCGCCAGCGCGAGGGCCGCCTCCTTGAGGGGCATCGTCAGGGACAGGCCCCGCCAGGTCTCGTCGAGGGCACCGACGAACGCGGGCAGGTGGGCGACGCCGACCTCGTGCCGGTCGTACTCCCACCCCTGCAGCCCGAGCGCGGCGTACCCCGCCCGGTGCAGCGCCGGCGAGAGGGAGTGCTCCACCGGGGACCCGAGGACCGCGGCCCTCAGCACCGGCACCAGGTCACCCGCTGCACTTCCCCTCGTTGTCCGAGCACCACTGCCGCAGCTTGGCCTCGTTGGCCTGCTGCTCCGCGTACGTCTCGGCGAAGAGGGTCTCTCCCGAGTCGAGGTTGACCGTCACGAAGAAGAACCACCCACCCGGCGTCGGGTCGGCCGCGGCGTCGATGGCCGCCTTGCCCGGGTTGCCGATCGGCCCGGGCGGCAGCCCCGGGGAGCCGTAGGTGTCGTACGGGTCGGACTTCGCGCTGTCGTACTCGCTCTTGGTGAGGTTGCCGCGCTTCTGGAGGACGAAGTTGACCGTCGAGTCCATCTGGAGGAAGCCGGCGGTCGGGCCGTTCGGGTCGGCGAGACGGTTCTCGACCACCCGGGCCACCTTGCCCCGGTCCGCGTCGCCGCGGGCCTCGCCCTCGACGATCGAGGCGATGATGAGGGTGCGCTGCCAGTCCTTCTTCGGGACGTCGGCGGCCTCGAGGGTCTTGATGGTCAGGTCGATCATCGCGCTCAGCTGCTCGGTGGCCGACGTGTCCTCGGAGAACTCGTAGCTCGCCGGGAACAGCCACCCCTCGAGGTTGCCCTCCGCCTGCGCCGGCAGCCCGAGGGCCTCGGTGTCCTTGGCGGCCTTCTCGTACTCCTCGACCGGCACCCCGGTGGCTTTCGAGAGGGCCGCGAACGTCTCGGAGGTCCACAGCCCCTCACGGACCGTGACGCGGTCGGTGACCCGGTTCGCCGGGTCGGTGAGCACCCCGAAGGCGTCCAGCCCGGTCATCCCCTTGAGGAGCACGTACGTGCCGGGCTGGATCTTCGCGGCCGTCTGCGGGTCAGCGGCCGCCGCCTCGAGGTAGGCGGTGCGGGTCTTCGTGACGCCGGCGTCGCGCAGCGTCGTCGCGATGTCCTCGCCGGTGTCGCCGGAGGACACGACGACCTCGACCTCGCCCTCGCCCGGGCCGGGGAAGTCGACGTCGGTCTCGGAGCCGCCGACGAGGCCTCCGATCATCGGGCCGAGGACGCTGACGGCGCCGTACGCGGCACCGCCGACGAGGACGACGGCGATGAGGACCGCCAGGAGGCCGCGACCGCGGGACCTGCGACGTCGGCGACGACCGTGGATGTCCCGACGGGAGCTCCCCGCGGGTCGCCGGCTGTCGTCACCGAAGATCGTGTCGGTGAAGTCGTGGCTCACGTCCTCGTGCCCTTCGTCCGTGGCTTGCGCCGTCGTCCTCCGACCGGTTCTCCTGCCGGAGCCCCGGTCGCACGCTCGGTGTCGAGCGCCGACTGGAGGATCAGCACCGCCGCGGCCTGGTCGACCACGGAGCGCTGCCGCCGTCCGGCGACTCCGCTCGCCGTGAGCGCGCGGTGCGCGTCGACCGTCGTCAGGCGCTCGTCGACGAGGCGGACCGGGACGGGGGCGACACGCGCCGCCAGCACGCCAGCATACGTGCGGACGTTCGCGGCAGCGGGCCCTTCGACACCCGAGAGCGACCTGGGGAGCCCGACGACCACCCCGACCGCCGCGTGCTCGGCGACGAGCTGGGCGAGCCGCTCGAGGTCCTCGGCGCCCGGGTGTGGGTCCGCGCCGGCGGTCCGGGGGACCGTCTCCAGCGGAGTCGCGAGCAGCCCGTCGGGGTCGCTGCGGGCCACCCCGACGCGGACCGAGCCGACGTCGACGCCGATGCGGACGCCGCGCGCCGGGCGCTGCTCGCCGTCCGACATCAGCCGGCGAGCTCCCCGACGCGCCACTCGACGGCCGAGAGCGCCTCCCCGACCTTGGCGGGGTCCTGGCCGCCGCCCTGCGCGATGTCGTCCTTGCCGCCCCCGCCGCCGCCGAGGGCGCCGGCCGCGACCCGGACCAGCTCGCCGGCGGTGATGCCGCGCCCGCGGGCCGCCTCGTTCGTCGCGACGACGACCACGGGCCGGCCCTTCGCGACCCCTGTGACGGCCACGACCGACGGGCGGTCGTTGCCGAGGCGGCCGCGCAGGTCCAGGACCATCGTGCGCACGTCGCCGGCGTCGGCCTCCCCCGCGTCGTGCGCGAGCAGGGTGACCCCGCCGACGTCGCGCGCGCGGTCGGTGAGCGACCCGGCCGCGGCCTGCAGCTGCTCGGTGCGCAGCCGCTCGAGGTCGCGCTCGGCCTCCTTGAGCCGGGTGAGCAGCCCGCCCACGCGCTCGGGCAGCTCCTCGGGGCGACCCTTCATCAGCTCGGTGAGCTGGCCGACGATGGCGCGCTCCCGGGCGAGGAACGAGAACGCGTCGTTGCCGACGAGCGCCTCGACCCGCCGGACCCCGGACCCGATGGAGGACTCCCCGAGCAGGGTGACGAGCCCGAGCTGGGTCGTGCGCTCGGCGTGCGTGCCTCCGCACAGCTCGCGGGCCCAGTCCCCGACGGAGACGACGCGCACGGCGTCGCCGTACTTCTCGCCGAAGAGCGCCATCGCACCCGCGTCGCGCGCCTGCTGCTGGGTCATGACCTCGGCGTTGACGGCGAGGTCGTCCAGGAGCAGCGCGTTGACCCGGGACTCGACGTCGCCGAGCACCGACGCCGGCAGCGCGGACGAGGCGTGGAAGTCGAACCGGAACCGGCCCGGGGAGTTCTCGGACCCGGCCTGGGTGGCGGTGTCGCCGAGGGCCTCCCGGATCGCCTTGTGCACCATGTGCGTCGCGGTGTGCGCCCGCGAGATGGACCGGCGGCGCTCGATGTCGACCTCCGCGTACGCCTGCTCGCCCGCCGCGACCTCACCGGTGACGACCGTCGCGCGGTGCACGATGAGACCCCGGATCGGCGACTGGACGTCCCGCACCTCCACGACCGCCCCGCTGCCGAGCCGCAGCAGGCCGCCGTCTGCGAGCTGGCCGCCGCCCTCGGCGTAGAACGGGGTGCGGTCGAGCACGAGCTCGACGTCGTCGCCCGCGGTCGCGGAGGTGACCGGCACGCCGTCGCGGAGCATCCCCGCGACCCGCGCCTCGGAGGTCACCTCGGAGTACCCGGTGAACTCGACCGGGGCGCCGACGCCGTCGGCCAGGGCCCGGTAGACGCTGGTGTCGCCGTGGGCCACCTTCTTGGACCGCGCGTCGTCCTTGGCCCGCTGGCGCTGCTCCTGCATGAGCCGGGTGAAGCCCTCACGGTCCACCTCGAGCCCCTGCTCCGACGCCATCTCGAGGGTGAGGTCGATGGGGAAGCCGTAGGTGTCGTGCAGCTGGAACGCCTGGTCCCCGGCGAGGACGGCCCCGCCGCGCTCCTTGGTGCGGGCGACGGCGGTGTCGAGGATCGTCGTGCCCGCCGTGAGGGTGCGGCGGAACGCCTCCTCCTCGGCGTAGGCGATCTGCGAGATGCGGTCCCAGTCGGTGCGCAGCTCGGGGTAGGACTGCTCCATCCGCTCGAGCGAGACCGGCAGCAGCTCCGGCAGGCAGGGGTCCTCGTAGCCGAGGAGCCGCATCGAGCGGATCGCGCGGCGCAGCATCCGGCGCAGGACGTAGCCGCGGCCCTCGTTGCCCGGGGTGACGCCGTCGCCGATGAGCATGAGCGAGGACCGGACGTGGTCGGCGACGACCCGGAGCCGAACGTCGTCGGGGTGGGACTCGCTGACCATGTGCCCGGACTCGGCGCCGTAGCGCGTGCCGGACAGCTGGGCCGCCCGGTCGAGGACGGGGTACACCTCGTCGATCTCGTACAGGTTGTCGACCCCCTGGAGCAGCGTCGCCATCCGCTCCAGGCCCATCCCGGTGTCGATGTTCCGCTGGGGCAGCGGGCCGGCGACGTCGAAGTCGTCCTTGGCGCGGACGGCCGAGAGCTCCTCCTGCATGAACACGAGGTTCCAGAACTCGAGGAACCGGTCCTCGTCGACGGCCGGGCCGCCGTCGCGGCCGTACTCGGGGCCCCGGTCGAGGTAGATCTCGCTGCACGGCCCGCCGGGGCCGGGGACCCCCATGTGCCAGTAGTTGTCGAGCTTGCCGCGGCGGGTGATGCGCTCGGCCGGGATCCCGACCTGCTCGTGCCAGATGGCGAAGGCGTCGTCGTCGTCCTCGTAGACGGTGGGCCAGATGAGGTCGGGGTCGAGGCCGTAGCCGCCCTCGCCCTGGGGGGTCGTGACGAGCTCCCAGGCGAGGCGGATGGCGCCCTCCTTGAAGTAGTCCCCGAAGGAGAAGTTGCCGTTCATCTGGAAGAAGGTGCCGTGCCGCGAGGTTTTGCCGACCTCCTCGATGTCACCGGTGCGCACGCACTTCTGCACGCTCGTGGCGCGGTCCCACAGCGGGGTCTCCTGGCCGAGGAAGTACGGCTTGAACGGCACCATGCCGGCGTTGACGAACAGCAGGTTGGGGTCGTCGAGCAGCAGCGAGGCGCTCGGGACGATCGTGTGACCGTTGCGGGAGAAGAAGTCGAGCCAGCGGCGCCGGATCTCAGCGGTTTCCATGTCGTGTCAGTCCTGTGGGGTGGGCCGGGCGCGGGCAGGCCGACATCGTATGCCGGGGCCGCGTCCGAAGGTCGGGTGGGCGGAGGCGGGGGCGTCGAGCCCCTACCGAGCTCGCTCGTCGCCGCCCGGGCCACCACCGGCGGGGCCGGAGGGGTCCAGGAGCAGCGCGCGCGCCTCCTCGGGAGACAGCGACCGGCCCGGGTCGCCGTCGGTGAGGCTCACGGCCGGGCCGCGGTCGCGCTCGCCCCAGCCCGCGTCGACGTCGAGGTCGGGGACGACGGCACCCGCGGCATGGCGGGGCGCCCGGGTCGTGGCGTCGGTGCGCACCGCGACCTCCACCGCCTCCCGCAGGTCGGCCTCGCGCTCGCGCGCGGCCTCACGCACCGTCGTGACGAACCGCCGGGTGGCCGGCAGCCGCCAGAGGGCATAGCCGACGCCGACCGCGGCGGCGCCGAGCAGCAGCGTGCGCGCCCTCATCGGGCCGCCTTGCGCAGGTTCGAGACCGCCACCCGCACGCCGTAGCTGTACGCGGCCACCTTGATGAGCGGGGAGCCCAGCGTGGCGGCGAACACCGAGGTGAGCGCAGAGGCGTTCGTCGTCATCGTCGACACGGAGCTGGTGATGGCGTCGACCCGGGTCAGCTGGTCGTTGGTGAGCCCGACGGTGTCGGTGAGGCTCTTGAGAGTGGGCTGCACGTTGTCGGTGGTCGTGCGCAGGCTCTCGCGGGTCTCGTCGAGGATCCGGCCGGCCTTGCCGACGAGGCCGGCGACGCGGACGACGAGGTAGGCGAACGCGACCGCGGCGACGAGCGCTGCGATCCCTCCGAGCGTGACGTCCATACCGCCGACCCTATCGGGCGCTCCGGGCCGGACTCAGCGGCGTCCCCGGCTCGACCCGCCCGCGCCGCCGAGCGAGATGAGCAGCCCGAGCATGAACCCGGCGTCGTACCAGTTACCGGAGTTGCGGACCGCGTAGACGCTCACGGCGTCGGTGAACAGCGACACGATGAACGTCACCGGCACGATGACGCCGTGCCACAGGCCCAGCCAGAACCCGGGCGGGTCGGTGCCGGTGTCCAGCGCCGGGTTCGGGCCGGCCGCGCAGGCGCCGAGGACCAGGACCGTGCCGAGGGCGACGACGGCGAGGAGGGCAGCCCGCGGCCACGCACGGCGGGGGCTGTGGACGAGCGGGTCCGATGTCATGCGACCACCTCCAGCCCCATCGTGGCACCGGGTCGGGCGGGCGTCAGCCCCCTGTTCCGCGGGTCACGCAGCGACCGGCAACGCCCCGACGGCCGGCGCCCCGGTCAGGCGTGCCGGACGCACCGGACGGCCCACGGCCGCGCCTCGAGCCGGCCGGGCGGGATCGCCTCGCCGCACACCTCGCACAGCCCGTACGTGCCCTCGGCGACCTTGGCCGGGCGGCCCGCACCTGGGCCAGGGTGTCGAGCAGCTGCTCCTGGACCGCGACCGCGGCGAGCCGGTCGACCGCCATCGACGTCCCCTCGCCGATGCGCTTCCCGAACGAGATGCTCCCCATCTCCTCGGGCGGGGTGGTCAGCGTGGCGAGCTCGCCGACCAGCCGGTCCTCCTGCTCGGCGAGCGTCGCGTCGATGTCCATCACCTCACCCTAGGCGTCGCGAGCCACCCGCGGGACGGGTCAGCGGCCGAGGCGCTCCCGGAGCCAGCGCCAGCGCTCCTGCAGCCGCGCCTCGAAGCCACGGTCGGTGGGGCGGTAGTAGTCGGTGCCGGCCGCGAGGTCGTCGGGCAGGTACTGCTGGGTGGCGACGCCGTCGGGCTCGTCGTGGGCGTAGACGTACGAGGGGGCCCGGCCCCGCCCCGCGGCCGCCGCCGACGCCTCGGCGATGCGGGCGGCACCCCCGTAGCCGCTCCCGCGCAGGTGCAGCGGCACGGGCCCGCCCTTGCCCGCCCGGACGTCGGCGATCGCCGCGTTGATGCCCGCGTAGGCGGCGTTGGACTTCGGGGCCAGCGCGTTGTGCACGACCGCCTGGGCGAGGATGATCCGCGCCTCGGGCATGCCGATCTGGGCGACGGCGTGCATCGCGGCGACCGCGGTCTGGAGCGCCGTGGGGTCGGCCATCCCCACGTCCTCGGAGGCGGCGATGACGATCCGCCGGGCGACGAACCGGGGGTCCTCCCCCGCCTCGAGCATCCGCGCCAGGTAGTGCAGGGCCGCGTCGACGTCCGAGCCGCGCATCGACTTGATGAGCGCCGACGCGACGTCGTAGTGCTGGTCGCCGGTGCGGTCGTAGCGGACCGCGGCGTGCGCCACCGCCTGCTCGGTGTGCGTCAGGGTGACCTCGAGGACCTCGGGCCGCTCGGCGCCGGGGGCCAGGGAGTCTTCGGCCACCCCGGCCGCGGCCTCGAGGAACGTCAGCGAGCGCCGGGCGTCGCCGCCGGCCAGCCGCACCAGGTGGTCGCGGGCGTCGTCCGCCAGCGCGTACGCACCGGCGAGCCCGCGCTCGTCGCCCACGGCCTGGCTCAGCACGTCGGCGACCTCGTCGTCGGTGAGCGGGACGAGGGTGACGAGCATCGAGCGGGACAGCAGGGGGGCGATGACCGAGAACGACGGGTTCTCGGTGGTCGCCGCGACGAGGACGACGAGCCGGTTCTCGACCCCGGGCAGCAGGGCGTCCTGCTGGGCCTTGGTGAACCGGTGGATCTCGTCGAGGAACAGCACGGTCTGACGGCCGTATAGGTCACGGGTGCGCGCCGCGCCGTCCATGACGGTGCGCACGTCCTTGACCCCGGCGGTGACCGCGGACAGCTCGACGAACTCGCGGTCCGAGGCGGTGGCGACGAGGTGCGCCAGGGTGGTCTTGCCGGTGCCGGGCGGCCCCCACAGGATCGCCGACAGGGGGCCCGCCGCTCCCCCGCCGCCCTCGATGAGGCGGCGGAGCGGGCTGCCCGGGCGCAGGACGGCGCCCTGCCCGCGGACCTCGTCGAGCGAGCGCGGCCGCATCCGGACCGCGAGCGGCGCCATGGTCGCCGCGGGGCCGGCGTCACCGGCACGACCCTGCGCGGCGGCGCCGAAGAGGTCGGTCCCGTCCTGGCTCACCCCCGCAGGCTAACGACCACCGCCGACGCCCCCCACCGCGCCACGGATTATCGGGTGACCCGAGAACGCCGCACCTCCCCCAGGAACCGTTCCCGGGTGACGTGCAGGTTTCCCGGGTCACCCGAGAAAGCGGCGGGGCGGGGCGCGGCCCGGGCTCCGCGGCGGACCGCCGTGGACCCCGTGGGATTCTGTGCCCCATGACGAGGCGTGCGGGACACGGCAGGCCGGCGCTGGAGCGCTGGGGTCGGTTCGTCGCCGCGCACGCGCGCTCCGCCCTCGTCGGCTGGCTGCTCTTCGTCGTGGCGGGCCTCGGCGTCGCGCTCGGTGGCCTGGGCACCCAGAGTCTCTTCGACCGGATCGACACCGGCGAGATCGTCGTCGACGGTGAGAATCAGCAGGGCCGCGACGTCCTCGACGCCGCCGGAAGCAGCGGCTTCAGCACCCACACGCTGCTCGTCGAGGGGGTCGACCTCACCGACGCGGAGGTCGCGCGGGCCGCTGCGACCGCGGTGCGTGACCTGCTCGCCGTCGACGGCGTGGAGTCGGCGGTCTCCCCGTTCGTGGTCCCGGGCGGCGCCACGACCCCGGAGGCCGGGACGCTCGTCCTCGACGGCGACCCAGAGGCCGGCGGCTTCGCCACCGTCGTCACCTTCGACCCCGGCGTCGACAGCGAGCAGGAGGACGCCGCCGCGGCCGAGGTCGACGAGGTCTTCGACCGCCTCGTCGAGGACACCGGCGCCTCGTCCTCGGAGCGGGGCGGGCTGCGCGAGCTCGTCGACCGGATCGTGCGCCAGGTCAAGGTCGACGGCCAGCGGGGTGAGGGCATCGCGCTGCCGGTGAGCTTCGCCGTCATGGTCGTCGTCTTCGGAGGCTTCCTCGCGGCCGGCTTCCCGGTCCTTGGGGCGGTCGCCTCCATCGCCGGCGCGCTGGCCTCGCTCCTCGGCTTCTCCTACCTCCTCGACCTCGACGCGTCGGCGGTCAACGTCGTCACCGTCCTGGCCCTCGGGCTGTGTATCGACTACGGGCTGCTCGTCGTCAGCCGCTTCCGCGAGGAGATGCGGGCCGCCCTCGCGGGACGCCCGGCCGCCGATGCCACCACCGCCGAGATCGTCGACGCCGCCGGCCGCACCCTCGACCGCGCCGGGAGGACCGTGGTCTTCTCGGCGGTGACGGTCGCGATCTCCCTCGCGGGGCTGCTCTTCCTCGACATCGCCTTCATCCGGGCCGTGTCGCTCGCCGGGGTGTCCGTCGTCGTCGTGGCGCTCGCCGTGGCCCTGTCGCTGGTGCCGGCGCTGTGTGTCCTCGGGGCCCGGCGGCTGGTGCGCGGCAGCACCGAGGTCGGCGCCGACACGGGGGTCTTCTCGCGCCTGGCGGAGCGCGTCTACCGCGTCCCGTGGCTCGTCATCGGCGTCGTCTCCGGGCTGCTCGTCCTGCTCGCGGCACCGGTCGGCGGCATGCAGCTGACGGCGTCCGGCGCGGAGCTGCTGCCGAAGGGGACCCCGGAACGGACGTTCTTCGAGGAGCTCCGGGCCGGGTACCCGACGCTCGCCGGTGCCCAGGTCCTCGTCGTCGCGAAGGCCCCGGTGGCCGAGGTCCGGGAGTGGGCCGGGTCCGCGGCCGACCGGCCGGGGGTCACCGCGGTCGACCCGGTCGGCGAGCTCGAGGGCGGGGTCGTCACGGTGCCGTTCCAGACCGGGGACAGCGGCTCGGGCGCGGCCTCGCGGGCCCTGGTCGACTCCCTCCGCGCCGACCGGCCGCCCTTCGAGTCCTGGGTGGTCGGGCAGGCCTCCGGCATCCTGGACTTCCGGCAGGCGGTCGCCGACAGCGCCCCGATGGCCGTGGCCGCAGTCGTCCTCGCCACCCTCGTCCTGCTCTTCCTCATGACCGGGTCGGTCGTCGTCCCGGTCAAGGCCCTCGTCATGAACGTCCTCTCTCTGGGCGCGAGCCTCGGCCTCACCGTGTGGATCTTCCAGGAGGGCCACCTGGAGTCCCTGCTGCGCTTCACCTCGGCGGGCGGGGTCGAGAACACCGTCCCGGTCCTCGTCGTCGCGTTCGGGTTCGGGCTGTCGATGGACTACGAGGTCTTCCTGCTGTCGCGGATCGTCGAGCTGCACGCGCAGGGCCGCAGCACCCGCGACGCGGTCGTGCTCGGGCTCCAGCGCTCGGGACGGATCATCACCTCGGCCGCCCTGCTCATGGTCATCGTCTTCTCGGGCTTCGCCGCCGGCGACCTCCTGATCATGAAGCAGGTGGGGGTCGCGCTCGTGCTCGCCATCGCGATCGACGCCACGCTCGTGCGGATGCTGCTCGTCCCCGCGACGATGGCCGTCCTCGGCCGTGCCAACTGGTGGGCGCCCGCGCCGCTGCGCCGCCTCCACGAGCGTTTCGGGATCACGGAGTGAGCACCGTCCGCCGCCTCGACTCCTACGAGGACCTCCTCGAGGCCTCCGGGCACCATCCGGTGGTCCTCCTCGACGTCGGGCGCGGACTGCCGCCCCCGGCCTGGGGCGCCGAGGGGTGCGGTGGGCGCGCCGTGGCGTTCGCCCGCCGCAGCGACCACGGGATCCTCGGTGCGTCGGTGCTCGGGGACGCCGCGGCGGTCGAGGCGCTCGTCGCCGACCCCCGGGTCCGCCACTGGTTCGACCGCGGAGCGTTCCGCCACCTCGGCCGTCCGCGCGGGGTCGACGACGTCGTCGAGCGGCACCTGCCCGTCGGGTCGGTGGGCGGCGACTGGGAGTGGATGTACACCCGTGCGGCGCCGCCCCGGGTCGCCGGCGAGGACCGGGTGACCCGGCTGGCGGCGTCGGCGCGCGACGAGCTCGTCGCCCTCCTCACGGCGGCGAGCCCCCGCACCCACGGGCAGCCGTTCGCCCGACCGGGACAGCGGTGGGTCGGGGTCCACGACGACACCGGACGGCTCGTCGCCTGCGGGGTGAGCGAGCCGTCGACCGCAGGCACCCCGACGCTCGCCGGGATCGCGGTCGTGCCCGGACTCCGGGGGCAGGGGCTGGGCGCGGCCGTCACCGCCGAGCTGACCCGGGACGCCGTGGCGCGTACGGGAGCCTGTGCGCTCGGGATGTTCTCCGACAACGACGGCGCTCGGCGGCTGTACCAACGCCTCGGGTTCACGACGGCGGTCGAGTGGCGCAGCCGGTGGCGCGAGGGCGCGCTGCCCTCGCTCACCTCGGGGTGAGGCACGAGTCGCGCTTCCCCACGCCTGCCGGCTGCACATCGCCCGCGGCGTCCCTATGGTGAGGAGGTCAAGCCCCCAACGACGGAGGTACGTCATGGCAACCCTGAGCACCGGCCCGGTCGAGATCCACTACGAGGACCACGGCGGCTCCGGCCGGCCCGTCGTCCTCATCCACGGCTGGCCGCTCAGCGGCGCGTCGTGGCGCCACCAGGTCCCGGCGCTCACGGACGCCGGCTTCCGCGTCGTCACCTACGACCGCCGCGGGTTCGGGCAGTCCGCCAAGCCCGGCGAGTCCTCCTCCTACGACTACGACACCCTGACCGGCGACCTCGACGCCCTGATGCGCGAGCTCGACCTCACCGATGCCAGCCTCGTCGGGTTCTCGATGGGCGGTGGCGAGGTCGCCCGGTACATCCAGAACGTCGGTGAGGAGCGGCTCCACAGCGTCGTCTACGCCGCGGCCATCCCGCCGTGCCTGAAGAAGGACGACGCCCACCCCGACGGCGCCCTCGACGACGCGACGGTCGAGGGCATGCAGGCCCCTCTGGCACAGGACCCGGCCGGCTTCCTCGACGGGTTCCTCACGAACTTCTTCTCGGCCGACGGCGAGCTCAAGGTCACCGAGGAGGAGCGGCAGGAGGCCCTGACGCTGGCGCACCAGGCCGACAACCACGCTGCCGTGCAGTGCATCCGGTCGTGGGTCGAGGACTTCACCGCCGGGCTGCGCGCGACGAGCGTCCCGACGCTGGTCATCCACGGCGACTCCGACGCCATCGTCCCCCTCGAGGTGTCGGGTCAGCGCACCGCCGAGCAGGTCCCCGGGGCCGAGCTCCACGTCGTGGAGCAGGGTCCGCACGGGATCACGGTCTCGCACAAGGAGGAGTTCACCCGGGTCCTGCTCGACTTCCTGCGGCGCTGACGCCTCAGCACTCCATCGCGCGGGCGGTCCCGTCCGTCACGAGGTCCTTGAAGTGGACGACCCCGTCGCTCCCTCGCCAGGCGAACGTGGCCCGGACCCGAAGCCGGGTCTGCGGGAAGGCACAGGTGTTGCGGGTCTCGGTCTTCGCGACGTCGGAGTCAGCGTGCCACCCGTCGAAGTCGTCCTCCTGCAGGTACAGGGACCACTGCCCGCCGGACCAGGTCTGGAGCCTGACGTCGGTGACCTTGACGTCGAAGTCCCCTCCGGCCGCGGTGTCGCTGATGGACGCCTTGGCACCCATGCCGCCGCCGCCGGGTCCGTAGAAGAACATGACGCAGCGCTCGACGCCGTTGGCCATCGTCGCGCAGCCGTTCTGGACCAGTGGTTCGGCGCTGGCGGCCGGGGCCATGACCACCGAGCCGGCGAGGGCGACGGCGGACGCGGCGACGGTGAGGGTGGAACGCAGGGTCATCAGGGGGCTCCTCGGAGGATCGTCAGGCCTCGGGGCGGGATGCCCCGAGGTGACGACCAGCCTCGGTGCCGACGCTGCGACCCCGCTGCGATCCCGCTACGGCCGGCCCTCACGCGGGCAGCGCGCCGGACCCGGTCGCGGCGGCCGCCTCCGGCGCCGCGGGTCGGGAGTCGATGCCTGCCTCCTTGCGCTGCTCCGGCGTGATGGGCGCCGGGGCGTCGGTCAGGGGGTCGTAGCCGCCGCCGGACTTCGGGAAGGCGATGACGTCGCGGATGCTGTCGAAGCCGCCGAGGAGCATGACGATGCGGTCCCAGCCGAAGGCGATGCCACCGTGCGGCGGGGCGCCGAACTGGAAGGCGTCCAGGAGGAAGCCGAACTTCTCCTGCGCCTCCTCCGGCGACAGGCCCATGACCCGGAAGACCCGCTCCTGGACGTCGCGCCGGTGGATACGGATGGAGCCGCCGCCCAGCTCGTTGCCGTTGAGGACCAGGTCGTAGGCGTACGCGAGCGCCGGCCCCGGGTCGGTGTCGAAGGTGTCCATGAACTCGGCCTTGGGCGAGGTGAAGGCATGGTGGACGGCCGTCCACGCTCCCCCGCCGACCGCCACGTCACCCGCCGCGACGGCGTCGGACGTGGGCTCGAAGAGCGGGGCGTCCAGCACCCAGAGGAAGCGCCACGCGTCCTCTGCGATGAGCCCGCAACGCCGCCCGATCTCGAGGCGCGCGGCCCCGAGGAGCGCCCGCGACGACTTCGTGCCGCCTGCCGCGAAGAACACGCAGTCACCGGGCTGGGCGCCGACGTGGGCCGCCAGCCCCGCGGTCTCGGTCTCCGAGAGGTTCTTGGCGACCGGACCGCCGAGCGACCCGTCCTCCTGGACGAGGACGTAGGCCAGGCCCCGGGCGCCGCGCTGCTTGGCCCACTCCTGCCAGGCGTCGAGCTGCTTGCGCGGCTGGCTCGCGCCGCCGGGCATGACGACGGCACCGACGTACTCGGCCTGGAAGACGCGGAAGGAGGTGTCGGCGAAGAACTCGGTGCACTCGACGAGCTCCTGGCCGAAACGGAGGTCCGGCTTGTCGGACCCGAAGCGGCGCATCGCGTCGGCGTACGTCATCCGCTCGAAGGGGACGTCGAGGTCGACGCCGATGAGCTGCCAGATCTCCTTGACGACCGCTTCGCCGAGCTCGAGGACGTCGTCCTGCTCGACGAAGGACATCTCGATGTCGAGCTGGGTGAACTCGGGCTGCCGGTCGGCGCGGAAGTCCTCGTCGCGGTAGCAGCGGGCGATCTGGTAGTACCGCTCCATCCCCGAGACCATGAGCAGCTGCTTGAACAGCTGCGGGCTCTGCGGCAGGGCGTACCAGCTGCCGGGAGCCAGCCGGGCGGGCACGAGGAAGTCGCGCGCGCCTTCGGGCGTGGACCGGGTGAGGGTCGGGGTCTCGATCTCGACGAAGTCCCGGGCGTCGAGCACGCGGCGGGCGGCGGCGTTGACCTTGCTCCGCAGCCGGAGGGCGTGCCCCGCCGAGCGGGTCCCGGGACGGCGCAGGTCCAGGTAGCGGTGCTTGAGGCGCGCCTCCTCGCCGACCGTGACCCGCTCGTCCACCTGGAACGGCAGCGGTGCGCTCGCGTTGAGCACCTCGATCTGGGAGGCGACCACCTCGACCTCGCCGGTCGGCAGGTCGGGGTTGACGTTGCGCTGCTCGCGTGCGGTCACCTCGCCGACGACCCGGACGACGTACTCGCTGCGCAGGTCGTGGGCCGCGCCGGTGAGCACCTCGTCCCGGGCCACGACCTGGACGACGCCGCTGGCGTCCCGCAGGTCGACGAACGCCACCCCGCCGTGATCGCGCCGCTTCGCCACCCAACCGGTGAGGGTGACGGTCTGGCCGGTGTGGCCGGCACGCAGGGTGCCGGCCTCGTGGGTGCGGAGCACGGTGAAGGTCCTTCGTCTCGACGACATGCGGTACGGGGTCCGGTGCGGGGACGGGTCCTGCCGGCCACCGGTCGGCGTCCCATCCTACGGACCGCTGCGGCGCCTCCGGCACCGAGTTTGTCCACGGCCGCGCCGAAACACCCGATAGGTCCAGCGCGGGAGGCTCCGGCGCCCTAGGCTTCGCACCATGTCGGCCAGCATGCCGCCGGTCCAGACGGACCTGGCGGAGGTCTTCCCAGACCTCATGACGATCCGGGCGCGTGCCCAGGGCGGCGACCTGCCCGGCGCCCTCGCGGAGGTGCGGGCCCGGGCCACCGGCCTCGCCGAGGACGCCATCACCGTCACCGAGCTCGTGGCCGAGTCCGAGGGCATCGACGACGATCTCGCCGCCCACCTCCGCGCCCACGCCGACGACCGCCTGGCACGCACCCTGGACGCGCATCGGACGATCCTCTCGGCCGGGAGCGCCGCCGACCCCGCCGCCTCCACCCGGGCGGACTCGGCCGCCGGCCTCGCCCGCGCCGAGCAGACCCTCATCCGGCTCTGCGCCGAGGACCCCACCGACCGGTACGCGTGGTATCTCCGGCTCGTCACCGCCCGCGGTCTCGGCCTGGGCTGGAGCGAGTCACGACGCCGCTACCGCCGGCTGGCGGCCGTCGACCCGCACCACGCCCCCGCGCAGCGGCAGATCCTGCGCTCCCTGCAGCCCCGGTGGGGTGGGTCCTGGGAGGCCGCGTTCGGCTTCGCGCGCGAGGTGTCGGCCACCGCCGCGGAGGGGAGTGTCGAGGGGGCGCTCGTCGTCACCGCGCATCTCGACCGCTGGCTCGCCGAGGACGGCGGCGCGCAGAACGACTACCTGGTCCAGCCGGGGGTTCTCGCCGAGCTCGAGGAGGCCTCGGACCGCCTCCTGGCGGTTCCGCCGCCCTCGACGTACGCGTGGGTGCAGCCGCACACCGAGATCGCCGTCCTCCTCGGGGTGGCGGGTCGCCGGGTCCGTGCCGGGCAGCACTTCTCGGCGCTCGGGCCGGCCCTGGCCGAGGGGCCGTGGGCCGCCGCGGCGCGCTACCAGGAGGACCTGCAGACCATGCGCTCCTCGGTGCTGGCGGAAGGCCGTCGCCGATGACGCTCACCCGGGTCGAGGTCGACGGCATCCCGGCGCTGTTCGCCGAGCGGACCGACGGCGTGTACAGCGGCGGGATCCTGTTCCGGGTGGGGTGGGCCGACGAGAACCTCGCCGTCCGGGGGCTCACCCATCTCGTGCAGCACCTCGTGCTGCACGACCTCGTCGGCGACGTCCACCGCCACTCCGAGGTCACGGCGACCTACACCCACGTGCACACCCGGGGCGGCTCGCCCGAGCAGGTCGCGCGGATGCTCAACGGCCTGTGCGAGGCCCTGCGCGACCCCCCGGTCGGGCGCCTCGAGGTCACGAAGGAGGCCCTGCGCGCCGAGGAGCGGGGACCCGACGGCGCAGGACGGGTCGCCGCTCTCCTGCGGTACGGCGCGCACGACCACGGGCTCGCGGCCTTCCCCGAGGTCGGCCTGCCCGAGATCGGACCCGGGCTCGTCCAGGTCTGGGTCGGCGAGGCCTTCACCACCGGGAACGCGATGCTCTGGTTCACCGGGGACCGGATGCCCGAGAACCTCCAGCTCACCCTCCCGGAGGGCTCCCGCCAGCCCGTGCCCGCCGCGAGCAAGCCGCGGGCCAACACCCCGGCCTGGTCCGTGGTCGACGGCTCCGACCTCGTCCACGTCACCGCCGTCGTCCCGCCCTCACCGGCGGCCGCCATCTTCGCCGACGTGCTGAACGGCGCCCTGCACCACGACCTGCGCGAGCGCGACGCCGTCTCGTACTCGGCGGGCGCCACGTACACGGTCCGGGACCCGGCCTCCGCGGTGATCGCCGTGACGGCCGACTGCCTGCCCGAGCAGCGGGGGGCCGTCATCGGTGGGGTCGTCGACACCCTGGCGCGGCTCCGCTGGGGTGCGGTGTCCGCCGACGAGCTCACCGAGATCACGAGCGCCGCCGCGACCGCCGTCGACGAGCAGTCCGAGGACGTCGACACCATCGTCCCCCGGGCGGTCAGCTCGCTGCTCGGCCTCACCTTCCCCGAGCCGCACCGCCTGGCCGCCGAGTACCGGGCCGTGACGGCCGCCGATGTCCAGCGCGTGGCGGAGGCGTTCCACCGGAGCGCGATCGCCCAGGTGCCCGAGGTCGGGCTGGGCTGGGCCGGGTGGCACGCCGCGCACCTCGGGTCGGGCGAGGTCGTCGACGGTGTCGCGCTGACCGGCCGGGACGGGCACCACGAGCGCCTCGTCGTCGGCGACCGGGGGGTGAGCGTCACCACGGCGGACGCGGTGTCGACCGTGCTGTACGACGACGTCGCCGTTCTGGAGAGCTTCGCCGACGGCGGGCGCCACCTCGTCGGGACCGACGGCGTGCAGGTGCACCTCGAGCCGACGCTGTGGGAGGTCGACGACGCGGCTCTCGCCCGCGTGGACGGTGCGGTCGACCTCGCCCGGGTCGTGCGCCATCCCGCGCGGAACCCCGACGACCTCCCGCTGCCCCCCGAGCCCGTCGACGAGGAGGACGGCGAGAGTGCCGGGTCGCGGTCTCGCTGGCGGCGGCTGACCGGCCGCTGACCACCAGCGCCGAATCCGGTCACGAACTGGCCGGGAGGATGCACAGCACGTTCCCCGACGGGTCGTGCAGGACCCGCCACGGCAGTGGACCCCAGCCGGGGTCGACCTCGACCCCGCCCAGCGCGACGGCCCGGGCGACGGCATCGTCGGCGTCCTCCCCCGGGTCGAGCCGGACATCGAGGTGGAGCCGGTTCTTCACCGCCGCCGCCGCCGGCCGCCGCTCGGGGCACAGCTCGAGGACCGGTCCGCGCCCGGAGGGATGCCGCAGCGCCGGGGTGAACCCGGAGTCGTCGTCGACCCAGCCCGTCACGGCTCGCCAGAAGCGCCGGTCCGCTGCCGGGTCCGCGCTCTCGAGCGGGAGCGCGGCGACGGGGCCGGTGCCCCGGTAGCTGTCCCGGTGCTCCATAACGCAGAACGGGTTGCCCTCGGGGTCCGCGAGCACCACCCACGGGACCTCGCCCTGCCCGATGTCGAGAGGCCGCGCGCCGAGGGCGAGGGCCTGCTCGACCACCTCGGCCTGGCGGTCACCGCCGGCCAGGTCCAGATGCAACCGGGGCTCGGGCAGCACGGGGTCCGCGACCCGCGGGAAGCACAGGTCCAGGACCGGGCCTCCCTCGACCGTCAGCCGGGCCTCGACGAGGTCCGGGGTGTCGGTGATGGCCGAGGCGCCGAGCAGCAGCGCCCAGAACCGACCGAGGCGCTCCGGGTCGGCGGCGTCGACGGCGATGTTCTCCAGGTACACGGCACCGTCCTACCACCGAGCGGCCCACTCCGACACGCACCGAGCCGGGGCCGCAGGTCGCCGACACCGCCCCGGACGTGCGACGGTAGGAGGGACCGCGTCACCCCAGGAGGGCTCGTTGACCAGCATGTTCCCGCGGCGGACCGCCCTGCGCGGCGCTGCCGGTGCCGCCTTCGGGCTGGCAGCGGCGGGCGCCGTCGCCGGGTGCACCGAGGACGCGTCCGGGCCGGACCGCACCCGGGGTCCCGGGTCCACCGCGCCCCGGGCACCAGTCCGGCACGAGGTCGCGCTCTTCGACGATGGCCGAGTTGTCGCTCTCGACCCGGCCGCCGAGCCGTCGGTCGCGGCGAGCAGCGCGCTCCTCGCCCGCGCCACCGCGGTCGTCGTCAGCGGCGCTGCCGACGGTGACGTCCGGGCCGGTGCCGACACCGCCACCGCCCTCGGCCTTCCCCACCTCGTCGCCGGTCCCGGCCTGTCCGACGAGCTCGACCGCCTCGGGGTGCGCACCGTCGTCCGGGTCGCCGGCGCGACCGAGCCCGCCACGGACGGTGCGACCCCGAGCAGCACCTCGAGCCGCTCGGCGAGCCCGTCGCCGCTCCCGTCCGATTTCGGCGACCGTGAGGTCGTGGACGCCCCCCGGACCGGGGTGCCCGAGGTCGAGGGGCTGCCCGCCGACGGGCCCACGGGCGAGGTCCTGGCCCTGCTCGCCGACGACACCGACGTCCCGCCGGCGGTCGCGGCGCTGCTCACCCTGTGCGCGGCGCGCCGGCACCGGATGGGCGGCGCGGACCCCCGCACCGACAGCACGGTCTGGAAGCCTCTGCGGGCCGCCCCCGACGCCCTCGTCGTCGGCATCGGCGGGCTCGGCGACCACTTCGGCCAACGGGTGCGCACCGTGCGCCGGGCGCCGGAGGTCCCCGGCGGTGGGTACCTGCCTTTCCCGGCCCGCCGCATGGTGGCGCTCTACGGCCACCCGCAGACCAAGGACCTCGGGATGCTCGGCGAGCAGGGGCGCGATGCCTCGGTGCGCCGCGCGCGTGCGTACGCGCAGGAGTACGAGCAGCTCACCGGGGACCCCGTCGTCCCGGCGTTCGAGCTCATCGCGACGGTGGCCGCCGCCTCGGCCGGCGCCGACGGGATGTACTCGAACCGGACCCCCCTGAACGTCCTGCGGCCCTGGGTGCAGACCGCGAAGAAGGCGGGGGTCTACGTGGTTCTCGACCTCCAACCGGGCCGCTCGGACTTCCTCGAGCAGGCGAAGGCCTACGAGTCGCTGCTCCGGGAGCCGCACGTCGGCCTGGCCCTGGACCCCGAGTGGCGGCTGGGGCCGGACGAGAAGCCGCTGCAGCGGATCGGCCACGTCGACGTCGACGAGGTGAACCGGGTCGGGCGCTGGCTGGCCGGGCTCGTGCGGGAGCACGACCTGCCGCCGAAGGTGCTCACGCTGCACCAGTTCCGGACGTCGATGATCCGCGGCCGGGCGGACCTCGACACCGGACTCGACGAGGTGCAGTGGCTCGTGCACGCCGACGGCCAGGGCGGGCAGGGCGCGAAGCGCTCGACCTGGGACGCGCTGCGCCAGGACCTGCCCGAGGGGGTCTTCCTGGGCTGGAAGAACTTCGAGGACGAGGACCTGCCGATGCTCACCCCTGCCCAGACCGTGGCGCAGGTGAAGCCGACCCCCTTCTTCGTCAGCTACCAGTGACGGCGGTGTCCGGCCCCGTGTAGAGCCACCGCCCGGCCCGCCGCTCGAACCGGCTCCGCTCGTGCAGCTCCCCCCGCTGGAGGGTGCGCCCCTCCCCCGCGACCCACGAGGCCCGGAACTCCACCACGCCCGTGCTGTCGTGCGGCCCGCCGTCGACGACGTCGACGACCTCGAGCCGCACCCACCGGACCCAGGGCTCGGGCTCGACGCTCGGGGGTCGCGTGCGCGGATGCCAGGTGCGGTAGAGGTGCTCGCCGTCGGCGAGCGCGTAGGCGGTGTAGCGCGAGCGCATCAGCTCCTCGGCGGTCGCGGGGCGGCGCTCGCCCTCGATGACCGGCCCGCAGCACTCGCCGATGGCCGCGCCCGCCGTCGTGCCGCCGCACGGACACGGAGACCGGGGGTCCACCGCGTCCGCGGCGGCACCGGACGCCTTGAGCCAGGCGGCCGACCCCTTGGTCGTGCCGAATATCTCGCCCACCGGGCCATCGTCCCACGTCCGCGTGATCGTCACGGGTCCCCGGTACCCACTCGGGGCGGGTCTCACACCTGGGTCAGCGCGGGCGTCGACCGGGGCTGCGCTCCGGCCAGGGCGCGTCGACGGGCCGCAGCCCGGCCCACCCGCGGGCGCGCATGGTGTGCGCGGCGAGCACGGCGATGACGAGGGTGGGGCTGTGCAGCCGCCCGCCGAGCACGCCGTCGACGAGGTCGTCGAGTGGGACCCGTCGCTGCGGCATGCCCAGCTCCTCGCCCGACCGTTCGTGCCGCTCGGTTGCCGGGACCGGCGCGAGGTCGCGCGCCAGGTAGATGCGCAGGCCCTCGCTCGAGCCCCCGGGTGAGGACCAGTGGTCGACCAGCGTGGCCCACCGGCCGGCGGTGAGGTCCGCCTCCTCGTGCAGCTCGCGGGCCGCGGTGACCTCGGGCGCCTCGCCGTCGACGTCCAGCAGCCCGGCCGGGATCTCCCAGTCGAAGGCACCGACGGGATGCCGGTACTGCTGGATGACGACCGCGCGGTCGTCCGCGTCGAGTGCGAGGACCGCGACGGCGCCGGTGTGGTCGACGAAGTCCCGGGTCACGACCCCGGCGGCCCCGAGGTCGACCCGTTCGCTGCGCACGTCCCACACCCGCCCCCGGAAGGCCAGCGTGGAGTCCAGGACGGGGCGTCGCTCGAGCCGGTCGCGCAGCGGCTCAGACACGGGCGTCGGCCGGCTCCGCGGTGCGCGGACGCTCGACCTCGACGAGCCGGGCAGCGCGCTGCTGCTCGATCGCGGCCCCGATGAGCCCGGCGAACAGGGGGTGGGCCCGGGTCGGACGGGACTTGAACTCGGGGTGGGCCTGGGTGGCGACGTAGTAGGGGTGCACGTCCTTCGGCAGCTCGACGAACTCGACGAGCCCGAGGTCGGGGTGGGTGCCGCTGATGACGAGCCCTGCGGCCTGCAGCTGCTCGCGGTAGCTCTCGTTGACCTCGTACCGGTGGCGGTGGCGCTCGTCGGCCGTCGTCGACCCGTACGCCTCGGCGACGACGGACCCCGGCAGGAGCCGGGCCCGCTGGCTCCCGAGCCGCATCGTGCCGCCGAGGTCACCCGCACCCTCGACGAAGGCCTTCTGCTCCTCCATGGTCGCGATGACCGGGGCGACGGTGTCGGGGTCGAACTCGGTCGAGCTCGCCTCCTCGATGCCGCCGACGGTCCGGGCGTACTCGATGACCATGCACTGCAGGCCCAGGCAGATCCCCAGGGTGGGGACCTGGCGTTCGCGGGCCCAGCGCAGCGCACCGACCTTGCCCTCGATGCCCCGGATGCCGAAACCGCCCGGGACCAGCACCGCGTCGGCGCCGCCGAGGGCCCGCTGGGCTCCGGCGTCCGTCTCGCACTCGTCCGAGGCGACCCACCGGATGTGCACCTTCGCGTCGTGGTGGAAGCCACCGGCACGCAGCGCCTCGGTGATCGACAGGTACGCGTCCGGCAGGTCGATGTACTTGCCGACGAGCGCCACCTCGACCTGGTGCTCGGGGCGGTGCACCCGGTCCAGGAGGGTGTCCCACTCGGTCCAGTCGACGTCGCGGAACACCAGACCCAGCCGGCGCACGACGTAGGCGTCCAGACCCTCGCGGTGCAGCACCTTGGGGATGTCGTAGATGCTCGGCGCGTCGACGGCGGCCGCGACGGCCTCGTTGTCGACGTCGCACATCAGGCTGATCTTGCGCTTGATCGACTCGGGGATCTCGCGGTCGGCGCGCAGCACGAGCGCGTCCGGCTGGATACCGACCTGGCGCAGGGCGGCGACGGAGTGCTGGGTGGGCTTGGTCTTCAGCTCCCCGCTCGGGGCGAGGTACGGGACGAGCGAGACGTGCAGGAAGAAGACGCTGTCGCGGCCCAGGTCGTGACGCACCTGGCGGGCGGCCTCGAGGAACGGCAGCGACTCGATGTCGCCGACCGTGCCGCCGATCTCGGTGATGATGACGTCCGGGGCGTCCCGGTCCGCGACGCCCGGGGAGCCCGCCGCCTGGGCGCGCATCCGCTCCTTGAGCTCGTTGGTGATGTGCGGGATCACCTGGACGGTGTCGCCGAGGTACTCCCCGCGCCGCTCCCGTGTGATGACCCGGTTGTAGACCTGCCCGGTCGTCACGTTGGCGCTGCCCTGCAGGTTGACGTCGAGGAAGCGCTCGTAGTGCCCGATGTCGAGGTCGGTCTCGGCGCCGTCGTCGGTGACGAAGACCTCCCCGTGCTGGAACGGGTTCATCGTCCCGGGGTCGACGTTGAGATAGGGGTCGAGCTTCTGCATCGTCACCCGCAGGCCACGGGCCCGCAACAGGTGGCCGAGGCTCGAGGCCGTGAGCCCCTTGCCGAGCGAAGAGGCGACGCCTCCGGTCACGAAGATCTGTTTCGTCTGGAGCACCACGGGCTTCAACGATACGTCATCGGGCGGACGACTCGTGCGGCGACGCACCGGGCGGGACCGGCGGGCTGGGCCGGGCTCAGTCCCGGGCCCCGACGAGGGCGTAGGCGGCCACGGCAGCCGCGAGCGCATCGGCGTCCGTCGGCAGCTCACCCGCCCGCTCGACCGCCTTGGAGCGCAGGTTGTCGCGGACTCCCCCGTGGCACACGACGTCTCGGATCGCCCGCGACAACGAGACGGCGTCGCCGCCGGGGACGAGCACCGCGGCGTCGCCGACGACGGCCGCCGTCCCCCCGACGTCGGTGGCGACGATGGCGGCGCCCGCGTGCAGCGCCTCCTGGAGGCCCACCGGCTGTCCCTCCCAGATCGCGCTCGAGATGACGACGTCGGCGGCGGCGAGCAGGTCCGGGATGTCCGCACGGCGGCCGAGGAGCCGCACCGGCAGGGCCTCGGTGTCGATCCGGTGCTGGAGGTGCTCCCGCATCGGGCCGTCCCCGGCGACCACGGTGACCAGGTCGAGGTCGACGAGGTCGCGGTGGGCGTCGAGGAGCAGGTCCAGCCCCTTCTGCGGCGCGAGCCGCGCCAGGACGACCCCGAGCGATGTCCGGGCGTCGAGCCCCAGCCCGGCGTGGACCGCGTACCGGTCGGCCGAGGGCAGCCGCCCCGGTGGTGCGGGCACGACGGCGGGTCCCGTGCGGCGCGCTCCGAGCCGGTCCATCCGGGTGACGAGGTCGGCGGACACCCCGAGGACGAGGTCGCTGCCGCGCGCCACGACCCGCTCGAGGGCGGCGTACACCGACCCCGTGACGGCACCCGAGGGTGCGGCGTTGTGCAGCGTCGTGACCAGCGGCGTCCGGCTCCGCGTCGTCGCGAGCACCGCGATCCCCCCGGCGCGCAGCCCGTGCGCGTGGACGACGTCGGCGCCCCGGGTGAGGGCGGCGAGGTCGCGGACGGCCAGGGCGTCGCGCAGTGGATGGGGCCGGTCGCTGAGCTCGACGGGGACGACGGTCGCGTGCTCGTCGAGGTCGAAGGCCGCGGCGACGGCGGCCGGGCAGGCGACGAGCACGTGATGGCCGGCGCCGGCGAGCAGCCCGGCGAGCCCTTGGACGTGCCTGCCGACACCGCCGGCGCTCGTCCCCAGGACCAACAGCACTCTCACGTCGCGTCTCCTCGCCGTCGTCGCGCCCGCCCCCGGTCGCGGATCTCGCCCATCATGGTCCGGTCACCGTAGAACACCGCGAGCGCTCCCGTGAGCAGTGCCGCTGCCCCGGCGGCGAGCCCGACGAGCACCGCCTCGAGCAGGCCGTCGTAGGTACGGCCCCTCGACACGACGTCGCCGACGGCCACCGCGAGGGCGAGCGCGACGACGACGGCTCCGGTGGTACGCCCGATGCCCCGCGTGACCTCCGCTCCCCAGGCCCGGCGGACGAGCACGACGAGCGCGACCCCCGCCAGGGTCATCCCGACGCTCGAGGACACCCCGAGGGTGCGCAGCACGACGGCCGCCGACGCTCCCCCGCCGACGAGCACGAGCGGCGGGACGGCCGCGACGACCCATCCGAAGGCGGTCGCGACGGCCGCGTCCAGGGGGCGCCCCCGGACGTACAGCGCCCGCGTCAGCAGGGCGACGAGGCCGAAGCCGACGAGCCCGGGGGCGTAGGCCAGGAGCGCCCCCGGGAGCGCCGCGATGGCCTCCGGGCTCGCCCCCTCGGCGCCCCGGCGGGCGTCCAGGATCCCGAAGAACCCGCCGATGGCCGGGGCGGCGGCCATGAGCACCCCTGCGGCGATCCCGGTGAGGACGACGACGGCCCGCAGCGACCGGCCGAGGGTCGGCGCGACGTCGGCGCCCCCGGCGGCGCCGCGGGCGATGGCCGGGAAGGTGCTCTGCGCGATCGGGACGGCCAGCACCGCGTACGGCAGGACGTAGACCGCCTGGACGTAGACGTAGGTCGAGAAGACCCCGCCGTCGCTGGAGTGCTGCGCGAGCCAGGCCGTGACGAGCACGCTGCCCTGCTGGGCGACGAGCGCCAGCACCCCGGCACCGGCGAGCTGGCCGATCCGGCGACGGTCGTCCGGGTCGAGGCGGAAGGCGGGACGCCAGCGCCAGCCGGTGCGCAGCGCGGGGACGACGAGCGGGAGCGAGAGGACCACGACCCCGAGCGTGGTGCCCCAGCCCAGGACGGCGAGCGCCTCGTCCGAGACCCGCGACGGGGCCGTCTCGCCGTCGACGATCGAGCCGTACCAGAGGTAGCTCGTGAGGACGACCACCGAGGAGAGCAGCGGGGCGACGGCCGCGGTGAGGAACCGCCGATGCGCGTGGAGGAGCCCGGTGAGGACGATCCCCACCCCGTAGAGGGGCACCTGGACGGCGAAGATCCGCAGCAGGGTGCGGCCGACCTCGAGCGACTGCGGGTCGCGCTCGGCCACGAGCCAGCCGACGACCGGGCCGGCGACGAGCCACAACGCGACACCGAGCGGGACGAGGACGGCGACGGTCCAGGTCAGCAGGACCGACGCGAGCCGGTCCGCCCGGTCCGGCTCCCCGGCGCCGAGGCGCTGGGCGATGAGCGGGACCGCGACCGCCGCGAGCGTCCCGCCGGCCGCGACCTCGAAGACGACGTTGGGAAGGGCGTTGACGGTCTGGTAGATGTTCCCGACGCCACCGGTGCGCACCGCATCCGCGAACACGAAGATCCGCGCGACGCCGGCGGCCCGGGCCAGCAGGGTGATGAGCGCGATGAGCCCCGCCGCGCCGGCGATGCCCAGCGCGGCCCGTCGGCGCGTCACCGCGGGCGTCCCCACGCGTCGATCTCGCGCAGGACCGGGGTGGACTCGATGACGGCGGTGAAGCTGACCTTCTCGGAGGCGAGGGTGAGCCCGGTGAGGACAGCCAGCGCTCCGAGCCGGCCCCACCGGCCCGACCGCTCGATCAGGGCGGTGCCGATGAGGGCCCCCGCGGCGTTGGCGCCGGTGTCGCCGAGCATCGCCCGGCCGGCGAGGTCCTCGGCGGCGACCCCGAGCGAGGCTCCCACGGCGGCGGCCGCGGCGGGACGGGCCCGGACCCCCGGCTCGCCGCGCGTGAGGAGCAGGGGAAGCGCGGCCAGGGCCGTCGCCTTGAGGGCTCGGCCCGGCCGCAGGTCGAGGAGGTTGGCCAGGTTGGCCGCGCCGGCGACGACCGCGCCCCCGGCGAGGGTGTCGAGCACGGTCAGCTCCGGCCGGGCCCGGTCGGCGAGCGCGGCGACGACCAGCCCGGTGACACCGAGACCGACGACCTTCACCGCGCCCGTCGTGACCTCGCCGCGCGCTGCAGCCCCCAGATGCCCGCGCAGGCCCTTGGACGACCCGTCCCCGGCGAGGTCGTCGAGCGCTCCGAACCCGCCCGACCCGAGGACGGCGACGACGCCCGGGATCCCGCCCGCGGCGGCTCCGAGGGCACCCCCGGCCACCCAGGAGGGGCCCTCGAGCAGCGTCACGGGCGCCCCGGCGTGGTTCGTCCGTGTCCAGCGGGGGGACCGGACGCGGCCGACGAGCACGCGGTGCGCCACCGCAGAGCCGAGCGCGCCGACGACGCCGGCGGCCAGCACCCGCGCCGCGCTCACGACCCCGGGACCGGGGCGTACGGGGCGTCGGCCCCCGGCGCGAGCCCGTAGTGGCCGGAGGAGCCGCCGTCCTGCTCCCGGAGCGCGAAGACGACGCTGGCGATGCCCACCGGACCCGCCGCGTCGTCGACGCTCGAGACGCTCGCGTCGGCACCGGCCTCCTCCCGCAGCGTCGCGAGGACCGACACGCCCTCGGTCTCGGTGTCGACGTCGGCGGCCAGGACCGCACCGCGCGACGGGGCGTTCAGGGCCATCGTGAGGTCCACCCACCGGCCGGCGGACTCGGCGTTGGCGGCCTCGTCACCGTCGGCGGTCACTCCCGCGACGACGACCACGAGCTCGGCCCGGGTGAAGTCGTCGGCGTCCAGGGAGATCAGGCCCGCCTCCGCGAGCGTGTCGAGACCGGTGCGAGCGGTCGTGTCGTCCGGGCCGCTGTCACCGGCGGGCGCGGAGCGGGTGAGCAGGCTAGCCAGCAGGGCGTCGCGCGGAGTGAGGCCGGCCTCACCGGTGTCGGTGCCGGTCTGGGTGGCGACCTCGGTGACGGTGCGGTCCCGCGCGGCTGCGATGTCCTCGTCGGTGCTCACCCAGTCCGAGGTCACCGAGGTCGTCGACGCGACCCGGCCGTCTGCGGCTCCGATGGCCTCGACGACGGCCTCGCCGACGGCGGCGTCCGCACCGGGCAGGACGACGACCGCGACCGTGCGCCCCTCGAGCGCGCCCGCGAGGACCCGCGTCGAGACCGCGGCGAGATAGGAGTCCTGCCGCTCGATCTCGGCCCGGCTGAGCTCGAGGTCGGTGTTGAGCTGCGCCTTGTCGTCGCGGAGCCCGGAGATCTCGCTCTGCAGGGTCGAGCCGATCTCGTTCTGCAGCGGGCCGGCGCCGAGGACGATGCCGACGGCGAGCGCCAGGAAGATCGAGACGATCGAGACGATGTGGTAGCGGAAGTCGATCACGGGAACACTCCTCGGGCGAGGGCCCACAGGTCGTCGAGGCGGGCGGCGAAGATCTCGAGCATCGCCCGTCCTCCGTCGGTCGACCACAGCGCGGCCCCGAGGGCGAGGATGCCGACGAGGAGCATGAGGACGACGCTGAAGGACGAGATGCGGGTGCGGTAGAGGCGGCTCACGCCCTTGGCGTCGACGAGCTTGCCTCCGACGCGCAGGCGGGTGAGGAAGGTGCTGGCCATGCCGGAGCGGCCCTTGTCGAGGAACTCGACGAGCGTGACGTGGGTGCCGACGGCGACGATGAGGCTGGCGCCCTTGTCGTCGGCGAGGAGCATCGCGACGTCCTCGCTGGTGCCGGTGGCCGGGAACACGACGGGCTCCACGCCGAGGTCGCGGACGCGCTCGAGCCCGGGCGCCCGACCGTCCCGGTACGCGTGGACGACGATCTCGGCGCCGCTGCGCAGCGCCTTGTCGGACACCGAGTCCATGTCACCGACGATGAGGTCGGGGGTGTGCCGGGCGTCGATGAGCGCGTCGGCCCCGCCGTCGACGCCGATGAGGATCGGCTTGTACTCGCGGATGTAGGACCGGAGGATCTCCAGATCCTCCTTGTAGTGGTACCCACGGACGACGATGAGGACGTGCCGGCCGTCGAGGTCGGTGGTGATGTCCGGGACCCCGACGCCGTCGAAGAGCAGCTCGCGCTCCTTGCGCAGGTAGTCCATCGTGTTCGCGGCGAACGCCTCGATCTCGGCGGACAGCCCGGCCCGGGCGATGGTCATCGCCTCCTGCACCGCCTCGGGCTCGAGCAGGGTGCCGTCACCGACCGGCTCGTCGCCGTGCAGGAGCCGCCCGTCGACGAGCCGCAGCGGCGCCCCCTCCTTGATGTGCATGACGTCCGGGCCGGCCCGGTCCAGGAGGGGCACTCCCGCGGAGACGATGATCTCGGGGCCGAGGTTGGGGTAGCGGCCCGAGATCGACGCGGCGGCGTTGACGACGGCCGCGGGGCGGCAGGCGACGAGGGCCTCGGCGCTGACCCGGTCGATGTCCTCGTGGTCGATGATGGCGATGTCGCCGGGCTTCAGGCGCTTGGTGAGGTTCTTCGTCCGTCGGTCGACCCGGGCAGGACCCGACCCGTCGGAGGGGTCGCGGTCCCGGCGGGAGAGCAGGCGGATGGACATCTGCACCATCGTGCCACGTTCGGGTCAGTGGCCGGCACGCGCCAGCAGGTCGCGCGCGTGGTCGAGGGCGGCTGTGGTGCCGGAGCCGCCGAGCATCCGGGCGAGCTCGGCCACCCGGTGTTCTCCGTCGACCTCGTGGACCATGCTGCGGGTCACGTGCCCGTCGTCGGACTTCTCGACGACGAGATGCCGGTCGGCGTGGGCGGCCACCTGGGCCAGGTGGGTGACGACGACGACCTGGGCGTGCCGGGCCAGCGCGGCGAGCCGCGCCCCGACGTCGAGCGCCGCGCGGCCACCGACCCCCGCGTCGACCTCGTCGAAGACGAACGTCGGCACCGAGGCCGACTCCTGCGCGGTGGCGACCTCGATGGCGAGCATGACGCGCGAGAGCTCGCCCCCGGAGGCGGCCTTGGTGACCGACCGCGGGGCCGCCCCCGGGCCCGCGGCGAGCCGGATCTCGACGGTGTCCCGCCCGTCGGCACCGAACCGCCCGGCATCCTCGACGGCGACGGTGACGGTGGCGGACCCCATCGCGAGGTGGCCGAGCTCGTCGGTGATCCGGGCCCCGAGAGCATCGGCGGCGGCGCACCGGGCAGCTGTGAGCCGGGTGGCGGCGGCCTCACGGTCGGCGACGAGCGCGTCCAGGCGCGTGGCCAGCTCCTCGATCCGGTCCCCCGTGCCGTCGAGCGCGGCCACCCGGACGGCGGCGTCCGCACCCCAGGCGAGGACGTCGTCCACGGTCGGCCCGTAGAGCCGGGTGAGCTCGGTGAGGGCGGCGCGGCGCTGCTCGACCTGGTCGAGGCGCGCGGGGTCGACCTCGGCGCCGGCGAGGTAGGACCCGAGGTCGGCGGCGACGTCGGCGGCCAGGTAGCGCAGCTCGTCGACGCGGGTCCCGAGGGCGGCCAGGGCCGGGTCGCTGTGCGAGGCGAGGTCGATCCGGGAGGCCGCCGTGGCGAGGGCGTCGACGATCCCCTGCCCCGCCGCGGCGTCGTCGTCGGCGCCGCTGAGGATGTCGTGGGCCGCACCGGCCGCGGTGCGCAGCTCCTCGGCGTGGCCGAGTCGCTCGGACTCGGCCCGCAGCACGTCGTCCTCCCCCGGCTGCGGGTCGAGCGCCTCGATCCGCTCGAGGCCGACGCGCAGGGTCTCGGCCTCGCGGGCCCGCTCGGCCGCCGCCGCGCGCAGGGTCTCGAGCTCGGTCTCGGCCGCGCTCAGCTCGTCGTGGACCGCCCGGTACGCGGCGAGCGCGCCGGCGACGTCCGCCCCGGCGTAGGCGTCGAGCACCTCCCGGTGCTCGTCGGCCCGGCGGAGCCGCCACTGGTCGGCCTGCCCGTGGACGGCCACGAGATGCTCGGCCAGGTCGGCGAGCACCCCGACGGGGGCCGCGCGACCGCCGACGTGGGCCCGGGACCGGCCGTCGGCCTGAACGGTCCGCACGAGGACGAGCCCGTCCGACACGTCGGCCCCGGCCTCCTCGGCCCGCTGGAGGGCGGGGTGCCCGGCTGGCAGGTCGATGACACCCTCGACGACGGTGCGGCCGGTCCCGGCCCGGACGAGCCCGGAGTCGCCACGCCCCCCGAGGAGCAGTCCGAGGCCCGTCACGACCATCGTCTTGCCCGCGCCGGTCTCGCCGGAGAGCACGGTGAGGCCGGGGTGCAGCGGCAGGACCGCCTCGTCGATCACCCCCAGGTCCCTGATGCGGATCTCGTCGATCACCGCGCCGGGCCCTCCCCGCGGGCCGTGACCTGCTCGGCGGCGCGCTGGCGGCGGGCCGCACCACGCCACCCGTACACGGGCAGGTCGAACTTCTCGACGAGCCGGTCGGTGAAGACCGCGTGTGAGAGCCGGGCGAGCCGGACCGGCAGGTCCGAGCGCTCGACCTCGACCTGGGCTCCGGGCGGCAGCGACACGGCACGGCGGCCGTCGCACCACAGGACCGCGCCGGCGTCGGCGTCGGGGAGCAGCTGGACCGCGAGGTGCGAACGGGGCCCGACGACCACGGGCCGGGCGAACAGGGCGTGGGCGCTGATCGGGACGAGCAGCACCGCCTCGACGTCGGGCCACACGATCGGGCCGCCCGCGGAGAACGCGTAGGCGGTGGACCCGGTGGGGGTCGCCATGACGATGCCGTCGCACCCCCAGGTGGACAGCGGCCGCCCGTCGATCTCGACGGTGAGCTCGAGCATCCGCTCGCGCGAGGCCTTCTCGACGGTCACCTCGTTCAGGGCCCACGACGCGAACGGCTCGGACCCGTTGACCCGGGCGCGCACCTCGAGGGTCATCCGCTCCTCGACGGTGTAGTCGCGGGCGCAGATGCGTTCGACGGTGGCGTCCAGGGCCTCGCGCTCGGCCTCCGCGAGGAAGCCGACGTGGCCGAGGTTGACGCCCAACAGGGGCGCCCCGGAGCCCCGCGAGATCTCGGCCCCGCGCAGGATCGTGCCGTCGCCGCCGAGGACGCAGACGAGCTCGACGTCGAGGTCGTGGCGGGTCTCGTCGACGGCCTCGACCCCCTCGACGGCGGCGAGCGGTGTGCCCTCGAGGTCGGCCGCGGGCGCGGACACCCCGATGCTGGACGCGAGGAGCCTCGTGGCGACGGCCGCCGCGAGCTCCTGGGCCTCGACGCGCGACGCGTGGGTCACGAGGAGGATCCGGCGCTCTGGCGTGGTCATCGTCCTCCTCCGGTGCTGTCGTGGCTGACCGCTCGCACCGCGGCCCGGACCTCGTCCTCGGTCATTGTGTCGGACACCTCCGACCGGGCCCACAGGAGGTACTCGACGTTCCCCGTCGAGCCCGTCACGGGGCTCACCGCCAGCCCCCGCACATGGAGCCCCTCGGCCCGGAAGGCGGCGACCACCCGGGTGAGCGCGTCGGCGCGCGCACGCTGGTCGGTGACGAGCCCGCCCCGGCCGAGCCGCTCGCGGCCGACCTCGAACTGGGGCTTGACGAGGGCGACGAGGTCGCCGTCGGGCCCGAGGAGGCCGGCGAGCTCACCGGCGACGAGCGTCAGGGAGATGAACGACAGGTCGGTGACGAGCAGGTCGAACGGCCCGCCGACGTCCTGCGGGGTGAGCCCCCGGACCGTGGTCCCCGGCAGGTCGAGCACCCGCGGGTCGGCGACGAGCTCGGCCGCCAGCTGGTCGCGTCCCACGTCGAGCGCGACGACGTGGCGGGCACCGGACTCCAGCAGGACCTGGGTGAAGCCGCCCGTGGACGCCCCGACGTCGATGCACCGCCGGCCGCGCGCCGACAGCCCGTCCGGGCCCCACGTGTCGAGCGCGGCCAGGAGCTTGACGGCCCCACGACCCACCCAGCGCGGGCCGGCGGCGGCGACGGTGAGCGGCGTCGCGTCGTCGACGGGCTGGGAGGGCTTGCGCGCCGCCACCTCCCCGATGCGGACGACCCCGTCGAGCACCAGGTCACGCGCCTCGCCCCGCGAGCGGGCGAGACCGCGCCGCACGAGCTCGGCGTCGAGACGGGCGATGTCAGCCGCCGAGGTCGCCGAGCCGCGAGCGCAAGGTGCGCTGGACGTGCTCGCCCGCCTCGAGCTGCTGGTCCAGGTCGTCGTCCGGCACCGCGGCGAGGTCGCGGAGGGCGGCGTCGACGACGAGGTCGCCGGTCTCGGGCGGGGGCCCGCCGTCCGGGACGTCGTCGTCGTGGGGGGTCGCACTCACGTGCCGGACCCCCCGGTGGCCGACGTCGAGGACTGCGCCGACGCGGACTGGGCCGGCGGAGCCGACGGTGCCGCGGACGTCGGAGCCGACGTCGTGGCGGGCGCCGACGTCTTCGCGGCCGCCTTCTTGGCGCTGGACTTCGTGGCGGTCTTCTTCGCGGGCGTCGAGGTCTTCGCCGCGGACGTCTTCGCCGGCGACGCCTTCGCGGGCGCCGATGTCTTCGCGGCCGCCTTCTTGGCGCTGGACGTCGTGGCGGTCTTCTTCGCGGGCGTCGACGTCTTCGCCGTGGACTTCTTCGCCGTGGACTTCTTCGCCGTGGACTTCTTCGCGGGCGCCGACTTCTTCGCCGTGGACTTCTTCGCGGGCGCCGACGACTTCGCCGTCGACTTCTTCGCCGTGGACTTATTCGCGGGCGCCGACTTCTTCGCCGTCGACTTCTTCGCGGGCGCCGACTTCTTCGCCGTCGACGTCTTGGCGGCCGACGTCTTCGCCGTCTTCTTCGCCGTCTTCTTCGCTGTCTTCTTCGCCGTCTTCTTCGCGGGGGTGGACGCAGCTGTCGCCGTCGTCGCGGGGGCCGCGGTCGTCGCCGGCGCCGTGGTGGCTGCCCTCTTCGCCGGAACCGTGGCCAGGCCGGCCCGCGCGCCCACGGCTCGGGCGAGGTCGTCGACCTGCGCGGCCAGGGCGGCCACGGTGGCGCCGAGCGCCTGCACGTCGGTGACCATCCGTGCGGTGTCCATCCGGCCCACCGCGGTGTCGACCTCCTTCTGGACGAGGGAGACCAGCTGGTCGCGGTTGTGCTCGGCCGCCTTCAGGAGGTCGTCGGCGAGGCGGGCGGCCTGCCGGGCCATCTTCTTCGGTGACGCGTCGCTGCCGGCGATGGCGACGATCTCCTGAGCCGCCTCGACAGCGCGGGCACGGGTGACCTCCCCGAGCCCAACAGCGAGCTCGGCATAGGCGCGGATGGTGCGCTTGACCATGCGGTCCTCCTCGGAAGGGCGGCTGGTGCCGCGGGGCGACCCAGGCTACTCGCCGGACAACCCCGAGAGCAGGCTGTACGCCTCGACGAGCCGCGAGTCCTCGTCGGGAGGTGCGTCCCGGGCCCGTTCGACGGCCGTGCCGAGGGCCGTGAGCGAGGGCTCCCCGGCGTCCGGGTCGCGATGGAGCCAGCGCAGGTCGGGCGCGATGAAGGTGGGGCGCTGCTCGGTCGGCGCACCGACCGCTGCCTCGAGGTCGTCGACGCCGGTGAGGACGAGAAGGGAGTCCATTCCCGCCCGGCGGGCACCCTCGATGTCGGTGTCGAGACGGTCCCCCACCGCCAGGACCCGGCTCACGTCGAGGTCGAGACGAGCCGCGGCCAGCAGATACAGCGGCGGGTGCGGCTTCCCCGCGACGACGGCCGGGTCGTGCCCGACGGCCCGAGCCACGGCCGCGACGAGGGACCCGTTGCCGGGCGCCACACCCCGGTCCGTCGGCAGCGTGGCGTCGGTGTTCGTCGCGACCCACCGCGCGCCGGCCTCGACGGCGTAGGCGGCTTCCGCGAGGTCGGCCGCGGAGACGGCGGGGCCGTACCCCTGCACGACCGCGGCCGGCACTGCTCGCTCTGCCGCGCCGTCCGCCCGCACCGGGACGAACCCGGCGGCCTCCAGCGCCACCGCGACGCCGGCACCACCCACCGCGAGGACCTCCGCTCCGGGTGCCACCTCGTCGGTGAGGAGCCACGCCGCGGCGTCACTGCTCGTCACCACCTGCTCCGCCGTGCACGTCACGCCGAGGGCGCCGAGGTGCGCAGCCACCTCGGCCGGCGTGCGGGAGGCGTTGTTCGTCGCGTACACGACGGGGATCGAGAGCGCGTCGAGCGCCTCCACGGCGTGCCGCACCGCGCTGGGACCGCGGTAGACGACCCCGTCGAGGTCGCAGACGACGGCCTCGTACCGCTCCGCCAGCGAGGTCACGCCGCCGGGCCGTCCCCGTCGGCGCTGCCGGAGCGCTCGGCGGCGGGCTCATCGCCCGTTCCCGCAGGGTCCTCGCCGTCCCCGAGGTCGGTGAGCTCGACGCCGTCGAGCTCGTCGAGCCGTTCCACCGCGTCCGTCTCGTACTCGAGGTCCCCCTCGACCGCACGCTGGAACCACTCGCGCGCCTCGCCGGGCCGCCCGAGCGCCATGAGCACGTCGGCGTAGGCGTACTGGAGCCGGTGGACCCCGGCCTTCGGACCGCGCTTGAGCGCCGGAAGCTGCAGCGCCAGGAGCGCGGCGTCGAGCTGGCCGAGGTCGCGGCGCACCCCCGACACGACGATGGCGAGCTCGATCCGCTCCGCCTCGGTCAGGTCGCGCGCCTCCGGGCTGGCCGCCAGCTCGAGGGCGCGGGTGTGCCGGCCCAGGCCTCGCTCGCAGTCGACCATGAGCGGCAGGAGGTGCGAGGAGCCGCTGAGCCGCCGCACCGTGCGGAACTCGGTGAGGGCGCGCGCGAAGTCACCGGTCCGGTAGGCCACCATGCCCAGCGCCTCGCGCGCGGCGGGCACGCGCCCCGCGCGCCGCACCGCGGTCTCGGCGTGGGCCAGCGCGGCGTCCACCTCGTCGGCCTCGAGGAAGACGGCCACCATGACGAGGTGCTTGGCCACCCCGTCGGCGTTCTCCTTCGACAGGGTCCTCAGCTGCTGGTGGACCGAGCGGTCGAGCTCCTTGCCGGTGACCTCGTCCGGGATGCGCGGCTCGGGCAGGCGAGGGCCACGCGGAGCGAGGCGGCTGCCGCCACGCTGACCGTCGTCACGTCCGTCGTCGGCCGCCGGCCGGGCGCCCCGGTCCGGCCCGCCGGAGCGGCTGCGGCCGTCACGGCCCGCCGGGCGGCCGCGACCACCAGCGTTGCCGGCCCGGCCCCCCGGGGGTCCGCCGCGTCGCGCACCGCCGCCGGCTCCGTCGGCCCCGCGGGGCCGGTTCTGGTGTTCGCTCACCGTGCGTCCTCTCGTTCTCGTCGCCGTCGGCGCCGGCCAAGTCTACGGACCGGGCCGAGCCGGCCCGCGAGGGTCGGCCGGGCAGCCCGGCCTTATGCGCCGTGGGGGTTCCCGGGCAGTATTGACGGGCGTTCATCGGCGAATACATGAGAAAGGGCCCGTCGCGAACGACGGGCCCTTTCTTGAAAGTATGTCCGGCTGCGTCCTACTCTCCCACACCGT
>NZ_CANLZR010000007.1 GCF_947495705.1 uncultured Phycicoccus sp.
CGCACCCGGAGGGAGTCGGGAGGCGCCCGAACGACGTGAGGTGGCCGGGTCCCGTCGGGGGCGCGCCAGCGCACCCGCGGGTCCGTCCCCATCGCTCCGGCGCGGTGGTCAGCGGGCGACCGACAGCGCGATGCCGTCGAGGATGTCGTGCTCGCTCGTCACGACCCGCACGCCCGGCGAGCGCAGCGCGACCCGGCCGAGCACCTCGTGCCACACCAGGGCCCCGGCGCCGATGACGTCGACGCGCCCCGGGTGCATGAACGGCAGCGCGCCCCGCTCCGCCGACGACATGCCGAGCAGCGAGCGGCACGCCTCCCGGTGCCGGTCGAGCGGGACCTGAGCCAGGTGGATCGCGTCGCGGTCGTAGGAGCCGAGCCCGAGCGCATGGGCCGTGACCGTCGTGATGCTGCCCGCGAGGCCCACAACCGCGCCGAGTCCGCGCAGGTCGGCCGTCTGCTCCGCCGCGTCGAGCGCCTCGGCCACGTCGGCCCGGGCCGCGACGACCTCGTCGTCGGTCGGCGGGTCCCCCGCGAGGTGTCGTTCGGTCATCCGGACACAGCCGACGTCGACGGACCGACCGGCCTCGACGTCATGCGTGCCCCGCACGAGCTCGGTGGAGCCCCCGCCGAGGTCGACGACGAGGTACGGGCCCTCGATCCCGAGCCGCCGCAGGTCGCCGGTCGCTCCCGTGAACGACAACCCGGCCTCGACGTCGCCGGCGACGACCTCGGGTGCCACGTCGAGATCACCGAACGCCTCGACCACGCCGGCGACGAACTCGTCGGCGTTGCGGGCGTCGCGCGAGGCCGAGGTGGCGACGAACCGCACGGCCTCCGCGCCGTGCTCGCGGCAGAGGCGTGCGTACTCGCGGGACATCGCGAGCGTGCGCTCCATCGCCTCCGGAGCGATGACGCCGGTGCGGTCGATGCCCTGGCCGAGCCGGACGACCTCCGTCCGGCGGACGACATCGGTGAGGAGCCCGCGGTCGTCGATGTCGGCGACGAGCAGGCGGATGGAGTTCGTGCCGCAGTCGACGGCGCCGACGCGGCGGGTCGGTGCGCTCACGCCTGGCCCGGCGCCGCGAGGGTCTGGGAGCAGGGCGCGGACTCCCACCACGGGTCGAGCATCCCCAGCGCCTCGTCCCCGAGCGGGTTGACCCCGGGCCCGGCGCCGAGCGCGTGGGCCACGAGGACGTGCAGGCACTTGACCCGCGTCGGCATGCCGCCGGCGGACACCCCGGCGATCTCGGGGGTGTCGCCCAGCTCGGCGCGCCGGGTGAGGTAGTCGGCGTGGGCGGCCTCGTAGGCGGCCCGCAGGTCGGGGTCGGTCTCGAGCCGCTCGGTCATCTCGCGCATGACGCCCTGGCTCTCGAGCGTGGAGATCGCGCCCGTCATCCGCGGGCACGTCGCGTAGAAGGACGTCGGGAAGGGGGTGCCGTCGGGCAGCCGGGGTTCGGTGCGCACGACGTCGGGGTCACCACACGGACACCGGTGTGCCACCTCGGCCACTCCGCGGGCCTCACGGCCGAGCTGTCGCGAGACGGCCTCGATGTCGGCGGGTGCCACCGGCGGCAGCGACGACGCCGCCGTCACCGGCGGGCTCCGGGAGCGTCGGCGGTGCGCACCGACTCCCACATCGTGTCGTACCACGGGCGGGTGGGGACGGTCTCGTCGGTTCCGGGCCCGGCCACGGCCGGGGTGTCGCTGGTCTCGGGGTCCGGGTCGAGGACGGTGTAGGAGCGCTCACCCGGGCGGACGAACTTGAGCCGCTCGCGGGCCTGCTGCTCGACGTAGGCGGGGTCCTCCCACCGCTCCCGCTCGGCCCGCAGTGCGGCGACGTCGGCCTCCTGGGCCGCGACCCCCTCGCGCAGGGCCGCGATCTCGGAACGCTGGTGGAACCACGTCGCGACCGACGACGCCAGGAGGACCGAGAGGAAGGCCAGGATCGCCAGGAGGACGAGCCCCCGCCGCACGGCCCGGTGGGTGACGGCGCCGCCGACCCGGCCGGGCCAGCCCGAGCGGGTCCGCCGGACCACCTTGCTCGCCGTCGTCGACGACGCCCCCGCCCGGGCGGCCGCGGACGCCGACGGGCGGCCACGCGAGGAGGACGCGCCCTGCCGGGAGCCGGCCCCGGCGGGCCGGGCGGCGGGGCGCGCGCCGGACCCGCGTCGCGGGGGTCGCGACGCGGGTCCGGTGGAGCGCCCGGCCATCAGATGCCTCGGGTCAGCCCTGGGCCCGGGCGGCGAAGCGCGGGAAGGCGCCCACGCCGGCGTACACGGCGGCGTCGTCGAGCTCCTCCTCGATGCGCAGGAGCTGGTTGTACTTGGCGACGCGCTCGGAGCGCGCGGGGGCGCCGGTCTTGATCTGGCCGCAGTTGGTGGCGACGGCGAGGTCGGCGATGGTGACGTCCTCGGTCTCGCCCGAGCGGTGGCTCATCATGCAGCGGTAGCCGTTGCGGTGCGCGAGGTCGACGGCGTCGAGGGTCTCGGTGAGCGAGCCGATCTGGTTGACCTTGACGAGCAGCGCGTTGGCCGTGCCCGAGCCGATACCGCGGGCGAGGCGCTCGGGGTTGGTCACGAAGAGGTCGTCGCCGACGATCTGGACCGTGGCGCCGAGGCGGTCGGTCATCGCCTTCCACCCGTCCCAGTCCTCCTCGTCGAGGGGGTCCTCGATGGACACGAGCGGGTAGGCCTCGACGAGCTCGGCGTAGTAGTCGACCATCTCGGCGGCGGTCTTGGAGCCGCCCTCGAAGGCGTACGCGCCGTCCTGGTGGAACTCGGTGGCCGCGACGTCGAGCGCGAGCGCGATCTGCTCGCCCGGGGTGTACCCGGCGCGTCCGATGGCCTCGACGATGAGGTCGAGGGCCGCGCGGTTGGACTCGAGGTTCGGCGCGAAGCCGCCCTCGTCGCCGAGGCCCGTGGCCAGGCCCTTCTCCTTGAGGACGGCCTTGAGCTCGTGGTAGATCTCCGCGCCCCAGCGCAGGGCCTCGCGGAAGGTCTCGGCGCCGATCGGCGCGATCATGAACTCCTGGATGTCGACGTTGGAGTCCGCGTGGCTGCCACCGTTGAGGATGTTCATCATCGGCACCGGCAGCACGTGCGCGTTCGGCCCGCCGATGTAGCGGAACAACGGCAGGTCGGCGGAGTCGGCGGCGGCCCGGGCGACGGCCAGGCTCACCCCGAGGATGGCGTTGGCGCCGATCTTCTCCTTGTTGGCGCTGCCGTCGATGGCGAGCATCTCGGCGTCGACGAGCCGCTGCTCGCTGGCCTCGAAGCCGAGCAGCTTGGGTCCGAGGTCGTCGATGACGGCGTCGACGGCTTTCTCGACGCCCTTGCCGAGGTAGCGGCCCTTGTCGCCGTCGCGGCGCTCGACCGCTTCGAACGCGCCGGTGGACGCGCCGCTGGGGACCGCCGCGCGGGCGACGGTGCCGTCGTCGAGGGCGACCTCGACCTCGACGGTGGGGTTTCCGCGCGAGTCGAGGATCTCGCGCGCGCCTACTGCCTCGATGCTGGCCACATCGAACTCCTGGGGGTCGTGGACACGTTTCCTCCCGAGCGTAGCCGGGGTGGCCCACGTCACCCGCGACCGACCCGCTCCCCGGACGCCCCGTCAGCCGGCTGCCCCCCCGACCCGGCGCCGGCCGGGCCCGTCAGAGACCGGCGTACGCGACCGCGATGGCCGTGCCGACCCGGGCGTTGTGCCGCACCAGGGCGAGGTTCGTCTCGAGCGACCGCCCGTCGGAGAGCTCGACGATCCGGCCGAGGAGGTAGGGGGTGATGTCCTTGCCCGTGATGCCCTGGGCGTCGCAGTCGGCCAGGGCGCGGGCGATGACGCCGTCGATGTCGGCGCGGGCCATCTCGTCCTCGGCCGGCACCGGGTTGGCGATGGCGATGCCGCTGCCCAGCCCGAGGTCGACGGAGGCGCGGATGAGCCGCGCGACCTCCTCCGGGGTGTCCAGGCGCATGGGCACCGGCAGCCCGCTGGAGCGCGAGAAGAAGGACGGGAACTCGTCCGTGCCGTAGCCGACGACCGGGACCCCGAGGGTCTCGAGAACCTCGAGGGTGCGGCCGATGTCGAGGATCGACTTCACCCCGGCCGAGATGACGGCGACCTCGGTGCGGGACAGCTCGGTGAGGTCGGCCGAGACGTCCATCGACGTCTCGGCGCCCTGGTGGACACCACCGAGGCCGCCGGTGACGAAGATCCGGATCCCGGCGAGCGCGGCGATGCGCATGGTGCTCGCCACGGTCGTCGCGCCGTGGACCCCGGTGGAGACGACGTGCGGGAGGTCGCGCACGCTGACCTTGCGGATCGCGGTGTCGGCACCGAACATCTCGAGCTGGTCGTCCGCGAGGCCGACCGTGGGGCGTCCGTCGAGGATGGCGATGGTCGCCGGCACCGCCCCGCCGTCGCGCACGATGCCCTCGACCTCGCGCGCCATCGCGACGTTGTGCGGGTAGGGCATGCCGTGGCTGATGATGGTCGACTCGAGCGCGACGACGGGTCGCCCGTCGGCCAGCGCGGCGGCGACCTCGGGGGCGAGGGCGAGCGCGGGGTGCGGCGGTCGGGGGGACGTGGTCATGGGGACAGCTCCTCGGTCAGGGGGGTGGTGGGGGTCAGATGGGCCGCGACGAGGGCGGCGGTGAGGTCGGGGCGCACGGTGTCGGACGAGGCGCAGGTCAGGGCTGCCAGGACCTGGCCGGTGCGGGCCGCCTCCAGGACGTCGGCACCGCCCAGCACGGCATGCACGTAGCCCGCGGTCATGGCATCGCCCGCGCCCGTGACGTCGGCGACGTCGACGTCCGGGGCCGCGATGAGGACCACCCGGGGGTCGGCCCCCTCCACGGCGACGGACAGCAGGCTGCCGCGGGTGCCGCGTCGGACCCAGACCCGCTCGACCCCGCGGGCGTGGAGGAGCCGGGCGGCCCCGGCCACCGCGTCGGCGGTGTCCTCGACGGGCTGCCCGACGAGCGCGGCGAGCTCGTCGACGTTCGGGGTGACGGTGTGGACGCGGACTCCTCCGTCGAGGGCGGGCGACGCCTCGGTGGCCTTGGCGACGCTGACGGGGTCGAGGACGGCCGACACCCCGGCGGTCTCGGCGGCGGCCAGGAGCCAGCGGATGACGTCGGCCGCCAGGTTGCAGTCGATGACGAGCAGCTCGGCGCCGCCGAGGAGGGTCGGGACGACCCCGAGGTCGGCGACGGTCAGCTCGTCGGTGGCCCGCATGTCGGCCACTGCGACGAGCAGGTCGCCGCCGTCGTCGAGCACGGCCGCGTACGTCCCCGTGGGGTGGGGCGAGACGACGAGGTGCCGGGTCTCGACCCCGGCGGCCGCGGTGCGGGACACGACGGTCTCGCCGGCGAGGTCGTCGCCGACCGCCGCCACGAGGACCGTCGGGGACCCGAGCCGGGCGAGGTTCTCGGCGATGTTCCGGCCGACGCCGCCGACCGTGGCCGACGCGATGCCCGGGTTGCTCGTCCCGAGCACGGGCGCGCACCGGGTCCGCAGCTTGGTGTCGAGGACCGCCCCACCGACGACGACGACCGAGTCGACCTCGGGACGCAGGAGGTAGCCGCGGCCGAGGACGACGCCCTTGCGGGTGAGGTTCGACAGGTGCACCGAGATCGCGGCGCGGGTCGACCCCAGGCGCTCGGCGAGGGCCGCGGCGTCGAGCAGCGGGTCGCTGCGCAGCAGGGCGACGATCTCGCGCTCCCGGACGGTCAGGTTCATGCTTGCAACTGTAAGGCATCTTCACACTTGCAAGCAACCGCCCACCCCGGGCTGTCCCGACTTCTCATGCTGGGGTCCGCGCCGACGTGGCAGCGTCGTCGGCCGCCGGCCCACCGGCTCGTGCGCCAGGCGACGGGTGAGGGTGTCCCGCGGGCGACCCTCGCAGCCGCAGCGCCGGCACCAGCGGTCCGCCTCCTCGACCGCGTCGTCGGCGACCCGGCAGGCCAGCACCGCCCGATCCGGTTGGAGTCGCTGGCCGACCACCACCAGACCCAGCTCGTCGAGGCGGCAGAACGTCGTCACATCAGGGGTCGCGAAGGTAGCGTCAGGCACGTCACGGTCTTCCTGACCAGCCTTGAGCCTCTCAGGGAATGTCATACGAACCCCTCAAGCCATCGACCGCGGGCGGCTCGGGAGGAGAACGAAACATGACCGCAGCCGGTAACACGGTCCAAGACCACTACGCCAGCGAGGGCATCGCAGCCCGCATCCTCGCTGCGCTCAGGGCGGCAGGAGGCAGCGAGGCGGGCCCGATCACGCCCGACGCGCTCGCCCCACTCGACCACTTCCACGGCCGGGGGCTGAAGGCGACAAAGGAGACGGTAGCGCTCCTCGAACCCCTCTCCGGCGAGCGCATCCTCGACATCGGCGGCGGGATCGGCGGACCGGCGCGGTGGACCGCGACGCACTTCGGTTGCCACGTGACCTCGCTCGACCTGACGCCGGAGTTCTGCCGCGCGGCGGAGGAGCTGAATGCCGCGACCGGCCTCTCGGATCGCGTGCGCGTGGTGGAGGGCAGCGCGACCGATCTGCCCTTCGAGGACGATGGGTTCGACCGAGCCTATTCCGAGAACGTGGCGATGAACATCGAGGACAAACGGCGCTTCTATGCCGAGGCGTTTCGTGTGCTTCGCCCCGGGGCGGTGTTCGCATTCTCCCACTACGGAGCCGGGCCGAAAGGCGAGCCCGACTACCCGCTGCCCTGGGCGGCAGGGCCGGGCACGAGCTTCTTGTGTTCGCCCGAGGAGACACGGGAGCAAGTTCTCACCGCAGGGTTCGAGATCGTGATCTTTCGGGACAAGACGCAGGAGGTCCTGCCGGACCTGCGGGAGAACCGCCGGCGGTTGGAGGAACACGGGCTGCCGCCGCTGGGGCTGCAGACGCTCATGGGCGAACGGATTGGGGAATCTCAGATCAACGCGGCCCGGAGTGCGGACGAGGGCCGTTTGAGCGTACTCGAGGCCCTCGTCCGCAAGCCGGCCTAGCCAGGTGGGCAGTGTCGGCGCTCCCATCCTCGGGAGGCCTCGACCTCTACCCGGGCACCGACGCGCCCACCCCCCTCCGCGCTCCAGCCGTCCGCCGTCTAGCCCCTCAACCGGGAAGAGCCCGAAAAGGGCGGGTCGGGCGGGCGGGGGCCTGAGACGTCGGCAGAGGTCAGGGGGAGGGGCGAGCGGCGCGGCCGGGGTCGCGGGTGGTGAGGGCGTGGAGGACGGAGCGGACCCGGTCCTGCGCGGCGGCCAGGTCGGCCCGGGCTGCGTCGAGGGCGGTAAGCGTCGCCTGGTCGAGGACGACCCCTCGGCGGCGGGCCCGCGCGAGGACCTTGTTGGCCGCCAGCTCCGGCGGCAGGCTCGGGGGGATCCCGTGCAGGAGGTCGTCGGCGCCCCCGGCGCCATCGGCCTCCTTCTCCTGCGCCTTGATCCGCTCCCACTCCTGCTCGACCTGTGCCGGCGTCGCCGCGTCGCCGTCGGCGAAGACGTGCGGGTGGCGCCGGACGAGCTTGTCGACGAGCAGCCCGGCGACGGTGTCGATGTCGAACCCGTCCTCGGCCTCCTCGGCGACCCGCGCGTGGAAGACGACCTGGAGCAGGACGTCACCAAGCTCCTCGGCCACGGCTCGCAGGTCTCCCCCGGCGATGGCCTCGAGCACCTCGTGCGTCTCCTCGACGAGGTACGGCGCGAGCGAGGTGTGGGTCTGCTCGGCGTCCCACGGGCAGCCGCCGGGCGAGCGCAGCCGGTCCATCGCCGCGACGACGTCGAGCAGCCGGCCACCCTGGACGTCCCACGAGCCGACGACGAGCTCGACGTCGGGCGGCGACTCCAGGCGTGACACCTCCGACGCGATCGCGTCGGACAGGCCGGGGTCGGCGTCCGCCGAGCCCAGCCAGACCACGGCGGCACCGGCCGCCAGGTCGACCAGGGTGCGGGCGAGCGCGGCCGGCGCGAGGTCGCCGATGCACTCGACGGCGAGGCCGGCGTCGGCGAGGGCCTCGACGAGCGGCTCGTCCGCCGCCCGCGCCAGCAGCCGGTCGGCGCCGGTCACGGCCGACCAGGCGGAGGACGACAGCAGCCCCGGCGCGACCCGGGGGGAGGTGACGAGCAGCCCGAGCCGGCCGGCGGTCACTGGTCGGCGCTGAAGGGGGTGACCCACTCCGGCAGGGTGGTGGCGAGGCTGGCCGTCTGCGGGTCGAACTCGCCGTACCGCGGGTTGACGTCGACCTGGAGGTCCGCGAACGTCTGGACCGGGATCTCGACCCCGGACTGCTGCAGGTTCTGGGCCGCGAGCTCGGCGCGCAGCACCTCGATGGTGACGGGCGAGGGGTCCTTGCCGGGGAAGGCGGCCTCGGCCACCGACACCGACAGCGGCGCGCCCTGCTCGGCGGCGAGGTCGAGGATGTACGGCGCCCGGATGAGCCGGGTCAGGACGTCGGATGCCACGAGGTTCGCCTGGGGGTAGGCCTCGTTGATCTCGGACTGGGCCGTGTGGACCTCGGTCTCGGTGATGACGCGTCCGTCGACCGTGGCCGCGCGGTTGGCCTCGATCGAGCCGCAGCCGGCCGTCGCGAGGGCGACTCCGAGGGCGAGCGCCGCGCTGGCGCGGCGAACCGTGAGGGTCACGAGCAGTCCTTTCAGGATCGGGTCGCCCCGGCGGGGGCGGTCGCCGCACGAGCGGCCTCACCGACATTGTCCATGACGACGGTGCGGACGACCTGCGCGGCCCAGTCGAGGATGTCACGGTCCCGCAGCGGCCTGCCACCGACGAGCGCGGTCTTGGGCGCCGGGACGAGCATCGCGCCGGTGGCCGGCTTGAGGATCGACTTCGGGTGGAGCCGGTTGAGCCGCAGCTGCTGGCTCTCACGCAGCTCGACCGGGCCGAAGCGCACGTGCTGGCCCTGCACGCTGATGTCGGCGATCCCGGCGGCCCGGGCGACGGTGCGGAGCCGGGCCACCTCGAGGAGGTTGCGGACCGGCTCGGGAACGGTGCCGTAGCGGTCGACGAGCTCGCCCTCGATCTCGGCGAGCTGCTGCTCGTCGACGACCGCCGCCAGCTTCTTGTACATCTCGAGGCGCAGCCGCTCATGGGGGATGTAGTCGTGCGGCAGGTGCGCGTCGACGGGCAGCTCGATCTTGATCTCGGCGGGCGCCTCCTCGCCGTCGCCCCGGAAGGACGCCACCGCCTCACCGACGAGCCGGACGTACAGGTCGAACCCGACCCCGGCGATGTGGCCGGACTGCTCACCGCCGAGCAGGTTGCCGGCGCCGCGGATCTCGAGGTCCTTCATCGCGACCTGCATCCCGGACCCGAGGTCGGTGTTGCTCGCGATCGTCTGGAGACGGTCGAGGGCGGTCTCGGTGAGGGGCGTCTCGGGCGGGTAGAGGAAGTACGAGTACGCCCGCTCGCGCCCGCGCCCGACGCGGCCCCGCAGCTGGTGCAGCTGCGAGAGGCCGAGCCGGTCGGCCCGCTCGACGATGAGGGTGTTCGCGTTGCTGATGTCGAGGCCCGTCTCGACGATCGTCGTGCACACGAGCACGTCGAAACGCTTCTCCCAGAAGTCGACGACGACCTGCTCCAGCTTGTGCTCGCCCATCTTCCCGTGCGCGGTCGCGACCCGGGCCTCCGGGACGAGCTCGCGCAGCCGGGCGGCCGCCTTCTCGATCGTGGACACCTTGTTGTGGACGAGGAAGACCTGCCCCTCACGCAGCAGCTCGCGCCGGACGGCGGCCGTGACGGTCTTCTCGTCGTAGGCCCCGACGTAGGTGAGGACGGGGTGCCGTTCCTCGGGCGGGGTGGCGAGGGTCGACATCTCGCGGATGCCGGTGACCGCCATCTCGAGGGTGCGCGGGATGGGCGTCGCCGACATCGCGAGGACGTCGACCGAGGTGCGCAGCGCCTTGAGCTGCTCCTTGTGCTCGACGCCGAAGCGCTGCTCCTCGTCGATGACGACGAGCCCGAGGTCCTTGAAGCGGACCTCCTTGGACAGGATCCGGTGGGTGCCGATGACGAGGTCGACGGACCCGTCGGCGAGCCCGGCGAGGACGGCCTTGGCCTCGGTCTCGGTCTGGAACCGCGACAGCGACCGCACCGTGACCGGGAAGCCGGCGTACCGCTCGGCGAAGGTGTTCTGGTGCTGCTGGACGAGCAGCGTCGTCGGGCAGAGCACCGCCACCTGCTTGCCGTCCTGGATCGCCTTGAACGCCGCCCGCACCGCGATCTCGGTCTTGCCGTAGCCGACGTCACCGCAGACGAGCCGGTCCATCGGGACCTCGCGCTCCATGTCGGCCTTGACCTCGTCGATGGTGACCAGCTGGTCGGGGGTCTCGACGTGCGCGAACGCGTCCTCGAGCTCGCGCTGCCACGGGGTGTCGCCGGCGAACGCGTGCCCCTTGCTCGCCATCCGCGCCGAGTACAGCCGGATGAGCTCGGCGGCGATCTGCCGGACGTACCGGCGGGCCCGGCCCTTGGTCTGCTGCCAGTCGGAGCCGCCCATCTTGTTGAGGGTGGGCTGCTCGCCGCCGACGTAGCGGGTCACCTGGTCGAGCTGGTCGGTGGGAACGTACAGCCGGTCGCCCGGCTGGCCGCGCTTGGACGCCGCGTACTCGAGCACGAGGTACTCGCGCGTCGCGCCCTGGACGGTGCGCTGCATCATCTCGACGAAGCGGCCGACACCGTGCTGCTCGTGGACGACGAAGTCACCGGGGCGCAGCTGGAGCGGGTCGACCTGGTTGCGGCGCTTGGACGGCATCCGCCGCATGTCCTTGGTGGACGTGCCCGACCCGCCGGCCGACCCCGTGAGGTCGGTCTCGGTGACGAGGGCGAACCGGGTGCCGGGGACGAGGAACCCGTTGCCGACGGCGCCGGTGGTGACGGTAACGACCCCCGGGACGGCGTCGGCGTCCTCGGGGTCGAGCCGGGCCGCGACCTCGTGCTCGGCCAGGACCTCGGCGACCCGCTTGGCGAGCCCGTGCCCCTCGGTGGCGACCAGGACGGCCCAGTCGTCGGCGACGAGGCGGCGCAGCTCGGCGACGGCGTCCTCGGTGCTGCCGCGGAACGTCGGCGACACGGTGAGTCCGAGGTCGACGGTGTCGTCGTCGCCGTCACCGGTGAACGGGGTGAGGTCGAGCCAGCGGACCCCGAGCTCGCGGGCCTGCTGACGCAGCTCGGCGATGGAGCGGAACGAGGCGGTCCCGAGCACGGCCTCGAGGTCGACGGGCACGGCGTTGCCGCTGGCGGCGTTGGCCCAGCCGGCCTGCAGGAACTCCTCGCTCGTCGAGACGAGGTCGTGCGCCCGGGTGCGGACCCGCTCGGGGTCGCAGGCGACGAGCACCGCGTCGGGCGGGAGCACGTCGAGCAGGGTCTGCATGCCGTCGACGAGGGCCGGGGCGAGCGACTCCATGCCCTCGACCGCGATGCCGTGGGCGAGCTTGTCGAGGATGTCGGCGACCCCGGGCAGCTGGTCGGCGAGGGCGGCCGCGCGCTCGCGGACCGCCGGCGTGAGGAGCAGCTCGCGGCACGGTGGGGCCCAGAGCCCGTGGTCGGCGACCTCGAGGGAGCGCTGGTCGGCCACCTTGAACCAGCGGATCTCCTCGACGGTGTCGCCCCAGAACTCGAGCCGGAGCGGGTGCTCCTCGGTGGGCGGGAAGACGTCGAGGATGCCGCCCCGCACGGCGAACTCGCCCCGCCGCTCGACGAGGTCGACCCGCGCGTAGGCGGCCGCGGCGAGGTCCTCGACGACGCGCTCCAGGGGAGCCTCGTCGCCGGCGGCCAGGGCCACGGGACGCAGGTCGCCGAGGCCCTTGGCGATCGGCTGGAGGACGGCACGCACCGGGGCCACGACCACGGCCAGGGGGCCGTGCGACGCGTCACCGGCGTCGGGGTGGGCCAGCCGGCGCAGCACCGAGAGCCGCTGGCCGACGGTGTCGCTGCGCGGGCTCAGCCGCTCGTGCGGCAGCGTCTCCCAGGACGGGAACAGGCCGACGGCGTCGGGCCCGAGGGAGGCCGCGAGCGCGGACTGCAGGTCCTCGGCCTCACGCCCGGTGGCGGTGACGGCGAGGATCGGGGCGCCCGACGGGCGGGGGGCGAGGGCGGCGACGACGGCGTGCCGGGCACCGGGCGGGCACGACGCCTCGACCTCGGCCGAGGGGACGGCGAGGTCGTCGGTGAGGCGGGCGAGACCGGGGAGCGCGGCGACGCGGGAGCGCAGCGAGGAGAACGTGGGCATGTCGTGCTCAAGGGTAGTCGTCGCGACCGACAGCCCCGACCGGGTGCCGCGGCGTCAGCGCGCGCGGGCCTTGGCCGGACGCGGGCTCACGGGGGCGGGCCTCGAGGCGGGCTTGGCGGCGGGCCGCAGCTCGAGGTCGACGTCCGTCACCGGGGCGGCCTCGGCCGTCGTCGGCGCGACCTGGGCCCGCAGCCCCGGGGCGGACCGCGCGGGCCGCTTGAACACCTTCGGCCAGCGGGACTTGCGGTGGTGCGACTCGTAGCCGTAGGTCTCGTACCCGTAGACCCCGGCCGCGCGGCCCTGCGGGATGCCGTTGAGGACGACGCCGAGCACCCGGGCGTTGACGCCGGCCGCCAGGTGCAGGGCCCGGGCGAGCTGTTCCTTGCGCGTCCGCCCCATGAGGGTGACGACGATGACGCCGTCGACGCGCTGCGCCAGGATGAGGGCGTCGGTGACCGGGAGGGTCGGCGGGGCGTCGACGACGACGACGTGGCTCTTGCTCAGGTGGTCGAGCATCTGGCGCATCCGGTCGGACCCGACGACCTCGCTCGGGTTGTGCGGGATGCGGCCGGCGGGCAGCACGTGGAGGTTCGGGGTGTCGGTCTCGACGATGGCCTCGCGCAGCGGCACGGACCCCGAGAGAACCTGGGTGAGGCCGATGCCGGTCGAGATGTCGAAGAGCTTGGCCACCATCGGGCGGCGGAGGTCGCCGTCGACGAGGACCACCTTCTCGCCCCGCAGCGCGAGGCTGCGGGCGAGGAGGGCGGAGACGGTGGACTTGCCCTCACCGGGCTGGGGGCTCGTCACGACGACGCTGCGCGGTGCGTGGTCGGGGTCGGCGAACACGAGGTTGGTCCGCAGGTGGCGCAGTGCCTCACCCACCGCCCCGCTGAGCAGGCCGGCCGAGTGGAGCCGCTGGCGCAGGTCGCGGGACCGCGGGATGGTGCCGATGAGGCCGTGGTCGGTGAGGCCGGTGACGTCGTCGGGCCGGCGGATGCGCGTGTCGAGGCGCAGCCGGGCGACGACGACGAGGTACGCGAGCACCGCGCCGCCGACAAGACCCATGCCGACCAGCCGGACCACGTCGGGCGAGGACGGGCGGGTGGGGAGGACCGCGGTCGTGACGGGGATGAGGCGCACGACCGTGGCCGCGGTGCCCTCGCCGCCGTTCTCGACGATGGAGGCGACCTCGGCGGTCGCGCCGACGACGGCGTCGGCGATGTCCTTGGCGCTGCGCGGCGACGTCGACGTCGCGAACACCTGGATCCGGGGGCTGTCGGCCTCGGTGGCGTACGAGATGGAGCCGGCGATCGCCGAGGGCGTCGCGTCGAGCCCGAGCTCCTCGATGACCCGGTCCGCGACCATGCCGCTACGGGTCAGGGGGGCGTACGCGGCGGCCTTGGCGCTGGCGACGTTGTTGCCGACCGAGACCTCCGAGACGGAGCGCCCGGCGCCCTCGATCTGCACGTAGGCCTCCGAGGAGGCGGTGTACAGGCGGGGCTGGCTGGCGGCGTACCCGGCGCCGAGCGCGAGCCCCACGAGCACACACACGGCGATCGTGACCCAGAAGCGCCGTGCGATGCGCACCGCGTCGAGCAGGGTCATGGCAGGGCCTCCAGGGGTCAGGGCACGGGACGCCCCACGGTAACCCGCGCCGGGCCGGACGCCATGGCACCACGACCAAGGATGGCCGAACGGTCCCCGACGCCGTCGCCTCCGGCCGCGAGGCGCCCGCTGCGCCCGGTGCGCCCGATGCGCCCGATGCGCCGGAGATCAGCGGGGCGCGTGGACCCGCTGCTGGGCGTCGAGGAGCCCGACGGTGACGAGCTGCTCGACCGCGTCCGCGGCGTCGCCGACGAGGAACGGCAGCTCCTTGCGCTCGGTCGGCGAGAAGTCGCGCAGGACGTAGTCGGCGGCCTCCATCCGGCCGGGCGGGCGGCCGATGCCGACGCGGACCCGGTGGTAGTCCTTGGTGCCGAGCGAGGAGGTGATGGACCGCAGGCCGTTGTGGCCGCCTTCGCCGCCGCCGCGCTTGAGCCGGACGACGCCGGCGTCGATGTCGAGCTCGTCGTGGACGACGACGAGGCGCTCGACGGGAACGGAGAAGAACGACAGCAGGGCCTTGACGGGCCCGCCGGACTCGTTCATGTACGACGACGGCACGGCGATGACGGCCGGGGGGCCGGGGACCCCGCCGGGCCCGGTGCCGATGCGCAGCTGGGCCGCGACGGCCCTGGCCTTGTGCGTCCGCAGCGAGACCCCGGCACGCTCGGCGAGCTCGTCGACGACGATCGCGCCGACGTTGTGGCGGTTGCCCGCGTACCGCGGGCCCGGGTTGCCGAGCCCGACGACGAGCCAGGGGGTGGTGTCGGTCACGGCGTCGATCATGCCAGTTGCCCGGGGACGCCGACGGGGCCCGGTCCGTCGCGGACCGGGCCCCGTCGTGGAGCGTTCGGGCTCAGGACTCGTCGGTGGAGCCGCCCTCGGCGGTCTCGGACGCGGCGCCCTCGGCCGACTCCTCGCCGGACTCCTCCTCGGACTCCTCGCGCTCGATGCCGGCCTCGGCCTCGGCCTCCTCGAGCTCGGCCTCGAGGTCCTCCTGCGACTGCTGCTGGGTGACGTTGACGACCAGGTACTCGGGGTCGGTGAGCAGCGTGGCGCCCTCGGGCAGCGTGACCTCGCCGGCGTGGATCTGGGTGCCGACCTCGGCGCCCTCGACCGAGATGGTGACCCACTCGGGGATGTCGGTGGCCAGCACCTCGAGCTCGAGGCTCGACTGCGACAGCGTGACGACCGTCTCGGGGGCGGCGTCGCCCTCGAGGTGGACGCCGACCTCGACGGTGACCTTCTCGCCCTTGCGGACGACGACGAGGTCGACGTGCTCGATGACCGGCTTGATCGGGTCGCGCTGGACGTCCTTCGCGAGCGCGAGGTGCTCCTTGCCGTCGATGACGAGGGTGAGGAGGGCGTTGGTGTGCTTGAGGGCGAGCATCGCCTCGTGGCCCGGCAGGGTGATGTGCACCGGGTCGGTGCCGTGGCCGTACATGACGGCGGGGATCTTGTCGGCGCGGCGGATCTTGCGCGCGGCGCCCTTGCCGAACTGGGTGCGCTGCTCGGCGGCGAGCTTGGTGACGTCGGACACTGGGGGGCTCCTGGGGTGGGTCTGGAACGGACGGTCGTCGGTCCTCGACGCGGGACGTGGCACCGAACCGGCGCGCGAACGGCCCGCGGACCCGGGGGTCAGCGCGCCGCCAGCGTCGATCACGGAGGTGTCGTGGAGCGGTGTCCACGGCATCGGACACCTGCGTCCGATGCGACGTCCCTCGCCGAGGCAACCCCGCGAGTCTAGGCGACGGGCGACGGTACGTCGAAATCGATGTCGACGTCCCGCTTCGCGCGCCGGGCGTCCTGGCGGTCACCGAGCCGGACGGCGATGATCCCGCCGAGGATGACGACACCGCCGACGAGCTGCCACGGGCCGGGGAGCTCGCCGAGGACGAGCCACGCGATGAGCACCGCGAACAGCACCTCGGTGAGCCCGACGAAGGACGCCAGGGTCGAGCCGAGGTGGCGTGCGCCGAGCACCCCGAGGACGTACGCGACGGCCGCGGCGATGACGATGAGCTCGACCAGTGCGGCCCAGGCGGGGACGTCGTGGCCGGCGACGAGCACCTGGTCGGCCCCGGTGCGCATCGTGATGACGCCGGTGGCGCCGAGGAGCGCGAGGACGGCGCCGCCCGCGGTGAGCCCGAGCGCGGCGAAGGTGATGGGCGGCAGGGCCGTCTCGCGGGCGGCGAGCACGTAGTGCCCGGCCAGCCCGGTCGCGGCCAGGAGGCCCCAGGCGACGCCGACGAGGTCTGGAGTCGTCTGCCCGGTGACGTCGAGCACGAGCACGAGCCCCGCGATGGCCAGGACGACGCCGACCCCGGTGAGCCCGTGCGGCGCCCGCCGGGTGAGGAACCAGATCCACAGGACGACCAGGACGATGCCGAGGTACTCGATGAGGAGGGCGACCCCCACGGTGAGCCGCTCGACGGCCTGGAAGTAGCCGAGCTGGGCGGCGGCGACGGCCAGGCAGCCGTACATGGCGGCGAGCGGCAGCTCCCGGACGAGGCCCCGCAGGTTGGCCCGGGAGGACCACAGCGCCCACGGCAGGAGGATCGCCGCGGCACCGGCGATGCGGATGAGGACGACGGCGCCCGGGGACCAGCCGGCCCCGATGAGGGACTTCGCGAACGGGCCCGAGGTCCCGAACGCGGCGCTGCTGAGGAGCAGGGCCATCAGCCCCACTCCGACATGCCGGCGCATCGCCTCGACCATCACGACCTCCTCCGCTCCGCGTCATGCGCCCGCCGTGCGGCGGCTGCGCATGTAATGAGTGAACTGCTACGTTGGTCCTGACACTACGGGCCATCCCTGTCAGGAGTCAAGATGGTTTTCACCCATGACACAGATGTCGTGCTGCGCCATGCTGCGGCGCTGGTCAACACCGGCCGCGGCCACGGGTCGAGCGGCATCGAGGACCTCCCCGACCTCGACGCCGTCCTCGCCTGGATGGAGGAATGGGGTTGGAGCGGCGGCCGTCCCACCTCGGCGCGGGACGTCGCGCACCTGCACCGGGTTCGTCGGCGGATCGCCCACGTGTGGGGGGCCCCGATCGAGGACCAGGTGGCCGAGGTCAACTCGCTGCTGGCCGAGGGCCGCGCCCTCCCCCGCCTCGTCGAGCACGACGACTTCGGCTGGCACATCCACGCCACCGACGACGACGCGCCCTTCGCCGACCGGGTCGCCGTCGAGCTCGCGATGGCGATGGTCGACGTCATCCGCAGCGGGGAGCAGGAGCGGCTCGCGGTGTGCTCGGCCGACGACTGCGACGACGTGTACGTCGACCTGTCCCGCAACCGGTCCCGCAAGTTCTGCGACGGCACCTGCGGCACCAAGGCGAACGTCGCCGCCTACCGGGCCCGCAAGGCCGGGTCCGCCTGAGCCCGTACCTGGCGTGACCTATCGGTCGATCCAGGGGCACCCGGCTCCGAATCCGGCCCGAACCTGGCGTGACCTATTGGTCGATCCCGGGACGGCTGGCCCGCCCGACCCGTACCTGGCGTGACCTGTCGGTCGGTTCAGGCGCGGCCGGCGAAGAGGCTCGTCACCGAGCCGTCCTCGAAGACCTCCTTGACCGCGGCGCTGATGAGCGGCGCGATCGAGAGCACCGTGAAGCCGTCGAACTCGGTCTCCGGGGGGATCGGCAGGGTGTTCGTCACGATGACCTCGCGCGCGGCGCACGCCGTGAGCCGCTCGACCGCCGGCTCGGACAGGATCGCGTGGGTCGCCGCGATGACGACGTCCTTGGCCCCGTCGGCCATCAGCGCGTCCGCGGCCTTCGTGATGGTGCCCGCCGTGTCGATCATGTCGTCGACGAGGATGCAGACCCGGCCCGCGACCTCACCGACGACGCGGTTGGCGACCATCTCGTTCGGGCGGTTGATGTCGCGGGTCTTGTGGATGAACGCGAGCGGGACGCCGCCGAGCCGCTTCGACCACTGCTCGGCGACCTTGATCCGGCCGGCGTCCGGCGAGACGACCGCGAGGTCCTGGCCGCCGTAGCGCTGCGCGACGTACTCGCTGAGCACCGGGATGGCCATGAGGTGGTCGACCGGGCCGTCGAAGAACCCCTGGATCTGGTCGGTGTGCAGGTCGACGCAGATGAGCCGGTCGGCCCCCGCACTCTTGAACAGGTCCGCCATGAGGCGGGCGCTGATCGGCTCACGCCCCCGGTGCTTCTTGTCCTGGCGCGCGTACCCGTAGAACGGCATGACGACGGTGATCCGCTTGGCGCTGGCCCGCTTCAGCGCGTCCACCATGAGCAGGTGCTCCATGATGTTCTCGTTGATCGGGCTCGTGTGGCTCTGGATGACGAACGCGTCCGAGCCGCGCACCGACTCCTCGAACCGCACGTAGATCTCGCCGTTGGCGAAGTCGTAGGCGCTCGTCGGCACGAGCTCGGTGCCCAGCTGCTTGGCGACCTCCTGCGCGAGCCCGGGGTTGGCGCGCCCGGAGAAGACCATGAGCTGTTTCTTCGGCCGCTTCCGGATGTTGGCCGAGGGGGGTCGGGTGCTGTTGCTCACCGGTCGGTGTCCTTCGCGGGGGTCTCGTCGCTGCGGGTGGGTGCGGCCGCGGCGCGCTCCGCGGCCTCGGCGGTGCTCGTGCCGGCCCGGGCGCGCGCCACCCAGCCGTCGATGTTGCGCTGGCGGCCGCGCGCGACGGCGATCTGGCCGGGCTCGACGTCCTGGGTCAGGGTGCTGCCGGCCGCCACGTACGCCCCGTCAGCCACCGTGACCGGGCTGACGACGACGCTCTGGGACCCGACGAAGCTGTGCGCCCCGATCGTCGAGTGGTGCTTGGCGACACCGTCGTAGTTGGCGAAGATCGTGCCGGCCCCGATGTTGGCGCCCTCGCCGATGGTCACGTCCCCGGCGTAGGTGAGGTGGGGCACCTTGGCCCCGTCGCCGATCTCGGCGTTCTTGGTCTCGACGAACCCGCCGATCTTGCCGCTCGCGCCGAGCCGCGTGCCGGGCCGCAGGTACGAGTACGGGCCCACGGTGGCGCCGGGCCCCACGACCGCGAGGTTCGCGACGGCGCGCTGCACCTCGGCGCGGTCGCCGACCTCGGTGTCGGTGAGGGTGACCTCGGGCCCGATGACGGCCTCGTCGCCGATGCTCGTCGCCCCGAGCAGCTGGGTGCCGGGCAGCACCGTGGCGTCCCGCCCGATCGACACGTCGACGTCGATCCAGGTCGTCGCGGGGTCGACGATCGTCACGCCGGCGCGCATGTGCCGCTCGCACACCCGCCGGTTGAGCTCGGCGCCGAGGGTCGCCAGCTGGACCCGGTCGTTGACCCCCTCGGTCTGCCAGCGGTCCTCGACGACGTGGGCGGTGACGGCCCGGCCGGCCGCCCGGGCGATCTGCACGACGTCGGTGAGGTACTTCTCGCCCTGGGCGTTGTCGGTGCCCACCCGGGCCAGCGCCTCGCGCAGCAGGTCGGCGTCGAAGGCGTAGATGCCGGAGTTGATCTCGGTGAGCGCGCGCTCCTCGTCGGTGGCGTCCTTCTGCTCGACGATCCGCGCGACGTGCCCGTCGGGGTCCCGGACGACGCGCCCGTACCCGGTGGGGTCGTCCAGATGCGCCGTGATGACCGACACGGCGCTGCCCGACGCGGTGTGCGCCTCGGTGAGCGCGACGAGGGTGTCGCCGGTGAGGAGCGGCACGTCGCCGTAGGAGACGAGCACCGTCCCGGAGAGGCCGGGGGGCAGTGCGTCGAGACCGCACTCGACGGCGCGCCCGGTGCCCTTGACGTCGTCCTGATCGGCGATGACGAGCCCGGGGTCGAAGGCCGTGCAGAACTCGACGACCCGCTCGCGCTCGTGCCGGACCACGACCGAGACGTGCTCGGCCTGGGTGGCACGGGCGGCGCGGACGGCATGGCCGAGCAGCGTCGTCCCGCCGATGCGGTGCAGGACCTTGGGTGTCGAGGACTTCATCCGTGTCCCCTCGCCAGCGGCGAGGACGATGACGGCGGCCGGGCGGGGCGCGTTCACGCGTGGTGCTCCAGGGGGGTCGGTGCCACGGGACGGCGTCAGCCTACCGTCGCCGCGGGGGCCACCGGCCCGCGGCCACGACCGTCCTGGCGCGGGCGGGGCCACCGACCAGGTCCAGGGCCCTTGGGCCCTGTCCGAACCGGCCGTGCTGGGGGGACACTCGGGTATGGGCACCTGGGAGTACTTCGCCGTCGCCATCTGGATCGGGACCGGTCTCATCACCGGCCTGTGGATGGCGCGCCGCGGGCACGACTGGCGCTGGACGCCGATCGCCGTCGCGCTCGGGCCGCTGTTCGTCCCGATCGCGCTCGAGCGTGTCGAGCGCCGGCCACGCGTCGTCCGCGCCTCCGGTGACGAGCTCCCGCCGCGGCCCGTCGGGCCGGACGGCCCGCGCGTGCTCGTCGGGATCGACGGGTCCGCCGAGTCCGACGCGGCCGTGCAGACCGCGGTGACCCTGCTCCGGCCCGTCCACGCCCCGCTGGTCCTCGCCGAGGTCGTCTCGTACGACGAGGCGGACCCGCAGACCCCGGCGGCGGTCGAGGCGGCCGAGGCGAACCTGCGGGAGGCGGCGCTGACCCTCGGGGACCTGTCGGTGAACCTCGAGGTGCTCGCCGGGCCCCCCGGGGAGGCCCTGCGCCGGTACGCGACCGAGCACGACATGGACGTCATCGTCGTCGGCCGGCGCGGCCGCGGCCTGTCCGAACGCGTCCTCGGGGGCGTCTCGACCCACCTCCTGCGACACAGCGAGGTCCCGGTCCTGGTGGTCGAGCCCAGCACGTCGCCGACCGCGCCCGCTCCGTCGGCGGGATGACCACCCGGAGGGCCTCGTGACGACCTCCGCCCCGCCGTCCCCGGGCCACCCACCGCACGGCGTCCCGGCCCCCGAGGTGGTCGCCGCGCTGGCGACCGACCGGCTGCTCGGCCTGTCCACCGCAGACGCCGACGAGCGCCTCCTGCAGCACGGGCCCAACACCCTCCCCGAGGACCCGGGCACCGGGCTGCTGCTCCGGGCACTGCGCCAGTTCCACCACCCGCTCATCTACGTGCTGCTCGTCGCCGGCGGGGTCACGGCCGCCTTGGGCGAGTACGTGGACTCCGCCGTGATCTTCGCGGTCGTCCTCCTCAATGCGCTCATCGGCTTCATCCAGGAGCACAAGGCCGAGACGGCCCTGCAGTCGCTGCGCTCGATGGTGCTCCCCGAGGCCCGCGTGGTCCGGGACGGCCGGGCCCGGGTCATCGCCTCGGAGCGCCTGGTGCTGGGCGACCTCGTCCTCCTCGAGGCGGGTGAGCGGGCGCCTGCGGACCTCCGGGTGCTCGAGGGGTCGGAGCTGCGGGTGGACGAGTCGGCGCTCACCGGCGAGTCGCTCCCGGTCCACAAGGAGGACCTGACCCTGCCGGCGGACACGGTCCTCGCCGACCGGCGGAACATGGTCCATGCCGGCACGCTGGTCACGACCGGGACCGGCGCCGGGGCGGTCGTGGCCACCGGCGTGGGAACCGAGCTCGGGGCGATCCACCGCCTCGTCGAGGCCGCCGAGCTGCTGGCGACGCCGCTGACCCGCAAGCTGTCCCGCTTCACCCGCGATCTCACCGTCGTCATCCTCGGGCTGGCGGCGCTGACCTTCGCGGTGGGTCTGCTGCGAGGTCAGGAGACGGCCGAGATCTTCACCGCCGCGGTGGCCCTGGCGGTCGGGGCGATCCCCGAGGGCCTGCCTGCCGCGATCACCATCGTCCTCGCGATCGGTGTCACCCGGATGGCCCGGCGGCGGGCGGTGGTGCGACGCCTGCCGGCGGTCGAGACCCTCGGCAGCACGACGGTCATCTGCTCGGACAAGACGGGGACCCTCACCGAGAACCGGATGGCGGTGCGTTCCCTGTGGGTCCCCGGCACCGGGGACGTCGCGGTCCCCGGCTCGTCCACTCCCCCGTCCGAGCCCCCTCCCCTCGGCGCCGCGCTCCGCTGGTCGCTGCTGGCGGGCGCGGCGTGCAACGACGCCCGGCTGGACCGGCACGACGGCGAGTGGGCTGTGGTCGGCGACCCCACGGAGGCCGCGCTGCTCGTCGTGGCCGCCGAGGCCGGGCTGCCGCAGGACGAGGTCGCGACGGCCTACCCCCGCGTCGCGACGATCGCCTTCGACTCGGCCCGGCAGTTCATGGCCACCCTGCACCGCGCACCGGCGGACGGCACCGGCCACGTAGCGCTCGCCAAGGGCGCCGCCGAGCGGCTCGTGCAGATGTGCGGTGGCCAGCTGACGCCGGACGGCGAACGGGTCCCGCTGGACCACCGGAGCGTGGAGGACGCCCTGGACCGGCTCAGCGGCGCCGGCCTGCGGGTCCTCGCCACGGCGGTGGTCCCGGACGCGTCACCCGCGGAGTTCGCCGACGGGGAGCTCGACGGGCGCTGGGTCCTCACCGGCCTCCAGGGGATGCTCGACCCCCCGCGCCGAGCCGCCGTCGACGCCGTGCGCGCGTGCCGCACCGCGGGCATCTCGGTGAAGATGATCACCGGGGACCACGCGGCCACGGCGAGGGCGATCGCCACCCAGGTGGGGCTCCTCGAGGACCCGCCGGGGCCGGGCGACGTCCTCACCGGCACGGATCTGGCCGCGCTGACCGTCACCGAGTACCCGGATGCAATCAGCCGGGCGGTCGTGCTCGCCCGGGTGTCGCCGGAGCAGAAGCTGCGGCTCGTCGAGGCGCTCCAGGCCCGCGGGCACGTCGTCGCGATGACCGGGGACGGGGTCAACGACGCCCCGGCCCTGCGGCAGGCCGACATCGGCGTGGCGATGGGCCGCTCCGGGACGGAGGTTGCCAAGGACGCCGCCGACATCGTCCTCACCGACGACGACTTCGCGACCATCGAGGCCGCCGTCGAGGAGGGACGCGGCATCTTCGACAACCTCACGAAGTTCATCACCTGGACGCTGCCGACGAACATCGCCGAGGGGCTCGTCATCCTCGTCGCGATCCTTCTGGGGACCGTGCTGCCGATCCAGCCCACGCAGATCCTCTGGATCAACATGACGACCGCGGTGGCCCTGGGCCTGATGCTCGCCTTCGAGCCCAAGGAGGCCGGGGTGATGACCCGGCCGCCGCGCGACCCGGGCCAGGCCATCCTGACCCGCACGCTCCTCTCCCGGGTGCTCCTCCTCTCGGCGATGCTCGTCGGCGGCTCCTGGTGGCTCTTCGAGTGGGAGCTGGCCAACGGCGCGAGCCTGGCGGAGGCCCGCACCGCCGCGGTCAACGTCTTCGTCGCCGTCGAGGCGTTCTACCTGCTCAACTGCCGGTCGCTGACCCAGTCCGTCTGGCGGGTCGGGCTGTGGTCCAACCCCTGGGTCATCGTCGGGATCGGAGTCCAGCTCGTGGCGCAGCTGGCGCTGACGTACGCCCCTGTCATGCACCGGATCTTCGACACCGCGCCCCTGGACGCCGGGACCTGGCTGCGCATCGTCGCCTTCGCTGCGCTGGCGAGCAGCGTCGTCGCCGGCGAGAAGTGGCTGCGGCGACGGGGCGAGGAGCGCGCCCACCTCGCCGCGCACGATCGGTCCGATCGCCTGGGCGGCTAGGCCGCCGTCGAGGGGAGGCAACACGCCGACTACGAGCCGCTGGCATCAGCGTGTCGCCTCCTCTCGACCAGATGGGTCAGAGGGCGAGTGTCGGCTCCCCCGGGGTGCCCGCTTGCTCCGCTGCGCGTGCTCCCCGGGTAGGCGCCGCGGCTCCGCGGCACCTCCTCCGTCGGTGCCACCCGCCGCTCCCCGGATTCCTCCCCGGGGTGCCCGCTTGCTCCGCTGCGCGTGCTCCCCGGGTAGGAATCGAACCTACGTCGCTTGTCCTGATTCAAAGTCAGGCGGGCCCTGCCAGCAGACCAACCGGGGACCGCCGCCGAGGTGGCGGCTGCATCGAGGGTAGTCGAGGGGCCCGGCCGCCACGTGGGGGCACGTACCGGCCCCCTCGCCCGCACGGCTGATGCGGCGAAGCAGGGCACAATGACACGGTGAGCGATGATCCGGGGGCCAAGAAGCCGCGCAGTTCGCGATCCCGCATGACCGGCCGGGAGCGCCGGGAGCAGCTCATCGGCATCGGGCGCAAGCACTTCGCCGACAAGGGGTTCGAGGGCGCGACCATCGAGGAGATCGCGGCCTCGGCCGGGGTGTCCAAGCCCGTCGTCTACGAGCACTTCGGCGGCAAGGAGGGCCTCTACGCCGTCGTCGTCGACCGCGAGATCGAGGCCCTGCTCACGGGCGTGACCTCCGCCCTGGACTCCGGCGGCTCCTCGCGCCAGCTCATCGAGCGGGCGGCGCTGGCCCTGCTCGACTACGTCGAGGGGTCCACCGACGGCTTCCGGATCCTCGTGCGCGACAGCCCGGCCGGGCAGGCCACCGGGTCCTTCGCCAGCCTGATGAGCGACATCGCGAGCCAGGTCGAGCACATCCTCGCGGCGCAGTTCAAGCGGCACAAGCTCGACCCGAAGGCCGCCCCGATGTACGCCCAGATGCTCGTCGGGATGATCGCGCTCACCGGGCAGTGGTGGCTCGACTCGCGCAAGTTCAAGAAGCACGAGGTGGCGGCGCACGTCGTCAACCTGGCCTGGAACGGGCTCACCGGGCTCGAGGCCAAGCCGACCCTGACGCCGGACCCGCCCACCGAGTAGCCCCTCCGCGACGGAGGCCGCGCGACGCGTCCACGCCGTCAGGAGCGCGGCTCACCGGTCTTCTGCGCCACCGCGAACACCCGGCGGAACGGGAACAGCACCCCGGACGAGCCCCGCGGGTAGGCCTCGAGCAGGGCCGCCGCATAGGGCTCGAGGAATGCCGCGCGCTCCTCGTCCTCCTCGAGCAGGTCCAGGACCGGCCGCAGCGCCGTGGCGGTGACCCAGGTGAGCACGGGGTTCTCGTCCTGCGCGTCGGGGTCGAGCTGGTGCAGGTAGGTCGTCTCCCACGCGTCGACGGTGCACCCGAGCCGGTCGAGCAGCCGCAGGTACGTGGCCGGCTCCCCCACCGACGGCATGTCGAGGGCCGCGGTCAGCTCGCCGGCGCGGGGGTGCGCGGCCGCGGTCTCGCGCATCAGGGCGTGGCTCGGGGCGTCGAAGTTCCCCGGCACCTGAAGGGCGAACCACCCGCCGTCGGCGAGCGCGGCGACCCACGGGTCGACGAGGTCGAGGTGGCGTGGGACCCACTGCAGCGTCGAGTTCGTGACGATCACGTCGGGCGCCTGCCCGAGCGACGCGAGGTCCCACTCGTTGAGGTCGCCGAGCACCCACTCGACGCGCTCCTCGGTGTCGAGCCTGCGGGCGGCCTCGATCATCGACTCGGCGGAGTCGACGCCGACCACCCGCGCCTCGGGCCACCGCTGCGCGAGGAGCAGCGTCGACGGTCCGTGCCCGCACCCGATGTCGACGACGAGCCGGGGATCCTCGGCCCGGACCTGTGCGACGAGGTCGACGAACGGCCGCGACCGCTCGTCGGCGAAGCGCCCGTAGGCGCTCGGGTCCCAGCTGGGGCTGCCGCGCATGTGTCCTCCTCGACGAGGTCGCGACCCCCTGCGCCGCAGATGTCTCGACGTCAAGAAACTTGACGGGGAGTAGCATCGCCGGCATGGCCGCTGACGATGTCGACCGTATCGTCTCCGCGTGGCGACGCGAGAGGCCCGATCTCGACGTCTCGCCGCTCGAGGTCCTCTCCCGTGTCTCCCGCCTGGCCCGCCGCCTCGACCGGGCCCGCGGACGCGCCTTCGCCGGGACCGGCCTCGACGGCTGGGAGTTCGACGTCCTCTCGGCGCTGCGCCGGGCCGGGGCGCCCTACGAGCTGAGCCCGGGCGCCCTCGTCTCCGAGACCCTCGTGACGAGCGGGACGATGACGAACCGGGTCGACCGGCTCGCCGCCCGCCGGTTCGTCGAGCGCCACCCCGACCCGGGCGACCGGCGCGGGGTGCTCGTCCGCCTCACGACCGAGGGGATGGCCGCCGTCGACACCGCCCTCGCCGAGCTCATCGCGCACGAGCACGAGCTGCTCGCCGAGCTCGACCCGGACGAGCGGCAGGCGCTGGCCGCGCTGCTCCGCCGCCTGCTGCGCCCCTTCGAGACCGGCCCCGCCTGACTCGACTTTTCATGCTGGCGTCCGCGTGACACCCCGCCGAAACGGCGTGTTACGGGGACGCGAGCATTAAAAGTGGGGAAACAGCGGGGGGTGAGAGGCGGGTCAGCCGGCGACGTCGGCGGCCTCGAGCCACTCCAGCTCCAGGCTCTCGCGCTCGTCGACGACCTCGCGCAGCTCGCGGTTCAGCTCGAGCACCCGCTGATGGTCGGTCGCCGCGTCCGCCATCGCGCCGTGGATGCGTTCCTCGCGCTGGGCCAGCCGAGCCAGCTGCTTCTCGACGCGCGCCATCACCTTGCGGGCCTCGCGCACCTCGCCGGGCGACGGGCCCGCTCCGACCTGAGGGCCGGGTGACGGCGCCGGGGCCGTCGCCTCCCCGGGGACCTCTCGGACCCCACGGCCACCCTCGACGAGCTCACGCCGGCGCCGCAGGTACTCCTCGACCCCGCCGGGCAGCTCCCGCAGCTTCCCGTCGCCGAGCAGCGCCAGCTGGCGATCGCACACCCGCTCGAGCAGGTACCGGTCGTGCGAGACGACGACGAGGGTGCCGGCCCAGCCGTCGAGCAGGTCCTCCAGCGAGGTCAGGGTCTCGATGTCGAAGTCGTTCGTCGGCTCGTCGAGCAGCAGGACGTTCGGCTCGTCCATGAGCAGGCGGGTCAGCTGGAGCCGCCGGCGCTCACCGCCGGACAGGTCGCCCACCCGGGTCTGCTGCCGCGGCCCGGTGAAGCCGAGCCGCTGGGCGAGCTGGGACGCCGACAGCTCCTTGCCGCCGAGACGCACGACCGAGCGCACGTCCTCGACGGCCTCGATGACCCGGCGGCCCGCCCACGCGTCGAGCTCGCGGACCTCCTGGGTGAGGAACGCGATCCGGACCGTGACCCCGACCTTGCGGGTGCCGGCCGCGAGAGCCGCCTCCCCCGCCAGCGCCCGCAGCAGCGTCGACTTGCCGGCACCGTTGACGCCGACGAGCCCGATCCGGTCGCCCGGCCCGAGCCGCCAGGTGAAGCGGTCGAGGAGCACCCGGTCGCCGACCGCCAGGGTCGCGTCGAGCAGGTCGATGACGTCCTTGCCGAGCCGGGTCGACGCGAACCGCATGAGCTCGACGTCGTCGCGCGGGGGCGGCTCGTCGGCGATGAGGGCGTTCGCGGCGTCGATCCGGAACTTCGGCTTGCTCGTCCGCGCCGGCGGGCCCCGCCGCAGCCACGCGAGCTCCTTGCGGAGCAGGTTGTCGCGGCGCTCGGCCACGACCCCGGCCAGGCGCTCACGCTCGGCCTTGGCGAGGATGTACGCCGCGTAGCCGCCCTCGTACTGGTGCACCTCGCCGTTCGTGACCTCCCAGGTCCGGGTCGCGACGGCGTCGAGGAACCACCGGTCGTGGGTGATGACGACGAGCCCGGTGTCGGGGCGGGCGAACGAGCCCCCCAGGTGCTCGGCCAGCCACGCCACGCCCTCGACGTCCATGTGGTTCGTCGGCTCGTCGAGCAGCAGCAGGTCAGGGGCCGCCACGAGCAGGGCCGCCAGGGCCACCCGGCGGCGCTCGCCACCGGAGAGCCGCCCGACCGGGCCGTCGAGGCCGCCGACCACCGGCGCCTCGAGCCCGCCGAGCAGCCCGGTGAGCACGTCTCGGACGCGCGGGTCGGCGGCCCACTCGTGCTCGGCCATGCCGCCGAGCACCGACTCCCGCACGGTCGCCGACGGGACGAGGCTGTCCTCCTGGGTCAGCACGCCGATCCGCAGGCCACCGGTGCGCGCGACGCGTCCGTCGTCGACCTCGTGGCTGCCGGCGAGGACCCGCAGCAGCGTCGTCTTGCCGCCGCCGTTGCGGCCGACGACCCCGATGCGGTCGCCCCCCGCGACCCCGAGCGACACGGCGTCGAGCACCTGGGCGGTGCCGAGGGCGAGGGAGGCGCGCTCGACGGAGATGAGGCTGGCCACTAGTCGACCCGGTGGTGGATGACGTGCGCGCCGTGGACCGGGCCGTTGGCGCGGCGGACGTCGCGCACGACGCCGCTGGCGGTCAGCGCGACGGCGAGGTCGATGCCGGCCTCGTTGTCCTCGACGAGGAAGGCGATGGTGGGGCCGGAGCCCGAGACGATGCCGCCGAGCGCGCCGTACTCCATCCCCGCCGCCAGGGTCTCGCCGAGGTCGGGGCGCAGCGACACGGCCGCGGGCTGGAGGTCGTTGGTCAGCTGTGGGGCGAGCTCGTGCGGGTCGCCGGTTCGCAGGGCGGCCATGAGCGCCGGCGTGCACAGCGGCTCGGGGACGTCGGTGCCCTCGCGCAGCCGGTCGCACTCCGCGTAGACCTCGGGGGTCGACAGGCCGCCCTCGGCGAGCGCGAAGACCCAGTGGTAGGTCCCACGGGCGAGGACGGGGGCCAGCAGCTCGCCGCGTCCGCTGCCCATCGCCGTGCCCCCGGCGACGAGGAACGGGACGTCGCTGCCGAGCTCGGCGGCCACGTCCTCGATCTCCTCACGGTCGAGGCCGAGGTCCCAGAGATGGTCGAGCGCCACGAGGGTGGCGGCGGCGTCGGCGGACCCCCCGGCCATGCCGCCCGCCACCGGGATGCTCTTGCGGATGCTCACGTGGACCGGGTCGCCGGCGTACCGCTCGCCGAGGAGCCGGGCCGCCGCGAGCGCGAGATTGGTTCCGTCCGTGGGCACCCCGTCGGCCAGGGGGCCTGAGACGCTGACGCCCCACTCGTCCGCCGCGGCGACGGTGACGTCGTCGTGCAGGCTGACCGCCTGGTAGACGGTGGCGAGGGCGTGGAAGCCGTCGTCGCGGCGCGGCCCGACGAGCAGCTCGAGGTTGACCTTGGCCGGAACGCGCGCGGTCACGGGGCCGGGCACGACGGGGGCGGCGGTCATGGCTTCACCCTAGTCAGACGGCGGCGGGGTTCCGGACGTGTGGTGCGACGCGCCCGCAGAGGCGACGGGAGAGGCTCAGGCGCGAGCGGCGGCGATGCGGGCGAACGCGGTGACGTCCAGCTGCTCGCCACGCGTGCGCGGGTCCACCCCGGCTGCGACGAGGGCCTCCTCGGCCTCGGCGGGCGAGCCGGCCCAGGTCGCGAGGGCGGCACGCAGGGTCTTGCGACGCTGGGCGAACGCGGCGTCGATGACGCGGAACACCTGCTCGCGCGAGGCGGTCGTGACGGGGGGCTCGCGGCGGGTCAGGGCGACGAGTCCGGAGTCGACGTTCGGCACCGGCCAGAACACGCTGCGCGACACGCTCCCGGCCAGCCGGACGTCGGCGTACCACGCGGCCTTCACGCTGGGGACGCCGTAGGTGCGGGACCCCGGCGGCGCCGCGAGCCGTTCGGCGACCTCGAGCTGGACCATGACGAGCACCGAGGTGATCGTGGGGAACCGCTCGAGCATGCTGAGGACGACCGGGACCGACACGTTGTAGGGCAGGTTCGCCACGAGCGCGGTGGGAGCCGGGCCGGGGACCTCGGTGACGGCGAGGGCGTCGGCGTGGACCACCTCCAGGCGGTCGGCCAGCGTGGCCGCATGCGTCGCGACGGTGGCCGGGAGAGCGGCGGCGAGGGTGGGGTCGACCTCGAGAGCCACGACGCGACGGACCGCGGGCAGCAGAGCGAGGGTGAGGCTGCCCAGTCCCGGACCCACCTCGACGACGACGTCGTCCGGGCCGACACCGGAGACCCGGACGATGCGCCGGACGGTGTTGCCGTCGACGACGAAGTTCTGGCCCCACTGCTTCGTCGGCCGGATGCCGTGCCGGGTCGCGAGGGCGCGGACCTCGGAGGCCCCGAGCAGCGTGGGGTCGGCGGGGTCGGTCACGGCGTCACCCTAGCGAGCCGCTGTAGAGCCCCCGCACCGGCTGACATCTCGGGGTCACCCCGGAATGTCAGCGCAGCAGCGGCTCGCAACCGTTGCGGCGCTGACGAGGTCGGGCGTCACACCCGCCGACGCGGTCCGCCCGCCCCCACAGTGGGGACGGGCGGATCGACGCAAGGACCGGACTCAGGCCGCGTGGGCGCAGCCCCACGGCTGGAGGCCACGCTGGGCGTAGAGCCGGTTGGCGACGGTGATCTGCTCGGCGCGGCTCGCGAGGTCGGCCCGCGGGGCGAAGTCGTCGCCGCCGACGGAGAGCCAGGTGGCGGAGTTGAACTGGAGGCCGCCGTAATACCCGTTGCCGGTGTTGATGCTCCAGTTGCCGCTGGACTCGCACTGGGCGATGCGGTCCCACATCGCCTCGTTCGCCAGGTTGAGGCCGGCGCCCGAGGTGTTGCCGGCGGACGGAGCGGCCGGACGGGCCTTCGTGCCGACCTTGACGACGGCCGCGACGGGCTTGGACACGACCTCGGTCGAGACGACCTTGCTGCCCTTGGCCTTGCCGTCGACGTAACGGACCTCGCGCACGACGCGCTTGGTGCCGTTCTTGCCGGCGGTGACGGTGGTGGACTCACCCTCGAACATCGAGGAGTCCTTCTGCTCGCGCGTGGAGAACGCGATGCGCTCGGTGGAGGTGACCTTCTTGGTCTTGACGCGCTGGAGGACGATCTTCATCCCGTCCTCGACAGGGGTGTTCAGCCCGGGCTTGACCATGTCGACCGCGTTCCGGTTGACGCCCAGCTCACCGAAGACGCCGGCCACCGTGGGGGCCGCGGTCGTGACGGTGCGGCGCTTGCCGGCGACGACGACGGTGACGTCCTTGGGCGTCGTGACCGACAGGGCGAGCCCGCCCCGGCCCAGGGGCTGCGAACGGGAGGCCGTGAGCACGGCGCCCTCGGCGCGCACGCCGACGTCGCGCAGGGCGGCGTCGACCGTCGTGGCGGTCGTCCAGTACTCCTTGCGCTCGCCGTCGACGGTCACGACGAGCTTGCGCCCGTAGCGGACCGAGATCCGGTCACCGTCGGAGATCTGCGAGTCCAGGGAGGGGACGACGACGTCGTTCTCACCCACCGTGATGCCCTGCTTCTCGAGGGCATCCCGCACGGTCGAGCCGAAGACGTGGACGGTGGAGGGCGAGCCGTCGACGGTCAGGGCCACGGCCTTGTCGACATGGGCGACGCCGACCGACCCGAGAGCCACGGCGAGAGCCGCGGCAGCCTGGGCGGCATGACGGACGGTGCGGTTGAACAAAAGGTCTCCAGTGCTGGTTCGTCCCGGGCACCGACGTCGGACATCTGCCCCGAAGGGCCGCGGCCGCGAGTGCCGAGCATACGAGCGCGCCCACCGGCTGCACTGCCGGATCGGGCGCTCATACGAGAAGTCCGAGGCGTCACGGCCCCGGCCATCTGACCTCCACCGTGCAGGACGAACCGGGCAAAGGTCAAGTTTCGGTAACGGCGGTCTCGGCTCCCGGCCGCCCCAGAAGTCACATCAGCCCCACTGGCCCCAGGCTCCGCTCGGAATCGCCTGAGGAATGCGTCACGTCGCGCGGGTCGGATGTCTTCCGTGGGACGAATGTGTCCCCCGGCGTCCCGACATCGACCAATAGGTCACGCCAGGTACGGGGGGTGGCGTACCTGGCGTGACCTATCGGGCGATTCGGGGCCGGGCGGGGATCGTCGTCGTCACCCGGGGGGCGGCGGGGGCGGGCGGCTACCAGGGGCCGTAGAGGCGCTCGGCGTTCTCGCTCAGCGCGTCGCACAGCGTGGCGACGGCCACCCCGAGCACCGACGCCATCGCCCGGACCGTGTGCGGGACGAGCGCCGGGCTGTTGTTCGCGCCGCGCCACGGGTGCGGGGTCAGGTACGGCGCGTCGGTCTCGACGAGGAGCAGCTCGAGCGGGGTCACCGACAGCGCGTCGCGCAGACCCTTGGCGTTCTTGAAGGTCACGGTGCCGCTGAACGACAGGTGGTAGCCCCGGCGGGCGCACTCCCGCGCCATCTGCAGGTCGCCGGAGAAGCAGTGCATGACCGTCCGATCCGGGGCACCCTCGTCGGCCAGCACCCGCAGGACGTCGTCGTGGCTGTCCCGGTCGTGGATCTGCAGGGCCAGGCCGGTGCGCTTGGCGATGTCGATGTGCCGCCGGAAGGACTCCTCCTGGACGGCGTGCCCCTCGGGCCCGGTGCGGTAGTGGTCGAGCCCGGACTCACCCACGACCCGTACCCGCGGGTGCGACGCCAGCTGCTCGACGCGCGCGACGGCGTCGTCGAAGCGCCCTGCAGCGACGAGTCCCGGCACCTCGTTGGGATGGATGGCGACGCCGGCGAGCACCGACGGGTACGCCTCGGCCGCCGCGACGGCGAACTCGTTGCCCGCGGGGTCGCAGCCGATCTGGACGACCCGGTCGACGCCCACCGCCGCCGCAGCCTGCAGCGCCGGGCCGAGGTCGTCGACCGACACCTCGTCGCCGTCGCGGCTGATGTCGAGGTGGGTGTGGTTGTCGACGACCGCGATCGGCAGCGGGTCGGGCGTCTCGGGCTCACCCCGCCTGCTCGGCTGCGACGTCATCGGGTCAGGCCTGCGCCCGGGCGAGCTCGTCGTCGACGACCGACTCGTCGAGCTTGGTGAAGACCGGGGCCGGCTTGCTGATGGGCGTGCCGACGACGACGGCCCGCGACTCCCACCGCGGGGTGGCGGAGTACTCGCCCGTGATGACCGGGTACGACCGCCCCTCGTCCTCGGCGTCGAGGCCCTCGACGGTCTCGAGTCGCGGCATGGGCACGAACTCGCCCTCGCCCCCGAGCACCGCGTGGACACGGTTCGCCGCGTGCGGCAGGAACGGCGCGAGGATGGTGTTGAGGTCGGCCACGCACTGCACGAGCGTGTGCAGCACCGTGGCAAGACGCTGCCGCTCGTGCTCCCCCTTGAGTTTGAACGGCTCGGTGCGGGACACGTACGCGTTCACCTCGCCGACCACGCGCATCGCCTCGGCGATGGCGGCGCGCTGCCGATGACGCTCGAGCAGCCCTCCGACGGAACCGAACCCGGCGAGCACCGCCGCGCGCACCTCCTCGTCGACCGGCTCGAGGGGCCCGGGCGCGGGGACCTCGCCGAAGTTCTTCGCGACCATCGCCGCCGTGCGCGACACGAGGTTGCCCCAGCCGGCGACGAGCTCGGAGTTGTTGCGCTGCACGAACTCCCGCCAGGTGAAGTTGGAGTCCTGGCTCTCGGGGCCGGCGGCGCAGATGAAGTACCGGATGCCGTCGGGCCCGTACCGGTCGAGGACGTCACGGACGAGGATCGTGTATCCGCGCGACGTGGAGAACTGCCGGCCCTCCATCGTCAGGTACTCGCTCGAGACGACCTCGGTCGGCAGGTTGAGCTCGCCGTACCGGCCCGGCTCGCCGCCACGCTCGCCCCGGCCCGCGTACGCGAGCAGCTCGGCCGGCCAGATCTGGGAGTGGAAGGTGATGTTGTCTTTGCCCATGAAGTAGTACGACAGCGCCTCCGGGTCGTTCCACCACTCCCGCCAGCGGTCGGGCTCCCCGAGCCGCCGCGCCCACTCGACCGAGGCCGACAGGTACCCGATGACGGCGTCGAACCACACGTACAGCCGCTTCGTGGGCTGCTCACGCCACCCGTCGATCGGCACCGGGATGCCCCAGTCGAGATCGCGGGTCATCGCCCGCGGGCGGATCTCGTCGAGGATGTTGAGGCTGAACTTGATGACGTTGGGACGCCACGTGCCCGAGTCGGCGCGCTCCTCGAGCCAGGCCCGCAGCGGCCCCGCGAGCGCCGGCAGGTCGAGGAAGAAGTGCTGGGTCTCGACGAAGTCCGGTGTCTCGCCGTTGATCTTGCTCCGCGGGTCGACGAGGTCGGTGGGCTCGAGCTGGTTGCCGCAGCTGTCGCACTGGTCGCCACGGGCCTCGCCGTAGCCGCAGATCGGGCAGGTGCCCTCGATGAAGCGGTCGGGCAGGGTGCGGCCGGTGGACGGCGAGATCGCCCCGCGGGTGGTCTGCTCGACGAGGTAGCCGTTCTCCCAGACGTGGTGGAACAGCTCCTGCGCGACGGCGTAGTGGTTGGCCGTCGTCGTGCGGGTGTAGAGGTCGTAGGAGCACCCGAGGTCGGTGAGCTCGCCGGCGATGACCGCGTGGTTGCGGTCGACGAACTCACGGGCGGTGACGCCCTCCTTGTCGGCCTGCACGAGGATCGGGGTGCCGTGCTCGTCGGAGCCGCTGACCATGAGGACGTCGTGCCCGGCCATCCGCATGTACCGGCTGAAGACGTCGGAGGGCACGCCGAACCCGGCGACGTGGCCGAGGTGGCGCGGACCGTTGGCGTACGGCCAGGCGACGGCGGAGAGGACCTTCATGCCCCGAATCCTAGGTGGCGGCCGGGACCGCCCGCGCCGCCCGGGTCGGGCCGGGGCCGACGCGCGGCCGGCCGACGCGACCTGCGCTCACCGGGTCCACTCGTACGGCGTCGTCGTCGTGACCTGCACGAGCCCGGACCGCTCGAGGATGGGCCGTGAGAGCTCGGTGGAGTCGCTGTGCAGGAGGGTCTTGCCCAGCCGGAGCGCCGAGCGGGCCCGGACGGCGGTCAGCGCCCGGTAGATGCCGCGCCCCCGCCACGCCGGCAGGGTCGCCCCGCCCCACACCCCGGCGACGTCGGTGCCGGGCACCGGCTCCAGGCGGCCCGCGCTGACCATCGCCCCGTCCGCCTCGGCCACCCACAGCTCCACGCCGTCCTCGCCGGAGAGCCGCGACACCAGGTCGTCGGCCCGTCGGGTCGAGACCGGGTCCCCGAACGCCTCGTCGGTCATCGCGCTGACCGCGCGGACGTCGGCCTCGTCGGTGACCCGGCGCAGCGTCACCCCGGCCGGCAGAGGGACCTCGCCGGCCAGCTCCTCGGCCGGTCCCATCATCACCGACTCCGGGTCACCCGGGACGAAACCGTGGTCGAGGAGCGCCTCGTGCAGCCCGGGGGCGATGTCGTGGCCGCGGGTCTTCCACTCGACGTCGACGACCGACGGGTCGGCCGCGAAGTGCCGGAGGGCGGCCGCTACCCACTGCCGGATCGTCGCGGCGTCGGCGCCGTCGAGGTCGCGGTACGACACGAAGCCGCGCCCGCCCGGGAACGTCGCCATCCAGATCGGTCCGAGGCGCGTCACCGTCAGCGCACCGAGGGTCTCGGCGGCGGTGCGCAGCTGGTCGTCGTAGGCGCGCAGCAGCGCAGCGGGGTCGATGTCCACGGCGATATCGTGGCCGCTCGCCGCCGCGGGGGCCACCCGGTTTCCGGCGCAGCACGCGGGCGCAGCCCAGACCCAAGGGAACCTTCAGGGCTACCCTGACGTCGGAACGTCGTCACGTTCCGGGCGCACCGCGAGGTGTGGTCGCCCCAGGTCAGGAGGTCGCTGTGCTGGCTGCCCTCACCGGGATGGGCCTGTCCGCCGCTGCGGGCCTCAACGCCTACATCCCTTTCCTCGCCGTGGCGATCCTCGCGCGGTTCACCGACGTGGTCACCCTGCCCGCCGGCTACGAGTGGATCGAGAGCGGCTGGGCCATCGGCATCGGGGCCGTCCTGCTCCTCACCGAGGTCGTCCTCGACAAGATCCCGGCCGTCGACACCATCAACGACACGATCCAGACCTTCATCCGGCCGAGCATGGGCGGGCTGGTCTTCGCGGCGACGTCGGCCGCCGCGGACATCGACAGCTCCACGTGGATGGCCGAGCGCCCCTGGGTGTCGGTCGTCCTCGGCGTCGTGCTGGCCGGGCTCGTGCACACCGGGAAGATGGCCGCCCGGCCGGTCGTCAACGGGGCGACGGTGGGCGTCGGGGGCCCGGTCGTCTCCACCGTCGAGGACGGCGCCTCGATCGGGCTGTCGCTCGTCGCGCTCCTCGCGCCGCTGTTCGTCATCGTCGCCCTCGGCCTGCTCGCCTGGCTCCTCGTCTGGATGTGGCTCCGGGTCCGAACATGGCGGCGGTCCCGGCGCGACGGGGCCTACGCCCAGGGTTGACCGCCGGGCCCCGACGGACCTGACTCAGCGCCTACTCCTGGCGGATGTCGGCCGCGGCCGGCGCGCTGAACGTCTCGGCCCGCCCCCACCCGCCGAAGGTGAGGTCGAGCGGGTCGGCCCCTGGGACGACGATCCGCAGCAGCTCGGCGCTGCCGTCGGCCGCCACCCAGAGGCGCGGGCCGTCGTCCTCCCCGATGACCCAGGCCGCGACCCCGGCGACCTCGTCGTCGGCCACCGGGGTGCCCGACGCCTCCAGGGCGGCGACCTGCGGGCGCGCGAAGGCCTCACTGAGCAGTCCGCGCAGCGTGTACGGCGCGAGGTCCGCGGCCTCGGCGGGCGTGATGGGCACGTAGGCCCCGACCAGCGCCTCGGCCTTGGCGGCGCTCCCCGTGCGCTCGGTCCAGAACCTCTCGTCACCCGAGAGCCAGGACGCGATGCCGACGGTGAGCACCTCCGCCGTCCGTCCGTCGGGGCCGGTCACGCGGACCCGCTGGTCCCCGCCGCCGGCCGAGCCCTCGAGGTCGAGCTCGACGGCCCGTGCACCGGCCCCCACCAGCCCCTGGACGCGGCCCGAGGCGGCGGCGAGGGCGAAGGTCCGGGTGTCGCGCAACAGCTCGGCGCTGCTCGGGGTCGGGGTCGGCGACTCGGTGGTGGCCCGGGTCGACAGGGTCGGCGGGGACGGGAACTCGACCGGCCCGCTGCACGCCGCGGTGGCCAGGGCCGCAGCGCCGAGGAGGCAGCCGAGCCAGGAGCGTCGCGTCATCCCTTCAGAACCTTCGAGGACGACGGCGCCTTGAACGTCGCCGCGTCGTCCCATGCGTCGAAGGTGAGCTCGGCGGGGTCCTCCTCGGTGGACCGCACGACCTTGAGCAGGCGGTGCGTCCCGGGCTCGACCCAGACCTCGGTGTCGGCCCACGACAGGACCCAGTAGTCCCTGTCGTTCGCGTGCCGCACGCTGACCGATGACCCGAAGGTCTCGACGACGGACAGCGTCTCGCGGGCGAAGGTGTCGGCCAGCAGCCCACCGAGGGTCAGGTCCGAGAAGGCGGTGGCCCGCGCCTCGGGGACCCGCACCTGCGTGCCCACCAGCCGGTCCGCCGTCGACGGCTCGGTCGCGGCGGCCCAGAAGTCCCAGTCGCCCGAGACGTAGTGCTTGCCCTTGACGGTGAGCATCGTCAAGGTGCCCCCGGCGTCCCGCGACACCTTGGCCCGCTGGTTCGACCCGTCGGCGCGTCCCTCGAGGTCGAAGGTCGTCGACTCCTCGCCGTCGGTGACGAAGCCCGTCACGTGCCCTGACTCCGCGGCGAGCGCGGTGGCCCGGACCGTGGTGTACAGGTCCCTGACGCTCGGCAGGTCACTGCCGTCGGCGGCCTGGGACGCACCCCCGAACAGCGCGCCGCACCCGGTGAGGGACAGCGCGGCCGCGACCGCGAGGGCGGCCACCGCCGCACGCGTCGTCCGCATGCGGAGCCTGGTGTCGGACATGGGCGTGGGTCACCCCTCTCGCGGGACGATCGGTTCGGCGGAGCCCGGCACACAGTAGTGCGGCCCATGGCGCCGGGAGGGGCGATTGGCGGGGACCCGCGGCATACAGGGGCCGTTCGGCCCCCTCCCAGCGCCCACTCGGTCGCCGCGCCTACTGTGGCCCCATGCGGCGTCGGCACCTCACCGAGACCTGGCTCGTGCTCGGGGTCTCGCTCGGCTCGTCCGCGGTGTACGCGCTGCTCCGGATCACCGACCGGCTGACCCGGGGCGAGCCGCTCGCGCAGCAGACGTCGGCGATGAACTCCTCGGTCACCCCGGACCGGCCCTGGCTCGACGTCACCTACCAGCTCGTCGGGATCGGGCTGGCCCTCGTCCCCGTGGTGCTGGCGATCCACCTGCTGCGGCGCGACGACCCCGACGAGCCGCACACGATGGGCTTCGACCTGCGCCGGCCGGCGGGCGACCTGTGGCGCGGGGCCGCCCTGGCCGCGGCCGTCGGCATCCCGGGGCTCGCGTTCTACCTCCTCGCGAAGGCCGCCGGGATCAACACGACGGTGGCCGCGGCCAACCTCGTCGGTGCCGCCTGGTTCACCGTCCCCATCCTCGTCCTCGCGGCCGCGCAGAACGCGGTGCTCGAGGAGGCGGTCATGGTGGGCTACCTGTTCCGGCGGTGGGGGGAGGCCGGGTGGGGCACCTGGCGGGTCATCGTCACGTCGGCGGTCATCCGCGGCACCTACCACCTGTACCAGGGCTTCGGCGGGTTCGTCGGCAACCTCGTCATGGGCCTGCTCTTCGGGTGGCTCTACACCCGCACGAAGCGGGTCATGCCGCTCGTCGTCGCGCACACCATCCTCGACGTCGTCGCGTTCGTCGGGTATGCGCTGCTCGAGCCGCACGTCTCCTGGCTCTGAACGGGGCGGACGCACCCGAACGGTCGGTGGCGCACCCCGAGGTTCGGGATGCGCCACCGACGGTTCCCGCAGGCCGCGGGAGGGACGAGACGGGTCAGCCGCGCAGGGCGCCGCGCAGGTCCTTGTTGAGCGTCGAGATGACGTCCTGCGGGATGCCCTTGGGGCAGGCCTGCGAGCACGCGCCGACGTTGGTGCAGCCGCCGAAGCCCTCGTGGTCGTGCTGGTCGACCATCGAGACGACCCGGGCGTCCCGCTCGGGCTGGCCCTGCGGCAGCTCGGAGAGGTGGGTGACCTTCGCGCCCATGAAGAGCATCGCCGAGGCGTTCGGGCAGGCCGCGACACACGCCCCGCAGCCGATGCACTCGGCGGCCATGAACGCCCGGTCGGCGTTCTCCTTCGGCACCGGGGTGGAGTGCGCGTCGGGCGCCGAGCCGGTGTTGACCGAGATGTAGCCGCCGGCCTGGATGATCCGGTCGAACGCGCCGCGGTCGACGACGAGGTCCTTGATGACGGGGAAGGCGTTGGCCCGCCACGGCTCGACCGTGATGACGTCGCCGTCGCTGAAGCTGCGCATGTGCAGCTGGCAGGTCGTCGTCCGCTCGGGGCCGTGGGCGTCGCCGGAGATCATCAGGCCACAGCTGCCGCAGATGCCCTCGCGGCAGTCGCTGTCGAAGGCGAGCGGCTCCTCGCCCTTGGCGTTGAGCTCCTCGTTGAGGACGTCGAGCATCTCGAGGAAGCTCATGTCCTCGCTGATGTCCTTGACCTTGTACGTGACGAGCTCGCCCGGATGGCGAGGTCCGGCCTGTCGCCAGATCTTCAGGGTGAGGTTCACTTGTAGCTCCGCTGCTTGAGTTCGATGGCTTCGTAGACGAGGTCCTCCTTGTGGAGCACCGGACGGCCCGTCTCGCCGAGACCCTCACCACCGCCGAACTCCCAGGCGGCGACGTAGAGGAACTCGTCGTCGTGGCGCAGCGCCTCGCCGTCCTCGGTCTGGGACTCGGCCCGGAAGTGGCCGCCGCACGACTCGCGCCGGTGCAGGGCGTCGATGCACATGAGCTCGCCGAGCTCGAGGAAGTCGGCCACCCGGCCGGCCTTCTCGAGGCTCTGGTTGAGGGTGTCGGCGGCCCCGAGCACCCGCACGTTGCGCCAGAACTCCTCGCGCAGACCGCGGATCAGGTCGATGGCCTTGAGGAGCCCCTCCTCGCTGCGCTCCATGCCGCAGTACTCCCACATGATGGCGCCGAGCTCCTTGTGGAAGGAGTCGACGCTGCGCTCGCCGTTGATCGCGAGCAGCCGGGCGGTGCGCTCCTCGACGGAGGTCTGCGCCTCGACGACGGCCGGGTGGTCGGGCGCGAGCGGCTCGAACGGGCCCTTGGCGAGGTAGTCGCGGATCGTGTTGGGCAGGACGAAGTACCCGTCGGCCAGGCCCTGCATGAGCGCCGACGCCCCGAGCCGGTTGGCCCCGTGGTCGGAGAAGTTGGCCTCACCGGTGACGAACAGCCCGGGGATCGTCGACTGCAGGTCGTAGTCGACCCACAGCCCGCCCATGACGTAGTGCACGGCGGGGTAGATGCGCATCGGGGTCTCGTACGGGTTCTCGCCGGTGATCCGCGCGTACATGTCGAAGAGGTTGCCGTACTTGGACTCGACCGCCGCCTTGCCCAGGCGCGCGATGGCGTCGGCGAAGTCGAGGTAGACCCCGCGCCGGAAGTCGCCGACCATCGGTCCGACCCCGCGGCCCTCGTCGCAGACGTTCTTGGCCTGGCGCGACGCGATGTCGCGGGGGACGAGGTTGCCGAACGAGGGGTAGATCCGCTCCAGGTAGTAGTCGCGGTCCTCCTCGGGGATGTCGCGGGGGTCCTTGTCGCAGTCCTCGCGGTTCTTCGGCACCCAGATGCGCCCGTCGTTGCGCAGCGACTCCGACATCAGGGTCAGCTTGCTCTGGTGCTCGCCGGCCACCGGGATGCACGTGGGGTGGATCTGGGTGTAGCAGGGGTTGGCCATGTAGGCGCCCTTGCGGTGGGCGCGCCAGGACGCGGTGACGTTGGACCCCATGGCGTTCGTCGAGAGGTAGAAGACGTTGCCGTAGCCGCCGGAGGCGAGGACGACGGCGTCCGCCGCGTGGGTCTCGATCTCGCCGGTGACGAGGTCGCGGGCGACGATGCCGCGGGCCCGGCCGTCGGCGACGACGAGCTCGAGCATCTCGTGGCGGGTGTACTGCTGCACCGTGCCGGCCGCGACCTGGCGCTCGAGCGCCTGGTAGGCGCCGATGAGCAGCTGCTGCCCGGTCTGGCCGCGTGCGTAGAAGGTGCGCGAGACCTGGACGCCGCCGAACGAGCGGTTGTCGAGGAGGCCGCCGTACTCGCGTGCGAAGGGGACGCCCTGTGCGACGCACTGGTCGATGATGTTGGCGCTGACCTCGGCGAGGCGGTAGACGTTGCTCTCGCGCGACCGGTAGTCGCCGCCCTTGACGGTGTCGTAGAAGAGGCGGAAGACGGAGTCGCCGTCCTCCTTGTAGTTCTTCGCCGCGTTGATCCCGCCCTGGGCGGCGATCGAGTGCGCCCGCCGCGGGGAGTCCTGGAAGCAGAAGACCTTGACGTTGTACCCGGCCTCGCCCAGCGTGGCGGCCGCCGAGCCGCCGGCCAGGCCGGTGCCGACGATGATGACGTCGAGCTTGCGGCGGTTGGCGGGGTTGACCAGGGCCGCCTCGAACTTGCGGGTGGTCCACATGTCCTGGACCGGGCCGGCGGGGGCCTTGGTGTCGGCGACCGGGTCGCCGTCGGTGTAGAGGCCGTGGGTGATGCCGGCGTTCACGGTGGTGTCTGTCATCGGTTCAGTGCCTCACTTGATCAGGCCGAAGAGGATCGCGAAGGGCGGGACGAGGAAGCCGCCGACGATGACGACCGCGACGGCGTGGCCGAGCAGCTTGGCCCGGCGGTACGCCTGCGCGCTCCCGGTGAGGCCGAGGGTCTGGGAGGCGCTGAACACCCCGTGCGAGAGGTGGAAGGCGAGAGCGACCATCGCCAGGACGTAGATGAGTGTGTTCCACGGCACCTGGAAGCTCGCCACGACGAGCTCGTAGGGGTTCTGCTGGACGTCCGGGCCCTGCTTGTCCGCGTTGACCGAGAACTTCACGATCGTGAACTGCAGCAGGTGCCAGACGACGAAGAGCAGGAGGAACGTCCCGCCCCAGCGCATCCAGGCCGTGCGAGCAGCGGTCTTGACCGCCGCGTACTTGGTCCGGCGTGCGCTGCCGGCCCGCGCCCACAGCGAGTACGCCGCGTACGCGTGCCCCACGAGGCTCAGCAGCAGGACGACCCTGACGATCCAGAGCAGCCCGGCGTACGGGAGGAACGGCTCACCGACGGTGCGCAGGTTCTCGGCGTAGTCGTTGAACGCCTCCTCCCCCGCGAGCGCCTTGAGGTTGCCGAACATGTGCAGCAGGAGGTAGCCGACGAACACGAGACCGGTCCCCGCCATGAGGATCTTGAGACCGATCGTGGTCCGTCGGGCCGTCGCAGGGCGCGAGGAAGTCGTTGTGGCCACGGACATGCACCCTAGTCCCCGCCCCCGACGCGGACGAGGGGTGTCGAAGCCCGAAGGGGTGTGAGATGCGCCCGGTTACCGGCGCGTAGGACGACGAGGCCGGCCCGCCCCCGGGGTGGGGGACGGGCCGGCCGGTACCGGTCAGCCGCGGGTCAGCGGTCGACGGCCTCGTCGTGCTCGTCGTGCAGGCCGCCCTGGCTGCCGCCGACGGCGGCCGGGGACGTGCTGGGCTTGGCCGGAGGGAAGTTGCCCTTGCCGGCGACGCCGTTGACGTCGGAGGTGTTCATCCCGTACTGGAGCACCGCGAACGCGATCGCGTCGGAGTTGACGTCCAGCGCGGTGTCGTTGTTGTTCGCGTAGGTGTCGCACGCCAGGTGGTAGCAGGGGTCGTACTGCTGCCCGGCGGTGCCACCCCAGAGGGCGGCCTCCTCGGCGGTCTTGATGCCCTCGGCGCCGGTGAACAGGCCGCCCGAGGGGACCCCCGCCGCGATGAACGGGCCGTAGTCGGAGCGCCCGCTGAAGTCGGTGCCCTTGAAGGGCACGCCACGCTGGCTGTAGAAGGCCTCGAAGGTCTTCTCGATCCGCGCCGACCCTTCCGGCCCGGCACCCGCGCCGACCTCGTCGGAGTCGTCACCGTCGTAGACGAAGAAGACGTGGTTCGGGGAGCCGACCATGTCGAAGTTGAGGTAGAGCGCGATCTCGTCGACCTCGGCCTCGTTCAGGCCCTGGACGTACCGGGTCGAGCCGACGAGGCCGGACTCCTCGGCGCCCCACCAGGCGAACCGCACCGTGTTCGTCGGCTTGACCTTGGCCAGCTGGACGGCGACCTCGAGGATCGCGGCGCTGCCGGAGCCGTTGTCGTTGATGCCCGGACCCGCGTTGACCGAGTCGAGGTGCGCCCCGGCCATGACGACGTTGTCGTCGTTCGTGCCCGGGAGCTCGGCGAGGACGTTGTACGACGTCGCCGCACCGCGGAAGGTGTCGGTCTTGACGCGCAGGACGAGCCCGGAGGTCCCGGCCAGCTGCTGACCGAGGGCCTGGGTGACCGACACGACCGGGAGGTCGAGCGTGAACGTCTCGCTGAGGGTGCCGTTGAGGGTCCCGGGCACGTTGTTGTAGATGACGACCGCCGAGGCGCCCGCCGCGGCGGCGTTCGACGCCTTGAGCGCGAAGGCGCACGCCCCACGGCTGATGAGCGCGACGTGGCCGGCCGGGAAGCCGGCGAAGTCGGCCGCCTCGCAGCCGGGGGTGGGGTCGGCGGGCGGCGCCGGGAGCGGGGTGACGGCGGCCGTCACGTCGCCACTGCCCGAGTAGGTCATCGTCGACACGGTGAGCGGCCCGGCCGGGGCGGGCGCCACCTGCTCGAGCACGGTCGCGGAGCGCGTGATGAACGTGTTGAACGTGAACGGCTCGACGGTGGGGCTGTAGCCCGCCTTCTTCAGGGTGTCCACGACGTAGTCGACGGAGGCGTCGTACCCGGCGCTCCCCGAGACCCGGGTCCCGTTGTTCTCGTCGGCGATCGTCTGGAGGGCCGCCTGGTGGGCGCGCACTCCCTCGAGGGTGACGCACTCGGCGAGCTTGGCGTGGGTGTTGTTGGTCCGCGTCGAGCAGGCGGCGGGGCCTGCCAGTGCGGACGGACTCATGGCGACCGTCAGGGCGCCGACTGCGACGGCGGCGGCGACGCGCAGAGGGGTTCGGGACATCGAGTGCTCCAGAAGGGTTGGGGGACTCCCCCGGTCGGGGGTGGGCCGACGCTATGCGGCGCACGATCCTCCTGAGAACCCGGGAAAGGTAAGGAAAGGGTCAGTGATCGGTAAAGACGCCTGCTCCGGGGTGGCGAGTCAGCGACGTCCGGGGTCGACGGCCGCGTCGTAGAGGGCCTTCTTCGACAGGCCCGTCCGTTCCGCCACCTCGGCACAGACGGTCTTCAGCCGCTCCCCCGCGCCGGTGCGCTCGAGCACCTCGGGCAGCGCGTCCTCGAGGGTGCCCGCCGGCCCCGAACTGCCCGCGACGACGACGGTGATCTCGCCACGGGCATGCTCCTCGGCCCAGTCGGCGAGGTCCGTGAGGCCGCCCCGGCGCACCTCCTCGTAGGTCTTGGTCAGCTCCCGGCACACCGCGGCCGGCCGGTCGGCGCCGAAGGCGTCCGCGGCGGACCGCAACATCCGGGCGAGCCGGTGCGGCGCCTCGAAGAAGACCATGGTCCGCCGCTCGTCGGCGAGGCCGGCGAGGGCGCGCTCGCGCTCGCCGGCCTTGCGCGGCAGGAAGCCCTCGAAGCAGAAGCGGTCGACCGGGAGCCCCGAGACGGCGAGGGCGGTGAGGACGGCCGACGGCCCGGGGACCGCGGTGACCCGCACGTCGGCGGCGACGGCGGCGGCCACGAGGCGGTACCCCGGGTCCGAGACCGACGGCATCCCCGCGTCCGTGACGACGAGGACGCGGGCCCCCGCACGCAGCTCCTCGACGAGGTCGGCGGACCGGCTCGACTCGTTGTGCTCGTGGAAGGACACGACCCGGCCTGCCGGGGTGGTGCCGAGGTCGGCGCAGAGGCGTCGCAGCCGGCGCGTGTCCTCGGCGGCGACGATGTCGGCGCTCGCGAGCTCCTCGGCGAGCCGGGGTGCGGCGTCCCGGGGGTCGCCGATCGGGGTCGCCGCCAGCACGAGGAGGCCGCTCATGGGCCGATCCTCGCACGGCGCCCGGTCCGGGTCGGGTGGCCCACCTACGATGTGCCGGTGACCCGGACGGACGAGCTGCGCGACCGGCTGCTCGGGTACCGGCCCACGGACCGGCTCTGGGGGTGGCTGGGTCCGGGGCTCGTCGCCGTCGTCGGCGGTCTGCTCCGCTTCTGGAACCTCGACCGCCCGCACTCCCTCGTCTTCGACGAGACGTACTACGTCAAGCAGGGCTTCTCGATGACCCGGTACGGCGTCGAGATGCGGGTGCTCGACTCGCTGAAGAAGCCCGACGTCGCGTTCGTCGGGGGGAACCCCGACGTCTTCTCCAGCACGAACGGCGACTTCGTCGTCCATCCTCCGGTGGGCAAGTGGGTCATCGGGTTCGGGGAATGGCTGCTCGGCGCCGACTCCGGGTGGGGGTGGCGGTTCTCCGTCGCGCTCGTCGGGACCCTGTCGATCCTCATCGTGGGGCGGGTCGCGCGGCGGATGTTCGGCTCGACCGCGCTGGGCACCGTCGCGGCGTTCCTCCTCGCGTTCGAGGGGTCGCACTTCGTGATGTCGCGCACCGGCATCCTCGACATCATCGTCATGTTCTTCGCGCTCTGCGCGTTCGCGGCGCTGCTCGTGGACCGGGACCACAGCCGGGCGGTCCTGGCCGAGAAGGTGGGTGCTCTCGGGCGCGGTGAGTGGCCCGGGGGCGGTGGGCCCTGGCTCGGGTGGCGACCGTGGCGCTGGGTCGCGGGGGCCTCGCTCGGCCTGTGCATGGGCACGAAGTGGTCGGGGCTGTTCTTCCTCGCGGCGTTCGGCCTCCTCACCGTGTGGTGGGACATGGGCGCCCGGAGGGCCGCCGGGGTGCGGCGCTGGGCCCGGGGCTCGCTGCTGCAGGACGGCCCGTTCGCAGCGGTCCAGCTGGTCGCGACCTCCGCCGTCGTCTACACGCTGTCGTGGAGCGGCTGGTTCCTCACCGACATCGGGTACCACCGGCGGTGGCACGAGTTCAACCCGGGCGAGGGCGTCCAGTGGCTGCCGCCCGTGCTGCGCAACTGGCTCAAGTACCACCAGGACGCGTACAACTTCAACACCACGCTCGCCGAGCCCCATCCGTACCAGTCGAACCCGTGGTCCTGGCTGGTCCAGACGCGCCCCACGTCGTTCTTCTACGAGAGCCCGGAGCAGGGGGTCGACGGCTGCACCGTCGCCCAGTGCTCGGCGGCCATCAACCCGATCGGCAACGTCGCGGTCTGGTGGGTCGGCATCCTCGCCCTCCTCGTCGTCCTGTGGTGGTGGCTCGTCCGTCGGGACTGGCGGGCCGGCGCCATCGCGGCCGGGGTCGTCGGCGGGTACCTGCCCTGGTTCGCCTACCAGCACCGCACCATCTACACCTTCTACGCCGTCGCGTTCGAGCCGTGGGTCGTCCTCGCGATCACCTTCCTTCTCGGGCTGTGGGTGGGGAGGCGCGCCACCGACCCGGCGCGCTGGCGGTTCCGGGTGCTCGTCGTCGGGGGGTACCTGGCGCTCGTCCTGGCGCTGTTCGCGTTCTTCCACCCCGTGTACGTCGCCGACACCATCCCGTACGACCACTGGCGCTGGCGGATGTGGTTCCCCAGCTGGATCTGACGGCCGCGGCGGTGCCGGACCCTGTCGGAGGCTCCGCGTAGGTTTCGGAGCATGTTCCTCCTCGGCGACGAGCAGCGGCTCGTCATCAGCGCCAGCGACCTGCGCACCGCGTCGGTGTGCGAGTACGCCGTCGTCGCCGAGCTCGACGCGCTGCGCGGGTTACGCCCCGCCGTCGCCCCCGAGCGCGACCCGATGCTCCAGCGGGTGGCCGCGCTCGGCGACGAGCACGAGCAGGCCGAGCTCCGGCGGCTCTCTCGCGACCATCCCGGGCGGGTCCGCACCCTCCCGTCGCCGCGCTACACCCCCGCAGGCCTCGCGGAGGCGATGGCCGCGTCGCTCGCCGCCCTGTCCGGCGACGCCGAGGTCCTCAGCCAGGCCACCCTGTTCGACGGGGGCTTCGTCGGCCGCGCCGACTTCCTCGAGCGCACCGCCGACGGGTGGCTCGTCAGCGACACCAAGCTCGCCCGCCACGCCAACGTCCCCGCGCTGCTGCAGGTCGGGGCGTATGCCGCGATGCTCGAGGACGCCGGGGTGCCGGTGGCCCCGACGGCGCGGCTCGTCCTCGGCGGCGGTGAGGTCCGCGACCTCCCCCTGCCCGAGATCCTGCCGGTCTACCGGGCCCGCCGCGCCCGGCTCGAGGCGCTGCTCGGCCAGCACCTGGCGGCGGGCGGGCCGGGGGCCTGGGGCGACGAGCGATGGCTCGCCTGCGGCACCTGTCCCGAGTGCACGGTCGAGGTCGAGACGGCCCGCGACCTCCTCCTCGTCGCCGGGATGCGCCGCCCCACCCGCCGCCGCCTGCTCGACGCCGGGGTCCGGACCATCGACGACCTCGCGGTGCGCACCGAGCCCGTCCCCGACGTCCGCGGCGCGATGCTCGGCCGGCTGCGCGAGCAGGCCCGCCTCCAGCTCGAGCAGGAGGCCGACCCCGCCGGCGGGGTGCGGCACGAGGTCGTCGACCCCGACGCGCTGCGGCGCCTGCCGGCGCCGAGCCCGGGCGACCTCTTCTTCGACTTCGAGGGCGACCCGCTGTGGCAGGAGCGGGGGTCGAGCATCTGGGGGCTCGAGTACCTGTTCGGGATGGTCGAGGTCGACACCGGCACCCCGGAGTTCCGCACCTTCTGGGCCCACGACCGCGCCGCCGAGAAGCAGGCCCTCGTCGACTTCGTCGACCATCTCGCGCAGCGGCGCCGGCGCTGGCCCGACCTGCACGTCTACCACTACGCGCCGTACGAGCCGGCGGCCCTGCTCCGGCTCGCGGCGCGGCACGGCGTGTACGAGGACGAGGTCGACCAGCTCCTGCGCGACGGCGTGTTCGTCGACCTCTACGCCGTCGTCCGGGCGGGCATCCGGGTGTCGCAGCGGTCCTACTCGATCAAGAAGCTCGAGCCGCTCTACATGGCCGAGCGCGAGGGCGACGTGCAGGCCGGCGCCGACAGCATCGTGGTCTACCACCAGTTCACGGCCGCATGCCTCGAAGGGCGGGCGGGCGAGGCGTCCGCGCTGCTGCGCGAGATCGCCGACTACAACCGCGACGACTGCGTCTCCACCCTGCTCCTGCGCGACTGGCTCCTCGCCCGTCGCGACGAGCACGGCTCCGGTGCGGCCGGGCCGTCCGGGGCGGGCGGGGCCACCCCCGCAGCGTCCGACGAGCCTCCGGCTGTCAGCCCGCAGCGGGCCGCGGCGCAGGCGCTCGAGGCCGCCGTCCGCGCCCTCGTCGAGGGCGTCGCCCCCGCCGACCGCACCGACGAGGACCACGCGGTCGCGCTCGTCGGCTCCGCGGTGCTCTTCCACGCCCGCGAGGACAAGCCCAAGTGGCAGGAGCACTTCGAGCGGCTCCGGCTGCCGGTCGACGACTGGCGCGTCGCCGACGGCGTCTTCCTCGTCGAGCGGGCCGAGGTCGTCCAGCCGTGGCACAAGCCCCCCGGCGCGCGGAAGGCCCGGCGCCACCTCCGCCTGTGCGGCGAGCCGATGCGCAACGCCGCGATCCCGGTGGGCGCCAAGGTCGCCGCCGTCTACCGGGTCCCCGCACCCGACGGGGTCGAGCCCGAGCGGCTCCACGCGAACGCGAAGAGCCCGTCGGGGGTCACCGTCCTCGACACCGAGGAGCGAGTGGGGCGCACCGGCCGGCTGGAGCAGACCCTGCTCGTCGAGGAGCTCCAGCCCGGCGCGGCGGGCCACGACGCGGCGCCCACCGCCCTCGTGCCGAACGACAACGTCAGCGCGGCCCCCATCGACCGTGCCCTCGCCGAGGTCGCCGAGGCGGTCCGGGCGTCCGGGTCGGTCCCGGTCGGTGCCGGCACCGATGTGCTCCTGCGCCGGCCCCCGCGGATGCGGGCGGGCGGCCCGCTCCCCGAGGTCGGGGCGGGGCCGGACGGCTACATCGACGCGATCACCACGGCCCTCACCGGCATGGACGACTCCTACGTCGCCGTCCAGGGGCCGCCCGGGACGGGCAAGACCCACGTCGGGGCCCACGTCGTCGCGCGGCTCGTGGCGCTCGGCTGGGGCATCGGGGTCACGGCGCAGAGCCACGCGGCCGTCGAGAACGTCCTCACGAAGATCGTCGCCGCCACCGACGTCCGGCCCGAGCAGGTCGGCAAGGTCGCCAAGGACACCCCCGACCCACGGTGGACGGCGCTCACCCGGCCGGGCGATCTCGCCACGTTCGCCGCGGAACACCGTGCCGCCGGGCGCGGGTACGTCATCGGGGGCACCGCCTGGGACCTCACCACGCCGGAGCGGGTCGACCGGGGGCAGCTCGACCTGCTCGTCGTCGACGAGGCCGGGCAGTTCTCGCTGGCCAAGACCCTCGCGGTGTCGGTGGCCGCGCGCCGCCTGCTCCTCCTCGGCGACCCGCAGCAGCTGCCCCAGGTCACCACCGGCACGCACGCCGAGCCGGTCGACACCGCCGCCCTCGCCTGGCTGACCCGGGAGGCCGCCGTCATGCCCCCCGAGCTCGGCTACTTCCTGGCGACGACGTGGCGGCTGCACCCGGCACTCACCGGACCGGTGTCCGCGCTCGCCTACGCCGGGCGGCTCCGCGCCGAAGAGGCGGTGACGTCGGCGCGCACCCTCCACGGCGTGCCGCCGGGGCTGCACGTGCGCCTCGTCGACCACCGCGACAACTCGACGCACTCCGTCGAGGAGGCCGAGGCGGCGCGTGACCTCGTCCGCGACCTGCTCGGCCGGGCGTGGCACGACGGCTCGGCCCGCGACGAGGCGGGGCGGCCCGTCGGCCCCCGTCCCCTCACCGACGCCGACGTCGTCGTCATCACCCCCTACAACCACCAGGTGGGCTCGATCCGCCGGGTCCTCGACGACGCGGGCCTCGACGGCGTGCGGGTCGGCACCGTCGACAAGTTCCAGGGGCAGGAGGCGCCGGTGGCCGTCCTGTCGATGGCCGCGTCGTCGCACTCGGACGTGTCCCGCGGGATGGGGTTCCTGCTCGACCGGCACCGTCTCAACGTCGCCATCTCACGGGGCCAGCACTCGGCGTTCCTCGTCCGGTCGCGGGTGCTCACCGACTTCTCACCGCGCACCCCCGACGAGCTGCTGGCCCTCGGCGCCTTCCTCCGCCTGTGCGCCGCGGCCGTCACGACCACCGACACCCCGAGCGGCGCCACGGACCGCCCCTGAGCCGCCGCTGCGTCGTCCGTTCGGCCATTTCGCCGACGAACCAGCGGACGTCGGCGTGTCGGCGACGACATCATCTCGGTCACCACCCCTGCTCGTCGGAGGTTCCTGTGACCATCAGCCGTATCGGGGCGGCGCTCACGAGCGCCGTCGTCGTCGTCCTCGGCGGAGGGGTGGCTGCCGTGGCCTCGACCGCTCCGGTCTCCGTCGTCGTCAGCGACGACGAGCCCACGTCCGCCCCGTCCGACGACTCCGGAGCCGAGGAGCCCGATGGCCCTACCTCACCCGACGAGGGGGAGGACGGCGGGACGGAGACCGACGACGGCCAGGACGGCTCGTCGGAGAACGGGGAGACCGACGACGGGCAGGACGCCGGGCACCACCCGGGAGTCGGTCCGGACGCCTCAGGACCCGCCCGGCACGGGCTGTGCACCGCGTGGGAGCACGTCAAGGACGTGCCCGGCAAGGCCGCGAACTCGACGGCGTTCCGCAACCTCCAGGAGGTCGGCTGCGACGATGCCACCTCCGCGACGGACGCCGACGCGGCGGACGAGGAGCAGGAGTCGTCCACGGCGAAGCGGTCGAAGGCCGAGAAGGACGCCGCAAAGGCCGCCCGGAAGCAGGCCAAGGCGGCCGCCAAGGCAGCGGCTGCCGCCGAGCGGTCGAGCGCGAAGTCCGACCGCACCACCGCGAGGTCCGATCGGAAGTCGGCCGAGAAGTCCGCTCGCAAGGCGCTCAAGCGCTCCGGCCGCGCGAACGGCCGCAGCCACCGCTGAACCGGGTCGCAGGACCCCACGAACGTCCCGCCGGAGGATGCGACCGGCCGGGACGCGTCCCGGTCGGACAGTGAGCCGTCCGACCGGGACGTCAGACCTCGCAGCACGACGGGCCGGCGGCCCTCATCGCCGCCGGCCCGCCGTCCGGCCACCCCGGGGCGCGGGCGATCGACGGAAGCGGGAGGATGTCCGGATGCGCAACCCCCTCGACAGCCGCTACGTGGACCTCGTCCGCCTCCTCCGCCGCTACGGCCGATCCGATCTCGTCTCCGGTGCGCAGCTCGACGAGTTCGCCGTCGACGAGCCGGGCGCCGAGGCCGACAAGCCGGTCACCGGGGAGACCGTGACCGCGGAGCGGTTCGCGAGCGACCTCGAACGGATGGGGCCCACCTTCATCAAGCTGGGGCAGCTCCTGTCGACCCGCTTCGACCTCCTGCCCGCCGCGTACACGGCGGCGCTGGCGAGGCTCCAGGACACCGTCGACCCCGTCCCGTTCGCCGCGGTGCGGGAGGTCGTCGAGAGCGAGCTGGGGGCGCCGATCACCGAGCGGTTCAGCGACTTCGCCGTCGACCCGCTGGCCTCGGCCTCGATCGGGCAGGTCCATGCCGCAACGTTGCGCAACGGCCACGAGGTCGTCGTCAAGGTGCAGCGGCCGGGCGTCCGCGAGACCGTCCGCGACGACATGGAGGTGCTGACCCGGCTGGCGTCGATCGCGGACAACCGGACCGAGGTCGGTCGACGGTTCGGGTTCGGGCAGCTCCTGGCGCAGTTCCGTCGCTCGGTCGCCGGGGAGCTGGACTACCGGCGCGAAGCCAAGAACCTCGTCACCTTCGGCGAGCTGACCGCCGAGTACGACCGCCTCGTCGTGCCCCAGCCGGTGATGGAGTACACGACGAGCAGGCTGCTGACGATGGACCGCATCGAGGGCCGCAAGATCACCGACGTCGGGCGTCTCGGGCTCACCGACGTCGACGCCCGGCCCATCGTCGAGGAGCTCTTCCGCGCCTACCTGCGGATGATCCTCGACCACGGTGTCCTGCACGCCGACCCGCACCCCGGCAACCTCCTGCTCACCGACGACGGGCGGCTGGCGCTGCTGGACCTCGGGATGACGGCGTCGGTGCCGCCTCGCCTCCAGGGTGAGGTGGTCAAGCTGCTCCTCGCGATCAGCGACGGCGACGGCGAGGAGGCCGCGGCCATCCTCGCGGCGATGGGGCACCCGATCGAGGGCTATGACGCCGCAGCGTTCCGAGACGACGTCACGCACCTGGTCTCCGAGGCGGTGGCCAGCGGCGCGGACCTGCAGGTCGGCACGGTGCTGGTCGACCTGAGCCGCCTCTCCGGCGTCCACGGGCTCCGCCCGCCGTCGGAGATGTCGATGATCGGCAAGGCGATGCTCAACCTCGACCAGGCGACGTCCCACCTCGACCCGACGTTCGCGCCCGCCCAGTGCATCCGCGACAACGTGAGCGAGATCTTCGCGTCGGGTCTCAAGACCTCCCCCGGGGGTCTGCTGTCGGCGGCGATCGAGGCCAAGGACTTCACCGCGCACCTGCCGCAGCGGGCCAACCGGATCCTCGACGCGATGGCGGCCGGCGAGTTCCGGCTGCGGGTCGACGCCCTCGACGAGCAGCGGCTCCACCTGGTCCTCCAGCGGGTCGCCAACCGGCTCACCCTCGGCCTCATCATCGCGGCCACGCTCATCGGGGCCGCGTTCATGATGCGGGTGCCCTCGTCGTGGACCCTGCTCGGCTACCCCGGGATCGCCATCGTCTTCTTCCTGCTGGCGGCGCTCGCGGGGGTGGCCCTCGCCGTCTGGATCATCGCCACGGACCGCCGGGTCGCGCAGACCGACCGGCACCAGAGGGGCGCACAGCGGTAAGGCCGCGCTGCGTTCGGGAGTCGTGCTCCCAACTCCTGACGGCAGCTGTCTGTGCACGTACGAGACCCCCCGCAACCCTCGCTCAGGGCGTATCTTCGACCAACCTGTCAGAGAGCGGACGAACGTGTCAGAAGTGTCAGTCAAGGGTCTTACGAGCGCGCTTCTCGGCGGGCGGTACCGACTCCTCCACGAGATCGGGCGCGGCTCGGTCGGGACCGTCCATCGGGCACGGGACGAGTTCCTCGAGCGCGACGTCGCCGTCAAGCTGATCGAGCCGCCCATGGTGGGTCCGGAGGACCTGCGTCGCGACGAAGACGAGGTCAAGCTTCTCGCACGGCTGAACCACCACGGCTTGGTCACCCTGTTCGATGCGGGCTCCGACCTGTCCCACCCCGGCCGGCCGCGCATCTTCCTCGTGATGGAGCTGATCGACGGACCCGACCTTCGGGATCGACTGGCCCAGGGATCCATGCCGCCGGTGGACGTCGCCCAGATCGGCTACGACGTGGCGACGGCGCTCAGCTACGTCCACGACAACGGGGTCATCCATCGTGACGTCAAGCCCGCGAACATCATGATGTTCGACTACGGCGCCGACGCCACCAGGGTGCGAGCCAAGCTCACCGACTTCGGCATCGCCGTCCTGACCGAGGCCCCGCTCAGCGGTGGCAGCGGGTCCTTCATGGGAACGGCCGCCTACGTCAGCCCGGAACAGGCCAAGGAAGAGCCGCTCGGACCCCCCAGCGACATCTACTCCCTCGGCCTGGTGCTGCTCGAATGCCTCACCGGCGTCAGGTCCTTCCCCGGCGACCCGTTGACCAGTGCCCTGGCTCGGCTGCTGAACCGTCCGGAGATTCCCAAGGACCTCGACCCGCAATGGGTGTGGCTGCTCACGGCGATGACGGCAACGGACCCGACAGCCCGGCCCTCCGCTGGAGAGGCGGCCATCGCCCTCGGTGAGATCGTCGTCGCGGAGAAGGGCCGACTGGCAGAGGATCAGCCGTTCTCCCACGCTGATGAAGCGGCGAGGCTGACGGCCGTTCACCGCTACCAGATCTTGGACACGCCGCACGACGGTGCGTTCGACCGGATCACGGCCCTGGCCGCCCGCCTGTTCTCGGTGCCGATAGCGATCGTCAGCGTGGTCGACGATGACCGCATCTGGTTCAAGTCACACCACGGTGTGGACATCGACCAGGTCGACAGGGAGCCGGGCCTGTGTGCCTCGGCCATCCTCCAGAACGAGCCCTGGGTCATCGAGGACGCGCGCCTCGACTCGCGGGCGCTGTCGAATCCCTTGGTGGCGGGGGAACTGGGGCTGCAGTTCTACGCGGGCATCCCGCTCCGTACCCATGACGGCTACAACCTCGGCACGTTGTGCATCATCGACCGCCACCCACGCACCATGACTGACAGCGACATCACGACGCTCGAAGACCTGGCCGCCATCGTCATGCATGACCTCGAACAGCGAATGCAGAGCCGACAGACCGCCTAGTCGGCGACACATCGGCCGCGTTCCCGGCCGCGAGGCGCCGGGGGGGCACGCCAGGGCGTCGGTGGTGAAGGACAACGAGCGAAACCCCGCCCGGGCCGGCACGAGTGTGCCGGTCGGACGGGGTTCGTCTCGGGTGGAGCTGAGGGGATTCGAACCCCTGACCTTCTCATTGCGAACGAGACGCGCTACCAACTGCGCCACAGCCCCGAGTGCGGGTGAAACGATAACACCGTCGAGGCAGCGCCTCGAAACCGAGTCGGCCGGGTGTCCGGAGGCTCCGCACCGCTGCGGACGGTGCCGCCGTCCCCACCGCCTAGAGTCAGCCCATGCGACTCCCGTTCCCGCGACGCACGCGCTCCGAGGCCGACGCGCGCTTCGCCGCCTCGGTCGTGCCCCTGGCCGAGGACGACCCGCGCCGACCCGCGGAATGGTCGGTCCCGGTCGGCGTCCGGACCGCGAGCGAGTGGGCCTGGCGGGGCATCGTCATCGCCGCCGCTCTCGTCGGTGTCCTGTACCTCACGAGCCTGCTGTCCCAGGTCGTCATCCCGATCGTCGTCGCGATGCTGCTCTCGGCGCTGCTCCACCCGGTGTTCGACCGGCTGGCGCGCGTCATGCCGAAGGGCGCCGCCGCCGGGATCACCGTCATCGGGACGATCGCGGTCGTCACGGGGCTGCTGTCCTTCGTCGGGTCGCAGCTCACGAGCCAGCTCGGTGACATCACGACGAAGGTCACCGACGGCATCGAGCAGATCCGCCAGTGGGTCCAGGACACCTTCGGCATCAGCGACACCCAGCTCACCGACTACATCGACCGCGCCAGGGAGTCCCTGAGCTCCGGGAACGTCACCGACACCCTGGCCGCCGCGGGGCTCACCGCCGGCCACCTCGTCGCCGGGTTCTTCCTCGCCCTGTTCACCCTGTTCTTCTTCCTCTACGACGGCCCCGCGATCTGGGCGTGGGTGGTGCGGATGTTCCCCCGCGGCGCCCGCGCCAGGACTCACTCGTCCGGCCTGATCGCCTGGGGCCAGCTCGCGGCCTTCACCCGCGCGACGATCCTGGTCGCGGCCGCCGACGCCACGGGCATCGGCCTCGGCGCCGCCATCCTCGGGGTGCCGTTCGCCTCCGGCATCGCGCTGCTCGTGTTCTTCGGCGCCTTCATCCCGATCGTCGGTGCGGCCGTGTCCGGCGGGGTCGCGGTGCTCCTCGCCCTCGTCGCGCTCGGCCCCGTCAAGGCGCTCATCATGCTGGCGGTGGTGATCGGCGTCCAGCAGCTCGAGAGCCACCTGCTCCAGCCGCTGCTCATCGGCCGGGCCATGCGGCTGCACCCGTTGGCCGTGATCCTCGCCATCGCCGCAGGGCTCATCCTCGCGGGGATCATCGGCGGTCTCATCGCGGTGCCGACGGTCGCGGTGCTCAACGCCGTCGGGCACCATCTGCTCGACGGGGCCGAGGGCCACACCGACCTGGCGAGCGAGGACGCAGAGGTCTCCGACGTCATCGGAACCGAGCAGGCGGCCGAGGCGCGGGCGGAGGCCGCCGAGGACACCCCCGACGCGCCGCTGGTCCCCGAGGTGCCGACGCAGGACCACCCCGACTCCTGAGCCCAGCGGCCGAGCGTCCCGTCGCCCGACCAGACAAGAAGGCATCGTCCCGGAATCGCTCCGGATCCCGGAGGTATCCCTCCGACAACGGAGGACCCTCGGTCCGGATCCGGAGGGATACCTCCGGTCAGCGGGGCGTTTCTGGATCTGACCTTTCACCTGGCCGCTCCCCGCGCCGGACGGCTGGGAGATCAGTCCGGCGGCCGGTAGCCGGCGGTGTGGCCTGCGGCCAACGGGAGGTCAGGCGCCGGCGACGCGGCGCTCGTCGACCTCGTCCTCGCGCAGGCGCAACGCTGCGTGCCCCGGGGCCGGGGTGGGCGTGACGTCGGCCGGGGCGACCTCGGGCCGCTCCGCCTTGGCCTTCATCGTGTAGGTCGGCCGGGGCACGGGCACGGGGTCCCAGGTGAGGGGGATGTCGTCCTCGTCGACGAGGTGCACGTACTCGATCACCGGCTCGGGCTCCGGCTCCGGCTCCACGGCGACCGGCTCCACAGCGACCGGCTCCGAGGCGACCGGCTCCACGGCGTCCCGCTGCACAGCCGCATCGGCCCGGGAAGCCGCCTCGGCGACCTCACCGCGGTCCGCGTCGACGTCGGCGGCCGACCCGTCGCTAGACGACGACGCCATCACCTCGACCGGTGCGACGAGCTCGCCGTCGGCACGCGAGCGGCCGGCGGTGGCGCTCCCCGCGCCGGCACCGCGGCGACCGGGTGCAGCCGAGCCGGGCACCGCCGCAGCACGGCGGCGAGCCTCCTGCACCGCACGGCGCCGCCGGGCGGCGCGGGCGGCACGCTCGGCGCGCACCCCGGCCCGCACCCACGCGAGGGCGAGGACGAGCCCGCCGACCGCGACCAGCGGCGCCCACGGCGGAACCAGCGACAGCCCGGCGAGGCCGGCGGTGGCGAGCGACCCGAGGACCGCGAGGACGAAGACGGAGGCGCGGACCCGGCGCGAGGGCCGGACCGCGGCCGGAGCGGCAGCCGGCCGGGCCGCGGGCCGCGCCGTCTCCGGGACGGGTCGGCCGGCGGGTCGGGGGGACATCGGCGAGGGCATCTCGGCGGGCACGGCGCGCTTGACGACGACCTGCGGGCGGACCGGCCGGGCGGGGTGGACGGACCACGAACGAGGCGCCGGGTCGGAGAGGTCGGTGCGCGGAATCGGGCTGCGCCGCTCCAGGACTCGCATCGCCGCGCTGAACTGCTCGACGGAGCGCGCGGTGGCCAGGTGGTCGCGGCGGCGGATCCAGTACTGGACGAAGTAGGCAGCCCACACCCCGAGGAGGACGATGAAGATCAGACTCGACGGGGACTGCACGGCTACGACGGTAGGCGCGGAGCCTCTCCCGCGCCCGCACCCGACTCGGTGTGTCGCGCAAGTGACTCATGTGACGACTGTGTCGAACGGGTCAGACGGGTCAACCGCTCGAGCATCGTCTCGGACCCGAGGTCCTCGGTCGTGATCGCGAACGACAGGTGCGTCCGCCACGCGCCGTCGATGTGCAGGTAGTGGGGCCGGTGTCCTTCGGCCCGGAACCCGAGCTTGCGCACCACCGCGAGGCTCGCCGTGTTCTGGGGCCTGATGTTGATCTCCATGCGGTGCAGGCCGACCCGCGTGAACAGGTGGTCGGCAACCAGCGCGACGGCCGTCGGCACGATCATCTGACCGGCCACGGCGCGGCTCACCCAGTACCCGACGTGACAGGACCGGAAGGAGCCGAAGACCACGGTGCCCACGTTGACCTGACCGACGAGTCGGCCGGCCGACTCGATGGCGAGCGGCAGGGCCCTGCCGGCCGCGCCGTCGTCGTCGTACTGCCGGACGAGGTCCTCGAACGAGCGGGGCGGCGTGGACGGGTCGGGCGCCGTGGCGTCCCACGGCTCGAGCCACTCGGCGTTGGCCCGGCGGACCGCCTGGAACACCGGGCCGTCGGCGTACATGAGCGGCCGGAGCGCGACCTCGGCCCCGGTGGGGGTTCGGCCGTACAGGTACACGGGCCACACCCACTCCGGCGGCGGAGCCGGGTGCGGGTCGCGGCGGGGGCCGGCACCGACGAGTCGCCGCCACATCAGTGGTCGCCCCCGCGGACCTGCTCGAGGGCGTGCGGCAGGACGTCGGCGAGGACCTGCAGCGCGTCCCGCACCCCACCGGAGGAGCCCGGCAGGTTGACGACGAGAGTCCGGCCCGCGAGGCCGGCGAGGCCGCGCGACAACATCGCGGTCGGGACGCCCGCGGCCACCCCGGCCGCCCGGATCGCCTCGGCGATACCCGGGACCTCGTGGTCGAGCAACGGCCGGGTGGCGTCGGGCGTCCCGTCGGTGGGCGTCAGCCCGGTCCCCCCGGTCGTGAGGACGAGGTCGGGACCACTCGCGAGCGAGGCCCGCAGCGCCTCCGCGACCGCCGGCCCGTCCGGCACCACCGTGGGGTCGTCGACCTCGCAGCCCCACCCGCGCAGCGTCTGGGCGATGAGCGCGCCGCCGCGGTCGGGGTACACGCCCTCCGACGCCCGGGTCGAGCAGGTGACGACGACGGCTCGGCGCCCTGCGAGCGGACCGTCGGCGCTCATCCCTGCGCCTCGACCCAGTCCCCCGACCGGCCCCCGGACTTCGCGGTGACGCGTACATCGGTGATCCGGGCGTGCTTGTCGACCGCCTTGACCATGTCGACGAGCGCCAGCGCCCCCACCGCCACGGCGGTGAGCGCCTCCATCTCGATGCCGGTGCGGTCCGCGGTGCGGACCTCGGCGCGCAGGTCGACCCCGTCGTCGGCGACCGTGAGGTCGACCTCGACGGCGTGCACCGCGACGGGGTGCGCGAGCGGGACGAGCTCGGGGGTGCGCTTGGCCGCCTGGATGCCCGCGATCCGCGCGACGGCCAGGGCGTCGCCCTTGGGGACCGCCCCACCCCGCAGGGCGGCGACGGCCTCGGGTGAGAGGAGGACCCGGCCGCGGGCCTCTGCCCGGCGCGCGGTGACGGCCTTCGCCGAGACGTCGACCATGTGCGCCGTGCCGTCGGCGCGCACGTGGGTCAGGCCCGAGGAGGGCCCTTGGGTCTCAGCCACGGTCTCGATGATGCCCCAGGATCGGCAGACAATGCACCGTGTCACCCACCCGAACCTCGGCGGCCCCCACCGGGACCATCGCGAGCGCGGTCGCCTCGGCGAGGGCGGCCAGCATGTGGGACCCCTGCCCGCCCGAGGGACGGACGACACCGGCCTCCTCGACGACCCGGGTGAGCTCGACCTTCTCGCGGACCACCGGCCACTGCTCGCCGGCGACCGCGTCGAAGCCACCGTCGTCGGCCGGGTCGAGACCGGTCATGGCCCGCAGGGCCGGCAGCACGAAGACGTGGAACGAGGCGAACGAGCTGACCGGGTTGCCGGGGAGCGTGACCAGCGCGACGCGCCCGCCTGCCACGGCACCGCACCCCTGCGGCATCCCGGGCCGCATGGCGACCTTGACGAACTCGACCCCGCCGACCTCGGTGAGCACCTCCTTGACCGTGTCGTAGACACCCATCGAGACCCCTCCCGTCGTGATGAGCAGGTCGGGGTCACCGTCCGGTGCGGTGAGGAACGCCCGCACGGCGTCGGCGTCGTCCCGCAGGTGGACCCGGGCGGCGACCTCGGCGCCGGCCGCCTCGACGAGCGCCTCGAGCATGAGCGAGTTGGAGTCGACGATCTGGCCGTGCTCCAGGGACGAGCCCACGGGCACGAGCTCGTCGCCGGTGGACACGACGGCGACCCGGGGGCGCCGGTGCACCTCGACCTGCGCGACGTTGGCGGCGGCCATGAGCGCGACGTGACCTGGGCCGAGCAGTGTCCCGGCCCGCAGCACGACGTCACCGGTGCGGACGTCCTCGCCCTGGCGCCGGACGAAGCGGCCCACCTCGGGCTCCACCCGCACCTCGACGGTGTCGGCGCCCCCATCGGTCAGCTCCACGGGCACGACGGCGTCGCAGCCCTCCGGCAGCGGCGCGCCCGTCATGATGCGCAGCGCGTGGCCGGGGGCGAGGACGTGGCGGGTCGTGTCTCCCGCCGCGATGTCGCCGTCGACGGGCAGCCGGACCGGTGTCGCCTCGCTCGCCCCGTCGAGGTCAGCGGCCCGCACGGCGTAGCCGTCCATCGCGGAGTTGTCGAAGCCGGGCAGGTCGACGGCCGCGACGACGTCCCGGGCGAGCACCCGTCCGCGCGAGCCCGCGACCGCCACGCGCTCGGCGGGGAGCGGGGCCACCAGCGCCAGGATGGCCGCGCGGTGCTCCTCGAGCGAGCGCATCACGCGTCCCCCTCGAGCCGTGCGCCGTCAGGGACGTGCCGACGCTCCGGCGGCACCCGGACGTCGCCGACGCACACGACGTCGGCGCCGAACGTCGTGTCGCCCTCGACGCGCAGGCTCGTGCACGCCCGCAGGCGGGGCACGCCCCGGGGGAAGCGGGCGTCGAAGTCGTGGACGAGCCGGTACGCCGGGCCGAGGTCGACGTAGGGCTCGGGGCGGCCGGTGACCGACTCGACGGCCCCGTCCTCGGCGATCCGGTACAGGTCGCTGCGGATGAGCAGCAGCTCGTTGGTCGTCTTGACGGGCCGAAAGCGGGACCGCTCGACCTCGAGGGCCCGCGCCCCGTCGAACAGCTCGACGGCCGCCCCCATCGCCGACTCGATCTGCACGACCGGCGGCGAGTCCGGCCGCGTGGGGTCGACGGTCTTGCGGTTGACGATGATCGGCAGGCCCAGCACCCCGTCGCGCTCGTCCAGACGGGCCGCGAGCGCGTCGAGGTCGACCCACAGGTTGTTCGTGTGGAAGTACCGGTGCCGCTCGGTGTCCTGGAACAGCGGCTCCTCGCCGGGCTCGACCATCGCCGAGTCCCGCAGGACGAGCCGGCCGTCGGCGCGGCGCACGGCGAGATGGCCGCCCTTGCGGTCGTTGACCGTGCGGGGGCTCACCTCGGCGACGTACGGGATCCCCTCGGCGGCCATCCAGGCCGGGATGGCCGGGTCGCAGGTGGCGCCGAGGTTGTCCGCGTTGGACAGGAAGAGGTAGCGGTGGCCCCGGCCGCGCAGGCGCTCGAGGATGCCGCTGGTCTGCAGCGCCACGTACACGTCGCCGTGGCCCGGCGGGCACCACTCGAGCTCGGGGTCCGCGGGCCACTCGACCGGGGCCAGGTCGTCGGAGCGCAGCTTCGGCTCCATGTTCTGGAGGAAGTCCAGCGGCAGTCCGTCGACCTCGAGCCCTGCATGCCGCGCCAGGATCTCGAGCGAGACCGCACGGGTGCGGAACGAGTTCATGAGGACGAGCGGCACCGCGACCCCGTACCGCTCGCGGAGCGCGAGGACCTGGTCGGCGATAATGTCGAGGAAGGTGCGCCCGTCGCGGACCTCCAGCGCCGACTTCGGCCCCTGGACGCCCATCCCGGTGCCGAGGCCCCCGTTGAGCTTGACGACGACGGTCCGGGCGAGCGCGTCGCGCAGGGCCGCGTCGTCGCGCGTCCGCACGTCGCGCAACGTTGCGACCTCACCGAGCGGCTCGATCGTGTCCTCCGGGATGGTGCCGGTGACGTCGGCGGCGAGCTGGTCGTGGAAGCCGGCGAAGACCCGGACCGCGAGGTCGTCGACCCCGGCGTCGTGCATCTTCGCGGTCGCGGCGCGCAGGGCCTCGCTCGTCATGGCGCCACCCTACGATGCCGGGGTGGGCGCCCTCTCAAAACCTCAGACCCGCCGGCTGCGGCGTGCCCGACGCCTCGAGATCGCCGCGGCCCGCGACCTGGAGGCCGACGGCCGCGCCCTCGCCGCGCACGCCCTCGACCTCGTCGCGTCCCTCCGGCTCGCGCCCGGTGCCACCGTCCTCAGCTACGAGTCGATGCCCGCCGAGCCGCCGACGACCGCGCTCAACGCCCGGCTCGTGGCGGCGGGCCTGCGGGTGCTCGTGCCCGACACCCTGCCCGACCTCGACCTCGACTGGCACGACGTGAGCGGCGACGGGGGCCGGCTCGGCCTCGACGCCGTCCGCACCGCCACCCTCGTCCTGGCCCCCGGGCTGGCCGTCGACCGGTCCGGGACCCGGATGGGGCAGGGGGGCGGCTGCTACGACCGTGCCCTCACCCGCAGGGCCCCGGGCGTGCGGGCCGTCGTGCTGCTGCACCCCGGCGAGCTGCTCGACCCCGGCGCCGAGCCGCTGCCGGTGGAGCCGCACGACGTACGCGTGGACGGGGTGCTCACGGCCGACGGGCTGGTGGACCTGCCGGCCGGCTGAGCGCGGCGCGGGCCGCGGCGGCGTCAGCCGGTGGCGGTGCTGCTGTCCGGGCGCAGGGTGAGGATCTCGGGGTCGGTGCCCTGGACGGCCTCCAACGAGAACGGCCACGGTCGCTGGCGCCCCGCGACCCAGTCGTCGACCTGGTCGGCATAGTGCTCGTCGGTCGCATGCCCGCTGACCCCGGTCTGGTTGATCCAGGTCGAGGAGTCCAGGTCCGCGAGGTCGACGACCATCCGCATCGACGGCGCCCAGTTGACCTCATACCCCTCGCTGGCGTTCCAGCCGTTCGCGTTGACGATGGCCGAACTGCCCGGCATGTCGTAGGGCCCCTCGTTGAACAGCCAGCGGACGGGCCCGGGCACGTCCCCGCCGCCGAGCACCCGGTGCTGCAGCGTGATCCGGTGCAGCTTGCCCCAGTCCCAGCCCTTCGGGTCCTTGCCGAGCTCCCGGGTCAGCTCGAGCCGTGCCTCGACGAGGGCCTGGCGCAGGATCTCGTCCTTGCCTTCGGTGACGTTCGGGGTGAGGGCGTTGTCCCACCAGGCGCTCTCGGGCTCGGCGAGCAGGCCCTGCACGGCGGCGCGCCACCGGTGCCCGCCGTCGGCCTTGAGGCCGGTGGGGAGCTCGTCGTCGAAGAGCAGCTCGCACAGGTTGCGCCACACCGCGTTGTAGTAGGCCGCCGCGGCCGATGCGTCCGAGTCGGCGGCCGGAGTCGTCCGGTCCCAGCCACGCAGCAGCGAGCGGGCCTCCTCGGTGAAGTCGAGGAGGTCCTGCTGGGCGGGCTCGGAGTCGGTGGCCTCGAGCGGCACCCCGAGCAGCGCCGGGACGAGCACCTGGGCGAAGAGGTCGGCGTCGTCCATCTGGATCGAGGCCATGTCGGCCGGCGAGACCTGGTCGAGCTCGTCGAGCCGCTGTGCGATGCGGGTGGAGCGCCAGCCGGCGTCCCACTCGGTCGTGAGGAACGGCGAGCTGCTGTCGGCGACGGCCTGGTTGGCGGCGACGATGAGGCCGTCGGGCGGGTCGAGGGTCCACGGCAGGTCCGAGAACTCGACGAACCCCGTCCACGCGTACGTCGAGTCCCAGCCCGGCGCCGGCCAGTAGCCCGGCGGTGCCTTGGGAACGGCGGAGCGTCGGATCGGGATCTGCCCGGGCGCCTGGTAGCCGATGTGCCCGGCCCGGTCGGCGTACACGAGGTTCTGCGAGGGGACGGCGAAGTCCCGCGCGGCGTCGCGGAACTCGTCGAAGTCACTGGCGGTGTTGAGCGCGAGGATCGCGTCGGCGGTGCGTCCCGGCAGCAGGCCGGTCCAGGCCAGCGAGACGGCGTACGCCTCGCTGTCATCGCCCTCCTGCTGCGTGGGTGCTCGCGACCCGGCATCCCGCACGGCCTGGATCACGTCGGACATGATCGGGCCGTTCTCGGTGGAGCGGGTCACGATCGTCTGGTCCGCCCCGCCGGCGACCTTGATCGTCTCCTGGCGGACCCGCAGCGGCACCCAGTCGCCGTCGCGCTGGTAGGTGTCACCGACGACCCGCTCGAGGTAGAAGTCGGTGACGTCGGGGTCGAGGTTGGTGAAGCCCCAGGCGATGTCCGCGTTGTGGCCGATGATGACGCCGGGGACCCCGGCGAAGGAGAAGCCCGAGACGTCCAGGGGGCACCCCGGGCCCACCGTGCGGCAGTGCAGGCTGTTCTGGATCCAGATGCCGGGCTGGCCGATGCCGAGGTGCGGGTCGTTGGCGAGCAGCGGCTGGCCCGTCGTGGTCCGTGAGCCCGCCACGACCCACGAGTTCGAGCCGACCCCCTCGCCCCGTCCCACCAGCTCCGGCACCGCGTCCAGCGCCTGCTGCACGGCCGTGTACGCGGCCCGGGCGTCGGGGGTCGACAGCTCGCGGGCCACCTCGCCCGCAGCGGGGGCGGACGCTGCGCCCGCGAGCGAGGACGGCAGCGCGGACCCCGCCGGCGCCCGGCCTGGTCGCCACTCCTCGTCGGAGAGGATCGGCGGGCGCAGGTCGGGCTGGTACGCCGGGTAGATCTGGTCGATCTGGGCGGGGCTGAGGCGGCCGCTGAGCTGGGCGCGGGCGAGCTCGTTGGTGTAGTCGCCGCGCAGGTCCCACGCCATCGCCTTGAGCCAGGCGAGGCTGTCGACGGGCGACCACTCCTCGATGTCCCCGATCGGCATCGACAGGCCGAGCACGCTGTACTCGAGCGAGACCTCGCCCGGGCTGCGGCCGCGCAGGTACCGGTTGACCCCCTCGGCGTAGGCCTGCAGCGCCTGCCGGGTCTCGGGCTCCAGGGTCGGCAGCTCCTGTTCGGCCACCCGGCGCCAGCCCATCGTCCGCACGACCTTGTCGGTCTGCACCCCGGGCTGGCCGACGAGCTCGGCGAGCCGCCCCGCCGTGATGTGCCGCCGCAGGTCCATCTCGAAGAAAAGCTCCTGGGCGTGGACGTAGCCCTGGGCCCGGGCGAGGTCGGTGACGCTGTCGCCGTAGATGTGCGGGACCCCACTGTCGTCCCGCATCACGGTGACGGCGGCCCCCAGCCCGGGCAGGGTGGCCTCGCCGGACCGGGTCGGCAGCGACTCGCGCACGGTCGAGACGACGATGACCCCGGCGACGAGGGCCACGACGACGACGGCGGCGAGCAGTCCCAGGAACAGGCGGCGGGCGACGACGAGGCGACTCACCCTGCGAGACTAGGTCACCACCACCGACGACACGAGGACGGTCCCTTTTGACACCCGCGGGAACGCTGCAGGCTGCGGCCGGCGGCGAGCCCTCGGGCTTCTCCCTCGACGACCTCACCCTGGCCCTGCTCGTCGGCAGCCTGGTGCTCGTCGTCGCGGTCGCCGCCGTGCGGCTGTCGTTGCGGTCGGGGCTGCCCTCGCTGCTCATCTACCTCGGCATCGGGCTCGCGCTCGGGGAGTCCGGGCTGGGCATCGCCTACGACTCCGAGCAGCTCACCCAGGTGCTCGGCTACGCGGCGCTCGTCCTCATCCTCGTCGAGGGCGGGATCACGACCCAGTGGTCGGGCATCCGCAGCTCGGTGGCCCCCGCCGGGGTGCTCGCGACGGTCGGGGTCGCGGTCAGCGTCCTCGTCGTCGGGTCCGTCGCCCACCTCGTGCTCGGCTGGTCCTGGGAGGTGTCGCTGCTCATCGGCGCCGTCGTCGCCTCCACGGACGCGGCCGCCGTGTTCTCGGTGCTGCGCCGGGTCCCGCTGCCCCGCCGGGTCTCGGGGATGCTGGAGGCCGAGTCCGGGTTCAACGACGCACCGGTCGTCCTGCTCGTCACTGCCCTGGCCGCCGGTCTCGCGCCGGGGGCGGAGACCGAGGCGTGGTGGCACATCCTGGTCCTCGCGGTCCTCGAGCTCGCCGGGGGGACCGCGATCGGCCTGGCGATCGGCTGGCTCGGGGCGCGCCTGCTCCGTCTCGTCGCGACGACGTCCTCCGCCCTCTTCGCCATCGGGGTGCTGTCGGTGGCGGTCCTCGCCTACGCGGTGGCGGACGCGGCCCACACCTCCGGCTTCATCGCGTGCTACCTCGCCGCGCTCGTGCTGGGGAACCTCCCCCTGCCGCACCGGCCGGCGGTCGTCGGCCTCTCGACGGCCGTCGGGTGGCTCGCCCAGATCGGGCTGTTCGTCCTCCTCGGCCTGCTCGCGTCCCCCAGCGGCTTCTCGGCCCAGGTCGTGCCCGCCCTCGTGGTGGGCGCCGCGCTGCTCCTGCTCGGGCGGCCGCTGTCGGTCCTCGTCTCCTGCACCCCGTTCCGGATGCCATGGCGCACCCAGGCCTTCCTGTCGTGGGCGGGCCTGCGCGGCGCCGTCCCCGTCGTCCTCGCCACCGTCCCGGTGACCGCGGGGACACCGGGGGTCGAGTGGATGTTCGACCTCGTCTTCGTCCTCGTCGTCGTGTTCACCCTCATCCAGGCACCGACGCTCCCGTGGGTCGCGCGCCGGCTCCGGCTGGCCGGCGGGCACCACCAGATCGACCTGGCCGTCGAGACCACCCCCCTCACCGACCTCGGGGCCGAGCTGCTCGAGATCGACGTGGGCCCGGACTCCCGCATCGGTGGGGTGCGGGTCTTCGAGCTGCGCCTGCCCACCGGGGCGAACGTCGCCCTCGTCGTCCGCGGGGGCGGGTCCTTCGTCCCCCGCGACAGCGACGTCCTGCGGCACGGCGACCAGCTGCTCGTCGTCGCGCCGACGGCCGTCCGCGCCCGGACCGAGAAGCGGCTCTACCAGGTGAGCCGTGGGGGTCGCCTGGCCGAGTGGACCGACGGCGGACCCTGAGCGTCCCGCCCGGCGTTCAGGGTCCGCTCAGGCCCGTCCCTCATGGCCGGGATGGCTGAGCCACCGGCAGTCTCGTGCCCATGATCACCGTCGACCACGTCACCAAGAGATACGGCTCCTTCACCGCCCTGGACGACGTCTCGTTCGAGGCGCGCCCCGGCCGGGTCACCGGCTTCCTCGGCCCCAACGGCGCCGGCAAGACGACCGCGATGCGCGTCGTCGCCGGCCTCACCCCGGCCTCGGCCGGCACGGCGACGGTCCTCGGCCGTCCCTACGCGACGCTCCCCAACCCCGGCCGCCATGTCGGGCTCCTGCTGGACGCGTCCGCCCAGCATGCGGGTCGGACGGGCCGCGAGGTCCTCACCCTCGGCGCCATCCTCACCGGGGTCGAGCGGCGTCGCGTCGACGTGCTCCTCGACCTCGTCGGGCTGACCCCGAAGGAGTCGAACCGGCGGATCCGCAACTACTCCCTGGGGATGCGGCAACGGCTCGGCATCGCGCACGCCCTGCTCGGCGACCCCGAGGTGCTCGTCCTGGACGAGCCGGCGAACGGGCTGGACCCCGCGGGCATCCGCTGGATGCGGGGCCTGCTCCGGGACTTCGCGGCCCGCGGCGGCACCGTCCTGCTGTCCTCCCATCTGCTGAACGAGATCGAGCGGGTCGCGGACGACCTCGTCGTCATCGGCGGCGGGCGCATCGTCGCCTCGGGACCCACCGAGCAGCTGCTCGCGGGCTCGGGCACGGTCGTGCGCTCCAGCGACGACGCCCGGCTCGCCGCGACCCTCGCAGCGCAGTCCGTGACGGTGACCCCCGTCGCCGCGGGCGGTCTGCTCGTCGACGCGGACCCCGGAGCCGTGGGCCGGGCCGCGCTCGCGGCCGGCGTCGCCCTCGTCGAGCTGCGCGGCGGCGACGAGCGGGGGCTCGAGGAGATGTTCTTCGACCTCACCGCCTCCTCGTCCCGCGAGGGGGTGGCCGCATGAGCGCCACGACGGTCACCGCCGCCGCCCCGGACCGGGCCGTGCCGGGGCTGCCCGAGCCGCTGCCGGGGCCCCGGCCGGCCTCCGGGGTTCCCTTCCTCCGGCTCGCCGGTGTCGAGCTGCGCAAGATGCTCGACACCCGCGCCGGCCGCTGGCTCGTCATCGGCATCGGCGCCGTCATCGCCGCTGCCCTGACGGTCCTGCTCGTGCAGGACGGCGGGGAGCACCCCTTCGCCGACTACCTCCAGGCCACGACGATGCCGATGGCGCTGCTCCTGCCGGTCGTCGGGATCCTCGCGGTGACGTCGGAGTGGTCGCAGCGCACGGCGCTCGTCACGTTCACCCTCGAGCCCCGACGCCCCCGCGTCGCCTGGGCGAAGACCCTTGCCGCGCTGGGCGTGGGGGTCGTCGCCGTCCTGACCGCGTTCGCCTTCGGTGCCGCCGCGCACGGGGCGGCGGTCGCGTTCCGCGGGGCCACCGGCGACTGGGAGCTCGCGGGGACCGCCGTGCTCGGGGCCGCGGGCTACGTGCTGCTCGGCCTGCTCCAGGCGGTCGGGTTCGCGATGCTCCTGCGGAACACCCCCGCCGCCGTCGTGGCCTACTTCGCCCTGCCGACGGCTTGGAGCCTGGTCGGGCAGCTCGTGCCGCAAGCCCGGACCGCCGCGGAGTGGCTCGACCTGAACCGGACGATGGAACCGCTGTTCACGGGGTCGCTCACCGGCGAGCAGTGGGCACAGCTCGGCACCTCGGTGGGGCTCTGGGTCGCACTGCCCCTGGCGCTGGGCATCTGGTGGATCACCCGGGCCGAGGTGAAGTAGCACGGCCGCGGACCGGCGCGTTCTCGGCGGCCCCGATGCTCCCTTATCCTGGGAGCCGACCGCGCTGCCGTGGGGCCCGCACCGACCGTGCCGGGACCGGCGGCGCCCCGACGCCGTCCGAGGAGGACACCGTGCCGACGTACGCCTACGCGTGCACCGAGTGCGACCACCGTTTCGAGGTCGTCCAGTCGTTCAGCGACGACACCCTCACCACCTGCCCCGAGTGCGCCGGCCGGCTCCGCAAGCTCTTCAACGCCGTGGGCATCGTGTTCAAGGGCGGCGGCTTCTACCGCACCGACTCGCGGGCCGGCGCCGGCAGCGGGTCGTCGGGGTCGGGCGCGTCCAGCGCGTCCACGAGCGGCGGGTCCGGGTCCACCGGCGGCTCGTCCGCGGGCAGCAACGGGTCGTCCGGCTCGTCGTCGGGCACGGCGGCCGCGTCGTCCACAGGGTCCTCGTCGGGCGGGTCCTCGTCCACAGCCTCGTCCTGACCGACTCGCCGGGCCGAGACGCCACCTAGCGTCGGGCCCATGGCGCCCCTCCCCCGTCCCTTCCCGGGCCTCACCGGCCCGGGGCGCCGGGCGCGGTGGCGCCGAGGCCTGTTGCGTCGGGCAGCGGCCGCCTGCTGCGTCGCCGGGGCTGCGTTCGTCGGGTTGCACACGGTTCGCCCGCCGCCCCCGCCCGGCGTCACGGTCCTCGTCGCAGCCCGGGCCGTGGCCCCCGGGGCGGTGCTCGAGCCGGGCGACGTCGCCGTCCGTTCGGTGCCCCTGCTCGCCCGGCAGCCCGGCGCGGTGACCACCACCGCGGGCGCCGTCGGGCGTCGCGTCGGCGGCCCGCTCCTGCCGGGCGAGGCGGTCACCTCGTCCCGGCTCGTCCCGCGCACGGTGGCCGAAGGTCTCGCGGCGAGCGAGGTGGCCCTCCACGTCCTGCTCGCCGACCCCGCCGGGGTCGACCTCCTCGTCCCGGGCCATCGCGTCACGGTCTACCCCACGGGTGGGGGCGAAGCCCTCGCCACCGGCGCGCGGGTCCTTGCCGTCGACGCGCAGGTCGTCGATGCCACGACGGCCCTCGGCGGGGGCCCGCCGGCCGGGCGGGGGGCGGTCCTCGCGCTCCCCGGTGCCGCGGCCCGCGCGGTCCTCGGCGGGCACGGTGGCCTCGAGGGTCCACCCGTCGTCAACGTCGCGGTCATGGCGCCGTAACGGCCCTCCCGTGGCGGCGTTGCGCGCAGCGGCCCCGGCGGCGCCCCCCTACGCTCGACGCGACATCGCCTAACGGAAGGACCTGCCATGCAGGGTTTCAAGAACTTCATCATGCGCGGCAACCTCGTCGAGCTCGCCGTCGCGTTCATCATGGGCGCGGCCTTCGCCACCGTCGTCACCGCGTTCACCGACGTCGTCATCGAGGCCCTGGCCAAGGCCGGCGGCGCGCCGAGCTTCGACGAGTGGCAGCCCGGCGGCTACCAGACCGTCGGCCCGTTCCTCAGCGCGCTCGTCGCCTTCCTGCTCATCGCGTTCGTCGTGTACTTCTTCATCGTCAAGCCGTACGAGAGCGCCAAGGAGCGGTTCTTCCCGCAGGAGCCTGCGGCCGACACCATCGACCCGAACACCGAGCTCCTCAAGGAGATCCGCGACGAGCTCCGCGCGGGCCGCGGCGTCTGACCGGCCTCCCCCACCGCCGACGAAGGCGGCGACCCACAGCCGGGTCGCCGCCTTCGTCGGTGCGCTACTCCCAGTGCGGGGGGCGCTGCTCGCGCAGCCAGCGCTCGTGCGGGCCCTCGTCCTCGCGGCCCGGCTCGCGCGGCGGCGCGACGTCGGGGGCGTCGTCGGTGCGGGGGTTGGTCGCCGGGCGTACCGCGCGGCGGCGCCGACGGCGCCGGGGCGGCCGCTCGCCGGCGGGCGGCTCGTCGGGTGGGTCGCCGGCCGGCTCGCCCGCGGGGTGCTCACTCACCGGGGGCCTGGCGGACCCCGACCGCGTCGAGCACCCGGGCGACGTCGCGGGCGGGGTCGCGGAACACGTCGGTGGACCAGACCCGCAGGTGCTGCCAGCCCCGCAGCTCCAGCTGGGCGATGCGGAGCCGGTCACGGTCCCTCGACGACGCGACCCCGGCGTAGTCCGGCCCGTCGGACTCGACGGCGAGCAGCAGGTGCCCGGGCCGGGTGGGGTCCTCGACGGCCAGCTCGACCGGGGTCGAGGAGGTACCGACGGACTCGTGCACGACGAGGCCCCGGGTCCGCAGCCGGCGGGCGAGGTCGCCGAGCACGACCGACCCCCCCTCACCGTCGGGCGCGGCCCGGACCTCCTCGGTCGCCGAGGCGGCCTCCGCGTGCTCGAGGAGGTCCCGCAGCAGCCGGGCGCCGACGGTGCGCAACCGGTCCGGGTCGAGGTCGTCGGCCCGGATCGTGGACACGACGGTGAGGCCGCGACGGGCGCGGGTGAGGGCCACCGCGAGACGCCGATGGCCGGCGTCGGTGCCGAGGGGGCCGAACCGGTGCAGCACGCGGCCGTGCGGGGTCTTGCCGAACCCGACGGTGACGATGACGTCGTCCCACGCCTCACCCTGCACGGCGTCGGGGTCGCGCACCCCGAACGGCTCGGGCCGCGACTCGTCGAAGAAGGCGAGGGCCCGGCCGTCGAGCCCGTCGACCGCGTCCCGGATCGCGGCCTCCAGCAGCCGCCGGTGCCCGGGCGACAGCGCGACGACGACGAGGGATCGGTCGGGGCGGGCCCGCGCGTGCTCGAGGACGAGCGCGACGACGCGCTCCACCTCGGCGGTGGTGGACTCCACGGCCCCCTCCCCCTCCTCGACGACCCCGTGGCCGTCGACCACCTCGTGCCGGAGCACGGGCGCGGAGTCCGTGCCGGGGAAGGTGACGAGCGAGCGGTCGTACAGGGCGCCGTCGATGAACGTGACGAGCCGCTCGTCCAGGGCCCGGTAGTGCCAGGTGAGCGTCCGCATCGGGAGGGCGCCGTCGAGCGCGTCCAGCACCGACTCGGTGCCGGTCTCCTCCGGGGCGTCGACCCCGGCCGACACGACGAACGGGGCCGGCGGCAGCTGCTGGGTGTCGCCGACGAGCACGACCCGGCGCGCGCGGGAGATGGCCGCGACCGCCTCGGCCGGCGCGACGAGCGAGGCCTCCTCGATGACGACGACGTCGAACAGCTCGCCCGGCGGGAGGACCGACGGCACGAGCAGCGGGCTCGTCGCCCAGCACGGGCGGACCGCCGTGAGCAGGTCGGGCGCGGCCGCCACGAGCGCCGGCAGCCCACCGGGGCCGTGCCGGGCACCGGCCGTGTCGCGCAGCAGGGCCGGCTGGCGCGGGTGGGCGCCGCACACCCGCTCGACGTGCCGGGCGACCGCACCTCGCACCTGCGCGGGTCGGGCGGCGAGGGCCTCGAGGTCGGCACGCACCACGGTGTCGACGGCGTCGGTGAGAGCCGGCCCGGAGTGGGCGGAGACCCGGTCGTCGAGCTCCGCCACGTGGTCGGCCAGGGAGCACCACCAGACCCACCGGAGCTCGGTCTCGACGCGGTCGGTGGGCACCCGGCGGTCCCGCAGGTCCTCGACGAGCGGCAGCAGCCCGAGGGTGTCGAGCCGGTCCAGGGCCCGGCGCTCGTCCGGGGCGGGGTCTAGCCGGGCCTGGGCGGCGGCGGCCAGCCCGTCGACCCGCGCCGCGAGCGTCACGAGGTCGAGCTCGACGAGGCGCGGCGCGTCGTCGGTGCCGGGGAGCCGGGCGTCGAGCCAGGCCAGGTCGTCGACCAGCTCCTGGTGGGCGAGCTGGGCGCGGTCGAGCTCGACGGGGATCTCGGGGCGCCCCCCGGAGCCGGCCAGCTCACGCCACGCGTCCCGCTGCTCCTCGGCCTCCTGGAGCGCGGCGTGCAGGTCGGCCGGCGGGCGCCCGGGACGCAGGAGCGAGCGTGCCTGGCGCCGGATCCGCCACCGGTCCATGAGCCCGAGGTCGGTGCCGGTACGGCGCCGCTCCGCTGCGGACGCGGTCGCCGCCACGAGGTCGCCGAGGGGGATGTCGAAGACCTCGGGGCGGAAGCGCTCCAGGGTGTTGCGGACCTCGCCGACGGTGTCGAGGACCCGCTGCCAGTCCAGGACGGTCGGTGCGGCCGGCAGGTGGATGCCCCGGAAGACGTCGGCGAGCGTCCGCCGGGTCTGCTCGACGAGACCACCGGCGAGCCGCTCGACCCGCAGGCGGGCCTCCGCCACGTCGTCGGCGTCGTCGAGGGTCGCGCCGAACCACGGGTCGTCGGCTCCGTCGCCGTCCCACGCGGCGAGCCGGGCCAGCCGCACGAGGGTGGCGGCGGCGTCGTCCAGGGTCTCGCGGTCGAGGCGGGTGAGAGCGGCGCCCGTCACGCGGACCCGGGACCGGGGCGGGGCGTCGAGCAGGCAGTACCGGCTGACCTCCTCCTGGATCTCGGCGAGCGTCGTCGCCCACGGGTCGCGCCGGCCGTGGAGGGCGGCGAGGTGCCCGTCGAGCAGCGCCGCCGCGGCCGACCGCTCCCGCTCCCGCTCCGAGACCCTGTCGCCTCGAGCGCCGCGGGGCGCAGCGCCTCCGAGGGACGTCTCCCCCAGCCGTCGCTCGAGGGCGGTAGCGAGGTCGCGCACGGCGCGGCCTCGGGCATGCCCGCCGTCGGCGAGGTCGAGGACGAGGTCGTCGAGGCCGACCGACGCGAGCCGCTCCAGGACGGCGTCGATCGAGGCCCGCTTCGGGGAGACGAGGAGGACCCGCTGCTCGTCGGCGGCGAGCGCGGCGACGAGGTTGGCGACGGTCTGGCTGGCCCCGGTGCCGGGCGGGGTGCGGAGGTAGAGGTGCGAGCCGGCGCGGACGGCCTCGACGGCCTCGCGCTGGGAGGTGTCGGCGTCCAGGGGCAGGACGTCGCGGGTCGGGTCGGCGGCCAGGGCCTCGATGTCGGCGCCCACGGACACGGCGGGGAGGGCGTCCTCGTCACCGGCGAGCGCGGCCACGACGTCGTGCCGCGCGAGGGTGTCGGCCTGGGCCGCGAGGTCCGCGACGAGGGAGACCTTGTGGTACGGGAAGGTCGTGAGGACGACGCGCGGGTCCACGGAGAAGTCCGGCACGCCCGCGCAGGCCTGGGCGAGGGCCGCGTACGCCTGGTACGGGTCGACGACCCCGTCGGGGGTGGCGAGGGCCTCGAGCCGGCCGGTGTCGAGGTCGATCCCGTGCTCGGACGCGAGGTAGTGCACGAGCGCCGGGTTGACCTCGAGCTCGCCGACCGGGTCGAGGCCCCAGTCGCGGCGTCGGGCGTCCGTGGGACGCATCCGGCACGAGCGGATGAACACGGGCGCGGCGGGCTCGCGCGGCGCCACCCGGCCGTTGGGCAGGACGACGGTCCAGGAGGCTGTGCCGACCCCGAGGAACGCGGTGCGGATGCCGTGCTCGGACTCCAGGTGGCGGGCGGTGTCGTGGACCCGGGCGACCCGGCGGGCCGCGTCGTCGAAGGCCTGCGGCTCGCGGACGAGCTCGGACAGCAGGGCTGGGTCACCGGACAGCAGGGCGTTCCGGGTCGCGAGGTGCGCGGTCGTCAGGTCGACGGTGCCGACGGGGAGGTCGCGGTACCAGAGCAGGGTGTTGGGTCCACCGAGCTCGACGAGGTGACGGGTCCAGTCGGACCGCGCCCTCGCGACGCGCTCGGTTCGGAGGTCGGCGGGATCGGGGGCCACGCTCAGGTGTCCTCCCCGTCTCGGGTCGTCGGGAGCGCTCGCCCGGTCGGCAGCCCTCTGACGGGGGCGTGCCTCGCGCGCCCGGCCGCTCGCAGTCACTCCGGCAGGCTAACAACGGGGGCCCTCGAGCCCGGGGAGGCTCGGGGCGGGTCGGCCGGACGGCTCGGACCGCTCGGCGGCAGCGGGCGCGGTGGCGTCAGGCCACCGGTGCGGGCCGGCGCCCCACGACGCGGGTCGTCAGCGCGAGCACCGCGATGGCCACCGCGAAGCCCAGGGAGGTCAGGGCCAGGGCGTGGAAGCTCGCCCGGTCGACGATGACACCGGCGATGGCGCCACCCCCGCCGGCCGCGAGCCCCATGAGCACGTCGGCGGCGCCCTGGGCACCGGGACGCTCGGCCGCAGGCACCCCGTTGGTCAGCAGCGTGGACCCCGACACCAGGGTGCAGGACCAGCCGAGGCCCAGCAGGAAGAGGCCCACCACGAGGGTCCAGGACTCCCCCGTCGGCGAGGCGGCGGCGAGCAGCGTGGCCGTGGACAGGATGGCCGACCCGGCGATCGCCACGGCGCGGCCGCCGAAGCGGTCGACGGCCATGCCGGTGAGCGGCGAGAACGCGAACATCCCGAGGACGTGGATGCTGATGACGAAGCCGATGACGGTGAGGTCGGCCCGGCCGTGCGCCATGTGCAGGGGGGTCATCACCATGACGCTGACCATGACGGCGTGCCCCAGTGCGAGGGTGCCGAGGCCGAGGCGGGCCACCGGGCGCGCGGCGACGACCCGCAGGCCGCGCACCACCGAGCCGTGGGTGTGCTCGCCGTCGCCGTCTCCGTCGGCGATGCGGCGTCGGCGGGCCTCGACGAGCGGGTCCGGGCGCAGGCGCAGGAGGATGACCCCGACGGCGAGCACCAGCCCGACGAGCGAGAAGGCGAAGGGGCCGACGAGCCGGGGCAGGCCGAGGGCCTCGGCCACGGGCGCGCTCGGGCCGACGAGGTTCGGGCCGAGGACGCTGCCCACCGTCGTGGCCCACACGACGATGCTGAGGTCGCGGGCTCGCCGGTCGGGCAGGGCGAGGTCGGCGGCCGCGTAGCGGCTCTGGCTGTTGGACGCCGTCGCGCCGCCGAAGAGCAGGCTCGAGACGAGCAGGAGCGGGAAGCTGCGGATGACACCGGCGGTGATGAGGCCGACGGCGCCCACCGCGGCGAGCCCGTAGCCGAGGGCGAGCCCGGGGCGTCGGCCGCGGGCGGCCATGAGCCGGGCCATCGGGATGGCGATGAGCGCGGCCCCGAGCACCTGGAAGGTGCCGCCGAGGCCGGCGTACTTCGCGGAGCCGGACACCTCCTCGGCCAGCAGGGCGCCGACCGCGACCCCGGCCGAGAGGCCGACCCCACCGAGCATCTGCGACGCGACGAGGCTGCGGACGACGTGCCGCTGGGTGGCCGCCCGCTCGGCGAGCATCGTCGACGGGAGCGGCTCGGACGTCACCGGGGCAGTATGCCCGCGCCCGGCCGTCTCACCTCACCGCACCCCGACCTCACCGCACCTCGACCTCCTCGCCGCCATGGCGGCCACATGTGGGAAGCGGGCGGGCGGGCGGCCCGAGCCGGGGCGGACGGCGTGCTGCCGGCGGTCCCGTAGGCTTGTCTGCGGTCTTCCCGCCCTCGTAGCTCAGGGGAAGAGCACTTCTCTCCTAAAGAAGGTGTCGCAGGTTCGAATCCTGCCGGGGGCACCTCGTGAAACCCGCGCTCTGACCAGACCTGCCGGCGGACTGGACCGGGACGCCTGACCGCGGGTCACTCCTCCCACCCCCAGCTGCCGCCTCGACAGCGTCAACCTTCGGCACGGTTGGCGTCTGTTCCCAGATGACGGCAGATCCGCGACGGCGCGGGCCGGGAAGGAGTTCCCCGATGAAGCTCACCTCCGCGCGGACGGCCCTCGTCGTGCTCGTCGCTGCTATGGGTCAGCTGGTGTCATCCCCGGCGTCGGCCGGTCCACCCCCCGGCCCGGTGGACGAGTCGTTGCTCGTTCCGGCCCTCAACCCGGCCTTGGCGCCATGGTCGTGCAAGGCCAAACAGACCGGGCCGGTGTGCACTGGCGCGCTGGACGCCGTGAACGAGTGGCAGCCGTTCGACTTCTCCTGCGACGCCCCGGTGTACGCCCGGAGCACCTTCCACCGCAGGGCAACGCGGTACTACGACTGGGACTACAGGAACTACGACAGGTACGTGCACCAGAACGACCTCGATGAGCTCAGCACGTCCCCGACCGGTCCTGCAACGGCGTTGATCAGTGTGCGGACCCGGTTCCATGAGCCGTTCGAAGTCCCCGGCGACCTGTCGACGATGACCGTCGTCACCGAAGGCGTCCCGCTGGACATCCGGCCCGTGCGGGGAGCCCCGGTGTTGCGGGTGGTCGGGACGCTCGTCGAACCACCCGGAGAGGTCGGCACCTTCAGCGGTCACGTGACCGACCACGGTGTGACCACACGCTACGAAGACGCGCCTCTGGACACGGTGGTCTCGGAGGAGACCTTCGTCGAGGCTGTGTGCACGGCCGTCCAGGAACTGCCGTGAAGTGGGTTCCGGACCGCTCAGGCCCGCACTAGCGTGGTTCGACTGGGAGTGGCGATGCGCGCAGAGGACCGGCCGGACTACGAGTGGGTGTTCAGCGCCTCGTTCAGCTCGATCACTCGCACCGTCTTCCTCATCGTGCACGATCGGGAGGCCGCCGAGGAGATCACCCAGGAAGCCTTCGTCAAACTGCTTCAATACTGGGACGCCGTGGCTGGATACGACCACCCCCAGGCATGGGTGAGGAAGGTCGCCACCCGGATGGCCGTCCGTCATGCGGCACGCGAACGCCGACGCCCCACACTGGAGGCGCGGGCTCACAGGCCGACGGCGGTGGTCCCCTCCGACCCGGCACTCGACGTGATCGAGGCCGTCCGCGATCTGGCGCCAATGCAGCGCGCTGCCGTTGTCCTCCACTACTTCGAGGACCGCCCAGTGGGTGAGATCGCCGGCGCCCTTCAGGTATCGGAGTCCACCGTCAAACAGCATCTGTATCGGGCCCGTGCCCACCTGGCCCGCACGCTCGGCGAGGCGGTGACCGATGATGTCCGTTGACGATCGGCTTCGCGCCGCCCTCACTGCGTACGCAGCGTGTCTGCCGGAACCAGAGGTCGAGCTGCGGTTCCATCGAGTTCTGGCTCTCCACCGGCGCAGGCGTGCCCTCCGACTGGTCAGCGCCGCTGCGGGGCTTGTTGCAGCCTGCGCCGTCGTGAGCATCTCCTTGGGCTGGCCCGCGCGGCCGGCGGCACTGTGGCCGTCGGGCGACATCACCCCCACGTCCCGCGTAGAGGGGGCCTACGCCGGGTTGGCCAGAGCACTGCCGGACATTCCTCGGTCCGCCGGGCGGTGGGGCCTGGACTTCGGCGAGGACGGCCGGATGACGGCGTCCGCGCCGACCGGTTCGGGTCGTAGCCCCGAGCCCGCGGGGTGGCTGCGCGGGGACGCGGTCACCACCGAGCTCTTCGCCGAGGACGCGTGTCGCGACACCGCGCCGGGCACCTACACGGTGGCGCGACTCGCCGACCGCGTGGTCCTCGAGGTCGCCGAGGACCGCTGCGCAGCGCGGATGAGCCTCTTGACGGCCACGACCTGGGTCTCGACGCTCGCCACGTCGTGGAACGGCCCCAGAATCCCCGACAGTCGCTGGGTCCGTGACATCGACGTCGCGGAGCTGCGCAAGCAGGGTTACACCTTGACGCCAGACGCCCTCCGTGCCAACTTCCTCGACGACGGTCACGGCCGGTTCCACCTCGAGTTCACGGGAACAAAGTTCTACGTCTTCGTCGAGGACGAGGATGGCTCGTTGGTCCTCGGCGACCAAGGAGATGTCTCCTACGACGCACTCGGCAGGTGGGTCCAGAACCTCAGCCTTGCGGTGGAATGGCGACTCGATGGCGATGCGCTCGTCACCGAGAACGTGGATCCGGTGCACGGAGTCAGGCTGAACCCAGCGACCGCGGAGGAACGGTTCGCCCTTGAAGGCACGTGGCACCGAGCCGGCTGATGACCCAGTGCCTCGGGAAGCCGAGCCGGAACTCCGTCCCCGCCGCCCCAGTGGCGCCTGGGGGGTCATCGGATCGTCGGCATTCCCGGACGGCGGCTGCCGTTCCATCCGGAGCAGCGGACCGGCCGTGACGCAGCGCCATGTGCGTTGAGCGGACGTTGAGCGATCGCCACCACGCTGCGTGCACAGACCGGCTCACACAGGGAGCCGAATGCGCTCAGGAGGCTGACATGCCCGCACCAACCCTCGCAGTCCTTGCACAGCGCGCCCACCTCTCGAACCCCCGCGTCGCGGCGCTCGTCGCAGGGAGCGCGTCCCTCGCGCTCCTTCTCACCGCGGCACCCACCTCCGCCGCCGGGAGTGCGGCCGCCGCGCCCCCAGCCGGATCGGCCGGTCAGCCGCTGCGCTCGCTCTCCGCGGGCGCCGGCAACGAGCGCGAGGTCGACCCGCTCAGCCTGACGCCTGCCCTGAACCCCACCTTCACATGGTCGTGCGCCCGCACCGGAGCGGGGATCACCTGCCACGGCGAACGCCGGACCAGCTACGGGCCGGAGCCGGTGGGGTTCGACTGCGACGGGCTGGAGGTCTACGTCACCGGTCGCGGGGAGGACACATCCACTCGTTGGCACACCGCCGAGGGGCTCGCAACGCGCACCATCACGCAGCGGTCGTTCCCGGAGGACCGGATGACCTTGGCCCCCGACACCTCAGGTCCGGCCGTCGTCTCGCGGCAGCACTGGACGCAGCACTACCGCTACGGCACGCCCGGTGATGTCACGACGCGGGTCCTCGTGGAGACCGGCCAGGTGCTCATGGTGCACGGGACGGGCGCCGAGGGGAAGGTGTTCCAGTTGACGGGGCGCACCGAGTTCGCGCCCGGGATGGACTTCGAGTCAGTCGTGCAGTCGAGCGGACGGGACGACTTCGCGGCCGGCCGCGACTTCGTCGCCGAGGTCTGCCGCGCGCTGACGTGACCAGCGGGGGACCCGGGTCGCTGATGCCCATGGGTCGCGCACCGTCCACCTTCGAACGTGGCACCGCGGCTGCGGCACGAGTGCGCGAAGGATGCAGTCGGGCGTACATTCCGAGCGTGCGACGGATCTTCGCACGCCTGTACGGCGCGGTGTCGATAGAGGTGGACGGCAGGGCACTCGACCTCGGTCCACCGCGACAGCGCGCGCTCCTCGCGCTCCTGATTGCGCAGGCCGGTCGCGTGGTGCCCAGTGAGCACCTGCTCGCGGCACTGTGGGGCGAGGTCCCCCCGCGGACGGCTGCGCACGCCGTCCAGGTCTACGTGTCCGATCTCAGACGCCGGCTCTGCGAGGCGTGCGGCCAGCCGCTCGTGCTGACCCAACGGCCGGGATACCTGCTCGACCTGTCACGCGACGAGGTCGACCTCCTGGTCGTGGAGGACTCCCTCCGCCACGCGCTGTCCTTGGAGGCGGACGACTCTCCCGGCGCCGGCCTCGCCCGGCTTCGTCCACTGCTGGCGCTCATGGACGCGGACCCGCTCGCCGACGTCAGGGAGGAAGCGGTCCGTCGCGAGTTGGCGCCTCGGCTCGCCCGGGTGCGGACCGAGGCGTGGATGCTCGCCGCCCGCTGCGCCCTTCGCTCCGGCGACCTCGACACGGCGTGCTCGGTGGCCGAACGGTGCCTGGCCGAGAACCCGTACGACGAGGAAGCCCATGCCGTGTTCGTGGAGGCCACCTACCGGCAAGGTCGCCCCGCCGAGGCTTTGCGGTCCCTTGCCGGCGTTCGCCGGCTGCTCGCCGACGAGCTCGGCGTCGATCCCTCGCCGCGGCTCGTGGGACTCCACGAGCGCATCCTGGTCCACGACCCGTCCCTCCGAGTCCCGGCCGACCGCCAGGCCCTGCGGAACCCGTACAAGGGCCTTCGCCCCTTCGCTGAGTCCGACGCGCACGACTTCTTCGGCCGGCGTGATCTTGCACGGCAGCTCGTGGACCGACTCGCCCAGGGCGCCCGCCTGGTCATCGTCGTCGGCCCGTCGGGAGGGGGCAAGTCGAGCCTGCTGGCGGCCGGGGTCATCCCCCTGCTGAGGCGAACCCGCCTCAACGGCCTTGACCGGAGCGCTGTCGTGATCCCCCCGCGGACGATGACCACTGAGGCCGCACTGCGAGCGGCAGTCGTCAGGGAGCGAAAGAAAACCCGACCGGTCGTCCTCGTTCTGGACCAGCTGGAGGACATCCTCGAGGGGGGTGACTGCGACGGCGTGCTCTCCTGGCTCGCACAGGAAGTGCGAGACGGCGGGCCGCTCCGCGTGGTGGCCGCGCTCCGCGCCGATCGGTACGACCGACCACTGCAGCACCGCGCGTTCGCCGAGGTGTTCATCGACGGCGTCGTCAACCTCGTCCCCATGACTCCAGCCGAGCTCGAGGAGGCAGTGCGTTCACCGGCCACCGGGGTGGGCCGCGACGTGGAGCCGGCACTGCTCGCGGAGCTCATCGGCGACACGGTGGCGCAGCCCGCAGTGCTCCCGCTCCTCCAGTTCGCCCTGACCGACCTCTTCGATCGGGAGACCGGCTCAACGCTGACTCTCGCCACCCACCGCCAGCTCGGTGGCGTCCGCGCCGCCCTGGCCCGACGAGCCGATGGTCTGCGCGACGAGCTGGGTCCGGAGCGTGAGCAGGTTCTCGAACGGGTCCTCCTGCGTCTGACCGACGTCGACGACACCGGACGAGCACACCGCAGGGTCGTCCGCATCGAAGAGGTGGCGGCTGCCTTCCCGGACGCCTCCGAGGTTGCGGCGGTGCTCGGGCGCCTCAACGACCTGCGCCTCATCACCTACGACCGGGACGCCGCGGGCGGAGGCGTCATCGAGCTGTCCCACGACGCCCTCCTGCACGCGTGGCCCTGGTTCCGCGAGCTCATCGACCGGCATCGCACGGACATCCGGCGGCATCGGGCGTTCACCACCGCCCTGGAGGCATGGGAGTCAACCGGGCGTGATCCCGACTACCTCCTCACTGAGGCACGCCTCGGCGAGGTGGAGTCCTGGGAAGCGACAGGCGCGATCGCGCTGACGCCCCGAGAACGGGCCTTCCTCGAGGCGGGGCAGGAGGCCGCCGCACGGCGAGCGTCGTACGAGCGGGAGCAGGAACGACGTCGCCTCACACTGGAACGTCGGTCCCGTAGCCGTCTGGTCCTTCTCGGCACCACCGGCATCGCCCTGGTCGTGGCGCTCACGGCAGCGGCGCTCCTCGCAGGCAGGGAGCCACCCCATGTCGCCCTCGTCCTCCACGACGCCGGCAGCATCGAGCTGGCCATCGAACGAGGCGTCGACGAGGTCGCTCGCACGACGACCCTGACGCGCGAGAAACTCGTCGTCGACCGTGGCGCCACGCGAGAGCTCCTCCGGCTCACCGCCGATGGATCGGTCGACCTCGTTCTCAGCGCGGCCCTCGATGTCGACTACGAGGGCCTCGCCCGTCAGCGGGCCGGAACCCATTTCATGCTCGTCGAACGAGAGGCGACTGGTCCGAACGTGACGGTGCTCGCCTTCGCGGATCAGGAGCCGGCATTCCTCGCCGGGGCGGCGGCTGCCCTGACCACTCGTACCGGGCGTGTCGCGTTCATCGGCGGAGTCGACTTCGCGGTGCTCCATCGCTTCGAGGCGGGGTTCGTGGCTGGGGTCGCTGCCGTCGACCCCCTCGTGAGCGTCGACGTCCGGTACCTCACCGCACCGCCTGACTATGCGGGATTCGTTGACCCGGTCCACTCGAGCACCGCGACACGTCGAGCGCTCGCCGACGGAGCCGACGTCGTGTACCTGGCCGCCGGTGCAGCCCAGAGTGGCGGCCTCCAGGCACTGGTCGACCTCGCGGAGAGGTCCGACCGTCCGCTGTGGGCGATCGGCGCCGATGAGGACGCGTACTACGACACGCGCTGGCAGACGACGCCGGGAGCCCGCGACCACGTCCTCGCCTCCACCGTCAAGCGCTTCGACCAGGCCACGCGCAGTGCTCTCGAGGCCTACCTGGGGCCGGGGCTGGGTTCGGGGCAGCGGGTGTCGGACCTGGCGAACGGAGAACTGGCGTTCGCGACGACCGGCGGCCACCTGGACCACGTGGCGTCGAGGATCGACGAGCTGCGGCGTGCCGTCGTCAGTGGCCGACTGGTCGTACCGTGCGTTCCTTCCCGCCTGACCGGCGCCGCGGTCGCGGCCGCAGCCGCCGGTCCGAAGTGCCCGGAGGCTCGATGAGGCCGGGGTGGATGGTGGCGACGGCGTCGAGGGCACGACGCGCGTCGTCTGCATCGAGGCGCTCCTCGGACGACGTCATGGCCGCGCCGTACGCCCAGGCGGATCGACGAGTCCGGCCGTGACGGTCACCTTGCGCGAGATCACCGCGGCCAATCTCGGCCCGGTCCTCGAGCTGCGCACCACCCCTGAGCAGGAACGCTTCGTCAGCACCGTGGCCGATTCGATTGCCGAGGCCGCCGCGAACCCGCATGGGAACCCCTGGAACCGCGCCGTGTACGCCGACGAGGAGCCGGTGGGCTTCGTCATGCTGAGCTGGGATGTGGAGCCGCAGCCACCACACATCAACGGGCCCTGGTTCCTGTGGAAGCTCCTCATCGACGTCCGCTACCAGCGCCAAGGCTACGGGCGAGAGGTGCTGCGCCTCGTCGTGGCGCTGGTGCGCGAGCACGGGGCGACCGAGCTCCTCACCAGCTACGTGCCTGGAAGAGGTGGTCCGGCCGGCTTCTACGCCCGGCACGGCTTCGTCCCCCGTGGCGACCGCGATCCCGATGGTGAGATCATCCTGCGCCTGGACCTGAGGGCATGATGGGCGCCGGAGCGCGATGCTGCCGGAGTGCCTCCATCGACGGCAGACGGTTTCGATCCGGACCCCGCTGGGCAGTATGAGTGCAGGTCCGGCCCGCGTGGCGACGAGGAAGGTGGCCCACCGATGGCGCAGCCTGCTCCCTGCGGGGCCCATGTCGTCCTCGTTCCCGGTCTGGGTCTCGACGCCCGCGCGTGGGCCCCCGTTTTTGAACGCCTGCCGGACGCCACCGTCCTCCCCCTGCCGTCCATGGGAGGCCGCGCCTCACCCGGGACCGACCTGGCCGTCGACGCCCAGAGCCGGCGGCTCGGCGCGTGCCTGCCCACAGGTGCGCCCCTCGTCCTCGTGGGCCATTCCGCGAGCTGCCCGGTCGTGGTCGACACGGCCTGCCGCGTCCCCGAGGTCGCGGGGCTCGTCCTCGTCGCCCCCGTGACCGACACCAGGGCACGCACCTGGCCCCGGATGGTCACCCAATGGCTGCGGACGGCCCCGCACGAGCGGCTCTGGGAGGTCCCGGTCCTCACCCCGCAGTACCGGGCGACCGGCCTCTCGTCGATGTCCCGCGGGATGAACCAGGTGCGGCGGTACCGCACCGATGTCGGCCTCTCGGCCGTGACCGCTCCCACCCACGTGATCCGGGGGAGCCGGGACCGCATCGCCTCCGAGGACTGGTGTGCCCTGCTGGCCCGACGCCCGCCGGTCGACCTGGTGACGGTCCCGGATGCCGCGCACATGGTGCCGCTCACCCACCCCCTGGTCGTCGTCGAGTCGGTCGAGCGGCTCCGCGACGGCGCCGCGGACGACCGCCATCCTGGCCCGTGACGTCGAGCAGACCACTCGTGCGTCATCGCCGGCGCACCCCGCGGGGCCCGGCCGGCCGGACCGGGGGCTCCGGGCGCTGAAGCGCCTGGTCGTCGGACCCCTCGAGAAGGCACGCCGGGTTCGGCTCGCCGACATCCGATCTGTCCGAAACGGCTCGATCGGGTCCACGGGACGGTATACCGGACGAGTGGACTGGTACCTCGACCGCGTCGAGCACGTCAGCGAGCTGCGGCATGAGGTCGTGCGGCACCTCGCTCGGCATGCGGTGCCCGGCAGCGACGAGGCCGTGGCCGACGCCGAGCTCGTGGTCTCGGAAGCCGTAGGAAACTCCTTCCGGCACACCGGAGGTCCGACCTGGGTATCGTTGTCCTGGACCTCAGAGGTGCCCGTGCTCAGGGTCTACGACATCGGTCCGGGATTCGAGGTCCCGCAGGGCGAGCTCGCGCTCGCGCTCGCCCCGGACCCCGACCAGGAGTCCGGCCGGGGGCTGCTCATCATGCGGATGCTCGCTCCCGAGGTCAGCGCCTCCCTGCGCAAGCACGCAGGGGCGGTGTTGTCGGTCCAGCTGCCCGTGCGGCGCCGCCCGGCCGTGAGCATCGACCCGCCCAGACGCCGTACCGGCGCCCTCCCCCGCCTCGACGAGGCCCGGGCCGAGGGCGCCTTCGGGAAGGAGTCGTTCCTGCGCGCCCTCGTGGTCCAGCTGTCGCAGGCGGTCGAGGACCAGCACGGTCCGGATGCCGCCGAGGTGGCGGTCGCCCAGGTCGGCACGGACGTGGGCAGCCAGATGGAGATGGAGTTCCGCCAGGCCGAGCAGGTCGTGGGCCGGATGTCCCCCGAGCAGCTCGGGCGCTGCTACGTCCGCCTGAAGCATGCCATCGACGGCGGCTTCCGGGTCGTCGAGGCCACCCCCGAGCGCATCGTCCTCGAGAACACGCGCTGCCCCTTCGGCGACACCGTCCGACGCGCCCCCGCACTGTGCCGGATGACGTCGAGCGTGTTCGGCGGCATCGCGGCCCGCAACAGCGACAGCGGTGCGTCCGTACTGCTGGAAGAGCGCATCGCCGTCGGCGACCCGGGCTGCCGCGTCGTCGTCTACCTCGGGGACGTCCCCGCCGAGGTCGAGCCGTTCGCGCACCGCTACGCGCCGGCGGTCGACACCGACCCCGGGCTCTGACGGGGTCGGGCCTCGTCGGGCCGGCCCGTCGCGGGTTGGTCAGTCCCCCAGCTGCACGGTCTCGTCGGCCGGGGCCACCGTGTCGACATCGGCAGGGCACGCGGCATCCTCGATCTCGGTCTCCCCCGTGCCGCCGGCGATGCGGTACCGCAGGCAGAGCCGGGCCGAGAAGCCCTCGTACGACAGGCCGCCCCCCGCCTCCGCGCCGGCGGTGACCGCGCCCTGGACCACGACCCCGTCACCGCCGGTCGTCGCGGTGAGCGGCAGGTCCGGCAGGGCCTCGCGGACGGCCTCCAGCTGTGCGTCCCCGGTGCTGCCACGGGCGGCGGCCTGCAGGTCCGTCCGCAGCGCCTCGGCCTTGGCCCGCACGGCCGTCACGGCGTCCTCCCGCGCCGCCGACCCGGGGCCGGAGCACCCGCCCAGCCCGAGCCCCACGAGGATGGCTGCGGCGGCCCCGAGCCGGGTGACCGTGCCCGGTGGGCGGTCACGGCCCCGCCGGGGCGTCCGCCGCACTAGAGCCCCATCTGGCGCAGCGTCGTGTTCATCGACGTCGCATAGTGGGCGTACCCGTCGACCTTCGGGTGGAACGACTGCTGCGACGGCTGCGCACCCTCGCCCGAGGAGGGCAGCGTGGCCTCGCCGGCCGTCCGGTTCCACGAGGCGACGATGCCGTGGATCGTCTCGGGGTTCCCGCACACGGCCTCACCCGCGAACGGCGCCGACGGGTTCGAGAACCACACGTAGGTCGTCCCCGCCGCCGCGTTGGCCCGGTCGACGGCCTCCTGCATGTGGACCAGGAGCAGCTCGCCCATCTCGTTGAGCCACGGCGCCTCGCCGGTACCGACCCCCGGCACGCACTGACCCTCCCCCTCGAAGAGCGGCGGGTAGCCCATGAGGAGGACCTTGGCGTTCGGCGCCTTCTTGCGGACCTCGGCGAGCACCGTCACGATCGAGTCCTCCACCTTGCCGCGGATCAGCTCGGGGATCTCCTCGCCCGCGGGCACCGAGCTGCCCGGCAGCTGGGCGTCCTGACACTTCTTGAGTCCGGCGAAGATGATGCACTCGGCGATGACGTCACCGAACCGCGAGTCGTTGCCGCCGATGGAGAACGTCACGAGCGTCGTGTCGACGTCGAGGAACCCCTTGTCCAGCTGGGAGAGCTCACCGTACTGCCCGCGGCCGGTCTGGCCCCAGGAGTTGGCCGGCTTCGTCGCCCCGACGGTGTGGAACGGCAGCAGCTGCTCGGTCTGGGCGCCGGAGCAGGCGATGAGGTGGTGCTCCACCTGCGAGCTGCGGGCGTCGCTGAGCGAGCCGATGGTGCCCGTGGTCCCGGCGATGGTCGCGCGGCGCGACCAGGTCTGCGTCGAGCGGTGACACGCGTTGCGCGCCTCCGGGTCGTTGCCGTTGTTGTCGCTCTCGTTGTAGTAGTTCACCCCTCCGTCGGCCGACCCGCCCTCCCCGGAGGAGTACGAGTCACCCATCGACACCACGATGTTGGACGGCTTCGCCGACAGCGGCTGGAAGGCCACCGCGTCCCACGCGATGTCCTCGTTCTCGATCGGTGAGCTGCCGTCGTCGCCGTCGTAGGTGTTGCTCACCAGGCGCACCTTCGGGGTGCCGTTGAACGGGAACGACCCGAGCGAGACCCACTTGTTGTTCATGACCCGCTGGAGCACGACCCGGGTCCGGGTGCCGTTGCCGAGGTCCACCTCGTACCGGGCCTGCTGGGTGTGGGCGCCGTGGTCGGGCATGTGGACGAAGACCCGGGCCCACTGCGTGAGCGAGCGGTTGAGGGTCCAGGTGCCGGTGATGTCCATCGAGCCGCCGCGCAGGTCGGCGGTGCGGGTGTGGGTGTACCAGAAGTGCCCGCTGAACCCGGCGCCCAGTTGGTGCAGGTCGGTCTTGGACGGGTACTCGCCGTTGCCGTCCGCCGCGAAGGTGAGCGAGAACGTGCCCTGGTTGGTGTGCGGGCGCGAGCACCCTGGTCTCACGATCGGCGCCGAGTCGGCCTGGTCGTCGATGACCAGCGCCCCGGCCGGGAGCCCACCGAGGGCGCAGTTCGGCGGGTACGCCGTGCCGTCCTCCTGGTAGGCGTAGCCCTCGCTGAAGCGCAGCAGCGCGTTGCCGCAGCTGTAGCTGCAGTCCGACTTCCACGTGCTCGGGATGTGTGACCAGCACCTGAGGTCGTACTGGCCCGCGGCGTTCTTGTGCGCGCAGGGGCCGGCCGGCTCACCGACGACGGCGGGGTCGTTCGGGGTGTACTTGGCCCCGGGCTCGCAGTCGTTGGCGCTCGTGCAGAACTGGGTGACCGGCGGCTTGACGGCGGCCCGGTTGGCGGGGCCCGTCGTCGCGTCGCCGTTCCACCAGGCGGCCCGGTAGCCGGCCACCAGCGTCCCGGGGGACTCGAGGATCTCGACCGGGTGACCGGCCCAGCCCATGACCTTCTCGGGGTAGGGCCACTGCTGGGGGTTGCGGGCGTCCTCGTAGGTGTACTCGAGGAAGGGTGCGCGGTTGGCGGGGTACTTCGGGTTGACCGGGTTGTTCAGCCAGCCGACCCCCCAGGCGCCGTTGTAGCTCGAGGCCGAGGACTGCGGGTAGAAGCCCGAGTTGTACGCCCACACCGCGTAGAACCAGTTCTCGATCTTGTTGACGTCCCCGTTGTTGATCGTCAGGCCCGCGTTGCGGGTCTGGTTCCACTTGTCCTGGAGGATCCGCAGGCCACCGGCGACGTTGGCGGCGAAGTCCAGCGCGGCCGCGCGCTGGCTGTCGTACGGCAGCGCCGTCTCACCGGGCTTGGTGCGCCCGGCGAGGCGCATGCCGTCGGTGATCTGGGTGACCCCGTAGCCGCAGTCGGCCTGCGTGAAGTCGATGTCCCAGTCGTTGGCCGAGGACGCGTCGTAGATCTCGAGGCCGTAGTAGTTGCCGATCAGGGGGTTGCCCGTCACGCCGGGGACGACGCTGCCGGGCGCCATCCACATGTTCGACTCCTGGGCGATGACGCCGAGGAAGACCTGCGAGGGCACGTAACCGCCCCCGGACAGCGCCCGCGAGGGAAAGAGCCCCTGCGGGGTGTACGCCGGCATGCCGAGGTTCTTCCAGTTCGACGGGCGGGAGGTGGTCAGCACGCCGCGCACCGCCTGGTTGACGGCCCACTCGACCTGGCGCGGCTTGGGCTGCATCGTCTGGTTGCGGACGTCGTTGCGCGCCACCGAGCAGTACCGCTCGTCCTCGACCGGGTTCGTCGGGGAGCCGGCCGCCGCCACCCGGGCGTCATCGCCGGCCGCAGGCCGCGCGCGCAGGCTCGGGTGCACGTCGGCCGCCGCCTCCGTCGTCCCCGACGACGGGGTGACGACGAAGGCCGGGTGCGCGCCGGTCGCCCGGACCGTGGTGCGGATCTCCACCGGTCGCTGCAGCTGCGTCGGGTCGTCCCCCGTCCCGCTGGGGCTCAGCCCGGAGGCTCGGACCGACTCGATGGCCAGCGCGCCCCGCGTCGAGACGGTGGTGCGTGAGGTGCTGCCCTCGAGGGCGGTGACCGTGGGCGGCAGCGCCCGCTGCACGGCCACCGGTCCGGTGAGGAACACCTCGCCTCCCGGGGTCCGGGTGATCCCCACCTTGTCGAGCGGGCCGCTGGCCAGCGTCTCCGCGGTCACCCGGCGGCCGGCGAGGGCAGCGGCCGGCACCCGGTGGTACGTCGCGGTGGCATCGGCGCGGTCGAGGAAGACGACGCCGCCGTCCGCGTCGGGCGTGAGCCGGAACGGCGCGTTCTCGCCGATGGCCACGAGGCGGCGGGTCCCGGTGGTGTCAAGGGTGACCAGGGCGTTGGCGTCGGCGGCGACGATCCGCTCCCCCACCGGGACGGCCGAGGTCAGCTCGCCCGGCACCGTGATGGGCTTGCGGACGGTGCCCTTCGTCGCGTCGATCCGCACCACGCGGGTCTGGCCGCCGTCGTCGCCCTCGCGGAACTGGGTGACCACGGCATCGTCGCCGGTGCCGCAGGCAGGCGAGAAGTAGGCGAGGGTGCTCGTCAGCGGGAGCTTGGTCACCGCTCCGTCGCGGACCCGGACGACCGCCACGAACCCGCCCCGGTCGAACAGCTCGGCCTTGTTCGTCGCGACCCGCGGGGCGTAGGCGACGACGACCGAGCGGCCGTCCCCGGTCATGCACGCGTTGCCGATCCACGCGTCCGCCTCGACCCCGGGCTCCGCCAGCGTCGCCAGGGTGCGCCAGGCGTACCCGTCCTCGGCGCGAGCCGCCAGGACGTGCAGCCCCTTGCCGTCGCCGGACGTCGTCCACGCCGTGTCCTCGGAGCGGCGGTGACCCTTGCCCAGCACCGTGTCGCGCTGGTCCGCGGGCACCTCGACCCGGCCTTCCGTGGGCACCGGACGAGGACGCTCGGCCACCACCGCCCCCCGAGGAGCTGTGCGTTCTCGCGGGTCGGCCGCGGCAGGGGTGGCCGATGCGGCTCCCTGACCGGCCACCACGCTCGAGAGCAGGAGAGATGCCGCAGCGGCGGCGAGCACGAGACGGGGATGCGGGGCGGCGCGCATGGCTGACTCTTTCGGTCGGGGCTCGGCGGGTACCGAGGCGGCCAGCGTCGCGAGGTGGGTCCGCCCGGTGGAAGGCTCGCTGCCGCACCGGCATAAGCCCGGCGGCTCCGGCATAGCCCGCGCCGGCCTGCGGCTCGGCGGGGCTGTCTCCCCTCCCCCTCTCCGTTCAGGTCAGGGCTCGCCGATGTCCGCAGCGATCTCCCAGACATTGCCTGCCGGGTCGGCGAGCGCGGCCGTGCGGCGCCCCCAGGGGCGGTCGACGGGCCCGTTGAGGAACGACGCCCCTCGCCCGGACAGTTCCTCGTACGCGGTGTCGACGTCGTCGACCTTGATCGTGAACAGCGCCCGTGCCCCCGTCGCGCCGCCCACCGTTGCCGGCTCCACCAGGGTCGGGGCGTGGTCGACCTGCAGGAGGTTGACCATGAGGTTCGAGAACTGCACGACGGCGGATGCGTCGTCGGCGAAGACGACCTCGGTACCGAGGACGTCGACGTAGAAGACCCTCGCCGCGTCGACATCCTCGACGAACAGGGTCACGACCTCGAGCACGGCGAAGTCGCTCATGAAGCCTCCGGTCTTCTGCCACAGGGCATCGTGGTGGGACGAGGGCCCCGGCGGTTGAACCTCACGCCCCTCACCGTGGCCCGCGCCCGAGGTAGACGGTGTTCGTCGACTCGCCGCCGGTCAGGGGGTTCGGAAAGGTCACGACGTGCGCGTCGGCGTGCTCGAACGCCACGCCGAGCCGGTCCAGGAACTCGGGCTCGGGCGGCTCGTCGGACCACAGGGCCAGCACCCCGCCCCCGACGAGCATCGCGCCGGCCGCCCGGAGGCCCGGCACCGTGTAGAAGTCGCCGTGGTCCGAGCGCAGCAACCAGTCAGGGGCGTGGTCGATGTCGACGAGCAGCGCGTCGTACGGTCGCCCACCCCGCCCGGACCTGACCAGGTCGAAGAAGTCGTCCCGCTCGAGCCGGACCCGGGGGTCGGCCGCCAGCCCCCGGGTGTCGTCGAACAGCTCCCGCCGATGCCAGCCGATGACCGGCTCGAGCGCCTCGATGACGACGAGCTCGGCGACCCGCGGATCGGCGGCAGCCGTCCACGCCGTGTATCCGAGGCCGAGCCCGCCGACGAGCACCCTGAGCCGGTCCCCCGTGACCGCCTCGAGCCCGAGCCGCGCGAGCTCGCGCTCGCCCTCGGTGAACTGGCTCGACATGAGGAAGTCCTCGTCGAGCTTCACCTCGTGGACCTCCCTGGACGTCACAGGGTCGACCCGCCGGCGCAGGCTGATCGTCCCCCACTCCGTGTCGCTCCAGTCGAGCTCCTCGATCCGCATCCTCGCAGCGTAGAGGCCGGGAGCGGGGTGGCGGCCCCTCGCGCCGCCACCCGGCCCGGGTCAGCGCGTCGAGTCGGGGTGGATGCTGCGGGTCTGGGAGCGGGCGTAGCTGCGCGGGAGCCAGTCCTGCGGGTAGACCTTCGGCAGGACCTTGGCGACCGCCAGCGCGAGGTACATGACGGTGTTGATGGCGACGAAGACGCCGAGCACCCCGAACCATCCCGATGCGAGCACCGTCTCGGGCAGCAGGATCCCGGCGGGCAGAGCGGCGCTCATCGACGCTCACCTCCCTCGACGAGGGCGCGGCTGTCGGGCGTCTTGACCACGTGCTGCCACTCCGGGCGCCGCCCGGCGAGGATGTCGGCGACCCCGCGCAGGTACACGAGGTTGAGGACGGTGGCGTAGACGAGCTCGGGGAAGAGCAACAGACCCAGGAAGCGTGCCCGCCACCCCCCGGCCCAGACGCTGACGACCCGCTCGACGACGAACACGGCGCCGACCCCGAGCCAGAACGGGAAGATCACCGCGTCGTCGAGGGCGACGGCCATGACGACGATGAGCGCGAAGTACGAGCTGAGGGCCACGACCCCGTACCCGATCCCCAGCTGCTGCGCCCAGTACCTCAGGGTCTGGGGGGTCAGGCCGTACGCACCGAGGTTCTCGAGGGCACCCCGCTGCCAGCGCAGCCGCTGGTTCCAGAGGGCCTGCCACGTCGGCATCACCTCGGTGACGACCGAGCACTGCTGCGGCGAGATCATGAGCGCGCCGAGCGACTTCAGCGCCAGGGTCAGCTCGTTGTCCTCGGTGAGCGCCGCCGTGTCGTAGACGTCACCGTGGCGGCCGGGCAGGGCACGGCCCCGCTGGGCCGCGACCTCGCGCAGCGCACCGGAGCGGAACACGGACGCGGTCCCGGTGAGCACGAACACCCGCCCGCGCCGACGCCGGATCTCACGGCTGTACCGGGTGTACTCGTTGCGCTGCAGCTGCCCGAGCAGGCCGGCACCCTCCTCACCGTAGAAGAGGCCCCCGACGGCCATGAGCGCACGGTCCTCGGCCATCCGGCTCCGCACGGCGGTGAGGTAGCCCTGGTCCAGGACCGTGTCGGCGTCCATGACCATGACGCAGTCGTTCTCCCCGAGGTCCGGGAGCAGCCGGGCCAGCGCCTGGTTGAGCGCCCCGGCCTTCTTGTGGCTGTTCCGGACGCTGCGGAACACCTCGGCGCCCAGGAGCCGCGCGATGTCCTCGGTGTCGTCGGTGCAGTTGTCCGCGACGACGACGATCCGGTCCGGCGGGTCCGCCTGCTCGAACAGCGAGGTGAGGGTGGCGCCGATGCGGTCCTCCTCGTTGTGGGCCGGGATGAGCACGGTGACCGTGACGGGGCCCAGGTACACCCCGGCCGTCCGCGCCATGACGGGCTTCGGCGCGAGGGGGGTCGTCCCGATGTCCTCGGACCGGCGGTAGCGCGTGGCGATGCGCCGCTCGATGGCCGCGACCCCCGCGGCGAGCAGCAGCGCGATGGCGATGGCGATGGCGATCATCGAGGTCGAGGGGGCCCGGGTGTCGTAGAGGACCCGCCAGACCCCGAAGAGGAGCCCCTCGCGGGTCTCCACCTGGCCGGTGTCCGAGAGCATGAGCCCGAACACCAACATGAGCCCGGCGAAGATGGCCATTCCGAGGACGACCACACCCACCCCTCGCTCCAAACGACGTGAGCCCTTCATCAGACGTCTCCTCCGACCATCAGTGCGTGCTGTGTGCCTGACCGGCTGGGCCCTGCGGTGGTCCACTGCGACGAGCCGCCGGCCAGGTGACGCTCGACGAACACGTCGAACGGCACCGGCTCGCCGATGAGATACCCCTGCGCGTAGTCGACCCCGAGCTCGCGGACGACCTCGAGGACCGCCTCCTCCGCGACGAACTCGGCCACGGTCTCCTTGCCGAGGTTGCGGGCGACGCCGACGATCGACCGGAGGATGGCCCGGTCGACGGCGGAGGTGTGGGCGCCCACGACGAACTCCCCGTCGATCTTCACGATGTCGAAGGGGAGGTGCTTGAGGTAGTAGAAGGACCCGAAGCCGGCACCGAAGTCGTCGATGGCGACCCGGGTGCCCATCGCGCCCAGACGCTGGCTGAACGCCCGCGCGGCGGCCACGTCGGCCACCGCGGCGGTCTCGGTGGCCTCGACGACGACCTTGTGGGGGGCGACGCCGTGCCGACGCAGCGCTTCGACGAACTCGTGCTCCACCGACGCGTCGCCGATCGAGTGGCCCGACAGGTTGATCTCGAGGGTGAGCTCCGGAGCGAGGCCGTGCAGCCGGGAGAGCATGGCGACGGCGTTGCGCACGACCCAGCGGTCGAGGTCCGGGGCCAGCCCGGCGCGCTCCGCGATGTGGACGAAGCGCCCGGGCGCCACCGGGTGGCCGCGGTCGACGAGCCGCAGCAGCGCCTCGGCGGCGACGATTCGGTTGGACCGCACGTCGAGGATCGGCTGCAGGTACAGCTCGAACTTGTCGTGCTCGATGGCCGACTCGATCCGCGACATCCACTCCAGGCGCGCCCCGGAGCGCGGCTGCTGGGTGCCGGAGGCGTCGAGGACGGCGTACCGGTTGCGCCCCGCGTCCTTGGCGTCGTAGAGCAGCATGTCGGCGAGCGCGAGCGGGTCCACCGACTGCTGGGCGGCCGCGGCGAAGGTGACGACGCCGACGCTCGCTGTGACCCGCCGCTTGACCCCTTCGAGCCTGGAGCAGTGCGCCCGCACCCGCTGCACGAGCGCCTCGGCGACCGCCTCGGCTCCGGCGAGGTCGGCGTCCGGCAGCAGGACCGCGAACTCGTCGCCGCCGAGCCGGGCGACGAGGTCGCTCACCCGCAGGTTGTCGCGCAGGAGCGAGGCCGTCGACACGATGAGCTGGTCACCGGCGTCGTGCCCCATCGTGTCGTTGACCTCCTTGAAGTGGTCGAGGTCGACGAGGAGCAGGGCCCCGGTGGCTCCACGCCGCTGGCACTGGCGCAGGTGCTCGTCGAGCACCTGGTCGAAGCGGCGGCGGTTCGGCAGCCCGGTGAGCGCGTCGTGGTCGGCGAGGTAGGTGAGCCGCTCCTCGTACCGGCGCCGGTCCGAGAAGTCGACGACGTTGACGAGGATGACCTCGTCGGCCTCGTCGGAGGCCGTGAGCACCCGGCTCGTCAGCGAGACGTGGGCGTCCTCCGTCACGGCGCTCTCGATCGTCCAGTCGCCCACGAGCAGCTCGCCCGGCACGGCAAGCGTCCGCTCGAGGTACACCCGCATCTTCTGCCGGTGGGTCGGCGACAGGTCCTCGAACCGCATCCCGACGATCTGCTCGACGGTGCGCCCGGCGAGGCTCGCGAGCGAGTCGTTCACCTGCAGCACACGCCCGTCGACGTCGAGCACCGCGACGCCGTGCGGGGCGTCCGAGATGAGTCGCTCGGTGCGCTCACGTTCGGCCTCGAGCGCGCGGATCCGCGCGTGGTCGTCCGAGACGTCGCGGAAGACGAGGAGCACCCGGTCGGGCAGGCCGTAGACCCCGGTGTCGAGCATCGGCACTGCGTCGACGGCGACGATCCGGGGCTCCTCGAGGTCGGGGTCGTCGGTGACGACGAGGGCGCCGCGCACCGTCTCGCCCGCGAGGGCTCGCACGAACGGCCGCTCCTCGGTCGGGATCTCCGACCCGTCGAGATAGCGCTCCACGAGGGTCTGCGAGAGGGGGCGGCTCACGCCGTCGACGAGGACGGAGTCGCCGCTGTCCCCGCTTGCGACCCAGCGCGCCGCGGCCTCGTTGTGCATGAGGATGTCCCCGCGGCGGTTGATGACGAGGATCCCGTCCGGGATGGTCTCGGTGATCACGCGCAGGTCCTGGGCGTGCAGGCTCGCGTAGCTCGCCGCGTCGGCCACCTCATGGAGCAGCTGGTCGCGTTCCCGCTGCACCGTGGCCACCATGATGGCGAGCCCGACCGCCATGAGCATGTAGGTCTGGATGCTCGCGGCCGCTGCGAAGTCGCTGCCGATCCGATCGAACGGCCCGGTCCGGACGCCGTGGGCGAGGCCGAGGACGAGGACGAGGCTGCCCGTCGCGACGAGGAGGCCCTGGACGGCGGCGAGGGGGAGCGGCAGCCGGATCCCGGACCAGAAGACGAGGGCGAACGGGAGGAACCCGAGCGGGAGGTTCTGACCCGGCCCGAAGACGAACCACAGCACCCCGGCCGTCGCGAGGACCATCGTCAGGCCCTCGACCACCAGACGTCGGGTGACGAGCCCGACCCCGGCGCGCATCGTCAGCCCGGGCGCCGCGATGACGATGACGGCGGCGGCGTTGCGGATCAGCCAGCCGACGAAGCTGCCCCCGGTCACGGGAACCCCGGCGACGAGGAGACCGAGCATCCCGAACGCGGCGCTCGCGGTGACCGCGACCGTCGTCGCGGCGAGGAAGCGGTAGAAGTCGGCGAGGCTGACCAGCGTGTTGCGGCGTGGCGTTGCACCCTCGCCGCGGCGCCGGTCCCACGACATGACCCCCCGGACGCCCACCCCGATGACGGCGTTCGCGACTCCGAGGAAGACCGCAGCAGCCGGCGGGAACCCGGTGACGGCGTTGCCCAGCGTCGCGAGGACCGCGACGAGGGCGCCGACGAGGAGCACCTCGCGACGCGTCGCCGCGTACAGACCCCAGAGGGCCGCGATCCCCGCCGGCGGCCAGAACAGCGCGAGCCCGGTGTCGGGCAGCACGGTGAGACGCGCGGCGGCGATGGAGAGCGCGAACGCGATGGCGAACAGCGCAGTCCGGATTGGCATGTGATGGTCCTGGATCCGTGAGCGGGATCCCCTGCAGACAGCCCCCATTCTGTCCGCCCCCGCGCGCGCGGGCCAGCGGTGGGGTCAGAACCGACCGACCGGCGGGACAAAGTGTGACCGAATGGCCATCGCGCGCTGGGGCGACAGCACCCTCATGGCACGCGGAGACGCCCCGGACCGCAGGGGTCCGGGGCGTCTCGCGGCGTGATCAGAAGCGGCCGTAGCCGCTGACTCCGGAGAAGAGCGGGGACTCCTCGGTGACCTCACCCGGCTTGCCGGAGTGGACCATCATCCCGTTGCCGGTGTAGATGCCGACGTGCCACGCGGGCGATCCGAAGAAGACCAGGTCGCCGGGCTGCGGGTTGCTGACGGGGGTGGCCGCGGCCTGCTGCTGGGCCGCCGTGCGCGGCAGTGAGGTGCCCGCCTGGGCGAAGACGTAGGAGGTGAAGCCCGAGCAGTCGAAGCCGCTGCTGGGGCTGGTTCCGCCGTAGACGTACGGGATGCCGAGCAGGCTGCGGGCGATGCCGACGACTCCGGTGGCGGCCGGCGGGACGGTGACCGTGGGCGTGCGGGTAGCGGACCGGCTGGCCCCGGCGTCGGCGCGCTGCTCGACGGCGCGCTCGACCGGCTTGGGCTTGGGCTTCGCGACCGCCGTCACACCGTCGACGCCCACGGTCTCGGCCCGGACCGGTGCCGCGGCGGTGGGGGCGACGAGCGCCGGGGCGGCGACGAGGGCGCGTGGGGACCCGGCCGCCTGCGCCGGGGCCGGCGCGGCCTGCGTCTCGGTGCCGAGCCGCGCTGCCTGGGCCGGCAGCGCGACGGCGGCCACGAGCCCGCCGGAGGCGGCGAGGACGGCCGAGGCCCTCACGCCGTTCTCGCCCGCGGTGCGGACGATGAACGAGAGCTCGGCCAGGGGGCTGTAGCGGGCAGCAGGACGGTGCCGCCCGACGGGGTGCTCGGACACAGTGGACCTCTCCATGCCTACGGGGTGAGCTGTCGGGTTCGGGCGGAGGTCGCCCGGCCGCGAGCCTGGTGGCTACGCGGCTTCACCCCGAGGAGCCGACGAGAGACGGCTCCGAGAGTGGTTCCCCCGCTCCTGCCAGCGGTTGTCGTACTTGAGGACCCGTGCAGCGGAGGCAGGACTCGGCGTCCCGCTGCTGGGGCCCGACGTCCGGGGTCGGTCGGGCCCGCCCAACCTAACAAGAGAGAGCCGAAAGGTCACAAATCGGTTACAGGAACTTCTCAGGAACCCGGGGAACGCTCAGCCCCGGCCGGACGATCCCGGGCGGGGCCTGTGGCGATCGACGCGTCGGTCAGTAGTTGGTCGTGACGTGGACGTGGTCGTAGTGGTTCGCGGTGGCCGAGCCACGGTCCTCCATCATGCTCCAGCCCTCGCCCGGCGCCCAGTAGCGCTGCTGCCAGATGAGGTACTTGACGTTGAACTCACCGACGTGCTGCTGGATGTAGGCGGCGATCGCGTCGCCCTGGGAGGCGCTGGCGGTCATGAAGTCGACGGCCTGACCGGTACCGTGCTCGTCGGCGCTGGCGCGCTTCCCGCCGATGGACGGGGGCCCGTACAGGGAGTCGACGGCGGAGCAGAGCCGCTGCGCGTTCGGGATGAGGCCGATGTTGCTGCACCGGGCGGTCACCGACCCGGACCAGGACCCGGACGACGCGGCGGGGGCGGCCGCCTCGGCGGTCGCTGCGGGGGTGGGCTCGGGCTTCGGCTCGGGCTTCGGCTTGGCGACGGCCTTGACCCCTTCGACCCCGATGGCGTCGGGCTGGGTCGGGGCCGCTCCGGCGGGTGCCGCGACGGCGGGCTCGTCGCGGGCCGTCGACCGGGACGCCGCATCGGGCGCGCCACGCTGGGCGAGGGCGAAGGACGACGTCGTCATGGAGAGCTGGGTGGTCCCGTCGGCCTCGGCGTCGGCGGACTCAGCCGGGATGGTGAGGGCGACGGCGGCGCCCCCGACGACGCTGAGGCTCGCGAGGGACTTGACAGCCCACGAGGCCCCCGCGCGGGGGAACCCGTCGGGCAGACGTCGGACACGGCCGGGCGCACGACGGCGACCGGGCTGGCGATGAGAGGACACAGAGAAATCACTTCCGGGGCGGGTACAACTCGCTCGGTACGCTACGTGACTCGGGCCGCGAAGTCACGTTTCGGTAACGCGCGTCGCACAGGCAGCCCTCAGATCCGCAGGTCAGGCCCCTGATGGGGGGTCACGCCGGGGCGACGAAGACGTGCTCGGCGATGTCGGCGGGGAGCGAGACCCCCGTCGTCTCCGCCGCACCCTCGCGGCTCACGACGATGCGGGTGCCGTCGCGCCGGACCCGGGCCGGCTGGCCCGGCATCAGTCCGGCGGAGGTGAGGAGGGAGAGCGCCTCCGAGTCGACCTGGACCGGCTCCCCGATGCGCCGCACGATGACGCTGACTCCGGCCTCGTCGGCGATGCTCTGGAGGGTGCTGAGGCCCAGCCGGAAGTCGACGACGTCGCCGACCTCGCCGAGCTCCTCGAGCCCGGGGATCGGGTTGCCGTAGGGCGACTCCGCATGGTCGGACAGGATCGCCAGGATCTTGCGTTCGACCCGGTCGGACATGACGTGCTCCCAGCGGCACGCCTCCTCGTGGACGTACTCCCATTCGAGACCGATGACGTCGACGAGGAGCCGCTCGGCGATGCGGTGCTTGCGCATGACGCGGGTGGCGAGCCGGCGACCCTCCTCGCTCAGCTCGAGGTGCCGGTCACCCGCCACGTGCAGCAGCCCGTCGCGCTCCATGCGAGCCACCGTCTGCGACACCGTGGGCCCGGAGTGCGCCAGCCGCTCGGCGATCCGCGCGCGGAGAGGCGTGATGCCCTCCTCCTCGAGCTCGAAGATCGTGCGGAGGTACATCTCCGTGGTGTCGATGAGGTCGGTCACGAAGGTCAGCCTAATCGGAGGTGACGACGGCCGGCCCGCGTCGCCGGGGGTCGTAGTGCGGGAGCCACCGCAGCAGCCAGGCGCCACCGGCCAGGGTGAGCACGCCCACTCCGACGCTGGCCACCCCGATGGAGGCCACCGCTGCGAGCGCGGCGACGACGACCGCGGCCCCGTTGTGCCCGACGAGCGACAGCAGGCGCCACACCCCGAGGAAGGGAGCGCGCCCGGCGGCCGGGGCGGCGTCGGCGCCGAGGGTCATGACGATCCCCGACCCGAGCCCGTTGCCGACCGCCATGACGACCGCCACCGCGCCGACCGCCACGAGCGTGCTCGTCAGGGGGAGGACGAGGAGCCCTGCCCCGAGGAGGACCGTGACCGGCAGAGCGACCCAGATCCGCCCCCGCCGGTCCATGAGGGAGCCGGCCGGGTAGAAGAGGAGGACCTCGACGAACCCCGCCGCCCCGAAGACGAGCGCCGTCTCAGCGGCGGTGAGGCCGACGCTCTCGGCCCACAGCGGCACGACGACGACCCGCGAGGACCGGGCCAGCCCGATGGCGAGCACGCCCAGGCCCACCCTGAGCAGGACCGCCCGGTGCCGCCGGACGACGTCGAGCACCCCGACCCGGGCGGCGGTGGCTCCGGGACCCCCCGGCGGAGCGTGCGCGGCCAGCTCGGGCGAGGCCCACGCGACCGCCGCCGCGAGCAGCCCGCCGGCCACCTGGACTACGAACGCGGACTGCGGCCCCCAGACGTGGACCACGGGGGCGGCCACGAGCGGGCCGACGAAGAGCCCGATCCGGCCGACACCGCCGAGCGTCGACATCGCCCGCGCCCGCATCGACTCGGGCGCGGCGGCCGTCAGGTAGGACTGCCGGGCGAGCAGGAAGACGGCCCCGGTGGGACCGGTGAGCGCGATGGCCAGGGCGAGGATCGCGAGCGAGGGCGCGGCCAGGGCCAGTGCCGCCGCGGCGGCGTCGGCGACGCCCGCGAGGGCCAGGGCACGCCGCTCCCCGAGCCGGTCGACCAGCACTCCGGCCGGCACGGCCGACACGAGCTCGGAGACGGTGGCGATCCCCACGAACAGGGCGGCGACGGACACCGACGCGCCGAGGTCCCGGGCGCTCAGGGCGATGACGGGCAGCGTGGCACCCAGCCCGACCGACCACAGCGCGGTCGGGCCGAACGCCGGGATGGCCACCCGGCGGAGCGAGAAACTCTCCATCGGCCACTTCTCTTGATGTCGAACTACTTGATATCGAGAGATAAGCACAGACGCGTGACGCACGCAACAACCGCGGCCCGGGTCGCGTCGGTAGGTTGGCCGCGTGGAGTTGACCGTCCCCCACCGCTTCTGCGGGCCCCCCGAGTCCGGTAACGGCGGCTGGGTGAGCGGCGCCCTCGCCAGTCTCGCCCGCACCTCCGTCGACCTGCCTGCCGTCAGCGTACGTCTCACATCTCCCCCGCCCCTGGGCAGGCCGCTGGACGTCGTCGTCGACCACCCCGACCCGCTGACGGGGACCGCGGTCCTGCAGCTCCTGGCCGACGACTCCCTCGTCGCCGCCGCCAGCGCCGTCCCGGCCCTCGACGGGACCACCCGGACGCCGGCCACGGTCGACGAGGCCCGGGCCGCGGAGGACCGGTACGAGGGCGACACCGACCACCCGTTCCCCACGTGCTTCTCGTGCGGTCCGCAGCGGGAGCCGGGCGATGCGCTGTGCCTGCGGCCGGGCCCGCTCGACGACGGCTCCCGTCGCTACGCGACGACGTGGACCGTCCCCGACGACGTCACCGTGCCGGTCGTGTGGGCCGCCCTCGACTGCCCGGGCGGCTGGTCCGCCGGGATCGCCGGGCGCCCGATGGTCCTCGGGACCATGGCCGCCCAGGTGTGGCGCCGGCCCGAGCCGGGCGAGACCACCGTCGTCACGGCCTGGCCGCGCGCGGCGCAGGGGCGGCGGTACTGGTCCGCGAGCACCCTGCACGACGCCGACGGTGAGCTGCTCGCTCGCGCCGAGGCCACCTGGATCGCGGTCGACCCCTCGTCCATCCGCCCCCGGAAGAGCTCGTGACCACCGGCCCCGACGCGCGCCGCACCGCCGTCGTCACCGGCGCGAGCAGCGGCATCGGGGCCGCCACCGCACGGCTGCTGGCCGCCCAGGGCTTCCGCGTCGTGTGCGCCGCACGCCGCGCCGACCGCGTCGCGGCACTCGCCGCCGACATCGACGGGGTGGCCGTCCCGTGCGACGTCACCGACGACGGCCAGGTCGCTGCCCTGGCCGAGGCCGCGGGCCCCGTGGTGAGCGTCCTGGTCAACAACGCCGGCGGGGCCCTCGGGCTCGAGCCCGTGGCCGAGGCGGACGTCGACCTGTGGCAGCGGATGTTCGACACCAACGTCCTCGGCACCCTCAAGGTGACCAAGGCGCTGCTGCCCGCGCTCGTGGCGGCCGGCGGGCCCGGCATCATCGTCAACGTCGGGTCCATCGCCGGGCTGCTCGCGTACGAGGGCGGCGGCGGCTACACCGTCGCCAAGCACGGCGTCCACGTCATGACAGAGACCCTGCGCCTCGAGCTCTTCGACCAGCCGGTCCGGGTCACCGAGATCGCGCCGGGCATGGTGCACACCGACGAGTTCGCGCTCACCCGGTTCGGCGGCGACCGGCAGAAGGCCGACACGGTCTACGCAGGCGTCCCGGGGCCGCTGGTCGCCGACGACGTCGCGGAGGCCATCGTGTGGATGGCGACCCGCCCGGCGCACGTCAACGTCGACCTCCTCGTCCTCAAGCCGCGCGCGCAGGCGGCCCCGCACAAGGTCCACCGCACCTCCTGACGCCCCGGCCGCCTCCTCGTCGAACGACGAGAACATGCCGTGACCCCTGCACCCCGCGCGGCATGTTCTCGTCTGTCGACCGTGGACCTATCGTCGGGGCGTGGAGCCGTACCGGGAGGCACTCACCGCCGGCGGGCATACGAACTCGCTGGGCCGGGCCGGCGAGGTGCTCGCGGACGTGCAGGGCGACCGCGCGCGGCTCCCCGAGCTCTTCGCCTGCATCTCGGACCCGGACGCCTGGGTGCGGATGCGGGCGGTCGACACCTTCGAGAAGCTCGTCCGGTCCGACCCTGCCTGCGCCGGTCCCTACGTCGAGGACATCGTCACCGTCCTCACCCGCAGCGACCAGCCGTCCGTCCAGTGGCACGTCGCCCAGCTGTTCGACGTCATCGAGCTCACCGCGGCCCAGCGGGAGACGGCCGTGGCGTGGCTGACCGCCCGGGTGGCGACGACCGACGTCGACTGGATCGTCGCGACGCAGGCGATGACGACCCTCCTGGGCTTCGCCCGGCGAGGGGTCGTCGCGTCGGAGAACCTGCGGCCCCTGCTCGAGGTGCAGGCCGGGCACCGCTCGGCGGCGGTGCGGCGCAAGGCCGCCGCGTTCCTCGCCGCGCTGCCCGACGGCGGCTGACCCGGCGCCCGCGCCCGGGCCTCGGCCGGCCGGGAGCATCAGGGCTGGCGGCGGCTCAGCCCCCAGGACGTGGCGTCGTCGAGGTCGCCCTCGCCGGTCCGGGTGTAGACGAGCCGGTCGTGCAGCCGGTTCCGCCGACCGGCCCAGAGCTCGATCTCGTCGCAGACGATGCGGAACCCACCCCAGAAGTCCGGCACCGGGACGTCCTCGACGGAGCCGTGGTCCGGGAACTCCTCCGCCCGCTGCCGGTACGCGGCCTCGAGGTCGGCGCGCGACCCGATCGGCCGCGACTGGTCCGAGGCCCACGCCGAGATCCGGGAGGCCCACGGCCGCGACCGCCAGTACTCCTCGACCTCCGCCCGGTCGAGCGCGACGGCCCGGCCGCGGAAACGCACGGCGCGGTACATGGCCGGCCAGGTGAGCCCCGCGGCGATGTGCGGGTTGACCGCCAGCTCCTGCCCCTTGGCCGAGGTGACCGCGGTGACGAACCCGGGCCCACGCTCGTCGAGGAAGCGCATGAGCACGGTGCGCACGTTGGGGCGGCCGTCGGCGTCGACCGTCGCCACCGCGGCGGCGAGCGGCTCGAAGACGTCGGACTCGGACTCGGACCGGCGGACGGCGTCGTCGACCCAGGCCCGGACCTGCGCGTACGGGGTGTCGAGGAGCTGGTCCTCGGCGAGGCCGTCACCGGTGTAGTCGACGCGTCTGGGGTCCATGCCGCCAGCGTAGGCCGCCCCCCTCTTCCCGACCTTTCATGCTGCGGTCCGCGCGAACCGCCGTCCAGGGGCTGGTGAGGCGGACGCAGGCCTGATAAGTCGGGAAGCCGTCGGGGGGCTAGCCTCGCGCCATGACCGATTCCGCGCGCATCGCGCTGCTCATCGACGCCGACAACGCGCGAGCCCGACGGATCGACGTCATCCTCGGCGAGCTGTCGGCCTTCGGCGAGACGAGTATCCGTCGCGCGTACGGGAACTGGACCAAGGCGGGCCTCAAGGGGTGGCAGGAGGTCCTGCACGAGAACGCCATCCGCCCGATGCAGCAGTTCGACCAGACCAAGGGCAAGAACGCGAGCGACATCGCGCTGGCCGTCGACGCCGTTGAGATCCTGCACACCCAGCGCCCGGACGCCTTCGCGATCGTCTCGTCCGACGCCGACTTCACCCCGCTCGTCATGCACCTGCGCGAGCACGGCGTCGCCGTCTACGGCTTCGGGGACGCCAAGACCCCCGGCCCGTTCCAGAGCGCGTGCACGAAGTTCCTCGTCCTCGACCGGCTGTCGGCCGCGAGCGGCCAGACCGAGCCGGCGGCCGCCGTCGAGGACGACGCGACGAACGGCTCCGACACCGGGACCGCGCCGACGTCCGGACGCACCCCGGCGAAGAAGGCCGGCGCGACGGGGCGGACGGCGCGCAGCGCCACCGCGCCCGCGACGACGGCCACGCCCGACGACTCCGCGACGGCGAGGAAGACCACCGCCGCGAAGGCCACCAAAGCCGCCAAGGCGACGGCGCAGGCCGCGACCTCCCCGGCCGCCGGGCGCGCGACCCGCGCACAGCTCCGCCAGGACACCCGGCTCGTCGCGCTGCTCCGCCGCGCCGTCGACAGCGCGGCCGACGACTCGGGCTGGGCCAAGATCGGCACCGTCGGGCAGCGCATCTCGAACCAGTCGTCCTTCGACTCGCGCAACTACGGCTACGCCAAGCTGAGCCGGCTCATCGAGGCCACCGAGCTGTTCGAGATCCGCGACCCCGGCACCCCCGACATGGCGGTGCGCGACCCCCGCGCCGGCTGAGCGGGGCCGTGTCCATCCCCGCGGTCCAGGGGTGGGAGCACGGGGGCGACGACGTGCACAATGGGCCGCGCGACAACGGCGACGAGCGATAGGACACCCCGTATGACGACCTCCCCGGCCGACGATCCGCACTTCTACCCCGGGCTCGAGGGGGTCGTGGCCTTCGAGAGCGAGATCGCCGAACCCGACAAGGAGGGCGGCGCGCTGCGCTACCGGGGCGTCGACATCAACGACCTCGTCGGCAAGGTCTCCTTCGGCCAGGTGTGGGGCCTGCTCGTCGACGGCGAGCTCGACCCGGGTCTGCCGCCCGCCGAGCCCTTCCCGCTCCCGGTCCACACCGGCGACATCCGGGTCGACGTGCAGTCCGCCATCGCCCAGCTCGCACCGGTGTGGGGCTTCGAGCCGCTGCTCGACATCGACGACGACACCGCCCGCGACCAGCTCGCCCGCGCCTCGGTCATGGCCCTCTCGTTCATCGCGCAGTCCGCGCACGGCCAGGACCGCCCGATGGTGCCGCAGTCCGAGGTTGACAAGGGCCACACCATCCCCGAGCGGTTCATGATCCGCTGGCGCGGCGAGCCCGACCCCAAGCACGTCGAGGCCATCGACGCCTACTTCATCTCCGCCGCCGAGCACGGGATGAACGCCTCGACGTTCACCGCGCGGGTCATCGCCTCCACGGGCGCCGACGTCGCGGCGTGCCTCTCCGGCGCCATCGGCGCACTCTCCGGACCGCTCCACGGCGGGGCGCCGTCGCGGGCCCAGCACATGATCGAGGGCGTCGAGCAGACCGGCGACGCCACGACGTACGTCAAGGGGGTCATGGACCGCAAGGAGCGGCTCATGGGCTTCGGGCACCGCGTGTACCGCGCCTACGACCCGCGGGCGGCCGTGCTGCGCGACACCTGCAAGCGGCTCGGGGCGCCGCGCTACGAGGTGGCCCTGGAGCTCGAGAAGGCCGCCATCGCCGAGCTCGCCGACCGCTACCCGAACCGGCGGATGGAGACCAACGTCGACTTCTGGGCCGCGGTGCTGCTCGACTTCGCCGACGTCCCCGGCGAGATGATGACCCCGCTCTTCGTCTGCGCGCGGACGGCCGGCTGGTCGGCCCACATCCTCGAGCAGAAGCGCACCGGGCGTCTCATCCGCCCCAGCTCGCGGTACATCGGCCCGGGCAGCCGCCCGCTGTCGGACGTCAAGGGCTACCGCACCAAGGCCTGACCCGACCGCGGCGGCCATGCGCTGCTCAGTCCGTGGACCCGACGTCCGGCATCCGGTCAGCGCCTGTGACGATGGGACCGGTCGCGGCCCGTCGACGGAGCCGGCCCGCGGCCGCCACGGCGCGACCGACCGCGCCGACCCACGCCGCCCGCCGGCGGCCCGCCCGAGCACGGAGAGACACGTGAGCGACGCCCCCATCACCATCCCCGCCGACCTCCTGCCCGCCGACGGGCGCTTCGGCTCCGGCCCGTCAAAGGTCCGTCCCGAGCAGGTCGAGGCGCTCTCCGCCATCGGGCGCACGGTCCTCGGCACGTCCCACCGCCAGGCGCCGGTGAAGAACCTCGTCAAGGCGGTCCGCACGGGCCTCACCACGTTCTTCGACCTGCCGGACGGCTACGAGGTCATCCTCGGCAACGGCGGCTCCACCGCGTTCTGGGACATCGCCGCGTTCGGCCTCGTCCGCGACCGCGCCCAGCACCTCGCCTTCGGTGAGTTCTCGAGCAAGTTCGGCTCGGTGACGAAGAAGGCCCCGTTCCTCGGCGAGCCGACGATCCTCACGAGCGAGCCGGGCACCCGGCCCGAGGCACGGGCCGAGGCCGGCGTCGACGTCTACGCCTGGGCCCACAACGAGACCTCCACCGGCGTCATGTGCCCGGTCCGCCGCGTCGAGGGCGCGGACGACGACGCCCTCGTGCTCGTCGACGCCACCTCCGGGGCCGGCGGGCTGCCCGTGGACGTGGGCCAGGCGGACGTGTACTACTTCGCCCCGCAGAAGTCCTTCGCGTCCGACGGCGGCCTCTGGATCGGGCTCTTCTCCCCCGCGGCCCTCGCGCGGGTCGACGAGATCACCGCCAGCGGCCGCTGGGTCCCCGACTTCTTCAGCCTGCCGACCGCGATCGACAACTCGCGCAAGGACCAGACGTACAACACCCCGGCCGTGGCGACGCTCGCGATGCTCGCGAACCAGGTCGAGTGGCTCAACGGCAACGGCGGCCTCGACTGGGCCACCGCGCGCACGGCCGACTCCTCGGGCCGTCTCTACGACTGGGCGGAGCGCACGGAGTACACGACCCCGTACGTCAGCAACCCCGACCACCGCAGCCGCGTCGTCGCCACGATCGACTTCGATGACGCGGTCGACGCCTCCGCCGTCGCGAAGACGTTGCGCGCCAACGGTGTCGTCGATGTCGAGCCGTACCGGAAGCTCGGCCGCAACCAGCTGCGGGTCGCCTGCTTCCCGGCCGTCGAGCCCGACGACGTCAGCCGCCTCATCGGGTGCGTCGAGCACGTCGTCGACCGACTGGCCTGAGCAGAACGTCCGAGCGGACGGCGCGCCCACACCGGGGCGGCGCCGAGCAGGGTCAGCGGGCCACGGCGTAGACGACCGCGACGACGAGGAGCACGGCGAGCACCCCGAGCGTCATCCGGCGCCGGAACAGCGGGGTCATCGCGCGGGCTCCGGCATGGGCACGTGGGCGTCGTCCCGCTCGCGCGTGACCGGGGAGGTCGACACGGTGACGCGCGGGCGGCGCTGCGACTCGTAGCTCACCCGGACATTCTCGGCCCGCGCCAGCCACACCGACACCGCGACGAGGGTGAGGCCGACGGCGACGGCCCCCACCCCGATGGTCCAGCGCGGCCCGAACTGCTCGCTGATCCAGCCGATCATCGGCGCCCCCGCGGGGGTCCCGCCCATGAAGATCGCCATGTACAGGGCCATGACGCGGCCCCGCATCTCGGGGGCGACCCTGGTCTGCACCATGGCGTTGGCGGTCGTCAGGGCGGTGAGCGCGGTGAGACCCACCGGCACCAGGGCGGCGGCGAAGGTCCAGAACGTCGGCGCGCTCGCGGCGGCCGCGGCGGCCACGGCGAACCCGAGCAGCGCCAGGAGGAGCACCCGGAGCCGGGGCTCCTTCCGCCGGGCCGACAGCAGCGCCGCCGTGAGCGAGCCGATCGCGAGGATCGACCCGAGCAGCCCGAACTCGCTCGCGCCCTTGTCGAACACCTTGGTCGCCATGAGCGCCATCGTGATCTGGAAGTTCATGCCGAAGGTGCCGAGCACGAAGACGAGCAGCATGACGAGCTGCAGGTCGCGCCGCTGCCGCACGTAGGCGAAGCCCTCACGGATCCCCCCGCGGCCCTTGGCGCGCGCCGGCGAGCGGAGGTCGGCCACGGAGAGCATCCCGAGGGCCGCGAGCACGAAGACGAAGGTCAGGGTGTTGAGCAGCAGCGCCTCTCCGGTCCCCCACCAGGCGATGACGAGACCCGCGACGCCGGGACCGATGAGCCGGCCGCCGTTGAAGGACGCCGAGTTGAGCGCCACCGCGTTCGCGAGCTTGTCGGGCGGCACCATCTCGGAGACGAAGACCTGGCGCGCCGGGTTGTCGATGGCCGTCGTCACCCCCTGGAGAAGGGCGATGACGTAGACGTGCCACAGCTGGGCCAGCCCGGTGACGGCCAGCACGCCGAGCACCAGGCTCGAGAGCGCGAGCATGCTCTGGGTCGCGAGGAGGATCCGCCGCCGGGAGAAGCGGTCGGCGATGAGGCCGCTCCACGGCGCGAGGAGCAGGAACGGCAGGAACTGGAGCCCGGTGACGACGCCGAGCGCGGTGGCCGACCCGGCGGTGAGCACCGTGAGGACGAGCCAGTCCTGGCCCACGCGGCCGACCCACGTGCCGATGTTCGAGACGAAGCCACCGAGGAACCAGAGGCGGTAGTTGCGGACCTCGAGCGAGGTGAAGGTGGGGCTCACTCGGCCGCCACCCGTTCCAGGAGCGCGGTCGCGTCGACGAGCAGGGCCCGCTCGGCGTCGGTGAGGTGCTCGAGCCGGGTCGCGAGCCACAGGTCCCGGCGCCGCCGGGTCTCCTTGATCGTCTGCTTGCCCTGCGCGGTGAGCGAGAGGATGACCTGGCGCCCGTCGGTGGGGTCGTCGGAGCGGGCGACGAGTCCCCGCTCGACGAGGGTGTTGACCGTCCGGGTCACGCTCGGCGCCGACACCTGCTCGATCTCGGCGAGCTCCTTGGGCGTCCGGGGTCCGCCCTCGAGCCTGACGAGGACCGAGAACTGGTGCGGCGCAACGTCCGTCCTGCTCTCGAAGCGCACCCGGCGCGAGATCCGCATGCAGGCCATCCGCAGGTCGCTGGTCAGGCGGTCCTTCTGCGTCCGGGACATCGTCGGGGTGGGTGCGGGCACGGGGTTCTCCAGCAGGGGGTCGTCGTCAGTAGTTAGCACAACTCATTACCTGTGCTAACTATTCCACGAGACGCCGCCCCAGGGGGCGCCCGGGTCCACGCACGACATCGTCAGCGCTGCACGACCTCGGAGGTCGCGTCACGCTGACGTTCCGGGGTGACCCCGGAACGTCAGGCGGCGCCCGGCCGGTCAGCCGGTGACCAGACCGGTGATCGGCTCGATGAAGAAGTAGACGACGAAGAGCGCCGCCGTGCCCCACATCATGGGGTGGATGTCGGCGACCTTGCCGCGCACCACCTTGATGAGCACGAACGCGACGAAGCCGGCCCCGATGCCCACCGTGATCGAGTACGTGAAGGGCATGAGGATGATCGTGAGGAAGGCCGGGATCGCGATGTCCAGGTCGTCCCAGCTGATCTCGGTGACCTGCTGCATCATGAGGAAGCCGACGAGCACCAGCGCCGGGACGGCGGCCTCGTTCGGGATGACCTGCACCAGCGGCGCGAACACGACCGCCACGAGGAACAGCAGCCCGGAGACCACGGACGCCAGCCCGGTCCGGGCGCCCTCGCCCACACCGGACGCCGACTCGATGTACGAGGTGTTCGACGAGACTCCCGCCGCACCGCCGGCGGCCGCCGCGACCGAGTCGACGACGAGGATCCGCTGGGTGTTCGGCGGGTTCCCCTGCTCGTCGAGCAGCCCGGCCTCGGCGCCGATCGCCGTCATCGTGCCCATCGTGTCGAAGAAGTCGGCGAGCATGAGCGTGAAGACGAGCAGGACCGCCGCGACGACGCCGACCCGCGAGAACGACCCGAGCAGGCTGAACTCCCCGAGGGTCCCGAAGTTGACCGCCGCGATCTCGTCGGGCCAGCGGGGGACGTTGAGGTTCCAGCCCGTCGGGTTGACGATGTTGTTGCCCTCGGAGTCGACGCCGGTGACCGTGGGGCCGACCTTCGCGAGGGCCTCGACGACGAACGCGACGACGGTCATCGTGACGATCGAGATGATGATCGCGCCCTTCACCTTGCGCACCCACAGGGCGATGATGAGGACGAGCCCGAGCGCGAACACGAGCGACGGCCACCCGGCGAGCTGGCCACCGACCCCGAGCTCGACGGGCACCGGGCCCGCGCCGGTGCGGCGCACGAACCCGGCGTCGACCAGCCCGATGAGCGCGATGAACAGACCGATGCCCACCGAGATGGCGACCTTGAGCTGCGCCGGGACGGCCCGGAACACCGCCTGCCGGAACCCGGTGAGCACGAGGACGAGGATGATGACGCCCTCGAGGACGACGAGACCCATGGCGTCCGCCCAGGTCATCTGGCTCGCGACGGCGTATGCGACGAAGGCGTTGAGCCCGAGGCCGGTCGCCAGGGCGAGCGGGTAGTTGGCGACGACCCCCATGAGGATCGTCAGCACGCCGGCGACGAGCGCGGTGCCCGCGGCGATGGCCGCGAGGTTGGGGGCGTCGCCGCCGCCGAGGTACTTGCCGTCCGCGTCCTGCACGTACCCGAGGATCAGCGGGTTGAGCACGACGATGTAGGCCATCGTGAAGAAGGTGGCGACGCCACCGCGCACCTCCCGGCCGACCGTCGAGCCGCGCTCGTGGATGCGGAAGTAGCGGTCCAGTCGGCTGCCCGGAGCCGTGCCCGCGGGCGTGGTGGTGGTGGAGGTCGAGGCCATGGCGAGCAGGCTAATGGCGGGCCGGGGTTCGCGCGTGGCGGGGGTGTCCCGGCGAGACGGGGCGCGGCGGCCGGCTCGTACGACGCCGCCCGGACCCGCGCCTGCCGCCCTGGCTACGCTGGGCCGGTGACCGACGAGACCCGCGAGCCCGACCGCGACGGCGGAGTCCTCGGCGACGCGGCCCCGGTCGACCCGCCGCACGTCCCGACCATGACGATCGCGCTGGTCGGCACCGGCCTCTGGGCACTCGCGCTGGTCATCACCCTCGTCGTCCCGGCACTGCACACGGGCGAGCGGTCCTGGTGGCCCTGGGCGTGCGTCACCGGCATCGCGCTCGGAGTCTTCGCGTGGTGGTACGTCCGCCGCGGCCGGGGGAACGCCGCCGACGCCTGACCCCGCGACGCTTTCTCGGGTGACCCGAGAAAGCCCCGCTTCCCCCGAGAAGCCTTCCAGGGGGAAGCGCGGCGATATCGGGTGACCCGAGAAACCCGACGGGCCGGGGGGTCAGACCGGGTCGAGCTCGAAGTCGTCGAGGATCGGGGTGGACACCCGCTCGGCGGCCGGTGCCGGGGCGTCGGCCTCGGAGTGCGCGCCGCAGCCGTGGTCGAGGCTCACGACCTTGCCGTCGGAGGGCGACCACTCGTTGGCGCAGACGCCGAAGAGCGCCCGCAGCGCGCCCGGCATCGGCACGAAGAACCCACACGAGGAGCACGCCATCGGGGCCTTCTCGGCGACCGGCGTGGTGGGGCCGTGCTCGCCGTCGTACCAGCGCTGCGCGGCCGCGTCACGGCCCTCCGCCGAGAGCACCCGAGGGCGCCCGAGCCCGAGCTCCCACAGGGCCACGGCGTCGACGTCCTCGTCACCCGTCGCCTCGAACCCCGGCTCCAGGAGCGGGTCGGCCTCGACGTAGGGCGTGACGTCGCCGGGGCCGAGGTCGCCGGGGGCCAGGCGGGCGGCGTAGGGCAGCCAGGCCGGCGAGAGCAGCGCACCGTCGCCCGGCACGAGGTCGACCTCGCACACCGTGACGACCTTCGAGCGCGGCACCCGGGCGACGGACACGGCCCAGCGCCAGCCACGGTAGGCCGACGAGGTGGACGCGAAGTAGTGCGTGGCGAGGCGGTCCTCGACCATCTCCATGCCCTGGTGGTCGCCGACCACGTCACCGCCGGCGACGGCGAGCGCGGCCGCACGAGCGGTGTCGGCGGCCCCCCGCAGGGTGGCGTCGGGGCGGACTGCGGTGGCGGCCGCCATCACAGCTCGAGATCGGCGGCGACGGCGCGCAGGACCTGCGCGACCTTGTCGCCGTGCGACTTGTCGGGGTAGTGCCCCCGGCGCAGCGACTCCGACACCGAGTCGAGGAGCTTGATGACGTCCTCGACGATGACGACCATCTCGTCGGCGGGCTTGCGGTCGCGGACCCGCCGGTTCGTCGCGACGGAGGGGGCCGGGTCGAGCAGCCGGACCGACAGCGCCTGGGAGCCGCGACGGCCCTCGGCGATGTCGAACTCGATGCGCTGCCCGCCCTTGAGGGCCTCGACCCCCGACGGCAGCGCGGACGCGGGGACGAAGACGTCACCCTCGCCGGACTCGCCGGACACGAAGCCGAAGCCCTTTTCGGCGTCGAAGAACTTCACCTTGCCAGTCGGCACGGTCCACCTCATCCATCGGTCATCGGAGCAGCACCCACGGCGGGCACCACACCCAAGGCTAACCGCTGCGGGCCCCGGCGCGCTGCCGGGTTCCGGCACCCCCCGCACCGTGCCGCCGAGCGGAAAAGCCGTCGTCCGATGTCGGCGCGCCGTGGGAAGGTCTGAGGGTGTCCGAGACCGTCGACCGGCCGCCCGATGCGACCGTCGTCAGCGCCCCCGCCGAGACCGACCACCACCTCACGATGCGGGGGTTCTGGGACGCCCTCCCCACCCCGGGGCGGTGGCTCCTCTCGACCACGGCCATCTCCACGCTCGGCCGGGGCATGACCCTGCCCTTCACCATCATCTACATCCACGAGGTCCGGGGTGTCGACCTCGACGTCGCGGGGCTGCTCATCGGGCTCATCGCCGTCGTCGCGGTCGTCGTCACCGCGCCGGTCGGGGTCCTCACGGACCGGCTCGGGGCGCGGCCGGTCGTCATCGCCGGGCTCGCCGCCCAGGTCCTGGGCGCCGTCGTCATGGCCTTCGCCACGACGGTGCCGACCCTCGTCGCCGCCGTCGTCCTCCTGGGCATCAGCTTCGGGGTCGGCTGGCCGGCGTTCAACGCGATGATCGCGAGCATCGTCCGGGGCCGGCTGCGCACCCAGTACTTCGGCATCAACTTCGCGCTCGTCAACCTCGGCATCGGGGTCGGCGGCGTCGTCAGCGGGTTCCTCACCGACGTCGACCGGCCCGGCACGTTCACCGCGATCTTCCTCGCCGACGCCGTGTGCGTCCTCGTCCCGATCGCGCTGCTGCTCGGCCCGCTCCGCACCGTCGCCGGCCGGCCGCTGCCCGTCGCCGAGGGCGAGGACGGCGGCATCGGCTACCTCGCGATGCTCCGGCGCCCGGCGGTCCTGTGGATCACCGCGCTCACCTTCCTGTCGAGCTTCGTCGGCTACGGCCAGATGGAGGCCGGGTTCCCCGCGTTCGCCCGCCAGGTCAGCGAGGTCTCCACGCGCACCATCGGCTTCGCGTTCGCCGCCAACACCGCCGTCATCGTGCTCGCCCAGTTCTACGTGCTGCGCCGCATCGACGGGCGGCGGCGCACCCGGGTGTTCCTCGGCCTCGTCGTGCTGTGGGCGGTGGCGTGGGCGCTGCTCGGGTCCACCGGGATGGTCGCGGGCACGCTCGCCGCCGCGGCCGGGGTCATCGTGTTCCACGTGTTCTTCGGCCTCGGCGAGACGATGCTCCAGCCCACCGTCCCGGCGATCGTCAACGACCTCGCGAGCGACCGGGACCGCGGCCGGTACAACGCCCTGTCCGCGATGGCCTTCCAGGTCGGGGCCATCACGGCACCGGCCGTCGCCGGGGTCATGCTCGACCGCCGGCTCGGCGGCTGGTTCATCGTCGTCCTGCTCGTCTGCCTCGGGGTGGTCGCCCTGCTCGCCCTCGCCCTCGAGCGGGTCATCAGCCCCGCCGTCAACGGCGTCCGGCCCCGCTGAGCCCACGCCGACCCGGCCTGCCGCTCAGCCGCCGGCGAGCGCCTTGACGACCCGCGACGGCGACGGTCGCCCGAGGTGCTCGGCCATCCACATCGAGGTCGCGACGAGGGCGTCGAGGTCGATGCCGGTCTCGACCCCGGCCCCGTCGAGGGTCCACACGAGGTCCTCGGTGGCGAGGTTCCCGGTGGCCGACCGCGCGTACGGGCAGCCGCCGAGGCCGCCGGTGGACGCGTCGACGACGGTCACGCCGTCCCGCAGGGCCGCGAGGGTGTTGGCCAGAGCCTGGCCGTAGGTGTCGTGGAAGTGGACCCCGACGGCCTCCGGGCCGATGCCGGCAGCGCCCAGTGCCTCGAGCAACCGGTGGACGTGCCCGACGGTGCCGACCCCGATGGTGTCGCCGATCGACAGCTGGTCGCAGCCGAGGTCCATGAGCCGGCGGCACACGTCGACGACCTGGGCGACCGGCACGGGCCCCTCCCACGGGTCGCCGAAGCACATCGACACGTAGGCGCGCACCCACAGCCCGTCGGCGCGGGCCCGCTCGACGACCGGCGCGAACATCGCGACGGACTCGGCGACGGTGCGGTTGAGGTTCTTGCGGGCGAACGTCTCGGTGGCGCTGCCGAAGATCGCGACGGCCCCGACGCCCGAGGCGAGGGCTCGGTCGAGCCCCCGCTCGTTCGGGACGAGCACGGGACGCTGCGGGCCGCGGCCGTCCGCCCCGAGCAGCCCGAGGAGCTCCTCGGCGTCTGCGAGCTGCGGCACCCAGCGGGGGTCCACGAACGAGGTCGTCTCCACGGTCGCCAGCCCGGCCGCCCCGAGCCGCCGGACGAACTCCGCCTTGACCGCCGCGGGGACGGTCGTGGCCTCGTTCTGGAGACCGTCCCGGGGGCCGACCTCGTACACGGTGACCCGCGGCGGCAGGGACGGGTCGGGCTCGACCTGGGGCAGCACTCGGCTCATCGCCCGATCCTGACACGTCGGGGCGCGCCGAACCCACCGCGCCGGCGCCCGGTGGCCCGCTAGCCTGCTCCGCGACGACCCGTCCATGCGGGACGCAGCCCGCCACGACCGCCGAGGGGTCCCGACGTGAGCACCGACGACGAGCACCGCCGCGAGGACGCCGACGAGTTCCGCGACCCCACCGCCCCGCCGCCGCTGCCGGACCCCCCGGACGGCCCCGCCGAGACCCAGCCGCTCGGCGTGGAGACCCCGCCGCCGTTCCCGCCGCCCGGCGCGGCGCAGCCACCCCGGTACGAGCAGCCCACCTACACCCAGCCGAGCTACGGGCTGCCCTCCTACGACCAGCCGCCGCCCACCCCGTACGGAGCGCCGCCGGCCGGGACCCCGTACGGCACCCCACCGGCCGAGCCGGTGCCCCCGCCGGGCGGGAGCGCACCGACTCCCGCGGCACCGCCCGCCGGCAACCCGTACGGCGGCCCCGCCGGACCACCGCCGCCCGCCCCGTACGGCGCACCCGCACCGGTCGCTCCGGGCCAGTACCCGTACACCGCCCCGCCGGTGGGCTACGGCCCGCCCCGGTCGAACACGAGCGCCATCATCCTCACCGTCGCCTCGGGCATCGCCCTCGTGGCCTGCTGCGGCATCTTCCAGCTCCCGGCGCTCGTGCTGGGCATCGTCGCGCTCACCCGCCAGACCACCGACCCGGCAGGGTCGGCCCGGATGGCCCGCCGCGGGTGGATCGCCTTCGGCATCGGCATCGGGGTCATGGCCCTGCTCGCCATCGGGTACATCGCCCTCGGGGTGGGCGGCGCGTTCAGCGGCACCGACTCGCCCTACGGCGGGTTCTGACCGGCCGGCGCCTCCCGATCGTCACAGCCGATATCCAGCGAACTCCCAGACTCGTGCCGGAGACTGGGAGCCGTGACCACCACCCAGCCGCCCGAGGCACGACTCCTCGTCGTCGAGGACGAGCCGAACATCCGCGAGCTTCTCGCGACGTCCCTGCGCTACGCCGGCTTCGACGTCGCCACGGCCGCGAGCGGGTCCGAGGCCATCAAGGTCGCCGGGGACCACGACCCCGACCTGTGCGTCCTGGACGTCATGCTCCCCGACATGGACGGGTTCACCGTCACCCGCAAGCTGCGTGACCAGGGCCGTCAGCTGCCCATCGTCTTCGTCACGGCCCGGGACTCCGTCGACGACAAGATCAAGGGCCTCACCGTCGGCGGCGACGACTACGTGACCAAGCCGTTCAGCCTCGAGGAGGTCGTCGCCCGCATCCGCGCCGTCCTCCGGCGCACCCGCGGCGACGCCGACGAGGACCGTCAGGTCCTGACCTTCGAGGACCTCGAGCTCGACGAGGACTCCCACGAGGTGCGTCGCGCCGGGCGCGTCATCGAGACGAGCCCCACCGAGTTCAAGCTGCTGCGCTACCTCATGCTCAACCCGAACCGGGTGCTGTCCAAGGCGCAGATCCTCGACCACGTCTGGGACTACGACTTCCGCGGCGAGTCCGGCATCGTCGAGTCCTACATCTCCTACCTCCGTCGCAAGATCGACGCCGACGGGGCGGCACCGCTCATCCACACCAAGCGCGGCGTCGGCTACGTCCTGCGGCTGCCCCCGCAGGTCTGATGCCTGCCGAGACCCAGCCGCACCCGGTCCCGCCGGTCGAGGCCGACGACACCGTCGTCGCCCGCGCCACCACCCCCCGACCCTGGGGTCCCGGCGTCCGCCGGCGCCTCGACCTGGTGGTCCGTCGGCTCGAGGCGGTGCCGCTGCGGACCCGGCTGCTCCTCATCGTCGGGCTGCTCGTCGGGGCGGCCCTGCTGTCGACGAGCCTCATCACGGCCTACCTCCTCAAGAGCGACCTCGACACCCGCGTCGACGCCGAGCTGCGCAGCGTCCTGTCGCCGGTCGCCACCCAGGCCCTGGCCGACCTGCGGACCCAGGACGACGACCCGCTGCCGTCGTCCTACGCGTTCGTCCTCCAGACGCCGTCGGGCCAGATCACCCGTCTCCCCACCGGCCAGGAGACGAGCCCGCAGTGGCCGACGCTGACCCAGGACGACCCGCGCGTCCAGCAGCAGACCGCCTTCACCGTCGGCTCGGACGGCAGCCGGATGCGCTGGCGGTTCGTGGCGGCCCCGGTGGCCGGCAGCGACGCGACGGTCGCCGTGGGGGTGCCGCTCGAGACGGTCTCGCACACCGTGACCCGCCTGCTCGTCTCGACCGCGCTGCTCGGCACGCTCGCGCTCGTGCTCTCCCTGGTCCTCGGCCACTTCGCGGTGCGACGGGCGTTCCGGCCGCTGCGGCGCATCGAGGACACCGCCGCCACGATCGCCGCCGGTGACCTCAGCCAGCGCGTGCCGGTGCGCCAGGCCGACGACGAGGTCACCTCCCTCTCCCGGAGCCTCAACGCCATGCTCGCCCGCATCGAGTCCTCGTTCGCCGTCCGGGAGGCGAGCGAGGAGCGGATGCGCCAGTTCGTCGCGGATGCGTCCCACGAGCTGCGGACGCCGCTCGCGACGGTCCGCGGCTACGCGGAGCTGTACCGCCAGGGTGCGGTGCGCGACCCCGACGGGGTCGGCAACGCCATGGAGCGCATCGAGGCCGAGTCCGGGCGGATGAGCACCCTCGTCGAGGACCTCCTCGTGCTCGCCCGCCTCGACGAGGAGCCCGAGCAGCGCCTGACCGACGTCGACCTCACCGTCCTGGCGGCGGACGCCGTCGCCGACGCCCGGGTCCGGGCCCCGGAACGCCGGATCTCGCTGCTCGGGCTGCACGGCACCCTGGAGCCGACGGTCGTGCGGGGCTCGGAGCCCAAGCTCCGCCAGGTCATGACCAACCTCGTCGCCAACGCCCTCCGGCACACCCCGGAGGGCACCCCCGTCGAGGTCGCCGTCGGCACCGAGGACGGGGTGGCCGCCGTCGAGGTGCGCGACCACGGCGCCGGGGTCCCCCCGGAGATCGCGACCAAGGTGTTCGAGCGCTTCTTCCGGGCCGACCCGTCCCGGGGTCGCGGCAGCGGCGGCAGCGGGCTGGGCCTCGCGATCGTCGCCGCCATCGTCTCGGCCCACCGTGGCCGGGTCGGGGTCGCCCGGACCCCCGGCGGCGGGGCGACCTTCGTCGTGCGCTTCGCACAGCGGACTCCCAGCGGCTGACCAGCCGGCACCCACCTCGGGGACGTTGACTGGAGCGGACGTCGACCCCCCGAAGGAGCACCGAGACACGATGCACGAGCAGCAGCCCACGCCCACCGGCGAGAACTCCCCGGGGACCACGCCCCAGTGGTACACCCCGCACGGTGGCACGGCCACCACGGAGCGCCCGACGGCCCCGGGGTCGCCGGCCGCTCCCCCGCACGACCATCCGTCCACCCCAGGCGCCCCGACGCCGCCCACGGCCCCTCCCCCTGTCTCGGGGCCGTTCGGGCCGTCGGGGCCGTCCGGACCGCAGGGGTCGCCCCCGAGCGGGTCCGGGCGGCGCCGCACGGCGGAGATCACCGCCGTCGCGGTGCTCGCCGCCGTCCTGTCCTCCGGCGGCACCCTCGCCGCGACCCGGCTGTGGGACGACGCGCAGACCCCCTCCGCTGCGCAGAGCTCGTCCACCCAGCTGGGCCGCGGCACGGACCAGGCGCCGGTGCAGCAGGCCGATGCGGCGAACCCCGACTGGGCGGCCACGGCCGCTGCGGTCTCGCCGAGCGTCGTCGCGATCAGCGCGGAGTCCCCTCAGGGCGCCGGGCAGGGCTCCGGCGTCATCATCGACGACCAGGGCCACGTCGTGACGAACAACCACGTCGTCGCCGGCGCCCAGAAGCTCACCGTCACCCTGAACGACGGCCGCGCCTACCCGGCCGAGATCCGCGGCACCGACCCGTCGACGGACCTGGCCGTCATCACGATCACCGACGGCCCGAGCGACCTCACCCCGGTCGCCTTCGGTGACTCCGACGCCCTCGAGGTCGGCGACCCGGTCATGGCCGTCGGCAACCCGCTGGGGCTGGCCGGGACGGTGACGACGGGCATCGTCAGCGCCCTCAACCGTCCCGTGACGACGGAGGCGGAGCAGCCGGGTCCGCGCAACTCCAGCACCCAGCAGGCCGAGCCGGTCGTGACGAACGCGATCCAGACCTCGGCCGCGATCAACCCGGGCAACAGCGGCGGGGCGCTCGTCAACGCGTCCGGCCAGCTGGTGGGAATCAACTCGTCCATCGCCTCGCTCGGGACCGCGAGCGGCGGGCAGGCCGGAAGCATCGGCATCGGTTTCGCCATCCCGGTCACGGAGGTGCGGTCCATCGCGACCCAGCTCATCGAGACGGGGACCGCCGTCCACGCCTACCTCGGGGTCGTGCCACAGACGGGGACCGCGTCCGACGGGTCCGCCACGCGCGCCGGCGCCGAGATCCGGTCCGTGGAGCAGGACACGCCCGCCGCGGCCGCGGGGCTCGAGCCGGGCGATGTCGTCATCGCGGTCAACGGCGAGCCGGTCGACTCCGCGGAGTCGCTCGTCGGGGTCGTCCGGGAGCAGACCGTGGGCTCCACCGTCACGCTCACGGTGCTCCGCGACGGGACGCGCCTGGAGCTCAGCGCGACGCTGACCGAGCGGAGCAGCACCACCGGCTGAGCCCACCCACGGGCCCGCACGGGGCACCCGACACGCGGTGAGTACGCGTGCTCAGGTGCCCCGTGCGTCGTCCTGGGACCCTGGGGCCATGACCCACCGGGATGACGTGCTGCGGCTCGAGCAGGAGTTCGCCGACGCGATGCAGCGGATGTACACGGTCGGCAACGGCCTCGCCCGCCTGCGCGCTGACCTCGAGCAGCAGGATGCGCGTCGGCAGGCGGCGCCCGCTGCACCGCTCCCCCCGATGACAGCCACCCCGCCCCCGGTGTCCCAGGCCGGCGCGGCTGCACCCGCCGGCGCGCCCGCCGCGGCCGGGCCCTCCGTCCCACCCGGTCCCGGCGTCCCGCCGCCACTGCCCCCGACGGCCGTGCTCCCGGCCCCCGAGCCCTGGTACCGGCGCGAGGGAGCCGTGACGCGGGTCCTGGCCATCGCCGGCGCCGTCGTCACGCTGGTCGGCGTCGCGTTGCTCCTCGTCCTGGCCGCCCGGCAGGGCTGGTTCGGGCCGGAAGCCCGGGTCGCAGCCGGTGCCGCCCTCGCCGTCGTCCTGGCTGGGCTCGGGGTGCGTGGGGGGACCCGCGACCGGGCCGACGGCCGGCCCGGCGGTACCTCCTCGGTCGCCCTCGTCGCGACCGGCGCCGCCGCCGCCTACCTCGACGTCGTCGCTGTCACGGCCCTCTACGGATGGGTGCCGTCCGGGGTCGGCCTGGCCCTCTGCGTCGCGGTCGCGGTCGCCGGCCTCGGGCTGGCGCGCCGGTGGTCCAGCGAGCTGCTCGCCGTCCTCATGGTGGCCGGAGCGGCCGTCCTCTCGCCGGTCGTCGCCGACGGACCCGGATGGCTCGTCTCGGCCGTCCTCGCCGTGCTCGCCGTCGTCGGCTGGTGGGCGGCCGGTGACCGCCCCGCGCCCCGGCTCACGATCGTGCGGACGACCCCGGTGGCGCTGTCGCTGCTCGTGGGCGCCTTCGTCGTCGACGGTCGCAACGGACTGCTGGCCCTGCTCGCCGTCGGTGGCGTCACCCTCCTGGCTGTCCTCGTCACGTCCACGCTCACCGTGCGCCGGCACCGACGGGACGTCACGTCGTCGGTCGCGGTGCTCGTCGTCGCGGTCGGCCTCCTCGCCGTGAACGCCGCGCAGGCCGACCCCGTCCGGACCTCGGCCCACGCCGCCGTCGCGGCGGCGCTGCTGCTCGCGGCATCGGCCGGCGGCCGGGCGCCGCTGGGCCCGCTGCCGGTGCACCTCGTCTCGACGGTCGCGTCGGTCGGGGCGTTCTCGGCGGTCCTGGCCGTCCTGGCCGGGGCGCCCAGCGGCTTCGTCGGCACCGGGCTGCTCCTCCTCGCCCTCGGCCACGTCGCCGTGGCCGGCGCCACGCGCTCGCGCATCTCGCTCGCCATCGGCAGCGCGGTCGCGGCGGTCGCACTGCTCGGCTGGCTCGACCACCCGGCGGCCATGCTGTCCGCCGATCTCGCCACGGCCCACGACCTGCCCGTCGCCTTCGTCGACAGTGGCCTCGCGGCGGCCCTCCTGGCGGTCCTGACCTGGGCGGTGGCCAACGTGCGCCGGGTGCCTGCCGCGCTCCGCCGGGCGACCCGCGTCGGCGCGGTGGCGCTGGGGCTGGTGGCCGGGGCGACGATGCTCGTCAGTGTCGGCACCCTGACCGGCGACCGCCTCGGCGACGTGGCCGTCGGCTTCACGGCCGGGCACGCCCTGGCCACCGTCGCCTGGATGGTCACCGCAGCCGTCCTGCTCCTGCACTCGCTCGAGCACCGGTCCGACCTGGCCCTGCGCGGCGGGCTGCTCCTCGTCGCCGTCGCGGTCGCCAAGCTGTTCCTCTTCGACCTCTCCGCCCTGGACGGCATCGTCCGGTCGATCGCGTTCATCGCGACCGGGCTGCTGTTGCTCGCGACGGGGAGCCGGTACGCCAAGGCCTGGGAGCGGACCCGCCGGAACCCCTGACGCGAGGGTCGGACTCTGCCAGAGTGTCCGGGTGCAGGCGCTGCAGGGACGTTGGGTGACGGACGCCCGGAAGGCCGTCCCCGGCGCTGACGGGCAGCTGCTGGCCGATGTGGGCCGTGACCTGCTGGCCCGCTGGGGCGAGCCGCACCGCGGCTACCACGGCACCTCGCACCTCGCCGAGGTCCTCGCGGCCGTCGACACCCTGTGCCGCGCCGGCAAGGTCGGGCGGCGGGACCGGTCCGTCGCCGTGCTCGGGGCCTGGTTCCACGACGCCGTCTACGACATCGGCGACGTCGAGGGCGGCGGCAACGAGCGGCGCAGCGCCGCCCTCGCCTCGCGGACCCTGGCCGAGCTGGGGGCGGACCCCGACCTCGTGGACGACGTCGTGACCGCGGTGCTCGACACCGCCGACCACGACCTCGGCGGAGGGGGCAGCCCGAGCCGGGAGGTCCTGCACGACGCCGACCTGTGGGTGCTGGCGGCACCCACGCCGCGCTTCGACGAGTACTGCCGGGAGGTGCGTCGCGAGTACGCGGCCGTGCCGGCCGCTGCCTACTCGGCTGCCCGGGCCGCCGTCCTGCGCCCCTTCCTGCTCCGGGACCACGTCTACCGGACCGAGCACGCCCGGCGCGCCTGGGAACCGACGGCACGCGAGAACCTCGCCCGCGAGCTCACCAGGCTCGCGGCCTGAGCACCGCCTCGAGGATGGGCCAGTAGAAGTCGCGGGAGCACAGCCCCTCGAGCTCGGGCCAGGTGACCCAGCGGCAGACGTCGACGTCGTCGAGGGTCCGGCGCAGCCGCGGACGGACCGCGGGCAGGTCGGCCCGGTAGAGCTGCATGAGGTCCTGACCCTCCCGCCACAGGCCCCCGGCGGACCGGCGGTGGAAGCGCTCGTATCCCACAGGGGCCAGCGCGGAGTCGTGCAGGACGAGCCCGCTCTCCTCGTGGAGCTCGCGGAGGGCGTTCTGGCGCACCGACTCCCCCGGCTCCCGCCAGCCCCCTGGCGGGCCCCACTGGTCGCGCCGGACGGAGTGGACGACGAGGTGGTCACCGGCGGCGTCGCGGACGAACACCATCGCCGCGAAGACCCGGGCCGGGGCTGCCTCCCGCGCCGACCGGATGAGGTCGACGTCGGCCGTGGTCCCGTCCGGGAACCGGACCTCGCGCACCCGGGCGACCCCCGTGTCGCCCCGGCGCTTCTGCATCCGCAGCCCGCTGGCGACGAGCGCCCGGAGCAGGTCGCGCGGAGGTGTGGGCCGGGCACCCGCTGCGACGACGGCCGCGTACCGCTCCTCGGGGATGTCGTAGTGGTCCCCCTCGAAGCCGCGGGCCGGGATGCCGCACCCGCGGGCGAAGGCGTGCAGCTCTTCGAGGCTCGTGTCGCTGACGAGGTGCGACCACCGTCGTCCGTGGGCCTCGAACCTCGGGGGGTCGATGAGGATGGCCACGGCCCGATCGTAGGCGGGCGGGCCGCACCCTGTGGAAAACCCCGCGGCCGGTGGACCGCCCTTTCCTAGGGTCGGGGGACCGGGGTCGGCCACCAGGGCCGGCCGCCACCGAAGGGGGAACCCATGGCCGCCCAGTTCCAGGTCGACACCGACCGCATCGCCGCCGCGAGCGCCGACGTCGCGCGCATCTCCGCCGAGATCGAGGGCCAGGTGGCCGTCATGCTCGCCCGGCTCACCGGACTCCAGGACGCCTGGACCGGCACGGCGTCGGCGCAGTTCCAGGGCGTGGTGACGCAGTGGCGCGGCACCCAGCACCAGGTGCGCGAGTCGCTCGACGCCATCGGCCGGGTGCTCGGCGCCGCCGGCGCCCAGTACGCCGAGACCGAGGCGCAGGCGGTGCGCATGTTCACGTGACGAGGACGGCCGCTGCCGCTACTCGGTGGCGATCGCGCGGAGGACGTCGAGGCGCGCCGCCCGGCGGCCCGGCCACACCGCTGCCAGCACACCGACGACGGCCGCCACGGCCACGAACCCGGCGAGCTGCACCCACGGGATGGCCAGGACGTCGATGCCGTCGTCGGCCAGCGACCGTTGCAGCGCCACCGCGAAGACGAGCCCCAGGACGATCCCCAGCACCGCGCCGAGCACCGCGATCGCCACCGACTCCAGGCGCAGCATCGTGCGCAGCTGACGGCGGCTGAGCCCGACCGCACGGAGCAGGCCGATCTCGCGGACCCGCTCGACGACCGAGAGCGCGAGGGTGTTCACGATGCCGAGCACTGCGATGACGACGGCGAGACCGAGTAGGGCGTAGACGATGAAGAGCAGGCGGTCGATGGGTTCGCGCTGCTCGGCCGCGTACTCCGCCTGGTCGGCCACGCTCACCGTCGGCAGGTCGGCGACCGCGGCGTCGAGTCCCTGCCGCAGCGCGACGCGGTCGGCGCCCGGGGCTGCGACGACGTACGTCGCGCGGTCGGTCGGGGGGACGCCGAGCTCGTCGAAGGCGTCGATCGACATCGTGACGTCGGACTGGAGCACCGCGTCCTGCTCGTACGTCGCGACGACCCGGGCCGCGGACTCCTCCCCGGCGAAGTCGATGGTCACCGCGGAGCCCACCTGCAGCCCCTGGTCCGCGGCGTACGTCGACGCGACGGCCACCGCGGCCACCCCGAGGTCGGTGAGCGCCCCGGTGAGGATGGTGGGCCGCGCCACCCGCACGACTCCCGCAGGGTCGATGCCTGTCGCGAACTCCCGGTCGCCGTCGACCTCGAGCAGTGCGTTCCGCACGCGGACGACCTCCTCGACGCCCTCCACCCGGCTGACATCGTCGGTGATGCTCGCCGAGAAGCCCTGCCCCACCACACTCGAGACGACGTAGTCGGCGACGACGTCCTCGGCGAGGGACTTGTCGATGCTCGCCTTCGCCGAGGCTCCGAGGACGGCCATCAGGGTCACGAGCGAGACCCCGATCATCAGCGCCGACGCGGTGGCGCCGGTGCGGCGCGGGTTGCGGCGTGCGTTCTGCTCGGCTATTCGTCCGACGGCACCGAAGGAGCGGCGGTACGTCCAGCCGAGGGCCGCGAGCACCGGGCGGCCGAACATCGGGCTGAGCAGGGCCGTCCCCACGAGCACCCCGAAGGTCCCGGCGCCGAGCACGTAGGTCGGCTCGCTCCCCCAGCCGGCCAGGCCGCCGCCCATCGCGACCGCCCCGGCGACGAGCAGCACCGACCCCACCGCGAGCCGCCACCGCATCCCGCCCTCGGCGAGGTGGGCGTCGTCGCGCATGGCCGCCACCGGGGGCACCGAGCCGGCCCGTCGGGCCGGCAGGTAGGCCGCGGCGAGGGTGACGACGACCCCGACGACGAGGGCCACGACGATGGTGCGCGGACGGAGCACGAGCTCGCTGACCCCGAGGTCGAGCCCGACGCGCCCGAACACCCAGCGGATGCCGATGGCCAGCAGGATGCCGAGGCCGATACCCACCGCGGACCCGACGACGCCGACCAGGCCGGCCTCGGCCAGCACCGACCGCGCCACCTGCCGCCGGCTCGCCCCGATCGCCCGCAGCAGCGCGAGTTCGCGGCTGCGCTGGGCGACGAGGATCGTGAACGTGTTGACGATGAGGAACGCCCCCACCGTGAGGGCCACCCCGGCGAACACGAGGAGGAAGGTCGTGACGAACGAGAGCGCCTCGTCGATCCGCGTGGAGGCGCGCGCGGCGGTCGCGTCACCCGTCGCCGCCTCGAACCCGTCCGGGAGCACGGCCTCGACCGCGGCGAGCAGGTCATCCTGGCTCGTGCCGTCGGCGGCGGTGACCCACACCTGCGACCAGGCGTCCGCGCCCTCGAGGTAGAGCTCCTGGGCCTGGCCTGCGTCGAGCATGACGACGCTCGCGCCGACGAGCGAGGTCCCGGCGAAGTCGGCCGTGCCGACGAGGGTGGCCTCGACCCGAGGCTGGGTCCCCGACGTGACGAGCGGGACGGCGTCGCCCTCGACGTAGGCCGCACGGGCCGCGGTGTTCGCGTCGAGGACGACCTCCCCGGCGGCCCCCGGCCAGCGTCCCGTCTCGAGAGTGGCGGTCGGCACGCCGTTGGCGGCCGGGCCCGAGTTGTACGACACCGCGATGCCGGGAGGACCGTTGCCGCCGATCAGCTTGCCGGAGCCGTCGACGACGTAGGTCCCGAAGGTCGTGATCCGGCCGTCGGCGCGGGCCGCGCCCGGCACCGCGGCCAGCTCGGCGACGAGGGAGTCCGGGACGGTGCGGGTCCCGCCCGCACCGGCACCGGGGCCGCCGCTGCCCCCGCCGGCGCGGACGATGACGTCGCCGACCGCGCCGCTCGTCAAGCCGGTGAAGGCGCGGTCGAGGGTGTCGGTGAAGACGTAGGACCCGGCGACGAACGCGACGCCGAGGATGACGGCGACAGCGCTGAGGACGAGGCGCAGCTTGTGCGCGATGATGCCCCGCCAGGTGGCGCGCAGCACGCTCAGGCCTCGAGCTCGGCGAGGCGGGCCATCCACTCCAGGACCGCCTCCGTCGTGGGCTCCCGCAGCTCGCCGACGACCCGGCCGTCGGCGAGGAAGACGACCCGGTCGGTCCAGCTCGCCGCCCCCGGGTCGTGGGTGACCATGACCACCGTCTGGTCGTGGTCGTCGACGGCCCGGCGGAGGAAGCCGAGCACCTCGGCGCCCGACGTGGAGTCGAGGTTGCCCGTGGGCTCGTCGGCGAAGACGACATCCGGCTGGCCCATCAGCGCACGAGCGCAGGCCACCCGCTGTTGCTGGCCGCCGGACAGCTCGCCCGGCCGGTGGCCCAGCCGGTCCCGCAGCTTGACGGTGTCGATGACCTCGTCGAACCAGGCGGGGTCCGGAGTCCGCCCCGCGATGGCCAGCGGGAGGGTGATGTTCTCCTCGGCCGTCAGGGTGGGGACGAGGTTGAAGGCCTGGAAGACGAAGCCGATCCGGTCCCGCCGCAGCTCGGTCAGCGCCCGCTCCTTGAGCGTGGTGAGGTCGACCTCCCCGAGCAGCACCCGGCCCGAGGTCACCTCGTCGAGCCCGGCCGCGCAGTGCATGAGGGTCGACTTGCCCGACCCGGACCGGCCCATGATGGCGGTGAACTCACCGGCGTGCAGGTCCAGGGTCACCCCGTCGAGGGCGACGACGCGGGTCTCGCCGGTGCCGTAGACCTTGGTGAGGTCCTCGACCCGGGCGGCGGCACGTCGGGCCGGAGCGGACGGGGCGGGGGTGGGGTCTGTGACCGTCATGCGTCGTCCTCGGAGCGCCGGATTGGGCGAGCGGCCGGAAGCGACCACCCTGCGTTGGACCCAACGCTAGGCGACGGTGTGATGGTTCCGTGTGCGTGGGCTGTCCCGAACGGCTCTGGGGAGCTCGGATGCCGGCACGGCGTCCCCCTCCGGGCCACCCACGGTGGCGGCCGAGAGCTCGGGGACCTCGACCGACCAGACCTCGCGCAGCGTCGGATGGTCGTGGTCGCCGTGGTCGACGCCGGTGACCCAGGTGAGCTCGACGCGGTCGGGCAGGACCCGGCAGAGCGCGACGTTGTTGTCGAACCACGGCCCCTCCGTGACGGTCCACGGGTACGCCGGGTCCGGCACGCGTCGCGACCGTGAGGCGAGGAACCGCATCGGGCGCACGAGCGACCGGGTGAGCATCGAGACCGCCACCCGCACGCCCCGGGGCATCGGGTTGCGGATCGGTGAGCACACCGCCTGCACGATGCGGGACCGCGCGCCGTGACGGGTCGGCTCGGTGACCTCGGCGAAGTACGAGTTGTGCACGTCGCCGGACAGGAACATCACCGTCTGCGGGGCCGGGCCCCGGTGGCCGCGGGCGAGGTCCATCACGAGGTCGAACACCTCGTCGAAGCCCGAGGTGAAGGCCGCCCAGTGCTCGAGGTCGATGCTGCGGCGCATGCGCTCGGCCAGGTCCGCGGGGAGCCGGCCGTAGGCACCCTGGGCGACGGCCTCGTCGATGGCCTCGAAGTCGTGCAGGCCAGGCGGCAGGAGGAACGGCAGGGAGGTGCCGATGAAGACATGCCGGTGGCCGCCCCGCAGGGTGTCGTCGAGCCACTCCATCTCGACCGGGTCGAGCATCGACCGGCCGTCGGGCCGCAGGTCGCGGGCCGCCCGGGAGTCGAGGACGATAAGCAGGCTGTCCCCCAGCTCGCGGGTGTGGCTCCAGCGGTACGTCTCGGGCTGCGCATCGGCCCGGGCAGCGAGCCGGTCGAGCGCGTCGGTGAGGTCGAGCTCGCCGTCACCGCCCTTCGCGTCGTGCTCGAGCACGTGCCGGAAGACCTCCTCCTCCGCGAGCTCGGCGGGCGAGAGGTTGCCGATGTGCTGGTGCACCCAGTAGGCGGCGAGACCGGACACGATCCGCTCCTGCCACCACGTCGTGGCGCGGATGTCGCGCCGCCACGACCACGACGTGTTCCAGTCGTCGCGGATGTCGTGGTCGTCGAAGATCATCGCGGAGGGCACCGTCGACATCGCCCAGCGGATGACGGGGTCGCCCCAGGTGATGCGGTACAGCTCGTCGTACTCGGGGTAGTCCTTGATCTCCTCGTACGGCGGCTCGTCGAGGCTGCGCCGGCTGCGCATGAAGTCCTCGAGCTCGCCGTGCGGCGTCGTGTCGGCATACACCTGGTCCCCGAGGAGGAGCAGGAGGTCGGGCCACCCCGCGTCCGGGTCGTCGCGCAGGGCCACCGCGAGACTGCGGAGCGCGTCGACGCCGTGCAGCGCGTTGCCCTCGTCGTCGTGGCTGCCCATCGTCCGGCACGACCCGAAGGCGAAGTACGGCAGCCGGTCCGGGTCGAGGGTGCGGATGCGGCTCGCGGGCTCGCCCGACAGCGGCCAGACCGTCCGCCCGTCGACCCGGACCTCGTAGGGCTCGTCGGTGGCCGGCTCGAGCCCGTCGCAGACGACGAGGGCGTAGTGCGACCCGTGGACCCCGAAGGTCCGGGCGGTCCACTCGCGCCCGGCGCGGAGCACGGACACCTCGGCGGCCTGCGCGGTGCGGACCCAGACGGTGGCCGACGTCTCGTCCACGTACCGCAGCAGGGGCCCGAGGACGAGGGGACTCCGGTCGTCGGCTCGGGGCTGGCTCATCGGCCCATCCTGCCCGCTCCACCTGGGGCGTGGCTGTGGGCGAGCACGGCAACCTGCCCCTTGCGGCGCAAGGTAGTGCACCGCTACCTTGTGGTGCATGGGAGCTCCGGAGGCCGCACTCAGCCAGCTGCGCCGTGGCGTCCTGGAACATTGCGTCCTTGCCCTGCTCGAGGGTCGCGAGCGTTACGGGTACGACCTCGTCGCCGAGCTGTCGGACGCGGGGCTCGTCGCGAGCGAGGGCACCGTCTACCCCCTGTTGTCGAGGCTGCGGCGGGACGCGCTCGTCGACACCACCTGGCGCGCGTCGGCAGACGGCCCCGCGCGTCGCTACTACGCGCTCAGTCCGGCCGGGTCCCGTGCCCTCGCCGACTTCCGCACCGCCTGGAGCGGTTTCGCCGCCTCCGTCTCCACCATCCTCACGCCCGAGGGGGCACCGTCATGACCGGACTCGACCACCCACTCGTCCGCGCGTACCTGGAGCGGCTCGACGTCGTCGGACGCCGCCTGCCGGACGACCGCCGGGCCGAGCTGCGGGCCGACATCGAGGAGCACCTCCTCGAGGCGGCGGCCGCCACCGACGGCAGCGACGCCGCGCTGTCCGTGGTGCTCGAGCGTCTGGGCGCTCCAGAGGACGTCGTCGCCGAGGCCGCGACGGGGGTCTTCGTCACCGGTCCGCCGCTGGACCCGGCCGCGGCGCGGTACCCCTACGCGGGGCCGCCCGAGCGCGCGCCGTCCGAGAGGCCGGTGCTCGAGACGACCGCGCTCGTCCTGCTCGTCCTGTCGATCCCGGTGGCCCTGAGCATCGTGCTCACCATCGTGTCCCCGGTGCTGTGGCTCGTCGGCCTCGTGCTCCTGCTGATCTCGAAGCGGTGGACGGCGGCCGACAAGGCCTGGGGTGCGGTGGCCTACGGCATCTTCGGCGTCCCGTTCCTGGGCCTCGCCGTCATGGGCATGGCGTTCCCCCTCTACGCCGGGAGCTGCACGAGCAGTGCCGGAGCCGACGGGGTCGTCGTCGAGACCTGCACCGGTGGGCCTCCCGGCTGGATGCCGGTCGTGACCATCGGGGCGGGCCTGGCCGTTCTCGGCCTCTGGGTCTGGACGGCGCTGCGGCTCCACCGCCGCATCCGTGTCCCCCGCGCCGATCTCGCGGCGCCGTCGGCCGCTCCGCAGCCGGCCCGCTGACCAGCGGCCGACACGGGGCGTCCCTCCCGTGACCAATCGGTCGATACCGGTACGAGCGACGACGGGGAGGGCGTCCCTCCCGTGACCAATAGGTCACCTCAGGTACGAGCAGACGACGGGCGGGCGTACCTCCCGTGACCAATAGGTCACCTCGGGTACGCGCCGGGCGGGCAGGGCGTACCCCCCGCGACCAATAGGTCGATACCGGTACATCCGGCACCGGTCGTCGGGGCGTACCCCCGCGACCAATAGGTCGATACCGGTACATGCGGCACCGGTCGTCGGGGCGTACCTCCCGTGACCAATCGGTCGATACCGGTACATCCGGCACCGGCCGTCGGGGCGTACCTGCCGTGACCTACAGGTCGATACCGGTACATCCGGCACCGGTCGTCGGGGCGTACCTGCCGTGACCTATTGGCCGATCCGGGGACGAGCCGGGGTGGCAGACGCCGACGGGCGGCCCTCCCACAGGAGGACCGCCCGTCAGTGCGTGACGCGGGAGGCGAGGCTCAGAAGCCCATGCCGCCCATGTCGTCGCCGCCCGGCATGGCCGGAGCCGACTTCTCGGGCTTGTCGGCGATGACCGCCTCGGTGGTGAGGAACAGCGCCGCGATGGACGCCGCGTTCTGCAGCGCCGACCGGGTCACCTTGGCGGGGTCGATGACCCCGGCCGCGATGAGGTCGACGTACTCACCGGTCGCGGCGTTCAGGCCCCAGCCCGCGTCGAGGTTGCTGACCTTCTCGGCCACGACCCCACCCTCGAGACCGGCGTTGATCGCGATCTGCTTGAGCGGCGCCTCGACGGCGACCTTGACGATGTTCGCGCCGGTGGCCTCGTCGCCCTCGAGCGAGAGGTTGGCGAACGCCTTGGCACCGGCCTGGATGAGGGCCACGCCACCACCGGCGACGATGCCCTCCTCGACGGCGGCCTTCGCGTTGCGAACGGCGTCCTCGATGCGGTGCTTGCGCTCCTTGAGCTCGACCTCGGTGGCCGCGCCCGCCTTGATGACGGCGACGCCGCCGGCGAGCTTGGCGAGGCGCTCCTGGAGCTTCTCGCGGTCGTAGTCGGAGTCCGACTTCTCGATCTCGGCACGGATCTGGTTGACCCGACCCTGGATCTGGTCGTTGTCACCCGCACCCTCGACGATGGTCGTCTCGTCCTTCGTGACGACGACCTTGCGCGCCTTGCCGAGCAGCGACAGGTCCGCGGTGTCGAGCTTGAGCCCGACCTCCTCGGAGATGACCTGGCCGCCGGTGAGGATCGCGATGTCGCCGAGCATGGCCTTGCGACGGTCGCCGAAGCCCGGAGCCTTGACGGCGACGGACTTGAAGGTGCCGCGGATCTTGTTGACGACGAGCGTGCTCAGCGCCTCGCCCTCGACGTCCTCGGCGATGATGAGCAGCGGCTTGCCGGACTGCATGACCTTCTCGAGGAGGGGCAGCAGGTCCTTGATCGAGCCGATCTTGGAGTTCGCGATGAGGACGTAGGGGTCCTCGAGCACGGACTCCATGCGCTCGGTGTCGGTGACGAAGTAGTGGCTGATGTAGCCCTTGTCAAAGCGCATACCCTCGGTGAGCTCGAGCTCGAGCCCGAAGGTGTTGCTCTCCTCGACGGTGATGACGCCTTCCTTGCCGACCTTGTCCATGGCCTCGGCGATCATCTCGCCGATCTGCGGGTCGGCGGCGCTGATCGACGCGGTCGCGGCGATCTGCTCCTTGGTCTCGACGTCCTTGGCGTTCGCGAGCAGCTCGTCGGAGACGGCCGCGACGGCCTTCTCGATGCCGCGCTTGAGCGCCATCGGGTTCGCACCCGCGGCGACGTTGCGCAGGCCCTCGCGCACGAGGGCCTGGGCGAGGACGGTCGCCGTCGTCGTGCCGTCACCGGCGACGTCGTCGGTCTTCTTGGCGACCTCCTTGACGAGCTCCGCGCCGATCTTCTCGTAGGGGTCGTCGAGCTCGATCTCCTTGGCGATCGAGACACCGTCGTTGGTAATGGTGGGGGCGCCCCACTTCTTCTCCAGGACGACGTTGCGGCCCTTGGGGCCGAGCGTGACCTTGACGGCGTCGGCGAGCACGTTCATGCCCCGCTCGAGACCGCGGCGCGCCTCCTCATCGAAAGCGATGATCTTGGCCATTCGGGTGGTTCCTCCCACGCGAATCGAAGGTGGGACCGGGCGGTGCCCGCGACGGACGGACGGGGGCCGCGGCTCACGTCACCGTCGACACACCTGTCCTCACCGGACCGGTCGGTACTTATCACTCTCGGCATGAGAGTGCTAAGGCTCATTATTGGCACTCCCGGGGTGAGAGTGCAAACGCGACGACGGCCGTGGGACGCGGCGGCGGGCAGCACGGTCGGCCCCTGATCGGGCCCGGCTCACTCCCGGCTCCAGCGGAGGGTCACCACCTCGAACGGCCGCAGCGCGAGCACCACCGTGCCCTCGCCAGCCCTCTCGACGTCGGGCACCCCGCTGCCGAGCGGGCGCTCCAGCAGGTCGGTGGCCACGACGGCGGCGGCGTCGAACCCGGCGCGCACCCGGGTCGTCACCCTCGACCCGAGGGCCTCGTACAGCCGCACGACGACATCACCCGAGCCGTCGTCGGCCAGCTTGACCGACTCGACGACGACCGCGTCGCGGTCGACCGCGACGAGGGGCTCGACCCGGTCCCCGGCCCCCCGGACGACGCGCGGCGGGAGGTTGACCCGGTACCCCTCGCGCACCGCGTCGGGGATCCCGGCCCCCGGCACCAGCGAGTACGTCATCCGGTGGGTGCCGAGGTCGGCGACGGGGTCCGGGCTCTGCGGCGCCCGCAGGAGCGAGAGCCGGACGCACGTCGACGTCCCGCCGCCCGCGCGGTCGGCCCGGGTCACGTCGTGCCCGTACGTGGAGTCGTTGACGACGGCCGCGCCGTGGCCGGGCTCCCCCACGTGGACCCAGCGGTGGGCGCACACCTCGAACCGCGCGGCGTCCCAGCTGGTGTTCGTGTGGGTCGGCCGGTGGACGTGCCCGAACTGGATCTCGGAGGTGGAGCGGTCCGTGGAGACGTCGAGGTCGAAAGCCGCCTTGAGGAGCTTCTCGCGCTCCTGCCAGTCCACCTCGGTGCAGATGTCGACCCGGGGCTCGCCGGCGGGCAGGGTCACGAGCTGCACGACGCGGGAGCGCCCGAACGTCCGCACGACCCGCACACCGCCCTCGACCGCCGTCACCGACCCCCCGTCCCCGAGGTCGCACAGGTCGGTGGCCGACCGGCGGTAGTACGCGTCGATGTCCCAGGCGTCGAACCGCACCGGAGTGTCGGCGTGGAGCTGGAGGAGGTTGCCGCGCGAGCCGGGCGCCAGGGCCTCCCGCCCGCCGGCGGTGTCGACGACCGAGGTGAGCAGGCCGGAGGCGTCCACGTGGGCGCGGACCAGCCCGTTGTCCAGGACCCACCCGTCATCGGTCTCGTGCACCCTCGGCGTCGAGGACGGCGCAGGCTGAGCCGCGCCGAGCCCCGGCACCCCGGCACGCGCGTGCGGAGCCGCGTTGAACAGGGTGTCGACGTCGCCGGCGCCGGCGAGCGCGCCGAGGGCGTCGCCGATGACCTCCTCGAGCTCGGCCGCGACGGCCCGATACTGCTCGACGGCCTCACGATGCACCCAGCCGATCGACGATCCGGGCAGGATGTCGTGGAACTGGTTGAGGAGCACCGTCTTCCACAGGTGGTCGAGCCGGGCCGCGGGGTAGTCGAAGCCCACCCGGACCGCGGCGGTCGCCGCCCACAGCTCGGCCTCGCGGAGGAGGTGCTCGGACCGCCGGTTGCCCTGCTTGGTCCTCGCCTGGCTCGTGTACGTCCCCCGGTGCATCTCCAGGTAGAGCTCGCCCACCCAGACCGGGGCGTCCGGGTACTCGGCCTCGGCCTGCCGGAAGAACGCGTCCGGCCGCTCGATCTCGACCCGCGGCGAGCCGTCGAGGTCTCGCAGCCGCCCGGCGCGCGCGAGCATCTCGCGGGTGGGCCCGCCCCCGCCGTCGCCCCACCCGAACGGGAGCATCGACCGGGTGCCCGCGCCCTTCTCGGAGTAGTTGCGCGCCGCGTGCGCGACCTCGGCGCCGCTGACCTCCGACCCGTAGGTGTCGGCGGACGGGAAGTGGGTGAGGACCCGGCTGCCGTCCAGGCCCTCCCAGCGGAAGGTGTGGTGCGGGAACCGGTTCGTCGTGTTCCAGGAGATCTTCTGGGTGAGGAACCAGCGCGACCCGGAGAGCCGCACGAGCTGGGGCAGCGCGGCCGTGTACCCGAACGAGTCCGGCAGCCACACCTCCTCGGTCTCGATGCCGAACGCGTCGAGGAAGAAGCGCTTGCCGGTCGTCAGCTGGCGCACGAGCGCCTCACCGCCGGGCATGTTCGTGTCCGACTCGACCCACATCCCGCCGACGGGAACGAAGCGACCCTCCCGCACCCGCTCGACGACGCGGTCCCACACCTCGGGCCGGTGCTCCCGCAGCCAGTCGTACTGCTGGGCGGAGCTCATCGCGAAGACCAGCCCCGGGTCGTCGTCCATGAGCGAGGTGACGTTCGCGCAGGTGCGGGCGACCTTGCGCACCGTCTCGCGGACCGGCCACAGCCACGCGGAGTCGATGTGGGCGTGGCCGACCGCCGAGATGCGGTGGGCGCTGGCGCGGGCGGGCGCCGCGAGGACCTCGGCCAGCTCGGCCCGGGCCTTGGCCGCCGTTCCCGGGAGGTCCGCGACGTCCACCGCGTCCATCGCGCGGTCCAGCGCCCGCAGCAGCTGCCAGCGACGCGCATCCTCGAGCGGCAGCTCGCCCGCGAGCTGGCCGAGCACCTCGAGGTCCTGCTGCAGCTCCCACACCTCGGCCTCGAAGACCGCCAGCTCCGCCCGCGCGATGCGGTACAGCGGGTCGGTGGGGGCCGTTGCGGGGTCGCCCATCGGGGAGGGCCGGAAGTCGAAGCCGCCCCCGCCCAGGAGGAGCGGGTTGGACGCGGCCTCCACGTGCAGATCCACCTCCTCGCCACCGGCGGCCGGGCCCGCTACCCGGGCCCACTGCGACTGCGGGTGCAGCCCCTTGACGGGCGTCCCGTCCGGCCGGTAGACGAGGCCCTCGGCGTGGAAGCCGGTGCGCTCCGGGTCGAAGCCGAGGTCGAGCCGCAGGTCGACGGCCCGCCCGGCGAACCGGTCCGGGACCCTGCCCTGCACCCGGAACCAGGAGGTCCCCCAGGGCGGCCCCCACGTCTCCCCCACCGTGCAGGGCGTGTGGTCGGCGGCGAGCCCCTCGGCGACCGGGACCGGCTCCCCGGGCGCGTCCCAGCGGCCGAGCGTCACCGGCTCGGGGTCGCTCCAGACGGCGTCCGCGACGCGCTGGAGGGTGCGCCGGAGCCGGCCCTCGATGAGCAGGTGGTCGTCGTGCATCAGGGTCTCCTCGGGTCGGGGGTCAGGACGAGATGGCGAGCACGCGGCGGTCGTCGCGCTCGAGCAGGTGGGGCCCGCCGTGGTTCCCGACGGTGACGTGGTCCCCGCGGACCGGGGTGCGTCGGCCGTCGGGGCAGACCAGCTGGCCGCCGTCGGCGCCGACCGCGTGGAGGTCGTCGCCGAGGCGGAGCAACACCGGGGCGTCCGGACCGGCAGCGACGGCCGTGCGCCCGGCGGCCATCGCCCCGAGCACGTCACCGTCGGCGGCCAGGACCCACGTCGTCGGCGACCCAGGCGAGGCGGTGGCCGGGTCGTGGACGTCGCTGCCCCCCAGCGGCACCGGGCGGCCGGCCGCGGACCACCAGGCGAGGCAGGCCCCGTCGCTCCGGTCGGTCCACGACGAGTGCCACACCTCGGCGTGCGAGGGCGTGGCCGCCACCCCTCCCGGCTCCCGCCAGGCGCAGTCCCCGGCGACCGGGTGGTTGACCGACAGCACACCCCCGGCCCCCACGACCTGCTCGGCCCAGGCCCGCGCCGGTCGACGGAAGTCGACCCACCCGACGTCACCGAACGCGTTGGCGTGGCCGTCGGCCGTCGTCACCTCCTGCCCGGGGAGGAGGTCGATCCCGTACCGGGCGCCGACCGCCGCGAGGTGCCGGTGGTGGCTCACCGTGTTGTGGTCGGTCACCCACAGGGCGTCCAGTCCTCGCGACGCCGCGAAGGCCGCGAGCTCGTCGAGGCTCAGGCGTCCGTCGGAGTGGCGCGTGTGCGCGTGGCAGTCCGTGGCGTGCCAGCGGAACCCGCTGGGGGCGGGCAGCTCCGGTCGGGGTGGGCGCCCGGCGAACGGGACCGGGCGCGGCGTCGGGCCGGCGTGCTCCGGCTCCACGGCACCCACCTCGACGGCGAGCGAGAAGCCGAGGCCGGCCGCCGGGACCCGGTGCAGCCCGAGCACGACCTCCCAGCGCCCCCCGGGGAGCCCCCGGTCGAGGTAGCCGGGCGTGGCGGCCGCGGGCGCGATCTCGACCACCGAGCGGGCCCCACCGGACCAGCCACGCCAGCCCAGCGGGTCGACGAGCCCGAGGTCGAGCACGCCCGCCGGCCCGCACGACCGGTCGTAGGTGAGGACCACCCGCAGCCCAGGGCTGCCGTCCGGGACGTCGAAGCCGAGCGCCGGCCACACCGACTCCGCCCGGTCCTGCGGGGTCCACGTCCCGCGCCAGGTCGCCGCCCCCACCTGCTGGGCCGGGCTCACGGCTCGATCAGCGCACCGTCCTCGTCGGCGCGGTAGAGGAGCACGCGGTCGGTCTGGGGGCGCAGGCCCAGGGGGTCGCCGACCTGCGGCTCCAGGCCCTCGGGGAGGACCGCCCGGAGCTGACGGCCCCCGGCCTCCACGGTCACCAGGACGGTGACCCCGAGGTTCTCGACGGCGGCGACGGTGCCGGCCACGACGTCGCCGTCGGCATCCTCCGGCCCCTGGGCGCCGACGTACTCGGGCCGGATGCCCCACACGACGCGCTCGCCGTCGGGGAGGTGGCGATGCGAAGGGGGCACCGGCAGGGCCAGGCCGCCCCCGACGTCGACCCGCCCGTCGACGAGGTCGCCCTCGAGGAGGTTCATCGGCGTCGCGCCGATGAAGTTGGCGACGAAGAGGCTCCCCGGCCGCTGGAAGACCTCGCGCGGCGTGCCGACCTGCCGGATGCGCCCGGCCTCCATGACGGCCATCCGGTCCGACATCGCCAGCGCCTCCGCCTGGTCGTGCGTGACGAACACGGTCGTCACCCCGAGCCGGCGCTGCAGCTGCTTGAGGAAGGTGCGGGCCTCGAGGCGCAGCCGGGCGTCGAGGTTCGACAGCGGCTCGTCGAAGAGGAACACCTGCGGGTGGCAGGCGATCGCGCGGGCGAGCGCGACGCGCTGCTGCTGGCCGCCCGAGAGCTGCGCCGGCCGCCGCTCGAGCAGCTGCCCGAGGCTCAGCGGGTCCGCGGTCCTGGCGGCGCGGTCGGCCCGCTCGGCCTTGCCGACCTTCTGGATCCGCAACGGGTAGGCGATGTTCTCGGTGACCGTCATGTGCGGGAACAGCGCGTAGTCCTGGAAGACCATCGCGACGTCACGCTCGCCCGGGTCGAGGGTCGTGACGTCACGGTCGTCGATCCGGATGAACCCCTCCGTCGCGGCTTCGAGCCCGGCGAGGGTGCGCAGCAGCGTCGTCTTCCCACAGCCCGAGGGCCCGAGGAGTGCGAAGAACTCGCCGTCCGCGATGGTGAGGTCGACGCCGTCGACGCCGCGGACGCCGTTCGGGTACTGCTTGACGAGGTCGGTGAGCTCGACGGTTGCCATCAGCCCTTGATCCCTCCTTGGAACGAGAAGCCGTAGCGGCGGTTGACGACGAGGTAGAGCAGCACGACCGGGATCGAGTACACGAGCGCGAAGGTCGAGATGAGGGCGAAGTCCGGTTGCCCGCCGGCGTCGTAGAACGTGTACATGACGACGGCGGCGGGCTGCTTCGACGGGTTGGCGAGGAGCACGTAGGGGACGAGGAAGTTGCCCCAGACCTGGACGAGCGCCCACACCCCCACCGTCGCCATCCCCGGGCGGATCACCGGCAGGACGACGTGCCCGAGGATCTGCAGCGGCTTGGCCCCGAACACCCGCGCGGACTCCTCGTAGGAGCGCGGGATGCCGTCGACGAAGTCCTTGAGCATGAAGACGGCCGCCGGCAGGAGCCCGCCGGTGAGGACGAGGATGACGCCGGTGTGGCGGTCGATGAGGTTCAGCTGGAACAACATGAGGAAGATCGGGACCATCGCGGCCGTGCCCGTGACGATCGAGGACAGCAGGAGCAGGGCGTACAGCAGCTGGTCGCGCCCGGGGACGCGCACCCGGCTCAGGGCATAGGCGGCGAGGGCGGCGAGCCCGATCACGAGCAGCGACGAGCCGCCCGCGAGCAGGATGCTGTTGCGGATGGACGGCCACACCTGGGGGTTCTCGGCGAGCTTCGCGAAGTTGCCGAGGGTCGGCGTCGAGAAGCGGACGCTGTAGGTCGGGTTCTTCGTGAAGGGCGTCAGGACGAGCCACAGCAGGGGCAGCGCGAAGAACACGACGAGGGTGCAGACGGCGGTGTAGGCCCCGATCCGGCCGACGACACCGCGGACGACGGGGTTCACGCGGCGTCCTCCTTCTTGGTCCGCAGCACCCGCAGGTAGAAGACGGCGATGACGAGGTTCGCCAGCAGCAGGAGCAGCGAGATCGCCGAGCCGTAGCCGAGGTCGCCGCCGATGATGGCCTCCCGGTAGATGTAGACGGGCAGGATCTCGCTGGCCCCGTTGGGGCCGCCGCCGGTCAGCAGGTAGGGCGAGAAGTCGTTGAACGTCCAGAGCGTGATGAGCAGCGTGTTCGTGAGGACGTGCCGCTTGACGGTCGGGAGGACGACGTCGCGCAGCTGCTGCCAGCCGCGGGCCCCCGACATCCGGGCCACCTCCAGGTGCGAGCGCGGCACCGTGTTGAGCGCCGCGCTGTAGAGGAGCATCGAGAACGCCGCACCCCGCCAGATGTTGAAGATGACGATGACGAGCATCGGGTGGTCCAGGACCCACGCCTGGCCCGAGGTGTCGAGGATCGCGTTGAGGGTGCCGGCCCGGCGGTCGAGCAGCGCCTGCCAGAGGAACGCGACGACCGACCCCGGGAGGATCCACGCGAGCAGCACGAGGATGGTCAGGGCCGGCCGGACGAACCGGTGGGCCGAGCGGAGGTACCAGGCCAGCAGGAAGCCCAGGATGTTCTGCCCGATGACCGCGGACCCGCCGACGTAGAGCAGGGTGAGGTAGAGGGACCGGTGGAACCCGGGGTCGCCGAGCGCCTCGACGTAGTTCCCGAGCCCGACGAAGACGGGCTCCTTCGCGCCGGACCCGCTCAGGCTGTAGTCGAGCAGCCCGAGGTAGATCGTCCAGATGGCCGGGAAGACGAGGAAGATCCCGATGACGACCAGGGCCGGGGCGACGAACCCGAGGGCCCGGCCCCGCCCCAGCCCGGCGACGTCCTGGTCCTGTCTCGCCGTCCGCGCGGGTGCGGGCGCCCCGACGTCGGGGGGCCGGGCGTCGGTCCCCGGCCGCGGCTCAGCCGCCGGCGACGCGGTCGGCACCGACGGCCTTCTCGAGCGAGCGCTGGTAGGTCCGCGCGGCCTCGTCCGGGGCCGCACCGCCCACGACGTCCGCGGTCGCCTGCTGGATGGCGAGCGAGACCTCGTTGTACTTCTCGTCCGAGGGCCGGTAGGTCGTGATGGGCAGCACCTCCTCGGAGATGAAGCTGAGCAGCGGGTCGTCGGCCAGCGTCTCGGCGTTGACGTCGTTGCGGGCCGAGATGCGGATCTGGGCCTCGGACAGCGCGGTCTGCATCTCCGCCGACGCCATGAACGCCATGAGCTCCCACGCCTGCTGCGGGTACTGCGTCTTGGGGCTGATCATCCAGCCCGCGCCGCCGGACACGCTGACGAAGTCCTGCCCGTCGACGCCGGCGCCCGGGGTCTTCGCGGGGATCTTCGCCCAGCCGACGACCTCGTCCCGGTCCGGCATCGAGGTGGCGCCGCAGTCGTCCTCGCTCGGGCAGATGACCGACCGCCAGAAGTAGTCGCCCTCGGCGAGGATGCCGATCCTGCCCTCGGCGAACTCGGCGAAGGACTGGTCGCGGCCCGCCTTGTCCTGCTGCATGCGCGGGTCACCGAGCCCCTCGCCGTAGACGGTCCGGTAGAAGCCGAGCACGTCGGTCACCCCGGGGGTCGCCCCCTGCCAGGTGCCGGCCGCCTCGTCGTAGAGCGGGCTGCCGGTGCCGGCGAGGAGCGGCAGGAAGCCCTGGGCCGTCGTCGCCTCGCCCATCGGCACCCCGGCGTTGATCTGGATCGGGGTGACCCCGTCGAGCTTCTTCAGGGCCCGGCCCGCGGTGAGCACGTCCTCCCACGAGGTCGGCTGCCAGTCGGCCGGCAGCCCGGCCTTCTCGAGGAGGGTCTTGTTGAGGTAGAGCACGCGGCCGTCGGTGCCGTTCGGGATGCCGTACCGCTCCCCCTTGAACGACATGTTCTGCTGCACCGACTCCGAGATCTGGCTCCACCCGTCCCAGCCGGCCGCGGCCTCGCCGACGACGTCGTCCAGGGGCTGCACGTAGCCGGCCGCGGCGAGCTCCCCGAGCCAGATGCCGTCGGCGGCGAACACGTCCGAACCGCTGCCGGTCCGCAGGTTCAGCTCGAGCTTGGTCTTGTACTGCTCGTCCTCGACGCCCGCGCCGTTGAAGGTGACGTCGGCCGTCACGCCCTTGGCCTTCTGCTGCTCGACGAACGCCGGGATGACGGTGTCCTCGATCCAGGCGGCCTCGGCGGCGTTCTTGCCACCCTTGATGTCGTTGGCGCTGATGACGAGGGTGACGTTCTTCGCGTCGGCGTTCGCGTCGGGGTCGGCCGCGGGACCGGAGTCCTTGGCCCCCACACAGCCGGTGAGCAGGGTCGCGGCCGCGATGCCGAGAACGGCGGCGCGGCTCGGGCGTGATGGTCGCATCGTTGCGGATCCTCCCGGAGGGGCGGGCCGGCGGTCACCGGCCACGGGCCGCTGCTGGCCCGTCGGTGACGACCTTTGCACAGAAAGTCACACTAATGATCCCAAGCGTGTCACTTTTTGACGACCTGACCGGGGCGGGGAGGGCGGGCGTGACCTCGGCCGGCGCTCCGGTTCGGGGCGGCGAGGCCGCGGCTTGGTGAATGTTCCCCGACACCGCACACTGTTCCCTCGTGGACGCAGCAACCATCATCCTCGCGCTCGTCATCGTGACCGCGCTGGCCTTCGACTTCACGAACGGCTTTCACGACACGGCGAACGCCATGGCGGCGTCCATCTCGACGGGGGCCCTGGCACCCAAGGTCGCGGTCGGGCTGTCGGCGGTGCTCAACCTCGTGGGCGCGTTCCTGTCGGTCGAGGTCGCGCTCACCGTGTCCAACGCCGTCATCAAGATCCAGGACGCGGACGGGGCCCCCCGCCCCGAGCTCCTCAGCGATGGCGGGTCGGCGCTGCTGCTCATCATCCTGGCCGGGCTCGTCGGCGGCATCGTCTGGAACCTGTTCACCTGGCTGCTGGGCCTGCCCTCGAGCTCGTCGCACGCGCTGCTCGGGGGGCTCACCGGGGCGGGTGCCGCCGGACTTGGGTTCGCCGGGGTCAAGTGGACCGGCGACGGGACCAAGCTCGACGGGGTCGTCGGCAAGATCCTGCTGCCCTCGCTGCTGTCGCCGATCGTCGCGATGGCCGTCGCGTTCGTCGGCTGCTGGCTCGTGCACCGCGTCACCCGGTCGGTCATGCACCGGCTCGAGGAGCGGCACTTCCGGTGGGGCCAGATCGGCAGCGCGTCGCTCGTCTCGATCGCGCACGGCACCAACGACGCCCAGAAGACGATGGGCGTCATGACCCTCGCCCTCATCGCGAGCGGCCACTGGGAGCGCACCGACGCTGTGCCCCTGTGGGTCAAGCTGTCCGCGGCCATTGCGATCGCCCTCGGCACCTACATCGGCGGGTGGCGCATCATCCGCACCCTCGGCAAGGGGCTGGTCGACATCACCCCGCGGCAGGGCCTGTCCAGCGACGGCTCGACCGCAGCCGTGCTCCTGGCGGCCAGCCACCTCGGCTTCGCCCTGTCGACGACCCACGTCGCCACCGGGTCGGTGCTCGGCGGTGGCCTGGGCCGCGGCACGCACGTCCGGTGGGCGACCGCAGGGCGCATGGTCGTCGCGTGGGCGATGACCTTCCCGATCGCGGCCGGCATGGGCGCGCTCATGTGGTGGGCCGGCCACACCCTGGGGGGCCTCACCGGCGCGGTGCTCATCTTCACGATCCTGTGTGCCGCGGCGGGCTGGATGTACCACCGGTCCCGCCTCCAGCACGTGGGTGCGCACAACGTCAACGCCGAGTGGGACCGCCCCAAGGACGTCCTCGACCAGCACGCCCCCACCAAGACCCCCACCCACTGAGCGAAGGAGCCACGATGCGCAGTCTCGAACTCGCCCTCCTCGGCGCCGGCAAGGTCCTCTTCGCGGGCCTCGTCTTCGGGGCCGGACTCCCCGTCGTCTACGCCCTCGCGATGCGCGCCCTCACCATCGGCTCCTCCACGGTCGTCGACGACGGCGGGCGGGCGCACACCCAGCCCAGCACGCTCGGGCGGGCCCTGGCCGGCCTGCTCATCGCGCTCATCGTCGGAGGCGTCGTGCTCGGTCTCGTCCTCATCGTCGCGAGCGGCTTCGGCAAGGCCGTCAGCTTCGAGCACGTCATCCCGACCATCGTCGACGAGAAGTGAGCCGTTCGATGCCCCAGCTGTCCCACTCGGTCCTCGGCCACATCCGGGCCGGCTTCCCCGACGGCGTCCCGGACGCCGAGGCGGCCGCCCTGAGCGCCGTCCTGCAGGAACGCCTCGGCACCGCCGCCGCCCACGACGTCCTGCGCACGCTCGCCGCCGAGGGACTGCTGTCCGGCACCGCCCTGCGGGCACTGGTGCCCGAGGACACGCAGGTCCGACAGGTGTCCGCCAAGCTCGTCCTGGGCGGCTGGCCGCTGAGCGGGCTCGAGGAGGACGAGGAGGCGCCTCCGCACGAGGGCAGCCCCCTCGCGCGCATCGTCAACTGGCTCCGCGAGGGCTACCCCGGCGGGGTGCCCGACCACGACTACGTCCCGCTGCTCGCCCTCCTGGAGCGGCGCCTCACCCGCTCGGAGGTCAAGAAGGTCGCGAAGGCGCTGCGCCGTGCCGACGTCAGCCCCGCGGGCCCGCGTGACATCGCCGCCGCCATCACGTCCTACACCCACACCGACCCGAGCGACGAGGACCTGCGCCGGGTGCGCGCCCAGCTCGCGAAGAAGGGCTGGCCCGTGGAGTTCCCCGACCCCGACCTGCCCTAGCGCTGGCCTCCGGCCCGGGTGCGGACACAGCGCTGGCCTCCGGCCCGGGTGCGGACACAGAGACGCCCGTCCGGCTTCCCTCACGGACGGGCGTCACTGGTCCTGGTGGCCGCGGGTCAGGGCTCCATCCCGAGGCGGCGGGCCGAGCGGGCGCGCTGGCGGCTGGCCCGGAGCCGGCGCAGGCGCTTGACGAGCATCGGGTCGTGGGCCATCGCGACCTGGCTGTCGATGAGGGAGTTGAGCACCTGGTAGTACCGGGTGGAGCTCATGTCGAAGAGCTCCTTGATCGCGGTCTCCTTGGAGCCGGCGTACTTCCACCACTGGCGCTCGAAGGCCAGGATCTCGCGGTCGCGCTCGGACAGGTCCGGGGCGAGAACGGCGGTGCTGGCGTGATCGGAGGCGGCGCTCACGGTGTGGTCTGGGCCCTTCGGTCTCGTCGTGCGGTGGTCCCCCGAGTCTATCGGAGAGAATGACACTCGTGTCATTCCCTTCGGCCGGATGCTGCGTGTCGGCTGGACACATCACAGCGCACCCAACTCACGAGTCACATCCGCCTCAGCCGCCCCAGCCGGGGGTCACATCGTCGTGTCGAGGATGAGCCGGATGTCGTCCTCGGTCGTCAGCGGGTTGACGATCGCGAACCGCGCCAGCGTCTCGCCGCGGTGCGTCGTCGGGACGACGAAGGCGACCTCGTCGGCGAGCAGTCGGTCCGACCACGCCTGGTAGTCGGCCGGGGTCCACCCGAGCCGGCGGAACACGACGACCGAGAGGTCCCGCTCCCGGACCAGCTCGAGATGGTCGCGGCGCGCGATCTCGGCCGCCGCGAACCGGGCCACCTCGAGGGTGTGCTCGACGGCGGCGGCGTACGCGTCGGTGCCGTTGACGACGAGCGAGAACCAGAACGGCAGGCCGCGCGCGCGACGGGTCAGCCCGACGGAGTAGTCGGTGGGGTTCCAGTCCGTCGCCTCGGTGAGCACGTCGAGGTAGCCGGCCCGCTGGGTGTGCGCGGCCCGGGCGAGCGCCGGCTGCCGGTACAGCAGCGCGCAGCAGTCGAACGGCGCGAAGAGCCACTTGTGCGGGTCGACGATGAACGAGTCGCAGTGCTCGATCCCGTCGTACAGCGCGCGGACCGAGGGGGCCACGAGCCCGGCGCCCCCGTACGCGCCGTCGACGTGGAACCAGAGGCCGTTCTCCCGGCAGACCCGCGCGACGGACGCGAGGTCGTCGACGATGCCGAAGTTCGTCGTCCCGGCGGTCGCGACGACGGCGAAGAACGTCTCGGGGCCGTGGGCCTCGAGGGCGGCCCGCAGGGCCTCCCCGGTGAGCCGCCCCGCGTCGTCGGCAGCGACCCCCACGAGCTCGGCGTCCATCACCTCGCACGCGGAGGCGATGGAGCTGTGCGCCCCCTCGGTGGCCGCCACCCGCCACGGCCGGACGGCCACGGGGGCGCCGTCGCGTGCCGCCGACCTGGCCGCGACGAGCGCCGACAGGTTGCCGATGGTGCCGCCCGGGACGAAGACCCCGCCGGCCTCGTCGGGCATGCCGACGAGGTCGGCGATCCACCGCAGCGCCTGGTTCTCGGCCCACACCGCGCCCGCCCCCTCGAGCCAGGAGCCGGCATAGACCGACGACGCCCCGACGACGAGGTCGAACATCACCGAGGCGTCCGAGGGGGCGCAGGGGATGAAGGACAGGAAGCGCGGGTGGTCGGTCGAGAGGCACGCCGGCGCGAGCTCGTCGGTGAAGATCCGCATCGCCTCGGCGCCGCCGACGCCCGAGGCGGTGATCGTCGAGCCGAGCGCCGCGTCGAGGTCCGCGCGGGTCCGGGTCCGGTCCAGCGGCGGCTCCATCCGGATCCGCTCCTCGGCGTAGTCCGTGATGACCTGGAGGAGGTCCGCGAGCTCCTCGTGCGGTCGGAGGGTGAAGTTCGGGCGCGCGCTCACGCGCCGGAGTCTAGGAGCCGGCCAGGGGCAGCAGCAGGCCGACGAGCCCCGCGACGTCGCCGACGAGGGCGTCGGGGCTCTCGGCGGCGAGAGCCTCGACCTCACCCGCGCCCCAGGTGACGGCGACGGCCGCCATCCCGGCGGCCCGGGCGGCCTGCAGGTCGACGGTGGCGTCCCCGACGTAGGCGCACGTCGCGGGGTCGACACCGAGCGCGGCGGCGCCGTGCAGCAGCGGGTCGGGCGCCGGCTTGTGCCGCGTCGTGTCCTCGAGCCCCGCCACGACGTCGATGAGGTGGTCGGCCCCGACCGCCTCGAGCGCGATGCGGGCGGTGTCCCGGCGCTTCGAGGTGACGACCGCGGTGCGGACACCGGCGGCGGTGAGCTCCTCGAGCATCCACGGCACCCCGTCGTAGCGCCGGATGAGCCGCGCGGTATTCGCGAGGTTCCACTCGCGGTAGGCAGCGTCGAGGGCGTGACCGTGCTCGGGTGACTCCTCGAGCAGCGCCTCGAGCAGTGGGCGGCCGATCCACGCCCGCGCCCGCGCCTCGTCGACCTCCTCGCCGAGCACGACCCGGAAGGCGTGCTGGTACGAGGCGACGATGAGCGGGATGGTGTCGGCCAGCGTCCCGTCGAGGTCGAAGAAGACGGTGGGCCAGCGGGGCGAGGAGGTCACCCGCGTCAGTCTGCCGGGGCGGCCCGGACCGAGGGCAAGGCGGGGCCCGGACAGCCCCCCTTGCCGACCGCGCCATCGAGGGCCCCTTCCCGGTCGGTGCCGCAGGCAGCCCCCGGGGCCTCCTCCACGCCGCGGGCCGACAACGCCTGCAGGGTGGACGGGTCCACGACGGCCAGGATCGAACAGAAGGCCTCGCGCAGGACCCGGCCGTGGCCGGGTCCGAGCCGGTCCACGACGAGCTCACGCACCGCGCGAACGTGGCCGGGCGCGGCGGCCTCGATGGCGTCCCACCCGGCATCGGTCATCCGCGCCACGGTGAACCGCCGGTCGGTCGGATCGGGACTGCGCACCAGCAGGCCACGGCTCTCGAGCCGGCTGGCCACGTGCGAGAGCCGGGAGAGGGACCCGTTCGCGAGGCCCGCGAGCTCGCTCATCCGCGCCGTGCGGTCGGCCCGCTCGGAGAGCACCGCGAGGGTCATGTACTCGAAGAACGTCAGCCCCGCGTCCCGGGTCAGCTGGGCGTCCAGGGCGGCGGGGAGCTTCATCATCGTCGCCGACAGCACGAGCCACGTGGCGTGCTCTTCGTCATTGAGCCACAGAGGACCGTCGTCGGAGGTATTCACGGCCTCATCCTACCCGTGACTTGACGTTTCAAGTGACTCCCCTGCACTATGAGTTGAAGCGTCAACTCAATCGAAGGTGAAGTACATGGACATCGCAGTGTGGATCGTCAGCGGGCTGCTGGCCCTCGTCTTCCTGGCCGCCGCGGCGACCAAGCTCACCCAGTCGAAGGAACAGCTGGAGGGTGACCCCAAGATGGCCTGGACCCAGGACTTCGGCGAGGGCACCATCCGGCTCGTCGCCGGCCTCGAGGTTCTCGGAGCCCTCGGACTGGTCCTGCCGCGAGCCCTGGACATCGCGCCGGTCCTCGCGCCGTTGGCCGCCACCGGACTCGCGGCCGTCATGCTCGGCGCCATCGTCACCCACGTCCGGCGTCGCGAGCAGGGAGCCCTGCCGATGAACATCGGGCTGCTCGTCCTCGCGGCCTTCGTGGCCACCACGGGGTTCGCCGCCTGAGCGACCCGGGGCCTCAGGCGACCGGAGCGACGCCGAGCTCGTCGAGGAGACCGAGGACCCGCGTGCGGATCTCGTCGCGGATGGGCCGGACGACCTCGATCCCCTGCCCGGCGGGGTCCTCGAGCACCCAGTCCTCGTAGCGCGTCCCGGGGAAGTACGGGCACGTGTCGCCGCAGCCCATCGTCACGACGACGTCCGAGGCCTGGACCGCGTCGGCGGTGAGCACCTTCGGCTGCTCCGCCGAGATGTCGATGCCCTCTTCGCGCATCGCCTCGACGGCGACGGGGTTGACGGCAGTGCCCGGCGCGCTGCCCGCCGACCGGACCTCGACGGCCCCACCGGACAGGTGGGTGAGGTACGCGGCGGCCATCTGCGACCGGCCGGCGTTGTGCACGCAGACGAAGAGGACCGAGGGCCGGTCGGCGGTGTGCGGGTCGCTGCTCATGCGGGGCTCCTGGTGGTCGAGGTCGCGGCGCCTGACCCACGCTGGGCGAAGCGGCTGCGCAGGGCGAGGCTGACATAGACGAGGCCGACGAGGACGGGCACCTCGATGAGCGGGCCGACGACGCCGGCCAGCGCCTGCCCGGAGGTGACCCCGAAGGTCGCGATCGCGACGGCGATGGCGAGCTCGAAGTTGTTGCCGGCGGCCGTGAAGGCCAGGGTCGTCGTCCGCTCGTACGTCATCCCGAGCCAGCGTCCGAGGACGAAGCCGCCGCCCCACATCAACGCGAAGTACGCGAGGAGGGGCAGTGCGATGCGGGCGACGTCGAACGGCCGGCTCGTGATCTGCTCGCCCTGGAGGGCGAAGAGCACGACGATCGTGAACAGGAGGCCGTAGAGCGCCCACGGGCCGACCCTCGGCAGGAAGGACCGCTCGTAGGCCGCACGGCCCCAGCGCTTCTCGCCGACCCGGCGGGACAGGTAGCCCAGGAGCAGGGGGACGCCGAGGAAGACCAGGACCGAGCCCGCGATCGACCACGGGGAGACGTCGAGGTCGGACTGGGGCAGCCCGAGCCAGCCGGGGAGGACGGAGAGGTAGAACCAACCGAGGCCGGCGAAGGCGATGACCTGGAAGACCGAGTTGAGGGCGACGAGGACGGCGGCGGCCTCCCGGTCCCCGCACGCGAGGTCGTTCCAGATGATGACCATCGCGATGCACCGTGCGAGGCCCACGATGATGAGCCCGGTCCGGTACTCGGGCAGGTCCGGCAGCAGCAGCCACGCGAGTGCGAACATCAGCGCCGGACCGAGGACCCAGTTGAGGACGAGGCTGGCGCCGAGCATCCGTCGGTCGCCGGTCACCGAGTCGAGCCGGTCGTAGCGGACCTTGGCGAGGACCGGGTACATCATGACGAGGAGCCCGACGGCGATCGGCAGCGAGACGCCGTCGACCTCCACCGTCGAGAGTGCCGCGCCGAGCCCCGGGACGACCCGCCCCAGGACCAGGCCCGCCACCATGGCGAGGCCGATCCACACAGGGAGGTAGCGGTCGAGGGTGGAGAGGCGGGCCGCCACCGCGGGGGTGGCGGCCGGCCGGGTCTCGGAGTGTGCGGTCACGAGCAGCAGGCCTCTTGCTTCTGGTCGGAGGGGACGGTGGTGGCGGTGCCGGTGGCGTCCGCGCTGCAGCAGCGCCCGTCGCCGAGGATCTCGAGACTGGCACTGGCGGGCCGGGCGTTCGCAGGGTCGTCGTCCTTGACGGTGTAGACCTCCCACGGCGCGCCGGCGGGGTCGTGCACCCAGACCTTGTCCTGGAGCGCGTAGCAGCACGTCGTGTCGTTCTCGTCGAAGGCTGCCAGACCGGCGGCGGAGAACCGCGCGCGGGCCTCGGCGACGTCGTCGGTGGACGGGACCTCGACGCCGAGGTGGTTGAGCGCCCCGGCCGGCCCGGTGCCCCGGGTCTGCTCACTCGTCTCGATGAGGACGAGCTTGAGCGGCGGCTCGGTGACCGCGAAGTTCGCGTAGCCCGGCCGGCGCTTGTGCGGCTCCACCCCGAACATCGCGGAGTAGAAGGCGACGGACGCCTCGAGGTCGGACACGTTGAGGGCGAGCTGGACGCGACTGGTGGTCGCACTGGTCATGGGGCACCTCCGGTGAGAGAGTACATCGACACTCGTCGATGCGATGTCACCAGGTCACCACATAACATCGATCTGTGTCAATATAGATGTGCGTCGATTTCTTAGGAGCCTGCCATGCCGACCCGATACCTTCCGGTCATCACCCCGCCCACCTCCACCTCCGGGTGCTGCGGGATCGGTGTCGACGGCGGGCTCTCGCGCGACCAGGCCGAGGCGAGCGCGACCCTGCTCAAGGCGGTCGCCGACCCCGCGCGCCTGCGGCTGCTCAGCGCGATCCGGGCGACCGAGGGGGGCGAGGCCTGCGTCTGTGACCTCACCGAGCTCGTCGGCCTCGCCCAGCCCACGGTCTCCCACCACCTCAAGGTGCTCGTCGACGCCGGCTTCCTCGAGCGCGAGAAGCGCGGGACGTGGGCCTGGTTCCGGATCGTGCCGGCCCGCCTCGCCGAGGCCCGCAGCATCTTCGACTGACCCCTCCCCCACTCCCGCCCCACCCCGCACCTCCCCCGGGCTTCCCCACTTTTCAGGCCGGCGCCCGCCGACACGCCGCGTTCGCTGCGCATCACGCGGATGCCAGCATGAAAGGTCGGGCAAGGGCGGGGTTACCGTGGGGTCGATGCCCACGCCGCCCGCCCCGAGCCCCGCGATGCCCCTGCGTGACCTCGTGCACCCCACGTGGGCGGACGCGCTGGCGCCGGTCGAGCCGGCGGTCACCCGCCTCGGCGAGTTCCTCCGCGCGGAGGTCGCGTCCGGGCGCGGCTACCTGCCCGCCGGGCCGCACGTCCTCCGCGCGTTCCAGCAGCCGCTCGACGGGGTCCGGGTGCTCATCGTGGGCCAGGACCCGTACCCGACGCCGGGGCACGCCATGGGGCTGTCCTTCTCGGTGAACCCCGACGTCACACCCGTCCCGCGAAGCCTCGTCAACATCTACGCCGAGCTCGAGAGCGACCTCGGCCTGCCGCGTCCGAGCAGCGGCGACCTCACCCCGTGGGCCGACCAGGGCGTCCTGCTGCTCAACCGCGTCCTCACGGTGCGGCCCGGCACGCCCGCCAGTCATCGCGGGCTCGGCTGGGAGGAGGTGACGGGCCGCGCCATCGAGGCCCTCGTAGAGCGGGGCGGGCCGCTCGTCGCGATCCTCTGGGGTCGCGACGCCCGCTCACTCGCTCCGCACCTGCACGGCATCCCGTGCATCGAGTCCGCGCACCCGAGCCCGCTGTCTGCCCGCCATGGGTTCTTCGGGTCGCGGCCCTTCTCGCGCACCAACCAGCTGCTCACCGAGGCCGGCGCCGACCCGGTCGACTGGAGGCTCCCGTGACCCCCGCCCACGACCCCCACCGCGTCTGGACCCGGTACGTCGCGATCGGGGACTCCTTCACCGAGGGCATGTCCGACGCCGACCCCGAGCGCGAGGACCGGTTCGTCGGCTGGGCCGACCGGCTCGCCCACCACCTCGACTCGGTCGCCGAGCGCGCGCACCTGCCGTTCGGGTACGCCAACCTCGCGGTCCGCGGCCGCACCCTGTCCGATGTCGTCGGGCCGCAGCTCGACACCGCCCTGACGATGGGCCCGGACCTCGTCTCGATGGTCGGCGGCGGCAACGACCTGCTCCGGCCGAGCGTGGACCTCGACGGGCTGGCGCAGCGCATCGAGGACGCCGTGGTGCGCCTGCGGTCCAGCGGCGCGGACGTGCTGCTCGCCACGCCGACCGACACCCGCGACGCCGGCCTGTTCCGAGCCCTGCGGGGGCGCCATGCCGTGCATGCGGCGAACATCTTCACGATCGCCCACGAGCACGACTGCTTCGTCGTCAACCTCTGGGGGATGGCGTCGCTGCGTGACTGGCGGATGTGGTCCGAGGACCGGATCCACCTGACCTCCGAGGGGCACCGGCGGGTGTCCCTGGCCGCTCTGACGGCGCTCGGCCACAGCACCGACGTCGCGGACTGGTCGACGCCGCTGCCGGCGCCCGACCGTGCGACGAGACGCGAGGAGCTGCGCGAGCACGCCACGTGGGTCCGCACCCATGCCGCACCCTGGATCGAGCGGCGGGTCCGGGGCACGTCGTCGGGCGACGGGCGGGAGGCGAAGCGCCCGCGGCTCGAGCACTTCCGCGACCCCGCCCAGGCCCCCGCGCCGCACGCTCTCCCCGACGCCTGAGAGGTCACCCCGCTCCGGCGAGGCGGGCGGGGCGCAGGGCCGCCTCGGCCTCGGCCAGCAGCAGCTGCTCGGCCCGGCGATAGCGCGCGTCGGCGTCGCTGGGGGTCTCGCCCACGGCGGTCAGGCCGACCCGCCCCAGCTCGGTGAGGCAGCTGATCATGTGGAACACGATGCCGACCTGTCGCGCCTGGTCGTAGTGCAGCCGGTGTCGCGCGACGATGTCGAACAGGTCGGCCGTCGACAACCCTCGCAAGGCCGGGGACTCCAGGTGGTCGGTCGCCACGAGATGCCGCTCCCGACCGGTCGGGGTCATGAACAGCGCCGAGACGGGGTCGTACCGGCCGTCGGTGAGGAACTGGAGGGTGAGGAACGGGTGGGTCGTGCCGCCCTTGCGCAGGTTGATCTCGATGGCGTACGTCGCCCACGATCCCGCCTCGTCGCGCACGACGACGAAGTCCAGCGCGAAGCGTCCGAGGACCCCCTCGCGGGCCAGACGGCGCGCGACGACCATCGCCTCGCCGCTGATGAGCCGGGCGTAGCCGTAGTCCGCGGGGAACCGGCAGCCCAGGTAGCTCTGCCCGGACGGCCCACCCAGCAGCTGGTCATGGGTCGAGAGCAGCTCGATCTCGCCGTCCGGCAGGATCCGCAGCTGCACCGACGGGCTGCGCAGCTCGACCCCGACGATCCGCTCCTCGACGACCCCGCCGCGCTCCGCCAGCTTCGCCACGTAGTCGTCGAAGCGGATCGTCGGCTTCTCGAAGGCCATGCGCTGGACCGCCTCCCGAAGCCCTGCGGTCTCCCCCGGTGAGCCTGCCGGGCCGAGACCGCGCAGGTCGACGAGCGCGTTCCCCGCCCCCGACACTCCCTCGTTGAGCTTGACGAGCGCCTCGACGGCGGTGGGGCGCGCGGCCCGCAGCCGGCCCAGGGCGGCGGCGACCTCGTCGACGCTGTGCAGGTCCTCGGACCCGAGTGGGTGCCGCACGCCCTCCTCGGCGAACAGGCGGCGGCACCCGGTCTTCGTCCCGAACGGAGCCAGCCTGGGGTCGGCGCCGTACATCGGGATCCCCAGTGCCAGGGCGAGGTCGCGCTCGCGCTCGGTCGTCGTGTACGGCACGAGGTGGGACCTCCCGAGGTCGGGCACGAGCGACGCGATCCGTTCGAGCAGCCGGGGCCGCTCCAGGAGCTTCTCGGTGAGCGGGCGGCCCGACGCGTCCCCGACGGGGACCAGGTGGAGCCGGGCGCGCGCGTGGCTCGGGATGACGCCGGGCAGCAATGCCAGGTAGTACTCGACGATCGTCGGGTCGATGGGCATCGACGTGACGTACACGATGCGCAGGCGCGGCTGCCGGAGCAGGAGCAGCAGGACGAGGAACCGCTCCTCCATGGCCTGCATCGCCGTCCCGCTGCTGGCCTCGACCTTGTCCATCGACACCGACGGGACGATGACGACGGACTCGTTCGGCTCGTTGAGGCCGATGATCCGCCAGACCGCGGGGAGCCGGCTCTGGAGCTCGTCGAACCTCGCGTTGCGCTCCTCCTCGGTGAGCGTGTCCAGGGTCGGCGGGGTCGTGGTGCTCACGGTGTCACCCGCGCCGCGTCGAGGCCGACGACGTCGAACGCGGACACGGGTCGGGACAGCCCCCGCAGTGGCAGCTCGCCCAGCGGTCGGGTCACGGCGATGCCCTCGACCGCGGACCGGACCCGCTGGGTGACGAGCACCTGCCAGGGCTCGGCCGTATCGCAGAGGCGGGCCGCGACGTTGGTCACCGTCCCGATCGCGGCGTAGTCGACGCGCCCCTCGAACCCGATCCGGCCCATCGTCGCGTACCCCTGCGCGATGCCGACCCCCAGCGCGAGATCGTGCCCGCGGCTGCGCCATCCCTCCGAGAGCTCCTGCGCGCGGGCCCGCATCGCCACCGCCAGTCGCACCGCACGGGCGGGGGCGTCGTCGACGGGGACGGGGTCGTTGAAGAACAGCATGACCCCGTCGCCGGTGAACCGCTCGAGGGTGGCGTCGTAGCGGGTGACGAGGTCGCCGATGGCCGCGTGGTACTCCCGCAGCACCGCCCACACCTCCTCCGGCTCGGCAGTCTCCGCGAAGGGCGTGAACCCCCGCAGGTCCGCGAAGACGACGGTGATCTCCCGGCGATGCCCTTCCGCCACGGTGTCTTCTCCGGCGGTCATCACGAGCTCGGCGACCTGCGGCGAGAGGAAGCGCCGCAGCCGGCCCACCCGCTCGAGCTCCTCGACCTGCGAGCTCACGCGGGACTCCAGCTCGGCGTTCCACCCGGCGAGCTCGGCGGCCTGGGCCTCGATGGTGTCGTGGTAGCGCTTGACCCGCAGCAGGCTGCGGACCCGGGCGAGGAGCTCCTGGTGGTCGAACGGCTTGGACAGGAAGTCGTCGGCCCCGGCCTCGATGGCCAGCACCTTCTCCTGGGCGCCGCTGGCGGTGATCATCACGACCGGCAAGAACGCGGTGCGCTCATCGGCCCGGATGCGGCGGCACACCTCGTAGCCGTCGATGCCGGGCATGAGGATGTCGAGCAGCACGACGTCGACGTCCTCGCGCACGAGCACCTCGAGCCCGGCCTCGCCCGAGGACGCGGTCAGCACGCGATAGCCGCGCGGGGACAGCACCGCGTCGAGGAGACGGATGTTCGCGTCGAGGTCGTCGACGACGAGCACGACCGGCGGGTCGGGTTCTGGTGCGGTCATGGCGACGGCCTTCCTCTCGTGATCATCGAGCGCACCTGGTCGGGCAGGTCCCGCACGCTGATCGGCTTCTCCCAGTACCCGTCGAAACCGGCCGCTCGCACCCGCTCGCGGTCCTCGGGCATGGCGAGCGCGGTGAGGGCGACGACGGGGACGTCGCGGGTGTCCGGATGGGCGCGGAGGGCGGCGAGCCCGGCCACCCCGTCCTGCCCCGGGAGCTGGAGGTCCATGAGGACCAGGTCGGGACGGCGGGCGATGGCCTCGACGAGGGCGTCGTCGGTCGTGCCGGCCTCGCGGACCTCGAAGCCGGCGTGCTCCAGCACCGCGCGGACGAGCTTGAGGTTCCGCTCGTTGTCCTCGACGACGAGCACGCGGCTCCCGGTCATGTCCGGCCCCTGCCCGAACCTGTCGTCGTCACCCGGTCGAGGAGCAGGAGCAGGTCGCGGGCCCCCGCCGGGGCGACGGAGGCGGCGACGGTCACCTCGTCCGCCAGGTGGGCCCACGTCGCGGGGTCCGCGCCGCCCGGCGCGAGCGCGACGACGGGGACGTCCCGCAGGACGTCGTCATCGTGCAGGGCCCGGACGGCGGCGAACCCGTCGTCGGACACGCTGACGAGGTCGACGAGGACGGCGTCCGGGACCGCCGCCCGCGCTGCCGGCAGCCCGTCGACGACGGTCGCCGACGCCCGGACCTGCCAGCCTCCGGACTCGAGCTGCTCGACCAGGGCGCCCCGCGTCGTCGGGTCCCGGTCGACGACCCAGACCCGCCGCGGGCCCGGCCCCGGCACGAGCCCCGCGCGACGCAGCGACTGGACGAGCAGCTCGCGCGCGACGGGCTTGACGAGGTAGTCGTCGGCTCCGAGGGCGTAGCCGCGCCCGCGCTCGTCGAGGATCGACACGACGATGACCGGGACGTCTGCGGATGCCGGGTCTCCCTTGACCCGCGCGAGGACCTCCCAGCCCGAGATGCCGGGGAGCCGGATGTCGAGCACGACCGCGGCCGGGAGCTCGCGTGCGACCACGTCGAGCGCCTCCTCACCGGAGGCCGCATGGACGACCCGGAAGCCCTGGTCGGCGAGCAGGATCCGCATGAGGTCCGCCGAGCGACGGTCGTCCTCGACGAGCAGGACGACCGCCCCACCGGGCGCGTCCGTCCCCGCATCCCCGGCGGCGGCCCGGTGCACGGGGACGGTGAAGCGGAAGGTGCTCCCCCGCCCCTCGTCGCTGTCGACCCACAGGCGTCCCCCGTGCAGGTCGACGATGCGGCGGCTCAGGGTCAGTCCGAGCCCCGTGCCCTCCTGGCCGGTCGTGGCGTGCCCGCCCTGCTGGAAGGACTCGAAGATGCGCTCCCGGTCCCGCGGCGCGATGCCGGCACCGGTGTCCACGACCGCGAGCTCGACCTCGGCGCCGCGGTCCTCGGCACGGACCGTGACCGTCCCGCCGGCGGGGGTGAACTTCACGGCGTTGGTCAGCAGGTTGAGCAGCACCTGGCGGACCCGCAGCTCGTCGACATCGACGAGCGGCAGGGAGTCCGGGACGTCGACGGCGAGGGTGAGCCCGCCCCGCGCCGCACGCTCGCGGACGAGACCGACCGTGGATGCGGTGAGCGTCGGCAGGTCGACGGGGCCGAGGTCGAGCTCCATGTGCCCGGCCTCGACCTTGGACAGGTCGAGGATGTCGTTGAGCAGGGCCAGCAGGTGCTTGCCGGAGTCGTGGATGTCCCCGAGGTACTCGGCCTGCCGATCGTTGAGGTCCCCGAACATCCGCTCGAGCAGGACCTCGGAGAACCCGATGATCGCGTTCAAGGGCGTGCGCAGCTCGTGCGACATCGAGGCGAGGAACTCCGACTTGTGCCGGCTCGCGACAGCCAGCTCCTCGCTCTGGCGCTCGAGACGCCGGTAGAGGTGGGCGTTCGCCAGGGCCAGCGACGACTGTGAGGCGAAGGTCTCGAGGAGCTCGCAGGTCTCGTCGTCGACGAGGCCGGGCTCGCGGCGCCTGATGACCAGAGCCCCCGCCACCCGGTCCTGTCGCAGCATCGGGACGGTGACGACCGACCGCCATCCCGCATCGCGCAGCAGCCGTAGGTGCGGGTCGGACGCGTGCTCGGCGAGGTCGGCGACCTGGAGGGGGCGCCGTTCGAGCGCGGCCCGACCGACGAGGCTGTCGTGCAGGCCGACACGGACCTCACGGAGGTCCTTGACCAGCTGTGGGGCGGTGCCGAACGTCGTCCGGACCCGGAACCGCTCGCTCTCGGAGTCGAACTCCAGGATCGACCCGCCGTCGGCCCCGGCGAGCGCCACGGCGTGGGTGACGATGGTCGTGAGGACCTCGTCGGGATCCAGGCTCGAGCTCACCGACTCGCCGACGGCGCTGAGGGCCTCCAGTTGGTCCAGCCGCCGGGTCAGCGCCTCCCGGTGGGCCTCGAGGTCCCGCATGAGGCGGGCGGTCCGGACCGCGATCGCGGCCTGGGCCGCATAGCTCGTCAGCAGCTCGACCTCCCGGTCGCTGAACAAGGAGACCGTGTTCCGCCAGAGGTTGAGCACTCCGACGACCTCGTCGTCGACGAGCATCGGCGCGCCGATGACCGTCCGGTAGTGCCCGAGGCGTTGGAGGTCCGTCCGGCTGTACTCCGGGTCGGCGAGCACGTCGGCGATCTGCTGGGTCTGTCGGTCATGGCCGACGCGGCCGACGAGCGCGCTGCGGTCCGCTTGGACCGGGTGGTCGCGCACGAAGGCCAGGAACGCCTCGCTCACGCCGGAGGACCAGGCGAGGCGGAACTCGTGCCCGTCGAAGAGGTACACGGCGGCGGCATCCCCCCGGGAGAGCCGCCGGGCGCTGTCCGTGACGGTGCGCATGACGGCGTCGAGGTCCGAGGCCGACCTGCCGAGGGCGCGCAGCACCTCGCCGGTCGCGTGCAGCTGGTCCTGCGCTTCGCGCAGAGAGTGCAGGAGATCGTCGTCGCCGCTCACGCTGGAGCGCCCGCTCGTTGTGGTCATGGAGACCTCCGCGCCCGATACCTACGAGTGTGGCCCTGAGTGGACGCAACGTCCATCGTCCTGACCAGTCCTTGCGTGACCTTGTCGGTCGATGTGAGGACGGACCGGGGCGTACCCGACGTGACCTATTGGTCGATGTGGGGACGGACCGGGGCGTACCTGACGTGACCTATCGGTCGATGTGAGGACGGACCGACCCGTACCTGCCGTGACCTATCGGTCGATGTGCGGACGGACCGGCGCGTACCTGACGTGACCTATCGGTCGATGTGGGGACGGGCGGCGGGGGTGGTTGCGAGGATGCGGTCGCAACTGCGGGGCTAGAGTGGCTTTCATGACGCAACTGCGGATCAGTGAGGCGGCGGCGCTGCTCGGGGTCTCGGACGACACCGTGCGCCGGATGGTCGACAGCGGGCGGCTGCCCGCCACCTCGGACGACGCCGGGCGCCTCGTCGTCGCCGGCGCCGACGTCGCGGCCATCGCTCAGGAGACCGCCCGCCCCGCGCCGGTCGGAGTGGTCGCCGACGAGTCCGCCCGGAACCGGATGAGCGGCATCGTCACGAGGGTCCTCACCGACACCGTCATGGCCCAGGTCGAGATGCAGTGCGGGCCGTTCCGCATCGTGTCGCTGATGTCGAGCGAGGCCGTCCGTGACCTCGGCCTCGAGGTCGGCACGGTCGCCGTCGCGTCGATCAAGTCGACGAACGTCGTCGTCGGGGTGGCCCGATGACCCCGGCAGCCCTGCGCCCCCTGCTGCTCGCCGCCGCCGCCGCGCTGACCCTCGGTGCGTGCTCGGCCGCGACGACCGCGGACACGACCCAGGCCGGCGACGACCCGACCGCCGGGGGTAGCGGCACCGTCACGGTCCTCGCCGCGGCCTCGCTCACCGCGCCGCTGACAGCCCTCGCCGAGCAGTACGAGCGGGACCATCCGGGGGTCACGGTGCGCCTCAGCTTCGGCTCGAGCACGACACTCGCCCAACAGATCTCCGAGGGGGCTCCGGCCGACCTGTACGCGAGTGCCGGCGAGGCCCCGCTCTCGCTCCTGCCCCCGGACGCCGCCGGTGACGGCGGCCGGGCGACCATCGCGCGCAACACCGTCGAGATCGCGACCCCGCCCGACAACCCCGGCGCGGTCGCCGACCTCCGCGACCTCGGCGACCCCGACCTCGACGTCGTGCTGTGCGCCGCGACCGTCCCTTGCGGCAAGGCCGCGGACGACGTGCTGCGCACCGCCGGCGTGACCGCCCACGTCGTGTCCCGCGAGGTCGACGTCAAGGCGACCCTCACGAAGGTGGTCCTCGGGGAGGCCGACGCCGCACTCGTCTACCACTCCGACGTCGTCGCGGCCGGCGGCGACGTGCGCGGCGTCGAGATCCCCGCGGCGGACAACGTGTTCCTCACCTACCCGCTCCTGTGGTTCAGCGACGACCCGGACGTCGTGGGCTTCGCCGACCTCGTGGCCGGCCCCACCGGCACCGCGGCGCTCGAGGCGGCAGGCTTCCTCGCCCCATGACCGCGCCCGCACCCACCGTCGCCACGCCAGGCGCCGCCCGCCGCCACCCCGGCCGCTCGCGGGCGGTCCTGCTCGTGCCCGCCGGCCTCGGCGTCGCCCTCGTGGTCCTGCCGCTCCTCGGGCTGCTGCTGCGCACCGACTGGGGGTCGTTCGCGAGCAACCTCTCGGCCCCGGTGGTCTGGCCCGCCATCCGACTCTCGCTGGTCACGACGCTCGTGACCGTCGCGCTCTGCTTCGTCCTCGGGACGCCGCTCGCGTGGCTGCTGAGCCGCGCGGACGGGCGGGCCGCGACCTGGCTACGGGCCGTGCTCACCGTCCCGGTGGTGCTGCCACCCGTCGTCGGCGGCGTGGCCCTGCTCATGGCCTACGGGCGGCGGGGAGTGGTGGGCGCACCGCTCTTCGAGGCCTTCGGGCTCCGGCTGCCCTTCACCCCGACGGCCGTCGTCCTCGCCCAGGTCTTCGTGTCGCTCCCCTTCTTCGTCCTGGCCGTCGAGGGGGCGATGCGCGCCGTCGACGCCCGCTACGACGCCGTCGCGGCCACGCTCGGCGCCACCCCCCTGCGGATCTTCGTGCGGGTCGCGCTGCCCCTGGCCGCCCCGGGCATCGCGTCCGGCGCAGCGCTCGCCTGGGCTCGCGCCCTCGGGGAGTTCGGGGCGACGATCACCTTCGCCGGCAACTTCGCCGGCAGCACCCAGACGGCTCCCCTCGCCGTGTACGTCGCCCTGCAGAACGACCCGCAGGCGGCGCTGGCCCTGAGCATCGCCATGCTCGCGGTGTCGCTGCTCGTCCTCGGGATGCTCCGCGGGCGGTGGATCCGATGACCCTGGACGCCCGCATCCTCGTCGACCGCGGCGCCGTCACCGTAGACGTGCCCCTCGCGGTGGCGGACGGGTCGGTCGTCGCGGTCCTCGGCCCCAACGGCGCCGGCAAGACGACCGCGCTGCATGCTCTCGCCGGGCTCGTGCACCTGCGGGACGGACACGTGCGGGTCGACGGCCAGACCTGGGCCGGCCCCGGGCTGCACCTGGACCCGGCCCAGCGCGCGGTGGGACTGCTCGCGGCCGACCACCTCCTCTTCCCGCACCTGACGGCTCGCGACAACGTGGCGTTCGGCCCCCGCAGCCGGGGGGCCCCCCGGCGCGACGCCGCCGCCCGGGCCGAGCGCGAGCTCGACGCCCTCGGCGTCGCGGACCTCGCGGGTCGCCGCCCGGAGGCCCTCTCGCACGGGCAGGCCCAGCGCGTCGCCCTCGCTCGCGCCTTGGCGACCGACCCCCGGCTGCTCCTGCTCGACGAGCCCCTCTCGGCCCTCGACCCGGCGGTCCGCCCGCACATCCGCGCCACCCTCGCCGCCCGGCTGCGCGCCTACGACGGGGTCACCGTCCTCGTCACCCACGACCCGCTCGACGCCCTGACGCTGGCCGACCACCTCGTCTTCGTCGAGGACGGCACGGTCGTCCAGGAGGGGACCCCGGCCGACGTCGTCGAGCGCCCCCGCGACCCCTACGTCGCCCACGTCGTCGGGCTCAACCTCTACCCCGGGACCACGACCGACGGCGAGACGGTGGCGACGCCGCTCGGGCCGGTCGTCACCGCGGGCCTGGGCCACCGGGGCCGGTCCTGGGTCGCGTTCGCCCCGTCGGCCGTGGCCCTCTACCCCGACGAGCCGCACGGGTCCACCCGCAACGTCTGGCGGGCCCGGATCGCGACCGTCGAGCTCGTGGGGCAGACGGCTCGCATCCGCCTGCTGGCCGGCGTCGACGACGTCCCGCTGCTCGCCGAGGTCACCGCCGGCTCGGTCGCCGCGCTCCGCCTCCACCCGGGCACCGCGCTGTGGGCCGGGGTCAAGGCCACCGAGGTCAGCGCCTACCCGTCCTGAGCGTTCGACGGGCCGTCCCGGGTTTTGTTGGACGTCCGAGTACCTCGCTACCCTCGGGCCATGTCAGCGACGAGGCTCATGCCGACCGAGGAGGGTCAGGACCTCATCGACCTGACCCGCGACATCTGCGCCAAGGAGCTGCGTCCGAAGGTCGACGACGCCGAGCGGGCCGCCGCCGTCGACGAGTCCTTCCCCACCGACGTGTTCCGCACCCTCGGTGCGGCCGGGCTGCTGTCGCTGCCCCACCCCGAGGAGCACGGGGGCTACGGCCAGCCCTACGAGGTCTACCTCCAGGTCGTCGAGGAGATCGCGTCCGCGTGGATGAGCGTCGCGGTGGGCGTCTCGGTCCACTCGCTCACCGCGTTCCCCGTGACGACCTTCGGCACCCCGGAGCAGCAGGCCGCGCTCCTGCCCGGGATGCTGTCGGGGGACCAGCTCGGCGCGTACTGCCTCTCGGAGCCCCTCGCCGGCTCCGACATCGCCTCGATGACGACGCGGGCCACCCGCGACGGTGACGCCTACGTCCTCAAGGGACGCAAGGCCTGGATCAGCCACGCGGGCCACGCCGACTACTACACGACCTTCGCACGCACGTCCGACGACGGCGGGAAGGGCCTGTCCTGCTTCGTCGTCCCCGCGGACGCCCCCGGCCTCACGTTCGGCACCCCCGAGAAGAAGATGGGCCTGCACTGCGACACCGTCCGCGAGGTGATGTTCGACGACGTCCGGGTCGACGCCGCGCGCCGGATCGGCGACGAGGGCCAGGGGATGGCCATCGCACTCTCCGCCCTCGACGCCGGCCGGCTCGGCATCGCCGCCGCGTCCACCGGCCTCGCCCAGGGGGCGTTCGACCTCGCCGCGGGCTACGCCAAGGAGCGCCGTCAGTTCGGCCGCGCGATCGGGGAGTTCCAAGGCCTCCAGTTCCTCCTCGCCGACATGGAGGCCGCCGTCACGTCCGCCCGCGCCACCTACCTGCACGCGGCGCGCCTCAAGGACGCCGGTCGCGCCTTCAGCAAGGAGGCCGCGGTCGCCAAGCTCGTCGCCACCGACGCCGCGATGCGGGTGACGACGGACGCGGTGCAGGTGCTCGGCGGCGCCGGCTACACCCAGGACTTCCCGGCCGAGCGGTTCATGCGCGAGGCCAAGGTCACCCAGATCTTCGAGGGCACCAACCAGATCCAGCGGCTCGTCATCGGCCGTCACGTGCTGCGCTGACGGAACGACCCGCGCCCCGGCCGCGTCCGAGCCACGAGGAACCCTCCGGAAGGAGCCGCATGCGCCACTCCCTCGTCGCGGCCGCCGCCCTGGTCGCCGCCCTGTCCGGGTGCGGCACCGCCGGCCCCGACCCCGCAGCGACGCCCACCGGGCCCACCGACGGCACCAGCACGTCGACGGGCCCGGCCCCGACGCCACCCAGCGGCACCGGGCGCCCCACCGTCCCGCCCCTGGGGGACGACTCCGTCCCGCCCGACCTCGAGTCCGACCCGCGCGTCCAGGCCGCCATCCTCGACGCGAAGGGGCGCGTGGGGGTCGTCGCCGCCGACGTCGTCGTCGCCGGGTACAGCCCCGTGACGTGGAACGACGGCTCGCTCGGCTGCCCGCAGAAGGGCCGCTCCTACACCCAGGCGCTCGTCGACGGCGAGCTGCTGCTGTTGCGGTCCGACCAGCGGGTGATGTCGTACCACTCGGGCGGCGGCGGCGACTTCACCTACTGCGCGGAGCCGAGCGACGGCTATACGCTGCGCACCGGCTGACGCCCGCAACAGCCCCGAACATGGAGAGACCGGGCCATCTCATACGTGGCCCGGTCCCGCTCAAGGCTAGGCACGGCACGGCGACGCGTGGGGTATCGACACGCGGCGGTCGCGTGAACGTCGGACGACCCCCGGCACCCGTCAGGGGTCGAGGTCGCGCGAGATCCCCGGCAGCAGCGTCTCGCCGTCGCGCAGGGCGGCGAGCGCCGCGGGGTTGAGCGTCTCGATGTGGCGGAGCCCCTTGCGCCGGTACCGGACGAGCTGGACGGCCCCGAGCCCCCAGAAGAGGAACTGCACCGACATCGCGATCCGGAAGTCGGCCCGGGTGTACTCGGCGGGCCCGCCGGGCGCCAGCCGGTCGAGCACGACGCCGATGAGCGCGATGCACAGCAGGGACGCGGTGAAGCCGCCGATGTTGACGACGCCCGTCGCGCGGCCGAGATGGGTGGAGGGGTGGAAGGTGCGGGCGAGGTCGAAGCCGACCATCGACCCCGGCCCGCCGACGGCCGTGACGACGGCGAGGAGGAACAGCAGCGGCACCGGCGCCGGGCCCGGCCACAGCAGGGTCACCGCCCACACGGCCGCGATGACGCCGACGATGCCGAGGACGAGCTGGGAGCGGCGGTACGGCAGGCGCGCCGTGAAGGTCGCGATCACCGGGCCGGCGGCCATCGCCGTCGCGGTCATGACGACGAGGACGAGGGCGGCGGTGCGGGGGTCCACCCCCTCGCTGAGCAGGAACGGGTAGCCCCACAGCATCGTGAACACGGTGGCCCCGAACTGCGAGGTGAAGTGCACCCACAGGCCGAGCCGGGTGCCCGGGTTCCCCCACACCTCGGCCAGCGTGCGGGCCAGGGCCCGGACCTTGATGCGCTCGACGGCCTCCCCCCGGTACGGGCTGTCCTTGACGGCGACGACGAGCGCGACGGACAGGACGAGCCCGAGCCCCGCCGCGGTCGCGTACGAGCGGGTCCACCCGAAGGTGGCGAGGGCCGCGGCCAGCGGTGTCGCGGCCGCCACCGCGCCCAGCTGGCCGACCATCCCGCTCAGCTGGGTGATGAAGGGGGCCTGCTTCACCCGGAACCACAACGCCACGAGCCGCAACAGCGACGTGAAGACCATCGCGTCGCCGGCCCCCAGCAGGACGCGGGCGGCGAGCCCCACCTCGAAGGACCCCGCGACCGCGAACCAGAACTGGCCGGCCGTCATCATGAGGAGCCCGATGAGCATGAGCCGCTTCGACCCGAACCGGTCCAGCAGCACGCCGACCGGGATCTGCATCGCGGCGTACACCGCGAGCTGGAGCACGGTGAACGTCGACAGCTGGGCCGCGCTGATGTCGAACCGGTCGGCGGCGAGCAGCCCCGCGACGCCGAGCGAGGTGCGGTGGAAGACGGCGAGGACGTAGACGGACAGGCCGACCGCCCAGATGACCCACGCACGACGACGCCCGATGTTGTGCACCTGGCGTAGGACGGGGCGGGTCACCCACCGAGTCTAGGAGCCGGTCGCCCGCTCCTCCGCGACCGAGTTGCCGCCGTCGACGACGACGACCTGGCCGGTCACGTAGCCGGCTCCGGGGCTCGCGAGCCAGCCGACGGCCGACGCCACCTCCTCGGCGGTGCCGGAGCGGCCGAGCGGCGTCGTCAGCCCTTCGCCCGCCTCGGCGGGGGTCTGCGAGCCGGTGGCGATCCACCCCGGAGCGACGGCGTTGACCGTGACCCCGTGCGGCCCCTCGTCGACCGCCAGGGCCCGCACGAGCCCGACGAGCCCGGCCTTGGCCGTCGCGTAGGCCACCTCGCGCCTCATCGCCATGACCGCCCCGGTGGCCGAGGTGACGACGACGACGCGGCCGCCGCCGGCGACCCGCAGGTGCGGCAGCGCGGCACGGGTGAGGTGGTACGTCGTGTCGAGGTTGCGGGCGAGGGAGGCCGCCCAGCGGGCGGGGTCGGTGCCGAGCAGGTCGCCCTCCCCCATCTCGGGGTCGGAGACCGACACCATGCCGGCGTTGTTGACGAGCACGTCGAGCCGGCCGGTCAGGTCGAGGGCCGCGGCGACGACGCGGGCCGCTCCGTCCTCGTCGGTGAGGTCGGCCGCCACGCCCGCGGACCGGACCCCGAGGGCCCCGATCTCCGCGGCTCGCTCGAGGACCCGGTCCGTGGTGGCCGTGACGACCACGTCGGCGCCGCACCCGGCGAGGAGCCGGGCGCAGGCCATCCCGATCCCCGTCGGGGAGCCGGCTCCGGAGACGACGGCGGTCCGGCCGCGCAGGTCGACGGCGGACGGGAGCGACAGCGGCACGTCAGGCCGTCGCGGCCGCGAAGGACTCCTCGAGCACGTCCATCGCCTCGTGGAGCAGGTCGTCGCCGATCGAGAGCGGGGGCAGGAAGCGGAACACGTTGCCGTAGGTGCCGCAGGTGAGCGTGACGACCCCGCGCTCGTGGCAGCCCCTGTTGACGGCGGCGGCGAGCGCGGCGTCCGGCTGCTTGGTGTCCGGGTCCGTGACGAGCTCCATCGCCATCATCGCGCCGCGACCCCGGACGTCCCCGACCTGCGGGTGCCGCTCGGCGAGCGCGCCGAGCCGGTCGCCGAGGATCTTGCCGATGGAGCGGGCCCGGCCGGCGAGGTCGTCCTCCTCCATCGACTCGATGCTGGCGAGCGCCGCCGCGCAGGCGACGGGGTTCCCGCCGTACGTCCCGCCGAGCCCGCCGCCGTGGACGGCGTCCATGATCTCGGCGCGCCCGGTGACCGCCGCCAGTGGCATCCCGCCGGCGATGCCCTTGGCCGTGGTCACGAGGTCGGGGACGACCCCGTCGTGGTCACAGGCGAACCAGTCGCCGGTGCGGCAGAAGCCGGACTGGACCTCGTCGGCGACGAGCAGGATGCCGTGCTCGCGGCACCAGTCGGCCAGCCCGCGCAGGAAGCCGTCGGGCGGGACGATGAAGCCGCCCTCGCCCTGGATCGGCTCGATGACGACGGCGGCCGTGTTCTCCTCGCCGACCTGGGCGTGGATCATGCTCGTGACCGTGCTGAGCGCCTCCTCGGCGCAGCGCTCCGGCCCGCCGGGCCAGCGGTACGGGTAGGCCATCGGGACGCGGTAGATCTCCGGGGCGAACGGGCCGAAGCGGTGCTTGTAGGGCATGTTCTTCGACGTCATGCCCATCGTGAGGTTCGTCCGGCCGTGGTAGCCGTGCTCGAAGACGACGACCGCCTGGCGGCCGGTGGCGTGCCGCGCGATCTTGACGGCGTTCTCGACCGCCTCGGCGCCGGAGTTGAACAGCGCCGAGCGCTTCTCGTGCTCGCCCGGGGTCAGCGCGTTGAGCCGCTCGCAGACCGCGACGTACGGCTCGTAGGGGGTGACCATGAAGCAGGTGTGGGTGAAGCGCTGCACCTGCTCGGTGACCGCCGCGACGACCCGCGCGTTGCCGTTGCCGACCGTCGTGACCGCGATGCCGGACCCGAGGTCGATGAGCTGGTTGCCGTCGGCGTCGCGCAGGATGCCGCCCGCGCCGTCGGTGACGTGGACGGGCAGGCCGACCCCGACCCCCGCCGCGACGGCCGCCGCCTTGCGCGCCAGCAGCTCCTGGGAGCGCGGCCCGGGGATCGACGTGGCGAGAATGCGTTGCTGCTCGATCATGCGGGCATCCTATCCGTGGATCGACTGGCGGTGAACCCACGGAATCCGTGGCACGGGCGAGGTAGCGCAGTCAGATTCAGATGTCTCGGCACGCGAGCGCGATCCGGGCCGCTGCACCGGGTATACCGGTAGGGCCAACACACTGTCAGGACAGGAGGACGTCATGCCCGGACGCAAGGAACCCGGCCCCTCGGTCAAGGACGACGAGGTGTACGAGGCGCTGCGCGAGGACGGCGCGAGCAAGGAGAAGGCGGCCCGCATCGCCAACGCCGCGGCGAACAGCTCACGGTCGTCGGTCGGCGCCAAGGGCGGGCACGCCCCGGCCTACGAGGACTGGACGGTCGAGGACCTGCGGGGGCGGGCCGCGGAGATCGGCATCGAGGGCCGCTCGTCGATGTCCAAGGACGAGCTCATCGATGCGCTGCGCTCGCACTGACGTGCGGGTGACGGCCCCGGCCGACCCTGCCCCGGGACACGCGAAGGCCCCCGGGAGATACGTGCAGGGGGTTCGCATCTCCCGGGGGCCATCTTCGGGCCCGGACTTGGCAGCACCAGGTCCGGACGGGAGTAATGTACACGCTCATCGCGGATCGCCGGGACCAAACCCGGAAAATGTCGTGGACCGAGGGGAGATGCCGTGAGACTCCTGCTCGTCGAGGACGAACGACCACTCGCCGCCGCGCTCGACGAGGCGCTGCGCGAGGCCGGCTGGGTGGTCGACCACACCGAGGACGGACGCGAGGGGCTGCGGCGTGGCGTCGCCGGCACCTACGACGTCATCGTGCTCGACATCATGGTCCCGGGGATGAACGGCTACGACGTCCTCAAGCACCTGCGCGAGCACAAGGTCTGGACCCCGGTGCTCATGCTCACCGCCAAGGACGGCGAGTTCGACCAGACCGACGCCTTCGAGCTGGGTGCCGACGACTACGTCACCAAGCCGTTCAGCACTCCCGTCCTCCTGGCCCGCCTCCAGGCCCTGGCCCGGCGCGGCGCCCCCGAGCGGCCGGTCGCGATGACGGCCGGGGGACTGAGCCTGGACCCCACGACCCGGCGGGTGACCCGCGAGGGCAAGGAGGTCCAGCTGACCGCCCGCGAGTACTCCCTGCTGCACCACCTCATGCGGCGCGCGGGTCAGGTGCAGAGCAAGGCCGAGATCCTCGAGAACGTGTGGGACTCCGACTACCCGGGCGCCGACAACGTCGTCGAGGTGTACATCGGCTACCTGCGCCGGAAGATCGACACCCCGTTCGAGACGAAGGTCATCGAGACCGTCCGCGGGATGGGCTACCGCCTGAACCCGGTGCCGGGCGTACCGGCATCCTGACGGCGAAGCGGCACCACCCCTCGGGCGTCTCGGTCGCCTCCACGCGGCCGTCGTGGGCCGTCATGACCTCGGCGACGATGGCGAGCCCGAGCCCGGTGCCGCCGGTCCCCCGGGTGCGCGAGTCGTCGAGCCGCACGAACCGGCCGAACACGCGCTCGCGGTCCTCGGGGGCGATCGGCGGGCCGTCGTTGTCGACGGTGATCAGCGCCTCGTCCCCGTCGTGGGTCAGCGTCACCCGTACCGAGGTGTCCATGTGCCGCTCGGCGTTCTCGAGGAGGTTGCGCACGACCCGGCCGAGCCTCGCCTGGTCCCCCTCGACCCGCACCGGCTCCACGGCGACCTGGATCGGCATGCCCCGTGCTCGCAGCGCGCCCGTCTCGGCGAGGACGACGTCGTCGAGGTCGACCTCGGTGCGGTTGAGGACCATGACGTGCTCGTCGGCCGAGGCGAGGGTGAGCAGGTCCTCGACGAGCACGGCGAGCCGGTCGACCTCGGCCGAGGCCCGGGCCGACACCGAGCGGCGCTCGTCGACCGGCCGGTCCTCGCCGAGCCGGTCGAGGAGGACGCGGATCGTCGCGAGCGGGCTGCGCAGCTCGTGCCCCGCGTCGGCCACGAAGGCCCGGCGTGAGGCGTCGGCCCGTTTCATCCGCTCGAGCAGGTGGTTCATCGTCTCGGCGAGCCGGGTCAGCTCGTCGCGTCCGGCCGGCACCGACAGCGTGCCGCGCGCCGCCCCGGTGGCCGCGATGGCCTCCACCTGGTCGCGCATGCGCTCCACGGGGCGCAGCGCCTGACCGACGGCGAACGTCGTGACCGCGGCGAGCAGCGCGACGAGCCCGACGGCGGCGATGACGGCGAACTCGGTCGACTGCCCGAGCGCGGACGCCTCGGCCCGGGTCGGGACCGCGACGAGGATCGTGTAACGGTCACCGGACGCGGTCTCGGCGTCCGCGGCCGCGACGACGTAGGCCCCCTCGGGCTGGCCCGGCACCCCGTCGAGGCTGCCGAGGCGGACCTCGCCCCGGTCGAGGACGGGACTCGCCAGCGGCCGGTCCGGAGCGCCGTTGGCGGCCGCGACCACCTCGCCGCTGAGCGGCTCGACGACCTGGATGAGCCGGTTGGCGTCGACGCCCCGGCGGGCGCCGAGCAGACCGTCCACCCCGCGCACCGGGAGGTCGGACTGCAGCTCGATGGCCTCGGAGCGGGCGAGGTCGCTCGCGGAGGACTCGAGCACCTGGCCGAGCGAGTAGAAGACGATGCCGGCCAGGGCCGCGCTGACGAGGATGACGATCGGCAGGGTGAGGGCGAGGACGCGGCTCCTCAGACCCAGCCGGATGCGCATGCGGGGAGTCTAGGCGCGCCGCCACCGGACGCCCGTCTCCCCGAACGTGTGTGAACACGCCGGGGATCCCCGGCGTGTTCACACACGTTCGGTGCGGGGGTCAGGTGCCGAGCACGGACGCGAAGACCGGCGCGAGGCTCGGCCACGCCCGGGCGCGGCACCAGACGGGCACCTCGTCGACGGGGACGCGGAGGGTGACGACCTCGCCCCCGGCACCGACCGTCCTGCCCTCGCCGGTCCAGACGTCGACCCACTCCCCCGGCGGCAGCCAGGTCGGCCAGTCCTGCGCCCCGGCCTCGGTGACCGGGTTGACGAGCAGGTCGTCGCCGAGCATCCACTGCTGCGGGTGCGCCCACACCGCCGCCTCGCCCGGGTGGTCGAAGAAGAGGGCGCGCATGAGCGGACGGTCGGTGGCCACGGTGCGGGCCGCCTCGGCGGCGAGATGGTCCACCAGTGCTTCCCGCAGCAACGCGAACCGCCGGAACACCGGGACGACCCGCTCGTCCCCGGTCGTCTCGGCCACGTACCAGGGGGTGCGGTCGCGCAGCGGCAGCTGGTGGTGGTTGAACTCCGAGTGGTACTGCATGACCGGCATGAAGGTCGACGCGGCGGCGGCCCGCAGGTAGAGCTCGGCGTCGGGCACCGGGCCGGAGAACCCGGCGAGGTCCCAGCCCCAGTAGACGATGCCGCAGGCCGACGCCGTGAGCCCGGCCGTCACGGAGTGCCGGAACGCCTCCCACGTCGAGTCCTCGTCGCCCGCCCAGAACACCCCGTGCGGCTGCGAACCGGCGAACCCGCTGCGCGAGAACGTGACCGGGGCCTTGCCGTGCTTGCGGAGCAGGTCGCCGAAGGCGCGGGCGTAGTGCACCGGGAACAGGTTGTTCCCCTCGTCGCCGCGGCGGCCGTCCGCGTAGCGCAGGTCGTGCCCCCACGCGTGCTCGCCGCCGTCGGTCTTGAACCCGTCGATGTCGAGGTCGCGCACGAGGTAGTCCCGCTTGGCCGTCCACCAGTCGCGGGTGCGCTGGACCGACAGGTCGGGCATGAGCGACTTCGGGAACCACCAGCCCCGGTTGAGGTACGGCGTGCCGTCGGCCTCGCGGACGGCGTGGTCACCCTCGACCATCGCCGCCGCCTCGGCCAGCACCTGGGCGTGCAGCCCGTCCTCGGAGGCGTCCGTCTTGAGCAGCGGGATCTGCCACAGCACCACCTTGATGCCGCGGGCGTGCAGGTCCTCGACCATCGCCCGCGGGTCCGGCCAGGCCCCATCTGCGGGGAACTCGAAGTCGGCGGCCGCGAAGGGTGACCCGTCGGAGCGGACCCGGTACCGGGCGTCGCGGAAGATCATGATGCCCTCCTCGTCGGACCACGCCTCGATGACGACGACGCCGACGGGGATGTCGAGCTCGCGGTGGGTGTCCATCCGCTGCCGGACGAGCTCCTGGGTGTTCCACTCGTTGCCGGACGCCCAGAGCCGCAGCACCCAGGACGGCAGCTCCTCGGCGCGGCCGACCTCGTCGAGGAAGGCCGACAGCACCTCGGTCGGGCTGCCGTCGTGCACGGCGATGTCGACGCCCTCCTCGGCCGTGCCGCCTAGCGCCACCTCGACGACGAGCCGGCCGGGGTCGGACCCGCCGACGTCGTACCAGGTGCGGCGGGTCGTGCGGACGTGGAAGCCCCACGACGAGCCGTCGGCCCCCACGACGTGGGCGAACGGCATCGGCAGGTAGGTCCGGCCGTGCCGCCCCTGGGACTTGTACTGCTCGAAGACGACGGCGTCGAGGCGACGGCCGGCCTGGTCGAGGGCGTCGTACCGCTCGCCGAACCCGACGACGTGGTCGCCCTCGGCGAGGGTGAGGGCGACCCGCACCCGGTGGATGCCGTCGTCGGTGACGAGCCACTCCAGCGACCCGTCGACGACCCGGCCCCCGCCCCCGGAGAAGATGGCCGAGAACCCGGCCGGGGGCTCCGCCACCCAGCGGGCGGGGTGGACGTGGAACCACTCGGTGCTCTCCTCGCGCCCGGTCGCGGTGGACGCGGTGAAGCGGTACGCGGCCCCGGCCTCGACCGGCGGGCTCGTCACGGCCCACCCGCCGTCGCCTCCCAGCGAGGCGGCCTGGGCCGCAGCCAGGTGCCCCTCGCCCCCGGCGAGCGCGGCGGCGTCGGCGTCGGTCGCGGTGCTCGGCGCGAGCTCCAGCACGACCGGCTCCCCCCGCTCGCCGTCCGCACCGAGCGGCGCCCAGGCGCACGTCACCGCGGTCACGGCGGGTCCGGCCTCGACGCCGAGGACCACCGGCTCGCCGACCATGGGTAGGACCGGCACCCGCTGGTCGAGGGAGGTCGCATAGGGGTGCTCGATCCCGGCGGGCCGGTGGCGCAGCAGCGGGGCGGTCACGCCTGGACCCCCTCGAGCAGGCCGAGCTCGTCGGCCAGGACGAGGTACATGCCGTGGGACCACAGCAGCGGGGTCGCCACCTCGCCCCACCGCTCGACCCACTCGGCGCGGGTGTGCGGGTGCAGGAGGTGGTGGCCGACCTGCTCGGGCATCTCGCCCGAGTCCGCGGCCTGGGCGGCGACCCAGTCCAGCAGGCGCCGCGCCCCCTCGGTGTCGCCCTGGGCGGCGAGGTTCCAGCCGAGGAGGCACGACAGGAGCAGCCACTGCCCGCCGCCGTAGAACACGTCGGCGAGGAAGCGGTGGACCCCACCGTCGGCGTCGAGGTCGCGGGCGACGGCGGCGACGGTGCCCCGCGCCAGCGGGGACCCGACCTCGACGAGCCCGAACGGCACGACGCACGCGGGCAGCGACCCGTCGACGGCCGTGGAGCCGAGCCACTTCGTCAGATGCCCGTCGGCGACGCCCTCGGCGAGCGCCAGGGCGCGGGCCCGGGCGGCGACGTCGCGGCAGGTCGACGCCCGTGCGGCGTCGGGCACCCCCGCCCCCGCGACCGCCTCGAGGCCGCCGACGATGGCACCGAGCGTCGAGACGTGCCGCTGCTCGTCGTGCTCCTCCCACCAGTCGAAGCACGGCCTGTCCCAGAATGCGCCGACGAAGTCCACGGCGACCTCGATGCCCCGGCGCCAGCGGCCCGGGTCGAGGCCGTGCCGACGGGCGTGCGTGACGACCGACCACAGCCAGGTGCCGTAGCCGTCGGTCTGGAAGTCCCACCACTCGTCGGTGCCGTCGCCGCCGTCGAGGGTGAACCTCGTCGGCAGGAGCAGGTCCCGGGGGACCTCCCGGCCGGCCGCCCGGAGCGCGACCAGCTCGTCGACCTGGTCGCGGCGGGCGCTGAGCGTGGCGTCGACCCAGTCGTGGAAGGCGTTGACGGAGGCCAGGTCGCCGTAGCGCGACATGCCCTCGGCGGTGAAGCCGCCGTCCCGGAGCCAGGCGTACCCGCGGTACGCGGAGAAGGTCGGGGAGGCCGGGTAGGCGCCGGAGGCGTGCTGGTGCTCGCGGATCACGGCGTGGCTGCGGCGGGCCAGCGCCACGAGGTCGTGGGTGCGGTGGCTGGGGAGTGTCGTCATCGGGGTCCCGTGGTCGGGCCGCCGGGCCCGGGGCGTGCTGCCCCGGGCCCGGCGACATCGGCGGTCTGCGGTGTCAGGCGGTCACTTCAGGAGCGCGTCGACGGCCTTCGCCGCGTTCGAGACGGCCTCGTCGACGGTGATCCGGCCGGCCGCGGCCGCGCTCAGCTCCTTGCCGACGGCGTCCTGCATCTCCTGCTGGCGCTCGATGACCGGGGGCAGGACGGTCGCGTCGAGCGAGGCGAACACGGCCTGCCGGTTGGCAGGTGCGCCGGCGTCGAGGTAGCTCGCCAGCTTGGCCTCGTCGGCGACGGGCGGCAGCTCCCAGCTCGTCTCGAGGCGCTTGTCGACCATCTCGTCGGAGGAGGTGAGGAAGGCGATCCACCGCTCTGCCGCCTCCTGGTTCTTGCTCGCGGCGTTGACGACGACACCGTTGGTGAACATCGCCGAGGCCTTCTCGGCGTCACCGGGCTCGACGACGATGTCCCACTCGAACGGCGCGTCGGCCATGCCCGAGAACATCCAGATCCCGGTGTGCCACATGGCGAGCTTGCCGTCCTTGAACAGCGTGGAGTCGAAGTCGGGCGTGCCCGCGCCGTCGGCCTCGGTCGGCATCGTCGTCCCCGACTTGCCGACGAGCCACTCGGCGGCGGCGCGGCCGGCGTCGGAGTCGAACGCCGCCTGCGTCTTGTCCGCGTTGAGGAACTCGCCGCCCGCCTGGGCCACGGCCTTGTAGTACTCGAAGAACGAGATGGGCTGGTAGTCACCCCAGACGCCGGCCTTCTCGTCGGTCAGCTTCTCGGCGGCGGCCTGCTCGTCGGCCCAGGTCCAGTCGGCCGTCGGCTCGTCGACACCGGCCTTGGCGAAGAGGTCCTTGTTGTAGAACAGGACGACGTTCGAGAAGGACTCGGGCAGGCCGTACTGGGTGCCGTCGGCCGAGAACGCCTCGAGCAGGGAGGGCTTGTACGAGGCGGTCTCGACGTTCTTCAGCGGCGCGAGGGAGCCGTTGGAGGAGTAGGTCACGAAGTTCTCGTAGTTGAGCTCGAACGCGTCGCCGGCCGTGCCACCGGCCACGGCGGTCTGGAGCTTGGTGAAGTAGTCGTCGTACGGCGTGGTCTCGATCTGCACCGTGACGTCCGGGTTCGCGGACTCGAAGGCCGCCTTGATGGCGTCGAGGTCCTCCTCGTGGCCGCCGTTGGCCGAGAAGTTCATGTAGCGCACCGTCACCGGCCCGCCCGACTCTGCGGGCTCCTCGGTCCGGGTCGCCGACCCCTGGGCGCAGGCGCTGAGGGCGAGAGTGATGGCGAGGATGGCAGGCGCGGCGCTGCGCCTGGCGGTGTTCCGCATGGTGGTTCCTTTCGGTGGTGGTGCGCTGGTCGGTGCTGGGGTCACTTGATGCCGGTGTGGGCGACGCCGGCGATGATGTGGCGCTGGGCCAGGAGGTAGACGACGGCGATCGGGACGATCGAGAACACCGAACCGGCCATCACGACGTCCCACGCGGTGGTGAACTGGCCCTGCAGCGTCGCCAGGCCGAGCGGGAGCGTCATGAACTCGGGCGAGCGGATGATGACGAGCGGCCACAGGAAGCTGTTCCAGCTCGCCATGAACGCGAAGACCGCGACGGTGGCCAGTGCGGGACGGATCAGCGGCACGACGATCTGGAGGAAGATCCGCAGATGGCTCGCGCCGTCGATCGTCGCGGCCTCGTCCAGCTCGCGGGGCACCGACTCGATGGCCTGCTTGAGGAGGAAGACCCCGAACGCGGAGGCGATGCTCGGGGCGAGCAGGCCGGCGTAGGTGTCCTGCAGGCCGAGGGTCTTCATCTCGATGAACAACGGCACGACGAGCACCTGCAGCGGCACCATCAGGGTGGCGAGGTACAGGCCGAAGACGACGTTCTTGCCCCGGAACTCGAGCCGCGCGAAGCCGTAGGCGGCCATCGCTCCGGTGACGAGCTGCAGACCGGTGGAGGCGACGGCGACCCAGAACGAGTTGAGGGCGATGCGCCACATCGGGAGGGTGTCGAGCAGGACGCGGTACGCCTCGAGGGTGGGGTTCCGGACGAACAGCGTGGGGCCGCCGGCGAGGCTGCCGCCCGGGGTGATCGAGGTGATGACGGTCCACAGGAACGGGAAGAGCATGACCACCGCGCCAACGACGACGAAGGCGTAGGTCAGCAGCCGGGTGGGCCGTGGCCGGCGGCGGCGCGGCCGGGGCGGGGGTGCGGTCGTCGGCCCGCTCGGGGTGGCGGTCGGCACGTCGGTGGCGGGTGCGAGGACGTCAGGCATGGTGCACCCACCGACGCTGACCCCGGATCTGCACCGCGGTGATGGCGAGGATGACGGCGAAGAGGAGCCAGGAGAGCGCGCTGGCCTCCCCTGCCCGCCCGTAGCGGAAGGTGAGGTCGTAGATCTGCCCGACGACGACCTGGCTGGACCCGGACGGGCCGCCGCCGGTCATGACGTACACCTGGTCGAACACCTGGAAGCCGTTGATGAGGCTGATGACGACGACGAAGAACGTCGACGGGGAGAGTAGGGGCAGCGTGACCCGCCAGAACCGCTGCCACGCGTTGGCGCCGTCTGCCCACGCGGCCTCGAGGACGTCGGCCGGGATGGCCTGGAGCCCGGCGAGCATGATGACCATGACGAACCCGAGGTCCTTCCAGGCCGAGCTGAGGATGACCGCGGGCAGGGCCCAGGTGGGGTCGGTCCACCACCCCGGCTGCGGCAGCCCCACGGCCCCGAGAACCGTGTTGACCAGGCCGTTCGTCGGGTTGAGCAGCCACTTCCACACGAGGGCGACGACGACCCAGCTCGTGACGACAGGGAGGAAGAACGCCGCTCGGAACAGGCTGCGCCCGCGCAGCCGCTGGTTGAGGACGAGGGCGAGCCCGAGACCGCCGGCATAGACCAGGGGCAGGTAGCCGACGCAGTAGATCAGCGTGTTCGTGAAGACGGTGCGGGTGGTCGGGTCCGTCAGCAGGCTCCGGTAGTTCTCGAGCCCGGCCCACCGCATCGGCGAGATGAGGTTCCACGAGTGCATCGACACCCACACCGACCCGAGCATCGGGACGATGGTGAACATGAGCAGCGGCACCGCGCTCGGGGCGAGGAAGAGGAGCACCCACCCGCGGTTGTGCCACCGCGAGCCGCGGGCGCCACCGGCGCGCGCGGGGCGCGGCGGGGCCGGGTCGGTGCGCGGGGCCGTCGTGACGCTCATGGGGCACCCGAGATCTGGAGCCGGGCCCGGACCAGCTCGCCCTCGCGGCCGGTCGAGACGGCGTCGAAGGGTGAGGCGAGGACGAGCGAGGCGGCCCCGACGGCCCACTGGTCCTCGCTCCAGGGTTCGACGATCCAGCGGATCCCCCGGCGGGCGGGCATCAGGTGCCGGCGGAACGCCTCGTCGAAGGACGATTCCCAGAAGGGCCACTCGTCGATGCCCTCGCCGAGGAGGACGACGACCTCGGGGTCCAGCAGGTGCACGGCCCCCGCGAGGGCCCGGCCGAGCAGCGCCCCGGCGTCGGCGTACACGCCGAGCGCCCCGGGGTCGCCGGCGTGAGCCGCGGTAACGAGGGTGCGCAGCGATCCGCGGGGGCCCACGACGCCGGCCGCGCGGGCCGCGTCGAGCAGCCCGGACTCGCCGACGAAGCCCTCGAGGCAGCCCCGGTTGCCGCAGCCGCAGAGCGGCCCGTCGCCGGCGACGGGCGTGTGGCCGAACTCGCCCGCCCCGCCGTGCGCGCCTCGGCTCACGACCCCGTGCTGGACGATGCCGAGCCCGACCCCGCGGCCGATCGTCACGACGATGAAGTCCTCGTGCTCCCGGCCGCGACCGTAGAGGGTCTCGGCGGCGGCCAGCGTGTTGACGTCGTTGTCGAGGAGGACGGGCACCTGGAGCGTCTGCCGGAGCCGCGGACCCACGGGCAGCCGCTGCCACCCGAGCGTCGGGGCGTCGACGATGCCGGAGGCCTGCGCGTCGACGGCCCCGGGGAGTCCGACCCCGACGCCCAGCAGCGGGCCCTCGTGGGCCCGGACGGCCTCGAGCAGGATCTCGTCGAGGTCGTCGAGCGCCCGGGCCCCGGTCGCGTCGAGGTCGACCGACGACGACGCGTGGACGGTCCCGTCGAGCCCGACCGAGACGATGCGCACGTGGTCGGCCGTGACCTTCGCGCCGATGGCCCCTCCGGCGGAGTCGACGAGCCCGAGGAGCCGCGCCGGGCGTCCCCCCTGGCTCGGGACGGACTCGAGCTCGGTGACGAGCCGGCGGGCCATGAGGTCCTTGGTCACCTGGGTCACCGTGGCCGGGCTCACCCCGAGGACGCGGGCGATGTCGGCGCGCGAGGAGGGCCCACGGGTGCCGAGCAGCCCGAGCACGGCGGCACGCACGAGATCACCGCGGGTGGTGGCCTGGCCGGGCTGGGACATCGGCGTCCGTTCTTTGTTCGGTACTAAATTTAGAAGCAAAGTAACGGCATCGCGCCTGCGCGTCAAGCACTTCCCCGCAACCCGTCAATCACGGTCCGGTCACAGCGAACGTGTGTGAACACGCCGGAGATCCCCGGCGTGTTCACACACGTTCGGGAGTGGGCGGGCATGGGAACGCTCCGCACTGCCGGCACGAGAGTCGGCAGTGCGGAGCGTGGCCACGAGGACCCGGGCGCCCGCGGGGGTCCGGGCGGTCCGGCGGGTCAGCCGGTGTGGTGGACCTCCTGGAGCCCGTAAACGGGCGTGTCGAGCCCGGCGTACCGCGCCGTCAGCTGGAGCGCGAGGAACTGCGAGTAGTGCCGCGACTGGTGCAGGTTGCCGCCGTGCATCCACAGGTTCGTCACCTGGGTGGGCTTCCACATGTTCCGCTCCTCGCCCTCCCACGGCCCCGGGTCCTTCGTCGTGTCGGAGCCGAGGCCCCAGCACTTCCCGAGCCGGTCGGCCGTCTCCTGGTCGATGAGGTCGGCGACCCACCCGTTCATCGAGTTGTACCCCGTCGCGAAGACGACGACGTCGGCCGGCAGCTCGGAGCCGTCGTCGAGGACCACCGAGTCCTCCGTGAGTCGGACCACCTGGCCGTGGGTGAGTTTGACATCGCCGTTCGCGACGAGGTCGGCCGCACCGACGTCGATGTAGTAGCCGGAGCCCCGCCGGAGGTACTTCATGAAGAGCCCCGAGCCGTCGTCGCCCCAGTCGAGCCAGAACCCGGCCTTCTCGAGACGGTCGTAGAAGTCCTTGTCGACCTGGGCCATCTTCTCGTAGGCGGGGATCTGGAACTCGTGCAGGATCCGGTACGGCAACGAGGCGAAGATGAGGTCGGCCTTCTCGGTCGTGACTCCCGCGGCGAGCGCGCGCTCCGAGTAGAGGTCGCCCAGCCCGTACTCCATGAGGCTGTCGCTCTTGACGATGTGCGTCGAGCTGCGCTGCACCATCGTCACGTCGGCGTCGTTCTCCCACAGCGCACCACAGATGTCGAAGGCGCTGTTGTTGCTGCCGATGACAACGGCCTTCTTGCCCCGGTACGCGTCGGGTCCGGGGTGCCGCGAGGAGTGGTGGACGTCCCCGCGGAAGATGTCCATGCCCTCGATCTCGGGCATCCTCGGCTTGCCCGACATCCCGGTCGCGAAGACGAGCTGGGTGGGGCGCAGCGTCAGCGGCTGGCCCTCGCGCTCGACCTCGACGGTCCACTCCCCGGCCTCCTCGGACCACGATGCGGACTTCGCCTCGGTGCTGGACCAGTACGGGATCTCCATGACCTTGACGTACGACTCGAGCCAGTCGCCGATCTTGTCCTTCGGGGCGAAGACCGGCCAGTTCTCGGGGAACTTCAGGTAGGGCAGGTGGTCGTACCAGACCGGGTCGTGGAGGCACAGGGACTTGTAGCGGCCGCGCCACTGGTCGCCGGGACGCGGGTGCTTGTCGATGACGAGGCTGGGCACCCCGAGCTGGCGCAGCCGTGCCCCGAGCGCGATGCCGCCCTGCCCGCCACCGATGACCAGGACGTAGGGCTGGGTGGTCGAGCCGAGCGACTCCGCCTCGGCCTGCCGCTGCTCCTTCCACGTGGACCGGTGCTTGTCCGCACCGTGCTCGGCCCCGCGGGGTCGTCGGTCGCGCTTCGGCTCCTCGTGGCCCTTGAGCTCGTCCAGGCTGGTCATCAGCGTCCAGGCCTTTTCCTCGCCGCCCTCCTCCCGCAGGCGGACGAGGCCGGTCCCCCGCCCGACGGCGGTCTCGAACGTGAACCAGGCGGTGACGACACCCCCGTCCTCGGTGGCCGGCTCGCTCGCCGCGAACGACGACGGCGCCGTCCGCGCGAGCGTCTCGGTGAGCAGGTCACGCACGCCGTCGGGGTTCTCGACGGTCGTGATGTTCCAGGTGAACGAGACGAGGTCCCGCCAGAAGCTCTGCGCGGCGAACATCCCGGCGACCCGGTCCACGTCGCCTGCGGTCAGGGCGTCCTCGAAGTCCGAGAGCCAGCCGTCCGCCCGGGTCGGGGCCGAGCCCTCCTCGGTCGCGGGTCGCTCCAGGGTGTCGGTCATCGCTGTTCCTTCCGGCCTGCCGGTCCTCGTCGACCGGCCCTGCGGGTCAGGACACCTCACGGAGGCCCGGCAGGGAAGGGTTGCAGCACGTTGCACACCCCAGCCGGGGCCCGACGGGACCCGAGTCCGCCGGGATACCCTGACGGGGTCACCCGGCGGCTCGCGGCCCCCGGGTGGGAGGAGTCGACGATGACGCCGTACGCCGGTAGCGCTGTGGTCCCGGGCACCGACCTCGGGCAGCACGCGCGTGCCCTGCGCCGCGTGCACGACGCCGTCATGGGCGGCACCCCGCCTCCGGCCACGCCGCGCCCGCTGGTCTCCCGGTCGTGGTCACGCGTCCTCGGCTTCGGCCTCGACCCCAGCCACGCCAACGCCCGCGACCCGCTGCCGTGGGCCGAGATCGAGCGCCGCCGGCACCGGTCGCCGCTGCGGCTGGTCATCGACGAGGTCCGCTCGGTCCTCACCTCGGTCGCCGACGCCTCCCGGTTCATCGTCGTCGTCACCGACGCCGAGGGCGTCATCCTGTGGCGTGAGGGCTCGGCGGCCGTCCTGCGCCGAGCCGACCCTCTCGGCTTCACCGAGGGCGCGGTCTGGACCGAGGACCGGGTCGGGACCAACGCCATCGGCACGGCGCTCGCGGAGCAGGCCCCCGTCCAGCTCTTCTCGGCCGAGCACTTCGAGGAGGGCCAGCACCCCTGGTACTGCACGGCCTCCCCCATCCACGACCCACGGACCGGGGCGCTGCTCGGCGTCGTCGACGTCTCGGGCCCGGCGCTGACCTTGCACCCGGCCCTCATCGCCCTCGTCGACACGGCCACCAAGCTCGCCGAGGCCCGGCTGTGGCGGCACCACGAGCAGTCGCTCCAGCGGCTCCGTCGCTCGGCCGAGCACGTGCTCGCGACGACGTCCGGGCCGATGATCCTCGTCGACGACGACGGCTGGGTCGCCCACTACAGCGGGGTGCTGGTCCGGGACCGTATCGCCGCACCGGACCAGGACCGTCCCCTCACCGTGCCAGGGCTCGGGCTGTGCCTGCCCGAGCGCGTCGGCGAGGGCTGGCTCGTGCGGCCCGACCAGCGGGCCCGTGGTTTGACGGCCCGTCTGTCGACGGTGTCCGGCGAGGCCGTCCTCGACGTGACCGGCACCGGGGCCACCGACGGCGGTTGGCGGGTGTCGCTCACGCCGAGGCACGCCGCCATCGTCCGGCTCCTCGCGGCGGCGGGGCCCGCGGGGCTGACCGCCGCGCGGCTGAGCCGCGAGCTGTTCGGCGACGAGGAGCACCAGGTGACGGTCCGGGCCGAGGTGAGCCGCCTCCGGCGGGTCGTCGGGGCGCTGGTCGCTGCTGCCCCGTACCGCATCGCCGACGGGGTCCGCCTCACGTGTGCCGACCCGGACCCGCGCGCGGCCGGGGACTCCTAGGCGGTCTCGAGGGACGCCACGTCGCCGGTGGTCGTGAGCCCCGCGAGGAACGTCGCGAAGCCCCCCTCGACCCTGCTCTCGGTGCGGCCGGACGTGCGGACGCGGCACCTGTCGGTCGCCACCCACGGGTGGCCGGCGGCGCGCAGACGGGTGACGAGGCCGACGTCCTCATGCACGGCGAGGGGCGCGAACCCGCCCACCGCGAGGTACGCGTCGGCCCGGACCCCGAGGTTGGCCCCGTGCACGTGCCCGTGCCCCTCCCGGAGCTCGTGCCGCTCCAGCCACGCGCCGAGGACCCGGGGGTCCGCCACGTCGACCGGGCTCACGGTGCCGACGACGAGGTCGACCCCCTCGTCCGCGAGAGCGACCTGCTCGAGGAGCCAGTGCGGCGGGACCTCGCAGTCGGCGTCGGTGTTGGCGACCCAGATCTGCTCCCGGGCGCTCCCGGCGGCGGGCGCACCGAGACCGGCAGCCACCGCCGCCCGGCGAGCCGGCCCGACCGCCCCGGCGTCCTCGTACACCACCGTGACCGGTCGGCGCGTCGCGACCGCGGCGGACCCGTCGACGCACCCGTCGAGGGCCACGACCACCTCGGCGGTCGTGCCGGGCCGGTGCCGTTGCAGGCGCGCGACCGCCGTGAGGACGCTGTCCAGGCAGGTGCCGAGGAGCCGCTCCTCGTTGCGCGCGGGAACCGCCACGACGACATGCCGGATGCGCGTCACCGACGCCCCTCCCCCGCGGCGACGGAGCGGGGGCCGCCCCACACGTCGATGAGGACGTCGCCGTCGGCGTACCGGACCCGGTGGGGCAGGTCGGCGAGCATCGTCGCGGCCTGGGCATGCACGGCGGGCCCGTCGAGCGGGACCTGCTCGGTCGGGTGCCGCCAGTGGACGAGGACGACCTCGCCGCCGTCGTCGAGCCGGGCCCGGACCCGGCGCAGCGTCTCGATCAGCTCGGTCGGGGTGAGGAAGTAGCCGACCTCCGAGAGGACCACGAGGTCGGCCGAGGCCGCCGGGACCGCGCTCGGGACCTGCCCGAGCACCCAGAGCACGTGGTCCGGCGCGTCGCGGCGCGCCTCGGCCAGGGCGGCGGCGCTGACGTCCACCGCGGTGACCCGCCCCGCGCGTTCCGCGAGTGTGCGGGTGAGCACGCCTGTGGCGCAGCCGATCTCGACAACGTGGCAGTACTGCTCCCGGGCCAGGACCGCCGTCGTCAGGGTTCGCTTGCGCCGCTCGTAGAAGGAGCCGTGGAAGCCCCACGGGTCCGACCCGCTGGCGAACATCGCGTCGAACGGTTCGGCGACCCCGTCGGCAGCCCGCGGCGGCCGCACGGTGAGGACCCCGTCGTCGGCCAGGAGCACCTCGACGAGACGGTGCGCCCGGGTGAGGACGGGCTCGGTGAGGACAGGGGCGTCCCCGACGGTCGGGCCCAGGGGGAGCGTCTGGGACGGGTACTCCTCGAGCGCCGCCCGCTTCCGCTCCAGGTCCTCCAGCGCGGGCTCGACGACATGGGCCTGGGGCCACGGCAGGTCGTCGGGGGTGCCCCAGTGCCACAGCCACAGCGGGTAGTGGGCGGTGCGCGCCCTGGTGCGTGCGGCCGCGGTCACCGCGGCCCGCCCGAGCGCGTCGTGGTCGGGATGACCGTCGGCGCGACACGGCGCGACCACCAGGGTCCCGGGGCGGCACCTGGCGGCCAGGGCATCGGCCAGGGCGCTCTCCGCCCCCTCCAGGCCGCCGTCGGGGAAGTCGAGGTGCTCGACCTCTGCGCCTGGGGCGAGGCGGGCCACGGCGGCTTCGGCCTCCGCGGCCCGGACCTCGGCGAGCAGCGCCGGCGCCCAGGCCGTGGCCTGCGGGTGCGAGGCCTCGCCCCGGGTGGCCACGACGACCCGCAGCGAAGCACCGAGCCGCGCGGCGGCGGCGACGAACCCGCCGACGGCCAGGCTCTCGTCGTCGGGGTGCGCGGCAGCCACGAGGATCTCGTCGTAGCGGGCCACCGTCGCGGCGACGTCGACGAGCGGGGCCTCGGACCAGCGCGGGTCACGCAGCCACACCGTCTCGGGGGTGCCCGGCTCGGTGTGGGTGAAGTGGCGCTGCGAGGTGGCGGTCACGGCGCCGGCTCCGGCCCGAGCACGAGCCGTCCGAGGGCGGCGAGGTCGCGCTCCGCATGGTGCTGGCGCAGGTACACCGTGAGGTCGGCCACGCGTCGGGCGTGGTCCTCGTCGTGGGTGAGCGGTGCAGGCCCCAGTGCGTGTCCCACGAGGCGCATGACCTCCTCGGCGGCGTCGGCGACGACGGCACGTACCCGCGCGGCCAGCACTGCGCCGTCGGGGCCGTCGGCGCGGCCTGCCGCGATGGCCTCGGCCGCGTCCCGCAGCGCGAGCCCGCCCCCGTGGAGGAGGCGGTCGACGTGCCCGAGGTGCATGAGCGCCACCTGGTCCGGGGCGCGACGACGCGCTGCCTCGGTGAGCCGGGCTGCGAGGGCGGTGGCTCCGCCGAACCACACCGCGGCCACCCCGATCCCGCCCCAGGCGAAGCCGGGCCGGTCGAGGTACCAGCCCGGCTCGCCGACGGGCACCGCGGGGACGTCCTCGAGGGTGAGGGTGCCCGTCGTGACCGCGGTGAGCCCCCGGGCCACCCACGCCGAACCCGCATGCGTGACCCCGGGGTGGCGGAGCGGGATCGCGTGCAGCCCGCCGCGCCCGGACTCGTCGGGTTCGGTCGTCACGAGGGCGTGGGTCACGTCGGCGGCGAGGGAGCACCACGCCTTCGTCCCCGTCAGCCGCGTCGCTGCTCCCACCCGCCGGGCCCGGAGGCCGGCGCCCGGGGCCGCGGCGGCGTAGACGCCGAACGTGCTGCCCGGGCCGGCCCCGATCGGACCGAGGTCCGGGTCGCCCGCCTGCGCGAGGATGGCCACCGCGTCGAGGTGTGGCTCGACCGCACGGGCCGTCGTGAGGTCTGCGGCCCCGAGCGTCGCCAACGTCGCCAGGTAGGTCCTCGGGTCCTCGCGCAGCGAGCGGGCCACCGGGGCCAGCCGGGTGGCCAGGCCCAGCGCCTCCGGGACGTCGCGGGGCATCGTCGAGGGGAGCAGGTGCGGGCGGATCCACTCCGCGTCCCGGTCGGGGTCGGTCACCGCCCCTTCATACCCGACGCGAGCCCCGTCAACCCGCCTCAGGGACGGGTCAACCGCGCCCCTGCGCGGAGGTGGTCCGCCGCAGGACCAGGGCTGCCGCGTCGTCGTCGTAGCGGTCGTCGCGGAGCCGGTCGACGAGCTCGCCCAAGGCCACCGCGAGCGGGCCGTCACCCAGCCGGACGACCTCGGCTGCGAGCCGGTCGAGCCCGACGTCGAGGCTCTCGTCGCGGCGCTCCACCAGCCCGTCGGTGACCACGAGGAGGAGGTCGCCCGGTACGAGGGGCACCCGCGAGCTCTGGCGCTCCTCCGCCAGTCCCAGCGGCGCCCCGTCGGCGAAGGGGAGCCGCTCGACGTCGCCGTCGGACCTCAGGACCGTCGGTGGGATGTGGCCGGCGTTCGTCACGTGCAGCACCCCCTGCGCGGGGTCGGCGAGGACGTAGAGCAGGGTGACCAGCTGGTCGGCACCGAACTGCTGCACCATCCGGTCGAGCTTCGACACGACCGTCGCGGGCTCGGGGTCGACCGAGGCGAAGGCACGGATCGAGGCGCGCATGTGGGCCATCACGGCGGCCGCGGTGACCCCGCGCCCCATGACGTCCCCGACGAAGGCGATCAGCCGCCCGTCCTCCAGGGGGATGGCGTCGTAGAAGTCACCGCCGACCTCGGTGCGCCCCGAGGGGTGGTACCGGCTGTGCACCTCCCAGTGCTCGTTCCCGATCACCTGGTCGGGCAGCACGGCTCGCTGGAGCTCCTCGGCGACGGCCCGGGTCTGGCTGTAGAGCTCGGCGTTGTCGAGCGCGCTCGACGCCCGGCGGGCCAGGTGCTCGGCGAAGCTGACGTCGTCCTCCCCGTAGCGGCGGCCGGCGTCGGTCGACACCCAGGTGATGACTCCCGTGACGCGGCCCCGGACGGCCAGGGGCACGAGCAGCGCGCTGCGTAGGTCGAGCTCTCGCGCGACCCGCAGGTGCTCTTCGTCCTGGGCGGTCTGGACCAGGACCTCGTCGGTGATCTCGGGGAAGAGCAGCGGCTTGCCGGTGCGGACGACCTCCATCGGACCGAACCGGCTCGCGGGGTCGGGGGGCCAGCGCTTCTGCAGCTCCATGGCGAGCGCGACCTTGGCCGGGTCGACGTGGGCGACGGCGAGACGGTGGAGCGACCCGTCCCGAACGACGTCGATGGCGCACCAGTCGGCGAAGTCGGGCACGGCGAGCCGGGCCACCCGCTGGATGGTGACGTCGAGGTCCAGGCTGTTGTTCAGCTCGATCGACGCCTCGGCGAGGAACGCGAGCCGCGCGGTCTGCTTGGCGGCGTCGGCGACCGCCTCGATGCGCACGAGGGCCTGGGTGCACGTGTCGGCGAGGACGTCGAGGAACTCGAGCTCCACCGGGTGCGGCTCGTTGCCTCCGGGGATGGACAGGTGGATGGCGCCGAGGGTCCGCCCCACGGCCCGCAGCGGGACGGTGATGGTGGTGCGCTCCCCTCGGGCGGCCACCGTCAGCCCCGGGTAGGCCAAGCGGATGGCGTCGGCCCCGATGAGGACCTGGCGGCGGCCCGTACGGACCGCGTCGGTGACGGTCGTGCGACGCGTGAGCGGGATGACCTCCCACTCGGCGGCTTCCGAGGCGGAGATGCCCCGGACCCCGAGGAGGCGGACGGTGTCCCCCTCGAGGACCGCGAGCGCGGCGATGGTCGCGCCGAGGGCGTCAGCCATGTGCTGGGTGACGATCTTCGTCACGGCCTCGACGGTGGCGGCGCCCGCGAGCTCGCTGGTGACGCGCGCGAGCCGGGTCAGGTTGTCGCCCACCTCGCGCGACATCCGCGGCCGGGGCCGGCCGCTCAGCTCGTTCGCCACCCCGTGATCCTCGCAGGTTGCCGGTCGCCCTGTCTGTAGCCCGTCCGCGCACAGGCCGTTCGGCGGCAGACCCTGGCCGAGCGACAGGCAGGTCCTGACCGAGAGCGACACCGGCCGCTCCCGGCCCGCCGTCCCGACATCGACCAATAGGTCGTTCGGGGTACGGGCCGGTGTACCAGGCGTGACCTATTGGTCGTTCGGGGTACGGGCCGGTGTACCAGGCGTGACCTATTGGTCGTTCGGGGTACGGGGCGGTGTACCTGCCGTGACCTATTGGTCGTTCGGGGTACGGGGTGGGCCGGAGGCGGGGTCGCGACCCCCCGTCAGCTGGACGGGCCGAAGCGCTCGGTGCGGATGGCCCCGGAGTCGTGGCCGCGCTCCAGCAGCCACCGGGTCGCCGTCTCGACGAACCCGTTCGGCCCGCACACGTAGACCCGCGGGGGCACGGGCGTGGCCGAGGCGGGCGGGACGTCCTCGAGCCGGAGCCGGCCGGGCGCGCGTGCGTCGTCCGGCAGGCCGCCGCGCGTGTACAGACGGTCGACGCGCAGGCCGGGGGTCGTCCGGGTGAGCGCGAACAGCTCGTTGGTGTAGAAGACGTGGTCCGGAGTCCGCGCCGAGCAGATGAGATGGAAGGGAACCGTCGAGCCCGACCGCACCCGCTGCCGCACCATCGCCATGAGGGGGACGACCCCGGAGCCACCGGCGAGCAGGAGCACGGGCTCGGCCATCTCCTCGGTCCACCGGAACCACCCGCCGATCGGCCCGCGCACCTCGCACTCGTCCCCGGGCTCCATCGTCTCGACGAGGTACGGCGAGACCTCGCCGTCGCCGACGAGCTGGACGGTGAGGGCGATCCGCCCCGCCTCGGGGGCGTTCGCGACGGAGTAGGTGCGCTGGGCGGTGTACCCGTCCTCGGCGGTGAGCCGGACGTCGACGTGCTGACCCGCGTCGTGGCTCGGCCAGCCGGGCACGTCGAGGACGACGGTGCGAGCCGTGCGGGTCTCGAGCCAGTCGTCGACGAGACGGGCACGCAGCCACGGCATCGGACCGGGCCGTCCGGGCACGGCCGTCGCGTCGCCGGTGCCTGCCGCCATCAGTCCCCCACGTAGCGCTGCTCGCGCCACGGGTCGCCGTAGTCGTGGTAGCCCAGCGCCTCCCAGAAGCCGGGGGTGTCGTCCCGGAGCAGCTCGATCTCGCGCACCCACTTCGCGGACTTCCAGAAGTACAGGTGCGGGACGAGCAGGCGGGCCGGGCCGCCGTGTTCGGGGGTGAGCGGGCGCCCGTCGTAGGCGTGGGCGATCCACGCCCGGCCGCCGAGCAGGTCGGCGAGCGGCAGGTTCGTCGTGTACCCGCCGTAGGAGTGGACGAGCGCGTGGGTCGCGCCGGCCGTTCGCGCGCCGACGACGGCGTCGAGCGGCACCCCGCTCCACGTCGTGTCGAGCTTGCTCCACTTCGTGACGCAGTGGATGTCGACGGTCACCGTCTCGCTCGGGAGGGCCATGAGGTCCGGCCACGCCAGGGACGACCGCGTGCCGTCGACGGCGGTGACGTCGAGGCGCCACCGGTCGGGGTGGACGTCCGGCGTCGGGCCGGCCGACAGGACGGGGAACCCGCTCTCGAGGTACTGACCCGGTGGGATCCGCGGGTCCCGGTCCCGTCGGCGCCCGACGAAACCGCGGCTGACGACGTTCATGGACCCATCATCCGCGACCGGCCGGGCGGGCTCAGACGCGGTCCACGCCCACCCTCGCCGCACCGACCGCGGGCCGCGGGTGCAGATACGAGGAGACGAAGCTCGCCACGGGGGTCGGGCGCCCCACGTAGTAGCCCTGGGCGTAGTCGACGCCCAGCTCGCGCACCAGCTCGAACACCTCGGTGTCCGAGATGAACTCGGCGATGGTGCCCTTGCCCAAGTTGCGTGCGACGTCGACGATCGAGCGGAGCAGCTGGCGGTCCATCGGCGAGCGGGCCGCGTCCGTGACGAACTCGCCGTCGATCTTCACGTAGTCGAAGACCAGGTGCTTGAGGTAGTAGAAGGACCCGTAGCCGGCACCGAAGTCGTCGAGGGCGAAGTGCACGCCGAGAGCGCGGAGCCGTTCGCCGAAGCCCTTGGCCGCCGCGACGTCACGGACGGCAGCGGTCTCGGTGACCTCCACGACGAGGGCGCTCGCGTCCACCCCGAACTCGGCGAGCGCGTCGACGAGGGCCCGCTCCACGCCCGGGTCGCCGATCGAGTACGCCGAGACGTTCACCTCGAGGGTGAAGCCCGGGTCGTGCTCCCGTAGCTCGGCGAGGAGCGCGATCGACCGCCGCAGGACCCATGAGTCGAGAGCCGGCGCGAGGCCGGTGAGCTCGGCGATGTAGACGAACTTGCCCGGCGACACCAGCTCGTCGCCGTCGCGGAGCCGCACGAGCGCCTCGGCTCGGGTCACCTCGTCGCGGGCGACGTCGAGGATGGGCTGGAGGTGGAGCTCGAAGAGGTCGTGGTGGAGGGCGTGCTCGATCCGGTCGCGCCACTCCATCCGGGCGCCGAGCCGGGGGTGCCGGTGCTCGGCCGAGGTGAGCAGGACGTACCCGTCGCGGCCGGCGTCCTTGGCGTCGTACATGAGCATGTCGGCGAGGGCGAGCACGTCACCGTCGTGGGCCGTCGCCGCGTCGAACGTCACGACGCCGATGCTCGCGGTGACCCGGCGGTGCGCCCCGTCCAGGGCGGCGCAGTGCTCGCGGATCTGCCGCACCAGGTGGGCCGCGACGGTCTCGGCGTCGGTCTCGTCCGCCTCGGGCAGCAGCACGGCGAACTCGTCGCCGCCGAGCCGTGCCACGGTGTCGGATGTCCGGACACCGTCGCGCAGGATCCGACCCGTCGACGCGATGAGGTGGTCGCCGGCCGCGTGCCCCAACGTGTCGTTGACCTCCTTGAAGTGGTCGAGGTCGATGAGCAGCAGCGCGCCACGCGGTCCGTAGCGCGCGCAGAGCGCCTGGTGCTGGACCATGTCGGCCTCGAACCGGCGCCGGTTCGGTAGGCCGGTGAGAGCGTCGTGGTCGGCCAGGTGGGTGAGCCGGTCCTCGTAGCGCCGGCGCTCCGAGACGTCGACGACGTTGACGATGATCTCCTCGTCGTCGGCCCCGTCGGTGATGAAGCGGCTGCTCGTGGCCACGTGGATCAGCTCGCCGTCGGCCCCCGGCACCTGCCACTCGGCCTCGACGAGTCGACCGTCGGCCGCGACGGCCTGCCGGAGGTAGTCGGCGACCTCCGCGGGGCTGTCGGGTGCGAGCGCCGAGACGTGGGTGCCGACGAGGTCGTCCATGGTCCGCCCGAACATGGTGGCCAGGGCCCGGTTGGCCTGCGAGATGCGGCCGTCGGCGTCGAGCACGACGATGCCGTGGGGCGCGTCGGCGATGAGGCGGTCGGAGCGTGCGCGCTCCCGGCGCAGCCGCTCGACGGTCTCGTGGTCCTCGGTGACGTCCTGCCACATGAGGACCGCCCCCGCGGGCGCGCCGTCCTCCCCGGCGTGCAGCGGGAGCGCGTCGACCGAGACGACCCGGCGTTCGCCGGCTGCGTCCTCGCTCACCAGTCGCTGCCCCTCCACCCGCTCACCCCGCAGTGCGCGGACCGACGGGCGGTCCTGAGGCGGCAGGTCCCGGCCGTCCAGCGTGCGGGACAGCAGGAGGCCGTCGGCGTCACGGGTGTCGTCGCCCTCGACGGGCCCCGGGAGCCACGACGACGCGGCCCCGTTCTGCAGCTCGATGGAGCCGTCCCGCCCGATGAGGAACAAGCCCACGGGCAGTGCCTCGACGAGGATGCGCAGGTCCTCGACGGCGTCCACGGCACGGCGGCGGGCCGCGGCGAGCCCGGCCATGACGTCCTCGACCTGGGTGCGGACGGTGGCCAGCACCATCGCGAGCATCGCCGAGATCATCATGAACGCCTGGAGGACCAGGGCCCGGTCCGTGGCGGACTCGATGACGCCGAGCGGTCCTCCCTCGAACGTGCGGACCAGCACGAGGGCGCTGACGGCGATGAGCCCGCCCTGGGCCGCGGCGGAGGGCAGCGGCAGGCGCAGGGCGCCCCACACGACGAGGCCCAGCGGCAGGAAGGCCAGCGGCAGGTCCTGGTCGGGGCCGAAGGTCCATACCATCGCCGCGACGCTCGCGGCGAAGACGACGGCCGCCTCCGCCAGCTGGCGCCGGGAGCCCGGCTCGGGCCGGTTCCCCATCGTCACCAGCGGACCGGCGATCACGAGCACCGCCGTCATGTTGCGCAGCCACCACCCGATGCCCGTGCCCCACCCGACATCGGCACCGGTCGTGGCGATGGCAGCCACGCCGACGACGGCGCTCGCGGCCACGCCGACGGCGGCCGCACCGACGAAGCGGTAGAACCCGGACATGCGGCGCAGGCCGTCGGCGAGCGGCGAGGACCGGGCGGTGCGGGTGGCGATGAACAGGGCCCGGGTGACCACGCAGACCGTGACGTTGGCGACGCCGAGGATGACCCCGGCAAGGACCGGCAGCCCGGTGATGGCGTTGCCGGTGGCGGCGAGGACCCCGACGAGGGCAGCGGCCAGGACCACCTCGGGGCGCGAGCGGGTGCGGAGCAGCCACAGCACGCCGACCCCGGCAGCCGGCCAGAACACGGCGAGCCCGGTCTCGGGCAGCACGGTGAGCCGGCCGAGGAAGATCGAAAGGGCGAACAGCGCCGCGAAGACGAGGGTTCGGCGACGCATGGGGCTCCCGTCCAACAACGACTTCGACACCCCTGCCGGCCACCAGGATCGGTGATCGCGGGCCCTTTGTCACCTCGAGCACGCCGAGATCTTGACAACGGTGTCAGATGGTGGCCGTTCGGTCCGAGTTCCAGGACCCGAACGGACGATGAGCATCCTGCGGACCGCTCCGGACCATCGACCCGCGGGAAGTGCTAGACCGTGCATATGCCACACCTGCCGGCCACCCTCGACGGCCTCGAAACGCCAGGTCAGGGCCGGACCGCCCTCCGGTGGCGCCGGTCGTTCGTCGCGCTGCTCGTCGCCTTCGTCCTCGCGGGCACCACCGGGCTCCTCGGCGTGCGGACGACGACCATCTCGGCCGCCGAGGACGGCTGGGAGATCTCGGTCGAGCACGCCACGATCGCGCGGGCGGGCCTCGACGTCCCGTGGACGGTCACCCTCACCCACGACGCCGGGTTCGACGGGGACGTCACCCTCGCGGTCACCGGCGACTACTTCGACATCTACGAGTCCCAGGGCTTCAACCCCGAGCCCTCCGACGAGACCCGTGACGGGGACACCCGGTTCCTCACGTTCAGCCCGCCCGCCGGCCGGACGCTCGTGGTCTCGTACGACGCCTACATCCAGCCCTCCGCCCAGCTCGGGCGCAGCGGCACGGTGGCGGTCGTCGTCGACGGGCGCCGGCTCGCCCCGGTGGGCTTCCGCACCGTCCTGCTCCCCTGACCCACCCCCTTCTCCACCTCGAAGGAGAATCTCCATGGAGATCGTCATCCGCGCCGTCGCGGTCTTCCTGTTCCTCTGGCTCGTCACCCGGGCCGTCGGGCGCTCGACCCTCGGCGAGCTCAGCACGTTCGAGCTGCTGCTGTACGTCGTCATGGGCGACCTCGTGCAGCAGGCCGTGACTCAGCAGGACTACTCGGTGACCGCCGGGATGCTCGCCGTCGGGACGTTCGCGCTTCTGACGGTGGCCCTGTCGTGGGCCCAGTGGCGCTTCCCCCGCACCCGGCCGGTCATCGCCGGGCGGCCCCTGCTCGTGGTCGCCGACGGCCGCCCCATCGAGGACGGCATGCGCCGCCAGCGGCTTGCGCTGGCCGACCTCCTCGTGGCGGCCCGCGAACAGGGCATCCGCAGCCTGCGCGACGTCGAGTACGCGGTGCTGGAGGCCGACGGGCGGATCAGCTTCTTCACCCGTGAGTCCCAGCGGGACGGGGCACCGGAGAAGCCGCCCCAGGGCTGAGCCGCGCGACGCCGCGCGTCACACCCGTCAGGAGATGACCGCGTCCACCGTCTTCTTGAGGGCACTCGGCTGCTCCGGGCGGCGCGGCGCCGACTCCTTGGCCTGCGCGAGCTCGGCCCCGATCTCCCGGAGCTGGGTGCGCGAGAGCCCCTCCCGGACCTTGGGGAACCAGTCCTGCTCCTCCTCCTGCATGTGGTGCGTCACGTTCTCGATGAGCACGGTGGCCTTGGCGACGAACCGCTCGTCCTCGGGCGACATGCCGGCGAGCTCGACGACGAGGACGTCGGCCACGTGGTGCTCCTCGAACGACTCCAGGATGTCGTCCTCGAGGTCGGGGAGCAGCGCGCGCACCCGCGGGTACATCACCTCGTTCTCGATGTAGGTGTGCACGGTGAGCAGCTCGATGATCTGCTCCACGAGGCGGCCCTTGCGCGCCCGGGTCGTCGACGACTTCTGGAACTCCCGGAAGAGCGAGCGCACCTCCTTGTGGTCGTCCTTCAACATGACGATGGCGTCCTGGGACATCTAGGCTCCTCGAGTGGTCCGAACTGCGACGACGCCCGTTCCAGCAGCGTCCTCCGGCTGTTACCCGCCACCGTGCCCCCGAAACCGTGCCGGCGTCCGGGGGCCGGCATGAGCGACGACCGCGCGCCGGGCTCCGCCTCCGCGGCGGGCCGTGACGCCGACCCCGATGACGACGCCGCCGCCGTGGCCCGGCTGGCCGCGTCGCGCGGCTGGACCGTTGCGACGGCGGAGTCGCTGACGAGCGGGGCGGTCGCCTCGATCCTCGGGGCGGCCCCGAAGGCGTCCGAGTGGTTCCGGGGCGCCGTCGTCGCGTACGCGAGCGAGGTGAAGTTCGACCTGCTCGACGTGCCCCGCGGCCCGGTGGTGTCCCGGGCGGCCGCGGTGGCGATGGCGCAGGGCGCGCGCCGGCGGCTCGGCGCCCAGCTGGCGGTCGGCACCACGGGGGCGGGCGGCCCCGACCCCCAGGACGGCCGGCCGCCGGGGACGGTGTGTCTGGCGGCGGTGTGGCCCGGTGGTCACCACGCCGAGGAACACCACCTGGACGGGGACGACCCGGCGGCCGTCGTGCGGTTCACCACGGACCGTGCAGTGGCGCTGCTCCGGGAGGTCCTCGAGGACCCCGCCGTCGGGTAGACCGTCGACGCCGCCCGTCGCCCTCGCGGGGTGTCAGGGACGCGCGGGCCGCTCGAAGACGCCGAAACCGAACCCGGCGGCCACGGCCCGACCGTCGGCGAGGTCCACGCCCTCGACCTCGACGGGCTGCACGCCGTCCCACCCGGCAGGGAGCGGCGCGGTTGCCGCGTCGCGCCGGGGGTTGACGACGACGAGATGGGTCCCGCCGCGCACGTAGACGAACGGGTAGCCCTCGGTGAGCACCTCGAGGGCCCCGCCCGGCGCCAGGGCCGGCGTCGCGTGCCGCAGGGCCACGAGCCGGCGGACGAGGTGGAGCAGCGACCCCTCGTCGGCCTGCTGGCCGGCCACGTCGGGGCGGCCCGGGTCGGGGTCGAGGGGCAGGTAGAACCGGTCCGGGTCCGCGTCGGAGAAGCCGGCACCCGGGCCGAGTTTCCACTGCATCGGGGTCCGCGAGCCGGTGCGGTTGTTCGTCGGCGACAGGATGCTGCCCTCCTTGTCGGGGAGGTCCTCGACGTAGCGCATGCCGATCTCGTCGCCGTAGTAGATGGTCGGCAACGACGGCCAGGTGAGGAGGAACGCGAAGGCGCAGCGGGCCTGCTCGGCGGTGCGGGGGCCGCTGACGAGGCGGGCGTAGTCGTGGTTCGCCGTCGGCAGGGCGATGTGCCCGCCGTCGACGCCGATGGCGCCGGTCGCTCGCCGCCACTCGCGGAGGAACACGTCGATGCCACCGCTGCCCTCGGGGTCGAAGAAGAACCGATCGGTCTCGGTCCACGCCGAGTCGTGCGTCCCGATCCCGGTGTGCCACAGCGACCGCAGCGCCGGGTTGGCGAACTGGAGGAAGAAGTCCGCGTGGAAGCCGGCAGGGACGGCGACGGCGGGCTCGCCCCACTCGGACAGGAGCGCGACGTCCGGGTAGGCCGCGTCGAGCCACCGTCGCATCTCGCCCCAGAGCCGAGCGGTCTCGCCGTGGCCGGGATCGTCCTTGACGAGCGAGGCGGCCATGTCGACGCGGAAGCCGCTGATGCCGAGGTCGAACCAGTGCGCCATGACGTCCTTGAGCGCCTGCCGGTTCGCCTGGGGGCCCTCGGCGTCCACCGGGTCCCGCCACGGCTCGGCCGGGTCGGCGCGGGCGTACCCGAAGTTCAGCGCCGGCTGGCACGGGTAGAAGTTCAGCTGGTAGTAGCCGCCACGGCGGCCGGGCACCGGGGCCCATGCGCTCGCGGGAGCGCCGACCCGCTCGTTGCCGATGTAGCGCCCGTCCGCCGGGTCGTCGGCCCACTGCCGGAACCACGGGTGCTGGTCGCTGGTGTGGCCCGCGACGAGGTCGAGCAGCACCCGGATGCCCCGGCTGCGGGCGGCGTCGACGAAGGCGACGAGGTCCTCGTTCGTGCCGTACCGCGGTGCGACGGTCAGGTAGTCGCTGACGTCGTAGCCCGCGTCGGCGAACGGTGACGCGAAGAGCGGGCTGAACCAGACGGCGTCCACCCCGAGCCACGCGAGGTGGTCGAGCCGGTCGAGGGCACCGGGGAGGTCGCCGACGCCGTCGCCGTTGCCGTCCGCGAAGGACTGCGGGTAGATCTGGTAGAGGACCGAGTTCGCCAGCCAGGCCGGCTGGGGGCGGGTGCTCGTCACGTCGTCACCCTAGCCAGGCGGCGAGTACGGACGGTGGGTGAAGACCGTCGCCATAACGGCGGTCTTCACCCACGAGTACGGACGCGAGCCGCCCGGTGCGGGAACATCGGAACCGGTCGGTGCATCCAAGGGGTGTGGGTCCAGCTGGACCCCGACCACCGAGAGAGGACCCGGCGATGAGCGAGTTCGATCCAGCATCCGACCCCGAGGCCGGGGACTCCGACCTCGGCGGCGCCGCGCTCGCGGACGCCCAGTACCTCGACACCAACGTCGACGGCTATGTCGACTCCGTCGCGGTCCGCAACCTCGACGGCACCACGGACATGTTCGTGGACCAGAACCAGAACGGCGTCTTCGAGGGCGCGGTCCGCTACCGGCCGGACGGGGTCGTGGCCGGGGCCTTCTACGACGCCGACGAGAACGGCGCGTACGAGATCGCCGTCATCGACCAGACCGGGAACGGGGTCCTCGACACCACCGTCGTCGACAGCACCGGCGACAACCAGCTCGACACGGTCGTGGCGGACCTCAACGAGAACGGTGTCGCCGATACTCAGGAGGTGCAGGCCGCACCGTCGTCGGGGATCTACACCGGCGAGGTCTGGGGAACCCCCGGCTCTGCCGGAAACCCCCGCCCGGCCGCACCCTGGGAGACCGGGCCGGGCATCATCGGCCCCGCGACGAACCCAGACCCGCTCGTCGAGCTCATCATCGGCATCGCGGAGGAGACCGGACGGGTCGTGTTCCCGCCGGACGACAGCGATCACGACGGTTGGCCGGACAACGACGACTACCACCCCGGCGACCCGTTCCGGCACTGACGGCGGAGCCGCCGGGTCCGGCCTGACGGCGCGGACGAGCCCGGCTGCCGTCGGACCGGGAGACGACCACTCGGCCGATCCGGTCGTTATCGTGGCTGGGTGACCGCTCCCGGACGGACGCCGCTGACGTGTCCTGTGTGTGGGGCCGCGGCCCATCCCAGGGACCGCGTCTGTCCCGCGTGCGGGGCCGACCTCGCGGCGGGCGACCCCCAGACCTCGCTTTTCGACGACCTCATGCCGCTGGGTGCCGAACCGGAGGAGGCGTACGAGCCGGCGCCGGACCACGAGCCCAGGCCGGACGAGCCCCGTCGGCGGGGAGCGATCGCCCCGTTGCTGGTGCTCGCCGCCGTGATCCTCCTCGCGCTCATCGCCTGGCGGATGGTCCCCGGCGACGGGGACGGCGCAGGCGTCGCGGCCCCGACGGCGTCACCCTCCGCCTCCGAACCCGAGGGCGCCTCATCGTCGGGCCCGGCGACCACTGACGCGCCGACTCCCTCGGACACCTCGTCGCCGACCGACGGCCCGCGCACCATCGAGAAGGCGGCGGGCGCGACCCGGTGCGGCGAGGCCCGCGACGGCGTCGTCGCCTGGCGTGGTAACGACGTCACGAGCTGCGAGTTCGCGGTCGAGACGGCGAAGGCGGTCGTCGACGCGTCCTCGGACCTGCCGACGACCGTCACGGCGCGCTCACCGGTCACGAAGAAGGACTACGCGATGGAGTGCGAGGACACGGCCCCCGTCAGGTGCCGTGGCGGCGACGATGCGCTCGTGTACGTCGACCTGGAGGCCCGGTAGCCGAGCGGCAGGCCCAAGCCGTCAGCCCACGTCGAGCAACCGGCACCCGAAGGGACCGCCGAGGAGGTGCGCCGCCCCGGCGGCGGCTGCGACCGCGACGACGTCCCGGGCGCCGCCGATCCAGCAGCGGGTCAGTGCCACCGGCTCAACCGGCCGGGCCGCCAACTACGCCCCCCATGAGCGGGCGCGTCCCTACGTCATCGCCCCGACGAGCCACGCCGTGAGCGCGATGACGGCGACGAAGGCCGCCGACTCGGCAGCGAAGGAGCGCCGGACCCGCACGGCGAGAGCCTGATCGTCGGGGTCACGCATCAGCGCAGGCCGAAGCCGCAGGTGCATCAGCGCGCCGAGAGCGGCCGCTACCGCGACGACCGCCGTCTTCACGAGGAGGAGGAGACCCCACGCGGTACTCCACAGCTCGCTGGGCGAGTCGAGGATGACCACGGCCAGAGCCACGCCCGCAAGGACGACGGCGGCGAGGGCGGCGCCCGCGAGCCGCGAGAAGCGGGCGACCAGCCAGGCACCGTCCTCGCCCTCGCCGCGTCGGTGGCGCCGCCACAGCAGAGCTGCGATCACGAGGACCCCGCCGGACCACGCGGCCCCGGCCGCGACGTGAACGGCGTTGATCCCGACATGGAGTGCCACCGGACCCACGGAGGCCGTGTGGCCGTCGAACCAGAAGGCGATGAGGACCAGCCCCGCCCCCAGGAAGCCGAGGACCGAGGGCCATCCCCGTGTCCATCGGTGGTCCGCGTGGGTCGTGGCACCGCGCCGGCCGCGCCGACCCCCGAGCAGCGAGGTGGTCGGCAGTCCGAGGACCAGGGCGATACCCCCCGCGACGCGCAGCACCGACGCTGTCGCGAGCGGCGCCTCCCGGACCTCGGCCAGTCCCGGCATCGTGGTCGTGAGCACCCACAGCCGCAGCGCTCCGCCCACGGCGACCGTCGCTCCGGCGGCACGGACCCAGGTCAGGACGGCGCGGAGGTCCGCCTCGCTGCCGCGGATGCAGGTGAGGAGTGCTGCCAGCCCGCCGAGCGCGAGCATGGCGCCGGCGGTCACGAGCACCCGGGAGACGGCGCGCACCGACCCGGCCCATGCGCTGGTGCCGGAGGCATCCAGCGCCTCGTCGAGGGATGCCGGGGGCGCCGTCCCGGTCGGCGACCCGTCGGTGCTCGGCGTTTCCGGCCCCCCCGTGGCCGTCGGGCTGACGACGAACGAGAAGGTGCCGTCGATGGGGTGAGCATCGCCGGCTCGCACCTCCCAGGCGACCCCGTAGGTCCCCGGCCCCAGCGGCGTCACCGGAACGAGGACGAAGTCGGTTTCGTCACCCTCGAGCGATGCCTCGACGCGGGCGCCGTCGGCGTCGAACAGGACGATGCCGTCACCCGAGGCTGTCGCGGGCTCGGTGAAGGAGACGACCACGCGGTCGAGGGGCGCAGCCACCACGGCACCGTCGGTCGGCGACGACCCGTCGAACTCGGTGTGCGCGCTCGCCTGGGCTGGGAGGAGGAGGACGGCGAGGGCCGCACCGAGCAGCGCGACGAGGAGTCGCGCGGGGTGGGTCCCGTTTCCCTGCATGATCTACGAGGCTATCGACCGGAGCCCCGATGGCCAGGCCCCGACCGGTCAGGGCGCGCTGAGGTGCCGCGGGGTCGCAGCCCGGACCTCCGGGCGGGCTCGGCCATCGCCCTCCGCCGGGTCAACCTGGAGCGGGGGCCGGCCGGACCACGCAGCGGAAGCCGATGTGCGTGGTGGCCGAGTCCTCGGACTGCGGCGAGCGGGCGGCGGGCCGGTAGCGGAGGCAGTATTCCGGCGCACAGAGGTGGGAGCCGCCCTTGAGCGTCCGGCGGGGGTGCCGCTCGCCTGGCGCTCTGGAGGCCGCACCCAGGGTGGCGGCGCCCCGGACGGCGTCGGATCTCGAGGGCGCGCAGCACGAGCCCGGTACGCGCTCGGCCGCCGCCCTGGGCGGGCGTGCCGCCTCGCGCGCCAAGGCGTCTCCGGCGTCGCGGTCGGCGCCGGTGAGGAAGAAGGTGCTCGTCCACTCCCACACGTTGCCGATGGTGTCGACGAGCCCGTAGCCGTTGGCCGGGAACGACCCGACCGGTGACGTGCCGGCCCAGCCGTCGGCCCCGGTGTTGAGGTAGGGGAACCGGCCCTGCCAGGTGTTCGCCATGAGCCGGCCGCCGGGGCGCGCCTCGTCGCCCCAGGCGTAGGTGGTGGCGCCGGCGCCGCCTCGGGCTGCGTACTCGAACTCGGCCTCGGTGGGCAGGTCCCGCCCCGCCCATGCCGCGTACTCCACGGCATCGGCGTAGGACACGAGCACGACCGGGTGGTCCGCACGCCCCGCGAGGTCGGACCCCGGCCCGTCGGGGCAGCGCCACGACGCGCCGGGCTGCCAGCGCCACCACCGGCTCCACTCCGTCAGCGGCACCGGACCGGTCGTCGGCGTGAACACCAGGCCGCCCGGGACGAGGAGCGAGGGGTCGGCCCCCGGGAAGTCAGCGGGGTCCGGTCGCTGCTCCGCCACCGTGATGTAGCCCGTCGCGTCGACGAACGCCGCGAACTGCCCGTTGGTCACGGGATGCCGCTCCATCGCGAAGCCGTCGACCTCCACGACCCGCACCGGCCCCTCCTCGGGGTAGCCGTCGGCGGAGCCCATCCGGAAGCGTCCCGCCGGCACCTCGACGAGATCGGTGAGGAGGCGCCCGGCCGGTGCGTGGTGATCGGTCGTCACGGCTCCACCGTAGGGTGCGCCGGCCCCGTCACTCCTCGAACCTGGCTCCACGGCCGACCCGGATCGGACCGCGCGCCCCGCGGGGCACCGGCTGCCCCTTCTGGAGGACCCCCAGGACGCCGGTGTCGTCGAGGTCCCAGGCGAGGTCGCGAACCACGCCGGACAGCGACCGCCACCGGTCACCGCCCACGATGCGGGCCACCTCGCTCGGGCAGACGGTCCCGTCCGGTCGGTGCCGGAGCAGGGCGCGGAACGCCGCCGCGATCCGGGCGGCTCGGCCCGCTGGGGTCGGCTCTTCCCACCACGGCTCACCGCGTTCGCCGAGCGCGACCTTGGCGTCCTGGACCCGATGCCTCGCGGCGTCGCCCTCGGAGCGGACGGCCCTACGGGCTGCCATCAGCTCGGCGACGAGCTCGGCGCGCAGGCGGTCGGGGATGCCGGGGTCCGAGGCGCGCCAGCGCCGTCCGTCGACGACGAGGTAGCGCCCGTCGGGGGTGCGGTCGGCGTCCGGTCGCTCAGCCGTCATGGGCGGAACGGTACGTGCCCGGACGGCGGCGGTGTCAGACCGCGAGGTCGCGGCGGCAGAACGCCACCGTCCCGGCGGCGACGAACGCCCCGGACAGGCCGAGGAGGATCGCGAGGTGCCCGGCGTCGAGCCCGTTGGTCAAGGGGTCCGACCCGGTGAGCCACGTGAACGCCGACCAGTCCCGGGTCCACTCGAGTCCGTCGACCTGGGGCAGGAGACCGCTCGCGGCGTACGCGAGGACCGCACCGCCCGCGGCCGCCCCGATGGCCCAGGCGCGTCGTCCGGTGGCCGCCCCGACGGCGAAGGACGCACTGCCGAAGAGGAACGCGAACGCCGCGAGATGTACGTGCATCGCGGCGAGGTTTCCCGCCCCGACGGACGCGAACCGCGCCGGGCCCGCGATGACGAGCATCGCGAGCCAGAAGACGGCGACGACGGCGAGGAGCGCGGTCGCCAAGGCGCCCACGCGCTGCAGGGCCAGTGAGGTGCGGCTCACCGGGTGGGTGAGGGTGAGGTCGAGCCGGCCGGCCTCCTCCTCGCCCGCGACGATGCGAGCGCCGGCGCCGATCGCGAAGACCGTCATGAGCACCGCGACGACCAGCCCGTACACGGTGGCCCCGAGGTAGCCCGCGGGTGAGGTGATGTTGGTGTAGTTGAGCGCCTCCATCAGCGCCTGCGGGTAGCTCTCGAGCAGCCGGGCGATCTCGGGGTCCTCGAAGGTCGGGTAGAACGCCGCGTACCCGCACCCGACGAACACGATGGCCGCCGTCCAGCCGGCGAGCGACCGCCGGCTGTCGCGCAGCCACTTGGCATAGACGGTGCGGATCACGACGCCACCTCCGGCCGTTCCCCCGAGTACCGGTCGAAGAAGACGTCCTCGAGGTCGGGCTCCTCGCTCGTGAGGCTCAGCACGTCGTGGGCCGCGAGCGCCTTGACGAGCGCGTCGGCGGGCCCTTCGAGCCGGCAGTGCAGCACCGCACCGTCGGCCCGGACGTCGCTGACCCCCGGGAGGCCCACGAAGTCGGCCGTCCGGGCGCGCGCGGCGAAGACCACCTCCACCTGCCGGATCGCGCTCGCACGCAGGCTGTCGACGGTGTCGACCCCCGACAGGCGCCCGTCCCGGATGATGCCGACCCGGTCGGCGGACTTCTGCACCTCGCTCATGACGTGCGAGGACATGAACACGGTGCGGCCCTGCTCGACGACCGCCCGCGCCATCGCCACGAACTCCTGCTGGAGGAAGGGGTCGAGGCCGGCCGTCGGCTCGTCGAGGACGAGCAGCTCGGGCTCGTGCATGAACGCCTGGATGAGTCCGACCTTCTGCCGGTTCCCCTTCGAGAGGGTCCCGATCGGCCGCGTCAGGTCGAGCTGGAGCCGGTCGGCGAGGTCGGTGATCCGAGCCGACGGCACACCACCGCGCAGGTGCCCGAGGTGGGTGAGCAGCTCGTGGCCGGTCTGTCGACCCTCGACGCTGAACTCGCCCTCGAGGTAGCCGAGCCTGCGACGCAGGGCAACCCCCTCCCGGCGCGGGTCGAGCCCGAGCACCCGCACCGACCCGGCCGTGGGCCGGATGAGGTCGAGGAGGATCCGGATCGTCGTGGTCTTCCCGGCTCCGTTGACGCCGAGGAACCCGAACACCTCGCCCGCGCGGACCTCGAGGTCGAGCCCGGCGAGCGCCTGCGTGCGGCCGTACGTCTTCTCGAGCCCCCGCGTCAGGATGACCGCGTCCACGACGTCACCCCTTCGGTCCGATACCTCCAGCGTAGGCGCCCGGCGGCGTCAGCGCAGTGTGCCGTCGGCCACCCGGTGCAGCGTCTCGGGGCGGATCCACCCCTCTGCTCGCCAGAACCCGAGGACGTCGACGAGAGCAGCGCGAGCCGCTTCACGTCGACGAAGGTCCGCCTCGCTCCACGACTGCTCGAACCACGCCTCCAGCTGCCGCTGCTCGGCGGGACCGTCGAGGTCCCGGACACGGCGGGTGGGGCCGAGATGCCGTCCCAGCATGAGCATGGTGAGGCTGTCCCCACCGGGGGTGGCGGTGAGGTAGGCCTCGATCGCCTGGCGGGCGGTGGGGTCGACGAGCGGGGCCGGGCCGGTCGGGCCCGGCGAGACCCGCCCGGGCGGTGTGCGGGTCGTGGCACCTCGGGCCGGCATCGCACCTCGTGGGGCCGACGTCCCCGTCCGGGATGCGCAGGTCGGCGCCCGCGGTGCGCGGGTCGGGGGCACCTCCACCCCGAACAGGAAGACGGACACGTAGCTCTCCGGCACGGGCGCCGCTGCAGCAGCCGCGACGGCCGCCGCGTCGCAGGCGGGGCACAGGACGACCTCACGGTGCCCGACGACCGCGACCTGGTTGCCGCGCGGGGTGCGAGTCATGACCTGCCGGTAGGGGGTCCCACCCGCGGCGCCGCAGCCCTTGCAGCGAGCGTCGCCGCGCAACCACGAGGTGCCGCAGGCGCCGCAGGTGATCTCGATGTCATCGGAGGCGGGCCGACCGCTGAGGTCGTCGGACTCGCCACAGGCCGGGCACGCGGTCACGATGCCAGCCTGCCCAGGCTCACGCGTCGACGATGACGGGGATGATCAGCGGGCTCCGGCGATGCGTGCGGTTGAACCAGGCTGACGTGGCGCGGCGGACGAGCTCCTCGATCTGCTCGAGGTCGTCGATGTCGTCGGCGGTCGCCTTCTTCAGGGCCTTCTGGATGACCGCGGTGGCACCGGAGAAGTCGGCCGCGTCGAGGGCGAAGCCGTGGGCCAGGTAGTCGGGGTCCTCGCTGAGCGCCCCGGTGTCGGGGTCGACGATGCACACGATCGTCAGGACGCCCTCCTCGGCAAGGGTGCGCCGCACGTGCAGGGTCTCCTCGGTGGCCGTGCCGACGCTGGCGCCGTCGACGTAGACGAGCCCCGCGGGGACGGTGCCGGCGATGCGGGCCTGCCCGTCGACGAGGTCGACGACCGCGCCGTCGTGCCCGATGAGCACCCGGTCGGCGTCCACGCCCGTGCGGATGGCGATGTCGGCGTTGGCGCGCAGGTGACGCCACTCGCCGTGGACCGGCAGCACGTGGGACGGGCGGACGATGTTGTAGCAGTACGCGAGCTCGCCCGCGCTGGCGTGGCCGGACACGTGGACCTTGGCGTTGCCCTTGTGGACGACGGTGGCCCCCCACCGGGTCAGCTCGTTGATGACCCGGTAGATGGCGTTCTCGTTGCCCGGGATGAGGGAGCTGGCCATGAGGACGGTGTCACCCTCGGTGATGCTCACGGGGTGGTCGCGGTTGGCCATCCTCGCCAGTGCGGCCATCGGCTCGCCCTGGGAGCCGGTGGCGATGATCGCGACCTGGTCGGGGCGGAACCGGTCCAGGGCCTTGAGGTCCTTGACGACCAGGCCGTCGGGGATCGTGAGGTAGCCCATCTCGCGCGCGATACCCATGTTGCGGACCATCGAGCGTCCGACGAAGGCCACCTTGCGGCCGTGCCGGTGAGCGGTGTCGAGGACCTGCTGGATGCGGTGCACGTGGCTGGCGAAGCTCGAGACGATGATCCGCCCCGGTGTGGTGCGGAAGACGGTGTCGATGGCTGGGGCGAGCTCGCCCTCGGAGACGGTGAACCCCGGGACCTCCGCGTTGGTGGAGTCGACGAGGAACAGGTCGACGCCCTCCTCCCCGAGCCGCGAGAAGGCGCGCAGGTCGGTGACGCGGCCGTCGAGGGGGAACTGGTCCATCTTGAAGTCGCCGGTGTGCAGCACGAGACCGGCCTCGGTGCGGATCGCGACGGCGAGGCTGTCGGGGATGGAGTGGTTCACCGCGACGAACTCGCAGTCGAAGGGGCCGAAGGTGCGGCGGTCGTCCTCGGCGACCTCGACGGTCACCGGGGTGATGCGGTGCTCGACGAGCTTGGCCTTGATGAACGCCAGCGTCAGGCGGGACCCGACGAGGGGGATGTCCGGGCGCTCGCGCAGCAGGTAGGGGACGCCGCCGATGTGGTCCTCGTGGCCGTGGGTGAGGACGATGGCGTCCACGCGGTCCAGCCGGTCCCGGATCCAGGTGAAGTCCGGGAGGATGAGGTCGACGCCGGGCTGGTGCTCCTCGGGGAAGAGGACACCGCAGTCGACGATCAGGAGGCGCCCGGCGTGCTCGAAGACCGTCATGTTGCGACCGATCTCGCCGAGCCCGCCGAGCGGCACGATCCGCAGGCCGCCCTGTGGCAGCGCCGGCAGCTGCTTGTCGCCGGTCTTGCGGCGCGGGGAACGGCGGCTCATCGCGGGGCCTGCGCCGTCTCGCGGAGGGTGCGGCCGGGGACCGGGCGATGGTGCTGCGGGATGTTCACGGTGCTCCGATGTGTGGTTCGGGGGGGATGTGGCTCGGGTGGCAGTCGGCGACCGACGCTCCATCCTCTCAGGGTTCGGCCCCGCCGTGACCAACGAGGGGCCGCCCGGCCCTCGTCACCGTCCTCGACGGGCGTGATTGCCGCCGCCGGCCCGCGCGTAGGGTGGACGTGAGGAGGTGCTGGTCGTGGGACGAGCACAGCTGGTCTGGGCAGCCGCCGGGCTGCTCCTGGGGGCGGGCGTGGCCGGCTGCGGAACGTCCTTGCACCCGGTGGACGACGGGGTCTACGGCGCGCTGGTCCCGACAACGGCGCAGTGGGCCGACGAGAGGTCGACGCAGATACCGGGTGGCTTCGCCGCTCTCCGTGCCGACGACGTGGACCGCGTCGTCCTGCGCATCGACGGGGACAGCGTGTCCTTCGAGCTGGACGGGCAGGTGGCGGCCACCCGGTCGATCGCGGAGCGACGCGCGGTCCGGGACCGCGAAGGGTCGGGCCCGTTCCGGGCCCAGGCGGAGGTTCTTGCCCTCGGCGAGGAGCCGCTGGTCCTGGGCTCCTTGCGGATCAGTGACCCGGTGATCTGGTACGCCGGTGGCTACGAGAGCACCGTGGTGGTCGCAGTGAAGCCGGCCGACCCCGACGAGCGTGGGCCGGTCGTCCAGTGCGTCGCCGAGGACGTCCAGTGCCTCCATCTGCCGGTCGGTGCGGACCCGGTCGGGGACCCGGCCGGTCGCTACCTGGACATGAACCAGCCAGGCACGTCGGAGAACCCGCTGGCCAGCATCGAGGTCACGGCGACGGAGATCGTGTACGCCCTCGACTCCGGCCGGGAAACGCGCACGACTCGGGACGAGGAGTCCCTCATCCGCGCCTGCGGCCTGTGGGAGTCGGCGGCGTGGCCGGTCCCCGCCGAGGCCGGCGTCGCCTTCGACGATCCGGTGCTCGTCGAGACCCGGTGCCCGCTGCCGTACGGGGAGTCGCCCAGCCTCACCGTGATGGAGCGGGCGGCCGTCCCCGTGCTCGCTCCGCTGGCCCCCCAATGGGCCGGGTTCTGGTGTCAGCCCGGGCCGGACTGCCTGTGGTTCATGGACGACGAGGCAGCCGTGGACTGAGCGCCGCGGGCACCCACCGCTCGTGGCGCCCCCAGCCGCCCGGGTGGGCGCCGGCTACCAGCCCACGTGTACGCCCCACCGGTTCCAAGCGTTTTGCCGCTTTCTGAGGAAGCCCTGTAACGAACGCTTTGTCTGGGCATGAGAAAGGGCCCGTCGCGAACGACGGGCCCTTTCTTGAAAGTATGTCCGGCTGCGTCCTACTCTCCCACACCGT
>NZ_CANLZR010000008.1 GCF_947495705.1 uncultured Phycicoccus sp.
CGAGCTCACCCGCCTCAAGCCCCAGCGGATCGTCGTCCTCGGCGGCACCGGCTCGGTCTCCGCAGCGGTCGCCGACGACCTCCGGCGCTACACGACCGGCGACGTGACCCGCCTGTCCGGCACCGACCGGTACGCCGCGTCGGCCACGATCAGCGCCCGCACCTTCGACCCCGGCGTCCCCGTCGCCTACGTCGCCACCGGCTCGAAGTTCCCCGACGCCCTCTCCGGCGCCCCCGCCGCGGGCGTCCAGCGTGGCCCCGTCCTCCTCGTCCGCTCCGGCGGCATCCCCACCCCGATCGCCGACGAGCTCACCCGCCTCAAGCCCCAGCGGATCGTCGTCCTCGGCGGCACCGGCTCGGTCTCCGCAGCGGTCGCCGACGCGCTGGCGGCCTACGTCACCGACTGAGCCGGAGGTCGAGGACACGCCGCTCGGGTGCAGCCGGGCACCGCTCGTCGCAGCCGGTCGCACGCTGAGCGGCCGGCGGTGGCCCCGGCGGTTGCCTCCGGCGTCCGGGTCGGGTTGGCTGGGCCCTCAGAGTTCTCGACGACGAGGAGGAGCCAGCCGTGAGCGACGACAGCCTGTCGAGCCACCTGCACGAGATGGACCTGAGCCCCCAGCCCGGGTTCACCGAGCAGGCCAACGGCACCGCGGCCATGTACGACGAGGCGGCGGCCGACCACGAGGGCTTCTGGGCCCGGCAGGCACGCGAACGGATCGACTGGTCCACGGACTTCGAGCAGACCCTCGACTGGACCGAGGCGCCGTTCGCGAAGTGGTTCGTCGGCGGCGAGCTCAACGTCGCGTACAACTGCGTCGACCGCCACGTCGAGAACGGCAACGGCGACCGCGTCGCCATCCACTTCGAGGGCGAGGGCGGCGACACCCGGACGGTCACGTACGCCGACCTCCAGCGTGAGGTCGCCAAGGCCGCCAACGCCCTGGAGTCGCTCGGGGTCGAGAAGGGCGACCGGGTCGCGGTGTACATGCCGATGATCCCCGAGACCGTCGTCACGATGCTGGCCTGTGCCCGCATCGGGGCCCCGCACTCGGTGATCTTCGGCGGCTTCTCCGCCGAAGCGCTGCACACGCGGATCGCCGACGCCGACGCCAAGCTCGTCGTCACGACCGACGGCCAGTTCCGCCGCGGCAAGCCCGCGCCCCTCAAGGCGGCCGTCGACGCCGCGATCCACCACGGCGACGACGCGTCACCGGTCGAGAAGGTCCTCGTCGTCAAGCGCACCGACACCGAGGTCGAGTGGGACGACGAGCGCGACGTCTGGTGGCACGACCTCGTCGACGGCCAGCCCACGACCCACGACGCCCAGCCGATGGACAGCGAGCACCCGCTGTTCATCCTCTACACCTCGGGTACGACCGGGAAGCCGAAGGGCATCTTCCACACGTCGGGCGGCTACCTCACCCAGGCGGCCTACACGAACGCCGTCGTCCACGACGTGCACCCCGAGTCCGACGTCTACTGGTGCACCGCCGACGTCGGCTGGGTCACCGGCCACACGTACATCGTCTACGGGCCGCTCGCCAACGGAGCCACCCAGGTCATGTACGAGGGCACCCCGGACACCCCGCACCAGGGCCGCTGGTGGGAGATCATCGAGAAGTACAAGGTGTCGGTGCTCTACACGGCACCCACGGCCATCCGCACCTTCATGAAGTGGGGCGCCGACATCCCCGCGACGTTCGACCTGAGCTCGATCCGGGTGCTGGGCAGCGTCGGCGAGCCGATCAACCCCGAGGCGTGGCTCTGGTACCGCAAGCACATCGGCGGCGACGCGGCGCCGATCGTCGACACGTGGTGGCAGACCGAGACCGGCGGCATCATGATCAGCCCGCTGCCGGGCGTCACCACCCTCGAGCCCGGCTCGGCACAGCGGCCCATCCCCGGCATCGCCGCCGAGATCCTCGACGACGACGGCGCCCCCTTCACCGAGGCCGAGAAGGTCGGGTACCTCGTGCTCACCAAGCCGTGGCCGGCGATGCTCCGCGGCATCTGGGGTGACCCCGAGCGCTACAAGGAGACGTACTGGAGCCGGTTCGGCCCGAAGTACTACTTCGCGGGCGACGGCGCGAAGTACGACGAGAAGGGCAACATCTGGCTGCTGGGCCGGGTCGACGATGTCATGAACGTCTCGGGCCACCGGCTGTCGACCGCCGAGATCGAGTCGGCGCTGGTGTCCCACCCCTCGGTCGCCGAGGCCGCCGTCGTCGGAGCCTCGGACGAGACCACCGGGCAGGCCGTCTGCGCCTTCGTCATCCTCCGCGGTGACGCCACCGACCACGGCGAGGACACCGTCCAGGAGCTGCGCAACCACGTCGCCAAGGAGATCGGTCCGATCGCCAAGCCCCGGCAGGTGATGATCGTGCCCGAGCTGCCGAAGACGCGGTCCGGCAAGATCATGCGCCGGCTGCTCAAGGACGTCGCCGAGAACCGCGAGGTGGGCGATGTGACGACACTCGCCGACAGCTCGGTGATGAGCCTCATCAAGGACGGCATGTCCACCGGCTCCGCGGACTGACGGGAACGACCCGGCCTTCCGGGGCCGGTAGGGTTGCCCGCGGAGAGCCGGGAAGTCTGGTCGGCATGTCATCGCCGTGCGTCCGACACCGAGTCGCGCGGTCCGCCCCCTTCGTCAGGAGCCGCGATGAGCACGTCCCCCGGCGCGACCCCGCCTCCGAGCCGCAACGGCCTGTTCCACCGGCCGTCCTGGACCGAGGCGCAGTTCGTCGCCAACGCGCTGCGCACCGAGACGATCGGTGGCGCCGTCCTCCTCGTCGCGGCAGTGGTGGCGATCGCGTTCGCGAACAGCCCGTGGCGGGAGTCCTACTTCGCGCTGCGGGACCTGAAGGTGGGCACGGACTGGGGCCACCTGCGCCTCAGCCTCGGCCACTGGGCGGCGGACGGGCTCCTCGCGATCTTCTTCTTCGTCGCGGGGCTCGAGCTCAAGCGCGAGTTCCTCGTCGGTGAGCTGCGGACGCCGGCCAAGGCGGCCGTGCCGGTGCTCGCGGCGGTGGCGGGCGTCGTCGTCCCCGCCCTGGTCTTCCTCGGGGTCGTCAACATCATGGGCGCCGGAGGCGACGCGGCCCGCGGCTGGGCGATCCCCACCGCCACCGACATCGCCTTCGCCCTCGCGGTGCTGGCCGTCATCGGCTCGCACCTGCCCTCGGGGCTGCGCTCGTTCCTGCTCACCCTCGCCGTCGTCGACGACCTCATCGCCATCACGATCATCGCGATCTTCTACACGTCCGACCTCGAGGTCGCGCCGCTGCTCGTGGCGCTCGTCCCCCTGGCAGCCTTCGCCTTCCTCACCCAGCGGCGGCTCGGCCAGTGGTGGCTGCTCCTCCCGCTGGCCGCACTCACCTGGGGCTTCGTCCACGCCTCGGGGGTCCACGCCACCGTCGCCGGCGTCCTGCTGGGCCTGACGGTCCCGGTCAAGCCCCGCGCCAACGGGGTACCTCGACTCAGCACGATGAGTGCCGAGGAGGACGTCGCCCACCGGTTCGAGCACCGGCTCCGGCCGATCTCCTCGGGCTTCGCCGTCCCCGCGTTCGCGTTCTTCGCCTCGGGCGTCACCTTCATCGGCGGCGGCTTCGTCGACACGATCACCGATGCGGTGGCGATCGGGGTCATCCTCGGGCTCGTCGTCGGCAAGCTCATCGGGGTCCTCGGCTCCACGTACCTCATGGCCCGCTTCACCCGGGCCCAGCTCGACGACGACCTCGCCTGGTCCGACATCGCCGGGCTGGCGCTGCTCACGGGTGTGGGCTTCACCGTCTCCCTCCTCGTCGGCGAGCTCGCCTTCGGCCAGGGCTCCGAACGCGACGAGCACGTCAAGCTCGCCGTCCTCGTCGGGTCGGTCCTGGCCGCCACGCTCGCCGCGATCGTGCTCCGGCGGCGCAACGCGGTCTACCGTCGGATCCACGAGGACGAGACCCGCGACGACGACGGCGACGGCATCCCCGACCTGTACGAGCAGGACGCCCGGGCCGCCTCCGGCACCACCGACCCCGGCAGCACCGACACTCGGTAAGGTCGGGGTCGACGGCCCCACGGGGCACGACGACGACCTGAGGCGAGGATCCATGGCCACCGAGAGCTCCGAGCGAACCATCGGGCAGCTCGTCGCCGACGCGACACACGACCTCCAAGGCATCGTGCGCAGTGAGATCGCGCTCGCCAAGGCGGAGGTGAGCCAGGGCGCCAAGGTCATGGCGACCGGCGCCGGGCTGCTCGGCGGGGCCGCGTTCCTCGGCCTGCTCGGCCTGATCTTCCTCTTCCACAGCCTGGCGCGGGTCCTCGCCATCTGGCTGCCGGTGTGGGCCGGCTACCTCATCGTCACCGGCGTCCTGTTCCTCGTCGCCGCCGTGCTCGGGATCCTCGGCAAGAACGCTCTCCAGCGGGCGAAGCCGGCCCCCGAGCGGGCGATCGAGCAGGGCAAGCAGACGGTCGCGGTCCTCAAGCGGCAGCAGAGCTGACCCAGGGCGGGCCCGGCCTCGTCACCCGGCCGCACAGCGGCCGGTGGACACCGCCGCGGTGGATCGCGCGGCCGCCGTCAGCACCGGGCTCATCTCGTCCAGGGTCAGGGCGTAGCCGGTGTCGTCGTCGTCCAGCGAGGTCGCGAACACCATCCCGACGACATCCCCCTCCGCGTCGAGCAGCGGGCCGCCCGAGGCGCCCTGGCGCACCTGCGCCCGCAGCGAGTAGATCTCGCGGGTCGTGCCCGCCTGCCCGTAGATGTCGGCGCCCCGCGCGGTGAGGACGGCGCGGACCCGGGCCGCGCCCACCCAGAGCCCCTCGTCCCCGGGGAACCCGGCGACGACGGCGTCCGCACCCCGGGAGAGGTCCTCGCCCCGGCCGAGGACGGGCGCCCGGAGACCGGGGACCGAGAGCACGGCGATGTCACGGTCGGGGTCGAAGGCGACGACCGTGGCGTCCAGCTCGGGGCCGGTCCCGCCGACGTCGACCTGGACGCTCGTGGCGCCCGCGACGACGTGGGCGTTGGTCGCCACATGGCCGCGGGACATCACCCAGCCGCTGCCGACCTGGGCCTGGCCGCAGCGCGGGGCGTCGGCCCGGACATGGATGACCGACCCGACCGCCCGCTCGATGTCGGGGTCCCGGCGCAGGTCGTCGTCCGGTGGCGGCACCGACGAGATCGGCTCGGGACCGAGGCCCTCGAAGACCCTCGGGAAGCCCCCGCGGTCGAGGGCGCTCGTCACGTCGTCGACGATGCGCGAGGCCGACGGCGGGACGACGGCGTCGACGGTCTGGACCACCGTCGAGCGCGCGACGGCGGACCGCAGCGCGGCAGGGCCTCCGGTGCGCACGGCGCCGGCCACCACCCAGAGGACGAGCACCGCCGCCACGAGCACCGCCACCGCCCCGAGGAGGCTGTCGACGAGGCGGAGCCCGGAGGTCTGGATGCGCGCCCGCACGGTGGAGGAGAGGGCGAGCATCAGCCCCTGGCCGAGCGTCGCGACGAGCAGGACGATGCCGATGAGCACGAGGGTGCCCACCGGCGTGGCGACGTCGATGTCGGTATGGGACCCCAGCAGGGTGGGGCCGAAACGGACGGCCAGGTAGGCGCCGGTGATGAGCCCGACGACCCCGAGGACGGCGGCGACGAAGCCCTGCCGCCAGCCGCTGACCGTGTAGGCCAGGAGCGCGACGACGAGGACGATGTCGAGGGTCGTCGACCCGGTCATGCGCCCTCCCCCTCGTCGATCATCCGCATCCAGGGGGATCGGACGGAGTCGGGCAGGTCGCGGACGACGTCGCGGTCCCAGGGTCGGCTGACCCCCGCCAGGTCCAGGACGGCGTCGAGGAGGGTCGCGGTGAACCCCCAGACGAACAGGTCGGCGACCTCGAAGCCCGGCCCGCGGTACGGACCGAAGGCCGCGGTGAAGCGGCGGGCCGGGTCGAGGAGGTGGTCGAGCGGGACGCGGACGACCCGGGCCACCTCCCGGGTGTCGACGACCCGGACCGGGACCGGAGCGGGCCACCAGCCGAGCACCGGGGTCACGGCGTTGCCGCTCGGCGCCAGGTAGAGCGAGGGCAGGACGGTGAGCACGTCGACGCCGGAGGGCTCGAGCCCCACCTCCTCCTCGGCCTCCCGCAGCGCCGCACCGACCGGGCCGTCGTCGCCGGGGTCGATGGCGCCGCCGGGGAAGGAGACCTGGCCGGGGTGGGACCGCATGGTGTGGGAGCGCTCGGTGAGGAGGACGTCCGGCTCACCGTCGGGGCCGGGACCGAAGAGGACGAGCACGGCGGAGCGACGGCGCGCGCCGACGGGAGCCGGGTGGGCGGCGAACCACGGGTGGCCACCCACGTCGTCCCGTCCGGCGAGCCCGCGGAGCCAGGCCGGTGCCGAGGTCATGGCGGACATCGTAGATACCTCTGCTGGGGCGGACGCTCAGGTCTCGTCAGGCAGCGGACCGGGCGGCGGGTCGGGCAGGACCGCGCCGGGGGCCAGCTCGAACTTCAGGAGCCGCCGCGCCGTGTCGGGGTCGGTCTCGCCCTCGCCGAACGCGGGGCACCACCGCGTGACGGGGCAGGCGCCGCAGGCCGGCTTGCGGGCGAAGCAGGTGCGCCGCCCGTGGAAGATCACGACGTGGCTCAGCATCGTCCAGTCGCGCCGCGGGATGAGGGCGGCGATGTCCTTCTCGACCTTGACCGGGTCGGTCTCCTGGGTCCAGCCCCAGCGGCGGGCGAGCCGGCCGACGTGGGTGTCGACGGTGATCCCGGGGACACCGAAGGCGTTGCCGAGGACGACGTTGGCGGTCTTGCGCCCCACCCCGGGCAGGGTGACGAGGTCCTCCATGCGCGCGGGCACCTCACCCTCGAAGCGCTCGACGATGGCCTGCGCGAGGGTGATGACGGAGTTCGTCTTCGCCCGGAAGAAGCCGGTGGGCTTCAGGACGGCCTCCATCTCGGCGCGGTCGGCCGAGGCCAGGGCCGCGGCCGTGGGCCAGCGCCCGAAGAGCGTGGGGGTGACGCTGTTGACCATGACGTCGGTGGTCTGCGCCGACAGCACGGTCGCGACGAGCAGCTGGAGGGGGGAGTCGAAGTCGAGCTCGCAGTGCGCGTAGGGGTACCGGTCGTACAGGGCTGCGGCGATGCGCCGGGCCCGGCGCGTGCGGGCGACGGGCGACTCCTCGCCGGTGGCCGCACGGCGGACGGCGGGTGACGGGCGGGCTGGCACGCGGCCAGCGTACGGGCCGCCGCCGACAGCGGGCCGGACCACCCCGGCCCACCGGGGACGTTCTGGCACACTGTCCGACGTGGACCACGACGTCGTGCGGAAAGCGCCGCTCTTCTCCCCCCTCGACGACCAGGCCGCCGAGACGCTCCTCGCGACGATGAGCCGCTCCCGCCTCGAACGCGGCGACATCCTCTTCCACGAGGGCGACCAGGGCGACCGGCTGTACGTCATCGCCGAGGGCAAGATCAAGCTCGGCCGCACGAGCACCGACGGCCGCGAGAACCTCCTGGCGATCCTCGGCCCCGGCGAGATGTTCGGCGAGCTCTCGCTGTTCGACCCGGGGCCTCGCACCGCGACGGCGACCGCGGTCGCCGAGACGCAGCTGGTCTCGATGGGCCACGACCAGCTCAAGGAGTTCCTCGGGCAGCGGCCGGGCGTGGCACTGACGCTGCTGAGCGCGCTCGCGCGCCGGCTGCGCAAGACCAACGACGTGCTGGCCGACCTCGTGTTCACCGACGTCCCCGGCCGGGTCGCCAAGGCCCTCCTCGACCTCGCCGGCCGGTTCGGGCGGCCCGTCGACGAGGGGGTGCTCGTGCCGCACGACCTCACCCAGGAGGAGCTGGCGCAGCTCGTCGGCGCCTCCCGCGAGACGGTGAACAAGGCATTGGCGGACTTCGCGTCCCGCGGCTGGCTCCGGCTCGAGGCCCGCTCGGTGCTCCTGCTCGACGTCGAGCGGCTGCGCCGCCGCGCCCGCTGACCGCGCGAGGTCTCACCTAGGCGCCGGTGGCGGCGAGGTGGTCGAGCTGGGCCCGGATCGACAGCCGAGCCGCGGGCCACACCTCGGGTGACACCTCGGCGTAGACCCGCCGGAGCACCCCGTCGACCGGGTCGTCCTCGGTGGCGGCCCCGTCGGCGAGCGCCTGGCGCACCTGCTCGAGCCGTTCTGCCCGATGGACGCGGTAGAACTCGACCATCGCGGCGGCGTCGGGCACGACGGGACCGTGGCCCGGGAGGATCGTCGCCACCGCTCCCCCGCCGGTGAGGGCCGCGATCCGGTCGAGGGAGTCCAGGTACGCCGCGAGCTCGCCGTCGGGGTGGGCGACCACGGTGGTCCCGCGGCCGAGGACGGTGTCGCCGGTCAGCAGGGCGTGGTCGGCCGGGAGCGCGAGCGAGACGGAGTCCGAGGTGTGACCGGGAGTGGCGACGACCCTCAGCTCGAGCCCACCCGCGCGCACGACGTCGCCGTCCGCGAGGTCGTCGTGGCCGGTGCCCACGGCCCGCGTCGGGGCGCCGGTCAGCTCGGCGAAGCGCGGCGCCGCCTCGGCGTGGTCGTCGTGGGCGTGGGTGAGGACGGTGAGCGCCACCCGGGCGCCTCGGCCGGCGACGTGGTCGAGCACGGCCTGCAGGTGCGCCTCGCCGTGCGGTCCGGGGTCGACGACGACGGCGTCGGTGCTGCCCGGCTCGAGCAGGACCCAGGTGTTCGTGCCGTCGAGCGTCATCGGGCCGGGGTTGGGGGCGAGGAGGCAGTGTGCCCGCGCGGTGACGGCGCCCCCGGCCCACGGGGCCCGCGTCGACGGCGGCGGCTGGGCGCTCATCCGCCCACTGTAGGCGCGGAGTCAGGGCAGGTCGGTGCGCAGCACGAGGGTGCCGTCGGGGTCACGTTCGAGCACCGGGTCGACCCGCACGATGCGCGGCCGGTGGGCGAGGAACGCCGCGACGTCGGCGAAGGACGCCAGCGCCTCGAGGGCCCACACCTGCGGCGGCATCATCCGGACCTCCCCGGCGTCCGCCCTCGCGAGGACGTCGGCGGGATGCACCCACCCGCCGCCGTCGGACTCCCCGCTCGTCTCGCGGGCGTGCTGATTCTCGGGCATGGCGGCGGCGAGGATCCAGGTGTCGTAGCGCCGCGGCTCGAACGCCGGGGTGACCCAGTGGCCCCGGCCGCGCAGCCCCTCGACGGAGAGCAGGACCCCGCATTCCTCGTGGACCTCGCGGACCGCGGCGGCGGCGAACGGCGCGGCGGCCCGGGGCGCGACGCCCATGTGCGCCGCCAGGTCGGCGAGCCCGGGGGTCGCGGGGTCGAGGTGGTGGTCGGCCGGGTCGACGCGCCCGCCGGGGAACACGAGCATCGACGGCGCGAAGGCCATCGTCGCGACACGGCGCTGGACGTACGCCTCCGGGCCGGCGTCCCCGTCGCGCACGAGCATGACGGTGGCCGCGGGGCGGGGGCTGGACACGTCGGCCGCACCGGCGCGCAGCCACTCCTCGGCCCGGGCGAGCAGGTCGGGGTCGCGGACCGGCCGGCGCGACACCCGGGGACCCGCGGGGTCAGTCGCGGACGTGGACGATCACCTCGACCTCGACGGGTGCGCCGAGCGGCAGTGCGGCCACCCCCACGGCGGACCGGGCGTGGACCCCGGCGTCCCCGAAGACCGCGCCCAACAGCTCGCTGGCGCCGTTGACGACACCGGGCTGCCCGGTGAACGACGGGTGGGAGGCGACGAAGCCGGTGACCTTGACGACCCGCTCGACCCGGTCGAGGTCGGGCACGACGGACTTGACCGCCGCGATGGCGTTCAGCGCGCACACGGCGGCGAGGTGCTTGGCCCGCTCGGGCGTCACCATGCCGACGAGCTCACCGACCGCCCCGGTCTCGGGCAGCGCGCCGTCGACGAACGGCACCTGACCCGACACGTACACCCGCGAGCCGTCGAGCACGGCCGGCACGTACGCCGCGACGGGCGGCACGACCTCCGGCAGGGTGAGCCCGAGCTCGGCGATGCGGTCCTCGACGGCGCCCACCGCTCAGGCCTTCGGGCGCTTGAGGTAGGCGACGAGGTTGCCCTCGGGCATCGCGAGGACCTGGACGAGCTCCCACCCGTCCTCACCCCACTGGTCGAGGATCTGCTTGGTCGCGTGGACGATGAGCGGAACGGTCGCGTACTCCCAGGTCTGCATGGGCGTCACCCTATCCCCGGGCCCGTGAGGGCTACGGTGGCGAGGGTGAGCGACGAGGCCGAGATCATGACCCGCACCGCCCGCCCGCCCGACCGCACGGAGGTGACGGGGCCGAGGCAGACCGACGTCTACGACGTGTGGGAGCCCGAACCGCACCGGGCCCGGGGCGTCACCGTCGTGCTCGTCCACGGTGGGTTCTGGCGCGAGCAGTACGACCGCGCCCACCTCGCCCCGCTCGCCGAGGCGCTGGCCCGCGACGGCTTCCACGTCGCGAGCGTGGAGTACCCCCGCACCGGCATGCCCGGGGGTGGCTGGCCCGGTACCGCCGACGCGGTCCGGGCACAGGTCGAGGCGACCCGAGCGGACCCCGACCTGCCGCACAACCTCGTGCTCGTCGGCCACTCCGCAGGCGGCCATCTCGTGCTCTGGCTCGCGTCCGAGGACCGGGTGGCCGGGCTGCTCGGCGTGGTCGGCCTCGGTCCCGTCGCCGACCTCGCCCAGGCCGACCGGCTGCACCTGGGCGACGACGCCACCCGCGCCTTCCTCGCCGGGTCGGCCGAGGACCGCCCCGACGACTGGGCCGCGGCCGACCCCGCACGGCACCCGCTCACCGCCCCCGCGGCCCTGGTCTCGGGTGAGCTGGACGACGTCGTGCCCACCGCCGTCGTCGAGGCGTACGCGCAGGGCCGGCCGGCGGACGCCCCGCTGACCACCGCCGTGGCCCGCGGGGCCGACCACTTCGACCTCATCGACCCCGACCACCCGGCCTACCTCCTCGTCCTCGCCGAGATCGAGGAGCTGACCCTCCACTGACCGCCACGAGGCTCGGTCATACCCTGGACCGCATGCCGGCCCCTGCCCTCGAGACCGCCCTGGACGGTGTGCGCCTCCACGTGGTCACCGGGAAGGGCGGCGTCGGCAAGACGACCGTCGCCAGTGCGCTCGGTCTCGCCCTGGCCCGCCAGGGCCGGCGGGTCCTGCTCGTCGAGGTCGAGGGCCGCCAGGGCATCAGCCAGACCTTCGAGGTCGCGCCGCTCGGCATCGAGGAGCGCCGCCTCGTCCACGACCCGTCGGGTGGGGAGCTGTGGGGCCTGTCCGTCGACGCCACGGCGGCGCTGCTCGAGTACCTCCAGACGTTCTACAAGCTCGGCCGGGCCGGGGGCGCCCTCGAGAAGATGGGCGTCATCGACTTCGCGACGACCATCGCGCCGGGCGTGCGTGACGTGCTGCTCATCGGCAAGGTCTACGAGGCGGTGGGCCGCACGACCGGTGCGCGCCGCGGCCACGGCCCACTGGCCTGGGACGCGGTCGTGCTCGACGCCCCACCGACCGGGCGGGTCGCCCGCTTCCTCGGGGTCAACGAGCAGGTGGCCGACCTCGCCCGGGTCGGGCCCATCCACTCCCAGGCAGAGTCGATCACCCGGATGCTCCACGACCCTCGCAGCCGGGTGCACATCGTCACCCTGCTCGAGGAGATGCCGGTGCAGGAGACGGCGGATGCCGTCACCCAGCTCACCGGCGAGGGCTTCCGGGTCGGCGCCCTCGTCGTCAACCAGGTCCGCGACACCGTCCCGCCCGCGGTGCTCGACACCGACCTCGACGCGGACGAGGTCGAGGAGCAGGTCCGCGCCGACCTCGCGACGGTCGGGGTCCGGTCGGGCGCCCGCACCGTGGGCGGCCTCCTCGCCGAAGGGCGCGCACACGCGCAGCGCCTCGCCCTCGAACGGGAGCTCACGACCGAGGTCGAGGCCCTCGGCCACCCGGTCCTGCGGCTGCCCGCGCTCGCCGGCGGGGTCGAGGACGGCGGCGTCTCCGTGCTTGCCGACGCACTCGTCGAGCAGGGGGTCCGCTGATGCCGCGGGACGCCCCGGCCCGCTTCGAGGTCGACCGGCTCCTCACCGACCCCGCGACGGGCATCATCGTGTGCTGCGGGTCCGGTGGGGTCGGCAAGACCACGACGGCTGCCGCCCTGGGGGTCCGCGCGGCCGAGGCCGGCCGCCGCGTCGTCGTCCTCACCATCGACCCGGCGCGCCGGCTCGCCCAGTCCCTCGGCCTCTCCGAGCTCGACAACACCCCGCGGCCCGTGGGGTCCGTCGGCGCCGACGCCGGCGGGTCCCTCGACGCGATGATGCTCGACATGAAGCGGACCTTCGACGAGGTCGTGCTCGCCCACTCGACGCCCGAGAAGGCCGCCCAGATCCTCGAGAACCCCTTCTACCAGTCCGTCTCCAGCTCGTTCGCCGGCACCCAGGAGTACATGGCGATGGAGAAGCTCGGCCAGCTGCGGGCCCAGGCCGACCTCGAGGGCACCTGGGACCTCGTCATCGTCGACACCCCGCCGTCCCGCTCGGCGCTGGACTTCCTCGACGCTCCGAAGCGGCTGGGGTCCTTCCTCGACGGCCGTTTCATCCGCCTCCTCATGGCCCCGGCGAAGGCCGGCGGACGGGCGTACCTGAAGGTCTTCTCGTTCGGGGCCAACCTCGCGGCGACGACGCTCTCGAGAGTGCTCGGCGGCCAGTTCCTCAGTGACGTGCAGACCTTCGTCGCCGCGCTCGACACGATGTTCGGCGGCTTCCGGGAACGCGCGGATGTCACCTACGCCCTGCTCAAGGAGCCCTCGACGGCCTTCGTCGTCGTCGCCGCGCCCGAGCGGGACGCCCTGCGGGAGGCCGCGTACTTCGTCGACCGGCTCGAGACCGAGGGGATGCCGCTCGCGGGCGTCGTCGTCAACCGGATGCAGGTGCTCGGCGCGCCCGGGCTCAGCGGGGCGCGGGCCGAGGCGGCCGCCGAGCAGCTGGACGACCGTGCCGAGGACGTCAACGGCGCCGGCCCGGCGCCGGGGCTCACCGCAGCGCTGCTGCGCCTCCACACGGGACTCGCCGAGGTCGCCTCCCGTCACGAGGGGCACGTGCGGCGGTTCGTCGCCGCACACCCGGGGGTCCCGGTCTCGACGGTGCCGGCCGCCCCCACCGACATCCACGACCTCGACGGTCTCCGGCGGGTGGCGCAGGCTCTCGCGACCGGCTGACGACCACGCCCGGCCGGGTCGACCGGCCCCGGACATGAAGAAGCCCCGGGGGGCCGACCGTGCCACTCGTGACTGCAGGGGTTGTCACGACTGGCTGCAGGGGGTGGTCGGCCCCTCCGGGGAGCTGTGGGGTCAGGCGATCGCACCCTCGGCGCTGTTCGCCTTGGCGGCGGACAGCAGGGCCGTCCAGGACCTGACATCGGGACGGCGACGCAGGAGGGCCCGGCGCTCGCGCTCGGTCATCCCTCCCCAGACGCCGAACTCGGTGCGGTTGTCGAGGGCGTCGGCCAGGCACTCGGCCACGACCGGGCAGCCCTTGCAGACGACCTTGGCGGCGCGCTGGGCCTTGCCCTGGACGAACAGGGCGTCCGGGTCACTGCCGGCGCAGCGGCCGAGCGGAGCCCATTCCGCAACCCACTGGCCCACGACCGGGGCCACCTCCGGGGAGATGCTCATGTCCACCTCGTTTCGCCGTTCGTTTCCGGTGTCCTCGCCTGTCGTTGAGGACCTACTGAAACCGTAGGCAGGACGAGGACCAGCGGGTATCGTCCGAATCGGTCGAGGCGCTGGCCGAACGGTCGACGGGGCGGCCGAACGGACGATGGGGCGCCTCGTCCGGACAGGCCGCCCAGGACCGGCGTTGCCGAATCTGCTATGCGCGGGTCGCCGGGTTACCCTTTCGGGCATGGACGGTCGCGCCCAGAACATCCCCGCCGTGCTCAGACTCCTCCTCGGTTTCGTGGTGCTGAGCACGGTCACCGGGCTCCTCATGGCCGGGATCGCCATCCCGGCGATCGGGGCGAGCGGCCAGGCGGCCAAGGGGGGCGTCGACTTCTTCAACGAGCTCCCCAGCGACTTCACGGTCTCCCCGCTCGCCCAGCAGTCGCGCATCCTCGACGCCGACGGCAAGCTCATCGCCAACCCGTACGACGAGAACCGGATCATCGTGCCGCTGAAGAAGATCTCGAAGACGATGCGGAACGCGCAGATCGCCATCGAGGACGCCCGCTTCTACGAGCACGGCGGGCTCGACCTGCGCGGCTTCACCCGGGCGATGGTGTCCAACGTGCAGGGCGGCGACGTCCAGGGCGCCTCCACGCTGACCCAGCAGTACGTGAAGATCTCCCTCCAGGAGAACGCGCTGCGCCGCGGCGACGAGGAGGCGGCCAAGGCCGCGGTCCAGAAGTCCTACGCGCGCAAGGTCCAGGAGCTCAAGTACGCGATCAACGTCGAGGAGAACTACACCAAGGACCAGATCCTCGAGGGCTACCTCAACCTCGTGTACTACGGCGACCAGGCCTACGGCGTCGAGGCGGCGGCCCTGAACTACTTCGGCGTCCGCGCCAACAAGCTCAACCTCGCCCAGTCCGCGCTGCTCGCGGGGGTCGTCCAGCAGCCGACGGCGTACAACCCGGTGCTCAACCCCGAGCAGGCCCAGATCCGCCGCGACCTCGTCCTCAACCGGATGGAGGCGCTCGGCATGGCCTCGGCCGAGGATGTCGCGAAGGCGAAGAAGACCGACGTCGCGAAGATGATCAAGAAGAAGCCCGTCAAGGGGGTCTGTCACCGCTCGTCGCAGCCGTACTACTGCGCCTACGTCATGGCCTACCTCCAGAAGGCCCCCGAGATGGCGGCCCTCGGCAAGACCCCGGAGGAGCGCCTCAAGCGCATCAACCAGGGCGGCCTGACGATCCGCACCTCGCTGGACTCCTCGATGCAGAAGGCCGCCCAGCAGGAGATCGAGAAGGCCGTCCCGGTCGGCAACAAGAGCAACCTCGGCGGTGCCGTGACCATCGTCGAGCCGGGCACCGGCAAGATCCTCGCGATGGCGCAGGCCGCCGACTTCGACAAGGACCAGACCAACGTCAACGTCCCGAAGGTGTACGGCGGCGGCCCCTACGGGTACCAGTTCGGCTCCACGGCCAAGATCTTCGGGCTCGTCACCGCTCTCGAGCAGGGCATGCCCCTCAACGCGACGATGCAGGTCCCCTTCGCCGACGCGAAGACGCCCCACACCTTCGACGGCCCGGACGTCCTCGGCGTCAAGTGCGGCGCCAGCGAGCCGTGGGAGGTCAAGAACGACTACGCCATCGGCGGCCGGCAGATGACGTTGTCCGAGGGCATCTCGAAGTCCATCAACACCTGGGCCGCGCAGCTCTCCATCGACGTGGGCCCCTGCAACGTGCAGAAGACGATGACGAAGATGGGCCTGCGCCAGGGCGACGGCGAGCCCATCGAGGCGACCATCTCCAACGTCACCCTCGGGTCGGGCACCACGACCCCGCTGAGCATCGCCAGCGCCTTCGCGACCATCGCGGCCAGCGGCAAGTACTGCGAGCCCAACCCGATCGTGTCGATCACGACGCCGGACAAGAAGGAGATCAAGGTCCCGGCCGCCAAGTGCAAGCAGGTCATCTCCAAGGACGCCGCCGACGGCGCCGCGTACCTGCTCAAGGGGACCCTCCGCTCGGGCGGCACCGCCGACGGGCTGTGGAACGTCGACCAGCGGCCGGCGGCCGGCAAGACCGGCACGACCGAGAAGCACAACCAGGGCTGGTTCGTCGGGTTCACCCCGCAGGTCTCGACCGCGGTGTGGATCGGCAACGTCAAGGTCGCCGACAAGAACGGCAAGTTCTACTCGCTCAACGGCAAGTGCTTCGGCGACTACGGCTGCTTCCAGGACGTCTTCGGTGGCACGGTCTCCGCACCCGTGTGGGCGGCGGTCATGAAGCGCGTCACCGCCGACCTCCCTGCCAAGGACTTCCCCGCTCCGAGCGACAAGGTGAAGCGGGGCAACCTCGAGAACCTGCCCAACGTGTACGCCCGCAACCCCGACTCCGCGGCCGCCATCCTCAAGGCCGCGGGCTTCAGCAGCCACGTGGCGGGCTACATCCGCAGCAACGCCCCCCAGGGGACCGTCGGCGGGACCACCCCGTCCAAGCAGGCGCTCGCCGGCTCCGACATCGGGCTGCTCATCTCCTCGGGCCAGCCGGTGTCGAACTCGGCCCCGAAGACGACGTCGCAGCCGAAGCCGACGAAGACGAAGAAGACCCCGCCACCAAAGAAGGACTAGCGCCGCCGGGTCAGCGACCCGCGAGTACCGCCCTGACGAGGGCGGCGACCCGCCCGCCGTCGGCCCGGCCCGCGACCTCGGCCTGGGCGGCCTGCATGACCCGGCCCATGTCGGCCATCCCGCTCGCGCCGGTGGACGCGACCGCCCGCTCGACGATGGCTCCCAGCTCGGCGTCGTCGAGCTGGGCCGGCAGGTAGCCCTCGAGGATGACGAGCTCGGCCTCCTCGATCTCGGCGAGCTCGTCCCGCCCGGCATCGCGGTAGGCGGTCGCCGACTCGCGCCGCTTCTTCGCCTCCTTGGCGATGACCTTGAGGACCTCCGCGTCAGGGAGCGCCCGCGCCTCGTCGCCGGCGACCTCGGCAGTCGTCACCGACGTCAACGTCATCCGGAGCGTGCCGGAGCGCACCTTGTCACGGGCGCGCATCGCGTCGTGCAGGTCGCGCTGGAGCTGGTCCTTCAGGCTCGTCTCGGTCATGGGGGCAGTCTCCCACCCCGACCACGAGCAGGGCACCGGGGATTCGGGGCGGGGTGTTTGCGAGGATGTGCGGATGGACCCCGTCGCCCGCAGCGCCTTGCGCACCGTGGGCGTCGCCCTCGGCGCGGGGGTGGCCGGGGTCGCGTACGCGGGCCTGGTCGAGCGCACCTGGTTCACGCTGCGACGCTTCGCCGTCCCGGTGCTCCCGCCCGGCTCGGCGCCGGTCCGGATCCTCCAGGTGTCCGACCTGCACCTGACCCCCGGCCAGCGCAGGAAGATCGAGTGGGTGCGCTCCCTCGCGGACCTGCGCCCCGACTTCGTCGTCAACTCGGGTGACAACCTGGCGCACGTCGACGCGGTCCCGCCGCTGTTGCGCGCGATGGAGCCGCTGTTCGAGTTCCCCGGCGCCTTCGTCCTGGGGTCCAACGACTACTTCGCGCCGGTACCGAAGAACCCGGCCCGGTATCTGACGCCGAACTACGCCCTCGCCCCGAAGACCCGCGGCGACCTGCCGGTGGGCGAGCTCGTCGCAGGCCTGCGGCGCGGCGGCTGGGCCGACCTCGACAACGCCCGGGCCGTGGTGACGATGGGCGAGCACGAGGTCGAGCTCGTCGGCGTCGACGACCCGCACGTCGACTTCGACCGCTACGACGACGTCGCCGGCCCGGCCCGGCCGGACGTCGCGCTGACGATGGGCCTGGTCCATGCCCCCTACCAGCGCATCCTCGACGCGATGACGGCCGACGGCGCCGCGCTCGTCCTCGCCGGCCACACTCACGGCGGCCAGCTCGCCGTGCCGTTCTACGGCGCGCTGGTGACGAACTGCGACCTGGACACCCGGCGGGCCAAGGGGCTGTCGCGATGGTGGCCGGGCGCCGGGTCGGCCGGGCGTCGTGGCGGGGTCCGTCCCTCCTCGCAGGCCCCGGACGACGCCGCCTGGCTCCACGTGTCGGCCGGGCTGGGCACCTCGCCGTACGCCCCGGTGCGGTTCGCGTGCCGACCCGAGGCGACGCTGCTCACCCTCGTCGCCCGCGACCACTGACCCGGCGGGACACCGCCGCTGCCGCAGGCATGGGCCGATTTCGGGCAGGTCCGGGTGGTCGGCTATCCTCGGGTGTCGCCGTGGCCCCCGGGTCCGGCGACATGCCACGGGGTGTGGCGCAGCTTGGTAGCGCGCGTCGTTCGGGACGACGAGGCCGCAGGTTCAAATCCTGTCACCCCGACATCCGGCGGAAGGGCCCTGGTCGCGGTGAACGCGCTCAGGGCCCTTCCGGCGTCGGGGGTCCCACCCGTGCGAACCAGCCGTCGGCTCCCACGGCCGAGCCCACCCGTGGGAGGCACTCGGTGTTCACGAGGCGGGAGACGAGACTGCGCCGGCTGTTGACCCCCGTCTTGGCGAAGATGCTCTTGAGATGGTCCTGCACCGTGTACGGGCTGATGAACAGCGCCGCGGCCATCTCGTCCCGGCTGGCGCCACGCAGCGAGAGCAGGAGGACCTGGCACTCGCGCCGGGTGAGGCCGTGTGCGGCGGCCAGCAGCGAGACCAGCTCCGGCGGCTGGGCCCGTTCGACGGTCAGGACGACCGTGCGGGGCGGATGCTCGCCATCGAGCCTCCCGGCCCGGATGAGGAGCCACTCGCCATCCGGAGTGCGGGTCCGCAGCGTGACGCTCTCCTGACCCGAGGCACGCAGCCGCGCCGCCACAGCGGCGGCGGGCGCCACCGGCACCGGCGACCCGGCACCGCCCCAGGCCAGGCGCTCGAAGTACTCCAGCGCCGCGGGTGTGGCCGAGTCGAACTCGTTGTCGGGACCGAGGACCGCGACCGCGGGCCCGTCGCTGCCGGGCTCGAGACGGTGGACGCTGTCGCGGAACAGCATGGCGCGCAGGCCGTCCCCGATCTCGGTGACCACCGACCCGAGCAGGGCCTCCTCATCGGCGTCGAACTGCCGCTGCCCACGACGTGACATCGAGCAGATCCCCCACACCAGCCCGTCGCTGCCGCGGAACACCATGCGCACCTCGTCGCGCAGGCCGTAGGGAGCCAGCAGGTCGGCGAAGCGCCTGGTGCTTCGCGCCCGGTCGCCACTGGACTCCCGCAGGGTCCGGACCGGCACCCGCTCCCGGACGAGCGACTCGAAGCTGTCGGGATGCAGGACGTCGCCGTACTCGAGCTCGACGGCCATCGCGTACGCCCGCGGATCCTCGTAGCCCCGCGTCGTCAGAGAGGTGGGGACCAGGACATAGGGGTCGGTCCCGCCCAGGCACGTCGCGTCGAACGGGACATGCGCGTGGATCGCGTCCAGCACTTCCTGCCGGAACGCCTCGCTGTCGGGTGCCGCGCTCGCCGCGTCCCGGACCCGCGCCCGAAGTCGATGGTCGGCCAGGACCATGAGCCGAGTATCCCCCCGGAAGTGGGATTGAGAAAGCCCTCCCGCCGGCTCGAGCCTGGAGGCGAGACGCACGTCCACGCAGGTCAGGACATTGCCGCGTCTCCCGGACGGAGAGGAGACGACCCGTGGCCATCACTCGAACCCCGACGACGCTCAGCGATGCCGACATGGACGTCATGCGGATCCTGCACAGCGCCTTCCGGCGCGACGGGCACCGGCTGGCGGATGCCGCGGAGCGCTACGGCACCCAGGACGAGAAGGCGCACGAAGCGCTCCTGCTCGGCTGGCACGGCTTCAGCACCTCGCTCCACCACCACCACACGATCGAGGACGCCCACATCTGGCCGGTCATCCGCGGCAAGCTCACCGGTCGACCGGACGACCTGGCGGTCCTCGAGGCGATGGAGCAGGAGCACGCCCGCATCGACCCCGCGATCGCGGCCGTCGACGCCGCCTTCGCCGACCGCGAGGCGGGAGTCCAGGAGGTCGCCGAGCGGATCACCGGCTTCCTCGACCTGCTCGGCGCCCACCTGGCGCACGAGGAGCGGGACGCCTTTCCGCTCATCAGGACCCTGGTCACCAAGCCCGAGTGGAACGCTCTCAACAAGGCGTCGATGAAGGAGCTGTCCTACAGCGAGATCGCCGCGTTGAGCCCGTGGCTCCTCGACGGCGCCTCCCCCGCGGACGTCCGCAGGGTCCTCGACGAGCTCCCGGCACCGCTGCGGCTGGTGCACAGGGTCTGGTGGAACCCGCGGTACCGCAAGGCTCGCCGCTGGGAGTGACGGCCCGCCCGGGTCACCGCGCCCCCAGGTCGGTGCTCCTTGACAGGACGGCAGGGGGACGGAGGATCATCACGTCGCACAGCGACGCTCCAGGTCGGAGACCGCCATCCCCGAGGAGGAGCTCGATGACGGACGACCCGGCGCGCACCGACCCCGACAAGTACCGGGTGGTCTTCGAGAACGACCACGTCCGGGTGCTGGACTACCTCGACCACCCCGGCGACCGCACGACCGCCCACGACCACCCCGACAGCGTCATGTACACCCTGAGCGACTTCCAGCGCCGGCTGCACGCGCCGGACGGGCACACCCGGGACGTCGAGATGGCGGCGGGCACCACCGGCTGGCTCCCGGCGCAGCGGCACGCCGGCGAGAACATCGGCGAGACCGACACCCACGTCATCTTCGTCGAGCTCAAGGGGCGGACCGACGCCACGACGACCGGGCTCGGACCGGAGCAGCCCCGCTGAGCCCGGCCGCACGGGCGAACCGCTGTCAGAAGACCGGCTTGCCGCCTGTCACGCCGAGCACGGACCCCGAGACGTAGCTCGCCTCGTCGGAGGCGAGGAAGACGAACGCCGCCGCCACCTCGACGGGCTGGCCGACCCGCCCGAGCGGGGTGTCGGCCCCGAACCCCTCGACCTTCTCCGGCGCCATCGTCGCGGGGATGAGCGGCGTCCAGATCGGGCCGGGCGCCACCGCGTTGACGCGCACCCCGCGCGAGCCGAGCTCCTGCGCCAGGTTGGCGACGAGGTTGTTGAGCGCGGCCTTGGTCGCGGCGTAGTCGAGCAGGTGGTCCGAGGGCTGGTACGCCTGGATCGACGTCGTCACGACGACGTTGCCGCCGGACTCCTCGAGGTCCGCGGCGAGCTCACGGACGAGCCAGAACGTCGCGAAGACGTTCGTCGCGAACGTCCGCTCGACCTGCTCCGGCGGGAAGTCCTCGAGAAGGTCGTGGGTCATCTGGTACGCGGCGTTGCAGACGAGGACGTCGAGCCCACCCAGCTCGGAGCGGGTCCGGTCGCAGACCTCGAGCACCGCGACATGGGTGCGCAGGTCGGCGGGGATCGCCACCGCGCGTCCCCCGGCGGCCTCCACGAGGTGGACGGTCGCGCGGGCGTCGTCCGCCTCCTCCGGCAGGTGGGTGAGGACGACCTGGGCGCCCTCCCGCGCGAAGGTGAGGGCGACGGCCCGGCCGATGCCGGAGTCGCCTCCGGTCACGAGGACGCGCTTGCCCACCAGCCGGTCCCGGCCCACCCAGGACTCCTCGCCGTGGTCGGGGGACGGGTGGAGGTCGTCGGTGCGGCCCGGCCACTGCTGGGACTGGGCGGGGATCTGCGTCGTCATCGGGGCTCCTCCTGGATCGGTCGGTAGGTACCTTCTACCCCACGCAGGCCCCCGCCACGCGTCCAGGTGCTGCGGCTCCGTCGTCTCTCGTTTCCGCGCCGCGCCCGCGGGGTACCGGACCCCCATGACACCGACTGCTGCCGACCGCCCCGCCGTCCGTCGCCTCGTCGAGGCCTCGTCCGCGGACGTCTGGTCGGTCCTCGCCGATGGCTGGAGCTACCCGACCTGGGTCGTGGGGGCTGCGCGGGTCCGGTCGGTCGCGGACACCTGGCCCGCGCCCGACGCCCACATCGAGCACAGCGTCGGGGTCTGGCCGTTGCTGTTGTCCGACGAGACCCGGGTCGAGGAGAGCGAGCCCCGCCGCCGGCTGATGCTCCGGGCCAAGGGATGGCCGTTCGGCGAGGCGCAGGTCCTCATCGACCTCCACGACGAGGGCGCCTCGTGCCTCGTCGAGATCCGCGAGGACGCCGACAGCGGGCCGGGCCGGCTGGTCCCGATGCCCCTGCGGCAGGCGGCCATCCAGGCGCGCAACACCGAAACACTGCGACGCCTGGCCCTCCTCGCCGAACGGCGGGACCCGGACGGTCGCCCGTTGCGCGACCGCACGCGGGAGGGCGGCACCGCGCCGCGCTGACCGCGGCCACACCGGGGTCAGGTGGTGTCGGCCACCCGGACCAGGAAGTCGCGCAGCACCGGACCGGCAACGCTGCTGCCGCCACTGCCCCGCTCGACGAAGACGGCGACGGCGAGGTCGCCCTGGATGCCGATCATCCAGGCGTGGGTCTCGAGCGAGCCGTCGTCGGAGGCCTCGCCGAACTCGGCGGTGCCCGTCTTGGCCAGGACGGGCTCCCCGGGGACGTCGGCGAGGAAGCGGGCACCGCCCTCGGTGACCACGGCGCGCAGCATGTCGAGCATCTGGGTGTGCTCGGCCTCGGTGAGGCTGGGGGACGGCGCCGCCGCCGGCGGGCCGTCGGGGCCGTCGGGGCGCACGAGCAGCGGCGCCACCGGGGCCCCACGCTGCAGGCTCGCAGCGACCGTGGCCATCCCGAGCGGTGTGGCCAGCACCTTGCCCTGACCGATCATCGACGCGGCGGTCTCGACGTCGCTGCCGGGCGCCGGGACGCTGCCCAGCGCGGCCGGCACACCGAGCCTCGGCTCGGCCGTCAGGCCCAGCGCCGCGGCCGCGTCGGGCAGCGATGCCGCCTCGAGCCGACCGCGCTGCTCCATGAGGCCCGTGTTGCACGAGTTGGCGACGACGGTGCGCAGCGAGATGCGCCCGAGCCGCTCGGGCGGGTAGTCGTCGAAGTTCTTGAAGGTGCGACCGTCCACGACCGTGGTCGGCGGGCAGTCGACGACGCTCCTCTCGGTCAGGCCGGCGCGCAGCAGCGCGAGCGCCGACACCGACTTGAAGGTCGAGCCGGGCGCGTACTGCCCGAGCGTCGCCGTGGAGTACCCCTTGCTGCCGGGGCCGCTGGCCGCCGCGAGCACGTGCCCGTCCGAGGGCCGGATCGCGACGACGGCGCTGGCCGGCTCGACGTCCTCGAGGGCCGCCTCCGCGGCGGACTGGTGCGCCTCGCCGAGTGTGGTCCGCAGCGGGGTCCCGTCCGTCGCAGCGACCTCGCGGAGGCGCCGGACCTCCTCGGTGTCGAGGTCGACCGCCTCGATTGCATACCCGGGCGTGCCGGCCAGGGACTCGTCGTAGGTAGCCTGGAGCCCACTGAGCCCGACGAGGTCGCCGGCTCGCACCCGCCCCTCGGACTTCTCGATGATCTCGGCCGTCGCCTGACCGGAGGCCCCGAGGATGGGGCGTGCGAACGACGAGGTCGGCGCCAGGGGCAGCTCTGCGCCGACCACGCGTGCTCCCGGGATGTCGGTCATCTCGTCCTCGACCACGAGCAGCTCCGGCGCCTGGACCCGGTAGGTGATCGCCTCGACGAAGGCCTGCGCACCGGCGCCTTCGACCCGTGCGGCGTACGCGTCGGCGTCGATGTCGACCAGGGCCGCCAGCTGCTCGGCGCTGCGGACCGCCTCGGCGGCGTCCGGGACCTCGCTCCGGTCGATGCCGATACGACCCACCTCCCGCATCGCGACCAAGGGCGCGTCACCGTCGCCGAGGACGTCCGCGCGCTCGGGATCCAGACGCACGGCCCGGATCCGCTCCCCCGTCTCGAGCCCGTCGGCCACGACCGGCGTCGACCACAGGCCCTGCCAGTCCTCGCCTCGACGCTCGACCGGCAGCGTGGTCTCGTACGTCCACGGATCCTTGTCCTGCTGGATGCGCCAGGCATGCGTGAGCACGACCCGTCCTGAGCTCTCGCCGTCCTCGAGCACCACCTCGCTCACCTCGACCCGGTGCTCGAGGTCGCCCATCCCGCCCAGGACCCGGTCGAGCGCCTCCTGCGCGGCAGCGCGGTCCTCGACGTCGACGCCCGGCGGAAGCTCGCCGCGCTCCAGCGCGGCAGCAGCCGAGGCGGCATAGGCCGACGCCGCGCGCACGGCGGCCTGCTGCCGGCCCTGCCACCACCAGATCCCGCCGCCGATGGCGGTGAGCACCAGGGCGGCGACCAGCAGCGCAGCGACCCGGGACAGGCCCTGTTCCCGGGCGGGTCCGTCACGACGCAAAAAATTCACGTCCTCTCAGTTCGCGGTGTGGGAATCCGGCACCTACGCTACTACGGAACCGACCGACCGGACGGTTTCTTTCATCGAAGGGACACCATGGACGCGCTCACCGCCGCCGAGTGCTCGCTGCTCTCCGCCGTGCTCCGACGCCGCAGCCTGCGCGCAGCCGCCCTCGCGGCCGGCCTGTCGCGCGCCTCGGCCCTCCGGCTCATCCGCCGGCTCGAGGCGAAGAACGGGGCCCGCCTCGTCGCCGACGAGTCGGGAGGTCCCGGGCTCACCGCCCACGGACGGGTGCTGCTCAGGGCGTCCCTGGATCTCCACGGCTGGCTCGAGACGCACACCGAGGTGGCCGACGAGGGCCACCACTCGGTCCGCATCGCCTCGTCTCTCGCGTGCGACCTCGACGTCGACCCGCTGGCCAGCCTCGACCCCCCGCTGGTCATCGACGTCACCGCCACCGACGGAGCCCATGCGGTCGATCTCTTCGACGGTGGCTACGCCGACGCGCTGGCCCTGTGGGAGCTGCCCGGTGGGGGGCGTCCGGCCCGGGACGCGGTCCGGGTCCCCCTGTTCGAGGAGGACCTGTGGGTCGTGGGCCAGGACGTACCGGCCACGGCCACCCGCATCGCGGACCTCCCCGACGACCTCGTCTGGGTCACGACCGCCTGCCAGGCGGATCTGTTCGAGTCGGTGCTGGGGCTCCCGGCCGACTCGGCGAGGGTGCGGGTCGTGGAGAGCCGCCAGGCACACCGCATCCTCATCCTGTCCGGTCGGGCCGCGGGCCTGGTCACCGCGTCGCAGTGCCCCGGGTACGACGGGCTGGGGCTGACCCGGATCCGGCCGGAGGGCGCCAGCCGGCGCGCCGTGCTGTACACCGACCGGCGCTGCGACGTCCGGGGCAGGCTCCCCGAGGTTCAGGCGATGTTCCGTGACCGGTCGCGCCGGATGTTCAGCGCCCCGATACTCGACGCGGCGCCGGCGCCGCCCGCTCGCGGACGCGTGCGGTCGCTCGGGCTCGACGACGTCACGGTCCTGCGAGCCATCGACCGGCACGGCAGCCTCAACCGCGCTGCGAGCGAGCTCTGCCTCACCCAGCCGGCGCTGACCCGACGCCTGCGCAAGCTCGAGGACCGCGTCGGCACCCATCTGGTGGTGCGAACCGCCACCGGCTCCACCCTGACGGCAGAGGCCTCGGCGATGGTCGAACGCGTCGACGCGGCGCTCGCCCGGTTCCACGCCAGTGTCTCGGCCGCCCTGCCGACGGTCACTCTCGGCCGACCGGGGCAGGGAGCCGCCGGTCGGCCCGGGCACGGGTCACGTGGTGTAGTCGGCGTTCGTCCGGACGTAGCCCTCCGTCAGGTCGCAGCCGTACACGGTCCAGGCGTGCGCGCCTAGGCCGAGGCCGACCCCGATCCGCACCTCGTCGCCACGCAGGTGCTCCTCGACCGCATGGAGCACCGCGTCGCCCGCCTCCGCGGGGAACACCTCCTGGCCACCGAACGAGACCGTCAGGGCCTCGGTCGTGATGTCGGGCTCGTCGACGCACTTGCCGACGGCCATGACGACCCGGCCCCAGTTCGGGTCGGCCCCGTGGACCATCGTCTTGACCAGCGGCGAGTTGACGACGGCCTTGCCGACCGTGCGGGCCTGCGCCGGGGAGGACGCGCCCGAGACCGTGCACGTGATGAGCGTGCTCGCCCCCTCGCCGTCCGAGGCGATGTCGCGGACGAGGCCGGTACAGACCTCGAGCAGGGCCGCCTCGAGCGCCTCGACGTCGACCTCGCCCGCCGAGCCGCTCGCCAGGAGCAGCGCCGTGTCGCTCGTCGACGTGTCGGTGTCGATGGACACCGAGTTGTACGTGCGCTCGACCACCCGCCGCCACACCGCGTCGAGGTCGTCCTGCCCCACCCGGGCGTCGGTGACGACGAAGGACAGCATCGTCGCCATGTCGGGCTCGATCATGCCGACGCCTTTGGCGATGCCCACGACCTGGAAGCCGTCGGCGGCGGCCACCCGCAGCTTGGGTCGGGTGTCGGTGGTCATGATCGCCGCCGCCGCGTCGGCGAGCGTGCCGTCCGAGGGCCAGGTGAGCCTCGCGAGGTGCGACCGGATCGCCTCCATCGGGTACCTGCGGCCGATGACGCCGGTCGAACAGACGACGAGCTCGTCGGGGGCCGCGCCGACCGCGGCGGCCACCGTGTCGCGGACCTCCACCGCGTCCCGGTAGCCCTGCTCGCCGGTGGCGACGTTGGCGTTGCGCGCCAGGACCACCACGCCGCGCACGCCGCCCACCCGGGCCTGCCGGCTCAGGGCCACGCATGGCCCGGCGGTGCGGGACCGGGTCATCATCAGCGCGCTCGTCGTCCCTTCGGGTCCGACGATGACGGTGAGGTCGTCCCGGCCGTCGGCCACGACGCCGGCAGCACCGGTGTGGACGACGAAGTCGTGCTCGAGGGTCATGGTCGGAGACTCCATCCCAGAACGTGTCGGTACTGCCACGGCCGGAAGCCGAGGCGACGGTTCAACGATGCCATCGCGGTGTTGTCCTCGTCGTTGGCGGTCCAGACCCGCTGCGCCCACGGCCGCTCCCGGAGCAGGGCCGCGGTGTTGAGCCGCTTCAGCGCCTCGCCGTACCCACGACCCCGGGCCCGGGGGTCGACCACGGTCATGCCCTGCTCCGGGTCGGCCGGCGAGGACGCGGGCAGCGAGATGCTCGTGTACCCGAGCACGTCGCCCGTCCGCTGGTCGAGGAAGGCCGTGTGCAGCGCGGTGCGTCCGCGCCGCCGACGCATCACCTCGAGGGCGCGCAGCACCCCGACGTCGCCGTGGCCGTCCAGCCGCGCCACCCCCTCGGCGAGGGACGCGGGTGCGACGGCGCGCCACGAGGCGACCTGGACGTCCGACGGGACCGCGGGCGGGGGTCCGGTGCCGGCGCCGACCTCGAGCACCTGGTGCACCTGACGTGAGACGTCGCAGAGGGCCGCGCCCCAGGCTCGGGCCCTGGGCAGCAGTGCCTCGGGGACGGCGACCCGCAGCTCGGCCCGGCCGGCTGCGGCACCGACCTCGAGCGCTGCGTCGACGAGCCGGCGGCCGATCCCGTGGGCTCGCCAGCGCGGGTGCACGACAAGGGCGTCGACGACCGCGGGCGCCGCGGCCGAGGCCGGGACGACGAGGCGGGCCCAGCCCGCCACCTCGTCGCCACTCGTCGCGACGAGGTCGGTGGCACGGGCGCCGGGCGGGTCGACGGCGAGCGAGCCGACGGCGTCGATCCCGCACACCGGGGGTCCGGGGCGCCCGTCGGCGATGTGGGCGAGGGCCCGCATCCGGACCCACTCACCGAGCGACGGCGAGTCGGTCCCGAGCTGCTCGCACGTGACCTGGGTCGTGCTGCCGGTGGTGGTCATGGACTCTCCTCGAGGCCGAGGGCGTGGACGTCGTACAGCCCGAACGCCGGATGGACGTAGACGTTGGTGAGCCGAGGACCGCGGACGTGCACGGTGCGGTCGTGGACCACGGGCAGGAGCACAGCGTGCTCCATGACCCGGGCCTCGACCTCGCGCCAGGCAGCGAGCGCCGCCGGCGCGTCGCCGGCCACGGCCTCGTCGACGAGACGGTGGATCTCGGGGTCGTCGAGCTCGGGCAGGTTCCAGTTGCCCCCGCCGCGACGGATCATCCGCCCGTCGACCAGGGGGGTGAGGAAGCCGTGCTCGGTCGGGTAGTCGGCGCCCCAGTCGGTGACCGCGAGGCCCAGCCCTTGCTCGCGCAGCGTCCGCGGGTGGCCGACGCCCTGCGAGAAGTACGTCGCGATGTCGAGGTCGACGACCTCGAGCTCGATGCCCACCCGCGCCACCGAGGCGGCCAGCGACTCGGCGACGTCGTGGAACTTGCCGCGCTGGGTGGCGATCCGGCCGCGGAGGCGGCCGCCGTGCCGGGAGCGCGCCAGCTCTGCCCGGGCCGCGTCGAGGTCACCGCGGCGGTCGGGGCCGGTCCCGTACCGCTCCCACGGCCGGTGCGCGGCGAAGGTCGGGGGGAACAGCTCGGTGGCGATGTCCCCGCCGAGGGCCGGCCCACCCCGCGCGCGCTGGAGGTCGACCCGGTCCACGGCGTGCTGGACCGCCCGCCGGACGTGGACGCAGTCGAAGGGCTCGACGAACGGGTGGATCGACACGAACTGCAGGAACCCGGTGGCCGGGTTGTCGACCCGGTCCATGAGGACGTCGTCGCGCGCCAGCCACTCCTGGGTCGCGAGCTGGACGCCACGCCCCTCGACGCTGAGGTCCAGCTCCCCGCGCAGCACCGCCTCGTCGACCTCGTGGTGCTCCAGGCCGAGACGGACGTCGACGCCGTCGAGCAGCGCCGGTCGCACCGGGTCGCTGCCCGGGTCCCAGTACGGGTTCCGGCGCAGCTCCAGCGCCCGCCCCTCGTCGTGCCGGGTCACCCGGTACGGGCCGGACCACGCCGGGGACCGCTCGTACCCGCCGTAGGTGTCCCGCTGCGGTGGCACCGGCGCCAGCGCTGGTTGCGCGAGGACGTGCGGGAAGTCCGCGAAGGGTGCCGCGAGGGTGACGGTCAGGGTCTGTGGGTCCTCGACGCGCAGGCAGTCCAGGTGCTCACCCGCGGCGGGCCCGCCGTACCCCTGCGTCCCGGCCAGCAGCGCGTGGATCGTGCGCAGCCCCCCGGTCACGCCCGGATCGTAGGTGCGCTCGATCGCGTGCCGGAGGTGGTCGGCGGTCACGGTCGTGCCGTCGTCGTAGGCGACCCCTGACCTCAGGGTGAGGGTCCACACCCGCCGGTCGGCGGTGGCCGGCGGCTCCGCGAGGAGGTCCGGGACGGGGAGGCGGGACGCCGGCCCGGGGCCGGAGGGGTAAGCCATCGGGGTTCGGCTCAGCATCCGCTGGAGGAGGCTGACCCAGATGTAGTACGTCCGCGCGGGGTCGAGGGAGTCGACGCCGGCCGCAGACCCCATCCGCGCCACTCCCCCACGGCGCGTGGACGGCCGGTGGACCGCGCCGACCGCCGCGTTCCGGGCCCCGTCGCTCCTCATGCCGCGGTCCATCGCACCCAGCACGACTGCGGGTGCGCCACCGCGCCGCGCCCCACCTTGGCCCCGGTACTGCCCATCCCGACGTGGATCGCGTCGACGCCGCGCTCGGCCGCCCACTCGTAGGGCGAGTAGAACAGCACCTCGAAGTACAGCGGGACCTCACCCTGACGCTCGTAGTCGAAGCCCGCGCGGTTGCCGAACCACTGGCGCGACCCGTGGCGCTCGTGCTCGAGCATCACCCCGAAGCCCGCCACGGCGCCGTCCAGGGACGCCGTCGTGACGAGCGCGTCCGGACCGCCGGCCAGCCCCTCGAGCACCGCCCGGCTCTGCCGCAGGTCGGCGACGCTGCCGTGCTTGCGCAGCAACGCCACATCCAGCTCGGCCAGCCGGTCGAGGTCGCAGTCCGCGAGCGTGACGAGGTCCAGGTCGAACCCGGCCTCGCGCACCTCCCGACGGTCCCGCCGGATGCCGCGGCGCTTGCTCTGGCTCACCCCGGACAGGTAGTCCTCGAACGTGCCCGTGACGGGCAGGACGCAGTACGGGTCGACGGCGGACGGGACGAAGCCGGCGGCGGCGAGCCGCCCGGCGAGCGGGTCGTCGTCCCGCACGTGCGGGAAGAACACACAGCGGTCGGCGCGGGTCTCGGCCCGGGCCGCGACGTCGTCGATGAGCAGGTCCAGGAGCGCGACGTCCCGGGCGGCCCGGACGACGGCCCGGGTGTTCCCGAGATGCCGTCCGCCGCAGGTCAGGGCGGGCAGCGAGGCCTCGGCGTCGACGTCCAACAGCAGGTCCGGCCGGGCCATCGTCCAGGGGCTCGTGGCGTCGGTACCGACCGTCACGAGGCCCGCCGCCAGGTCGGACCCGTCCCAGAGACAGACGACGCGCAGCCGGTCACCGAGCAGCTGCTCCTGCATCCTGAGCCAGCCCGACTGCTGGAAGCCGTCCTCGGCCGTGAGCAGGTCGTCCCACCCGGCCCGGCACGCCTCCTCGACCGAGACCTCCTCGACCCGCAGGACCACGTCAGCGCGGGACGAAGGCGACGACGTCGCCGGACCGCGTGCCGTCGGGCACGAGATCGCGGGTGCGGATGTACATCCGGTGGAGCCAGCGGTCGGCCCCGTCCCATCGGGGGGTGAACGGCGTCCGGGCGTGCGTCGTGCGGTAGTTGTCGACGATGAGCAGCTGGCCCGGGTGCAGCTGGACGCTGCGGGTCACCTGGTCGAGCGCGCCGGAGAGCTCCTCCAGGGCCCGGGCGTGCGCCTCGTCGTGCGGCACGAGAAGCTCGCGGTCGTAGCCGAGGAAGGGGTCCTCACGGTCCCCGTAGAGCACCGTGACCTGCGCCTGCGGCCCGGGGTCCTCGCCGCCGCGGAAGGCCACGTCGAGGTTGCACGGCATCGGGCTGTCGAAGAGGACGTCCACCGCCTCGTGCGACATCAGGGGCAGCGCGTTGCGGATCGACGCGACGAGGGTCGCGGCCTTGCCCTCGTGGTCGGCGCGCGAGCAGGCGAGCATGACGAACCGTGGCTGGAGCCGGTGGTACGCCATCTCGGTGTGGAACTCCAGCAGGGTCTCGGAGGTCTCCGACGACAGGTAGTGCGCGCCCGGTGAGGGGTAGACGTCGTGGTAGACCGTGCCCGAGCGCAGCTCCTCGTAGCCGGTGGCCAGCCCGAGCCGGCCGCCGACGAGCGCGAGCCACGCCTCGCCCGCGATGAGGGGCCGCTCCGTGGGGGCCGGGGTACTCGTCGGGGTCGTGGGCAGGTCGGCGTCCTGCGGCAGGCCGGTGAGCAGGAGGTAGCCCTCCTGGTTCCCGCGGGCCCGGAAGTCGTCGAGCTGCGCGGCGAGCGCATCGGGCAGCTGCTCTGCGCTCCCGACAGCCCTCTCGAGGTACCCGTGGAGGTCGGCGCGCGGCACCTCGGGCAGGGAGGTGCGCAGGGCGTGCAGCGCCGCCTCCTCCCCCGACACGTCGACGATCGGCTGCTCGGTCACGGAAATGGTCATCGGGGTTCCTCCTGTGGTGCTGTCGGTGTGGTGTTGGGTACCGGGTCTCGACCTTGCGTACTGGTAGAGCAGCTCGGCACCGATCTCGGCGGCGACGAGCGAGGTGACGCCCCCGACGTCATAGGGGGGGCAGACCTCCATGACGTCGAAGCCGACGGGGTCGAGGTCGCCGACGACCCGGAGCAGCCGCAGCACCTCACGGCTCGTCAGGCCGCCGGGGGCGGGTGTCCCGGTCCCCGGGGCGAACGCGGGATCGAGGACGTCGATGTCGACGGAGACGTACAACGGCCGACCCGCGAGCTGTCCGGCGATCTCGGCGGCCAGGGCGTCGACCTCGGCGCGACCCTCGACCTCGTCGGCGCGCACGACCCGGCCCCCACGGGACCGGACCCAGTCGAGGGAGTCGGGCGCCGGGTTGTGCCCCCGGATGCCGACCTGGACGAGGGCCCCGGGGGCGATGACTCCCTCCTCCAGCCCCCAGCGGAAGGGGGTGCCGTGGTGGTGCAGCCCGCCGTACACGGGCTCGTTGGTGTCGGAGTGGGCGTCGAGGTGCAGCACCGCGAGGGGGCCGTGCTTCGCAGCGGCGGCGCGCATCGCCGGCAGGGTGAGCGAGTGGTCCCCGCCGAGCATCAGGACGGCGCCGTTGTCGGCGGCCAGCCGCGTCAGCGCCCGGGTCGCCTCGTCGACGGCGAGCTGCATGTCGAACGGGCTGAGGTCGATGTCACCGCCGTCGACGACGTCGAGGAGGTCGAAGACACCCGGTCCCCGGTCGATTCCCACCCCGTGCAGCAGGCAGGACTCGTGCCGGATCTGGCGCGGGGCCAGACGGGCACCGGGCCGGTAGCTCGTCCCGCCGTCGTAGGGGGCTCCGACGACCACGGCGTCCCGGCCGGTCGGGGCGAGCTCGAGCGGGAGGCGCATGAAGGTCGCCACCTGGGCGTACCGCGGTGAGGAGGTCGTCTGTTCCCGGGCGTACACGGTCAGCTCCCCACGAAAGTCAGCTTGGCGGCGGCGTCGTCGGCGATGGCTGCGGCCGTTGCCGGGTCCTCGGCGGTCGCGTACGTGAACCCGACGCACGAGGAGTTGTCCATCCGGGCCATCAGCTCCTCGCCCTCGTGCACGTGCAGCAGGACCTGGACGGCCGGGTCGGCGGCCGCGGCCTCGACCCCGTCGACCCGCTGGAGGGCCCCGGTGGCCTGCGGGTAGAGCATCCGCACGGCGGCCCCCCCGGTCCACGTCACGGGCGCCACGTCCGGGACCTCACCGACAGCGAGCAGCCAGGCGTCCAGGATCGGGCTGCGGCCGGTCACGTCGGTGACCAGCATCGTCATGCAGCTCGACGGGGTGCGCGGGTTGGCCTCGATGAGACGCCAGCCCCGGTCGGTGAGCCGGACCTCGGTGTGGCACGGCCCGTAGTCGTAGCCGATGCTCGCCAGGGCCCGCCGGACCACGCCGTACAGCTCGGCGCGGGACTCCTCGGACAGCGGCACCGGGAAGGTGTGCCCGCACTCGATGTAGTACGGGTCCCCGAAGAGGTCCTTGGAGGTGACGCCGTAGATGTGCGTCGTGCCGCCGAACGACATCGACTCCACGCTGACCTCGACGCCATCGACGTACTCCTCGAGCAGGACCTCCCCGGTGCGGGGCTGCCCCCGCAGGCTGCTCGTGACGCCGGACAGCTCCGCCACGGCGGCGCTCAGCTCGTCGTCGTCGTCGCAGCGGCGCACGCCGTAGCTGATCGCCTCGGCCGGTGGCTTGGCGATGACCGGGTAGCCGAGGTCGGCTGCCGCTTTCAGGGCCGCGTCGAGGTCTCCGACGAGGGCGTGGCGCAGGTTGCCCTCGTCGTCGCCGAACGCGCCGCGCAGCAGGTGCTTGTGGTTCGCCCGGCGCAGGGCGTCCGGGTTCGGCCCGGGCAGGCCGAGTCGCTGGGCGACGGTCGCGGCGACCTCGGTGTGGTAGTCCGAGAAGGACGTCACGGCGTCGAAGCGCGGGCTCCCCGCGGCATCGGTGACGGCGCCGAGCACCGCGTCGACATCGGTCGTGTCGACGTGGACCACGTCGTCGACGAGCGCCAGCGGCGCCTCCGCCCAGGGCCGACCGTGCGAGTACCAGTCGACGTCCTGCATGAGGAGGGTGATGCGCGCCCCTGCCTCCTGCGCCTGGCGGACGCCGAGCACGTACGGGTGATGCAGCATGTGCTCGACGACGGCGATGGACCTCCCCGCCAGGGCGGAGTAGTCGGCCAGCGGGGCGGGGCTCATCCGGTGAGCTCCTCGCGCGCGACGACAGCCGTGGTGACCGCCCCGAGGTCGACGTCCCCGGGCTCCTGCCCGCCGGCGACCACGAGGTCGTAGATGTCCCGGGAGATCCGGGCCTTGGCCGCCTGGACGCGCCCGGCGGCGACCCCCCGGCCGAGGAGCACCTCGGACCAGTGGCTCGTCGTCCCGGAGCCCTCGTGGATCCCGAGCTTGGGCCGGCTGACCGTCTCGGCCGGCAGCGCGTCGGCGAACGCCTGGCGCAGGACCCACTTGTCGATCCCCTCGCGTCGCTTGAGCCCCGCGGCGAGGGTCGTGAGGCGCTGGAGGACGGCGCGGTCCCAGTACGGGTGGCTGGTCCACAGGCCGAGGTGGCTGCCGAGGTTGGGCGACAGCTCGTTCAACCCGTCGAAGGTCGACATGTCGTCGACGATCAGCTCCTCCAGTGCCATGTCGGCCTGGCCGCGGTGCATCCCGCCGAGCGGGATGTCGGCGCCGTAGCCGGTCATGACCCGGGAGCCGGCGGGCAGTTCGCGGTACAGGCGGGCCAGGGGGAGCAGGTACTCGTTGACGGCCGGGTCGGCGCACTCGGTGAGCGCGACCACGAAGGGCAGCTCGGCCAGGACGGAGTCGACCGTCGTCGACACCTGCGTGTGCCGCGCCCCGAGGTGGCGTGCGACGAGCGACGCGGGAGCGAACTCGTCGGACCGGTCGGTCCCCATCGTCACGGTCGCGACCCGGCCGGAGTGGGCCCGGACCGTGGCGGCCACCGCGCTGGAGTCGATGCCGCCGGACAGGACCGTGGTCATCGGCTCCCGCACCTGCCACGCGACGGCCTCCTCCAGGACGGCGCGGACCTCGGCGACGGCCGCATCGGGGTCGACCCGCTCCCGGTGGGCCGGGACGGTCCAGGTGTCGCGGGCCCGGGAGTGACCCGAGGCCTGCACTGTGAGGCACGTGCCGGCCCGGAGGCGACGCACGCCCCGCAGTCCGGGGACCTCGTCGGTCCCCGGCAGGGGCCGGCCCCGGTCACCGAGCCCGGCGAGCACCTTCGCCTCGGTCGCGACGTCGATGTCGCCGTCCCAGGTGTGGACGACGTAGAGCGGGACCGTGCCGGCGTGGTCGACGCTCACCGTCACCCGCTCACCGGCCCCGTGGACGACGACGGCCGCGAAGCGCCCCGCCAGCTCGCTGAAGGCCCAGGGCCCCAGGTCGTGGTAGAGCCGCAGGACGGCCTCGGGGCCGCCGTCGTCCGGGATCTCTCCGACCAGCAGGACCGCGAGGTCCCCCGCCCTCGCCACCGCACCCTGAGGGGCGGAGCCCACGACGGTCGCGTCGACCTGCCACCGGGCCTGGCCGGCGAGCCGCAGCGTCTCCTCGCTCGCTCGGGCGCTGAGGCGGGTGGGGCCGGGGCCGCGCGTGCTCACATGGCACGCGACGGCCGCGGGGATCGCGTCGCTGGTCATCGGGGTCACACGTCCAGGGCGCCGAAGTCACCGCCGGCGGCGAAGTCGTAGGCGATCGGGACCTCGATGAGGTACGGGCGCCGCTCGTCCTTCGCCTTGCGGAGCGCCGCGGCCAGGTCGGCGCGGGTGCTCGCGTGCTCACCGTCGATGCCGTTGGCCTTGGCGAGCGCGACGAAGTCGACCGAGCTGAAGCCGACGGCCGGGGCGTGCGACTTGCCGTGGCCGAGGTTCTGGTACAGCTCGATGAGGCCGTTGCGGTCGTTGTTGACGACGACCATGACGATCGGCAGGTTCAGCCGGGCGACGGTCTCGAGGTCCGCGCTGTTGGAGTGGAACCCGCCGTCACCGGCGATGAGGAACACCGGCTGCTCGGGGCGGGCGATCTGGGCACCCATGGCGGCCGGGAGGCCGTAGCCGAAGCTCGAGCACCCGGCGCTGGTGAGGAAGCCGTACGGCTGGTCGGCCCGGGCGAAGAGAACGCCGTAGTGCCGGAAGTAGCCGATGTCGCTGACGATCGTTCCCTCGCCCTGGATGACGCTGTTCATCGTGTCCATCACCTGGTGGACCCGCATCCCGTCGTCGTACTCGGTTGGGTCGGAGAGGAACTCGCGGACCCGGGCGCGCAGCGGCTCGACGTCGTGCGGGGTGTTCGACAGCTCGCCCGCGTTGTCGAGGGCGTACTGGAGGAAGGACCGGGGGTCGACGATGATGTCGACGTCCGGCGTGAGGACGCGCGGGATCGGGTTGACCGTCGGCGAGACACGCACGACCTTGGCCGGCTCGCCGTGCTGCCACATCGAGGGGCGCAGGTCCTCGGCGTAGTCGTAGCCGAGCGCGATGATGAGGTCGGCCGGGCCGAAGAGGGTGTCCAGGGCCGGGAAGTCGAGGATCCCGTCCATGTAGCCGCTCACTGCGCCGTAGGTCATCGGGTGGTCCTGCGGGAGCACACCCTTGGCGACGTAGGTCGTGATGACCGGGATCTGGTGCTTCTCGACGAACTCGCGCAGCTGCTCGACGGCCTCGGCGCGGATGGTCGCCGTGCCGACGACGAGCACCGGGTGCTTCGCCTCCTTGAGCAGGCGCAGCGCGGCGTCGGCCTCACGGGCCCAGTCGGGGTCCTGCAGGCCCCGGACGCCACCGGTCACGGGAGCCTCGGTGGGCTCGTCGGAGACGCCGGAGGCCAGGAGGTCGACCGGGAGGCTGATGAAGCTCGGGCCGACGGGCTCGACCATCGCGGCGCTCACGGCGCTGTCGACGAGGTCGGTGATGTCGTCACCGCGCTCGAGCTGCCCGCACCACTTGGTGAGCGGCGCCATCATCCCGACGGAGTCGAGGCACTGGTGCGTGACGTTGGGGAAGAGGTCGTGCGACTCGGACTGGGCGGCCATGGCGATGACCGGGCTGCGATCGAGCGCGGACGTCGCGACACCGGTCGAGAGGTTGGTCATCCCGGGGCCGAGGGTGGCGAAGCAGGCCTGCGGACGGTTCGTGATGCGCGCGACGACGTCGGCCATGACCCCCGCGCTGAACTCGTGGCGGGTCAGGACGAACTCGATCCCGGGGGTCTCGTCGAACAGGATGGCGGCAGCCTCGCGACCGACGATGCCGAAGACGCGCTCGACGCCGTGCTCGTGCAGTCGGGTGAGGAGGGCCGAGGCCGCCGTGGTGGTGGCCTTCTCGGCAACGGTCTTGTGCATCAGGGTCTCCTTGTGGAACGGGGGGTGAGGCCAGGCGATCTCGTGGCGTCGGGAGCAACCGTCTCCCGACCCGGGCCGGGACGCCATGGCAGGACGGGGGGTGCGTATAGCCGCGGTCGGAGCGACATAACGACCCCCCACGGACGGCGCTAGACGGTGGCGCCGCAGCTCATGTAGTCGTACATGCCGAAGCTCCCCGCGACGTAGACGTTCGTCGCGCGCGGGCCGCGGTAGAGCAGCGAGCGGGGGTAGAGGTAGGGGACGATGACCGCGTGGTCCATGACGAGCCGGTCCACGTCCCGCCAGATGCGCTCCCGCTCCCGCGGGTCCTCGCACTCGGCACCGACGTCGAGCAGCTCGTTGACGACCGGGTCGTCGAGCTCGCCCATGTTCTGGTTGCCCTTGCGCTTGATGGCGCGCCCGTCGACGATCTGCTGGAAGAACCCGTACCCGTCCGGGAAGTCCGCCCCCCAGCCGAACATGACGATGCCGATGCCGTTCTCGCGCAGGAACTCCGGGCTACCCGCCTGGTGCTCGAAGTAGCCGCCGGAGGTGAACCCCTGGACCGGTGCGTCGATGCCGACCCGGGCGAGCCCCCGCGACAGTGCCTCGGCCGCCAGATACTCCTTGCGACGGTCCGTGCGCGCGGCGATCTTCGTCGAGAAGCCCTCGGGCATCCCCGCGAGGGCCAGCTCGCGACGAGCGGCCTCGAGGTCCCCGGAGCCGTCCACGCCCACCGGATAGCGGTCGTGGTCGGCGTAGCCCTCGATCGTCGGCGGGAGCACCGTCGTGGCGATGTCGCCGCACAGCCGCCCTCCGTAGGCGTCCTGCATCGCGGCCTTGTCGGTCGCGTACTGCACGGCCCGGCGGGCGTGCACGTTGCCCATCGGCGCCACCGAGCTCACGAGGCAGTAGATCCACGTGAAGCCCTGGAGCGGGTTGTCGAGCAGGTCGCGGCGCTGCGGGTCGTCCAGGACGCGGGACACCGACTCGGGCTGCAACCCGAAGCCGGCGAGGTCGATCTCGGCCTCGCCGTCGAGCAGCAGCTCGTCGACCTCGAGCGGGCCACGGCCGAGGAGGACCTCGACGGCGGCGGCCGTCCGGCGCCGCACCGGGTCGGTCGCCCGGTCCCAGTGCGGGTTCGGGCAGAGACGGAGCCGCGTCCCGGGCTCGTAGGACTCGACGCGGTAGGGGCCGGTGGCGACCGGGGACCGCCCGTAGGCGGCGCCGGTGTCCGCGTCGCGCGGCACCGGGGTGCAGCTCGGCAGGGTCATCACCTTGTCGAACGCCGCGAAGGGCCGCCGCAGGCGGAACACGATGGTGTGGTCGTCCGGGACCTCGATGCCCGGCGCATGCCCGTCCGGGTCGGCGTAGGGCCCGTCCCACTCCCCCTCGAGGAGGTGGCGCAGGTACATCGGCCCGGCGCCGAGGACGTCCAGGCCGTAGTTGCTGCGTTCGATCGCGTACCGGACGTCGTGGGCGGTGACGGGACTCCCGTCCTCGAAGCGCAGCCCGTGGCGGAGCCGATAGGTCCAGGTCCGGCCCCCGTCCGCGCTCTGCCCGAGCCCTTCGGCGAGGTCCGGGACCACCTCGCGCCCCCGCTCCCCGGTCGCCGGGGCGAACGTCGTCATCGTCCGGCCGAGCAGCCGCAGGAAGTTCCACGAGTAGCCGTAGTACGTGTTCCCGAAGTCCAGGGAGTCGAAGTCGTCGGTGCGGACGTACCGCAACACGCCACCCTCGACGTCGGACGCGTTGACGGGCCCGGTGAGGGCGGCGTTGTAGGACATGGAGGCTCGCTTTCGGCGGACGGGAGCCCGCCGGAGTCCGGACGGGCGCGGTCGGTGGGGTCAGGCGCGGCGCAGCCGCACGGGCAGCGCGTCGAGTCCGTAGCTGGACGCGGCGTGTCGGAAGGACAGCGCCTGCACGGGCTGGGTCAGGGCGGCGTCGGGGAAGCGGGTGACGACCCGGGACAGGCACTCCTCGATCTCGACCTTGGCGAGCCACTGGCCGAGACACTGGTGGGGGCCGTGGCCGAAGGCGAGATGCCGCCGCGCGTCCCGGCCCGGGTCGAGGTCCTGGGGGTCTGCGAATGCCTCGGCGTCGCGGTTGGCCGCGCCGATCGCGAAGACGACGCCTTCGCCGGCGCGGATCGTGACGTCACCGAGGTCGACGTCCTCGACGGCAGCCCGGGTCAGGCCGTTCTGCACGATGGTGTGGAACCGGAGCAGCTCGTCGACGACGGCGACGAGACCGGGCCCGCCCGCCGCGACGGCGGCGCGCGTCGGGGCGTCGACGAGCATCGACATCAGGCTGAGCGCCAGCTGGCTGGCGGTCGTCCCGTGACCTGCGACGAGGACCAGCCGGCACATCGGGACGACGTCGGCCCGCTCGATCGTGCCCGGCAGCAGCTGTTCGTGGACGACCGCGGAGATGAGGTCCTCGGTCGGTCGCACGATGCGCTTGTCGACCTCGGCGTCGAGGAAGGCGTCGAGCTCCTCGCGGGCGGTACGCACCTCGTCCATCGTGCGGGTGCGGTCGATGAGGCGGGCACTGCGGTCCTCGAAGAACTCCCGGTCCTCGTCGGCGATGCCGAGCAGCGTGGCGATGACCGCCGCCGGCAAGGGCGCCGCGACGGCCGCCACGAGGTCGGCCTCGTCCTGGCCCTCCAGGACGTCGAGCCGCTCGTCGACGAGAGCGCCGACGACGTCGCGCATCCGTTCGGCGTCCACCGGCCGGAACCGGGGGCTGAGCATGGCGCGCAGCCGGCCGTGGTCGGGCTCGTCCATCCGGATGAACGACGCGGACCGTGGCTCGTTGCGGAGCACCTGGGACGCCGAGGTCATCATCGGGAACCCGGGTGCGGCAGTGTTGGCGGAGAGCCTGCGGTCCTTGAGGAGCCGCCGGGTCACGGCGTGCGAGGTGACGACCCAGGCGACCGACCCGTCCCAGAGGACGGCCCGGGCCGGCTCCCCGCCGAGGTCGGTGAGCGCGGTCGGGGGGTCGAGCGGGTCCTCTCGCGGGGCCGGGTAGGGGATGTGCGGGCACTGGGTCGGGCTCGTCACGGCACGCTCCTTTCGCTGCCCCCGCAGCCTGCCCCGCGCCGCCCGCCCGGCAGGGGTTCCGGGGCCGTCCTGGCATGACCTCCCCGGAGGGGACATAACGCGCGGGCGCCGCCGCGTATGGTGGGTGGTTGAAGGTTCACCGGGGCTACGCACGGGGTAAGTGCGCAGGTCACAGGCCGGACATGACCGACGCAGGAGGAGCCCGGAGTGCCACAGCAGCAACGCGCCATCGACACGCGCCGCAACGCCCTGCGGGGCGCCGCGGTCGTCATCGACCGCCGGGGCTTCGAGGCAGCGACGATCGCCGAGATGGTGCAGGAGAGCGGGATCACCAAGGGCGCTCTCTACTTCCACTTCGCGTCGAAGGAGGCGGTCGCCGAGGCGATCGTCGCCGAGCAGGGCGAATGGCTCAGCGCCCACCTGGCCCCCGGGAACGCCCCGGTCCAGGCGGTCGTCGACCTCTCCTACGCGTTCGTCGACGCCCTGCTGTCGGACCCCCTCATGCGGGCGAGCATCCGGATGACCATCGACCGCGCCGCGGGCCCGGATGTCGTCGCCCGGGGCTACTCGACGTGGATCCAGGCAGTGGAGGCCCTCCTGCTGCGAGCCCGCGCCGCGGGCACTCTCGCCCGCACCACGCGCCCCGCGGACTGCGCCTACGTGATCACCTCCGCGATCACCGGACTCCAGCTGACGAGCGACGCGCTGAGCCGGCGGGCGGACCTCGCCGAGCGGGTCGAGCACTTCTGGCGCCTCTTCGTCCCGGCGATCGTGCGCCCCGAGCTGGCCACGAGGGTCGACGTCCGCCCGCCCCCGGCTCGACGGAGGACGGTCTCCGACCCCGTCTAGCCCGCCGGCGAGCCGTACCAGCGACGGGAGGCGGCCCCGACGAGCGGCCCCTCGGGCTCCCACCCGGCGAGTGCCCAGGCGAGGTCGGCGTCGACCCAGCGGTCGGTGTGGAGCATCGCGCGCACGTGCGCCTCGACCCCCGCGCCCGGCGGCGTCCGGTACCCGGCGGCCCCGAGCAGGTCGGCGAGCAGCGTGGGCCGGGGACGCGCCGCGTGCAGGACCGGCGGCAGGTCCGGTGCGAGGGCCACCGACACGACGAGCCGGGCGAGCTCGTCGACGTCGATGGCGCTGACCCGGGCGGTGGGCTCCCGGGGGTCGGCCGCCGCCGCGGCGGCGGCGGCGGGGACCGCCCACCGGTCACCGCGGCCCACGACGATCATCGGGCGCAGCACGACCGCGCCCGCATCGAGCGCCCGCGCCTCCCCCGCCGCACGGCTCGCACTCAGCGCCGAGTCCGGGTGGAGGGTCAGGTCGCCTTCGGCGCCGCCGCGCAGGGGCCCGCGGCCGTACACCGCGGCGGTGCCGATCTCGAGGCAGCGCGCGCCCCCCGCGTGGGCCGTCTCGGCGACGAGCCCCGGGCCGACCTCGTTGACCGCCAGGTCGGGCCCGGACCCGATGACGTGCGCGGCGTTGACGACGACGTCGACCCCGTCGAGGGCGCTGCGGAGGCGGTCACGGTCACGGACGTCGGCCGTCACCACATCGGGGCCGGAGTCACTCCCCGAGCGGTACACCGGGCGGACCGTCGACACCCTCGGGTCGGCCTGGGCCGCCGCCACGACGGCCGACCCGATGAAGCCGCGTGCCCCGAGCACGGCCACCGCGATCCCCGTCACGAGTCGACGGAGACCACGAGCCGGGCTCCCACGGTGTCGCCCTGTCGAACGGTGACGACGAACGCCCCGTCCCGCGCACCCGGCTCGACGTCGACCGTGGTGGAGGCGTCGAGCTCGAGGTAGGCGCCGAAGTCGGCGTCGATCGAGACGACCCGCCGCCCGCCACCGCGGAGCAGCGTGGCCTGCCGCGCCGCCTCCATCAGCAGCATGCCGGGGACGTGGTCGGACGGGTGGTCGAACAACGTCGGGTGCGTGGTGTCCACCCGCAGACCCCACGGGCCGGCCTGGGGCCCGGTGAGGACGACGTCCTGCGAGCGCGTGCGCCCCACGGCCGCGCAGGCGATGGTCGCGTCGGGATCGACCCGGTGGCCGGGCGCCGTCCGCCCCCGGCGGAGCGCGGCATACACCGGGGGCCTCAGCACGACGACGACACCGGAGCCGGTGACGAGGTCCCCTCCGGCGTCGCTGATCCTCACCTGGAGGTCGAACCGGCCGGCCCGGGCTCCAGGGGTCATCGCGAGGGACACCGACAGGTCGAGCGGTCGATCACGGACCACGGGCGGCTCGCCCACCCACGCGAACCCCATCTGCCGCATGACGAACAGGTCGCCGTCCGCCGCAAGGCCGGTGTCGTGGAGGGCGGCGATGGTCGTCTGCCGGAACGTCTCGGCGGCCATGAGGAGGCAGTAGGTGGCGTCACCCGCGTCGAAGTACGGGTGCTGTCGCGGCCACTGGGCGGCGGCCCGGACATCGCCCGGCCCGGCGCACCTCAGGTCGGTGAGGAAGACCTCCGCGATGCTCCACCGGTGGACGAGGGCTCGGTCGATCGTGACGGCGTAGTCGAGGGGCCCCATGCCCCGAACCGTACCGGGCACCCGGTATCTCTTCCTGTCGTGGGGTGTCCCGGCATCGGCGCCCGTCGACGCATCCCCACCGCCACCCCGACGAGCACGACGGCCGCTCCGACCAGGGACCAGGGGGATGGACGCTCCCCGAGCACCGCCCAGGCGGCGGCCATGCCGACGACCGGAACGAGCATCGAGAACGGCGCGACCACACCCGCGGGGTACCGCTTGAGCAGGGCGCTCCACAGCGCGGCGCTCACCACGGTGCCGAGGACGACGATGTAGGCCAGCGCCAGCAGTGGCGACACCGCGGCGGTCCGCACGGCCTGGACCGTCGCGTCCCAGCCCGCAGCGGGCCCTTCCATGACGGCCGACAGCGCGAGGAGCGGGGCGGGCGGCACCACGGCCATCCACAACGCGAAGCGGAGCGCGCTGTCCGGCTGGGCGAGCCGGCTCGAGAGGCTGCCGAGAGCCCAGCCGAGGGCCGCGAACAGGGTCAGGACGAACGGCAGGAACGGGCCACCGCCATCCGCGCGCTCCCAGCCGATGAGCCCCAGCCCGCCCACCGCCAGACCGGCCCCCAGGACCCCGTGCGGGCTGGGCCGTTCGCGAAGAAGGAGGGCGCCGAGCGCGATCGCCATCGGGGCTCCCATCTGGAGCACCACCGAGGAGAGTCCGGTCGGCATGCCGAGGTCGATGGCGAGGAAGAGCATCCCGAACTGGAGCACCCCGAACCCCAGGCCGTAGCCGACCAGCCAGCGCCACGGCACCCGGGGCCGGGGGACGAGGAGGACGACCGGGACCGCGACGAGGAGGTACCGCAGGGCCGCGAGGAAGAACGGGGGGAACGCGTCGAGGGCGAGCCGCACCGCGAGGAAGTTCAGGCCCCAGATGACGGCGACGACGAGCGCGAGCCCCTTGTCACGGGTGGTCACGACAGGAGGCCGTGCAGGATGGCGTCACCGAGGCGCCGCAGGGGCAACCCGTCGCGCAGCACCCCGACGACGGCGCAGCGCTGCTGGAGGACGACGGCGAACTGCTCCCCGTCGGGGCTCTCGACGAGCCAGGCGAACATCACGGCACCGGGCGACGAGCCGCCCTTGAAGGTCGAGCGCGGCCAGGCGCCTCGGTCGATGTCGAGGCCGGGGTTGGCCCGCAGGATCTCCGCCAGCGGGCCGTCCGTGGCCCGCGACCCCGCGTCCCAGAGCAGCCCCAGCGCAGCGGCGACGTCGGCGGCCGACATCCACCAGTCGAGGCCCTGCGGGTGCGCGGTCCGGGTCAGGTCGCCGACCGCGACGTCGATCGGGTGCTCGTGCGCGTCGAGCAGCGCACGCCGGGCGGCCTCGGACCCCGCCGCCCAGACGTCGAGGGTGTCCGGGTCGGCGGACGGGCCGGAATGGCCCCACCCGATGTCGAAGAGCTCGCGGGTGGTGACGAACGGCCGCAGCAGCTCGGGCCGGGCATGGCCCGCGCGGGCGACGGCGGTCTCGACCGCGGGACGCCCGAGGTAGCGGATCAGCAGGTCGGAGGCGGTGTTGTCGCTGCGCGCGTACATGTTGTAGGCGACCTGCGCGACGCTGGCCCGGGTACCGTCGGGGAGGTCCTGCATCTCCCCCGTGGGCAGGCTCCGCGTCTCGACGCCCGTCACCAGCTCGTCGGACCATCGCGCCGTACCGTCCTCCACCGCCCACACGAGGGCGAGGAGCACGAAGACCTTGAAGACGGACCCGCCAGGCATGGGCCGCTGGGCCTCCCGGGTGTACAGGGGGACCCAGCCCTCCGACCCCCGTCGCGCGACGAAGGCGGTGCTCTCGACCGGGGCGACGGCGTCGAGTGCGGCGTCGATGTCGGCGAAGCCCCGGTGCGACCGCTCGTCGGAGTCGTCCTCGACGACGACGCGGCGGATCTTGCCGGTGGTGTCGACCGTCAGCGCGAGGACCCGCCGTTGCCCGTCCTCCTGCTCGAGTGTGGCCCACCCTTTGTGGAGGGCGGCGCTGACGCCGACGACCTCGAACGGGCCGCCGCGGCGCCACTCCCGGAGCAGCCCTGCCACGTCGTGGTCGTGACGGGCGAGGAAGGCGTCCACGAAGCGGCCCGCCACCAGGTCGGTCGGTGGGTCCGCCGAGTCGGCCACGAGGTCGGCCAGCCAGCGGACGTTCTCGGCGGCGTGGTGGGCCGACGCACCACGGCCGGGCTCGTACGTAGCAGGCACGGTGACGCTCCTCGGGTCGGACTGGTCCGGCCACGCTAGAGGCCGCCACCCGGCACCTCCCCCGCCTCCGGGCCATCGGCATAACCCCGGCGCGGCGGGCATACGCGACGCCTCGGAACGGGGTCCGAGGGCTCCCTACAGTGACGACGTCCACCGCGCGACCGCGGCGGCCCACCCCGACCGGAGGGACCCACGTGAAGGACCACCTGGCGCACCTGTGCCTCATCCAGGCGCGGCTGTGCAACCGCCTCGGCTCGCCGATGTACGCGGGGCTCCTGGACGACGTCGCGGCGGACGTGCGCTCCGGCGGACCGGCCTGGTCGGTGCTGCAGGACCTCGCCGGCTGCCCCGAGGGGGCCTACCCGGCCCTGCGTCTCCTGGGCTCGGTGCACCGGCTGGTCCTGGAGGGGCGCGTCCCGGTCTTGGCCCGTCACTACCCGTCGGTCGGGGGCACCCCGGACGGCGCCCTGTGGGAGGACCTGCGGGCGGTGCTCGCGGAGCACACCGACGAGCTGCGTGAGCTCGTGCAGCGCCCGCCCCAGACCAACGAGGTGGGGCGCTCGGCGGCCCTGCTCGGCGGGTACACCACCGTCGCGGCCCGGACGGGCCTACCGCTCCGCCTGCTCGAGATCGGCACCAGCGCCGGGCTCAACCTCGTGTGGGACGCCCATCACTACCGGTCCGGCTCGTGGTCCTGGGGTGACCCGCAGGCCCCCGTCCGGATCGACGAGGTCTTCGACGGCCCCGCGCCGGCCCTGACCGACGCGCAGGTGGCCGAGCGGGCGGGCTGCGACCTCGACCCGGTGGACGTCACCACCGAGGACGGCCGGCTCACGCTGCTGTCCTTCGTGTGGCCGGACCAGGACGTCCGCCGTGCGCGTCTGGCGGCGGCGATCGAGGTGTTCCGTGCCGCCACCCCGCGCCCCCGGATCGAGCGTGCCGACGCGCTGACCTGGCTCGCGGACCGGCTCGGGGAGGACGGCGCCGGGGTCGCGACGGTCGTGACGCACTCGGTCGTCACGACGTACTTCGACGAGGGGACCCGGGCCGAGCTGGACGACCTCCTGGCCCACCACGGTGCCCGCGCGACCGCCGCCGCCCCCCTGGCCCGGCTCTCGCTCGAGGCGGACGCCGCCGGGCTCTTCGAGGTCCGGCTCCGCACCTGGCCCGGCGGCGAGGAGCGCCTCCTCAGCACCGTCGGTGGGCACGGGCTCCCGGTCCGCTGGGCCGCGTGAGCGCTGCGCCCGGGCCTGCATAGCTCGCCGGCCGAACGCATAGTGCCCATCCGCCCCGGCCTCCCCGGGCGCGGCTACGGTCTTCGCGACCGAGAACCGACCGAAGGGTGTGTGCAGGACGTGACTGGTGAGCTCGACGACAAGGTGGCCTTCGTGACCGGGGCGGCCTCCGGGATCGGCCGGGCGTGCGCCGTGGCCATGGCCGCGCAGGGAGCGACGGTGGTCCTCGCCGACATCGACCGCGCCGGGCTCGACAGCGCCCGGGAGGAGCTCGCCGCGCGTGGGGCGACCGTGGGGGTCGTCGAGCTCGACGTGCGGGACGAGCCGGCCGGCCGAGCCGCGGTCGAGGCGGTCGTCGCCGAGCACGGCCGCCTCGACATCCTCGCCAACTGCGCGGGGATGATGCTCCTGGCGCCCGCCCTGGAGGCCGACACCGCCGAGTGGACGGCCATGATCGAGATCAACGTGCTGGGCCTGATGTACCTCACCCACGCCGCCCTGCCGCACCTCGTCGCGTCGAAGGGCTCGGTCGTCCAGATGTCCTCGATGGCCGCCCGCGCCGTGGGGCGAGGCGCGTCGGCGTACTACGCGAGCAAGTTCGCGGTCAACGGCTTCAGCGAGGGCATCCGGCAGGAGGTGACCGAGCTCGGGGTGCGGGTCATCGTCATCGAGCCGGGGACCACCGAGACCGCGCTGCGGACCCACATCACCCATGACGAGAGCAAGAAGGCCATCGACAGCCGGGTCGCGACGTACCGCCAGCTGCAGGCCGGGGACGTGGCGAGCGCCGTCATGTACGCCCTGACGGCCCCGCACCACGTCGCGGTGAACGAGGTCCTGCTGCGACCGACCGACCAGGCCTGAGCCGGGGACGCGATGGGCCCCCGACCCAGGCCGGGTGCGGGGGCCGAGCGAGTGCCACGGCCGGCCGGTCAGCCGCGCCCGGCTCCCGCGAGGTCCAGGCCGTACAGCACCGCGCTGGCCGGGTCCGCTGCGCTGTCCTGCCGGCTCGCCGACTCCAACCCGGTGATCCGTTGTCCGGTGGACCGGCCGGCCGCGTGGCAGGAGACCATCGGCGCCTGCAGCCCGTAGAGGGGCCCTGAGGGGCGGGCGGGGCTCGACGTGATGCGCGCGGTGACCCGTTGCTGGGCCGGCAGAGCCCTCGCGAGCTGCCAGCGGAGGCCAACCAGCCCGCCGCCGATCCGTTGGGACCTGGCCAGGACCGAGCCGTCGCTCGACTCGGCCGCGATCGCGTCGACGAGGCGGGCGTCGAGCCGGACCTGGACGACGCTACCTGCCGGCACAGCGCCGGGCCCGACCGCGCGCACGGTGACGAGCTCGGGCACCCAGCTGTGGAAACCGGTGCCCCACCGGACGGGCCGCCAGCCGACGCCGACCGTGGCGCCCCACAGGGCCACGGAGGACGTGTCGGTCGGGGACATGGTGCGGCGGGCGCCAGAGTCTCCTCCGTCGCCGACGACGACACCCAGCGGCAGCGGATCGGTGACGACGTCGTCCGGGAAGCGGAGGCTCCGCCGGGCCCCGAGCGCCAGGACGTAGGAGCGGCCGGCGACCAGCGGGCCGGTGACCCGCACCCGGGCACGAGTGGATCCGGTGTCGTCCCGGACCAGCGTGCCGATCAGGCGAACCCCGACCGGTGAGCCGTCGTCCCCCCACAGACTGGGACTCGTCCAGTCGTACACGCGGTGGTCCCAAGACACCGTGACGACCGACCCGGCATCGACCTGACCGCTGCGGACCCGCACTCTGGCGCCGAGCACTTCCGGCACCTCGACGTGAGCGCTCGGGCCGGTTGCGACCCACGACGTCCCACCGACGGGGGTGACCTCGAGAGCGCCGCCGGCCGGGGCTGCCTGGGCCACCGGCCCGGCGAACAGAAGGCCGATGCCGGCGACGCCGCCGCCGAGGACAACGCGGCGACCGGTGGTGACCGACGGTCGCTGGGACTGGGACTGGGACTGGTTCACGATGACCTCCTGGCTCAGAACGTGAACGGCGGGGGGCCGTCGAGGACCGGGACGAAAAGGCTGTCCCACACGGCGACCTGCACGACGGTCAGGGCGAGGTAGACGACGGCGGGTAGGACCGCCCGCACCGGGCGGGCCATCCGACGCCCAGCCGTGGCCATTCCCAGAACGAGAAGGGCGGCAACCACGAGCGGGGCCCCGGCGAGCAGCTCCTGCCAGCCTCGCGGCCAGCACCCGGCATAGACGCAGTGCGCCTGAGGCCCGGAAAGCGCGAAGACCGAGCCTGCGGCGGAGAGGCCGACGAGCCAGGCGAGGGTCCACAGCGCACCGAAGACCCCCACCGGGTCGACGCGTCCGACCCAGCCCCGCGGGGAGGTCAGGAGCAGGAGGCCCAGCGCGGTGAGGAGGGCGAGCACGGCCCACGGCAGGCTCGGGGCCAGCGTGAGACTCACGACGCCCCGCTGGGTGACGAGGACGCGCCCGAGGTACGCGCCGCCGAACCCGATCCAGAACGCGCCGAGGACGGTGAGGACCAGTGCGAGCGCGGCCGTGACGAGGTTCCATCGCGACGGCCTGGCCGCGGGGGTGCCAGTCGACGCGGAGTCCACGACCGCGATCATGCTCCGAGCCGTCCGAGTACGCGACCGAAGGCCTGCCCGCAGGTCCGCGCCTCCGCCTCGGTCGGCATCCTGGAGGCTCCGGAGGCCTCTCGGAGCTTGTCGACCGTGAAGGGGAAGTTGTCGACGGGGCCCACGTCGATGCCGTCGGCGAGCTTGGCGAACGCGGTCGCGATGTTCGACTCCGACGAGCCGAAGCGCTCCGCGTAGAACGCCCCGATCCGTTGGGCCGTCGTCATCCTCAACACGCCCCGGCTCGACGAGGACAGCGTCCCCCCCGACGACTCCTTGAGCGCTGCGGCGATGAGCCACGCGTCGACATCGGCGACCACGTCGCCGTACCCGAATCCAGAGGAGTCCGAGGACCCGAGGTTGTCCGTCATCCAGGTGAATAGGTCCGGACCAGACGCCAGCTTCTGGTAGACGCCCCAGGCCTGAAGGAGGTCGAGCGGCCAGCCGCCGAGGTCGCCGAGCCCGTAGTCGTCGTGCGCGGTCTCGATCCCCCAGGTGCGGTAGCCGAGCATCGTAGCGGCCCAGTGCGGCACGTCCCGGGTACTGCTGGGTCGCGTCGGGGACAGGTCCTCCAGTGCGCCTTCGCTGACGGCCCGAGCCACGGCGGCGTACTCGTCGGGGTCGCCCTGGGGGGTGTAGAGACCCCACAGCCCGCTGTACGCGCCGTTCCAGTACTCGGGGATTCGCAGGTGGTGGAGGATGTAGTCGGGGACGGCGACGACCCACTGCTTCACCGGGTATAGGGCGCTGTCGGCCTCCTTGATCGCCCGCTCGCAGGCCACCTCGGCGCGGCAGATCCATTCGAAGACGACGTCGAAGCCCGTAGCGGAGGTCGAGCCGTCGCGCTCGACCGGTGGGCCAACCACCGTGGAGAGGTCGACTGCAGCAGCCCGGGACGACACCACGTCGTGGTCGACGGGGATGGACGTCCCCCCGAGGTTCTCGGTGACCTCGACGATCTGGTTGTAGTGCCACTCGGTCGGCATCGGGAACCCCATGTTCCCGGAGAAGCCGGTCGACATGCCCGCGACGAAGGCGCCCTTGGCCTTGCCCTCGTCGAGCATCACCTGGCAGACGTTGCGCGTGCCGTACACGCCGACCTCATAGCTGCCGTTGAGGACGGAGCCCATGACGTCGTTCACGCCCTCGAAGAAGTCCAGGACCGGGCCGTGGATCGTCTCGCCGACGGGGTCGAAGTCGACGCTGAAGAAGACGAGGCTGCCGGACGGCAAGCCGAGGGTGCGACACCGTTCGACTGCTTCGAGGCCCTGGGTCCGCCCGGCGTCTCGCGTCATCGTCGAAGCACTGTTGTTGAACCTCTGGTGGAGCGGGAACAGCTTGAGGCCGGAGGCCTTGAGCGCGTCCAGCTCCCCGGAGGTGATGAACTTCCCACTGCCCACGGTGTAGCGGCCGACGTGCGTGTACCCGTTGGACCGTGCGCCGTTGGCCTGGGCCAACGTGAGCTGACGGTTGGTGTCGAACCCCTTGGTGGCGATCGTCGTGTCACCGTTGGACACGAGCAGGTTGCACCAGGTCGTGTAGTCGCCCGCGCCCGTGACCGGGATCTCCATGAAGGACTGGAAGGTCGAGGCTTCGCTGCTCGTCTGCGCGTCGAAGGTGCCGGTGAACGGGGCGTCGATCCGGTTGAAGCGCATCGCGCCCTGGAAGAGCCGCACGAAGTTCTTGGCGCCGTCAACGCTCCCCGGACCGACCGGAGCCTGTGTCTTCAGCCCGTTGCGGGTGCCGGGGCCGAAGTTGCCGTTCGCGACGCCGTCGGCCATGCCGAACTCATACTGCAGGGCGAACAGCAGCGCGGTCTGCACCTGCCGCGAGAATATCCCGTCGCAGGGGACGAGAGCGAAGTCCCGACGATGCGAGAACGTCCCGTTGAGCCACTGCTGAACCTCGCGGACCGCGGCGGTCCCGTCCCCGAAGAACGGGATCCTGTAGGCGTCCATCGACAGCAGCGACGCCATGAGTTTCACGTCGACGAAGGGGTTGTCCGGGCCGAGACCCAGATGGTCACGGACCGTGCTGACCGAGGACTCCATCGAGGAGAACGAGACGGCAGCACCGTCGTAGAGGCCGGCGTACCCCTTGCACCACAGCGCGCCACTGAGGATCCGTAGGACGTTGCCGGGGGTCGGGCTCGCGGCGTCGATCCGCCCGATCTGGGCCTGATATGCCGCTCGGGTCTGGTCTCCGAACCCGGACGCCACAGGCGAGATGCCGAGCTCCCATTGCAGACCCCGCCGAAGCCCGTAGATGACGTCCCAGCCGGTGAGGCCGTCCTCGACGACCGGGACCCACCCATTCGCTGCGGCGTACGTCGTGTTCAGCCACTTCTGGGTCGCCAGGATCTGCTCGTCCACCGTGTTCCTGAGGTCGTCTGTCGCGGTCGGGACCGACGCTACGAGAGCTCGCGCCACCTCCGACGCCACCGGGGACGGCCGGACGGCTGGCGCATAGCCCGGCCAGGGATCGGCATAGCCTGGCTCGCGGCGCCGCGGCTTCAGCCGACGGCGGTCAGGTGCAGCAGGAAGCCCTGCGCCGGGGCCAGGACCGGCAGCGGCAGCCCGACGGCGTCGAGGAAGCCCCCGGAGACGACGACTCCCTCTGCATGGGCCTGGTGGAACCAGTCCGGTCCTCGGTTCTGGACCGTCTCCGGCAGGCCGGCCTCGGACCGGACCCGCAGGAGGTAGCGGCGTCCACGGTCCAGCCCGGGGAGCGGCAGCAGTCCCGGGCTGACCCCCCGGCCGGACGCCATCTGGACGACGGTGAACACCGCCTCGGTGCGGTCTGCCGCCACCACCCCGCTCACGCTGAGCGAGGGGTCCGGGTGGTCCGAGCGCACGATGGCCCCGCTGTGCAGCAGCCGGCGCAGCTCGCGGTAGAGCCCCGCCCAGGCCCGCAACGCGTCGAGCTCGGTCTCCGAGCACTGGGAGATGTCCCACTCGAGCCCGGCATGGCCGCCGAGCGCGACGAGCATCCGCAGCGAGAGGTCGAGGTCGCGGTGCGTCGTGTGGGCTCTCGGCGGGCCGATGTGGCTGCCCATCCGTTCCGGCGCGACGAGAAGCCCGGTCCACCGTTGGATCGCGACCCGTTCGAGGGCGTCGTTGCAGTCCGAGGGCCACACCCGGTCGGTGCGCGACAGGACCCCGAGGTCGACCCGGGCGCCGCCACTGGAGCACGACTCGATCTCGAGGCGCGGGTGGCGACGTCGCAGCTCGTCGAGCAGCCGGTAGGTCGCCAGGGTCTGGGCCCGGACGGCCGGCCGGTCCACGCCGGAGCGATCGGTGCGTACGGCCTCGTGGAGGTCGCGGTTGTGGTCCCACTTGATGTAGTCGATGCCGTACTCCGAGACGAGGCCGCTCATCGCGTCGAGGACGTAGTCGAACGCCTCCGGGTTCGCCAGGTCGAGGACGTGCTGCCGGCGCGACGTCGCGGTCGGCCCCGCGACCGGACCCAGAACCCACTCGGGGTGGGCGCGCACGACATCGGAGTCGAGGTTGACCATCTCGGGTTCGAACCACAGGCCGAACTCCATCCCGAGTCCCTTGACGTGGTCGACGAGGGGGCCCAGCCCCTGGGGCCACACGGCGGCCGAGACCTGCCAGTCGCCGAGCCCCCGGGACTGGTCGCGGCGCGCGCCGAACCAGCCGTCGTCGAGGACGAAACGCTCGACCCCGACCGACGCGGCGGTGTCGGCGAGGCGAGTCAGCTGGTCCAGGTCAGTCCGGAAGTAGACGGCCTCCCAGGTGTTGAGGACCAGCGGCCTCGGGGTCCCCGCGCGGTAGTCCGGACCCGAACGCTGGTGGCGCACGAGGGCGTTGGTCACCCCGTCCAGTCCCACCGGGGACCACACGGCGACCACGTCGGGGGCCGTGTAGGTCTCCCCCGCCCCGAGCCGGACCTCCCCGGGGGCCAGCGCCTCGCCACCGCCGAGGACCGAGGTGTGGGCCCCGGCCCGCTCGGGCAGCCGCTCGACGAGGTGCTCGTGGTTGCCGCTCCACGCCACGTGGACCGACCAGACCTCGCCGTGGCGGAACCCGAAGCCGGCCTCGCCGACCGTGAGGAGCAGGGTCGCGTCGGCGCCGGTGCGGCCGCGCCGACCGGTGCGCACGAACGAGCCGTCGGTGACGCGGTGTCGCTGCGGGATCCGCTCGCGCATCCAGCGGCCGGTGAGGTCGAGCACCTCGTCGGCCCGGGTCGGCAGGGGCAGGAGCATCCGCAGGGCGGCCAGCTCCAAAGGCGGCTCGCCCGGGGACGCCGTCGAGGTCACCGTCGACGACACGGTCAGCACCCCGTGAACATCGAGGGCGTACTTCAGTTCGACGGAAGCGGCGACCGCTTCGGCATACGCCCGGACGACGCATCGCCCGCCCTCTGCACCGACGGTGGCCTCCCACCGAGGCGCCGCCGAACCCCCGGCCCGGTGGACCGCGATACCGGGAGTACCGAGCCAGCCGTCTGCCGAGGTGGGAAGCACGGTGAGGTCCCACGGGTCGTCGAGGGCGTTGTGCGCCGCCGGACCGTCCCGCACGAGGACAAGGTCGGCGAGGGCATCCTCGGACAGATCTGTGCCCCAGTGCAGGACGGCTGGGAGGGAATCGCCGTCCTGCACCAGGACCAGACACGCTCCACCGCCACGCAGGACGGTCGTGGTGGCGCTCACCCCTTGGTCGAGCCCAGCGTGAGGCCGGAGACGAACTGCTTCTGCAGCACGAAGAACACGATGAGGACGGGCAGGGCGACGATGATCGACCCGGCGGCGACCAGGTTGGTGTCGGCGAAGAACTGCCCGCGCAGGTTGTTCAGCGCGCTGGTGACCGGGAACTTCTCGCCGCGCGAGATGAGGACGGTCGCCCAGAAGAACTCGTTGTAGATCCAGGTCACCTGCAGGGTGGCCAGGGCGGCCAGGGCCGGCCGGACGAGCGGCATCGTCAGCTGCCAGTACTGGCGCCAGACACTCGCCCCGTCGAGCTCCGCGGACTCGTAGATCTCGTGCGGAAGGGTCTTCATGTAGTTGCTCAGCACGAACGCGCAGAACCCCATCTGGAACGCGGTGTTGACGAAGATCAGCGCCCAGAAGCTGTTGAGCATCGTGCCGCTCTCGCTCATGAACGTCGGCAGCGGGATCTCACGGAACATCCGGAAGACGGGGATGAGCAGGGCCTGCGGCGGGAGGAGGTTTGCCGCGAGGAAGACCCCGAGGAGGGTGAGGTTGAACCGGTAGGAGAACCGTGCCAGCACGAAGGCGACGAGCGAGGACAGGAACAGCGTCAGCGCCACCGCCGGGACCGTGATGAGCAGCGAGTTCTTGAGGTGGAGCCCGAAGTTGCCGCGGCTCCAGGCCTCCTGGTAGTTGTCCAGGGTCCACCCGCCGACGGAGAAGTACCCGTTGACCTGGGTGTAGGAGTACTCCCGGAAGGAGTTGTAGAGCGCCCACAGGAGCGGGAAGAGCCAGGCGATCGCCAGAACCAACATGATGACGGTGGCGACGGAGCCGCGGCGGCGGTTGATCACCCCGCCGCCGGGGCCACGCTCCTTGACGCGGGGCGTCCCGACGGCGGTCGGGGGGGCGGTGGTGGCGCTCATCGGCGCTCCTCCCGGAAGACGATCCGTAGGTAGATCGTGATGAACACCGACGAGATGACCATCATGATGACGGCGAGGGCAGAGCCGAAGCCGTACCGGGTGGCCTCGCCGATGACGTTCTGCGACACCAGGGCCGAGATCAGCTCGAGGCCGTTGCGGCCCTTGTTGATGATCCAGACGATGTCGAACGCCCGGAGCGACTCGATGACGACGATGACGAGCACGATGAGGTTGATCGGCCGCATCACCGGGAAGATGACGTGGAAGAACGTCTTCACCTCGCTGGCCCCGTCGACCGACGCCGCCTCGCGCAGCGACGCGTCGACGCCCTTGAGGCCGGCCAGGTAGATCAACATGATGTACCCGGTGTGCCGCCACGCCGTGGCGACGAGCACCGCCCACAGGTTGATGTCGGGGTCCCCGTACCAGTCGACGTTGGACCCGAACACCTCGTTGATCAGACCCTGGTCGGTGGAGTAGAAGAGCTGCCAGATGAAGCCGACGAGCGCCATCGAGAGCACGACCGGCAGGTAGAACGCCGTCTGGTAGAAGCGACTTCCCCACATCTCGCGGTCCAGGATCACAGCCAGCAGGATCCCGAGGGTCGTCGGCAGGACGAAGAGGAAGACGAGCCAGATGAGGTTGTGCTGGATCGCCGGCCAGAACGGTGGGTAGATGGTCGTGATGTCGGTGTAGTTCTGCGTCCCGACCCACTCCAGCGAGCTGAGCTTGAACCCGTTCCACCGGGCGAAGGACAGCGCCACCGAGGCCAGCGCCGGCAGCCAGACGAGCCAGACGACGAGGACCGTGGGGATCCCGACCATCGCCCCGATGACGAGACGGTCGCGGGTGCCTCTGCGCTTCTCGACCCGGGCCGCCCCTCGGCGCTTCTTCACCCGGGGGGCGTCCTGCGTGGGCGTGGCGGTGGTCATGATCGCTCCTCGACCCGGCGTCAGCCGAGGATCGAGGCGGCCTGCTGCTGGATGGACGTCGTGATCGAGTCGATGTTGTCGGGGTTCTTGAGGAAGTCCTGGATGGACGCGGTGATCACGGTGTTCGCCAGGTCGGCGTTGGTGTCGCGGTCGAGGAACTGCGCGATGGACTTGGCGTTCTGGACCACCTCGGCGGACTTCTTCTGCAGGGCGCCGTAGGCCTCGGTGCTCGCGTTCGAGTTGGCGGCGATGAACGGCGCGGAGGCCGAGCTGTTGGCGGCGTCGGCGGCCTCTGCCGTGCCCAGCCAGCCGATGAACGCCTTGGCCGCCTCCTCGTTGTCGGTGGCCGCCGCGACGCAGAACCCGTCGATGGGGGCGTCGAGCGCGTCGGACCCGATGCTGGCGTCGAGGGCGGGGAAGGTGAAGAAGTCGAGGTCGTCCTGGGTCTCCGCGGGGACCCCGTCGACGACGAAGGTGCCGAGCAGGTACATGCCGCACTCCTCGTTGGCCATCGACGTGGCGGCCTCCTGCCAGGTGCGCCCCAGCGCGTTCTCCTGGTGGTAGGGCAGCAGCGTCTTCCACGTCTGGAAGACGTTGCGGACCTCCGGGCTGTCCCACTTCTGCTCGCCCTTGGTCAGCTGCATGTGGAAGTCGTAGCCGTTGAGACGCATGTTGAGGATGTCGAAGGTGCCCATCGGCGCCCAGGCGTCCTTGGCCGCGAACGCGAAGGGGGTGACCTTCTTGCCCTGCATGTCCTCCATGAGCGCGTTCAGCTCGTCGAGCGAGGTGGGCTCGGCCCAGCCGTTCTTCTCGAAGACCGACTTGCGGTAGAAGACCGCCCACGGGTAGTAGCTGACCGGGACGAAGTACTGGTTGCCGTCGGGCGCGGTGGAGGCCTCCTTGAAGGCGTCACTCAGGCCGTCGATGGGCCACACGTCGCTGATGTCGGCGATGACGCCGTTCTCGGCGAACTGCGCCATCCGGTAGCCGGCGAACCACGTGAACACGTCATCCGGGGTGCCCTGCAGGTAGGTGCTGATGCTCTCCTGGAAGGTGTTGTGGTCGACCGCGTTGGCCGAGACCTCGACCCCGGCCTTCTGCGCGTAGGCGTCGGCCATCGCCTGGAGCCGCTCGTAGGCGGGACCGGAGCCCTTCGCCTCGTTCATGCCGAACTTCACCGGGCCGGGAGCGGCCGACGCACCGCCGCCACCGGACGTGGCGGTGTCGCCACCGCAGGCGGCCAGGGCGCCCGGGACGGTGAGCAGCGCGCCCGCGCCGAGGGCGCCACGCAGCAGGCTCCGGCGGTTGACCGCACTGAACGAGGCGGGGACGGTGAGGGAGGTGTCGCGCGAGGCCGGGCGTGCCATGGTGTCTCCTTTGACGAGTGGCAGGTTCTGACATATTCGATCAGAAACCAACATCTGCTTCCCCGGAGTCTGGACAGGAAGCCGCAGCGTGTCAAGACCCCGACACCAAGTTGTGACGTTGGGATCGCCGCATCCTGGGGATCAGCGGGCTATCGCACGCCATCGGACATGGGCCGCACGACAGGTGTTGGTATCTGTTGACAGATGTTCGTTTCGCGAACACACTGTCGGCCATGCGTCCATGGCCCGACGACCGCATCGCCTTCGGCGGCGACTACAACCCCGAGCAGTGGCCTCGCGGGGTCTGGGCCGACGACATGCGGCTCATGCGCGACGCGGGCGTGAGCTTCGTGACCCTCGGGGTGTTCTCGTGGTCCTGGCTCGAGCCGACCAAGGGCGAGTACGAGTTCGGCTGGCTCGACGAGATCATGACGATGCTCCACGACAACGACATCGCGGTCGACCTCGCCACGGCGACGGCCACCCCGCCGCCCTGGCTGAGCGCGGCGTACCCCGAGATCCTCCCTGTCGACCGCGAGGGCCGCGTCCGGTGGCCGGGCAGCCGCCAGGCCTGGTGCCCGTCCTCCCCGGTGTACCGCGACGCCGCCCTCGACCTCACCGACCGGATGGCCACTCGCTACCACGACCACCCGGCGCTCGCGATGTGGCACGTGTCGAACGAGTACGCCTGCCACAACCTCCCCTGCTACTGCGACACCTGCGCCGCGGGCTTCCGCCGCTGGCTCGAGCGCCGCTACGGCACCCTCGACGACCTCAACGCGGCGTGGGGCACCGCCTTCTGGAGCCAGCGCTACTCGGCGTGGGACGACGTGCTCCCCCCGCGGCTGTCCACGACCTTCGGCAACCCCACGCACGAGCTCGACTACCACCGCTTCGGCTCGGACACCCTCCTGGAGTTCTTCCTCGCCGAGAAGGAGGTCATTCGGCGGCACTCCCCCGACGTGCCGGTGACGACGAACTTCATGACGCTCAGCAGCTTCCGCCTGCTGGACTACCACGACTGGGCACCGCACCAGGACGTCGTGAGCACCGACCACTACGTCGTTGACGCGCTGGAGCACCCCCGGGCCGAGCTGTCCTTCCACGGCGACCTCACCCGGGGCCTGGCCGGAGGCGCTCCCTGGATGCTCATGGAGCAGTCGACGAGCGCCGTCAACTGGCAGCCCGTCAACCCGGCCAAGCTCCCCGGCGACACCATCCTCGACTCCCTCACCCACGTGGCCAGAGGGGCAGACGCGATCGGCTTCTTCCAGTGGCGGCAGTCGCGCGCCGGCTCCGAGAAGTTCCACTCGGCGCTCGTCCCGCACGCGGGCGAGGACTCGGACCGGTTCCGGGAGGTGTGCGAGCTGGGGGCGGTCGCCGGGCGGCTCGGCGAGCTCGTCGGCTCCCGGGTCGAGGCCGACGTGGCCCTGCTGTGGGACTACGAGGCCGAGTGGGCCGTCGCCGGTCCGTGCATGCCCTCGGCCGAGCTCGACTACGTCACCGCGGCCCACACCGTGCACCGCCTGCTGCGCGACCGCGGCGTCGTCTGCGACGTCGTGCACCCCGACACCGATCTCTCGCGCTATCGCGTCGTCGTCGTGCCGACCCTCTACCTCGTGTCCGACGCGGCGGCCGCCGCCGTCGCCGCGGCCGCCGAGGCCGGGGCCCACGTCGTCGTCACGTACTTCTCCGGCATCGCCGACGCCCACGACCACGTCCGTCTCGGCGGCTACCCCGGCGCGTTCCGTGACCTCCTCGGCGTGCGCGTCGAGGAGTTCTTCCCGCTGCGGGTCGGTGAGGTCGTCGGCCTCGAGGGCGGCGGTCAGGGCACCGTCTGGTCGGAGGACGCCCGCCTCGCGGGCGCCACCCCCGTCCTCGCCTACGCCGCCGGCCCGCTCGCCGGCCGCCCTGCCGCGGCCCGACGGGAGGTCGGCGCCGGTGTCGCCTGGTACCTCGGCACCCTGCCGGACGACGACACCCTCGCGACGCTGCTGGGCAGGGTCATGGCCGAGGCCGGCGTCGCGGCGGTCGCCGACGTCCCCGCCGGAGTCGAGGTCGTCCGCCGCAGCGGCGACTCCGGCTCCTGGGTCTTCGTCCTCAACCACACCGACGCCCCGTGCGAGGTCGCGATCTCGGGGCACGACCTCGTGACGGGTGCCGACGTCGGGCCCGTGACGACCGTCGCGCCGCGCACGGCGGCCGTGGTGAGGGAGGGCTGACATGCTCGCGAGTCAGCGCCGCGCCGCCATCCTCGCGCTCGTGGAGCAGAACGGCGCCGCCCGGGTGTCCGAGCTCGTCGAGCGGCTCGGCGTCTCCGACATGACCGTCCGACGCGACATCGAGCGCCTCGACGGGGAGGGGCTCCTCGAACGGGTCCACGGCGGCGCCGTCGCGACCCAGCCCCGCGCCGCCGACGAGCCGGGCTTCGCGGCCAAGTCGATGCTCATGACGGCCGAGAAGCAGGCGATCGCCGCGGAGGCGGCCCGCCTCGTCCACCCCGGCGCGACCATCGCCATCTCGGCCGGGACGACGACGTACGAGCTGGCGAAGGCGATCCGGTCCGTCCCCCAGCTGACGGTCGTCACCAACTCCGTGCCGGTGGCACAGCTGCTGCACGAGTCCCAGGCGGCCGGCCACGTCGTCGTCCTCACCGGCGGTGTGCGCACCCCGTCCGACGCGCTCGTCGGCCCGGTCGCGATCAACGCCCTGCGCGGGCTGCACGTCGACCGGCTCTTCCTCGGCGCGCACGGCGTCGACCGGGCGGCCGGCCTCACCACCCCCAACCTCGTCGAGGCCGAGACCAACCGGGCGCTCGTGGCGTCGAGCAGGTCCGTCTGCGTCCTGGCCGACCGGAGCAAGATCGGCATCGTCGGCCTCTCCACCTTCATGGACCTCGACGCGGTCCACACCCTCATCACCGATGCCGGCATCCCGGCACCGGCCCGGCAGGTGCTCGAGGACACCATCGAGAACGTCGTCCTCGCCGACCCCGCCACGGTCGCGAGCGCGCAGACCACCGCGGAGGAGGCGGGATGACCCTCACTCACGCGATTCGGCGGACCACCCGCACCCTGGCCGACGGCCGCGAGATCATCTACTTCGACGACACCGCCGAGGCCCCGGCCCGCACCGCCGTCGACACCCGCGAGCTGGGCCCTCGTGCCGCGGCCGGCCACCTGCGCTACGACGCCCTCGTCGGCGACTGGGTCGCGGTCGCGGGCCACCGGATGAACCGGACCTTCCTGCCCCCGAAGGACGAGTGCCCGCTGTGCCCCACGGGCCACGGCAGCGTGCCGTCCGAGGTGCCCGACGTCGACTACGACGTCGTGGTCTTCGAGAACCGCTTCCCCTCGTACGCCCCGGTCGCGCACGACGACGTCAGCGCCCCCGACTTCTTCCTGCACTCCGCGGCGGTCGGGCGCACCGAGGTCGTGTGCTTCACCAGCGACCACGAGTCCACGTTCGCCCGCCTCAGCCCGCACCGCGTCCGCACCGTCATCGACGTGTGGGCCGACCGGACGGCCGCGCTCGGTCGCAGTCCCGACATCGCCCACGTGTTCTGCTTCGAGAACCGGGGGCAGGAGATCGGCGTGACCCTGCACCACCCGCACGGCCAGATCTACGGCTACCCGTACGTGCCGGCACGCACCGCCGAGATCCTGGCCCGGGCCACCGAGCACCACGGCCGGACCGGGCGGCTGCTCGGCGCCGACCTGCTGGCCGCCGAGCGCGCCGATGGGTCCCGTGTCGTGCTCTCGGGTGAGCACTGGACCGCCTACGTCCCGTACGCGGCACGCTGGCCCGTCGAGGTCCACCTCGCCCCGCACCGGGACGTCCCCGACCTCGTCGCACTCGGGGACGCGGAGCGCGACGAGCTGGCGACCGTCTACCTCGACCTCCTCCGGCGGCTGGACCGGTACCACGTCGGCGACGGCGGGCTACCCATCGCCCTGCCGTACATCGCGGCCTGGCACCAGGCCCCGACCCGCACCGGACGCGACGTCTCGAGGCTGTTTCTCCAGGTCATGTCGGTCCTGCGGGGCCCCGGCAAGCTCAAGTACCTCGCGGGCTCCGAGAGCGCGGTCGGCGGGTGGGTCACCGACACCCGGCCCGAGACGGTCGCGGCCCGGCTGCGCGACCTGGCCGACTGACCACCGCGCGTCAGACGCGCCGCGACTCCCGCAGCCGGCCCCCGGCGCGCAGGATCGTCGCCCGGGCGAGGGAGTCGAGGGAGTCGACGATGGTCTCGTCCTCGATCCCGAGGTCGCCGCGGAGCACCGACAGCTCGGTGCACCCGAGGGCCACCGCCTGGGCGCCCTTGCCCCGGAGATGCTCGACGAGCCGGTCGAAGTCCCCGCGCGGCACCGGCCGGCCGGCCTTCACGCCGTCGTAGATGACGGCCATGACCGCGCGCTGGTCGGCGTCGTCGGGGACGACGAGCTCGAGACCGGCACGCTCCGCCGCGCGCGCGTAGGTACCGGCCGCCAGGGTGCCGTCGGTCGCGAGCACCCCGAGCCGGGTGATGCCGGGGACCGCCTCGCGCGCCGCGGCCACCGTCTCGGCGACGATGTCGAGCACCTCGATGCCGACGGCAGCCCGCATCGGCTCGACCCACACGATCGCCGTGTTGCACGGGACGGCGACGAACCGCGCCCCGGCCCGCTCGAGCGCCACCGCGTCCGCGACGAGGGCGGGCTCCGGGCTCTCGTTCTCCCCGCGGAGGAACCCCGTGCGATCCGGGATCGACCCGTGCTGCCACACGAGCAGATCGACATGGTCCTGGTCGCGGCGTGCATCGGTCAGCTCGACGACCCTGCGCAGGAAGTGCACGGTCGCGACCGGACCGAGCCCGCCGGCGACGCCGCCGGGCTGACCGTGGACCGGGTCGGCGGCAGTCATCGACGGTCCGTGAAGTGCGCCCGGAACTTGCGCACCTGGTTGACGTGGTAGGCGAGGTTGTACACCCGCCGCTTCAGGGTGAGGTCGGGGCCGTACCGGTTGGGGTCGCTGGCGCGGCCGGCCCGCATCAGCCCGAGCGCCTTGTCGCGCAGGGCCTCGTCCAGGACGTAGTGCTTGACGACGTACTTCGGGACGAAGGTGAACAGGTGCTCGCCGCGGGCGATGGTCAGGCCCTGCATCGGCTCGTGGCGCACCCAGTCGCGGACGTACCACTCGGCGACGTTGTCGCCGTTCGCGGTCACGTAGAAGTTCGAGCGGCCGAGCCGGACGTTGATCTCGAAGAACTTGTACGTCCCGTCGCGGCGGTCGTACTTGAGGTCGAAGTTGCTGAACCCCACGTAGCCGATGTGTTCGAGGAAGCGGCGCGCCTGCTCGATGACCTCGTCGATCTCGGTGGTGATGATGACGCACGGGTTGCCGATGGCCAGCGGGTGGTGCTCCTCGAGGAGGACGTGCCCCACCGACCCGAAGCGGACCTTGCCGTCCCGGTCCGAGTAGCACGTGAGCACGCGCATGTTCGTGTCGTCGCCGGGGATGAACTCCTGGAGGAGCAGGTTGCCGTCGTAGCTGCTCGCGCGCACCCGGCGCAGGGTGTCCTCGAGCTGCTCGGGGGTGTCGCAGACGAAGACCTTCTTCTTCCCCTCGAAGGACGCGTAGTGGTACCGGGCGCTGTCGGCGGGCTTGGCGACGACCGGGAAGCCGAACGGGAGGTCGCGCTCCTCCCCCGCGTCGGTCGCCATGTCGACGACGACCGTCGCCGGGTACGGCACCCCGACCTCGTCGAGGATCCCGTAGAACACGTCCTTGCGCACGACGCGGTCGAGCAGGTCGAGGTCGATGTACGGGATCGTGTACCAGGGTGCGAGGCGGTCCTTGTGCTCGATGATCATCCGGACGTACCAGTCGCCGGCGGCGACGAGCAGGAGCGCGGGGCGCCCCTCACCCCCGTGCTCGCGGCCGAGCCGCTCGAGCGTCTCGACGAAGACTCCCTCGGCCTCGAAGCCCTCGACGTACACGTGCTCGCACAGGGTCGACAGCGCGATCGGACCCCCGTCGGTCATGTTGACGACGAGCGGGCGGACCCCGTAGGCCTCGTGGAAGGTGCGCACGAGGGTGTAGGCGGTGATGTCGCCACCGAGGATGACCGGGCGGAAGTCGCTGGCGGGGGCGTCGGGCACGCGGAGGCTCCTGAGGGCGGGAACGGGGACAGCACGGGTCGGCCACCCAGAATCCCACACGGCCGGGTCCCGCCCGAATCGACGGGACGGCCGGGTCCGCCCGGTCAGCTCGGGGGGATCGGGTCGTCCCCCCGGCCCAGGACGCCGTTGGGGTCGAAGGCGTCGTACACCCGCGAGGCCCACAGCAGCTGCAGGCGCGTCAGCTCGGGCGGCCCGATCCGGCGGAGCCGACCCCGAGGCCGCTCGACACCCGGCGAGCCCGCCGCCGGCTTCCCCCGCCGCCGCCAGCGCACCGCCGTCCCCCGCATCGGAGCCCGGGGACGGGGGACGTGGACACGGCCCCGGTCGGGCCCGGAGTCCCCGTAGTAGGCGTCGAGCGCGTCGGCCGTCTCGGCCATGAGGTCCCACACCTGGTCCGGGTCGTCCGGAACGTCGTCGGGGTCGAGACCGACGTGCTCCCCGACGAGCTCACGGCGCAGCCGCAGCGTGAGCGCGTCGCGCGGGGCCGCGGCGTCACCGCCGGTCACCCGCTCGTCCTGGATCGCACACGCGATCTCGGAGTCGTTGGTCCAGGACCGCCGGTTGAAGTTGTCCGAGCCGATGCTCGCCCAGCGGTCGTCGATGATGCACACCTTGGAGTGCACGTAGACCGGGAAGCCCTGCGGGCTCGTGAGGCCGTACAACGCGACCCTGTCTCCCCCGGCCTCCAGGATCAGGTCCATCGCGAGCCGGCGACCGTACTCCTGCCCGGCTGCGGACAGCTCGCCGTCCATGTCCGGGGTGATCGGGATGACCGCGATGAGCCGGAGCTCGGGGTTGTCGCGCAGGGCGTCGCCGAAGTGCCGGCCCACGTCCTCGGACCAGAGGTACTGGTCCTCGAGGTAGATGAGGCGTCGGGCGGTCCCCACGACCTTGGCGTTGGCGAGGGCGATGCTGCGCTCCCCGTCGGGGGCGAAGTCGAACCCCTTGGTCAGCAGGTCGGGGTAGGTGCGCAGGACCTGCACCGCCTCGTGCGCGTCCTCGGGTGAGGGCGGCGGGGGGGCCTGCTCGGGCAACGGGCCGGGGTCGAGGTCCTCCCTCTGGATGAGGCTGGAGAGCAGACGACCCGGGTTGAGGGTGAGCGGGGTGGAGTCCTCCCATCGCTCCCGGAAGGTCGTCTCGATGTCGTGGACCGCCGGCCCCTGCACCGCGCAGTGCACGTCGTGCCACGCGGGCCGTGGCCCGAACACCTGCGGCATCGGGATGGTCTGCGGGTCACCCTCGTGCTCGATGGTGTCGCGCCGGCTGTGGCACAGGTCGATCCCGCCGACGTAGGCGATGTCCCGTGCGGGGTCGTCCGCGTGCCGGAGGACGACGAACTTCTGGTGGTGCGACCCGCCCGGGGCGACCCGCATGTCGCGCAGGCACTCCCCGCCCGCCTCCTCGATGGCCAGCCCGAGGTTGCGCGACTTCTCCGCGTGGAAGCCGAAGTGGCGCCAGTGCGACCGCCACAGCAGCCCCTTGACGACCACGCCCCGGCGCGCCGCCGCGACGAGCGTCGCCGACAGGGTGGAGCCGGGGTCGTCGGTCAGCCGCTCGTCCGGGTCGCCCCGCCAGTCCGCGAAGAAGAGCAGGTCGCCCTTTCCCAGGTGGCCGATCCGCTCGTGCAGCTCCGCGAAGTAGGGGGCCCCGTGGACGATCGGGCGGACCCGGTTGCCCGTGCTCCACGCGACGCCCGCGGGGTGCCGGGCATCGACCCGGGTGTCGGGGTTGGCGCGCTCCTCGGGAAGGAGGAAGAGATCCTCGAGCATCGGCTCATCCTGCCGGGTCGGGCGGCTCGGGGCGAGGGGCGCCCTTCAGATGGCGACGAGCGCGAAGACGAAGGCGAACAGCAGCGGCACCCCGAAGACGACGTCGAGGACGTGGAACGGCACCCAGTGCAGATGGGTGACCTTCCACCCGTAGTCGGCGTCGGGCCATTCCGGCGGCACCCAGGTCCGGGCCCGCCACAGCCGCTGCCCGACGAGCAGCAGTGCGTAGATGACGACGGCGACCCACCAGCCGTCGACCAGGCCCGTGGTCTCCCTCATCTGCGGGCCGGCGTCGGAGGGTTCGGGCTCATGCCTGCCCGATCGACCCCAGCAGCTCGACGAACCACGGCGCCGTGGCGTCGAAGGCCTTGCCGCCGCGGATCCGGGGGAACTCGATGGGCCGCAGCTCGTCGCCCCGCTCCTCGTCGTGCCCGATGACTCCCGGCTCGCCCCGCAGGGCGGCGTCGACGGCGAGGTCGGTGCACTCCTTGATGAGCGCGAGGTCCTGCGCGTTGGCCGGGGCGGACCGGGAGAAGTACCCGGACTTCTGGACCATCGTCTTCTCGGCGCCGAGGACCTCCGCGAACTGCTTGGCAAACCACGCGCCGGGGTTGACCTTGTCGAGCTGGACGTGGCCGAACGGGTCCTTGGGGACCTCCTGCCCGGCGGCCTCGAGCTCTGCGACCACCTCGGCCACGCCGGCGCCCTCGGACAGGAAGATGTTGACGCAGCCGACCTCGTCCATGACGGCGCGGAGACGCTCGCCCTCGCCCTTGACGTCGATGTGGCGCTCGGGCACGAAGACCGCGTGCACGTCCCAGGCCCGCGGGTCGTTGCCGATGGCGGGGACGTACTCCTGCTCGCCGACCCAGCGGTGGTACTCGGCGGCGGTGGCTGCGGTGAGCCAGCCGCAGTGCCGGCCCATCACCTCGTGGACGATGAGCATCCGGGGGTTGGAGGAGTGCTCGGCGATGATGTTCTGCGCGAAGCGGCTGCCCTGCTCGGCCGCGGTCCACGCACCGAGGGACTGGCGGATCGGGACGACGTCGTTGTCGATCGTCTTCGGCAGCCCGACGACGGTCAGCTCGTAGTCGTTCTCGTGGAGGTAGGCGGCGAGGTCGGCGGCGGTCGTGTTCGTGTCGTCGCCCCCGATGGTGTGCAGGACGTCGACCCCGTCGGCGGTGAGCCGCTCGGCCGCCACGTGCAGCGGGTCCTGGCCCTCCTGGACGAGGCCGCGCTTGACGCAGTCCGCGACGTTGGTGAGCTTGACCCTGCTGTTGCCGATCGGGCTGCCGCCGAACCGGTGCAGCAGGTGGGCCTTTTCGCGCACCTCGGAGGTGACCTCGACGTAGTCGCCCTTGAGCAGGCCCGCGTAGCCACCGAGGTAGGCGATGATCCGCACGTCGGGGGCGACCGCGGTGTACCGCTCGATGAGCCCCCCGACGGCCGAGGACAGGCACGGGGCCAGGCCTCCGGCGGTGAGCATGGCGACGGTGCGGACGGTCATGACATGGGCTCCTTCGGGGCGGGCAGCGCAGCGCCACCCATTCTCGCAAGACCCGGCCCGTTTGCGTGGCGCCGGTCACGATGGGGACACGCCGGCCGCGCTGCGCTCAGTCCTCGATGCGCGCCGCGCCCCGCCGCTTCAGCGCCTCGATCCCCTCGCGCATGGCGGTGAGCTTCGCCTCCGAATGGCCGACCCACGTCGAGAGCTCACCGACCACCCGCAGCGGCTCGCGGCTGCGGAAGGACTGCGTCGGGTTCCCGGGGAACCTCTTGTCCGTGACGTTCGGGTCGTCCTCGACGTCGCCCGTCGGCTCGACGAGGTAGATGCGTCCCCGCCCCTCGCCCGAGGCGAGCTCGGCACCCCAGACCGCGGCATCGAGGGTCGCGGTGAAGTACACGTAGTTCATCACCCGGCCCTCCTCGAAGTTCGAATGCCGGCCCGGCACGAGCAGCTCGCCCACCGCGAGGTTCGCCTTCGTGCCGTGCAGGTACACCCCGGTCTCGTACACCTCGAAGGGCACCGGCTCACGCGCGTCGCTCACGCGCCGAATCTATCGGCGTCCACGGCCGCAGGAGTACGGTGCGAAGGTGGTCCGCCGGCCGGCTCACCGGACGGGTCCGTGGTGACCCGCCGACCCGGCACGTCCGAACGTCGTGCCCTCGCGGCCGCGATGACCAGGCCGGTCATGCGGCGGGCCCAGGTCGCCTCCCTCGCCGCCTGGACCGCCGAAGGCGCCTTCCTCACCGCGCTCGCGGTCTACGCGTACCAGCAGGGCGGCGCCGCCGAGGTCGGACTGATCGGCTTCCTGCGCTTGCTGCCCGCCGGAGTGGCCCTGCCCTTCGGCTCGCTCCTCGTGGACCGGGTCCCGCGGCAACGGGTCCTCGTGCTGAGCAGCGCCGTGCGCACCATCGCCCTCCTGGGCGTCACCCTCGGCGCGCTCCTGGGAACGCCCTCGCCACCGGTGTACGTCGGTGTCGTGCTCGCCACCCTCGCCTTCGTCGTCTTCCGCCCGGCGCACGTGGCCCTCCTGCCGTCGTTGTGCACCACACCGGCGGAGCTCACCGGTGCCAACGCGACCCGCAGCCTGCTCGACGGCGTGGCCGCTCTGCTGGGCCCCGTTCTCGCCGGGGCCGCGCTCGCGGCGCAGGGCCCCGGCGTCGGGTTCGCCGTGGCCACCGCGTGCACCGCCGTGGCCACCTGGCAGCTGGTCGGCATCCGGGTGGAGGTTCCGGAGCTGGAGACCCCGCCGCCCGCCCGCGTGACCAGGGACCTGGTGGACGGGTGGCGGGCACTGGCCGGCGACGGGCGGATCCGCCTGCTGGTGGGCATCGGGGCGGCCCAGGTGGCGGTCCGTGGCGCCCTGAACGTCCTCGCGGTGGTGGTCGTCATCGACCTGCTCGCCCTGGACGAGGGTGCGGTCGGTCTGCTCTGGGCGGCGTTCGGCGCGGGTGCCCTGCTCGGCGCATCCGCGACCTTCCGGCTGGCGGGCAGCCCCCGGATGGCCGTGTTCTTCGGCGTCGGGATGGCCACGTGGGGCCTGCCGCTCGCTGTCGTCGCCGCGACCTCGTCCTGGCTCCTGACCCTCGCCCTGCTCGCGGTGGTCGGCGTCGGCAACGCCCTCGTCGACGTCACCGCCTTCACGCTGATCCAACGGCTGACCCCCGACCGGGTGCTGGGGCGCGTCCTGGGCGCCGCCGAGATGCTGTGGACCCTGGCGATGGCCCTCGGGTCACTGGGCGCGCCGCTGCTGGTCGACCTGTTCGGGGTCCGCGGCGCCCTGCTCGCCCTCGGCCTCGCCCTCGCCGGGCTCCCCCTCCTGCTCTCACCCGGGCTGCGGGGTGTCGACCGCGACGTCCAGGTGCGGACCCACGAGGTGGAGCTGCTGCAGCGGGTCTCCATCCTGCGGCCGCTGCCGGTGCCGGTCATCGAGCAGCTCGCGACCCGCGCCGTGCCGCGCCTGGTGCCGGCAGGCGACCGGGTCTTCGGCCAGGGGGAGGCCGGGGACGACTACTACGTCATCGTCGACGGCCGGGCCCGGGTCAGCGTCGACGGCGAGTACCGCCGTGACCTGGGGCCCGGGGACGGGTTCGGCGAGATCGCCCTGCTGCGCCCGGTGCCGCGCACGGCCACCGTCGATGCCGACACCGAGCTCGACCTGCGCGCGCTGAGCGGCGCGGCGTTCATCCGCGCGGTCGGGGGCTACCGGCCCAGCGCCGAGGCGGCCGACGAGGTCATCCGCCGCTGGCAGCCGCCGGGCGCCGACCCTGCCGGGGGGTGAGGGCGAGCCTCGTGGTCAGCCGATCTGGCCGCGGATCTCACCACCGGCGAGGTCGCCCGGGCCCGTGTTCGTCGGGGCCACGCCGTCGTTGGTGTGCACGTTGACGTACGTGTTCCCGGCAGCCATGGTCGCGGCGAGCACCGACAGGTCGGAGCCGGCGAGCGGGCCGACGAGGTCGGCAGCCGTGATCGTGCCGGTCGCCAGGACGCCGTTGACGGCGCCGCCGCCCGCCGCGGCGTTGCCGTAGAGGAAGGCGACGACCGGCCCGTTGGCGCCCTCGGGCGCGACGTGGATGTGGGCCGCAACGACGTTGTCGATGTTCGCGACGATGAGCCGGTACCTGAGCTCGGTACCGTCGGCGGACAGCTGGAACACGGCCGCTCCGCGGCCCTTGCTCTCGTTCGCCGGCACCTCCTGCCCGGCGCTGAGCCGCGCGGTGAATGTGGTGGCGGCGTGGGCGGGCCCGACGAGTCCGAGACTCATCAGGGCCAGGACCAGCACCGCGACGAGACGCTTGCCGTTCATCACGGCCTCCCGTTCGGTCTGCCGGGTGTCGGGGTGAGCACCCGCCTCCGGCCATGGTCGACCCGGCCCCGTGGGGTGTCAATGCCGAGCGCTGCGGCAGGGCTTCGCGTCAGAGGGTGCGCCCGACGAGCTCGGCGGTCTGGAGCATGTTGAGCGCGGCGCCCTTGCGCAGGTTGTCACCGCACACGAAGAGGTCGAGGGTGGTCGGGGCGTCCGGGGCCTGGCGGATCCGGCCGACGAAGCGGGGGTCGGCGCCGACGACGTCGTTGGGAGTAGGGAACTCGGGCTCGTCGGGGTCGTCGAGGACGACGACGTCGGGAGCCTCGACCAGGGCCTGCCGGGCGTCCTCGACCTTGATGCGTTGGGCGAAGGTGGCGTGCACCGTCACCGAGTGGGAGGAGATGACCGGCACCCGTACGCACGTCGCCGAGACGGGCAGGTGCGGCAGGTCGAGGATCTTGCGTGTCTCCTCGCGGACCTTGACCTCCTCGGACGTCCACCCGTCGCCGACGTGGTGCCCGACGAACGGGACGAGGTTGAGCGCCAGCGGCGCCGGGAACGGCGAGTCGAGGCCGAGCTCGTGCTCGACGAGGCGGCGCACGTCGCCGGGCCGGGTGCCGAGCTCGCGGTCGCCGTGGACGACGTCGAGCTCGTCGTGCAGCCGGGCCATGCCCGTCCGCCCCAGACCGGAGGCCGCCTGGAGGGTCGTGACGACGAGGCTTGTCAGCTCCCAGCCGCCGTGGAGGACGGCGAGCACGTCGATCATCGTCATCACCGTGGCGCCCGGGTTGGCGATGATGCCCCGCGGCCGGTCCGCGACCTTGTGCGGGTTGACCTCCGGCACGACGAGCGGGACCTCGGGTTCGGTGCGGAAGACCGTGCTGTTGTCGATGCAGACGACCCCGCGCGCGGCGGCGAGCTCGACCCACTCGCGGGCGATCCCGGTCGGGATGTCGAAGATCGCGACGTCGATCCCGTCGAAGAACTCGGCACTGACGGCCTCGACCGTCACCTCCTCGTCACCGATGCGCAGGACGCTGCCCACATCCTCGGTCCCGGCCGCGACCCGGAGCCGGCCCCAGCGGTGCCGCCGCATCGGGAGGATCTGGAGCACGACCCGGCCGACCGCACCGGTCGCTCCGATGATCCCGAGGCTGGGTGCGGGGTCGAGCGGCTGGTTGGGCGCCATCGTCAGCGGCCGGTGCCCCCGTAGACGACGGCCTCCCCGTCGGTGGAGTCGAGACCGAAGGCGCTGTGGACGGCGCGGACCGCGTCGTCGAGCAGCTCGTCCCGGGTGATGACCGAGATCCGGATCTCGGAGGTCGAGATCATCTCGATGTTGACCCCGGCCTGCGCGAGCGCGCTGAAGAAGGTGGCCGAGACGCCGGGGTTGGAGCGCATGCCGGCGCCGACGAGGCTGAGCTTGCCGATCTGGTCGTCGTACTGCACCTGCGTGAAGCCGACCTCGGACTGGATCTTCTGCAGCGCCTGGACGGCGGTCGGGCCGTCGCTCTTGGGCAGCGTGAAGGAGATGTCGGTGAGGCCGGTCTCGGTTGCCGACACGTTCTGCACGATCATGTCGATGTTGATCTCGGCCGCGGCGACGGACTCGAAGATCTTGGCAGCCATGCCGGTGCGGTCGGGGACGCCGACGACGGTGACCTTGGCCTCGCTGCGATCGTGGGCGACGCCGGCGATGATCGGGGCTTCCACGGGAACTCCTTCGGGGGCGGGCTGGTCGGTGACGGTGGTCCCGATCTTCTGCGAGAACGAGGACCGGACGTGGATGGGGATGTCGAAGCGGCGGGCGTACTCGACGCTGCGCAGGTGCAGGACCTTGGAGCCGCAGGCGGCGAGCTCGAGCATCTCCTCGGCCGAGATGCGGTCGATCTTGCGGGCCGTCGGGACGATGCGCGGGTCGGCGGTGAACACCCCGTCGACGTCGGTGTAGATCTCGCAGACGCTCGCCTCGAGCGCCGCGGCCAGCGCGACGGCGGTGGTGTCGGTGCCGCCCCGCCCGAGCGTCGTGATCTCCTTGGTGTCCTGGCTGACGCCCTGGAACCCCGCGACGATGACGACGTGCCCCTTGCCGAGCGCCTCGGTGATGCGGCCGGGGGTGACGTCGATGATCTTGGCCTTGCCGTGGACGCTGTCGGTGATGACGCCGGCCTGGCTGCCGGTGAACGAGCGCGCGGTGTGGCCGAGGTCGGTGATGGCCATGGCCACGAGGGCCATCGAGATGCGCTCGCCGGCCGTCATGAGCATGTCGAGCTCGCGAGGGGGCGGCAGGGGGCTGACGTCCTGGGCCAGGTCGAGCAGCTCGTCGGTGGTGTCCCCCATCGCCGAGACCGCCACGACGACGTCGTTGCCGGCCTTCTTCGTCTCCGAGATGCGCTTGGCGACGCGCTTGATGCTCTCGGCGTCGGCGAGCGAGGAGCCGCCGTACTTCTGGACGACGATGGGCACGCTGGTCTCCGGGTGGGTGGGTCCGCTGGGGTCGCCCCAACTGTAGCCAGCGGTCCACAGGGCGGACCTCACGGCCACATCGCGGAAGCCTGCCGCGTCCGGCACCCACCCTCGGTCCGCCCCCACATCGACCAATAGGTCACCTCAGGTACACCGGCCCCGGACCCCGGCCCGTACCTGGCGTGACCTATTGGTCGAATCCGGGACGTCGGGTCGGACGTTCCCGTACCTGGCGTGACCTATTGGTCGAAGCAGGTACATCTGGGATGGTCGCGGCCCACACCGGCCCCGGTGCGGCGTAGCGTCGGTGCCATGTCGATCGTCATCGTCGGAGCCGGGCTCGCGGGAGCCACCGCCGCCACCGAGCTGAGGGACCAGGGATACGAGGGGCCTGTGGTGCTCGTCGGGTCCGAGGAGCACGCCCCGTACGAGCGCCCGCCGCTCTCGAAGGGGTACCTCCTCGGTAACGACCCGTTCGAGAAGGCACTCGTCCATCCGCTCGAGTGGTACGCCGAGCACGACGTCGACCTGCGTCTCGGGGTCACCGCGACCGGCCTCGACACCGACAGCCGCACCCTGTCGACCACCGGCGGCGATTTCACCTACGACCAGCTGCTCCTGGCGACGGGGGCGGAGCCGCGGACGCTGCCCCTCGCCGACTCGGCCGACGTGCCGGTCGCCTACCTCCGCACGGTGGAGGACAGCGACCGCCTCAAGTCCGCATTCGGCGAGGGCGCCCGGATCGTCGTCGTCGGCGCCGGCTGGATCGGCCTCGAGGCGGCCGCCGCGGCCCGGTCCGCGGGGTCGGACGTGACGGTGTTCGAGATGGAGGAGCTGCCGCTGCTGCGGGTCCTCGGCCCGACCGTCGCGGCCGTCTTCGCCGACCTGCACCGCGAGCACGGCGTCGACCTCCGCCTCGGCACCGAGGTGACGCCTGTCGATCTCGAGGGCGCCGACCTCGTCGTCGTCGGCATCGGGGTCACCCCTCGGGTCGACCTGGCCCGCTCGGGCGGGCTCGACGTCGACAACGGGGTGCTCGTCGACGCCCGGCTGCGGACCTCCGTGCCGTCGGTCTACGCCGTCGGCGACATCGCGAACCACGCGCACCCGCGGCTCGGCCGTCGGATCCGGGTCGAGCACTGGGACACCGCGATCAAGCAGGCCAAGGTCGCCGCCCACAACCTCGCCGGGGCCGACGAGGAGTACGCCGAGCCGCCCTACTTCTTCACCGACCAGTACGACCTCGGGATGGAGTACGTAGGCAGCGCCGGCGCCGATGACGAGGTCGTCATCCAGGGCAGCCTGGCGGACAAGCAGTTCCGCGCCTTCTGGCGGCGCGACGGTGCTGTCATCGCCGCGATGCACGTCAACGACTGGGACGCGGGCGACACGATCAAGGAGGCCGTCCGGTCCGGGAAGCTCCCCGACCCCGCCTGACCCCGTGCCATGCGACCGGCCCGCACTGACGAGGCGGCGGCCGCTGTCAGCCCGGCAGGGCCTCAGGGATGGAGCGCGTCGAACTCCGCCTCGGCGACGGTCTCCTCGTCGGCGTCGAGACGCACATGCGCGAGGAGGGTCTGGACGACCCGCAGCGCGGACGCCGCCCGCTCCCCCCAGTGCGAGAGGTAGCTGAACTGCCACCACCACAGGGCCTCCAACGGCCGGCCGGCGGCGTGGTGGGCCAGCCCGTGGGCGAGCGCCGCCGCCACCTCGACGAGGTCGTTGGACACCGACCCCACGGCGAGCTCGGGGCTCGTGAGCGGGTCGGCCACGTCGGCGTACTCGTCGAGTCCCTCGAAGAGGTTGGCGAGGCTCTGCTGCAGCGGGGCGAGCTCGGGGTCGGGGGCGTCCGGCTCGAAGCGCTCCTCGGGCACCACGTCCTGGACGGCGCCGAGCCGTGCCCCGGCGACGAGGATGTCCGACAGAGCGAGGAGGAGCATCGGCAGCGACGCCTCAGGTGCGGCCCCGGCGGCGATGTGGCGGATGGTGGTCAGGTAGGTCCGGGCATCGTCCGCGGTGTCGCGCGCGAGTGCAGCCCAGTCGGCGGCGACGGCGGCCTGCTCGGCCGCGGCGTCCGTCAGGGAGGTGTCAGGCATCGAGGAGCCTCCGCCCCTCGAAGGCCCGCCCGAGGGTCACCTCGTCGGCGTACTCGAGGTCGCCGCCGACGGGGAGGCCGGAGGCCAGTCGGGTGACCCGGGGCACGCCGACGTCGCGCAGCATCCGCGACAGGTAGCTCGCAGTGGCCTCACCTTCGAGGTTCGGGTCGGTGGCGATGATGACCTCGGTGACGCTGGTGTCGGCGAGACGGGTCAGCAGCTCGCGCACCCGCAGGTCCTGCGGGCCGATGCCGTCGATGGGGCTGATGGCGCCGCCCAGCACGTGGTAGGTGCCCCGGAACTCGCGGGTGCGCTCGATGGCGACGACGTCCTTGGGCTCCTCGACGACACAGATCGCCGTCCTGTCGCGGCGCGGGTCGGCACAGATGCGGCAGCGCTCGGCCTCCGCGACGTTGAAGCACACCTCGCAGAAGCGGACCCGGGCCTTGACCTCGGCCAGCGCGTGGGTGAGCCGCTCGACGTCGGCGGGGTCGGCCTGGAGCAGGTGGAAGGCGATGCGCTGGGCGCTCTTGGGACCGACGCCCGGCAGCCTGCCGAGCTCGTCGATGAGGTCCTGGACCGCGCCTTCGTACACACCTCGAGCGTACGGCCTCCGCACCCCCCGCGACGGCTCCGCCGCCCGGGCGGTGGAAGTCGGGGAGGTCAGGGGTGGACGAGCACGTAGCTGCCGGCCTCGTCGAGCGCTGCCGCGACCTGCTCGTCGCTGAGGTGGTGCTCGGTCGTCACGGTGATGGTCGAGGCGCCGTCGACCAGGACCTCGACGTCGACGTCGTGCACGCCCGGCACGGCCAGGAGCTCCTCCTTCACCGCGTGCGCACAGTGGCCGCAGGTGAGCCCGGTGGCGTGGAACTGCTGGGTCGTGGCCATGGGGGGTCCTTCCGTCGCGTGTAGGGGTACCTCCCCCCAGTATCTCCGGCGGCCGCTCAGATGCCGACGGCGGCCCCCGTGGACCCCGGTGGCAGCTCGTTGTGGACCTCGGCCCGCTCCTGCCCGCTGAGGTCGGCGATGGCGTCCATCACGGCGTCGGTGAGCAGGCGCCGGGCCTTGCCCGCGGGCAGGTCGGCGTAGGGCTCGGGGCTGATGGGCCGCCCGAAGGAGACCCGGACCTTCGCGGGCCGGGGGAAGCTGCTGCCCACGGGCTGGACCTCGTCCGTCCCGACGAGCCCGACGGGGACGACGGGGACACCCGCGGTGAGCGCGAGCCACGCCACTCCGGTCCGGCCCTTGTAGAGCCGGCCGTCCCGCGAGCGGGTGCCCTCGGGGTAGATGCCGAAGGCCCGGCCGGCGCGCAGCACGGCCAACGCCGCGTCGAGGGACTCCTGCGCCGCCCGGGACGAGTGCCGGTCGACGGGGATGGCCCCGATGGCGTGGAAGAACTCCCGCCGGACGGCACCGCCGAGACCCGGACCCGTGAAGTAGTCGGACTTCGCGAGGAAGCTGACGGGGCGCGGCGCGACGATGGGGATCGCGAAGGAGTCGATGAACGAGAGGTGGTTGCTCGCGAGGAGGACCCCGCCCGACCGGGGCACGTGCTCGCGCCCGGTGACGGTGGGGCGCCAGATGAGCTTGGCGGCGGGCGCGACGGCCAGGTGGCCGACGCGGTACGCCGCACGGCTCATCGCTGTTCCTCGCTGATGACCGTGCCGCCGAGGATGCGCTCGACGACGGGCACCCCCACGTCGGTGAGGTCGTCGATCGACTCGTCGTCGTGGCTGATGGCGGTGTCGTCGACGACGTGCTCGACGCGGACCTGCTCCTGTTCGGCCTCCTGGGCGACCGCGGCGCGGGCCTGCTCGAGCGGGCTGGCCCAGGCCGGGGCGGAGCCCGGCGGCGGGGCGTCGGACCAGCTCGGCGCGGCGGCCCGGGGCGGTTGCGCCCCTGAACCGGCAACGGGGCCGTCCGGGCTCGCGGGCCCCGGGTCATCGGGGGCGTCCACGGGCGGCGCCTCGTCGCGCACCGGGCGGGACGCCGGGGCGGGCTGCTCGGGAGGGGTGGCGGGCGGGCCGTCGCCTGGAACGCCCTCGACTCGGGCGTCGACACCGAGGACGTCGATCAGTGCCTGGCGGACGTACTCGGCGTGCGCGCCGCGGCGGAAGGTGTCGGCGAGGCCGACGGTGGAGATCGACAGGACGACCCGCGAGCCGTCGTACTCGGCGATCTGCGCGTTCTGCGACACGAAGGTCCAGGTGACCCGCTTGTGGCGGCTCAGCCACTCGAGGACGTCCGGCCACGAGCGGCGCAGGGCGTCGGTGTCGATCCCGCCCGGGCCGCGGGCGACCGGGGCGTCGGGCACAGGCGCGGGGGCGGGCGCCGCGGAGGCGCGCGTCGGCTCGGGAGCCGGCGCGGGATCGGGCTCGGCCGGACGCGGGGGCGGCGCCTCGGGCTCGCCGGGGGCAGCGGCGACCGGGGCCGGCCCGGCGGTGGCGGGCTCCGGCTCACGCGTCGGGGCGGGTGCCGCGACGGGAGCTGGAGCCGCAGGCGCAGGCGCAGGCGCAGCGGGAGCGACGGGTGCCGCGGCCGGGCGCGGCTGGGGGGCAGCGGCGCCGGCGGCCGAGGTGGGGACCCCACCGACGTCGAGGCGCCGCTCGAGCCGGTCGAGGCGGGCCGCGTAGCCGGCCTCGCCGGCCGCGCCCGGCAGGAGGATGCGGGCCGCGATGAGCTCGAGCTGGAGCCGGGGCGCGGTGGCGCCGGTCATCTCGGTGAGCCCGGCGTTGACGATGTCGGCGGCACGCGAGAGCGCCCCCGCCCCGAAGGTGGCGGACTGGCGGCGCATCCGCTCGATCTGGTCCTCGGGGAGGTGCCGCAGCACCTGCCCGGCGCCCTCCTGGACGGCCTGGACCACGATGAGGTCGCGCAGCCGCTCGAGGAGGTCCTCGACGAACCGACGCGGGTCGAGGCCGGTCTCGACGACCCGGTCGATGGCGCGGAAGACGGCCGCGGCGTCGCCGGCCGAGAGGGCCTCGATGGTCGCGTCGAGGAGCTCTGCGTCGGTGAACCCGAGCAGCGCCGCCGCCGACTCGTAGGTGAGGCCGGCATCGCCCGAGCCCGCCATGAGCTGGTCGAGGACCGAGAGGGAGTCACGGACCGAGCCGCCCCCGGCCCGGACGACGAACGAGAGGACCCCCGGCGCCACCTGCATCCCCTCCAGCCGGCACAGCTCCTCCATGTAGCTCTGGAGGCGGGCCGGAGGGACGAGCCGGAACGGGTAGTGGTGGGTGCGCGAGCGGATCGTGCCGATGACCTTCTCGGGCTCGGTCGTCGCGAAGACGAACTTCACGTGCTCGGGCGGCTCCTCGACGATCTTGAGGAGGGCGTTGAAGCCCTGCGGCGTCACCATGTGCGCCTCGTCGATGATGTAGATCTTGTAGCGGCTCTGCGCGGGCCCGTACGAGGCGCGTTCGCGCAGGTCGCGGGCGTCGTCGACGCCACCGTGGCTCGCGGCGTCGATCTCGATGACGTCGACGGTGCCGGACCCGCCGCGGGCCAGCGCGACGCACGAGTCGCACGTGCCGCACGGCTCGGGGGTGGGGCCCTGCGCGCAGTTGAGGCAGCGGGCGAGGATGCGCGCGCTGGTCGTCTTGCCGCAGCCGCGGGGGCCCGAGAAGAGGTAGGCGTGCCCGACCCGCCCGGTGCGCAGCGCCTGCATGAGCGGCTCGGTGACGTGCTCCTGCCCGATGACGTCGGCGAACGTCTCGGGTCGGTAGCGGCGGTACAAGGCGGTGCTCATCCCCCGACCCTAGTGCCGCCGGGAGACACCCGGCGCGGCCGGTGACCTACCCTCGGGGGGTGCGTATCGACGTGTGGTCCGACATCCTCTGCCCGTTCTGTCACCTGGGACGGCGCCACCTCCAGCTGGCCCTCGAGCAGTTCGAGCACGCCGACGAGATCGGCGTCGTGTGGCACAGCTTCCAGCTCGACCGCAACGCGCCGGCGGTCCTCGACACCCCGCAGGTCGACCGCGTCGCCGAGAAGTACGGCACGAGCCCCGAGCAGATGCGGGCGCAGCACACCCGGATGGCCGAGGACGCCGCGGCCGTCGGCCTCGACTTCCAGTGGGAGCGCCTCGTCGGCGGCAACTCCTACGACGCGCACCGGCTCGTCCACTACGCCCGCTCCGTCGACCTCGAGGACGTCGTCACCGACCGGGTGATGCGCGCCTGGTACTCCGAGGGCGCCGCGATCGGCGACCCCGAGACGCTCGTGCGCCTGGCCGTGGAGGCCGGGCTCGACGAGGCCGCGGTCCGGGGCCTGCTCGAGGGTGACGACTTCGGCATCGACGTCCGCACCGACGAGGCACTCGCCGCGCAGATCGGCATCTCGTCGGTGCCGATGTTCGTCCTCGACCAGAAGTACGGCGTCGCGGGCGCCCAGCCCGTCGACGTGCTGCTCCAGTCCATCCGCCAGGTCTGGGACCTCCAGGGCACCGAGCCCGAGGTGGCCACCGGCGGCGGGGGTTGTGGCGGCGGGTGCTGTGGCGGAGCGTGCGGCTCCGGCGCCGAGGAGACGGCCGCGGAGGCGCCGGCCGGTGGCTGCGGGTGCGGCGCCGGCGGCTGCGGCGGCGTGTGCGGCCCGGAGACCGCCGACGAGCCGGTGACCTCCGCCCGCTGACCGTCCCCGGACGCGAGGACACCCCGCGTACCTGGAAGAGCCCACCTGCCCTTGCTGCATTCCTGCCCTGGGGGAGTTCGGTGAGGTACCACCACGCGGGGTGCCGTGCTCGATCGTACGGGGACGGGACGCCTCCGGGGAAATTCGCGGGCCACCCGACCGGCGGCGGGCCGGCGGATCGTCAGGTCGCCCCGCCGTGAGTGTGACCTCACCCCACCGGGGACCACGACTTGTGTCGGCACGCGACACCATCCACCGCACCCCCCGGCCCTATCTTCATCGTCCATGTCCGACACCGTCGTCACCCCAGCAGCCGGGCCCGCGCCTTCAGCGCCGCCCCGCGCGAGCATCGTCAAGATCGTCTTCGCCAGCGTCGTCGGCACCGCCGTCGAGTGGTACGACTTCTTCCTCTACGGCTCAGCCGCCGCCCTCGTCTTCGGGACGCTGTTCTTCCCCGAGTCCGAGCCGCTGACCGCCACCCTCCTCGCCTTCGGCACCTACGCGCTCGGCTTCGTGGCGCGTCCGCTCGGCGGGGTCGTGTTCGGCCACTACGGCGACCGCGTGGGACGCAAGAAGATGCTCGTCGTCTCGCTGCTCATGATGGGCGGGGCCACCGTGGCGATCGGGCTGCTGCCGACCTACGCCACGATCGGCGTCGCGGCGCCGATCCTCCTCCTCGTGCTGCGCCTCCTCCAGGGCTTCGCCGTCGGCGGCGAGTGGGGCGGGGCGGTCCTCATGGTCGCCGAGCACGGCAAGGACGAGCACCGCGGCTTCTGGTCGAGCTGGCCGCAGGCCGGTGTGCCGTTCGGCAACCTGCTCGCGACCGCCGTCCTCTGGCTCCTGGCGCTCTTCCAGTCCGACGAGGCGTTCGTCGCCTGGGGCTGGCGCATCCCGTTCCTGCTGTCCGCGGTCATGGTCCTCATCGGCCTCTGGGTGCGGTTCAGCCTCGAGGACTCCCCCGTCTTCGCCGAGGCCAAGGCCGAGATGGACGCCACCGGCGGCAGCCACCTGCCGATCCTCGAGGTCGTCAAGCGCTACCCCAAGGAGGTCCTGCTGGCGATGGGGATGCGGATGGCCGAGAACATCTCGTACTACATCTTCACCATCGTCGTCATCACCTACGTCACGACCTACCTCGACGCCACGAAGGGTGTCGTCCTCGGCGCCCTGCTCGGCGGGGCCGCCATGCAGTCGGTGCTCATCCCGGCGATCGGGGCGCTCTCGGACCGGGTCGGGCGACGCCCGCTGTACCTCGTCGGTGCCGTCGGCGTCGGCGTGTGGGGCTTCGTGTTCTTCGGGCTCGTCGACTCCCTCAGCGGGCCGAAGATCCTCCTGGCCGTCCTCGTCGGGCTGTTCTTCCACTCCCTGATGTACGCGCCCCAGGCCGCGTTCTTCTCCGAGCTCTTCGGGACCTCGGTGCGCTACACCGGGGCGTCGGTCGGTTACCAGCTGGCCTCGATCTTCGCTGGGGCCCTGGCGCCGATCATCGCCCTGCAGCTGCTGGGGTCGGTCGAGACGAAGAACACGACCGCCGTCGGCATCTACCTCGCGGCCGCCTCGCTCATCACCGTCGTCTCGGTCCTTCTCGCGAAGGAGACCCGGGCGACCTCGTTGCGGCACGACCGGGTCATCCCCGGCGCGCACGACTGAGCGCACCCGCGCCCGCCCGAACTCCGACGGCCGGTCCCCTCACCCGGGGCCGGCCGTCGGCCCATGTCCGGCCCGGGTGCGGCGGCCGCGGGCGGATCACCGAGAATGGAGGACCCCGACCGAAGGACCCGATGACACCGCGCACGCTGTTCCCCGCCCTCGCCCGCGCCGAGGTGGTGAGCTGGAGCCTCCTGCTCGTCGGGATGTTCCTCAAGTACGTCACCGCCACCACCGAGCTGGGGGTCGCGGTCTTCGGCCTCGTCCACGGCGTGGTCTTCCTCGCGTACGCCCTCGTCACGGTCCTGGTCTGGGTCGACCAGCGCTGGTCGTGGCGCCTGGGGGCGGCCGCGCTCGCCGCCGGCATCCCGCCGTTCGCCACGCTGTGGATCGAGCGCCGCGTCGAGCGCACCGGGCGGCTGGGCAACCGGTGGCGTCTCGGGCCGGACGGCGAGGCCCCGGGCCACCCCGCCGAGCACGTCCTGTCCCGCGCCCTGGCGCGCCCGGCCGTCGCGACGGCGGCCGGCGGCGCCATGGTGCTCACGGCCACGGCGGTGCTGCTCCTGGTCGGTCCTCCCGGGGCCACGGCCTCCGGGCCCTGACCGGCCGGGTCAGGGCCGTACGAGCCAGAGCCAGTGGGTGACGTCGGCGAGACCATCCACGAGGCCGGTGAGGACGAGCGAGCCGACGATCGCGACGACGAGCCCGGACCATCCGCGGAGCCGGCGCGGAGCCCCCGGTGCGCCCTGCCGGGGGGCCGGCCGCAGCACCTCCCAGACCGCGTAGGCGAGCACGCCGAGGCCGAGGGTCCCCCAGACCAGCCAGAACCAGAACCAGCGCGTCCCGCGGGTCGGGGCCGGCCCGAGGACGACCGACGCGAGGAAGAGCAGCCCGAGCGGCCCGGCAGCCCATGCCGGCCAGTCCCGCTCCAGACCGAGCACGACGGAGACGTCTCGCATCTCGGATGCTTCCGGCACGCCGGCGCCGCGCACCCGGTCCACGGCCGGCGCGGGCCCGCCGGGCGCCGCCAGGGCGGGGTCGACGATGCGCATCCGTCCGACCCGGCCGTCCACCCAGTACGCCAGGGCGGGCGGCCCCAGCTGGGCTGCCGTCAGATCGGCCTCCCCACCCGAGAGCGGCAGCGGGTTGGTCGTGATGTCAGCGGCCCAGCCCTCCATCTGGTCGCGGTCGCTGCGCACCTCGACGACCTGCCACGTCACGACCCGGCCGGCCGCCAGGTCCTCGGCGAGCCGATCGGGAGTGACGAGTCGCGGCTGGGTCATGGCGGTGAGGACCAGCCAGGCTGCCCAGAGCAGGACCATGACCCAGCCGGTCGCCAGGTCGGTGCGGCGGCGGCCCCGAGGCGCGCTGCCCAGGCCCGGGTGCGGGCCGACCGCCGCGTCCGGCGCGGCTGCCTGGGCCGACTCCCCCGTCGTCATGAGCAGATCCTGGCAGCAGGCTCCGGCCCCTGTCGACCGGTTCCGGGGCCCGATTTCGGCTGGGCGCCTCTGCTCGGGTAGCCTCCTCGGCGGAGGATTCGCATAGTGGCCTAGTGCGCACGATTGGAAATCGTGTTGGGATAAAACCCTCGGGGGTTCAAATCCCCCATCCTCCGCCAACTGGAACCCCCGGGAGCTTGCGACCGGGGGTTTCCTGTTGTCGGGGTGGGCGATGCCGTGAGTGGGCGTCACTCGCCGAGGGACGAGGCGAGCCCCCTCTTCAGGCGAGCGGGGCCTTGACCCCGACCCCGGTGCGCTCGTCGTGCAGCTCGACGAGGCGCTGCTCGTCCGCGCCGGGCACCGGCCCGGAGGCGCTGATGAGCCGGCACACCGCAGCCCCCGCTGACGCCACCTCGTAGCGGTCGACCCAGCTCAGCCACTGCCGCTCCTGCTCCTCGTCGGCGCACGGCCAGCGCACCGCGAGAGCGGGCTCGCCGACCCGGAACGGCTTGGGGGTCAGCCGGGCCCGGTAGCTGTCGTGGGTCGCGCACAGCTCGACGTACAGCGGGTCGGTCCCGAGCTCGGTGAGGATCCGCCGGGTCGACTCCGAGGCGGGCGCGGCGTCGGCCCCCGTGACGATGACGCGCAGCCCGGCCGCCGTGCGGTACACCCGCACGCCGAGGTCGGGGTGGGTGCGCGCGAACTCCCAGGCGGGTTCGGCGGCGAGGCACTCGGCGACCGACGGGGTCTCCGGCCCGGTCGCGGTCACGCGGGGTCCCGCCTCCGGCTCGGCGGGGTCCACCGGGTACGCCTCGTAGCCGGTGGACGGCAGGGCCGGCGACTCCGGCTCGTCGAGCCCCGCGGCGTCCTCGACGCCGGGGGTCTGCGGCGTCGGGTCGGGGCGCCCGAGGAGGAACCGGCGCAGGAGCGAGCCGATGCCACCGGACCGCGCGTGCGCGGGCGGCCGCAGGGCCGTCGCCGGGACCTCGTCGGCGAGCTCGGCGACGTCGACGTCCGCGATGAGCAGCACGTCGGAGCACAGCACCTCGCACCCCATCCGGTTGCGGGTGACGACGCCGATGCGTCGGCCGTCGGCCGACGTCACCTCCTCGAGGACCGGCTCGCGCAGCGGCGTCCGGGGGTAGTAGCCGTGACCGGGCGTCAGCCGACCCTCCCGCTCGATGCGGGCCAGCGTCTCGGCGAGCCGCCGGCGGCCCACCTGCTCCGCGTCGGCGTCGGACTCCGAGGACCACCCCCAGACCGAGAGGGTCCCGCCGGACCGCCCGAGGTGGGGGCTGTGCCCCTCGACCCGGACCCAGTGCTGCGGGGTCTCCATGGCGAGCGAGTCTGTCAGGCGGGCCGGGCGCCGACGTGCACGTACTCCCCGTGCCGCGGCACGTCCCCGGTCTCGGCGAGGCGACGGGCGAGGACGAGGGCTCCGTCCAGCGCTCCGCCGACCGCCGGCCGCACCGCGGACCCGGCGCCCGCCACGTGCGCCTCGAGCGCCGCCCACACCGGCCGGGCACCGAGCAGGCCGCCGGTGGCGACGAGGCGCGGCGCCTCGAGCCCGGCAGCCGCCGAGAGCAGCGAGTCCCCGAGCGCGGCACCTGCCGCGGCACAGATGCCGGCGGCGACCACGTCGCCGGCCTCGGCGGCCTCCGTGACCAGGGGCGCGACCGAGGCGAGCACCTCTGGAGCGTCCGCACCGGTCATGACCCGCCGCGGCCAGGAGCCGACCGGGCCGAGCAGGGTGCCGGCGGCAGCCAGGACCGCCGCCGACCCGCCGCCCACACCGTCCCGGGCCCGCAGTGCCGCCCTGAGGCCCTCGAGGCCCACCCACGCCGCCGATCCCCGGTCGCCGAGGACGTGGCCCCAGCCGTCGACCCGGGCCCAGTGCTCGGCGAAGTCCGTGCCGAAGGCCACGGCCCCCGTCCCGGCGGCCACCACGGCCCCGGGCACGACCTCGCCGAGGGCTCCGACGAGGTTGGCGACGGCGTCGCTGACGACGGCCGTGCGACGGGCCCCGAGCGCCGACTCGACCGCAGCGAGCACCTCGGCCGGCTCGGACAGGAAGAGGAGCCCGCGCGTCGACCAGCAGAGCGCGTCCGCCGCCTCGACCCCCTCGGCGGCCAGGAGCGCCCGGGCGTCGGCAGCGAGGGCGCCGATGTCGATGCCGCCGGCGCCGACGCGCACCCCCGGGGCGCACCGCACCGGGCGCGGGCCCGCCCCGGTGTCGGTGACGAGCCGCAGCCCCGACCCCCCGACGTCGACCGCCACGAGCGTGCTCACGGCCGTGAGCCGATCACTTGGCCATGCCCGCGGTCAAGCCCGCGACGATCTGCTTCGTGGCGACGAGGAACAGGACGATGAGCGGGATCGTCGTGATGACCAGCCCCGCGAAGACCGCCGAGAAGTTCGTCGCGTTCTCGCCGAAGAACTGGGTGAGCCCGACGGGCAGGGTGTACTTCGCATCGTCGCGCAGGAGGACGAGCGGGAAGAGGAAGTCGTTCCAGATCGGCACGAACCGGAAGACCGCGACCGTCGCCACGGCGGGCTTGACGAGCGGCACCATGATGCGCCAGAACGTCTGCCAGGTGGACGCCCCGTCGAGCACCGCGGCCTCCTCGAGCTCGCCCGGCAGCTGCCGGAAGAACGTCGTGAGGACGAAGATCGAGAACGGCACCCCGGACGCGCCGTACATCAGGGCCAGGCCGAGCCGGGAGTCGATGAGGCCGACCCCGTCGAAGAGGTAGAAGATCGGCAGGATCGCGAGGTGGATGGGCAGCATCAGCCCGGACAGGAACAGCGACTCGAGCCACCGGAAGATGCGCGACCGGCCCCGCGCGAGCGCGTACGACGCCATCGTCGCGACCGTCGTCGACAGCACGACCGCGCCCAGGGTGACGGCGAGGCTGTTGCCGAAGTACGTGGCGAAGTTCCCCGTCGTCCACGCCTCCCGGTAGGAGTCGACCGACAGCGGCCACGGCGCTCCGAGCGGGTCGGAGATGAGGTCGCCGTTGCTGCGGAACGAGCTGCTGACCATGAGGACGAGCGGGATGAGCGCCAGAGCCGCGTACGCCCACAGCGCGACGCTCGCGGTGGCGCCACCGACGGGCTTCCGGCGCCGGCGCGGCCTGCGCGAGGGCCCACTGGGCCTGCCGGGCGGGGTCTCGACCGGGACCTCGACGGCCTCGTCGGCGGTGCCGACCCCGGCGGGGACGACGCTCATGTCGTGATCCTCCGCTCGTGGCGGCGCAGGACGGCGGTGGCGGCGTACGCCCCTCCGAAGATGAGCAGGAACAGCAGGGTCGCCAGTGCCGACGAGGTGCCGATGGCGTCGGTGGCCCCGGAGTCGAAGGCGGTCCGGTAGAAGAGCAGCGAGATGAAGTCGGTGGCGCCGGCCGGGTTGCCGGTGGACCCGCCGAAGGCGTAGGGCAACGCGAACGCCTCCATCGCGAAGATGAACGTCAGGACGCTCACGGTGCCGATGGCGGGCACGAGCAGCGGGAAGGTGATCCGCCGGAACGCCTGCACGTGCGAGGCCCCGTCGACGCGGGCGGCCTCGGTGAGCTCCTCGGGCACCCCGCCGAGGGCGGCGCCGTAGAGCAGGACGGGGAAGCCGATCCACTGCCAGACACTGACGAGGATGACGACCCAGAGCGCGGTGTCGGGGTCGCCGAGCCAGGGCAGCGCCCACGACTCGAGCCCGACCTTCGTGAGCAGGGTGTTGACCGGCCCGAACGTCGGCGACAGCAACAGGGTCCACAGGTAGCCGATGACGATGGGGCTCACGAGGTACGGCATCGCGTACAGGGTCTGGAGCAGGCGGCGGGACCGGTCGCGGCGGTGGAGCAGGAAGGCGATGGTGAGGCCGACGGTGTTCTGCACGGCCATCGTCCCGAGGAAGAACGCGACGTTGTGCCACAGCGCGCGCGGGAGGTCGGTGGTGAACGGGGCGCGGGTGAACAGCGCCGTGAAGTTCGTCAGCCCCGAGAAGCCCCCGCGGCTCGTGCCCTGCCACTCGTAGAAGGCGTACGAGAACGCGGTGAGCATCGGGTAGAGGACGAACACCCCGAACAGCGCGAGGGCGGGGGTGAGGAAGAGGAGTCCGGTGCGTCGGCTCATGTCATCGCCAGGGGGGTCGGGACTCGGGGAGTCGTGGCGGTCACCACCGGTTCACCCGGCGGCCGGGCGTCGGGCGCGCCGGCCGCCGGGGGTGCTCCGGTGGTGCGGACGGGTCAGGACGCGGGCTGGAACCAGGTCTTGACGCCCTTGTCGAGCTCGGCGCTCACCTGCTCGGCGGTCTTGCTGCCGAGGAACAACTCCTGGACGCCCTTGCCGAGCAGGTCGGTGCCCGACGGGGAGCCGTACCGGAAGTCGGTGAGCAGGAGGTAGGACGAGCCGCGGTCGTCGAGGTCGGCGGCGACCTGGGCGAGCACCGGGTCGGAGTAGGTGACACCCGGCACCGCCGAGATCTGCTTGATCTCGTCGGCGACCATCTGGCCGAACTCCGGGGTCGCCATCCACGTCACGAGCTCGGTCGCGGCCTCCTTGTCGGGGGAGGCGGCGTTGACGGCGAAGTTGCCGTCGGCCCACGCGGCGGTGGTGGCATCCGACCCGCTCGGCGAGCCCGGCGGCGGGGGCACCTGGAAGACCCCCAGGTCCATCTCCGGGTTGGCGGTCTGCAGGGTCGCGAGGTCGAAGGAGCCGCCCGGGTACATCGCGGCCTGACCGGAGCTGAACAGGGTCATCGCGTCGGTGACGGCGACCCCCGTGACGCTCTTGGGCATGTACTTCTCGAGGTCCCCGAGCACATCGACCGACGCGACCCAGTCGGGGTCGGTGAAGTCGGTCTCGCCCGACGCGACAGCGTCCTGGAACTGGCTGCCGCCGAACCGCGGGGCCGCGAGGACCTCGTGCACGATCGGCAGGGTCCAGTCGTCCTTGGCCCCGACCGCGAGGGGGGTGATGTCCTTCGCGAGGAACGCCTCGTTGGCGGCGATGAACTCGTCCCAGGTCGTGGGGACGTCGACACCGTGCTCGGCGAACAGTGCCTTGTCGTAGAACAGGACGGTGGCCTGGCGGGCCAGCGGCACCGAGTAGAGCTTGCCGTCCTCCTTGCCCCGCGCGCCGGCGACGATGCCCTCGTCCCACGCGGACAGGTCGACGGCGTCGTCGAGCGGCATGAGCGCGCCGGAGGCCACGGTGGTCTGGAGCCCCCCGTAGGACCGCACCTGCGGCACGTCCGGGCCGTCGGAGCCGGCGAGCCCCGTGGCGAGGATCTTGTTGTACTCGGTGGCCTTGAACGGCTTGAACTCGACGGTGACGCCGGGGTGGGACTGCTCGTAGGCGTCGAAGATCTTCTCGTAGGCGGCCTTGTCCTCGACCCGCCAGGACCAGACGGTCAGCGTGGTGTCGCCGTCGCCGCCGCCGTCCCCGGTGTCGGCCGAGGGGGCGCAGGCGGCGAGGGCGAGGGCACCGGCACCCAGGGCGAGTGCGGCACGGAACCGGGTGGTACGGGCTGTCATGCGGGGTCTCCTGTCGGGACATGGGCCAGGGCCCGGGGGTTCTGCGGGGCGGTGGCCCCGGTGCTGCGGGAGTCGGTGCGGGTGTCATCGTGCCCCGAGGACGGGCGACGGATGGCCGTCAGCGCCCGGGCAACCGACCCGTCGCAGGTCTCCAGCACGGAGCGGGCCAGCGCGACGTCCACCTCGGCGAGCACGCTGACGAGGGCGGGCTTCAGCTCGCCGTCGGAGGCCTCCAGCGCGGCCCGGGCGGCGTCCTCGGTCGCGCCGGTGGCTTCGCGCAGGATCCGCACGACGCGCCCGCGCAGCTTGGCGTTCGTCGCGACGACGTCGACCATGAGGTTGGACCAGGTCCGGCCCCGGCGGATCATCACGGCGGTCGAGAACGCGTTGAGGAGCATCTTCTGGGCGGTGCCGGCCTTGAGCCGGGTGGAGCCGGTGATGACCTCCGCGCCGGTGTCGACCGCGAGGACGTGGTCGGCCAGCGGAGCGAGCTCGGCAGCCGGGTTGGCCGTGAGCAGGGCGGTCACCGCGCCCCGCTCACGGGCGAGGGCGAGCGCACCACCGACGTACGGGGTCCGGCCGGAGGCGGTGAGGCCGACCACGACGTCGCCCCCGCCGACGACATCGAGGTCGGCCCGGCCCTGGTCGGCGTCGTCCTCGACGTTCTCGACGGCGCGCAGGATGGCCTCGGCGCCTCCGGCGTGGTGTGCGACGACGAGTCCGGGGGGTGCGTTGAAGGTGGGGAGGAGCTCGGCGGCGTCGAGGACGGCGAGACGGCCGGAGGTCCCCGCCCCGACGTAGTGGATGGTGCCGCCGGCCTCGACGGCCGAGACAGCGGCGTCCACGAGGGCGGCGAGCACCGGCAGGACCTGCGCGACCGCGGGGGCCACGAGAGCGTCCTCCCGGTTGATGAGGCGGAGCACGTCGAGGGTGTCGAGGGCGTCGATGCCCGTCGTCCCGGGATGGCGCTCCTCGGTGGGGGCGCTGACGCTCGCCTCGGTGTTCACCCGGTCGATGTTACTTTCCTACAGCACTGGAGTCAATGGCGTGAATCAGTAACGGACATGGTGGCCGGCGACCGCCTGCCGGGTGCTCTCGACCGCGGACTCCGCCCGGGCCAGGTCGTGCTGGGCGACGGCGATGTAGAGGCAGTCCACGACGGTGAGGGCCGCGATGCGGCTCGCCGTGGCACCGGAGCGCAGGCTCGACTCGCGGGCGGCCGTCGCGAGGACGAAGTCCGCCCCCGCCGCCAGCCGTGACACGGGGAAGTTCGTGATGGCGACCGTCGTCGCACCGCGGCTCTTCGCGAGCGCCAGCGCCTCGACGGTCTCGGTCGTCGTCCCCGAGTGCGAGACACCGATGGCGACGTCGCCGGGGCCGAGCAGCGTGGCGCTCGTGAGCGCGATGTGCGGGTCGTTCCAGGCGAACACCACCGAGCCGATGCGGTGCAGCTTCTGCTGGAGGTCCATCCCGACGAGCGCACTCGCCCCGATTCCGTAGACGTCGACCCTCCCGGCCGCGGCGATCGCGGCGGCCGTGGCCGAGAGCGCGCCCCGGTCGATGGTCTGGGCGGTCTCCTCGACGGCGCTCGCGTCGGCGAACGCCACCTTCGTGATGACGTCGTCGACGGTGTCGTCGGCGCTGATGTCGGTGGTCGGCGCCGCCGAGACCCGCTGCCCCGTCCCGGCCTCGGCCAGGGCGAGACGCAGCTGCGGGTAGCCGCGCAGCCCGAGCCGCTTGCAGAACCGCAGCACCGTCGTCTCCGAGGTCGACGCCGTGACGGCGAGCTCGGAGATGGTCAGCGCCGACGCCGCCCGTGGGTCGGCGAGCACCTGCTCGGCGACCCGGTCCTCTGCGGGCGACAGCGAGGGGCGGAGCCCGCGGATCCGCACGAGCAGGGGCGGGGCCGCGTCGGGCGCGGGACTGGAGGCCATGCGGTCAAACCTAGGCGTCCGGACCCAGCAGGCTCCACCCATCGGCCTCGAACGCGCCGGGTCCCTTCTCGCCGTCGAGCACGACACCGGCCCCGGAGGTGGCCTTCACCCCGTCGACGACGACACCCCGGCCCAGGTACAGCCCGTCGGTCGTCATCCGCCAGCGGACGAGCAGGTCGCCGGCCGGGAGCTCCGCGCGGACCTGGGTCCAACGGCGCTGGAAGGTGCCCGAGACGGTGCCGTCGGACTCGACGGTCTCGCCCCGGTCCCGCACCGAGAACGGCTGCGCCGTCCACGTGGACCCGCCGTCGGTCGAGGTCTCGAGGGTCAGGACGTCGCTCGCCTCGGTGTCGAGGAGGAGGTCGAAGCCGAGCCGCGCCCCGCCCTCGGGCACCTCGGCCGGGGCCGTGAGGGTGGCGGTCGTCGCGTTCACGCCACCGGCGTACCAGGCGGAGTCACCGTGCTTCGGGGTGATCGGCATCGCTGCCGCGAGGCCGTGGGCCCAGTCGCGGCGTGCCGGGTTGTTGCTGCCCCAGCTGCGCGAGGGGTGGACCCGGTTGGTCAGCAGGATCGCGAACGAGCGGCTGTCGAAGTCGATGACGATCGAGGTCCCGGTGTACCCGGTGTGTCCTGCGGTCCGCGGCCCCGACAGCGCGTCCATGTACCAGCGCTGGTCCAGCTCGAAGCCGAGGCCGTGCGCGTCACCGGGGAACGCCTCGGTGAAGTTCGTGATGAGCAGCTCGACGCTGCGCCGGTCGAGGATCCGCTGCCCGTCGTAGGCGCCGCCGTTGAGCAGGGCCTGGGCGAGGATCGCGAGGTCGTCGGCGGTCGAGAAGACGCCGGCGTGCCCGGCGACCCCGCCGAGCGACCAGGCGTTCTCGTCGTGCACCTCGCCCCGGACGAGCCCGCGCGGCGGCGTGGACTGGTACTCGGTGGCGGCCGTGCGCTCCCGGTCCTCGGGGTTGTAGCCGGTGTCGGCCATCCCGAGCGGGGCCGCGATCTCGGCGTGCACCACCTCGTCGAGGCCCTTGCCGGTGAGCCGCTCGACCAGGACACCGAGGGTGATGAGGTTGAGGTCGCTGTAGAGGTACGCGGAGCCGGGCGCGTTGCGCAGGGGCTGGTCCATGACGGCCTGGATCCGGGACGCCTCGTCGGGGTAGCGGCTGTACAACGGCAGCCAGGAGGTGAACCCCGACGTGTGCGTGAGCAGCATCCGGACCGTGACGGACTCCTTGCCGTTCGCCGCGAACTCCGGCAGGTACGTCGCCACCGGCGCCTCGAGGTCGACCCGCCCGTCCTCGACGAGCTGGACCGTGGCGATGGACGTGAACAGCTTGCTCACCGAGGCGAGGTCGAAGATCGTGTCCTCGCGCATCGGGACCCACTCGTCGCGGGGCAGCTCGGTGCTCGCGTCCTGCCAGCGCACCGCGTGGCCGCTGGCGTGCCGAGCGACGACCGTCCCGTCGTGGCCCATGACCCCGACGGCGCCGGAGTACATCGGGTGGCCACCCTCGGGCGCCACCTCGTACCCGGCGACGCGTTCCGCGGCCGCCTCGATCGGGGCGGGGTCGAGCCCGACGTCCCGTGGGGAGCCGTCGCGCAGCATCGTCGAGGCGGGCATGAACCCCTTCTCGGGTCGGTCGAAGTCGTGGGCCGCGGCCGGTGCGGCGCCGGCGACGCCGGACACGACGACGCCGGCCACGGCCACCGCTGCCAGGGCCCGGCGGGTCACTTCGTGGGCCCCGGGTAGATGAGGTACTGCTGCCGGGTGCGCTCGAACGCGGCGAGCTCGTCCTGCCACGCGGCGACGACGTCGTCGGCCGAGGCGCCGGCGTCGACCATCTCGCGCAGCCGCTGCGACCCGGTCAGCTTGTCGACCCAGTACGGACGCTTGGTGTCCCAGCTGTCCTTGCGCCAGGCGAAGTCCGAGTACAGGGCCTTGGCGGCCACGAGCATCTCGGCTCCGAGCCGCGGCCCGTCGACCGCCCGCGGGTCTGCGACGTGCACCTGGACGCCCCCGCAGACCTTGCCGGCGTGCTTGCTGAAGGTCGGGTTGAAGTACGCCTCCCGGACCTGCACCCCGGGGATGTCGCGGCCCGCGAGCCGCTCGGCCCAGCGGTGGTCGACGAACGGCGCCCCGACGAGCTCGAACGGCCGGGTGGTCCCCCGCCCCTCGGACAGGTTCGTGCCCTCGAACAGGCAGGTCCCGGGGTAGACGAGCGCGGTGTCCGGGGTCGGCATGTTCGGGCTGGGCATGACCCAGGGCAGGTCGGTGCCGGCGTGGGTGACGTCGCGGCGCCAGCCTTTGACCTCGACGACGTCCAGGCGCTGCAGGCGCGCACCCTCGTCGCCCTCGAGGAACTCGCCCTCGAAGAAGCGGGCGAGCTCACCGACGGTCATCCCGTGCGCCTGCACGATCTCCTTCGCGCCCACCCCCGAGGTGAACGGTGTCGTCATCATCGGCCCGCGCGCGATGCCACCGACCGGGTTCGGACGGTCCAGGACGACGAAGTCGGCGCCGGCCCGGACCGCGGCCCGCATCGCCGTGTACATCGTCCAGATGTAGGTGTAGAAGCGCGCCCCGACGTCCTGGATGTCGAAGACCACGGTGTCGACGCCCGACTCGCGGACCATCCGGGTCATCGTGTCGACGCCCGCCCCGTAGGTGTCGTAGACGGTGACCCCGGTGCGCGGGTCGGTCTGGGTCTCCTCGGCCTCCCCGGCCTGGGCCGTGCCGCGGAAGCCGTGCTCGGGCCCGAACACCGCACCGACGTCGACCGAACCCGAGGCGACCATCTCGTCGACGATGCTGTGGAGGTTCGTCAGGATGCCGGTGGGGTTGGTGACGACGCCGACCGTGCGGCCCGAGAGCACGCTCCAGCCGCCGGCGGCGGCCCGGTCGGCGCCGGGGGTGACCGGCCGGCTGGGCATCGGGCTCGAGCCGGTGGCCCAGGCGGCCGGGGCGGCCGCGACGGCGGTGGCGGCCGCCCCGACGGCGGAGGCGGCGAAGAGCTGGCGGCGGTCCATACGGGTCATCTGTGATCTCTCCTCGAGGGACGGGTCAGTAGCCGAGGCCGAAGCCGTAGGGGAACAGGACGGTGTTGGGGTCCCCCGCGACCGGGATGTCGACGGGCAGCGTGCCGGTGGGCGTGACCTCGCCGGCGATGACGCGCGCCACGGCCTCGATGGCCACCGGGCTGTAGCTGTAGGTGGCGAGGTAGGTGGGGGCGTCGCCGAGGTAGGCGATGTCGTAGGGGTCCCGGGTCGCGACGACGACGACGGGCACGCCGGTGTCGCGCAGGGCGGCCACGAGCTTCTGCTGGCCGGCCCGCTTGTCGGTGACCCTGGTGTCCCAGGCCTTCATCGTCGTGACGACCACCGCGTCCCGGCCCGCCGCGGCGGCCACGGCGTCGGCGATCTGGGCGTCGGTGGGCGAGGTCCCGGTCTGGCGCACCGTCGTCGTCGCGCCGTGCCGCTGGAGCCCGGCGGCGAGGGTGGCCGTCGTCGACACCCCGTAGCCGGCGACGAGGACGTCGGCCCCCGGCAGGCTCATCGGCAGGACGCCGTCGTCGTTGCGCAGCAACGTCGTCGTCCGGTCGGTGATGGCCGCCGCCGCCGCGAGGTGCTCGGGGGTCCCGACGACGTCGTCGAGGGCGTCGGGGTCGGCGAACGCCTCCTCGACGAGGCCGCGGCGCGCCTTGAGGGTGAGGACCCGGCGGACCTTGGCGTCCAGCTCGGACCGGTCGATGCGCCCGGTCTCGACGGCGTCGACGATGGCGGCGAAGGCGTCCTCGAGGGCCGGCGACATGAGCAGCTGGTCGGCACCGGCGAGCAGGGCGCGCACGGCGACCTCGGCGTCGCCGTACCGGTCGCGCACACCCTGCATCTCGAGGGAGTCGGTGATGATGACGCCCTCGAAGCCGAGCTCCTCGCGCAGGACCCCGGTGAGGATCGGGCGGCTGAGGGTGGCCGGGTCGCCGGAGTCGTCGAGCGCCGGGAAGGCCAGGTGCGCGGTCATCACCATGTCGATCCCGGCGGTGATGGCGGCCTGGAAGGGCGGCGCGTCGAGCTGCTCCCACTCCGCCCTGGAGTGCGTGATGACCGGGAACGCGACATGGCTGTCGGTGGCGGTGTCGCCGTGCCCGGGGAAGTGCTTGGCCGAGGCCATGACCCCGCCGTAACCCTGGTACCCGGCGACCTGGGCCGCGACCATCGCGGCCGCGAGGTCGGGGTCGGACGAGAACGACCGGGTGCCGATGACCGGGTTGAGCGGGTTGACGTTGGTGTCGGCGACCGGAGCGAAGTTGGTCGTGATGCCCATGGCCCGCAGCTCCTGGCCGGTGATGGCGGCGGCGGTGCGGGCGTCGTCGGTGCTGCGTCCGGCGCCGAGGGCCATCGACCCGGGGAACTGGGTGGCGGGCGGGCCGATCCGGGTGACGACTCCCTGCTCCTGGTCGACGCTGAGCGTCAGCGGGACACGCACCTTGGAGTCGCGGCGGCCCAGCGCCGCCTCCTGGAGGCCGTTGCTGAGCCCGGTGATCTGCTCGGGGTTCTTGACGCTGTCGGTCCACGCGAAGTAGATGACGCCGCCGAGCGCGTACTTCTGCACGATCTCGGCGGGCGTCGCGAGCCCGTAGAGCGGCACGTTGCGCGCGTCGGGGGTGCTCGCGTCGCTGCCGTAGACCTGCTGGACGAACAGCTGCCCGATCTTCTCGTGCAGGGTCATCCGGGCCATCGTCGACGTGACCCATCCGTGGACCCGCCCGTCGTCGGGCCGGCGCCCCGTGGCGGAGGCTGCGGGGGCGCTCGCGCCGGCGAAGGCCAGGGCGAGGGAGCCGGTGAGCGCGGTGCGTCGGGAGAGCGTCCAGGTCATGCTTCCTCCGGGTGTGACTCGTTCACAGCGTTGTGGGTCGGTACGTAACTTAGTCACGTACCGACGATCCGGCAACGGGAAGCGACCGCGGAGTCATGGAACCCGCGCCGGGCGGAGCCCCCGGTCGACCGGCTCAGGAGGTGGCGGAGTCCTCGAGCAGCCGCTCGATCGCCGAGCCGAGGAAGGGCGCGAGGGAGCGGACGAACGTGTCGGTGAGGTGGTTGGTGTCGCGGTAGACGACGACGCCCCCGACGACCGGCGCGCACGTCTCGCGCGGGCAGATCCGCGCGGTGAGGTCGATGTCGCCCACCTCGGGCCGGGTGGTGAGCACCTCGGCCATCCCGGTCCCGATCCGCCCCGTGCCCTCGCTCCGGGGGAAGGCGCACTCGGTGAACCGGCCCGCGTTACCCACGAGGCAGTCGGCCATGTTGAAGCCGGGCCTCGGGGTGTCCCGGATGATGCCGACGCCCCCGGCGTGGGCGGCGAAGCCGTCGATCGCCGTCTCGAGCCCGGCCACGAACGCCTCGGGGTCGACCTCGCCGGTGTAGCGGGCCCAGGAGAGCAGGACGAGGTCTGGCTGCTGCTCCGCGACGGCGGCCTGGGTGTTCTCGTTGAAGACGGTGCACGAGTCATAGCCCCCGGGACCCGCCTTCGGCAGCGTGTAGCCGAGCACCGGCGCGCACGACGACTTCGCGAGGACGGTGATGCGCCAGCCCTGCTCCCGGCCGATGATGTCGAGGGCGGCGCCCCACTGGGCGGCGTGCGAGTCCCCGATGACGACGATGCTCCGCGCGCCGTCGGGGTCACCGAGGGCGCACGGGACGAGGTCGGACCCGACGAGGTCGGCTTGGCAGGGGTCCCGGGGCAGCGCGGTGTGCAGGTCGTTGGCGATCTGTTCGACCGGCGGCTGGACGGGGCCCGGGTCGTCCACCGGCTCCCCGGCGGGCGAGGTCGCGGGGTCCTCGCCCAGCAGCTGGGCGCCCGTCGGCCCGCGGGCAGCCAGCACGTCGACGGGGAGCGTGCGCGTGCCGGCCTGGGTCGGCACCGGTGGCGGCCACACGAGCAGCGCGAGGACGACACCGATGACGGCGCCGACGAGCGAGAGCTGCGCCCCTCCCCACAGGGCCTGGATCCGGCGCTCCCGCGGCGGCAGGTGGGACCCCGCGATGCGGAAGGGCTCCTCGACGAAGCGGTACGAGAGCCAGGCCGGGACGACGGAGGCCGCGACCGCGGCGAGCCCGAGCGGCACCGACGGCGTGCCCTCCCCGGTCATCGCCATCACCGCGACGACGAAGGGCCAGTGCCAGAGGTAGAGGCTGTACGAGATGTCGCCGACGAACTGCATCGGCCGGGGCTGCAGGAGCAGCACCGGGCCGCGTGCCCCCGCGGCCGGCCCTGCGACGAGAATGGCGGCGGTGCCCAGGGTCGGCGCGAGGGCGGCCCACCCGGGGAACGGGGTCTCGGCCGAGATGACGAAGGAGGCGACGAGGACGACACCGAGCCCGCCCCAGCCGAGGAGCAGCGCAGCACCGCGCGGGATGCGGGGCCACCGGCGGACGCCGACGGCGACGAACCCCCCGATCGCGAGCTCCCACACGCGGGTCTCGGTGACGAAGTAGGCGCGCTCCGGGGACTCCGCGGTGAGGACCACCGACGCCCACAGGGACAGCGCCATCGCGACGGTGAGTCCGGCCAGGGCCCAGCGGCGCAGCCCGCCCCCCAGCCGGTGCCCGAGCACGGCGAGCAGGCCGAGCAGGAGGGGCCAGACGACGTAGTACTGCTCCTCCACCGACAGCGACCAGAAGTGCTGCACGGGGCTCGGCAGGCCCTCGTGGGCGAGGTAGTCGACCGACGAGCTGGCCATCCGCCAGTTGACGACGTACAGCGCGCTCGCCGCGATGTCCTTCCCGACGTCGATCCACCGGGTGACGGGCAGCAGCGCGACCGTGACGGCGGCCGCGCCGAGCAGCGCCACGACCGCCGCGGGGAGCAGCCGGCGGGCGCGGCGCGCGTAGAAGGCCGGCAGGTCGACGCGCCCGTCCCGTTCGATCTGGGAGAGCAGCACCCCCGTCATGAGGAAGCCCGAGATGACGAAGAAGACGTCGACGCCGATGAACCCTCCCGGCACGATCGCCGGGTTCGCGTGCCACAGCACGACGGTGAGCACCGCGACCGCGCGCAGGCCCTGGATGTCGGCACGGAAGCCGGCGTGCGAGCTCATCCCCGGTCCCCTTCGGGGGAGGTGAGCCGTGACCCGACGAGGCCGGCGACGACGAGCGCGGCCGTCGCCAGCGCGAGCCAGAACAGCGAGGAGCGGTTGACCGGCTCCGTCGGCAGCGTGGAGGACGTGGTGTCCTCGACGGCGTCCGCGGTGGCGCCGCGAGCCAGCAGGTACGCCGCGGTGTCGACGGTGTCCTGCGCGCGGGCGGGGTCGACGTCGCGTGCCCCCACCCGCACCTCGGCGCCGGAGCGCGTCACCGTGAGGGCGGGCAGGGCCGAGGCCGGCTCCGCGGCGAGCGCCTCGGCCACCTCACCGGCGAAGCCCGCCGCGGTGGCGCGGGCCTCCACCTGGCCGGCGGCGCCGGCGTCGACCGCCGTCACGGTGGCGGTGGCCACGTAGGCGGCCTCCCGGGTCAACAGGAGGACGCCTCCCACCACGAGCACGGCGAGCAGCACGAGCACGCGCGCCCCACGCCGCATCCGCCTACCCGCTTTCCCGTGCTCCGACCTGCCGCAGACAGGCTACGTGCTCGGGTCCCGCCGTCGAACCCGGGCGGGACCACCACCGTGCCGCTCGTCGCACGGCACGGCTCGCCCGCCGGACGGGCGGGCCGCACCCCTGGCCGCGCTCCGGCCACCCACGCCACGATGGGGCCATGAGCACCGGCGCGTACGCAGCAGCCCATCAGCGGTCCCTGGCCGACCCCGCGGGGTTCTGGGGCGACGCCGCGGCCGGGATCGAGTGGCTCACCGAGCCCCCGACCGTCCTCGACGACTCCCACCCACCCTTCTACCGGTGGTTCCGGGGCGGCACCCTCAACACCTGCTTCAACGCCCTCGACCGGCACGTCCGGGACGGGCGCGGCGACCAGGCCGCTCTCGTCCACGACAGCCCGGTCACCGGCACCTCGCGGACCTTCACGTACGCCGAGCTGCTCGAGCGGGTGGCGACCTTCGCCGGCGCCCTCGCCTCACTCGGGGTCGGGAAGGGCGACCGGGTCATCGTCTACATGCCGATGGTGCCGGAGGCCGTCGTCGCGATGCTCGCGTGCGCCCGGCTCGGGGCGATCCACTCCGTCGTCTTCGGCGGGTTCGCCCCGGCGGAGCTGGCCGCACGCATCGAGGACGCCGAGCCCAAGGTCATCGTCTCGGCCTCCTGCGGCATCGAGCCGAGCCGGGTCGTCGAGTACAAGCCGATGCTCGACGGCGCACTCGACCGCAGCGGCCACAAGCCCGAGGCCGTCGTCGTGCTCCAGCGCGAGCAGGCCCCGGCCGCCGTCGGCGTCCGGGACACGGAGTGGGAGGAGATGACCTGGGACGAGCTCGTCGCCGACGCCGAGCCGGCCGACTGCGTGGAGGTCGAGGCCACCGACCCCCTCTACATCCTCTACACCTCCGGGACGACGGGCCGCCCCAAGGGCATCGTCCGCGACAACGGCGGGCACGCCGTGGCGCTGCGCTGGTCGATGGAGAACGTGTACGGCATCGGGCCCGGTGACGTGTGGTTCACCGCCTCCGACGTCGGCTGGGTCGTCGGCCACTCCTACATCGTCTACGGGCCGCTCCTCACCGGGGCCACGACAGTGCTCTACGAGGGCAAGCCGGTGGGCACCCCCGACGCCGGAGCGTTCTGGCGGGTCATCTCCACCTACCGCTGCCGGGCGATGTTCACGGCCCCGACCGCCTACCGCGCGATCAAGCGCGAGGACCCGCGCGGCGAGCTGACCAAGGGGTACGACCTGACCTGCCTCGACGCGGTCTTCCTCGCCGGTGAGCGCCTCGACCCCGACACCTACGAGTGGGCGACCGGGGTCCTCGGCGTGCCCGTCGTCGACAACTGGTGGCAGACCGAGACCGGGTGGCCGATCGTGGCGAACCTGCGCGGCCTGGACCCGATGCCCATCAAGGCCGGGTCACCGTCGGTGCCAGTGCCGGGCTACGACGTGCGGGTCCTGGACGACCAGGGGGCGGAGGTGCCGGCCGGCACCGAGGGCGCCATCGCCATCCGCCTCCCCCTCCCGCCGGGGACGCTGCCGACGCTCTGGGGCGACGACGACCGGTACGTGGCCGGATACCTGTCGGTGTACGACGGCTACTACCTCACCGGGGACGGCGGCCGCTTCGACGAGGACGGCTACCTCTACGTGATGGGCCGCACCGACGACGTGCTCAACGTCGCCGGGCACCGTCTGTCGACCGGGTCGATCGAGGCGGCCCTCGCGGGGCACCCCGACGTGGCCGAGTGCGCGGTCATCGGGGTGGCCGACGAGATGAAGGGCCAGGTGCCGCGGGGGCTCGTCGTCCTCAAGGGGAGTGTCGACGCGGCGGCGGACGGCGGGCGCATCACCGCCGAGCTCGTGCAGCGCGTCCGCGACGAGGTGGGCGCCGTCGCGAGCCTCCGGCAGGTCGACGTCGTGGCGGCCCTGCCGAAGACGCGGTCGGGGAAGATCCTGCGCAAGACGATGCGCGAGCTCGCCGACGGGAAGACGCCCAAGGTGCCGGGGACCATCGAGGACGCCTCCGTGCTGGACGCCCTCGCCCCGGTGCTGCGCCCGGGGGGCTGACGGCCGCGGCGCGGTCAGTCCCGGGCGTACTTCGCGTGGAACTCGAGGAAGGCGTCGTAGGCGCGCGGGCCGTAGACGGTGGCCGGCCCGCCGGCCATGAGGATGCAGACGCCGAGGGTCTCGGCGACCTCCTCGGGCGTCGCCCCCTTCATCGCCGCGCCGCGGGCGTGCGAGGCGATGCACCCGTCGCACTGCTGGGCAACGCTGATCGCGAGGGCCATGAGCTCCTTGGTCTTCTCGTCGACCGCACCGGCCGCGAGCGCTTCCTTGTGCATGGCACTGAAGCCGGCGTAGACGCCGGGGATGGCTGCCCGGAGTCGCTTCGCGGGCTCGCGCAGGTCGTCGAGCACGGCGCCGCCGTGGGTGTGGGGCATGGCAACCTCCGAAGGGTAGTCGATACCCCTCAGGGTATCGGGTCCTCGACGGGGACGGCGGGCGGGGTCCCCGAACCGGCCGCCCCCGGGTGAGGATGGGGTGTGATCACCGTCCAGCTCGCCCGCGACCTCGTGGCCGCCGGCGTCCTCTGGGAGCCCACCGCCGGCGACCGGTTCGTCATCGACGCCGACCAGCTGACCGCGCAGGTCTTCTGGGTCTCCGACCTGACCGTCGAGGTCCAGACCTACCGCGGGCAGCCGCTGCTCGGCTTCAACGGCACGACGGAGTGGGCGCTGGACTCGGTGACCCTCGACCAGGCGGTGTGGCTCCCCCGCGAGGACCAGCTGCGCGAGCTGCTCGGGAACCGGCTGGTCGCCGTTCGGCGGCTCGAGGACGGCTGGGAGGTGGCCTTCGAGCCGGAGCCGGACGTCCGGCGCACCGTCACCGACGCCGACCTCGAATGCGCCTACGCGCGGGCCGTGCTCACGCTCTGACAGCCCGGCGTCACAGGGTCGCGAGGTCCGGACGCCGCGCGAGGAAGCGGGAGAAGAGGGTCTTGGCGAGCCGGTCCTCCGGAGGGACGGACAGCATGAGTGCGATGAGCCGGCGGTCCGCGAAGGGCAGGGCCACCCGGTGTGACATGTCGCCCTCCTGGAACTTGCGGGCGGCCCACTTGACCATCCGGTGCTCCCAGTACGTCAGGTCGTGCCAGTTGTAGCCCAGCAGCCGGTCTCGGGTGAACTGGGTGTAGTCGACGAGCCGCTCGAACTCGGCGACGTACTCGGGTCGGTTGGCCGTGGGCGGGCCGAAGGTGAGGGCGGCGATGGCCCGGGGGTCGGGGCCCGACGCGGTGCGCCGGTAGAAGTACGTCCCGGTCTCGGCGAGGATCGACTGGAGCTCGACGATGTCGTGCGGCAGGTCGTGGAACATGGCGGTGGCTGCGCCGAGCGACGACCTGAGCCCCGGGAAGCTCTGCCGGTGGGCCACCAGGAACGGGTCGTCCTCGTCGGGGAGCCGCCACTGGATGACGCGGTGCCGCAGCCCCGCCGCGAAGGCCAGCCGGCTCGCACCGAACAGGTCGCTGCGCACCCCCTCCTGAGACACGAGGTCCTGCGGGCGGACATAGGTGAAGGCGAAGTCGTCGGCGCGGGCGAGGCACGACGCCGCCACGAGGGTCATCCGGGAGTCCAGCCCCGAGGTCAGGCTGATCGCGCTGGGCCCGAGGCTCATGGCGAGCCGGGTCAGCTCGACGAAACGCTCGGTGAACTCGGCGACGACGTCGTCGACCGACGCCTTCTCGCGCCGCTCGTGGGGCCAGAACCTGCGGTGGTGGGCGGCGGAGGGCCGGTCGAGGTCGACGTCGAGGAGGCAGTTGGCGAAGACCGGGAGCACGCCCTCGTGGGTCGTCGTGAGGCCCGGCATGAAGATCGTGCGGTTCTTGCGCCACTCGCGGATGCCGTCGTGCAGCGCGAGGGCCTTCTCGTCGAGCCCGGCCCCCACGACATCGGCGGCGAGGACGGCGTGCGAGGCGACGGCCAGGACCTCCGCCCCCGTGGCGGCCGCGGGCCGAGTGGCCCAGAAGACCGGCTGGGTGGCGTGCGAGTCCGGGATGACGTGCAGCCGCGACCCCGACCGCAGGACGGCGGTGTAGCGGCCCGACAGCGCGGCGACCCTCTCGACCGCCGCGTCCAGGCCGTGACGGAGGGCGGCCAGCACGGAGGCGGCGATGCGGCCGCCGTCGGACGTGCCGGCGTCGACGTCGAGGGGCTGGCCGATGAGGACCACCTGCGCGCGGCCGGACAGGGGCGTCCGGGCCGTCGACACGACCGTGCGCGGATGCGTGCGCAGCTGCGCGGCTCCCACGTCGAGCGTCGCCCAGTCCGAGGCGGCCTCGGGCACGCTCCCGCCCCGGCTCAGGACGTAACCGTGCCCGAACCGCGACGCTGTGACCTGCAGATCATCCCCCGACACCGCAGGGACCCTACACGGGGACGGGGCCGAGCCGGCCCGTCGTCACCGACGTTTGGCGGTCCCGAAGACCGAGCGGGTGATCTCGCGACCGATCACGGTGCCCGCCGAGCGCAGCATGGACCTGAACGCCGACGACTTCACGACCTGCTGGACCATCCCCGGCTCGTCCGCCTCGCGACTCGCCTCGGCCCCGGCCGCCTTCTCGGCCGCAAGCCGCTCCTTCTCCGCTGCCTTCTCGGCAGCGACGCGGGCCTTCTCGGCCTCCTTGGCGGCTGCCGCGTCGGCCTTCGCCTGCTCCGCTGCCTGGGCGGCCGCCTCCTCGGCCTTGACCCGCTCCGAGGCTGCCTTGTCGAGCATCTCGAGCGCGGACTCCCGCTCCTGCGCCTCGCCGTACTGGGCCAGGAGCGGGGAGGCGGCGACGGCGGCCTCGAGCACCTCGGCCGGGGAGGGCGCCATGAGCGACTCCGGCGCCCGCATCCGGGTCCACGCCACCGGCGTGGGGGCGCCCTTCTCGGACAGCACGGTCACGACGGCCTCGCCGGTGCCGAGCGTCGTCAACAGCTCCTCCAGGTCGTACGCCGTGTGCGGGTAGGTCTTCACGGCCGCCTTGAGCCCCGCCGCGTCGTCGGGGGTGAACGCCCGCAGGGCGTGCTGGACGCGGTTCCCGAGCTGCCCCAGCACGTCGGCGGGGACGTCCTTCGGGGACTGCGTCACGAAGAACACCCCGACGCCCTTGGACCGGATGAGCCGGACGGTCTGCTGGATGGCGTCGAGGAACTCCTTGCTCGCGTCGTTGAAGAGGAGGTGGGCCTCGTCGAAGAAGAACACGAGCTTCGGCTTGGCGGAGTCCCCCACCTCGGGCAGGTCGTTGAAGAGGTCGGCGAGCAGCCACATGAGGAACGTCGAGAACAGCTGCGGTCGGTCCTGGACGGCCGGCAGCTCGAGCATCGAGACGAGGCCGCGGGCGTCCTCGGTGGTCCGCAGGAGATGGGTCGTGTCGAACTCCGGCAACCCGAAGAACGCGTCGGCGCCCTGGTCCGAGAACGTGATGAGCTCGCGGAGGATCACGCCCGCGGTCGCGGACGACAGACCGCCGAGGTCCTTGAGGTCGGCCTTGCCCTCGTCGGAGGTGAGGTGCTGCACGACGGCCCGCAGGTCGGCGAGTGTGTCGAGGTAGAGCCCGTGCTTGTCGGCGTAGTGGAACACCAGGCCGAGGCTCGACTCCTGGGTCGCGTTGAGGCCGAGCACCTTCGCGAGCAGCGTCGGCCCGAAGGTCGAGACGGCCGCCCGGATCGGGACACCCGTGCCCTCCCCGCCCAGGGAGTAGAACTCCACCGGGAAGGACGTGGCCTCCCACGTCATCCCGACGTCCTGGGACCGGGCGGCGATCTTGTCGTTCGGCTGCCCGGGACTCGCCATCCCCGACAGGTCGCCCTTGATGTCGGCGAGGAACACCGGGACGCCCTGCTCGGCGAGCTGCTCGGCCATGAGCTGCAGGGTCTTGGTCTTGCCGGTGCCCGTGGCGCCGGCGACCAGGCCGTGCCGGTTCATCGCCGCCAGGGGGATCCGCACGGTGACGTCCGGGTGGGCGGCGCCGTCGACGACCGCCGCGCCGAACTCGAGTGCGGGCCCCTCGAAGCCGTACCCGGCACGGATCTCGTCGAGGAGGTTGTCGTCGCTGGTCTCGCTCACGCCTGTCAATCTAGCCCGGCCCGGGGTTTCGCACCCGGGCTCGGCGACGGCACCCGCATAGAGTGGGGACGTGATCTTCAAGGCCGTCGGCGACCACCGGCCCTACCCGGACCACGGGTACTCGGGCCGGCAGTGGTCGGGCGTGCCCCCGCGGCTCGTGCGCCTCGACGAGCTCGTCACGACCAAGCGCGAGCTCGACCTGCAGCAGCTGCTCGCCGAGGACTCCACGTTCTACGGCGACCTCTTCGCGCACGTCGTCGAGTGGGAGGGCACGCTCTACCTCGAGGACGGCCTGCACCGGGCCCTCCGCGCAGCACTCCACCAGCGGCCCACCCTCCACGCCCGAGTCCTCACCCTCTAGGCCGGGTCCCGATGAGCGAGTACACGACGGAGTCCCCGTTCTCGATGGAGCGCCGGCAGCGGCAGCGTCGTGCGTTCATCACGATCGGGGTCCTCCTCCTCGGCCTGTTCTTCGCGTTCTGGTACGGCCTGTCCTACTACGAGGCCGACCGCCAGGCTGCCCGGGCCGCGCCCCCGACCCCGACGTGCAGTCCGTACGACCCCGACGTGATCCTGCCGGCCGACATCGAGATCAGCGTCTACAACGCGACGAGCCGCAACGGCCTCGCGGGCCGCAGCGCCGCACTCCTCGAGCAGCGCGGGTTCGTCATCGACAAGGTCGCGAACGACCCGTCCGACCGGCCGACCCCGAAGGTCGCCGAGGTCCGCTACGGCCAGGAGGGACGGCCCAAGGCCCTCGTCGTCCTCGACGTGATGCCCGAGGGCACCAAGGCCGTCAAGGACAAGCGCACCGACGCCACCGTGGAGGTCGCCCTCGGGACGGAGTTCAAGGGCCTCGCCCCGGCCACGACGAGCACCGAGCCGCCGATGTGCCCCGCCCCCACCCCGTCCTGAGCCGGACGGGCCGGCGCGGCGGACCGGCGCCGGTGGAGCGCCGCAACGGCGCCGACGAGGAGCACCGCAGCCAGGAGGGCCGCGCCCCCGCCGCCGAGCCAGGTCTGCACCTGCGCGTAGGAGCGCCCGGCGGCGGCACCCAGCCCGACGCTGGTGACGCCCCAGGTCGCGGCACCGACGGCGTTCCACCCGACGAAGCGTCGGTAGGTCATCCCGGACGCCCCCGCGAGCGCCGGCGCCATCGTCCGGACGAACGCGGTCCACCGAGCGGCGACGAGCGCGGTGGGGCCGCGGCGCACCATCGCCTCGCGCAGTGTGTCGAGGCGCTCCCGCCGGGTCCGCAACAGCCGCGAACCGAGGAGCCGGGGCCCGGCGGCGCGGCCGAGGAGGAAGCCGAGACCGTCGCCCGCGACGGCCGCCGCCACGACGACGAGCGCCATCGGCAGCAGCTCGGTCCGGCCGAGGGCGACCGTGGCCCCGCCGACGAGGACCGTCGCCTCCCCAGGGAGCAGTAGCCCCGCCGGTACCGCCCCCTCGAGGAGCACGACGGCGCCGACGACGGCGTAGACGACCCAGACCGGCTCGGCCAGCAGCAGGGCGAGCACCGTGTCCATGGATGGAGCCTCTCGACGGCGACTGTGGACCGCCTGTGGTTCGGCGCTCAGCCGTCCGTGGATGTCCCGGCGGCGCGTCGCCGGGGGACGGCGCGCAACTACGATCGCCGGATGAGCGCCACCCTGGTCACCAAGCACCTGGCCGGCGGCCACGCTCATCGCACCCTCTTCGAGGGCCTCGACCTCACCGTCGCGCCCGGCGACGTCGTCGGCGTGGTCGGCGCCAACGGCGCCGGTAAGAGCACGCTGCTGCAGATCCTGGCCGGTCACCTCGACCCGCTCGACGGCACCGTCGCCACCGCACCCGCCGATGCCTTCGTCGGCTGGCTGCCCCAGGAGCACGAGCGCATCAACGGCGAGACCGTCGGCCACTACGTCGCCCGCCGCACGGGAGCCGCCGCGGCGACCGCTGCGATGGAGCACGCAGCCGCCGCGTTCGGCGCCGAGGACCACTCGCGTGCGGCCGAGGATGCGTACGCGCGAAGCCTCGACCACTGGCAGGCCAGCGGCGCCCCCGACCTCGACGAGCGTCTCCCGCCGATGTTGGCCGACCTCGGCCTCGACGTCGACGCGGGCGCCCTGATGACGTCGCTGTCGGGTGGGCAGGCCGCCCGCGCGGCGCTGGCCGCGCTGCTGTTGAGCCGTTTCGACCTCGTCCTGCTCGACGAGCCGACCAACGACCTCGACCTCGACGGGCTGGAACGCCTCGAGCGGTTCGTCCGCGGCCTGCGGTCGGGGGTGGTGCTGGTCTCCCACGACCGCGAGTTCCTCTCCCGCGTCGTGACCCGCGTCGTCGAGCTCGACCTCGCCCAGCAGCGGGTCGCGGTCTACGACGGCGGGTACGACGCCTTCCTCGAGGAACGGGCCGTCGCCCGCCGCCATGCCCGCGAGGCCTACGAGGAGTTCGCCGGGAGGAAGGCCGACCTGGTCAGCCGCGCCCGCACCCAACGGGAGTGGAGCTCCCAGGGCGTCCGCAACGCCATCAAGAAGGCCCCGGACAACGACAAGATCCGCCGGAGGGCGCAGGTGGAGTCCTCCGAGAAGCAGGCGCAGAAGGTCCGTCAGATGGAGTCCCGCATCGCCCGCCTCGAGGAGGTCGAGGAGCCCCGGAAGGAATGGGCGCTGCGCTTCACCATCGGCAGCGCCCCGCGGTCCAGCTCGGTCGTCGCGACCCTCGACGAGGCCACCGCGCGGCTCGGCTCCTTCACCTTCGGCCCCGCCTCGCTCCAGGTGAGCGCCGGGGACCGGATCGGTGTCACCGGCCCCAACGGCGCCGGCAAGACGACGCTGCTCCGGCTCCTGCTCGGCCGGATCGTCCCCCAGTCCGGCCGGGCCGGCCTGGGTGCCTCGGTGGCGGTCGGCGAGATCGACCAGGCGCGCACCGGGCTCGCCGAGGACCTGCCGCTCGGGGACGCGTTCGAGGCCGCAGTGCCCCAGATGACACCCGCCGATGTCCGGACCCTGCTGGCCAAGTTCGGCCTCAAGGCCGACCAGGTCACGAGCCCGGTCGGCCGGCTCTCGCCCGGCGAGCGCACCCGCGCCGCGATGGCGCTGCTGCAGGCCAGGGGGGTCAACCTCCTCGTCCTCGACGAGCCGACCAACCACCTCGACCTCCCGGCCATCGAGCAGCTCGAGGAGGCCCTGGACTCCTACGACGGCTCACTCCTGCTCGTGTCACACGACCGGCGGCTGCTGGAGGGCGTCCGGCTCGACCAGCGGTGGCACGTCCGGGACGGGCAGGTCACGCTCGGGACCCCGGGCTGAGGCGAGCGCCCCGGCCCTGAGGGGTTGCCAACGAAGACCCTGGTGGCGGACAGTGGTGGTGCCGGCGGCGCCGGCCGAGGCGCCGCCTCGAGGTGAGGAGGTGGCCCGTGCACGCGCGCGCCACGACGTTCCAAGCGCGACCGGGCTCGATCGACGACGGCATCGCCTTTTGCCGCGATGAGGTACTACCGCTCATCCGCGACATCGACGGCTGCATCGGTCTGTCCATGATGGTCGACCGCACGACTGGCCGCTGCATCGCGACCAGCGCCTGGGAGAACGAGGAGACGATGCGAGCCAGCGACGGGCAGCTGGCCGCCATCCGGGACCGGGCCGGGGAGATCCTCGGCGCGGACCCCGAGGTCGAGGAGTGGGAGATCACCGCACTCCACCGTGACCACCGCACGGCCGACGGTGCCTGCACGCGGGTGAGCTGGATGGACGGCCAACCCGGCGAGGCGGACCGGATGGTCGAGGTGTTCCGCGGGGTCCTGCCCACGTTGGAGAGCTGGGGCGGCTTCTGCAGCGCCAGCCTGCTGGTCAACCGCTCGAGGGGCAGGGCCGTCATCACGACCACGTGGGACAGCCAGGCGGCCCTCGAACAGACCCGGCCCCTGGCCGACCGGACCCGAGCCCAGGCAGCCGAGGAATCGGGCACCCGGATCTCCGAGGTGGCCGAGTTCGAGCTGGCGGTGGCGCACCTGCGCGTCCCCGAGCTCATCTGACGACTACGACCCGGAGCCGCAGGCCGAGGTCTGCGGCTCCTGCCGTACCTGCCCCGGCCCCGGAGCCGTCAGTAGCGGAAGATCGCGGCGACCTCGCTGCCGGGAACGACGGTCTCCGAGGTCGCGTACACCTGGCCACGGGTGGTCAAGGTCGCGACCGCGGCGGCGTCGACCTGCTCGCACCCGAGGTACCGCTCGTCGGCCCCCAGGGCCACGACGGCCGGGGTCCCGTCGGCCGCCTGCTCCCAGCACCACGGGTCGGCCCTGACGAACAGCGTCTCGACCCGCCCCTGGGCGGCCGCCTCGGCCACCACCGGCAGCTCGCCGGAGGCGCGGCCGGCGCCGGCCAGCTCGTGGAACCGGTCGACCACCCTCGCCCGCTCCTCGCGGAGCCGCCGCTCCACCAGGGGCCACGCCATCTCGTGGAGCCCGTCGGCCTCGAGCTGGTCCGCGTTGTGCTCGACCGCGTCGTCCAGCACGTGCCCGTAGGTGCTGACCTCGCGGTACGCGCTCACGAGGGGGTCGAGACCCACCAGCACCATCGGGGCGCTCTCCCGGGCCAGCACGGCGTGCAGACCCGCGTCGACGGAGCGGAGGAAGCGCAGCACCTCGTCCTTCTTCAGGTGCCGGTCCCCGGCGCCGTGGCCGTAGAACACCGCGGGCCCGCCGCGCCCGGCCTTGTCCGCCGGCCTGGCCATCGTGTGGGACCGCGGCTCCTCGGGTTCGACGGCGTCGCGCAGGCTGGTGGGAAGGTCCGGCAGGTGGACCGGCTCCATCGTGTTGCGGCTGCCCTCCAGGAGGCGCACGTCGCGTTGGCTGAGGGCGAGCACGAGGAAACGCTCGTCCCCGGAGCAGAGGCGGAGCGTCGGGCCCAGCACCGGCCGCGCGCCGACCGTCGCCAGCTCGGGCATCGGCGCAGCGACCTGGAAGGTGCGGTTCCCGCCGGGCCCCAGGAACATGGCCAGCCCCTCGCTCATGTACCGCCAGGCGATCGGGTCGTCGTGCAGCTGGTGGGCCGGGGCGAGCAGGGCTTCGACGTCGGGTCGGCGCAGGTCCTCGAGCAGCAGCGCCTCGGCCCGGTTCACGAGGTTCTTCCACCGCAGCTGGTCGGCCTCGACGCGCTCCCCGACGCGGTGGGTCGGCATGAAGAGCGAGACGTAGGTGCCGTCCGGTCCCGGCTGCGCGAGCGAGACGAGCTCGGTTCGGGTCAACAGATCCATGTCGTCCTCCCGATGGGGTGCGTCCCCTCACCCTAGGCGCGGGGTCAAGACGGTCCGGGGCGCCGGGCCCACGGGAAAGCCCCCGGTCGCATGCTCCCGGGGGCTTTCCTGTCTGGCGGTGGCGGTGGGATTTGAACCCACGGAGGGCGTAAACCCTCACACGCTTTCGAGGCGTGCTCCTTAGGCCGCTCGGACACGCCACCGCCGGAGAGGCTACCCGAGCCCGGCGTCCCCCAGAAAATCGGCCGGGTCAGGCCCGGTGGCCGTCGAAGAAGCGGCGCACGAGGTCACCGCACTCCGCCTCGAGCACACCCCCGACCACCTCGACACGGTGGGTGACGCGGCGGTCGCGCGGCAGGTCCCACACGGAGCCGCACGCCCCGAGCTTGGGGTCCCACCCCCCGAACACGACCCGTGCCACCCGCGCGAGGACGAGCGCGCCGGCACACATCGGGCACGGCTCCATCGTCACGACGAGCTGGCAGCCCTCGAGCCGCCACTGCCCGACGGCCCGCGACGCAGCCCGCAGCGCGACGACCTCGGCGTGCCCCGTGGGGTCGCCCTCCGCCTCGCGGACGTTCCAGCCCTCACCGAGCACCTCACCCGACGGCCCGACGACCACCGCCCCGACCGGCACGTCCCCGGCGCGCCCGGCCTGCCCGGCGAGCGCCAGCGCATGCCGCATCCGGGACACGTCGAGCGGATCGGGAGGGAACGGCACGCGCTAAGTTTCACCCATGCGCGTCATCAACCCGGACCACAGGCTCATCGCCCACAAGCTGACCTACCTCCGGGACGAGCGGACGGACTCGCCGACGTTCCGCCGCCTCGCCGAGGAGCTCATGACCCTGCTGGCCTACGAGGCGACCCGGGAGGTGCGGATCGAGCCGTTCGAGATCCGCACCCCGGTGGCCCCGACGACCGGCATCAAGCTGTCCAACCCCAAGCCGCTCGTGGTCCCCATCCTGCGGGCCGGGCTCGGCATGCTTGAGGGCATGGTGCGGCTCCTGCCGAGCACCGAGGTCGGGTTCCTCGGGATGCAGCGCGACGAGGAGACGCTCGAGGCCATCACCTACGCCAACCGGCTGCCCGACGACCTGTCCGGCCGCCAGGTCTACGTCCTGGACCCGATGCTCGCGACCGGCGGCTCGATGGCCGACGCCATCCACTTCCTCCTCGAGCGGGGGGCCGACGACATCACCGCCGTCTGCCTGCTCGCCGCCCCCGAGGGCATCGCTCACCTCGAGGAGTCGATGGCCGCCGTGGAGTGCCCCGTTACGCTCGTCACTGGGGCGATTGACGAGCGGCTCAACGAGGTCGGCTACATCGTGCCGGGGCTGGGCGACGCCGGCGACCGGCTGTACGGCGTCGCCCAGTAACCGCGCCCCACCCGCGCCGGCCGGGGCGACACGCCACGGGCCGGGCCATCATCCGTCACACCCGTCACAGGTGGGACGATCGGACAACGTGGCGTGCACCCGGCTCGCCCGCTGCAGGAGGACGTGAACATGCCACCGGTCAAGAAGATCGTGATGTGGCTCGTCGTCATCTTCCTGCTGTACGCGATCCTCACCTCCCCGCAGGAGGCGGCCGACATCATCGGCTCCGCCTGGGACGTCATTCTGAACGGCGTGGAGAACATCGGGCGCTTCTTCGACAGCCTGCTCCGGGGCTAGGCGATGCGACGGCATGGCGCCGTCGTCCGCGACGGGACCCCCGAGACCGTCGAGGCGGATCTCGCGGTCATGCCCGGCTGGGTCCGGCGCAGCCTGCTCCACCAGCTCGCCGAGGGTGAGCGGATCGTCATCCGCACCCGCCAGCACCCGGTCGTGCTGCTCCGCCATCTCGTCTGGCCGCTCGTCGCGGGCTGGGTGTGGTGGTTGCTCGTGTTCCGCGTCCAGGCAGCGCCTCGCCTCATCGAGCTCGTCGGCCTCGTCGTGCTCCTCGGGCTGCTGAAGCTGGGCTGGATGGAGGTCGAACGCCGGTACCGCTGGTTCGTCGCGACGAACAAGCGGATCCTCAAGCACGAAGGCGTCCTCACCCGGCGCGTCCCGATGATGCGGCTGACGAAGGTCACCGACATGACCTACACCCGGGGTGTCGTCGGCGAGCTGCTCGGCTACGGGACCATCGTCATCGAGAGCGCCGGCCAGCACCAGGCCATCCGCGACCTCACGTTCGTGCCGGAGCCCGACGAGGTGAACGCCGCCCTCAACTCCGAGATCTTCGGCGAGCGGCCGCGCACCAAGAGGGGCGACGCGAGCCGCACCTGGCCGCGGATCGCCGCCCCGCGACGGCGACGCCGGGACGACGGAGACGACGAGGACGGCGGCGGCGGCGCGCGGGGGCCGCAGGACGGCCCCGACGACCTCCCCGGCACCGGCGGCGTCGAGGTGTCGCGGGCCGGCCATCCCCCGCCGCCCCGCGTGGAGCCCGAGACCTGGTACCGCAGCTCCAACCTCGGCAGTCCCCGGCGGCTCGGCGACACCGGCGAGATCCCCGTCGTGCGCGCCGACGACGAGGCGCCTGCGGACGACGCGGTGCGTGAGATCCCGCTCTACCCGCCGCGCGGCTGGGTGGAGCGCCGCTGACGGTCAGGGGCGAAGGATGGCCTCGCCGGCGCCACCACCGGCTGAGGTGCGCACCCCCTCGACGTCGAGCACGGGCACGTCGACGATCGGCGCCTGCCGCTGCGGGTGCCGCTCGCCCACCGTCCGCTCAGCGCGGGCGGCGTCGTCCCCGAGTGGCAGCTCGAGCTCGAGGACGCCCTTGCCGAGCCGCCCGTCCTCCGGGAGCGCCACGGGGTAGGACCCGCTGAAGCACGCCGTACAGAGCCGCTCGCGCGGCTGCTCGGTGGCCTGGATCATCCCGTCCTCGGAGATGTACCCGAGGGAGTCGGCCCCGATGGAGTTGCAGACCTCCTCGACCCCGAGACCGGTCGCGATCAGCTCGGCCCGGGTCGGGAAGTCGATCCCGAAGAAGCAGGGCCACTGGACCGGCGGGGCCGAGATGCGCACGTGCACCTCGGCTGCCCCGGCCTCGCGCAGCATCCGTACCAGGGCCCGCTGGGTGTTGCCGCGCACGATGGTGTCGTCGACGACGACGAGGCGCTTGCCCTTGATGACGTCGCGGAGCGGGTTCAGCTTGAGCCGGATCCCGAGCTGCCGGATCGTCTGGGACGGCGCGATGAACGTGCGCCCCACGTACGAGTTCTTCACGAGGCCCTGGCCGTACGGGATCCCGGACTCCTGCGCGTACCCGATGGCGGCCGGGGTCCCGGACTCCGGGGTGGGCATCACCATGTCGGCCTCGACCGGGTGCTCCCGGGCGAGCCGTCGCCCCATCTCGACCCGGGCCTCGTGCACGCCCCGCCCCGCGATCGTCGTGTCCGGGCGCGCGAGGTAGACGTACTCGAAGACGCACCCCTTCGGCGAGGCCGGGGCGAACCGCTGCGAGCGCAGCCCGTCCTCGTCGATGGCGATGAGCTCGCCCGGCTCCACCTCACGGACGAACGAGGCGCCGACGATGTCGAGGGCCGCGGTCTCGGAGGCCACGACCCACCCGCGCTCGAGGCGGCCGATGACCAGCGGCCGGAAGCCCTGCGGGTCGCGCGCCGCGTACAGGGTCTGCTCGTCCATGAAGACGAAGCAGAACGCGCCGCGCAGGAGGGGGAGGACCTCGAGCGCGGCGCCCTCGAGGGTCCGGTCGGCGTCGTCGGCGAGCAGACCGGTGACGAGCGCGGTGTCCGTGGTGTTCCCGCGCGCGATCTCGCCGCGCGGCCCCTCTGCACCCCGGCGGCCCTCGAGCAGGTCCCGCAGCTCGGCGGAGTTCGTGAGGTTGCCGTTGTGCGCGAGCGCCACCGTCCCCCCGGCGTGGCCGCCCAGGGTCGGCTGGGCGTTCTCCCAGGTGGACCCGCCGGTCGTGGAGTAGCGGCAGTGCCCGACGGCGAGGTGGCCCCGCAGCGACGCGAGCGAGCGCTCGTCGAAGACCTGCGACACCAGCCCCATGTCCTTGTAGACGAGCAGCCGCTTGCCGTCCGACGTCGCGATGCCGGCGGACTCCTGGCCGCGGTGCTGCAGCGCGTAGAGGCCGTAGTAGGTGAGCTTGGCGACGTCCTCCCCCGGGGCCCAGACGCCGAAGACCCCGCAGGCGTCCTGGGGGGCCTTCTCGCCCGGAATCAGGTCGTGGCTGAGGCGTCCGTCTCCGCGTGGCACGTGCCCCAGTCTCCCACAGCGAGCCCGGTCAGGACCGGCGCGCCCACCAGTCGAGTGCCAGCGCGACAAGGGCCGCGAGAATCGCGAACAGCGCCGCGCCGAGCAGGCCGACGTAGCCGATCCCGGCGGACGGTGAGTACTGGCCCTGCTGCAGGAGGACCGAGTCGGTGTCCTCGAACCGCCCACTGGCGGCGATGCCGGCTCCCAGGAGGAACCCGAGCACCGCACCCGTGAGGATGAACGGGAAGAACCGGGGGCCGCGTGCTGGTGTCACGGTCCTTACGGTAGGCGAACCCTGCTCGCCCCGGGCGCCCGGCTCCCGGGAGGATGGACCGGTGTCCCGACACCCACCATCCGGGAGCCCGGCCCGCTCCGAACCACGGTCATGACGACGACACCTCGGAATCCGGCCCCGCACCGACCGCGCGCCGCGTGGTACGCCGCCGGCACGCTCCTCGCCGCCGCGGCAGGAGCCGGCGCCGGGCATCTCGTCGCCGCGCTCGTCTCGCCCTCGGCCTCCCCCGTCCTCGCGGTGGGATCCACCGTCATCGACGCCACCCCCACCCCGGTCAAGGAGTGGGCGGTCTCGACATTCGGCACGGCCGACAAGCCGATCCTCGTCGGCTCGGTCACGATTGTCACCCTGCTCCTCGCGGGCGCCATCGGGCTGCTCGCCCGTGACCGACGCTCCCTGGGCCTCACCCTCGTCGGGGCCCTGGCACTGCTCGCGGCCGCGGCGGCCGGGCTGCGGCCGACGAGCCAGCCCGTCGACCTCCTCCCCGGGGTCGTGACCGCCGTCGTCGGCGTCCTCGCGGCCCAGTGGTTCCTCGGCGTCCTCGACCGGGCCGGGGCGGCGGCGGCCGACCCCGCCGCCGGCGCCGGGCCCGACCGCACCGCCCACGGTGACGGGACGAGCGGGCGTCGCACCGTGCTGGCCGCCGCCGCCGGGCTCGGGGCCGTCGCCGCAGCGGGTGGGGGGCTCGGCCAGGCGTTCAGCCGCACCAGCGTGGCCGCGGACGTCGTGCTGCCCGCCCCGTCGGTCACCCTCGAGCCGCTCCCCCAGGGGCTGGAGGAGATGGTGCGTGGTGTCAGCTCCTTTCGCACGCCGAACGACGCCTTCTACCGGATCGACACCGCCCTCGTCATCCCCCGGGTCGACCCCGACTCCTGGCAGCTGACGATCGACGGCGACGTCGACAACCCGTTCACACTGAGCTACCAGGAGCTGCTCGACCTGCCGATGATCGAGAAGGACGTCACCCTGACGTGTGTCTCGAACGAGGTCGGCGGCCCCTACGTCGGCGGAGCCCGCTGGCTCGGGGTGCCGGTCCGCACGCTCCTAGAGCGCGCCGGCGTCCGGGACGGCGTCGACCAGATCTTCAGCCGCTCCACCGACGGGATGACCATCTCGACCCCGCTCCAGGCGCTCATGGACGACCGCGACGCCCTCGTGGCGGTCGGGATGAACGGCGAGCCGCTGCCGGCCGCGCACGGATTCCCCGCCCGGCTCGTCACCCCCGGGCTGTACGGCTTCATCAGCGCGACGAAGTGGCTGACCCAGCTGACGGCGACGACGTACGCGAAGGACACGGCGTACTGGACCGAACGCGACTGGGCGACCGAGGCCCCCATCTACACCGAGTCCCGCATCGACACCCCGAGGCCACTCAGCCGGCAGCCGGCCGGCGAGACGTTCATCGGCGGCGTGGCCTGGGCGCAGCAGCGCGGCATCGCCGGGGTCGAGGTGCGCGTCGACGGCGGCACCTGGATGCCCGCCGAGCTCGGGCCCGACGCCGGCATCGACTACTGGCGCCAGTGGTTCCTGCGCTGGGACGCCACCCCCGGGCGGCACACGCTCGAGGCGCGTGCGACGGACGAGGACGGCAACACCCAGACCGAGGACCGGCAGTCCCCCTTCCCGCGCGGGGCCACCGGCTGGCACTCGGTGATCGTCACCATCGAGTGACCCCCGCTCCTCGCTCTCGACGGCCGGCACCCCTTTCGGTGCCGGCCGTCGGCCTGTTCCCGCCGCACCCGGGCAACCCATCGTGAGGGGACGCGAAAAAAGTTGCGACGCAGGCAATCCACCGACCGGGGGGTGCCGAACCACCACTGCACGAAGAAACCACCCCGATCCGCAAGGAGCTCCTCAAATGCGTTCCACCCGTATGAAGGTCGCCGCCCTGGCCCTCGCCCTCCCCCTGACCCTGGCCGCCTGTGGCACGGACACCGGCGACACCGACGCCGCCGCCGCACCCGCGACCACGTCCGCCGCCCCCTCCACCTCCCCCTCGGAGACCGAGAGCGCGAGCATGGACTCGCCGTTCGGTGCGGCCTGCTCGGCCGTCCCGGCCGACGGTGCCGGCTCGTTCGACGGCATGTCCAAGGAGCCGGTGGCCACCGCGGCCAGCAACAACCCGCTCCTGTCCACCCTCGTGACCGCGGTCACCGAGGCCGGTCTCGGCGACACGCTGAACTCGGCGGACGGCATCACCGTCTTCGCGCCGACCAACGACGCGTTCGACGCTCTCCCCAAGGAGACCATGGACGCCGCGATGGCCGACCCGAAGGGCCTGCTCACCGACGTCCTCACCAACCACGTCGTCTCCGGGCGCCTCGCTCCCGACCAGGTCGCCGGCGAGCACGAGACCCTCGGCGGCGGGAAGATCACCGTCGCGGGCTCCGGCGAGGAGTTCACCGTGACCCCCGGTGACGCCTCCGTGATCTGCGGCAACGTGCAGACCGCGAACGCCACGGTCTACATCATCGACAAGGTCCTCGTCCCCGAGGGCTGAGCCGATCAGCGATGATGGTTCTCATGACAGCCGCCTCCTCGGGACCGACACTTCCGGCCACCGAGGGGGCGGCTGCCCCCACGGCCGACCTGGCGGAGCTGCTCCGCCGGTCGGCCCGGGGGGACGAGAGCAGCTTCGCCGCCCTCTACGACGCCACCTCCCGTCGCGTCTACGGGCTCGTCCTGCGCATCGTCCGCGACCCGGCCATGTCCGAGGAGGTCACCCAGGAGGTGTATCTCGACGTGTGGCGGACCAGCGCGAGGTTCGACGCCGCCCGAGGCAGCGCCATGTCGTGGCTCATGACCATCGCCCACCGCGCCGCGGTCGACCGGGTCAGGTCCAGCGAGGCCTCCCGGCGCCGCGACGACAACCACGCCTCCGCCACCCACGACGTGGCCTTCGACACCACCGCCGAGGCCGCCCACACCTCCCTCGAGGCACAACGGGTGCGCAAGGCCCTCGACACCCTCACCGAAGCACAACGCAGTGCCGTGGAGCTCGCCTACCTCGGGGGCTACACACACACCGAGGTCGCCAAGCTCCTGGGGCTGCCACTCGGAACAGCGAAGACCAGGATCCGAGACGGGCTGATCCGTCTCCGAGACACGTTGGGAGTACCGGCATGAGCCCCGATCTGCACCACCTCAGCGGTGCGTACTCGGTCGATGCCCTCGAACCGGACGAGCGCTCCGCCTTCGAGCGGCACCTCTCCGAGTGCCCCGCCTGCCAGGCCGACGTCGCCGAGCTGACGAGCGCCGCACACTCGCTCGCCGGGCTCATCGACGCCACCCCGCCGCCGTCCCTGCGCGCCTCGGTGCTCTCGGGCATCTCCCAGGTCCGCCCGCTGCCGCCGCCGGTCGACGACGAGGCCGCCGACGACCGCTCCGACGACGAGCCGGCTCCCGCGGCCCAGGGCGCCACCGTCATCCCCCTGTTCCGACGCACGACGACGTGGCTCACGGCGGCAGCGGCAGCCGCGGTGCTCGCCGTGGGCGGTGTCGCGTTGAGCTCGTGGTCCGCCGACCAGCCGACCCTCACCGCCGTCCAGCAGGTCCAGGCGGCCGAGGACGCCGCGACGGTGACCAGCAGCAAGGGCGAGTTCACGGCCACGCTCGCGTACAGCCGCACGCTCGACCGGTCGGCGCTGACCGTGATCGGGATGCCGCCCGCCCCCGAGGGGAAGACCTACCAGCTCTGGTACGTCGGCTCCGACGAGATCGCCCGGTCCGCGGGGTTCATCACGGCCACGGGCGACGGCCGGGCCGAGGCCGTCCTCCAGGGCAGTCTCGAGAACGCGGCCGCCGTGGGCGTCACGGTGGAGCCCGCGGGCGGCTCGCCGTCGCCGACGACCGACCCGATCATGGTGATGGCGGTCGCCTGAGGCCCGTCACCGCCCGCCGAGCGACCCCGCCACCTCCTCGAGGACGGCGGGGTCGCCCGCGTAGGGGCCCTGCGCGCGCGGCCAGTGGCTCACGACGTCGGTGAAGCCCAGCTCGGCGGCCCTGCCGGCCAGCTCGGCGTACAGCCCGGCCGACTCCAGCGAGAAGCGGGGGGAGGAGTCCAGCGACAGGTAGCGGTCGCCCGCGTCGCGGCCGGTGTCGGCCAGGGCCTGCTCGAAGCGGTCGACGAGCTCGGCGAGATGCGCGAACCAGTCCTCCACGCTCTCGCCTCTCCCGCCGTAGGTGACCCAGCCGTCGCCGTGCTGGGCCGCGAGCCGGATGGAGCGGGCCCCGTTGGCGGCCACGAGCAGCGGGACCCGGTGCCGCACCGGCCCGGGCAGCGTGCGGGCGTCACGCGTGGTGTACCAGTCGCCGTCGTGGTCCACGTGGTCCTCACGGAGCAGCCGGTCGAGCAGCGGGACGAACTCGTGGAACCGCTCGACCCGCTGCCGGAGGGCGAGGTCGGCCCCGAGGAGCCGGGCGTCGAGGTCGCCTCCGGTGCCGACCCCGCACAGGAACCGGCCTCCGGTGAGGTCGTCGAGGGTGATGACGTCGCGGGCGTAGGTGTACGGGTGGTTCTGGTTCGGTGAGGACACGAAGGTGCCCAGCCGGACGCGTTCGGTGACGCCGGCCGCCGCCGCGAGAGTGGGGACCGCACTGTGCCACGGGCTGTCGGGGAGGCCACCCCACACGAGATGGTCGTAGGTCCATGCGTGGTCGAACCCCAGCTCCTCGACGGCCCGCCACCGGGGCGCCATCTCGCGCCAGGGCTCGTCGGTGAGCAGGACGATGCCGTGTCTCATCGCGCGGCCCGTCCGGCGCCGTCGCCGAGCGGCAGCAGCGACGACAGGTCCGCCCGGGTGCCGCTGACCCGCAGGACGCCGTCCGCGAGCGCCTGGGCCCAGGCCAGCGACCCGGTGGCGAGATGCAGCCAGGTGACGGCGTCGGTCTCGACGACGTTCGGCGGGGTGCCGCGGGTGTGCCGGGGGCCCTCGACGCACTGGACGACCCCGAAGGGCGGGACCCGGACCTCGACGCTGTTGCCGGGAGCGCGCGCGGCGAGCTCCTCGAGGGTGTGCCGGACGGCCGTCGCGCGGGTCGACCGGTCGACGCCGTCGGGGTCGGCGTGCCAGGCGCGCAGGGCGGCGAGCCCGAGCGCGGGGTCGGTGCGGCGACGGGGTGGCATGGTGCCGACGCTACCGGCGAGCGCCGTACCCTCGACGTCGTGGGCGACCCCCGATTCGACCGCGAGGGCAGCCTCGTCACGGTCCTGCTCGACGACCTGCCGCAGTCGGCCGTCGACCTCGACGACCCCGCGCTGCTGGCCTTCGAGTACGTCCAGCACCTCGCCCTGGTCCTGGACGCCCTGGCCCCCGTCGGCCGGCTGCGCACCACCCACGTCGGCGGGGGCGGGCTCACCCTGCCGCGCTGGGTCGAGCACACCCGCCCCGGGTCCCCGCAGATCGTCCTCGAGCCGGCGGCCGACCTCACCGAGGTCGTGCGCCGCGAGCTCCCGCTGCCGCGCAGCCACCGCATCCGGGTCCGCCCGGTGGCCGGGGAGGACGGCATGGCCGCCCTCGCCGACCGCAGCGCGGACGCCGTCGTCCTCGACGCGTTCGTGGGTGGCCGGGTGCCGGCGGGTCTCACGACGGTCGAGTGGTTGGCCGATGTGCGGCGGGTGCTCGACGACGGAGGGCTGTTCCTCGCGAACGTCACGGACGAGCCCGGGATGCGCTACGCGGCCCGGGTCGCCGCGGGCGCGCAGGAGGTGTTCGGCCATGCCGCGTTCGTGGGGCTCCACGAGGTGCTCAAGGGGCGCCGCTTCGGCAACCTCGTGCTGGTCGCGTCGGCGGGCCCCCTCGACCTCTACACCCTGCGGCGGGCCGCGGCCTCGGCCGTGCTGCCGACCGGGGTGCTGCCGTGGTCCGACGTCGCCCGCAAGGTGCCGGCCGCACGGCCGCTCCGCGCCGCCGACGGTGGCCTCGACTCCCCCGTCCCCCCGGACCAGCGCGCCTGGCGCCGTCGGTGAGCGCGGGCCCGTTCAGCCCTCGGCGACTCAGGTCCTCGCCCCGCCGGAGACGGGGTACCGGCGTCCCGTCACCGACTCCGTGACGATCCGCACGAAGTGGGGCTTGGCGCCCTGGTGCCACGGGTCGAGAGGTGCCTGCATGACGTCGATGAGGTCGTCGGTGTCGGTCACCTTCCTGGCCGGACCGCTGACCATGACGCTCCACGCGCGGCCGGCGGTGAGGTCGTAGCCGTCGACCTCGAAGACGACCCGGGAGCCCACCGCCGCCGCGACCTTGGTCCCCGCGGCGGAGCGGAACACGATGGACCCGTGGTCGACGATGTGGTTCACGGGGAAGATCTCCGGGCGTTCGTCGACGATCACGCCGAGGCGACCGAACGGAGCCTCGCGCAGGATCGCCCAGCACTGCGCGGGATCGAGGACCTCCACGTCGTCCGGCCCGGGCGGGCCGGCGCCGGCGGTCGGGGGCGTCGTCTCGGTGTTCATGGGTCCACGCTCACCTGCCGCGGACCGGCCGGGTAGGGGCGAAGGTCCCTAGGGGTGGTGCGGGCGTGGAGGACGCGGGCCTCCCCGCCGGCGCTCAGCCTGCGGCCCGGACCAGCCGCCCGGCCCTGCCGAGGTACGCGCCGTACCGGTCGGCCTCGGCCTCGAGGGCCCGCACCTCGGCCGCCGTGAGCGGGCGGTACGGCGTGACCTCGAAGGCGACCGACGTCGCCCGGACGGTGCGGCGCACGGTCCCCGCGATCTGGGCGTCCACGACGGCCACGCCGATCGCGGCCTCCCGCCCCACGGGGTGCAGCCCGTCGGCGTCGACGACACGGCGGGAGTCCTGGTGGCCGCGGTACCACTCGTCGAGGATGTGCAGGAGGTGGACCTCGGGCGACCGGGGCGCCGCCGGGGGCGACTCGCCGGGCGCGTGCCAGAACACCCGGCCGTCGTGCTCGAAGGACTCGAGTCCGTCGCGGACCGCGGCCAACCCGGTCCGCGCGTCGGTGACGGTCAGGGAGGCCCAGTAGGCGAGGTCGCGCTCGGTGGCCGGTCCGTGCCCCAGGACGTAGCGGCGGGCCACCTCGGCCAGCGCCGCCGGGCGGTCGGCGTGCGGAGACGGGGGGATCCGCCCCGCCAGCAGCGAGTACGTCTGGGTCCCGGTCCCCCCGTCCGGGCGTGGCACCCCGCTGCCGACGAGGAGGCCCATCTCGGCGTGGGCCAGCAGCACCGCGAGCTGCTGCCCGGTGAGCGCGAAACCGCGCCGCTCGAGCGCGGACGAGAGCTCCTCCCGGGTGAGGTCGGGCGTCTCGGCGAGAACGGCGACGACCGCGTCGGTGCAGGCCGCCACCGTCGCACCGTCGAGACCGAGGTCGCGGTCCAGCTGCCGACCGAGCTGCCGCCGCAGGCGCGGGCCGGTCAGCTCCTGCAGCCAGGCCAGGTCGGCGCGGTGCACGAGGTGCCACGTCGGGCGGAGGACGTGGGTGCGCACGACCTCACCGGATCCCACGAGGCCGGCGAGGCCCACCGGGCTCAGGCCGGTGCAGCGCGAGGCGAGGGCCCATCCGGTCTGGTCGAGGTTCTCGGCCTGCACCGCCAGCAACGAGCGCACGGCCGTGGCGGCGTCGGGGGCCGAGGCCTCGTCCAGCAGCTGGCTACGGAACCGCCACCGGGCGATGGCCCGGTCGTCGATCCGTGACCCCACCTCGTCAGCCTACGGCGACCCGGGCGTTGCGGAACATCCGCAGCCAGGGGCTCTCGTCCTCGACCCGTCCGGAGGTCCATGACATCTGGACATTGCGGGACACCCGCTCGGGGTGCGGCATCATCGCGGTGAACCGGCCGTCGACGGTCGTGACCGCCGTGAGCCCCCCGGGCGAGCCGTTCGGGTTGAACGGGTGCGTCGTCGCCGGCTCGCCGTGGTGGTCGACGAAGCGGGCCACCCGCTGCACGGATGTCGCGTCGCCCCGGGCCGAGAAGTCGGCGAAGCCCTCGCCGTGCGCGACCGCGATCGGCAACCGGCTGCCGGCCATGCCGGTGGTGAACAGCGAGGGCGACTCGAGCACCTCGACGAGGGTGAGCCGGGCCTCGTACTGCTCGGACCGGTTGCGGGTGAACCGGGGCCAGGCGTGCGCTCCCGGCACGAGGTCCGCGAGCGCGGCGAACATCTGGCAGCCGTTGCAGATGCCGAGCCCGAAGGTGTCGCCCCGATGGAAGAACTCGCGGAAGGCGTCGGTGAGGCGCGGGTTGAACAGCACCGAGCGGGCCCACCCCTCCCCGGCGCCCAGGGTGTCGCCGTACGAGAAGCCCCCTGCCGCGACGAGGCCGGTGAAGTCCGCGAGGTGGGCCCGGCCGGTCTGGAGGTCGGTCATGTGGACGTCGTAGGCGTCGAAGCCGGCCCGGTCGAGCATGTACGCCGTCTCGACGTGGCTGTTGACCCCCTGCTCGCGCAGCACCGCGACCTTGGGGCGGACCCCCGTGGACAGGTACGGGAGGGCGACGTCGTCGGTGGGGTCGAAGCTCGGCGCGACGACGAGGCCGGGGTCGTCGTCGGCACCGACCGCGGCGTGCTCCTCGTCGGCGGACCCGGGGTTGTCGCGCAGGACGCTGATCCGCCACGACACCTCGTCCCAGACCTGGGCGAGGTCGCGTACGGACTCGTCGAGCACCGCCGCGCCGTCGACCGACACCCGGACCCGGCGGTCCGCCGCGGTCCGCCCGACCGTGGACACGAGGTGGTCGAGCCCGTGCTCGCGGAGCACCTCCTCGACGGTGGCGGCGTCGCCCGCAGGGACGCCGAGGACGACGCCGAGCTCCTCGGCGAAGAGCGCCGGTACCGACGGCACCTCGACCTCGAGGCCCGTCCCCCCGGCGAACGCCATCTCGCAGGCCGCCGCCCACAGCCCGCCGTCGGACCGGTCGTGGTACGCGAGGTCGAGGCCCCGGCCGCGCAGGTCGGCCAGGGCGGCCGCCAGCGCGACGAGCCGCTTCGGGTCGTCGAGGTCGGGCACGTCGCGGCCGAAGGCTCCGGACACCTGGGCGAGGATCGAGCCGCCCAGCCGGTCCCGGCCCGCCCCGAGGTCGACGAGCACGAGCACGGAGTCGCCGCGCAGCTGCGGGGTCCAGGTGCCCCGGACGTCGGGGAGCGAGGCGAAGGCCGTGACGACGAGCGACACCGGCGAGGTGACCTGCCGGGACCGGCCCAGGGCGTCGGTCCACCGGGTGCGCATCGAGAGGGAGTCCTTGCCGACCGGGACCGAGATGCCGAGCGCCGGGCACAGCTCCATCCCGACCGTGTGGACGGTGTCGTAGAGGGCGGCGTCCTCGCCCTCCTCACCGCACGCGGCCATCCAGTTGCACGAGAGCTTGACGCCGGCCAGTGCCGCAACGGGTGCGGCCAGGAGGTTGGTGAGCGCCTCCCCCACCGCCATCCGCCCCGAGGCGGGAGCGTCGACGGACGCGAGCGGCATCCGCTCGCCACTGGCCATCGCCTCGCCCGCGAAGCCGACGTGGTCGGCGAGGGTGACGGCGACGTCGGCGACCGGCACCTGCCACGGCCCCACCATCTGGTCGCGGTGGGTGAGCCCGCCGACGGTGCGGTCGGCGATCGTGACGAGGAACCGCTTGCTCGCGACGGTCGGGTGGCGCAGGACGGCGTAGGCGCCGGCCCGCAGGTCGAGCCCGTCGAGGTCCAGGTCGTCCCCCTGGCGCGCGACGCGGACGACGTCACGGGTCATCCGCGGGGGCTTGCCGAGCAGGGTCTCCATCGGCATGTCGATGGGCCGGTCCTCGCCCTCGACGTCCTCGAGCCCCTCGGCCAGCACGAGCTGGCCGTCGTCGCGCGCGACCCCGACGACGGCGTACGGGCAGCGTTCCCGCTCGCACAGGGCGGCGAACCGGGCCAGCGACTCCGGGGCGATGGCGACGACGTACCGCTCCTGGGACTCGTTGCACCACACCTCCTTCGGCGCGAGGCCGCTCTCCTCGGTCGGGACCGCGGACAGGTCGAACCGGGCGCCGAGCCCGGCGCCGTCGACGAGCTCGGGGAAGGCGTTGGACAGGCCTCCGGCGCCGACGTCGTGGATGGCGAGGATCGGGTTGTGGTCGGCCCCCAGGCTCCAGCATTGGTTGACGACCTCCTGCGCACGCCGCTCGATCTCGGGGTTGCCGCGCTGGACGGAGTCGAAGTCGAGGTCGGCCGCGTTGGCGCCGGCCGCCATCGACGATGCCGCGCCGCCGCCCATCCCGATCCGCATGCCGGGGCCGCCGAGCTGCACGAGCAGCGTGCCGGCCGGGAAGGTGACCTTCTCGGTGAGCTCGGCGCTGATGGTGCCGAGCCCCCCGGCGCTCATGATCGGCTTGTGGAAGCCGCGCCGGACCCCGTCGACGGTCTGCTCGTACACCCGGAAGAAGCCGCCGAGGCCGGGGCGCCCGAACTCGTTGTTGAACGCGGCCGCGCCGATCGGGCCCTCGACCATGATGTCGAGCGGGCTCGCGAGGTGCGCGGGGGCGCCGTACTCCTCGCGCTCCCACGGCTCGTCGGTGCCGGGCAGGTGCAGGTTGCTGACCGCGAACCCGGTGAGCCCGGCCTTGGGCTGGCTGCCCCGGCCCGTGGCGCCCTCGTCCCGGATCTCGCCACCCGCGCCGGTCGCAGCCCCCGGGAAGGGGCTGATCGCGGTGGGGTGGTTGTGGGTCTCGACCTTCATGAGGACGTGGACGTCGGCCTCCCGCCCGCGGTAGGGGCTGGGACCGTCGGTCGACTCGGGCAGCCAGCGCGTGCGGGGTCCGCCCTCCATGACCGAGGCGTTGTCCTTGTACGCCACGACGGTGCCGGCCCCGGCGACCTCCTCGGTGTGCCGGATCATCCCGAACAGCGAGCGCGGCTGGGCCTGGCCGTCGACGATGAAGTCGGCGTTGAAGATCTTGTGGCGACAGTGCTCGGAGTTGGCCTGCGCGAACATCATCAGCTCGACATCGGTGGGGTTGCGTCCGAGGCCGGTGAACGCCTCGGCGAGGTAGTCGACCTCGTCGTCGGAGAGCGCGAGGCCGAAGTCGCGGTCGGCCTCCTCCAGCGCCGCCCGGCCCCGGCCGAGCACGTCGACGTGCGCCACCGGCTCGGCCTCCCGCTCCTCGAACAGGGCGGCGGCGTCCGCACGGCTGGGCAGCGCCGACTCGGTCATCCGGTCGTGCAGGGCCTCGGCCGCCGCCACCCACTGCTCGGGGGTCAACGGTTCTGACAGCTCGATCCGGTACTCGGTGACCCGCTCGACCCGGCGGACGTCGACCCCACAGCTGTGGGCGATGTCGGTGGCCTTGGACGCCCACGGCGACAGCGTGCCGAGCCTCGGGGCCACGACGACGACGGCTTCGTGCGGCGCGGCTGCCGGCGGGGTCCACGGGTCGCCGTAGGTGAGCAGCCGGCCGACCGTCGCGGCCGTGGTCTCGTCGAGCGGGCTGTCGCTGACGACCCAGTGCACGTGCTGAGCGCCGACGGCGACCACCTGCGGCGCGACGACGCGCAGCCGGGCCAGCACGCCGGCGGCACGGAAGCTGGAGAGGGCGGCGCCCCCGGGGACGGTGGTCAGCACGTGGTCGTGCGACGAGGCCATGGCGGGAGTCTCCGAGGGGTGCGGTGCGGTGGCGGACTGCCGACCTCAGGCTACCGGCGCGACGGTGGCCCTCCGTCCCTCGCAGTGGCACCCTGGACCGACCGGGCCCGGTGCCGGCCGGGCCCCGAGGACTGCGAGGAGGAACGATGCGGGTCGTCGTCCTGGGCGGAGCCGGCGAGATGGGTGCCCGGGTGGCCTCGCTGCTCGAGGCCTCGGGCGACGACGTCGTCCGGGCGTCCCGCTCGAGCGGGGTCGACGTCACGACCGGGGCCGGGCTCGACGAGGCCCTCGCCGGCGCCGACGTCGTCGTCGACTGCGTCAACCGGATGACGATGTCGCGGGCCCGGTCGGTCGGGTTCTTCGGAAGCGCGGCGCGACGCGTGGCTGCAGCGGCGGCCACGGCGGGCGTCGGCCATCTCGTGGTCCTGTCGATCGTCAACGTCACCGACCCGGCGGTCCGCCGGGCTGCCGGCTACTACGCCGGCAAGGCCGCCCAGGAGGCCACCTACGTCGCGGCCGACGTGCCGGTCACGGTCGTGCGCACGACGGCCTGGTTCACGCTGGCCGAGACGTTCCTCGGGCAGCTGCGGGCGGGGCCCCTGGCCGTGGTGCCCCGCATCGGGCTCCAGCCCGTGCACCCCGACGCCGCGGCGGGGCTGCTCGCGGAGGTCGTGCGGTCGGGGCCGCCGACGGGTCCGGCGTCGCGGGACGGCGTGGCGACCCGCGAGCTGGCCGGACCCGAGCGGACCGACGCCGTGGCCATGGCCCGTGCGGTGGCGCAGGCCCGCCACCCGGGGGTGCGGGTCGTCGGCGTCCCGGCCCCGACCGCGGGACTCCGCACCGGCCTCCTGCCCGGGCCGGAGGTGCCCCTCGACGGGCGCCGGTTCGCGGACTGGCTCACAGACTCCGGCCGGTGAGCCGCTCGTAGGCCTCGACGTACTTGGCGCGGGTGCGCTCGAGCACCTCCTCGGGCAGCGGGGGCGGCGCGGCTCCGGAGGCCTTGTCCCAGCCGCTCGCGGGCGACAGCAGCCACTCGCGGACGAACTCCTTGTCGAAGCTCGGCTGGGGGTGCCCGGGCTCCCACTGGTCGGCCGGCCAGAAGCGTGACGAGTCCGGCGTCAGCACCTCGTCGGCGAGGACCAGCTCGCCCCCCTCGACCCCGAACTCCACCTTGGTGTCGGCGATGAGGATGCCGCGCTGGGCGCCGATCTCGTTGCCGCGGGAAAGGATCCGCGTCGTCAGGTCACGAGCGCGCGCTGCGAGACGCGCCCCGACGAGCGCCTCGACGGCGCCGTACGACATCGGCTCGTCGTGCTCGCCCTGGGGCGCCTTGGTCGACGGCGTGAAGATGGGCTCGGGGAAGCGTGAGCCGTCGACGAGCCCCTCGGGGAGGCGGATCCCGCTGACGTGCCCGTCCGCGCGGTACTCCCGCAGGCCGCCGCCGGTGAGGTAGGCCCGCGCGACGCACTCGACGGGCAGCATCTCGAGGCGCCGGACGAGCACGGCCCGCCCCTGCACCGCGTCGGGCACCTCGGTGGAGACGACGTGGTTGGGCACGATGTCGGCGAGCTGGTCGAACCACCACAGGGACATCTGGGTCAGGACCCGGCCCTTGTCGGGCACCGGGGTCTCGAGCACGAAGTCGAAGGCCGAGATGCGGTCGGACGCGACGAGCAGCAGCTGGTCCGGGCGCGCGGTGCCGGTGGCCGCGTCGACCGGGGCGTAGAGGTCGCGGACCTTCCCCGAGTAGACGTGCGCGTAGCCGGGCAGCTCGAGCGGGGCGGGGGTCGCGGGGGCATCGGCCATGCGGGGGATTCTTCCAGCCCGCGGGGTCACTCGCCGCGGGCGGCCGCCGGCCAGCGCCGCGGCCCCGGCCCCTCGGCGGCGAGCTCGTCGTCGTGGTTGTACACCGGGCAGGCCCGCAGCGAGAGGCACCCGCACCCGATGCACGACGACAGCCCGTCGCGGACCCGCGTCATCGCCTCGATCCGCGCGGTCAGCGCGTCGTGCCAGCGGGAGGACATCCGAGCCCAGTCGCGCTTGGTCGGCGGATGGTCGAGGGGCAGCGTCGAGAGCGCGTCGCCGATCTCGGCCAGCGTCAGCCCGAACCGCTGACCCGCCCGGATGACGGCGATCCGGCGCAGCACGTGGCGCTCGAACCGGCGCTGGTTGCCGGCCGTGCGGACCGACGTGACGAGGCCCCGCTCCTCGTAGAAGCGCACCGTGGGCACGCTGACGCCGGAGCGGGCTGCCACCTCGCCGATGGCAAGCAGGTCGTGCCGGTCCACGGCGCCAGGATATTCCTTCTTGACCTCAAGCGCACCTGAGGTATGAGGATCCTCGGGTGACGACGACAAACCCCACCGCCCCCCCGCTCAGCCCACCTCGCGACCGCCTCCTCGACCGCCGGCACCTGCCCGTCGTCGTCGGCGTCATCGCGCTCGTGACCCTCACGGCCTTCGAGAACCGCGCCGTGCAGACGATCCTCCCGGTCATCGTCCGGGACCTCGACGGCTGGACCCTCTTCGGCGCCGCGACCGGCGCCACGCTCGTGACGTTCACGGTCGCCACGGCCTGGGCGGGCGGCTGGACCGACCGGCTGGGGCCGCGTCCCGTGCTCCTCGGGGGGCTGGGGCTGTTCGCGCTCGCCCAGGTCGTCTCGGCGCTGGCGCCCACGATGGGCGTCTTCGTCGCCGGGCGGGCGGTCTCGGGGGCCGCGGAGGCGCTCGTCGACACCACGCTCATGGTCCTGGTCGCCCAGGCGCTGCCCGAGTCCCTGCGCGCCAAGGTGTTCGCCTCCTTCGCGGCCGCGTGGATCCTCCCGTCCCTGCTCGGGCCGGGCGTCGCCGGAGGGATCGAGGCCGTCGCCGGCTGGCGGTTCGTGTTCATCGGCCCGCTCCTCGTCGCACTCCCCGCCGTCCTCCTGCTCCGGCCGGCCCTGCGCGCCGGCGGCCGCGCCGCCGGGACACCGCCGGGCGTGGACCCGCGGGCCCGCGGCCGACTGGCCGCCTCGGTGCTGCTCGCCGCCGGGCTCGCCGTGACGACGTTCTCGGCGCCGCTCTTGGCCACGCCGGCGTCCCGGGCCGTCGGCCTCGCCGCGGTGCTCGGCGGGGCCGGGGTGGTGCTCCTCGCCGCCGTGCGGGCCCTCCCCGCCGGCACCCTGCGGCTCGCGCCGGGGGTGCCTGCGGTCGTCGGGCTCCGGCTCCTCACCTCCGCGGCGTTCACGGGGGTCGGCGCCGTCCTCCCGCTCATGCTCGTGACGACGCACCGGGTGTCGCCCGCAGTCGCCGGGATCTCGCTGTCGGTCACCGGCGTCATGTGGGCCGCCGGGTCGTGGGCCAACAGCATCGACCGGGTGCAGGACCGGGTCGGCGCGGCCGTGCGCACCCGGGTCGGCGGCCTCCTCATCGCGGCCGGCGCGATGGGTCCGCTGCTCCTGGCCCTCGACGTGGTCCCGATCGCCGTCGGCCTGGCCGGGTGGGCGGCGTCCGCGACGGGGATGGGCATCCTGTCGCCCACCCTCTCCACCGAGCTCCTGGCCGCAGCGCCGGTCGCCGAGCGGGGGCGGGCCAGCGCCGCCCAGGGGCTCGCGGTGTCCACCGGGGTCGCGCTCCAGACCGGGCTCATCGGCGCGGTCGTCGCCTGGTTCGGGCCGGCGATGGACGGGCCCCGGTTCGCCGCGCTCATGGCAGTGGGAGTGGTGGTTGCTCTCACCGTGGCCGCCGGGGGTGGCAGGGTCGGCCGGCTGACGAGTGCTGACGCGGGGGCCCTGGTTCCGTAGCGTGGGGCCATGGACCTCCGGATCTTCACCGAGCCTCAGCAGGGCGCCACCTACGACGATCTCCTCGCCGTCGCCCGGGCAGCGGAGGACCTCGGGTTCGACGCCTTCTTCCGGTCCGACCACTACCTCCACATGGGCGACGGGGACGGGCGGCCGGGGCCGACGGACGCCTGGACGACCCTCGCCGGGCTGGCTCGGGACACCACCCGGATCCGGCTGGGCACGCTCGTCTCGTCGGCGACCTTCCGCCTGCCCGGCCCGCTGGCCGTGGCCGTCGCGCAGGTCGACCAGATGAGCGGTGGACGGGTCGAGCTGGGTCTGGGCGCCGGCTGGTTCGAGGCCGAGCACACGGCCTACGGCATCCCCTTCCCGCCCCTGAAGGAGCGCTTCGACCGGCTCGAGGAGCAGCTGGCGGTCATCACCGGGCTGTGGTCGGCCTCGCCCGGCTCCGGCTACGAGCACGACGGCTCGCACTACCCGGTCTGCGACTCCCCCGCCCTGGCCAAGCCCGTGCAGGACGGCGGCGTCCCGATCATCGTCGGCGGCGCCGGGAAGCGGCGGACCCCCTCGCTCGCGGCCCGCTACGCCGCGGAGTTCAACGTGCCGTTCTCGTCGCCCGACGACACGGCGCGCTTGTTCGCGCGGGTCGACGAGGTCTGCGAGGAGCACGGCCGCGACCCGCTGAGCCTCGTGCACTCGGCGGCCCAGGTCGTGTGCGTCGGCCGGGACGACGCGGCGGTCCGGCGCCGGGCCGGCGCCATCGGGCGTGACGCCGCAGAGCTGCGCGCGAACGGCGTGGCCGGCAGCACCGCCGAGGCGTGCGACCGGGTCGGGCGGCTGGCCGAGGCCGGCGCGAGCCGGCTGTACCTCCAGGTGCTCGACCTCGCGGACCTCGACCACCTCGCGGACATCCGGGCGGCCCTGGTCTGAGCGGCGGCGTCAGCCCGGGACGGTGACCTCGCCGCGCTCGGCCCGCTCGGCGATGTCGCTGCGGTGGTGGGCGCCGGGCAGCTCGATCGCCCCGACGGCCGCGTAGGCCTTCCGGCGGGCCTGGGCCAGGCTCGCCCCCCGCCCGACCACCGACAGCACCCGGCCACCGGCGGACACGAGCAGGCCGTTCTCGCCGATGACCGTCCCGGCATGCAGGACGTACGCGTCCGGCGCACCCGGGACGTCCTCGACACCGCTGACGACGTCCCCCGTCCTCGGGGTGCCGGGGTAGTCGGCGGCGGCCACGACGACCGTCACCGAGTGGTCGGCGGACCACCGCAGCGGCGCGACGTCGCCGAGATGCCCGGTGGCCGCCGCAAGGAGCAGCCCGCCGAGGGGGGTGAGGAGGCGGTCGAGGACGACCTGGGTCTCGGGGTCCCCGAAGCGGACGTTGAACTCGATGACCCGCGGCCCGCGGGAGGTCAGGGCCAGACCGACGTACAGGACGCCGGTGAACGGCGTGCCGCGGTGCGCCATCTCGTCGACGACCGGCTGCGCGACGCGCGCCACGACGTCGTCGACGAGCCCGGGCGGCGCCCAGTCGAGCGGACAGTAGGCACCCATTCCCCCGGTGTTCGGGCCGGAGTCGCCGTCTCCCACCCGCTTGAAGTCCTGGGCCGGGCTGAGCGGCACGACCATCTCGCCGTCGCAGAGACAGAAGAGCGAGACCTCGGGCCCGTCGAGGAACTCCTCGACGACGACCCGGCCGTCCGGCTTGGCGAGGCAGGCACGGGCATGGTCCAGCGCGGCCGTGCGGTCGTCGGTGACGACGACGCCCTTGCCGGCCGCGAGCCCGTCGTCCTTGACGACGTACGGCGCCCCGAGCGCATCGAGGGCGTCCTCGACCTCGCCGGCCGTCGTGCACACGTGCGCCAGACCGGTCGGGACCCCCGCGACCGACATGACCTCCTTCGCGAAGGCCTTGCTCCCCTCCAGCCGCGCCGCCGCGGCCGAGGGCCCGAAGCACGCGATGCCGGCGTTGCAGACGGCGTCGGCGACCCCGGCGACGAGCGGCACCTCCGGACCGACCACGACGAGGTCCACTTCGTGCCGGCGCGCGACGTCGAGGATCGCCTCCGCGTCGCTCACGCCCCCTGCCAGCGGCTCGCACAGCGCGACGGCGGCGATCCCGGGGTTCCCCGGGGCCGCGACGACCGCGTCGACCGTGGGGTCGAGGGAGAGGGAGCGGACGAGGGCGTGCTCACGGGCGCCGGACCCGATGACGAGGACCTTCACGCCGCTCAGCCTAGGGGAGCGAAGGGTGGCGTCCACTGTTCGGGACGGTTGATCAATATTCGAGACCTGGGCGCGACGCCGGTCACGATTCCGTCACGAGGACAGCCCGGAATCGGGCTGCACCCACTTCCTGGTCGAGGGTGGGGGTAGCTCCCCGCGCGCCGGCGACCGTCGGTGACGGGGGCGTCAGGCACGACACGAACCGACACCGCACGCACGCGCTCGACTCCCGATGACACGAAGGTGACCCCATGAAGACCCCCAGGACCTACTCCCTCGCCGCGGCTGCGCTCGTGGCCGGGCTCACGCTCGCTGCCTGCGGCAGTGACGACGCCGGCAGCGGCGGCGGCGGCGACGACGGCGGCGGGCAGGCCCTCGACGGCGTCAGCATCACCGTCGGCTCGAAGGACTTCACCGAGAACATCCTGCTCGGCGAGATGCTCGCGCAGGCGATGGCGAACGAGGGGGCCGACGTCACCAACAAGACGAACCTCGGCGGGACGTCGGTGAACCGACAGGCGCTGCTCAGCGGCGACATCAACGTCTACCCCGAGTACAACGGCACGGGCTGGACCGTGCACCTCGGCCAGGAGGACCCGAGCCAGGACGGCGAGGAGCTGCTCAAGGTCACCGCCGAGAAGGACCTCGCGGACAACAAGATCGCCTGGGTCGGGCGCTCCCCGTTCAACGACACCTACGGCTTCGCCGCCTTCGGCGACCTCGCCAAGGAGCAGGGCGGCTTCGACTTCCAGTCGATGGCCGACTACCTCGAGGCGAACCCGGACGCCAAGCTCTGTCTCGAGACGGAGTTCCCCGACCGTCCCGACGGGCTCGTGCTCTTCGAGAACGCCACCGGCTACGAGGTGCCGCAGAGCCAGATCAACATCCTGGACACCGGCCTCATCTACACCGAGACCGCCAAGGGCGCCTGCCAGTTCGGGGAGGTCTTCACCACCGACGGCCGCATCACCGCGCTGAACCTCGAGCTCGTCGAGGACCCGGGCGTCATGATCCTCTACAACGTCTCCTTCACCTTCCAGGACGAGGTCTACCAGCAGCACGCCCAGGTCTACGACGACCTCGCGGCGGAGATCCTCGCGCCGCTCGACGAGGCCAAGATGGCCGAGCTCAACGCGAAGGTCGACGTCGACGACGACTCGCCCGAGAAGGTCGCCGAGGACTACCTCACCGAGATCGGCGTCCTCTGAACGCACACTCCGCACCACGAGGAACGGCGGCGGTCCCGGACGGGGCCGCCGCCGTTGCGTGTGTGGGGCGAGCTCAGACGCCCTTTGGCCGCAGGTACGTCTCGGCCAGGGCCCCCAGCCAGTCGAAGGTGAGCGCGACGATCGCCACGATCGACGCCCCGATGACGAGCACCGCGTCCTGCTGCAGCTTCAGCCCGACGGCGATGGTCACGCCGAGCCCGCCACCACCGATGAGGTAGGCGAGCGTGGCCATCCCGATGTTGAGGATCATCGCGACCCGGACCCCCGCGAGGATGACCGGGACCGCGAGCGGCAGCTCGATGCGGGTCAGCACCTGCCAGCGCGTCATCCCCATCCCGCGGCCGGCCTCGATGACGCTGCGCTCGACGGCGTCGAGCCCCACCATCGTGTTCCGCAGCACCGGCAGGAGGGCGTACAGGACGAGCGCCACGACGACCGTCCGGAGCCCCTGGCCGAGCATCGACAGGAAGAGAATGAGCAGGCCGTAGGCCGGCAGGGCCTGGCCGGAGTTGGCCACCGCCACGATCGTCGGCCCGAACCGGCGCAGGGGCGGGCGGGTCAGCGCGATGCCGAGCGGGATCGCGACGACGACGACGAGCACCGTGGACCAGAACGCGATCGTCAGGTGCTCCACCGTCTGCGGCCACAGCTTGGTGCCCCACGCGAGCGGCGAGGCGATCTGCACCTTGGACTCGGCCAGGTTGAGGCTCTGGTAGTACCAGAACACGAGCCCGGCCAGGCCGAGGATCCCCAGCGGGGCGGTCTTGAGCCCGAGGTGCTTGCGCCGGGCGCGGGTGAGCCACCCCGGCTCGTGCGGGGCCTCCAGGTCGGGCGGCAGCGACCCCTCGGGCTCGCGGCCGTCGGTCGTCGTGCCGTGGTCGCCCAGGCGCGCCTGGGCGGGGGTCAGCTGGCTCACGCCATCGCCTCGAGACGTTCGTAGTGCTCGCGGGCCTCGCGCCGAGCCTGCCGGATGACTCGGTTGAGGTAGGTGAGGCGGACGACCCCGTGGTAGGACCCGTCCTCCCGGACCACGCACGCGACGGCGGCGGAGCTGACGAGCATCTGTTCGAGGGCCTGGAACAGCGTGGCCCCCAGGCTGACCTTCGCGAGCACCTCGGTGCCCGACTCGGCCGTGACCGGGCCGCCCGCCTCGAGCTCGTCGACCGGGACCCAGCGCAACGGTCGGTGCGACGCGTCGAGCAGCAGCACCCAGTCGGCGTGGGCGGCGCGGGCGAGGGCGAGCCCCTCGGCCGCGGTGCTGTCGACCGTCATCGTCGGGTACGGGTCGAGCTCGACGTTGTCGTCGACGATCTCGAAGTGCAGCCCCTTGAGGGTCGAGCCGCTGCCGATGAAGTCGCGGACGAAGTCGTCGACGGGGAAGGCGAGGATCCGCTCGGGGGTGTCGATCTGCCGGATGTGGCTCTGCTCGCCGAGGATCGCGATGCGGTCGCCCATCTTGATCGCCTCGTCGATGTCGTGGGTGACGAAGACGATCGTCTTGCGCAGGGTCTCCTGGACGCGCAGGAACTCGTTCTGGAGCCGGTCCCGGGTGATCGGGTCGATGGCCCCGAACGGCTCGTCCATGAGCATGATCTCGGGGTCGGCCCCCAGCGCCCTGGCGACGCCGACGCGCTGCGCCTGCCCGCCCGAGAGCTCGCTGGGGTAGCGGCCGCGGTAGACCTCCGGGTCGAGGCCGACCACGGAGAGGAGCTCGTCGACGCGCTCGGCGATCCGCGCCTTGTCCCACTTCAGCATCTTCGGGACCGTCGCGATGTTCTGGGCGATCGTCTGGTGCGGGAAGAGACCGATCTGCTGGATGACGTAGCCGATCCGGCGCCGGAGGTGGTCGGGATCGACGGTCGTGACGTCCTCCTCGTCGAGGAAGATGCGCCCGCCGGTCGGCTCGATCATCCGGTTGATGAGGCGCAGCGTCGTGCTCTTGCCGCAGCCGGAGGGCCCGACGAGGACCAGGATCTCACCCTCGGGCACCTCGAGGGTGAGGCTGTCGACGGCGGGCGCCTTGCTCCCCAGGTACTTCTTCTGGACGTGGTCGAGTCTGATCTTCGCGTCCTGGCTCATGAGGCCTTCTCTCGTTCCGGTCCGGTCGGGGGCCTGTGGTCGGTGTGGGTCTGGTGCGGTGCGAGCGCGCCGGGCGACGGCGCCGACGGCTACATGCGCAGTCCCTTCGAGGTCGTCACGCGCTGGAACCCCGCCAGGGCGGCATCCAGGACCAGGCCGAGCAGGACGGTGAACGCCGTCCCCGTCCACACCGACTCGAGGCTGTTCGGCAGGCCCAGCCGGGTGAGCCCGCTCTGGATGTACGTCCCGAGCCCGTCGCCACCGACGAGGACGGCGATGGCCGCGATGCCGACGGTGATGAGGGTGGAGATCCGGATCCCGGCCATGATGATCGGCCAGGCCAGGGGCAGGCGGATCCGCGCCAGCTGGCGAAGGGTGCCCATGCCCATGCCCTTGGCGGACTCGACGACTGCCGGTGGCACCGAGTCCAGGCCCGTCACCGTGTTCCGCAGGATGGGGAGGATCGCGTAGAGGAACAGCGCGTACATCGCCGGCTCGTTGCCGGTGCCGACGATCGGGATGAAGAGCGCGAACAGGGCGAGCGAGGGGATCGTGAGGAAGATGCCGCTGACACTGAGGGCGAAGGCCCTCAGGGCGGGCCGCCGCTGGACGAAGACGCCGAGCAGCACCGAGAAGACGGTCGCCACGACGATGACCGTCAGGGTGATCTTCGCGTGCGCCCAGGTCGCCTCGAGGATGTCGTCGGGGCGGCTCGCGATGTAGTCGAACCAGCTGATGATGCCGTCCACGTGGTCATCCCTTGTGCTGTCGAGGACCGACCACACCGTGCGCGTCCGCGCGGCCGGGGGGTTCCCTGTCTATCAGACGGCCCCCGGGCGCGTCTCCCGTCGGCGAAGGTCGGCGGGCGTCCCGGCCGCCGAGAGCCTCGGTCTAGACTGGTCCGTTCCGTGACCTGCGCCGTGCAGCGAGGAGATCGCACTTCGTGACCACCCACCATCCGGCCCAGCCCGAGGCGTCCCCCGACGTCGCGGGCGAGGTCGCCATCGAGCAGGCCCACGTCGACCGGGTCTACCGCGAGCTCGAGAAGGCCGCCGTCCGCGCCCGCGACGTCGAGGCCGACGGGCTCGCCCGGGGCCGCACCGACCGCACCGGCGATGTCCGCGACGAGGAGATGACCGGGCTGTTCGAGCGCGACGCCCTCGTCTTCGCCGCGGCGAAACGGCGCGCCATGATCGACACCCAGTACGAGGGCCTCGTCTTCGGGAGGCTGGACCTCGGCACCGAGGAGTCCACCGCGGACGAGCGCGAGGTCCGCCACATCGGCCGGCTCGGGGTGCGCGACGACGAGTACGAGCCCCTCGTCGTCGACTGGCGCGCGCCGGCGGCGGCGGCCTTCTACCGGGCGACACCGGTCGACCCGATGGGCGTCGTCCGGCGCCGGGTGCTCCGGTGCCGGGGCCCTAGGGTCATCGGCGTCGAGGACGACCTCATGGTCCCCGTGGCGCCAGACGACCTCGTCGTCGTCGGCGACGGTGCGCTGATGGCCGCCCTCACCCGCAGCCGGGGCAGCCGGATGCGCGACATCGTGGCGACGATCCAGGTCCACCAGGACGAGGCGATCCGGGCTCCCGCCCGTGGCGTCACCGAGATCACCGGCGGGCCGGGCACCGGCAAGACCGTCGTCGCGCTGCACCGGGCCGCGTACCTGCTGTACTCCGAGCGCCGGCGCTTCGAGCACGGCGGCATCCTCGTCATCGGGCCGTCGTCGGCCTACACCGCCTACATCGAGCGGGTGCTGCCGAGCCTCGGCGAGGAGTCGGTGGCACTGCGGGCCCTCGGCGACGTCGTCGACGGGATGACGGCGCTGCGGCCCGACAGCCCCGAGGTGGCCGCCATCAAGGGGTCGCTGCGCATCCGCCGGCTGCTGTCGCGGGTCGCCGCCCGCCCGCCCGAGGACGCCCCGCAGCTGTTCCGGGCGTTCGTGGCCGGGCACGCCGTGCGCCTCGACGCCGAAGCGCTCCGCCGGGTGCGGGCCGAGGTCCTCCGCGGCCACCAGCACAACCTCGCCACCGATGCCGCCCGCTCGGCCCTCGCCGAGGCCGCGTGGCGCTCGGTGCGCCAGGGCGAGCGCGCCGACTTCCTCGACGCCTTCGACGCCTCCCGTGACGTCGACGAGTTCATGACGACGTGGTGGCGCCAGCTCGACCCTCGTGAGCTGCTGCTCACCCTCACCGACACCGACCACGTGTACGCGATCTCCCGTGGGGTCCTCGACCACGAGGAGGGCGCGGCCCTCGCGTGGTCCTACCGCGAGACGCTCGAGACCGGCGAGTGGAGCGTCTCCGACGTCGCCCTCGTCGACGACCTGCTCGCCCGGCTCGGGCCGGTGCAGGACCCGGAGCGGGAGGAGGCCGGCTTCTACGACATCGAGGAGCTCGACGACCTCACGACGTACGGGGTCACCGACGTGCGCGCCGGGGTGGGGCCCGGGGCCCGCACGAACCGCCCGTCGGGGGCCGTCATCGCCCCAGCGGACGCCCGCGCCCGGCTGATGTACGGCCGCATCGACCGCGCCTCCGGGTACGCCCACGTGCTCGTCGACGAGGCGCAGGACCTGTCCCCGATGCAGTGGCGGATGGTGGCGCGTCGCGGCCGGTCAGCGTCGTGGACGGTCGTCGGCGACGCCGCGCAGGCGTCGTGGTCCGACCTGGCCGAGGCCACCCGGGCCCGCGAGGAGGCCTTCGCGGCGCTCGACCGCCGGGCGTTCCACATGGACACCAACTACCGCAACGCCCGCGAGATCTTCGACCACGCGCGCGACGTCATCCTCCCGCTCGTGCCCGACGCCGACATCCCGGAGGCCGTGCGCGAGACGGGGGTGCATCCCGTGGACCGGGTCGTCGAGGGCTCGCTCGTCGGGGCCGCCTCGGACGCCGTCGAGCAGCTGCTCGGGGAGGTCGACGGCTCGATCGCCGTCATCACCCCGCGCCGGTGGGAGGACCGCCTCGCGGCGCTCGACGGCGGGGGCGAGGGCCGGGTCCAGGTCATCGACCCGCTGTCGACCAAGGGCCTGGAGTGGGACGCGACGGTGGTCGTCGACCCCGACACCATCGCCGAGGAGTCACCGGGCGGGGTCCGGGTGCTCTACGTCGTGCTCACCCGGGCCGCCCACCGGATGCACGTGCTGCGCCCCGGCTAGTCCAGGAGGGGGTGGCGCGCGATGATCTCGTGCCGGCCGGGGCCGACGCCGATCGCCGACACCCGGGCGCCGATGAGCTCCTCGACGCGCAGCACGTAACGCTGCGCCGCGACGGGCAGCTCCTCGAAGGTGCGGCAACCGGAGATGTCCTCCTGCCAGCCGTCGAGCATCTCGTAGACCGGCTTCGCGTGGTGGAAGTCGGTCTGCGACACCGGCATCTCCTCGTGCCGGACCCCGTCGACGTCGTAGGCGACGCACACCGGGAGCGTCTCGAACCCGGTGAGGACGTCGAGCTTGGTGATGACGAAGTCGGTGACGCCGTTGATCCGGGTCGCGTACCGCCCGACGACGGTGTCCATCCAGCCGCACCGCCGGGGACGCCCGGTGGTCGTGCCGAACTCGGCGCCGGTCGTGCGCAGGGTCTCGCCGTCGGCGTCGTCGAGCTCGGTCGGGAACGGGCCCTCGCCGACGCGCGTCGTGTACGCCTTGAGCACCGCGATGACCCGCGACACCCGCGTCGGGGGGATGCCCGACCCGGTGCACGCGCCGCCCGCCGTGGCCGAGGACGAGGTGACGAACGGGTACGTCCCGTGGTCGACGTCGAGCAGGGTCGCCTGGCCCGCCTCAAGGAGGACGTTGGAGCCGGCGTCGAGCGCTTTCTCGAGGACGAGGGTGGTGTCGGCGACCATGGGCCGCAGCCGCTCGGCGTACCCGAGCAGCTCCTCGACGACCAGGTCGACGTCGACGTCGCGGGTGTTGTAGATCTTCACGAGGACCTGGTTCTTGAAGCCCAGCGCCGCCTCGACCTTCTGGCGCAGGATGCCCTCGTCGAAGAGGTCCTGGATGCGGATGCCGACGCGGTTCATCTTGTCGGCGTACGTCGGGCCGATGCCGCGCCCGGTCGTGCCGATCTTGCGCTTGCCGAGGAACCGCTCGGTGACCTTGTCGAGCGTCCGGTTGTAGGGCGCGATGACGTGGGCGCTGGCCGACACGAGCAGCTTGGAGGTGTCGACGCCGCGGGCCTCCAGCCCGTCGAGCTCCTGGAACAGCACCTCGAGGTCGACGACGACCCCGTTGCCGATGACCGGGGTCACCGTCGGGGTGAGGATGCCCGACGGCAGCAGGTGCAGCGCGTACTTCTCGCGGCGGCCGTCCTCGCCGGCGATGACGACGGTGTGCCCCGCGTTGTTGCCGCCGTTGAACTTCACGACGTAGTCGACGTCGGTGCCCATGAGGTCGGTGGCCTTGCCCTTGCCCTCGTCGCCCCACTGGGCGCCGACCAGCACGATCGCCGGCATTCCGGCTCCTTCCGTTCCGCGAACACCGGGACGGCCGTGCCCCGGCGCGAAGAAGGCCCCGCGGAACGCGCCGGGGCCTCGACCGCCTCAGCCTACCGCGCGACCGCCCACCCGCTCCGGTCCGCCCGCCACGGCGGTCAGCGCGGCCGGCCGGCCAGGACCCAGCCCAGCTGGAAGCGGGTGTCGACCCCGTTGACGGACATGAGCCGGGCCACGCGCCGCCGGACGGTGCGCAGGCTGACCCCGAGATGCCGCGCGATGGCCTCGTCCTTGAGCCCCAGCTCGAGGAGCTCGACGAGATGGGGGTCGCTGCTGCCGTCGTTCTCGACGGTCGGCGCCGGCACTCCGTGCTTCCACGCGAGGTCGAAGTACGCCGTGTACAGGCGGATCACGAGCGGGTCGCGCAGGACGACGTACCCCTGCGACAGGTCGTCCCACCCGGCGAGGGCGACGACCGCGGTGTCGCCGAAGACGGCGAACTCGGTGCCGGTGGCCGGCAGGATGCGCTGGTCCTCGCCGGCCTCCGCCCAGACCGACAGCCAGCGTTGGCCCCGCTGCGTCGTGAGGATGTCGGCCGGGTAGACGGCGCGCTGCACGTCGCCGCGATCGATGCGGGCCCGGTTGGCCCGCACCGTCGTCTCGTCGAGCGCCGGTCCGTCGTCGATGGTGAGCACGAAGTTGCGGACCATGCCGGTGCTCTCGGTGAGCAGCTGGTTGACGACGCTCGGCGCGACGACACGTGAGACCGGCTCGCTCGACGGCGTCCAGGCTCCGAGTGACCTGTCGGCCACCCGGGTGATGAGCGCGCGGACGTCCTCGAGCTCGCGGCGGCGGTCCTCGAGCCGGTCGCGCTCGTGGCGCAGATGCTCCTCGAGCGCGAGGAACACGCCGTCGTCACCGGTGTCGAGCGTCGTCACGACCGACCGTCCTTCCCGCAGGGTTGGCTATTTGCTGCCATTGGCAGGTAAGTGTCGCATGTCTGCGGCCGAACGGGGCACAGTGGAAGAGCACAGCCGGGGCTGCAGGGGACCGTCGGGTGGGCGTTTCTTGGCGAGAGGGAAGCGCCACCGATCCCGGTGGTCTGCCTTGGCTGTAGGGAGGCCCGGGCGGACATCCGCTCGGGCCTCTCGCTCGCGCCGACCCGGCTCTCACAGGCCCAGTTCGCGGGCACCCGTCGCGCTGGAGGCCCGCAGGAACTCGGCGCAGCGGTGCCGCTCGTCCTCCTCGCCGATGGCCCCGGCCGCCCGCGACAGCGCGGCGAGCGCCCGCAGGAAGCCTCGGTTCGGCTCGTGCTCCCACGGCACCGGGCCCTGCCCACGCCACCCGCTGCGCCGCAGCGCGTCCAGCCCCCGGTGGTACCCGGTCCGGGCGTAGGCGTACGCCTCGACCGGGCGGTCGTCGGCCAGCGCGTCCTCGGCGAGCACGGCCCACGCCAGCGACGACGTCGGCTGGGCCGCCGCGACCTGGTCGGGGGCGACCCCGTCCGCGAGCGGGCGGGCGGAGGGGTCCTTGGGCAGGTGGGTCGGCGGGATGCCGAGCAGGTCGCTGGTACTCATGGGCCCACGCTAGACCCCGGAGCCGGTGGCCGGGGGACGCGCACACGCCGCGCACCGGGGAGGTGCGCGGCGTGCGTGCTCGGCGCCGGCTGCCGCCGGCCAGGATGGGCTCAGGCCTGGTGCGTGCCGGCCGAGCGGAGGTTCTCGCAGGCCTCGACGACGCGCTGGGCCATGCCGGCCTCGGCGACCTTGCCCCAGGCGCGCGGGTCGTACTGCTTCTTGTTGCCGACCTCGCCGTCGATCTTGAGGACGCCCGCGTAGTTCTCGAGCATGTAGCCGGCCACCGGGCGGGTGAAGGCGTACTGGGTGTCGGTGTCGACGTTCATCTTCACGACGCCGTAGTCGACCGCGTCCGCGATCTCCTGGGGCAGTGACCCCGAGCCGCCGTGGAAGACGAGATGGAACGGCTTGGCGTCCGCGGCGAGCCCGAGCTCACCGGCGGCGGCCTCCTGGGCCGCCTTGAGCACCTCGGGGCGCAGCTTGACGTTGCCCGGCTTGTAGACGCCGTGCACGTTCCCGAAGGTCAGGGCCGTCATGTAGTAGCCCTTCTCGCCCCCGCCCAGCGCCTTGACCGTGGCGACCGCGTCCTCGGGGGTGGAGTAGAGCTTCTCGTTGATCTCGTTCTCGACGCCGTCCTCCTCGCCGCCGACGACACCGACCTCGATCTCGAGGATGACGTTGGCCTCGCGGCACTGCGCGAGCAGCTGCTCGGCGATCCGCAGGTTCTCCTCGAGCGGGGTGGCCGAGCCGTCCCACATGTGCGACTGGAAGATCGGCAGGCCGCCGGCCTTGACCCGCTCGGCGGAGGCGGCCAGGAGCGGGCGGACGAAGGTGTCCAGCTTGTCCTTGGGGCAGTGGTCGGTGTGCAGCGCGATGTTGACCGGGTAGTTCTTGGCGACCTCCTCGGCGTACGCCGCGAGGGCCTTGGCCCCGGTGACCATGTCCTTGATGGTCGAGCCGGACGCGTACTCTCCGCCGCCGGTGGAGACCTGGATGATGCCGTCCGAGCCCGCGTCCGCGAAGCCGCGGATCGCGGCCGTCACGGTCTGGCTGGACGTGATGTTGATGGCCGGGTAGGCGAACGAGCCGTTCTTGGCCCGGTCGAGCATGTCGGCGTAGACCTCGGGCGTTGCGATGGGCACGGAGTCCTCCTGGGTGACGTGGGATGTGCCGTTCGTCACCGATCCTTCCACGCCACCCGGTGTGGCGTCCCTGCTCGTCCACGAGGCGGAGCGCGGACACGCGAACGGGGTGGCGTCGGCCGACGCCACCCCGTCATTCGACTCTCCAGGCCCCCTGCAGAACCGGGAGAATCGTTGTGCCTGCGGGGACTTGACGCCCGCGCAACCCCTCCCCGCCCCTCCGTCACCGGGGGAGCGGGATGTGTCGAGTATTCACGGAAACCGTGGGCGCGGCTAGCCCCAATGTGCGATGACAACGGTGTCACGGCGTGTCGTGGGGCGTTTCCGTGATGGATGTGACGTATGGGCTTCGGACGGCGTACCGGGGACCTGGGTAGCGGTGCTCAGGCGGCGCGGCCGGCCCGCCGCGACCCTGGTCCCATGCGCACCCTGACACCCGCCGCCGTGGCCGCGGCCACCCCCACGACGCGCCACCGGGTCGTCGACCTGCTCCGGGTCGGCGCCCTCGCCGTCGTCGTCCTCGGGCATTGGCTCGTCGCGGCCGTCACGGTGCGGGACGGAGTGCTCGACGGTGGCGCCGTCCTGGACCGGGCGGCATGGACCCACCCGCTGACCTGGGTCTTCCAGGTCATGCCGGTGTTCTTCCTCGTCGGGGGCTATGCGAACGCGCTGTCGTGGCGGCGGGCCCGCAGCGACGGCGGCGACTGGCCGGGGTGGCTCCGCTCCCGGCTGCGGCGCCTGCTGGGGCCGGTCGTGCCCCTGCTCCTGTTCTGGACGGCGCTCGTCCTCGTCGCCGACGCCGCGGGGATGGACCGGGGCTCGCTGCGGCTCGCGTCCCAGGTCGCCCTCGTGCCGACGTGGTTCCTCGCGGCCTACGTCGTCGTCTGCGCGCTCGCTCCGCTGACCCTGCGGCTGTGGGAACGCTACGGCTGGGCGAGCGTCGTGGCCGGGCTGGTGCTCGGCGGGGTGGTCGACCTCGTCAGCCTGACGGTCGGGCCGTGGTGGGTGGGCTTCGCCAACTACGTCGTCGTGTGGTGCACCGTGCACCAGCTCGGGTACGCGTGGCTGGACGGCCGGCTCGCCGGGCGACCACGACGCCTCCTCATGGCGGGCGTGGGGGCGGCCGGGCTCGTCGCGCTCGTGGCGCTCGGCCCCTACCCGGTGTCGATGATCGGACTCGACGGCGCCGCCGTGAACAACTCCTACCCGACGCGGGTGACGCTGGCGTTCCTCGGGCTGCTCCAGGCCGGGCTGGTGCTCGCCCTCGAGCCGGCGCTGTCGCGGTGGATGGCGCGGGACCGCCCGTGGGCCGCGGTCGTGGTCCTCGGCGCCCGGATGATGAGCGTCTACCTCTGGCACCTCACGGTCATGGTGCTCGTCATCGGGCTCTCGCTCCTCTCCGGGGGTTTCGGCCTGGGCCCCGAGCCGCTGTCCGCGCCCTGGTGGGCCACCCGGCCCCTGTGGTGGCTCGTGCTCGGGATCGCGACCGCCGGGGTCGTCGCCGTCGTCGGCCGCTTCGAGCACGTCCGTCGACGGCCCGGGCCAATCCCGGCGTGGCGGCCGGTGGTGGCGACGGCGCTCGGCTGCGGCGGGCTCGGCGTCATGGCCGGGCAGGGGATCGTCGACGCCGCCGGCGTCAGCTGGTGGTGGCCCCTGCTCCCCGTGGCCGCCGCCGCCCTCGTCAGCGGCCGTCGGTCCCGCTGACCCGGGCGTCCTGACCGAAGGCGTGGCGCCGCACCCACGCGTGCATCGCGATGGCGGCGGCCGCGCCCGCGTTCATCGACCGGGTCGACCCGAACTGGGTGATGTGGAGGACGACGTCGCACGCCTCCTGCATCGCCACGGTGAGCCCGGCCCCCTCCTGCCCGAAGACGAGGACGCACTCGCGGGGCAGGTCGTAGGTCTCGAGGGTCTCGGAGCCGGGCACGTTGTCGATGCCCACGACGGGCAGTGCCCCACCCCCGGGCCCGGCTGCGGCGGCCCACGCGGCGAAGTCCGCGGCGGAGCCGTGGTGGTGCTCGTGCTGGTAGCGGTCGGTGACCATCGCCCCTCGCCGGTTCCAGCGCCGACGCCCGACGATGTGGAAGGCCGCCGCGTTCATCGCGTTCGCCGTGCGCACCACCGAGCCGATGTTGAAGTCGTGCCCCCAGTTCTCGACGGCGACGTGGAAGGGGTGCCGGTGCTCGTCGAGATCGGCGACGACCGCCTCCATCCGCCAGTACCGGTACCGGTCGACGACGTTGCGCCGGTCGCCGTCCCGCAACAGCTCGGGGTCCCAGTGCTCGCCGTCGGGCCACGGGCCCGGCCAGGGCCCGACCCCGACCTCGCGCTCGTCGTCCACGGGACGCGAGCCTAGGGCGGCCGCACGGCCCGCCGATACCGGACGGACGGCCCGCGCCCGTACCCTGGTCGGGTGATACACGCCCTCGGTCCGAACTGGATGGACCCGCAGTTCCTCTTCGACACCTACGGCACGGCCTTCTTCTGGCTGTCCCTGGCCATCGTGTTCGTCGAGTGCGGGCTCTTCTTCCCGATCCTGCCGGGGGACTCCCTGCTGTTCGCGATCGGCATCTTCATCGCCAGCGGCCAGCTCCAGGTGAACCTCGCGGCGGCGATGGCGGCACTGTTCGTCGCGGGCTTCGCCGGCAACGTCGTCGGGTACGAGATCGGCCGCGGCGTGGGCGCCCCCCTGCGTGAACGGGACGGCCGGATCGTCAAACGCGAGTACTTCGAGAAGACCGAGGCCTTCTTCGAGCGCTACGGCGCCCGGGCCCTCGTGCTCGGCCGGTTCGTCCCCATCGTGCGGACCTACATCACCGTCGTCGCGGGGATCGGGCGGATGGGCCGGCAGCACTTCTACACCTGGTCCGCCGTGGGAGCGGCCCTCTGGGTCGGCATCATCATGACCGCCGGCTACTTCCTCGGCGCCGTCCCGGTGGTCCGCGACAACCTCGAGGCCGCGATCCTCCTCATCGTCCTGCTGTCGGTCGTGCCGATGGTCGTCGAGTACCTGCGGCACCGGCGCGACGCGACGATGTCGCACGAGGAGGTCGTCGAGGAGTCGACCGAGGTCGTCGACGAGGTCGAGCACCGCCACCCCCACTCCCAGTGACCCGGCCCGCCCCTGCCGTGTGACGGAGCAGACTCCGCCGTGGCCGGTCGTCGGGGGGAGACTGGAAGGGGACGGGCTCGTCCCCCCTCTCGCCGACCAGAGGAGCGACCATGAACAGACTCCAGGACCGGACCGCGCTCGTGACGGGGGCGGCGAGCGGCATCGGCAGAGCCATCGCCCTCCGGTTCGCCCAGGAGGGCGCCCGGGTCGTGGTCACCGACGTCGACGACGAGGGCGGGCGCGAGACGGTCGAGCGGGTCGAGGCCGCGGGCGGCCAGGCCGTGTTCGTCCACCACGACGTCGTCAGCGAGGCCGGCTGGGATCTCGCCTGCGACACCGCCCGCGAGCGCTTCGGCGGCCTCGACATCCTCGTCAACAACGCGGGGATGGGCGACCTGGCCACCATCGAGGACACCACGCTCGCGGCGTGGGAGCACACGGTGGCCGTCGACCAGACCGGCGTGTTCCTCGGCATGCGCACCGCGGCGCCCCTGCTCAAGGCGTCCGGCAACGGCTCGGTCGTCAACATCAGCTCGATCTTCGGGACCAGCGGAGGCTTCGGCAGCTCCCCGGCCTACCACGCCGCCAAGGGCGCGGTCCGCACGCTGACGAAGAACGTCGCCCTGCACTGGGCCACCGAGGGGGTGCGGGTCAACTCGATCCACCCGGGCTTCATCGACACCCCGATCCTGGACCAGGCGCGCGGCACCCCGTTCGAGGACGCGATGATCGCGATGACCCCGATGGCGCGGCTCGGCCGGCCCGAGGAGGTCGCCGCGGCCGCCGCCTACCTCGCGAGCGACGACGCGTCGTTCGTCACGGGTGCCGAGATGTACGTCGACGGCGGCTTCATCGCCCGGTGACCCCGGCTCAGCCGCCGAGGTCGATCAGTCCCCGGCGGTAGGCCTCGGCGACCGCCGCGGTGCGGTCCTGGACCCCGAGCTTGGCGAAGGCCCGGACGAGGTGGGTCTTGACCGTCGCCTCGCCGATGAACAGCGCCCGCGCGACCTCCGGGTTCGACATCCCGCGGGCGACGAGAGCGAGGATCTCGACCTCCCGGCCGGTCAGCTCGGGCGTGGCCGGTGCGCGCAGCCGGTCGGCGAGCCGCGCCGCGACCGGTGGCGCGAGCACGGTCTCGCCCCGCGCGGCGCGGCGGATCGCATCGGTCAGCAGGGCGGTCGGCGCGTCCTTGAGCAGGTAGCCGCGGGCCCCGGCCTCCACGGCGCGGACGATGTCGGCGTCGGTGTCGTAGGTCGTGAGGACGAGGACCTGTGGCGCCTCGGGCTCGGACCGGATCCGGGCGGTGGCCTCGGCGCCGTCCATGACCGGCATCCGCAGGTCCATGAGCACGACGTCGGGGGCGAGCCGGGGCACGAGCGCCACCGCCTCCGCGCCGTTGGCGGCCTCCCCGACGACCTCGAGGTCGTCCTCCTCGCCGAGGACCGCCACCATCCCGGCGCGCACGACGGGGTGGTCGTCGACGACGAGCAGCCGGATCACCGCGGGACCTCGAGGCGCAGCGTCGTTCCCGCCCCGGGGGCGCTGACCACGCCGACGCCGCCACCCACCTCGGCCGCCCGGGCCCGCACCCCGTCGAGTCCGAAGCCCGACCCGTCCGCCGCCGGGTCGAAGCCCCGCCCGTCGTCGGTGACGGTGAGCACCACCCGGTCGGGCTCGTACGCGAGATCGAGCGCGACCTGGGCGGCCGCGGCGTGCCGGCGCACGTTCGAGAGCGCCTCCTGCGCGGTCCGGAGCAGCACCACCTCGGCGACACCGCCGAGCGGAGCGGGCTCGCCCTGCACCGAGACCTCCGCGTGCAGGCCTGCCTCGCTGCTCACGGCCGCCCCGAGCCGCTGCATCGCCTCGACGAGCGTGCGCGACTGGAGGTGGCCGGGGGTCAGCTCGGCGACGATGAGCCGGGCCTCGGCGAGGTTGTCGACGGCAGTCCGCTCGATGAGGGACAGCCGCTCGCGGGCGGTGTCGGTGTCTCCGCGCGCCAGCGCGGACTCGGCGGCCCGCGACAGCGCGACGACGGAGGTGAAACCCTGCGCGAGGGTGTCGTGGATCTCGCGGGACATCCGCTCCCGCTCCACCTGGACGCCCCGGTCGCGCTCGACCGCCGCCAGCGCCGCCTGGGTGGACCGGAGCTCGTCGATGGTCCGCGCCCGGGTGTCGGCCTCCGAGGCGATGCGGCTGATGAACAGCCCGAGCGCCAGCGACACCGCGAGCGAGATGAGCGACGACACGGCGATCGGCCCGATGGCCTCGGACGAGAAGTCGCTCTGGACGAAGCGCAGGCCCCCGAAGGCGGTGAGGGTCACCAGGGTCCCGATCACCGCGGAGCGCACCCGGAGCATCGCCCACAGCTGCGGGTACATCGCGAAGAAGAGCATCCAGGACTCGGTGTCCGGGTCGACCCACTGGACGCCGAGCAGGGCGCTCCAGGCGAGGAGGTGGTAGACGAGGCCGGCTCGGGGCTCGTGCCGCAGCCCACGCGCGCCCCAGACGACGTAGGCGAGCGCGATGACGCCGAGCAGCGCCACACTCGGCCAGCGCCCGAACGTCCCCGGCGGTTCCACCAGCGTGACGACAACGGCTGCCGCCCAGACCACCGCGAACACCCCGTGCCAGAACGGCTCCTGGTGCCGCCACATGGCGTCGAGCTCGCGGCTCGACGAGCCGGGCTCGGCGCGCTCGTCGACACCGGTCACGGGCACATCCTCCCGCGGTGCGGTCACACCGTGCCGCGCTTGTACCAGCGGAACGTCGTCACGCACAGGACGAGACCTCCGACCGCCCAGGCCGCGAGGACGAGGAGGACCCGGTCGGACTCCCACACCCCGGCCATCTCGAGGGCCGCCATGTCGTCGGGGTAGAACACCGCGCGCATCCCCTGGGCGATCCACTTGAGCGGGAAGAGCGCAGCGACCTGCTGCAGCCAGCCGGGCACGCTGTCCCAGCCGATGTAGACACCGGAGATGAACTGGAGCACGAGCATCGGACCGATGACGACAGCACCGATGGAGCGGGCGGTCGACAGCGACGAGTACGCGATACCGAGCACGGTGCCCCCGACGAGGCCGAGGCCGAACACGGCGGCGAGCAGGAGCCACCGCCGGCCCTCCGTCGGCATCGGGACGTCGTAGAGGGCCCAGGCGAGGACGAGCAGCAGGGCGAGCTGGAGGATGGCGCTGACCGCCACGAGCCCGACCTTGCCGAGGAAGTACGACGTCGCCGGCATCGGAGTCGCCCGGAGCCGCTTGAGCGTGCCGTCGTCGCGCTCGGTGGCCACCGACAGGGCCATCGTCTGGAAGCTCGTGAGCAGAACGCCGGCGGCGATCATCCCCGGCAGGAAGTAGCGGCCCGCGGTCATCGTGCCGTCGCCGTCGGCGAACTGCCCCGAGAAGATGACCGAGAACAGCGAGAGCAGGAGGACCGGGAAGAGGAAGCTGAAGAAGACCGCCTCCTTCTCGCGGGAGTACATGCGCAGCTCGACGGCGGTGCGGTCGAGCCCGATGGCGAGGGTGTTCATGCCAGGACCTCCTCGGTCGCGTCGCTCACGTGCGGGGCGATGAGCCCGAGATAGGTGTCCTCGAGCGACGGGCGGGTGACGGTGAGCTCGGGCACCTCGCCGGGGAACCGTGCCGCCAGCCGGGCGACCTCCGCCGTCGGCTCGGCGGTCCGGACGGTGTGGCGCACCCCGCCCTCCTCCCACGACACCGTCGCCTCCTGCGACTGGCGCCCGCCGAGCGCCGCCGGGGTGTCGAGGGCGAGCAGCCGGCCGGCGGCGATGACGCCGACGCGGTCGGCGAGGTGCTCGGCCTCGTCGAGGTAGTGGGTCGTGAGGAGGATCGTCGTCCCGCCGCCCGCCAGGCCGCGGATGAGGTCCCAGAAGTCGCGGCGGGCCTGCGGGTCGAAGCCCGTCGTCGGCTCGTCGAGGAAGAGCAGCTCGGGTCGGCCGACGATGCCGAGCGCCACGTCGAGCCGCCGGCGCTGGCCACCGGAGAGCCCGGAGATCCGCGCATCGGCCTTCTCGGTCAGACCGGTCGCCACGATGACCTCCTCGACGTCCCGTGGCGTGCTGTACGCCCGGGACGTGCTGCGCAGGATCTCGCGCGGGGTCAGCAGGTCCAGCCCGCCGGTCGACTGCAGGACGATGCCGATCCGGTCCCGCCACGCCCGCGGAGCCCGGTGCGGGTCCGTCCCGAGGACCGACACCTCGCCGGCGTCGCGGGTCCGGAAGCCCTCGAGGATCTCGACGACCGTCGTCTTGCCGGCGCCGTTGGGGCCGAGGAAGGCGAACACCTCGCCCTCGTGCACGTCGAGGTCGAGGTCGTCGACCGCCCGGTGCGTCCCGTACGTCTTCGTGAGGCCGCGGATGCGGATGGCTGTGGTCATGCCTCCAGCGTGCCGCGACGGGCCGCGACGCGCGACGCCCGAGCGGTGGATCCGTCGTCCACCGACCGGTGGACGCTCAGGCCCCGGGGGGCGGGGGGACGTCGCGCCCGCCGAAGTCGACCCGCGGGGCCTCACGCTCCTCGCCCTCGGCCTCGAAGTACTCGGCCCGCTTGATCCCGAACATCCCGGCGACGATGTTCGACGGCACGGTCTCGACCCGGGTGTTGAGGTCGCGCACCGTCGCGTTGTAGTAGCGCCGGGCCGAGGCGATGCGGTCCTCGGTGGAGGTCAGCTCGGCCTGCAGGGCGAGGAAGTTCTCGTTCGCCTTGAGGTCGGGGTAGGCCTCGGCGATGGCGAGGAGCCGGCCGAGCGCCTGGCTGAGAAAGTTCTCGCTCTCGGCCTGCTGCGCGGGGGACTGGCCGGGCGCCATCGCCTTCGCCCGGGCCGAGACGACCTCCTCGAGGGTGCCCCGCTCGTGCGCCGCGTAGCCCTTGACGGTCTCGACGAGGTTGCCGATGAGGTCGTGCCGCCTGGTGAGCTCGACGTCGATCTGGCGCCACGCCTCCTCGACGAGGTTCCGGAGCTTGACCAGGCCGTTGTAGATGCCGATCGCCCATCCGACGAGCGCGACGAGAAGGACGATGATGACGATCGTGGCGATGAGCACGGGGCCTCCTGAGCCGACGGCGACACGGCGATCCTAGGACTCGCAACCATGGCGCACGTCACATCGACTCCGCTAGGTTGACGCAGGACCAACCGAATGCCGGACCGGGAGGCCCGTATGGACACCGTCGTCGTCGGCGTCGACAACAGCGATGCATCCACCCGCGCGGTGGAGTTCGCTGTCGATCGCGCCCAGCGCAACTCCTGGAAGGTGGTGCTCGTCCACGTCATCCCGTGGACGCCGTACTCGTTCCAGACACCGACCGAGAACGAGCACCGCCACCGCGAGAAGGAGCGGGAGGTCGCGGCCGCCACCGAGCAGGTCCTCGTCCCGATGGCCGAGATCGCGGAGCGCGGCGGCGTGCCGCACACCGAGATGGTCCGGCACGGCAAGCCGTCCGAGACCTTGTCCGACATCGCCGGCGACACCAAGGCGGTCCACATCATCGTCGGCCGCACCGGCGACAGCGGCCTCCGCGAGGCCGTCTTCGGCTCGGTCGCGAGCCGCCTCGTCCAGCATGCCCATGTTCCCGTGACGGTGGTGCCCTGATGAATCCGGTCGACTGGTTCAACTCCCTCTCCGACACGATCACCGGCATCGTCTTCACGACGGTGCCCTTCTTCGGCACCGAGGTGCCGCTCATCGTCGTCTGGCTCGTCATCGCCGGAGCCTTCTTCACCATCTGGCTCGGCTTCATGCAGGTCCGCGGGCCGCGGCTGGCGATCGACCTGGTCCGCGGCAAGTACTCCAACCCCGACGACGCCGGTGAGGTCTCGCACTTCCAGGCGCTCGCCACCGCCGTCTCCGGCACCGTCGGCCTCGGCAACATCGCCGGCGTCGCCATCGCGATCGCGCTCGGCGGGCCGGGCGCGACCTTCTGGATGATCCTCGCGGGCCTGCTCGGGATGGCGACGAAGATGGCCGAGTGCATGCTCGGCGTCAAGTACCGCCGTGAGCACGCCGACGGCTCGGTCTCCGGCGGCCCCATGTACTACCTGCGCGACGGCCTCGCCGAGCGCGGGATGGGCGGGTTCGGCAAGGTCCTCGCCGTCATCTTCGCGGTCTGCATGATCGGTGGTGCGCTCGGCGGCGGGAACATGTTCCAGTCCAACCAGGCGACCGCCCAGATCATCGCGGTCACCGGTGGCGACGACTCCTTCCTCGCCGGCTCGCCGTGGATCATCGGGCTCGTCTTCGCGGCGCTCGCCGGCGCGGTCATCATCGGCGGCATCAAGAGCATCGCGCGCGTGACCGAGAAGATCGTGCCGTTCATGGCCGTCCTCTACGTCGCGGCCTGCATCGTCGTGCTGCTGTGGAACATCACCGCGCTGCCCGAGGCCATCGGCCTCATCTTCTCCGGCGCGTTCAGCCCCGAAGGTGTCGCGGGCGGCGCGATCGGCGCCCTCATCGTCGGCTTCCAGCGGGCAGCGTTCTCGAACGAGGCGGGCCTCGGCTCCGCCTCGGTGGCGCACTCGGCGGTCAAGACGAAGGAGCCCGCGACCGAGGGCTTCGTCGCGATGCTCGAGCCGTTCATCGACACCGTCGTCATCTGCACGATGACCGCGCTGACGATCGTCATCACGGGCACGTACGCCCTCCCGGATGCGACCGAGCTCGGCGGGGTCGCCCTGACGTCGCAGTCCTTCGAGACCGTGCTGCCGTGGTTCCCCACGGTCCTCGCGGTGGCGGTCGTGCTCTTCGCCTTCTCGACGATGATCTCCTGGTCGTACTACGGCATGAAGGCCACCGGGTACCTCTTCGGTGACAACCAGACCGCGGAGAACGTCTTCAAGGGCATCTTCCTGGTCTTCACCGTCATCGGCTCCGCGGCCGCCCTCGGGCCGGTCATCAACTTCTCGGACTCGATGATCTTCCTGATGTCCATCCCCAACCTCATCGGGCTGTACATCATGGCGCCGGTCATCCGGTCGGTCATCCACGGGTACTTCGACCGGGTCAAGAGCGGCGAGGTCAAGCAGGTGGTCCACCAGTGACCTGACGCTCCACCCGAACAGAGCACGCCGCGTGGGCCTGGCCCGCGCGGCGTGCTCTGTTCGGTGGCGGCGGCTCAGGCCAGGCCGAGGTCCTCGAGCCCGTAGACGTGGCGGTACTCCAGCCCGGCGTCGGCGAAGACCTGCGCGGCTCCCGTGGCGCGGTCGGCGATGGTCGCCACGGCGACGACGGTGCCGCCGGCGTCCTGCACCGCGCGGGCGGCGTCCAGCGGCGAGGCCCCGGTCGTCGAGGTGTCCTCGACGACGAGGACGCGGCGGCCCTGCACCGAGGGGCCCTCGATGCGCTGCTGCAGCCCGTGCGCCTTGCCGGCCTTGCGGACGACGAAGGCGTCGAGCCGCCCGCCGGCGGCCGCGCGGGCGTGGAGCATCGCGGTCGCCACCGGGTCGGCGCCGAGGGTGAGCCCCCCGACCGCGTCGAACTCGAGGTCCGCGACGAGGTCGAGCATCACCCGGCCGACGAGCGGGCTCGCCTCGCCGTCGAGGGTGACGCGGCGGAGGTCGACGTAGTAGTCGGCCTCCGCGCCCGAGGACAGGGTGACCCGGCCGTGGACGACGGCCTGGTCGCGGATGATCTGGAGGAGGCGGGCGCGGTCGGCGGCGATGTCGGTCACGGGCACCACGGTAGGCGGTGCCGGCGGCGGCGACTCCGGCGCCACCGGCCGCTCACCGGCGGCGGGACGGCCGAAGCACGTAGCCGGTGGCCCCGAGGTCCGTGCCGAGGGAGGGGATCTGGGTGTGCCAGTTCTGGTGGAGGTCCGGGGTAACGGGCGGCTCGTAGGGGCGCGGCGGCTCCTGGCCGTCCCACACGTCGTAGCCGGCCCGCAGCATCCGCCCGATCGGGCTGGCGACGACGCGCGTGGCGAGATGGCCCAGGAGGTCAGGCTGCATCTGGTCCAGGAGCAGGCGAGGCCGGCGGCGCTCGGCGAGGACGAGGAGGCGGGCGATGGCATGCACGTCGTCGACGCCCACACGGGTTCCCGCGAGCAGCAACCGCCGGACCTCGGCCAGCACTGCTGCCCGCTCGCTCGGGCCCATCGCCGTCAGGGCATGCCGGTGGGCCGTCTCCTGCCAGTCGGCGGAGGCGGTCCGCAGGAGGTGCCGGTACTCCCGCAGCGTGTCGGACTCGGCGTCCGCGCCCATGCAGCCACGGTAGACCCGACTCCCCGACGTGTCACCACTCCGCCCGGGTCAGTTCGCGAGCGCTCGCACGGCCAGCCGGTGGGCCGCCTCCGCCAGGGCCCCGTGCTGCTCGGACCCACCTTCCCCCAGGTCGGCGAGCCGGGCCGCGGCCAGCGCGCCGCCGGCGAAGATCATGGCCTCGTCCCAGCGCCGGTGCGCCTGCGGCCGGGGCCAGCGGCCCGGCCAGCCCGTGGCGCACCACTCGTCGACCTCGCCGAGCAGCGCGGCTCCCGCCCCCGCGTACGCGAGGCCCTGGAGCAGACGCGCCCCGAGCACCGACTCGTGCGGCACCAGGGGCCCGGACCCCGTCAGCTCGCCGACCCGGTCGACGAGGCGCTCGTGCACCCGCCCTCGCGGGCTGATGGCGTCCCAGGCGTGCGGTGGGATCGCCGAGATGAGGGCGAGGAAACGCCACGGCCAGTCCACCAGGGTGCCCCGCTCTTCGTCGACCTGCAGCAACGTCGTCACGACCGGAAGGAGCCGGCTGGGCCGCCCCTGATACATCCCGGTTGCGGACCCTCAGGAGCGACGCCGGCTGCGCTCGAGCAGGCGCATCGCGCCGCCGCGTCTCAGCGGGCGGGGCAGCGCCCGCACGGCGAGGGTCGCGACCTTCCACTGCGGGCCGGGGACGGACAGCACCCTCCCCGCGGCGACGTCGGCCAGCGCCTGCCGCGCGACCTCGTCGGCGTCGAGCCACAGGCCCTGCGGCAGCCCCGGCAGGCGCATCCGGGCGCGCTCGTGGAACTCGGTGCGGGTGAGCCCGGGGCACAGCGCCGTGACGGTGACGCCGGTGCCGTGGAGCTGGCTCGCGAGGCTCTCGGAGAAGACGGTTACGAAGGACTTCTCGGCCGAGTACGTGCCGCTCGCGAGGAACCCGGCGACCGAGCTGACGTTGAGGATCGCCCCGTGGCCGCGCTCGCGCATCGCCCGCCCTGCCGCGTGGCACGTGACGAGCACCGCCCGCACCATGACCTCGAGTGCGGCCTCCTCCTGCGCCAGGTCGTTGTCGAGGAACGGACGGTGCAGCCCGAAGCCGGCGTTGTTGACGAGCAGGTCGACGGGGCGCTCGCGGTCGGCGAGGCGGACGCACACCTCCTCGGTCTGCTGCCGGTCGGCGAGGTCGGCCACGAGCACCTCCACGGTGCTCCCGTGGCGGTCGCGGAGCTCGGCGGCGAGGCGCTCGAGGCGGGCGCGGTCGCGGGCGACGAGGACGAGGTCGTGGCCGTCGTGGGCGAGCCGCTGCGCGAGGGCACGGCCGATCCCTGCGGAGGCTCCGGTGACGAGGGCGGTGCTCATGACTGGACCCTAGGCCCGTCGGCGCCCGCGGTTAGGGTGTGGCCGTGCGCATCGCCACCTGGAACGTCAACTCCATCCGCTCCCGGGCCGACCGTGTCGAGGCCTGGCTCCGGCGCTCCGACGTCGACGTCCTCGCGATGCAGGAGACCAAGGCCAAGGACGAGCAGTTCCCGTACGACCGGTTCCGCGCCCTCGGCTACGAGGTGGCCCACCACGGCCTCAACCAGTGGAACGGGGTCGCCATCCTCAGCCGGGTCGGGCTCGACGACGTCCAGGTGGGGTTCGACGGCGACCCCGGCTGGGGTGAGCCGCTCGCGGCCGAGGCCCGCTCCATCGGCGCCACCTGCGGCGGGATCCGGATGTGGTCCGTCTACGTCCCCAACGGGAGGGCGCTCGACGACCCGCACATGGCGTACAAGCTCGCCTGGCTGGGGCGGCTGCGCGAGCGCGCCGTCGAGTGGGCGGCCGACGGCACCCCGGTGGCGTTGTGCGGCGACTGGAACATCGCCCCCCGGGACGAGGACGTCTGGTCGATGGAGTACTACCTCGACAAGTCGCACGTCAGCCCCCCCGAGCGGGCGGCGTTCGGCGCGTTCCTCGACTCCGGCTTCGTCGACGTCGTCCGTCCGCACGCCCCGGGCCCCGGGACGTACACGTACTGGGACTACCAGCGGCTGGCCTTCCCGAAGAAGCGCGGGATGCGGATCGACTTCGTCCTCGGCTCGCGCTCCTTCGCCGACCGCGTGGCGGGCGCCGTCATCGACCGCGAGGAGCGCAAGGGCGCCGGCGCCAGCGACCACGCGCCGGTCGTCGTCGAGCTCGACGCCTGAGGGTCGACCGCCGTCGTCCTCGTGGCGGTCAGGGGCTGACGCCGCCCGGTGCGCCGGGCTACCGTGCCGGGATGACCCGCCCGCCCCACGAGAACGTCGCGACGGTCCTCGTCGACCCCGCGATCCTCGGCGACCTCGAGGTGGCGCTCATGCACCTCGACCTGCGGGTGTGGCCGATGGCGACGGCTCCGATCTGCCCGGACGGGCCACGGCAGGCGTTCCAGTACCGCCGCCGCGTCCTGCTCGCCCGGCGGGGGGCGTGGGACGACGCGGAGCACTGGGTCCCGGTGTGGGTCTCGTTCGGGGCGTCCTGGCGCCAGGGCGAGGACCCGCTCCCCTGGGCCGCGCATGCGGCGCTGTGGCAGGCGCTCGAGCACTATGCAGGGCGGGTGCGCTACCGCAAGCGCCTCTCGGGGGTCCGTCCGCTGCCCGTGCCGGTGGGCGTCGACGGCCAGGGCGCGAGCCCCCGGGTCAGCCGCGGGTGAGGATGCCCACGGCGTAGGACGCCTGGCCGACGTGCTGGGTGGCGTCGTTGAGGGCGCTGACGAGCCGGACCCCGAGGGTCACCGGGGGGTCCCAGCCCTCGTCGACGACCCGGTCGAGGTCGTCGGCGGTGACGCTCCCGAGGGCGTCCGCGACGAGCTCGTAGGTCGCGTCGAAGTAGCCGCGCAGGTCCGCGGCCGTGGCCCGGACCGCGAGGACGTCGTCGTAGGACTGCCCGTAGCCGTGGGCGCTCGCGGGGAACGGCAGCGCGAACCGGTCGTACCAGCCGCCGGAGGTCCACACGACGTCGCGGTCGAAGGCGTCGGCCACGTGCGAGTCGAGGGTCCGGGTGAGGTGCCAGAGCAGCCACGCCACGGTGTTGGCTCCGGGTGCAGGCGGTTGGGCGAGGACCTCCTCGGGAGTGTCGTCGAGGAGGCCGTGCACGGTCTCGCGCACCCGGCCGAGGGCGTCGAGGAGGATGTCGCTCACGGTGGCCATGAGGGCGACGCTACTCCCGGCCGGTCACCCCGGCCCCGTGCGCGACGAGGCCGTCCACCCGCCGGACGGCGCGCCCGAGCGTCAGTGCCACGACGGCACCGAGACCGGCCGCCACCGCAGCCCCACGGAACACCGAGGACACCTGGACGACCGCCGCCTCGCGCAGGGCCTCGGTGTCCGTCGGGTCCGGCAGCGCCGCCACCGCCTCGTAGTAGGCGTGCAGGCCGACCGCGGTCAGCAGCGCGAGACCGACGACCATCCCCACCATCCGGGCCACGACGACGAGCGCCGAGGCGGCGCCGTGGGTGTCCTCGGAGGACTCGGCCAGGGCGGCGTCGTTGACCGGAGCCAGGGCCAGCCCGATCCCGAGGCCGGTCGCCGCGAGGACCACGGTCGACGTCCACTGCTCGAGCGAGCCCACTCCCCAGGTCGACATCGCGGCGAGCCCGACCGTCGTGAGCCCCAGCCCCGCGCCGGCGACGAGCCCGGGGCCGAGGTGGCGCAGCGCCCAGCCACCCGCCAGCGCGCCGACCGGGACGGCGACGAGGAAGCGGACCAGGACCAGCGCCGCCTCGGTCTGGTCGGTGGTGAGCACGAGGCGGGCGAGCAGCGGCACGTCGACGACGACGGCCACGAGGGCGACCCCGACGAGCAGCGAGGTGGCGAGCGCGCGGACGAGCCGCCCGCGGACCAGGCCCCGTGGCACGAGGGGGGTCACGGTGCGCCGGTGGTGCACGAGGTAGAGCACGGCGAGCAGGGCCGCCACCGGGAGCAGGGCGTAGCCGAGCGGCCCCACCACCTCGCGCTCCGGCTCGGCCGCGGCGAAGGTGAGCACGACACACGCCAGCGCCCCGCCGACGAGCAGGGCCCCGAGCAGGTCGACCCGGCGCACGACCGCCCAGCGGCCCCGCATCGTCGCGGCGAGGGCGAGGACGGTGAGCACTCCGGCGACGATCCCGATCGGCGTGGCGAGCCGGGACGTCGCTCCCCCGAACGGCACGAAGGGCAGCCCGAGGGTGACGCTCGTGGCGAGCGCGGCCGGGGCGGCGAGCGCGAGGCCACCGGCGGCAGCGGCGGCCAGGCCGAGCGAGGAGGGGACCACCCGGGGGCGGTTCAGCCCACCCCCGCCGGTCACGACGACGGCTCCCGCGAGCAGGACCCCGGCCACCGCCCCGAGCCAGAAGATCGCCCGCCAGTCGGCGACGACCAGCACGGCCGCGCCGAGGACCGGCCCGAGCACCGACCCCAGCTCCTGGACGGCGCCGACGACCCCGAGCGGCACGCCGCGCCGCCCGGCCGGCCAGAGATCGGCGACCAGGGCGAGGGTGGCTGGGACGAGGCCGCCACCGCCGACGCCCTGCACGACCCGGCCCCCGACGAGGACGGGCAGCTCGACGGCGAGCGCGGTGACGAGCGAGCCGACGACGAAGACCGCGAGGCAGCCGAGGAGCACCCGGCGGCGGTCGACGAGGTCGGACAGCCGCCCGACGAGCGGGAGCACCGCGACGTAGCCGAGGAGGAAGCCGGAGATGATCGGGGTCGCCCGCTGGAGGGACTCGATGCCGACGCCGACACCGCGCATCATGTCGGTGAGGGCGAGCACGACGACGTAGGTGTCGGCGGCGGCCAGGGCGACGGCCACCGACGCCGCGGCGAGCAGCGCCCTAGGGGCGGGTGATGTCAACGGGGGTGCCGTAGTCGCTCAAGGTCAGCGTGTACGTCGAGTCGGTGGGGCCGAAGAACGGGCCGACGAGCGTCGCGGTCCGCAGCTCGTCGCCCTCGGTGAGCCCGTAGGTCACCTGGTACTCACCGGTGCCCTCGCCGAGACGGAAGAGGTCCGCGACCTGCTGCGCGGGCAGCGTCCCGGTCACCTGGTCGAGCACGTCCGCTCCGGCCCGCACCCGACCGCCGAGGGTCGGGCTGCCGGTGTCGGGCAGGAGCGCGGCGATGCCCTCGGCCGGGTCGAGGAAGGTGGCGGGGTTCGGGGCGTTCAGGGTCGAGAGGTCGAAGGGCTCGAAGTCGGGCGTGAAGAGCTTGAGGTAGGTGTCCTCGCCGACCGCGATGACCTCGACGGTGGCCGCGACCCCCTGGATGGTGCCGGTGATGGTGCCCTGGAAGCTGGGCTCGGTGACGCTGACGACGCCCGAGCCGGTGGCCGCGGTGACCCCGTTCTCGGTCGGGGGGACGTCCGTGCTCGTGAGCACGAGCTTGAGCGTGCCGGCCTCCGCGACGGCCGTCCTGGCCGCCTCCAGCCGTTGCGCGGCGGTCCGCTCGGGCGGCTGGGTGACGTCCCCGTCGGCACTGCCGGCGCACCCGGCCGCCAGGAGGGTGGCGGCGAGCGCCGCGACGATGACGGGGCGGCGGCGCATGGCCGAAGAGTAACCGCCACTCGCCGCCGCCCGGGGTCAGCCGAGGGCGAGCCCGTCGCCCGATTCGGCCAGCGTGACGGTGACGGTGTCGCCGTCGCGGACCTCACCCGACAGCAGGCCGGTGGCGAGCCGGTCGCCGATCTCGCGCTGGACGAGCCGGCGCAGCGGGCGGGCACCGAAGGCGGGGTCGTAGCCCCGGGCGGCGAGCCAGGCCTTCGCGTCGTCGGTGACCTCGAGGTCGACCCGGCGTCCGCGCAGCCGGCTGCCGAGCTCGTGCACCTGGAGGTCGACGATCCGCGCGAGCTCGTCGGTCGTGAGAGCGTCGAAGACGACGACCTCGTCGAGCCGGTTGAGGAACTCCGGCTTGAAGGCGCCACGAACCGCTGCGAGGACGGCGTCGCGCTGGGCGTCCGGGTCCATCGTCGGGTCGACGAGGAACTGCGACCCGAGGTTCGAGGTCATGACGAGGATGACGTTGCGGAAGTCGACCGTGCGCCCCTGGCCGTCGGTGAGCCGGCCGTCGTCGAGGACCTGGAGCAGGATGTCGAAAGTCTCGGGGTGGGCCTTCTCGACCTCGTCGAGCAGCACGACGGAGTACGGGCGGCGCCGCACGGCCTCGGTCAGCTGGCCGCCCTCCTCGTACCCGACGTAGCCGGGCGGGGCGCCGATGAGCCGGGCCACCGCGTGGCGCTCGGAGTACTCGGACATGTCGATCCGGACCATCGCGCGCTCGTCGTCGAAGAGGAAGTCCGCCAGCGACTTCGCGAGCTCGGTCTTGCCGACACCGGTGGGGCCGAGGAAGAGGAAGGAGCCGGTCGGGCGGTCGGGGTCGGCGACACCGGCCCGGGACCGGCGCACGGCGTCGGAGACGGACCGGACCGCGTCGACCTGCCCGACGAGGCGCGCGCCGATGATCGACTCCATCGACAGCAGCTTCTCGGTCTCGCCCTGGAGCAGGCGGCCGGCGGGGATGCCGGTCCAGGCCGCGATGACCTCGGCGATGTCGTCGGCCCCGACCCGCTCCTTGACCATGAGGTCGGCGTCGCCGGCCTGGCTCTCGGCGGCCTGGGCGGCCTCGAGCTCGGCCTGGAGGGCGGGGATCTCGCCGTACAGCAGCCGCGAGGCGCCCTCGTAGTCGCCCTCGCGCTGGAGCCGGTCGGCCTGGGTCCGCAGGTCGTCGAGGCGGGCCTTGAGGTCACCGACCCGGTTCAGGCCCTGCTTCTCGCTCTCCCACCGCGCGGTGAGCGTGGCGAGCTCCTCGTTCTTGTCGGCGAGGTCGGCGCGCAGCCGTTCGAGCCGCTCCACCGAGGCCTCGTCGGTCTCCTTGGCGAGATGGAGCTCCTCCATCTTGAGCCGGTCGACGGCGCGCCGGAGCACATCGATCTCGACGGGGCTCGAGTCGATCTCCATCCGCAGCCGGGACGCGGCCTCGTCGACGAGGTCGATCGCCTTGTCGGGCAGCTGGCGGCCGGTGATGTACCGGTCCGACAGCGACGCGGCGGCCACGAGCGCGGAGTCCTCGATCTCGACCTTGTGGTGCGCCTCGTAGCGCTCCTTGAGGCCGCGGAGGATGGCGATGGTGTCCTCGACCGACGGCTCGCCCACGAACACCTGCTGGAAGCGCCGCTCGAGGGCGGGGTCCTTCTCGACGTGCTGGCGGAACTCGTCGAGCGTCGTCGCGCCGACAAGCCGCAGCTCGCCGCGGGCGAGCATCGGCTTGAGCATGTTGCTCGCGTCCATCGCGGACTCGCCGGTGGCCCCGGCGCCGACGACGGTGTGCAGCTCGTCGATGAAGGTGACGACCTCGCCGTCGCTGGCCTTGATCTCCTCGAGCACGGCCTTGAGCCGCTCCTCGAACTCGCCGCGGTACTTGGCGCCGGCGACCATGGCGCCGAGGTCCAGCGCGACGAGCCGCTTGCCGCGGAGCGACTCCGGGACGTCGCCGTCGACGATGCGCTGCGCGAGCCCCTCGACGACGGCCGTCTTGCCGACGCCGGGGTCCCCGATGAGCACGGGGTTGTTCTTCGTCCGCCGGGAGAGGACCTGCACGACGCGGCGGATCTCGTCGTCGCGGCCGATGACGGGGTCGAGCCGGCCGTCACGGGCGGCCTGGGTGAGGTCGGTGCCGTACGTGGCGAGCGCCTCCCCCGACTCGGCCGGGGTCTCGGAGGTCACCTGGCGCCCGGCACGCAGCTCCTTGACCTTCTGCTCCATGTCGGCGGCCCCGCGCTTCTCGACGGCCGCGAGGCGGCCGCTCTCGGCGAGGGCGAGGATCAGCAGGTCGAGGGCGAGGTAGGTGTCGCCGTTGGCGCGCATCAGGGTGTCCGCCTGCTGGAGGACGGCGAGGGCGTCCCGCCCGAAGGTCGGGGCGGCGGCCGCCCCGCTGGTCGTCGGGAGGGCGCGCAGGCGGGCATCGGCCTGGGCCAGCACCTGCGCGGCGCCGGTGCCGGCGGCGGTGAGCAGGGCGTCGGCGAGGGGGGTGTCGAGGCGCAGGGCAGCGCTGGTCAGGTGGTCGGGGGTGATCTCGGCATGCCCCTCGCTCTGCGCGGCGCGCTGGGCGAGAGCGAGCGCCTCGGCCACCTTCGTGGTCGGCTTCAGGTCCATACGTCCGGTCTCCTCGGTGGTGCGGATGGTGTCGCTGGAGGGGCAACGCTCACCAAAGTTGAGTCTATTCCACTCAGGCTGTCCGCAGCCAGTCGACGGTGCGCTCGACGAGCGTCCCGGGGTCGAGGCGCACGTCGAGCACGACGCCGTCCTCGTCGGGCTCCAGCGGCTCGACCGCGGCGATCTGGGACTCGAGCAGCGAGCGCGGCATGAAGTGCTCGGACCGGCCCGACAGTCGGGCCGCGATGACCTCGGCCGGCCCGTCGAGATGGACGAACTGCACGCTCGGCGGGCCGTGCCGGAGCACGTCGCGGTAGGAGCGTCGCAGCGCCGAGCACGCCAGGACCGTGGACCGGCCCCGCCCCGCCTGCTCGGCCATCCAGGCCGCCAGGTCCTCGAGCCACGGCCCCCGGTCGACATCGGTGAGGGGGGTGCCGGCGGTCATCTTCGCGACGTTCGCCGAAGGGTGGAAGTCGTCGGCGTCGGCGAAGACCACGCCGAGCGCCTCCGCCACCCCGCGCGCCACGGTCGACTTGCCGGACCCGGAGACCCCCATGACGACGACGTGCCGCGTCCGGCAGGCCTCCGGGCCGGCGGACGTCGTCATCGGCACACCTCTCGGTCGCGGTCGGTCCAGGCCAGGCGGGGCCGGCCGGGCGGGCGTGAGCCACGCTAGCGAGGGAACGCGCCGGACGGGGCGTCAGCAGGTGGCCGCGAGGCCGAGCGCCCGGCCCGGGTCCGCCGTCGGGGACGGCGGGGTCACGGGCGAGCCACCGGCACCGCCCGCCGCGGACCGGGTGGCGCTCGGCCCCGGGGTCGCGGCCGCGGGCGGCACCAGCGCGGTCCGGACGAGCGCGCGGATCCGCGCGTAGTCGGGGCGACCGGGGTCGATGACGTCGTCGGTGAGCGGGAGCGACCGGATCGAGCCCCCGGCCTGGACCCGCTCGAGCAGCTCGACCCAGGCGGGGAGGTCCTCGCGCGGGATGTCGACCGAGACGTTGGACCGCAGCGCCTCGGCGATGGCCGGGTATCGCGTGAGCAGCCGCACCGGGTCGGCCTGTTCGAGGAGCGCGCCGGCGACGCACCGCTGGCGCCGCATCCGGCTGAAGTCGTCACTCGTCGCCCGCGAGCGGGCGTACCACAGCGCGTGGAACCCGTCGAGGCGCTGCCGGCCGGGCTCGATCCACTCGCGACGGTCCGACGTCCACGCGAACGCGCCCCCGGACGTGAGGCGGCAGGAGACGCACACCCGCTCGGCCACGTCGACCTCGACACCGCCCAGGGCGTCGACGAGCTGCCGAAACCCGGCGAGGTCGACGACGACCGAGTGTGCGAGGTCGAGACCCGTGACGGCAGCCACCACCTCGACCGTGGAGGCCCGGCCCGGGTCGGCCACCCCGGGGAAGAGGTGCCGGTGGTTCTCGGCGAGGGTCCAGATGCCGTTCAGGAGGCACTGGTCACCGCAGTCGTACCCGTGCGGGAAGAGCCGGTGCAGCGGGTTCGACGCGGGGATCGGCGCGTTCTCGAGGTTGCGCGGGACCCCGACGAGCAGGGTGTCCCCCGTCGCCGGGTCGATGCTCACGACGACCATCGAGTCCGTGCGCACCCCGACCCGGTTCGGCCCGGCATCGGATCCGAGCACGACGAGGTTGACGCGGGGGACGCCGGCCCACGGGTCGGCCGTCGCGGTCGGCGCGGGAGCCGGCGCCGTCGGCGACTCCACGAGCGGGGCCGCGGGGGCGGGGGCCGGCGCGTCCGAGGCGACGAAGACATCGGTGACGAGCCCCGCCTGGACGTCGAGATAGCGGACCGCCAGCGCGCCGGGTGCCGCGACGAGAAGGCAGCCGAGGCCGGCGGCAGCCACCCCTGCCAGGGGATGCCGGGGGCTGCTCGGGGACCAGGCGTGGACGGCCGTGAGCACGATCGACGCCACCCAGAGGACGACGGCGACCCCGACGGCCACGGCGAGAGCCTCCAGCGCCCCGGGGTCGACCGCGAGGGCGAGCACGGCACGGAGCGGCCCGCCGTCGCGGACGACGCGGTAGCCGGCGTACCCGACGCCGGCCAGCCACGAGATGAGCAGCGCGGCCCCGAGCACGCGACGGGGTGACCGGAGCAGCCCGGCCCCGGGTGCGACGGTGGCCAGGGCGACGTTCCGGTAGTAGCGCGGGGCCCCTGCGCCCACGGCCACGACCACCTGCCTTCCGTCCGGAGGGTCCCGGGACGGTGTCGTCCGACCCTCGTGACGATACTCCGACGCGGTGTCGGTCGCGCCCAGCGCGAGCCGCGGCCGGTGGCCTGTGGTCGAATGACCGCATGCCTCGAGTCGACGTCCAGCGGTCCGACCGGATCCGCCAGGTGGGCGTCACGCTCGCGGAGGTGTTCTGCGTCGTCGGCACGCTCGTCGGGGTCGGGGTCCTCGGCACCCGGGTCGAGGAGTCCGCGGGGGGCGCCCTGGCGGCGGACGCCACCCTCATCGCCCCGGCCGGTCCGGCCTTCTCGATCTGGACCCCCATCTACCTCGGACTCGCGGCGTACACCGTGTGGCAGTGGCTCCCCGGGCAGGCGACGGACGCCCGCCACCGGGCCGTCGGCTGGCTCGTCGCGGCGTCGATGGTTCTCAACGCCGGATGGCTGCTCGTGACCCAGCAGGGCTGGCTCTGGGCCAGCGTGCTCGTCATCCTCGCGCTCGCGGCCACGCTCGGCCTGCTCGTGAGCCGGCTCCAGCAGCACCCGTCGTACGGGACGGCCGAGACGGTCATCGTCGACGGCACGTTCGGCCTCTACCTCGGCTGGGTCGCGGTCGCGACGTGCGCCAACATCACGGCCACCCTCGCCGAGAGCGGCGTCGACCCCGGCAGCCCGACCGTCGAGATCCTCGCCGTCGTCGTGCTGGCCGTCGCCGCCGGTCTCGGCGTGCTGTTCGCGCGGCGCCTCGGGGGGCGGTGGGCGGTGGCCTTCGCGATGGCGTGGGGCCTGGGGTGGATCGCCGTCGGCCGCGTGGCGGACGCCCCGGAGTCCCTCGTCGTCGCGGCCGCCGCCGTGGTCGCCGCCGTCGTCGTCCTCTCCGCCGCGGCCAAGGCCCACGCGCGTCTCTCCGTCTGACCGCCGGGCTGCCGGACGTCGTTCGACACCGGCCCGGTCCGCCGGCCCTGCCCCTTGCCGCGGCGGGCGGGCGGGATGCACGGTGGACCATGGACACGACGACGGCCACGACCCCGAGTACCTCCCGACCTTCACGTCGCACCGCCATCGGCGCCACCGCTCTCGCGGCGGTGAGCCTCCTGGCCCTGCCGCAGGCTGCCGCCGCCCGACGCGCGCCGACGGTGGCCCTGCCGGACGGCATCCGGCCCGAGGGCATCACGTCCGGGCCCGGCACCACGTACTACGCCGGCTCTCTCGCCGACGGGCGCATCGTCACCGGCGACCTCCTCGCGGGGACCGTCCGCACCCTCCTGCCGGGCGCTGCGGGCCGGCAGCTGCGCGGGCTGCGCTGGGATCCCCGGTCCGGCCTGGTCTGGGCCGCGGGCAACGTCGGCGCCGTGGCCCACGTCTGGGCCGTCGACGGGCACACCGGCGACGTCGCGGTCGACGTCGTCGTCCCCGGTGGGAGCTTCCTCAACGACCTCGACGTCACCGACCGGGCCGTGTGGGTCACCGACTCGCGGGTCGACCGGCTGACCGCGATCGCCCTGGACCCTCGCGGCCGGCCCACCGGCACGCTGCCGCGCTTCGTACCGTTGACGGGCGAGTGGCCCGGCTTCGACGGGGCCAACCTCGCTGCCAACGGCATCCGCGAGGTCCGCCGCGGGACGCTGCTCGTCGACCACAGCAGCGCCGGCGGCCTGTGGGCCGTCGACGCCGCCACCGGTGCCGTCAGCGAGGTGCCGGTTCGCGGCGGGCCGGGGATCACCGGCGGCGACGGCATCGAGGTCCGCGGCAGCACCGTCTACGTCGTCCGGGGCAGCGGCAACGCCGAGGTGTCGGTGCTGGCGCTCGACCGGCGCCGCCGCAGCCTGGCCGCCCGCTGGACCGGCGCGCTAACCGACCCGACCCTCGACGTCCCCGCCACCGCCACCCTGGCCGGCGGCGCGCTGTGGGCAGTCAACGCCCGGTTCGGCGTCCCCTCGCCGGGCACCGCTGCGTACTGGATCACCCGCCTGCCGACCCGATGACCTCGCTGTGGGTGGGGACGAGCTGGAAGATGTCCAAGACCCTGGGGCAGGCCGCTCGGGTGAGGGTGCCGCTCAGCGGTGGTTCGGCCGCCACACGACGAGCGCCTGGCCGCGCCGGTCCCTCGGGCGCTCGCCGAGCCGCGCCGCGTACACGTCGCCGGTCGGGCTCACCGAGAACACCCGGGTCGTGCGTCCCGAGCCGGCTTCGAGCGTCTCGACCTGCGCGGTCAGCTCGGCGACCCGGGACCGCAGCGCCTCGACCTGGTTCTCGAGCTCCAGGATGCGTGCGATGCCGGCGAGCGAGACGCCCTCCTCCTGCGAGAGGCGCTGGATCTCACGGAGCAGCGCGACGTCCCGCTGGGAGTACCGGCGGCCACCGCCCTTCGTGCGGGAAGGGGTGACGAGGCCGAGCCGGTCGTACTGCCGCAGCGTCTGCGCGTGCATCCCGGCGAGTTCGGCCGCGACCGAGATGACGAAGACCGGGGAGTCGTCGTCGGGCGCGAACGCGGAGATCTCGATCCTGGCCATCGCTCACCCTCCCGTCAGGTCGCGGCCTGCTGGAACAGGGTCGCACGCGGGTCCGCGTCGCCCTCGGCGTCGCGCAGGGTCTCGACCGCGTGTCGCGCCTCGTCGCTGAGCCGCTGCGGGACGACGACGACGACCTTCGCGAGCAGGTCCCCGGTGCCCTTCTTGCCGGCGACGCCCCGCCCCTTGACCCGCAGGACCCGGCCGCTGGGGGTCCCGGGGGCGACCTTGACCCGGACGCTGGACCCGTCGAGGGTCGGCACCGAGACGGTGGCGCCCAGTGCGGCCTCCGCGAAGGTGACCGGCAGGTCGACGGTGAGGTCGTCGCCGGAACGCCCGAAGACCGGGTGCTTCTCGACGCCGACGGTGAGGATGAGGTCGCCCTTCGGCGCTCCCGGGTCACCGGCAGCGCCCTTGCCGCGCAGCCGGATCTTCTGGCCGTCCCGGACGCCGGCCGGGATCTTCGTCGTGACGTGGCCGCCGTCGGCGGTCGTCAGCGTCACCGTGGACCCCTCGACCGCGTCGCGGAAGGGCAGCGTCGTCCGGGCCTGGATGTCGGCGCCCGGCCGCGGGCCGCGGGCCGCGCCGAACCCCGGACCCCCGAACGGGTCGCCACCGCGGCCTCCCGCTGCCGCGCCTCCGCCGAACATCTGCGCGAGGAGGTCGTTGATGTCCTGGTCGCTGCCGCCGGCGTACGAGCCGCCCGGGCCGCTCTGCTGGAACCGCACGCGGGACCCGCCGCCGCCGCCTCCGCCGAAGGCGCTGAAGATGTCCTCGAAGCCGCCGCCACCGCTCGGCCCACCGGCACCGGCGCGGAACCGCGCGCCGCCACCGGCCATCGACCGGACCGCGTCGTACTCCTGGCGCTGCTTGGGGTCGGAGAGCACCGAGTGGGCCTCACCGACGTCCTTGAACCGCTGCTCCGCGGCGGCGTCGCCCGTGTTGCGGTCGGGGTGGTACTGCCGCGCGAGCTTGCGGTACGCCTTCTTGATCGCGGCGTCGTCGGCGTCCTTCGGCACGCCGAGGATGGCGTAGAAGTCCTTCTCGAACCAGTCCTGGCTGGCCATCGGCGCCTCCTATCGGTCGCTCGTCGGGGGGATGGGCGGGGTGGTCGTCACTCGGGGTCGGACACGGCGACGCGGGCGGGCCGCAGCACCTGGTCCCCGGCACGGTATCCGGGCTGGAGCACGGTGACGACGGTCGTGGCGGCCGCGTCGGCCGGCAGCTCGTCGTCGCCGCTGGGCCACGGGGCGTGCATGAGGGCCTCGTGCTGCTGCGGGTCGAACGCCTCGCCCTTGACGCCGAAGCGTTCGAGGCCGTACCGCCCGAGGGTGCCCTCGAGCTTGTCGGCGATCGCCGCGAACGGGCCGGTCAGGTCGCCGTGCTCTCGCGCCGCGTGGATGTCGTCGAGCACCCCGAGAACGGACTCGAGGACGTCGTGGATGGCCCGCTCCTGCACGAGCGCCCGGTCACGGTCGACCCTGCGCTTGTAGTTGACGTACTCGGCCTGCAGCCGCTGCAGGTCGGCGAGCCGCTCCGCAGCGAGAACGGCGTCGGGGCTGGTGTCCGCGCCGTCGGCCGGGGCCTCGGCGGGCTCCCCGGCGGGGGCGGTGGCCCCGGACTCCTCCGGGGCCACCTCCTCCTCGCCGCGGACCGGCTCGTCGTTGACGGCCTCGGTGTTCACCGAGTCGTCCATCGACTGGTCGGTCACTTGGCCTCCTTCGCGTCCTCGTCGTCCTCGACGATCTCGGCGTCGACGACGTCGTCGTCACCCGCGTCGGTGGCCGGCTGACCACCGTCGGTGGCCTCGGCGCCCGGCACGTCCCCGGACTCGCCCTGCTCGGCCGCCGCCGCGTAGACCGCGGCCCCCATCTCCTGGGAGGCGGTGTTCAGGGTGTTGATCTTGGCCTGGATGTCCTCGGCCGAGGCGTTGCTCTCGGGCTTGATGGCCTCCTTGAGGTCCGCGAGGGCGGCGTCCACCGGGGCGCGGTGCTCGTCGGAGACCTTGTCGCCGGACTCCGAGAGGAACTTCTCGGTCGAGAAGACGAGGGACTCACCGGTGTTGCGAGCCTCGGTCTCCTCGCGCCGCTTCTTGTCCTCCTCGGCGTGCGCCTCGGCGTCCTTGACCATGCGCTCGATCTCCTCCTTCGACAGGGCGGACCCGCCGGAGATGGTGATCTTCTGCTCCTTGCCGGTCCCACGGTCCTTCGCGGAGACGTTGACGATGCCGTTGGCGTCGATGTCGAAGGTGACCTCGACCTGCGGGACCCCGCGCGGGGCCGGCGCGATGCCGGACAGCTCGAAGGTGCCGAGCGGCTTGTTCTGCTGCGCGATCTCGCGCTCGCCCTGGAAGACCTGGATGAGCACCGACGGCTGGTTGTCCTCGGCGGTCGAGAACACCTCGCTGCGCTTGGTGGGGATGGCCGTGTTGCGCTCGATGAGCTTGGTGAACAGCCCGCCCTTGGTCTCGATGCCCAGGCTCAGCGGGGTGACGTCGATGAGGAGGACGTCCTTGCGCTCACCCTTGAGGACACCGGCCTGGAGCGACGCGCCGAGCGCGACGACCTCGTCGGGGTTGACGCCCTTGTTGGGCTCCTTGCCGCCGGTCATCTCCTTGACGAGGGCGCTGACGGCGGGCATCCGGGTCGAGCCGCCGACGAGGACGACGTGGTCGATGTCGGCGACCGCGATGCCCGCGTCCTTGATGACGTTCTGGAACGGCTGCTTCGTGCGGTCGAGCAGGTCCTTGGTCATCTGCTCGAACTGGGCGCGGGTCAGCGTCTCGTCGAGGTGGATGGGGCCGTTCTCGGACATCGAGAGGTACTGCAGCGAGATGTTGGTGCTGCTCGCGGACGAGAGCTCCTTCTTGGCCTGCTCCGCGGCGTCGCGAAGGCGCTGCATCGCGATCTTGTCCTTGGACAGGTCCACCCCGCTGGTGTTCTTCACCGTGGTGAGCAGGTGGTTGACCACCCGCTCGTCCCAGTCGTCGCCACCGAGCTGGTTGTCGCCGGAGGTGGCGCGGACCTGGATGGTCGAGAAGCCGTCCTCGGGGTCCTTGCCGACCTCGAGAAGCGAGACGTCGAAGGTGCCGCCACCGAGGTCGAAGACGAGGATGAGCTCGTCCTCCTTGCCCTTGTCGAGGCCGTACGCGAGGGCCGCGGCGGTGGGCTCGTTGACGATGCGCAGGACGTTGAGGCCCGCGATCTCGCCGGCCTCCTTCGTGGCCTGGCGCTCGTGGTCGTCGAAGTAGGCGGGGACGGTGATGACGGCGTCGGTGATGTTCTCACCGAGGTAGGACTCCGCGTCGCGCTTGAGCTTCTGGAGGATGCGGGCGCTGATCTCCTGCGCGGTGTACTTCTTGCCGTCGATGTCGTCGGTGGCCCAGTCCGTGCCCATGTGGCGCTTGGCGGACCGGATGGTGCGGTCGGCGTTCGTCACGGCCTGGCGCTTGGCGATCTCGCCGACGAGCACCTCACCGCCCTTGGAGAACGCGACGACCGACGGGGTGGTGCGACCGCCCTCGGCGTTCGCGATGATGGTGGGCTCGCCGCCCTCGAGGACGGCGACGGCGCTGTTCGTGGTGCCGAGGTCGATGCCGACTGCACGGGCCATGGGGCTGCTCCTTGCTCGATCTGGTGACACTGGGTTGAGTGCCTCCCGCTCACGTTAGGTCGGTGGGTCTCCTTGCGCAAACTCACGTCGCCAACCTTGCGTTCAGAAGACTCAACTCTGGTCCTCGGCCATCTGTTCCCGATCGCGATCGTCCGTCGAGGGATGGGGAGGCCTCCCCGTCCAGCCAGCACGCCCCCACGGCGCCGAGGGGCTATCTTGCGAAGCGACGCCCGGGGGATTCGGGGTCCGGCCGGGGGGAGGCACCTCCGGCGCGACGAGAACGACACGAGGGGGATCACTGACGATGGCAGGACTCAAGCAACTGGCCATGACGATGGCGGCAGCGACGTTGGGCGGGCTGGTGGCTGTGGCCGCTCCCGAGGCCGCACTGGCCGAGGACGCCAACTGCCGGACGACCCAGGGGTCCAACCCCTGGTACCCGGGCCCGTCCGCCAGCACCACCTACGACAGCACGTTCCACCAGAGCGTCGCCATCCCGGCCGGGCTGCTCGACGGCCGGTACGTGCCGCAGGGCCTGGCCTACTGGAACAACTGGGACGGCACCACCGAGGACGTGCTGCTCATCTCCGCGTACCACGACGGCGACGGCAACAGCGACCCCGACGGCCCGAGTGCCGTCTTCGGCGTCGTCCTCAGCGGCGAGCGGCGCGGCCAGAGCCTGGGACGGATGCTCATCCCCACGACGCACGCGGGAGGTGTCGCCATCGCCGGTGGCCACGTCTACGTCGGTGGCGAGGGGATCGTCCGGTACTGGACCACCTCGAAGGTGCACTCCGAGCTGGCTGCGGCCAACGACAACACCACTCATGGCCCCAAGGGCACCCAGGACGTCGCCGGCGCCGCGTCCTTCCTCGGCGAGCAGGGGGGCAAGATCTGGACCGGGAACTTCGACAAGGACGCCCACCAGAGCATGTGGAAGTACAGCCCGAACAGCGACGGGTCGCTGACCTATACGGGAGAGAAGCGCTGGGTGCCCAAGAAGACCCAGGGCATGACCGTCATCGACGGCAAGTTCGTCTTCGCGACGTCCTACGGCCGCAACGACCGCAGCAACGTGTGGGTGCGGCCGACGTCCTTCACCGGTGACATCACCGATGCCACCTCGTTCTGCATGAGGGCACCGTCGATGATCGAGGGCGTGGCCTCCGGCAACTCCAACGGCAACCAGCACGTCTGGGCGGTGTACGAGAGCGGGGCATACACCTACAACAAGGGTCTCGACGACCCGGACAACCCGATCAAGCACATCCACTGGGCCGACAGCGCCACCCTGGCCGGCCTCTACGGCCAGGCGGACTGAGGCTGCGCCTGACCCGCGGCACCGCGTGGGCGGGGCCGCGGGTCAGGCGGCGTGGAGGATCGCCCCGTCGTGTCCTTCGAGGGAGCCGAACGACGTCCTCGATCCGGGTCGTCGTAGGGGCGGCTCCAGAAGGATGGCACGCCCCACGGTGGCGTTGCGCGTCACAGCGCCCAGAAGGGGCTACCCCGACCACCCCTGCGTCGAACGACGAGAACACGCCGTCGACGAGGTCAGCGGCGCGGCATGTTCTCGTCGTTCGTCGGGGCGACGGGCTACTCCGTCGAGGGCGCGGGTGGCGGCACTGCCGTTGGGGTGGCAACTCCACGGGCTGAGCCATCGGACGTGCCCTGAACCGCCTCCCCGAGGTCGTGGACCCGCTGCATAGCGCCGCCTGTCGACCGTCGGAATCGCAGCATGAGCATGCGCTTCTGCGACATGCTCGTGGGGTGGCAGAGCCCTTGACCGTCAGCATCGCCGACCTACGTACCGCGTTGCTTCGCGCGCTCGACGCTACGGAGAAGCGACTGGGCCCACAAGTCCCGCTCGACATGGACTACTACTGGCATCTCCCGGTTGTCTATGACAGGTTGATTTGGCCCCACCGTGACGGCTTGTTCTGGCCCCATGGGCGACGCGCCGGGGTGGTTGTGACGGTTTGATCTGGCCCCACCTGAGCCTGAGTCCCATCGGCTGGTTCTCGAGGCAAAGGGGTTGGGTCGGGATGGGATCACGTGTGGACGTCTTCGCTGCGATCCGCCGGGACGCGCGGGTGGAGGAGCTCTCGATCCGGGAGCTGGCTTCTCGGCATGGTGTGCACCGGCGCACGGTCCGTCAGGCGTTGGCGTCGGCGGTGCCGCCGCCGCGGAAGCGGCCGGTGCGGTCCTCGCCGCGGCTGGAGCCGTACAAGGCGGCGATCGACGCCATGCTGATCTCGGACCTGGACGCGCCACGCAAGCAGCGGCACACCGCCACCCGGATCCTGGCGCGGCTGGTCGAGGAACACGACGCGACCGGGTTGTCGTACTCCACGGTGCGGGACTACGTGCGGGTCCGCCGCGCCCAGGTCGACCGGGAGGCCGGGCGGCGGGTCGAGGTGTTCATCGCCCAGGACCACGCGCCTGGGGTGGAGGCGCAGGTCGACTTCGGCGAGGTGTGGGTGATCCTCGACGGGGTGCGCACGAAGTGCTTCCTGTTCGTGTTCTGGCTGGCCCACTCCGGCAAGGCGGTCCACCGGGTCTACCCGACCCAGGCGCAGGAAGCCTTCCTGGAAGGGCACATCGCCGCGTTCGAGGCCATCGGCGGGATCCCCACCGGGCACATCAAGTACGACAACCTCAAGGGCGCCGTCTCCCAGGTCGTGCACGGCCCCGGCCGGGCCCGCGTGGAGAACGAGCGGTGGGTGCTGTTCCGCTCCCACTACGGCTTCGACGCGTTCTACTGCCAACCCGGGATCGAGGGCGCCCACGAGAAGGGCGGGGTCGAGGGTGCGGTCGGCTGGTTCCGCCGCAACCACCTCACCCCCATGCCCGAGGTGACCGACCTGGCCGAGCTCAACGCGAAGATCCAGGCCTGGGAGTCCGCCGCCGACGCGCGCGTCATCAGCGGCCGGACCGAGCCGGTCGGCATAGCGTTCGCGCGGGAGCAGTCGCTGCTGGCGCCTCTTCCGGGCGAGGGGTTCGACCCGGGCACGGTGCTGCACCCGTGGGTGGACCGCTCCTCCATGGTCACGGTGCGGATGGTGAAGTACTCCGTCCCGGCGCACCTGATCGGGCGCCGGGTCCGGGTCTCGCTGCGCGCCTCCCAGGTCGTGGTCTTCGACGGGCGCACATCGTCGCGGTCCACCAGCGGGTCGCGGCCCGCACCGGGCACCGCCTCGCCCTGGACCACTACCTGGAGGTCCTGCGGACCAAGCCCGGCGCCCTGCCGGGCTCCACCGCCCTGGCCCAGGCGCGTGCCGCGGGCACGTTCACCCCGGCGCACGAGGCGTTCTGGGCCGAGGCGCGCAAGGTCAACGGCGACGCCGACGGCACCCGCGAGCTGATCGAGGTCCCCCTACTCCACCGCAGCATGAACCAGCGGGACGTCGTGGCAGGGATCCGGGCTGCCCTGACCGTGGGCGCGCTCTCCGCCGACGTCGTCGCCGTCGAGGCCCGCCGCCACGCCACCACCTCAGGCACTGCGAACGCTGACGGTGGGGCCGCCGGAGGCCGTCACCTCGCTGCTCACCACGTCGTGCGCGAGGAACGGGTTGTCAGCCTGACCCAGCGCCGCCTCACCGACCCGGCCGCTGTCATCGCCGGCCTCCCACCGGACACCCGGCCCTTGCCGTCGGTGATGGCCTACGACGAGCTCCTCCCGCGACGACGAACCGCCCCCACCGACCAGGAGGCGAAGGTGAGCACCCGATGACCGCCGCCAGCAACAGTGGTTCACCGACACCGGTCGCGCACACGCTGCGGCGTCGGCGCGGCCTGACCGAGGAGGCCGCCGCGGCGGCGGTCGACCAGGCCTGCCGGCGGCTGCGGCTGCCGACCATCCGCGCCCTGGTCGACCAGGCCGTGACCGCCGCGACCCACGAGCAGCTGACCTACCACGGCTTCCTGGCCGAGCTGCTGCTGGCCGAGGTCGACGACCGCGACCGCCGCTCCACCCTCCGCCGGGTCAAGGCCGCCGGGTTCCCCCGCGAGAAGTGGCTCGGCGACTTCGACTTCGGCGCTAACCCGGCCATCAACCCAGCCACCATCAACGAGCTCGCCACCGGCGACTGGATCCGCAAGGGCGAACCCCACGAACGGGTCGCCGGTGAACATGGCGGACGGGGGAACTCACTACTTCCACTACGTCAGCCTCAACAGTGCGGTTCAGGACGCCGTCGTGTGGTCTCGGACGTACAACTACAACCCGACCGACGCCAATACCGCCTACGACTCGACGCTGGACTCGGCGACTGATGTCGTTGTGCGCAACCAGGACTACACGACCTACTGCGGGTATTCGTGGCACTCCTCGGGAGGCACCTGGGGATTGACAACGTGCAACTCCCTGTCTGGATTCAAGTGCGAACAGCACACGGTCCGTTTCGACCTTTCGTACTTCAACGTGGTAAGCCGCAGCGCGGAACGCGGGCTCGCTTGCCACGAAATCGGCCACTCTCTTGGCCTTGAGCACCGCGACACCGAGACTGGCTGCATGGAGAGGTACGGCACCTATCCGACGTACCTCACCACGCACGACGAGTCCCACCTCAACGCCAACTACTGAGGAGCGCCATGCGACGCCTGACCCGGGCCGCTGCGCCCCTCGTTCTCGCCTCTCTGCTCATGGCGGGCTGCTCCGCCGCCGGAGACAACGCCGTCGTCACCCAGCTGCACGCCCGCAATGACGCGGTGGCCCGGGCCAAGCCGTTCGACTCACTGGTGGATCTGCTGCCGAACCGGACCTACCGAACGGGCGATGGCCAACCGTGGACGTTCTCATCGTCGGTTGTCGTCGCGCACTTCACCTCCGTGGAGCCCGGCCGGGCGTACTCGGCCGAGGACTCACCCGGCGGTGTGGATGTGCCATTCGACAGCCCACACGCTGCCTGGCGGACCTATCACGCCGCCCTCACCGTCGACCGTCTGGTCGCCGGTCGCGCGCTGAAGACCAACGAGCGCGTGGGACTCTCCCTGGGTCCCGACCTGTCCATCGAGGACGTCGAGCGTGACCTGAAGGACCTGGGGCCCGTGTTGCTCTTCCTCGATGAGTCATCGCCGGTGTTCGCATACGACCCTGAAGTTCTCGGGACGGTCTGGGACGGCGAACTCATCGCCCAGGTGGGTGCCTCTGGGGATCTGTCCTTCCCAGCTCTGGAAGACGGCGAAGGACTGCCATTCCGGGTGGCGTCGATCGACGCCCTGGAAGCGGCCGGTCGGACCCCGGGAGAGAGCATCACCCTTGATCCGTCGGGGGCGGAGGTGCTCTCACGGAAGCCGGCCTGACAGCCATCTCGCAGCAAAGCCCCTCGACGCCGAAACGCAACGGCAGCTAACCGGCGTTCTTTGCCGGGCGCCTGGGGCCAAGCCAGGCCGTCCTCGCGGGGCCAATTGGACTTGACACGGTCACCCGGTGGAGCAGGCGTTCGACATGGCCGAAGAACCCCACACGTTCACGGTCGGTCAGGTCAGTGACGACGTCGAAGAGAGCATTCAGGACGAGCGCGAGCGACTGCCAGAAGAGGCCTGGCACGACCTGGCGCATCTCATCGGAGTCCTTCGCGCACTGGAGTTTGCTGCGCGGTCCTGACGACCTTTGGCGACAGAGGCGCACGACAACCGGTCCTCCAGAACTGCTGCATACCGGCAACCCTCTGATGTCAAGAGGCTGGTTCGAGGGGCCTTGAGGTCGTGCTCTTCCCTGCCGCAGTGCTCGGCGTACGGTCGTGGGTGCGGGTCCCGGGAGTGGCTGATCCGAAGTGCCGGTGTGCGGGTGCGAGCCGGCCGCGCTGGATATGAGTGACGCCCCGCAGTGCCCTCCCGGGCCCGCGTCCACGTCCACGACCGCCCGGCTCTGAGCGTCGGCGCGGAGCTGTCGGTACAGGGCGTCGGAGATCCGTCGCTTCAGGCAGCGCATGGCTTCGGCCTTGGTCTTCCCGGCGGCGAGTTTGCGCCGGTAGTAGGCCCGCCCCTCGGTGTCGTGACGCAGCTGGGACGCGGCGGCCATGTGGATCATGTGGTTCATCCGCCGGTTCCCGGCCCGGGAGAGCCGGTGGCGCACGATCTCCCCGGACGAGGCTTCGATGGGGGCGGTGCCGGTCCAGGAGGCGTACCGGTTCCGGTCGGCGAACCGGGCGACGTCCCCGGTGTCGGCCAGCACCCGTGCGGCCACGACCGGCCCGACACCGGGCAGCTCCATCAGGGTGGAGCCGGACGCGCGGACCATCGCCTTGAGCTCTTTGGTGACGGCCTTGGCCTTCTTCTCGATCACCACGAGCTCGGCGATCTCCTCCGCGGCGAGCCGCCGGCGGGTCTTGCCCGCGATGTCCCGGGGTTTCACGGTGGCGAGGATGGCCTTGGCCTGGGTGGTGCTCATCTTCCTCTTCGACTGTCCCGGAACGAGTTCCGAGAGAAGCCGGTGCACCCGGTTGACGCACTGGATCCGAGCCCGGGACAGCTCGGCCCGCCGGTCCACCAGCAGCCGCAACGCCTCGAGCTGAGGGTCGTGGGCCAGGACCCGCAGGTTCCGGGTGCGCACCGCGACCACCGCGACCGCGTGGGCGTCGTGCGGGTCGGTCTTGCGGTTGTGCCCGCTGTCCAGGGCCCTGGCCCGCGCGGACAGCTTGGCCGGGACGTCGACGACGTGCTCCCCGTCGGCCAGGAGCCGCTGCGCCAGCGGGCGGCCGGCGCCGTTGCTGCCCTCGACCGCCCACACCCGCTCCGGGTAGGACGCGACGTGCCGGCGCATCGCCGCGTAGCCGGTCTTGTCGGTGCCGAACCGGCCGGTCGCCAACACCGTCTCGTGCTCGTCGACGACCTCGATGGTCGCCGACAGCTTGTGGGGATCGACCCCGATGACCACTCTCGCCATGAGCTTCACCTTCCCGCCGTCACTGTTCGGTGGACACCGGGCGGGCAGTGCTACTACGAGCTGGGCAGACCCCTCTTGAGCCACACACCGGCAACGGTGCCCAGCGGGAACGCAAACCGATAATGAGCCACACCGATCGACCTGGTGGGCAGCCGCATGGAGAGCTTCCCGCCGGACACCTGGACCGAGTCTGGCCAGACACCGGCCCTACCCGGAAGTGTCAAGTAGCCGCCTGACGGGGCTATTCCAAACCGACTGTCGGGCCTAGCGTTCGCGTCGTCCGGATGCCCGGCCGCTGTCGCGGCGGGCGGGTGCGGGCAATGACTGGTCGCCGCGTGAGGTGACCCATGTCTGCTTCCACTGCTGTGCTCCCGTTCCAGCCGTCCATCATGTCGAGCGCGCAGCTGGCCGCTGTCTCCTATCTGGCCCGCTATTCGGGTCGCACGCACCGGTTGTATGCGTTCCAGTTGCGGGAGTGGTTCTCGTGGTGTGAGGGGCACGGGCTGGACCCGCTGGTCGGGGTCCAGCGCGCGCATGTGGAGCTGTACATCCGTGGGCTGGGGGAGCGGGGTTTGATGGATTCCTCGGTGGTGACGATGATGCACGGGGTGCGCGGGTTCTTCCGGTTCGCGCACATCGACGGCCTGGTCCCGGCGGACCCCGCGGTCTACGCCCGGCTGCCGAAGGTCCAGCGGGATGAGTCCCGCACCCAGGGTCTGGACCGGCTCGAGCTGATCCGGTTCCTGCAGGTCTCCCAGACCATCACCGTCCACCACGGCGCGCTGGCGTTCCTGCTCGGGATCAACGCACTGCGGGCGTCGGAGGCCGCGGCGGTGCGGATCGAGGACTACGCCGAGACCCTGCGCGGGCACCGGGTGCTGCGGCTGGTCGGGAAGGGCAACAAGCCGGCCACGATGCCGGTCACCGTCCCGGTGCTGCGAGTCCTCGAGGCCTGCCGCGGCGATCGCGCAGAGGGCCCGCTGATCCTGCGACCGCAGAGCGGGAACCCGATCGACCGGCGCGACGTGTACCGGATGGTCGCACGGATCGCCAAGGCCGCCGGGATCCCGCGGCACATCTCCCCGCACTCGCTGCGGCACGCCGCGATCACCAACGCCCTCGACGCCGGGGTGCCGCTGCGCGACGCGCAGATCCTGGCCCGCCACGCCGACCCCCGCACCACCGAGCACTACGACCGAGCGCGGGGCAACCTCGACCGGCACGGCGTGCACTTCCTCACCGCGTACGTCGCCGGCGTCTGATGCGGGCAGCTCGCTCCGGACTGGTTGTACTACATCGTCTGACAAAGACGTACACTAACCCAGTGGGCGAGGAGATCCAGTGGGACACCGAGGCCAGTGAGTACATCCGCTCCCGCGGCGATCGCTACCCCGACGCCGACGGGATCGAGCCCGGCTGGACACAGGAGGTCATGGACGATGCCGACCTCCTCGCGCTCGAACCCGACCCGAAGTCCCGGATGGGAGCGTCTCGGTTCATCGGTCGCTCCCGCTCCGCAGGGCGGGTGGTCGTCGTGATCGCCTACCGCGACCTCGACGGCGACCTGCACGGCATCAACGCCTGGCCGGCCACCGGCGCCGACCTCACGCTCTACCAGCAAGGAGACGATGATGGCCAAGACGATTGACCCAGCCCTGGCCGAGAAGCTGCGCGAGGAGTCGGAGCAGACCAAGGACGACGCGTACCCCGCCGGCACCACCGGCCGTCGACCGAACCGGCAGAAGGTGTACTCAGTGCGGCTCAGCGCCGAGGAGGAAGCCGAGGTTCAGCGCGTCGCCGCCGCCAAACACCTCCCCGCCTCCACACTCGTCCGCTCCTGGATCCTCGAACGACTCGACCGCGAACGGTCCGCCTGACGTAGCCCTTTTCGCCGCGTTCGACCTAGGTCAGCTGCTCCAGAGCGGTGTCGTCGACCGGGCCGCGGGTCAGGCGGCGTGGAGGAGTGCCTGGAGGTGTCGTTCCAGGGGAGAGTCTGGGTCAGGCGCGGGGCCTGACGCGGGGTCGGGTTCGGGGGCGGGTGGGTCGGTGCCCCAGCCGAGCAGGGGCGGGGCGTGGGAGTGGTAGGTGTGCCCGGTCGGGGTGGTGACCTCGAGGTGGCGCGGTGAGGTGGAGAGCACCCGGGCCTGCCACCCGGGGGCTTCCTTGACGCCGTTGCATCGGGCGCACAGCCCGGACCCGTTCCCGAAGCTCGTCTCGCCGCCGGCGTGGGCGGGGTGGGTGTGGTCGGCGTGCACGATCGGGGCGTCGCACCACGGGGTCGTGCACACGTCGTCACGCAGCACCAGC
>NZ_CANLZR010000009.1 GCF_947495705.1 uncultured Phycicoccus sp.
CGCTCCCACGGCCCCGACTCCCGCATCGTCGTCTCGACCCGAGCCCCCCACGCCGCCGCCACCGCCTGCGCCCCCTCAGCCGCGTTGACCAGCCCCTGCAGCTCACCCGCGACCTCGAAGCACTCCTCCGCCGACAGCCCCCGACCCCCGTCGGCCAGCCCCCGACCCACCGCCGCGCACTCCACCCGCAGTGCCGCGATGCGGCTGCTCAGCTGCCCCCTGTCCATGCCTCATCCTACTCGAACACCCGTACGACGACAAGCACTTGTCCACAGGGATTCGGGTGCGGCAGAGCCGACTACGCCGGGATGCTCAGTCCTGGGCGGGGGGCTGCCAGAGCTGCCGACCGGCGACCGCGGCGAGAACCCCGCCACCGAGGCACATGATGATGCCGGGGCCCGGCATCCACCCCTCGAAGCCCACGAGCCCCGCGAGGTGCACGAGCTGCCAGATGGGGAGCGCGAGAGCGACGGCAGCGAGGACGGCTGCCTGGACGGCGGACACCCGGCGCATCGGCATGAGCGCACCCGCCACCCCGAAGACGGCGGCGTAGGCGACCCAGAGGCCGGCGCCGCGAGCGCCGTTGATGTTGCCCACTCCCGTGTAGAGCCACGGCAGGAAGGCCCCGACCAGTGCCATGAGCGCGGCGAGGAGCAGACGCTTGCGCGCGGGCTCCATCCGGCGGCGGACCCGCACGGGGGCGGCGGCTGACGTGCTCTGGCTCATGCCGGGGATCGTAGGTGCCCGCGGAACCGGCTGTCCGCATCCTGCCGTGGGGTGGGGGTCGAACGGCGGGGCAGGGCCGACGAGCGGTCGGATCGGACCGCCCACCCCCGGTGGTCGACCGCTCGTCGCCGCCCGCGCGCTGTCGGCCGCCCCGCCCCGACCGTTCACCGCACGATCGAGCCCCGGACCCCCCTGGGTGTTGAGAGAGCACCGAGGCCCCCTGTTTCATTGCCGACCAACCGGGCCGGTCGGGGACTCGGAGGATTCGCAAGGAGGCGAAGTCCGATGGACGACAACGCGCGCCGGGACTACTGGCGCAGAAACCTCAGACTCATGGCAGTGCTCCTCACGATCTGGGCCCTGGTGTCCTACGGAGCGGGGATCGTGTTCGTCGATGCGTTGAACTCCCTGACGTTCATCGGCTTCCCGCTCGGGTTCTGGTTCGCCCAGCAGGGCTCGATCATCGTGTTCGTCGTCCTCATCGCGGTCTACGTGTGGCGGATGGACAAGCTCGACGACGAGTTCGGGGTCGGCGAGACCGAGAGCGAGGTGCACCACCCGTGACCGACATCCAGCTCTGGACCCTCGTCTTCGCGGTCATCACGTTCAGCATCTACATCGGGATCGCCTACCGGAGCCGCGTCTCCGACACCGCCGGCTTCTACGTCGCCGGCGGCGGCATCCCCGCCTACGCCAACGGCGCCGCCATCGCCGCCGACTGGATGAGCGCCGCGTCGTTCATCTCGCTCGCCGGCATCGTCGCCTTCGCGGGCAACGGCTACGCCGGCTCGGTGTACCTCATGGGCTGGACCGGTGGGTACGTGCTCCTGGCCCTCCTGCTCGCCCCCTACCTGCGCAAGTTCGGCAAGTACACGATCCCGGACTTCGTCGGCGACCGGTACAACGAGACCGCCCGCCTCGTCGCGGTCGTCGCGGCGATCGTCGTCTCGTTCGTCTACGTCGCGGGGCAGATGGCCGGCGTGGGTCTCGTCTTCACCCGGTTCCTCAACGTCAACACGACGACCGGCGTCGTCATCGGCATGGCGATCGTCTTCTTCTACGCCGTCCTCGGCGGCATGAAGGGCATCACCTGGACCCAGGTGGCGCAGTACACCGTCCTCATCATCGCCTACCTGATCCCGGCGGTCGCGGTGTCGGCCAAGGTCACGGGGGTCCCGCTCCCGCAGATCGGGTTCGGGCGCATCCTCGACGAGCTCAACGGGCTCCAGCAGGACCTGGGCTTCGCGCAGTACACCGAGGCGTTCACCCAGACCTCCCGGATGAACATGGTGCTCATCACCGCGGCGCTGATGTTCGGCACCGCCGGCCTGCCCCACGTCATCGTCCGCTTCTACACGGCCAAGTCGGTGCGCGCGGCGCGGTTCTCGGCCCTCTGGGCGTTGTTCTTCATCTCGCTGCTCTACACGACGGCGCCGTCGGTGGCCGCGTTCTCGAAGCTGCAGATCATCAACGACGTCAGCGGCAAGTCCCTCGCGGACATGCCCGGGTGGTTCAACACCTGGGCCCAGGTGGGTCTCATCAGCGGGCCGAAGGCGGCCGACGGCAGCCTCCCGCCGGTGACCGACCTCAACGGTGACGGCGTCATCAACTTCACCGGCGCCACGTCGCAGACGGCCAACGAACTGTTCATCAACAACGACATCATCGTCCTCGCGAGCCCGGAGATCGGCGGCCTCCCGGCGCCCATCGTCGGACTCGTCGCGGCCGGTGCGCTCGCGGCGGCCCTCTCGACGGCCTCCGGGCTGCTGCTCGTCATCTCGTCCTCGGTGGCGAACGACGTGTACTACAAGAAGATCAACCCGGCGGCCAGCGAGAAGCAGCAGCTGCTCGTCGGCCGGATCGCGATGGGCGCGGCGATCGTCGTCGCCGGCTACCTCGGCATCAACCCTCCCGGGTTCGTCGCCCAGGTGGTGGCCCTGGCGTTCGGCCTGGCGGCCGCGAGCTTCTTCCCGGTCCTCGTGCTCGGCATCTTCTGGAAGAACTGCACGGCCAAGGGCGCGATGTGGGGCATGATCACCGGCCTCGTCGTGACGATGGCCTACATGGTCTGGACGATCGACATCTACGGGAACTCCGACGGCATCTGGGGCATCCCCGAGACCGGGTTCGGGACCGTCGGCATGATCATCAACTTCGTCGTGACGATCGCGGTGTCGCAGTTCACCGAGAAGCCGTCGCCGATCATGCAGGAGCTCGTCGAGGAGATCCGCTACCCCGGCCGCACCAAGCTGGTGGCGGCCCACCTCAAGGGCGAGGAGCTGCACTGATCCACCCCGCCCCGCACGGCGACGGGCCGGTGACCATCACGGTCACCGGCCCGTCGCCGTGTCGGCCCGCGGTCAGCCGTCGGCGGCCGGGACCTCGCCCGGTGCCAGCTCGGCCTCGAGGGCGGCGATGATGCGCGGCCGGATCTCCGCCGGGGCGATGACGGCGTCGACCGAGCCGACCTGGACCGCCCGGTGGATGTCGTGGACCCGGTCGAACTCGGACGCGACCTTGCCGAGCATCTCGGCCCGCACGGCCTGGCGCACCGCCGCCAGCTCGGTGGCGAGCAGGGCCCGCTGGGACGGGTCGGCCTCGCGCAGCGCGACCTCGAGGTCGGCGACCCGGGGGTCCGCCGCGGTGCGGGCGTCGACGTCGCGGGCGAAGACGACCGCGGCCGCCGGGGCCCCGCCGATGACCGACGCGTAGGACCCCTCGACCGCCAGCACCGTCATCCGCTCGTTCAGGGCCTTGGAGAAGACGACGAACGCGCCACCGTGGTACCGGGAGACGACGACGAAGACGATCGGGCCCTCGAAGTTGACGATGGCCCGGCCGATCTCGGCGCCGTACTCCAGCTGGAGGCTGCGCATCGAGTCCGGGGACCCGTCGAAGCCGGACAGGTTGGCGAGGACGACGAGCGGGCGGTTGCCGCTCGCGGCGTTGATGAACCGCGCAGCCTTCTTCGAGGACCGCGGGAAGAGCGTCCCCGCGGTGTAGACGTCCGGGCCGTCGGTGGGCGGGAACCCGCGCCGCGGGATGGACGTGGACTCGATGCCGAGCAGCGCAACGGGGATGCCGCCGATCCGCGCGTCGAGGACGACCGCCGTCTCGGCGTCGGCCATGCCGGCCCAGCGCTCGAGGGTGGCGTGGTCCTGGTCGGCGACGGCGCGCATCACCGTGCGGATGTCGAAGGCCTTCTTGCGGTCGGGGTTGGTGGCGACCGAGAAGATGTCGCCGACGGTCGTGAAGTCGCTGCCGTCGAGCCGGTGCGGGTAGGTCGTGACGTCGCGGTCGGCGGGGTCGGCCGTCGGCGCCCGCCGCGGTCCGGCCTCGCCGGGGGCCACCCAGGTCGACTCGTAGTGCGCCAGGAGGACGCCGTACGCGTCGACGAGGTCCTTGGCCCAGTACTGGGCCTGGCCGTTGGGCCCCATCACCCGGTCGTAGCCGCCGATGCCGAAGTTGTCCTCGGCCGAGACGCCGCCGGAGAAGTCCAGGGACTGCTTGCCGGTGAGGACCATCGCGGAGTCCGGGGTCATGACGAGGATGCCCTTGGTGTGCATGAGCATCGTCGCCTCGGCGTTCCAGTACGGCTGGGCGCCGACGTTGATCCCGGCGACGACGACGTTGATCTCGCCGCCGTCCTGGGTGAACTCGATGATCCGCTTCAGGGCCTTGGCGACCCAGTCCATGTTCTCGGTGCCCGAGTCCATCGAGATCCGGGCGCCGGCCGACAGCGCGAACCACTCGACGGGCAGCCCCAGCTCCTCCGCGAGGTCGAGAGCGGCGATGACCCGCCGGCACTCGGGCTCGGCGACCGCGCCCAGCGCGCGCAGCGGGTCCCCGCAGAGCAGCACGCGGGTGACGCCCTCGGGGTGCAGGGGCGTGGGGGTCGTGACGACACCGCAGATCATCCCCGCGGTGTTCTCGCCGTACGGCCGGTCGACGGGAGCCAGCCGACCAGACTCGTCGAGGTCGTACTCGACGGCCTTGCCGCCACCGCCGGAGATCATCGAGACCAGCTCGTAGGGGTAGACGAGGCCGCGGCGCCGGGCGCGGACGACCTTCTCGGCGTAGGCGTCCAGGGGACGCAGCCGCTCGGTCGGCGGCTGCTCCACGGTGAAGGTGACCCCGGAGCCGGGCTGGTAGGTGAAGCGGGCACAGATCGGGACGGTGTGGTCGTGGTCGCCGGCGATCGACCCTTCGATCCGCACCTCCTCGATCCCGGCTCCGGCCGTGATCGGCGCGACCTTGCCCTGGAGCGCGGTCAGCTGGTCGAGGTCGGCCTCGATCGGCGGCCAGATGTGCAGCCACACGTGGTTCATGTCGAGGCGGGCGCCCCCGCCGATCGCCGCCCGTGCCCGGCGGACGGCCTCGAGGCAGTTCGCCAGGGCCCGCTCGACGTGCGGCAGGGCGGTGACCCGCCCCTCGTCGTCGCGGACCACGACGAGCTGGCGCACCTGGGCGAGCGCGACGAGCCGCTGGTCCTGGGGGTTGCCCTTGGCGACCGCGTGGAGGATGAGCACGTCGTCGGGCGCGTCGAGCCGGGTCAGCTCGAAGTCGCGCAGACGCCACAGGTTCAGCCTCCGCCCGACCATCGGGTGCACGCCCCGCACCGGGGTGTCCTCGGCGAGCGTGCCGTCGCCCTGGGCGCGGAAGGTGAAGTACCCGACCTCCCGGCCGTCGTCGGGCACGACCCCGACGGCCACCCGGCGGCACTCGTGGGTGAACGCCATCGCCGTGAGCAGGTCCTGCAGCTGCGCCGACGCCACGTCCGGGTCGGTGGGCAGGTCGGGGTGGTGCACGTACAGGTCGACGACGGCGTCGTGGCCGTCGGGCCGGGCCGCGACGGCGTCTGCGAGCAGCCCCGCGAGCGGGCCGTCCGGCGTCAGCTCGTCGACCGTGCCGATCGTGCTGACGAGCCGGGTGGCGCGCGCGTCGAGGCGGTAGTCGGCCGTGGTCAACGACCGCCCGCCGACCGTCGCCTCGCGGAGGCCGTCGAGGTGGTACCCGCGGTAGTGCCGCTTGACGAGGACCTCGAGCATCGGCTCCCGCTCGGCGACGCCGCGGCGGAGCCGGTCGCCGAGGAAGCGGACGATGCGCTCCGGGATGGCGGCGAGGGCGTCGACCCGGGCCGTGCGGTCGGCACCGGGCGGCAGCGCGTCGATCTCGTCGAGCTCGGTGCCGACCGAGCCGAGCACCGCCGCCCGGTCGGCGTCGACGAGCGGCTGGTCGAACCACCGGAAGCGGACGCTGCGCGCGAGGTCGCCGACGATCGGGAAGCGCAGCTGGGTCGCGACGACGAGGCGGTCGAGGAGGTCACGGGCCTCGGCGTCGGCCGGCGGCCGGGGTGCCGGCTCGGCGAGCCAGCGCTGGAGGATCGAGGTGGCCATCGCGACCTCGGGGGTGGAGCGCTGCTGGGACAGGAACACCCGGAACACCGCGCCCTCGAGGGCGGGGGTGCGCTCGAACCCGGTGACCCCGTGGTGCACGAGCACCCGCTCGAGCCGGGCGACGAAGTCGGCCGGCAGGCCACCGCGCTCGGTGTCGAGGGTCTGGAGGTAGGTGCGGAAGTGCTCGCGGGGGCTGTGCACCCGGAGCTCGACGTGCGCCTCCTCCTCGACCGGCCGGTTGCGCGCGAGCTCGGCGAGGTCGGCGAAGACCGTGAGCAGTCCGATCTCGTCATGGACGGCGTCGAGCCCGCTGTCCACCAGGGCGTCCCGCGCCTCGAGGTAGTCCGCGAGCGCCCTGCCCTCGTCGGCAGGGTCGAGGTCGTAGCCGAGGATCATCGCCGACAGCTCGGCCCGCCCGCGGGCCGCCCGCTGCGCCGGGTCGCCGTCGACGGCGACGTCCGGCAGGTCGAGGTCGACCCCGTCGCCGGCGTCCTCGGCCACCTCGGTCGCGTCGCCGGTGGGCTCGAGGCGGACGAGGGCGGCGCCGGTCTCGACCTGGCTACCCGTCGCGACGAGCAGCTCCTTGACCCGGCCGGAGAACGGGGCGGGCAGCACCGTCTCCATCTTCATCGACTCCAGGACGAGGACGGGGGCACCGGCCGCGACCTCCTGGCCCACGGGGACCGGCGTCGCGACGACGAGCGCGGGGGCGGGTGACCGGAGCACGCCGCCTTCGTCGCGGCTGACCCGGTGGGTGACACCGTCGACCTCGACCAGCTGGGTGGGGCCGTGGGCGGCGGTGATCAGGCGGTGGTTGCGCTCCCCCACGCGCAGCCGGCTGGCGTACCCGGCCATCCGCTCGAGGTCGGCCTCGACGGTGTGTGCGGTGCCGCTCGGGTCGGCGACCGAGACCCGGAAGCGCGCCGGACCGGTGCGCAGGACGGTGACCTTGTAGGCCGTCCCGCGCAGCTTGAGGTCGACCGCCCGGCCGACGACGTGCTGGGCCTGGGGCCGGCCTCCGCGGGCCGTCTCGAGCAGGCGGGTCCGCTCGATGGCCTCGGCGTCGAGGTAGGACTCGATGCCGGCCGCGACGAGGGCGACCCCGGAGTGCTCGGTGGCGACGAGACGGCCCTCGCCGCGGACCCGGTCGATCCAGCCGGTGTCGGCCGAGCCGTCGATGACCTCGGGCTGGTCGAGAAGCTCGAGGATGAAGGACTTGTTCGTCGCCCCGCCCTCGATGACCACCGTCGTCTCGCGCATCGCCCGGCGCAGGCGGGCCAGCGCCTCCTCGCGGTCGCGGCCGGAGGCGATGATCTTGGCGATCATCGAGTCGAAGTCGGCGGGGATGGTGTCGCCCTCGGCCACCCCGGTGTCGACCCGGATGCCGGGTCCTGCGGGCAGCTCGAGGTGGGCGATGCGGCCCGGCGCCGGGGCGAAGTCCCGGTCCGGGTCCTCAGCGTTGAGCCGCGCCTCGACGGCGTGGCCGAGCTCCTCGGGACGCTCGCCCTCGAGGCGGCCGCCGGCGGCCACGTGGATCTGGAGCCGGACGAGGTCGGTGCGGGTCACGACCTCGGTGATGGGGTGCTCCACCTGGAGGCGGGTGTTGACCTCGAGGAACGCGAAGAGCCGGTCACCCGGGTGGTACAGGAACTCGACGGTGCCCGCGCCCGCGTAGCCGACGGCCACGGCGAGGCGCTCGGCGGAGGCCTTGACCTCGGCCGCCTGGGCGGCGTCGAGCACCGGCGAGGCGGACTCCTCGATGACCTTCTGGTTGCGGCGCTGCACCGAGCAGTCGCGCACCCCGATCGCCCACGCCGTGCCCTGGCCGTCGGCGATGACCTGCACCTCGACGTGACGCGCGCCGGTGACGAGCTTCTCGAGGAAGACGACGCCGGACCCGAAGGCCCGCTCGGCCTCCTCGCGGGTGCGCTGGTAGGCGTCGTCGAGGTCGGCGTCCGAGGTGACCTTGCGGATCCCGCGCCCGCCGCCACCGGCGGTGGCCTTGAGCATCAGCGGGTACCCGATGCGCGCGGCGGCGGCCTTGGCGTCCTCGAGGGTGTCCACCCCGCCCCGGCTCCACGGCGCGACGGGGACCCCGACCTCCTCGGCGATGAGCTTGGAGCCGATCTTGTCGCCGAGCTTGCGCATCGCCTCGGGGCTCGGGCCGATGAAGGTGACCCCGATGTCGCGGCACAGCTGCGCGAAGGCCGGGTCCTCGGCGACGAAGCCCCAGCCGACCCAGACCGCGTCGGCACCGGTCTCGCGCAGCGCCCGCTCCAGCTTCGCGTGGTCGAGGTACGGGCGCTCGGAGGCCGGCCCCAGGTCGTACGCGAGGTCGGACTCGCGCACGAACATGGCGTTGCGTTCGGCCTCGGTGTGCAGGGCGACGACCTCGGTGCGCGCCTCCCCCGGTGCGCGTTGGGCGTTGAGGTCGCGCACGGCGTGCACGAGCCGCATCGCGGCCTCTCCCCGGTTGACGACGGCGATCCGCGAGAACATGGCCCGAGCCTGCCACCGAACTCAGGTGACGCGCGAGTAATGCGACGCCGGTGGCGGGTCCGGGCCCGTCGTCAGGGCGCCTCGGCGCCCTCCGCGTGGTCGGTGTCGTCGACGTCGGGCTCCCCGTCGATGCGGGGGGCCACGAGCGCGGCGACCCGGGCCTCGGTCTCGGCGGTCACGTCGTGGCGCCGCTGGTAGATCTCGAACATCGCCATCGTCGACGCCGCGAACGGCACGCCCATGAGCGCGCCCGGGAGCCCGAACAGCTGCGCCCCGAGCAGCGCGGAGCCGAACGAGAAGGCCGGGTGCACGTCGACGGCGCGCGCCGAGATGCGCGGCTCGATGGTGATGTTCTCTACCTGCTGGTAGGCGATACCCCAGGCGAGCACCCACACCCCGAGCAGCGGGTCGCCCGAGGTGAGCCCGACGAGCACCGGCAGGGCGATCGAGATGTACGTGCCGACGTTGGGGATGAACTGGGCGACGAGCCCGGTCCACAGGGCCAGCGGCAGCCAGTAGGGGAGGTCGAGGAGGAAGAAGGCGACGCCGCTCGCGACCCCGTTGATCGTCGCGAGGACCACCCGGGCCGCGATGTAGCCGCCGACCTTGACCTTCGTGAGGTCCCACGCGGCGAGGAAGGGCACCTGGACGCGCGGGTGCATCCGCGAGGCCAGCCAGCCGCGCAGCGTGGGCATCCCCACGGACACGTAGAAGACGAAGAAGGCGACGACGAACAGGCCGAACGCGGCACCCAGGACCGCCGTGACCAGGCCCAGCACCCCGAACGCGACGTTCTGGGCGTACCCGGTGAGGTCCGCCGGCGACAGCCCGGCCTGGTCGAGCAGGTTGTCGACCGTGTACGACGAGCCGGTCGTGCTGTTGACCCGGTCGAGGACGTCCGCGGCGATGTCCGGGGCCGCGGTCACCAGCGCCGCCAGCTGGTCGACGAGGAGGCTGCCGAAGGCCCAGAGGAAGGCGGTGACGGCGAGGAGCAGCGAGACCATGACCGTCGCCGTCGCCGCGACCCGCGGCATCCACCGCGCCAGCCGGCCCACGGCCGGCTCCATCGCGAGCGCCACGAACCAGCTCAGGACGAGGTAGAGGACGAACGTGCTGCCCCGCCACAGGACGAACCCGAGGAGGGCGACGCCGAGCAGCACGCCGACGACCGCGATGGTGCGCCTGCGGTCGAGGCGCTGACCGGGGTCGAGCACCGCGGCGGGGGTCGGTGCAGGCGTCGTCGTCTCGCTCATGGGCCCTGATGCTAGGGGCGCGCCTCGGGGACGGCGCCCCGGCGCGCGCGGGGACGGCAGAGCCCCCCGGCCGACGTTTCCGCCGGCCCGGGGGGCTCTCGTGCATCGGTGGCAGGTGAAGGATTCGAACCTTCGAAGCTTTCGCGACGGATTTACAGTCCGCTCCCATTGGCCGCTCGGGCAACCTGCCTGGTGCGCATGGAAGGATAGCAAGCCGCATCCGACCCGCCGAATCGAGGAGGACCCGTGGCCGACAGCAGCTTCGACATCGCGAGCACGTACGACAAGCAGGAGGTCGCCAACGCCGTCAACACCGCGGCGAAGGAGATCGCCAACCGCTACGACTTCAAGGGCGTCGGCGCCCGCGTCGAGCTCGCCGGCGAGCTCATCAAGATGGAGGCCAGCACCGAGGAGCGCTGCAAGGCCGTCCTCGACGTCGTCCAGACCTGGCTCGTCAAGCGTGGGGTGTCGCTCAAGCACCTCGACGTCCCCGAGGCCGGCCCGCGCCTGTCCGGCAAGGAATACAAGCTCGACGTCCCCCTCAAGGAGGGCATCTCCTCCGAGAACGCGAAGAAGATCACGAAGATCATCCGGGACGAGGGACCCAAGAACGTCAAGACCCAGATCCAGGGTGACGAGGTGCGGGTGACGAGCAAGTCCCGCGACGACCTGCAGGCGGTGCAGCGGCTCCTCAAGGAGCAGGACCTCGACGTCGCGCTCACCTACACGAACTACCGCTGACCCCACCCTCGACGGACCCTCCCCACGCCGAGGTTCCTGACGTAGCGTGAACAGATGAGCGACCTCACGGTCCCCGCGGGCAGCACCGCGCGCACCGCACCCCCGGCCATCGCGACCGCCGGCGAGCTCCGCGCGGCCGGCTACCCGGCGCGGTCGGTCCGCGCCGAGATCCGCGCCAACCTGCTCGCGGCCCTGCGGGACGGGCGCGACCCCTGGCCGGGGCTGCACGGTTTCGGCCAGAGCGTCCTCCCCCAGCTCGAGCGGGCCCTGCTCGCCGGCCACGACATCGTCCTGCTCGGCGAGCGCGGGCAGGGCAAGACCCGGCTGCTGCGCAGCCTCGTCGGCCTGCTCGACGAGTGGACGCCGGTCATCGCGGGGTCCGAGCTCGGTGAGCACCCGGACGAGCCGATCACCACCGAGTCCCGGCGCCGCGCCGCGGAGCTCGGCGACGCCCTGCCCGTCGCGTGGCGGCACCGCGACGAGCGGTACAGCGAGAAGCTCGCGACCCCCGACACCAGCGTCGCCGACCTCATCGGCGACGTCGACCCGATGCGGGTCGCCGAGGGCCGCCGCCTCGGCGACCCCGAGACCATCCACTTCGGTCTCATCCCCCGCAGCCACCGCGGGGTCGTCGCGATCAACGAGCTGCCCGACCTCGCCGAGCGGATTCAGGTCGCGATGCTCAACGTCATGGAGGAGCGCGACATCCAGATCCGCGGGTACGTCCTGCGCCTGCCCCTCGACGTACTCGTCGTGGCCTCCGCGAACCCCGAGGACTACACGAACCGGGGCCGGATCATCACCCCGCTCAAGGACCGCTTCGGCGCCGAGATCCGCACGCACTACCCCCGCGAGCTCGACGACGAGGTCGCCGTCATCCGCCAGGAGGCCCACCTCGTCGCCACCGTGCCGGACGCCCTCGTCGAGATCGTCGCGCGGTTCACCCGCGGCCTGCGCGGGTCGAGCTCGGTCGACCAGCGCTCCGGGGTCTCGGCCCGGTTCGCCATCGCGGCCGCCGAGACGGTGGCCGCCGCCGCGCTGCACCGGGCGACCACCCAGGGCGAGGACGTCGCGGTGGCCCGGGTCGTCGACCTCGAGGCGGCCCTCGACGTGCTGCGCGGCAAGGTCGAGCTCGAGACGGGCGAGGAGGGCCGCGAGCGGGAGATCCTCGGGCACCTGCTGCGCACCGCCACGGCCGAGACGTGCCGGCGGCACCTCGGCGGCCTCGACCTCGCGCTGCTCGTCGAGGCGATCGAGGACGGCGCCCTCGTGACGACGGGCGAGCAGGTCGGGGCCCGCGCGTTCCTGGACTCGCTCCCGGTGCTCGGTGAGTCCGCCCTCTACGACGAGGTCGCCGCCCGGCTCGGCGCCTCGAACGAGGGCGAGCGGGCGGGCGCGGTCGAGCTGGCATTGGAGGGGCTCTACCTCGCCCGCCGGATCAGCAAGGACAGCGCCGACGGCCAGACGGTGTACGGGTGAGCGAGGCCCCGCGCCACCCCCGGCGGTCCCGCCGGTCGTCCTACGCGCGCTACACGGGCGGCCCCGACCCGCTGGCCCCGCCCGTCGACCTGCGCGAGGCGCTCGACGCCATCGGCGAGGACGTCATGGCGGGGTACTCCCCCGACCGGGCGATGCGCGAGCTGCTCCGCCAGGGCACCGCGGACCGCACGGGCCTCGACGAGCTCGCCCGCCGGGTGGCGGAGCGGCGCCGCGAGCTCCTCCGGGAGCACTCGCTCGACGGCACGCTCGAGGAGGTGCGGCGCCTGCTCGACGACGCCGTCCTCGCCGAGCGCAAGCAGCTGGCCCGCGACCTGGACGACGACGCCCGCTTCGCCGAGGTGCGCATCGAGAACCTCCCGCCCACCCCGGCGGCCGCGGTCACCGAGCTGGCCGACTACTCGTGGCGCAGCAGCGAGGGCCGCGAGAAGTACGAGCAGATCAAGGACCTCCTCGGGCGGGAGCTGCTCGACCAGCGCTTCGCCGGGATGAAGCAGGCGCTCGAGAGCGCCACCGAGGAGGACCGGGCCGCCGTCGAGGAGATGCTCCGCGACCTCGGGGACCTGCTCGCCGCCCACGCCCGGGGCGAGGACACCGCCGAGCAGTTCGCGCGGTTCATGGACCGGCACGGCGGCTTCTTCCCCGAGCGGCCGGAGACGGTCGAGGAGCTCATCGACGCCCTCGCCTCCCGCGCGGCGGCCGCCCAGCGGATGCTCCGCTCGATGACGCCCGAGCAGCGCCAGGAGCTGATGCAGCTCTCGCAGCAGGCCTTCGGGTCACCGAGCCTCATGGAGCAGCTCTCCCGCATCGACGACCTGCTGCAGGGGCTGCGCCCGGGCGAGGACTGGGACGGCTCGGAGGGGTTCGAGGGCGACCAGGGCCTCGGCCTCGGCGACGGGACCGGGGTGCTCCAGGACCTCGCCGACCTCGATGCGCTCGCCGACCAGCTCGCCCAGTCCCACCCCGGTGCACGGATGGACGACGTCGACCTCGACGCCCTCGCCCGCCAGCTCGGCGGTGAGGCGGCGGTCGACGCCCGGGCGCTCGCCGACCTCGAGAAGGCGCTGCGCGACAGCGGGATGCTGACCCGGGCGGCCGACGGCACGCTCCGGCTGTCCCCGAAGGCGATGCGCGAGCTCGGCAAGTCGCTGCTGCGCGACGTCGCCGGCCGCCTGTCGACCCGAGGCGGCCAGCGCGACGTCCGCCAGGCCGGAACCGCCGGCGAGCAGAGCGGCGCCACCCGGGCCTGGGAGTTCGGCGACACCGAGCCGTGGGACACGACGCGGACGATGACGAACGCCATCACCCGCACGGCCGCGGACGGCACGGACCCCCGCCTCGGGGTGCGGCTCGACATCCGCGACATCGAGGTCACCGAGACCGAGGCGCGCACCCAGGCGGCCGTGGCGCTGCTCGTCGACACCTCGTTCTCGATGGCGATGGACGGGCGCTGGGTGCCGATGAAGCGCACCGCGCTCGCCCTGCACCAGCTGATCTCGACCCGTTTCCGGGGCGACCACCTCGAGCTCGTCGCGTTCGCCCGGTACGCCCACCGGATGGACATCGAGACCCTCACCGCCCTCGACGCCGAGTGGGACAAGGGCACCAACCTCCACCACGCCCTGCTCCTCGCCAACCGGCACTTCCGCAAGCACCCGAACGCCCAGCCGGTGCTGCTCGTCGTCACCGACGGTGAGCCGACCTCGCACCTGGAGCCCGGGGGCAGCGTCTTCTTCGACTACCCGCCGCACCCCCGCACCCTGGCCCTGGCGGTCCGCGAGCTCGACGCGTCGGCCCGGCTCGGGGCGCAGGTCACGTTCTTCCGGCTCGGCGAGGACCCCGGGCTCGCCCGGTTCGTCGACTCGATGGCCCGGCGGGCCGGCGGCCGGGTCGTGGCGCCCGAGCTCGGCGACCTCGGGGCGGCCGTCGTCGGCTCCTACCTCGGCGACCGCACCGGCCCGGCGGGCCTCGGGTCCTACCGGGACCTCTTCGGCGACCGGGGCTTCTGGGCCGGCTGACCGAGCATCAGCCGAAGTGGGCGCGGCTGCGCAGGGCCTCCCGCAGGACGTGGTCCTCGTCGAGCAGGGCCCGGTGGACCCCCGGCGACAGGTCGTCGCGGGCGAGCATCGCCGTCGACGCCTCCAGGGTCGCCTCCTCGACGAGACTCTTCGGGTGCAGCCCGGCCGCGACCCGCGAGAGGGCGTCCTCGCCCATCCGGGACCCGAGGCGGGCCAGGAGCGCACCGACCTCGCCGACGTAGGGCCGCAGGACCGCGGGGTCGGCCGCGGCCCAGAAGGCCCGTGCCAGCTCGAGCGCCCCGTAGTTCGACAGGTCCGCGTCGTCGCGCAGCCGCTCCCAGGCCCACGCCTTGGCCTCGGCGCTCGGGCGGCCCGCCCGCACCCCCATCGCCGCCAGCCGGCCGGCGAGCGACGGGTCCGCGGCCTCGGCGTCCGCGAGCCCGGCGTCGGTCAGCGCGTCGAGCGCGGCGAGGCGACGCAGCACCAGCCAGCGGAAGTCGTCGTCGCCGGTGAGTGCCGCCGGCAGCCCGGTCCCCGCCACCCACGCGTCGAGGCGGTCGACGTCGGACCCCGACCGCGCCCACACCCGGGCGGCGGCGACGGCGAGCGCGTCCCCGGCCGGTCCCGGCACGGACTCCGCGCGTCGCCCGAGGGTGTCGGCGGCCGACGCCAGCCGCCGGAGCGCGTCGTCGTGGTCCTCCGGCGGCAGGAACAGCGGGACGAGCGAGGACGTGACGACGACGGCGACCCGCGACAGCAGCCGGGGGTCGTCCTCGTGCGGCCAGGCGCCGTCGACGACGTCGAGGACGAGGCGGGGGTCGACGTCGCCCCGGTGCATCCCGCCGAGCAGGGCGGTCCAGATGACCGAGCGTGCGACGGGGTCGGGCACCGCAGCGAGATGGGCGGGCAGCAGTGAGCGGGTCCGCTCGTCGAGGACCACCTCGGCCCAGGTGAGGTCGCCGGCGTTGGGCACCAGAAGGGTCTCGCCACCCAGGGCGGCCGCCTCGGGCACCTCGCCGCTGCCCGCCTCCAGCACGACGGGGCGGCGCAGCACCTCGCCGGTGGCGTCGAAGGCGGCCACGTCGAGGGTGTGCGGGCGGTCCGCCGGGTGCTCGGGCGGCGCCGTGCGGGTCAGGACGCCGTCGCGGCCGAGGGCGAGCCGGTCCGCGCCCGCGGTCCGCAGCCACGCCTCCGCCCAGCCCTCGAGGGGCCGGCCCGCCGCGCGGGACATCGCGTCGAGGAACTCCGCGAGGTCGCCGTTGCCGAAGGCATGCGCGCGCAGGTGGTCGCCGACGCCCGCGACGAACGCCTCGTCCCCGATGTGGGCGATGAGCTGGCGCAGCACCGCCGCACCCTTGGCGTACGAGATGCCGTCGAAGTTCTGCAGGGCCGACAGCGCGTCCGGGGCGGGCGACCCGGCGACCGGGTGGGTGCTCGGCGAGCGCTCGGCCGCGTACCCCCACATCTTGCGGACGATGCCGAAGTCGACCCATGTCTCGGGCGCCCCGAGGGCCTCGGCGCAGGCCCGGTACGCCATGTACTCGGCGAAGGACTCGTTGAGCCACAGGTCGTCCCACCACCGCATCGTCACGAGGTCGCCGAACCACATGTGCGCCATCTCGTGGGCGATCGTGTTGTCCCGCTCGAGGAGCTGGTCGGGGGTCGCCGCCCCACGGAAGACGTACTGGTCGCGCAGCGTCACACAGCCGGGGTTCTCCATCGCCCCCGCGTTGAACTCCGGGACGAACACCTGGTGGTACTCCCCGAAGGGGTAGCGGATGCCGAAGAGCCGGTGGTAGTGGTCGAAGCAGGTGCGGGTCGTCGTGAACATCCGCTCGGCCTGTTCGCGCAGCGGGCCCTCGAGCGAGCGCCGGGCGTGCAGCCCCAGCGGGATGCCGTCGTGCTCGGCGGTGACGGTGGCCCAGGGCCCGGCGCAGACGGTGACGAAGTACGTCGCGAGCGGCTGGGTCTGCGCGAGATCCCACCGGCCCGGCTCCACCTCGCGGGCGGCGCCGTTGCCGATGACGCTCCAGTGCCGCGGAGCGCGGACCCGCACCGTGTAGGGCGCCTTGAGGTCGGGCTGGTCGAAGCACGCGAAGACCTGCGGCGCGGCGTCGAGGAAGAGGTGCCCGTAGACGTAGTCCTCGTCGTCGGCGGGGTCGGTGGCCCGGTGCAGCCCCTGGCCGTCGTGCCCGTAGGCCATCGTCGCGTCCACCTCGAGGACGTTGTGCGCCTCGAGGCCGGGCAGCGGCAGTCGGCCGTCGGCGAGCGTCGCCGGGTCCAGGGGGCGGCCGTTGAGGACCGCGGAGTGCAGGGTCCTGGGCGCGACGTCGGCGAAACCGGCGAGCCCCGGTGTGCGGCACGAGAAGCGCACCACCGTGCGCGAGCCGAACGTCTCGTCCCCCTGGTCGAGGTCGAGGTCGACCTCCATGGCGTCGACGGTGAGCAGGGCGGCGCGGGCGACGGCCTCGTCGCGGGTCAGGGACGGCATGGCCACAGCCAACCAGACCGCCACCACCGATCGAGGATCCGGTGCTCGATCCCTACAGTGGGGGCCGTGACCGCGATGCCCGTGCCGCCCTCGCTCCCCCCGGTGTCCTGATGCAGGTCATCGTCGCCCCCTCGCCCGAGGCGTCGGCCGCCGACGCGGCGGACGCCGTGCTCGCCGGCCTGGCCCGCGCCGCGGGCCGCGACCCCGTGCTGGGCCTCGCCACCGGGTCCTCACCCCTCGGGCTCTACCGCGAGCTCGGGCGGGCCGTCGACGCGGGCCGGGCGGACTTCTCGCGGACCCACGGGGTCGCGCTCGACGAGTACGTCGGCCTGCCGGCGGGACACCCCGAGGGCTACCGCCAGGTGCTGCTGCGGGAGGTCTGCGACGTCATCGGGCTGGCCCCGGACCGGCTCGCCGTGCCAGACGGGTCGGCCACCGACGAGGAGTCCCTCGAGGCCGCCGCCGCCGCGTACGAGGCCCGGATCGCCGGCCTCGGCGGGGTCGACGTGCAGATCCTCGGGATCGGCGCCAATGGCCACCTCGGCTTCAACGAGCCGGGCTCGGCGCTCACGTCGCGGACCCGGGTCAAACGGCTCTCGGAGCGGACCCGGCGCGACAACGCCCGGTTCTTCACCGACGCCGACGACGTCCCCACGCACTGCCTCACCCAGGGGCTGGGCACGATCCTCCAGGCCCGCCGGCTCGTCCTCGTCGCGACCGGTGACGGGAAGGCCGACGCCGTCGCCGCGGCCCTCGAGGGGCCGCTCAGCGCCTCGGTGCCCGCCTCCGTGCTGCAGTGGCACGCCGACACCGTCGTGTGCCTCGACGAGGCGGCCGCCGCGGGGCTGCGCAACCGGCAGTACTACGACGACTCCGCGGCCGGGCTCCCCGCGCCCTGAGGTCTCACCCGACCTCCACGACCACCTTGCCGAGGGCGCGGCCGGCGCCGACGTGGGCCAGCGCCTCGGGCACCTCCTCCAGACCGACCGTCCGGTCGACGTGGATCGACACCTCGCCGGCCAGGCAGTGCGCGGCCATCGGGGTGAAGTGCGCGGGTCCTTCGCGGACGGCGAGCACCCCGAGGTGGCGGCCCGTGAGGCGGCCGAGCACGAACCCGGCGGTCGCGACCCGCACCAGCGTCCGGGTCGTGCCGCCGACGCACCGGTAGGTCCCGCCCGGGGCGAGAGCGCGCCGGTAGGAGGTCACCGGCCGGTCCGCCACGAGGTCCAGGACCAGGTCGTAGGGCCCGCTGCGGGTGAAGTCCGCGCGCGCGTGGTCCAGCACCTCGTCGGCCCCGAGCGCTCGCATGAAGTCGAGCTTGCCGGCGTTGTCGACCGCCGTGACGTGGGCCCCCGCCCGTGCGGCCAGCTGGATGGCGAACGCACCGGAGCCGCCACCGGCACCGTTGAGGCACACCCGCATCCCGGGCCGGACCCCCGCCGTGCCCTGGAGCGCGATGACGCCGGACTGGGGGATCGTGGACGCCTCGACGAAGGACAGGCCCTCCGGCTTGGGCGCCAGGGCCGACTCCGGCGCGACGCAGTACTCGGCGAAGCCGCCCTTGAGCGCCAGGTTGTCGCCGTACACCTCGTCCCCGGGGCGGAACGCGGTGACCTCGGCGCCGACCGCCACGACCCGCCCGGCGATGTCGGACCCGAGCACCCGCCGCGCGGGGCGGCGCAGCCCGCCCAGCCGCGCGTACGCCGGGCTGCCTGTGAGGCACTCCCAGTCCGAGAGGTTGACCGACGTCGCGGCGACCGCGACCAGCACCTCGCGGCCCCCGGGGACGGGGACCGGGACGTCGAGGACGCGGAGCACCTCCGGGCCTCCGTAGCGGTCGTACCCGACGGCTCTCACGCGTCGAGGCTAGCCCTCCCCCGGCCGCGGCACCGCGCGTGCCGGGCCCGCTCAGGGGTTGATGCGGTGCCCGTAGCCCATCTGCTCGAGACGGGCGATCCGCTCGGCCATCGGCGGGTGGGTGGACATGAGCCGCGAGATGTCCTGGGCCCGGAACGGGTTGGCGATCATCATGTGGCTCGCGTTGACGACCTGGCGCGTGGGGGCGAGCGGTGCCCGAGCCACCCCCAGCTCGAGCTTGCGCAGCGCGCTGGCGAGGGCGAGCGGGTCGCCGGTCAGCCGCGCCCCGTCCTCGTCGGCGTCGTACTCGCGGGTGCGCGAGATCGCCATCTGGACGAACATCGCCGCGATCGGGGCGAGGAGCGCGAGCGCGAGGCCGGCCATCGGGTTGCGGTCGTCGTCACGGCCGCCGCCGAAGAACATCCCGAACGACAGGAACTGCCCGACGGTGGAGATGACACCGGCGATCGCGGCCGCGACCGACCCGGTGAGGATGTCGCGGTTGTAGACGTGCATGAGCTCGTGCCCGAGCACCCCGCGCAGCTCGCGCTCGTCGAGGAGGGCGAGGATGCCCTCGGTGCAGCACACCGCCGCGTTCTCGGGGTTGCGGCCGGTCGCGAACGCGTTCGGGGCCTGGGTCGGCGACATGTACAGGCGCGGCATCGGCTTGCCGGCCCGGGTCGAGAGCTCACGCACGATCCGGTACATCGCCGGGGCCTGTGCCTCGGTGACCGGGTAGGCGTGCATCGCCTTGATGGCGAGCTTGTCGGAGTTCCAGTACCCGTAGGCGCTCGTGCCGAGCGCGATGAGGGCGAAGACGAGGATGAAGACGCTGTTGCCCGTGTACCCGGCGAGGAACCAGCCGAGGAGGAGCAGGAGAGCCCAGAGACCGCCGAACAGGGCGGCGGTCTTCACGCCGTTGAAATGGTTGTGCATGCCTCGTCCAACGCCGTCGGGCCGTCCCGCGTTCCGGCCGTCACGGCCCGTCAGGTGGGGGCCGCGGCACGCAGCGCGGCGGCCCGGGTCGGAGCGAAGCCGCTGGTCCCCAGCCAGGCCCAGACGCTGCGCACGTCACCGGGCGCCCCGTCGAGCCGGACCTCCCGCGTCAGCAGCACCTGCTCGGGGGTCCGGTCACCCGTCCACACCTCCGTGAGGGCGCGCAGGCTCGAGTGGACGACGACGTCGAGGTCGTGCCCGGGGTCGTCGCGGCAGAGGTCGGCCACCCCGTCCTCGACGACGAGCCACCACTCCCGCTCCCGGTCGGCGGCGTCCGGCAGCCGGAAGTGCACGACGACCCTGCGGTCGCGCGGGAACTCGGCGACCCGCGCGAAGCGGCGGATGTCCCACATGAGGAAGCCCGCGTCGAGGTGGTTCGGGCTCAGCCGGCTGCCGATCCAGCGCGCACCCCAGTGGCCGAGGGCGAGCACGACCGGCCGCAGCTCCTCCCCGGCCGCGGTCAGCTCGTACGAGGTGGCACGCCCCCGTTCGGTACGGCGCACGACGCCGAACTCCTCGAGGGTGCGCAGCCGTTTGGCGAGCAGGCTCGGCGACATCCGCGGCACGCCTCGCCGGATCTCGTTGAAATGCGTGCTCCCGCACAACAGCTCACGCAGGACCAGTGGTGTCCACCGGTCGCACAGCACCTCGGCACCCCGTGCCACCGTGCAGAACTGGCCGTAGTCGATCACGGTCCCCACGGTAGGGACCCGAACCCCCGGCGACTAGTACACAACGAGGACTAGTCGGGGGGTTCGCCCCGCTCCAGCATCGTCCTCAGCAGGCCATCCCGGCCGGCACGACGAGGAGGACACCATGACGACGACGACCTTCGACCCCGCGGCCTTCAAGACCACGACCCGCGAGCAGTGGCAGGACGCCGCCGACGCGTGGCACCGGTGGGGCGGCTTCGTGGGCGACTGGCTGCACGAGGCGACCGAGACGATGTTCGACCTCGCAGGGCTGGCGCCCGGCGGCCAGGTCCTCGACATCGCCGCCGGCGCCGGCGAGCAGAGCCTCCGGGCGGCTCGACGGGTCGGCCCCTCGGGGCGGGTCCTGGCCACCGACATCGCCCCCGAGCTGCTGCGGCGCTGTGCGCAGGACGCGGCCCGGGAGGGACTGGGGCAGGTGGAGGTCCTGGAGCTCGACGGGGAGGCGACCGACACCCTGCCGGCCGGCACCTTCGACGCGGCCCTCTCGCGGGTCGGGCTCATCTACTTCCCGGACCGCGCGGCGGCGCTGCGCGGGGCGCACCACGCGCTGCGTGACGGCGGGCGCTTCGCCGCGGTCGTGTACTCCACCCCGGAGGCGAACGAGTTCTTCTCGGTCCCGGTGCGCATCATCCGCGCCCGCGCCGGCCTGCCGGCACCCGGCCCCGGGCTGCCCGGCCCGTTCTCGCTCGGCGGCCCGGGGGTTCTCGCGGACGCGCTGGCGTCGGCCGGCTTCGAGGACGTCGAGGTCCGCACCGTGCCCTCGCCGGTGCGGCTCGCCTCGGCGCAGGAGTGCGTCCGGTTCCAGCAGGAGTCCTTCGGGGCGCTGCACCAGATGATGCGCGGGCTGGACGCCACCGAGCGCGACGACGTCTGGGGCGAGGTCACCCGGGCGCTGACGGCCTTCGAGGGGCCGGGCGGCTTCACCGGTCCGTGCGAGATGCTCGTCGGTGCCGGGACGGCGCGGCACTGACCACCCCGGCGGGTCGTCCTCAGGACAGCAGGTCGAGCAGGAGCGTCGGTAGGGCGCTCGCCAGGACCAGACCGGCGCTGCCCACCACGAGGACGACCCGCGTGGCGCGCTGCGAGACCACCGGACCGGCCGGGGAGGCTGCCGGCCGGTCGCCGGACCCGCTGAGCAGCACCGTGAACCAGCGCAGGTAGACCGCGATGCCGACGACGACCGCCACGACCCCCGCGGCGACGACGGGCCACACCCCCGCGTTCACCGGCGGGGCCAGGGCGAGCACCTTGACGACGAGGCCCACGACCCCGGGCGGCAGCCCTGCCAGGACGAGCAGCGCCAGCCCCAGCGCGCCCCCGGCGAGCGGGTCGCGGCGGAGCAGGCCGCGGTGGTCCTCGAGGGTGCGCGCGCCGGTGCGGGCGACCGCGGCGAAGGCGACGGTCGTCGCAGCCGCGTAGACGAGCGCGTAGGCGGCGGCGGCCCGCAGCGCCGGGGCGTCCAGGGCGGTCAGCGGCACGACGATCCAGCCGGCCTGGGCGATCGTCGACCACGCGAGCAGCCGGACCGGGTCGGTCTGCCGCAGCGCCACGACAGTGCCGAGGCCCAGCGAGGCGACCGCGGGCACCCCGAGCAGGACGACGAGGGCGGGAGCGTCGAGCCCGGCCCCGACGATCGCCGCGACCGGGACGAGCAGGGCCGCGACCGCGGCGAGCTTGGACGCCGCGGCGAGGAACACCGCCGTCCCGAGGTCGGTGGTCGCGTACGCCTGCGGGGTCCACGCGTGGAACGGCACGAGCGAGAGCTTGAACCCCAGGCCCGCGACGAGCAGCGTCACGGCGAGGACCAGCACGGCCCGCCGCTGCGGGTCCGCCCAGGCGAGGGCCACCGTGTCGGCCGAGAACGTCGCGTCGCCGGTGGCCGTGAGCCACAGCGCGGCGCCGAGGACGAGCAGGGCGAAGGAGACGAGGGAGGTGACGAGCAGGGTCAGCGCGCCGTGGGCCGCGGCCCTGCTGCCTCGCAGTGCGACGAGCGCGACGGCGGGGACGGTCGCCAGCTCCAGCGCCACGAGCCACGAGCCGAGGTCGGACGCGGCGGCGACGGCCACCCCTCCGGTCGTCGCCGCGAGGAGCAACGTCGCCGAGACGGCCCTGTCGCGAGGCCGGGGCCGACCGTCGTGGAGGAGCGCGAGAGCGGCCGCGGCGGCGAGCAGGATGCCGGCCTGGAGCGTCGAGGTGCGCGGCCCGGCGGTCCACAGACAGGCCCCGTCCGGTGCGGGAAGGCACAGCGTGCGCAGGGTTTGGGCACCGGCACCCACTGCGGCCGCGGCCGCGGCCAGCGCCCCCAGGAGCAGGACGACGGCGGCAACCGGCAGCGCCCACCGGCCACCGCCGCGGCGCGGCAGGGCGGCGTCGCCGACGAGGACGACGACGACCCCCGCGGCCGGGGCCAGGGCCGGGGCGAGGACCGGCCAGTCGATGGTCACGAGGTCGCTCACGGGCCACCCCCGATCCTGGCGACGGCGTCGGCCGTGGTCCCGAGCAGCACCATCGGGGCGACGCCGAGGCCGACGACCGCCACGGCGAGGACTCCGAGGACCACGCGCTCGACGCCCGAGGTGTCCGGGGTCGTCGCCACCTCGGGGTCGGGGCGGTCCCCGGCCCAGACGATCCCGGCCACCCGGAGGGCGTAGGCCGCCGCGAGGGCGGCGCCGACTGCGGCCGCGACCGCGCACGCGACGAACAGGGCCCGCGACCGCTCGGGCGCGGGGTCCCACGCCGCGTAGACGGCGAGGAACTCCCCCCAGAACCCGGCGAGCCCGGGCAGCCCGAGGCTCGCGGCGAGGCCGAGCAGGAGGACGAAGCCGAGCCGGGGCGAGGTCTCGCGCAGCGCGGGTCGCGGAACGGTGAGGTCGACGCTCCCCCACCGCTGCTTCAGCCCGCCGACGACGACGAAGAGCAGCGCCGAGACGGCTCCGTGGGCGACGTTGGCGTACAGCGCGGCCTGCAGCCCGGTCTCGGACCCGCTGGCGAGGGCGAGGACGACGAACCCCATGTGGGCCACCGACGAGTACGCGATGAGCCGCTTGAGGTCCCGCTCGACGAGACACACCAGAGCGCCCCAGACGATGCCGACCGTGCCGGCGACCGCGAGCACGGGAGCGAGCCGAGTGAACCCGTCCGGCACGGTCGCGACGGGCAGCCGGACGAGGCCGTAGGTCCCCATCTTGAGCAGCACCGCGGCGAGCAGCACCGACCCGGCGGTCGGCGCCGTCGTGTGGGCCGGCGGGAGCCAGGTGTGGAACGGGAAGACCGGCACCTTGACGGCGAGCCCCAGCACGAGCAGCGCCGCGACGGCCAGCTGGGTCCCGCCGCCCAGCGCCCCGCCCGCGCCGTCCGCGAGCGCGCGCAGGTCCGAGGTGCCGGCCCGGGCGAGGAGCAGGAGGATGCCGAGCAGCATCGTCGTGGAACCGACGGCGGTGTACAGGACGAAGCGATGCGCGGCGTCGGCGCGGGCCCGCGGGTCGTGGTCGTCCCCGTACCGGCCGACGAGCAGCCACATCGGGACGAGGACCACCTCGAAGGCGACGAAGAACAGCACCGCGTCCCGGGCCGCGAACGTCGCGAGCGCGCCGGCCTCGACGAGGAGCAGGCAGCCGAGGAAGGTCGCCGGCGACCCGCCGGTGGGCATCTCGGCCCATGCGTGGGCCGCCACGAGGAGCCCGATGGTGGCGGTGAGCAGGACGAGGGGCACCGAGATGCCGTCGAGGCCGAAGGACCACCGCATCCCCAGCTCGGGCAGCCATGGCCGGTCCACCGAGGATCCCAGGGCGACGACGACGACCGCCAGCACCAGCGTCGCCGCGGCGGTGGCGGCGGCCACCCAGCGGGCCGGGCGGACGGGCAGGCCGCGCCCGCCGGTGACGAGCCACAGCCCGACCGCCCCCGGCAGCGCGAGGAGCAGGCTCATGACCATGCGAGCACCCCCAGCGCGCCGAGGAGGACGACCCCGGTGAGGACGAGGCCGACGGCGGCGCTCGGACGCTCCGCCCGGTGCAGGCGGGCCCCGGCCCAGCCCGCGGCGCGGGTGGCGACCGCGCTCCCTCGGACGTAGGCGTCGACCACCTCGGTGTCGACGAACGCGACGAGCCGGGCGAGCCGCAGGACCGGGGTCGCGACGACGCGCCGGTACAGGAGGTCGACGCCGAGCCCGGCGTCGGCGACCGGGACGAACCGGCGGGCGAGCACCTGGGCCGGGTCGCGGTCGAACCCTCCGCGCAGCGCCACGGCGACACCGACGCCGATGACGAGCACGGACAGGAGCATCCACAGGGCGGACACCTGGTGGACGGCGAAGCTGCCGGTGAGCACGACGAGGCTGCCGAAGACGGTGAGCAGGACGAGCACCCAGAGCACGCCGTGCACGACCGCCGGGACCCCCGTCGCGGTGGGCTGCTGCCGCACGTGTGCCGTGAGCACGAGGTAGCCGCGGGTGCTGTACGCGGCGGTCACGGCGGCGGTGAGGACGAGGGCGACGAGGACGAGCACGCCGGGCCCGTCGGCCTGCACCGCTCCGTCCCAGGCCGTCACGAGGACGTGCTCCTTGGACAGGCCGCCGACGACGACGAGCGGCACCCCGGCCAGCGAGAGGAACCCGACGAGGAAGCCGGTGCGCAGCACCGGTGCGGCCGCGGCGGATCCGCGCAGCGCCATGGCCGCCGTGCCGCCCGCGGCGAGCGCCGCCCACCCGATCGCGAGGAAGAGCAGCGACTTGAAGAGCGCGTGCGACCACAGGTGGAGCAGGCCGGCGTCGGCGCCGTCCGCGGGTGGGGCCGCGGCGACGGCCGAGAGCATGACGGCGACCTGGCTGACCGTGGACCAGGCGAGCATCCGCTTGAGGTCGGTCTGCGCGAACGCCAGCAGCGCCGCGAGCAGCATCGTCACCGCGACGGCCACCCCGAGGAACCACCGCGCCGCCGGGCTGTCGGCGAACACCGGGAACAGCGCGGCGAGCACGACCGTGCCCGCCGCCACCATCGTCGCCGCGTGGATCAGCGCGCTGGCCGGGGTCGGGCCCTCCATCGCGTCGGCGAGCCAGTCCTGGAACGGGACCTGCGCGGACTTGCCGAGGATCCCGACGACGACGAGCACGAGGAGGGTGGCCCGCAGCGCCCCGTCGGGGGCCCCGCACGCGGTCAGCGCCTCACCGGCGAGGGCGCCGTCGGCGAGGGCGGCGTCGATGCACGCGGTCGGCCGGCGCCAGGGCGCCAGCACCGCCGACAGGGACGTCGAGCCGGCGCCGGCGGCGAGGCCGATGATGCCCAGCACGAACCCGATGTCCGCGACGCGGGTGACGAGGAAGGCCTTGAGCGCGGCCCGCCGCGCGGCGGCGCGGCGGGACCAGTGCCCGATGAGGAGGTAGGAGCACCAGCCCATGACCTCCCAGCCGACGACGGTGAGGAGGAGGTCTGCCGAGACGACGACGAGGAGCATCGCGCCGGTGAACAGCGAGACGGTCGCGGCGAACTGGCCGTAGCGGTCGTCGGTCTCGAGGTACCACGTCGAGTACACCTGGACGGCGAGCGCCACGAGCGCGACGACGGCCGCGAGCGCCCCGCGGGTCGGGTCGAGGACGAGGTCGAGCGGGACGGCGAGCTCCCCGGCACGCAGCCCCGGTCCGGCGCTGACGGCGGACCCGTCGGCCAGTGCCCAGGCGAGGACCGCGACGAGCAGCGTGGCGGCTCCCAGGCCCACGGCGACCGCCCGGGCGAGCAGGTCGTTGCGCCGCAGGGCCACCCCGAGGACCGCCGCGGCGACCGGCAGGCCGACGAGGAGCCAGGGCGTCACGACACGTCCTCGCGGGCGCTGGGGGCGTCGAGGTCGATGGTGCCGCGGAGCCGGAAGACGAGGAGGACGACGGCGAGGGCGACGACCACCTCGGCGGCGGCGATGGTGATGACGAAGAGCGGCAGCACGCTGCCGGCCGCCCACCGGTCGGCTCCGGCGGCCTGCGTGGCGACGAGGAGGACGAGCGACCCGCTGAGCACGAGCTCGATCCCGACGAGGAGGAGCACCGCGTTGCGGCGGGCCGCGATCCCGGCCACGCCCAGCCCGACGAGCGCGGACGCCAGGAGGTACGGCCCGAGGAGGTGGATCACGACGCGGTCCCGCCGGGGTCGGGGCGACGGGCCACGGTGAGCGCCCCGACGAGGGCGGCGAGGAGCAGCAGCGACAGCAGCTCGAAGGGCCAGACCCAGGTGCCGAACAGCTGCTCGGCGACCTGGTCGGTCGAGATCTCCGCCCTGCTCACCGACCCGTCGGCGAGCGGGACGAGGACGCTCGCGAGCAGCCCCGCGGTGGCGAGGCCGAGCAGCCCGGCGCCGACCGCGCGCCACGGGCCCACCGCGTGCGCGAGGTCGGGCCCGATCGGCGCACGGGTGAGCATGAGCGCGAACAGCACGAGGACGACGACCGCGCCGACGTACACGAGGACCAGGACGAGCGCGACGAGCTCGGCACCGAGCACGAGCAGCGACCCCGCGACCCCGAGGAGCGCGACGACGAGCCAGAGCGCGGCATGGACGACGTGGCGGGTCGTGACCGCGAGCAGCCCCCCGACGACCGCGAGCACCCCGGACGCGGCGAAGGCGGTGTCGAGGGCGGTCATGTGCCCTCCTCGCCCCGCACGACCCGGGGCCGGACGGTGCGCGGCGGCCGCGCGGCGGCCCCCGCGGCCCGGGCGCCGGCGCCTCGGGCGGGCCTGTTCACCGCGGCCACCTCGCCGGGCTCGGCCGCCTTCTCGTCCAGGGCCGGCGGCGGCGGCACGCTCGCCATCCACCCGCCGAGCCGGTCCTTCTCGTGGAGCAGGTCGCGGATGTCGGTCTCGGCGTACTCGAACTGGGGGCTCCAGAACAGGGCGTCGAAGGGGCACACCTCGATGCAGATGCCGCAGTACATGCACAGCGAGAAGTCGATGGCGAAGCGGTCGAGGACGTTGCGCTGCCGGTCGCGGCCACCCTCGGTGGTGGCCGGCACCGTCTCCTTGTGCGAGTCGATGTAGATGCACCAGTCGGGGCACTCGCGGGCGCAGAGCATGCACGAGGTGCAGTTCTCCTCGAGCAGCGCGATGACGCCACGGCTGCGCGGCGGCAGGGTCGGGGCGACGTCGGGGTACTCGGCGGTGTGGCTGGGCCGCAGCGCGGTCCGCGCGGTCGTGGCCAGGCCCTTGAGCACGCCGGGCACACCGCCGCGGCCGCGGGGGTCGTCGGGCGCCTCGTTCTCGCTCACCAGCCCATCACCACCCCGGCACCGGTGAGCACGAGCTGGAGCAGCGCGAGCGGCACGAGCCACAGCCACGCGAGCCGCTGCAGCTGGTCCTCGCGCAGCCTCGGCCACGCGACCCGCACCCAGATGACGACGAGGGCGACCCCGAAGCCCTTGACGGCGGTCCACAGCCAGCCGAGGGCGTCCTCGAACGGGCCGTGCCAGCCGCCGAGCCACAGGACGGCGAACAGCAGCGACATGACGACGATGCCCGCGTACTCGGCGAGGAGGAAGAAGGCGAAGCGCAGGCCGGTGTACTCGGTCCAGGCGCCCATGACGAGCTCGGCGTCGGCGATCGGCATGTCGAACGGGGGCCGCTGGAGCTCGGCGACGGCGGCGACGAGGAAGACCAGCCCGCCGGGCAGCTGCCAGAGCAGCCACCACGGCGACCAGGCGTCGGCCAGCCCGAGGAGCGAGAGCGACCCTCCGGCGAGCGCGACGGACGCGACGGCCAGGACGATCGGCAGCTCGTAGGACACGAGCTGGGCGGCCGCCCGGAGGCCGCCGATGAGCGAGTACTTGTTCGCGCTGGACCAGCCCGCCATCAGGGTGCCGAGGGCGCCGACCGAGGTGGCCGCGAGGACGAGCACGACCGACCCGGGCACGTCGACGGCCGCCAGGCCCGGGTGTACCGGGACGAGCGCGAGGGCGACGAGGTAGGGCACGAGCGCGACCGCGGGGGCGAGCCGGAAGACCCACCGGTCTGCGGCACGAGGGGTGATGTCCTCCTTCTGGAGGAACTTCACCCCGTCGGCGACGAGCTGGGCCCAGCCGTGGAAGCCCCCCGCGTACATCGGCCCGAGACGCCCCTGCATGTGCGCCATCACCTTGTGCTCGGCCTGGCCCACGAGCAGGGGCAGGACGAGGAAGGCGGCGAGCGCGGCGACGGCTCGCAGCGACGCCTCGAGGAGGGTCATCGGGGCCCCCACTCCGGAGGCGGCACCCCGGCCGCCTGGACCCGGCGCCGGCTGGGCGAACGGGCCGACTCGTGCCCCTCGCCCGGCTCCTTGCCCCCGGGCCAGGGCTTGGTGGCCCGGGCGGCGAGCTGGAAGGACTTGCGCAGCGGCGTCCCCTCGAACCCGTCGGGCAGGAGCAGGGGGCGCACGCCGAGACCGGTGCCGTCGTCGAACCCGGCGAACTCGACCCCGAACATCTCGTGCGTCTCGCGCTCGTGCCAGGCGGCCCCGGCGAACACGTCGGTGACCGAGGCCACCGGCTCCCCGTCGGCCACCCGTGTGGTGAGGAGCAGCCCGCGCAGCGCCCCCGGGGTGGCGATGTCGTAGAGGTGGCAGACGAGGTCGACACCCGGCGCGGCGGCGTCGTCCGCGCGGTCGACGGCGCTCAGCCAGTCGAAGAACGCGAAGCCCTCGTCACGGCCCGCGGCGACGGCATCGTGCCAGCCACCGGCCTGGACCGTCCGCGTCTCGTCCGCCACGCCCGGCAGCCTAGCGAGACGCTGCCGAGGATGCGGGTGGGCGAGGGTCAGGAGGCGGCATCGTCGGCGGGCGCGGGCCGGTGCAGCACGGTCTGGGCGGCGACGACGGCGAGCCCGGCGACCCCGACGACCCACGCCCACACGGTGTCGGTGCGGAGCAGCGCGAAGGCCACGGCGTAGACGAGCACGACGGCGGCGAGCGTGCGGGGGCCCTGGGCGAGCCGGAGCCGGGCCTTGGGGGCCATGAACAGCCCCCAGAGCAGCAGCGCGAGGAGGGTGGCCGTGACCGCGGCCCCCCAGCCCCGGGCGCCACCGCCCGCGACGTCGTGGGCCACGACCCCGACCCCGCCGAACAGCGCGATCTCGGTGAGGAACGCGACGAGCGCGAGCAGCGCCAGCGCCGGCGTCGACAGCGCCGCCGAGCTGTGCGCCGGGTCGCGGGGGCGCCGGCTCACGGCTTCGCCACGAGGCCGCGGCTGACGTCGGTGGCCGTCGCGGCCCGGTGCCCCGCGAACCGGCCGGCCCGCCGCGCGGCGATCGCGGCGCCCGAGACCCGCTCGGCGGCGATCTTCTCCTGGAGGGTGATGATCCCCTGGAGCAGCGCCTCGGGCCGCGGCGGGCAGCCCGGCACGTAGACGTCGACGGGGATGACCTGGTCGACGCCCTTGGTGACGGAGTAGCTGTCCCAGTAGGGGCCGCCGGAGTTGCTGCACGCGCCGAAGGAGATGACGTACTTCGGCTCGGGCATCTGGTCGTACAGGCGCCGGATGGCCGGTGCCATCTTGTCGGTGACCGTGCCCGAGACGACCATGAGGTCGGCCTGGCGCGGGCCCGGCGCGAACGGGATCACCCCGAGCCGGATGAAGTCGTGCCGGCCCATCGAGGTGGCGATGAACTCGATCGCGCAGCACGCGAGGCCGAAGTTGAACACCCAGAGCGAGTAGCGGCGGCCCCAGTTGAGGACCACCCGGATCGGCTTGGGCGCGTGCTCGGCGAGCGGGCCCACCCGCGGCGTCGGCAGGTCGACGGTCATCCGAGGTCCCACCGGAGCAGCCCGCGGCGGGCGGCGTGCACGAGGCCGAGCAGGACGATGCCGACGAACACGAGCACCTCGACGAGCGAGGCCACCCCGAGGTCGGCGTCGCGCAGCACCAGGGCCCACGGGAAGAGGTAGACGGCGTCGACGGCGAAGACGACGTAGAGGAACGCGAAGGACAGGTAGCGGACCTGCGACTGGGCCCACCCGGCCCCGACCGGGTCGACGCCCGACTCGTAGGTGGCCAGGCCGGTGGCGGTCGCCGCGCGCGGCGCGACGAGCCGGCGCGCGAGCATGGCCGCCGTGACGAGCAGCACCCCGGCCAGCACGACGGCCGCGACGGCGAGGTAGCCCTCCATGACCGTGAGCCTAGCCGCGGGCGACCCCGCGGGTCAGCCGCCGTCCTCGACGAGGAAGCAGGCGCCGTACAGCGTGAGGATCGTGTTGACGTTCGTCCCGAGCACGACCCGCGCCCCGGTCGCGGGGTCCCCGACCGAGATCTCGTGGGAGCCGGGCTCGTCCTGCAGCACCGTGACCTCGCCGAACCCCCGGTCGCGCAGCACGTCGGTGACCGACGCGACGACCTCCGGCCAGCGCTCGTCCGGGATGGCGCCGACGGCGTCCCCGGAGGTGTAGATGCCGGTCTTCGCGCCCTCGACCCGGTCGAAGGGCGCCCCGCAGACGCCCCGGTCACTGCGGCTCGCGGTGTCGTCCCGCCACTGCAGGCCCGGGCTGGCGGCGTCGACCGTCGCCCGGACGTCGCCGAGGAGGGCGAGATAGTCCCGCTCGGCCGCCTCGAAGCTCGGCCGCGTGCTCAGCTGGTCCCGCGCGTCCACCGTGTCTCCTGTCGTCGTACATCCCCCGAGGGCCAGCGCCGCCAGCGCCAGCGCGACCGTGCGGCGCCACCCGGCGCCCGCTCGTCTGCCACCCATGGGCGCAGCGTACGACCTCGCCGCGGCGCCGGGCGGCCGGTCACCCACCGAGCCACGACGGCCACCAGCTCCAGGCCCGGGGGTCGTCGGTCAGGCCGACGGTGTTGCCCTCGACGGCGTTCTCGGGGTGCCCGGCGACGACGGTCGCCATGTTGTACTGGCTCGTCGACTCCGCCTCCAGGTAGCTCGAGTGCCCCGACACCCCGGCGTAGTCCCGCCCGTCGACGGAGGCGTCCCCGGTCTGCAGGTGGCCGATCCCGTCGAGGGCCGAGGGGTCCCGGCCGAACCGGCCGAGGTCGCCGACCCCGTCCCATTTCGCCTCGGCGTACCAGGCGCGTTCGCTCGGGAGCCGCAGGTCGTCGACGTCGCTCGTGCCGAGGCCGGGCGACCCGAAGAACACCGCCCGGTCCACCCCGGTCCCCTCGTGCTGGAGGCCGTACCCCGTCGTCGTGGACCCGTAGGAGTGCCCGAGCGCGGTGAGGTCGGGGTCGGTCTCCCGGGAGGCGTTCAGGCCCCGGTAGAAGTCGGCGAGCGCCGCGCCCCCGTCGCGGGCCGACCCGGCGAGCGCGACGGAGTCCCCGGAGAACGTCGAGCTCCACTGGGGCGCCTGGTAGTCGAGCCAGACGACTGTGGCGACGGACCCGGTGTCACCGGTGCGGAAGAGCTCGTCCTCGGCGGCGGCGCGCAGCCGCGCCATGTCGGCGACGTACCCGCCCATCCCCTCGACGGTGCTCGTGAGGCCGGGGGTGAAGACCGCGACGTGGTCGGCGCTCGAGACGTCGCCGACCGCCACGACGGCCTGGGGCCGCTGGCCGGCGGTGAGGTCCAGGACGAGGAGGTGCCGGTCGTCGTCCTCGAGGATCGTCGAGAGGGCGTCGACCGCCGCCAGCTGCTGCTGGACGGTGCCGAGCTCTGCGGTGAGCGCGAGGTAGCGCCCGTCGTACGGCCCGCCCGGGGTGGCGGCCAGCGCGTCGAGGATCTCGTCCAGCCGGTCGCGCAGGCCGTCCCCGGCCTCCTCGAGCCGCGTGCGGTTCGCCACGTCGCGCACGTCCATCGGGATCCCGTCGAGGCCGCCCACCCAGTCCGGGTGTTCCTCGAGGATCCGCTCGCGGTCGGCGGGCGAGAGCGAGGCCCACCACCCGGCGTTGTCGGCGGGCCTGCCACCGGTCGGGGGCGGCAGCAGGGACAGGTGCCCGGCCGCGTCCCCGGTCCGTGCCGCGTCCGCGAGGGAGTCGTCGGACCCGTCGGCGACGCGGTGGTCGCGCACCGCGGTGAGCACGGCGACGAGGTCGGCGTCGACGTCGGCGGCCGTGCGCAGCGCCTGCTCCACCCTTGCCACACACTCGTCGACGAGGACCTGACGCCCCTCCCGGGCGACCTCCTCGTCGTGCGGGTCGGCGAAGCACATGCCGAGCCCGGCCTCGTCGGTGACCCGCCCGTCCCCGGCGATGACAAGACCGTGCATCGCGGCGAACTCGCGGGCCGCGTCGACCGCGTGCTCGACCCCGGCCACCGCGTCGCCGGCCTCGATGACCGCTCGCCGGGCCGCGCTGACCTCGGCGATGACGACCTCGAGGTCGTCGGTGACCCGGCGCAGGCGCCGCCCCGCCGTCACGGAGGCCGGGCCGGCCCACCGGGCGGGCCCCGCCATCGTGCGCAGCTCGTCGGCGCACCCGAGGAGCTCGGTGCGCGAGGCCGTCAGGGCGTCCTCGGCGGCGCGCAGCGGCGCGCCCGACCAGCGCGCGACCTGCCCCCAGGTGACGCTCATCGGGGACGGTGCGGGCCGCCCGGCCCCCCGGTGAACGCCTGGCGGGCGGCGGCGTCGTCGGCCTCGTACCGGTCGGCAGCGGTGTCGAGCCCACGGGCGTAGCGCCGCGCGGACCGGACCCACTCCTGGACGGCGTCCTCCCAGGAGTCGGCGACCGCCTCGACGAGCGGCACCGCGTCGGCCCCGGGCATCCCGGCCCGGGCCCCGCGCAGGGCCTCGGGCGCATCGGTGCCCCGCACGACCGCCGCCGCCTCCCGCGCCGCGTCCGCGGAGTCCCGCAGGTCCTGCACCTGCACCTCGAAGCCCACGTCGCCTCCCCCGTCGCCTGGCCCCACACTCTGGTCCACGCGCGCCGGGAGGGCAACGGGGAGCACTCCCCGGGGCAGGACGTTTCCGCGGGACGCGAGTGAGGCGACCCTCACTCGGGTCGTACGATGGGTGGTGGTGCGCCCACCAACGGGCGGGCCGTCCATCCCGCTCCCGAGCGCACAGGGAAAGCCCGTGACCAGCAGGACCGTCCAGACCCTCGATCGCGTCGTCATCCGCTTCGCCGGCGACTCCGGTGACGGGATGCAGCTGACGGGCGACCGGTTCACCTCCGAGACGGCCGCGATGGGCAACGACCTGTCGACCCTGCCCAACTTCCCGGCCGAGATCCGGGCCCCCCAGGGCACCCTCCCCGGCGTCTCGAGCTTCCAGCTCCACTTCGCCGACCACGACGTCCTCACCCCCGGTGACGCGCCCGACGTCCTCGTCGCGATGAACCCCGCCGCCCTCAAGGCGAACCTGCCCGACCTGCCGCGGGGCGCGACCCTCATCGCGAACACCGACGAGTTCAGCGCCCGCAACCTCGCGAAGGTCGGCTACCCGGCCAACCCGCTCGAGGACGGCAGCCTGGAGTCCTGGCACGTCCACCCCGTGGCCCTCACCTCGATCACGGTCGAGGCGCTCGCCGAGTTCGGCGGCCTCACCCGCAAGGAGAAGGAGCGGGCGAAGAACATGTTCGCCCTCGGCCTCCTGTCGTGGATGTACACCCGGCCGACGACCGGCACCGAGGCGTTCCTCGAGAAGAAGTTCGGCGGGCAGCCCGAGATCCTCGCCGCCAACCTCGCCGCCCTGCGGGCCGGGTGGAACTACGGCGAGACGACCGAGGACTTCGCCTCGACGTTCGTCGTGAACCCGGCTCCGATGCCGCCGGGTACGTACCGCAACGTGACCGGTAACACCGCCCTCGCCCTCGGGCTCGTCGCCGCCTCGCACCGCACCGGGCGCCCCCTGGTCCTCGGGTCGTACCCGATCACCCCCGCCTCCGACATCCTCCACGCCCTGTCCGGGATGAAGCGGCACGGCGTCACCACCATCCAGGCCGAGGACGAGATCGCCGGGATCGGGATCGCCCTCGGCGCCGCCTACGGCGGGTCCATCGGGGTGACGACCACGTCGGGGCCGGGCATCGCGCTGAAGTCCGAGACGATCGGGCTCGCCGTCTCGCTCGAGCTGCCGCTCGTCGTCGTCGACATCCAGCGCGGCGGCCCGTCCACCGGGCTGCCCACCAAGACCGAGCAGGCCGATCTGCTCCAGGTCATGTTCGGCCGCAACGGCGAGTCGCCGGTGCCGGTGCTCGCCGCCCAGACGCCGGCCGACTGTTTCGACATGGCGCTCGAGGCGGTGCGGGTCGCCACCGCCTACCGCACCCCGGTGGTCCTGCTGTCCGACGGGTACCTCGCGAACGGCTCCGAGCCGTGGGCGGTCCCCGAGACCGCCGACCTGCCCGCCATGGCGGTCGACCTCGCGGCCGAGCCGAACGCCACCGACGACGCCGGCGAGCCGGTCTTCCGCCCCTACCTGCGCGACCCCGCCACCCTCGCCCGCCCGTGGGCCGTCCCGGGCACCCCGGGCCTGGAGCACCGGATCGGCGGCATCGAGAAGGCCGACGTCACCGGCGACATCAGCTACGACCCCGACAACCACGACCGGATGGTCCGCCTGCGGCAGGCCAAGGTCGACGGCGTCGTCGTCCCCGACCTCGAGGTCGACGACCCGACCGGCGAGGCGAAGGTCCTGGTCCTCGGCTGGGGCTCCACGTACGGGCCGATCGCCGCCGCGGCCCGGGTCGTGCGCAACGCCGGCCACGCCGTGGCCCGGGCCCACCTGCGCCACCTCAACCCCTTCCCGGCGAACCTCGGTGCGGTCCTGGCCCGGTACGACCGGGTCGTCGTCCCCGAGATGAACACCGGCCAGCTCGCGATGCTCCTGCGCGCCCGGTACCTCGTCGACGTCCGCTCGTACACGTCGGTGCGCGGTCTGCCGTTCACGACCGTCGAGCTCGCCGACGCCGTCTCGACCACCCTCGAGGAGGTCTCGTGACCACCGCCGACCTCGGCATGCCAGTGAGCGGGCTCCAGAACGTGCCCCCGCTGCCCGACGACGCCCCGCGCCAGGCCAAGCGCGACTTCACCTCGGACCAGGAGGTGCGGTGGTGCCCCGGCTGCGGCGACTACGTCATCCTCGCCGCGGTCCAGTCCTTCCTCCCCGAGCTGGGGCTGCGCCGCGAGAACATCGTCTTCGTCTCCGGGATCGGCTGCTCGTCGCGCTTCCCGTACTACCTCGACACCTACGGGATGCACTCGATCCACGGCCGGGCGCCGGCCATCGCGACGGGGCTCGCGACGTCGCGCCCGGACCTGTCGGTGTGGGTCGTCACCGGTGACGGCGACGCGCTCTCGATCGGCGGCAACCACCTCATCCACGCCCTCCGCCGCAACGTCAACATGACGATCCTGCTGTTCAACAACCAGATCTACGGCCTCACCAAGGGCCAGTACTCCCCCACGTCGCGGCCCGGCACGGTGACGAAGTCGAGCCCGCTCGGGTCGGTCGACAGCCCGTTCAACCCGGTGTCGCTCGCCCTCGGGGCCGAGGCCACGTTCGTCGCGCGCGCGATGGAGTCCGACCGCGCGGAGCTCAAGGAGATCCTCAAGGCGGCGGCCGAGCACCGCGGTACGGCCCTGGTCGAGATCTACCAGAACTGCCCGATCTTCAACGACGGCGCGTTCGAGGTGCTCAAGGACCGCTCGCAGCAGGAGGCCCGGATCGTCCGGCTGCGCTCCGGCGAGGCGATCACGGTCGGAGCCGAGGACGACCGCAAGGTGCTCGTGCGCCAGGGCTCCGGGGTCATGAAGTTCATCGCCGAGGAGCAGGCCGAGACCGGCGAGAAGGGCGCGGTCGTCGTGCACGACCCCACCCTCGACGACCCCTCGCAGGCCTTCCAGCTCTCGCGGCTCGACACCCCGGACATGACGCACGTCCCGATGGGGATCTTCCGCCAGGTGGCGCGGCCGACGTACGACGACCTCGTCCGCTCGCAGGTCGACGGCGCCGTCACCGCCGCGGGCGGACCCGCCACCGACGAGGACCTCACCGCCCTGCTGCGCGGACGCGACACCTGGACCGTGGGGTGAACCCCGGCGCCGACGACGACGTCCGGCGCGGTACGGGGTACGGCTTTCTCGCCTACGGCATCTGGGGCCTGTTCCCGCTGTACTTCGCCTCGCTCGAGCCCTCGGGACCGTTCGAGATCCTCGCGCACCGCATCCTGTGGACGCTCGCCGTCTGTGCGCTCATCCTGCTGGTCCGCCGGGACCTCGGCTGGATCCGGGGCGTCCTCGGCCGGCCGCGGCTCCTCGCCGGCATCACCGTGGCAGGTCTGCTCATCGCCGCCAACTGGACCATCTACGTTCTCGCCGTCCTCACCGGCCGGACGTACGAGGCGGCCCTCGGCTACTTCCTCAACCCCATCGTCACGGTGGCCCTCGGAGTGCTCGTCCTGCGCGAGCGGCTACGGCCGCTGCAGTGGGTGGCCGTCGGCATCGGCGCGGTCGCGTCGGTGTGGCTGGCCGTCGCCGGAGGCGTCATCCCGTGGATCCCGCTGACCCTCGCGTTCTCCTTCGGGCTCTACGGGCTGACGAAGAAGAAGCTCGGGGCGAGCCTGACCGCGATGCGCTCGCTGGCGGCCGAGACGACGGTGCTCTCCCCGGTCGCCCTCGTCGTGCTGCTCGTGCTCTCGGCGCAGGGCGCGACGACGTTCACCACCGACGGGCCGGGGCACACCGCGCTGCTCGTGCTCGCCGGCGTCGTCACCGCGGGGCCGTTGCTGCTCTTCGCCGCAGCGGCGCGCCGGATCCCGCTCGTCACCGTCGGGCTCATCCAGTTCATCACCCCGGTGCTCCAGCTGCTCGTCGGCGTCACGCTGCTCGGGGAGCACGTGTCGGGCCGGTTGTGGATCGGGTTCGGCATCGTCTGGGTGGCCCTCGTCGTCCTCACGTACGACTCGCTGGCGACCGCGCACGCCTCGCGCCGGGCCCTGCGCGCGAGCCGCGTCGAGTGCCCCGAGCCCCCCGTCTGAGCGCCGCGGCCGTCATCACGTGCCAGACCGCTCCCCGATCCTGGTGATTTGCGGTACTCCTGGCGCCACCGCACCCGGAGTGGCGCATTTCGCCAGGAGTAGGGGAGGGCGGTCAGCCGACGCGCGTGACGACGCCCGTCGCGAGCGCGTGCAGGGCGTCCTTGGCCTCGCTCGGCGGCAGCGGCTCCAGGACCGCCTGGGCGCGGGAGGCGACGGCGAAGGTCTGGGCGCGGGCCCGCTCCATCGCGGGGTGCGCGCGCAGCAGGGTCAGCGCCTCCTCGAGGCGGGCGTCGTCGGTGAGGTCGCCACGCAGCAGCCCCTGGAGCCGGGCGTCCTGGGGGTCGGTCGAGGCCAGCACGTGGAGCACCGGCAGGGTGCGCTTGCCCTCGCGCAGGTCGGTGCCGGGCGTCTTGCCCGACTCGTCGGCGTCGGAGGCGATGTCGATGAGGTCGTCGGCGAGCTGGAACGCCATGCCCAGGCGCTCGCCGTACTCGCGCATCGTCTCGACCGTGGCGGGGTCGCCCCCGCCGAACATCGCTCCGTAGCGCGCGGCGGTCGCGATGAGCACGCCGGTCTTGTCCTCGAGCACGCGCAGGTAGTACTCGACCGGGTCCTGGCCGTCCGGGCAGGGCCGGTCGTCGCGGATCTGGCCGGAGCAGAGCCGTACGAAGGTCCGGGCCTGGATCTTCACGGCCTCCGGGCCGAGGTCGGCGACGATCTCGGAGGCCGTCCCGAAGAGCAGGTCGCCCACGAGGATCGCCGTCGAGTTGTCGTAGAGCGCGTTCGCGCTGGGGGCGCCGCGCCGCACCTCCGCGACGTCCATGACGTCGTCGTGGTAGAGCGAGGCGAGGTGGGTGAGCTCGACGCCGGCGGCCGCGGCCACCACGCGGTCGTCGATGCCGGTGCCCAGCTCGGCCGCGAGGAGGGTCAGGAGCGGACGAAACCGCTTGCCCCCGGCGAGGGTCAGGTGCGAGCTCGCCTCGGCGATGAACGGGTCGTCGTGGTCGACGCGCTCGGCGATGAGCGCCTCGACCGCCGCCAGTCCGGCGGCGAGCCGCTCGCGCAGCCCGTCGCTGGCACCCGGCAGGGACAGCACGGACGGCGTCCCCCGCTGCGCGGACGACACCGGCCCGGCCGCACTCACAGCAGGAACTGCGAGGCGTTGCCCGCGAGCTGGAGCACCCACGTCGGAGCCACCCCGGCGATGAGCGTGACCGCGAGACCGACCGTGATGGCGACCGTCGACGGGATCGACGGGGTGAGTGCGACGACGCCCTCGACGGGCTCGGTGAAGTACATGAGCACGATGAGCCGGACGTAGACGAAGGCGGTGACCGCCGAGGCGAGCACGCCGACGACGACCATGACGACCCCGGTGGTGCCGGACTCGACCGCCGGCGCGAAGGCGGCGAACTTGGCCGTGAAGCCCGACGTGAGCGGGATGCCGGCGAACGCGAGCAGCAGGAACGCGAACGAGCCGGCGACCACCGGGTGCCGGCGCCCCAGACCCGCCCACTGGGACAGGTGCGAGGCCTCGGACCCGTCCTGGCGGACCATCGTGACGATCGCGAAGGCGGCGATGGTCATCGCGCCGTACGCGAGGAGGTAGAACATCACGCCCCCGATGGCCGCCTGCGAGAAGGCGAGCACCCCGACGAGGATGAACCCGGCATGGGCGACGGAGGAGTAGGCGAGCAGCCGCTTGACGTCGGTCTGGGTCACCGACAGGACCGCCCCGACGACCATGGTGAGGATGGCGACGGCGACGACGCCGAGCTGCCAGTCCCAGCGGTTGGCGCCCACGCCCACGTACGTGAGCCGCAGGATCGCCCCGAACGCCGCGAGCTTCGTGCACGCCGCCATGAACCCGGTGACCGGGGTGGGGGCGCCCTGGTAGGCGTCCGGCGTCCACGAGTGGAACGGCACCGCGCCGACCTTGAAGAGCAGGCCGACGAGGACGAGGACGACCCCCGGCAGCAGCAGCGCGTCGAGGTCCCCCGTGCTCGTCGTGATCGCCCGGGACAGCTCCTTGAGGTCGGTGGACCCGGAGTAGCCGTAGAGGAGGGCGGCGCCGAAGAGGAAGAACGCGCTGGAGAACGCGCCGAGGAGGAAGTACTTCAGCGCCGCCTCCTGCGACAGCAGGCGCCGGCGCCGGGCGAGCCCGGTCATGATGTACAGCGGCAGCGAGAGGACCTCGAGCCCGACGAACATCGTGATGAGGTCGTTCGCGGAGACGAAGATCATCATGCCGACGACGGCGAAGAGCGTGAGCGGGAACACCTCGGACGTCGCGTAGCCCGCCCGGGTGGCGACGCTCTCCTGGGTGGACCCCGGGGTCGAGGCACCCATCGGCGTGAACGCGTCGGACCCGACCCCGCCGAAGCGCTCGGCCATGACGAGGACCCCGAGCACCGAGAGGGCGAGCAGGGTCCCCTGGAGGAACAGGGCGACCCCGTCGACGGCGATCGAGCCACCGAGGGTGACGGCCATGTGGTCACGGCTCCACACCGCGAGGACGGCGAGCGCGACGAGCAGGGTGGTCGTCGTCAGCCACACCTGCACGGTGTGCCGGCGCTCGCGCGGCGCGAACGCCTCGACGATCACGCCGATGAGGGCGCCCCCGACGACGATGAGCATCGGCGCGATCGCCAGGTAGTCGACCGTCACCGCCTGGAACTCGCTGGGCATGGCGGCGGGGATCACTTCGCACTCCCGGAGGCGGTGGCGGCCGGGTCGGAGACGCCGACGATCTGCATCGTCTTGTCCACGGCCGGGTTGATGACGTCGAGGACCGGCTTGGGGTAGAAGCCGAGCACGACGAAGGACAGGATGATCGGCGCGACGACCCAGCGCTCACGCAGCGACAGGTCGGCCGGGGCCGCGCCGTCGGCGAACACGGGCTTGGGGCCCGTCATCACCTTCTGGTACATGAGCAGGATGTAGAGCGCCGCGAGGACGATGCCGAACGCTGCGATGACCGCGGCCACCTTGTAGCGCATGAACGTCCCCTGGAGCACGAGGAACTCCGACACGAACGAGGACAGCCCCGGCAGCGCCAGCGAGGACAGCCCGGCGACGAGGAACGTGCCCGCGAGCACCGGGGTGACCCGCTGCCAGCCGCCGTAGTCGGGGATCCGCTTGCTGCCGTGCCGGGTCACGAGGAAGCCGGCGATGAGGAACAGCCCGGCGGTCGAGAAGCCATGGTTGACCATGTACAGAGTCGAGCCCGCCCCGCCGACGCTCGTCAGCGCGAAGATGCCGAGGACGATGAAGCCGAAGTGGCTGATCGAGGTGAACGCGATGAGCCGCATCATGTCGGTCTGCCCGATGGCGAGCAGCGCCCCGTAGACCACCGAGATGACCGCGAGCGTCAGGACGACCGGCGTCGCCCACTGCGAGGCCTCCGGGAACAGCTGGAGGCAGAACCGGATCATCCCGTAGGTGCCGACCTTGTCGAGCACTCCGACGAGCAGGACGGCCGTCGCCGGCCGGGCCTCGGTGGCGGCGTCCGGCAGCCAGGTGTGGACCGGCCACATCGGCGCCTTGACCGCGAAGGCGATGAAGAAGCCGACGAACATCCAGCGCAGCGCGCCCGTGGAGCCCTCGACGTTGCCGATGAGGTTCTCGACGAGGAACCCGTTCTCGCCGCCCGGGCCCGCGAAGTACACGGCGATGACCGAGACGAGCATGATGAGCCCGCCCGCGAGCGAGAACAGCAGGAACTTCATCGCGGCGTACTGCCGGCGCGGCCCGCCGTACATCCCGATGAGGAAGTACACCGGGATGAGCATGGCCTCGAAGAACACGTAGAACAGGAAGACGTCGGTGGCGGCGAAGACGCCGACCATGAACGCCTCGAGCACGAGCATGAGCGCGAAGTAGCGCTTGAGCCGGCCGCTCTCGGCCTCGGGGACGTCGTTCCACGCGGCGAGCAGGCACACCGGCGTGAGGATCGCGGCCATGACGATGAGCGCCAGCGCGATGCCGTCGACGCCCAGCGCGTACGAGACCCCGAACTGCGGGATCCACGCGTACGTCTCGGTGAGCTGGAAGAGCTCGGTGGAGCCGGAGTCGAAGCCGACCCACGCCAGGACCGCCAGCGCGAGGGTGACGAGCGAGACCCCGAGCGCGACGGGGCGCGCGAGCCGCGCGGACGCCGCGGGCAGGGCAGCGACGACGACGGCACCGACGACCGGCACCACGATCATCAGCGTGAGCAGGGGCAGGGAGGTCACTGGATCACCCACAGAACACCGAGGATGGCGACGACACCGGTGAGCATCGTCAGGGCATAGGAGCGGGCGTACCCGGTCTGGAGGTGGCGGAGCCTCGAGGACAGCCCGCCGACGAGGGCGGCCAGGCCTCCGGCGGCGCCGTCGACCCCCTTGGCGTCCGCAAACACCAGCGAGCGGGTCGCGTGGACGCCGGGGCGCATGAACAGCCCCTCGTTGACGGCGTCCTGGTAGAGGTCGACGCGCGCCGCCCGGGTGAGGACCGAGCCCCGCGGGGCGACCTCCGGGACGTCGTCACGCCAGTACATCCGCCAGGCGAGGAAGAGGCCGAGGGCGACGACGAGCAGCGTGAGGGTCAGGATGACCGGCACCGCGAGGACGGGGTGCTCCTCGCCGTGCTCGCCGACGACCGGCTCGAGCCACGAAGTGATGGCACCGGTCGGCCCGAGCGCCAGGCCCAGGAAGGCCGACCCGCCGGCGAGGACGATCATCGGGATCGTCATGACCTTCGGGGACTCGTGCGGGTGGACGTCGTCGGTCCAGCGCTTCTCGCCGTGGAAGGTCATGAAGAACAGGCGCGACATGTAGAAGGCGGTGATCCCGGCACCGACGAGCGCGGCGCCGCCGAGCACCCAGGGCTGCCAGCCCTCGCCGACGAACGCGGCCTCGATGACCTTGTCCTTGGACCAGAAGCCCGAGAACGGTGGGACCCCGAGGATGGCGAGCCAGCCGAGGGCGAAGGTGGCCCAGGTGACCTTCATGAAGCCGGACAACCCACCGAAGCGGCGCATGTTCACCTGGTCGTTCATGCCGTGCATGACCGACCCCGCGCCGAGGAACATCCCGGCCTTGAAGAAGCCGTGGGTGAGCAGGTGGAAGATCGCGAAGGCGTAGCCGACGGGGCCGAGCCCGGCGGCGAGCATCATGTAGCCGATCTGGCTCATCGTCGAGGCCGCGAGGGCCTTCTTGATGTCGTCCTTGGCGCAGCCGACGATCGCCCCGAAGATCAGCGTGATGGCGCCGACGAGGGCCACCGCGAGGGCGGCGTCCGGCGCGGCGTCGTAGACGACGTGCGAGCGGACGATGAGGTAGACGCCCGCGGTGACCATGGTCGCCGCGTGGATGAGCGCGGACACCGGCGTCGGGCCGGCCATCGCGTCGCCGAGCCAGGACTGGAGCGGGAACTGCGCGGACTTGCCGGCGGCCCCGACGAGCAGGAGCAGCCCGATCGCGGTGAGCGTCGACTGGTTCGCGTTCGCGACCCCCTCGTTGACGGTCTCGTAGTCGACGCCGCCGAAGGTGACGAACATCGTCATGATCCCGAGAGCGAGGCCGAGGTCGCCGACCCGGTTGACGAAGAACGCCTTGTTCGCGGCCGTCGCGTACGCCGGGTTCCAGTTCCAGAAGCCGATGAGCAGGTACGACGCGAGGCCGACACCCTCCCAGCCGACGAAGAGGAGCAGGTAGCTGTCGGCGAGGACGAGCAGGAGCATCGCCGCGACGAACAGGTTGAGGTAGGCGAAGAAGCGCCGCTTGTCGGGGTCGTGCTCCATGTACCCCAGCGAGTACACGTGGATGAGCGAGCCGACGAAGGTGATGAGCAGGACGAAGCTCACCGACAGCGGGTCGACGAGCAGGCCGATGTCGAGGTCGAAGGACCCCGCCGGCACCCAGCTCCAGAGAGCGAGGTGCTGGGCCCGCTCCTCGGCCGCCAGGCCGAGCAGCTGGAGGAGGATGACGAACCCGACGGCGAAGCTGGCCCAGGACAGGCCGGTCGCCAGGCCGGGGCCGACCCGGTCGGTCCGCCGCCCGCCGAGCAGCAGGGTCGCGGCACCGAGGAGGGGCAGCGCGATGAGGAGCCACGCGAGCGAGGACATGCCGCTCGCGGCGCTCGCGGTCATCGCGTCGCCCTCGGTGATGAGTGAGTGCACCAGTGCTCCTTACAGCTTCAGCAGGTTCGCGTCGTCGACCGAGGCCGACCGGCGGGACCGGAAGATCGCCATGATGATCGCGAGGCCGACCACCACCTCGGCGGCGGCGACGACCATGACGAAGAGGGCGATGACCTGGCCGTCGAGGTTGCCGTGCATCCGCGCGAAGGTGACGAAGACGAGGTTCGCGGCGTTGAGCATCAGCTCGACCCCCATGAAGACGATGATCGCGTTGCGCCGGGTCAGGACCGTGGCCCCGCCGATGACGAACAGGACGGTCGCCAGGTAGATGTAGTTGACGAGGCTCATCGCTCGCCTCCTTCCTGCACGTCGCGCTCGATCGTCCGTTCACCCGCGGTGTACTCCTCGGGTGCGAGGTTCTGGTCGCGGGCGGTGAGCACCCGCGAGACCGACAGCTCCGACGGCGTGCCGTCGGGGAGCAGGGCGGGGGTGTCGACGGCGTTGTGCCGGGCGTACACCCCGGGCGCCGGGAGGCCGGCGAGGTGCTCGCCCTCCTGGAACCGGCGCTTGCTCCACTCCTTCTGGTTGGGGCCCTTGCCGAGCCGCTCGCGGTGCGCGAGGACCATGGCGCCGAGGGCGGCCGTGATGAGCAGCGCGCTCGTGATCTCGAAGACCCACACGTAGCGGCCGAAGATGAGCTCGGCGACCCCGGAGACGTTGCCCGTCTGGGCGTTGACGGCGTCCAGGCCGACCGCGTCGTCGAGGGAGGCCCGGCCGATCTGTGCGCCGAGGATGCCCCCGAGGCCGAGCGAGAGGACCGCGGTGGCCCACCGCTGCCCGGTCAGGGTCTCGACGAGGCTGTCGCTGGAGTCGACGCCGACGAGCATGACGACGAAGAGGAACAGCATGATGACGGCGCCGGTGTACACGAAGATCTGGATGACCCCGAGGAAGTCGGCGTCCTGGGCGATGTAGAAGATGCCGAGGATGATCATCGTCAGGGCCATGCCGAGCGCCGCGTGGACGGCCTTCTTCGCGAAGACGAGCCCGAGTGCGCCGAGGACGGACAGGGGCCCGAGGATCCAGAACATCACCTCTTCACCGGTGCCGGTCACGAGGTCACCTCCGCGTCGTCGCTGCCGGAGCGGGCCGCCACGACCTCGCGCTGGGAGTCGGTGGCCTGGGTGACCTTGCCCAGGTAGTAGTCGCGCTCCTCCATGCCGTCGGCCATCGGGAACGGCGGCTGGAGCATGCCCTGCTGCAGCGGTGCCAGCAGCTGGTCCTTGGTGAAGATGAGGTCGGCCCGGTTGTTGTCGGCGAGCTCGTACTCGTTGGTCATCGTCAGGGCCCGGGTGGGGCACGCCTCGATGCACAGCCCGCAGAAGATGCAGCGCAGGTAGTTGATCTGGTAGACGCGCCCGTACCGCTCGCCCGGGCTGAACCGGCCCCGACCGTTGTCGGTGTCGTCGTTGTCGGCGCCCTCGACGAGGATCGCGTCGGCCGGGCAGGCCCAGGCGCACAGCTCGCACCCGATGCACTTCTCGAGCCCGTCGGGGTGCCGGTTCAGCTGGTGACGCCCGTGGAAGCGCGGCTGGGTCGGGCGCTTCTCCTCCGGGTACTCCTCGGTGATGACCTTGCGGAACATCGTCGAGAACGTGACGCCGAACCCGGCGACGGGGGCGAACAGGTCGGAGAAGAAGCCCGAGCTCCTCTGTTCGTCAGCCACGAGGGGCCTCCTCGGTATCGGGTGCAGAGGGCAGTGCCGGTGCGGTCAGCGAGGGCTCGCGCAGCCGCTGGCCGGGCATGGGGGGCACGGGGTGCCCGCCCGCGTAGGGGTCGATCTCGTCCGGGATCTCGGGGTGCGCGGCGGCCTCCTTGCGCTCGGTGCGGGTGTCCCACATCCAGCCGCCGACGAGCGCGAGGACCGCGATGACGCCGACGAGGACGAGCGAGACGACCGGGAAGCTGCGGCCGGCGACGTCCCAGGTGCCGCCGAGCCACCCGTTCTGGCCGGCCCGGAAGAAGGCGACGAGGACCACCCAGGCGAGCGTCGCCGGGATGAGGAACTTCCACCCGAAGCGCATGAACTGGTCGTAGCGGACGCGCGGCAGCGAGCCGCGGAGCCACACGAAGACGAACATGAACATCCACAGCTTCGCGGTGAACCAGAGCAGACCCCACCAGCCCTCGTTGAGGGCGCCGCCGAACACCGACGCGAGGCCGGGAGGCGCCTGGTAGCCACCGAGGAACATCGTCGTCGCGAGCGCGGAGACGGTGAACATGTTGATGTACTCGCCGAGGAAGAACATCGCGAACCGCATCGACCCGTACTCGGTGTGGAAGCCACCGGTGAGCTCGCCCTCGCCCTCGGCGAGGTCGAACGGGAGCCGGTTGGTCTCGCCGACCATCGTGATGACGTAGACGAAGAAGCTGAAGAAGGCCGGCACGACGAACCAGAGGTCGCTCTGGGCGCTGACGATCTGCGAGGTCGACATCGAGCCCGCGTACAGGAAGACGGCGACGAGCGAGAGACCCATGGCGATCTCGTAGGAGATCATCTGCGCCGACGACCGCAGGCCGCCCATGAGGGGGTACGTCGACCCCGAGGACCAGCCGGCGAGGACGACGCCGTAGATGCCCACGCCGGCGACGGCGAGGACGAGGAGCACGGCGACGGGGGTGTCGGTGAGCTGGAACGGCGTCGTGTGGCCGAACATCGAGACCTCGCCTGCCATCGGCATGATCGCGAACGCGACGAAGGCCATCGACGCGGTGATGATCGGGGCGAGGGTGAAGACGAAGGCGTCGGCGGCCTTGGGGCGCACGTCCTCCTTGAGCATCGCCTTCATGCCGTCGGCAAGGGTCTGGAGCAGACCGAACGGGCCGTTGCGGTTGGGGCCGGGCCGCTGCTGCATCCGGCCGATGACCCGGCGCTCGAACCAGATGACGAGCAGCGTGGAGACGAGCAGGTAGACGAAGACGATGAGCGCCTTGACGACCGTGAGCCAGAGCGGGGTGTCGCTGAAGTCGGCGCGCGGGTTGTCGGTGCCCTCGGCGACGAGGGACACCACCTCCGGGAGTGCCGCGATGATGCTCATGCCTGACCCTCCTTCGTGACGGAGACGAGCGTGCCGGGCGCTCCGGCGAGCGTGGCCCGCAGGTCGCAGCCCCGCGAGTTGGTGGGCAGCCACACGACGTGGTCGGCCATCTCGGTGACGAGCACCGGAGCGGTGACGGTGGCCTGCGCCGCCCGCACCGTCAGGGCGTCACCGTCGGCGACGCCGAGCGCGGCGGCCGTGGCCTGCGAGACCCGGGCCACCGGGGCCGGTGCGGTGCCCGCGAGGAACGGCTCGCCGTCCTGGAGCGAGCCCCGGTCGAGCAGGTGGCGCCAGGTCGCGAGCACGAGGGTGCCCTCGGCGAACTCCGGCACGGCGCCGGGCTCGTCGGTGGGCACCGCGGGGCGCGCGCCGACCCAGGGGCCGAGCTGCTGCATCTCGGCCCGCGCCTCGCGCAGCGTGCGGGTCCCGAGGAACTCGCCCATCTCGTCGGCGAGCATCGCGAGCGCGCGGTAGTCGCTGACGTGGGTCGAGTCGAGGGCCGTCCCGAAGGCCCGCACCCGGCCCTCCCAGTCGACGAACGTCCCGTCCTTCTCGGCGTGCGCCGCGACGGGGAGGACGACGTCGGCCACCTCGGTGACCGCCGAGCGGCGGATCTCGAGGGAGACGACGAACGGGCGGGCGATGGCCTCCAGCGCGTCGGCGATGCCGAGGTCGGCCGGGTCGACCCCGGCGACGACGAGCGCACCGAGGTCACCGGAGGCGGCGGCGGCGACGATGCCGGCGGTGTCGCGGCCCGGGGTCTCGGGGAGCCCGTCGACCTGCCACGCGGACGCGACCTCGGCACGGGCCGCGGCGTCGGCGACCGGGCGGCCGCCGGGGAGCAGGGTCGGGAACGCCCCGGCCTCCAGGGCTCCACGCTCACCGGCCCGGCGCGGCACCCATGCGAGACGGGCGCCGGTGGACTCGGCGAGGGCCGCGGCGGCGCTCAGCGCACCGGGGACCATCGCGAGACGTTCGCCGACGAGGATGATGCCGCCGTCGGCGAGGGCCTCACGGGCCGCGGTGACCTCGTCGCTGACCGCGCCGCGGGTGCCGCCGCCGAGCGCGCGCAGGACCTCGGGCTCGGTGCCGGGAGCGGTGGGGATGAGGGTGCCGCCCATCTTCGCCAGCCCGCGGGTGGCGACGGCGGAGACGCCGAAGACGCGGGTGCGGTTCTTGCGGTACGCCTTGCGCAGGCGCAGGAAGACGATGGGGCTCTCGTCCTCGGGCTCGAAGCCGACGAGGACGACGGCCGGGGCTGCCTCGAGGTCGGCGTAGGTGACGCCCCCGTCGGTCGGCGCGGTGCCGACGACGAGGGAGCCGAGGAACCCGGCCTCCTCGGCCGAGTGCGGCCGGGCGCGGAAGTCGACGTCGTTGGTCTTCAGGACCGTGCGCGCGAACTTGCCGTACGCGTAGGCGTCCTCTGCGCTGACCCGGCCGCCGACGAGCACCCCGGCCGCGGAGGCGGCGCGCAGGCCGGCCGCGGCACGCTCGAGCGCCTCGCGCCAGGACGCGACCCGCAGCTCGCCGTCCTCGCCACGGACCATCGGCAGCTCGATGCGGTCGCCGACGCCGGTGTACGCGAAGGCCCAGCGGCCCTTGTCGCAGTTCCACTCCTCGTTGACGGCGGGGTCGGCCTGCGCCATCCGGCGCAGCACGGAGCCGCGGCGGTGGTCGGTGCGCTGCGCGCAGCCGCTGGCGCAGTGCTCGCAGACGCTCGGCGTCGACACGAGGTCGAACGGCCGGGACCGGAACCGGTAGGCGGCCCCGGTGAGGGCGCCGACCGGGCAGATCTGGACGGTGTTGCCGGAGAAGTACGACTCGAACGGCTTCTCCTCGTAGATGCCGACCTGCTGCAGCGCGCCACGCTCGACGAGGGCGATGAACGGGTCGCCGGCGATCTGGTCCGAGAAGCGGGTGCACCGGGCACACAGGACGCAGCGCTCGCGGTCCAGGAGCACCTGGCTGCTGATGTTGACCGGCTTGGGGTAGGTGCGCTTGACGTCCTCGAAGCGGGACGTGCCGCGACCGTTGCTCATCGCCTGGTTCTGCAGGGGGCACTCGCCGCCCTTGTCGCAGACCGGGCAGTCGAGCGGGTGGTTGATGAGCAGCAGCTCCATGACGCCCTTCTGCGCCTTGTCGGCGCCCTCGGACGTGTACTGCGTCTTGACGATCATGCCCGGCGCGACCGTCATCGTGCACGAGGCCTGGGGCTTCATCCGCCCGGGCGGGCCCTGCATCTGGGTGGGCTCGCCGGGGGTGCCGTCGGGGCCGGGGCGCCCGGGCATCCAGACCTCGACGAGGCACTGCCGGCACGCACCCACCGGGTCGAGCCCGGGGTGGTCGCAGAACCGGGGGATGTCGATGCCGGCCGTCTCGGCGGCGCGGATGATGAGGGTGCCCTTGGGCACCGACACCTCGAGTCCGTCGATGGTGAGCGTGACGGCTTCGGCCGGGGCCTGGGTCTCGGTCGTGGCGGTCATGCGGAGACGGTCTCCTTGGTGCTCGCGGTGCCGTCCTTGGCCCACAGCGTGGAGTCCGCCGGGTCGAACGGACAGCCACCGTGGGTCAGGTGGGCGACGTACTCGTCGCGGAAGTACTCGATCGAGCTCGTGATCGGGCTCGTCGCGCCGTCCCCGAGGGCGCAGAAGCTGCGGCCGAGGATGTTGTCGCAGATGTCGAGGAGCTTGTCGAAGTCCTCCTCCGACCCCTGGCCGTGCTCGATCCGGCCGAGGATCTGCTTGAGCCACCAGGTGCCCTCACGGCACGGGGTGCACTTGCCGCAGGACTCGTGCTTGTAGAAGTCGGTCCAGCGGTCGACCGCCCGGACGACGCACACCGTCTCGTCGAACACCTGCAGGGCCCGCGTGCCGAGCATCGAGCCGGCCGCGGCGACCGACTCGAAGTCGAGCGGCACGTCGAGGTGCTCGGCGGTGAAGAGCGGGGTCGAGGACCCGCCCGGCGTCCAGAACTTCAGCGCCTTGTCGGGGTCGCGCATCCCCCCGGCGAGGTCGATGAGCTCGCGCATCGTGATGCCGAGCGGGGCCTCGAACTGGCCGGGGTTCTTCACGTGCCCGGAGAGCGAGAAGATGCCGAACCCGGTGGACTTCTCGGTGCCCATCCCGGTGAACCAGTCGACGCCCTCGAGGATGATCCCGGGGACCGAGGCGATGGACTCGACGTTGTTGACCGAGGTGGGGCGGGCGTACAGGCCGGCGGCGCCGGGGAACGGCGGCTTGCTGCGCGGCTGGCCGCGGCGGCCCTCGAGGCTGTCGAGGAGCGCGGTCTCCTCACCGCAGATGTAGGCACCCGCGCCGGCGTGGACGGTGATGTCGACGTCGATCCCGGTGCCGTTGATGTTCTTGCCCAGCAGCCCGGCCGCGTAGGCCTCCTCGACCGCGCGCATCAGCCGGCGGTAGACGTGGACCACCTCGCCCCGGATGTAGATGAACGCGTGGGTGCACCCGATGGCGTAGCTGGAGATGGCCACCCCCTCGATGAGCACGTGCGGGTTCGCCATCATGAGCGGGATGTCCTTGCACGTGCCCGGCTCGGACTCGTCGGCGTTGACGACGAGGTAGCGGGGGCCGCCGTCCGGCGGAGCCATGAACGACCACTTCATGCCGGTCGGGAAGCCCGCCCCGCCGCGACCGCGCAGCGAGGAGTCCTTGACGGCGCCGAGGATGTCGGCCGGTTCCATCGCGAACGCCTTGTCGAGGGCGCGGTAGCCGCCGTGCTCACGGTAGGTCTTCAGCGTCCAGGACTCGGGGTGGTCCCAGAACGCGCTGAGGATGGGGGTCAGCGTGCTGGCCATCACTCGCCCTTCCCGTCGCGGGTGTCGGTGTCGTCCTCGTCGGCGTCGAACAGGGTCGCCGTCGGTGAGGCGTCGTGGTCCTCGGGGACCGAGGCGCTCTGCGCGGAGACGTTGGCCGCGCGGTCCTGGGCGTCGTCGAGGTCGGCGCCCTGTGCGGGGGCGATGTCGACGTCGTCCGCGGGCGACCCGGCCGAGCGGGCGACCCCGGCGACACCGTCGCCGGTGGAGACCACGCCGGCCCCGGTGGACTCCCGCTTGCCCTTCTTGCCGCCCTTGGCCGGGGCCTTGTCCTCGGCGTCGCCCTCGTGCTTCTCGCCGGGGGTGTCGTCGGTCTCGTCCCGCTCGGCGGCGGGCTCGGCCTTCTCGGCCTGGGCGTCGTCACTGGCCGGCGTCACCTCGGTGCTGCCGGGGGCCGAGCCGCTCGTGCCGCCGGAGGTGGCCGACGCGCCCTCGGGGGCGGTCCAGCCGTTGCGCTTGGCGATCTCGAGCCCGACGAGCGAGGCGGGGCCGGCGCCGACACCCTCGTCGGCGAGGCCGTCGCTGAAGCCCGCGAGGGTGCGGCTCATCTGGGTGAAGGTGCACACCCGGTTCGGGCCGCGGGTGGGCTTGACGTCCTTGCCGGCGCGCAGGTCGTCGACGAGCGCCTTGGTGGAGGCGGGCGTCTGGTTGTCGAAGAACTCCCAGTTCGCCATGACGACGGGGGCGTAGTCGCACGCGGCGTTGCACTCGACCCGCTCGAGGGTGATCTTGCCGTCCTCGGTCGTCTCGTCGTGGCCGACGCCGAGGTGCTTGGACACGGCCTCCCAGATCTCGTCGCCGCCCATGACGGCGCACAGCGTGTTCGTGCAGACGCCGACGGTGTACTCGCCGTTGGGGTGGCGCTTGTACTGCGTGTAGAACGTCGCGACGCCCGAGACCTCGGCGGTCGACAGGTCGAGCAGCTCGGCGCACAGGTCGATGCCGCGACCCGTGACGTAGCCGTCGACCGACTGGACGAGGTGGAGCAGCGGGAGCAGCGCGGACCGCTTCTGCGGGTACCGCGCGATGACCTGCGCGGCGTCGGCGCGGAACTGCGCCTCGACGTCGGCGGGGTAGGGCTCCTTGGACTCCTCGGGCACCGTGAGGTGCCCGGAAGCGGTCTGCAGACCGAAGTCACCGGCCATCAGCGGTCGACACCTCCCATGACGGGGTCGATGGAGGCCACGGCGACGATGACGTCGGCGACCTGCGAGCCTTCGCACATGGCCGCCACGGCCTGGAGGTTGTTGAAGCTCGGGTCGCGGAAGTGCGCCCGGTAGGGGCGGGTGCCGCCGTCGGAGACGGTGTGGCACCCCAGCTCGCCCTTGGCCGACTCGACGGCGACGTAGGCCTGGCCCGGCGGGACGCGGAAGCCTTCGGTGACGAGCTTGAAGTGGTGGATCAGCGCCTCCATCGAGGAGCCCATGATCTCGCGGATGTGGTCGAGGCTGTTGCCCTGGCCGTCGGACCCGATGGCCAGCTGGGCCGGCCACGCGATCTTCTTGTCCTCGACCATGACGGGCTGGCCCTCGGTGCGCTGGAGGCGCTCGAGGCACTGCTCGACGATCTTCAGCGACTCGTACATCTCGTCGAGCCGGATCCGGAGCCGGTCGTAGGAGTCCGCGCCCGTGCGGGTCATGACCTCGAAGTCGTAGGTCTCGTACCCGCAGTACGGGTCGGACTTGCGCAGGTCGTGCGGCAGCCCCGTGGACCGCAGCACCGGCCCGGTGACGCCGAGGGCGATGCAGCCGGTGAGGTCGAGGTAGCCGACGCCGACGGTGCGGCCCTTGAGCAGCGGGTTCTCGTTGAGCAGCTTCTCGAGCTCGCCGATGCCCCGGCGCAGCTCGGCGATGACCCCGCGCACCATGTCGACGGCGCCGTGCGGGACGTCCTGGGCCACGCCGCCCGGACGGATGTAGGCGTTGTTCATGCGCAGACCGGTGATGGCCTCGAACACCCGCAGGATGCGCTCGCGCTCACGGAACCCGATGGTCATGACCGTCGTCGCGCCCATCTCCATCCCCCCGGTGCCGATGGCGACGAGGTGGGAGTTGATGCGGGTCAGCTCCATCATCATCACCCGGATGACCGAGGCACGCTCGGGGATCCGGTCGGTGATGCCGAGCAGCTTCTCGATGGAGAGGCAGTACGCCGCCTCCTGGAACATCGGGGTCAGGTAGTCCATCCGGGTGCAGAACGTCACGCCCTGCGTCCAGGTCCGGAACTCCATGTTCTTCTCGATGCCCGTGTGCAGGTAGCCGATACCGGCGCGGGCCTCGGTGACGGTCTCGCCGTCGAGCTCGAGGATGAGCCGGAGCACGCCGTGGGTGGACGGGTGCTGGGGGCCCATGTTGACGACGATGCGCTCCTCGTGCAGCGCGGTGGCCTCGTCGACGAGGTCGTTCCAGTCGCCGCCGGAGACGGTGAAGACGGTCGCGCCCGCGGTGTCGTCGTCGACGGAGGCGCCGTAGGGGTCGGCGCCGGGCAGCGACGGGTCGAGGCCCGGGCTCGGGGCCGTGTCGTCGTAGATCGTCGTGTCGTCGTGGGTCGTCATCAGCTGTACGCCCTCCGCTCGTCGGGCGGCGGGACGACGCCGCCCTTGTACTCGACGGGGATGCCGCCGAGCGGGTAGTCCTTGCGCTGGGGGTGGCCGGGCCAGTCGTCCGGCATGAGGATGCGGGTCAGGGCGGGGTGGCCGTCGAAGACGATGCCGAACATGTCCCACGTCTCGCGCTCGTGCCAGTCGTTGCCCGGCCAGACCTCGACGACCGACGGGATGTGCGGGTCGCTGTCGGGGCAGGTGACCTCGACGCGGAGGCGCCGGCTGCCGTGGGTGATCGAGAGCAGGGGGTACACGGCGTGCAGCTCGCGGCCCTCTTCGCCGGGGAAGTGCGTCCCGGAGACCCCCATGCACATCTCGAACCGCAGGTCGGGGTGATCGCGCAGGACCTTCGCGACGGCCAGGAGGTGCTCGCGGTGGACGAAGAGCGTCATCTCGCCGCGGTCGACGACCACGCGCTCGACGGCGGTGTCGTAGCCGACGGAGTCGCCCAGCGCCCGCTCGAGGGTGTCGGCCACGACGTCGAAGTCGCCGCCGTAGGGGCGCTCGCTGGCGCCCGGGAGGAGGGTGGGGGTGACGAGGCCGCCGTAGCCCGAGGTGTCCTGGCCGCGGGTGGCGCCGAACATGCCGCGCCGCTCGCCGATCTGCACGGGCTCGGTGTCGACGGGGTCCAGGTCGGGCCGGCGCCCGACGCCCACCGTGTGGGCGACGTCGAGGGAGCGCGGGTCGTCGTCGGTGCGGGTCTCGGCCGAGTCGATCTCCTTATCGGGGATCGGCTGGACCGGGGTGTCGTCGGCCTTCTTCTCGTCGCTCATGCGAGCAGGTTCTTCCCGGCGGGCGCCGCGAGGTGCGCGAGGTGGTCGTGGGTGGCAGGCATCTGCGAGGTGGGCGTGGCGCGCAGGGCGGCGGCCTCGGCCGCCCGGGCCGCGGCGATGCGGTTGACCCCGAGCTTGCTGTTCTGGATCTGGTCGTGCAGCTCGATGATGGCGTGGAGGAGCATCTCGGGCCGCGGCGGGCAGCCCGGCAGGTAGATGTCGACCGGGATGATGTGGTCGACGCCCTGGACGATCGCGTAGTTGTTGAACATGCCGCCGGAGCTGGCGCAGACCCCCATCGAGATGACCCACTTGGGGTTGGGCATCTGGTCGTACACCTGGCGGACCACCGGTGCCATCTTCTGGCTCACCCGGCCGGCGACGATCATGAGGTCGGCCTGGCGCGGGGTGGCGGAGAAGCGCTCCATCCCGAACCGGGCGATGTCGTAGTCGGGGGTGCCGACGGCCATCATCTCGATGGCGCAGCAGGCGAGGCCGAACGTCGCGGGCCAGATCGAGGCCTTGCGCATGTATCCGGCGACGTTCTCGAGCGTCGTGAGAACGAACCCGGCGGGCAGCTTCTCCTCGAGTCCCATCAGGCCTCCTTGGCGATCGGTACGGGTGCGGCGGCGGTGCTCAGTCCCACTCGAGACCGCCCCGCTTCCACACGTAGGCGTAGGCGACGAAGACGGTGAGGATGAAGAGCACCATCTCGACGAGGGCGAAGAGCCCGAGCTGGTCGAAGGCGACCGCGAACGGGTAGAGGAACACCGACTCGATGTCGAAGATGATGAAGAGCATCGCGGTGAGGAAGTACTTGATCGGCACGCGACCGCCGCCCTGGGCGCGCGGCGTGGGCTGGATCCCGCACTCGTAGGCCTCGAGCTTGGCCCGGTTGTAGCGCTTGGGCCCGACGACGAGGCTCGTCCCCACCGACAACAGCGCGAAGCCGAAGCCGAGCGCCAGGAGGATCAGGAGGGGGACGTAGGGGTTGCTCATCGCGGGAGAACTCCCCTTTCGCTGCTCGAGTTCGGCCGGGAGGTGCCGGGTGCAGGGACCGCGTGCGGCGCCCCAGCCATCCTAGGGGGCGTGACGTGGGTCGCATCCAGGGGCGTCTTGCCCCGGGGGTGCGTGCGCTGGGCGCGCTGGGTACGGGTCACCACTGCCTTCGCTTGTGAACGTCTTCACGAACTCGGGCAGTCTAGGACGGCCCGGGAACGCGCCGCACTCAGGTATGCCTAACCCTCGACGCCGGTCGCGGCGAGCGGCTTGGTGGCCCGGTGCAGCGCGACGATGCCGCCGGTCAGGTTGCGCCACTGCACGTCAGCCCAGCCCGCGGCCGCCACCTGCTCGGCGAGCCCCCGCTGGTCCGGCCAGGCCTGGATCGACTCGGCGAGGTACACGTAGGACTCGGGGTTGGAGCTGACCCGCCGCGCGATCGGCGGCAGCGAGCGCATGAGGTAGTTGGCGTAGACCGTGCGGAGCGGGCGGTTCGTGGGGGTGCTGAACTCGCAGACCACCAGTCGCCCACCGGGGGTGGTGACGCGGAGGAACTCGCGCAGCGCGGTGCCGGGGTCGGCGACGTTGCGCAGGCCGAAGCTCATCGTCACGACGTCGAAGGAGTCGTCGGCGAAGGGGAGGCGCATCGCGTCGGCCGCGGTGAAGCCGAGGTCGCTGCGGCGGCGGTGGCCGACGCGCAGCATCCCGAGGGAGAAGTCGGCGGGGACGACGTCGACGCCGGAGTCGGCGAAGGGCTCGCTGCTCGTGCCGGTGCCGGCGGCGATGTCGAGCACCCGCTGGCCGGGGCGCGCATCGCACGCCGCGACGACCGCCCGGCGCCACAGCCGGTCCTGGCCGAGCGACAGCACGTCGTTGGTCACGTCGTAGCGGCCGGCGACGTCGTCGAACATCGCGGCGACGTCGCGGGGGTCCTTCTCGAGGGAGGCGCGGGACATGCGCTCATCCTCCCACCCGTGACCGGGGCCTCCGGCACCGCGCCGTATCGTGGTGTTCCGATGACCACTTCGCCCGCGGACCGGCGTGAGCCCGCACCGGTCGCCCCGCTCGTCGCGCGCACCGTCCCGCTCGAGCCCGCTCTCGCCGAGGACCTCCTCGCCGTGCTGCCGGCCGGTGCCGCGACCGGGCCGTGCTCGTGGGTCCGCCGCGGCGAGGGGCTGGTCGGGTGGGGCCGGGCGGCCTCGCACACCGCGTCCGGGCCGCAGCGGTTCGTCGACCTCGAGCAGTGGTGGCAGGGGCTCGTCGGGTCCGCGGTCGTGCGCGACGAGCTCGACCTGCCGGGGACCGGGCCCGTCGCCTTCGGGTCGATCGCCTACTCCGCCGGCTCACCCGTCGGCGGGACCCTCGTCGTGCCGGAGGTCGTCGTCGGGCGGCGCGGCGGCCGGGCGTGGCTGACGACGGTCAGTGCCGAGCAGACCGTGGCCGCGGTCCCGGGGCCGGCCGACGTCGCCGTGCAGCCCGCGCCGGACCAGCCGCGGGGTGTCGCGTTCGCCGACGGCGCCCTCTCCCCCGGCGACTGGGCCCACGCCGTCGCCGAGGCGGTCGAGCGCATCACGGCCGGCGACCTCGACAAGGTCGTGCTCGCCCGCGACCTCGACGTCACGACGCACGCGCCGCTCGACGTCCGGTGGCTGCTGCGCCGGCTCGCGGAGCGCTACGACACGACGTGGGTGTTCGCCGTCGACGGGCTGGTCGGCGCGACCCCCGAGCTGCTGGTGCGCCGCGAGAAAGGGCTGGTCACCTCGCGCGTCCTGGCGGGCACGATCCGCCCGACCGGCGACGACGCCCATGACCTCGCGCTCGCGGCATCCCTGGCCCGGTCGAGCAAGGACCTCGAGGAGCACGAGTACGCGGTCCGGTCGGTGGCCGACGCGCTCGCGCCGCACTGCTCGTCGATGAACGTGCCCGAGACCCCGTTCGTGCTGCACCTGTCCAACGTCATGCACCTCGCCACCGACGTGACGGGGGTGCTCGCCGACGCGACCTCGTCGCTGGCGCTGGCCTCCGCGCTGCACCCGTCGGCCGCGGTGTGCGGGACGCCGCGTGCCGCCGCCGACGCCGTCATCGCCGAGCTGGAGCACCTCGACCGCGGGCGCTACGCCGGGCCCGTCGGGTGGATCGACGCGGCCGGGGACGGCGAGTGGGGCATCGCCCTGCGGTGCGGGGCGGTCGACACCGTCGACCCGTCCCGCATGCGGATCTTCGCGGGCTGCGGCATTGTCGCCGGCTCCGACCCGGACGACGAGCTCGCCGAGTCCTCCGCCAAGCTCGTGCCGATGCGCGACGCCCTCACCGCCGACCCCTGACCCACCCGTACCCGACCTGACCAATAGGCACGCGGGGTGCACCGGGCGCCGTACCTGGCGTGCCCTATTGGTCGATGTCGGTACACCGGGCGCCGTACCTGGCGTGCCCTATTGGTCGATGTCGGGACGGGCGGGCGGCGGGGAGGGTCGGTCAGGTGAAGGGCGGGCGGGCGTCGACGGTGACGGAGCGGCGGCCCGCCCAGCGCCACACCCGGGCCGAGCGGTCGCGGTCCTCGTCGGTGATGAGGTTCCCCATCCACCGCAGGGCCAGCGTCATGAGCCACTCGCTGCGCATCCCGGCCGGGCCGAGGGCCGCGAGGGTCTTGGGGACGGTGAAGATGCCGGCGAGACGGCGCGCGATGGAGAACGCCTCGCCGTAGTGCTCGCGCAGCAGGTGCGGCCAGACGACGGCCAGGTCGTCGTCGAGGTGGTCGACGAGCAGGCGCCCGGTCTCCAGGCCGTAGTCGATGCCCTCGCCGTTCAGGGGGTTCACGCAGGCCGCGGCGTCGCCGATGAGCGCCCAGTTCGGGCCGGCGACGTTGCTCACCGCGCCCCCCATCGGCAACAGCGCGCTCGTCACCATCCGCTGCTCGCCGGTGAGGCCGAAGTCGGCGCGACGCTCGTCGGTGTAGTGGCGCATCAGCGGCTTGATGGCGATCGAGGCCGGGCGCCTGGTCGTCGCGAGCGTGCCGACCCCGACGTTCACCTGGCCCTGGCCGAGCGGGAAGATCCAGCCGTACCCGGGCACGGCCTCCCCCGTCTCGGACCGCAGCTCGAGATGGCTGCTGATCCACGGGTCGTCGGCCCGCTCGGAGTCGACGTAGCATCGCCCGGCGACGGCGTACACCGTGTCCTGATGCCACTCGCGCCCCAGCACCTTGCCGAGCCCGGAGCGCACCCCGTCGGCCACGACGAGCCGCTCGCACCCGATCTCGAAGGTCTCCTCGCCCCGACGGAACGTGACCGACCGGACCCGGCCCCCCTCGAGGGTCGCGTCGACGGCCTTGGCGCCCTCGACCCCGATGGCGTCGGCGCCGAGCGCCGCATCGCGGATCCCGGCGTCGAGCTGGGTCCTCGGCACCGCCGACCCGTGGTCCGGCAACGTCCCGCCCGGCCAGGGCAGGTGCAGCGTCTGGCCGAAGCCGTGGGCGCGCAGCCCCTGGTTGGTCGCGTGGGCGCGAACCCACTCGCCGAGGCCGAGCCGGTCGAGCTCGGCGACGGCGCGGGGAGTGAGCCCGTCGCCGCAGGTCTTGTCCCGCGGGAAGACCGCTGCGTCGGCGAGGACGACGTCGCGGCCGGCGCGCGCGGCCCAGGTCGCGGCGGCGGCGCCGGCGGGGCCGGCGCCGACGACGAGGACGTCGGTACGGAGCGGGGTGTCGGGCACGGACCGATTCTCGCAACGTCCGCTCGCGATCCCGACATCGACCCTCGACAGCGCTGCTGCGGGGTAATCGCTCGACCGGCCACGACCGGTCGGCGACGATGGTGCGATGGCAGACCAGGCGACGTACCGCATCGTGCAGGTGACCCCGGAGACGACCGCCGAGTTCGAGGCCGTCGACCGGCTCACCTGGTTCGACGAGGTCGACCCGCAGGACGACTCACCCAGCGGCGCACTGGACCCCGCACGGTGCTACGCCGCGACCCGCACCGGTGAGCCCCCGTTCTCGGGTATCTACGCCTCCTTCGACCACCGGCTCACCGTCCCCGGAGCGGCCGGCGACCTCCGCCAGGTCCCGTGCGCCGGGCTGACCTGGGTCGGCGTGCACCCCGACGACCGGCGCACCGGGGTCCTCACCGCGATGGTCGACCACCACCTCCGCGACGTGCGCGACCAAGGCGTCGCGCTCGGCGCGCTGCACGCCTCGGAGGTCGGCATCTACGGCCGGTTCGGCTACGCGCCGGCGTCGTTCGGGGTCACCGTCGACGTGGGCGGCGGCGCCGAGGTCACCGCCCCGGGGGTCGACTGCACCGGGATCCGGACCGAGATGGTCGACGGCATCGGGGACGAGGTGGCCGCACGCGTCCACCGGGTCCAGCACGAGGACGCCGCCCGGTCCCTGGGCCAGGTCGCTCTCACCGAGGCGCACAACCGACGTCGCTTCCGCCCGGACCCGGCCGCCGAACGTGGCAGCGAGCGCGTGCGCGTCCTCTTCGCGATGCGCGACGGCGTCGACCTCGGGTACGCGATGGTCCGGCGCACCCACAAGTGGGAGCACTCGATACCCCAGGGCTCGCTCGTGTGCGGCGACCTCACCGCCGCCGACCCCGCAGCGCGGCTCGCCCTGCTCCGCCGGCTCGTGTCGTTCGACCTCATCGGGTCGGTCCATGTGCCGGCGACCTCCCTCGAGGACCCGATCGTGTGGTGGCTCGGCGGGCCGCGCTCGGTCAAGGCGCGGGTCCACGACGCGCTGTGGCTCCGCCTCGTCGACGTCCCCGCGGCCCTCGCCCTGCGCGGGTACGCGGCCGACGCGGACCTCGTGCTCGAGGTCGCCGACGAGCGGTGCCCGTGGAACGCGGGCCGGTGGCGGCTCGTCGCCTCCGGGGGTCGTGCGACGTGCGAACGGACCGACGCCGACGCCGACCTCCGGGTCCCCGTGCAGGTGCTCGGGTCGGCCTACCTCGGCGGCCGCTCGATGGCCGCCATGACCCGGCAGGGACTCGTGCAGGAGCGGACCCCTGGCTCGGTCGACGCGCTGAGCCGAGCCCTGGCCACCGACCTCCCGCCCGTCGCGGCCCTCATGTTCTGAGCGTCGACGCGGCGAGCGCCCGCAGGTCGGCGTGAGCCCGGCGGTGCGTCGACCGGTCGACCCGGACCTCGACGACGCGCAGGCCACGCGGCGGCTCGGCGACGAGGCGCGCCAGGTCGTCGCGGGTGTCCGCGCGGTCGTGGCGGACCCCATGGGCCCGGCACAGGGCGCCGAGGTCGGTACCCGTGGGGGTCCCGAAGACCCGCTCGAAGGACCCGGCGTGCTCGGGGGCTCCCGGCTCCAGGGTCGCGAAGATGCCGCCACCGTCGTCGTTGACGACGACCACGGTGAGGTCGGGCCGTGGCTCGTCCGGCCCGCACAGGAAGCCGTTGGTGTCGTGGAGCAGGGTGAGGTCGCCCAGGAGCGCGTGCGTGGGCCGGCCGAGACCGAGCGCGATGCCGGAGGCCGTCGAGACCATCCCGTCGATGCCGGCGAGCCCCCGGTTGGCGTAGGTCCGGGGGCCCTCGCCCGGCTCGTGGGGGCCGCGGGTCGCGAGGTCGAGGTCGCGGACCGGGTTGGACGACCCGACGACGAGGACGCCGTCGCCCCCCAGCGTCTCGTGGACGGCGGCGGCCACGGCCAGCCCGCTCGGCCACGGGAACCCGTGCTCCGCAACGGCCGCGGCGAGCCGGCTCCCGGCGTCGTCCCAGGCCCGGGCCCAGTCCGACCGCGGGGTCGCGACCGGCGCGCTGTCGCACTCGGCGGCGACCGAAGCCCAGGGATGGACGGCGGCGGCGACGTGTGACGGGTCGGGCCAGGTGGTTCCGGCGGTGACGACCTCGACCCGCATCCCCGGGCGGCGGAGCAGCGCCGCGACGGGCCGGGCCAGGGTGACCCGGCCCAGGACGAGGACGCGGTCGGGGGCGTGCGCGTCGAGCCATTCGGTGGCCGTGAGCAGCAGCGGCCCGTGTGGCACCGCCGCGACCCGCGCGTGGGGACCGGCGACGGCCTCCGCGACGACCGGGTACCCCCTGGACGCGGCCCAGGCCGCCGCCGCGGCGCCGTCGACCCCGTCGCCCACGACGACGACGGTGCGCTCGACCTCGTCGAGCGGGTCGCCGGCCACGGCCCCGACGGCGCGCTGCACCTCGACCCAGGGAGCTCCGCCGGGGCGGCCCAGACAGGACTCGGGGAGCGTCGCGTCGTCGGGGCCCGGCACCAGCGGCTCGCGGAACGCGACGTCGAGGTGCACCGGGCCGACGTCGGCGCCGAGGAGCCCGGTGGCGGCGGCCAGCGCCCGGCACACGGTGGAGCGCCACCAGGGGGCCGGCGAGTGGCCGGTGGCCGGGAGGCTCTCGGGCGCCGGCAGGTCGGCGGCGAACCGGGTCGCGGCGCCGAAGATCCCCGGCTGCGCCGTCGTCTGGTTCGCCCCCGTCCCGCGCAGGTCGTGTGGGCGGTCGGCGCTCAGGACGACGAGGGGGACGCCCGCGTGGTGCGCCTCGAGGACCGCGGGGTGCAGGTTCGCGACGGCGGTGCCGGACGTCGTGACGACGGCGACCGGCCGTGCCGCCCCCTTCGCCAGCCCGAGGGCGAGGAACCCCGCGGACCGTTCGTCGACCCGGACGTGCAGCCGCAGCCTCCCGTCGGCCTCGGCGGCCAGAGCCGCGTAGGCGAGGGGAGCCGACCGCGACCCGGGCGCGAGAACGACATCGCGCACCCCGCCACGCACGAGCTCGTCGACGAGGACGCTCGCGAGCGCCGAGGAGGGGGTCACGGGCGTGGATTCTGCCAGTCGACCCGGCCCGCCCTGCGGCTACCGCGTCCCGGCGAGGCGCCCGAGGGTCTCGGAGGTCCCCTCCCCGAGGGACGCGGTGCCGCCGACGAGCGTGGTCGCCGTGGGCGCCAGGGTGAGCATCTGCTGCCCGGTCTCGACCGGCACCGACCCGGCCCGGGCGAGGAGGAGAGCGGCTCCGCGGTGCCCCGCGGCGGCACCGCCGGTGAGGCCGTCGGGGAACTTCTCGCCGGAGGCGACGAAGACGTCGGCGGTGGTCCAGAACTCCTCGGCGACGGTGCGGGCCACGTCGTAGCGGGTCCGGCCGCCGAGCCGGGTGACCGGCGCCGAGCTGTAGTGACGCAGCGACGTGACGACGCTCTGCGGGATCGTCCCCGTGCCACCGAGCACGTAGATTCGCTCCGGCGCCAGCCGCTTCAGCTCCTCGCCGGTGGACCCGGGGACCCGGCTGGAGGTCACGAGGAGGAGGGGTGCCTCGGTGCGCGCCGCGGCGGGGGCCGCGCTCAGCGCGTCGGCGAACACCTCCCCCGAGGCGAGGAAGACGGCGGGCACCCCGCGGCTGTAGAACTCGCCGCTGACTCCGGCCGCGACCGCATACCGGTCGGGGCCGCCGATCCGGGTCGCCGAGCCTTCGGCTGCGTACTCGGCGAGCTCGGCCCGCACCGGCTCCGACACCGACGCGGCGCCGCCGAGGACCCAGACCCGCTGGGCCCCGAGCCGCTCGAGCTCGGCACGCGTGCTGTCGGGGAGAGCGTCCGGGCGGCTGAGCAGGACCGGCATCCCGAGCCGGCCACCGGCAGCGCTGCCGGCGAGGGCGTCGGGGTAGACGGCTCCGGTGGCGACGACGACGTCGCTCGCGCCGTCGGGGTAGGTCGCCCGGCTGACGTTCGCGGCGACGGCGTACCGGTCGGCACCCTGGACCCGGGTGAGCTCGGAGGTGGCGGGCGAGACGCGGACGACCTTGTCGCTGCCGTTGGACGTCGTGAGGTAGAGCCGACCACCGGGTCCGCTCACGGCGCCGCGTAGCCGCCCGTAGGTGCCGTCGTACCGGGTCTCCCCGGCGGTGAGCACCCCGTCGGCGTCGACGTCGAAGACGCGCAGGTCCTGCTGCTTGAGCGTGGGCACGACGAGGTCGCCCTCGAGGTCGCCCCACTGGGCACCGCGCAGGAAGGTGGCCCCGGAGGTGGCGATGGTGGACGTGCCCGACGCCCACGCAGGGGCGAGGTAGGTGTCGCCGTCGTCGCAGCCGGCCGTCTCGGGTCGGTAGCTGAGCCCGGCCCCGGTCTCGCACGGCCAGCCGTAGTTGCCGCCGGGCACGAGGAGGTTGATCTCGTCGTCGACGGAGGGGCCGTGCTCGACGGCGTAGACGCGGTCGGTGCCGGGCTGGAAGGCGAGGCCCTGCGGGTTGCGGTGCCCCATCGAGTAGACGTGGTCCTGGACGCCGTCGATGACGGGGTTGTCCGCGGGGACGCCGCCGGTGCGGGTCAGCCGCAGGACCTTGCCGTTGCGGCTGCTCCGGTCCTGAGCGAGCGCCTCGGTGCCGCCGTCGCCCATCGCCACCCACAGGTGACCGGCGTCGTCCATCTCGAGCGCGCACCCGTTGTGGGTGCGGCCGGCCTTCATCCCCCCGAGCAGGACCGTCGGGGTGCTCCACGCCGTGGACCCGGCGACGGAGTAGCGGAGGACCTGGTTGACCCAGCCGCCGCTGCCGGGGTACTCGCGCGACGCGCACACGTAGAGGTACGGGAAGGCTCCGAAGTCGGTGTCGACCGCCACCCCCATGACCCCCGCCTCACCCGTGCCGAGCTCGACGTCGGGGACGGTGACGGTGCGCTGGAGAGCGGCGTCGGGGCCCCCGTCCGCGTACACCCGGATCCGGCCCGGCCGCTCGGTGGCGACCATCCGACCGTCGGGCAGGAACGCGAGGTCCCAGGGGACGACGAGCGAGTCGGCGACGATCGCCTCGGTGGGGGCCGGGGCAGCCGCCACCGGCGCGGCCGTGGCCGACGTGGGAGCACCCGCCGCCGGAGGCGAGCTCAGGGTGGCCGCCACCGCAAGGGCGGAGACGACCGCAAGGGCGGGTCGGGCGATGCGTGAGCCGAGCATGTGTGTGGGTCCCCTCAGGTGTGCTGTGCCCGCACCCTAGGCGAGTCATCGGACATCCGCGCGGAGCGACGCGGCCGCCCGCTCGACGACGACCTCGGTCACCACGCGGACCGGACGGTGGAGGAAGGCACCGGCCGTGGCGGCCCACCCCCCGAGGCCGCGGACGGTGCCGGGTGGCGCCCCCTGGGCGGCCCGGACGGTGTGGACGTACTCGTCGAGGGCGTGCCGCCGCACGTCGAGCGCCGGACCGTCGCCGGCCCGGACCGTGACCCACCCGTCGCGGTCGGGGCTGGGGGTGAGGTCGAGGGCGGGGACGGGGTCCTCGCGATGTTCGACCGAGAGCATCCGCACCGTCTCGGCGAGGGGGAAGGCGCCGACCGGGGCGCCCGTGGCGAGGACATGCGTGACCCGGTGCCGCGACGTGAACGCCCGGTCGGATGCGAGCGCCGCGGCGTGGATGCCGCCCTGGCTGTGCCCGACGAGCAGCACCGGGTCGTCCGCACCGGCCCGGCCCGACGCCGCCTTGGCCCGCTCGAGCGCAGCCGCGACGCCCGCCCCGGCGACCGTGGCGTCGCCGGTGAGCGCGCGGACGTCGCTGGTGAGGTCGAAGGGCGCCGCACCCGCCCGCGGGTCCCACGACTGGGTGCCGGGGACGACGACCACCCACGCCGACCCTCCGGACCCGTCGTCGAGCTCGAGGACGCGCACCCGCCCGCCCTCGAGGCCGGCGCCGAGGGCGACGAGGTCGGCCGGGCCCGTGAGGGGCCGGGGGGCCCACCGCGGCCGGACCTCGCGCAGGACGGGCGCGGCGTCACCGTCGGTGAGCAGCCCGCCGCGAGCGGCGACGTCTGCCGCGCGCCCGACCGCCCGGAGCACGGCAGCGACGCCGCGCTCGACCTCCTGGTAGCCCCGGGCCGCGGCGGCCAGCCGGACCGCGAGGACGTCGAGGGCCAGCCCGGCCCCCCAGAGCCCGCCCGGCCCGACGACCGCGGCGCCGCGCGCCTCGAGGTGCACCCACCCCGGCACCCGGTGCGGTGCGAGGAGCCCGGGCGATCGGCACCGGACCAGCGCCGACGCGACCGCCGAGGCCTCGCAGCGCAGGACCTCTGCGGACTCCCCCAGCCGGGCCGCCGCGTTCGCGAGCGCGTCGGACCGCACGGACACCGACGTCATGACGCCTCGGGAACGCCCCGCAGCGGCGCTGCCTCGGCTCGCGCCGCGGCTGCCAGCGCGAGCACCGACTCCTCGAGCCACCCCAGCTCGTCGGCGAGCCGACCGAGCGCGGCCCGCCGCTCGTCGACGAGCGCGCGGTAGCGGTCGGCCGCGGCCCCGTGCCACCACACGAGCGCGTAGCGGGAGAGGGCCACCCGGCGCGCCCGGACCGTGCCACGGGCCTCGTGCAGCCGCATTGCGAGCCGCTCCAGCTCCTGGATCTCGGCCTCCATCCGGCCCCCCTTTCGCTGCGACCACTCCACCCCGCGGGCGAGGCGGCGCACCACCCCGGGCGGCGAGGATGTGGACGAAGCGGCCCGGACCCACCGCCTGTGGACGGCCGTGACGACACCTACGCTGACCGCATGCCCCACCACGACCTCGTCATCATCGGCAGCGGCTCGGGCAACTCGCTGCTCACCCGCGAGCTCCACGGCCTCGACATCGCGATCGTCGAGAAGGGGGTCTTCGGGGGCACGTGCCTCAATGTCGGGTGCATCCCGACGAAGATGTTCGTGCTGCCCGCCGACCGCGTCGTCGAGGCCGAGGACGCCCACCGCCTCGGCGTGCGGTTCGCCGCGCCGAGCGTGGACTGGCCCGCGATCCGCGACCGCATCTTCGGGCGCATCGACCCGATCAGCCGGAGCGGCGAGGAGTACCGCGCCGGCCAGGACGACGTCACCCTCTACCGCAGTCGCGCCCGGTTCACCGGCGAGCGCCGGCTGGTCCTGGACACCGGTGAGGAGGTCACCGCCGACCGTATCGTCGTGGCCGCCGGCAGCCGCGCGGTCGGCCTCCCCGTCGACGGGCTGACCGAGCCCGACCCCGACCGCGGCGTCCACACCTCCGACACGGTGATGCGGATGGATGCCCTCCCGGCCCGGATGGCGATCATCGGAGGCGGGTTCGTCGCGTGCGAGATGGCGCACGTGTTCTCCGCGCTCGGGGTCCACGTCACGCAGGTCCAGCGCTCGGGCCGGCTCCTCATGGCCGAGGAGTTCGAGGTGTCCGAGCGGTACACCGAGGTGGCGCGTCGCCGGTACGACGTGCGCCTCTCGACGACGGTGGGCTCCGCCGAGCACGTCGGCGGCGTGTGGCGGCTCCGGACCGACGGCCCGGAGGGACACGCCCACGTCGAGGCCGAGACCGTCCTCCTCGCCGTCGGCCGTCGACCCAACACCGACCTCCTCGAGGCGGTCGCGGGCGGCCTCGAGACCCACCCCGACGGCCGTCTCGTCGTCGACGCCCAGCAGCGCACGACGGTGCCGGGGGTGTGGGCCCTCGGGGACATCAGCTCGGTGCACCAGCTGAAGCACGTGGCCAACGGCGAGGCCCGGCTCGTCGCGCACAACGTCGCCGTCGACGCCGGCCGCGCCGCCGGCCCACCCCTGGACACCGATGACCGGCCCGTGCCGCACGCCGTGTTCGGCCACCCCCAGGTTGCCGCGTTCGGCCCGACCGCCGCCCAGCTGACCGCCAGCGGAACCGACTTCGTCACGGCCACCCAGTCGGTGGGGGACGTGGCCTACGGCTGGGCGCTGGAGGACACCACCGGGGTGCTCACGGTCCACGCGTCGCCCGACGGTCGCGTCCTCGCCGCGCACGCGCTCGGCCCGCACGCCTCCACGGTGATCCAGCCGCTCATCCAGGCGGCGACCTTCGGCCAGCACGCCCACGACGTCGCGCGCGGCCAGTACTGGATCCATCCCGCGCTGTCCGAGGTCGTCGAGAACGCCCTGCTCGGCCTGCCGCTCTGACCGGGCGCCGCCGCGCTTACGGGATGAGGGTGTTCGCGAAGATCTGCCAGGCGAGCACCGACTTGGCGACGAGGCTGAGGATGATGTACTGGCGCTCGCCGAAGAGGTAGTTGCGCCAGCGTCCGACCTGCCGGTACTGGAGCCACTGGTTGATGGCGAAGGTGTTGAACAGGACGAAGAGGCTGAGAATGATGCCCCAGACGAACCCGGGCGGCCCGGCGCCGTCGTTGACGGCGATGTTCACCCAGAGGTAGGCCGCGATCGCTGCCCACGGCCCCACGCCGGCGACGCAGCCGAACCAGAACGGCGTCCACCAGGCCCGCTCCCCCCGCTCCGAGGTGCCACCCGGACCCCGCATGAGGCCGTTGTTCGTCATCTCCATGAGCCAGCCGAAGAGGATCATCGCGACGTTCGCGAACCCCAGCCCGATGAGCGCGGCGAGGTCGGTGATGCCGGTGACGAGGGCGATGAGGACGATCATGAGCGTCGACGACAGGGAGTACTCCACCCAGCGGAAGCGGTTACGTCCCCGCCCGAGCTCACCGACGTACCGGCGGAAGCCCCACGGCGAGGCGATGAGGAAGTGGAAGAACGCCGACAGGAAGAGGAAGGACGCGGTCGCCCAGGCCAGCGGGACGTCGGCCACCCCGGACAGCACCCCGTCGGCGAGCGGGGTCCCCGGCGGACCCATGAGGGCGAAGGTCGACACCGGGAGGGTGAAGTCGGAGCTCAGGGCCACCATCGCCCCACCGGAGACGAGGTGGAGCACCCCCATGACGGCGTTGAAGACGCGCAGGGAGCGCGCCGTGCGGTCGGGGACCTCGACGGATCGGGTGGTCAGCTGCAGCGGGAGGGCGCTCATACCGGTGATTCTGGCCGGTCCAGCGTTTCGGATGCACTCGGCGGGGCCCGAGCGCAGGTCAGGGCGCGCGTCGGGGGCCGGATCCGGTCACTCCCTCGAGCCGTCGAGGTGGGCATGGGCCGCGGCGACCCGGGACCACCACCAGGTGGCCCGCTCGGGAGGCGCAGCCCAGCGGTCCAGGAGGTCCTCGTCCGCGACGACCGGCCGTGGCGCCAGCATTCCCCCGTCCGGTACGAGCGGCTCGGCGGTGACGTCGCCCTGCAGCAGGGCGACCGTCCCAAGGCCGCAGGCGTGCTCCAGCGTCGGCATCGCGGCCGCCAGGGCCACGCCCCCCGCGATACCGACGCTCGTGTCGAGGGCTGACGACACGACGGCCGGCAGCCCGCACGCCTCGACGACCGCGAGCGCCCGACGCACCCCGCCCAGGGGTGCCACCTTGACCACGATGATGTCGGCGGCCCCGAGGGCACGTACCCGGAGCGGGTCCTCTGCCTTGCGGATCGACTCGTCGGCCGCCACCGGCACGTCGACCCCGCGGTGGGCGAGGAGCAGGCGCAGGTCGCGCAGCTCCTTGACGGCGGCACACGGCTGCTCGGCGTACTCGAGGTCGTAGCGGCGCAGCCGGGCCAGCGCGTCCGCCGCCTGGTCGACCGTCCAGGCCCCGTTGGCGTCCACCCGGATCCGCGCCCCGCGACCCATGGCGTCGCGCACCGCGGCCACCCGGGCCACGTCGTCCCGCAGCGACTGGCCCCGCTCGGCGACCTTCACCTTCGCCGTCGCGCAGCCGGGGAACCGGGCGAGGACCTCCGGCACCTCCTCGGGGCGCACGGCGGGGACGGTGGCGTTGACCGGCACGGACCCGCGCACCGGCTCCGGCCACCCGTCCCACGCGGCCTCGACGGCCGCGGCGAGCCAGCGCGCGGACTCGGCCGGCCCGTACTCGAGGAACGGCGCGAACTCGCCCCAGCCCGCCGGCCCCACGACGACGACGGCCTCGCGCACCCGGACGCCGCGGAACGGCACCCGCATCGGGATGGCGACGACGCGCAGACCCTCGAGGAGGTCGGCGAGCGGCGGAACGGTCACGAGCCCACCGTAGGCCCGTGGCCTCAGAGCTTCGCCAGCTGCTTCTGCAGCTCGGTTGCGGCGAGGACGACGAAGGTGAGCGCCGTGATGCCCATCCACACGTTGGACCACAGGCTGTTGCGCCATTCCCCGGGCACCCGGTCGGAGTTGAGGAGCCACAGCAGGGTCACCGCCAGGAACGGCATGAAGAACGCCCCGAGGACGCCGTAGGCGAGGATGAGCCAGATCGGCTGGCCGACGAGGATGAGGACGACCGGCGGCACCGTGAGCCACAGGATGTAGGCCTTGTACCAGCGCCCGCCGATGTGCCGGTCGGGGTGCTCGTCGGCGAGGCCGCGCACGTGCCCGACGAAGTCGGCGAACATCAGCGAGACGCCGTTCCACACGCCGAGGAGCGAGGACATCGCGGCCGACCAGAACCCGACGAGGAAGACCTTGCTCGCCCAGGAGCCGTAGCGGTCGTCCAGGACGTTCGCGAGGTCGAGCAGCCCCTTGTCGCCGGTCTGGACCGCGATCTGCGCCGAGTACAGCAGCTCGGCGCCGACGACGAGGGTGGCGACGACGAAGATGCCGGTGACGAGGTAGGCGATCCGGTTGTCGAGCCGCATGACACGCATGAACCGCGGTGTCGTCCAGCCCTTCTCACGGATCCAGTAGCCGTAGGCGGCAAGGGTGATGGTGCCGCCGACACCGCCGGCGACGGACAGGACGTTGAGGATCGACCCGCTCGGCACCGTGGGGACGAGACCGACGAGGAGGTCGGGGAGGTTCGGCACCGTCAGCGCGGCCGCACCGACCACCGTGACGAACATCAGGGCGACGAGGGCGGCGCACACCTTCTCGAACAGCTCGTAGCGGCCGAACCAGACCAGGACCGCGCCGACCACGCCCGAGGCGATGCCCCACACCTCCACCGGGACGGCGGGGAACAGGGAGTGCAGCGGCAGGCCGGTGCCGGCCATCGCCGCGGCGCCGTAGACGAAGCCCCACACGACGATGTACGGGCCGAAGTAGAAGAACGTCCACCGGCCCAGGCTCGCCCAGCCCTCGTAGATCGTCGTGCCGCTCGCGAGGGTCCACCGGCCGGCGCCCTCGACGAGGACGATCTTCATGAGGCAGCCGACGACGACCGCCCACAGCAGGGCGTAGCCGTACTTCTGGCCGGCGATGAGAGTCGCGACGAGGTCGACGGCGCCGACCCCGGTGGCGGCGACGACGAGCCCGGGGCCGACGAGGCGCCAGCGGGGGGACGCGTCCTGAGTGGTCGAGGTGGCGGTGGTCATGGGCGTACACCCTGCCGGATCGGCTGCGGGAGCGGGGCTTTGGCGCACACAGGCCGCCTCCCCGGGGCGCCCGGCCCGGCGCTAGCCGACCGCGGCTAGCCTTGCGCACGTGAGCGCGATCGACGGAGTCAGCGAGACCTTCGACCCCGGGGCGTGGCAGGACGTCCCCGGCTTCGAGGACCTCACCGACGTCACCTACCACCGGGCGGCGGGGCTCGGCGCGGTCCGGGTGGCCTTCGACCGGCCCGAGGTGCTCAACGCGTTCCGCCCGCACACCGTCGACGAGCTCTACCGCGTCCTGGACCACGCCCGCCGCAGCGCCGACGTCGGGGTCGTCCTCCTCACCGGCAACGGGCCGGGCCCGGCGGGAACCGGGTCGCACGACAAGTGGGCCTTCTGCACCGGCGGCGACCAGCGCATCCGGGGCCGCTCCGGATACCAGTACGCCGAGGGCACGACGGCCGACACGGTCGACGAGCGCCGGGTCAAGGCCGAGGGCGGGCGCCTGCACATCCTCGAGGTGCAGCGCCTCATCCGGACGATGCCGAAGGTCGTCGTGGCGGTCGTGGGCGGCTGGGCGGCCGGCGGCGGGCACAGCCTGCACGTCGTCTGCGACCTGACCATCGCCAGCCGGGAGCACGCCCGGTTCAAGCAGACCGACGCCGACGTCGGCAGCTTCGACGGCGGGTACGGCAGCGCCTACCTCGCGAAGATGGTGGGGCAGAAGTTCGCCCGCGAGATCTTCTTCCTCGGGCGCACCTACTCGGCCGAGGACATGCACCGGATGGGGGCGGTCAACCTCGTCGCCGACCACGCCGACCTCGAGTCGACGGCGCTCGAGGTCGCCCGGGAGGTCATGGGCAAGAGCCCCCAGGCGCAGCGGATGCTGAAGTTCGCGTTCAACCTCCTCGACGACGGGCTCATGGGCCAGCAGGTCTTCGCCGGCGAGGCGACCCGGCTCGCGTACATGACCGACGAGGCCGTCGAGGGCCGCGACCGGTTCCTCGAGAAGCGTGACCCCGACTGGTCACCCTTCCCCTGGTACTTCTGAGGCCGCACCCGCCGCCACCCGTCGGGGTGACCCCTCAGCCCGAGCCGCCCAGGTCGACGTCGTAGGCCTCGAAGACGAGGTCGGACGCGCGCTGCCGGTGGCGGGCCAGCCGGCCCAGCAGCACCGTCGCCGCCTCCCGATGGGCATGCACCGCCTCCCGGCTCTTGATCCCCTCGTCCCGCTCCGCGAGGAGGCGGTCGATCTCGGCGAGGAGCTCGGCGTGCTCGGTGACCTGGGTGTCGACCTCGCGCGACAGGCGGGGGGCCCGCGCGCGCAGGTCGGCGTACAGACCGTCGGGGGCCTCGGTGAGCGTCATGTGGTCGCGCATGTCGTGGGCCAGCTCGGTGAGCGCGGCCCGGACCCGCCCGCGCCAGACCCCGCCCAGCCCGATGGGGTTCGACAGCGCGTCGTCCAGGGCCGCCATCGCCTCGCCCAGCTCGGCGCGTTGGGCACGGACCCGCTCGAGGTGCGTCGTCACCGCCTCGTCCATCGTCGACCTCCTCCGGTCCCCCCATGGTCCCCGAAATGCGACCCGGGGGCCATGGGTGCCGAGGCCGGCCGTCCTCCTAGAGTGAGCGGCATGGAGGTCGACGCACTCGCGGTGCCCGCGGGGCCTGCCGCCGCGGCGGTCCTCCCCCGGCTCGCCGCCGCCCTGGCCGGCGGGGGGCCGGTCGCGCCGTACCCGGCCGAGGCCTCCCCGCCCGTGCTGCCCCGGCACTCCGCCGCCGGCCTGCCCGACGACCTCGCCGTCGTCATCGGGACCTCCGGCTCGACGGGCTCCCCGAAGCTCGCGATGCTCGGGGCGGCGGCCCTGACGGCGAGCGCCCGCGCCACCCACGCCCGGCTGGGCGGACCCGGCCAGTGGCTGCTCACGCTCCCGGCCGGCCATGTCGCCGGGGTCCAGGTGCTCCTGCGCAGCCTCGACGCCGACACCGAGCCCGTCGTCACCGACCTGACCGGTGGCTTCACTCCCGCGGCGTTCGCGGCGTCCGCCGCCCGGCTCGACCCGCGGCACCGCCACTACACCGCCCTCGTCCCGACCCAGCTCGCCCGGGTCCTCGACGACCCCCGACCCGCCCGGGCCCTGGCGACGTTCGCCGCGGTCCTCGTGGGCGGGGCGGCGACGCCCGCGCCCCTGCGCCGCCGTGCCGAGGCGGCCGGGGTCCGGGTCGTCACCACCTACGGGATGAGCGAGACCGCCGGCGGCTGCGTCTACGACGGCCGCGCCCTGACCGGCACGAGGGTCCGGGTCGACGACGCCGGGCGGGTCCATCTCGGCGGGGCGACCCTGGCCCACGGGTACCTCGGCAGGCCCGACCTCACCTTCGCGGCGTTCACCGTCGACCCCGACGGCTCCCGGTGGTTCCGCACCGACGATGCCGGGCGCCTCGACGACGACGGCGTGCTCCACGTCGAGGGCCGCCTCGACGACCTCGTCGTGACCGGGGGGATGAAGGTCGCTCCCCGGGTCGTCGAGGAGGCAGCGCTCGAGCACGTCCCGGGGGTCGGCGAGGCGGTCGTCGTCGGGGTCCCGGACCCGGAGTGGGGACAGGCCGTGAGCCTCCTCGTCGTCCCGGCGCCGGGAGCCCGGCCGCTGTCCCTCGCCGAGATCCGGGACCACCTGCGGGGGCACTTGCCGGACCACGCCCTCCCCCGGCGCGTCACGAGCGCACCCGCGGTCCCCCTCCGCGGCCCGGGCAAGCCGGACCGGGGCGCCGTCGCCGCGCTCTTCGACGTGGGAGAATAGGGACGTGCTGCGGTACCTGCCCTTCCTCCTGAGCCTCGCGCTCACGGTCTACTGCCTCGTCGACGCCATCCAGGCCGACGAGGCCGGCATCCGCAACCTCCCGAAGCTCCTGTGGATCCTCCTCATCGTGCTCTTCCCCGTCGTCGGCCCCGTCGCGTGGCTCGTCGCCGGGCGTCCCGCCGGTGGCGGGGGCTCTCGGTACGCCCCGCAGCAGCAGCGCTGGGGCGGCGACCCCGGGCGCCGCGGCCAGCAGCGCGGGCAGCGCCCGCCGCGCGGGCCCGACGACGACCCCGACTTCCTCAAGGGCCTCTGACCCTCGATGGCCACCACCGCCCAGTGGGTGGCCGGCGCCCGCCCGCGCACCCTGCCGGCCGCCGTCGCCCCCGTCCTCCTCGGTACCGCGGCGGCGCTGCGTGTCGGTGAGGCCGACGCCGTCCGCGCGCTGCTCGCCCTGGCCGTCGCCCTCGCCCTCCAGGTGGGCGTCAACTACGCCAACGACTACTCGGACGGGATCCGCGGCACCGACGAGGTCCGGGCCGGCCCGGTCCGGCTCGTCGGCCAACGGCTCGCCGCGCCGCGCGCCGTCAAGCGGGCGGCGTTCGCCTCCTTCGCCGTCGCCGGCGTCCTCGGGCTCCTGCTCGTCGTCCTCGCGCAGGCGTGGGTGATGCTGCCGCTCGGTGCGCTGGCGGTCCTCGCCGCCTGGCGCTACACCGGCGGCGACAACCCCTACGGCTACCGCGGTCTCGGCGAGGTCTACGTGTTCCTCTTCTTCGGGCTCATGGCCACCATCGGTACCGAGTACACCCAGACCCTGTCGGTCTCGTGGTTCGGGGTCGCGGGCGCCGTCGGGGTCGGAGCCGTCGCCTCGGCGATCCTCGTCGCGAACAACCTGCGCGACATCCCCACCGACACCGAGCACGGCAAGCACACCCTGGCGGTCCGGCTGGGGGACGCCCGGACCCGCACGTTCTACGTCGCGCTCGTCGGCGCCTCGGTGGTGGCGCTCGTCGTCATGGCCTGGTGGGAGCCCTGGGCGCTGCTCGCGCTCGGCTCACTCGCCCTCGCGTGGCGCGGTGTCCGCGTCGTGCGGGCCGGGACCACAGGGCCGGGGCTCGTCCCGGTCCTCGCCGCGACCGGCGTGTACGAGGTGGTCTACGCCGTCCTCGTCCTCGCCGGTGTCGGGATCGCCGCCGGGCTCGGCTGACGTCAGCGGAAGTCGCCGTCGTCGCGGGCGGTCTCGGGCCGGACCGACTCCTCGTCCTCGGCCTGCTCGTCGGTGCGCACGTCCCCGCCCCGCTCACGGCGGTCCTCCGTGCGCTTCTCGATCGACGACGCGAGCTGCGCCGAGTAGTCCTCCCGGAAGCGCCGGAGCGCGAAGTACGAGACGACCATCGACAGCAGCGCGGCCAGGACGACGAGCAGCAGGCGCTGCTCCTCGCCGCGGAGCCCGACGAGCCAGAGCAGGAGGAGGCAGCCGAGGAAGACGAGCAGGCGCAGGACTGTGTAGCGGAGGAACGCGTTCATCGTGGTGCCCCGCCCCTCACAGACCCGAGTAGGAGTGCTGGCCGACGAAGTACACGTTGACGACGGCGAAGTTGAGGATGACGCAGACGAACCCCGCGAGGGCGATCCACACCGCGTTCTGGCGCTTCCACCCGGTCGTCGCGCGGGCGTGCAGGTAGGCCGCGTAGACGGTCCAGATGACGAAGCTCCAGACCTCCTTGGGGTCCCAGTTCCAGTACGAGCCCCAGGCCTGGCGGGCCCAGATGGCGCCGGCGATGACGGTGAAGGTCCACATCGGGAACGCGACGACGTGCGCGGCGTAGGTGAGCCGCTCCAGCGCCCGCGCGGAGGGCAGGCGCGCCATGAACGACCGGCGCGCACCGCCGCCGGCCTCGAGCCGGTCCTGGACGAGGTACAGCACGCCGAGCGCGGCGCCGATGGTGAAGACGGCGACGGTCATCGTGGCGACGGTGACGTGGATGGCGAGCCAGTACGACTTCAGCGACGGCATGAGCTCGGAGGCGTCGGTGTACCAGACGACGACGGCGGCACCGAGGGTGAGGAGCACCGGCGTGACGACGAAGAGCCCGAGCCAGCGCAGGTCGCGGCGGGTGGACCACCCGATGAACCCGAGCAGGGTGAACATCGCACCGACGAGCGCGAACTCGTACATGTTGCCCAGCGGCCAGCGGTGCACCTCGGCGGCCCGCAGGCCGACGCCCGCCACGAGGAGTGCGGTCCCGAGGAGGGTCAGCGCCCAGCCGACGCCCGCGGCCTGCCGGGCGCCGCGGGGCTCGGCATCGCCCGGTCCGCCGGTTTGGGCGGCGTCGGGGGCGGCCGGCTCGACGGGCCCGTCCTGGTCGGCGTCGGTGGCGTTCCCGGCGGTGACGAGCCGGCGCTCGCGCACCGCCTCCTGGGACGCGTCGTCGGCGTGCCCCGGAGCGATCCGGGCCAGGTAGAGCGCGTAGGCGAGCATCGCGAGGGTCAGCACGGCCATCGCGGAGTACACGGCCTGGTTCGACAGCTGGGCGAGCGAGGTGTCGGTCATCGGGTTCCTTCTGGTGCGGTGAGCACGGCGGCGACCTCGTCGTCCATGCCCTCGTCGTCGTCCTTCGCCAGGCCTCCGACGGAGACCACGGTACGTCCTGGCTCGCCTGCGGGGCGAACTCGCACGAACACCCTTCGACGGCGGACGACGAGGCTGAGGACGAGGCCCCCGAGCGCCAGCAGGGCGGACACGAGGGTCAGCATCTTGCCGGGGTCGGTGCGGATCGAGAGGCCGGCGAACCGCTCGATCCCGTCGAAGGTGATCGAGCCGCGCCCCTCGGGCAGGTCGAAGGTGTCCCCGGGGCGCAGGAGGATGCGGAGCTGGCCCTCGCCGTCCTTGCCGGGCAGCGGCGTCATCTCGGCGGTGTCGAGGGTGTACACCGACTGCGGGGCACCGGCGGGGAACAGCGTCCCCTGGAACGCGGTGAGGGCCAGCTGCGGGTCGAGGGTGTCCGGGAAGACCGAGTGCGGGCCGCGCTCGTCGTCGATGACCCCGGTCGGCAGGAAGAACCCGGCGAAGCCCAGCTGGTCCGGCTGGGCGCCCGCCACCTTGACCGCGCCGACCGAGGTGTAGTTGTTGTCCTCCGGCAGGAACGGCGTCGCGTCGGAGTAGATCACCGTGCCGTCGGCGTCGCGCACGGTGATGCGCGGGGCGTACCCGTTGCCGAGCAGGAAGACGGTGCCGTTGCCGGTCTCGAGCGGGCGGTTGACCGCGATCTCGCGCTCTTCCTCGCGGCCCTCCGCGTCGGTGAGGGTGGCGCTCGCCAGGAAGTCGCGGGGCGCGCCGAACTGGCCGCGGCCGGTGTCCTCGGTCTCGAACTCGACGTCCAGCCGGTCGAGCCGGATCGTGTACGGGTCGAGGTCGGTGGGGTCGACCCACGGGCCGGGGCTGAAGGTGTCGTAGCGGGACAGGGTGTTCGCGAAGGTCTGCCCCACCGGCAGGATGACGTCCCCCTTCCAGCCCAGCAGGTGCCCCCAGGCGACCCCGACGAGGACGCCGATGAGCGCCAGGTGGAAGACGAGGTTGCCGCTCTCCTTGAGGTAGCCCTTCTCGGCCGAGAGCGTCACCCCGTCGTGCGCGTGGACGCGGTACCGCCGGGAGCGCAGCGCCTGGCGGAGCCGCTCCCGGACCGCGTCCGGGTCGCCCTCCACCTCGAGCTCGCGGTGTGCGGCGAGCCGCTCGAGACGCCGGGGAGCCCGCGGGGGCCGGGAGCGCATCTGGTGCCAGTGGATGCGGCTGCGCGGGGCCACACAGCCGATGAGGGAGACGAAGAGCAGGAGGTAGATGGCGGCGAACCACGGCGAGGCGTAGACCTCGAAGAACCCGAGCCGGTCCAGGATCGGCCCGGCCGTCGGGTGGTCGGTGAGCCACTGGGCGGTGCGCGCCGCGTCGATCGAGCGTTGCGGGAACGTCGACCCCGGGATGGCGGCGACCGAGAGCAGCAGGAGGAGGAAGAGCGCGGTCCGCATGCTCGTCAGCTGGCGCCAGGCGTACCGCAGCCAGCCCACCGGGCCGAGCCGTGGCTGGCTGACCGAGCCGCCGGCCCCGCCGCCGTCGACGGGGGCGGGCTGGGTGCTCAGGGCGTCGTCGCGCGTCGTGCTCACAGCGACACCACGAACCCGGCGACGAGCTCGGTCTGGATCCACCGGTTGAGGTGCTCCCAGATGCCGGTGAGCAGCAGGATCCCGACAGCGACGAGCATGACGCCGCCGACGACCTGGATGCGGCGCTGGTGACGCCGCAGCCACGACGACATCCGGCCCGCCCGGTCGAGGCCGGCGGCGACGAGGAGGAACGGCAGGCCGAGCCCGAGGCCGTACGCCACGGCCAGGGTCACCCCGCGGGCGACCTGCGGGTCGGCCGAGGCGGTCGCCATGACGAGGACGGCGGCGAGGGTCGGTCCGGTGCACGGGGCCCAGCCGAGGGCGAACACCGCACCGAGCAGCGGGGCCCCGAGGAGGCCGGCCCGCGGCCGCCAGCGGATGCGGGCCTCGCGCTGGTTGCCGAGCCCCAGGAACACCAGGCCCATGACGACGACGACGGCGCCGCCGACCCGCATGAGCACGGTGCGGTGCTCGACGAGCGCCTGCCCGGCCCCCGTCACGAAGATGGACCCGAGGACGAACACGACCGTGAACCCGAGAACGAACAGCAGGGCGCCGGTGAGCGTCCGGCCGCGGCCGGGGGCCTCCTCGCCGCCGCTGAGCCCCGTGACGTAGCCGAGGAAGCCGGGCACGAGGGGCAGGACGCACGGGCTCGCGAACGACACGAGCCCGGCGAGGGCGGCGACGGCCACGGCCAGGGGCAGCGCGCCGGTGGTCACCGCGTCACCGGCGGCTGTCGCGGCTCCGGTCAGGGCAGGGGTCACGACTCGGCGACCACGTCGTCGACGAGGGCCGTGAGCGTGCTCGCCCCGACCGGGCCGTTGACGCGCGCGGCGATCCGGCCCTCGCGGTCGAGGACCAGGGTGGTGGGCACCGTCGGCGCCTTGCCCTGGAGCCGCAGGATGAGCACCCCCGCCTCGTCGCTGAGGCTCGGGTAGGTGATGCCGGCGCGCGCGACGAACGCGGCGCCCCGGGCGGCGTCCTCGCGGAAGTCGATGCCCATGAAGGCCACCGGCGCGTCCTTCTCCTGGAGCTGCTCCCACGCCCGCTGCAGGTCGGGGGCCTCCGCGACGCACGGGGCGCACCAGGAGCCCCAGACGTTGAGGACGACGACCTGGCCGCGGGTGGAGGTGATGTCCCACGGCGTCCCGTCGAGCAGCTCCCCGGCCATCGTCACGGGCTCGGCACGGTCGGCCGCGGCGATCGTCTCGACCGCACCGTCACCGGACACGTACCCCTTCTGGTCGCCCGCCTTGGCCTGGGCGGCGACCGAGTTGGGGTCCTGCGAGCAGCCCGCGAGCGTGAGCGCGGCGAGCCCGGCGGCCGCGATGACGCCACGGCGGGGGTGCACTGCGCTCACGCGCCGGCCCCCTTCTGGGCCTGCGGCAGCAGAGCGGCGGCCGGCTCGCAGTAGCTGAGCGAGAGCAGCTCGTCCCCGAGGAAGGTCAGCGAGGTGAGGCTGGCCAGGGCGCACTCGCGACGGGCCGGGTTGTGCACGAGGGAGCGGCCCTCGGTGGCGAGGCGGATCATCCAGATCGGTGACTGGTGGCTGACGATGACGGCCTCGTGGCCCCGGGCCGCCGCGCGCGCGTCGACGATCGCGTCGCGCATCCGGAGCACGATGTCGGCGTACGGCTCGCCCCACGACGGCCGGAACGGGTTGAGCATCTTGACCCACAGCCGGGGGTGGCGCAGCAGCCCCTGACCGCCGGCCACGGGGAGTCCCTGGAAGTCGTTGCGGGCCTCGAGGACCCGGTCGTCGACGGTCACGGGGAGCCCGTGCACGGCGGCCAGCGGCTCGGCGGTCTCGCGGGCCCGTTCGAGGGGGCTCGAGACGATGTGCACGATGTCGTGGTCGGCCAGGTGCGCCGCCGCGACCTCGGCCATCCGGCGGCCGAGGTCGGAGAGGTGGTATCCGGACAGCCGCCCGTAGAGCACCCGGCCCGGGTTGTGGACCTCGCCGTGGCGCAGGAGGTGCACGGTGGTGCGCTGCGGCTCGTCGGGCGCGGCGTCACCCGGGGTCGGCGTCATGCCCCGATTGTCGCAAACCCGCCTGAGGATCTCCGAGCGGGTGCGACCGTCGGTCAGCCCGCGGCTGCGGCGGCGGCGCGCGGCAACGCGTCGAGGATCCGCTGCACCGCGGCGTCGTCGTGCGCGGCCGAGACGAACCAGCACTCGAACGCGCTCGGCGGCAGGTAGACGCCGGCGTCGAGCATCGCGTGGAAGAAGCGGCCGAACGCCGCGGTGTCCTGGTCGCGGGCCGCGTCGTAGTCGCGGACCTCACCCTCGCGGAAGAAGACCGAGAACATCGACGAGGCGTACTGGACCCGGTGGGCGACACCGGCGGCCGAGAGCGCCTCGGAGGCGGCCGTGCTGACGGTGCGGGACACCTCGTCGAGCCGGGCGTACACGGCGTCGTCGCAGTGCTGCAGCGTCGTGAGCCCGGCCGCGGTGGCGACGGGGTTCCCCGACAGCGTGCCCGCCTGGTAGACGGGGCCGTCGGGGGCGAGCAGGGCCATGACGTCGGCGCGCCCGCCGAACGCGGCCGCGGGGAAGCCGCCGCCCATGACCTTGCCGAAGGTCATGAGGTCGGGAGCGGCCTCGACGCCCTCATGACCCCACCACCCGGCGCGGCTGCACCGGAAGCCGGTCATCACCTCGTCCGAGACGAGCAGGGCGCCGTGCTCGGCCGTGACCCGGCGCAGCGCGAGGGTGAAGCCCGGGTCGGGCGGCACGGCGCCCATGTTGCCCGCGGCGGCCTCGGTGATGACGCAGGCGACCTCCTGGCCGCGAGCCGCGAAAGCCGCCTCGAGGGCCTCGACGTCGTTGTACGGCAGGACGAGGGTCTCGGCGGCCACCTCGGCGGGCACACCGGCGGAGTCGGGGAGGGCGAGGGTCGCGACGCCGGACCCGGCGGCGACGAGGAGGGAGTCGACGTGCCCGTGGTAGTGGCCCGCGAACTTCACGACGAGGGAGCGGCCGGTGAACCCGCGGGCCAGCCGGATGGCGCTCATCGTCGCCTCGGTGCCGCTGGAGACGAGGCGCACCTGCTCGACCGGGGCGACCCGCGCGACGATCTCCTCGGCGAGCGCGACCTCGTTCTCGCTCGGGGTCCCGAACGAGGTCCCGCGGGAGGCCGCGTCGTGGACGGCGTCGAGCACCGCGGGGTGGGCGTGCCCGAGGATCATCGGGCCCCAGCTGCCGACGAGGTCGACGTACTCGCGGCCGTCGGCGTCGGTGAGGTACGGGCCGGCCCCGCGGACCATGAAACGCGGGGTGCCGCCGACGGATCGGAACGCCCGGACCGGCGAGTTGACCCCGCCCGGCGTGACGGCGCGGGCGCGGGCGAGCAGGGCCGCGGAGGCGGGGGCGTCGGAGTCGGCGAACTGGCGGGGGGTGGGGTCGCTCACGGCTCCATTGTCGGGCACGCGGCGGGGTCCGGCGTCGTGGGGTCGGCCTGGTACGCGGCGTCGACGGCCAGCATCGCCTCGCCGAGCGCCCGGAACTGGTCGGGCCGGAGGACGTCGACGAGGTGCCGGCGCACGCTCTCGACGTGGGTGACGGCGAACCGCCGGATCGCGTCGCGGCCCTCGTCGGTGAGCTCGAGCACCACCCCGCGGCCGTCGTCGGGCGCGGGGCGGCGCTGGACCCACCCCCGCCGCTCGAGGCGGGCCGCGGTGTGGGTGACCCGGCTCCGCGACTGGACGATGAGGTCGGCCAGGGCCGACATCCGCAGCCGGTCGTCGTCGGCCTCGGAGAGCATCGAGAGCAGCTCGTACTCGGGGAGGCTGATCCCCTCGCACTGGAGGTCCCGGTCGAGGGCGACCGTGAGCTCGCGCGTGGCCCGCAGGTAGGCGCGCCAGGACACCTGCTCGTCCGCAGTGAGCCAGCGCGCCTCCGAAGCCATGCCCTCATCGTGGCATGCGGCGTCGCACCCTGCGCACCACTCGCCCCACCGGCGGACCCCGGCGGACCCGACGGGAATACTTCGGGCATCGGTTATAGTTGAAGCGTCAACTACAGCACGTCCACCCACACCCGAGGAGTTCCATCCACATGAGCACCACCGCCATCGCCACCGCCCTCTCCGCCGGCACCTGGACCATCGACCCCACCCACAGCGAGATCGGGTTCGTCGCCCGCCACCTCATGGTGACCAAGGTCCGCGGCTCCTTCACCGACGTCGCCGGCACCGTCGTGGTCGCCGAGGACCTCGCCGCGTCCACCGCCGAGGTCACGATCAAGACCGCGTCCGTCTCCACCGGGACCCCCGACCGTGACGCCCACCTGCGCAGCGGGGACTTCTTCGACGCGGAGAACCACCCCGACATGACCTTCCGCTCCACCTCCTTCGACGGCGAGACCCTCGTCGGCGACCTCACGATCAAGGGCGTCACGAATCCGGTCACCCTCGACGTCGACTTCGGCGGTGTCGCCACCGACCCGTGGGGCAACGAGAAGGCGGCGTTCGAGGCCACCGGCGAGATCGACCGCACCGCGTGGGGCCTGACCTGGAACGCCTCCCTCGAGAGGGGCGGCGTGCTGGTCTCGGAGAAGATCAAGATCGCGATCGACCTCCAGCTCGCGAAGCAGGCCTGAGCCGGGCCACTCCGGCTCCGCCCCGGCGGAGCCACCGAGGCCGCCGGCCGCCCGTCACCCCGGGCGCCGGCGGCCTCGACGCGTCAGAGGCGGGCCGCCGCGTCGAGGCCGTGGTACGTGAGGATGACCTGCGCACCCGCCCGGCGGATGCCGAGGAGCGACTCCATCATCACCCGGTCCCGGTCGATCCAGCCCCGCTCGGCCGCCGCCTCGATCTGCGCGTACTCCCCCGAGATCTGGTAGGCCGCGACAGGCACGGGCGACATCGCGGCGGCCGCGGCGACGACGTCGAGGTGGGGGCCCGCCGGCTTGACCATGACGAGGTCCGCGCCTTCGGCGATGTCGGCCTCGATCTCGCGCAGCGCCTCCCGCCCGTTGGCGGGGTCCTGCTGGTAGGTGGCCCGGTCCCCGACGAGTGAGGACTGCACGGCCTCCCGGAAGGGCCCGTAGAGGCCCGAGGTGTACTTGGCGGCGTACGCGAGGATCGCGGTGTCGGTGTACCCCGCCGCGTCGAGGGCGGCGCGGACATGGCCCACCTGCCCGTCCATCATTCCGGACAGCCCGAGCACCGGGGTGCCGGTCGCGGCCTGGGCGAGCGCCATCGAGGCGTACCGCTCGAGGGTCGCGTCGTTGTCGACGGCTCCGTCCGTGCGCAGGACGCCACAGTGTCCGTGGTCGGTGAACTCGTCGAGACACAGGTCCGACATGACGACGAGGTCGTCACCGACCGCCTCGACGGTCCGGGCGAGCGCGACGTTGAGGATCCCGCCGGGGTCGTCGGCGCCGGACCCGCGCGCGTCCTTGGCCTCGGGGACGCCGAAGAGCATGATCCCGCCCAGCCCGGCGTCCACACAGCGACGCGCCTCGTCGACGAGCGAGCCGAGGGTGTGCTGGACGACCCCGGGCATCGCACCGATCGGGACCGCCGCGTCGATGCCCTCCCGGACGAACACCGGCAGCACCAGCTCGGCCGGGTGCAGCCTCGTCTCGGCGACGAGCCGGCGCAGCGCCGGGGTGCGGCGCAGCCGACGAGGCCGACCGGCCGGGAACGGCGCCCCGGCGACGGGGAGCCCGCGGCTCACGTGGCGCGCTTCCGCCCGCCCGGCCGACGCTGGCTCGGCCGCAGCACGTCGTCACCGGCCTCGACGGCCGCGAGGGCCAGCGAGCGACCGTGGTCGGCGAGCGCGTCGACGAGCGCCTCGGCACTCGGCTCCGGGGCCAGCACGTCGACCCGCAGGCCGTGCTCCTCCGCCGTCTTGGCCGTGGCCGGGCCGATGCACGCGACGACGGTGCCCGGGTGCGGCTTGCCGGCGATGCCGACGAGGTTGCGCACGGTCGAGGACGACGTGAAGAGCACGGCGTCGAAGGCCCCGCCCTTGATGGCGTCGCGCACGGGCTGGGGCGGGGGCGCCGCGCGGACGGTGCGGTACGCCGTCACGTCGTCGACCTCCCAGCCGTTCTCCTGGAGCCCGGCGACGAGGGTGTCGGTGGCGATGTCGGCGCGCGGCAGGAAGACCCGGTCGATGGGGTCGAGGTCGGGGTCGTACGGCGGCCAGGCGTCGAGCAGGCCCTGAGCCGACTGCTCGTCGGTGGGGACGAGGTCGGGGTTGATGCCCCACTCCCGCAGCGCCTCGGCGGTGACGCCCCCGACTGCTGCGACCTTCAGCCCGGCGAACGAGCGGGCGTCGAGCCCGAACTCGTCGAACTTCTCACGGATCGCGCGGACGGCGTTGACCGAGGTGAACCCGACCCACTCGTAGCGGCCGGTGACCATGCCCTTGACGGCCCGCTCGAGCTGCTGCGGGGTGCGCGGCGGCTCGACCGAGATGGTCGGCACGACATCGGCCCGGGCGCCGTGGTGCTCGAGACGTGCGGTCATCGAGGCGGACTGCTCCTTGGTGCGCGGCACGAGTACCGACCAGCCGAACAGCGGCTTGGTCTCGAACCAGGACAGCGCGTTGCGCATCGGCACAGTGTCGCCGACGACCGCCAGCACCGGGAAGTGCCCGGAGGCCATGGCCTCCGGCGCAGCGCCGAGGGTCGTGACGACGGTCCGCTGCTCGATGGTGGTGCCGCGCTCGGTGACCGCCACCGGGGTGGCGGCGTCCCGCCCGGCGTCGGCGAGTGCCCGGAGGGCCTCGGCGGCGCGGTCGGGGGCGCCGAGGACCACGACGGTCGTCGCGGGGTCGAGGCCGCCCGCCACGTCGGGGCGCGACCCGCCCGCGACGATGACGTGGACGCCGCCGGTGGACTTCGAGGTCAGCGGGACGCCCGCGTACGCCGGGACCGCCGTCAGCGAGCTGACCCCGGGCACGACCTCGAAAGAGATCCCCGCCTTGACGAGGGCCTGGGCCTCCTCGGCGAGCCCGTTGAACACCGCCGGGTCGCCGTCCATGAGCCGGACGACGAGGCCGCCGGGGTGCGCCTTGGCGGCCCGGACGACGAGCTTGGCGCGGGAGGCCTGGGTGAGCCGCTCGCCGTGGTCCCCGTGGCCGGCGTCGACGATGTCGACATCGGCCCGGGCGTGGCGGAGCGCGAGGTCCTCGCGCGCGACCTGGTCGAGGACGACGGCGTCGGCGGCCGCGAGCAGCTCGGTGGCACGCACCGTGAGCAGAGCGGGGTCACCGGGACCGCCGCCGACGAAGGCGACGCGTGCGGGGACGCGGGGGGGTCGGGTGGACGAGCGCGTGAGGCTCACAGTGCACGCTCCGTGACGTGTCGTTCGGTGGACGTGGGCATGAGGTCGGCGGCACCGTCCAGGAGGAGGAGCCGCGCGAGACGTCGGCCGAGGTCGGCCGCCGTCGCCGGGTCGCCGGTGAGGGACCGGCGAAGGTCTGCGGTGCCGTCGGGGGCGGCGACGACGGCGCGGAGCGAGAGCTCGGCCCCGTCCGTGCCCTCGACGACCTCGGCGAGGGCGCCGACCGGCGCCGAGCACCCCGCCTCCAGCTCGGCGAGCAGGGCGCGCTCGGCGGTGACGCAGGCACGGGTGTCGGGGTCCTCGAGCGCCGCGACGATGCCGTGGGTGGCCTCGTCGTCGGCGCGTACCTCGACGGCGAGCGCCCCCTGCCCGGGAGCCGGGAGCATCTGCAGCGGGTCGAGCAGCTCGGTGACCTCGTCGGCCCGGCCGAGCCGACGCAGCCCGGCCGCCGCGAGGACGACGGCGTCGAGCCGCCGCTCGTGAACGTGGCCGAGCCGGGTGTCGACGTTGCCGCGCAGGTCGGTGACCTCGAGGCCGAGCCCGAGGGCGGCGATCTGGGCCCGGCGCCGGGGCGAGCCGGTGCCGACCCTGGAGCCCGCGGGCAGCTCGGCGAGGGTGAGCCCGTCCCGGGCGACGAGGGCGTCGCGGGCGTCCTCCCGCACCGGGACGGCGGCGACGGTGGTCCGCGGGTCCGGGGCGGTCGGGAGGTCCTTGAGGGAGTGCACCGCGAGGTCGACCCGCCCGTCCGCCAGGGCCTCGCGCAGCGCCGAGACGAAGACCCCGGTGCCGCCGAGCTGGGCCAGCGGCGTGCTGCGGTCACGGTCGCCCTCGGTGGTCACCTCGACGAGCTCGACGTCGTGGCCCAGAGCGCGGAGCCGGTCGGCCACCCACGTCGACTGCGTCGTCGCGAGGGCCGAGCGGCGGGTGCCGAGGCGCAGGCGGGTCATCGCTCCTCCCCCGGGATCGTCGGCGGCGCCGACACGAGCGAGACGTCGCGCGGGTCGAGGTCGAACAGCTCGGAGAGGGCGCGGGCGTAGCTGCCGCCCTGGCCGTCCTGGGCGAGCTCCTTGACCCGGACGGTGGGGGTGTGCAGCAGCTTGTCGACGACGCGCTCGACGGACCGGCGCACCTCGGCGCGCTCGGTCGCCCCCATCCCGGGGGTGCGGCGCTCGAGCCGGGCCATCTCCTGGTCGACGAGCTGGCCGGCCCGGGCGCGCAGCGCGGTCACCGTCGGGGCGACCGCCTGGGTCGACCGCTCGACGAGGTAGGCGGCGACCTCGGCCGTCACGAGCTCGCGGGCCTCGCTCACCTGCGGGGCGGAGTCCGCCGAGGCGAGGTCCTCGCCGAGCTCGGCGAGCCCGACCCGGCTGGCGCCGTCGAGGTCGGCGACGGCGAGGTCGATGTCGTGCGGGAGCGCGAGGTCGACGTAGACCTGAGGACGTCCGCCGCGCACGGCGAGCGCGGCCGCGACGTCGTCGGCGGTCACGAGCTGGCCGCGGGACCCGGTGGACGAGATGACGAGGTCGGCCCCGGCCAGGGCGCTGCCGAGCTCGGCGAGGGGGAGTGCGCGCCCGCCGACCCGCCCGGCGACTGACCGGGCCCGCGTCTGGTCACGGTTGGCGACGACGACCTCCGCGGCGCCCTGCCGGGCGACGGTCGTCGCCGCGAGCGCGCCCATCCCGCCGGCCCCGACGACGAGCACCGACAGGTCACCCACCCCGCCGAGCTCGGCCTCGGCGCGGGTGAGCCCGGCCTGCACCAGCGACCCGCTGACGAGGTCGATCTCGGTCTCGCTGTGGACCCGCTTGGCGACCCGGAGGGCCTGCTGGACGAGGGCGTTGAGCGCCGGCCCGACGTGGCCCGCCCGCTGGGCGCGCGAGAGGCTGCGGCGCACCTGGCCGACGATCTGCGCCTCCCCCACGGCCATCGAGTCCAGGCCGGCGGCGACGTTGAACGCGTGGGCGATGCCGCGGTCCTCGTAGTGGACGTAGAGGTGGGGCTGGAGCAGGGCACGGTCGAGGTCGCACGCCGCCGCCAGCGCGTTCGTGATGTCGACGAGGGCGCCGTGGAAGGTGAGGCTCTCGGCGTAGACCTCGGTGCGGTTGCACGTGGACAGCACGACGGCCTCGGTCACGTGGTCCGAGCGCAGGATGACGGACTCGAGGTCGGAGGCGGTGTCGGGGTCGAGCGCGACGGACTCCAGCAGCGGGAGCGGCGCCTCGTGGTGGGAGAGGCCGAGGATGACGAGGCTCACGGCGCCACCGCCTCGGCGACGGCCGAGCGCTGCCCGTGGAAGGCGAGGATCTGCAGCTCGGTCGAGAGGTCGACGTTGCGCACCGTGACGTGCTCGGGCACGGCCAGGACGACGGCGGCGAAGTTGAGCACCGAGCGGACCCCGGCCGCGACGAGCCGGTCGCAGGCTGCCTGCGCCCCCTCGGGCGGGGTGGCGATGACCCCGATGGCCAGGCCCTGCTCGGCGACGAGCGTCGGGAGGTCCTCCATCGGCAGGACCGGGCAGCCGGCGACCTCGTCGCCGACGACGCGCTCGTCGTGGTCCAGGAGCGCGATGACCCGGAAGCCGCGCTCGGCGAAGCCCCGGTAGGCGGCGAGCGCCCGGCCGAGGTTCCCCATCCCGACGATCGCGACCGGCCAGTCCTGGGTGAGGCCGAGGGCGGCGGCGATCTCGGAGGCCAGACGCTCCACGTCGTAGCCGACGCCCCGCACGCCGTAGCTGCCGAGGTGGGACAGGTCCTTGCGCAACATGGCCGAGCTGACGCCGGACGCGGCGGCGAGCTCCTCGGAGCTCACCAGCCCGATGCCCTCGGCCGCGAGCGCGGTCAGCGCCCGCAGGTACCCCGGGAGTCGGGCCACCGACGCGTCCGGGACCCCCCGGGGCGTGGCTGCTGCGGTGGACACGAGCGGTCCGGCTCCTTTCGCGTGCCGCGGGCTCGGGCGAGGAGCGGAGGACGTGGCTCACGAGCGCACGCGGACCGAACCAGCCTACGACTTTGTGAAGGGAGGCACAAAGTCGCGCGGAGACCCGGTGAGACACCTCACGCCGCGGGTGTGCTAGGCGCTGCCCGGCGCCCCGTCGGGCCGCGGCCGGGCCGGGGCGGCGAGCGCCGCCCGGAGCCGGGTCTCGTCGACCCGCCAGAAGTCGTGCTGCCGCCCGTCGACGAGAGTCACCGGGACCTCCTCGGACCAGCGCGCCGCGAGCGAGGCGTCGGAGTCGACGTCGATCTCCTCCCAGCGCTCCCCCAGGTCGGCGCAGACGCGCTCGACCACCTCCCGCGCGGGGATGCACAGGTGGCACCCGGGGCGCACGACGAGGGTGACCCGGGGCGGGTCCTGGCCGGCACCCATCAGAAGAACACCGACCTCCGCTGCATGAGGAGGGTGTAGAGGGTCTGCTGGATCGTCTCGCGGATCTGGTCGGTGAGGTCGAAGACGAGCATCGGGTCCTCGGCCGCTCCGGCCCCGTGCCCCTCGGTGACGATCGGTTCGCCGAACTCGATGATCCACTTGCTCGGCAGCGGGATGAGGCCGAGCGGGCCGAGCCACGGGAAGGTCGGGGTGATCGGGGCGTACGGCATGCCGAGGACTCGCGCCAGGGTGCTCATGTTGCCCAGGATCGGGGCGATCTCCTCGGCCCCGACGACGGAGCAGGGGATGATCGGCACCCCCGCCGCGAGCGCCGCGGCGACGAAGCCGCCACGGCCGAACCGCTGCAGCTTGTACCGCTCGCTGAACGGCTTGCCGGTGCCCTTGAACCCCTCGGGGAACACCCCGACGAGCTCACCGCGGGCGAACAGCCGCTCGGCGTCCTCGTTCGTCGCGAGCGTCGACCCCGAGCGGCGTGCGATCGTGCCGACGAACGGGGTCTGGAAGACCAGGTCGGCACCGAGGGCCCGCATCGTGCGCCGGGCCGGGTGCTCGTCGTGGATGGCGAGCTGCACCATGAGCGAGTCGAGCGCCACCGTGCCCGAGTGGTTGGCGACGATGAGGGCGCCCCCGCCGGCCGGGATGTTCTCGATGCCGCGGACCTCCACCCGGAACCAGTGCCGGTACAGCGGCCGGAGCAACGGGTAGAAGACGTTGTCGGTGAAGTGCTCGTCGAAGCCGAAGTCGTCGACCGTGTAGTCGCCGTCGAGCCGGCGGCGCAGGTACACCAGCACCTGCGCGACCCGCGCCTCGACGTCCTCGGGGGCGACGCCGGCGGCCTGGGCCGCCAGGCGGAGCCCCGCCACGAGGGCCTCGACGAGCTCGGCCGCGTCGGGCAGCGGCAGCCCCGAGCGGGTCGGAGCGGCGGCGATGGTGGGGTCCAGGGGAGGCGGCGTCGGCTCGGCGAGCCGCAGGTGCGGGCGCGGGGTCGCCTCGTCGAGACGCGCCTTCTCGCGCGGCGACAGCCGGCGCCGGCCGGTGCGCTCGCCCGCCTGCGACGTGGCACGGGCGGACGGGGCGGAGGTGACCCGCGGGTGCGGCCGGTGCTTGCGCCGTGCGGGCGCCGAGGCCGGCACGGGGGCCTGCTCCACGGGCACCGTCGTCGGCTCCGGGGCCTGCTGCGCCACCGGCGGCTTCTTCGCTGCCGGGGACTTCTTCGCGGCCGGGGTCTTCTTCGCCGCCGGGGCCTTCTTCGGGGCAGGGGTCTTCCCGGCGGACGCCGTCGTCGCGGCCGGCGTCGGGCTCGCGGGGGTCTGCGGGGCGTCGGCGCTCAGCAGCGGGGTCGTGCGACGCCGGGCCCGCTCGCCCGTCGCCCGGTCTGCCCCCGCAGCGAGGGCTCCGCGCCGGGCCATCAGCGGCCCTGCCCGGTGCCGAGCGCACGGAGGACGGCCGCGCTGGCGGTGCCGGCGAGCCCGCTGACGGCGTCGCCGACCACCTGGCCGCCGGGCACCGCGGGACGCAGCGTCCGGGCGAAGTCGCCGAAGGCCTCCAGGGAGGTGAACCGCGGCTCGAACCCCAGCTCGGTCCGCATCCTCGTCGTGTCGAGGCCTCGCCCGAACGCGAGGAAGGACATCTGGTCCGGCGAGAAGTCGGCCAGGCCGACGCGGCGCGCGACCCCGCCGACGAAGCCCGCGCTCTGGAGCGGGATGGGCAGCACTGCGCGGCCGGCGAGCGCGACGGCCTGGTACACGGTCACCACGCCGTCGCCGGCGACGTTGACGACCCCGGTGGCCGACCCCGACCCGCCGAGGACCAGGGCGTCGATGGCGTCGTCCTCGTGGACGAACTGCATCCGGGCGTCGTAGCCGAGCGGCACCGGCACGACGGGGAGGGAGAAGTAGTCGGTGATCGAGGTGCGGATCCGCGGTCCGATGACGTTGGCGAAGCGGAGCATGAGGATCTCGGTGTCGGGGCGGCGACGCGCGAAGCCACGGACGTACCCCTCGACCTCGATGGAGTCCTTGCCGAAGCCCCCGCTCGGGGTACGGCGGGCGCTCATGTCCTCGGTGAAGAGCGCGGGATCGCGTGCGGTCGACCCGTAGACGGCGGCCGAGGACTTGACGACGAGACGTCGGACGGTGCGGGACTTCTGGCAGGCCGCGAGGAGCTGCATCGTCCCGATGACGTTGATCTCCTTCTGCGGGGTGCGCCCCCCGACGAACGTCGGTGTCGCGATGACGTTCATGTGGACGACGGTGTCGACGCCGGCCTGCTCGATGACCCGGGAGATCATCGGGTTGCGGATGTCGGCGCGGACGAACTCGACGTCGCCGATGTCGTGCGGGGGCGGGATGACGTCGACCCCGACGACGTGGTCGACGCCCGGCTCGGCCGCGAGCCGGCGCGCGAGGAGGCCGCCGAGGTACCGGGACACCCCCGTCACGAGAACGACACTCGCCACCGTCTGCTCCTTCACCTGTGGGCCGACGCCTCCGACCCTACCCACTCACCGCGGGCCGGGCTCACCCGGGACGGCCGGCCGGACCGCGGGGCGCCGGTCGGGGACACGACAAAGGCCCCCGGCGCGGCCGGGGACCTTCGGCGGTCAGAGGTGACGCTGGGTCACTTCTTGTTGCGACGCTGGTGACGCGTCTTGCGCAGCAGCTTGCGGTGCTTCTTCTTCGCCATCCGCTTGCGCCGCTTCTTGATGACTGAACCCATGCGATGTCCCTCGTCGTGGAGCTGGAAGTACGGCTGCCCACCCTACCGCCGTGGAGCGGAACCGCCCAAATGAAGGCCCCGGACGGCCCCGAGGGGCCGCCCCCTCCGTGGATGGGCGGCCCCTCGGGCGCCGGGGCGGACGCCGCCGTCAGGCGGTGTCGACGAACGAGCTGCGCAGGTAGGTGTGCACCTCGTCCTCGGGGACCCGGAACGACCGGCCGACCCGAATGGCCGGGAGCTCCCCGGCGTGGACCATGCGGTAGACCGTCATCTTCGAGACGCGCATGATCGTGGCGACCTCGGCGACAGTGAGGAACCGCACCTCGCCGAGCTGGCGCTCCGTGGACATTGTGACCTCGATCTTCTGCACCTCGCAGCGCCGGACATCAGCCCCGGCTTGGCTCCCTGCGTCGTGCTGTCGCAACCATAGGGGCAGTTGTGACCATAGTGAAGGCCAATGAGCCGAATTCACTCCGAAAGTCCAGCCGACACGCCGTGTGGCCAGGGCCGGAGCCGATCCTGTGCTGGGGGCGGAGCGGTTCGCTCCGCGGGCTCAGTCGAACCAGGGGTCCAGGCCGTGCGCGGGGAACACCGCCTGCCGGGTCGCGAAGACCGAGCGGTCCAGCGGGTGGTCGGGGTTGTGCCCCATCGACCAGGGCTGCACCCAGATGGGCAGCCGGTCGGCGGGCAGGTCACCCATCCGCGCGGGCCCGGGCCGGCCGAGGGTGCGCTGCACGTGGTCCCGCCACTCCTGCGGCACCGGGGTGAACGGGTCGACGGGCACGTGGGCGGCGATCGCGGTCAGGTGCGCCCAGGACCGGGGGACGACGTCGACGAGCTCGTAGCCGCCGCCGCCGAGAGCCACCCACCGCCCCTCGCACACCTCGTGCGCGAGGGTGTGCAGCTCGTCGTGGGCGCGGCGCTGGGCGTCGACGGTGATGGCGAGGTGGGCGAGCGGGTCCTCGAGGTGGGTGTCACAGCCGTGCTGGGTCACGAGGACCTCGGGGGCGAAGGCGCGCACGAGCGGCGGGACGACGGCGTCGATGGCCCGCAGCCACGACGCGTCGGTGGTCCCCGGTGGCAGCGCCACGTTCGCCACGCTCCCCCGGGCGTCCGGCCCACCGATGTCACCGGGCCACCCGGTGCCCGGGAACAGGTGCCGACCGCTCTCGTGCAGCGAGATCGTGAGGACGCGGGGGTCGTTCCAGAAGATGCGTTCCACCCCGTCGCCGTGGTGGACGTCGATGTCGACGTAGGCGACCCGCTCGACCCCCTGGTCGAGCAGCCACTGGATGCCGACCGCGATGTCGTTGTAGATGCAGAAGCCGCTGGCATGGGTGCGCATCGCGTGGTGGAGCCCGCCGCAGTAGTTGACGCCGTGGTCGGTCTCGCCCTGCCACACCCGGCGGCACACGTCGACGGTGCCCTGGACGATCCGCGCCGACGCCTCGTGCATGCCGGCGAACGCGGGGTCGTCGTCGGTCCCGAGGCCGCGATGGAGGTCGGCGGCGGCGGGGTCGGCGGATGCGTCCTTGACCGCCTGGACGTAGACGGGGTCGTGCACCGTCGCGAGCAGCGCGTCGTCGGCCACGCCCGGGCTGAGGACGTCCACGTCGTCGAGAACGCCGAGCTCGCGAGCGAGCCGCGTGGTGAGGTCGAGACGCACCGGGCCCATCGGGTGCTCGGGCCCGAAGTCGTACGCGCAGAACCCGTCGTCCCAGATGACGGTCGTCCGATGGGCCATGGCTGCACGCTACTCGGTGGGCCCGCGTGGCAGGCTGGACCCGTCCCGACCCCGACCGACCCGGAGGACCGACGATGGCCAAAGGCGTTCGCACCGAAGACGAGGTGCTCGTCATCGGGCTCGGCCGCTTCGGCGCTGCCGCTGCCCTCGAGCTGCGCCGGCTCGGGCACAAGGTCACCGCGATCGAGAAGGACGGCTTCCTCGCCGAGAAGTTCCTCGGCCGGATCAGCCAGGTCGTCCACGGCGACGCGAGCGACGTCGGCGTCATCCGGGACGCCAAGGCCGGCAAGTTCCGGATCGCGGTCGTCGCGATCGGCTCGTCGGTGGAGGCCTCCGTCCTCGCCGGCGCCAACCTCGTGGACGCCGGGGTGCCCGACATCTGGGCCAAGGCCCTCTCGCCGGAGCACGCGAGGATCCTCGACCGGATCGGCGTGCACCACATCGTGCGCCCCGAGGCCGACACCGGCCGACGCGTCGCCCACCTCGTCGGCGGGCGGATGCAGGACTACATCGAGTTCGACGACGGCTTCGCGATCGTCAAGATGCGCCCGCCCACCGAGACCGTCGGCTTCACCCTGGAGCAGAGCGCGGTCCGCAGCAAGTACGGCGTGACGATCGTCGGGATCAAGACCCCCGGCGAGGACTTCACCTACGCCGTGCCCTCGACGAAGATCTCGGCGCACGACACTCTCATCGTCAGCGGCCCGACGACCCTCATCGAGCGGCTCGCCGCCCGCCCCTGACGCCTCAGAAGTCGGGGATGCCGCCGCGGTCGCCGACGAGCGGGAGGGTCATCGCGACCTCCTCCTCGCCGTCGTCCTCGGAGACCACGCGCATCGGGCGCCGCAGCCCCGTGGGCCGGAAGCCGAAGCCGCTCGCGAACGCCACGGCCCGGCCGTTGTCGGTGCCGACCCAGTAGTACATCTGGGTCCGACCCTGCTCGGCCGCGACCCTGGCCGCCGACCGCACGAGGGCGGCCGCCACCCCGGACCCCCGGGCCTCGGGGCGCACCCAGAGGCCGAAGAGCTGGGCGATGTCGGGCTTGTCGCCGCCGGCGGTGCCGACACTGGCGATGCCGAGCGGCTGGCCGTCGCGTTCGGCGAGCAGGCGCACGGACCGTTCCATCCGGGTGCGCCAGAACTCCTCGGGCTCGGCCTCCTCGTCGGCGTGCGCCGCGACGAAGGCCTCGGGGGACTCTTCCAGGGCGCTGAGCCGGACGGCGCGGTACAGCTCCCAGTCCTCGACGCCCAGCGGACGCACCGTGATCTCGCTCATGGCACGTCACTCTCCCACGATGGGCCGGGGGTGCGACAACCGGGGCGGACGGACGCGCCGGGCGGCTCCGGGAACCCGCACGGGGGTCAGCCCGGACCGGGCAGGTCGAGCACCATCCGCTCCTCGACACACGTCGGGTCCCAGGGCATCGCCCCGGTCCGGCCCGTCGGGACGAAGCCGCACCGCAGGTAGAACCGGCGCGCTCGGGGGTTCTCGCGGGCCACGTCCAGGGCGACCCGCCGGCGCCCCTCGGACCGCGCCTCGGCGACGGCGGCGTCGACGAGCTCGCGGGCCGCACCGGAGCCCCGAGCCGTCGACGCGACCCACATGCCGACGAGGTACACCTCGTCGGCGGGCTGGTCGTCGGCGTGCCACAGCCCGACGGTGCCGACCGGGAGGTCGCCGTCCCAGGCGAGCCACAGCGCGGGCCCGCGGGCGACCATGGCCCGCCAGTCGTCGTCGGACCGCTCGGCGGCCTCGGCGTAGCGCGTCCAGAAGGCCCGGGGGCTGTCGATGAGGGCCGCGAGCCGCACGTCGCGGTAGGCCCGCCACATCGCGTCGTCCACCCGTGCGACGCCCCGCTGCGGCGCGAGACCCGGCTCAGCCACCGGCCAGCTCACGGCTGCGGATGGCAGCGGCCTCCATGGCGCGGATGAACGCCGCGCGCACCTTGTGGTCGTCGAGCTCGCGCAGGGCAGCGGCCGTCGTGCCGCCCGGCGAGGTGACCTGCTCGCGCAGGACCGTGGGGTGCTGGCCGGTCTCCTTGATCATCGTGGCCGCCCCGTAGAGGGTCTGCACGACGAGCTCGGTGGCGGTCGCGCGGGGCATCCCCAGGACCACGCCGGCCTCGATCATCGCCTCGACGACGTAGAAGATGTACGCCGGGCCGCTGCCGGAGATGGCGGTGACGGCGTCCTGGAGGGACTCGGGGACCTCGAGCACCTTGCCCGTGGCGGCCAGCAGCTGCTGGGCCTCGGCGAGGTGCTGGGGCGGGCAGTGCGCCCCGCCGGACACCGCCGCCATGCCCTGGTCGACGAGCGCCGGGGTGTTGGGCATGACCCGCACCACGGACCGCCCCGCCGGCAGGTGCGCCTCCAGGAAGGCTGTGGTGATGCCGGCGGCGAGGCTGACGACGAGGTTGTCGGGCTCGACGTGCGCCGCCACCTCCTCGAGGAGGGCGCCCATGTCCTGCGGCTTGACGACGAGGACCAGGGTGTCGGCCTCGGCCGCGGCCGCCGCGTTGTCGAGCACCCGGACGCCGTAACGCTCGGCGAGCTCGGCCGCCCGGTCGGGCCGGCGCTCGGTGATGACGAGGCTGTCGGCCGGCCGCCCGGCGCGCAGCAGCCCCGAGAGGAGCGTCTCGCCCATGACACCGGCACCGAAGATCGCGACCGTACCCATGACGCGACCCTACGGCCTCACCCGTTGGAGGCGAGGGACCGCAGGAAGAAGCGGACGTTCGCGGGGCGCTCGGCGAGGCGCCGCACGAGGTAGCCGTACCAGTCCTCGCCGAAGGGGACGTACACGCGCATCTGGTGGCCGCGGTCGGCGATGCGCTTCTGCTCGAGGTCGCGGACGCCGAGGAGCATCTGGAACTCGTAGGAGTCCGGCCGGCGGTCGTGGTGCCCGGCCAGGGCCTGGGCGATCTCGACGAGCCGGGGGTCGTGGGTGGCCACCATCGGGTACCCGTCGCCGGCCATGAGGACCTTGAGGCACCGCACGTACGACAGGTCGACGTCGCGGCCGCCCTGGAAGGCGACCGACTCGGGCTCCTTGTAGGCGCCCTTGCACAGCCGGACCCGGCTGCCCTCGGTGGCGAGGTCCCGGCAGTCGGCCTCGGTGCGGCGCAGGTAGGCCTGCAGCACCGCGCCCACCCACGGGAAGTCGGCCCGCAGGGTCCGCAGCGTCTCGAGGGTGCGGTCGGTGGTGGTGTGGTCCTCCATGTCGAGGGTGACCGTGGTGCCCACCCGCTCGGCCGTCTCGCAGATGGCGCGCGCGTTCTCGAGGGCGATGGCGTCGCCGTCGCCGGGGATCGCCTGCCCGACCGCGCTCAGCTTGACGCTGACCTCACCGGCGCCGAACCGGGCGAGGTCGGCCTCCGCGAGGGCCTCGAGCAGGGCGAGGTAGGTGTCGCGGGTCTGCTCGGCCTGGGCCCGGTCGGTGACGTCCTCGCCGAGGTGGTCGATGGTGACGAGGCGGTTGCTGCCCCGCAGGTCGGCGGTGGTCGAGACGGCGTCGGCCACGGACTCGCCGGCGACGTACCGGGCCACGACGGCCCGGCTCATCGGCGCCTTCTCGACGACCGTGCGCACGGTGTCGGAGTCGGAGATGTGCAGCAGTGCACCACGGAGCAGGTCGGAAGCGTCCACCACGGCAGGCTAGCGGCTGCTCACGGGGTGCGACGGCGGAGGGTGAGGCTGCCGAGGGTCAGCGCGAGCGCGATCCACCCGACGATGACCGCCAGGTCCGGCAGGATCTCGCCCAGTGGGTCGGCGTTGGTCGTGACCTCCTGCATCGCGTCGACGGCGTACGAGAGGGGCAGGACGTCCGAGACGAGCTCGAGCGGGCGCGGCATCGCGTCGCGCGGCAGCAGCAGCCCGCACAGCAGGAACTGGGGCAGGACGAAGGCCGGCATGAACTGCACCGCCTGGAACTCGCTGCGCGCGAACCCGCTGGCGAGGAGCCCGAGCGCGGTGCCGAGCAGGGCGTCCACGAGCGCCACGACGACGAGCGCCCAGACCGGGCCGACGATGTCGAGCCCGAACACCCACACCGCGAAGGTGGTGGCGACCAGGGCCTGCAGGACCGCCATCGCCCCGAAGGCGAGGGCGTACCCGAGCATGAGGTCCCCCTTGCCGAGGGGGGTCGTGAGGAGCCGCTCGAGGGTGCCCGAGGTGCGCTCGCGCAAGGTCGCGATGCTCGTGACGACGAACATGACGACGAACGGGAAGACCCCGAGCAGGGACGGCCCGATCCGGTTGAACGTGTCGCCCGGCGAGTCGACGTAGATCCACGCGAGCAGGCCGAGGAGGACGACCGGCACGACGAGCATCAGCGCCACCGTGCGGTGGTCGCCGCGCAGCTGCCGCAGGATCCGGGCGGCGGTGGTCAGCGTGATGCGGGCGTTCATCGCGGGCTCCCGTCGCCGGTCGGCGGGTGCGGGGGCGGGGGCGCGACGTGCCGGCCGACGTGCGGTGGCGGGACGTCGTGGTGCCGGCCGGCCGCCTCGTCGACGAGCGTGAGGAAGGCCTGCTCGGCGTCCTCGGTGCCGGTGCGCTCGAGCAGCTCGGGCAGCGTCGAGTCGCTGAGGATCTGGCCCTCGCGGAGCAGGAGCAGCCGGTCGCACCGGGTCGCCTCGTCCATGACGTGGCTCGAGACGAGGAGGGTGTGACCATCGGCCGCCAGCCGCCGGAACATCGTCCACAGGTCGCGGCGCAGGACGGGGTCGAGGCCGACGGTGGGTTCGTCGAGGACGAGCATCTCGGGGTTCCCGACGAGGACGCACGCGAGGCTGGCCCGCGACAGCTGGCCCCCCGAGAGCGCGTCGACCCGCGCCCCGGAGTAGTCGCCGAGCTCGACCGCCTCGATCGCGGCGTCGACGGCGTGCGGACCGGCGTCCACCACCCGGGCGAAGTACCGGACGTTGTCGCGCACGGTGAGGTCGCCGTAGACGCTCGGGGCCTGGGTGAGGTAGCCGACGCGCCGCCGCAATGCGGGGGTCCCGGCGGGCTCGCCGAGCACGGTCACGGTGCCGCTCTCGACGACCTGGACGCCGACGACGGACCGCATCAGGGTCGACTTGCCGCCACCGCTGGGGCCGAGGAGACCGACGACCTGACCGGCCGGGACCCGGACCGACAGGTCGGGCAGCACCTCCCGGCCCCCACGGACCACGCGGAGGTTCTCGACGACGATCGCGTCATTCGCCATGGCTCGACCCTGGCATCGACCGCGTCGGCTGTCGAGGGACGCGCCCGGCTGCGGGCCCGGCGCGTCAGCCGGCGACCGGTGCCAGGTGGAGCCGGGCGAAGGCCAGCGACTCGGCGAGGTCGACCTCGCGGCGCTCCTCGTCGCCGCGCCGGGTCCCGACCTCGACGACCACGTCGCCGGCGTAGCCCGCGCCGGCCAGGGTCTCGAGGACCTCACCGCACGGCTGGGTGCCCCGGCCCGGGACGAGGTGCTCGTCGCGGGCCGAGCCGGACCCGTCGGCGAGGTGCAGGTGCGCGAGCCGCGGGCCGAGCCGCCGCACCATGTCGAGGGCGTCCGACCCGGCGGTCGCCGTGTGCGACAGGTCCAGCGTCACGTGCTCGTACGGCTGGGGCACCGGGTCCCAGTGCGGCAGGTACGCCTCGACCTCGCGCGCTCGCGGCGCCCGCCACGGGTACATGTTCTCGACGGCGAGCCGGACCCCGGTGGCCTCCTCGCGCTCGGCCACCCCGTCGGCGAACCCCCGCGCGTAGCCGCGCTGCCAGCGGAAGGGTGGGTGGAGCACGACGGTGCCCGCACCGACCTCGAGCGCGAGGTCGACCGACCGGTCGACCTTGTCCCAGGGGTCGCTGCCCCAGACCCGCTGGGTGACCAGCAGCGTCGGCGCGTGCACCGACAGCACCGGCACGCCGTGGTGCTCGGCGAGCGAGCGCAACGCCCCGGCCTCCTGCGTCAACGGGTCGGTCCACACCATGACCTCGACCCCGTCGTACCCGAGCCGGGCCGCCGTGGCGAACGCCGAGGCCGCACCCTCGGGGTACACCGCGGCGCTCGACAGCCCGATCCTGGCCTCGCCGGCGTCCGGGGCCACCCTCACCCCATCCGGTCGAGGTGGCGCAGCAGGATGCCCTCGCGCAGCGCCCACGGGCAGATCTCGAGCTGGTCGAGCCCGAGCAGGTCCATCGTCGCCTCCGCGACGATGGCCCCGGCCAGCAGCTGCCGCGCCCGCGACGTCGAGACGCCCGGCAGGTCGGCGCGTTCGGCGGCGCTCATCGTCGCGATCTGCGGCAGCCGGGCGGACAGCGCCTCGCGCGACAGCACGCGCGGCGCGTACATGCCCTCCGAGCTCGGTGCGGCCCCGCAGATCCGCGCGAGGGAGCGCATCGTCTTCGAGGTGCCGACGGCCTTGTCCGGCGCGCCGTTCTTGGCGATCGGGCGGAGCTCCTTGGCGATCGTCGCCCGGACGACGCGTCGTGCCTCGCGGGCGTCGTCGAGGGACGGCGGGTCCCCCGGCAGCAGGTCGCGGGTGACCCGGCCGGCGCCGAGCGGGACGGACACGGCGGCGTCGGGGTCCTCGTCCATCCCGACGGCGAGCTCGAGGCTGCCGCCGCCGATGTCGGCGACGAGCAGGGTGCCCGCGGACCAGCCGAACCAGCGCCGGACGGCGAGGAAGGTGAGCCGCGCCTCGTCCTCGCCCGGGAGCACGTCGAGGAGGACCCCTGTCCGCTCGGCGACGTGGGCGAGCACGTCGGCGCCGTTCGGGGCCTCACGCAGGGCGCTCGTCACGAAACCCTTGAGGTCCTCGACACCCTGGTCCTCGGCGACGGCGAGGCACTCGGAGACGAACTGCGCGAGCCGGTCACGGCCCTCGTCGGCGATCCGGCCGTCGTCCATGACGTGCTCGGACAGCCGCAGCTCGATCTTGTGCTTGCTCGCCGGCAGGGGCTGGGCCCCCGGGTGCGCGTCGACGACCAGGAGGTGGACCGTGTTGGATCCGACGTCGATGACCCCGAGTCGCATGCGCCCAAGGTAGCCGGTCCGGCGTGGGCGGCCCACGGAAGGTGCGATGCGCTGCATAGGGTGGGCGCGTGCCCGAAGCGCCGCTCGACATCCCTCGTACGTGGGCCGAGTTCGCCGACCCCGAGAACGAGGGGCAGCGGTTCCGGGTCGACCTGACGTTCCTCACCTCGAGCTGGACGTGCATCTTCGGGTCCGGGTGCCGGGGCATCTACGCCGACCGGCCGGACGACGGCTGCTGCACCCTGGGCGCCCACTTCACCGACGGTGACGACGTCGAGCGGGTGCGCGCCGTCGTCGCCGAGCTCGGCGAGGACGAGTGGGAGCACCACCCCGGGCACGGGAAGCGCGGCGACAAGGACCCCGCCCGGCTGTCGGCGTGGACCGAGAAGGAGGACGGAGCCCGCAAGACGAAGGTCGTCGACGGCGCGTGCATCTTCCTCAACCGCCCGGGCTTCCCGGCCGGCGCGGGCTGCGCGCTGCACCAGCACGCCGTCCTCACCGGGACGCCACCCCACGCGGCCAAGCCCGACGTCTGCTGGCAGCTGCCGATCCGGCGCACCTACCGCACGGTGACGCAGCCGGACGACTCGTCCTACCTCGAGGTCTCGATCGCCGAGTACGACCGGCGCGGGTGGGGGCCGGGCGGGCACGACCTCGACTGGTACTGCTCGAGCAACTCCGAGGCGCACGTCGGGCGCGAGCCGGTGTTCCGCGGCAGCCGCGCCGAGCTCGTCGAGCTCATGGGCCAGGGCGGCTACGACGAGCTCGCCGTGCGGTGCGAGGCGCATCTGGCGATGGTCAAGCACACCCGCTCGGCCGGGGCCCGCCCGCTCATCCCGCTCCTCGTGCACCCCGCGACGGTCGAGGCCGGGACGATCGGCGGCCGCCGTGAGCGGGTGAAGCGCCGCACGGGGACCACGGCGCTGCCCGCGGGCAGCAACGAGCCGGCACACCCGACCGAGGGTCCGCGCTGACCCGGTCGGCAGCCCCGATCCCCAGCCCGAACATCTGGGACACCCCGGAGGTCTACGAGCTCGAGAACCTCGCCTCCGACCGGGCCGGGGTCATCGACGGCGCCGTCGAGGCGCTGCACCCGCTGGCCGGCGCCGACCTGCTCGACGTCGGCTGCGGCACCGGGTTCCACCTCCCGCGCTTCGCGGACCGGGGCGCGCGCCCCGTCGGGGTCGAGCCCCACCTGCCGCTCGCCCGACGGGCCGCCCGTCGGGTGCTGCCGGACGGGCGCCCCGCCCGGGTCGTGGCCGGGAGCGCCGAGGCGCTGCCGCTGGCGGACGCCTCGGTCGACGTCGCGCACGCGCGGTGGGCGTACTTCTTCGGCCCGGGATGCGAGCCGGGCCTGGCCGAGCTGGCGCGGGTCCTGCGCCCGGGGGGCGTCGCGTGCCTCGTCGACAACGACGCGACCCGCTCGACGTTCGGGGCGTGGTTCACCCGCGCGTACCCGGCGTACGACCCGGTCGCCGTGCAGCGGTTCTGGGACCGCCAGGGATTCCGCACCGAGGCGCTGACCATCCGGTGGACCTTCGAGCACCGGGAGGACCTCGAGGCGGTCGTGCGCATCGAGCTGCCACCGGGTCCTGCCGAGGCGGCCCTGGCCGAGCACGACGGGCTCGCGGTCGACTACGCCGTGGCGCTGCGCTGGCGCCGCTACTGACCCGCTACCGCGCGAGCCGGGTCGGGCCCTCATGGGTGGCGGCCGTTCTGACCCGGTCGAGGTGCATCGGTGACATCGCCGGGAGGGCGGCGAGCGGGAACCACCGGACCTCCGAGGACTCCTCGTCGGCCGCGTACGCCTCACCCGAGACGTACCGGCAGCGGAAGGTGTGGTCGACGAACCGGGTGCGGTCGCCGTTCGGGTAGACGACGGGGTCGGTGACGCCCACGACGGCCAGCACCTCGACGTCGCACTCGACCCCGGTCTCCTCCAGGCACTCCCGGACCGCCGTGTCGGCCGGGTGCTCCCCCGGGTCGCAGATCCCCGTGACGGGGGTCCAGGCGCCGGTGTCGGAGCGCCGGACGAGCAGGACCCGGTCGCCGTCGAGGACCACGGCGGTGATCCCCGGGAGCCACAGCAGGTCGGTGCCGATCCGCTCGCGCAGGCGCACGATGAACTCGGGGGTCGCCATGCGCCCCACCCTAGGTCCGCCCCACCCCCGGGCTTTCCCCACTTTTCATGCCCCGGTCCGCCGACACGCCGTGACAGGGCGCTGTGGCGCGGACGCCAGCATGAGAAGTGGGGAAGGGGGCGGTCAGCCGGGCCGGGCCTCGAGCACCGCCTTGAGCGCGGCGAGGTCCTTGGTGTTGGCGCGGGCGATGGCGGCCCGCATCATCGGCGCGGCGACCGCGCCGAACCCCGAGGGGGTCCCGTGGTTGCGCAGCCCGACGAGGGTCCGCGCGTCCCCGGCGGCCTCGAACGTGTACTCGGTCGTCATGGGGAACGGGCCCTGGGCGGTCGACATCACCATCCGCTCGCCGGGCACGAGGTCGACCACCTCGTAGGTGTAGTCGAGCCGCCGGCCGAGGAACGCCGCGACGAAGCGCATCCGGCTGCCGACCCCCACCGGCTCCCCCGTGAGCAGCTCCACGGACCGGATGTTCGCGTACCACTGCGGGGCGTTGCGCGGGTCGCACGTGTACGCCGCGACCTGCGCGACCGGACGGTCGACCACGATGTCGGTGCTGACGTCGACGGCGGGCATCAGGCTCCTTCGGGGTCGAGGTCGAGGGCGATGTCGACGATCGGCGAGGAGTGCGTGAGCCCGCCCACGGAGAGGTAGTCGACCCCGGTGGCCGCATAGTCCCGCGCCACCTCGAGGGTCAGGCCCCCGGTGGCCTCCACCTCCACCCGCTCCCCCGTGGCCCGGACCGCCCGGACCGTCTCGCGGAGCAGCGCCGGGGACATGTTGTCGCACAGGAGGAACCGTGCACCGGCGGCGACGGACTCCAGCGCCTCGGCCGTCGTCGTCACCTCGACCTGGACGTCGACGTCCGGGTAGGCCGCACGGATCGCGTCGTACGCCTCGGTGAGCCCACCCGCGGCGAGCTTGTGGTTGTCCTTGACCATCGCGACGTCGTAGAGACCCATCCGCTTGTTCGTCCCGCCGCCGCACCGCACGGCGTACTTCTCGAGCGCCCGCAGGCCGGGTGTCGTCTTGCGGGTGTCCAGCACCGTGGCGCCGGTGCCGTCGAGCGCATCGGCCCAGCGCCGCGTATGGGTCGCGACGCCCGAGGTCCGCGACAGCACGTTGAGGATGGTCCGCTCGGCGATGAGCGTCGTGCGGGTCGAGCCCCGCAGCGTCGCGAGGTGGTCGCCGCGTGCGACTCGCGCACCGTCCTCGACGTGGACGTCGACGCGCACAGCTCCGGTCCCGAGCCGCCGCTGCACCGCATCGAGCACCAGCGCGGCGACCGGCAGCCCGGCCACCACCCCGTCGGCCCGGGCGACGACGTGCGACGTCGAGCGCTGGGCGGCGGGGACCGTCGCGAGCGTCGTCACGTCCCGTCCGCCGTCGGCCGTCCCGAGGTCCTCGTCGAGGGCACGCTCGACGACGAGGAGCGCCTCGGTACGGGGGAACGCGAACCCGGTCACGACCGGACCCCCATGGGCCGCGACACCGGGCGCTCGCCGAGGACCAGCCGGCCGTCGGCGCCCCGGGCCAGCTCCTGGTGCACGAGCCAGCGCTCGTCGTCCCGCTCCGGAGCGTCGGTTCGGATGTGCCCCCCGCGCGTCTCCTCCCGCCGGTGCGCCAGCAGCGCGAGCGCCTGGCCGAGATGGAGCAGGTTCGTCGTCTCCCAGGTGAAGGGCCCCGGCTCGGCCGCGCTGGGCGGCAGCGCGGCGAGGGCCTCCAGCGCCGCGGCGGCGGCCGCGGTCGAGGTGGCGCTGCGCAGCGGGCCGCAGCCGCGGGTCATCGCCCGCTGGACCTCGATCCGGTGGCTCGCGTCGAGCAGGTCCGCGGGTGCGTCGGCCGCCGCCGGGGTGCGGAGTGCGAGCTCGCCGTCGTCGAGCCGGGCGGCCACGTCGTCGGCGATCCGGTGCGCGAAGACGAGACCCTCGAGCAGGGAGTTGGACGCGAGCCGGTTGGCCCCGTGGACCCCCGTGCACGACACCTCCCCGCACGCGTACAGGCCGTCGAGGCTCGTGCGTCCGCGCAGGTCGGTCTCGACCCCGCCCGACGCGTAGTGCTGGGCCGGCGCCACCGGCAGCGGCTCGGTCGCCGGGTCGAAGCCGAGCTCGCGGCACCGGGCCACGATCGAGGGGAACCGCTGCTCGAGGAAGTCCCGGCCGAGGTGCCGCGCGTCGAGCCAGACGTGGTCGAGGCCGCGCTCGGCCATGACGTCGAGGATCCCCCGCGCGACGATGTCCCGCGGCGCGAGGTCCGCGAGCTCGTGGCGGCCCTGCATGAAGCGTCGGCCGGTGTCGTCGACGAGGACCGCGCCCTCGCCACGGACCGCCTCGGAGATCAGCGGCTGCTGGCCCGTCGAGCCCTCGCCGAGGAAGAGCACCGTGGGGTGGAACTGGACGAACTCCAGGTCGGCCACCCGGGCCCCGGCCCGCAGCGCCGCGGCGATCCCGTCCCCCGTCGCGACGTGCGGGTTCGTCGTCGAGGTGTAGATCTGCCCGAAGCCGCCGGTCGCGAGCACGACGGCACGGGCATGGGCGGCGCCGATGCCGTCGATCTGCCCCTCGCCGATGACGTGCAGCGTCACCCCGCACACCGCGCGCTCGTCGTCGGTGAGCAGGTCGACGACGAGCGCGTGCTCGATGACCTCGATGCCCGGGTCGTCGAGCACGCGCTGAAGGGCGGTGATGAGCGCGCGGGAGATCTCGGCCCCGGTGGCGTCCCCGCCGGCGTGGGCGATCCGGTCGCGGTGGTGACCGCCCTCGCGGGTCAGCTTGATCTCGCCGCCGGCGTCGAGGTCGAACTGGGCGCCGAGCGCGACGAGCTCGCGCACCCGGTCCGGGCCCTCGGTCACCAGGGTCCGCACGGCCTCCACGTCGCACAGGCCGACCCCCGCCACGAGGGTGTCCTCGAGGTGCTCCTGGGCGGTGTCGTCGGGGTCGAGCGCGGCGGCGATGCCGCCCTGCGCCCAGCCGGTGGACCCCGCCGACAGCACGGTCTTGGTCACGAGGAGCACCCGGTCCACACGGCGGCGCAGCCGCAGTGCGCAGGTGAGCCCGGCGATCCCCGACCCGACGACGACGACGTCGGCCTCGGCCGTCCAGCCCGGGGCGGCGGCGGCGAGGCGGCGCGGCAGCGTGACGTCGATGGCGGCCATCCCCGGGTCAGACGTCCGCGCGGGCGTGGGGTGCCTCGGAGAACACGTCGACCGCGCCGCCGCCGGGGCCCAGGACGACGGGCGTGTTGTCGATGAGGCGCGTCGTGCCGATCCGCGCGGCAACCGCGAGCAGCGCCTCCCCGCGGTACCACTCGGGCACGTCCGCGAGGGTGTCCGGGTGGACGAGGACGAGGTAGTCGACGAGGGCGAGGGGCTCCTCGACGAGCACCTCGCGCGCGGCCCGGCGCACCGCCGACGGCCCGTACGGTGCGGCCTCCGAGCCGGCGCGCAGCGACCGGCTCAGGCAGAGCGCGACGGCCCGGTCCGACTCGGTGAGGTAGGTGTTGCGGCTGCTCATCGCCAGCCCGTCCGGCTCGCGCACGGTCGGCACCGACACGATGTCGACGGGGAAGTCGAGGTCGCGGACCATCCGCCGGATGAGCAGCAGCTGCTGGGCGTCCTTCTGGCCGAAGTACGCGCTGCGGGCCGCGGTCAGGTGCAGCAGCTTGCCGACGACGGTGAGCACCCCGTCGAAGTGCCCCGCCCGGGAGGCGCCCTCGAGCACCTCGCCGAGCGGGCCGGCGGACACCCGCACGCCGGGGTCGCCGTCGGGGTACACGACGTCGGGGGTAGGGGCGAAGACGATGTCGACGCCGGCCGCCGAGCAGATCCGCATGTCGGAGTCGAACGTGCGCGGGTAGCGCGACAGGTCCTCCTTCGGCCCGAACTGGAGCGGGTTGAGGAAGATCGTGACGACGACGTGGTCGTGCCGGCTGCGCGCCGCCCGGATGAGCTGGGCGTGCCCGTCGTGCAGGGCGCCCATCGTCATGACGACGGCGACGTCACGGCTCGGGAGGGCCTCACGGGCGGCCTTCAGCTCGTCGCGGGTGTGCGCGACGACGGGGGTGGCGGTCGTGGTGGTCACTCAGCGCTCCTGGTCGGAGAGGATGTCGAGGAGGGGCTCGGCCACCGCGGGGCGGAGCCGGCCGTCGTCGAGGGCGCGCAGCGCGGTGGCCCTGGCGAGCGCCACGTAGGTCCTCCGGATGTCGGGGGCGAGCCGGTCCAGCTCGCGCAGGTGTGCCCTCACCGTACCGACGTCGCCGCGGGCCACGGGCCCGGTGAGGGCGGCGTCCCCCATCCGCAGCGCGTTGTCCACCGCGGCGTGCAGCAGCGGGGCCAGGACGGCGCGGGGGTCCTCGACCCCGGCGCGGGTGAGCACGTCCATCGCCTCCACGGTCAGCGTCACGAGGTGGTTGGCCCCGTGGGCGAGCGCCGCGTGGTAGGCGAGGCGGTCCTCCTCCTCCACCCAGACCGGCGAGCCACCCATCTCGAGGACGAGCGCCTCGGCCACCGCGCGCAGCGCCTCGTCAGCGGTGACGCCGAAGGTGCAGTCGGCGAGGCGGTCGAGGTCCATCGCGGTGCCGGTGAAGGTCATCGCGGGGTGGAGGGCGAGGGGCATCGCGTGGTGCGCGCGCACGGGGTCCAGGACGGCGGTGCCCGAGCGTCCGCTCGTGTGGACGACGATCTGCCCCGCCTGCCAGCCGCCGGTGGCCGAGAGCCCCGCCACCAGGTCGGCGAGGGCGTCGTCGGGCACGGCGAGGATGACGAGCTCCGCACCGGCGACGACGGTGGCGACGTCCTCGACGGGCACGCCGGGCAGCAGGGCCGCGGCGCGGGCGAGGCTGGCGTCCGAGACGGCGTACGCGCCCGTGACGCGATGGCCGGCCCGGGCGAGGGCCGCGCCGAGCACGGCACCGACGCGTCCGGCCCCGACGACACCGACGGTGAGCCGGGCGGGGTGCTCCATGCCGTCCACGAGCGAGCACGCTACCCCTCCGCGCCCGACGCCCCCGGCCCCTCCCCGCCCCGCCCCTCCCGTCCGCCGGTCCGACGCCGTGCCGGGCGACGCGCCCGCTCGCGGGGGACACGGACCCGCGACGACAAGCGAACTTGACATATGGAAAGGTCGCTTGTCATAGTCCTGCCATGCACACGACACGACCGATCAGCTGGTTCAACCGAGTCCTGCTCACCGTCCTCGTCGCTGGGGCCGTCTGGTGCGCGGTCACCGGGGTGTGGCTCCTCGCCGTCGTCCTCGCCGCTGCCGTGGCGTACCTCGGGCTCAGCATCGCGCGGGCGAGGCGCGGATCGGGCTCGGACCGGAGCCGCGTCAACGCGGTCCAGCCCTTCGACGAGCGCGAGCGCGACGCCTCCACCCGGGCGCTCGCCCTGGTCGGCCAGACCTCGATCATCGCGCTCATGAGCATCTTCATCGCCCAGGCCGCGACCCGCGACGGCCGGGTGGACCCGGTCGTCGCGGGTGTCCTCATCGTCCTCGCGGCGGTCTGGGGCGTCGGGATCCAGGTCGCCGTCCGGAGGGGCTGAGGTGGACAACGAGGTCCGCAGGCTGCGCACCGAGCGCGGGCTGTCGCAGGCCGCGCTCGGTGCGGCGCTCGGCGTCTCCCGGCAGACCATCAACTCGCTGGAGGCCGGCCGGTACGACCCGTCGCTGCCGCTGGCCATCCTCCTCGCACGGTTCTTCGCGACCCCGGTGGAGTCGCTGTTCCACCTCCCCGACGAGTCGGGTCCCGGCCGAGGCTGAGCGCGCGGCCGCTACCGTGCCGGGGTGAGCTCACTGCCCTGGCGCGAGGCGTGGCAGGCAGCCCTGTACGGCCCCGACGGGTTCTACCGCGCCGAACCAGGGCCCGTCGGCCACTTCACGACCTCCACCCACGGCCCGCTCGGCGCCGTGTTCGCCGAGGCGATCGCGGCCCTAGCCGACCGCGAGGGAGCGACGCACGTCGTCGACGTCGGAGCCGGACGCGGAGAGCTGCTCGTCGCCCTGCACCGTGGCCGCCCCGACCTCGACCTGACCGGCGTGGACGTCGTCGACCGGCCCACGGCGCTGCCGGGGTCGGTGCGGTGGCTCGTCTCCCCCGGCGGGGCGGAGCTGCCCACTGACCTCGTAGACCTGGACGGGGTCCTCGTCGTCGCCCACGAGTGGCTGGACGTCGTGCCCTGCACGATCGTCGAGGTCCTCGACGACGGGACGCCGCGCACCGTCTCCGTCGACGCGGGGGCACGCACCGAGAGCCTCGTCGGCGAGCTGTCCCCCAAGGACGCGGCATGGTGCGCCGCGCACTGGCCGATGGACGGGATGCCGCGTCGCGGGCACCGGGTCGAGGTCGGGCTGGCGCGCGACCGGGCGTGGAGCGACCTCGTCTCACGGGTCCGCCGCGGCACGCTCCTCGCCGTGGACTACGGCCACACCCGCGACACCCGGCCGCCGTCGGGAACGCTCGTCGGCTACCGGGACGGCACCGCCGTCCCCGCGCTGCCCGACGGGACGTGCGACCTCACCGCCCACGTCGCCGTCGACAGCCTGGAGCAGGACGAGCGGTGGACCCAGCGGGAGGCGCTGCACCGGCTCCTCGGCCGGCCCGGCGTGCCCGACCACGCCCTCGCGACCACCGACCCCGCGGCGTACGTCGCCGGCCTCGCCCGAGCCGGCGCCCTGCGCGCGCTCACCGCGCCCGGCGGCCTCGGCGACTTCCACTGGGTGGTCCGCCGGTGCGGCAGACTGACCGGGTGACCTCCGACGCCCCCGCCGGCCCAAGGGCGCTCGACGTCGCCGTCGGGGCGGGGGGCCTGGCCACGGCGGACATGGTCCTGAACATCGGGCCGCAGCATCCCGCGACGCACGGCGTCCTCCGGCTCAAGGTCGTCCTCGACGGCGAGCGCATCCTCAGCGCCGAGCCGGTCATCGGCTACATGCACCGCGGCGCCGAGAAGCTGTTCGAGGTGCGCGACTACCGGCAGATCACCGTGCTCGCGAACCGGCACGACTGGCTGTCCGCGTTCTCCAGCGAGCTCGGCGTCGTCCTCGGCGTCGAGGCGATGCTCGGCATGGAGGTGCCCGAGCGCGCGGTCTGGCTCCGGACCCTGCTAGCCGAGCTCAACCGCGTTCTCTCCCACCTGATGTTCCTCGGCTCCTACCCCCTCGAGCTCGGCGCCATCACCCCCGTCTTCTACGCCTTCCGGGAGCGCGAGGAGCTGCAGGCCGTCATGGAGGAGGCCTCCGGCGGGCGGATGCACTACATGTTCAACCGGGTCGGCGGCCTCAAGGAGGACGTGCCCGCGGGGTGGCTCGGGCGGGTCGAGGCGGCCCTGTCGTCGGTGCGCCGCCGGCTGCCCGAGCTGGAGTCGCTGCTCGTCGGCAACGAGATCCTCCTGGCCCGCACGCGGGGGGTCGGCGTGCTCGACGAGGCCACCTGCCTCGCGTACGGCGTCTCGGGCCCGATCGCCCGGGCCAGCGGCATCGACCTCGACCTGCGCCGCGACGACCCCTACCTCGCGTACGGCGAGCTGTTCGCCCCCGGCGGGCCCGGCCGGGTCGTCACCCGCACCGAGGGCGACTGCCTCGCCCGGCTGGAGGTGCTCATCGAGCAGGTGCACGTGAGCCTCGACCTCGCCGACGCCTGCGTCGACCGGCTCCGCTCGCTCCCCGCGGGCCCGGTCAACCAGCGCCTGCCCAAGGTGCTCAAGGTCCCCGAGGGCGAGCGGTACACCGCCACCGAGAACCCGCTCGGTCTCAACGGCTACTACCTCGTCTCGCGCGGCGAGAAGACGCCGTGGCGGCTCAAGCTGCGCTCGGCGTCCTTCGGCAACGTCCAGGTGCTCTCGGAGGTGCTGCCGGGCTGCATCGTCGCCGACATGGTCGCCGTGCTCGGGTCGATGTTCTTCGTCGTCGGCGACGTCGACAAGTAGCGCCGCGGTCGTCCTCTGTCAGTCGGGGTCGCGCGTCGGCGGCTCGCCGTTCTCGTCGATGCGGCACCACGCCTGCGCGACCATGCCGCACACGGCCAGCGCGACCGAGGCGAGGAGCATGAGCCCGAACGGCACCAGCCGCTCCCGGTTCGCGACGAGCGAGAGGTCGCTGAGCAGCACGATGACGGCGCCGAGGTACCAGCCGGCGACGGCGGCCCCGGTGAGCGCGGCCGCCTGCGACAGCACCACCGTGCGGGCCGCCCGGAGCGCGTCGAGCGAGGTCCTGGCCCCGCTGCGTAGGTGCCGCCGCACCGGGCGGGCGATCCACAGCACCAGCCCCCCCATGACGAGCAGGAGTACGCCGGCCGCCCACTGCGGACGCTGCAGCAGCGCGCCGTCACGGGTGATGACCAGGCTCGCGCCGTAGCCGAGCACCGTCAGGACGGCGGCGACGAGGACGAGGGTCTGGACGCGGATGCCGTCGCGGCTCACTGCTGGCCTTCCTGGGCGGTGGCGGGACCGCGGCGGCGGACCCCGGAGGTGTCGAGGCCGCGGACGAGGTCGGCGACCCGCACCGGCGCGCCGTCGTGCCGGAGCACGGCGTCGGGGTCGGCGTCGAGCCACGGGACGAGGACGAAGCCACGCTCGTGGGCGCGCGGGTGCGGCAGGGTGAGCGCGGGCGCGTCGGACACGACGTCCCGCCCGGTCCGTGGGTCGCCGTACTGGACGAGGTCGACGTCGAGGGTCCGCGGCCCCCACCGCACCTCCCTCGTCCGCGCGAACATGAACTCGACGACGTGCAGCATCTCGAGCAATGTCGCGGGCGAGAGCGTCGTCGTCGCGGTGACGACCGCGTTGACGAACACCGGCTGTTCCGGGCCACCGACCGGGTCGGTCTCGTACAGGGAGGAGACGACCATGTCGTCGAGCTCGGCCAGGGGCTCGAGCTGCTCGAGCGCGTCGACGACTGTCTCCGCGGGCGTGCCGTCACCGTGCGGCAGGTTGGCCCCGAGCGCGATGACGACCGGCGCCGGCCGCCGGGTGCGCGTCACGGTGACCGCGACGTCCCCGAACGGGACCGGCACCGGGGCCTGCGGCTTGTGGACGGTGACCTCGACCTCGTCCACCCGCACGTCGTCGAGCACGTCGTCGGCGATGACCGCCGCCAGCCGCTCGATGAGGTCGAACGGCTCGCCCTCGATCCGGGCGACGACGGCCGACGCCAGCCCGCCGTAGTCCACCGTCTCGGCGAGCTCGTCGGTCTGCCCGGCCCTGGTGAGGTCGAGCGCGAGGACGACGTCGACGACGAACTCCTGCCCGTCGCGCTTCTCGTGCTCGAACACCCCGTGGTACCCGGTGGCCCGGACCCCGCGCAGCGCGATGCGGTCGCCGGTCACGATGCATCACCGCCGAGCGCGGCGACGACGTCGAGCGCGTCGACGGCGGCCACGACGTCGTGGACCCGGACGCACCAGGCGCCCAGGCGCGCGGCGTGCGCCGTCGTGACGGCCGTGGCGACGTCCCGCTCGAGCGGGGGCCGCTCGGCACCCGGCTCTCGCCCGACCTTGCCGAGGAACGCCTTGCGTGAGGTCCCGACGAGCACCGGATGCCCGAGCGCGAGCACCTCCTCGAGGCGGCGCAGGAGCTGCCAGTTGTGCTCGGCGGTCTTCGCGAAGCCGAACCCGGGGTCGAGCACCAGCCGCTGCGGCGCCACCCCCGCCGCGACGAGGGCCTCGGCCCGTTCGGCCAGCTCGCGGCACACGTCGGCGACGACGTCGTCGTAGACCGCCCGCTCCTGCATGCCGGCGCTGTGCCCACGCCAGTGCATCGCGATGAAGGGGACGCCTCGCTCGGCGACGAGGGGCACCATGTCGGGGTCGGCGAGCCCACCCGACACGTCGTTGACCAGCGTGGCTCCCACGTCCAGGGCGGCCGCCGCCACCGAGGCGCGCATCGTGTCGATCGACACCGGGCCGAGCCCGGCCAGCCCCTCGACGACCGGCAGGACCCGGCGCAGCTCCTCGGCCTCGGAGGGACGCTCGGCCCCGGGGCGGGTCGACTCGCCGCCGACGTCAAGGACGTCGGCCCCCTGGCCGCGCAGCGCCCGCCCGTGCGCGAGCGCGTCCCCGGGCTGGAACCACGCCCCGCCGTCGCTGAAGGAGTCGGGGGTCACGTTGACGACCCCCATGACGACGGGCCGCCCGGGGCGCCCGACCGGCAGCTCCGTCGCCGGGGTCACCGCTTGCCGCCGAGCAGGAGCGACATCGCCTCCGCCCGCGTCGCGGGGTCCCGCAGCTGGCCGCGGACGGCCGAGGTGATGGTGCGCGAGCCGGGCTTCTGCACGCCGCGCATCGACATGCACAGGTGCTCGGCCTCGACGACGACGATGACGCCCTGGACCCCCAGATGCTCGACGAGCGCGTCGGCCACCTGCGTCGTGATCTGCTCCTGGACCTGCGGGCGGCGGGCGAAGACCTCGACGAGGCGCCCGAGCTTGGACAGGCCGGTCACGCGGCCGTCGGACCCGGGGATGTACCCGATGTGGGCCTCACCGTGGAACGGCAGCAGGTGGTGCTCACACGTCGAGTACATCGGGATGTCCCGGACGATGATGAGCTCTTCGTGCTCGATGGGGAAGGTCGTGGCGAGCACGTCGGAGGCCTCCTGCCACAGCCCGGCGTAGAGCTCGTGGGCTGCCCTGGCGACCCTGGCCGGGGTCTCGGCCAGGCCGTGCCGGTCGGGGTCCTCGCCGATCGCGAGCAGGAACTCACGCACCGCCGCCTCGGCTCGAGGCACGTCGACCGGCGGCCGCTGGGCCGCCGCCGACGAGCCGACCGGGTCAGGGGTCGACACGTCCACCGTCCGGAACCTCGATGACCTTGGTCGGCGGGTTCTCGTCCGGTGCCGACGAGGCGCCTTCCTCGGCGCGGGCGTCGATGGCGGCCTGGGTGGCCGGGTCGCCGGGGGTGACGACCGAGCCCTCGGGCGCGGCGGAACCGTTGCGGCCGGCGAGGGCGGCCTGCTCGGCGGGAGTGAGGACCGGCGGGATGTCGGACAGGGTGCGGTGCTCGCTGGAGAGCCACGCCTCACGCTGCGGGCGCTTGACGATGTCCTTGAAGATCTCGGCCAGCTCGGCGGCGTTCAGGGTCTCCTTCTCGAGGAGCTCGAGCACCAGCCGGTCCAGGACGTCACGGTTGTCGTTGACGACGTGCCACGCCTCGTCGTGCGCGTCGTCGATGAGCTTGCGGACCTCCTCGTCGACGACCGCGGCGACCTGCTCGGAGTAGTCGCGCTCGTGACCCATGTCGCGGCCCATGAACGGCTCGCCCTGGGACTGCCCCAGCTTGATCGCCCCGACCCGCTCGCTCATCCCGTACTCGGTGACCATCTTGCGGGCCATCGCCGTGGCCTTCTCGATGTCGTTGGCGGCCCCGGTGGTGGGGTCGTGGAAGATGATCTCCTCCGCGACCCGGCCGCCGAGGGCGTACGCGAGCTGGTCGAGGATCTCGTTGCGGGTCGTCGAGTACTTGTCGTCGAGCGGCATGACCATCGTGTAGCCGAGGGCCCGCCCACGCGGCAGGATCGTCACCTTCGTCACGGGGTCGAGGTGGTTCATCCCGCTCGCGACGAGCGCGTGACCGCCCTCGTGGTAGGCGGTGATCTTGCGCTCCTTGGCCGACATGATGCGGGTGCGCTTCTGCGGGCCGGCGATGACGCGGTCGATGGCCTCGTCGAGGACCTCGTCGTCGATGAGCTTCTTGCTCGTGCGGGCGGTGAGCAGCGCCGCCTCGTTGAGGACGTTCGCGAGGTCGGCGCCGGTGAAGCCCGGCGTGCGGCGCGCGACGGCGAGGAGGTCGACCCCGGCCGCCATCGGCTTGCCCTGGCCGTGCACCTGGAGGATCTTGTGACGCCCGATCATGTCGGGGTTCTCGACGGCGATCTGGCGGTCGAAGCGGCCCGGACGCAGGAGGGCGGGGTCGAGGATGTCGGGCCGGTTCGTGGCCGCGATGAGGATGACGTTGGTCTTGACGTCGAAGCCGTCCATCTCGACGAGCAGCTGGTTCAGCGTCTGCTCGCGCTCGTCGTGGCCGCCGCCCATGCCGGCGCCGCGGTGGCGGCCGACGGCGTCGATCTCGTCGACGAAGACGATGGCGGGCGCGTTGGCCTTGGCCTGCTCGAAGAGGTCGCGCACGCGGCTGGCCCCGACACCGACGAACATCTCGACGAAGTCCGAGCCGGAGATCGAGTAGAACGGCACGCCGGCCTCACCGGCGACGGCCCGCGCGAGCAGGGTCTTGCCGGTGCCGGGCTGGCCGTAGAGCAGGACGCCCTTGGGGATCTTGGCGCCCACGGCGAGGAACTTGGCGGGCTCACGGAGGAACTCGACGATCTCGTGGAGCTCCTCGACGGCCTCGTCGGCACCCGCGACGTCGTCGAAGGTGACCTTCGGGGTGTCCTTCGTGGCGAGCTTGGCGCGGGACTTGCCGAACTGCATGACCCGCGAGCCACCGCCCTGGGCCTGGGTCATGAGCCACCAGAAGAGGCCGACGAGCAGCAGGACGGGGAAGAAGCTGATGAAGATGGTCCAGAACGTGCTGTCGCCCTCGACCTTGTCGTCGTAGCCGTCGGGCAGGTTGGTCTTGAGCTCCTCGACGAGCGACTCGGCCCGGGCGTCCACGTACTCGGCGCGGACCTGGGTGGCCCCGGAGATGTTCTTCTCCTCGTCCGAGAAGGACTGGCCCTCCTTGAGGTCGAGCGAGATGACGTTGTCGGTCGTCATCACCGCGGACGCGACCTTCTTGTCGGTGATGAGCTTCTCGGCCTGGGCCGTCGTGATCGTCGTGTACCCGCCGTCGCCGCCCGTGGTGAAGACGAGCAGCAGCAGCACGAGCGCGGCGAGCACCCAGAAGACGGGGGCCCGGAGAATGCGTTTGAAGTCCATCTGGCTACGAGGCTCGCGCCCCGACCTTCCTGCTCGTCGTCATCTGGCCCGGCGGGGCACACGACCTCCCGGACTGGTACACGCTAGCAACGAGCCCCGACCGGCCGGTGTTCCGCGGGGTGCCGCGTCAGCTGTACACGTGCGGCGCGAGGGTGCCGACGACGCGCAGGCCGCGGTAGGCCTCGGCGTAGTCGAGCCCGTACCCGACGACGAACTCGTTGGGGATGTCGAAGCCCACCCACGCCACGTCGACGTCGACCTTGGCGGCGTCCGGCTTGCGGAGCAGGGTGCAGATCTCGACGGACGCGGGGCTGCGCGACTCCAGGTTCGACTTGATCCAGGACAGGGTGAGCCCGGAGTCGATGATGTCCTCGACGATGAGCACGTGCCGGTCGGTGATGTCGGTGTCGAGGTCCTTGAGGATGCGCACGACGCCGCTGGACTTCGTGCCCGAGCCGTACGACGACACCGCCATCCAGTCGACCGGGACGCTCGTGGGCAGCGCCCGCATGAGGTCGGCCATCACCATGACCGCCCCCTTGAGGACCCCGACGAGCAGCAGGTCCTTGCCCGCGTAGCGCTCGGTGATGAGCCCGGCCAGCTCGTCGAGCTTGGCGTGGATCTCCTCCTCGGTGATGAGGACTCGTTCGAGGTCTGCTCCCATATGGGCGGCGTCCACTGCGGCTCCTGGGTAGGGCTGGGGGTGGTCGGGGCTATTCAACCCGAGGCACGGGGTCGATGGACACCCGGTGGTCGGATCTCCTGACCTGCAGCGGCCCGGGGGCATGCACCGCCCCCTGGCCGTGCCAGTGCGTGAGGAGCCGGTCACAGGCGTCGACGTGGCGGCTCGACAGCTGACCGGCGGGGGCTCCGGCGGCCAGCAGGAGCCGGCGCCACACCCGGGTGCGGACGGCTCGCGGCAGGTCGGCCAGCGCGGGGGCGGGCCACGGCCCGGGCCCGAGGGCCTCGGTCGCCGCTGCCGCGAGCGCGTCGAGGTGGTCGGCGTCCGCGCGCAGGAGGTCGGCGCTGCGGGCGAGGGCGGCGGGCAGCCCGGGCCCGAGGTCGCGCTCGAGGTCCGCGAGGGCACGCCGGGCCCGGACCCGGGCGAACGCGGGGTCCTCGTTCATCGGGTCGTCCCACCACGCGATGCCCTCGGCGGCGCAGGCCGCCCGGGTCTGCTCCCGGGTGACGTCGAGGAGCGGCCGCCGGTAGACGCCGCGGGCCGCCGGCATCCCGGCGAGCGACCGCGCCCCCGACCCGCGGGCGAGCCCGAGCAGGACCTGCTCGGCCTGGTCGTCGCGGGTGTGCCCCAACAGGAGGAGACGCGCGCCGTGCCGGTCCCGGGCGGCGTCCAGCGCCCGGTAGCGCGCTGCCCGGGCCGCCGCCTCGAGCCCGCCGCCGCCCGGCACCGCCGCGCTCGCGACGACGTCGACGGGGTCGAGCCCCCGGGCCCGCAGCTGGGTGCCGGCACCGGCCGCGACCTCGTCCGAGCCCGGCTGGAGGCCGTGGTCGACGACGACCGCCCCGACCCGCAGCCCGAGCCTGGTCCCCTCGAACCGGGCGGCGGCGGCGAGGGCGCTGGAGTCCGCTCCGCCGCTGCACGCCACGAGGACGAGGTCCCCCGGGTCGCACTCGGCGAGCACGGAGCGGACCGCCGAGCGCACGGCAGCGACGGCGGCGGGCGGCTTCCCCCACGGCCGGGCCTGCTCCGTCACCCCGGGGACCGTCGCGGGCTCAGGCGTGGACGCGCCGGACCCACGCGGCGGGGTCGGCGATCTCGCGGGGCTGCGGGAGGGTGTCGGGCGAGGTCCACACGGCGTTGAAGCCGTCGACGCCGACCTCGTCCTGCACGGCCCGCACGAAGACGGCGCCGTCCCGGTACTGCCGCATCTTCGCCTCGAGGCCGAGCAGGCGCCGGAGCAGCCGGTCGGCGGAGCCGGCGCCCTTGCGGCGCGCGGTGAACTTGCGGCGGATCTCGGCGACCGAGGCGATGTGCGCCGGGCCCACGTCGTCCATGACGACGTCGGCGTGCCCCTCCAGCAGCGACATGACCGCGGTGAGCCGGGCCAGCTGCTCGCGCTGCTCGGGAGTGGTGAAGAGGTCGGCGACGCCCGTGCTGCCCTCGGCGAAGAGCTCGGGCAGACGCTCGGTGAACCGCGAGGCGATCTCCTGCATCCGCTCCTGGTCCGGCGCGAGGTCGATGGCGAGGTGCCGCGCCTGGGAGATGACGTGCTCGCGCAGCCACGGGTTGGCGGTGAACTGCACGCGGTGGGTCTCCTCGTGCATGCACACCCAGCGCCGGAAGTCGTCGGGGTCGACGTTGAGCTCGCGGGCCGTCGCCACGAGGTTCGGGGCGACGAGCAGCAGCGCCGGGGTGCCGCCGGGGGCGATGTCGTACTGACCGAGCACCTTGCTCGACATGAACGCGAGCAGCGCTCCGGCCTCGGCACCGGTGACCTTGCTGCCGACGGCCTGCGCGGCCGGACCGGGCGTCACGTTCCGCTTGCTGACGATCGCCTCGACGGCCGGGTCGAGCAGGGCGGCCATCGAGTCGGCGTTGACGGCGATCCACGTCGCGCGGTCGACGACGAGGGCGGCCGGAGCCTCGGGCGGGGTGTGCATCCGCGCGGTGTCGGCCACCGGCTGGCGGGCCTCACGGGCGGCCTCCCGGATGGCCTCCACCTCGGCCCGGGCCTCGGCGGGCGAGACCACCGGCCCGGCCGGGACGAGCGTGCGTCCCGTCGTCTTCGCGAACTCCCAGTCGACATATGCCACGACGTCAGCCTCTCATCCCGGGTTCCGGCCCGGTCACCGGCAGCCGCATCGGGTGATGGCGGCGACGATCCGGTCCAACGCCGCGCGGGCGCGCAGGGTTCCACCGTAGGTCCGCGGGAAGCCGTCGACCTGCACGGCGAAGAGCAGGGGCCTGCCGTCGGCGGTCACCGTGGTGCCGGCCAGCGACGAGCCGGCGCGCAGGGTCCCGGTCTTCGCGCGGGGGACGCCCACGACGTCCGAGGTCGCGTCGGTGCTGAACCGGCCACCGAGGGTCCCGTCGAGCCCCGACACCGGCAGGCCCGCCATGAGCCCCCGCAGCGGCCCGGACGTCTCGACCGCCCGGGCCAGGACCGCCGTCAGCGTGACCGGCGCGACGCGCTGGTCGGGGCTCAGGCCGCTCGCGTCGGTGAGGACGAGCCCGGGCGTCGGGATCGCGTCGGCCTCGAGCCGGGAGCGGATGAAGGCTCCGTTGGCTCCGGACTCCTGGGTCGGTGCCCCCACGGTCGCGGCGGCCTGGCGGACGAGGCTCTCGGCGAGCGCGTTGTCGCTGACGTCGATCGCGTGGTCGCACAGCTCGCCGTAGGTCGCGGACTCGACGACGCCGAGCTCCTCGGAGTCCTCGGCCGCCGGGGTGCTCCAGGTCTTGAGCGGTCGCAGCCGCGCCTCGACGCCGCGGTCGGCGAGCCGGGCGGCGAAGGCCTTGGCCACGAGCACCTCCGGGTCCTCCGGCGCGGGGCGGGCGGGGGTGGCCCGCCGGCTCGCCAGCCCGGTCATGACGACGGGCCCTGCGAAGCCGTCCCGGACGTCGTTGGGGTTCCACGTCGGCGGGACGCGCGGTCCGGGGGCGAACGAGAGGTCGAGCCGGAGGGTGACCTCGGTGCGCCCGGAGGCCCGCAGGACGGGCGCCACCTGGCCGGCGAGGTCACCGAGGCCGGCCCGGCCGACGACGGCGTCGGGGTCCCCCTCGTCCGCGGCGAGGAGCATGTCGCCGCGGGCCACGAGCACGAGGTCGCTCGAGCCTGGCTCGGCGACGACCGCCGTCGGGATGCGCTGCTGGAGGTCGAGGGTGTCGGCGACCGCGACCGCGGCGAGCAGCTTCGCCGTGGACGCCGGCACCCGGGGCTCCTCGGCCTCCAGCCCCCACAGCTCGGCACCGGTGACGCCGTCGCGCACGCTCACCCCGAGGGCGCCGTCGAGGGCCTCGTCGTCGGACGCCTCCCGCACGGCCTGCTCGAGCCCCTCCGCCGTCGGCGCGGGGGCGTCGGTCCCGGTGGCGGTCAGCACCGGGTCGCCGGGGCCGGCCGTCGGCAGCAGCACCGGGGCGGGGGTTCCCGAGACCGTCGGGGTGGGGACCGGCGAGGGGCGGTCGAGGGTGAGGACTCCCGGGGCGACGTCGAGCACGTCCGCGGCCACGTAGCCGCCCGCGGCGACGACGCACAGCCCGGCCGCGCCGGCCGCCATGACACGTCTCACCCCGACTCCCTTCGTGCCCCGGTCCCTCGATGCGCCAGACTGTGGTCCGAGGGTAGGTCACGCAACCAAGAGGAGCCGGTGCACCGTGGAGTTCGACGTCACGATCGAGATCCCCAAGGGGCATCGCAACAAGTACGAGGTCGACCACGAGTCGGGGCGCATCCGGCTCGACCGGATGCTGTTCACGGCGATGTCGTACCCGTCGGACTACGGGTACATCGAGGACTCCCTCGGCGAGGACGGCGACCCGCTCGACGCGCTGGTGCTCCTCGACGAGCCGACGTTCCCCGGCTGTCTCGTCCGGGCGCGGCCCATCGGCATGTTCCACATGCGCGACGAGGCCGGCGGCGACGACAAGATCCTGTGCATCCCGGCCGGTGACCCCCGCAAGGCGCACATCAAGGAGCTCAGCGACATCACCGAGTTCGACCAGCTCGAGATCCAGCACTTCTTCGAGACGTACAAGGACCTCGAGCCCGGCAAGTCCGTCGAGGGCGCGCACTGGGCCGGACGCGACGAGGCCGAGAAGTGCATCGCCGAGGCGCTGGAGCGAGCCCGGGCCGCGGGGCTGTCGACGGCGCGCTGGCGCATGCCGGCGCACGCCGCCGACCTCGCGGCCGAGGCCGTCTCGTCGGGGCACACCCCGGAGGAGCTCGAGGAGGCCGCCGAGAAGGCCCGGGCCGAGCTGGCGACCAAGGAGAAGCCGCTCAGCGACGACTGATCCCCCGTCCTGGAGGACCGGCCGCGGGCTACCAGCCCCAGGTGCCGGGCTCGCCCTTGAACGGGCCGACGACCCGGCTCGTCACCCAGCCGCCGTAGAAGCCACCGGCCTGCGGGGTCACCACCTCGCCGTCGACGACGCACTTCTCGACAGCGCCGGGCATCACGGCGACGTGGCCGCGCACCGCCGTGAATCCCGGTGTCGGGTCGGGGTAGGTCCACGCCGCGCGTTCGGCCACCTCACCGCCGCCGAGGACGTCGAAGTACGCGGCCTCGCCCTTCCACTCGCAGTACGAGGACCCGGCCGTCGGCCGCAGCGCCCCGTCGACGAAGTCCTCGACCGGGATGTAGTACGTCGGCGGGTGGCTCGTCTCGAGGACCCGCAGCGTCCGCGTCGAGGCGGCGACCCGCGCCCCGCCGAGCCACACCTCGACAGGCTCGCGGCTCGGCTCGACCGCCGGGGGTCGCGGGTAGTCCCACACCGACTCCTGGCCAGGCCCGGGCGGCTCCGGCCGTGGCCTTCTCATGCCGTCGCTTCGGCGGCGAGTGCGCTGCGCAGGGCTGCGCCGACGTCCTCGACACGCCCGTGCGCCGCGGCGAGCCGGCTCGCCGGGACGAGCGTGGTGAGTGTGCCGTCGGCGCGGACCCCGAGGAGGACGGGCAGCCCGGCCGCGGCGGCTGCAGCGCGCTCGGCCGTGGTCGTCTCGTTGCGGTGCACGAGCCGGACGGGCACGGGCAGCCCCGCGACCATCTCGTCCCACTCGGGTCGACGGCGGACCCCACCGTGGGTCACGTCGCACAGGGAGCACTCGGCCCGCCCCAGGACGTGCCCGATGACGTACGCCAGCTCGCCGAGCACCCCGCCGTCGGCGTTGTAGACCCCGACGACCTCGACGATGGGCTCACTCATCCTCCGAGGCTATGCGACGGGCGGGCCCTGCCCTACCTGCTGTCGAACCCTGCGGAGGGCCCTCCGGCGGCGTGCGGAGTCCGGTCCCGGCGGGGTCTTACGGCCCGGGTCTACGGTGGGAGCGTCGGTCCTCGACCCGAGGACCACGACCGAGGAGTGGATCATGGCGCACGGAGACATCACCCACATCGAGATCCCGGTGACCAACCAGGCCGAGGCCGCCGCCTTCTACGGCACGGTGTTCGGCTGGGACATCCAGGAGGCACCCGGCTTCGAGGGGTACCCCATGTGGCAGGCACCGAACAAGATCAGCGGCGGTGGCCTCGTGGCCCGCTCCAACGCGTCCGAGAAGCCCGTCAGCTTCGTCGAGGTGGACTCGATCGACGACACCCTGGCCAAGGTCGTCGAGCTCGGCGGCAGCGTCGTCAAGCCCAAGCAGCCGATCAGCGAGTCGAGCTGGTGGGCGAGCGTGCTCGACCCGGACGGCAACCAGCTGGGGCTGTACGAAGGCACCACCGACACGGAGTGAGCCCGGCTCGGGATGGGAGCACGAGACACCGCGGGGGGGCAGCGGAAAGGCCCCCTCGACGGGCGTCGAGGGGGCCTGACCTGCGGTACTGCGTGGAGCCGCCTATCGGAATCGAACCGATGACCTATTCATTACGAGTGAATCGCTCTGGCCGACTGAGCTAAGGCGGCATGCGCCCGACCGGGGCCGGACACGTCGCACGAGTATAGGGAGACGGACGCCGCGTTCGCGAATCCGCGCCGCGTCACCGCACCGGGCTCAACAGCGCAGCCCGTCCTCGGGCAGGGTGCCCTCGAGGTAGTAGGCGTCGACGGCGTCGTCGACGCAGGCGTTGGACCGGGTGTACGCGGTGTGGCCGTCCCCGTCGTAGGTGATGAGCGCGGCCTCGGCGAGCTGGTCGCGCAGCCGGACCGCCCACTCGTACGGCGTCGCCGGGTCCCGGGTCGTGCCGATGACGACGATCGGCTCGGCACCCTCGGCCGTGACGAGGTGGGGCTCCCCGGCGGGCGGCACCGGCCAGTAGCCGCACGGGAGCGAGCTCCACATGAGGTACGGACCCCACGTCGGCGCCTCCGCGGCCGCCTCCTCGGCCAGCCGCGCGTGCTCCTCGACCGAGTCGGACTCCGGCTTGTCGAGGCAGTTGACCGCGTAGATGACCTCCATGATGTTGCCCGCGTACCCGCCACCGGGGTTGCGGTCGGCGTACTGGTCGGCCAGCTGCATCAGCGCCGTCCCGTCGCCGGCCACGGCATCGTCCAGCGCGTCGACGAGGGTGCGCCAGGCACCCTGGTCGTACATCGCGGCGGCGATACCGAGCGATGCCCACCCCTCGGTGAGCTGCGGCACCTGGCCGTCCCCGGTCTTGGGGACCGGCCGCTCGTCGACGTCCGTGAGGAACTCGCGCAGGTTCTCCATGACGGTGTCGACCGAGTCGCCGAGCGGGCAGTCGCCCTCGTCGACGCAGTAGTCGGCCCAGGTGCGGGTCGCGAGCTCGAAGCCCTTGGCCTGTCCGAGGTTGATCTCCTCGCTCGTGAGGTCGGGGGCCACGACACCGTCGAGGACGAACCGGCCCACCTGCTCGGGGAAGAGGTCGGCGTACGTGGCACCGAGGTACGTGCCGTACGACTTGCCGAGGTAGGTCAGCTTCTCCTCACCGAGGACGGCCCGCAGGACGTCGAGGTCGCGGGCGACGTCCTCGGTGGAGACGTGCGGGAGCAGCGGGCCGGCGGTGGTGCCGCAGGCCCGCGCGAAGTCGGCCGCACCCCGGGCGAAGCTCCGCTGCTCCGCGGTGTCGTCGGGGGTGGGGTCCGAGCCGAGGAAGGCGTCGAGCTGGGTGTCGGTGAGGCAGTCGATGGGCGCGGAGCGGCCGACCCCACGGGGGTCGAACCCCACGACGTCATAGGCGGCGCGCACGCCGGGGCCGACGATGAAGTCGGCCGCCCGCGCGTAGTCGACCCCGGACCCGCCCGGTCCGCCCGGGTTGACCACGAGGGACCCGATGCGCTGCCCGGCGCGCTTCGCGGGCACCCGGAGCAGGGCGATGTCGATGGTCCCGCCCGCGGGCTCCGCGTAGTCGAGCGGGACGGTCATCGTCGCGCATTCGGCGCCCGAGCAGTCGGACCACTCGAGGCCCTGCTCGTAGAAGCGGTCGAGGCCTTCGGACCCCGGCGGCGGGGGCTGCGGGCTGACCGTGACCGACGGGCGGGCCTGGACCCGGTCGCGCACGTCCGCCACGACGGAGCACCCGGCGAGCGCGGTCGCGGCCGCGGCGGCAGCGGCGACGAGGGCGAGGGGGCGCAGGGTCATGGGCGCACGATATGGGAGTCGTCCGGGCGGCTCCGCCGGGAGGTGGTCACGATCCGGCAGCGATCAGCGGGGCAGGCGCAGGTCCAGGGCCATCGCCTCGAGCGCGAGGAGCGGGGACACGTTGGCGTCGATCCGGGTCCGGGCCGTGCCGATGGCGTCCATCGCCCCGAGCAGCTGTTCGGCGGACAGCACCTCCGCCACCCGGGTGACGACCTGGCGGCTGTCCTCGTTGACGAGGTCGCTGCCGGCGCCCGCGCGCAGCACGAGTGCGTCGCGGTACACCGAGAGGAGGTCGACCAGCGCCCGGTCGACGACGTCGCGGGTGAAGCGGGTGGCGCGTGCCTTCTGCTCGCGTTCGAGCGCGGCGACCTGGGACCGCACGTGCGGCGGCTGGGTGCGGGCCGTGGCGTCGGCGCCGAGGACCTCCAGGAGCCGGGCCTTCTCGGCGGCGTCGCGCTCGCCGGACGCCGCGGCGGACTCCTCCTGGGCGATGGTGACGATGTCGGCGGCCGCCCCGACGGCCTCGCCCACGGACGTGATGCGCGTGGCGAGGGCGACGACGTCGTGACGACGGATCCGCGCGTGCTCGTCGCGAGCCAGCCGGCGCGCGAGCCCGACGTGCGACTGGGCCGCCCGGGCCGCGTACAGCGCCATCGGGTGGTCGACGCCGTCGCGCCGGACGAGGAGGTCGGCGACGGCCTCGACCGACGGGGTGCGCAGCCGGACATGCCGCGAGCGCGAGCGGATCGTGATGATGACGTCCTCGACCGACGGCGCGCACAGCATCCAGACGGTGCGCGGCGTGGGCTCCTCGAGCGCCTTGAGCAGGGCGTCGGCGGCCCGCTCGGTGAGCCGGTCGGCGTCCTCGACGACGATCACCCGGTAGCGCCCCACGGAGGGCCGGCGCGCGGCGAGGCCGACGAGGTCGCGGGCCTGTTCGACCTTGATGGACAGGCCCTCGGTGGCGACGACGTCGACGTCGGCGTGGGTGGCGTCCAGGGCGGTGCGGCACTCGCGGCACTCGCCGCAGCCACCCTGCGGGCACAGCAGGGCGGCAGCGAAGGCGCGCGCGGCGACCGAACGCCCGGAGCCCGGCGGCCCGGTGAACAGCCACGCGTGGGTCATCGCGGAGGGGTCGCGGACCGCCTGCTCGAGGGTGGCGACCGCGCGCTCCTGGCCGATGACGTCGCGCCAGACGGTCACGGGGCTGCCCCGCCGCCGGGCCCGACGGACGACAGTGCCTCGATGCGGCCGAGGATGTCGGCGTGGATGTCGTCGGGCGGGCGGGTGCCGTCGACCACGAGGTAGCGCTCGGGGTTGCCGCGGGCCATCGCGAGGAAGTGGGCCCGGATGGAGGCGTGGAAGTCGTCGGTCTCGGCCTCGAGCCGGTCGTGGACCTCACCGCGGCGCCGCTTGCCCTCCTCGGGTGGGACGTCGACCACGACGGTGAGGTCGGGGACGAGGTCGCCGACGGCCCACATCTGCAGGTCGTGCACCTCGTCCGCGCCGAGGTCGCGACCGGCGCCCTGGTACGCGACGGAGGAGTCGGTGTAGCGGTCGGTGACGACGACCTGGCCCGCCGCGAGCGCGGGCCGGATGACGAGGTCGACGTGGTGGGCCTTGTCGGCGGCGAAGAGCAGCGCCTCGGCCCGCGGTGAGACGTGGTCGCCGTGCAGGACGAGGTCACGGATGCTGGCGCCGAGCGGGGTGCCGCCGGGCTGGCGGGTGACGAGGACCTCCCGGCCCCGGGCGCGCAGGGCCTCGGCGAGGAGCCGCACCTGGGTCGACTTGCCCGCGCCGTCGCCCCCCTCGAAGGCGATGAAGACCCCGTTCCGTCCGCTCACGCCAGCGAGCCTAGGCCAGCCCGGGGACGGCCGAGGCCACCGCCCGCGTGCGGACCCGGTCAGCCGGCGTCGTGCCGGTCCGCGTTCGCGTGGATGGCGTCGTGGACGTACTGCGCGAGGCCAGGTGCGAGGTCCTCGTAGGTCGCGGTGAAGCGGGGGTCGGCGAGGTACATGTCGGCGAGCCCGCGGTGGGAGGCGTGGTCGAGGTCGTAGAACCGCTCGTGGATGTGCACCCGGTGGGCCTCGGCGGCCTCCATCGCGCGCTCCGAGGTGGCCGGTGCGCCCGAACGCAGGGCCGCGACGAGCGCGTCGTTGACGCGGTCCTGGTCGGCCTTGACCTGCGCCCAGTCGGCCTTCGTGTAGGCCGCGGTACGCCGCGTGGACTGGGTCCAGGCATCGGTCTCGCCCCAGCGTTCCTCGGCCTCGGCCTGGTACTCGTCGCGGTAGCCGTCGCCGAAGAGCTCCTTGAGGTCCTCGGTCGTGGTAGGTCGTTCGTTCATCTCTCGCTCCAGTGCTCGGTCGATGGCCGTGACGAGCTGCTCGAGCTCGCCCAGCCGGGAGATGACCACCTCACGCTGCCGGCGCAGATGCTCCGCGGCCGAACCGTCGCCGTCGAGCAGTGCCCGCACCTCACCGAGGGCCAGGCCCAGTCGCCGGTACGTGACGACGGTCGACAGCCGGACCAGGTCCGCGTCGGTGTAGAGGCGGTACCCGGCGTGGCTGCGGGCGGACGGGACGACGAGGCCGATCGCGTCGTAGTGGTGCAGCGTGCGCACCGTGACGCCGAAGGTCCCGGCGACCTGCCCGACGGTGAGCTCCATCAGCGCAGTGTGCTGGCCCGTCGTGGTCATGTCATCCACGATGCCGCCTCACGCCACGTGAGGGTCAAGCCGGTTCGCGCAGGATGCCGGCGCGGTGACCTTGCCGCCGTCAGGCCTTGGGGGTCTCGAACCAGGTCCCGAGCGCGGAGGCCAGGCCGAGGTCGCCGCGCGCCTTGATCTTGCCCATCATGAACATCATCGCGGGGTTGCCGGTGCCGGCGATGAGCTTGAGGAACTCGGCCGGGCCCGCCTTGAGCGACAGCTGCGGCTCGGCGCTCGGAGCCTTCTCGACCGCGCAGGTCCCCCGGTCGACGACGACCGCGTAGGTGTCGCTGGAGCCCCCCGGGCCCCCGGTGACCTCGAAGTCGATCCGCGCGCTGCGGTCCCCCGCCTTCTCGGCGCGGAACTGCTCGGGGAACCGGTCGAAGACGGCGTCGAGGAGCGCCTCCCGGTGCTCGCCGCCGAACGCGTCACGGATCTCGCCGTCGGACGCCGTCTTGACGGTGGCGACGAACTCCGCGGGCGAGGCGGTCGTCAGGAACTGCGGGTCGAGAGCCATACGAGACAACCTACTCAGCGGTAACCCCGGGCGCCAGCCGGGGCCACCGGGTCAGGCCTTCTTCGCCGTGCTCGCCTTCTTGGTTCCCGAGGTCTTGGCGGCGGTCTTCTTCGCCGCCTTCTTGGTCGCCGCCTTCTTCGTGGTGGCCTTCTTCGTCGCCTTCTTGCGCGCCGTCTTCTTGGCCGGGCCCTTGGCGCGCTTGTCGGCGAGCAGCTCGTACCCCCGCTCGGGGGTGATCTGCTCGGGGTCGTCGTCCTTGCGCAGCGTCGCGTTCGTCTCGCCGTCGGTGACGTACGGCCCGAACCGCCCGTCCTTGACGACGACGGGCTTGCCCGAGACGGGGTCGGTGCCGAGCTCGGCCAGGGGCGGCTTGGCGGCGGCCCGGCCGCGCTGCTTGGGCTGGGCGTAGATGGCGAGCGCCTCGTCGAGGGTGATGTCGAACAGCTGCTGCTCGGAGGTCAGCGAGCGCGAGTCCGACCCCTTCTTGAGGTACGGGCCGTACCGGCCGTTCTGGGCCGTGATGTCCTCGCCGGACTCGGGGTCGACGCCGACGACGCGGGGCAGCGACAGCAGGCGCAGCGCGGTCTCGAGCTCGATGGTCTTGAGGTCCATGTCGGCGAACAGCGAGGCGGTGCGCGGCTTGACCTTGGCCTTGCCCTTGCCGCCCGCCTCGTCCTCGGGGAGCACCTCGGTGACGTACGGCCCGTACCGGCCGGCCTTGGCGACGATGTCGCGGCCGGTGTCGGGGTCCTGCCCGAGGACCCGCCCGTCGTCGGCGGCCTGCTCGAGCAGCTCGCGGGCCATCGCGGGGGTCAGCTCGTCGGGGGCGACGTCGTCGGTGATCGACGCGCGGCGCGGCTGGCCCTCGCCGGTGGCGGTGGCGTCGAGGACCTCGCCGGTCTTCGGGTCGACCCCGGCGGGGACGACCTCCTCGACGTAGGGGCCGTACCGGCCGACCCGCACGACGATGCCGTCACCGATGTCGATGGTCGAGATGGCCCGGGCGTCGATGTCGCCGAGGTCCTCGACGAGGTCGCGCAGCCCGTCGGCCGAGCTCGCCTCGTCACCGAAGTAGAAGCGGCGCAGCCAGGCGGCCCGCTGCTCGTCACCGCGGGCGATGGCGTCGAGGTCCTCCTCCATGGACGCGGTGAAGTCGTAGTCGACGAGCCGGGCGAAGTGCGTCTCCATGAGCCGGGTCACGGCGAAGGCGAGCCAGCTGGGGATGAGGGCCGAGCCCCGGTTCGTGACGTAGCCGCGGTCCTGGATGGTCCCGATCGTCGACGCGTAGGTGGACGGGCGGCCGATGCCGCGCTCCTCCATCGCCTTGACGAGCGTCGCCTCGGTGTACCGCGCCGGCGGGGACGTCTCGTGCCCCCCGGCCTCGGCGCGGCGGACGGTGAGCGGGCGGCCGGCGCCGAGCTTGGGCAGGCGGCGCTCCTCGTCGTCGCGGTTGCTGCGGGCGTCGTCGCGGCCCTCCTCGTAGGCGGCGAGGAAGCCCCGGAAGGTGATGACGGTGCCGCTCGCGGACAGCTCGACCTCGCGGGCCGGTGCGCCGTCGCGCAGCGTCGCGGCGATCTTCAGGGACGCGGTGGAGCCGCGGGCGTCGGCCATCTGGGAGGCGATGGTGCGCATCCAGATGAGCTCGTACATCCTCAGCTCGTCGCCGCGCAGCTCGCCCTCGACCTGCTTCGGGGTACGGAAGCGGTCGCCGGCGGGGCGGATCGCCTCGTGCGCCTCCTGGGCGTTCTTCACCTTCTTCTCGTAGCGGCGCGGGGCGTCGGGCACGTAGTCGCCCCCGTACATCTCGCGGGCCTGCTGGCGGGCGGCGCTCAGCGCCGCGTCCGAGAGCGCCGTGCTGTCGGTCCGCATGTAGGTGATGTAGCCGTTCTCGTACAGCCGCTGGGCGACGCGCATCGCGTTGCGGCTGTTGAGGCGCAGCTTGCGCGAGGCCTCCTGCTGGAGGGTGCTCGTCGTGAACGGCGCGCTGGGGCGGCGGGTGTACGGCTTCTCCGACACCTCGGCCACGCTCACCTCGGCCCGGCGCAGCGCCTCGGCGATGCCGGTGGCCTGCTCCTCGTCGAGCTGGACGTGCCGGTCGCCCTTGAGGGTGCCGTCGTCGGCGAAGTCGCGGCCGGTGGCGACCCGCTTGCCGTCGACCCCGGTGAGCCGGGCGGTGAACAGGTCCTCCTCGGCCCCCGGCGTGAGGTCGGCGTCGACGTCCCAGTAGCTCGCCCGGACGAACGCCATCCGCTCGCGCTCGCGCTCGACGACCATCCGGGTCGCGACGGACTGGACCCGGCCGGCGGACAGGCCGGCCTTGACCTTGCGCCACAGCACCGGGCTGACCTCGTAGCCGTAGAGGCGGTCGAGGATGCGGCGGGTCTCCTGGGCGTCGACGAGGGCGACGTTGATGTCGCGGGTCTGGGTCGCCGCCCGCTGGATGGCCTCGCGGGTGATCTCGTGGAAGACCATCCGCTTGACCGGCACCTTCGGCTGCAGCGTCTCGTAGAGGTGCCACGCGATGGCCTCGCCCTCGCGGTCCTCATCCGTGGCGAGGTAGAGCTCGTCGGCGTTCTTCAGCAACGACTTGAGCTCGCGGACCTTCTTCTTCTTGTCGGCGTCCACGACGTAGAAGGGGTCGAAGTCGTCCTCGATGTTGACCCCGAACCTGCCGAAGGGGCCCTTCTTCATCTCCGCCGGCATCTCGCTCGGGGTCGGGATGTCGCGGATGTGGCCGACCGAGGCCTCCACGTCCCAGTCCGCTCCGAGGTAGCCCGCGATGGTCTTGGCCTTCGCGGGAGACTCGACGATGACGAGCTTGCGTCCTGCCACGGTCACACCTGCCTGTTCCGTCCAGGCACGTGCAGCGGATTCGTCGCTGCTCCGACGTGCGGACGTGGCCGACGGTAGCGCCCGGAGCGGTCCGGACGCACACCCGGGTCCGCGACATCCCGGCCCCTCGGTGTGGTTGAATGTTGAACTACACAGCCGGAGGAGGCCCCATGCACGACGTCACGGAGCGCCAGCCCGTGCTCTACCTCAGCCACGGCGCGCCGCCGCTGGCGGACGACGAGCGCTGGACCGCAGAGCTGGCGGGCTGGTCGGCGCAGCTGCCGCGCCCCCGGTCGGTCCTCATGGTCTCGGCCCACTGGGAGCAGGCACCGGTCACCGTGTCGGCCACCTCGGGCGAGGTACCGCTCGTGTACGACTTCTGGGGCTTCCCGCAGCGGTACTACGACGTCACCTACGACGCCCCCGGCGCCCCGGAGCTCGCGCGCTCGGTCGCCGGCCTGCTCGGGGGGGCCGGCGAGACGCTGCACCAGGACCCGGCCCGCGGCCTCGACCACGGGGCGTACGTCCCCCTCGTCGAGATGTTCCCCGACGCCGACATCCCCGTCCTCCAGCTGTCGATGCCGACCCTCGACCCGCGCCGCCTCTTCGACCTCGGCCGGCGCCTCGCACCGCTGCGCGACGAGGGGGTCCTCGTCGTCGGCTCGGGCTTCACGACGCACAACCTCCGGTGGTTCCGACCTTCCGACGGGCCGGGCTCGGCTCCGCCCACCCCGTCTGCGGAGTTCGACCACTGGGCCGCCGAGGCCGTCGGGGCCGGGGACGTCGACAGCGTCCTGGACTTCCTCGCGAAGGCGCCAGCGGCCCACGAGGCCCACCCGCGCACCGAGCACTGGGCCCCCCTCTACGTCGCCCTCGGCGCCGCCTCCGTCGACGGCGACGTCGCGGGACGCAGCGTCATCGACGGGTTCTGGTACGGCCTGAGCAAGCGGTCCTGGCAGTTCGGCTGACCGCGACGCCCGGGCTCAGGCGCCGAGGTGCTCGGCGAGGAAGCCGTCGATCCGGTGCCACGCGTGCTCGGCGGACTCCGGCTCCGGCCCGGCGTGGAGGACGAACCGGGAGATCGGCGCCAGGAACCAGGGCACGGAGGGCTCGGGGTTGAGGAACGAGTGGCCGGCCGCGGGGTACTCGCGCACGTCGCGCGGCACACCCCGCTCGCGCAGGGCGCCGTCGAGCCGGTCGGCGACGCCGCGCAGCGACCGGTCCCGGCCCCCGTAGCTCGCGACGACCGGGCAGGCTTCGTCGAGGACCTCCGGCGAGGAGGGCAGGGCCCCGTAGTTGACGACGGCCGCGTCCCACCCCGGCCGACCCGCCAGGACGAGGGCGAACGACCCGCCGAGGCAGAAGCCCACCACCCCGACCCGCCCCGTGCACCGGGAGTCCTCGAGAAGCCGCCGCCGCGCGGCCTCGATGTCGTCGAAAGCCGTCCCGCCCCCGCGGCGCAACGCGGCGAACGTCGCGGCGAGGCACGCGACCCGGCGCCCGCGGGACAGCAGGTCCGGGGCCAGGGTGAGGTAGCCCGCCGCGGCCAGCCGGTCGGCGTGGGCCCGCATGTTGTCGTCGAGCCCGAAGGCCTCGTGGACGAGCACGAGCCCGGGCCAGGGCCCGGGCGTCGACGGGGTCGCGAGGTAGGCCTCGAGGTCACCGACGCGGGTGTCGGACCCGGCGGTCACGACCGGCTCCCCCCGCCCGCCGGGGCCCCGGCGCCGACGACGGCCTCGACCTGGTCGTCGTCGGGGTCGGCCGCCGCCGCCGCGAACTGGGCCGCGTGCAGCCGCGCGAACGCGCCTCCGGCCGCGAGCAGCCCCGCGTGGGTGCCCCGCTCGACGATGCGCCCGTCCTCCATGACGAGGATGAGGTCGGCGTCGCGGATGGTCGACAGCCGGTGCGCGATGACGAAGCTCGTCCGGTCGCTGCGCAGCGCCGCCATCGCGTGCTGCACGAGCAGCTCGGTGCGGGTGTCGACCGAGCTCGTCGCCTCGTCGAGGATGAGCAGCGACGGGTCGGCGAGGAAGGCGCGCGCGATCGTCACCAGCTGGCGCTCCCCCGCGCTGATGTTGTCGGCCTCGGCGTTCAGGACGGTGTCGTACCCGTCGGGCAGCGAGTGGACGAACCGGTCGACGTACGTCGCGCGCGCGGCCTCGAGGATCTCGTCGTCGGTGGCCCCGGGACGGCCGTAGGCGATGTTGTCGCGGATCGACCCGGCGAACAGCCAGGTGTCCTGGAGCACCATCCCGGTACGGGAGCGCAGGTCGTGCCGGGTGAGGTCGCGGATGTCGACCCCGTCGAGGGTGATCCGCCCGCCGTCGAGCTCGTAGAACCGCAGGACGAGGTTGACCAGGGTCGTCTTGCCGGCGCCGGTGGGCCCGACGATGGCGACGGTCTGGCCCGGCTCGACGACGAGGTCGAGGTGCTCGATGAGCGGCCGGTCGGGGGTGTACGAGAACGAGACGTCCTCGAAGGCGACCCGGCCGCACGGGTCGTCGATGCGCACCGGGCTCACCGACTCCGCCTCCTGCTCCGGCGCGTCGAGCACCTCGAAGACCCGCTCGGCGGACGCCACCCCGCTCTGCAGGAGGTTGGCCATCGACGCGACCTGGGTGAGCGGCTGGGTGAACTGCCGTGAGTACTGGATGAAGGCCTGGACGTCGCCGAGGCTCATCGACCCGGTGGCCACCCGGAATCCCCCGACGACGGCGATCGCGACGTAGTTGAGGTTCCCGATGAACATCAGCGTCGGCATGATGACGCCGCTGATGAACTGTGCGCGGAAGGTCGCGTGGTGCAGGGCGTCGTTGCGCACGGCGAAGTCGCGGTCGGCCTCGGCCTGCCGCCCGAAGACCTTGACCAGCTCGTGGCCGGTGAAGGTCTCCTCGACGATGCCGTTGACCTCGCCGGTGCTCTTCCACTGCTGGACGAAGTGGCCCTGGCTGCGCTTGCCGATCGCGGCGGTCACGGCCATCGTCACCGGGATCGTCACGAGGGCGATGAGCGCGAGCAGCGGGGAGATGTAGAACATCATCGCGATCATCGCGACGACGGTGAGGAGCGAGGTGACGAGCTGGCTCAGCGTCTGCTGGAGGCTCTGCGCCATGTTGTCGATGTCGTTCGTGACCCGGCTCAGCAGCTCACCGCGGGGCTGGGCGTCGAAGTACGGCAGCGGCAGCCGGTTCAGCTTGTCCTCGACGTCGCGACGCAGGCGGAACACCGTGCGGTTCACCACGGACACGAGCAGCCGGCCCTGGACCAGCTGGAGGACGGCGGCCACGAGGTAGATCGCGAGGGCGATGGCCAGCACCCGCCCGAGAGCGCCGAAATCGACGCCCTGGCCGGGCACGACGTTCTCCATCGCCGCGAGGACGTCCGCGACCCGGTCCTCGCCGTCGGCCCGCAGCCGCTCGACGGCCTGCTCCTGGGTGACCCCGGCGGGGATCCGCCGGCTGAACACCCCGGCGAAGACGAGGTCGGTGGCCAGGCCGAGGATCTTGGGCCCGATCGCGTTGAGCACGACGCTGCCGAGGGCGAGCACGAGGGCGCCGACGACGACCGCCCGCTCGGGCCGGAGGAGGCCGAGCACCCGCTTGGCGGACGGCACGAAGTGCTGCGACTTCTCGGTCGGCATCCCGATGGCGGCGTGCGGCGCCCCGGCCCGGCGGACGCCGGCGGGGCCGCGGCGCGCCTCGGCGGCCTTCTCCTCGGCCGACTTGAGCTCGCTCATGCGGTCACCTCGGTGGCCTGTTGGCTCTCGACGATCTCGCGGTAGGTCGGGCAGGACTCCAGGAGCTCGTCGTGGGTCCCCACCCCGATGACGGCTCCGTCGTCGAGGACGACTACCTGGTCGGCCCCGAGGATGGTCGAGACCCGCTGGGCGACGACGATGACCGTCGCCTCCCGGGTCACGGGCCCGAGGGCGGCGCGCAGGCGGGCGTCGGTCGCGACGTCGAGCGCGGAGAACGCGTCGTCGAACAGGTACACGGCGGGGCGGCGCACGAGGGCCCGGGCGATGGCGAGCCGCTGCCGCTGGCCGCCGCTGACGTTGGTGCCGCCCTGCGCGATCGGCGCGTCGAGCCCGCCCGGCATGGCGCGGACGAAGTCGGCGGCCTGGGCGATGCGCAGCGCGTCCCACAGCTCGTCGTCGGTGGCGTCGGGGTCGCCGTGGCGCAGGTTGCTCGCGACGGTGCCGGTGAACAGGTAGGGCCGTTGCGGGACCAGCCCGATCCGCGACCAGAGGTCCTCGAGCGCGACGTCGCGGATGTCGATGCCGCCGACGAGCACGGCGCCGCCGGTGGCGTCGTGGAGCCGGGGGACGAGGCCGACGAGCGTCGACTTGCCGGCCCCGGTGGACCCGACCACCGCGGTGGTCGTGCCGGGCCGGGCGGTGAACGAGACCGCGCGCAGTACCGGGGCCTCCGCCCCCGGGTAGGCGAAGGTCGCGTCCCGCAGCTCGACCTCGACCGGGCCCGCGGGGATCGGCGTCGGCGCGGTGGACGGGTGCACCGAGGACTCGGTGTCGAGGACCTCCGCGATGCGTCCCGCCGACACCGAGGCCCGGGGGATCATCATCGACATGAAGGTCGCCATCATCACGGACATGAGGATCTGGATGAGGTAGGCCATGAAGGCCGTGAGCGCACCGATCTGCATCTGCCCGGAGTCGACCCGGATGGCGCCGAACCAGATGACCGCGACCGTCGAGGCGTTGAAGACGACCATGACGATGGGGAACGCGAGCGCCATGAGGCGCCCGACGGCCAGGGCGGTGCCGGTGTAGGTGCGGTTGGCCTCGGCGAAGCGCTCCCGCTCGACGTCCTCGCGCACGAACGCCCGCACCACCCGGATCCCCGTGATCTGTTCGCGCAGGATGCGGTTCACGGTGTCGACGGCCTTCTGCATGGCGCGGAAGTGCGGGACCATCCGGCTGATGACCGCCCCGACGGAGGCACCGAGCAGCGGGACGGCCACGGCGACGAGCCACGAGAGCCCGGCGTCCTCGCGCAGCGCCATGACGATGCCCCCGACCATCATGATCGGCGCGGTCACCATCATCGCCAGGCCCATGTAGACGATCTGCTGCACCTGCTGGACGTCGTTGGTCGAGCGGCTGATGAGGGTCGGCGCCCCGAAGGCGGACACCTCCCGGGCCGAGAAGGAGCCGACCCGGTGGAAGACGGCGGCGCGCAGGTCGCGCCCGAGCGAGGCCGCCGTGAGGGCACCGATCCGGGTCGCCGAGATCGTCGCGAGGATCTGCACGAGGGAGACGCCGAGCATCCACATCCCGGCGCGCAGGATGAACCCGGTGTCGCCGACGGCGACCCCCTCGTCGATGATCCGCCCGTTGAGGCTGGGCAGGTACAGCGAGGCGAGCGTCCCGGCCAGCTGGAGGGCCAGGAGCAGGACGAGCGCCCCGGTGTAGGGGCGCAGGTGGGTGCGGACGAGGCGGACGAGCATCAGCGCGCCTTCCGGGTGCCGTCGAGGACGACGGAGACGATCTCGGCGGGCGTCATGGTCCGGACCGGGAACATAGGGTGGGCGCTGGAGAGGGTGAGGTGGGCGAGGATGTTGACGACGTCCTCGGGGGGCAGCCGGAGCGTTTCGGCGTCGTCACCGATGAGCTCGACGAAGGCGGCGTCCACCTCGGGGTCGGCCATCCGCCGCTTCCCGTGCGTCAGGTCGTGGCCCTCGCGCAGCGGGAACGCACCGCTCGCGTGCAGGGCCCCGAGGAGGCCGATGATGTGCTCGATCCGGTGCTGCACGACCGCGACGCCTTCGGCCAGGCGATGGTCGAGGTCGAGGTCGCGGCTGATCGCGGCGAGCTGCCGCACCGCGTCGGAGTTGTCGAACGCGGCTGTCGCACAGGCGTGGACCAGGTCGTCCTTGGTGGCGAACGCCCGGAACAGGGTGCCCTCGGCGATGCCCGCGGCCTCGGCCACCTGCCGTGTCGTGAGCCCGGCACCGTGGTCCCGGAGCAGCGGGATGGTCACGTCGACGATGGCGGCGCGGCGCTCGTCGGGGCTCATCGCGGGGGCACGGGGCATCGCACCACCTTAAGTGAGTGAGCACTCACTCACAAGACCTGGTCGTCCTCGGGTCGGTCACGGTCGAGCTCGGTCCGTCGGCGTCCGCTGCCGTCTCAGCGCAGGAGCAGCCCGTCCTTCGCGACGTCCCGGGTCAGGGCGAGGATCTCGTCGCGGACCGCGGTGTCGTCGAGGCCGAGCAGCCCGGCGATCGCGGCGGCGGCCGCCCGGGCGGTCAGCTCGCCGTCGGAGACCGAGAGGTAGGCGGCGGTGACGGTCGACAGCGGCACCTGACGGCGGAGTCCGCCGCCCTGGCGCAGGAGGATGACGCGCGGGTCGGGCTCCCCCGGCACGGCGTGCCGCTCCTCGGTGACGTCGTCGGCGCGGCGCCACGCGACGTCCAGGACCGCGTCGTCGTCGTGCTCGGCGAGCCAGGTGCGGGCGGCGAGGCCGGCCAGCACGGCAGGGCCCATCGGCTGCTCGACCGGACCCGGGACGTCGACGAGGTCGACGAAGGGCTCGCGGTCGGTGGCGGGACGCTGCAGCGTGACGACGCCGAAGCCGATCGCCTCGACGTCGCGGGCTGCGAAGTCGTCGAGCCAGGCGGCGTACATCGTGTTGAAGTCGGCGGTCCCGGGGTGATGGCCGCCGTCGCGCGCCCACGTCTCGGCGTACTCCGCGGGGTCCTGGGTCGCCCGCTGCACCACCCAGGCGTCCAGCCCGGTGCCGTCGAGCCACTCCCCCACCCGGCCGGTCCACGTGGAGCCGCGCGGCACCTCCCAGTTCCCGAGGAGCTGCGCGACGCCGCCCGGCTCGAGATGCGCACCGACGCGGCGCACGAGGTCGCGCACGAGGTCGTCGCCGGACGCGCCGCCGTCGCGGTACTCGAAGAGCGGCATCGCACCCGAGCGTGGGGTGATGACGAAGGGCGGGTTGGACACGACGAGGCCGAAGCGCTCGCCGGCGACGGGGTCGAGCATCGAGCCGGAGCGCACGTCCCAGGTCGTGCCGTTGAGAGCGGCGTTGAACCGGGCGTAGTCGAGGGCGCGCTCGGACAGGTCGGTGACGACCACGCTGCCCGCGTGCGCGCCGAGGTGCAGCGCCTGCACGCCGCAGCCGGTGCCGAGGTCCAGGGCGCGGGCCACCTGGGGCCGCGGCGTCCAGGACGCGAGGGTCGTCGACGCCCCGCCGACCCCGAGGACGTGACCGGGGTCCAGCGGGCGTCCGGTGGCGAGCTCGCCGAGGTCGGAGGCCACCCACCAGTCCGCGTCCTCGGTGGCGTAGGGCCGCAGGTCGCAGCGGGCGACGACGCCGTCCCCCTCGGGTGCGACGAGGCCGAGGTCGACGGCCCCGGCCACCCCGAGGGTGGGGAGCGCCGCGGCGACCTCGGTGGCATCGACCGGGTCGCCGAGGGTGAACAGCCGCACCAGGGCGGCCCGTGCGTCCGAGGAGGCGGCGGTGACGCGCTGCGCCGGCAGCGCCTGGTCGCGCTCGAGGGCGGCGGCCGCCATCGGCCCGAGCAGCTCGGTGACCCCGGCGACGGTGAAGCGCGAGGCGACGAGGTCGGCGCGCAGCAGGGCGACGAGGCCGTCGTCGACGCGGGGCGGGTTGGCGGTCATCGGGAGGAGCCTATGCCGTTGCGGTCACCGTCACCCCGGGCAGGGAGCAGGAGACGACCGACGGCGAAGGGCCGGCCCCGTGACGGGACCGGCCCTTCGGACCGCGGCGGACTCAGACCTGGGCGGGTGCCGGGTCGCTGTCGCTGTCGGTGTCCACGGCGCGGACGCCCGAGTCGAGGTCGTCCCCCCCGATGGCGATGTCCTTGCTCTTGGAGTACGCGACCGCCCCGACGACGATGGCGAACGCGATGCCCGCGATGCCGTACCGCAGGGGAGCCGAGGCGTCGACGCCGATCGACAGCGTGATGATCGCCGGCGCGATGAGCACCGACACGAGGTTCATCACCTTGATGAGCGGGTTGATCGCCGGACCGGCGGTGTCCTTGAACGGGTCGCCGACGGTGTCGCCGATGATCGTCGCCTCGTGGGCCGAGCTGCCCTTGCCGCCGTGGTTGCCGTCCTCGACGATCTTCTTCGCGTTGTCCCAGGCGCCGCCGGAGTTCGCGAGGAACACCGCCATGAGCGCGCCGGAGCCGATGGCACCGGCCAGGAAGCCGGCGAGCGCGCCGACGCCGAGGCCGAAGCCGACGGCGATGGGCATGAGCGCGGCGAGGAGGCCGGGAGTGGCCAGCTCGCGGAGCGAGTCCTTGGTGCAGATGTCGACGACGCGGCCGTACTCCGGCTTCTCGGTGCCGTCCATGATGCCCGGGTGCTCGCGGAACTGCCGGCGCACCTCGAAGACGATGGCGCCCGCGGCGCGGGTCACCGCGTTGATCGCGAGGCCCGAGAAGAGGAAGACGACGGAGGCGCCGATGATGAGGCCGACGAGCGTCGACGGCGTCGTGATGAGGCCCTGCGCGTCGACGACGAACTCCTGAGCCGACTGCAGCTGCTGCTCGCTGAGGGCGTTCGGGTCGATCTTGTTCAGCGCGGTCTGCCACGCGTCGGTGTAGGACCCGAACAGCGCCGTCGCCGCGAGGACCGCCGTCGCGATGGCGATGCCCTTGGTGATGGCCTTGGTCGTGTTGCCGACGGCGTCGAGCTCGGTGAGGATCTGCGCGCCCTCGCCGTCGACGTCGCCCGACATCTCGGCGATGCCCTGGGCGTTGTCGGAGACCGGGCCGAAGGTGTCCATGGCGACGATGACACCGACGGTGGTGAGGAGGCCGCACCCGGCGAGCGCGACGAGGAACAGCGACAGCGAGACCGCGCCGCCGCCGAGGAGGAAGGCGAGGTAGACCGCGCCGGCGATGATCGCCGCGGTGTACACGGCCGACTCGAGCCCCACCCCGATGCCGGAGAGGACGACGGTGGCCGGGCCGGTGAGCGAGGTGCGCGCGACGTCCATCGTCGGGCGCTTGTCGGTGCCGGTGAAGTGGCCGGTGAGCCACAGGATGATGCCGGCGAGGACGATGCCGATGAGGACCGCGAGGACGGCCGCGAGGCGCGGGTCACCCGTGAGCGCGCTGATCTGCTCGTTCGAGGAGCCGAGCTCGGCGTAGGTGGCCGGCAGGTACACGTAGGCGGTGATCGCGCTGAGGATCGCGGAGACCGCTGCCGAGATGTAGAAGCCGCGGTTGATCGCGTGCAGCGCGTTCTCGCCCGGGCGGGCCTTGGTGATGAACACCCCGAGGAGCGCGGTGAGAGCACCGATCGCCGGGATGAGCAGCGGGAAGACGAGGCCGTAGGAGCCGAACGCCACCGAGCCGAGGATGAGGGCTGCGACGAGCATGACGGCGTAGGACTCGAAGAGGTCGGCGGCCATGCCGGCGCAGTCGCCGACGTTGTCGCCGACGTTGTCGGCGATCGTCGCGGCGTTGCGGGGGTCGTCCTCGGGGATGCCGGCCTCGACCTTGCCGACCAGGTCGGCGCCGACGTCGGCGGCCTTGGTGAAGATGCCGCCGCCGACCCGCATGAACATCGCGAGCAGCGCGGCACCGAAGCCGAAGCCCTCGAGCACCTTGGCCGCGTCGCCCTTGTAGAGGAGGACGACGACGGCCGCACCGAGCAGGCCGAGGCCGACCGTGGCCATGCCGACGACACCGCCGGTGCGGAAGGCGATGCGCATGCCGACGTCACGGCCGTTCGCACCCCGCGCCGCGGACGCGACCCGGACGTTGGCCTTCACCGCCAGGCTCATGCCGAGGTAGCCGATGGCCGCCGAGAACAGCGCACCGAGGACGAAGAAGCCGGAGCGGCCCCAGCGGATCTCGGCGGTGTCGGCGGGCAGGAGGAGCAGGAGGCCGAAGACGAGGACCACGAAGACGGACAGGGTGCGGAACTGCCGCGCGAGGTACGCCTGGGCGCCCTCCTCGACGGCCGCGCCGATCTCCTGCATCTTCTCGGTGCCTGGGTCGGCCGCGAGCACCTGCTGCCGGAACACGAAGCCCATGACCAGGGCGACGAGCGCGATGACCGCGACCGTGACGACCAGGGTCAGGTTGGTCCCAGACAGTTCCAGGGCGCTCGACTCGGCGTTCGCGAGTGCGAGGGGTGCCATTCCATCCTCCTTGACGGCGTTGTTCCACCCCGGGCGCAGACAGCGCCGACACGGGGACGGTTCGGGGGGACCCTACCGGTCACGCCCGGCGCCCCGCGCCCCGGGGGCGATGTGGCGCGCTTCACACGCCGGGCGGGTCAGGGGCCGTGATGAGGCGGCCGGACGCCGACGGACGAGAGCACGTGGGTCAGGCCGCGAGGGCCTCGTCGACGCTCTCGTGGATGCCGAAGACCTTGTCGAGCCCGGTGATCCGGAAGACCCGGAGGATGCGCTCGGACGTGCACACGATGCGCAGCCATCCCGAGGCGTTGCGGACGAGCTTGAGGCGCCCGACGAGCACCCCGAGGCCGGTGGAGTCGAGGAAGGACACCTTGTCGAGGTCCACGACGAGCCGGACGTGGCCCTCGGCGATCTCCTGGTCCAGGGTCACGCGCAGCTGTGCCGCGGTGTGCACGTCGACTTCCCCCTCGACCGAGACGACGGTGATGTCGTCGTGGTGGGACGTGGTCACGGACAGCTCCACGCGGCTCGCTCCTCGGGAGGGTGCTGGATCATCGGGCGTCGTGGTCCCGGGCCGGTGTGACGTCAGGACCAAGGATTACCGTAACGGGCGTGTCCAGCCCTGCCCAGCACTTGGCCCGAATCGCCGGGGGTGACGCGGGCGACCGGCTGCTGCACGTGGAGCACCTCCCCGCGCGTCAGGCCCTGCTGGCCGAGTGGCCGCCGACGGTGTCGCCCGCCGTCCTCTCGGCCCTGCTGGCGTGCGGTATCGACCGCCCGTGGAGCCACCAACGCGCCGCCATCGACCTCGCCGAAGCAGGCGAGCACGTCGTCCTGGCGACCGGGACGGCCTCCGGAAAGAGCCTGGGCTACCTCGTCCCGGTGCTCGGCGCCCTCGCCGACGGGGCGGCATCGGGGGTGCGCGGCCCGACGGCCCTCTACCTCGCGCCGACCAAGGCCCTCGCCGCCGACCAGCGGGCGCGGGTCGACGCCTTCGCCGTGCCGGGGGTCCGGGCCGCGACCTACGACGGCGACACCCCACCCGACGAACGGCGGTGGATCCGCGAACACGCGAACCTCGTCCTCACCAACCCGGACCTGCTCCACCACTCGCTGCTGCCGGGGCACGCGCGGTGGTCCAGGTTCCTGCGGGGGCTGCAGTACGTGGTGGTCGACGAGTGCCACATCTACCGGGGGGTGTTCGGGTCCCATGTGGCCGCGGTGCTGCGCAGGCTGCGACGCGTCGCGGGGCGGTACGGCTCGACGCCGACGTTCGTGCTGGCGTCCGCGACCGTGAGCGACCCGGCAGGGCACGCGAGCCGGCTCATCGGCCTGCCGGCCCGCGCCGTGACCACCGACGGGTCGCCGCGGGGCGCGATGACGTTCGCCCTGTGGGAGCCGCCGACCGACGGCGAGGGGCAGCGGCGCTCCGCGACGACCGAGGCCGCCCACATCCTGGCCGACCTCGTCGAGGACGGGGTCCAGACCGTGGCGTTCGCACGCAGCCGGGCCGGCGCCGAGGCGCTGGCCACCGGCGCGCGGCGCCGGCTGGAGTACCGCGACCCCGCCCTGGCGCAGTCGGTCGCGGCGTACCGGGGTGGCTACCTGCCCCAGGACCGCCGCGAGCTCGAGCGGGGACTGCGGACGGGGGCGGTGCGGGGCCTGGCCGCGACGAACGCGCTCGAGCTGGGCATCGACGTGAGCGGGCTGGACGCTGTCGTCATGGCCGGGTGGCCGGGGCGACGCGCCAGCCTGTGGCAGCAGGCGGGGCGGGCCGGGCGCTCGGGCGCGGCGTCGCTGGCGGTGCTCGTCGCGGGCGACGACCCGCTGGACTCCTACCTCGTGCACCACCCCGCGGCGATCTTCGGCACGCCCGTCGAGAGCACCGTGCTGGACCCGGACAACCCGCACGTCCTGGCCCCGCACCTCGCCGCCGCCGCCGCGGAGCTGCCGCTGGGCGAGGCCGACCTCGAGCTGTTCGGGACCTCCTCCCGGCGGCTGCTGGACGTCCTCGTCGACGGCGGGATCCTGCGCCGGCGGCCCACCGGCTGGTTCTGGGCGCGCGAGGACCGCCCCACCGACCACCTGTCCCTGCGCGGCGCGAGTGATGTCGTGGCCGTCGTCGAGACCCGCACCGGGAGGGTCATCGGGACCGTCGACGAGGCGTCGGCGCACGCGCAGGTGCACACCGGAGCCGTGCACCTCCACCAGGGTGAGACCTGGGTGGTCACCGACCTGGACCTCGAGACGCGCAGCGCGCAGGCCGTCCGGGGAGACCCGGGGTGGTCGACCCACGCCCAGTCGGTGAGCAGGTTCGACATCCTCTCGACCGACCGCCGGGCACCCCGGGCGCGCGTCGAGGTGGCGTTCGGCAGTGTGCGGGTCACGACCCGGGTGACCGGCTTCCTGCGCCGGCTCCCCGGCGGCGAGGTCATCGGCACCCACCCGCTCGACCTGCCGGAGCGTTCGCTGACGACGAAGGCGGTGTGGTGGACCGTGCCGGCGGACGTGCTCGTGGCCGCCGGTGTGGAGGAGCGCCTCGTGCCCGGTGCGCTGCATGCGGCCGAGCACGCCGCCATCGGGATGCTGCCGCTCGTCGCGACCTCGGACCGGTGGGACGTCGGCGGGGTGTCGACCGCCCTGCATCCGGACACGGGCCTGCCCACCGTCATGGTCTTCGACGGCTACCCGGGCGGGGCGGGCTTCGCGGAGCGGGCGTTCGGGGCGTTCTCGGAGTGGGTGCGGGCCACCCGCGACGCCGTGCTGGAGTGCGGGTGCAGCAGCGGCTGCCCGGCCTGCGTCCAGTCGCCCAAGTGCGGGAACGGCAACGAGCCCCTCGACAAGCCGGGCGCGGTGACGGTGCTCGAGCTGGCACTGGCCCCCGTCGGCTGAGGCCCTGCCGGACACCCCGGCGGCCGCCCGCAAGGCGCCGTCTGCGCTGGTCAGCGGGAGTAGGGTCGGGCCATGGTCATCTTCGGCGTCCTGCTCATCATCGTGGCTGTCATCGCGGGAGTCCTGCTGTTCATGGGGACGGGGTCGCTGACGGACACGGTCGACTTCGAGATCCTCGGGGGCACGCTGAGCCTGCCCCCGGTGGCGCTGCTGGTGACGGGCATGGTGGTCATCACGGTCTTCTGGTTCGGCTGGTTCCTGCTGCGGGTGGGCACGACGAGGGCCCACCGTCGTCGTGCGGCGGCCAAGGAGGCGGCCCGCGAGGCCGAGGAGCAGCGCCTGGCCGACGAGGCCCGCCTCAAGGAGGAGCTCGCGGCACGTGACCGCGAACTGGCCGAGGAGCGCGCGCGGCACGAGCAGCGCGAGGCCGAGCTGCGCCGGGAGGCGGACGAGCGAGTGGCGGACCAGCACGTGTCGACCGAGACGGCGCGACGCCGGGCCGAGGTGGCCGAGGCACGAGCCGGCGAGCGGCGGCCCGGGACCGCGGAGCCGGCGGCCGACCCGGCGGCTCCGGCCGACCCGCCGGGAGAGCGCACCAGCTGACTCCGGCCCGGCGCGGGCCCGGGCCGTCACGGCGTCGGGCAGCCCCCACGCGGTGAGGCCGGGCCGCAGCGGGACCCGCACCGCGACGACGACGGTGCCGTCGGGCCGGGTGAGGCAGCCGTCGAGCACGCCCCCGTCGTGCTGCACGAGACGCAGCGCAGCGCCGCAGTCGGCGACCCCGCCGGCCGTGAGCGGGGCGCCCGCCGCCAGGGCCGCGCGGTCGGCCAGGCCCCGCGCCCGGTGCACGTCGCGCACGACCGACCCGAGCACCAGCGCCCCCGCGAGCGCCCCGGCGAGCACCCCGACCCCGGCGAGCACCAGCACCGTGCCACTGCCCCGGTCGCGGCATCCGGCCTGGAGCCGCCTCACCCCGACCCGCCCTGCGGGGACTCGAGCCGGGCCACCGCCGAACCACTCACAACGGTGTCGAGGCCGAGCCCGGCGAGCATCGGCGGGGCCGGCGCCCGGACGGTGACGCGCACCGACCCCGCCCACAGCGCGGTGTGGACCTGCGCTCCCCGCGGTGCCGCCCGGAGCGCCGCGGCCCGGACGGCGAGCGGGCCCTCCCCTCGCGCCGCCAGGCGCGCGCCGACGTGGGCGGCGTCGACGACCCGGACCCGGTCGAGGCCGAGCCGGACGGCCGACAGGGCGAGGGCGAGCACCACGACCAGGACCGGGATGGCCACCGCCAGCTCGGCCGTGACCATCCCGGGGTCCGCCCGACGGCGGACGCTCATGCCCCCAGGGCCGAGACGACGATCTGGGTCAGCGCGCTCTTGACCGGCGCGGACCGGACGACGGCCAGGAGCAGCGCGGCGAACGCGACCGCTGCCACGGTGCCGACCGCGTACTCGGCCGTGGTCATGCCCTCCTCCCCCAACGGGCGCGGCCGGCGCGCCGCGGTGCGGATCCGGCGGATGAGACGTGGTCCCATGTGAAGTCCTCCCTCGTGGTGGCGCGGCTCTCGCGCCGTCCACCCAGCCTGCGCAGCGGCCGGGGCGGCGGCGAGACCCCGGCGCGGATCTGTGGACGACGTACCGCACCGCAGACGCCTGTGGACGGCGAGTCACGTCGGCCCGTCGGCGAGGAGCAGCAGGACGACCGGCACCACCGTCGTCGCCACGAAACCCGGCAGGAAACACAGCCCGAGCGGCAGCACGAGGAGCACCCCGGCGCGCTGGACCGCCGCCTCGGTGCTGCGCGCCGCCTCCTCACGCAGGCGACCGGCCGCGTCCTCGAGCAGCGCCGAAGGAGCGGCTCCCGCTGCGGCGGCGGCGTGCCAGGCCGACGCCGCCGCGCCCCAGCCGGGCCCCACGTGGTCCCACGCCTGCTCTGGCGGGACTCCCCACCGATGCGCGGCTGCGACGACACCGAGCTCGCGCCCGGCATCGGTGGGGTCGACCGCGGCCACCGCCTCGAGACCTTCGACCATGCCGGACCCCCCGCGCAGCACAGCCGCCACCAGGGACAGCGCGACCGCCGCGTCCTCCACCCGGGCAGGCCCCGGGCTGACCGACGCCGACCGGAGTGCGCCCCACGCCGGCCCCGGCCGAGGTCGCAGGAGAACCGCAAGCCCCAGGAGGACCGCAGCCACGGTCGGGCTCACGGGTCCGCGGCCGTCGTCGCAGGACGGTGCGCATGCCGGACGAGGGCTGCGGACCACCACCAGCCGACGGCGGTGAGGCCGAGCCCGGCACCTGCAGCGAGCCACGAGGCGCTGCTGCCATAGAGAGCGCGGGGGTCGAGCCCCACGAAGAGGGTGACCACCGGCCCGGCCACCGGCAGGGCGCACAGCAGACGCATCGATGCCCGCGGCCCGGCGAGAGCGACCTCGGTGCGGTGGCGGGCCGCCGTGCGGGCCCGGATGGCGCGCGCCGCCGCGGCGGTCGTGTGGGCTGCCATCGCGCCGGTGCGCTCGCTGAGCTGCCAGGCCCGGGCGAGCACCAGGAGGTCCGGGTACGCGGCGCCCACGAGGCCGGCCCGCGAGGAGAGGTGGGATGCGGGTGCGGCCGGCTCGGACGCCAGGGTGGCCGCCGTCTGACCCAGCCAGGGCGCCGCCGCCCGCACGGCCGGGGTGCGCGCCCCGACACCCAGGGCCGCCGGCAGGTCCAGTCCGGCTCGTAGGCCCACCGCGACGACCTCACCGAGGTCGGCCACCCAGTCCGAAGGCTGGGCTGTGCGCCGTCGCCACGGACCGAGCCGACGCAGCGCCAGGACGGCCAGACGCGGGGCGGTTCGCGTGGACCCGCGCGCCACGGCACGCCGCGAGCGCGCAGCGGTGCCCGCGCGGGACGGCCACAGCGCCACCGCCAGCAGGAGGAACCCGACGACGGCGGCTACCCCGCCGGCCACGGCCCTGCTCCCGCCGCGTCCGACCCCAGGAGCGCCCGGAGGTCGCCCCACCCCTCGCCCTGCCGCGCGCCACCGGAGCCGTCGCACAGGGCGGTGCGGACGACGACGAACCCGCCGGGGTCGACGGCCGGGACCCCGATGCGCTCGACGAGGCGCCGGCCGTCGGGTCGCCGCGCGACGTGCACGACGGCGTGGAGCGCCCCGCGGAGCTGGGCGTGCACCGCCTCGCGCGGCATCCCGGCGAGCGAGCCGAGCGCCTCGAGCCGCGCCGGGACCTCGGCGGGTCCGTTGGCGTGCAGCGTCCCGGCGCCGCCGTCGTGGCCGGTGTTCAGCGCCGCGAGCAGGTCACGGACCTCGGGCCCCCGGACCTCGCCGACGACGAGCCGGTCGGGGCGCATCCGCAGGGCCTGCCGGACGAGGACGGCCAGGGTGACCTCGCCGGCGCCCTCGACGTTGGCCGCTCGCCCCTGGAGCCGGACCACGTGCGGGTGCTCGGGGTCGAGCTCACGGACGTCCTCGACGACGACGATGCGCTCCTGCGCCGGGCACTCCGCGAGGAGCGCGCCGAGAACGGTGGTCTTGCCGGCGCCGGTACCGCCGGTGACGAGGAAGCTCGCGCGGACCCGGACCAGGGCCCGCAGGGCCTGCGCCATCTGCGGGCCGACCGCACCGAGGGCCGCGAGCGCCGCGAGGCCACCGGGACGCCGGCGGGCGATGCGCAGGCTGACCTGGGGCCCGTCCTCGGCCAGGGGTGGCAGGACGGCGTGGAGCCGGACCCCGCCGGGGAGCGTGCCGTCGACCCACGGCTGGGCGTCGTCGAGGCGACGCCCGGCGAGACCGGCGAGGCGGACTGCCAGAGCGCGCAGCTCGCCGGCCGCCACGCGCTGCCCGGTGGGCCGCACGCCGTCGCCCCGGTCGACCCACACGGTGCCGTCGCCGTTGACGAGCACGTCGGTGACCGCGGGGTCGCGTACGAGGACAGCGAGGGGCCCCAGCCCGACGAGTCGGTCGGTGAGGGCGTCGGCGGCGAGGTCCCGCCCGCGCGCCCCGAGGACCTCGAGCTGCTCGTCGGCGATCCGGCCGATCGTCGACGGGGTGGGGACGCGCCCCGCCCGGATCGACCGGTCGACCGCGCGGACGACCGCCGCCTCCATCGCCGTCACGACGCGCGCCCGACGTGGCCACCGCTGCCGGGAAGCGCGGACAGGGCGGCATCGGCGGCCCGCCGGACCGCGTCGCGGGCGACGCCGGGCCAGAGACCGCGCTCGGCGGTGCGGACGACGGCGGGGTCGTCCTCGAGATGGTGCAGGTGGGCGACGCCGAGATGGGCCTCGACGTCGTCGAGGAGGGCCGCGGTGGGGCGCGGCCCGCGGGTGACGGCCCGCAGGTCGGTGGACCCGTCGACGAGGTCGACCACGGCCTCGACACAGGCGTCGGCGTCGGCGAGCGCGCGGGTGCGCAGGCCCACGAGCACGAGGACCAGGTGAGCCGACGCCACCGCCGCCGGGAGGTGGGGCGAGCGACGGGGGACGTCGAGCACCACCGGGCCCTCGCTGCCGGCGACCAGGGCGGCGAGCACGTCGGACACCGCCGAGGCCGGGACCGCCCGCGGGCCCGGGCCGCCCGCCGAGAGGATGCCGCACCCGTCCTCGCGCGGCAGCGAGGCGAGCAGCGACTCGGTGGGCACGGGCCCTTGCACGCCGGCGAACGCCGGCCACCGCTGACCGGGAAGGTGCTCGACCCCCGCCGTGACGTCGAGGCCACCGCCGGTGAGGTCCAGGTCGACGACGACGCTCGGCGGGCCGATGGCCGCGAGGCGTCGGCCCACGGCGACCGCCAGCGTGCTCGCGCCCAGCCCGCCCGAGGCGGCGACGACGGCGATGACGGCTGGCAGGGAGGACATGCATCGAGGGTCCCCGCGGCACGGCCGGGACGGCAGGGGGGTGCGGGCGATCTGTGGACGCCGGAGTGCTGCGACACCCCCTGTGGACAACGCATCCGGAGCCGGACCTGGAAGCGGACATAGGACGGCCCCGGTCGGGGGCGGGGTCCCCGCGACTCGGGGCGCCGAGAGGGCCGCCTGGAAGCGGACATAGGACGGCCCCGGTCGGGGGGACAACCGGGGCCGTCGGCGAGCCGAGCTCCGGGGGGGAGAAGCCGGTCCGCCATCCGCTCAACCCCTAGGGGGAGCGAGTAGGACAATCGTGTCCCATCGGTGCCACTCTGCGCAAGCCCGCCACTCCGTTGTCTAGGTCGTCCTCAGGCCTCGCTCAGCGCGTCGGCAGGCGGCGACTGGGACATGGTGGGCCTCCGGACCCTGGCAACAGGGGACGCCACGAGGCCCTCGCCTCGTGGCGAGGGCCTCGTGCCGCCGCAGGCTTCGGGCGACCAGGCGTGCTCCTGAGCCGTCGGAGCGGGTCAAGCCCGCCACGACCGGTCCATCAGTGGACTGCCCGCGCGTGGGTGTCCCGTCGTCCTGCGGTAGATCGTGCCCCGGGAGAAGAACTCCCGAGGGTTCGTTTCTACACCCGCCGGACACCGCCGACCAGCGATCGGTGCATGCGGATTCACAGCCGTCCGGCGAGGACCGCGTCGGCGACCTTCGCGCCCTCGTCGGCGGCCGCCTGGATCGCGGTGCAGCAGTGCGAGACCCACAGCCCCACCCCGGCGGCGTCACCCCGCCCGTAGGCCGCGAGCGCGCCGACGTACGGGGCGATGCCCTGCGCCCCGTGGCCTGCTTCGACGACCGCGACCCCGGTCGGGTCGAGCCCGGACGCCTGCACGAGGGCGCGGTCCAGGGCCCGGGCGACGACGGCGTTGCCGCGGACGAACGGGCGCACGGTGGCGAGCTCGGCGTGGACGACCGCCGCCGCCACGACGACGGGCACCCGGGGGGCGGCGAGGAGGATCTCGGCGACTCCCCGCAGCCGGGAGGCGGCAACCGTGGCCTCGGGCGCCGGCCCGAGGTCGGCGAGCTCGGAGCACCCCTCGCCGGCGGTCCTCGGCCGTCCCAGGGCGTCGTCGGGCACGAGCCCGGCGGCCGCGACCGTGTGCAGCCTCGCGAGGGCCTGCAGCGGCGCCGAGAGCACGACGGAGCGCACCCGCTCGCTCTCGGCAGTGGCACCGACGACGCCACGCACGACCTGCTCGACCGGGTCGGGGTCCGGCGACCACGTGACGGCTCCCCGGACGATGTCGCGGACGACGTCGACGGGCAGTGACGCCCCTTCGAGCTCGGCGCTGGCGACCGCGCCCCGGACCCGGGACTCCGCGGCGGCCTCGGCCGTGCGGCGGCGCAGTGCGGCGTGCCACCGGAGGCGGGTGCACGCCTCGCGGGCGGCCTCCACCTGCTCGGGGATGCCCGGCAGCTCGGCGAGCCGGGCGACGGCCTCGACCGCGGGACTGGCGGCGGACTCGGAGGGCATCCGGGCAGCCTAGCCAGCAGCGACCGGGCCCTCCCGCGCGGTGCCGGGTGAGCCTAGGGTGTGGCGCATGACGGGCATCCACTGGCCGACGGCGGTGCTCGTCGGGGGGACGGTGCTGCTGCTGTGGCTCGGGGTCGCGCTCCTGCAGCGCAGCCGGCGCCGGGGCTTCATCTCCGACACCGACCGGGCGACGTACGCGACCCTGCACACCGCGTCGCTGGCCGCCCGGCACCTCGGCGACGGCCTGTCCCCGGAGGCCGCCGAGCGGGCCGGACGCCACCTGTTGTCCATCCTCGGCGCGCAGGCGGTCTCGATCGCCGGCCCCGGCAGCGTCCTGTCCTGGACCGGCCGGGGCGACCACCACCGTGACCTGGCCGTCCCGCTCGGTGAGCAGACCCTCGGGACGGGCCGCACCGTCGCCCACCGCGGGGACGCTGTGGCGTGCGAGGACCTCGAGTGCCCGATCCGCGGCGCCGTCACCGCTCCCCTGGCGACCGACGACCTCGTCGTCGGGACGCTCACGGCGTGGACCGACCGCCCCTCGCCCGGGCTGACCCGGGCCACCGAGGAGGTCGCCGCCTGGGTGAGCAGCCAGCTCGCCCTCGCCGAGCTCGCCCGGACCCGCAACCGCGTCATGGAGGCCGAGCTGCGCGCCCTGCGGGCCCAGATCAGCCCGCACTTCATCTACAACAGCCTCGCGGCCATCGCGTCGTTCGTGCGGACCGACCCCGACCGGGCGCGTGAGCTCCTCCTGGACTTCGCCGACTTCACGCGGTACGCGCTGCGCACGGGGGGCACGTTCACGACGCTGGCGGAGGAGCTGCGCAACGTCGAGCGCTACCTCGTCCTGGAGCAGGCGCGCTTCGGCGACCGCCTCCGGGTCTCCCTGCTCGTCGCTCCCGAGGTCCTGCCCGTCACGCTCCCGTACCTGGCGGTCCAGCCCCTCGTCGAGAACGCGGTCCGGCACGGGCTGGCGAGCAAGGAGGGGATCGGGCACGTCTCCATCACCGCGACCGACCTCGGCTCGGCGGCGGAGATCGCGATCGAGGACGACGGCGTCGGCAGCGAGCCCGAGCGCATCCGCACGATCCTCGACGGCGCGCACGCCCACGACTCGGTGGGACTCGGGAACGTCGATGCCCGGCTGCGACAGGTGTACGGCGACGAGTTCGGGCTCACCGTCGACACGGCCCCGGGGGCGGGGACCAGGGTGAGCTTCCGGGTGCCCAAGTTCGCACCCGGGGTCCACACCCAGGACTGAGCATCGGCCGTAGGCTCCGGACATGTCCACCGCCGGGCTCGTGGCCCTCGTCGTCGACGACGAGGCGCCTGCGCTGTCGGAGCTCGGGTACCTCCTCGAGCGCGACCCGCGCGTCGCCGAGGTCCTCACGGCCGCCAGCGGCACCGACGCCCTGCGCCTCCTCGACACTCGCGACATCGACGTCGTCTTCAGCGACATCTCGATGCCGGGGCTCGACGGGATGGCGCTGGCCCGGGTCATCTCGCGGTTCGCCGTCCGCCCCCAGATCGTGTTCGTCACGGCCCACGAGCGGCATGCGGTCGACGCGTTCGCCCTCGCCGTCACCGACTACGTCATGAAGCCGGTGCGCGGCGACCGCCTGGCCGAGGCCGTCCGCCGGGTCGTCGACCAGCGTGAGCGCGCCCGCGCCCGCAGCGAGGACGGGACGTCGGGCCCACCGCAGGTCGAGGACGAGACGATCCCGGTCGAGCTGGGCGGCGTGACGCGGTTCATCTCCCGGAGCCAGATCCGGTTCGCCCAGGCGCACGGCGACTACGCCCGCCTCCACACCGACACCGGGTCGCACCTGGTCCGCATCCCCCTGTCCGCGCTCGAGGAGAAGTGGGGCGAGGTCGGGTTCGTCCGCATCCACCGCTCCACGCTCATCGCGCTCGCCCACGTGCGCGAGGTGCGGATGGACCACGGGCGGTGCTCCGTCCTCGTCGACGAGGTCGAGCTCCAGGTGAGCCGGCGGCACACCAAGCAGCTCCGGGACACCCTGCTCCGCCGGCCGCTCGGGGACCGCGGCACCGGCGGGGACTGAACGGATGAGCACCCCCCAGGAGCCGCCGCCCCGGGTGCGCGTGACGAGCTCGCGTCGCGGGGCCGTGCCCGTCGGGCCCCGCCCGCCCGCGCGTGATCTCGACGAGCAGACGGTGCTCGGCGACGTCTACCTGCGCGGGCTCATGCGCGCCCAGCTGCGCCTCTCGCTCGCCGTCCTCGCCCTGACCGTCGTCGGCCTCGCAGCCCTGCCCGTCACGCTGGCGCTCGTGCCCGCCACCCAGGGGACCACGGTGTTCGGGGTGCCGTTCCCGTGGCTGGTCCTCGGAGTCGCGGTGTACCCGGCCGCGTGGGTCCTCGCGCGGTGGTACGCCCGGCAGAGCGAACGCCTCGAGGCGGACTTCGCCGACGTCGTCGAGGCCCCGTGAGCAGCCCGCTCTCGCTCGCCGCGGTCGTCGCGGTCTGCCTGACGACCCTCGTCGTCGGCGGGCTCGGGCTCCGGCTGTCCCGTCGGACGAGCGACTTCTACGTCGCCGGGCGCACCGTCTCACCGCGGCTCAACGCCTCGGCCATCGGCGGGGAGTACCTGTCGGCGGCGAGCTTCCTCGGGGTCGCCGGGCTCGTCTACGGCGCCGGCATCGACATGCTCTGGCTGCCCGTCGGGTACACCCTCGGCTACCTCGTCCTCCTCGTCATGGTGGCGGCCCCGATGCGCCGCTCGGGCGCCTACACCCTGCCCGACTTCGCGGAAGCCCGGCTGGGCTCTCGCGCGGTGCGGCTCGTGTCCTCGGTGCTCGTCGTCGCCATCGGCTGGCTCTACCTCGTGCCGCAGTTCCAGGGCGCCGGGCTCACCCTGACCCTCGTCACGGGCGCCCCACCCTGGGTGGGCGGTTTCGTCGTCATGGTCGTCATCGCTGCGGCGGTCGGGGCCGGCGGCATGCGGTCCATCACGTTCGTGCAGGCGGTCCAGTACTGGATCAAGCTCACCGCGCTCGCCGTGCCGGCCTTCGCCCTGCTGTTCCTGTGGTTCCGGGCCGGGCACCCCGCCCCGGTCGTGCCGCCGGACTGGCACGCCCTCCTGAGCCGCTCCGGTCCGGACGACCACCCGGTGTACCGGACCGTCTCGGTGGTGCTCGCGCTGTGTCTGGGGACGATGGGCCTGCCGCACGTCCTCGTCCGCTACTACACCAACCCCGACGGGGTCGGGGCCCGGCGCACCACCGTCACCGTCATCGCCCTCCTGGGGGTGTTCTACCTCCTGCCCCCGGTGTACGCGGCCCTCGGTCGGGTCGTGTACCACGAGCTGCCGGACGGGGTCCGCAGCGACTCCATCGTGCTGCGCATCCCCGGCGAGCTCGCGGGCGGTCTCGGCGGCGAGGTCATGACCGCGATGCTCGCCGGCGGGGCGTTCGCGGCGTTCCTGTCCACGGCGTCGGGGCTCGCGATGTCGGTGACCGGCGTCATCGACCAGGAGGTGCTGCGCCCACGCTTCTCGCGCCTCAGCGGCGGGGACGCCCCCGGGATCCGGGGGTTCCGGTACGCGGCGGTCCTCGCGGTCGTGCTGCCCTACCTCCTGAGCCGTGCGATCGAGCCCATGGGCCTCGCGACGACGGTGGGCCTGGCGTTCGCCGTCGCAGCGGCGACCTTCGCGCCGCTCATCATCCTGGGGGTCTGGTGGCCCCGGCTGTCGGTCCCGGGCGCCATGACGGGGCTGCTCGTCGGGGGCGTGGCGACGGTCGCGTCACTCGGGGTCACGATGGCGCGTGGGGACCTCGACGGCTGGGCCGGGGCGCTGCTGGCCAACCCCGCGCTGTGGGCGGTCCCCCTGGCCATCACCTCCGCCGTCGTCGTGTCGCTCGCGACACCGGGCCGGATCCCGGCGTCGACGACGCGGATCCTCGTCCGGCTGCACACGCCCGAGCGGGTGGCACTCGCCCGCTCGCGGCTGCGCGACTGACCGACGGGCCCCGCCCGGGGTCAGGCGACGGCGTCCCTGGCGGCGGTGAACGCCTCGACGCAGCGGCGCACGTCCTGCTCGGAGTGCGCGGCCGACAGCTGGACCCGGATCCGCGCCTTCCCCTTCGGCACGACGGGGTAGCTGAACGCGATGACGTACACGCCGTGCTCGAGCATGTGGTCGGCGATCCCGGTGGCCTGGCGGGCGCCGTCCTCGCCCGGGAACATCACCGGGACGATGGGGTGGGACCCCGGCAGGAGGTCGAAGCCGGCCTCCTCCATGAGCTCGCGGAACAGGGCCGCGTTCCGCCGCAGGGCCTCGCGGGGCTCGGCGGACGCCTCCACGAGGTCGAGGGCGGCGAGCGACCCCGCGACGACGGCCGGCGCGACCGAGTTCGAGAACAGGTAGGGCCGGGACCGCTGGCGCAGGAGGTCTACGACCTCGCGGTGGCTCGCGACGTAGCCGCCCGACGCCCCGCCGAGGGCCTTGCCGAGGGTCCCGGTGAGGATGTCGATCCGGTCCATGACGCCGAACATCTCCGGGGTGCCGCGCCCGCCGTCGCCGACGAAGCCCACGGCGTGGCTGTCGTCGACGAGGACCATCGCCTCGAACTCGTCGGCGAGGTCGCAGATCTCGTCGAGTGGGGCGTAGGAGCCGTCCATCGAGAAGACCCCGTCGGTGACGATGCAGACGCGCCGAGCCCCGGCCTCGCGCGCCGCCGAGAGCTGGGCCCGCAGGTCCGCCATGTCGGCGTTCTTGTAGCGGTACCGGGCGGCCTTGCTGAGCCGGATACCGTCGATGATCGAGGCGTGGTTGAGCTCGTCCGAGACGATCGCGTCCTCGGCCCCGAAGAGCACCTCGAACACACCACCGTTGGCGTCGAAGCACGAGGAGTAGAGGATCGTCGCCTCCGTCCCGAGGAAGTCCGAGAGCCGCTGCTCGAGTGCGGTGTGCTGGGTCTGGGTGCCGCAGATGAAGCGGACCGACGCCATCCCGAAGCCCCACGTGTCGAGCGCGGCCTTGGAGGCGCCGACGACGTCGGGGTGGTCGGCCAGCCCGAGATAGTTGTTGGCGCAGAAGTTCAGCGACTCCCCTGACGTCGTCCCGACGTGCGCCGACTGCGGGGTGGTGATCTCACGCTCGCGCTTGTAGAGCCCGGCGTCCTCGATCTCCTGCAGGGTCGCTGCGAGCTGGTCCTTGACTGCGCCGTACACGTCGCCTCCTCGTGGGTGGAATCGCCCGTCAGCCTAGGCCCGCTCGGGTCACGACCAGTCCAGGACCACCTTGCCGCCGCGACCCGAGCGGGTCTCGGCGAAGGCCTGCTGCCACTGCTCGGCCGGGTAGCGGCCGGTGATGACCGACGACACGGCCTCGCGCAGCCGGTCCGAGGTGGCGAGCATCGAGCCCATGAGGTACCAGGTCTCGAACATCTCGCGGCCGTAGATGCCGCGCAGCGTGATCATGTGGGTGATCACCCGGCCCCAGTCGATGGCGTAGCGGTCCGTCGGCAGCCCGAGCAGCGCCACCCGCCCCCCGTGGTTCATGTTCGCCAGGAGGTCCTCGACCGCCGCCGGCGACCCCGACATCTCGAGCCCGATGTCGAAGCCCTCGACCATGCCCAGGGCCTGCTGGGCGTCGGCGAGGGTCTCGCCGCGGCTGACGTCGACGACGTGGTCCGCGCCCGCGGCGGCCGCGAGCGCGAGCCGCTCGGGCGACAGGTCGGTGACGGCGATGCGCCGCGCACCCGCGTGCCGCACCACGGCCGTCGCCATGACGCCGATCGGTCCGGCCCCGGTCACGACGACGTCCTCGCCGACGACGGGCCACTGCAGCGCCGTGTGCACCGCGTTGCCCAAGGGGTCGAAGACCGCACCGAGGTCGGGGTCGAGGTCGCGCGGCTGCACCCAGGCGTTCGTCGCGGGGATGACGACCAGGTCGGCGAAGGCCCCGTCGCGGTTGACCCCGATGCCGATCGTGTGGATGCACAGGTGGCGGCGGCCGGCGCGGCAGTTGCGGCAGGTGCCGCACACGACGTGCCCTTCGCCGGAGACGCGGTCGCCGACGACGACGTGGTCGACGTCGGCGCCGACCTCGACGACCTCGCCGAAGAACTCGTGACCGAGGGTGAGCGGGGCCCGGACGGTGGCCGCGGCCCAGTCGTCCCACTGCTCCAGGTGGAGGTCGGTGCCGCAGAGACCGGTCCGCAGCACCCGCACCTTGACGTCCTTGGGTCCGCACCGCGGTTCGGGGATGTCGACGAGCTCGAGCCCGGGACCGGCGGAGACCTTCCTCAGTGCACGCACGGGGCCCATCATGCCGTCGCCGGGTCGCCGCCCGCCGGTCAACCCCCGGTGGCCGTCAGGCGTCCTTGTATCAGGGCCGACCACCGACCCTCCTCGAAGGAGACGCAGCACCGAAGGAGACCACCATGACCACGCACCAGCCCATCCCCCGCCCACCGGCTCCCGCGCGGCGACGCCGCGCCGCGGCCGTGCTCGCCGCGGCCATCGCGCTCGGTGCGGCTCCGGCCACGCTCGCGGCGACGCCGGCGAGCGCCCACTCCTGCGCGGTCACCTGGGGCTCGCTGGCGAAGACCTCGGCCCCCCTGGCCACCGGCCGGGTCACCGGCGTCCGCTCGGGGCGGCACGCCTGCTACGACCGCCTCGTCGTCGACATGACGGGCCGGGCCCCGGGCTACAACGTCCGGTACGTCTCGACGGTCACCCAGGACGGGTCGGGCCACCCGGTGCCGGTCGCCGGCGGCGCGCGCCTGGCGGTCGTGGTCAAGAAGGGCGCGACGAGCGTGCCGCGCATGCCCTCGGTCGCGGGCTACTCGACGTTCCGGCAGGTGAAGTGGGCGGGCTCGTTCGAGGGCTACACGACGCTGGGCCTGGGCGTGCGCGCCCGGCTGCCGTTCCGCGTCTTCACGCTGGACGACACCGCGACGGGTCGGAGCCGGCTCGTGGTCGACGTCGCCCACCACTGGTGACCCCGGCGGCTCACCAGCACATCTCCACACCGACCGAGCGGGATCCGGGCCATGGAAGGGCCGGGATCCCGCTCGGTCCTGCATTGTCGCGTTTCTTGACCAATGCCAACCAGTGGTCATGAACTGGTAAAGAAATCGCATTCGAGCGTATTCGCCCGCATCGGCGTGTCACCCTTGACAAGCCGGATCGCGCCTGCAGGGGGTGCCAGGACGGTCCGGGGCGACGCGGTGTCGCTCCGGGGTTTCCACCCGGAGAGGAATCCGATGCGCACCCCCCGCCGATCGATCGCGCTCGCCGTCGCCCTGAGCACCGCCTGCGGCGGTGTCGTCGCCGCCCGGTCAGCCGAGGCCGCCACGACCGCGCCCAAGGCCGTGAGCGTCACCAAGACCTACGTCGTGCCGAGCACCGACCTGCCCAACGCGTTGCGCGGTCAGTACAAGTGGATGGGCTACGGCTCCCAGCCGTCGTCGTACCCCAGCCCCGACGTGTACTACCGCGACCAGGTCTACTGGGGCCGCATCGAGCCCTCCCGCGGCCAGTACGACTTCCGCTGGATCGAGGACGGCCTCAACCGGGCCGGAGCCGCGAAGTCAAAGTTCGGGTTCCGGGTCATGGCGTACTGCCCCGGATGCTGGATGGACAAGCGCAACACGGCCGACTGGCCGCGGGTCACCCCCTCCTTCGTGCCCCGCCAGCCGGGGACCGACATCCCGGACTGGAACAGCGAGCAGTTCCTCTCGTCGTGGGAGGCGCTGATGGCAGAGCTCGGTCGCCGGTACGGCAAGGACCCGCGGCTCGGTTACGTCGACGTCGGTGGCTACGGCAAGTACGGCGAGTGGTGGGTCGACAAGGGCCAGACCCGGATCACCGACGCCAACGGCCTGCGGCTGATCGCCGCCGTCAACAAGGCGTTCCCGACCAAGCACGTCCTCATCAACACGATGACGCCGGTCGACTTCACCCTGAAGGCGCTCGCGACGAACCCCCGCATGGGGCTGCGCACCGACAGCCTCGGTGCCCGGAACATGAACTCGATGGCCGCCGTCGACACCCGCCTCCAGTCGGTGTGGAAGACCCGGCCCTTCTTCACCGAGTGGGCCACGACCGGCGACCCCGTCGCCGGCCGGGACCAGGTGAAGAAGTTCCACCTGGCGACGACCTCCAGCGCGAACATGCGGCTCACGTACGACAACATGACCTCGACGCAGCGCTCCGCCTACGTCTCCGCGGTGCGGTCCTCGGGGTACCGGTACCACGTGTCGGCGGTGAGCCTCGGCGCGCTCAAGCGCGGCACGAGGATCCCGGTGAAGATGACGATCAAGAACACCGGCGTCGCCCCCACGTACGACTCCTGGAGCGTGCAGCTGCGACTCACCGACTCGTCCGGTCGGCGGGTGTGGACCCAGGGTATGGGGATCACGCTCAAGAGCCACCTCCCCGGCACCAAGACCTACACGAAGTACGTCACGGTGCCCACGACCCTCAAGCCCGGCACGTACACGGCCTCCTTCGCGGTCGCCGACAACGCCGGCTACCTGCGCGACATGTACCTCGCCAACGGCGGGCGGCGCGCGGACGGCGGGTACGGCTTCGCGACGGTCGGCGTCGGCTGACGCCCCCGGCACCGACGACGGGCGGCGGTCTCCCCTGCGACCGCCGCCCGTCGTCCTGCCCGGGTGACCTGCTAGACCCCGACCCTCTGCGCGCGCAGCCGCGCCGCGAGGTCGTCGTCCACCGTGGCGAAGAAGTCGCCGACGACGTCCTCGAGGTGCTCCACGCTCTCGGCGCGGAAGAGGATCGGCTGGTAGGACGTGATGTCGTAGTTGAGCGTCCCCATGTCGTGCAGGTCGAGGGGCCGGATCTCCATCGACCGGAACTCGTCCATCTCGCCGTAGCTGCTGAGGATCCCGGCGCCGTACGCCTTGAGCTCGCCCGCCTCGGCCATCACTCCGAACTCCATCGAGAACCAGAAGACGTCGGCGACGAACTTCACCGCGTCGTCGGTCTCCAGGCGCAGGCTCGCCTGTCCGGCGGCCTCGGTGATCGCCGCGAACCGCGGGCTCGCGAGCTGGTTCCCGTGGCCCACGACCTCGTGGATGATGTCGGGCTCCGGGGTGTACAACGGCCGGCTGCCGTGGCGCAGGTACTGCGTGGAGTGGAACGTCCGGCGGCCGAGGTCGCCGTAGAAGTCGCGCAGCGGCACCAGGCCCGGGGCGCAGGTGTACGTCCACCCGGTCAGCGGGTGGAGGCGCTCGGTGACCTCCACGAGCTGGGGCACGTGGTCGGTGGGCAGACCGAGGGCGGCCTTGCCGGCGAGGAACTCCGAGTGCGCGTACTGCTCGTGCTTCGGCGTCAGCTCGGCCCAGACGGTGCGCCAGATGGCGTGCTCGTCCTCGGTGTAGTCGACGGTCGGCACCGGCTCCCCCGGGCGGTGCGCCAGCGCGACTCCGGCGATCTCGGCCCGCCGGGCGCGGTACGCCGCGTCGTGGAGTCCGGGGTGGTTGTCCGACAGGTGCACCTGCACCGATCCGTCGGAGTCGGTCGTCACGGCCGAGTAGAGCTGTCCCTCCTCGAACACCGCGCTCACCTCCTCGTGAGTGGCCATGGCCTCGTGGGCCCGATCGCACCACGGAACCACTCCGGGCCGCGATGCGGAACCGTTGGCGTGTCGGGTGTGCAACGAGCGCACAGATTCACCAGCAGTAGCGGCGCGGAACCGGACAATCTGCCCAGTCATTGCACCGGACGCCGAGTGGCCCAGGCCCCCATCGGCCGTTCGGCCGGGATGCCCGCTTCGTCTGCGCCCGGCGTGTCGCGTCCCTAGAGTTGCCCTGATCCGCTAGTGGACGCAGGGGTGCTCACGCAGCGGATCCGGTGAGACAGAGGCTCGTACACGCGGTCGCCACGACTGCGCGGGCATGAGATCGACGTCCTGGGAGGGACCGATGCGCACCCCTGCACGATGGCTCCGCGCCGCCGCACTGACCGCTGCCGCCAGTCTGTTGACGCCCGCGCTCGTCGCAGCGGTCGGCCCCGCCGGCGCCTCCGCCGCGACGACCCAGACCACCCTGCGCCCCGGCGTCGTGTCACTGTCCGCGGCCGAGATCGCGAACCCGATGCGCGGCCAGTACCGCTGGATGGGCCAGAACTCGCAGCCGGGCGACTGGCCGACGACCGACGCGTACTACCGCGATCAGGTGTACTGGGGCCGGATCGAGCCCCAGCGGGGTCAGTACGACTTCCGCCACCTCGAGACCGGGCTCGCCAACGCGGCCTCGACCTCGGGCAAGTTCGGCTTCCGCGTCATGGCCTACTGCCCCGGCTGCTGGATGGAGAAGCGCAACACCGCGGACTGGCCGCGGGTGACCCCGTCCTTCCTCCCGCGCCAGCCCGGGACCGAGATCCCCGACTGGAACAGCGAGACCTTCCTCTCCGCGTGGGAGGACCTCATGGCGGAGCTCGGCCGCCGGTACGCGGACGACCCCCGGCTCGGCTACGTCGACGTCGGCGGCTTCGGCAAGTACGGCGAGTGGATGCCCGCCGGCACCGACATCACCGCGTCCAACGCGATGCGGCTCATCGGCGCGGTCGCGTCCGCCTTCCCCGAGAAGCACGTGCTTCTCAGCGCGGTGCCGATGTGGACCAAGCGCCCCGACATCACCGGGAGCGCCGTGTCGGCGTACTCGAACCTCGGGCTTCGCAGCGACTGCCTCGGCCAGAAGGACATGCAGATCCCGACGACCGCGTTCCTCGACCTGTGGAAGACCCGTCCGTTCTTCACCGAGTGGTGCACCGGCGGCGACCCCACGATCGCCGAGGACCAGGTGTCGAAGTTCCACGTCTCGACGATCTCGAGCGGGAACCTGCGGCTCACCTACGACGCGATGACCTCCGCCCAGAAGTCGGCCTACCAGCGGGCGACCAAGGCGAGCGGGTACCGCTACGCGGTGACGCAGGCGACCTTCTCGGGCATCGCACCGGGCAAGCCCTTCACGGCGAGCCTCACCCTGTCCAACGCCGGCACCGCTCCGACCTACGAGCGGTGGACGACCCGCCTCGTCCTGCGCGACTCCTCGGGTGGGCGGGTCGCGACCCTTCCGCTCTCGCTGGACTTGCGGACCCGGCTCCCCGGGTCCTCCACGTTCTCCCAGACGCTCACGGCTCCGGAGCTGCCCGAGGGCAGCTACACGGCCGCGCTCGAGGTCGTGGACCCCGAGGGCTACCTCCCGCCGATGCGGCTCGCGAACACGAGTCGGGACATCGAGGGGGCCTACCCGCTCGGCTCCGTTCCGGTCGGTCACAGCGAGCCCAGCGAGTCCAGCGAGCCCGCGGTGCTGCGGCTCTCAGGGTCGGACCGGTACGCCGCCTCCGCGGCCATCAGCGCCGAGACCTTCCTGCCGGGCGTCCCCGTCGCCTACGTCGCCACCGGCTCGAAGTTCCCCGACGCCCTCTCCGGCGCCCCCGCCGCGGGCGTCCA
>NZ_CANLZR010000010.1 GCF_947495705.1 uncultured Phycicoccus sp.
CGGTCCGTCATCACCAGCTGCACCTCCACCGGCTGCACCTGCCCGACCTCCAGCCCGGCCAGCAGCCGCACCGCCGTATCGGCCGCCACCGCCCCCACCCCACGACCCCCGGGAGGCTCGTCGGGGCACTGCCCGCCGACGACCGCCCGCGCCCGCGCCTGCACCGCCGTGTACGCCCCGACCACGTCCCGCAACGGGGCCAGCACGCTCAGGTACGCCATCCCGTCCGGCGCCGGCCGCACCGACACCCGCCGCGACCGCGCCGCCGCCTCCACCCGGGCCACCACCGACGCCGCATCCAGCTCGGCCGCGACCCGGCGCGCCGCCCGACCCACCGCCCGCGGCGACAGCGACCCCAACACCGGACCCAGCCGGGCATCGACCTCCGCCCGGTCCTCCCGCGACAGGGTCGCCGTCTCGCGGACCACCTCCAGGGCGTGCCGCTCCCCCACCACCCCGTCGGTCAGGCACCGCATCGTCGCCGGCAGCTCCTGCACCAGCGCCCGGGACACCCCGACGAACCGGTCACCCAACGTCGGGGACTCCCGCCGCGCCAACCCCACCTCCGACCCCACCGACCGCCGCGCATCCCGCGGCGCCGCGTGCTCGCGCGACCCGCGCACCGCCTCCACCGCCCGCGCCTGACACGCCGACGCCGCCCCCTTCAACCGCTCCAGCTCACCCACCAACGCCAACCGGTCACCATCCGACAACGACCCGACATCGATGCGCGACAACGACTCCCGCACCCCCGCCACCCCAGACACAACAGAACCACCGACCGGCACCCGGTCGGCGACCTGACTGCGCATCCCCTCCATGAACCAAACCTAGACGCGACCACCGACAGGGGTCCGGAGCCAGAAACCAGGAGCTCAGGACAGGACGCCGGCGCCCGCGCGGAGCTCGAAGACGAGCTGGGTCTCGGTCCCGCGTACGACCTTGTGGTTGGTGACGTGGTTGAGGACGAGGTCCCGCAGCGCCTGCGAGTTCCGGACGGCCACGTGGAGGTGGAAGTCGTCGGAACCGGCGACGTGGTAGGCGCGGATCACGCCCGGTGCGGCGACGAGATCGTCGTACAGCGCGTTCACGAGGTCGCGGTTGTGGCTGCCGAGCCGCACCTTGATGATGGCCTGCAGCGGGAATCCCAGGGCCTCGTGGTCGAGGTCGGCGTGGGTGCCCCGGATGGCGCCGCTCTCGCGCAGGGCCCGGATGCGGTAGGCACAGGTGGACTCGGCGATCCCGAGCCGGTGGGCGAGGGCCTTGTTGGTGGTGCCGGCGTCGGTGTAGAGGGCACGCAGGATCGCCCTGTCGAGATCGTCCGGGGACTCCCGGGACGCACCCGAGGGTTGTGCTTCGCGCAAGGTGCCCTCCGTCGGGCCGGGCCCTGATTGCTCAGGAACGCGGATTTCGGCGCTTGTGTTAGCGAGATGGTGAGCATCGTAGCGAAACCTTGCGTCTACGCTCATCCTGCTGGCATGGACCTCAGCCACCTCCATCCCGACTCCGCCGCGGTGCACGCCGGTCGCCAGGACCTCCGCTCGCTGGGCGTGCACGCTCTCCCCATCGACCTCTCGTCGACGAACCCGCTCCCCGACATCGAGCGGGGCGGCGACTCGTACGAGTCGATGGCGCTGGGCGGGCACCCCCTGGAGGACGGGGGTGCCGTCTACGCCCGGCTCTGGAACCCGACGGTCGCGCGCTTCGAGAGCGCGCTGGCCGGGCTGGAGCACGCCGAGGCGGCCGTCGCGTTCGGCTCGGGCATGGCGGCGATGACGGCCGCGGTGCTCGCCACCTCCGCCCCCACGGGGCGGCGCCACGTCGTGGCCGTCCGCCCCCTCTACGGCGGCACGGACCACCTGCTGGCCTCCGGACTGCTCGGGGTCGAGGCGACCTTCTGCGAGGAGGACGAGGTCGCGGCCGCCGTGCGGCCCGACACGGCCATGGTCGTGGTCGAGACGCCCGCCAACCCGACCCTGCGGCTCGTCGACATCGCCGCGGTCGTGGCCCAGGCCGGGTCCGTCCCGGTGCTCGTCGACAACACCTTCGCCACGCCGATGCTGCAGAACCCGATCGACCACGGCGCCGCGATGAGCCTGCACAGTGCGACGAAGTACCTCGGCGGGCACGGGGACGTCATCGCGGGCGTCATCGCCTGCAGCGAGGACACGGCGCAGGCGCTGCGCCGGGTCCGAGCCGTCACGGGCGGGCTGCTGCACCCCCTGGGCGCCTACCTCCTGCACCGCGGGCTGGCGACCCTGCCGCTCCGGGTCCGCGCACAGCAGGCGACGGCGGTCGACGTGGCCGCCTGGCTGCGGACCCACCCGGCCGTCGCGCACGTGCACTACCCGTCGGCGGACGACCCGCGCGGGCTCGTCGGCACCCAGCTGCGGGGTACCGGGGCGATGATCTCGATGACGCTGCACGGCGGCTACGACGCGGCTGCGCAGGTCACGTCCGGGGTCGAGCTGTTCACCCACGCGGTGTCGCTGGGCGGCGTCGACTCGCTCGTGCAGCACCCCGCGGCCCTGACCCACCGCCCCGTCGCCCCCGAGGCGCGGCCCTCGGCCAGCCTCGTCCGGCTCTCGATCGGGCTCGAGCACGCCGAGGACCTGATCGCCGACCTCGACCAGGCCCTGGCCGGTGGCCGCACCCGAGCCCCGTCGACGGCACGGGCCGCGGACCTGACCCCGGTCGGCTGACCGGCCCGCGCGGTCGCGTCAGCGCCGCTTGACGAGCTCCTCGACGATCTGGACCGCGTTGAGCGCCGCACCCTTGCGCAGGTTGTCGCCGACGACGAAGAGGCTGAGCCCCTTGCCCTCGGGCGCCGACTGGTCGACCCGGACCCGGCCGACGAAGACCTCGTCGCGCCCGGCGGCCTGCAGCGGGTTGGGCACGTTCGTCACGACCACCCCGGGGGCACCGGCGAGGACCGCCACCGCCTCCTCGGGCGTGATGTCGCGCTCGAACTCGGCGTGGATGGCCAGGCTGTGGCCGGTGAAGACGGGCACGCGCACGCACGTCCCGGACACCCGGAGCTCGGGGATGTGCAGGATCTTGCGCGACTCGTGCCGCAGCTTCTGCTCCTCGTCGGTCTCGAGGCTGCCGTCGTCGACAATGGACCCCGCGAGCGGGACGACGTTGAAGGCGACCGGCACGGCGTACACCTGCGGGTCGGGCAGGGCGAGCGCCGAGCCGTCGAGGGCGAGGTCCTTGGGGTCCCCGGCCGCGTACCCGGCCTGCAGCTGGGAGTCGAGCTCGGTGAGGCCCTTGCCGCCGGAGCCCGACACGGCCTGGTAGCTGCTGACCTGGAGCCGGACGAGCCCGGCGAGGTCGTGCAGTGGCCCGAGCACCGGCATCGCGGCCATCGTCGTGCAGTTCGGGTTGGCGACGATGCCCTTGGGGATGGTGTCGAGGTCGTCGGGGTTGACCTCCGCGACGACGAGGGGGACGTCGGGGTCGCGGCGCCACGCGCTGGAGTTGTCGATGACGACCGCACCGGCCTCGGCCACCCGGGGGGCCCACTCCTTGGAGGTGGCACCGCCGGCGGAGAAGAGCGCGATGTCGAGCCCCGAGAAGTCGGCCGTCGCGGTGTCCTCGACGGTGACCTCGCGCCCGTCCCACGGCAGCGTCGACCCGGCGGACCGGGCCGAGGCGAAGAAGCGGATGTCGTCGACCGGGACGTTCCGCTCGTGGAGGAGGGCCCGCATGACTGTGCCGACCTGACCGGTGGCTCCGAAGACTCCGATGCGCATGGGACCGAGTCTAGGGACGTGCCTGCGGCGCGGCCCGCGCGCCCGGCATGCGGGCGGGTCACGGCGGCCGGGGTGGCGTGGCCGGGAAGTCCCCACCCCTGGGACGATCTTCCCGGCCACGCCCGCATTCTCCGCCCCGGAGGTATGGCGCGCCCATCGGCCACCGTCATCGGCCGCCGTGACTCGGGACCACTCTGGGGGGCGCCGGGGCCAGCGCACCAGTCCCGTTGCGAGAACTCGCAACGTCGGACCCGCGGACTACAGTGCAGGCGGCAGGACCGGCCGGGGACCAGCATGACCGGGGAACAGCATGAGGGGAGGGAGGACGCCGTGAGCACCGTCGGGAGCGGGCCATGGCCCCCCAGCACCGCCACGTTCTTCGACGAGACGGCGGCGCTGATGCTCGCCGGAGACCCGCGGGTCCGGCTCCTGGGCCCGGTCTCCGAGGCACCCGAGCACCTCGACCGCAGGGCGGCGCAGGTCAGTACCAGCGTGTGGAACATGCAGACCACCGTCGGCCTCCGCACGGTGTGCGCCCAGCTGCGGGCGGTTCGGCTCCACCCCACCGGCCCACCCGACTCCCGCTACGTGGCGCCACTGACGGCCCTGCAGGCCTGCCCGCTCCTCCCGAGCGTCCATCCCAACGTCCGGGTGCGGTCGGTGCCGGGCGCCGTGCTCATCACCGACGAGGAGCACGCGTTCCTCGCCGGCCCCCCGGGCACCCGGCTCGCCGAGACCATCTGGGCCACCACCGACCCCGGCCTCGTCACGTGGGCCTGCCAGGTGTTCCGCACCCTCTGGGACACCGCACGCCCGGCGAGCGAGGTGAGCACGCGGCCGGTGCTGCCGCCGCGGCGCGCGGAAGTGGCGATGCTCCTGGCCGACGGCGCGAGCGACCTCGAGATCGCCCAGGCCCTCGGCATCAGCGCGCGCACCGCCTCCGCGGAGGTCCGTCAGGTCATCGACTGGTGCGGCGCCCGCAGCCGCGGCCACGCCATCGCCGTCATCGTCGGGGCCGACCGATGACCGCGGCGGAGCCGCCCGAGCACGAGCTCGGCCAGCGCGAGTTCTTCCGCTGGGCGCACGCGCTGGTCCTCGCCGGTGACGAGCGGTTCGTCAGCGTCGGCCCGGTCGACGCCACGCTCCGGCAGGGCCTGGACGACCTCGCCGCGTCGGTCCGCCGCAGCGTGTGGCACCTCACCTACCTCCCCACCTGGGGCCAGGTCCGCAGCGCCCGGCGGCTCGCGGCGGTCGCCTCCCGCGGCGGCATCGACGGCCGGTACGTCACGGACGTCCGCAGCCTCGAGCGCCTGCCGATGCTCACGAGCCACCACCACACCGCCCGGGTGTCCCACGTCGTCGCACCCCTGCTCGTCGTCGACGCCCGCGTCGTCTTCATCGGGGCGCCGCGCGGCCACGAGCTCGCCGCCCATGCCTGGCGCAGCACCGCCCCGGCGGTCGTCGGTGCGGCCGTCCGGTGCGTCGAGACCGTGTGGGCCTCCTCGACCCCGGCCGTGCCGCCGGGTCAGGACCCGCCGTTCACCCGCCGCATGGTCGACATCGGCTTCCTCCTCACCGACGGCTCGACCGACGTCGACATCGCGCGGCAGCTGGGCGTGTCGGCCCGCACCGTGTCGGCCGACGTCGCCGAGATCGTCCGCCGGCTCGGCGCCCGCAACCGGGCCCACGCCATCGCCCTCATCGGCGGCGGCACCTACTGACCCCACCGGCCCCGGCCGGTGCCGGGCGTCGCCCTCAGAACCCGAGCCGCTGCAGCTGCTTGGGGTCGCGCTGCCAGTCCTTGGCGACCTTGACGTGCAGGTCGAGGTGCACGCGCTGCCCCAGCAGGGCCTCGATGCCGCGCCGGGCGGTGGTGCCGACCTCCCGCAGCCGCGACCCGCCCCGGCCGATGACGATGGCCTTCTGGCTGTCCCGCTCGACGAACACGTGGACCCGGATCTCCAGGAGCGGGTCGTCGTCGGGGCGGCCCTCGCGCGGCACCATCTCCTCGACGACGACCGCCAGGCTGTGCGGCAGCTCGTCGCGCACCCCCTCGAGCGCAGCCTCCCGGACGAGCTCGGCGATCATGACCGCCTCGGGCTCGTCGGTGAGGACGTCACCGGGGTACAGCGGACCCGGCGAGGGCGGCAGGTGCTGCGACAGGAGCCGCGCGACGTCGTCGACCTGGTCGCCACGGGTCGCCGAGCACGGCACGATGGCGGCCCAGTCGCCGAGCTGGTCGATCGCGATGAGGTGCTCGGCCAGCCGCTGCCGGTCGACGGTGTCGGACTTCGTCGCGATCGCCACGACGGGGGTGCGCTTGGCGGTCATGATCTCGGTGAGCTCGGCTGCGATGAACTGGTCGCCGGGCCCGACCCGCTGGTCGGCCGGCAGGCAGAAGCCGATGACGTCGACCTCGAGCAGCGTCTCGCGCACGAGGTGGTTGAGGCGCTCGCCGAGCAGGGTCCGCGGCCGGTGCAGCCCCGGGGTGTCGACGAGGATGAGCTGGCTCTGCTCGGTCGTGACGATCCCGCGGATCGTGTGCCGCGTCGTCTGCGGCTTGCTCGAGGTGATCGCGACCTTCTGGCCGACGAGGGCGTTGGTCAGCGTCGACTTGCCGGCGTTCGGCCGCCCGACGAGGCAGGCGAAACCCGCGGTGTAGCCGGGGCCCGGCGCGGCCGGCCCGTCGGCGGTCTGGTCCGTGCTCATCCGACCCGCTCCTCCAGCTCGTTCTCGGCCGATGCCGGGACGACGCGCTCCACGACCACCGTCGCGACGCGGTGGCGCCGACCCGACATCCGCTCGGCCGTGAGCCGCAGCCCGGCGACCTCGCAGGTGGACCCCAGGATGGGGACCATCCCCGTCGTCTTGCCGATGAGGCCGCCGACGGTGTCGACCTCGTCCTCGTCGAGGTCGAGGTCGAACATCTCGACGAGGTCGTCGATGTGCATCGACGCGGCCACCCGGGTCCGCCCGTCGGGCAGGACCTCGACCTCGGGCGCCTCCCGGTCGTACTCGTCGGTGATCTCGCCGACGATCTCCTCGATGATGTCCTCGATCGTCACGACCCCGGCGGTGCCGCCGTACTCGTCGACGACCACCCCGAGGTGGGTCTGCTCGAGCTGCATCTCGCGCAGGAGCGCGTCGACGGGCTTGCTGTCGGGGACGAACCGGGCCGGGCGCATCAGCTCGGTGACCGGCAGCGACTCCGCCTCGGGGTCGGCGTTCATCCGGCGGATGACGTCCTTGAGGTAGAGGATGCCGACGACGTCGTCCTGGTCCTCCCCGACGACGGGGATGCGCGAGTAGCCGGAGCGCAGGAACAGCTTCATCGCCTGCCGGCACACCCGGTCGTCGTCGATGGCGACCATGTCGGTGCGAGGCACCATGACCTCGCGGGTGTAGGTGTCGCCCAGCTCGAAGACGGAGTGGATCATCGCGCGCTCGTCGGCCTCGATCAGCCGGTTCTCCCGGGCGACGTCGACGAGGTCGCGCAGCTCGGACTCGCTCTCGAACGGGCCGTCGCGGAAGCCCTGCCCCGGCGTGACCGCGTTGGTCAGGGCGATGAGGAGCCGCGAGAACGGCCCGAGCACCCGCCGGAGCCAGATCGTCATCGGCGCCGCGAGCAGCGCCACCCGGGTGCTGTGCTGCCGCCCGAGCGTGCCCGGCGAGACACCGACGATGGTGAACGAGATGAGCGCCATGATGCCGACGGCCACGAGGAACGGCCGGACCGTGCCCCGGACGGCGTCGACCGCGGCCAGGGTGACCATCACGGCCACCGTCGACTCGGCGATGACCCGCAGGAACGACAGGACCGACAGGTAGGCCGCCGTGTCGCCGACGACCCGGACCAGGGCGGTCGCTCCGGGACGGCCTTCGTCGGCGAGCTCCTCGGCCCGGACCCGGGACATCCGCGCGAACGCGGACTCGGCCATCGAGATGAGGAACGCGAGAGCGGTGGCGAGCACCGCGGCAAGGACGAGCGGGAACATGCGGGCCCCGCTCAGGCGCCCGCGCGACCGCGGGTCGCGAGGAAGGTGAGGAGCAGCTGACGCTGGAGCTCGAACATCTCCTTCTCCTCGTCGGGCTCGGCGTGGTCGAAGCCCAGGAGGTGGAGGAGGCCGTGCGTCGTGAGGAGCAGGAGCTCCTCCTCGGTGGCGTGGCCGGCGGTGCGGGCCTGCTGCGCGGCGACGGCCGGGCACAGCACGATGTCGCCGAGCACGCCCTCGGTGGGGGGCGACCCGTCGCGGCCGGGCCGCAGCTCGTCCATCGGGAAGCTCATGACGTCGGTGGGGCCGGGCAGGTCCATCCACTGGACGTGGAGGGTCTCCATCGCGGCCTCGTCGACGAGGCGCAGGCACAGGTCGGCCTGCGGATGGACCCGCATCTGCTCCATGACGTAGCGGGCGCAGGCGACGAGCTCGAGCTCGTCGAGGGCGAACTCGGTCTCGTTGAGGACGTCGATGCTCATCGCGACGGCCGGTCCCGCTCGGCGCGACGGGGGCCGCGGCCCTGCTCGCGGGCGTCGCGCACGGCGTGGGTCTGCCCGCGCTGCTGGTGCTCGTCCCACCGGCCGTAGGCGTCGACGATGTCGCCGACGAGCCGGTGCCGGACGACGTCGACGGCGGTGAGCTCGCTGAAGTGGACGTCCTCGATCCCGCCGAGGATGTCGCGCACGATGCGCAGGCCGCTGATGGCGCCGCCGGGCAGGTCGACCTGGGTGACGTCGCCGGTGACGACCATCTTGGAGCCGAAGCCGAGGCGGGTGAGGAACATCTTCATCTGCTCGGGCGAGGTGTTCTGGGCCTCGTCGAGGATGATGAACGCCCCGTTGAGCGTGCGCCCGCGCATGTACGCCAGCGGCGCGACCTCGATGGTGCCGGCGGCGAGCAGCCGCGGGATGGAGTCGGGGTCGACCATGTCGTGCAGCGCGTCGTACAGCGGCCGCAGGTAGGGGTCGATCTTGTCGTTGAGGGTGCCGGGGAGGAACCCGAGCCGCTCCCCCGCCTCGACCGCCGGGCGGGTGAGGATGATCCGGTTGACCTGCTTGGCCTGGAGCGCCGCCACGGCCTTGGCCATCGCGAGGTAGGTCTTGCCGGTGCCCGCGGGGCCGATGCCGAAGACGACGGTGTTCTCGTCGATGGCCTCGACGTAGCGCTTCTGCCCCAGGGTCTTGGGCCGGATCGTGCGGCCCCGGTTGGACACGATGTTCATCGTCAGGACGTCGGCGGGGCGCTCGACCGTCTGGGCGCGGAGCATCTGGATGGAGCGCTCGACGGCGTCGCGGTTGAGCGGCTGGCCGCCGTCGATGACGACGAGGAGCTCGTCGAGGAGCCGCTCGACGAGGGCGACCTCGGAGCTCGGCCCGCCGATGTGGAACTCGTTGCCGCGGACGTGGATCTGCACGAGCGGGAACTGGCGTTCCATCGTGCGGAGCAGCTCGTCGCGGGGCCCGAGCAGGCTGACCATCGAGACGTCGGCGGGGATGGTGACGGTGTGCTGGGGCACGTGGGGCTGCGTGGAGCCGGTGCTCGCGGGCACGACGGGCTCGTCGGTGTGGGGCTCTGTCATCGTGGCCCCAGTCTACGGGCCGACGGCGACGCCGGGCATCCCGGAACCGGGCTGGTCAGCCGGGCGGCCAGGTGAGCTCGCGACCACCGATGACGTGCAGGTGGGCGTGGAAGACGCTCTGCTGGGCGGCCGCCCCGGTGTTCGCGACGAGGCGGTAGCCGGGCAGGCCGGCGTCGGCCGCGATCCGCGCGGCGAGGCCCACCGCGTCGGCGAGCTCGTCGGGCGACGCCTCGCCGAGCGAGCCGACGTCGGGGACGTGGCGCCGCGGCACGACGAGGACGTGCGTCGGGGCCTGCGGGTCGAGGTCGCGGAAGCCCACGGAGTGCTCGGTCGACGCGACGACCTCGGCCGGGATGTCGCCGGCGACGATGGCGCAGAAGATGCAGTCCTCGCTCGTCTCGCTCATGGCTGCGACCCTAGCGGGCCCGGGTGTGGAGCCGCCGTGTCAACCTTCCAGGTGACTCGGGCGTCTCTGGGGCATGACAATGGCTGCCGTGGACGAGCGCCGCGGGGCGGACCTCGCGATCGGCGAGCTGTACGCCGATCACGCGCGCGGTCTCGTGCGGCTCGCGTGGCTGCTGCTGCACGACGAGCAGGACGCCGAGGAGGTCGTCCAGGACGCGTTCATCGCGGTGCACCGCCATTGGGACGGAATGCGGGACCACGCGGCCGCCACGGCGTACCTCCGGCGCGCCGTCGTCAACGGGGCCCGGTCAGCGTTACGCCGCCGCGGGGTCCGGGAGCGGTACGCCGCGTCCCTGGCCCGGGACCGGGACACGTGGTCGGGGCGGGGCCCCGACGACGTCGTCATCGACGTCGAGACCGGGAACGAGGTCGCGGCGGCCCTGTCGGCCCTCCCGCAGCGGCAGCGGGAGGTCCTCGTCCTGCGGTACTACCTCGACCTCGACCTGACGCAGACAGCGGCCACCCTCGGCATCACGGTCGGGTCGGTCAAGACACATGCCCACCGCGGTCTCACCGCGTTGCGGGCGGGATGGGAGCGGTGATGGACGACCTCGAGACCCGGCGCACCGAGGACCGCCTGCGGGTGGCCCTGCGGACGCGGGCCGCCCGGATCGACCCGCCGAACCGGCTCGACGACATCCTCGAGGCCGTCGAGTCCGGCCGTGGGCGGCGGCGCTGGGCGCAGCCCCTCGCGGCCGCTGCCGCGGTGCTCGCCGTCGTCGGCGGCCTGTGGGCGGTCGCCGCCCCCGACCCCCCCCGGCCCCCGGCACCGGCGGCCTCGAGCCCGACCGGTCCGGCCCCGACGACGCCGGCGCCGAGCGCGTCCCCCTCACCGTCCGCGTCCCCGAGCCCCACCGCCACGCCGACCGGCCCCGGGGCCCTCACCACGGTGCCCGTCTACCTCGTCACCCCGGAGCTGCCGTCGAACCCGGCCCGGGGCTACGGCCTGCGCCGGTCCTGGCTGCCCACGTCGGCGACGCTCCCCGAGGACCGGCTGCGGGCGGCCGTCGACGAGGCGCTCGACGCGGAGGTGGAGGGCCTCGACGCCTCGCCGTGGGAGGGCGTCGACGTGACCGCCGTGGCGATCACCGCCGACCGGCTCGAGGTCACGCTGTCCGGGCGGCCCCGCTCCACCGGTACCCCCGTGGACGACCTCGCCCTCGCCCAGGTCGGGTGGACGGCGCAGGCGGTGCACGGTGCCGGGAACGTCCCCGTGCGGGTCGTCGCCGACGGCGCCGAGCTGGGGGTCGTCATCCGGCCGCCGGCCGAGGAGTGGTGGAGCGTGCTCACCGACGTGTGGGTCACCGAGCCCGGCGCGGGTCAGACCCTGCCCGCCGACCGGCCGGTGACGGTCCGCGGCGAGGCCTCGGTCTTCGAGGCGGCCCTCTCCTGGGAGCTGGAGTCGACGAGCGGCACCCGCACGGGTCACGTCACCGCCTCGGCGGGCGCACCGGCCCGCGGCACCTACGAGATCGACCTCGGCGAGCTCGCCCCCGGCACGTACACGATCCGGGTCTCGTCACTCAGCGCGAAGGACGGGGCGGTCGACCTCCAGGACGCGGTGACGTTCGAGGTCCGCTGAGCACGGCGGGCGCTCAGCGCCAGCGGGACGCCGCGCTGAGGACGGCGAGAGCGGCCGGGCCCGCGCTCGAGGCCCGTAGGACGGTGCCGCCCAGCCGCACCGCGGTGGCACCGGCGGCGGTGAAGGCCTCGACCTCGGCCGGGGTGATGCCCCCTTCGGGACCCACGACGACGACGACGTCGCCGGCGGCGGGCAGCCCCGCCCCGGCGAGCGGCACGGAGGCGTCCTCGTGCAGCACGAACGCGGCCGCGGCGGACCCGATGCGGGCCGCGACGTCGGCTGTCGACGCGGCCGGTGCCAGCACCGGGCGGCGGGTACGACGGGACTGCTTGGTCGCGGCGACGAGCACCGCGTCCCACTTGCGCAGCGACTTCTCGCCCCGCTCACCCCGCCAGCGGACGATGCTGCGGTCGGCCTGCCAGGGCACGACCTCGTCGACCCCGCACTCGGTGGCGGCCTCGATGGCCTGGTCGTCGCGGTCCCCCTTGGCCAGGGCCTGGACGAGGACGAAACGCGGGGACGGCGGCGGCTCGGTGCCGGCCGACTCGACCCGGACGTCGAGGGTGTCCCGGCCGAGCGCGACCACCTCGCCGGTGACCCCGACCCCCGCCCCGTCGGCGAGCACGACCCGCTCGCCCACCCGGGTGCGTCGGACGGCGACGGCGTGGCGCCCCTCGGGGCCCTCGAGCCGCACGACGTCGCCCGGCCCGCGGCCGGCGAGCGCCTCCGGAGCCGTGAGGTAGACGGGCAGGCTCATCGGGGTCGCCGGGTCAGCGCGGCTGCTTGAAGGCGTCGCGCAGCTTGCCGAACAGGGTGCCCTCGGAGGGGTTGGCGACGTGGCCCTGCGGGCGCTCCTCGCCGCGCATCGTCGCCAGGCTGCGGAGCAGGTCCTCCTGGGCGGCGTCGAGGCGCGTCGGGGTGTGCACGATGGTGTGGACGACGATGTCGCCGCGCCCGCCCCCGCGCAGGTGCGTGACCCCGAGGCCCCGCAGCGTGATCGTGTCGCCCGACTGCGTGCCGCGGGCGATGTCGAGGTCGCGGCTGCCGTCGAAGGTGTCCATCGCCAGGGTCGCGCCGAGCGCGGCCGCCGTCATCGGGACCTCGATCGTCGCGTGCAGGTCGTCGCCGCGTCGCTGGAACACGGGGTGCCGCCGCACCGCCACCTCGACGTACAGGTCGCCGGCCGGGCCCGCGCCGTGACCGACCTCGCCCTGGCCCGCGAGCTGGATGCGGGTGCCGGTGTCGACCCCCGCCGGGACCTTGAGCGTCAGGGTGCGCCTGGTGCGGACCCGGCCGTCGCCGGAGCACTCGTAGCAGGGGTCGGTGATGAGCTGGCCGAAGCCCTGGCAGGTCATGCAGGGCCGGCTCGTCATGACGTTGCCGAGGAAGCTGCGCTGCACCTGCTGGATCTCGCCCCGCCCGGCGCACACGTCACACGTCCGCGTCGAGGTGCCCGGCTGCATCCCCTCGCCGTGGCACGTGCCGCACTCGACGGCGGTGTCGACGGTCAGCTCCTTCTCGGCGCCGAAGACCGCGTCGGCGAGGTCGATGTCGAGCCTCAGGAGGGCGTCCTGGCCGCGCGAGCGGCGGGACCGCGGGCCGCCACCGGCGCCGGCACCCTGCCCGCCGAAGAACGCATCCATGATGTCGCTGAACGAGAAGCCCTGGCCGAAGCCGGCCGCCGCCCCCGCGTACGGGTCCGAGCCCATGTCGAAGGCGCGGCGCTTCTCGGCGTCGGAGAGCACGTCGTAGGCCTGGGAGACCTTCTTGAACTGCTCCTCGGCCTCGGGGCTCGAGTTGACGTCGGGGTGCAGCTTGCGGGCGGAGCGGCGGTAGGCGCGCTTGATGTCCTCGGGGCTCGCGTCTCGGGCGACCCCGAGATCGGCGTAGTAGTCGTTCACGAGTGGGTGGTCCTCCGGCAGGGGTGGTCGGTGGGGTGGCGGGTCGCGGGGGTCAGTCCGCGAGGATCCGGGAGACGTAGGTGGCGACGGCGCGGACCGCGGCCATCGTGGTCGGGTAGTCCATGCGGGTCGGGCCGACGACGCCGAGCCCGGCGACGAGCTCGGAGCCCGCGCCGTAACCGGTCGTCACCATCGACGTCGACTGCAGGCCGGCGTAGGGGTTCTCGGAGCCGATGCGGACCGCGATGTTCCCGCCCTGCTCGGCGACGGTGCCGAGCAGCTTGAGCAGGACGACGTGCTCCTCGAGCGCCTCGAGCACCGGGCCGACGGTGGCGGTGAAGTCGCCGCCGGACTTGACGAGGTTGGCCGTCCCGGCGAGCACGACCCGCTCCTCCCGCTCCTCGACGAGCGAGTCGTCGATGGCGGCGACGATGGCCCGGGCCACGTCGCGCTGACCGGGCTCGAGCCGGTCCGGCACCGCGGCGAGCGCGGCGGACGCGTCGGCGAGGGTGTGGCCGTCGGCGGCGGCGTTGAGCTCGCTGCGGAGCGTCGCCAGCGTGGCCTCGCCGTCCGGGGTGAGGAGGTCGGCGCCGACGTCGACGACGCGCTGCTCGACCCGGCCGGTGGTCGTGATGAGCACGACGAGGAGCCGCGGCCCGCCGATGGGCACGAGCTCGACGTGCCGGACCGAGGACCGGGACAGCGAGGGGTACTGGACGACGGCGACCTGACGGGTGAGCGAGGCGAGCAGGCGCACCGTGCGGTCGACGACGTCGTCGAGGTCGACGGCGTCCTGGAGGAACTGCCCGATGGCCCGCTGCTCGGCCACGCTCATCGGCTTGACCTGTGAGAGCCGGTCGACGAACACGCGGTAGCCGGCGTCGGTGGGGACCCGGCCGGCGCTGGTGTGCGGGGCGACGATGAGCCCCTCCTCCTCGAGGACCGCCATGTCGTTGCGCACGGTCGCGGCCGACACCCCGAGCTGGTGCCGGTCCAGGAGCGCCTTGGAGCCGACGGGCTCGGAGGTCTCGACGTAGTCCTGGACGATGGCCCGCAGGATCCGCAGGCGTCGGTCCTCGCTCATCCGGTCCACCTCCGGGGCTGGCTCGTCGGGCTGTCTCGGGCTGTCGTCGACGGCGGCGGGCACCGGGTTGGCACTCTCGCCGTCCGAGTGCCAATGCTACGACCTCGGCGCCGACATCGCGAAAGCCGGGACGTCGCCGCGTGCCGGTCCCCGGCTCCGGGGCCGGCGCCGACTAGCGTCGCCGCCGTGGTGGACAGGTACGGCTCCGACGTGCTCTCGGGCGACTGGAAGCGGCCCCCGCGAGGGCGGGCCGTCGACCTCCCCGCCGAGCGCGGCACCGTCGTCGAGGACGTCGAGACCGGGTGGGTCGGCGCGGTCGTGGCGGTCGAGAAGGCCGGCGGCCTCCACGTCGTCCATCTCGAGGACCGACGCGGCCGGGTCAAGGGCTTCCCGCTCGGGCCGGGGTTCCTCCTCGACGGGGCGCCGGTGACCCTCGTCGCGCCGAAGGCGGCGGACGCGGCCCGGCTGGCGGCGGCCCGCGCCACCGCGTCGCGCACGGCCAGCGGCTCGGTGGCGGTCAGCGGCGGGCGCGCCCGGGTCGCCCGCGGGTCACGGCTGTACGTCGAGGGGCGGCACGACGCCGAGCTCGTCGAGAAGGTGTGGGGCGCCGACCTGCGGGTCGAGGGCGTCGTCGTCGAGATGCTCGACGGGGTCGACGACCTCGCGGCGGTGATCCGTGACGTCGCCCCCGAGCCCGGCCGGCGGATGGGGGTGCTCGTCGACCACCTCGTGCCGGGGAGCAAGGAGACCCGGGTCGTCGAGGAGGCCCGGCGAGTGCGCCCCCACGCGGAGCACGTGCTCATCGTCGGGCACCCCTACGTCGACGTGTGGCAGTCGGTGAAGCCGCAGCGCCTCGGCATGGACGCCTGGCCCGTCATCCCCCGGGGGACGTCGTGGAAGCACGGGATCTGCGCCCACCTCGGCTGGCCGCACGAGACCCAGGCCGACCTCGCCCGGGCCTGGAAGCGGATCCTCGCCTCGGTCGGCTCGTGGACCGACCTCGAGCCCGAGCTGCTCGGCCGCGTCGAGGAGCTCATCGACTTCGTGACCGCCCCCGAGTAGGGGTCGGCCCTGACTCGACCCCGATCCGGACCCCGACGCGCTCGCGGAACCCTGGGCAGGAACCCCGCGTGGGGTGTGGAATGGAGGTAGACCCCACCAAGGAGGACACATGAGCGACACCACCCCGCGCGACGAGCGCCCGGAGGGCGACGCCGCGGACACCCCGGCCCCGCCGCCGCCGCCGGCCGCGGCCGAGCCCACCGCGCCGCAGCAGCCCCCGGCACCGAGCAGCCCTCCCCCGCCGCCCCCGCCCGGCGACGCCACCGGCTACACCTCGCCCGCGCAGCCCTACGGCGGGCCGCCCGCGCCCGGTCAGGCCTACGGCGGGTCCGTCCCCACCCCGATGTCACCTCAGGACGAGAAGACCTGGGGCATGGCGAGCCACGGCGGCGCGCTGGCCGCGACCGTCCTCAGCGGCGGCGTCCTCAGCTTCGTCGTCGCCCTGGTCATGTACCTCGTGTTCCGGGACCGCGGCCCGTTCGTGCGGGCGCACGCCGCGAACGCGCTCAACGTGCAGATCATCGTGAGCATCGTGTTCCTCGTGTCCCTGCCGCTGATGTTCGTCCTCGTCGGCTTCCTCACCTTCGCCGCGGCCTGGGTGTTCGCCGTCATCGTGCACATCGTCGGCATGCTCAAGGCGTACGGCGGCGAGTGGTGGGACCCGCCGCTGACCCCGAAGTTCGTCAGCTGACCCGCTGAGCGCGCGTGCGCCGGCTGCCGACCCTTCAGAGGCCGAGCAGCCGGCGCACGACCGTGTCGGCGAGCAGCCGGCCGCGCCGGGTCAGCACCGCCCGCCGGTCGCGCACCGCGGCCGCCCCCTCGAGCAGGCCGTCGGCGACGAGGCCCGCCACCGCCACCCGGCCGGCGGGCTCCAGGCGGTCCAGGGGCAGGCCGGCCCGCAGCCGCACCCCGAGCAGGACGTCCTCGTCGTGCCGTTGGGCCGCGGTCAGCGTCTCGCGCCCCGCGGCCGGTGACTCCCCTGCCGCGAGCCGGCTCGCATAGGCGCGCGGGTGCTTGACGTTCCACCAGCGCACGCCCCCGACGTGCCCGTGCGCCCCGGGGCCCACGCCCCACCACGCGTCGCCGCGCCAGTAGCCCTCGTTGTGGCGGCACCGCGAGGCGTCGTCCCGGGCCCAGTTGCTCACCTCGTACCAGTCGTAGCCCGCGGCGGCGAGCAGCTCGTCGGCGAGCTCGTACTTGTCGGCCTCGTCGTCGCCCTCGGGCAGCGGCAGCTCGCCGCGGCGCACCCGGGTCGCCATCTTCGTGCCTTCCTCGACGACGAGCGCGTACGCCGAGACGTGGTCCGGCTCGTGCGCGAGCGCGGACTCCAGGCTCGTCCTCCAGTCCGCCAGCGACTCCCCCGGCGCGCCGTAGATGAGGTCGAGGCTCGTCGCGAGTCCCGCGGCGCGGGCCGCCGCGACGGCCGCCCCCACCCGCTCCGGGTCGTGGGTGCGGTCGAGCGTGGCCAGGACGTGCGGCACCGCCGACTGCATCCCGATGCTCACCCGGGTGAACCCGCCGTCGGCGAGCGTCCGCAGCGACGCCGCGGTGACCGAGTCGGGGTTGGCCTCGGTCGTCACCTCGGCGCCCGGGGCGAGCCCGAACCGGTCGCGGACCCCGTCGAGGAGGCGCACGAGGTCAGCGGCCGGCAGCAGGGTCGGGGTGCCGCCCCCGACGAACACGCTGTCGACGACCGGGGCCGCAGCGCCGAGGACGCGGGCGGCGAGGTCGAGCTCGCGCAGCGCGGTGTCGGCGAAGTCGTCCGTGGACGCCCCGGGGCCCAGCTCGGGCAGCGTGTAGGTGTTGAAGTCGCAGTAGCCGCAACGCACCGCGCAGAACGGGACGTGCAGGTAGATCCCGAAGCGACCGTCGCCGAGCCGGGCGAGGGCCTCGGCGGGCAGCTCGCCGGACGCGGGCGCGGGGTCGCCGTCGGGCAGTCGGGGCACGCCCCCCATCGTCCCACCCTCCGCCCCAGCGCCCGGGCCGACCTAGGATCGGTGGGGTGAGCGACCGCTGGATCCACCTCGAGGGCCTCGTCAACATGCGCGACGTCGGCGGCCTGCCGACGCGTGACGGCGGCTCGACGGTCCCGCGCCGGCTCATCCGCTCCGACAACCTCCAGGACCTCAGCGACCGCGACGTGCTCCGCCTCGTCGAGGACCTCGGAGTCAGCGACGTCGTCGACCTGCGCACCGAGACCGAGCTGCACCTCGAGGGCCCCGGCCCTCTCCGCCGGGTCGAGACCCTGACCCACCACCACCACTCCCTCATCGCCGAGAGCCGCGCGGCGTCGGCGGAGGAGGTGGCCGCCCGGGCCCTCGCGATGCCGTGGCAGGACGGGAGCGCGCGCGACGCCCGGTTCTGGGCCGAGCACTACCTCGGCTACCTCGCGAAGCGCCCCGACTCGGTGTCCGCCGCGCTCGCGGTGGTCGCCGGTGCCACCGGCGCCGCCGTCGTGCACTGCGCCGCGGGGAAGGACCGCACCGGGACGGTGGTGGCCATGGCCCTCGACGTCGCCGGGGTCCCGCACGACGAGATCGTCGCCGACTACGTCCTCACCGGCGAGCGCATCGTCGAGATCATCGAGCGGCTCATGACGCGCGACGCGTACGGGCCCGCGCTGGCGAAGCAGTCGGTGGCCGACCAGGTGCCGCGGCCGGAGTCGGTCGCCGCGATCCTCGACGCCGTCGCCGACGGCTGGGGCGGGGCCCCGGGCTGGCTGCGCGACAACGGGTGGTCCGCCGACGACGTCGAGCGGCTGCGCGCCCGGCTCACCCGGCCCTGACGGCCGGCCGCCTCAGCGGGCGGGGCGCTCGCTGACGTAGATCGTGATGACGCCCTCGACGACGACGACGCCGTCGGTGCGCACCGCTCGGACGCGCACGGGCACGTCCCCGACCTCGGCCCAGTCGGCCGGGTCCGTCTCGGCGACGCACAGCAGGTCGGTCGTCGACTTGGCGAGGTAGGCGACCTCCATGCCCTTGGGGATCCAGCGGCGACCCGGCGGCGTCGTGGCCTCGGCGAGGAGCCCCATCGCCGCCTCGAGGCCGTTGCACACGGCGATGGCGTGGACCGTCCCGATGTGGTTCTGCACCGCCCAGCGCTTCGCGACGACGAGCTCGGCGTGATGCGGCCGGACGTCGCGCACCCGCGGCCGGACGGTGCGGAAGTAGGGCGCCTTGAGCGCGAACATCGTCGAGAACGCGAGCCTCCCCAGCGGACGGTCGGCGAGACGGCGGTACAGGGCGTAGGTGTCGGGCACGTAAGCAGGTTACCCGCGGGTAGCGAGACCGCGCCCTACGCCGGCGCCTCCTGCCGCTCGCGGCAGAGCCGCTGCACCTCCCCCACCCCGCCGCTGCCCACGAGGACGGGCTCGCCGCCGGCCCCGTCGAGCAGGCTCGCGGCGATGGCGGCGCGGTGCCCGTTGGAGCAGACGAACCACACCGGCCGGTCCGTCGGGAGCTCCGCGAGGCGGCCCGGCAGGTCGGCGATGAACAGGGTCGTGCTGCCCGACAGCGTCCCCCACTGCCACTCCAGCGGCTGCCGGACGTCGACGACGACTGCCTCCTCGTCGCCGGTCAGGGCCGCGCACAGGTCCTCGGGATCCGCCGTCCGGTACGACCCGGTCGCGCGCCCGGAGGACGCCCAGGCCTCGACCCCGCCGGCCAGGACGCCGACCGGCACCGGCCAGCCGATGCGCAGCAGCTGGGTGGCGGCACCGACGGCTGCATCCGGGTCCTCCGGCAGGACGAGCAGCACGGGGGCGCCGAACTCCAGCATCCAGCCGACGTAGCTGCCGAACCCGGAGTTGAGCTCGATGTTGAGCGACCCGGGGAGGTGGGCGGCGGCGAAGGAGTCCCGGTCCCGGGCGTCGACGACGACGACCCCGGCCTCCACCTGCTCGGCGAACGCGTCGACGTCGAGGACCGGGATCTCGGGCACCGCACCGAGCACCGGGACGCCGGCACGGTTCAGCGGCGCCATCTGCGCGTAGTACGCCGGGTGGGCCATGAGCTCGCCGGTGAGCTCGTCCTCGAACTCCTGCGGGGTCCGGGCCAGCACGAGGTCGTTGCTGCGCAGCTCGGCGCCGATGGTGCTCGTCCGCGACGTCGAGGGCATCGCCGAGACGCAGAAGCTGCCCGCGCCGTGGGTCGGCAGCAGCTGGGTCGAGGCCGGCAGGGCGCGCAGCCGCTGCACGCTCTCGTACTGGTGCCTCGTGAGGGCGGCGGTGGACTCGGCGCCGGCGAGGTCGGTGCGACCGGCGCTCCCGACGAGGAGCGAGCCCCCGCTGAACACCGCGACGGGCTCGGCGGCGTCGCCCTCGTAGACGAGCCAGGCAAGGTGCTCGAAGGTGTGGCCGGGGGTGGCCATCGCGACGACGCGCAGGTCGCCGACGCGCACCTCCTCGCCCTCCCGGGCGCCGCGGTGGTCGAACTCGTACCCCCCGTCGGCGGGCAGCACCAGCTCCGCCCCGTGGGCCGCGCGGAGCTCGTGCGCCCCCGAGACGTAGTCGTTGTGCACGTGCGTCTCCAGCACCGCCCGCACCCGCGCTCGCCGCGTGTCCGCCGCCTCGAGGAACCGCCAGGCGTCCCGTTGCGGGTCCACCACCAGGGCCTCGTCCCCGGAGGTGAGGAGGAAGCTGTTGTCCCCGAGACCGGGGGTGACGAATACCTCGATGTCCATGCCTGGGCTCCTTCGCTGGCCGCGACGTGGGGCAGGACACGCCCCGAGGAGCGTCGGCCCGCCGCCGTTGGTGGGTCGTGAGGTCGATCGAGAAATGTTCGATCAATCAATTGAATGAGTGAACCACATCACCTAGGGTCCTGCCCATGGTGAGAGTGCCAAAGGAGGCCCTCGAGGACGTCGCCCGCCGCTTCGCGCTGCTGGGCGACCCGACTCGGCTGCGCATCCTGCGCGAGCTGCACGAGGCGGGCGAGTCCACGGTCAGCGCTCTCGCCGAGGCCGCCGACGTCTCGGTCGCCAACGCCTCCCAGCACCTGGGCCGGCTCGCCCTCGGTGGGGTCGTCGGCCGTCGCCGGGACGGCCGCACCGTCGTCTACCGCATCACCGAGCCGGCGATCGACCAGCTCTGCACGATCGTCTGCGCCAGCCTCTCGATCGAGCCCGAGGCTGCCGCCGTCCCCGAGTCCGACGCCGACGTGAGCTGATGGAGGCTGCATGACGTCCGTGAACCTGCCGACCCCGATGATCCGGCCCGAGGGGGATGCTCCGCCGGTCCGGATGGTCAAGGTGATCGACCAGACGAAGTGCATCGGATGCCACGCCTGCACGACAGCCTGCAAGTCCGAGAACGACGTCCCCGTCGGGGTCACGCGGACGTACGTCAAGAGCGTCGACGTCGGCACCTACCCCCAGGCCCGCCGCGCCTTCCAGGTCACCCGCTGCAACCAGTGCGTCGACGCCCCGTGCGTGGCCGCCTGTCCCACGTCGGCGATGCACATCCGCGCCGACGGGATCGTCGACTTCGACAAGGACTCCTGCATCGGCTGCAAGGCCTGCATGGCCGCCTGCCCCTACGACGCGATCTTCATCAACCCCGACGACCACTGCGCCGAGAAGTGCAACTTCTGCGCCCACCGCCTGGACGTCGGGCTCGAGCCGGCGTGCGTCACGGTGTGCCCCACCGGCGCCATCATGGTCGGCGATGTCAACGACCCCGACAGCGCCGTCGCACAGGTCGTCGGCCGGCAGCCGGTGCAGGTGCGGCGCCCCGAGAAGGGCACCCGCCCCAAGCTGTTCTACCGCGGCGCCACCCAGGCCACGCTCGACCCGCTGGCCGCCACGGCCCCCGACGGCGACACCTACGCGTGGGCCGAGAAGCCCCGCGGGGCGCACCTCGTCGACCCGGGCAACCCCGAGGGCAGCACCTCCAGCGCCGCCGCGATCCTCAACTACGACATCGCCCACACCGCGCCCTGGGACTGGCGGGTCAGCCTCTACACGTGGACCAAGGGCATCGGCGCCGGCGCCTACCTCGTGGCCCTGCTGCTCCTCATGACGGGCCATCTCACCGGCGACGACACGCTGTGGACGTGGGTCGCGCCGCTCGTCTCGACGGTCTTCCTCGCGGTCACCGCGGCCGTCCTCGTGTGGGACCTCGAGCACCCCAAGCGGTTCATCTACATCCTCACCCGGCCGCAGTGGCGGTCCTGGCTCGTGCGCGGCGGCATCATCCTCGGCGCCTACGCCGGCGTCCTCGGGCTGCACCTCGCCGCGAGCCTGTTCGGGTGGGACGGCCTGCGGACCGTCGTCGCCTGGGCCGGGCTGCCCCTGGCCGTCGGGACGGCCGTCTACACCGCCTACCTCTTCGCCCAGGCGAAGGCCCGCGACCTGTGGCAGAGCCCGCTCCTGGCCCCGCACCTGGCCGTCCAGGCCGTGCTGGCGGGCGCGGCCGCCCTCGTCCCGTTCGCGGTGGTGATGTCGTCGGACGCGCTCGAGCCGCTGGCGTGGACGGTGGCCGGCGCGGCGGCGGTGCACCTGCTGCTCGTCGCCGGTGAGACCACCGTCGCGCACCCGACGGCGCACGCGCGGCTCGCCGCGCACACGATGACCCACGGCCGGTACGCCCGCTTCTTCTGGGCCGGCGTGGTCCTCGTGGCCGTCGGCCTGCTGGCGCCCCTCGCGGCGCCGGCGACGGCCTGGCTCGCCCTGCCCGCGCTGCTCGGGCTCCTCGCCCACGAGCACGCGTACGTCCAGTCCGGCCAGTCCGTCCCGCTCGCCTGAGGAGCCACCCCGATGACGACGACGAACGACCGCACCCCCGTCGAGGGCCTCGGCGAGCGGGTCAGTGCCGCCCGCGACGAGGTGCTCGGCCGCGGTGAGACGTTCTACCCCGGGCCGAGCCGTATCCACCTCGCGGCCTTCCCGCCGAAGGAGCGGTGGGACGACTGGGTCGAGCTGGACTCGCGGGCCTGGCCCACGCGGGTCGAGAAGCGCTCCATGCTCGTGCCGACGACGTGCTTCAACTGCGAGTCGGCGTGCGGCCTGCTCGCCTACGTCGACCGCGAGACCCTCCAGGTCCGCAAGTTCGAGGGCAACCCCGAGCACCCGGGGTCCCGCGGGCGCAACTGCGCGAAGGGGCCGGCCACCGTCAACCAGGTCACCGACCCCGACCGCATCCTGTACCCGATGCGGCGGGCCGGGGAGCGCGGCGAGGGCCGGTGGGAGCAGGTCGACTGGGACACCGCCCTCGAGGACATCGCCGGGCGCATCCGCACCGCCATCACCGAGAACCGCCCGAACGCGGTGATGTACCACGTGGGCCGGCCCGGCGAGGACGGCTTCACCGAGCGGGTCCTGGCGTCGTGGGGCGTCGACGGGCACAACTCGCACACCAACGTCTGCTCCAGCGGGGCCCGCTCGGGCTACCACTACTGGAGCGGCATCGACCGCCCGAGCCCGGACCACGCGAACGCCAAGGTCATCTTCCTCATCTCGAGCCACCTCGAGACCGGCCACTACTTCAACCCGCACGCCCAGCGGATCATGGAGGCCAAGGCCAACGGCGCGAAGATCATCGTCGTCGACACCCGGCTCTCGAACACCGCCACCCACGCCGACCACTGGGTCTCCCCGTACCCGGGGTCCGAGGCCGCGATCAACCTGGCGATCGCCCACGGCCTCATCGCCTCCAAGCGCTACGACCGTGAGTTCGTCCGGCGCTGGTGGAACTGGAAGGAGTACCTGCGCGCGGTCCACCCGCAGCGCCCGGAGACCTTCGAGGAGTTCGAGGACGTCCTCTCCACGCTCTACGCCGAGTACACCCCCGAGTACGCGGCGGCGGAGTCCGGCATCGACGCCGCGGTCATCCGTGAGATCACCGACGTCGTCGCGAGCGCCGGCACCGCCCTCTCGACCCACAACTGGCGCTCGGCGGCCGCGGGCAACCTCGGCGGCTGGCAGGTGTCGCGCACGCTCTTCCTCGTCAGCGCGCTGCTCGGTGCGGTCGCCTCCCCCGGCGGCACCCACCTCAACGCCTGGAACAAGTTCGTCCCGAAGCCGATGCACGTGCCGGGCCACCCGCACCAGTGGAACGAGCTGACCTGGCCGCTGGAGTACCCGCTCGCGATGAACGAGCTGTCCTTCCTCCTGCCGCACATGCTGCAGGAGGGGCGGGGCACCCTCGATGTGTACTTCACCCGCGTCTACAACCCGGTGTGGACCAACCCCGACGGGATGGTCTGGTCGGAGGTGCTGCGCGAGGAGTCCCTCATCGGGCTCCACGTGGCCCTGACCCCGACCTGGAACGAGACGGCCTACCTCGCCGACTACGTCCTGCCGATGGGCCTCGGCTCCGAACGGCACGACCTGCACTCCTACGAGCAGTACGACGGCCAGTGGATCGGGTTCCGGCAGCCCGTGACCCGGACGGCCCGCGAGCGCCTCGGCGAGTCGGTCACCGACACCCGCCAGAGCAACCCGGGCGAGGTGTGGGAGGAGAACGAGTTCTGGATGGAGCTCTCGTGGCGCATCGACCCCGACGGCACGCTCGGCATCCGGAAGTTCTACGAGTCCCAGACCGACCCCGGCAAGCGGCTCTCGGTCGACGAGTACTACCGCTGGATCTTCGAGAACTCCGTGCCCGGGCTCCCCGAGAAGGCGGCCGCCGAGGGCCTGGACCCGCTCGCGTTCATGCGGCGGTACGGCGCCTTCGAGGTGAGCAGCCACGTCGGCCAGGTCTTCGAGGAGCCGGTCGACGACGGCCTCCTGGCCGGTGCCGCGACCACCGACCTCGGCCGGGTCTACTCCCCCGCGCCCAAGCCCCCCGTGACGAACCTGGCCCCGATGGGCGCCCCGGTGCCGGACGCCGAGGGCCGCCACCCGGTCGGTGTCGACGTCGACGGCGAGGTCAAGCGCGGGTTCCCGACACCCAGTGGCCTGCTGGAGTTCTACTCCTCCACCCTCGCCGACTGGGGCTGGCCCGAGTACGCCGTGCCGACGTACATCAAGAGCCACATCCACCCCGAGCACCTCGCCGCCGACCAGGTGCCGCTCATCTCGACCTTCCGGCTGCCCACCCAGATCCACACCCGCAGCGCCAACGCCAAGTGGCTCAACGAGCTCGCGCAGACCAACCCGCTGTGGATCCACCCCACCCAGGCGGCTCCGCTCGGGCTCCGCTCCGGCGACCTCGTCCGGGTCTCCACCGACATCGGCCACTTCGTCGTCAAGGCCTGGGTCACCGAGGGCATCCGCCCCGGGGTCGTCGCGTGCAGCCACCACATGGGCCGGTGGGTCCCGAAGGAGCAGCCGGAACGGCACGGCGGGCAGACGGCCGCCACCGTCGACCTGTCCCGGACGGGCTCGACGTGGACCATGAAACGGCTCCGCGGCGTCGGTCCGTACGAGTCCAGCGACCCCGACACGGCCCGGATCTGGTGGAGCGACGTCGGCGTCCACCAGAACATGACCTTCGCCGTCCACCCCGACCCGATCTCGGGGATGCACTGCTGGCACCAGGCCGTGCGGGTGACCCGGGCCGAGCCCGGCGACTCCTACGGCGACATCAGCGTCGACACCGACAAGTCCCGGGCGCTGTACCGCCAGTGGCTCGAACGGACCCGTGACGCCCGCCAGGTCTCGCCGGACGGCACCCGCCGGCCGTACTGGCTCATGCGTCCGCTGAAGCCCGGGCCCGAGGTGTTCCGCATCCCGGACGAGGCCCGCGAGTGACCCTCGAGCCGCTCCGGACCCGGACCACCAGCGAGGTGTTCCGGGCGCTCGGGGTGCTCTGCGAGACGCCGCACCCGTCGCACGCCACGCTCGCGGGGGCCCTCGACCTCGGCACCCCACCGCCGGCGGCCGAGCACACCCAGGTCTTCACGCTCGGCACGGTGCCCTACGCCGCGGTCTACCTCGGCAAGGAGGGGATGCTCGGTGGGGACGCCGCCGACCGGGTCGCCGGCTTCTGGCGTGCCCTCGGGTACGTCCCGCCGGCCGAGGCCGACCATCTGGCCGCGCTGCTCGGGCTCCTCGCGACCCTCGGCGAGGCCGAGGCGGCCGAGCTCGACCCCGCCCGTGCCGCGCTGCTCGGCCGCGCCCGGGCCGTCCTGCTCTGGGAGCACCTGCTCACCTGGGTCCCGACGTTCGCGCGCGGGGTCGCCGCGTCGGGGTCGGCCTTCTACACCGACTGGGCCGCCCTGCTCGTGGAGGCGCTCGTGGCCGAGTCGGCGACGCTCGACGCCCCCGACGCCCTGCCCGTCGCCCTCACCGGCGCGCCCGGGCTCCCCGACGACGTCGACACCGTCCGCGACCTCGCCGCGGCGCTGCTCACCCCGGTCCGCAGTGGGCTCGTGCTCACCCGGGTCGAGCTCGCCCGCGCGGCTCGCGACCTGGGCCTCGGCCTGCGGATCGGCGAACGCTCCTACGTCCTCGCCTCGATGCTCGAACAGGACCCCGTCGCGACCCTCGCCTGGGTCGCCCACCGTGCCGACGCCTGGGGGGCACATCACACCCGCGACGCCGAGACGCTCGGGCCGGTGGCCCGGTTCTGGGCCGAGCGGGCGACCACCACCGCCATCACCTGCCGCGCGCGGCGGGACTCCACCGAAGAGGTGCTCTCCGATGTCCGCTGAGATCATGACCACCGACAACACCCCGCTGACCGAGGACGACGTCCGCCGCATCGTCAAGGAGGAGGTCGGCGCGGCGCTGAAGAAGGACCCCGGCATGAAGACCGGGGCGATCGTCGCGTCCAAGGGCACCCTCGACTGGGCCTACCCCCCGCTCATCCTCGCCAACGCGGCAGCGGCGGTGGGCATGGACGTCTCGGTCTTCTTCACGTTCTACGGCCTCAACGTCGTGCACAAGGACTTCGAGAAGAAGCTGAAGGTCGACCCCGTCGGCAACCCCGCGATGCCGATGCCGGTGCCGATGCCCGACCTCGTCACGGCGATGCCCGGCATGGTGACGCTCGCCTCGAAGATGATGAAGAAGCGCTTCTCGGACCACAAGGTCGCGGGCATCGGCGAGCTCATCGACAGCGCCCTGGAGATGGACGTCCGTCTCATCGCGTGCCAGATGACGGTGGACGTCTTCGGCTACGACCAGGCCGACTTCCTCGACGGCGTGGAGTTCGGCGGGGCGGCCGCCTTCATGGCCGAGGCCCGCAAGTCCAACCTCACCCTGTTCGTCTGACCGAAGGAGACCCGGAATGAGCGACATCACCGAGGACGTCCTCGTCGACGCCCGCGAGCTCATGTGCCCGATGCCCGTCATGGCCGCCACCAAGGCGGCCCGCCGGATGGACCCCGGCCAGGTCCTCAAGGTGATGGCGACCGACAAGGGGGCCCTCAGCGACATCCCGGCGTGGGCCGAGTCCAACGGCCACGAGCTGATCGAGCAGCTGACGGTGGGGTCCGACCTCGTCTTCTTCATCCGCACGGGGACGCCCGACTGACGGCGGGGCGTCACCCGGCTAGCGTGCTCGGGTGCCTACCTCGTCCCCGCTGCCGGGCCGGCCCGGCTTCGTCCGTCCCGCGCCGGAGGACCGGCCGCGGTTCACCCGGCGCGCGGTGCGGGTGCTGCTCGTCGACCTCGACGACCGGGTCCTCCTCATCGAGGACTCCGACCTCGGCCTCGACCCGGTCGTGCACTGGTGGAGCACCCCGGGCGGCGGGGTGGACCCCGGCGAGACCGACGCCCGGGCCGCCGTCCGCGAGCTGTTCGAGGAGACCGGGCTGCGGGTCACCCCGCGGCAGCTGGACGGCCCCCTCGTCACGCGCATCGTGGTCCACGGGTTCTCGGACAAGGTGGTCCGCCAGACCGAGGTGTTCTTCCGGGTGCGGGTGCCGGCCTTCGACGTCGACGTGTCGGGCCACACCGAGGAGGAGCGGCTGACGGTGGCGGACATCCGCTGGTGGGATCTGGACGCGCTGGAGGCCACCGGGGACTCCGTGTGGCCCGCCGACCTGCGGACCCTGCTGGCCCTGGCCGACGCCCCCGACCGGTGGGCGGAAGGCCCGGTGGCCGCGGCCGAGGTCGAGGAGTCGACCGTCCCGGACTGATGCCCGCGGGCCACCTCCTCACCCCGCGGTGTTATCGGGTGACCCGATAAGGCATCACTACGCCGGGGAACACTTCCCGGGTGAGGTGCGGGTTTCTCGGGTCACCCGAGAAAGGCGCGGGGAGCGGGGCGGCGTGCGGCGCCGGGTCAGCGCCCGCCACGACGCCGTCACCGGGCGGGTCCAGAACCACCAGTACGCGACGCCGAGCGCGAGCGAGCCGGCGGTGGCCGCCACCGGATGCCCCCACAGCACCTCGAGCGCCTGCCAGTGGATGACGTACACGTACAGCGACGCCGCCGCGAGCACCCGCACGACCGGCACGAGCACGGACGGCACCCGCGAGACCGGGAACCAGAGCATGAGCAGGACGACCGCGACGGTGAGCCCGTCGCGCGCCTGGTTCCACGAGAACGTGCCGATGACGCCGACGACGACGCCCGTCATGAGCACGCGCTGGAGGGTCGTGGACGTCCGGGCCAGGGCCCACCCGAGGAGGAACAGGTACAGGACGACCAGCGCCGACCCGTGCATCCGCGGGACCGGGAGGTCGACCCACGGCACCCGGAACGCGAGGAACGCCGCAGCGGTGAGCGCGACGGGCAGGCCGAGCGGGAAGCGCCGGTCCCAGCGCTCGACGACGCCGCTGCGGGTCAGCGCCGCGACGAGGAGCAGCGCGACGAGGATCGCCTCGATGAACCAGAACCGCCACGGCGGCCCGAGCTCCTCGGCCCCGAACACCCAGTTGGCGAAGACGAGGTTGCGCGGCTCGTACAGTCCCCAGACGACGTGGGCTCCGGCGATGACGACCAAGCTCGGCGCGGCGACCCGCCCGGCGGCGAGGAGGACCCGCCGGGACCGCTCCCGGCGGTCCGGACCCGACAGCTGGAACCGGGCGAGCTGGTAGCCCGCGATGACGAGGAGCGCGTTGGCGGTCCCCTGCAGCGTGAACAGGTCGGCGTGGGTGCCGACGATGAGGACGATCGCGACCGCCCGCAGCCAGATGCTCGTCTCCATCGTCTGCCACCGCCATGGCCATCGCTGCCGCCGCGGCCGGCCGCCGGTGCGGGGCTCGCCGGCGTCGGCCCCGTCGGGCGCCGGCCGGAGCCGCTCGAGGTCGGCGACCGGGGTGAGGTGCCAGTCCCCCGGCAGCCGGCCGAGGAGGGCCTCGAGGCGGATCGACACCTCGACGTAGGACAGCGAGTCGCCACCGAGACCGGTGAAGGTCGAGTCGTCGCGGACCTCGACCCCGAGGAGCTCGGCGTAGATCGCGGCGACGCCACGCTCGCCAGGGTGCGGCGCGCGCTTCCCCGGCCCGGGTGCGGCGAGGCTGAGGACCGCCGCGGTGTCCGGCTTGCCGTTCTCGAGGGCGGGGAACTCGGTGACCGGCACCACCCGCACGGCGTCGCGGGGCAGGCCGCAGCGCCGCGCGACCCCACGCCGCAGGGTCTCGAGGCGCGGGGCGCCGGTGAGCGCACGCACGGCCACCGCGACGAGCCCGTCCCGGCCCGCGCAGCGCACGTCGTACCCGTCCTCCTGGAGGCGCCGTTCGAGACCCTCGAGGTCGATGCGGTGGCCGAGGACCTTGACGAACCGGGCCGTGCGGCCGACGACGCGGAGCAGCCCCTCGGGCGTCAGCTCACCGAGGTCGCCGGTGCGGAGCTCGTGGACGGTGCGACCCAGCGCGAGGTCCGCCGGCTCGTGCGCGTAGCCGAGCATGACGTTGGGCCCGCGGAAGACGATCTCGCCGCGGTCGATCTCGATGCTGGCCCCGGGGACCGGCACGCCGACGGTGTCGGGGTGCTCGGCCGCGAGGTCGGGCGGCAGGGTCGTCATCCGGGCCGTCGCCTCGGACTGGCCGTACATGACGACGAGGTCGAAACCGCGCCGGCGCCCGAGCTCGGCGAATCGGCGCACCCGGGCGGGATCCATCCGCCCGCCGGCCTGGGTCAGGTAGCGCAGCCGCGGTAGGGCGCGGTCGGTGAACCCGCTGCGTTCCAGCAGCTCGAACGTGTGCGGGACCCCGGGGAGGGTCGTGACCCCCGCGGCCTCGGCGGCCCGCCAGAAGCCGTCGTCGACGACCGTGGTGTCGGTCAGCAGGACGGCCGCGCCCGCCGCGAGGTGCGTCGTGAGGACCGACAGCCCGTAGCAGTAGGTGAGCGGCAGGGTGAGCGCGGCGCAGTCGTCCGGGCGCACGCCGAGGGCGTCGGTGATCTGCTCGGCGTTGGCCACGAGGTTGTCCGCCGACAGCCGCACGAGCTTGGCCGCCCCGGTGGACCCGCTGGTGCTGAGCAGCAGGGCGAGGTCGGGATGCAGGACGTGGGCCGGCTCCTCGCGCAGCACCTGCACCCCGCCGTCGGCATCGATGACCACGTCGGGTGAGTACGCGCCCCGCAGGGCGCGCGCCGCCACGCCGGGAGCCCCGAGCAGCACGACGTGCCCGACGGCCTGCGCCGCGAGGAGCGCGACGACGGTCGCGTGCGATGCCCTGCCCTCGACGTGCACGAGCCGGCGCGCACCGGCCAGGCGGGCGGCCAGGGCGTCGACCCGGTCCGCGAGCTCGGCGTACGTGACGGGGCCCTGCGCGGTGTGCAACGCGACCCGGTCGCCGTGCTCGCCCAGGCCGGCGACCCAGGGCAGAGCCCGGGTCCCGGAGGCGGTGTCGGCGGTCAACGTCACGGCGGCAGTAAATAAGGTTAGGCATGCCTAATGCAAGTCCTCCCCCCGGGTTGGGTGATCACCGAGGGGGTCGGCTAGCCTTTCCGGAGTTAGGCAAGCCTTGCCTACGGATGACCGAGACGCCGAGCAGACGCTGGAGACCCTTCGTGAGACACCGCACCACGCTCCTTGCCGCAGCGGCTACCGCCGCGGCCCTGGGACTGGCCGCCTGCGGCGAGAGCAGCCTCGAGGCCACCGGCGACCTCGACTCCGGCAAGCTCACGATCTACAGCGCGCAGCACAAGAACCTCACCGAGGCCTGGGGCCAGGCGTTCCAGGACGAGACCGGCATCGAGGTCCAGGTCCGCTACGGCAACGACTCCTCGATGGGCGCCCAGATCGTCGAGGAGGGCGCCAGCTCGCCGGCCGACGTGTTCCTCACCGAGAACTCCCCCGCGATGACGACCGTCGAGCAGGCCGGCCTGCTCGCCCCCGTCGACGCCGCGACCATCGAGCAGGTGGGCCCGCAGTACGTGCCGTCGTCGAAGCACTGGGTGGGCATCGCCGCACGGTCGACGGTCCTGGTCTACAACCCGAGCATGGTCGCGGAGGCCGACCTCCCCGCCTCGCTCATGGACCTCGCCGACGAGAAGTACGCCGGTCAGTGGGGCGCCGCGGCCGGCGGCGCCGACTTCCAGGCCATCGTCTCGGCCATCCTCGCCGAGCAGGGTGAGGAGGCGACCGCGGAGTGGCTCGCGGCGCTGAAGTCCAACGCGAAGGTGTACCAGAACAACATCGCGACGATGAAGGCCGTCAACGCCGGCCAGTCCGCCATGGGCGTCATCTACCACTACTACTGGTACCGCGACCAGGCCCTCGACAAGGTGAGCAGCGGCAACACGGCGCTGCACTACTTCAAGAACGAGGACCCGGGCGCCTTCGTCAGCCTCTCCGGCGCCGGCGTCCTCGAGAGCAGCAAGCGCCCCGAGGACGCCCAGAAGTTCCTCGCCTACCTGACGAGCCCGGCGGGCCAGGAGGTGCTGCGCACCACCGACGTCAAGGAGTACGCGGTCGGCCGCGGCGTCGAGTCCGACCCGGCGCTGCCGCCGCTGGACTCGCTCGAGGCCCCGAAGATCGACCCGTTCACCCTCAACGGGCCGCAGGTCATCGACCTCATGACCGAGGCGGGGCTGCTCTAGGTGACGACGACGCCGACCCGACCGGCACCGGCCCCTGACGGGCCGGCGCCGGCGTCGGCGCACCCACGCCCGGCCGGCGGCCTCGGCGGCGTCTCCCCGTGGCTCGTGGCGACCGCCCTGCTCGTCGCCGCGCTCTGCGTCCTGCCGCTCGTCGTCGTCGTCGCCAAGGCGCTGGAGTCCGGGGCGGCCGACGCCTTCGCGCTCGTCTGGCGGCCGCGCGTCGGCGAGCTGCTGCGCAACACCCTCTCGCTCGTCGCCATCGTCGGCCTGCTCTCGACCCTCATCGGCGTCGGCGCGGCCTGGCTCGTCGAGCGCACCGCGCTCCCCGGCGCCGCGTTCTGGCGGGTCGCGTTCGTCGCCCCGCTCGCCGTGCCGGCGTTCGTCAACAGCTTCGCGTGGTCCGCGCTCATCCCGGGCTTCGAGGGACTGGCGGGCGCCGTCATCGTCACCACCCTGTCGTACTTCCCGTTCGTGTTCCTGCCGGTCGCGGCCCTGCTGCGGACGGTCGACCCGGGGCTCGAGGAGGCCGCGCGGGCGCTCGGGCACGGCCCCTGGCAGACCGCGCTGCGGGTCGGGCTCGCCCAGGTCCGCCCGGCCCTGCTCGGCGGCGTCCTGCTCGTCTCGCTCCACCTCCTCGCCGAGTACGGAGCCCTCGAGATGCTCCGCTTCCCCACCTTCACGACCGCGATCCTCGACCAGTTCGAGGTCGCGTTCGACAGCCGGTCGGGCAGCGTCCTCGCGACCGTCCTCATGGCTCTGGCCGCGACCTTCCTCACCCTCGAGCTGCTCACCCGCGGGCGGACCCGGCACGTGCGCCTCGGCCCCGGTGCCGCCCGCCGCGCGGCCCGCACCCCGCTGGGGCGCGGCACCCCGCTCGCCCTCCTCGCGGTCTCGGCCCTCACCGCGCTGGCGATCGGCGTGCCGGCCTGGAGCATCGGCACCTGGCTCTCGCGGAGCGAGCAGGCCCAGGAGCCGACGAACATCGGCCCCGCCCTGTGGTGGACCCTCGCCCTCGCCCTCGTCGCCGCCCTCGTGACCACCGCCGCCACCCTCCCGGCCGCCTGGCTGGTGACCCGGAGCCGGTCCTGGGTGGCGGTGCTGCTCGAGCGGGTCACCTACCTCGCGGCCTCGCTGCCCGGCGTCGTCGTCGCGCTCGCCCTCATCACGCTGACCATCACCTACGCCCGGCCGCTCTACCAGACCGCGTTCGCCCTGGTCCTCGCCTACGTGATCCTCTTCATCCCCCGCGCGATGATCGCCACCCGCGCGGCGATCGCCACCGTGCCCCCGGAGCTCGGTGACGCCGCCCGCGCCCTCGGCGACGGGCCGCTGCGGACCTTCGCCCGGGTCCAGGCCCCGCTGATGCTGCGCGGCACGCTCGCCGGCTCCGCCCTTGTCTTCATCGCCGTCTCGACCGAGCTCACCGCGACGCTGCTGCTCGCCCCCACCGGAACCCGGACGCTCGCCACGGCGTTCTGGGACGCGAGCGCCTCCCTCGACTACGCGGCCGCCGCCCCCTACGCCGCGGCGCTCGTCGTCCTGTCCGCCCCCCTGACCTACCTGCTGCTGCGCGGCAACCGAGAGGAGCTGTCATGAGGAGCCTGCGGCTGACCGGCGTCAGCGCATCGCACCCGCGGACCCCGGTCCTGCACGACATCGACCTCACCGTCGCGGCCGGCACGACCACCGCGGTGCTCGGGCCGTCCGGCTGCGGCAAGACGACCCTGCTGCGGGTCGTCGCCGGCTTCATGCGGCCCGACGCCGGCGAGGTGCGCCTCGGTGACGACGTCGTCGCGGGCCACGGCACCTGGGTCCCTCCCGAGAAGCGGGGCTTCGGCTACGTCGCCCAGGAGGGCAACCTCTTCCCGCACCTGGACATCAGCGCCAACATCGCCTACGGGCTCCCCCGCCGCGAGCGCCGGGACCGCGCCCGCGCCTGCGAGCTCCTCGAGCTGGTGGGGCTGCCCGCCGACCTCGCCACCAGGCGCCCGGACCAGCTCTCGGGCGGGCAGCAGCAGCGGGTGGCGCTCGCGCGGGCGCTGGCCCGGCGCCCCCGGATCGTCCTCCTCGACGAGCCGTTCTCGGCCCTGGACCCCGAGCTGCGGGTCGCGACCCGCGAGGCGGTGGCGGCCGCGCTGCGCCACGAGCAGGCCACCGTCGTGCTCGTCACCCATGACCAGGCGGAGGCGCTGTCCTTCGCCGACCAGGTCGCGATCATGCACGCCGGCCGGTTCGTCCAGGTCGGGACCCCACTGGAGGTCTACCGCACCCCGGCCGACCGGCGCTCGGCCACCTCCCTCGGCGAGGCGTGCTTCCTGGCCGGCCGGCTGGCCGGTAGCACCGTCACCTGCGCGCTCGGCATCCTCCCGGCCCCGGGTGCACCGGGATCGGGCGACTGCGAGGTCATGCTGCGCCCCGAGCAGCTGCACCTCGGCGCCCCCGAGGGCGGCGGCGTCCTCGCCGAGGTGACCCGGGTCGAGTTCTTCGGCCACGACGCGCTGGCCGAGCTGCGCCTGGCCGACGGGATCGGCACCGTGGTGCGGGCCCGCACCACCGGCGGCACGCCGCCCGTGGTCGGGCAGCGCGTCTCGGTCAGCGTCGAGGGAGCCCCGCACGTGCTGGGCTCCGCCCCGGCGCCGGCCACCGCCGAGCTCGCCCCCCGCTGACCGGACGCGCGAACCGGGCGACGACGAGCACCGCGATCCCCGTCGAGGCGAGGACGCCCCCCGCGGCGACCGTGGCCGCGGGCGCCGCTGTCACTTCTTCGTGGCCTGCGCGCCCGCGCCGTCGGAGGTGAGCGCGGCGATGAAGGCCTCCGGCGGCACCTCGACCGACCCGATGTTCTTCATCCGCTTCTTGCCCGCCTTCTGCTTCTCGAGCAGCTTGCGCTTGCGGGAGATGTCGCCGCCGTAGCACTTGGCGAGTACGTCCTTGCGGATGGCGCGGATGTTCTCGCGGGCGATGACCCGGGCCCCGATGGCCGCCTGGATCGGCACCTCGAACTGCTGGCGCGGGATGAGCTCCTTGAGCTTGCCGGCCATCATGACGCCGTAGCCGTACGCCTTGTCCTTGTGGACGATCGCGGAGAAGGCGTCGACGGTCTCGCCCTGGAGCAGGATGTCGACCTTGACGAGGTCGGCCACCTGGTCGCCGTCGGGTTCGTAGTCGAGCGAGGCGTAGCCGCGGGTGCGCGACTTCAGCTGGTCGAAGAAGTCGAAGACGACCTCGGCGAGCGGCAGCGTGTAGCGCATCTCGACGCGCTCCTCGGACAGGTAGTCCATCCCGAGCAGGGTGCCGCGCTTGCCCTGGCAGAGCTCCATGATCGCGCCGATGAACTCGCTCGGCGCGAGGATCGTCGTGCGCACCTTGGGCTCGCGCACCTCGGCGACCTTGCCGCCGGGGAACTCGCTCGGGTTGGTCACGAGGATCTCGGTGCCGTCGTCCATCGTCACGTCGTAGACGACGTTGGGCTGGGTCGAGATGAGCTCGAGGTCGAACTCGCGTTCGAGGCGCTCGCGGACGATCTCGAGGTGGAGCAGGCCGAGGAAGCCGCAGCGGAAGCCGAACCCGAGGGCCACGGACGTCTCGGGCTCGTAGACGAGCGCGGCGTCGTTGAGCTTGAGCTTGTCGAGCGCGTCGCGCAGGTCGGGGTAGTCGGAGCCGTCGAGCGGGAAGAGCCCGGAGAACACCATCGGCTTGGGGTCGCGGTAGCCGCCGAGCGCGTCGGCGGCGGGCTTGGCCGCGTTGGTCACGGTGTCGCCGACCTTGGACTGGCGCACGTCCTTGACGCCGGTGATGAGGTAGCCCACCTCGCCGACGCCGAGGCCCTTGCCGGGCACCGGCTCCGGGCTGATGACGCCGATCTCGAGCAGCTCGTGGTGCGCCTTCGTCGACATCATGACGATCCGCTCGCGCGGGTTGAGGTTGCCGTCGATGACGCGGACGTAGGTGACGACGCCCCGGTAGGTGTCGTAGACCGAGTCGAAGATCATCGCGCGGGCCGGGGCGTCGGCGTTCCCGGTCGGCGAGGGGACCTGGGCGACGATCGAGTCCAGCAGGGGCTCGACGCCGACGCCGGTCTTGCCGGACACCCGGAAGCAGTCCTCGGGCTCGCAGCCGATGAGACCGGCGAGCTCCTCGGCGTACTTGTCGGGCTGGGCGGCCGGCAGGTCGATCTTGTTGAGCACCGGGATGATGGTGAGGTCGTTCTCCATCGCGAGATATAGGTTCGCCAGCGTCTGCGCCTCGATGCCCTGGGCGGCGTCCACGAGGAGGACCGCGCCCTCGCAGGCGGCCAGGCTGCGCGAGACCTCGTAGGTGAAGTCGACGTGGCCCGGGGTGTCGATCATGTTGAGGACGTGGCTCGCGCCGTCGACCTCCCACGGCATGCGCACGGCCTGGCTCTTGATCGTGATGCCGCGCTCGCGCTCGATGTCCATCCGGTCGAGGTACTGGGCCCGCATCGCCCGGTCGTCGACGACGCCGGTGATCTGGAGCATCCGGTCGGCAAGGGTCGACTTGCCGTGGTCGATGTGGGCGATGATGCAGAAGTTGCGGATCGCCTCCGGCGGCGTCGCGTGCGGCTGCAGCACGGTGCTGGCGCGGGGGGACACGGGTGGGGATTTCCTCGGGGTTCGGGATGGTCAGGGCACTCCCCCCAGTGTCCCACGTCCGGGCCGCGTCCCCGAACCGACGAGGGAGGTCGACCTCGTCTCGCTGTGGCCGCTCATGCACGCCTCTGCCACTCCGACACGACGCTTCGACTGCTCGCGAGCCGATGGGATCGGCTCTGCCGATGGTGAATTGGTTCGAACATTCTGTGGACGGATGCTTGCTTCTCGTACGCGTGTTCGATACGATGGGGCATGGCCAGGGGGACCCTCACGATCGTGGAGCGACGCTCCAGGGTCGAGGCTGCGCGGGAGGCGCTGGCGGGTCTGGGTGAGGTGCTGGGGCAGGCGTCGGGGGCCGAGCTGGGTGAGCTGATGGGGGTCGTCGACGACGTCGCCGCGCAGGCCTGCGCCGCCCGGGTGGCCGTCACGGTGGAGGCCGCCCGGCGGGGTGAGTGCACCGGGGCCGGGGTCCACGGGTGGGTCCGCGAGCACGCGCCGTCGCTGCGGCAGGGCGGTGCCGGGCCCGTCGCGGCCCTGGTCCGCGAGGTCACCGCCGCCGACACCGGCCTGGCCCGGGTCGAGCCCGACCCGGGCTCGCCGGTCGGCCTGGTGTGGGCCGCGGTCACTACCGGGACGGTGGCGGCGGGCACGGCGACGGCGGTGCTGCGCGAGGTCGACCGGCTGGCGCCGCTGCTGCGCCCCGAGGCCGTGCCCACCGTCACCGCCGCCCTGGTCGACCTGGCCACCGAGTGGGGCCCGACCGTGATGCGGCGGCTCCGTCCCCGGCTGCTGGCCGACCACGGCCGGCACGGCGTCCTCGACGACCTGCACCACCGCCTCGAGGGAGCCGCCCGGCTCTCGATGCCGCACGTGGAGTCCGCCGACCTCACCGAGTACCAGCTGTGGATGACCCCCGAGCAGGCCACCGCCCTCGAAGCCGCCATCGGGCCGCTGTCCGCGCCCGCCCCCAACCCCGAGACCGGCGAACGCGACCTGCGCCCCGCCGGGCAACGCCGCGTCGAAGCCCTCACCGAGGTCTGCCGCCGCTCCAGCACCCGCGACGCCGACCAGGCCGGGGCCGACGGGGCGGCCGGGTCACCGGCCGCGGTCCACGTCACCATCACCCTCACCGACCTCGAGCACCGCACCGGCGCCGCCGAGGTCCTCGGCTCCGCCGCCACCGCCACCCTCCTGCCCCCCGAGGCCCTGCGCCGCATCGCCTGCGACGCCGCGCTCGTCCCGCACGTCCTGGGCACCCACGGCGAGCACCTCGACCAAGGCCGCGTCGCCCGCCTCTTCACCCGCGCCCAACGCCGCCGCCTCTGGCTGCGCGACCGCGGCTGCACCTACCCCGGCTGCACCGCCCCCGCCGCCTGGACCCGCGCCCACCACCTCACCCACTGGGCCGACGGCGGACCATCCGACATCACCAACGCCGCCCTGCTCTGCCAACACCACCACACCACCGTCCACCGACGACGCCTGGCCGCCCACACCACCCCCACCCCCGACCCCCACGGCCGACACGTCCACTGGGACCTCACCGACGGCTCCTACGACCGCCACCTCGCCCACCAGCGGAAACGGGCCCCCGGCGACCCGCCACCCCGACCACCGACCCCACTCCACCACGCCCACATCGGCGCCCCCGACCACCACGACGACCTCGAGCTCTGGTGGGCCGAGCTCACCGACGACGACTGGACCCTCCCCGCCGCCTGACGCGAGGCCAAGCTGGCGTCGAGGCAGAAGTCGATGATCGGATCGCGGGCCACCTCAGCTGCGGCCAGCGGCAGTTCCTGGGATGTTGACATCGACCCAGACCAGCCGATGGTCCGAACTGGGGAAGGGGAAGACGCCGGTCAGCCTGAACAGAGGGTCGTCCTGATTTGGCCAGAACACGCCGGCGTCCTGGATGCGCAGGTTCACACGGGGCAGGACGTAGTCCACTCGAAGGTTGCCTGGCGCTGTGTCGCTGAAGTCGGCAGTGTCGAAGCGAGGGTCGCTGCGGTGCGTCAGGTTCGCGCCGCCTTGCAGCGCGCTGGCCTCCGCTGCGCCCTCGCTGTCGGGAGCGACCTTGGTGTTGACCAGCGGGTGTTCGGTCAACTGCTGGATCGCACCCGGGATGCTGTCACCGTCGAGCGGGTCGCTGTTCTGGTCGCCGGCGATGACGAACATGGAGCCAGGCTTCAGGCCGCCGAATCTGCCGGAGTCGTCATAGATGTAGTCGGACGTCGGCCCGGGAGTGATGTAGTCGGCCCACAACCGGATCTCGTCATGGTTGCGCTTTCCGTTGCGATCCTCTGGACCGTCGAAGACCGGCGGCGTGGGATGGCTGACCAGGAAGTGGACCTCCCGGGCGCCGACCTTGATGGGGACGTCCCAGTGGCTCTTGGACGAGAGGCGGAAGACATCCAACTCCTCCTGGGAGTACCAGTCGGCCGGCTCGGGAGTGGAGGGGTCGTCCGGGAGGAGCGCGCCCGGCATGTCTCGCCACAGGAACCTCTGGAAGGTCCGCACGCCGTCGACATCGATCGGGTACCGGCTGAAGACGACCATGCCGAACTGGCCCGGGAAGAAGCCGAACCCGAAGGCGTCGTCCGGTCCGCCGACCACGCCGTTGTTGTTCAGATCGACGCCAGACGGGATGCCGGTGTTCGATGGCGCGACGTAGTAGTAGGGGTAGTCGATGGCCTCGGCGCCCATCTGGCCGACGGACAGGTAGTTGTCCTGGAACAGCTCGGCCGCGTGACCGCCCTCGACGAAGTCGAACTCGTTGATCAGCAGCACATCGGGGCGCGTGCGCTGGATGATCTCCGCCACTGCTCGCGCCTGGGCATTGGTCGTCGTCGACAGATCGCCGACCAGCTGTCCTTCGACGTTGCGGTTGAGTGAGGCGTTGAAGGTCGCGAAGCGAACCGGCTCGGCCCGGGCCTGGGCACTCGCCGGGACGACGACCGCCAGCCCGAGGAGGACCAGGAAGCCGATGGCTGCGATGACGGATCTGGGCACTGGTTCCTCCTCGACTGCGGTCGGGTCCGAGCCCCGAATCGCGACGCCGAGCCTACGCTCAGCGCATCGCCGGCCACCACCCTTGGGCGCTCCTCACTGCGGCGCTGCGCGGTCAGGCACCCGCACGAGACCGTCTGCCTCCCGATGTCAACGGCCGGCGGACGCCCCGCAGGCACAGGTAGGCCACCATCCACAGCTCGCCGATGGTGGTGGGCACGGTCAACAGGTCGAGGGCGAGGCCGGCATCGGGGAGCAGGTAGGTGAAGAGCGCGTTCGCGACGTACCCCACGCCGCCGATCATCAGCAGCCAGCCCAGCAGGCCGGGCATCCAGGCGGACCGCCGCGCGAGCCAGCCCATGGGGATCAGCCAGAGCCCGAAGAAGATGCCGCCGATGAGCCACAGGTGGCCGCTCACGACGTACAGCAGCTGCACGGTGGCGGCCGCCCCACCACTCACCGCCAGCGAGGCATCCTGACTGACGTCGAGCGCGGTGGCGAGCATGGCCGCACTGCCGAGGATCGCCACCGAGTTGACGAGGCCGAATGCGGCGATCGAGCCCGCGGCGAAGGTGTGCACGCTCCTGAAGAGGCGGTAGAACCACACGGCGACGAGCGCCTGAGTGAGCACGATGCCCGTCTCCAACACGATGCCGAGGCGGGCCACGGTCTCGTGCTCGGTCAGGTTGGCCAAGGTCGCGGCCGGGTCGTCAGCGACGAAGAGCTGGCCGCGGACCAGCCCGAAACCGAGCAGCCCCGTGACGACCAGCCCGAGGTAGAGCAGACCGGTGGTGCGTGCTGTGCGGACCGGCTCGGGAGTGATCGCCTCGGCGCGTGAGCCGCTGGCGGTGATGATGGTCATCGGAGTGCCCTCTTCCGTGTCGCGGCCCGGGGTGCATCCTCGGTGAGGCACCGCATCTGCCCATGGTGCTCGGCACGACGATCCGCCGACATCGGGCAAGACCCTGGTCCTACCCTCGGGCACCCCGAGATCCGACCGAGGCATCCAGCACCTCGACGTACCAGTCACGCCCGCGCCCTGTCCGCCGCCGGTGGTGCGAACCCCGTCGGTTCCGGCCTCCCACGGTCGCGACGAGAGGACTGTTCCGTGACACTGCCTCGATGACTGCTGAGTACGCCTCGTCGGACCAGTTCCGTGGCGCCCGCATCCACTCGTGCGACCTCGCCGGTCTGGAGATCCGTGACTCTGACCCTCGACGCCACGCCGACTCTCGATGAGGTGCTGGTGCCGCGGCAGCGTCGGATGGCCTCCATGCGCCGCGTTGTCGACAGGCTCACCGAGGCCGAGCTCGATCGCCGCTGCGGCCGCAAGCCGGCGGAGCCGTATCCGGACCAGGAGTACCTGGTCCGCCGCTGCCTCAAGGTGGTCCTGAAGGAGGAGGTCGAGCACCACCGGTACTGCGTCCGTGACCTCACCGTCCTCGAGCAGGCCGCCGCCGCTCAGTAGGGTCGGCCCATGCAGTGGCAACGAGTCCTCCGACCCCTCGTCCAGACCGCCGTCCGGGAAGTCGTCCGGGCCGCGACCCGCGCCACTCCCCGACCGAAGCACGGCAGGGCACATCGTCGCGGCCGCGCCACCAGCACCGTCCCCCGGGGCGACACCGGCCAGGGGGCCGGCTACCCGGGCGACTTCGTGGGCCCGCTCACCCCGACCTACGCACCCCACCCGGACGGCCAGCCCGACCCCGGCGAGATCGTGTGGACCTGGGTCCCCTACGAGGAGGACCACAGCCAGGGCAAGGACCGGCCGGTGCTGCTCGTCGGCCGCGACGGGCCGTGGCTTCTCGCGCTCCAGCTGTCGAGCCAGGACCACGACCGCGACGAGGACCAGGAGCGGCGGGCCGGCCGACTGTGGGTCGACATCGGCTCCGGTGCGTGGGACTCCCGAGGACGCCCGAGCGAAGCACGGGTCAACCGGATCATCCGGGTCGACCCGGACACGGTCCGCCGCGAGGGGGCCGTCCTGGCGAAGGACCGGTTCGACGAGGTGGCCGCCGCCGTCCGCGCGGCGACCGGCTGACGCCGCCGCCCCCCACACGCACGAGGGCCCGTCACCGCAGTGGTGACGGGCCCTCGTGCGAGGCGGCTCGGCTCAGAGCTGAGCGGCCTTCTTGGCCATCGCGGACTTCTTGTTCGCGGCCTGGTTCTTGTGGATGACGCCCTTGCTCACGGCCTTGTCGAGCTTGGTGCTCGCAGCCTGGAGCGCGGTCTTCGCGTCGTCGGCGTTGCCGGAGGCGACGGCCTCGCGGAAACGACGCATCGCCGTCTTGAACTCGGACCGGACGGCCTTGTTGCGCTCGGTCGCGGTGCGGTTCGTCTTGATGCGCTTGAGCTGGGACTTGATGTTCGCCACTGGTTCGTATGCCTTCGGTCGGGATCGGGTTGCCGTAGAGGGCGGCAGTCGCGGGTCGGGACCGGGCGTGGGGGGCCCGTGGTTGACTCGCGCTGGATGATGCTCGTGCGCGCGCGACCACACGCGCACGCAGTCGCCAAAGGTACCAGCGGGGCGGCCTCCGCACCAAAACGCAGCAGGCTCAGTCGTCCCGGTTGCGGGCGTGCTGCCCGGTGATCGTGAGCAGGGCCCGCTCGACGGCGTACACCGGGTCGCGCCCACCCCCCTTGACCTCGGCGTCGGCGGCGGCGAGCGCCTGGAGCGACGCGCCGAGCCCGTCGGCGGTCCACCCCGACAGCGACCGGCGGGCCCGGTCGACCTGCCACGGCGCCATCCCGACGTCGCGGGCGATGTCGGCCGGGCGCCCCCGCCCGGCCGATCCGACCTTGATGAGCTGCCGCACCTGCTGGGCGAGCACCGCGACGATGGGCACCGGGTCGACACCGACGGCCAGGGCGTGCCGCAGCAGCCGCAGCGCCTCCGCGGTGTCGCCGGCCATCGCGGCGTCGGCGACCCGGAAGCCCGTGGCCTCGACCTTGCCCCCGTGGTAGGTGAGGACGACCTTCTCGTCGATGACCCCCGTCGTGTCGTCGACGAGCTGCTGGCAGGCGGCGGCGAGCTCGCGCACGTCCTTGCCGACCGCCTCGACGAGGGCGTGGACGGCCTCGGGGGTGGCCTTGCGGCGGGCGCGGCGGAACTCGTGGGCGGCGAAGTCGGCCTTGTCCCGGTCGGTCTTGATGGCCGGGGCGTCGACCACCCGGCACCGGGCGCCGCGCAGCGCGTCGAGGACCTTCTTGCCGCGCTGGCCGCTCTTGTGGAGCACGACGAGGGTCAGGTCGGGCTCGGGGGCGTCGCCGATGGCGGCGAGCAGGTCGGCCTGCAGGGTGTCGGGGGCCTCGTCGAGGTCGTGGACGACGATGCACTTGGCCCCGCCGAACAGCGACGGGCTCGCGTGCAGGACGAGCTCGCCGGGCTCGTAGGCGGCCGCGTAGAGCCGGATGACCTCGAGGTCGGGCTCGGTGAGGCGCAGCTGGTCGAGGGTCTCGGCGAGCCCGCGCTCGGCGAGCACCCCCTCGGGCCCGGAGATGAGGACGTACGGCGGCACCCGGTGCGCAACGGCGACGACGTCCTCGGTCATGGCGGTCACTCTGCCACCTCCCCCCGACGGCCGCGGGGGCTGCCTGCCGGCCCGCCCCGCTCGCCTACCATCGACCGGTGCTCATCGACCCGCCCGACGACCTGACCCGGCACCGCCGGGTCGTCGTCTTCGGGGTCACGGGGTCGGGCAAGTCCTCGCTGGCGGTCCGGCTCGCGACGGCCGGAGGCCTGTCGTACGTGGCCGTCGACGACCTCATGTGGCGCCCCGGCTGGGTCCAGCTCGACCGCACCGCCCAGGTCGCGGCGGTCAGCCCGCACGTCTCGGGTCCGGCGTGGGTCATGGACGCCCTGTGGACCGCCACCCGCGACGTCGTCCTCCCGCACACCGACCTGCTCATCGCGCTCGACTACCCGCGGCGGGTCAGCCTCGGTCGCCTGTTGGGCCGCACCGTGCACCGCCTGCGGACCCATGAGGAGATCTGCGGCGGCAACACCGAGTCGTGGCGGCAGACCGTCTCGCGGGACTCGATCGTCGCCTGGCACCTGCGCTCCTTCGAGCGCAAGCGCCGCGAGATCGCGGGCTGGGCGGCCGCCCCCGACGGCCCGCCGGTGCTCCGCTTCACCGACCCCCGTCAGACGGACGTCTGGCTGCGCCGCCTCGAGGCCCGCGCCGCGGCCTGAGCGGTCAGTCGAAGGTCAGGGTCGGGCCGGTGCCGGCCTCGAGCCCCAGCCCGTCGAGCCGGGCCCGGACGATCTCGGCCGGCAGCTCCATCGACTCGGCCAGCTCGTCGAGGCCGAGCCCGAGCTCGACCCCGTCGCGCAGCTCCTCGTCCTCCTGCACCGTCCAGGCATGGCCCTGGGTGACCGCAGTGCGCGCGTTCTCGGGCGGCGGGGGCGGGTGGGCGACCGGCTTGTCGGCGGGGGCCGGCGTCGCCTCGACCATCGACGTCCCGGCGAGGGCGCCGGTGAGCCCGCGCAGCGTCGGCTCGGCGACGGGCAACGGCGGGGGCGCGGTCTCGTCGAGCCGGGCCAGCGCCGCCAGCACCATCGCGCGGTCGGCGGTGGGCCAGAACGGCGGCAGGGACCGCTGGAGGAACCCGGCGTAGCGGGCCGACATCATCCGCGAGTCGAGGAAGGCGACGACCCCGCGGTCGTCCGAGCGCCGGATGAGCCGGCCCGCTCCCTGCGCCAGCCGCAGTGCCGCGTGGGTGGCCGACACCGCCATGAAGCCGTTGCCGCCCATCCGGGCGATGGCCTGGGACCGGGCCGACGCGAGCGGGTCGTCGGGCCGCGGGAACGGGATGCGGTCGATGAGGACGAGCTGGCACGACGAGCCGGGGACGTCGACGCCCTGCCACAGCGACAGCGTCCCGAAGAGGCAGGTGGCGGGGTCCTTGGCGAACTCCCGGACCAGGGTGGAGATCTGGTCCTCGCCCTGGCACAGCACGACGATGTCGGTGTCCTCGAGCCGCTCGCGCATGACCTCCGTCGCCTCGCGGGCGGCCCGCATCGACGAGAACAGCCCGAGCGTCCGCCCGCCCGCGGCGCGCACCAGCGCCTCGATCTCGTCGAGGGTCTGGGGTGCGGTGCCGTCCCGCCCGGGAGGCGGCAGGTGCGTCGCCACGTAGGCGATGCCCTGCTTCGGGTAGTCGAACGGGCTGCCGACGTCGAGCCCGCGCCAGGCCGGCGCGCCCTCGCCCCGCAGCCCGATCGTCCCGGCGACGGCGTCGAAGGAGCCGCCGAGCTCGAGGGTGGCGGAGGTGATGACGACCGTCCGCTCCTCGAAGACCTTGTCGCGCACGAGCATGGCGACGCTCATCGGCGCGACCCGCAGCACCGGGCCGCGGCGCGGGTCCTTGGACAGCCACGTGACGTCGAGGTCGCGCTCCTCGAGCATCCGGGCAGCGACGTCGAACAGGTCGTCCACCGCGGCGCGCGCCACCTGGCGTCCCGCGTCCGGCTCCTCGCCCTGCTGCGGCTTCAGCTCGGTCTGGGCAGCACGGGCGACGTCGCGGATGCGGCCCAGTGCGGTGGCGAGCGCGTCGGGCACCCCGGTGAGGCGACCCTCGGGCATCGGTTCGAGGACGGACTCGAGGAGCGTCGCGGCGTCGTCCAGGGCCTCGGCGGCGTCCGCCTTCCGCCCGGCCCGCTTCGACGCGGCACGCACCGACCCCGCCGACACCTCGTCGGTGATCGTCGAGGTGACCCGGTCGACCAGCTCGTGGCCCTCGTCGATGACGAGGACGTCGTGCTCGGGCAGCATCTGGCGGCCCTCGAAGGCGTCGATCGCCATGAAGGAGTGGTTGGTGACGACGACGTCGACGTCACGGGCGGCCTCGCGGGACCGCTCGACGAAGCACTCGGCGACCATCGGGCAGCGCGAGCCGAGGCACTCCTCGGCGCTGACCGACACCTGCCGCCAGGCGCGCTCGGTGACTCCAGGCACGAGCTCGTCGCGGTCCCCGGACTCGGTGACCCCGGCCCATTCGCGCAGCCGGACCACCTCCTGCCCGAGGCGGGACGCCGCCCGGTCGACGTCGCCGACCGACATCAGCGTGTCGGCGTCGTCGTCGGGGAAGCCGCCCTCCAGCTTGTGCCGGCACACGTAGTTGCGGCGACCCTTGACCAGGGCGTAGGTGGGGCTCCGGCCCAGCACCGGCGCGAGCGCCTCGGCCAGACGGGGCATGTCGCGGTCGACGATCTGGGCCTGGAGCGCCAGGGTGGCCGTGGCGACGACGGCGGTGCGGCCGGTGTCCATCGCGTGCTGCACGGCCGGGACGAGGTACGCGAGGGACTTGCCGGTCCCGGTGCCGGCTTGGACGAGCAGGTGCTCGCCGCTCTCGACGGCGTCGGCCACGGCATGCGCCATCTCGACCTGGCCCGGGCGCTCGGTGCCGCCCACCCCGACGACGGCGGCGTGGAGCAGGTCGTCGAGGGAGGGCACCAGGGCAGCCTAGGCGGTGCCGGTGGGACCCCGCCGCTCCCGTCCCCAGGGCCGGGAACCCGGCACAGGCGTTGCGTATCGTGCGCTCGGTTGCGCGGCACGCACCCGATCCCTTGTCGCTGCGCGGGCGGGGGTGCCACGATGACCGGTGTGACCACCAGCGCACAGTCCCGGACCGTCCCGCCGGACCTCGAGATCGCCGAGGCCGCCGAGATCACGCCCATCGTCGAGCTCGCCCGCACCCGGCTGGGGATCGAGCCGGACGCGCTCATCCCGTACGGCCACACCAAGGCCAAGCTCACCCTGGAGTACGTCCGGAGCCTCGCGGGCCGCCCCGACGGCCGGCTCGTCCTCGTCACCGCCATCTCCCCCACCCCGGCCGGCGAGGGCAAGACGACGACGTCGGTCGGGCTGGCCGACGCCCTCAGCTCGCTCGGGGAGAACGCCATCGTGGCCCTGCGGGAGCCGTCGATGGGCCCGGTCTTCGGCATGAAGGGCGGCGCGGCCGGCGGCGGGTACGCCCAGGTGGTGCCGATGACCGACATCAACCTCAACTTCACCGGCGACTTCGCGGCGATCGCCGCGGCGAACAACCTGCTCTCGGCGGTCCTCGACAACCACCTCCACCACGGCAACGCGCTCGGCATCGACCCGCGCACGATCACCTGGAAGCGGGTCGTCGACCTCAACGACCGCGCCCTGCGGGACATCGTCGTCGGGCTCGGCGGGGTCGCCAACGGCGTCCCCCGCGAGGACGGCTTCGACATCGTCGTCGCCTCCGAGGTGATGGCGATCCTCTGCCTCGCCACCTCCATCGCCGACCTGCGCGACCGGCTCGGCGGCATCGTCGTCGGCTACACCCGCGACAAGCAGCCGGTGCGGGCCCGCGACCTCCAGGTCCACGGCGCGATGACGGCCATCCTCCGCGAGGCCCTGGCCCCCAACCTCGTGCAGACCCTCGAGCACACGCCGGCGATGATCCACGGCGGACCGTTCGCGAACATCGCGCACGGGTGCAACTCGGTGATGGCGACCCAGACCGCCCTCAAGCTCGCCGACTACGTCGTCACCGAGGCCGGCTTCGGCGCTGACCTGGGCGCGGAGAAGTTCATCGACATCAAGTGCCGCGCCTCCGGCCTGCGCCCCTCCGCCGTCGTCGTCGTCGCCACCGTCCGCGCCCTGAAGTACCACGGCGGGGTCGCCGTGGCCGACCTCGGCGCGGAGGCCGTGGACGCGGTCACCTCGGGCATGACCAACCTGCGGCGGCACCTGCGCAACGTCCGCGACGTCTACGGGCTGCCGGCGGTGGTCGCGCTCAACCGGTTCCCCAGCGACACCGACGCCGAGGTCGCCGAGGTGCTGCGGCTCGTCGCCGACGAGGGGTTCGCGGCGTACGAGGCGACCCACTACTCCGACGGTGGAGCCGGGGCACAGGACCTCGCCCGCGGGGTGCTGGGCGCGATCGAGGCGTCGACCGGCGGGATGCAGCTGGTCTACCCGGACGAGATGTCGCTGGCGCAGAAGGCGGAGGCCGTCGCGACCCGCGTCTACGGCGCGGCAGGCGTGACCTTCGAGCCGAAGGCGGCGCGGCGGCTCGCGGCGATCGAGGCCGAGGGCTACGGGCACCTGCCGGTCTGCATGGCGAAGACGCAGAGCTCGTTCTCGACCGACCCCACCCTGCGGGGCGCCCCCGAGGGGCACACCGTCACGGTGCGTGAGGTGCGGCTGGCCGCCGGCGCGGGCTTCGTCGTGCTGGTGACCGGCGACATCATGACGATGCCGGGGCTGCCGCGGACTCCTGCCTCGAACCACATCGACGTCGACGACGACGGCCGCATCGTCGGCCTCAGCTGACTCAGGCCCGCCCGTCGGCCACCATCGGCCGCCCGTCGAGGCGCCGGCTGAGGACGATGTCGTCGCGGTCGTCCCCCGGCGCCACCCGGATGGCGCCCGGGACCCGGCCGACCTCGTCGTACCCGGCCCGCTCGTAGAACCGGGTGATCCCGAGGCCGCTGCGGACCCCGACCGAGACGAGCTCGACGCCGTGGGCGCGAGCGGTCCGGTGCATCGCCGCCAGCAGCAGCCGGCCGAGGTTGCGGCCCCGCCGGGCCGGATCGGTCATGATCCGGTACCCGGTGCGGGTGTGCGCGAGCATCGGGTTGGCCTCGGCGACCCAGAAGCCGATCCCGACCACCGAGCCGCCGGTGGCCCGCAGCAGCACGGCGGCGGCGCTGCCGTCGGCCATCTGCTCCTCGTGCGCCGACAGGGCCTGGGCGACCGCGGAGCGGGACGCCCCCGGCAGGAAGCCGACGGCTCCCCCGTCGTCGTTCACCGCGCACCACAGGTCGAGCACGGACTCGCGGGTCTGCCCGTCGAAGCGGTCGAGCACCTCGACGCGGGGGGCGGCGAAAACCGTGGGACGCGACGCGTCACCGTCGCCGGTCGACGCGTCCGGAGTGTCCTCGGCCTCCATGCCCACGGACCGGGCGGTGCGCGCCGCGGCGACGTTGTGCTCGCCCACGACGGCAACGAGGGGCAGGTCCGGCAGCCACTCGAAGGCGTACGCCGACCAGGCACGGGCCGCTTCGCGCGCCAGGCCGCGCCCGTGCACCGCGCTGTCGAAGCAGAACGTGAGCCGGAGCCGCTCGCCGGCGTCGGCCTGCCGGACGCCGCCGAAGCCGACGGTCCTGCCGCGGAGCGACTCCTCGACGACGCCGAGATCGAAACCCGTTGTCCGCCAGCGGTCGAGGCAGGCGTCGAACTCGGCCGACGCGTGGGCCTCACTGGCGGGCATGGGCCGGGTGGCGTGCGCCCACAGGGCGGGGTCGAGGCTGAGGCGCACCCACAGGCCCCGGTCCGAAGCCACCGGCGGACGCAATGTCAGCCGGTTGGTCGAGATCTCGCGGGGCCCCACCTCCACGCGTCGAGGCTACCCGCGGCCCCGGCGGATCAGGGGCGGCGGTGCATCACGGCTGGACGAGGTAGGCGGAGAGGTCGTCGGCCAGCTCGGCATCGACCCGGGCGGTGACCCGGGTCCCGTCGGCGACGTGCTCGCTGGTGAGGACCTCGCCGGTCTCGTGCATGCGGCTCACGAGGTCGCCGCGGTCGTAGGGCACGAGCACGTCGACGTCGACGTCGGGCTGGGGCAGCTCGTCGGCGATGAGCGCCTGCAGCTCGTCCATCCCGGCACCGGAGCGGGCGCTGACGACGATGACGTGCTTCTCGTGGCGGCGGAGCCGGTCGAGCACCTCGGGGTCGGCGATGTCGGCCTTGTTGACGACGATGACCTCCTTGACGTCGGTGGCGTCGACGTCGGCGAGGACGGCGCGGACCGCGGAGATCTGCCCCTCGGGGTCGGCGTGCGAGCCGTCGACGACGTGGAGCAGCAGGTCGGCGTCGGCGACCTCCTCGAGGGTGGAGCGGAACGCCTCGACGAGCTGGTGCGGCAGCTGTCGGACGAACCCGACGGTGTCGGCGAGGGTGTAGAGCCGGCCGTCGGGGGTCTCGGCGCGCCGCACGGTGGGGTCGAGGGTGGCGAACAGCTGGTTCTCGACGAGGACGCCCGCGCCGGTGAGCCGGTTGAGCAGGCTCGACTTGCCGGCGTTGGTGTAGCCGGCGATGGCCACACTCGGCACCCGGTTGGCGCGACGCCCGCCCCGCTTGGTGTCGCGCGTCGTCTTCATCTCCTTGATGTCGCGGCGGAGCTTGGCGATGCGGGAGTTGATGCGGCGCCGGTCGAGCTCGATCTTCGTCTCACCGGGGCCGCGCGAGCCCATGCCCTGGCCGCCGGCGGCCTGGCCACCGGCCTGCCGCGACATCGAGTCACCCCAGCCGCGCAGGCGCGGCAGGAGGTACTGGAGCTGGGCGAGCTCGACCTGGGCCTTGCCCTCCCGGGACTTCGCGTGCTGGGCGAAGATGTCGAGGATGAGCGCCGTCCGGTCGATGACCTTGACCTTGACGACGTCCTCGAGGGCGCGCCGCTGGCTGGGCGCGAGCTCGGTGTCGCAGATGACGGTGTCGGCGCCCTCGGCGATGACGATGTCGCGCAGCTCGGCGGCCTTGCCCTTGCCGAGGTAGGTGGCCGGGTCGGGGTTCTGCCGGCGCTGGACGACCCCGGCGAGCACCTCGGAGCCGGCGGTCTCGGCGAGGGCGGCGAGCTCGCGCATGGAGTTCTCGGCGTCGTCGGCGGTGCCCTCGGACCACACCGCGGCGAGGACGACGCGCTCGAGGCGCAGCTGCCGGTACTCGACCTCGGTGACGTCCTCGAGCTCGGTGGACAGCCCGGAGACGCGGCGGAGCGCGGCGCGCTCCTCGCGGTCGTACTGGTCCCCGTCGTAGTCGAGACGGCTGTCGTCCAGCACGAAGCCGGCATCGTCGGTGCTGGTGTCGGCGAGCGCTTCGGCCCGCCCGGAGAGGATGTGTCGCGCAGTCATGTTCTCCCTAGGGTCTCATCGTCCAACGCCCCGGGGCGACCTGATTCTTCCGCGCGCCGCTACCGTGGGCCCGCGATGAGCGACCACGACCACTACTTCACCGCCGAGCCCGCGAGCGACGGCGAGCGCCGCCCGCTGCGGGTGCGCCTGGCCGGGCGGGACGTCGACGTCGAGGTGGCGCGCGGCATCTTCTCCCCCGGCGGCCTCGACAAGGGCACGGCGGTGCTGCTCGACGAGGCGCCGGCCCCTCCGGACACGGGGACGTTCCTCGACCTCGGCTGCGGCTGGGGCCCGATCGCCCTGACGCTGGGGCTGCGCTCCCCCGCCGCGACGGTGTGGGCCGTCGACGTCAACGAGCGCGCCCTGGACCTGTGCCGCCGCAACGCCGCGTCGCTGGGGCTGGGCGGGGTACGTGCCGTGACCGCCGACGCGGTCCCTGCGGACGTGCGCTTCGACCTCATCTGGTCCAACCCGCCGATCCGGGTCGGCAAGGCGGCGCTGCACGAGCTGCTGCGGACCTGGCTGCCGCGGCTCACGCCCGGCGGCGCCGCCTACCTCGTCGTCCAGAAGAACCTCGGCTCGGACTCACTCCAGCGCTGGATCGAGTCCGACCTCGGCCTGGGCTGCCACCGCCTCACCTCGACCAAGGGCTTCCGCGTGCTGACCGCGATCTCCGCCGCCGGCTGACCCGCGGGACACGCCTCGGATCAGTCCTCTGCGTGCACGACCATCGCCGACCCACCGCCGCGACGGGTGGGCTCGGCCGCCGCGGTGTACCGGTTCGGACCGAGGACGCCGATGGCCGTCGCCGCTCCGATCTCCGCCGTCGGCGAGAGCCGGTGCCCGAGCGCGGTGAGCCCGGCACCCACGTCGGTGCCGGCGATCTGCGGCTCGGCCGACTCGCTGGAGCCGTTGCGGCTCGAGAGGCGGGGCGCGGCGACGGCGTCACCGACGCTCAGCCCGCGCTCGTAGTGGCCGAGGACGATCTGGGCGACCGTCGTGATGATCGTCGAGCCGCCGGGGCTGCCCGCGACGAGCTCGAGGCCATCGGCGCCGACGACGATCGTCGGGGACATCGACGACCGGGGCCGCTTGCCGGGCCCGGGGAGGTTCGGGTGGGGCACCCCGGGCGTGATCGGCCTGAACTCGAAGTCGGTCAGCTCGTTGTTGAGGAGGAACCCCCAGCCGGGGACGGTGATGCCCGACCCGCCGGTCTGCTCGATCGTCGAGGTGTAGGACACCGCGTTGCCCCACCGGTCGATGACCGACAGGTGCGTCGTCGACATGCCCTCGTGCGGCAGGACGCCCGCGGGCTCCCCGCCGTCGCACTCGGCGTAGTCGCCGTCCGGGTTGCCGAACGGCACCGGCCGCGCCATCGCCGCGCCGGCCTCGAACAGGCACGAGCGCTCGTCGGCGAACGCCTGCGAGACGAGCTCCTCGGTCGGCACGCCGGGCACGTCGCCGATGTAGCGGTTGCGGTCCGCGAAGGCGGTGGCGGAGGCCTCCGAGAACCGGTGCAGGTACTGCACGTCGTCGACGCCGGAGGTCGGGGTGCCGGTGCGCTCCTCGTAGGCCTCCATGAGGTTGAGAATCTCGGCCACCGTGATGCCGCCGCTGCTGGGCACCGGCATGCCGTAGACGTCGCGGCCGGCGAACTCCGAGCGGACCGGTGCCTTGTCCCGCGTCGCGTAGGCCGCGAGGTCGGCCCGGGTCATCTCACCCTTCGGCACCTCGACCCCGGGGGCGGTCGTCGGCTCCTGCACCTCGGCGACGACGGCCCGCCCCATGCGGCCGTCGTACAGGCTGTCGACGCCGTGGGTCCGCAGCTCGCGGTAGGCCCGCGACATGTCGGGGTTGCGGAAGACCGACCCGACCGCCGGGGCCTCTCCCCCGGGCAGGAAGACCCGGGCCGTCTCGGGGAACATCGAGAACCGCTCGGAGTTGGCGACCGTCTGGTCGTGGAAGGTCTGGTCTACGACGAACCCCGTCCGGGCCAGCCGCTCGGCGGGCTTCAGCAGGTCGCCCAAACGCTGGGTGCCCCACCGCTCCACGGCCCGCTCCCAGGTGGCGGGCGTCCCCGGCACCCCGACCGACAGCCCGGAGTTCACGACCTTCCAGAACGGCATCGGCGCCCCGGCGTCGTCGAGGAACACCGTCTCGTCGTACGTCATCGGGGCCGCCTCGCGCCCGTCGATGGTCTCGACCGCCCCGGTCGCCGCGTCGTAGTGGACGAAGAAGCCGCCACCACCGATGCCCGTCGAGTACGGCTCGGTGACGCCGAGCGCCGCCGCGGTCGCCACCGCGGCGTCGGTCGCGGTACCCCCGTCCGCGAGCACGTCGATGCCGATCTGGCTCGCGACCGCGTCGACGGAGGCCACCGCGCCGCCGGAGCCGGTCATGACGGGGACCTTCGGCAGGTCGTGCCCCGTGGGCGGCGGCCCGCCCCGGCCCGGCCGGTCGCCGTCCGGGCCGGCGCTCGCGGCCGGCGTGCCGAGTGCCAGCGCGGCGGCGGCGCCGAGGGCGACTCCGGCCGCGAGGCGACGAGCGGTGCGGGTGGACGAGCCGTTACGTGAGGTCCCCATCGCAGCACCGTAGGACGGGGTGGCGGACCCCGCCACCGGAGCGGGGCGCGGGTGGCGCCGGCCCGGCGGAGCGTCAGGCGGGCAGGGCGTCGGCCGGGACGGAGCCGTCGGCGACGAGCACGGCCGGCCCAGCCAGCTCGACCCCGTGGTCGGGCAGCAACCGCACCGTCAGCCGCCCACCGGGGACATCGACGAGCCAGGTGGCCCCGGTGTCGAGGGACCCCGCCCAGAAGCTGGTGGCGATGGCCGCCGCGCACGCGCCGGTGCCGCACGACCGGGTCTCGCCGACGCCACGCTCGTGGACCCGCATCGCGATGTGCCCCGGGCCCATGGGCCGGACGACCTCGACGTTGGTGCCGTTGACCGGCTCGGGGTTGACGGTGGGAGCACGGCCGAGGTCGACCGTCGCGAGGTCGATCTCCTCGGGCAGGGCGACGACGGTGTGCGGGTTGCCGAGGTCCACCGACACCGCCGAGTACGGGTCGCCGTCGCCGATGTGGACGAGGGCGTCGAAGCCGTCCCGCTCGGCCGTCGGGGCGTCGGCCAGCCGCCACGGCCCGAGGTCGACGGCCCAGCCGTCGGCGTCCGCCCGGACCTGCTTGGCCCCGGCCCGGGTCGCGATGACGAACTCGTCGCCGGCCTCGAGCCCCTCGCGGCGCAGGTACTCGGCGAAGACCCGGGTGCCGTTGCCGCACATCTCGGAGGCCGACCCGTCGGCGTTGCGGTAGTCCATGAACCAGCGCGCGGCCCCTGCCTGCTCCCGCACGTGCGCCTCGTCGGCGAGCTCGGTGGGGACGACCCGGATGACGCCGTCGCCGCCGACCCCGGCGCGGCGGTCGGCGAGCCAGGCGGCCCGTGCGGCCGAGAGGCCCAGGGCCCCGTCGAGGTCGGGCACGAGGACGAAGTCGTTCTCGGTCCCGTGGCCCTTCGTGAACGCCATCCGGTCAGCCATGCGGCCCATCGTCCCATCCACCGCGTCGCAGCCGGGCACCCGCCGTCTCGACGTGGCCGGCGACCCGGTCGACGAGGTCCGGGTCGAGCGCGTCGAACCACGTGATCCTCGGGTCGGCGCCGAACCACGACTCCTGCCGGCGGACGAGCCTGCGGGTGCGCAGGGCGGTGTCGTCCACGGCGTCCTGGACGCTCATCGTGCCGTCGATGACGGCCAGCGCCTGGGCGTAGCCGACGGCACGGCTCGCCGTGCGGCCCTCGCGCAGCCCACGTGGGAGCAGGCCGCGGGCCTCTTCGACGAGCCCGGCGTCGAACATCGCCCGGGTCCGGTGGGCGATCCGGGCGTCGAGGGTCTCGCGGTCCAGCCGCAGCCCGACGACGACGGTGGGGCGGACGAACTCGCGGCGCGGCATCGTCGCGCTGAACGGCCGCCCGGTGAGGGCGATGACCTCGAGCGCGCGCACGACCCGCCGGGTGTTGCCCGGCTCGATCGCGTGCGCAGCGGTGGGGTCGAGGCGGCCGAGCTCGGCGTACAACGCCGCCGTCCCCTCGGCGCGGGCCCGGGCCTCGAGCGCGTCGCGCACGTCGGGGTCGGTGGGCGGGATCTCGAGGTGGTCCAGGGCGGCCCGCACGTACAGGCCGGACCCGCCGACGACGACGGGGACGGCACCGCGCGCCAGGACGGCGTCGATGTCGGCCCGGGCGTGCCGCTGGTACGCCGCGACGCTCGCCTCCTCGGTGACGTCGAGCACGTCCAGCTGGTGGTGCGGCACGCCCCCGCGCTCCTCGGGCGCGAGCTTGGCCGTGCCGATGTCCATGCCCCGGTACAGCTGCGAGGCGTCGGCACCGACGACCTCGCCCCCGAACCGGAGCGCGAGCGCGACCCCGAGATCCGACTTGCCCGTCGCCGTCGCGCCGACGACCGCCACGACGAGCCCGGCGGCCGGGGCCGCCGGGACGCCGGCACCCTCGTCGCGGGGATCCATCACCGGGTGCGTCAGTCGATGCGCTCGTCGTCGGGGGTGTCGTCGTCGTGCCCGAACGGGTCGCGGTCCTCGCCGGGCATCCACGACTGGCCGGGGGTCCCCCACCCGTTCGCCCGCACGGCCTTCTTCGCCTTGCGGGCCCACTTGCCCTCGAGCCGGTCGACGTAGAGGAACCCGTTGAGGTGGTCGTACTCGTGCTGGAGCATCCGGGCGAACCAGCCGGTGGCCTCGTATCGCAGCTCGCGGCCGTCGATGTCCTGCCCGGTGAGGACGGCCGTGGTCCCCCGGCGCAGCGGGAAGGACTCGCCCGGCACCGACAGGCAGCCCTCGACCTCGTCGTGCGGGTCGGGCTCGCCGACCACGGGCTTGGCGGCCACGAGGTAGGGGTTGATGACGACGCCGCGCGGCGGGATGCCGTCCTCGTTGCCGAGCTGCCAGGTGAAGATCCGCAGCCCGACGCCGATCTGCGGGGCGGCCAGGCCCACGCCGCGGGCGGCGTCCATCGTCTCGAACATGTCGGCGACGAGCAGGCGGATGTCGTCGTCGATGACGTCGACCGGCTCGGCTCGGCGGTGGAGGACGGGCTCTCCGGTGATCACGACGGGGCGGATGGTCATGCGCGAGATTGTTCCAGAGCCTCACCGGGCGCCGACGGCGGGGAATGGCCGGGCCGAAAGGGGTGGTGCTCGCAGCCCATCGGGTGTGGACTGGGGGTGCCCCCCTCGCGGGGAGCACGACAGGTCTCCGACCGGAAGGAGGTGACCGATGGGTTTCCTTGACAAGGCCAAGGACAAGCTCACCGAGCTCACCGATCAGCACCCGGACAAGGTCGAGTCGCTCAGCGACCAGGCCATCGAGCGCGGCGGCGACGCCGTCGACTCCGCCACGGGCGGCAAGTACGCCGACAAGGTCGACCAGGCCCAGGCCAAGGCCGACGAGTCGGTCGGTGAGCCCTGACGCACATCCGACGCCGCGAGACCCCCGTCCGGACCTCCGGGCGGGGGTCTCGTCCGTTCGGCCAGGATCTCGGAGCGTTCGGCCCGAGGTGTGGCACCCGACGGCGGTTCGGCTGCGGCAGTGCCGTTCCCGTCCTAGGGTGCGTGAATCACATCAGCGGAAGGACGAGCAATGTCGCATTGGACTTCTGGGCTCCCCAAGCTCGACATCCAGCCGTTCGACCCCACCCCGCTGTACCAGGCGGTCGCGGAGACCACCCGCGAGCGGGCCGAGGTCGAGGCCCGCCGCCGCAGCGTTCGGCGCCCCATCCTCATCGGTGTCGGGATCGCCGTGCTCGTCGCCATCGTCATGGCAGCCCTGGCGCTCTTCGCCTGACCCTCGGGCGGGCCGGTGGGCCCGCCACACCCCACGCCCGTCTCTCGGCTCAGGCCGAGCAGGCGGGCGCTGTCGTGGTCGCCGGTTCGGGGCGCCCCATGGCCGGCATCCCGAGCGAGACCGCCGGCTTGCCGGGCACCGCGGCTCCCTGCAGCGCCTCCCACGCGTCACCGCCCGCGGTGCGGCGCACCGAGTACGAGCCACCCTGCACCCCGCTGTCGGCGACGAGGTGGTGCGGCGCCCCGTACGTGACACCGGCGGTCACCATGTCGCCGGGCCGCGGCCGGGCCGCCCCGTCGGGGACGGCGACGTGCACGAGGCGGTTGTCGCGGGCCCGGCCCGAGATGCGGAGGGTCTCGGCGTCCTTGCGGCCCTCCCCCGGCGCGACGAGCACCTCGACCTCGCGGCCCTCGAGCTCGCGGTTGCCGGCCCAGGACATCTGCTCCTGGAGGGCGATGAGCCGGTCGAAGCGCTCCTGGACGACCTCCTTGGGCACCTGGTGGTCCATGGTGGCGGCCGGGGTGCCGGGCCGGATCGAGTACTGGAACGTGAAGGCGCTCGAGAAGCGGGACGCCTCGACGACGCGCAGGGTCTGCGCGAAGTCCTCCTCGGTCTCCCCGGGGAAGCCGACGATGATGTCGGTGGTGATGGCGGCGTCCGGCATCGCGGCGCGGACGCGGTCGATGATCCCGAGGAACCTCTCGCTCCGGTAGCTGCGCCGCATCGCCTTGAGGACCCGGTCGGACCCCGACTGCAGCGGCATGTGCAGGCTCGGCATGACGTTGGGCGTCTCGGCCATCGCGGCGATGACGTCGTCCGTGAACGCGGCGGGGTGCGGGCTCGTGAAGCGGACCCGCTCGAGGCCGTCGATGCCGCCACAGGCGCGCAGCAGCTTGCCGAAGGCCAGCCGGTCGCCGAACTCGACCCCGTAGGTGTTGACGTTCTGCCCGAGCAGCGTCACCTCGACGACACCCTGCGCGACGAGGGCCTCGATCTCGGCGAGCACGTCGCCGGGGCGCCGGTCCTGCTCCTTGCCCCGCAGGCTCGGAACGATGCAGAACGTGCACGTGTTGTTGCAGCCCACCGAGATCGACACCCACCCGGCGAACGCGGAGTCGCGGCGGGTCGGCAGCGTCGACGGGAAGGTCTCCAAGGACTCGAGGATCTCGACCTCGGCCCGCTTGTTGTGCCGGGCCCGGTCGAGCAGCGCCGGGAGGCTGCCGATGTTGTGGGTGCCGAACACGACGTCGACCCACGGAGCGCGCGCGACGATCGTCTCGCGGTCCTTCTGGGCCATGCACCCGCCGACGGCGATCTGGAGGTCGGGGTTGCGCTGCTTCGCCGGGCGGAGCTGGCCGAGGTTGCCGTACAGCTTGTTGTCGGCGTTCTCGCGGACCGCGCAGGTGTTGAAGACGACGACGTCGGCGACCTCGGGGCGCTCCTCGGCGGGGACCCCCGCGAGGTCGACGTACCCGGCGGTCTCGAGGAGGCCCGCGAGCCGCTCGGAGTCGTGCACGTTCATCTGGCACCCGTGGGTGCGCACGTCGTAGGTCTTCGTCACAGTCATGGCCCGACCAGGGTACGGCCGCTCAGCGCGAGGTCGTGCGCTGGTACTGCCGGACCGCGAGCGGGACGAAGACGGCGAGGACGAGCGCCGACCAGATGAGGGAGTACAGCACCGGGTGCTGCAGCGACCACACGTCCGGCGGCGGGAAGTCCGGGTTGGTGTTGCCGAAGAGCTCGCGGGCCGCCTGGGTGACGCTGGAGACCGGGTTCCAGTACGCGAAGGTGCGCAGCGGCCCGGGCAGGGTCTCGGGGTTGACGAACGTGTTGGCGATGAAGGTCATCGGGAAGATGACGATGAAGCTGGCGTTGTTGACGACCTCCGGCGTGCGCACGAGGAGCCCGACGAGCGCCATGACCCACGAGATGGCGTAGGCGAACACGAGGAGCACCAGGGCGCCGCCCAGCGCGTCCAGGGCCGAGCCGCGGATGCGCCAGCCGACGACGAGCCCGCTCAGGCCCATGACGACGAGACTGATGACGTTGTTGAAGACGTCCGAGAGGGTGCGGCCGAAGAGCATGGCCGACGGCGACATCGGCAGCGTGCGGAACCGGTCGATGAACCCCTTCTGGAGGTCCTCGGCGATGCTGTAGCCGGTGAAGGTGCTGCCGAAGACCACCGTCTGGGCGAAGATCCCCGCGATGAGGAACTCCTTGTAGTCGACGCCGGTGCCCTGGGTGCCGATCGCCCCGCCGAAGACGTAGGCGAAGAGCAGGACGAACATGATCGGCTGCAGGGTCGTGAAGACGAGCAGGTCGGGGACCCGCCGGATCTTGATGAGGTTGCGGCGGGTGACCGTGGCGGCGTCACTGGCGGCGCGCGTGAACGTGCTCATCGGGCCTCCGTCCTGCTGGTGGCGGGGTCGTGGGCGTCCGCGTCGGCCTCGTCGTCCTCCGCCGGGGCGTGCCCGGTGAGGGTGAGGAACACGTCGTCGAGGGTCGGCCGGCGCAGCGCGAGGTCGGAGACCGCGATGGCGGCGTCGTCGAGCCTGCGGACGACCTCGACGAGGACCCCCGCCCCACCGGTGACCGGCACCGTCAGCCGCCGGCTGCGGGCGTCGACGACCGCCTCGCCCACCCCGACACCGGAGAGGACCTCGCGGGCCCGGCCGAGATCGTCGTCGTGGGTGACGACCACCTCGACGCGCTCACCCCCCAGCCGGTCCTTGAGGTCGTCGGCGGTGCCCTCCGCGATCACCTTGCCGTGGTCGATGACGGCGATCCGGTCGGCGAGCTGGTCCGCCTCCTCGAGGTACTGGGTCGTGAGGAGCAGCGTCGTGCCGCCCCGCACGAGGTCGGTGATGACGCCCCACATACCGAGGCGGGACCGCGGGTCCAGGCCGGTCGTCGGCTCGTCGAGGAAGAGGACGGGCGGGCGGGCCACGAGCGCACCGGCGAGGTCGAGGCGGCGGCGCATGCCGCCGGAGTAGCCCTTGACCTGGCGGTCCGCCGCGTCGGCCAGGTCGAACTGCTCCAGCAGCTCGCGGGCCCGCTCCCGCGCGGCTCGCGCCCCCAGGTGGTACAGCCGCCCGACCATGTCGAGGTTCTCGAAACCGGTGAGGTACTCGTCGACCGCCGCGTACTGGCCGCTGACGCCGATGGTGCGCCGCACGGCGGCCGGGTGGGCGAGCACGTCCTGGCCGAGCACGTGGGCGGAGCCCGCGTCCGGGACGAGCAGGGTGGTGAGCACCTTGATCGTCGTCGTCTTCCCGGCGCCGTTCGGGCCGAGCAGGCCCACGACGGTCCCCTCCTCGACCCGCAGGTCGAGGCCGTCGAGAGCGCGCACCGCCCGGTCGCCGGAGCCGTAGTACTTCGTCAGCCCCTGCGCCACCACTGCATCCGTCACGTCGTCTCCTCTGCATCCGTCACGTCGTCTCCTGCTCGCTGGGCCTCAGGCGAGGCGGGTGATGGCGACGACGACGTCGAGAGCCGCGGTCGCCCGGCCGGAGTAGATGCCCTTGAACGGCGGCACGTCGTCGTAGTCGCGCCCACGGGCGACGACGACGTGGTCGACGCCGACGCCGGTGCCGTTGGTCGGGTCGGCCGGGACCCACGCGTCGTCCCAGAACTCGACCCACGCGTGGCTCTCGCCGGTGGCGGTCTCGCCGACCTCGAGGTCCCGCCGCGGCACGAGGTAGCCCGAGACGTACCGCGCCGGGATCCCGAGCGCGCGCAGGGCGCCGATCGTGATGTGGGCGAAGTCCTGGCAGACCCCGGCCCGTTCCCGCCAGGCCTCCTCACCGCGGCTGTGCACCCCGGTGGACCCGGGCTTGTACTCCATCGCCTCCCGCACCCGCCGGCAGACCGCGTCGGCCGCCTGGCGCGGCGACGGCTCCCCGCGCACCGCCTCGACGAGCTCGCGGACCTCCTCGCCCGGTCGGGTGCGCGGCGAGAGCATGAGCCATTCGTACAGCCGGTCCTGGACCGCGGGGTCGTGCACGGCCGCCCAGTCGCAGGTCGGCTCGGGCTCGTCGGTCTCGACGCGTTCGACGGTGGAGATCGCCTCGATGTCGAGCCGCTGGTGCTCCGCGAGGCTCTCCATCGCCATGACGTGGGTCCCCCAGTGGTCGCGGTACACGTGGCTCCACGTCATGGGCCGGATCCGGATGCGGTTCTCGAGCGTCGTCTGCCCCGGCTCGTTGAGGGGGGTCATCCGCAGCTCGTTGTGGGCGGCCCGGATCGGGCCGTCGTAGGCGAGGGTCGTCGTGTGGACGATGCGGTAGCGGCGCACGTCAGATCCCGTCCTTGGTCCAGGTCGTCAGCGGCCCCGACTGGAAGTAGCGGCCGGCGATGGCGGTGGAGGCGGAGTCGACCGCCACCTGCACCCGCCGCATCTGGGCGGGGAGGTCGGCGATGACGTCGGCGGGGTTGCGGTACTCCAGGGAGGTCCGGATGCGGCCGAGCTGGCGCCGGGCCTCGTCGGCGATGCCGATGCCCTCGTCCTGTGGCGGGGCCAGCGCCACGAGGCGGTTCTCGGCCTCGGTGAGCGAGAAGAACACCGACCGGGGGAACTCCCGGTCGAGGACGAGGAAGGCGGCGGCCCGGTCGTCGGTGAGCAGGCCGCGCTGGCTGCGCATGAACGCCTGCTGAGCACCACAGCTGGACAGCACGACCGACCAGGGTGCTCCGCCGCCGGGGAGGCCGCCGGTGGCGACGAGCCGGGCGGTCATGTCGGCCCGCTCGATGCTGCGGCCGAGGACGAGGAAGTCCCACGCCTCGTCGTGCGACATCGTGGAGTCCGCGATGCCCGAGACGAGGGCCGCCCGTTCCCGGACCCAGGACAGGTGCCGGTCGGTGACGACCCCCCGCCCGAAGCCGTTCCACCGGTGCCACGTCGTGTTGATCCCCTCCCACAGCTCGGTCGAGAGGGTCTCGCGGGCCCGGCGGGCGTTCTCGCGGGCGGCGAACCACGCCCCCGTGATGGAGCTCGCGTTGGACCGGTCGAAGACGAGGGAGGCGCCGACGTCGTCGAACGAGGTGTCGGGCCGCCCGGGCAGGCCCATGATCACCGACAGCACCGTGTGCGAGATGGCGGCCTCGTCGGCGGCGGGGTCCTCGAGCAGCTGCAGGCGCAGCACGTCGACGATGCGGGCGGTGCCGTCGGCGCGCTCGGTGTAGCGGCCGATCCAGAACAGGGACTCGGCGATCCGGCTCAGCACGTCGGCTCACCCGCCGCGGCCCGCTCCCGGTCCTGCTGCTGTTGCTGCTGCTGGGCCCGCATGCTGTCCTCCAGGGACGCGGTGGGGGCCGTCATGACGACCACCTCCCGGTTGTCCGAGGAGCTCGCGGTGGCCGGCACGCTGGCTCGCCGGTCCGAGAGCACCCAGGTGTCCTTGGACCCGCCGCCCTGGCTGGAGTTGACGACGAGCTCCCCCTCGGGCAGCGCGACCCTGGTGAGACCGCCGGGGAGCACCCGCACCTGCTCGCCGTTGTTGACCGCGAACGGGCGCAGGTCGACGTGCCGTGGCGCGAGGGCGCCGTCGATGAAGGTCGGGACGGTCGAGAGCTGGACGACCGGCTGGGCGATCCAGCCGCGCGGGTCGTCCTCGAGGGTGCGGCGGAGCCGGTCGAGGGTGGGGCCGTCGGCGCGGGGCCCGACGACGAGGCCCTTGCCGCCGGAGCCGTCGACCGGCTTGACGACCATCTCGTCGAGGTGGTCGAGCACGTGCTGCAGGGCCTCGCCGCCGTCGGCGCAGCGGTAGGTGTCGACGTTGGGGAGGATCGGGTCCTCGTCGAGGTAGAACCGGATGAGCTCGGGGAGGTAGCTGTAGATGAGCTTGTCGTCGGCCACCCCGTTGCCGATGGCGTTCGCGACCGAGACCCGGCCCGCCCGCATGGCGGAGGTCAGCCCGGCGATGCCGAGCACCGAGTCGCCGCGGAAGTGCACCGGGTCGATGAACTCGTCGTCGACCCGGCGGTAGATGACGTCGACGGGCCGGTCACCGGTGGTCGTGCGCATCCGCACCTGGCCGCCGACGCACACGAGGTCGCGGCCCTCGACGAGCTCGACGCCCATCATCCGGGCGAGGAGGGCGTGCTCGAAGTACGCCGAGTTGAAGACCCCGGGGGTGAGGACGACGACGGTCGGGTCGCTCGCGCCGTCGGGGGCGGCGGCCCGCAGCGCCGCCAGGAGCATCCGCGGGTAGTCGTTGACCGGGCGGATCCGCATCGTCGCGAACGCCTCGGGGAAGACGTTGGCCATGGCCCGCCGGTTGGCGATGACGTAGCTGACCCCGGACGGGACGCGCACGTTGTCCTCGAGGACGCGGAAGGTGCCCTGCTCGTCGCGGACCAGGTCGACACCGGCGACGTGGACCCGCACCCCGTTCGGCGGGCGGATCCCCATGACCGCGCGGTGGTAGTGGTTGGAGCTGGCGATGAGGCGCCACGGCACGATGCCCTCGTGGACCGCCCGCGGGATCTCCCCCTCCCGCGAGTAGATGTCGTCGAGGAACGCCTCGAGGGCGGTCACCCGCTGGGCGACCCCCGACTCGATGACCTGCCACTCGTGGGCCGAGATGACCCGGGGGACGGCGTCGAGCGGGAACGGGCGCTCCTCCCCCGCGTAGTCGAAGGTCACGCCCTGGTCGAGGTAGGACCGGGCCAGGATGTCGGCGCGTTCCTTGAGCGTCGTCCCCGTCATCGAGCGCAGGGTGTGGAACACCGGCTTGTACGGGGTCCGCGGCTCACCCGGTGCGCCCAGCATCTCGTCCCAGGCGACGCCGAGCCGGTACCCCTCGAACAGGCTGCCCTGACCGTCGGTGCTCGTCGGCTCGCTCACCCTGAAGAACCTATGTCGAAAGGATGACCGTGTCATCACCGCCCGATCTCGGGCGTGTTTCAGGGGAACCCCCGATCCGGCTGCGACAGAGGCCGTGACAGGCTGAGGCGTACCGAGATCGCGGAGGTTCGATGCGCACGCTGCTCAACATCATCTGGTTCGTCTTCGGCGGGCTGTGGCTCGCCCTGGGCTACGCCCTGGCCGGAGTGCTGTTCTGCATCCTCATCGTCACCATCCCCCTCGGGGTCGCGTCGTTCCGGATGGCCAGCTACGCGCTGTGGCCCTTCGGCCGGGCCGTCGTCGAGAAGCCGGGGGCCGGCGCCGGGTCCGCGGTGCTCAACGTCGTCTGGATCGTGCTGGCGGGGTGGTGGCTGGCCCTCGGGCACCTCACGACGGCGGCCGCGCAGGCCGTGACGATCATCGGGATCCCGCTGGCCATCGCGAACCTCAAGATGCTGCCGATCTCGCTCGTGCCCTACGGCAAGGAGATCGTGCCGAGCGACTCGCTGCCGCCGGGCCGGCGCCCACTGCACTCCTTGTGACACCGCGAGCGGGTCAGTCGCGGAGGTGCTCGGGCGCCTCCCGGACGGCCTCGCGCACGACCCGCATCGCCACCTCGGCGTCGTAGCCCTTGCGCGCGAGCAGGCCGGCGAGCCGCCGGGTCTGCACGTGCGGCTCGAGGCCGTGCATGGAGCGCATCTTCTTGGCGACGAGCTCGCGGGCGCGGTCCTCCTCGGCGTGCGGGTCGACCTCGGCCAGCGCCGCGTCCGCGGTGTCGTCGTCGACGCCCTTCCTGCGCAGCTCCTGGCGCAGCGCCCGCCGGGCCAGCCCGCGCCCGGACTGCTGGGACCGCACGAGCATCCCGGCATAGGCCTCGTCGTCGACGAGCCCGACCTCCTCCATCCGGTCCAGGACGTCCGCGGCGACGTCGTCGGGGCAGTTCTTGCGGCGGAGCGCCTGCTCGAGCTGGGACCGGCTGCGGGGCGCGGCCGTCAGCTGCCGGAGCACGATCTGGCGGGCCCAGTCGTGCGGGTCGGGCTCGGCACCCCGGGAGCGCGGGTCGGCGTCGGGGTCCGGCGGGACGGCCGGCCCCGCCGCCCACTCGGGCGGCGGAGCCGTGCCGTCACTGAACGCCATCGGCGCCGGGTCAGAAGTCGACCGGGACGTCGGCGGTCGCCGACTCCTCGGGCCGCGGCACCCCGATGCCGAGCTTCTCCTTGATCTTCTTCTCGAGCTCGTCGGAGAGCTCGGGGTTGTCCTTGAGGAACTGCCGCGCGTTCTCCTTGCCCTGCCCGAGCTGGTCGCCGTCCATCGTGTACCAGGCACCGGCCTTGCGGACGAAGCCGTGGTCGACGCCCATGTCGATGAGGCCACCCTCGCGGGAGATGCCCTGCCCGTAGAGGATGTCGAACTCGGCCTGCTTGAACGGCGGGGAGACCTTGTTCTTGACGACCTTGCAGCGGGTGCGGTTGCCGACCGGGTCGGTGCCGTCCTTGAGCGTCTCGATCCGGCGGACGTCGAGGCGGACCGAGGCGTAGAACTTCAGCGCCTTGCCACCGGTGGTCGTCTCGGGCGAGCCGAACATGACCCCGATCTTCTCGCGGAGCTGGTTGATGAAGATCGCCGTCGTGCCGGTGGTGTTGAGGGCACCGGTGATCTTGCGCAACGCCTGCGACATGAGCCGGGCCTGGAGGCCGACGTGGCTGTCGCCCATCTCGCCCTCGATCTCGGCCCGCGGCACGAGCGCCGCGACGGAGTCGATGACGATGATGTCGAGGGCCCCGGACCGGATGAGCATGTCGGCGATCTCGAGCGCCTGCTCGCCGGTGTCGGGCTGGGACACCAGGAGCGCGTCGGTGTCGACACCGAGCTTCTTGGCGTACTCGGGGTCGAGGGCGTGCTCGGCGTCGATGAACGCCGCGATGCCCCCGGCCCGCTGTGCGTTGGCGACGGCGTGGAGCGCGACGGTGGTCTTACCCGAGGACTCCGGGCCGTAGATCTCGACGACGCGGCCGCGGGGCAGGCCGCCGATGCCGAGCGCGACGTCGAGCGCGATCGACCCGGTGGGGATGACGGCGATGGGCGGGCGGACGTCGTCGCCGAGGCGCATCACGGCACCCTTGCCGTGCTGCTTCTCGATCTGGGCCATGACGGAGGCGATGGCCTTGTCGCGCTCGCCGCCGCCACCGTTCTTCGTGTTGACCGCGGGCGGGGTCAGGACAGCACCGCGCGCACCATTGGATCCAGCCATGTCACACCTGTTCCTTCGTCGTGTCATCGGTCGCGTCCACCGGCGACCACCCCCGCAGTCGGTCCTGTCGCGAGGTCTGGTCAGACGCTAGGTGGAGGCACCGACAGCCGTCCCGGGCCGCCGTGGAGCCTGTGGACGGATGCCGCCGGAGCCACCACCTGTGGACGAGCGTAGACGAACACGTGTTCGAGATCCGGGAAGCCGTGACGACACGCCGACGGGTGTGGTCGAATCCGACGGTGACCACGACACCGGGGCGGCATCGTCCGCTCTCGAAGCGGGGCCCGGTGACGCTCGCCACCTTGCTGCCCGGTCTGGTGGTCCTGCGCCACTACCGGCGCAGCTGGCTGCGGGGTGACCTCATCGCCGGGGTCACGGTGGCCGCCTACCTCGTCCCCCAGGTCATGGCCTACGCCCAGATCGCGGGGCTCCCCCCGGCGGCGGGGCTCGTCGCCATCGTCGGGCCGACCCTCGCCTACGCCGTGCTCGGTACCTCCCGGCAGCTCTCCGTGGGGCCGGAGTCGACGACGGCGCTCATGACGGCCACGGCCCTCGCGGCGATCGGGGTGTCCGCCGCCTCCGACCGGGCGGCGTTCGCAGCGGCCCTCGCCGTCGTCTGCGGCGTCCTGTGCCTCGTCGGCTGGCTCGTCGGCCTGGGCTTCCTCGCCGACCTCCTCTCGCGCCCGGTCCTCATCGGGTACATGGCCGGGGTGGCGGTGCTCATGGTCGTGAGCCAGATCGACGCCCTCACCGGGATCCCCGTCGACGGCGACTCCCTCCCGGCCCAGGTGTGGAGCGCCGTGCGCAGCGCCGACGAGGCCCACTGGCCCACCGTGGCGCTGACCGCCGGCCTGCTCGTCCTGCTCTTCGGGCTGGCCCGGGTCGCCCCGCGGGTGCCGGGCCCCCTGGTCGCCGTCCTCGCCGGTGCCGGCCTCGTCGCCGCCCTCCGGCTCACCGACCTCGGCATCGTGACGGTGGGCCCGTTGCCGGCCGTCGTCCCCGACCTCACCCTCCCCCGGCTCGACCTGCGCGAGATCGTGCCGATGCTCGGGCCGGCCCTCGGCATCGCCGTCGTCGCCTACTCCGACAACGTGCTCACGGCGCGAGCCTTCGCGGCCCGCCGGCACGAGCGGATCGACACCAACCAGGAGTTCCTCGCCCTCGGCGGCGCCAACCTCCTCGGTGGCCTCCTCAGCGGCTTCCCCAGCAGCAGCAGCGGCAGCCGGACCGCCATCGGGGCCGCCGCCGGCGCCCGGACCCAGCTGCACTCCCTCGCCACCCTCGCCACCGTCGCCGTCGCCGTGCTCGCGCTGGCCCCGGTCATCGCCGCCTTCCCCAAGGCCGCCCTCGGCGCGCTCGTCGTCTTCGCGGCGAGCCGCCTCATCGACGTCGTCGGCATCCGGGCTGTCGCCCGCTACCGGCGCAGCGAGCTCGTGCTCCTCGTCGCGACGACGCTCGGGGTCTTCGTCCTCGGGGTGCTCGACGGCATCCTCGTGGCCGTCGCCCTCTCGCTCGGGGACCTGCTGCGCCGGGTCGCCCGCCCCCACGACGCGACCCTCGGGTTCGTCCCGGGGCTCGCGGGGATGCACGACGTCGACGACTACCCCGGGGCCCAGCAGGTGCCCGGACTCGTCGTGTTCCGCTACGACTCCCCCCTCTTCTTCGCCAACGCCGAGGACTTCCGGCACCGCGCCATGCTCGCGGTCGACGAGGCGCCGAGCCCCGTCGAGTGGTTCGTCGTCAACGCCGAGGCCAACGTCGAGGTCGACCTCACGAGCATGGAGGCCCTCGACCGGCTGCGCGCCGACCTCGAGGCCCGCGGCATCGTGCTCGGCCTCGCCCGGGTCAAGCAGGACCTGCTGCACGAGCTGGCCGCGAGCGGGGTCCTCGACCGGGTGGGGCGCGCGATGGTCTTCCCGACCCTCCCGACCGCGGTGGCCGCGTTCCGCGCCCGACCGGGCGGCGGCGACGAGCCGTGACCTCGTGACGGCCCCCTCCGAGGCCGTCACGAGGGAGGGCTGCTCACCCCCCACATCGCCGCGACGTGCCGGACGTCGGTGCCGCAGCAGCCGCCGACGATCCGCAGCTCCGGGAGCCGCTGGCTGAGGAGCGCCTGCTCGGTCGCGAGCCGGGCGGGGTCGCCCTCGTCGAGGACCTCGGCGGCCTCGAGCTCGGCGTGGCTCATCGTCGAGGCGTTGACCCGGGTCCCCCGGATGCGGTGCGACCACGGCCCCCCGTCGAGACCCCGGATGACGTGGGTCGGGTGGGCGCAGTTGACGAGGTAGTAGTCCGGCGGGGCGGCGGCGTCGACGTCTGCGACGGCGCCGGCCAGGCTCGTGCCGTCGGGGAGCCGCCCGTCGGTCTCGACGGTGAACGAGACCGCCACCGGGACGCCCGCCTCCCGCGCGGCGAGCACGACGCCGGTCGCCTCGGCCGCGGTCGTCAGGGTCAGCGCGGTCACGACGTCGGCGCCCGCGTCGGCCAGAGCCCGGATCTGCGTGGCGTGGTAGTCCCGGGCCTCCTCGGGGTCCGGATCCGTGGGCGCGACGTAGCCGTCCTCGCGCGGGCCGACCATGCCGGAGACGAAGACGGTCGGCACGTCGTCGGCGTAGCGGTGCCGCAGGTCGCGGAGCATGCCGACCGCGTCCGCGTTGACCCGCCGGGTCGCGTCGAGGTCGTAGCCGAGCCGGGCCGACCAGTCCGGGTTGGCCCGCCAGGTGGGGGTCTCGAGCATGAGGCCGGCGCCGGCCGCCCTCGCGACCCGGACGTACCCGTCGTAGTAGGTCGTCAGGAGCTCCCGCCCGCGGTGCTCCTCCACCAGGGGGAACGCGGCGAACTCGGGCAGGTCGGCGCCGTGGTGGAAGACGAGGTCGGTCTCGAGCCCGCCATCGGTGACGAGACCCGGGAGCGAGGTGTCCCCCAGCGCCCGCAGGATCGGGGACGCGATGGTCATGGGCGCCAGTGTTCTCGCCGGCCGCCGCGCCGTCGATGGCCCGGTCGGGCCACCGGCCGGGGCTCAGGTCAGCAGGAGGCGGGCGATGCGTCGCGAGGCCCCGAGGACCCCGATGGCGCCGAGGCCCGCCAGGTACGCCACGTGCCAGAGCAGGCCCCACCCCACCTCGCCGAGCATGAGGCCGCGTTCGAGCGCGACCCCGTGGTAGAGCGGCGTGGCGCGGACCAGCCACTGGAGCGCGTCGGGGTAGGTCGAGAGCGGGAAGAAGGTGGCCGAGAAGAGGAACATCGGCTGGATCGCGAGGGTGACGTAGTCGAAGTCCTGCCACGAGCGCATGAACGTCGTCGTGAACATCCCGACCGCACCGAACGCGAGCCCCACGAGCACCGCGGCCGGGACGGCCAGCAGCGCCCACCACGACTCGACGAGCCCCGCGAGGAGCGCGACGACGAGGAACATCGCCGAGTACAGGCCGCCGCGCAGCAGCGACCAGGTGATCTCGCCGACGGCGATGTCGCGCGGCCCGATGGGCGTCGCGAGCATGGCGTCGTACAGGTGCTGGTAGCGGAGCTTGAAGAACACGTTGAAGGTGGCGTCGAAGATCGCGCCGTTCATCGCGGACGCGGCCAGGAGGGCCGGCGCGACGAAGGCGGCGTACGAGACGACCGAGCCGCCGTCGGTGGTGACCCGGCCGACGAGCGCCCCCAGCCCGACCCCGAGCGAGAAGAGATAGAAGACCGGCTCGACGAAGCCGCTGAGCAGCAGCACCCAGGCCCGACGGAACGCCGTGGCGTTGCGGGCGACGACGAAGCGCGCCCGGCCGGCCCCGGCGGGGAACGGCAGGAGGAGCCCGCGACGGAGGGGCGTGCCGGTGCCCGCGGCCGTCATGACAGCAGCCTGCGGGTGAAGGCGCGGTGTGCCAGGACCCAGCCGAGCGCGATGACGGCGACGAGCACGCCGAGGTGGACCAGGCCCATCCAGCCCGGCCACTGCCCCACCGCTGCGTGCCGGGTGAGCACCACGCCGTGCCACAGCGGCGTCACCCAGGCGAGGGGCCGGATCCACAGGGGCAGCTGCTCGAGCGGGAAGAACGTGCCCGAGAACAGCAGGACCGGGGTGAGGACGAAGCGGTAGAGGATGCCGAAGACGTTGTCGGTCCGGATCGACGCGCTGATCGCGAACGTCGGCACGGCGAAGGCGAGGCCGGTGAGCAGCCCGACCGGGACGGCGAGGAGCACCCACCAGGACGCGAAGGAACCGAAGACCGCGGCGATCGCGAGGAAGATCGTGGTCGCGACGACGAGGTTGGCCCCGAGGACGGTGAGGTGCCCGAGCAGGACCTCGGTGACCCCGAGCGGGGTCGACAGGGTGGCGGAGTACATCCGGTTCCACTTGATGTAGCCGAGGACGGGGTACGTGGCGTCGCCGAAGCCGAGCAGGGCCGCCTGGTAGGCGACGATGCCGGGCACGACGAACTGCAGGTAGGGCTGCCCGCCGACCCCGCCGGCGCTGGAGTCGACGAGGGACCCGAGCCCGAGGCCCATCGCCGCGAGGAAGAACAGCGGGGAGAGGAAGCGGCTGATGATCGAGCCCCGCCACGTGCGGCGGTAGACGCGCAGGTGGTGCTCCATCGCCGCCAGGACCCGCTCGCCGCGCGCCATCGGGGGTCGGGGGCCCGCGAGCAGGCGCCCGGTGGCCCGGTCGGCGGCCGGCACGGTGACGCCGGGAGCGGCGCCCATCAGTCGATGAGGCTGCGGCCGGTGAGGTGGAGGAAGACGTCCTCCAGCGTCGACCGGCGCACGAGGGCCGACAGCGGGCGCACGCCGCTCTCGTGCAGCCGCGCGAGGGTCTCGTCGCCGTCCGCGGTGTAGACGAGCAACCGGTCGGGCAGCTGCTCGACGCGGTCGGCGACGGACCGGACGGCGTCGACCGGGTGGTCCCGGTCGTCGACCTCGAAGCGCAGCTCGACGACCTCGCGGGTCGAGTAGGCGTCGATGAGCTCGCGGGGGCTGCCCTCGGCGACGATCCGGCCGTGGTCCATGACGACGAGCCGGTCGCACAGCTGCTCGGCCTCGTCCATGTAGTGCGTCGTGATGATGAGGGTGACGCCCTGGCGCTTGAGCCGGTAGAGCCGGTCCCACAGCACGTGCCGGGCCTGCGGGTCCAGGCCGGTGGTCGGCTCGTCGAGGAGCAGGACCTCCGGGTTGTTGATGAGCGCCCGGGCGATGGTGAGCCGGCGCTTCATGCCGCCCGAGAGCGGCTCGACGCGGTCGCGGCGCCGCTCGGTGAGCTGGGCGAACTCGAGCAGCTCGTCGGCGCGCGCCCGCACCTCGCGGCGGGACAGCCCGAAGAAGCGGCCGTAGACCCAGAGGTTCTCCTCGACCGACAGGTCCTCGTCGAGCATGTCCTGCTGCGGGCAGACCCCGAGCCGGGCGCGGATCGCGGGCCCGTCGGTGGCGGGGTCGAGGCCGAGGATGCTCAGCTCGCCCCCGCTGACCGGCGAGACGCAGCCGACCATCCGCATCGTCGAGCTCTTGCCCGCCCCGTTCGGGCCGAGGAAGCCGAAGGCCTCACCCCGGCGCACCTCGACGTCGATGCCGTCGACGGCGATGAAGTCGCCGAAGGTCTTGGTCAGCCCCCGTGCCCGGAGCAGTACCTCGTCGGTCACGAGGAGCGACGCTAGACCATGCCGCCGGGCCTAGGGGTTCCTGGGGCGGCGGTCGACCCCGAGTCGGCGCTCCTCGGGGACGTCGAGGTCCTCGCAGATCGCCCGCCACACCTCGCGCGGCGTCACGCCCTCGTCGAGAGCCTGCACGGCGGTGCGGTCGCCGAGGCGGGTCAGCACGTGGGAGCGGGCGAGCGAGGTGGCGTAGGTGTCGCCGAACTCGTCGCCCAGGAGCTCCCACAACTTGGAATGCCGCATTGGAGGGATCCTAGACGGCTTCCCGACCCCGCGACCTGGGCGGACGGCATACTGACCGCCATGCGCCTCATCACCGCCGACGGGGTCCCCGGGTCACCCGCCCGCGTCCACGAGCCCGCTGCCGCCCCGGTCCGGGTGGGCCTGGTCCAGCACGCCTGGGACGAGGACGCCGACCGGCTGCGCTCCACGCTGCTCGACGGGGTCGCCACCGCCGCGGGCGCCGGGGCGCGCCTCGTGTTCCTCCCCGAGCTCACCCTGTCGCGCTACCCCGCCGACACCCTCCCCGACGGCCGCGCCGACGCGAGCGCGGAGTCGCTCGAGGACGGGCCGACGGTCCGGTTCGCGCGCGAGGCCGCCGCCACCACGGGCGCGTACGTGCACGCGAGCCTCTACGAGCGGTCGGCCGGCCCCGGCGGCGCCGACGACGGGTTGGGCTACAACACCGCGGTGCTCGTCGCTCCCGACGGCACGCTGGTGGGCCGCACCCGCAAGACCCACATCCCGGTCACCGCCGGGTACTACGAGGACCGGTACTTCCGCCCGGGCCCGGCCGACGAGGCGTTCCCCGTGTACGAGCTGACCGACCCCCCGGTGCGGGTCGGGCTGCCGACGTGCTGGGACGAGTGGTTCCCCGAGGTCGCCCGGGCCTACAGCATCGGCGGCGCCCAGGTGCTGGCCTACCCCACCGCGATCGGCTCCGAGCCCGACCACCCCGACTTCGACACCCGGCCGCTGTGGGAGCACACCATCGTCGGGCACGCCATCGCCAGCGGCCTCTTCGTCGTCGTCCCGAACCGGTACGGCACCGAGGGCCTCATCACGTTCTACGGGTCGTCGTTCATCGCGGACCCGTACGGCCGGGTCCTGGTGCGGGCGCCGCGCGACGAGGCAGCCGTCCTCGTCGCCGACCTCGACCTCGCCCAGCGCGCGGACTGGCTCGGGCTCTTCCCGTTCCTCGCCACCCGGCGACCGGACGCGTACGCGGCGCTGGCGGCTCCGATCCGCCCCGAGCACCGGCGGACGGTGTAGCCGTGGCCACCGGGGGGACATGGCGGATGCCGGCCGAGTGGGCCCGGCACGAACAGACGTGGATGGCCTGGCCGACAGCCGGCTACGCGCTGGGCGACACCCCGGAGGACGCCGACGACGCCCACCGCACCTGGTCGGCCGTCGCGCGGGCGGTCGCCGGGTTCGAGCCCGTCACCGTCGTCGCCGACCCGGCGGACGTCGCCGTCGCCCGCGACTGGCTCGGCCGCGGAGGCGTGCCGGCGTACGGCCTGGACGTCGTCGAGGCCCCGCTGGACGACGCGTGGATGCGCGACATCGGGCCCACGTTCGTCGTCGACGGGCAGGGCGGGATCGCGGCGGTGGACTGGGTCTTCAACGGCTGGGGCGGCCAGGACTGGGCGGTGTGGGAGCACGACGCCCGGATCGGGGCCTTCGTCGCTGACCACCAGGGCGTCGAGCGCATCGGCTCCGACCTCGTCAACGAGGGCGGCGGGATCCACGTCGACGGCCGCGGCACCGTCCTGCTCACCGAGACGGTCCAGCTGGACCCGGGCCGCAACCCCGGGCGCAGCCGCGCCGACGTCGAGGCCGAGCTGGCCCGCACCATCGGGGCCACGACGTGCATCTGGCTCCCTCGCGGGCTCACCCGCGACTACGACGAGTTCGGGACGCGTGGGCACGTCGACATCGTCGCGACCTTCGCCGACCCCGGCCTGGTCCTGCTGCACTGGCAGGCCGACCCGGCACACCCCGACCACGAGGTGTCCCGCGAGCTCGAGGGCCTCCTGTCGTCCGTCACCGGGGCCGGCGGCCAGCCGCTGGAGGTCGTGCGCGTCCCGGCGCCGCGGACGCTGGAGGACGAGGAGGGGTGGGTCGACTGGTCGTACATCAACCACTACGTGTGCAACGGCGGGGTCGTCGCCTGCTCCTTCGAGGACCCGCAGGACCGCGAGTCGCTGTCCCTCCTGTCCCGGGCCTACCCGCAGCGGCGCGTCGTCCCGGTCGACGCCCGGCCGCTCTTCGACCGCGGTGGCGGCATCCACTGCATCACCCAGCAGCAGCCGAAGGTGTAGGAGGTCGAGCCCCATGTCCACCGACACCCGTGCTGCGGGGCCTGCGCCGGTGCGCTTCGAGGCCGTGCTGGCCGCCATCGACGACACCTGCCTCGTGCGGCTGCCCGCGGAAGCGAGCCGGCGGCTGCCGTCGCGGGGGCAGGTTGCCGTGCACGCGACCCTCCAGGGCCACCCGTTCGAGACGGTCGTGGAGCCCGACGGGCTCCGCGGTCACTGGGTCCGCGTCGGCGAGGCGCTCCAGCGGGCCGCCGGGCTCGAGCCGGGCGACACCGCCGAGGTGACCCTGACGGTCACGACCGAGTGGCCGGAGCCCGAGGTGCCCGACGACCTGCGCGCCGCCCTCGACGCCGCCCCGGCGAGCATCCGCGACCTGTGGGCCGACATCACCCCGATGGCGCGGTGGGAGTGGGTGCGCTGGGTCCGGGCCACCGCGAACCCCGACACCCGGCAGCGACGCGTCGAGGTGAGCATCTCGAAGCTGGACGACGGCAAGCGACGCCCCTGCTGCTTCGACCTGTCCTCGTGCACCGACCCGGCCGTCGCGCGGAGCGGCAGGCTCCGTGAGCCCCAGGTCGGCGGGTCCGGGTCCACCCGGTGAGCGTCAGCCGGATGCCACGGCGGGTCGGGGGGCGACGAGGGCGGACCCGGCGAGAAGGAGGAAGCCGACCGGGATCTCGAGCAGGAAGATGAAGGTCCGGTAGAGCAGCACCGCGGCCACGGCGGCCGCGCCCGGCAGCCCGAAGGCGACGAGCACCCCCACGGCGCCGACCTCGGCGAGGCCCGACCCTCCCGGGGTGAGCACCGCGAGGGAGGCGAGCCGCTCGACGGCGAAGGCGGCGACGACGACCACGACCGGGGCGCTGACCCCCACGGCGCCGAGACACAGCCAGAGCAGCCAGGCCTGGGCGACCGCGTACGCCGCCTTGCCGCCGGCGACGCGCAGGGCGCTGTGCCGCACGAGCTGCAGGGTGGTCCGGCGCAGCTCGGGCAGACCCCCGACCCACCGGGGCTGCCGGCCGGTGGCTCCGTCGGTCCGGGGCAGCAGGCGGCCCACGACCCAGCCGAGGCCCCGGTCGGCCCACGACCTGTGGAGCAGGGCCCAGATGAGGGCGAGGTAGGCGGCGAGGAGGACCAGCCCCGTGCCGGCGAGGCCGCGCAGGCCGGGCGTGGGCGCCGTCCCGACGACGGCGAGCCAGGCCACCGCCACCGCGGGGAGCACCAGCCGGAGGGCGTTGTCCCAGAGGTTGGTGACCAGGGCCCAGCGGATGAACGCGTCCGGGGTGAAGCCCCACCGGCGGCACGACCAGAAGTTCACGGCCGTGCCGGCCGCTCCGCCGAGTGGCAGCACGTTGGAGGCGGCGCTGCCCGTGAGGTTGAGGTGCAGCGCGCGGCCCGGGCTGAGGCCTGGCATGGCCGCGACGAGCGCCACCGTGTGGACCCACAGCCCGGCGAGCCAGACGAGGGTCAGCAGGAGCAGGGTCGGTGCCGAGACGTCCCGCAGGACCGACCAGGTCGCCGCCCACGTGGCTCCGGAGACCAGCGGCAGCCCGCCGAGGACGATCGCCACCGCGAGGGCCGTCGCGACGAGGAGCCGGACGAGCCGCCGCCGCCGGCTCCGGCCCCGCCGAGGGACCAGGACCGCCTCCCGATGGTCCACACCACCCTCCTCGTCGCCCACGGCGGGCCGGCCCTCAGGTCACCGAGGCGGTGTAGATGAGGCCGATCGACTCATCGAGCGCGGCGTCGAACTCGGCGTCGTCCATCTGGGCGGTCAGCCCCTCGGTGAGGGCCCGCGAGAAGCTCGCGATGACCCCGTGGTTGCGGGCGAGCCGGTCGACGGCCTCGGTGCGCGTGTAGCCACCGGAGAGACCCGCGACGCGCATCACCCGCGGGTGGGCGAGGAGCGCAGCGTGCCCGTCGTCGACCTCGGGCAGGGTGAGCTTGAGGAGAACGGAGCGGCCCTCGTCGAGCCCGTCGAGGTGCCGCAGCAGCGTGACCTGGAGGATCTCCTCGGCCTCGGCCTTCGTGGGGCTGTGGATGTCGACCTCCGGCTCGACGATGGGGACGAGGCCGGCGGCGAGGATCGTCCCCGCGACGGCGAACTGCTGGGCGACCACGGCCTCGATGCCGGACGCGTCGGCGTTGCGGACCACCGAGCGCATCTTCGTGCCGAACACACCGTGGGTGCGGGCCCTGTCGAGCAGGGCGTCGAGGTCCGGGATCGGCCGCATGAGCTTGACGCCCTCGGACTCCTCCTCGAGGCCCTTGTCGACCTTGAGGAACGGCACGACGCCCTTGTGCTTCCACAGGTACTCGGCCGCCCCCGTCCCGTCGATCTCGCGGTCCATCGTCTGCTCGAAGAGGATGGCCGCGAGGATGCGGTCGCCGTCGAAGGCCCGGCTCGTGATGATGCGCGTGCGCATCCGGTGGACGAGGTCGAACATCGTCGCCTCGTCGGGGTAGGCGGTCTCGTCGATCCCGTACCGCCGGAGCGCTCCCGGCGTGCTGCCGCCGCTCTGGTCGAGGGCGGCGATGAAGCCGCTCCCGGTCGAGACCTTCTCCAGCATCCGCTCGTTCACGACGGTCCTCCTCACGGCCCCGGCCTCGCGCCGGCGCCCACACTCCATGACACACGCCGTGGCCTCCGGTGACCAGGGGCGGAGGTCCCGAGCCGGAGCGCCGGGCGGGTCGGCGCGATCGGACCGGCCCGGCTGTCGGTCCCGGGTGAGAGGGTGTGACCAGCATGAACGGCGACGTCCTCGACCGCTTCTCCCCCGCCACGGCCGCGTGGTTCCGGGGGAGCTTCAGCGCACCCACCACCGCCCAGGCCGGCGCGTGGGAGGCCGTCTCCAGCGGCCACCACGCCCTCGTCGTGGCCCCCACCGGCTCCGGCAAGACCCTGTCGGCCTTCCTCTGGGCCCTCGACCGGCTGGCCGCCGAGCCGGTCCCGGACGAGCGCCTCAGACGCTGCCGGGTGCTGTACGTCAGCCCGATGAAGGCCCTCGCCGTCGACGTCGAGCGCAACCTGCGCAGCCCGCTCGTCGGCATCCGGCACGCGGCGGCACGGATGGGGCTCGCCGAGCCCGACATCACCGTCTCGGTGCGCTCCGGCGACACCCCGGCCGACGAGCGCCGCGCCTTCGCCCGCGCCCCGTCCGACGTGCTCATCACGACGCCCGAGTCGCTCTTCCTCATCCTCACCTCCGCCGCCCGTGAGGCGCTCGCGGGGGTCGAGACGGTCATCCTCGACGAGGTCCACGCGCTCGCGGGCACCAAGCGCGGCGCCCACCTGGCCCTGTCGCTCGAGCGTCTCGACGCGCTCCTCGACGCCCCGGCGCAGCGGATCGGCCTGTCGGCCACCGTGCGCCCCGTCGAGGAGGTCGCGCGCTACCTCGCCGGCGGCCGCCCCGTCGAGGTCGTCCAGCCGCCCTCGACGAAGGAGTGGGACCTCAAGGTCGTCGTGCCCGTGCCCGACATGGCCGAGCTCGGGCAGCCCACCGGCGACCTCGCCGGGGCCGCTTCCGGCCACGAGCAGCGGGCGTCCATCTGGCCGCACGTCGAGGAGCGCATCGTCGACCTCGTCGCCGACCACACCTCCACGCTCGTCTTCTCCAACAGCCGCCGCCTCGCCGAACGGCTGACGACCCGGCTCAACGAGATCTGGGAGGAGCGGGTCGAGGTTGCTGACGGCGCCGAGGCCGTGGGGGCCGCCGGGGCCACGGCCCGCCCCGCGGTGCTGCAGTCCACCCCCGCCCAGGTTCTGGCCCAGTCCGGGCAGTCCACCGGTGCCGCGCCCGTGCTGGCCCGGGCCCACCACGGGTCGGTGAGCAAGGAGCAGCGGGCCACCATCGAGGAGGACCTGAAGTCCGGCCGGCTGCCCGCGGTCGTCGCCACCAGCAGCCTCGAGCTCGGCATCGACATGGGGGCCGTCGACCTCGTCGTCCAGGTCGAGTCGCCGCCGTCGGTGGCCTCCGGGCTCCAGCGCGTCGGGCGCGCGGGCCACCAGGTGGGGGCCGTCTCGCGCGGGGTCCTGTTCCCCAAGTTCCGCGGCGACCTCGTCCAGACCGCCGTCGTCGTCGAGCGGATGCTCGCCGGCCGCATCGAGGCCCTGCGCGTCCCCACCACCCCGCTCGACGTCCTCGCCCAGCAGGTGGTCGCCATGTGCGCGCTCGACGAGTGGACCGTCGACGACGTCCTCGCCCTGGCCCGCCGGTCCGCGCCCTACGCCACCCTGACCCGCCCGGTGCTCGAGTCCGTCCTCGACATGCTCGCGGGCAAGTACCCCAGCGAGGACTTCGCCGAGCTGCGGGCGCGCATCACCTGGGACCGTCTCTCCGACACCCTCACCGGGCGGCGGGGCGCCCAGCGGCTCGCGGTCACCTCGGGCGGCACCATCCCCGACCGCGGCCTGTACGCCGTGTTCCTCGCCACCGGCGAGGGGCCCGGGCGCCGGGTCGGCGAGCTCGACGAGGAGATGGTGTACGAGTCCCGCGTCGGCGACCTGTTCACCCTCGGCACGAGCACCTGGCGGATCGAGGACATCACCCACGACCGGGTGCTCGTCACCCCCGCACCGGGCCTGCCCGGGCGGCTGCCGTTCTGGAAGGGCGACTCCCTGGGCCGCCCGGCCGAGCTGGGTCGGGCCGTCGGCGAGTTCGTCCGCGAGGTCGAGGCGCTGCCCGCCGGCGCCGCCCGCGAGCGGGTCATGGCCGCCGGGCTCGACGAGTGGGCCGCCGACAACCTCCTCACCTACCTGCGCGAGCAGCGCGAGGCCACCGGCCATGTCCCCGACGACCGCACCATCGTCGTCGAGCGCTTCCGCGACGAGCTCGGCGACTGGCGCATCGCCGTGCACTCCCCGTTCGGCGCCCAGGTGCACGCCCCGTGGGCCCTGGCCGTCAGCGCCCGGATGCGCGACCGCTTCGGGGTCGACGTCCAGGCGATGCACGGCGACGACGGCATCGTGCTGCGCCTGCCCGACCTCGAGTGGGACGACGTCGACGGCATCGACCGGCGCGGCGTGGGCCGCGAGCTGCTCGACCTCGTGACGCTCGACCCCGACGACATCCGCACGCTCGTCACCGACGAGATCGGCGGGTCCGCGCTCTTCGCGAGCCGGTTCCGCGAGTGCGCCGCCCGGGCCCTGCTCCTCCCCCGCCGCCAGCCGAACCGCCGCCAGCCGCTGTGGCAGCAGCGGCAGCGGGCGTCCCAGCTGCTCGAGGTCGCCAGCCGCTTCCCGACCTTCCCGATCGTCCTCGAGGCCGTCCGCGAGTGCGTCCAGGACGTCTTCGACGTGCCGGGTCTCGTCGACCTCATGCGCGACATCGCCGGCCGCAAGGTCACCGTCGTCGACGTCGAGTCCACCACGCCGTCGCCGTTCGCCAAGTCCCTGCTCTTCGGTTACGTCGCACAGTTCCTCTACGAGGGCGACACCCCGCTCGCCGAGCGGCGGGCCGCGGCGCTCGCCCTCGACCCGTCGCTGCTCGCCGAGCTGCTCGGCGGGTCCGAGGGGCTCGCGCTGCGCGACCTGCTGGACGCCGAGCAGATCGCCCGCACCGAGGCCGAGCTGCAGCGGCTCACCCCCGACCGCGCCGCCCGCGACGCCGACGACGTCCTCGACCTGCTGCGGGTCCTCGGCCCGTTGACGGTCGAGGCGGTGCTGGCGCGCTGCCGCGAGGGCGTCACCGGTGCCGACGTCGAGGGCTGGCTGGCCACCCTCGGCGCGGCGCGTCAGGTCATCCCGGTGCGGGTCGCCGGCGAGGAGCGCTGGGCCGCCATCGAGGACGCCTCGAGGCTGCGCGACGCGCTGGGGACCTCGCTGCCGCCGGGGGTGCCGCAGACCTTCCTCGAGCCCGTCGACGACCCGCTCGGCGACCTCGTCGCCCGCTACGCCCGCACCCACGCGCCCTTCCACGCCGGGGAGGTGGCGCGGGCCTACGGGCTGGGGGTCGCGGTCGCCACCACCACCCTCGCCCGGCTCACCGCGTCGGGGCGCGTCGTCGAGGGCGAGCTGCTGCCCACCGGCGGCGGCTCCACCGAGTACTGCGACGCCGAGGTCCTGCGGATGCTGCGGCGCCGCTCGCTCGCGGCCCTGCGCGCCGAGGTCGAGCCGGTCACGCCCGTCGAGCTCGCGCGTTTCCTCCAGGAGTGGCAGGGCGTCGGGGGGCGGCTCCGCGGCCGCGACGGCGTCGTCCGGGTCGTCGAGCAGCTGAGCGGGGCGCTGCTGCCGGCGAGCGCCGTCGAGACGCTCGTGCTGCCGGCCCGGGTCGCCGACTACTCCCCCGCCATGCTCGACGAGCTGATGGCCACCGGGGAGGTCCTGTGGTGCGGGCACGGGTCGCTGCCCGGCGACGACGGCTGGGTCTCGCTGCACGTCGCCGACTCCGCCCATCTCACCCTGCGCGGCCCGGACCCCGAGCGGGTGCCCACCGAGTCGGGGGTCGCGGTGCTCGACGCCCTCGCCGGGGGCGGCGCCCACTTCTTCCGGTCGCTGTCGGACCAGGTCGGCAGCACCGACGACGAGACCCTGGCCGCGACCCTGTGGGACCTCGTGTGGTCGGGCCGGGTCACCGGCGACACCTTTGCTCCGGTCCGGGCCCTCCTCGCCGGCGGCCGGACCGCCCACAAGCGCTCTGCGCCGGGGCCCCGCCGCACCCGCTACGGCACCCGGCGGGGGCCGCTGGGCGCGCTCGGCTCGGCGCCGTCCCGCCCCGCCCTGCCGTCGCGGTCCGGTCCCGCGCGGGTCAGCGGGCGCTGGTCGCTCCTGCCGCCCGCCGAGGGCGACCCCACCCTGCGCGCCCTCGCCACGGCCGAGCTGCTCCTGGACCGGTACGGCGTGCTCACCCGGGGTGCGGTCGCCGCCGAGGAGGTGCCCGGTGGCTTCGCCGCGGTCTACCGCGTCCTGGGGAAGGCCGAAGAGAGCGGGCGGGTGCGCCGCGGCTACTTCGTCGAGGGTCTCGGCGCCTCCCAGTTCGGCACGTCCGGTGCCGTCGACCGGCTGCGCGCGGGCAGTGGCGGTGACCGGCGGGAGACCCCGACCGCCACGGTGGTGGCGGCCAGCGACCCGGCCAACCCGTACGGTGCCGCCCTGCCCTGGCCCGAGCGTGCCGTCGACCCCGCCGCCGAGGGGGCCGAGGGCACCCGGCGCCGGCACCAGCCCGGCCGCAAGGCGGGGGCGGTGGTGGTCCTCGTCGACGGGGTGCTCGTGCTCTACGTCGAGCGCGGCGGCAAGACGCTGCTCACCTACACCGAGGACCCCGACGGGCTCGCCCTGGCCGCCACGGCCCTGGCCGATGCCGTCCGCCGCGGCCACCTCGGCCGCATCACCGTCGAGAAGGCCGACGGTGGCCAGTTGCTCGGCAGCGAGCACCCGGTCGTCGGCGCCCTCGAGGCCGCGGGCTTCCACCTGACTCCGCGCGGGCTGCGGTTCAGGCGGTGACCCCCCGAGGTCGCAGCGCCCGCGCCTCGTGCCACGCGCTCACGGCGAGGACCGCGGTCACGGGCACCCACAGCATCCGCTCGGGCAGGCTGGGCGACGCGAGGTTCACCAGCGACCCCACCCCGGCGACACCGGCGACCGTCAGGTACACGGCGCGCTGGGCGCGGGGCGAGCGTGGCCGCCCGGCTGCCACGGCGGCTGCTGCGCTCCCCCACACCAGGGCCGCCCCGGCCGAGGCCGCCCGCAGCGACGGCGGGAGGACGCCCGCGGTGGCCCCGCTGTACGCGATGGCGCCGAACGGGGCGCCGGCGGCCAGTGACACCTGGAACGCACTGATGCCGCCGAGGCACGCGAGCACCACCGGCCGCAGCGACCGCTGCCCGTCGACTCGGGGGACATCCACAGCACCGTGTCTAGCAGATGGCGCCCGGCCCGCCCAGACCCACGAGGGCCACGCCGCCGTCCGCCACCGCGGAGGTGCCCGTGCCCGAAGGTGACACCGTCCACCGCACCGCCGACCGGCTGCACCGGGCGCTCGCCGGTCGCGTCGTCGAGCGGGCCGAGCTGCGCTGGCCGTCGGTGCCCGACGTCGACCTGGCGGGCTCGACGACCACCGAGGTGCTCGCCCGCGGCAAGCACCTGCTGCACCGGCTCGACTCGGGCACGACGCTGCACTCCCACCTGCGGATGGAGGGCCAGTGGCGCATCGAGCACCCCGGGCCCGCCACCGAGCGCGGGCTGCGCCGCCAGGACCTGCGCGCGGCCGTGCTCACCGACACCTGGTCGGCGCTCGGCCTGCGCCTCGGCATGCTCGACCTCGTGCCCACGGCGCGCGAGCACGACCTCGTCGGCCACCTCGGCCCCGACGTCCTCGGCCCCGACTGGGACCCCGACCGGGCTCGCGACGCACTGCTCGCCCACCCCGGCACGGCCGCCGAGGCACTGCTCGACCAGCGGGTGCTGGCGGGCGTGGGGACGTTCTGGGCCAGCGAGGGACTGTTCGTGGAGCGCCTCCACCCCTGGACCCCGGCCGCCGCCCTCGACCCCGACCGCCTCGACCGCCTGCTCGACCGGTTGCACCGGCTCATGACGGCGGCCGAGCGCACCGGCTGGCAGGCGAGCACGGGGGTGCAGCGCGCCGGCGAGGAGGCCTACGTCCACGCGCGGTCCGGGCGGCCGTGCCGCCGCTGCGGCGACACGGTGCGGGTGGCGATGGCCGGCGCCCCGCCGCGTGAGCGCACGATCTTCTCGTGCCCCACCTGCCAGGGCGGTCTGGCGCCCACCGACGACGGGCGTCCGCAGCGCCCGCTGGGCAGCACGCCCGGCAGCCGGGGCGCCTACCGGAGGCGCATGCCGTAGGCCGGCTCGCCGCGGAGGGGTGGGGGTCAGGCCGCCGAGGCGGACACGTGCTCGGCGTCGGCGGACGCGCCGACCGGCAGCGTGACGGGCGCCGTCAGGGTCTCGACGTGCTCGACGCGGTCCTGGACGAGCCCGAGCAGCTCCGAGAGCGAGAGGCCGAGGCCGTCGCAGACGGACGCGAGCAGCTCGGAGGACGCCTCCTTGGTGCCGCGCTCGATCTCACTGAGGTAGCCCAGCGACACCGCGGCGGAGCCGGCGACGTCGCGCAGGGTGCGGCCCTGCGCACGGCGGGCCTCACGCAGCACCTCGCCCAGCTCATGACGAAGCAGGATCACGGCGCCTCCTCTCGGGCCCTCGGTGTCGTGGACGTGGCACCACGGTACCCCGCCTCGTCGCCGGCGTCGCGGAGGTTCGGGAGGTCGGCCGCGAGCAGGCGTAGGGCCGACTCGACGCTGGCGCGGCGGATCTGGGCCCGGTCCCCCTCGAACGCCTTCCGCTCGACCCGTGTTCCCGCCGGCCCGGCCACGGCGACGTAGACGGTCCCGACGGGCTGCCCGTCCGCGGGGTCCGGCCCGGCGACCCCCGTCGTCGCGACACCGAGGTCGGCGCCGAGGAGGTCACGGACACCCGCGGCCATCGCGGCGGCGACGTCACCGTCGACCGCGCCGACCCGGGCGAGCAGGGCCGGGTCCACCCCGAGCACCGAGGCCTTGACGTCGGCGGCGTACGACACGACCCCGCCCCGGACGACCGCGGACGCCCCGGGGACCTCGGTGAGCGTCGCGCAGACGAGGCCACCGGTGAGGGACTCGGCGGTCGCCACGGTGAGCCCGCGCGCGGTGAGCGCCCGGACGAGGTCGGCCGGGGTCACGGCGCCGACCGGCCGGCCCGCCGGGCGGCGCGGGCCGCCCGGGCCGCCCGCTTGCGGTGGGTCCGCTCGCTCGTCTGGCGCAGCCGGACCGCCTGGACCAGGTAGTCGATCCCGGTGACGACGGTGACGAGGACCGCCGCGCCGAGCAGCCCCCAGGCGAGCGCGTCCCACAGCTCCGGGACGGGCAGGGTCGTGCGGGGCCACAGGAAGAAGCCGATGCCGAAGGTCTGGAGCGCCGTCTTGACCTTGCCGCCCCGCCCCGCGGCCATGACCCCGTGCCGGATCACCCAGAAGCGGACGGCGGTGATCCCCCATTCCCGGACGAGGACGACGGCGGTGACCCACCACGGCACCTCGCCGATGCTGGAGAGCCCGATGAGCGCCATCGTGACGAGCGCCTTGTCCGCGATCGGGTCGGCGACCTTGCCGAAGTTCGTCACGAGGCCCCGGCTGCGGGCGAGGTCGCCGTCGACCCGGTCGGTGACCATCGCGACGGCGAACACCGCGAACGCCGCCCAGCGGAAGGTCGGGTCGGCGCCACCGTCGAGGAGCAGGAGCCACCCGAACACCGGCACGAGCAGCAGGCGCAGCACGGTGAGGTAGTTGGCGATGTTCCAGGCGCTCGGGCCGGTCTCGGGCACGACGGGGCTCGCCGGGTCGATGCCGACGCGGTACGGGTCGCTGGCTCGGCCCTCGGCGAGCGGCCCGGGCCGGACCGGGCGCTTCGGGCGGGGTGTGGGCTCGCTCATCGCGGCTCCACGAGGAGGTCGACCCCCTCGGCATCCACGACGACGCCGTCGACGAAGGACCCGGGCTCGGGCAGCGCCGTCCCGTGGCCCATCCGGACGTGGCAGACCCCGTCGACGTCGGGCCCCTGGTGGTCGGCGCGACCGACGACGACGGTGGGGTCGTCCTCGTCGTGCTCCTCGACGAGGACCGTGACGTGCTCGCCGACCCGGTCGAGGGCGCGCTGGGCCGTCAGCTCCTCGACGAGCGCCGTCAGCCGCTCGACCCGCTGTGCGACGACCTCGTCGGGTAGGTGCCCGTCGAGCCGTTCGCCCTCGGTGCCGTCCTCGTCGGAGTACCCGAACACGCCGACGACGTCGAGGCGGGCCTCGGTGAGGAAGTGCTCGAGCTCGGCGACGTCGGCCTCGGTCTCGCCGGGGAAGCCGACGATGACGTTGCTGCGGGCCCCGGCCAGGGGCTGGCGCGACCGGATGCCGTCGAGCAGCCCGAGGAAGGCCTCGGTGCCGCCGAAGCGGCGCATCCGCCGCAGCAGCGGGGTGGAGGCGTGCTGGAAGGACAGGTCGTACCAGGGCGACACCCCCGGGGTGGCAGCCATCGCCTCGAGCAGGCCCGGGCGGACCTCCGCGGGCTGGAGGTAGGACACCCGGACCCGCTCGACACCGTCGATGCCGGTGAGCTCGGGCAGCAGCTTCTCGAGGAGGCCGATGTCGCCGAGGTCCTTCCCGTACGACGTGGAGTTCTCGCTGACGAGGAAGAGCTCGCGCACGCCCTGGTCGGCGAGCCAGCGGGCCTCCGCCAGGACGTCGGTGGGGCGTCGGGAGACGAAGGAGCCACGGAACATCGGGATGGCGCAGAAGGAGCATCGGCGGTCGCAGCCGCTCGCGATCTTCAGCGGCGCCCACGGGGCGTTCCCGAGCCGGCTGCGCACGACCTCGGCGGCGTGCCCCGGCAGGGCCACCCCACCGGAGGCGTCGGGGCGCTCGACCGGCGAGAGGGGCAGCAGGCGACGCCGGTCGCTGGGGACGTGCGAGGCGGGACGACCGCCGTCGAGGATCGAGCGCAGGTGCGAGGACATGTCGGCGTAGGAGTCGAAGCCCAGCACGGCGTCCGCGTCGGGGAGCTCGTCGGCCAGGGTCTGCCCGTACCGCTCCGCGAGGCAGCCGACGGCCACGACGGCCCGGGTGCGGCCGGTCTCCTTGAGGTCGGCGGCCTCGAGCAGGGTGTCGATGGAGTCCTTCTTGGCCTGCTCGACGAACCCGCACGTGTTGACGAGCGCCACGTCGGCGTCGGCGGCGTCGTCGACCAGGGCCCACCCGTCGGCCGCGAGGCGCCCTGCGAGCTCCTCGGAGTCGACCTCGTTGCGGGTGCACCCGAGGGTCACCAGTGCGACGCTGCCACGGCTCGCACTGATCGTCATGCGGCCACTCTAGTTGCGCGGTGGCGGCCTCCCGGCCAGGCCCCGTAGGGTCGCGCCCATGCACGGGGATGACATCGGGGGACGAATCCGCGGGGTGCTCGAGCAGCACCCCGTGCTCGACGGCCACAACGACCTGCCCTGGGAGGCGCGCGAGCGCGCCGGGTACGACTGGGACCGGCTCGACCTGGCCGCCGGCGGCCTGCCGACGCACACCGACCTGCCGCGGCTGCGCGAGGGTGGGGTGGGGGCCCAGTTCTGGTCGGTGTTCGTCCCGGCCGACCTCCAGGGCGAGCGTGCGGTCAGTGCGACGCTGGAGCAGATCGACGCCGTCCACCAGATGGTGCGCCGCTACCCCGACGCCCTGGCGCTGGCCAGGTCCCGCGCCGACGTCGAGCGGGCCCTGGCCACCGGGCGGATCGCCTCGCTCATGGGCGCCGAGGGCGGGCACAGCATCGACTCCTCGCTCGGCACGCTCCGGATGCTCTTCGCGCTCGGGGTCCGCTACCTCACGCTCACCCACAACGACAACGTCCCCTGGGCGGACTCGGCCACCGACGAGCCGGTCCTCGGTGGGCTGTCGGCCTTCGGGCACGAGGTGGTCCGCGAGATGAACCGGCTCGGGATGCTCGTCGACCTCTCCCACGTCTCCGCCGACACGATGCGCGACGCGCTCGACACCAGCGCCGCGCCCGTCGTGTTCTCGCACTCCTCGGCCCGCGCCGTCTGCGACCACCCCCGCAACGTGCCCGACGACGTCCTCGAGCGCCTGCCCGACAACGGGGGGGTCTGCATGGTGACGTTCGTGCCCAAGTTCGTCTCCCCCGCAGTCCGCGAGTGGGACCTCGAGGCCTCCGACGCCGCCGCCCTCGAGGGCATCTCGTCCTCGGACTTCTCCGCCTACACCGCGTTCACCGCACAGCGTCGTCGCACCCACCCGGCGCCGGTCGCGACGATCGGCGACGTCGTCGCGCACTGCGAGCACGTGCGCGAGGTCGCAGGCATCGCCCACATCGGGCTCGGCGGCGACTACGACGGGGTCGACGTGCAGCCGGCCGGGCTCGAGGACGTCACCGGCTACCCCCGCCTGCTCGCGGCGCTGGCCGACCGCGGCTGGAGCGACGCCGACCTGGGAGCCCTCACCTCGGGGAACGCGCTGCGCCTGCTCGGCGAGGTCGAGGCCCGCGCGGCCGCGATCGCCGCCACCCGCGGGCCGGGCCTGGCGCGCATCGAGGACCTCGACGGCGTCCCGGCCTGAGCCGGCCGGGTCACTGGCGGGCGCGGATGACGGTGAGCGCGACGAGCCGGGAGATGACCATCGCGACGTACAGCACACCGCCCAGCTGCTCGACGCTGACCAGCGCCCGGGCCTGCGGCCGGATCGGCCCGACGTCGCTGAGGCCGACGCTCGTGAGGTTGGCGCCCGAGAAGTACAGGAGCTCGAGGAACGTCCGCTCCCCCGGGCCGTCGAACGAGGTGAACGAGGCCGGCCAGACCTCCTGGATCGCGAGGTACAGGTAGGCGAAGGCGAAGACGAGCACGGTGAAGGCGGCGCCGACGGCGAAGAGCTCGTCCTTGGTCACCCAGTAGTCCTCGAACATGTACGCGATGAGGCCGTAGGCGGTGTAGAAGTAGAAGACGGCCAGCGCGCAGTGCGCGAGGATGAGGATCGTCGAGCTCGGCTCGACGAGGCTCCACACCTCGAACGCGGCCGCCGGCAGCGCGAGGGTGATCGACAGCCAGGTGAGCGCCGGCGTGCTGCGCACGGTGAAGATCGCGATGATGACCGCGGTGAGGCTGAGCAGCGAGATGATCGCCCGCCCGTACCCGCTGCCCTGCAGGAACGGCAGCAGGAGGATGACGAGCACCTGCGCCATGAGCAGGAACGCCGACGGCTGCTTGCGCAGCGTGGCCTTCCAGCGGCCCCAGGTGCTGACCGGTTCGCGCAGGTCCTCCCACATCATCGACATGGCCTCACGGTAGCCGGGGCTGATGGAGAATGCCGGAATGCCGAGCGCCCTGCTGCTGCCCCTCCTCACCTGCGCCGCGGTTCTCGTCGTCAGCGGGGTCGCGAAGCTGCGGGACCCGCAGTCGCTCGACCGCGCCGTCGAGTCGCTGCGGGTGCCGGCGCCGTTCGACGCCGTCGCCGTCCGCCGTGCCCTGCCGTGGCTCGAGGTCGCGCTCGGCCTCTGGCTCCTCGTCGCCACCGGGGTGGCGCACCTCGTCGTGGCGTCGGCGGTCCTCCTCCTCTTCGCCGCCTACCTCGGGCTCGTCGTCCGGGCCGAGCGCGGCCCCGCACCGGCCGAGTGCGGCTGCTTCGGCGAGCTCGGGGACGCCCGGGTGACCCGCGTGACCGTCGCGCGCACCGCGCTGCTCGTCCTCGCGGCGGTGCTCACCGTCGTCGGCGCGTTCCAGGGTGCCGCCTTCCTCCCGGCCGCGGTCGCAGGACCCGGGATGTGGCTCTGGCTCGCCGCCACCGCACTCGTCGTCGCGGTCGCCGTGCTCGTCACCTGGCGCCCGGCGCCCGGGGACGCGCCGCCGCCGCCCGAAGTCGACGCCGACGGGGAGTACCGGCGCCGGTCCATCCCGGACGCCCAGGTGCTCACCGAGGACGGGCGGCTCGTCCACGTCGGCGAGGAGGCCAAGCGCGCCGCGCGGCTGCTCGTGTTCCTCAGCCCCGGGTGCGGGCCGTGCCAGCGGATCGCCCCGCTGGTCCCGGCCTGGGCCGCCGACCTCGGACCGGTGGCGGTGCACGCCGTCCTGCTCGGTCCGCCCGCGGTCCTCGCCGCGCACCCCGAGCTCGCGGGGCACGCCTGGTTCGACCCGCACCGCGTCGCCCGCCGGAGCCTCGCGCCCGGAGCGCCGTCGGCGGTCCTCCTGGGGACCGACGGGCTGCTCGCGGGCGGCCCGGTCACCGGTGAGGCGGCGATCCTCGAGTTCGTCGAGGAGGTCCGCGCCCACCTGCACCTGGGCACCCGCCCCGCGCCGGCGGCCACGGCGGCCTCGGACGTCAGCGGCCGGTGAGCTGCCAGGCGTCCTCGCCGGACCCGTCGTCGTCGTCCCCGTACTCGACGGCCACCGGGTAGCGGTCGAGGTCGGCTCCCACGGCGTCCCCGCCGTACGGCACGACCGGGACCTCGGCGGTGTCGTCGCGCAGGACCTCCGCGGCCTCGGCCACGGCGCGCGCGTCCCCGTCCAGCGGCTGCCCGTCGAACGGCTCGTCGGCGTCGGGCACGTCCTCGCCGCGCATGAGCGCGAGCGTCGTCGGCAGGTCGTCGGGCTTGACGAGCACGTCGCGCGCCTTCGACCCCTCGGAGGGGCCGACGACCCCGCGGGACTCGAGCAGGTCCATGAGCCGGCCGGCCTTGGCGAAGCCGACCCGCAGCTTGCGCTGGAGCATCGAGGTCGAGCCGAACTGCGTCGTCACGACGAGCTCGGTGGCCTGGAGCAGGATGTCGAGGTCGTCGCCGATGTCGTCGTCGACCTGCTTCTTCGGCTGGGCCTGGACGACGTCCTCGCGGTAGCTGGGCTTCAGCTGGTCGGTGACGTGCCGCACGACCGCCTGGATCTCGGACTCGGTGACCCACGCCCCCTGGACGCGCATCGGCTTGTTCACCCCCATCGGGAGGAACAGCGCGTCACCCTGGCCGATGAGCTTCTCGGCGCCCGGCTGGTCCAGGACGACCCGGCTGTCGGCGAGCGAGGACGTGGCGAAGGCCATCCGCGACGGCACGTTCGCCTTGATGAGGCCGGTCACGACGTCGACGGACGGGCGCTGGGTGGCGAGGACGAGGTGGATGCCCGCCGCGCGCGCCAGCTGGGTGATCCGGACGATCGACTCCTCGACGTCGCGGGGCGCGACCATCATCAGGTCGGCGAGCTCGTCGACGATGACAAGGAGGTACGGGTAGGGCGTGATGACGCGCTCCGAGCCGGGCAGCGGCTTGACCTTGCCCGCCTTGACCGCCTTGTTGAAGTCGTCGATGTGCTTGTACCCGAACTGCGCGAGGTCGTCGTAGCGGGTGTCCATCTCGCGCACGACCCACTGGAGTGCCTCGGCGGCCTTCTTCGGGTTCGTGATGATCGGGGTGATGAGGTGCGGGATCCCCTCGTACGCCGTCAGCTCGACCCGCTTGGGGTCGACGAGGACCATGCGGACCTCGTCGGGCGTCGAGCGCATGAGCACCGAGGTGATCATCGAGTTGACGAAGCTCGACTTGCCGGCGCCGGTCGCCCCTGCCACGAGCAGGTGCGGCATCTTCGCGAGGTTGGCGATGACGTAGCCGCCCTCGACGTCCTTGCCGACCCCCATGACCATCGGGTGCTCGGAGCCACGGGCGACCTGGCTGCGCAGGACGTCGCCGAGGCTGACCTTCTCGCGGTCGGTGTTCGGGATCTCGATGCCGATCGCCGACTTGCCGGGGATCGGGCTGAGGATGCGCACGTCGGCGCTCGCGACGGCGTACGCGATGTTCTTGCTCAGCGCGGTGACCCGCTCGACCTTGATGCCGGGCCCGAGCTCGACCTCGTAGCGCGTCACGGTCGGGCCTCGGGTGAAGCCGGTGACCTGGGCGTCGATGTCGAACTGGTCCAGCACCGTCGTCAGGGCGTCGACGACGTTGTCGTTGGCCGCGCTGCGCGTCTTGTGCGGGCTGCCCGGCTCGAGGATGGCCGAGTCGGGCAGGGTGTAGGTGATGTCGCCGGCCAGCGAGAGCTGCTCGACCCGGGCGGGCAGCTGCGAGGTGGGGGGCGCCTCGAGCGGAGCCTTCTCGGCACGCGCCGGGGCGGCCACAGCGCTCGGTGCCGCGGCGGGAGTGTCGGCGTCGGCGGGCCGCTTCTGGCCCGGCCGGAGCCGCTTACCGGTGCGCGGGTCGACGACCGCGGCCTGCTCGAAGGCCTCGTCGCCCACCCGGGGGTCGTCGGGGTCGGCCACGCGGGCGCGGGTGCGGCCACGGGGGGTCTTCTCGGGGGCCGGGGCGGGCTCGTCGGCCTCGGCGCCGGTGAGCCGGTGCAGCACCTCGCGGGCCCGCGTCGGCACCTGGTGCAGCGGCGTCGCGGTGAGCACGAGGATGCCGAACAGGCCGAGGAGGAGCAGCAGCGGCACGGTGCCGTACACCGAGACCGCAGCCTCGAGCGGGCTGGAGGCGAGGAAGCCGACGATGCCGCCGGCGGCGCGCATGCCCTCGGCCCCGTCGGGCGGGACCGGGATCCCGGCGGAGACGTGCACGAGACCACACGCCGCGAAGGCCACGGCGGTGGTCCCCACCGCCATCCGGGAGGTGGCCGCCTCGTCCTGGGGAGCCCGCAGCACCCGGATCCCGAAGAGGAGGAGCACGATCGGCAGGGCGTAGCCGGCCTTGCCGAAGGTGCCGGCGACGACGGCGTGGACGACGACGCCGACGGCGCCGGGCATGTCCCACCACTCGCGGGCCGCGACGACGACGGCGAGCGCGAGGAGGAGGAAGCCGATGCCGTCGCGGCGGTGCTCCGGCTCGAGGTCGCGCCCGGTGTCCCCGACCTTGCGGGCCACCGCACCCGTGGCGTGGGCCAGGCCCATCCACGTGCTCTGCGCCGCTCGAAGCGGCAGGGGCAGCCCTCCCGATCGGGCGCCTCCCGACGGCTTACGCGAGCGCGGGGTGCCCTTGCGCGTCGACGGTCGGGTCGATCCGCCGCGCGCACGGGACGTCGAGGTCGTGCGAGTCGCCATGGCCGCAGGGTACGCGAGAGTCACACAGGACACACGTGTCACACGCGGCACGTCGGGCCGGGATCGGTGAGCGGGGGTGAGCCCGTCGCGCCGCGCGCGGACGGAGCTCCGGAGACGACAGTGCGGTGGTCCGCTCGACCCCTGGCGTCGAGCGGACCACCGCAACTGGCCGAAGGCGAGGCCTCCGATCCGCTACCGTGACGACCGAACGGGCCCGACCCTCCCGTCACATCCATCCGGCACGCGTGGGGCGTGCCGGCCGGACGGGGCGGGTGAATCGCGAGAACGCGGGCCCGATGTGGTTGTCAGTGGCGGTGCCGTTCGTGGTCCCGACCCCCTGCGGTCTTGACCACTCACTGACTATTACTTTACGAACGCTTTACCTTCCGCGCCAGCGAAACGCCGAAACTTTCCGCGTCATTTCGGGCATTTTCTGATGCGGTTGTTAACGCAAGCGACAGTTGTTACCGCGTGGGGCGGATGCGACGACGAAGTTTTCGCGCTCCGGCGAAATCCGGATCTCGCCCGCGGGGGGCGCGAGGGCTCAGGCCTCGATGACCGTCGGGATGATCATCGGCCGGCGGCGGATCTTGCGCCCGACCCAGGGTCCGATGGTGCGGCGCACCACCTGCTGGAGCTGGTGGGAGTCGGTGATGCCCTGCGAGGTCGCGTCCAGGAGCGCCTGCTCGATCCGGGGGCGGATCTCGTCGAAGACGACGTCGTCCTCGACGAAGCCGCGCGCCGTGATCTCGGGGCCGGCGACGATCGTGCCCGAGGAGGTGTCGACGACGACGACGACCGAGATGAAGCCCTCGTCGCGCAGGATCCGTCGGTCCTTCAGGAGGGTCTCGTCGGCCTCCCCGACGGACGACCCGTCGACGTAGACGTACCCGCACTCGACCGAGCCGGCGACCGACACCCGGCCCTGGACGAGGTCGACGACCACCCCGTCCTCGACGACGACGACGCCGCGGGGGTCCACTCCGGTGCGCATCGCGAGGTCGGCGTTGGCGACGAGATGACGCCACTCCCCATGCACCGGCATGACGTTGCGCGGCTGGACGATGTTGTAGAGGTAGATGAGCTCGCCGGCGCTCGCGTGGCCCGACACGTGGACCTTGGCGTTGCCCTTGTGGACGACGGTCGCTCCGAGCCGCATGAGCCCGTTGATGACCCGGTAGACCGCGTTCTCGTTGCCGGGGATGAGCGAGGAGGCGAGCAGCACCGTGTCGCCGGTGCCGACCTCGATGCGGTGGTCGCGCATCGCCATCCGGGAGAGCGCCGCCATCGGCTCGCCCTGGGATCCCGTGCACACGAGGACCACCTGGTCGTCGGGCAGGTCGCCCAGCTGCTTGACGTCGACGAGAACCCCGTCGGGGACGTGGAGGTAGCCGAGGTCCGCGGCGATGCCCATGTTGCGGACCATGGACCGGCCGATCATCGCCACCTTCCGCCCGGACGCGGCGGCGGCGTCGAGGACCTGCTGCACCCGGTGCACGTGCGAGGAGAAGCACGCGACGATGATCCGGCGCTCGGCCTGGCGGAAGACGGTGTCGATGGCGGGGCCGATCTCGCGCTCGGGCGTGGTGAAGCCGGGCACCTCGGCGTTCGTGGAGTCGGTGAGGAAGAGGTCGACGCCCTCCTCCCCCAGGCGCGCGAAGGCGCGCAGGTCGGTGAGCCGCCCGTCGAGGGGGAGCTGGTCCATCTTGAAGTCGCCGGTGTGCAGCAGCGTCCCGCCGGGGGTCCGCACACAGACGGCGAGCGCGTCCGGGATCGAGTGGTTGACGGCGATGAACTCGCAGTCGAAGACGCCGAGCCGCTCGCGGCCGCCCTCCGCGACGCCCAGGGTGTAGGGCGTGATCCTGTGCTCCTTGAGCTTGGCCTCCAGGAGCGCGAGGGTCAGCTGGGAGCCGACGACGGGGAGGTCCGGGCGCAGCCGCAGCAGGTAGGGCACGGCGCCGATGTGGTCCTCGTGGCCGTGGGTGAGCACGATCGCCTGGATGCGGTCGAGCCGGTCGGCGATGGAGGAGAAGTCCGGGAGGATGAGGTCGATGCCGGGGTGGTAGTCGTCGGGGAAGAGGACACCACAGTCGATGACGAGCAGCTGGCCGTCGTGCTCGATGACCGTCATGTTCCGGCCGACCTCGCCGAGGCCGCCGAGCGGCGTGACCCGCACGCCTCCCGGGACGAGCGGTGCTGGCAGGTCGAGGTCGGGGTGCGGGTGGCTCATGCGTCCGTCGGGGCCGGGAGGGTGGCGAGCGCGGCCCGGAGCGCCTCGAGGTGCTCGGGCGGGGATTCGAGCAGGGGCAGCCGGACCGTCGCGTGCTCGATGACGCCGAGCTCGACGAGGGCGGCCTTGGCCATGATCGCGCCCTGCGACGGGCTCATGATCGCGTCGACGACGGGGACGAGCCCCCGGTGCAGGCGCAACGCCTCCGGGAGGTCGCCGCGGTCCACCGCCTCGACCATCGCCCGGTACTGCGCCCCGGCGACGTGGCCGACGACCGAGACCGTGCCGACCGCGCCGATGGCGAGCAGGGGCAGGGTCAGGGCGTCCTCGCCGCTGAACCACAGCAGGTCGGTGGCCGCCATGACCCGCGTGGAGGCGGCGAGGTCGCCCTTGGCGTCCTTGACGGCCAGGATGCGCGGGTGCTCGGCGAGGGCCAGCAGGGTCTCGGTCGCGAACGGGATGCCGGTGCGCCCGGGGATGTCGTACAGCATCACCGGCAGGTCGGTGGCGTCCGCGACCGCGCGGCAGTGCGCGACGAGGCCCGGCTGGGTGGGCTTGTTGTAGTACGGGGACACCAGCAGGAGGGCGTCGGCGCCGGCCTCGACGGCCCGGCCGGCCATGTGCACCGCGTGCGCCGTGTCGTTGGACCCGCAGCCGGCGACGACCCGCGCCCGGCCGGCGACGTGGTCGGCGACCCGACAGACGACCGCGATGCTCTCGTCGTCGGTGAGGGTCGAGGACTCGCCGGTCGTCCCGTTGACGACGAGGCCGTCGTGCCCGGTCGCCAGCAGGTGCTCGACGAGGGCGTCGACCCCCGCGTCGTCGACCTCCCCTCTGGGTGACATGGGGGTCACCATCGCCGTGAGGACGCGGCCGAAGGGGGATGTCGTCATGGGCGTCAGCGTAGTGCGCACCCGTGCGCGGGAGTGGCCTGGGATCCCCGGCGCAGCCCCCTCCCCGGCCCGGCGAGCGCTCCGGTTGCCGACCCGTGGGCGCGGGTCTACGTTCGGCACCGGACGCCTCTGCGTCCCGGTCACGGCGGGGGACCTCCCCACCGTCGGCCGCGGGGACGCAGGCACGCCGGGGGGCTGTACGCAGCGCGGCGCGGTCGTCGTCCTTCGGTCTTCCAGCAGCATCACCCGAGGGGGAATCATGATCATCAAACGCATGGCGGCCGGGGTGCTCGCCACCATCGGCCTGGCGGCGGCACTCGTCGCCGCGGCACCGTCCGCGACGGCGGCGGCCAAGAACGGTGTGTGCGAGTCCAACGAGTTCTGCCTGTACTACAACAGCGGCAACGCCGGGTCCCTCGTCGACCTCGTCAACTCCCAGCGGGACTACGGCACCGGCGCGGGGTGCATCGAGTTCGTCAGCACCGGCAGCGGCAAGGGGCAGTGCGTGAAGAACAACACCGCCTCGGTGTGGAACCGCACCGGTGGTCCGGTCTTCGTCTTCTACAACACCGACTTCGGCGGCGTGTACGACAAGATCCCGGCCGGCGCGAAGGTCGACCTCAACGCCAACGTCAAGAACGACAACGCGTCGCAGATCGTCGGGGACGCCGAGCTGCGGTTCCCGCTCAACGTGACCCAGGCGCACGTGAAGAACCAGTCACCGAAGTGGTGCTGGGACAGCAAGGTCAACTGCCACCACGACTACAACGCCGCGGACATCTTCGTCGCGACCGGCAGCGCCGTCGTGTCCCCCGTGAACGGCACGGTGAAGTCGGTCAACGTCCGCTCCAGCGGGGTCGGCAGCACGGTCACCGTCAAGGACTCCTTCGGTCGCCTGTGGTACTTCGCCCACATGCACCACAACCCGGCGCCCGTCGTCACCACCGGCCAGTCGGTGACCAAGGGCCAGCGGATCGGCACCATCGGCACCTCCGCCCACGCGGTGGGCACCGACCCGCACCTCCACCTCGACATGCGCGTCGGCGTCGACTCGCGCGTCTCGTGCAGCGGCTCGGGGTGCGCCGGCTACGGGTTCGTCAACAACCAGCCCCTCCTGCGCACCGCGTTCCTGGACCGTCCGGCGAGCTGAGCGCTGCTGCTCGCGAGCCCACGGGTGGCAGGTGTCGGCGCCGCGCGTCGGCACCTGCCGCCGGGTCCCGGTCCCGAGTAGGCTCGCCGCGTGCGCCAGTACCTCGACCTCCTCGACCACGTGATGACCACCGGCGTCGAGAAGTCCGACCGCACCGGCACCGGCACCCGCAGCGTCTTCGGGTACCAGATGCGCTTCGACCTCGGCGCCGGGTTCCCGGTGCTCACGACGAAGAAGCTGCACCTGCGCTCCATCATCGGCGAGCTCCTGTGGTTCCTGCGCGGTGACACCAACGTGCGGTGGCTCCAGGAGCGGCGGATCTCGATCTGGGACGAGTGGGCCGACGAGAACGGCGACCTCGGGCCGGTGTACGGCCACCAGTGGCGCTCGTGGCCGACGCCCGACGGGGGCACGGTCGACCAGATCGCCAGGGTCGTCGAGTCGATCCGCACCAACCCCGACTCGCGCCGGCACATCGTCTCGGCGTGGAACGTCGCCGACGTCGACGACATGGCGCTGCCGCCCTGCCACACGATGTTCCAGTTCTACGTCCGGCCCGCCGCCGACGGTGGCCCGGCCCACCTCGACTGCCAGCTGTACCAGCGCAGTGCCGACGTCTTCCTCGGTGTCCCCTTCAACATCGCGTCCTACGCCCTGCTGACGATGATGGTCGCCCAGCTCACCGGGCTGCGGGCCGGGCACTTCGTGCACACCCTCGGCGACGCGCACCTGTACGCCAACCATCTCGAGCAGGCCGCCCTCCAGCTGACGCGCGAGCCGCTGCCCCTGCCCACGATGCGCATCACTCCCCGGGACTCCATCGACGCCTACGACCTCGAGGACTTCGAGCTCGTCGGCTACGAGGCGCACCCGTCGATCAAGGCGCCGATCGCCGTATGACCAGGGTCTCGCTCATCGCCGCCGTCGGCCGCAACGGCGTCATCGGCTCGGGCAATGCGATGCCCTGGCACCTGCCGGAGGACTTCGCCTACTTCAAGCGGACGACGATGGGCCACCCGATGGTCATGGGCCGCAAGACCTTCGACGCGATCGGGCGGGTGCTCCCGGGGCGGCGCAGCATCGTCATCACCCGGCGCCCCGACTGGTCGCATGCGGCCGTCGAGACCGCCCACTCGCTCGCCGAGGCCCTCTCGCTCGCCGGGCCCGCGGACGAGGTGTTCGTCGTGGGCGGCGGCGAGGTCTACGCCGAGGCGATGCCCTACGCGCACCGGCTGCTCGTCACCGAGGTGGACCAGGAACCGGAGGGCGACGTGCACTTCCCGCCGATCGACCCGGCGGCGTGGAGCGAGACCTCGCGCGAGCAGCGGGACGGCTTCGCCTGGGTCACCTACGACCGTCGCTGACGGCCGCGCCCGTGCCGGCCTCCCGACCGGCCTACGTCGGCGGCAGGGACCGGGCGTACTCCAGCCCCACGGTCACCCAGCGGCGGAGGTCCTCGTCGGCGGCGACGGCCTCGTCGCTGACGCGCAGCCACCCGTCCATCTCGCGACCTCGCATCTCGACGCGTCTGACCCGCGGCGGGTCCAGCAGGGCCTCGGTCTCGGCGGGGTCGCAGCGGAGCATGAGGCCGCCCTCCCCGCTCGCGGCCACGGCCATGGAGCCGTGGACGAGGAAGGCGAGGCCGCCGAACATCCGCTGCTCGGTGAGGTCCCGCTCGCCCTGGACGACGCCGCGGATTCGCTCGGCCAGGACCTGGTCGTACGCCATCCGGCCAGTATGGCGGGCGCGACCGGTCGGTAGGGTCGGGGGATGCCCGTCCTCGCCTCCCTCGCCGACCACGTCGCCGTCCTGACCCTCGACCGGCCGGAACGGCGCAACGCGCTCACCCTCGACGCGCTCGACGAGCTGCACGCGGCGGTCGTGGAGTCCGTGGACGCCGGCGCCCGGGCACTCGTGCTGACCGGCGCCGACGGTCACTTCTGCGCCGGGGCCGACCTCACCGAGCTCGAGGACGTCTCGTTCACCCAGCGCCTGGCCGAGGTCCTCGAGCACCTCGCCGGCATCCCGGTCACGACCATCGCGGCCGTCGAGGGCTCGTGCCTGGGCCTGGGGATGCAGCTCGCCCTCGCGTGCGACGTCCGGGTGGTCGCCGACACCGCCCGGTTCGGGGTCCCCGTCGCGAAGCTCGGGCTCATGGTCGACCACTGGACCCTGGACCGGCTCGCCCGGTTCTGGGGTGAGGGTGCCGCCCGGCACATGGTCCTGACCGCCGCGGTCCTCGACGCGGACGACGCGTGGCGGCTCGGGTTCGCCCAGGAGCGTGGCGACCTCGACACCGCGATGGGTGTCGCCGCCCGCGCCACCGGCCTCGCCCCGCTCACCCAGGCCGGCTCCAAGCAGGGCCTCGGGGTGGAGCGCACGGACGACGAGTCGGTGTCCCGGTACGAGGCCGCGTTCGCCCGGGCGTGGTCCAGCGACGACCTCGCCGAGGGACGGGCCGCGTTCGCCGAGCGCCGCGAGCCGCGCTTCACGGGGGCCTGATGAGCGAGCACCCGCACGAGCACGGCCCGGGCGACGGGCACGGCCACGAGCACTCCCCCGGGCCGCTCGCCGACGCCAGCGTCCGCCGGGCACGCCCGAACGACGCCCCCGCCGTCGGCATGGTCCAGGCCGTCGTCTTCCGGGATGCCTACAGCGGGCGGCTCCCCGACGACGTGCTCGAGGCGTTCGACCCCGAGCCGTTCGCCCGGGCCTGGCGCGAGAGCCTCACCCACCCCCCGGAGGGCGCCTACCGGCTGCTCGTCGCCTGCGCCGGGGACCAGGTCGTCGGGGCGGCGGCCACCGGGCCGTCGCAGGACCCCGACGCCGACCCGGCGTGGGGCGAGGTCAGCCTGCTCGCGGTGCATCCCGACGCCCGCCGCCAGGGCCACGGCTCGCGGCTCGTCAACGCCAGCGTCGACCTGCTCCTCGAGGCCGGTGCCGACGCCGTCACCATCTGGCTGCCGGCCGACGACGACGGCACCCGGGCGTTCCTCACCGGCTCCGGGTTCGGCCCCGACGGCGCCTACCGCGACCGCGTCGTCTCGCCACGGGGCGAGACGATGCGCGAGGTGCGACTCGTCGCTCGGATCGCCCCGGACGAGGGATGACGACCGTCGCCGACACGCCGCTCCCCGAGGCGCGGCGACGCGAGGTCATGCGGCAGGCGCTCTCCGTCGGCGCCGCGACCGGCGCGTACGGCATCTCCTTCGGCGCGCTCGCCGTCGCCTCGGGGCTCACCGTGCTGCAGACGCAGGCGCTGTCGCTGCTGCTCTTCAGCGGTGGCTCGCAGTTCGCGGTCGTCGGGGTCCTCGGTGCCGGCGGGTTCGGCCTGGCGGCGGTGGCGGCGTCCACCCTGCTCGGGGTGCGCAACGGCCTCTACGCCCTCCAGACCTCCCGCTTCCTCGGCGTGGCGGGCCTGCGCCGGCTCGCAGCCGCCCACCTCACCATCGACGAGTCGACCGCCGTCGGCGTGGCCCAGCCCGAGCGGGCGGCCCAGCGGCTGGGGTTCTGGGTCACCGGGGTCGCGGTGTTCGTCGGGTGGAACCTCATGACCCTCGTCGGGGCGCTCGTCGGCAACGCCATCGGCGACCCGCGCAGCTACGGTCTCGACGCCGCTGCCGCTGCCGCGTTCGCCGCGCTGCTGTGGCCGCGCCTGCGCAGCGGAGACGCCGTCGCGACGGCGGTGCTCGCCGCGTTCGTCGCCCTCGTGGCGGCGCCCGCGCTCCCGGCCGGCGTCCCGGTCATCCTGGCGGCGGGGGCCGCCGTCGCCGTCGGCCTGCGCCGGGGTGGGCGCCACGAGCGCCCGCCGTCGCCGGACGCCGAGCCGCACGGAGCGGACCCGCTGCCGTGACGACCTGGGCCACCGTGCTCCTCGCCTGCGCCGCCGCCTTCGGGCTCAAGCTGGCGGGCTACCTCGTCCCGGCCGGGTGGGTCCGGGGTGAGCGTCGCTCCCGCGTCATCGCCCTTCTTCCGGTGGCGCTGCTGGCGGCGCTGGTGGCCGTGCAGACGGTGGTCGGGGACGGCGGCGCGCTCCTGCTCGACGCAAGGGCCGCCGCGCTGGCTGCGGCGGTCGTGCTGCTCGTGCTGCGCGCGAACTTCCTCGTCGTCGTCGGCGCGGCGGCTGCGGTCGCCGGGATCCTGCGCGCGCTCGGCTGGGCCTGAGCGAGCCGTCAGGTCCGCGTCGCCGCGCGGTACCGGTCGAGGACGACGTCGACGACGCGGTCGTCGGGCAGCAGCGGCCCCGTGACGACCTCCGCGCCGCAGGACTCGAGCCGACGCTGGAAGAAGCCGGGCGCCAGGAGGTAGGACGCCACGACGACCCGCGGCGCGCCCTCGATCCGCGCCGCGGTGACCCCGCACGCCACGGGCGGACGGGGTCCTGCGGCGTAGGCGAGGCGCACCGGGACCCCGAGCCGCTCACCCAGCCGTCGGGCCACGTCCGCGGAGTCGGCCTGGGCGCGCTCGTCACTGGACCCCGCCGGGGCGAGGACCACGGCCGCGTCCCGCGGTGCATCGGCCGCTGCGAGCCGGTCGCGGACGACGTCGACGAGCCGGTCGTCCGGGCCCAGGGCGCCGGTGACGACGACGTCCGGCCGCCCGGCCACCGCCTCCGCCAGGTCGACCCGGACGTGGAACCCCGCCGCGAGCAGCAGCGGCACGACGACCCCGGCCGGGCCCCCGCCGCCTGCCGGTGGGATCCCGGCGACCACGTCGGCGACCTCGGGGCCGTGGACGTCGACGTACGCCTCCCGGACGTCGACCTCGGGGAGCCGCGCGGCCACGGCCCGCACGAGCTCTGTCACCGTTTCGCGGCCGCGGGGGTCGCGGGTGCCGTGCGCGCACACGACGAGCACCGGCGCGGGCGCCTCAGGGGTCACCGGCGCCACCGCGCTCCGGGGTCCGGCACACCGGGTCGTCGAGGAACCCCTCCGCCGCGACGCGTCCCAGGACCACGATCGCCGGCGGGCGCACCCCCGCGTCGGCCATGACCGCAGCCGCCGTCGACACCGTGGCCCGGGTGACCCGCTCGAGTGCGGTCGAGCCCTTCTCGATGGCCGCGACCGGCAGGTCGGGGTCGACGCCGTCCGCGAGGGCCGCGGCGCAGATCTGCGGCAGCGACGACACCGCCATGAGGAGCACGACGGTGGCGCCGGCGGCGAGCGCGCCCGTCGTCGCCGGGTCGGCACCGGCGTGCCCGGACGTCACGAGCACGGAGGTCGCGACGCCGCGCTGGGTGACCGGGATGCCCGCGAGGGCCGGCACGGAGAACGCCGAGGTGATCCCGGGCACCACCTCGACCGGGATGCCCGCTGCCCGGCAGGCGTGGACCTCCTCGCCCCCGCGCCCGAAGACGTACGGGTCCCCGCCCTTGAACCGCACGACCGTCCGGCCGGCCGCCGCGTGCTCGACGAGGATCCGGTTGATCTCCTCCTGGGGCACCGGGTGGTTCGTCGGGCTCTTGCCGACGTCGACCACCTCGACGTCCTCGGGCAGCTGCTCGAGGAGCCAGGTGGCGCCGAGCCGGTCGGTGACGACGACGTCGGCGGTGGCCAGGGCCTCGCGACCGGCCGTCGTGACGAGCCCGGCCGCCCCCGGGCCGCTGCCGACGAGGACGACCCGACCCTCCCCCGCCCGGTGCCGGCGCAGGTCCACCTGCCCGGACTCGATGTACCGACCGACGGCGTCGCGCACCGCGGCGGCGCGGCGGGGGTCGGGCGGGCCCTGGTTGACGACGCCGACGCGCAGGTCGCCGTGGGTGCTGGAGGCCGCGACCCGGGCCGACCCCGACGCGCCCTCGGAGGCGTTGACGCACCAGGTGCGGTGGGCCTCGCACCATGCGGCGACCCGGGCGTTGAGCCCGGCGTCGGACGTGGCCGCCACGACGAGCCAGGCCCCGTGGAGGTCGGGCTCCTCGACGGCCCGGGCGAGGAGCGAGACATCACCGTGTGAGGCCACGCGTCGCGCCTCGGCCGACGGCTCCGGGTCGACGAGGACGACGTGGGCGCCGTCCTCGACGAAGCGCCGCGCCCGGCGGACCCCGACCGGTCCGGCCCCGACGACGACGACGCGGCGCCCGGCCAGGTCCAGCCCGACGAGGGTCGTCACCCGCCGAGCCCGAGATAGTGCTCGAGGCCGACCGTCAGCCCGGGGCGGCCGGAGACCTGACGGACCGCCGCGAGCACCCCGGTCATGAACGAGGCCCGGTCGAAGGAGTCGTGCCGCAGGGTGAGGGTCTCGCCGGCACCGCCGAGGAGGACCTCCTGGTGGGCCACGAGGCCGCGGAGGCGCACCGAGTGCACCGGGATGCCGTGCACGCGGGCTCCCCGTGCGCCGTCGGGGTCGTGGGTCGTTGCGTCGGGGACGGCAGCGGCGCCGGCCTCGTCGCGGGCTGCGCCGATGAGCTCGGCGGTGCGGGCTGCCGTGCCCGACGGCGCGTCGACCTTGTCGGGGTGGTGCAGCTCGACGACCTCGACGGACTCGAAGAAGGGCGCGGCCCGGCGGGCGAACTCCATCATGAGGACGGCCCCGACGGCGAAGTTGGGCGCGACGAGCACCCCGACGTCCGGCTGCTCGGCGAGCTGGGCGCGGAGGGTGTCGAGCCGCTCGCCGGACCAGCCGGTGGTGCCGACGACGACGTGGACCCCCTGCTCGACGCAGTGGGCGACATTGGCCGGTGAGGCGTCCGGGACCGAGAACTCGACGACGACGTCCGCGCCGCCGAGGTCCCCGAGGTCGTCACCGGCGTCGTAGCGCCCCACGAGCCGCAGATCGTCTGCTGCCTCCACGGCCGCGCACACCGTGGACCCCATCCGGCCCGCAGCACCGATGACGGCCACCGTCGTCACACTCATGGCGGCCACTGTAGCCAGCCCCGGGTGCGGCCCGGGCGCGTGCCCGGGCCGCCCCGACCGCCCCGGTGTTTACGTTTCGTTCATCTTCCGTCCACCTGTGGGGTACCCTGAAGGTGAACAACAGGTGAACGAGCCGGAAGGGGGCTCCCATGAAGAAGGTCGCGACCACGACGACCCGCAACGGCCTGGCCGTGCGCTGGGTGCCGGTCGTCGACACCGACGGACGGACCCGGATGGAGATGCGCTGGCGCACGCCGCACCAGCTCCGTCCCCGCACCGCCGCCTGACGACGCCGCACCCGCACCGCGAGAGGCCCGCTCCACCACTGGTGGCGCGGGCCTCTCGCATGCCGACGGTGCGGCCGTCACGCCCAGGCCGCTCCCCCACCGGGTCGCGGGCCGCGCTCGGGCCAGCCGGGCTCGCCGAGCGCCTCGGGATCGACCGGTGGGACGCCGCGACGCGAACAAGCGTCGCGCTCGTCCTCGACGACGTCGCGGTCCGTCGTGGCGACCTTCGCGCCGTGCGACGTGCCGCGGGTTCTCTTGAGCCCCATGTCATCCCCCCTGATCGACCACTCGGCCCCCCGGCCGCGATTACCTCACGGTAACCCATGGTCGGCGGCGAGCCTGTCCCGAAGCGGCCACCGTCACCGGACGGCCGCCGGACACGACGGAGCCCCGGCGCACCTGGGGTGCACCGGGGCTCCGGTCGGTCGGCCTGCGATCAGGCGTCGGTGGACGCGCCCTCGTCGGAGCGCTCACCACGACCACGGCCACCGCGACGGCGACGGGTGCGACGCGGCCGGTCGCCGTCCTCGCCCCGCTCCTCGCCGGAGTCGGCGGCCTCGTCGCCGGTGTCCTCGTCGTCGACGTCGTCGACATCGGCGACGACGGGCGCCTCGGCCGGAGCCGACGGCGCGTCGTCGGAGTCGCCCTGGCCCTCGGCGAGGACCGCGGCGAGGCTGAGCTTGCCGCGCGGGTCGATCTCCTTGAGCTCGACCTGGATCTTCTGACCCACGGCGAGGACGTCCTCGACGGCGTCGATCCGCTTGCCACCGACGAGCTTGCGCACCTCGGAGATGTGCAGCAGGCCGTCCTTGCCCGGGAGCAGGGAGATGAACGCGCCGAAGGTCGTCGTCTTCACGACGGTCCCGAGGAAGCGCTCGCCGATCTCCGGCATCTGCGGGTTAGCGATCGCGTTGATCGCGGCCCGCGCGGCCTCGGCCGAGGGGCCGTCGGTCGCACCGATGTAGATCGTGCCGTCGTCCTCGATCGAGATCTGGGCGCCGGTGTCGTCCTGGATCTGGTTGATCATCTTGCCCTTCGGCCCGATGACCTCGCCGATCTTGTCGACCGGCACCGTCACCGAGATGACGCGAGGAGCGTAGGGGCTCATCTCGTCGGGGGCGTCGATGGCCTCGTTCATGACGTCGAGGATGTGGAACCGGGCGTCACGGGCCTGGGTCAGCGCGCTGCCGAGCACGTCGGCGGGGATGCCGTCGAGCTTGGTGTCGAGCTGGATGGCCGTGACGAACTCCCGGGTGCCGGCGACCTTGAAGTCCATGTCGCCGAAGGCGTCCTCGGCACCGAGGATGTCGGTGAGCGCGGCGTACTGCGTCTGCCCGTCGACCTCGGCCGAGACCAGGCCCATCGCGATGCCGGCGACCGGCGCGCGCAGCGGCACCCCGGCGTTGAGCATCGACAGGGTGGACGCGCAGACCGAGCCCATCGACGTCGAGCCGTTGGAGCCGAGGGCCTCGGACACCTGACGGATCGCGTAGGGGAACTCCTCGCGCGTCGGCAGGACCGGCATGAGGGCCCGCTCGGCGAGCGCCCCGTGGCCGATCTCGCGGCGCTTCGGCGACCCGACCCGCCCGGTCTCACCGGTGGAGTAGGGCGGGAAGTTGTAGTTGTGCATGTACCGCTTGCGCGTGACCGGCGACAGGGTGTCGAGCTGCTGCTCCATGCGGAGCATGTTCAGCGTCGTGACGCCCATGATCTGGGTCTCGCCGCGCTCGAAGATCGCCGAGCCGTGCACGCGCGGGAGCACCTCGACCTCGGCCGAGAGCGCCCGGATGTCGGCCAGGCCGCGCCCGTCGATGCGGACCTTGTCCTTGAGGATGCGCTCGCGGATGAGCTTCTTCTGCACGGCGCGGTAGGCCGCCGACAGCTCCTTCTCGCGACCCTCGAAAGCGCCCGCGAGCGAGGCCTTCATCGAGTCCTTGATCGCGTCGATGCGCTCCTCGCGCTCCTGCTTGCCGGCGATCTGCAGCGCGGCGGTCAGGTCGGCGGAGGTGGCGGACTCGACCGCGGCGTACGCGTCGTCCTCGTAGTCGAGGAAGGTCGGGAACTCCTCGACCGGCTTGGCGGCCGTGGCGGCGAGCTCGGCCTGCGCGTCGCACAGGACCTTGATGAACGCCTTGGAGGCCTCGAGGCCCTGGGCCACGACCTCCTCGGTGGGCGCGGTCTTGCCCTCGTTCTTCACGAGGTTCCACGTCGACTCGGTGGACTCCGCCTCGACCATCATGATCGCGACGTCGTCACCGGCGACACGGCCGGCGACGACCATGTCGAACGTCGAGCGCTCCACGTCGGAGAAGTTCGGGAAGGCGACCCACTGGCCGTCGATGAGGCTGACGCGGACCGCGCCGATCGGGCCGGAGAACGGCAGGCCCGAGATCTGGGTCGAGGCGCTCGCGGCGTTGATCGCGAGGACGTCGTACTGGTGGTCGGGGTTGAGCGACAGCACCGTGATGACGACCTGGACCTCGTTGCGCAGACCCTTCTTGAAGGTCGGGCGCAGCGGGCGGTCGATGAGACGGCAGGTGAGGATCGCGTCCGTGGACGGGCGGCCCTCGCGGCGGAAGAACGAGCCGGGGATCTTGCCCGCGGCGTACATCCGCTCCTCGACGTCGACGGTCAGGGGGAAGAAGTCGAAGCCCTCGCGCGGGTGCTTCCCGGCGGTGGTGGTGGACAGGAGCAGCGTGTCCTCGTCCAGGTAGGCGCTGACAGCGCCTCCGGCCTGCTTGGCCAGACGCCCGGTCTCGAACCGGACGGTGCGGGTGCCGAAGCTGCCGTTGTCGATGACGGCTTCGGTTGCGGTGATTTCGGGACCCTCCATGGGGCCTCCTTTTCTCGTGAATCTCTTCGACCTCGCGCATCGTCGTTGTGCGCGGGCGTGTCGTTCAGACGGCGCCGCGGGTGGCGGCACCGGGTGCTGACGATGTTCAGTTGTGGGTTCTTCAGAGCGGGCGTGGCCCGTTCATACGAGAAGGCGGTCCCCACACGGATGTGGGGACCGCCCGCTCGGAAGTCTCAACGACGCAGACCGAGGCGCTTGATCAGCGAGCGGTAGCGCTCGACGTCGATGCTCTCCAGGTAGCGGAGGAGCCGGCGACGGCGGCCGACCATGAGCAGCAGACCACGACGGGAGTGGTGGTCGTGCTTGTGCTCGCGGCTGTGCTCGGTGAGGTCGAGGATGCGCTGGGTGAGCAGCGCGACCTGCACCTCGGGGGAACCGGTGTCACCCTCGCTGGTGCCGTACTCGGTCATGATCTTCTTCTTGACGTCGGTGCTCAGTGGCATGGGGCGACGACTCCTGTTCCTGGTTTCTGCTGCGCGGCGCTCCCGGGCTGGTTCACCGGGGCTCTCTGGATCCGCGGCCGATCTGACGGCAGTAGTCGAGATTACCAGCGGGGGTACGGGCGTCCTAATCGGGCCACGCCTCGGTCGACGTGAGGTGACACGCCGACGCACTGCGGGGCCGGGCGGCGTGTCGCCTCCTCTCGAGGTTCGCCGGCGTGAGCTCGCGTCGCCGTCTTGCCGCAGCACCTGCCCGGATGCCGCGAGCCGACGTACGCTCGGAGGACGGTCGCAGACCCACAGAGAGGTGGACGACGTGCGCCAGCGAGGCCCCAGCCCAGCCCCGGCCCCCGCTCCGGCCGACCCGGAGCGTGCCGCCTCGGTGCGCGCCATCGCCGAGCAGCTGGCTCGGGCCCGCGGGCCGCTCATGCCGATCCTCCACGAGGTGGTCGCCACCCACGGCTACGTGCACGACGACGACATCCCGGTGCTCGCCGACGTGCTCAACCTCAGCCGCGCCGACGTCCTCGGGGTCGTCAGCTTCTACCACGACTTCCGGCGCACTCCCCCGGCTGCGCATCGCGTCTCGCTCTGCCGCGCGGAGGCGTGCCAGGCCCGCGGCGCCGAGGCCACCTACGCCGCCGCGGCCGACCGCTGGGCCGGGTCCACGGAGGTCGAGGTCGGCGAGGTGTTCTGCCTCGGCAACTGCGCCCTCGGGCCGGCCGGGACCCTCGACGGCGCCCTGCACGCCCGCCTCACCCCGGACCGCCTCGACGAGCTGACCCAGGGGTGGCACCGGTGACCGCCACCGTCTGGGTGCCGTGCGACGCCGCCGCCGTGTCGGTGGGCGCCGACGCCGTGGCCGACGCCCTCGCCGCGGCCGGTGCCACGGTCCGGCGCAACGGCTCGCGCGGGATGCTGTGGCTCGAGCCCCTCGTCGAGGTCGAGACCGGCGCCGGGCGCGTCGGGTTCGCCACCGTCACGCCCGGGCAGGCCGGCGACCTCCTCGCCGGCGAGCTGCACGACACCGGGCAGGACCTCGGCGTCGTCGACGAGCACCCGTGGCTGGCGCGCCAGCACCGGGTGTCGTTCGCGCGGGTGGGGGTCATCGAGCCCACCGACCTCGCCGCGTACCGGGCCCACGGCGGCCTGGCCGGGCTCGAGCGCGCCCTCACCCTGACCGCCGAGGAGGTCGTCCGGGAGGTCACCGACTCCGGCCTGCGGGGCCGGGGCGGCGCGGGCTTCCCCGCCGGCATCAAGTGGGAGACGGTCCGGACGGCGCAGGCCGACGTGAAGTTCGTCTGCTGCAACGCCGATGAGGGCGACTCCGGCACCTTCGCCGACCGGATGCTCATCGAGGGCGACCCGTTCACCCTCATCGAGGGGATGGCCATCGCGGCCGTCGCCGTCGGCGCCACCGAGGGCTTCGTCTACCTCCGCAGCGAGTACCCGCATGCGATCCGCACCCTACGGCGCGCCATCGACATCGCGTACGCACACGGCCTGCTCGGCGGCTCGGTGCTCGGCAGCGGCCACCGCTTCGACCTCGACGTGCGGGTCGGCGCCGGCGCGTACATCTGCGGCGAGGAGACCTCGATGCTCGACTCGCTCGAGGGCAAGCGCGGCGAGGTGCGGGCCAAGCCGCCGATCCCCGCGCTCCGGGGCCTGTTCGGCAAGCCCACCGTCGTCAACAACGTGCTCACCCTGGCCGCCGCCCCGATGGTCCTCGCCGACGGCGGGGCCGCGTACGCCGCCCTCGGCACCGGCAGGTCCCGCGGCACGCAGGTCTTCCAGCTGGGCGGCAACGTGGCCCACGGCGGCATCGTCGAGGCCGACTTCGGCATCAGCCTGCGCGAGCTCGTCGAGGACTTCGGCGGCGGCACCGCGTCCGGCCGGCCGGTCAAGGCCGTGCAGGTCGGCGGCCCGCTCGGGGCGTACCTGCCGCCGGAGCGGTTCGACCTCCCGATGGACTACGAGGCCTTCGCCGAGGCGGGCGCCATGGTGGGGCACGGCGGCATCGTCGTCTTCGACGAGTCGATGGACGCCGGCGCGATGGCCCGCTTCGCGATGGAGTTCTGCGCCAAGGAGTCCTGCGGCAAGTGCACCCCGTGCCGGGTCGGGTCCACCCGGGGGGTCGAGGTCATCGACCGGATCCGGGCGGGGACGCAGCGCGAGTCCAACCTCGTCCTGCTCGAGGATCTCTGCGCGACGATGGCCAAGGGCTCGCTGTGCGCGATGGGGGGCCTGACGCCGATGCCGGTGCGCAGCGCCCTCGAGCACTGGCCCGAGGACTTCGGCGTGCCCTCGCCCGTCCCCTCCGCCCCGCTCCTACCCCCCGCGGCTTTCTCGGGTGACCCGAGAAACCCGCACTCCACCCCGGAAGCATTCTCGGGTGCAGCGGGGGGTTCCCGGGTGGAGGAGCACGACGACAGCGCCACGAGCACCGACGGAGGAGCCCGGCCATGACGACCATCGACGAGACCCACCCTGTCGAGGAGATCGACTACGGCACCCCGCGGGTGGCCTCCACCGAGTCCGCCACCGTGACGGTCGACGGCCGCGAGGTCACCGTCCCCGCCGGCACGTCGGTGATGCGCGCCGCCGCCGAGGCGGGCATCAGCATCCCGAAGCTGTGCGCCACCGACTCGCTCGCGGCGTTCGGGTCGTGCCGGCTCTGCCTCGTCGAGGTCGAGGGCGGCAAGGGCACGCCGGCCTCGTGCACCACCCCGTGCAGCGACGGCATGGTCGTGAGCACCCGCACCGAGCAGGTGCGCGACCTGCGCCGCAACGTCATGGAGCTGTACCTGTCGGACCACCCCACCGACTGCGACGGCTGTGCCCGGGGCAACTGCGAGATGCAGCGCCTGGCCCGGGAGACCGGAGTGGCCGAGGTCCGCTACGGGCTCGACGGCGCGAACCACCTGCACGAGACCACCGACCACAGCAACCCGTACTTCGACTACGACCCGGCGGCCTGCATCGTCTGCTCGCGCTGCGTGCGGGCCTGCGACGAGACCCAGGGCACGTTCGCGCTCACCGTCCAGGGCCGCGGCTTCGACTCGCGCATCACCCCCGGCGGCACCGACTTCCTGTCCTCCGAGTGCGTCTCCTGCGGCGCCTGCGTCCAGGCCTGCCCCACCGACGCCCTCACCGAGCGGTCGGTCGTCCAGCTCGGGATGCCGACCCGGTCGGTCGACACGACGTGTGCGTACTGCGGCGTCGGCTGCTCGTTCAAGGCCGAGGTGCAGGGCGAGGGCGACGACACGCGCGTCGTGCGCATGACGCCGTCGAAGGCCGGCGGCGCCAACGAGGGCCACTCGTGCGTCAAGGGCCGCTTCGCGTACGGGTACACCGCCCACCAGGACCGCCAGCTGCACCCGATGGTGCGCGACTCCATCGACGACGAGTGGCGGGTGGTCTCCTGGGAGGAGGCGATCGCGTGGGTCGCCGCGGGCTTCACGGCCATCCAGGACGAGCACGGCGTCGGGTCGATCGGCGGCATCTCGTCCTCGCGGTGTACCAACGAGGAGGTCTACGTCGTCCAGAAGATGGTGCGGGCGGCGTTCGGCAACAACAACATCGACACCTGCGCGCGGGTCTGCCACTCCCCCACCGGCTACGGGCTCAACCACGCGTTCGGCACCTCGGCGGGCACCCAGGACTTCAAGTCGGTCGAGGAGTGCGACGTCATGCTCGTCATCGGCGCCAACCCCACCGACGCCCACCCGGTGTTCGCGTCCCGGATGAAGCGGCGGATGCGCGACGGTGCCCGGGTCATCGTGGCCGACCCCCGCCGCATCGACCTCGTCCGCAGCCCGCACGTCGAGGCCGCCTTCCACCTGCCGGTGCGGCCGGGGACCAACGTCGCGTTCGTCAACGCGATGGCGCACGTCATCGTCACCGAGGGCCTGCACGACGCCGAGTTCGTCGCCTCGCGCACCGAGGGGGCCGACGGCTACCTCGAGTTCATCGCCCGGCCGGAGCACTCCCCCGAGGCCACCGAGGCCGAGACCGGCATCCCGGCCGCGGACCTGCGGGCCGCGGCGCGGCTGTACGCGGCGGGGCCGAACTCGGCGATCTACTACGGGCTCGGGGTCACCGAGCACAGCCAGGGCTCGACGATGGTCATGGGGATGGCGAACCTGGCCATGCTCACCGGCAACCTCGGCCGCGAGGGCGTCGGCGTCAACCCGCTGCGCGGCCAGAACAACGTCCAGGGCTCCTGCGACATGGGCTCCTTCCCGCACGAGCTGCCGGGGTACCGGCACGTGTCGCGGCCGGAGGTGCGCGAGATCTACGAGTCGCTGTGGGGCGTGCCGATCCAGCCGGAGCCGGGGCTGCGCATCCCCAACATGTTCGACTCGGCCATCGGCGGGTCCTTCCTCGGGCTGTACGTGCAGGGCGAGGACATCGCGCAGTCCGACCCGAACACCCAGCACGTCGAGGCGGCACTGCGGGCGATGAAGCTGGTCGTCGTCCAGGACCTGTTCCTCAACGAGACCGCGCGCTTCGCCCACGTCTTCCTGCCCGGCGCCTCCTTCCTCGAGAAGGACGGCACGTTCACCAACGCCGAGCGCCGGCTCAACCGGGTGCGGCCGGTCATGCCGTCGCGGGTGGGCAAGGACGAGTGGCAGGTCGTCTGCGAGATCGCGACGGCGATGGGCTACCCGATGTCGTACGGCTCGCCGGCCGAGATCATGGACGAGATCGCGGCCACCACCCCGACGTTCGCTGGGGTCTCGTTCGCGCGGCTCGACGCCGAGGGCTCGATGCAGTGGCCGGTCACCGACGCCGCCCCGCACGGGACGCCGACCATGCACGTCGGCTCGTTCGTCCGCGGCCTGGGCCAGCTGACCCCGACGGTGTACGTGCCGACGACCGAGCGGGCGAACCGCCGGTTCCCGCTCGTGCTGACGACCGGGCGGATCCTCTCGCAGTACAACGTCGGCGCGCAGACCCGGCGGACCCCCAACTCGACGTGGCACCCCGAGGACGTCCTCGAGATCCACCCCTCGGACGCCGAGCTGCGGGGCATCAGCGACGGCGACGTCGTCGAGCTGTCGTCCCGGGTCGGCGCCACCCGCCTCACGGCGGTGCTCTCGGAGCGGATGCCGGCCGGCGTCGTCTACACGACGTTCCACCACCCCGTCACGGGCGCGAACGTCGTGACGACCGAGAACTCGGACTGGGCCACGAACTGCCCGGAGTACAAGGTGACGGCCGTCCAGGTGACCGTGGCGACGGAGGCCACCCGGGCCGAGGCCGGCGCGGCCCCGGAGGCCCGCTCGGACGCGATGCCCGCGGGGGCGCTGGCGAGGCGGCAGTGAGCGGCGACGTCGCCCCCGTCGTGCGGCTCGGCCACGACCTGGTCCGCAACTTCGAGGCGCTGCCGCCCGAGAAGGCCGCCGAGGAGGTCGCGACCCACATCCGGAAGTTCTGGGACCCCCGGATGCGCCACGACCTGCTCGCGCGGGTTCGGCGCGGCGACACCGACCTGCACCCGCTGCTGGTCCGCGCCGCCGAGGACCTCGTCGACGGCGACGTCGACCGCGCGGAGATCCGGGAGCCCTCCGGCGGCTAGCCCTGGACGGCTGGAGCGCTCAGCGCAGCGAGGCGACGACGAGCCGGGTCCGCTCCGGGACCGGCGACGCCGCCGAGGTGCCGGCCTCGACCGGCCGGGGCGTGCGGGGCGCGGTGAGCCAGCGCCGGGCCGGGCGCTCGACGCGCGTCATGACCAGCCACGCCGCGGCCGCGAGCACCCCGACGAAGGCCGCCAGCACGACCGCGGACAGCAACGCGTTGCCGGCGGCCAGGGCCGTCGCCCGCTCCATCGGCCACTCGAAGAGCCAGTGCACCATGTACAGCGCGTACGACGCCTCGCCGGCGGCGACCAGCCCGGGGCGGGACAGCACCCGCACGAGCCGGCCGGAGGAGGCCGCGAGCGCGGCGACGCCGAGGCCGAGCGCCGGGGCCACCCAGTAGCGGCCGCTGGCGGCCGCCGGCACGAGGGCCACGACGGCGAGGGCGGCGGGCAGCACGAACGCCCAGCGGCCGAGCCGCGCCCCACCGCGGACCCAGGCGAGGCAGAGCAGCATCCCGCCGATGAACTCCCCCATGATCCGGACCCAGAACATGTTCTCGAGGTTGCCGTTGGGCAGGGCCATCGTCGCGAAGATGCCGAGCATCACGCCGTAGGAGAGCCCGGCGAGCAGCAGGGCGCTGCTCGCGCGTCGCAGCCGGACGACGAGCACGAACAGCAGGGGCGCGACGAGGTAGGCGAACCACTCGGCGCTGATCGACCAGGCCGGGGAGTTGAAGCTGGGCCGGTCGTTGACCCAGTAGTGCACCATCGCGAGGTTCTCGACGTACGCCTCGCCGGTCCGGCGGTGCCCACCGGCGGTGACCCCGAGGGTGCCGATGAGGGCCGCGATGACGAGGTCGAGATGCAGCGTCAGGGCGTGCACCGGCCACACCCGCGCGAACCGGTTGCGGACGAAGCCGACGGTGTCGCGCCAGCGCAGGGTGCTCATCTTGTCGGCGTAGGTGTAGGCGAGGATGAAGCCGCTGAGCGCGAAGAAGAGGTCGACCCCGAGGTACCCGCCGCGCATGAAGGTGTCGAGGGGCGCGAGGGCGGGCTCGAGGGTGAGGATCTCCTCGCGGTAGTGGAAGAGCACGACCCACGCCGCGGCCACCGCCCGCAGGCCGGTGAGCGCAGGCAGCGCGGGCCGCCGGGTCGGGGAGTGCATCCTCCCGACTATGTCACGAAACGGTAACGGTCAGCGAGTCGGCGCCCTCGCCGGCGCGGGGCCGGCTCACGACGGGTGGTCGCGCGGCTCGTCCTCCTCCTCGTCGACGGGCACCTCCAGGTGCTGCTCCACGACATCGGCCTCGTCGGCTTGCGGCCGGGACAGGAGCTCGTCCTCGATGGCCTCCACGTCCTCGTCGGACAGCACGGGCTCACGGTCGGAGTCGGGCGGGTGGACCATGGTGCACCTCCTCGGGTCGGTCTGCGTCCCTCTGGTCTACTCCCTCCGCACCCTCGGGCACCACCCCGGGCCGGCACCGACCCGGGTCGTCGTCCCGTAGCGTGGCTCCCCGCGGCGGGACCCTGGGCCCACATCGCGGAGAGGAACTGCCATGAGGGTCGCCCTCGCCAATGCCGTGCTCCGTGCCTCCGGGTGGACGGCGGTCGGCGACGTGCCGCGCACCGGCATCCTCGTCGGCGCTCCGCACACGTCCAACTGGGACTTCGTGATGATGCTCCTCGTCATGTGGCGGGGCGACGTGACGCCCCGGGTGCTCATCAAGAAGGAGCTGTTCCGGGGCCCCCTCGGCTGGCTGCTGCGGCGGCTCGGCGGCATCCCGCTCGACCGGAACAACCCGGGCCAGGTCGTCCGCGAGCTGGTCCGCGAGGCCCGCAGTGGCGAGCCCTTCCTCCTCATCCTCGCCGCCGAGGGCACCCGCACCCAGGGCGAGTACTGGAAGTCGGGCTTCTGGCGCATCGCCCGGTCGGCGAAGCTGCCGATCGCCCTCGCGTTCATCGACGGCCCGAGCCGCACCACCGGGTTCGGCCCCACCATCACGGCGACCCCCGACGTCGTCGCGGACATGGACCTCGTCCGCGCCTTCTACCGGGACAAGCGGGGCATCCACCCCGAGCGCCGCACCGAGCCCCGCCTCCGCGAGGAGGACCGGGCGACCGGCGACTCCTCCTGACGGCCCACGCTTGACAACATACAACCAGTTGGTTGTATGTTGTCCCTGTGAGCGAGCCCGACGAGGACCGGACCGATGCGCTGTTCCACGCGCTCTCGGACCGGACCCGGCGCGACATCCTGCGCCGCGTCCTCGCCGGGGAGCACTCGGTCACGGCCCTGGCGGCGAGCTACGACATGAGCTTCGCCGCCGTCCAGAAGCACGTCGCCGTCCTCGAGAGGGCCGGCCTGCTGACGAAGCGGCGCTCCGGCCGCGAGCAGCTGGCCAGCGGCGACGTGGAGGCCGTCCGGTCGGTGGCCTCGATGCTCGACGAGCTCGAGGGCATCTGGCGCGGGCGCGTCGCCCGGATCGACCACCTACTCACGGAGGAGAACTGACATGCCCGTCACCGACATCACCAAGGACGTCGACGCCCGGACCCTGACCATCACCGCGGACTTCGCCGCGCCGGTCGAGCGCGTCTGGGCCCTGTACGAGGACCCGCGCCAGCTCGAGCAGGTGTGGGGACCGCCGGACTACCCGGCGACCTTCGTCGACCACGAACTGCGGCCGGGGACGCGGTCCACGTACTACATGACCGGCCCGGAGGGCGAGAAGTTCGCCGGCTTCTGGGACATCACCGGGGTCGAGGCGCCGCACCGGTTCACCTTCGAGGACGGGTTCGCCCACGAGGACCTGACGCCCAACACCGACCTGCCCGTGTCGAGCAACGACTTCACCTTCGAGCGCACCGACGGTGGCACCCGCGCGGTCTTCACCTCCACCTACGCGAGCGCCGAGGCGCTCCAGCAGGTGCTCGACATGGGGGTCGAGGAGGGCTCGCGGGCGGCCATCGACCAGATCGACGCCTTCCTCGCGGCCGCCTAGCCCCATCGGCTCATGGACCGTGCCGCCGCGACGGTTCTACGCTCGAAGGCGGCCGACCGGACGACGGTCGCCCGGTCCGCCGTGGAGATACCATGCTCAGCGACCACTCCCCCACAGCGACCATCGCCGTCAAGGACCTCGAGACCGCCCGCGCCTTCTACGAGACCACGCTCGGCGCGACCCCGAAGACCGAGAACGACGAGGGCATCCTCTACACCGCCGGGTCGGGCGACTTCTTCGTCTACCGCTCGGAGTACGCGGGCAGCAACAAGGCGACCGCGATGTCCTTCATGCTCCCCGACGAGGCCTTCGACGCCGAGGTCGCCGCCCTGCGCGAGAAGGGGGTCACCTTCCAGACCTTCGACGCCCCGGGTCTGGAGTGGGCCGACGGCGTCGCGAGCATGGACGGCGGCCAGCTCCGCAGCGCCTGGTTCACCGACCCCGACGGCAACATCCTCAACATCGAGTGCGGGATGCCCACCGGGTGAGCAGGGCGGCGCGCGCGGTGTAGCCTCGCCGGTCCGCGCGCATGCGACCCACACGAGGAGGGAGGCGGTCCCGTCATGCCCACGTCGACCGCCGCCCTCCCGGCCGCCGCGACCGACGACGTCCTGGCCCAAGAGCAGGCCCACCTCGACACGGCCCGGCTGGAGCTTCGCCGGATGCGCGAGACGGCCGAGAACCTCGACGCGTCGACGGCCACGGACGCCTTCAACGCCGCCTACCTCGACCTCGTCCTGGCCCGCCGCGTCGCCTCGTTGCAGGACGACCCCCGCACGACGCTGTTCTTCGGCCGGATCGACTGCCGGACCGAGCACGGCGCGGAGACCTTCCACGTCGGGCGCCGGCACGTCTCGGACGACCGTGGCGACCCCGTCGTCGTCGACTGGCGGGCGCCCATCTCGACGGCGTTCTACCGGGCCTCCCCCGCCGAGCCGATGGGGGTCGAGCTGCGGCGCCGGTTCGGCGTCGACCACGGCCGCCTCACGGCGTACGAGGACGAGCGGCTCACGAGCGGCGACACCAGCGACCACAGCGCCATCCTCGCGGCCGAGATCGAGCGCCCCCGCTCCGGCCCGATGCGCGACATCGTCTCGACGATCCAGCCCGAGCAGGACGAGATCGTGCGCTCCGACCTCGCGACGAGCATCTGCGTCCAGGGTGCCCCCGGCACCGGCAAGACGGCGGTCGGCCTGCACCGGGCCGCCTGGCTGCTCTACTCGTTCCGCAGCCGCCTCGAGCGCTCCGGGGTCCTCGTCGTCGGGCCCAACCGCGCGTTCCTCGACCACATCGGCGCCGTGCTCCCCTCGCTCGGGGAGGTCCGGGTGCGGCACGCGACGATCGACACCCTCCTCGAGCACGGCGGCCGGGTGCGGGCCGCCGACCCTCCCGACGTCGCCGTCCTCAAGGGCGACGCCCGGATTGCCCACGTGCTGCGGGCCGCCGTCTGGTCACACCCGAGGCGGGCCGAGGAGGCCATGGTCGTCCCCCGCGGGTCGCGCAGGTGGCGGGTGCCTGCCGACGAGATCCAGGACGAGGTCGACGCGCTCGTCCGGCGCGGGGTCCGGTACTCCGCGGCACGCGACCTGCTGCCGCAGCGCCTCGCCCACCTCGTGATGCTCCGCATCGAGCGGTCCGGGGACTTCCCCGGCGACCGCGCCCAGGACGCGATCGCGAGGTCGACCCCCGTCACGCGGTACGCCAGGGACATCTGGCCCCCGGTCGACGCCCCCGCCGTCCTGTTCCGCCTCTTCTCGGATCCCGCCGCGCTCGCGGCAGCCGCGGACGGCGTGCTGACCGAGGACGAGCAGCAGCGGCTGAGCTGGCCGAGCCCGCCCCGCACCAAGGGCGCCGCCCGGTGGACCCGGGCCGACCTGGCCCTCCTCGACGAGCTCACCGACCTGCTCGAGCGGACGCCGAGCCTGGGCCACGTCGTCCTCGACGAGGCCCAGGACCTCTCCCCGATGCAGCTGCGGGCGGTCGGGCGGCGCGCCTCCACCGGGTCTCTCACCGTGCTCGGCGACATCGCCCAGGGGACGACGCCGTGGGCGACCTCGTCGTGGCAGGACGCCATGGGCCACCTGGGCCGGCCCGACCACGAGCTCGTCACCCTCGACCGCGGATTCCGGGTGCCGGGGCTCGTTCTCGAGTTCGCCGCACGGCTGCTGCCGCACATGGCTCCCGGGCTCGGCGCGCCCCGGTCGGTCCGGGACGACCCCGGGCACCTCGACGTCGTCGCGGCCGACCCGGCGCGGCGCTCCGCGGCCGTCGTCGACGCCGTGCGTCGCGCCACCACCGAGCCCGGGTCGGTCGGCGTCATCGCGCCGGACGCCTTCGTCGACGCCGTGAGCGGCGCCCTCACGGCGGCCGGGATCGCCCACGGCCGGCTCGACGCCGACCACGGCGACGACGAGGACCGCCAGGTCGAGCTCGTCCCCGCGACGATCGCCAAGGGACTGGAGTTCGACCGGGTGGTGGTCGTCGAGCCGGCCGCCATCGCGGCCGCCGAGCCGGACGAGCGCACCGGGCTGCGGCGGCTCTACGTCGTCCTGACCCGCGCGGTGTCCGGGCTCACGGTCGTCCACGCCGAGCCCCTGCCGGGGCCCCTCGCCGCCTGAGCAGCGCCCGCGGGTCAGCCAGGCGCGACGAGGAAGACGTGGTCCGTGGGGCAGCCGGAGGGCAGCCGGACCCCGCCGAGGGCGGTCGTCTCCCCGCCGCCGAGCTCGATCTTCGCGCCGTCCGTGTAGTCGACCCCGCGGAAGCGCAGCACCCCGTCGGCCAGCTCGACGCCACCGTCGAACGCGGGCACGGTCACCTGGTCGCCACCGTCGACGGTGACGCAGTCCTCGGTGATCGACAGGGTGCCGCTGAGCATCGCGTCCATCCCGGCACCACCGGAGTCGTAGGTGGCCACGGGGCCGCCGCCGGCACCCGAACAGCCGCCGAGCCCGACGGCGACGACTCCGGCGAGAGCCGGCAGGGCACGACGAACAGACATGGTGGGGTGGGCCATGGCCGCACGCTAACCGCTGGGCCGGGCGGCGCGCTCCTCCGGCGGGCGGATCGGGTCCGAACGGCGGACCCCCGGGCGGCTCAGGACCCGCCCTCGAGGTCCTCGATGTAGGCCTCCATCTCGGCGATCTCCGCGCGCTGGGCCTCGATGATCTCGTCGGCGAGCCGGCGGACGCGCGGGTCCTCGATCTGGGCGCGCTCGCTGGTGAGGATGGCGATGGAGTGGTGCGGGATCATCGCCTTCATCCACGCCACGTCGCCGACCGTCTGCTGGCTCCGGACCAGCCACAGGCCGCTGGTGAACACCAGGGCGGCCGCGGCGACGATCGCCACGTTGACCCGGCGGTTGCGGTACATCCCCAGCATGAACGCGAGCATGATCGCCGTCATCGTCGCGGCCGACATCATCGTCACGAAGAAGCGCGTCCAGCTCCAGCGCACGTGCGCGAGCTCGTAGGTGTTGAGGTACATGACGACGTACATCACGGCCGACGACGTGAGGATCATCGCGCCGAACCTCAGGTACTTCCGGACGTCGTCGGACCCGTGGCTCGTCCGGTCGGTGGTGGCGTCGTGGGTCACGGTCTTCTCCTCCGGATCGGGGACACGTCCGTGGCGAAACTACCCGGCCCGCGTGCCCTGGGGCTGCGGACCTCCGCCGCGATGTCAGACGGTGGCGGCGTCGGCGGCGACCTCGCGGATCAGCGCCCAGAGCGCCTCGACATCCGCGCGCTCGGTGGCCTCGGCGCCGATGGAGACGCGCACCATCCAGCGGCCGTCGAGCTCGCTGGCCCCGAGGAAGGCCCGCCCGGTGGCGTTGACCGCGGCGACCCAGGCGAGGGTGTGGGCGTCCAGCGCGTCGCCCCGGAGCCCCGCCGGCTCGTGGACGAGACACACGGTCTGGAGGTCGACCGGTGCGACCACCCGCCAGTCCGGCTCGGCCTCGACCTGGGCCGCCAGCCACCGGGCGTTCTCGAGGTCCCGGCGCAGCCGCGCCCGGATCGCCTCGACCCCGTCGAGCCGGAGGTGGAACCACAGCTTGAGGGCGCGGAAGCGCCGGCCGAGGGGGATGCCCCAGTCCTTGTACTGCACGACCTCGGCGTCGGTGGCCGCCCGAAGGTAGCTGGGCGTCGTCGACATCACCGACACGAGGTGGTCGACGTCGCGGACGTACAGCAGCGAGGTGTCGAGGATGGTGCCCATCCACTTGTGCGGGTTCCACGAGAGCGAGTCGGCGCCGTCGACGCCGTCGAAGAGGTGGCGGCACTCGGGCAGCAGCATCGCCGACCCGGCCATCGCGGCGTCGACGTGCACCCAGGCGCCGTACTCCCGGGCCACCTCGACGATGGCGCGGACCGGGTCCATGGCCGTCGTCCCGGTCGTGCCCACGGCGGCGACGACGACGGCGGGGACCCGGCCGGCGGCGACGTCCGCGGCCATCTCGCGGCGCAGCGCCTCGGGGTCCATCGCGTAGGTGACCGGGTCGACGTCGACGGACCGGAGGTTGTCGGCGCCGTAGCCCGCGAGCAGGACCGACTTCGGCACCGAGGAGTGCGCGTGCGGCGAGGTGTACGCGACGAGCGGCGCGTCGAGGGACTGCAGGCCACCCCGGTGCTCGGAGCCGTCACTGGCCCGTTCGCGCGCCGCGAGCATCGCGACGAGGCAGGACGTGGACGCCGTGTCCTGGATGGCGCCCCGCCACTCTGGGGACAGCCCGCACAGGTCGCGCAGCCAGTCGGTGACGACCTGCTCGACCTCGGTGAGCGCCGGCGCCGACTGCCAGGTGATGCCGAGCGCGCCCACTCCCCCGGACGCGATGTCCCCGAGAACCGAGGCGAGGCTCGCGTTGCTGGGGAACCACCCGTAGAAGCCGGGGTGCTGGGTCTGGGTGACCCCCGGCACGACGACGCGGTCGAGGTCGGCGAGGACGTCGGCGAACGGCTCGGGGGCCGACGGGGCCTCGCGCGGCAGCGCGTCCCGGACCTCGCCCGGGCGGACCTGGGCAGCGACGGGCAGCTCGGGGACCCGGGCCCGGTGGTCGGCGATCCAGTCGATGAGGGCATGGCCGGCGACGCGGAACTCCTCGGGGGTCATGCCGGTCATTGTGCCCGCGCGGGCCCTCGTCGCCAGGACCGGCCCGGTGCTCAGAGGTTGATCATGTGGCCGGCGATGCCCTCGACGGCCTCCTTGACCGACTCCGACAGCGTCGGGTGCGCGAACACGTTGCGGGACACCTCGTCGGCGGTGAGGTCCCACTTCTGGGCCAGGGTCAGCACGGGCAGCAGCTCGGTGACGTCGGGGCCGATCATGTGCGCGCCGAGGATCTCGTTGTGCTCGGCGTCGGCGACGACCTTGACGAAGCCCACGGGGTCGCCCAGACCCATCGCCTTGCCGTTCGCGCTGAACGGGAACTTGGCGGTCTTGACGTCGTACCCCTTCTCCTTGGCCTGGGCCTCGGAGTAGCCGAAGGAGCCGATCTGCGGGTGGCAGTAGGTGGCCCGCGGCACGAAGTCGTACTCGACGGGCATCGTGTCGGCGCCGGACATGTGCTCGGCGGCGACGACGCCCATGGCCTCGGCGACGTGCGCGAGCATCAGCTTGGCGGTGACGTCGCCGATGGCGTAGACGTTCTCGACGTTCGTGCGGCAGTACTCGTCGATGGCGATGGCGCCGCGCTCGGTGAGCTCGACCCCGGTGCTCTCGAGCCCGTACCCCTCGGTGCGCGGTGCGAAGCCGATGGCCGAGAGCAGCTTGTCGGCCTCGAGCACCTGCTGGTCGCCGCCGGCGGCCGGAGCCACCGTGACCTTGACGCCCGAGCCGGTGTCCTCGACCGCCTCGACCTTGGTGCCGAGCATGACCGTGACGCCGAGCTTCTTGTAGTGCTTGAGGAGCTCCTTGGAGACCTCCTCGTCCTCGGTCGGGACCATCCGGTCGAGGAACTCCACGATCGTGACGTCGACGCCGAAGTTCTTCATGACGTAGGCGAACTCGACGCCGATGGCACCGGACCCGGCGATGATGATCGAGCCGGGGAGGTTCTCGTCGAGGATCTGCTCCTCGTAGGTGACGACGTTCTCGCTCACCTCGACGCCCGGCAGCATCCGGGTAACGGCGCCGGTGGCGATGATCAGCTTGTCGAAGGTGAGCGTGCGCGTCTCGCCGTCGTTGAGGGCGACGTCCATCGAGCTCGGGCCGGTGAGCGTGCCCCAGCCGTCGATCTCCTCGATCTTGTTCTTCTTCATGAGGAAGTGGACGCCCTTGACGATGCCGGCCGAGACCTTGCGCGAGCGGGCGTGGGTGACGCCGTACTTCATCGTCGCCTCGCCCTCGATCCCGAACAGCTCCTTGTCGTGCTGGAGGGTGTGGGCGAGCTCGGCGTTCTTGATGAGCGCCTTGGAGGGGATGCACCCGACGTTGAGACAGACGCCGCCCCAGTACTGCTTCTCGACGACCGCGACCTTCTTCCCGAGCTGGGAGGCGCGGATCGCCGCGACGTACCCACCAGGACCAGCACCGAGCACCACGAGGTCGAAATCAGTCATGCTGGCACCCTATCGGGCCCCCGATGGGGTGATTCCCCCGTCCTGCTCGCGGAGATCCACGCCGACCGCCGTGGCCCGGCCGGCCAGGATCAGCCCAGGGCCCGCAACGTGCGGTGCACGGCCTCGGCCACGGGCGCCGCGGTCTCGCTGCCGTGCCCGCCCTGGCTCACGACGGCCGCCACGACCCAGCGCGGACGGTCGGACGGCGCGTAGGAGACGAACCACGAGGTGTCCCGGCTCCCGGTGACCTCGCCGGTCCCGGTCTTGCCGGCCACGGGCCAGTCCGCGGGCATCGACCGGAACGTCTCGGCGCCCGTGCCGGAGGTGACGACCGCGCGCAGCGCCCGCTGCAGGTACCGGTTCGTCGCCGCGCTCACCGGGGCGCGGCGCGTCCGGCCCGGCGCGATCGCCGTCCGCACCTCGGTGACCGGGTCGACGAGCGCCGCGCCGACGCGCGGCGTGCGCACGGTCCGGTCGTCCGCGATCGCCGCGTACATGACGGCCATCTGCAGCGGGGTCGCGAGCAGGTCGCCCTGCCCGATGGAGAAGTTCGCCGCGTCGCCGCCGCGCAGCTGGTACCCCGACTCGCAGTTCTCCGCGGCGACGGCCTCGAGGAACGACCGGCGGTCGGCGTCGGCCACCTCGGGATAGCCGGTGCGCGCGCGCCGGCACAGCTCGCCCTTCTGCTGCTCCCACGTGTCCCATCGCCACGTGCGGTCGGGCACGCGGCCCGGCGACTCCTGGGGCAGGTCGATGCCGGTGCGGCTGCCGAGGCCGAACCCGCGCGCCGTCGCGGCGAACGGCTCCGGCGTGCCGGGGCGGACGTCGAGGCCGCCCTCCCGCTGCCACTGCGTGTACGCGAGCTCGTAGAAGACCGTGTCGCAGGAGATCTCCAGAGCCCGCGACAGGCTGATGCGTCCGCGCGGGACGGTCTCGTGGTTCTTGAAGTCGCGGTCGCCGATCCGGTAGCTCGCCGGGCAGTCGTAGCGGCCGTCGAGCGATCGGCCGGCGCGCACCGCGGCCGCCACCGACGCCGGCTTGAACGTGCTCGCGGGGGCGAAGCCCGCATCCGTCGCCCGCGACAGCAGCGGGGTGTTCGCCCGAGGCGAGGTCAGGGTGGCGTACTCCGCGCTCGAGATACCCCCGGTCCACAGGTCGAGGTCGTACGTCGGGACACTCGCCAGCGCGGCGACGGCGCCGTCACGGGGGTCGAGGACGACGACGGCGCCCGCATCGGCCGCCCGGCCGCGGGCGCGGGCCTTGCGGATCTCGGCGGTCAGCGCCTTCTCGGCCGAAACCTGGACGGCGGCGTCGAGGGAGGTGACGAGGTCCTGGCCGGGCACCGGGTCGGTCCGCGAGACGACCCCGGTGACGAGCCCGCGGGCGTCGACCGCGACCACCGTCCGGCCGGGAGTGCCTCGCAGGGCCGCGTCGTACTGCTGCTCGAGGCCGGCGCGTCCCACGAGGTCGTCCGCGACGAGGTCGCCGGGGGCGGTCAGCTCCTCGGCCGTGACGGGGCCCAGGTAGCCCACGACCTGGGCCGCGCTGGCGCCCTTCGGCCGGGGGTAGACGCGGACCGCGCGGGAGCCGACGGCGATCCCGGGGAACCGGGCAGGCTGCTCGACGAGGGTGAGAGCCGTCGCGGCGTCGACGTCGTCGGCCAGGGGCACCGGCACCTGGGGCGAGCCGGCCCAGCACGCCGGAGCGGCGGGCGCCCCGTCCTCGCCGCAGAGCCAGGTCCGCCCGAGCAGGTCGTCGGGGTCGAGCCCGAGGACGGCGGCGACGTCGCGGACCTCGGCCTCGGCAGCCGCCCGGTCGTCGGCGATGACCCGGCGCTCGAGGGTGACGACGGTGCTCACCCGGTTGTCGGCCAGGGCGCGGCCGTGCCGGTCGAGGATGCGACCACGGAGGGCCGGCACGACGATGGTGCGGGTGTCGAGGGCAGCCGTCGCGCGGTCGCCGAACCCGGAAGCGCCGGCGAGCTGGACCTGTCCGAGCCGCCCGACGAGCCCCCCGAACGCGAGGACCACCGCGACGAGGACGGCCAGCATCCGGCCGTGGTGGCCGGGGCGGCGCCTCACCCGTACCGCCTCCGGACGACCGCCCGCTCGGCGCCGACGACCAGCGGGACGACGACGGCCCCGACGGTGGCCGTGAGCAGCGAGCGCACGGCGACGTCGACGAGGTCGACGGGCGCCGACACCGCCAGGGCCCGCACGACGTCGACGCCCTGGACGACGAGGGTGGCCCCGAGGGTCACGACGGCCACCCGGGGCGCGGCGACCGGGCCCGCGTGTCGGAACCGGCCGGCGAGCAGCCCCGCCGCGGCGTAGGTGAGGGCGTGCGCCCCGAGCGGCTCGGCCCCGGGCGGGACGAGGTCGACCACCCACCCGCCCGCGAGGCCCGCGACCATCCCGGCCGACGGTCCCCGCAGCAGCGCCCAGGCGACGACGAGCACGACGACGAGGTCGGGCACCGGCGCCAGGTGCCGCGCCCCGAGGGTGACGGCGAGCAGCACGGCCGCGACGAGGGCGAGGCCGCGCGCGGCGAGCACCACCCCACCCATCAGCCGGCCCCCGAGGGGGTGACCGCGGGCCGTGGTGTGGTCCGGGCCGGCGGCAGGACGACCGCGACGACGTCGAGCGAGGTCGGGTCGACGGCGGGCACGACCCGGCCCGTCGCGGCGAGGCGTCCCACGCCGGGGTCGACGTCGCTCACCGTCCCGATCCGGACCCCGGGCACGTAGGGGCGGCCGTCGACGCTGCCGAGGGTCACGACGTCGTCGCCGGGCGCCATCGCGCCGCGCTCGACGAGAGCCAGGGACACGCTGCCCGGCTCGGGGGCGGGCGCGCCGGCGGCGGCCGAACCGGACACCTCGCCGAGCACCCCGTCGGCCCCGACGCGCACCCCGACCGCGACGTCCGGGCCGCCGAGGAGGAGCACGTCGCTCGTCCACGGGGCGACGCTGACGACCCGGCCGACGAGGCCCTCGGCGGCGACGACGGCGCGGTCGACCTCGATCCCGTCGCGGGAGCCGGCGTCGATGGTCACCCGCTCGGGCCCGGCCGGGCCGGAGCGGCCGACGGCGACGACCTGGGCGATGACGACGGGGGTGCCGTCCAGGCCCGGGGCGGCGAGCAGGGCGTCGAGCTGCCCGCCGTCTCCCCGCTCGCCGAGCATCGCGTCGACGGTCGCGGACAGCTCGGCGGCGCGGCCCTCGTCGCGGGCGGGGCCGACGAGGCGCTCGAGGGGCCCGAGGACGGTGGCGGCGGACGCCCGGACCGGCCCGAGGTCGACGGCGCCGGAGAGGTCGACGAGGACGACGAGGCTGGTGACCGCGAGCGCGGTGAGCAGCAGCCGCCGCCTCATGACCGGCGGGTGTCGACGAGGACGCGCTCCAGCGTGCGGAACTCCTCGACGCATCGCCCGGCTCCCCGGACGACGGCCCGCAGCGGGTCCTCGGCGGCGCGGACGGGGACCCCGAGCTCGTGCGAGAGGCGCTCGTCGAGGCCGCGGAGCAGGGCACCGCCCCCGGTGAGCGCGATGCCCCGGTCGACGATGTCGCCGGCCAGCTCGGGCGGGCAGACGTCGAGGACGGCGCGGACGAGCTCGACGATCTGGACGACGGGGGCCTCGATGGCGCGTCGGACCTCGGCCGAGCCGATCGTCACGGTCTTCGGCAGACCGGTGACGAGGTCACGCCCGCGGACCCGTTCGGAGATCTCCTCGGTGAGGGGGAAGGCCGAGCCGGCGGCGATCTTCAGCTGCTCGGCGCTGGACTCGCCGAGCAGCAGCGAGTACTCGGCCTTCACGTGGCTGACGATGGCCTCGTCGATCTCGTCGCCGCCGATCCGCACCGTGCGCGACGTGACGAGCCCGCCGAGGCTGATGACCCCGACATCGGTGGTCCCGCCCCCGACGTCGACGACCATCGAGGCCTGGGTCTCCTCGACGGGCAGGCCGGCCCCGATGGCGGCGGCCATCGTCTCCTCGACGACGAACACCCGGCGGGCGCCGGAGCGCAGGGTGGCGTCCTCGAGGGCGCGGCGCTCGACGCTCGTGATGTCGCTCGGGACGCAGACGACGACGCGGGGGCGGACGAGCCGGGACGGCGCCACCTGGTCGACGAACCACCGGATCATCCGCTCCGTCACGTCGGCGTCGGAGATGACGCCGTCGCGCAGCGGCCGGACGGCGGTGACGGTCTCGGGGGTGCGGCCGACCATGTCCTTGGCGCGGCGGCCGGCGGCGACGAGCTGGCTCGTCCCGGTGCGGACGGCGACGACGGAGGGCTCGTCGAGGACGACGCCGCGGCCCCGTTCGTAGACGACGGTGTTGGCGGTCCCGAGGTCGATGGCGAGGTCCCTGCCGCGGACCCATCCCGCTGACCAGCCGCTCATGCCCCGCAGGCTAGGCCGGTGCGGGGGGCCGGTCGTGGTGCCACTCCGGGTGCCGCGGGCATCGGTACGGCCGCGGTGAAACATCTGTGACTCCTGATACCCCTGCGACTCCCGGGACGCATGAGGTGGCCGGTCCGCCCGGCCCGTCCCGGGTCCCGAGCCGCCCCACACACCATCACCCCGCTGCTGTCATTCGCCCCCGATCCCGGGGCGAACGACAGTCCTGGGGCGAACGGCTGTCGGTTGCCCCACGTGGCGGGGCGAACGACAGCCCGGGGGCGAACGACTGTCGGTTGCCCCACGTGGCGGGGCGAACGGCTGTCGGTTGCCCCGGATGGTGGGTCAGATGAGAGGACGCGCGACAATACTTCTTGGCCGGCCGGCCGCAATGCCGGCCAGGGGTCGCGGCCCGGTCAGAGCTCGGGGAACCAGATCGCGATCTCGCGCGCGGCCGACTCCGGGGAGTCCGAGCCGTGGACGATGTTCTTCTGGACCTTCTCGCCCCAGTCGCGGCCGAGGTCGCCGCGTATGGACCCGGGGGCAGCGGCCGTCGGGTCGGTGGCGCCCGCCAGAGCCCGGAAGCCCTCGATGCACCGCTCCCCCTCGATGACGACCGCGGCCACCGGCCCCGAGGACATGAAGGCGACGAGCGGCTCGAAGAACGGCTTGCCCTCGTGCTCGGCGTAGTGCCGGTGCAGCATGTCGGTGTCGGCGCTCGTCACCTTGAGGGCGACGAGGCGGTACCCCTTGGACTCGATCCGGCGCAGCACCTCGCCGGTGAGGCCGCGGGCGTAGCCGTCGGGCTTGACGAGGACGAGCGAGCGTTCGATGGTCACCCGGCCACCCTAGTCGGCACCGGCGGCCTCCTCCGACTCGCGCCGGGCGACGAGGGCGTCCGCCTTGAGGCCCTGGATGAGGAGCAGCACCCACAACGCCGTGAAGACGACGGCGACCCCCACCATGGCGGGCACGAGCAACGCGCTGAGCCAGGTCAGCACCTGGACCACCCAGCCGACGGTGATGCCGAGCGGGCTCCGCATGAGCCCGGACCCCACGAGTGCGAGCAGGGCGAGTCCGAGGCCCACCCAGAGCAGGCGGGTGCCGTCGGCGGCCCGACCGTCGGCGATAGCCAGGGCCCGGGCCACGAGGGCGAAGAAGGACAGGAGCACGGCCTGCCCGACCAGGGCGAGCGCGAGCAGGCGGAACGTCAGCCGGCCCTGCCGCCCGTAGAGCGGCAGCCGGGTCACCGGGAGTCCCCGCCGTGCTTCCAGCGGTAGGTCTCGACGGCCGTCTTGGCCTCCTTGAGCCCGGCGCCCGTCGCCTCGCGGTACAGCTTGATCGCCGAGATCGTCTGGTCCTGCGCGAGCTGGACCTCGATCGCCTGACGGTGCGCCTCGGGCAGCTCCTCGACCGGGACGAAGCGGACGTGGGACCCCAACGTCGGCATCCCACCGGCCCGCACCGCCCGCACGACGTACCAGACGGCGACGATGACGGCCACGATGAGGAGAAGTCGCACCAGCCACATGCCTGCAGCCTAGGTCAGCCCGAGGTACCGATCGCGCAGGCCGACGATCAGGCGGGGTCGGTGCGCAGGTACCAGACCGTGCCGTCGCCGAAGTTCGTCACCCACACCCCGTCGTCGGTCGGGGCGACGACGGCGGGCCCGGACCCCACCCGCAGTCGCTCCACGGCGGCTCCGGTCTCGGCGTCGATACGGGTCAGCAGGTCGCCCCGGTCGTCGGGCACCCAGACCCAACGACCGTCCGGGCTCGCGTGGAGGTTGACCGGGGAGCTCCCGGCCGGCACCGGCTCCCCCACCGGCTGACCGGTCCTGGCATCGAGCGCGCTCACGGTCCCCGACCGGACTCGTGACACCCACACCGTGTCCCCGGTGGCCGTGAGGTAGGCCGGCCGGTCGCCCCCCACCTCGATCTCGCGGATCTGCGACGACTCCGGGTCGACGCGCACGACGACGCCGGACCCGGTGGTGTCGTCGCCGACCCACAGGGCGCCGCCGGCCGCGACGAGGCCTCCGGCATTGATCCCGGGGAGCTCCACGGTGGTCGCCTGCTCGGTGTCGGGGTCGATCCGGGTCAGGCTCTGGCTTCCGCGGTTGCTCACCCACACGGCGCCGAACGCCTCGGCCGCCTGGTACGACGCGAACCCGGTCTCGACCGACGACCGCAGCCGCAGCGTCTCGGGATCGACCCGGTCGACGACGCCACTCTGCGTCACGACCCACAGCGAGTCCGCAGTGACCGTGATCTCACACGGCTTGGCGCTCAGCGCCAACCGGCCGGTCTCGCCGCCGGTCGCCGGGTCGAGCCGCACCAGCTCGGCATCGTCGGTGACGCTCACCCACACCGCGCCGAACCCGACGGCCACGCCGCACGGAGACCCGCCGACCTCGACCCGGTGGACGGCTGTGGTCGTCCGGCCGTCGGCGGCCGGCAGCTCGCCCCGGGGAGCCGCGTCGGACGACGGGGTGGCCGTCGACATCGCGCTCTCGCCACCGGGCGGCGCGCCGACCTCGGCTCCCCCGCCGCAGCCGCCCACGGCCAGGACCCCGATGGTGCCCGTCACGACGAGGAGCCGGCTGACCCTGAGCATGGTCGGACGGTACCCCCCTCAGGACCGCGGTGTCGAGATATATCGACAACCTGTCACCGCATCGTGCCGTACCGCCGTCGCATGGTCGAGGCGAGCGCGTCGACGGCCGACGCGTCGAGCCGGTACACGGTCCGCTCGTCGGGGCCCACGGCGGTCGTCACGAGACCGGCTGACCGCAGGAGCGCCAGGTGATGCAGGAGCGAGGTCCGCGGCTGGCCGAGTGCCTCGGACAGCTCCCGGGCGGCCGCCGGGCCGTCGCGGAGCACGTCGAGCACCCGCACGCGCACGACGTCGCCCACCGCCCGGGCCCCGGCGATCAGCCGGTCATGCTCCGTCGACTCAGGGCGCGGGGCCATTCCCGCCGGCGTCGCCAGCACCGTCCGACGGACGTCGTCGACGAACACGACGATGGGTGCCACGGCCGCCGAGGACACGAGCACCACCTCGGCGGGCATCCGCTCCGAGGTGTAGTCCAGCCCCGGCGCGGCCACGGCGATGGCCTCGCGCGGATCGAGGCCGGTGACCACTGCCCGAAGCCGCCTCGCGGATCCGCGAAGCTCCTGGCGCAGGGTGGCCTCACCCACCGGACCCCGCGCCACCGCCCACCCCTCGAGCGCGCGCAGTACCAGAGCGTGAACCTCTTCCGAGGGGGCGGAGAGCAGCCAAGGAGTGGCCTCCAGAACCGTCGTGTCGGAGCCGAGGGTCCGACGCAGGACCGAACGGGCGGCGCGGTCCCCGGTGAGCACGCCGTCGAGGATGTCGTCACCCACGAGCTCCAGCAGCTGTCGCCGCCGGCCCCCGAGCACCCAGCGATGCAGCTCCTGCGCGCTCGTCGCGGCGACGGCGTCGCGGAGGGCCTCGCTCGTCCGGGCCCGCCGTCCGACGCCGGCGAGCGGCAGGAGGTTCGCCCATGCGTACCGCCCGGCCGTGCGGGCATCCGCGACCACGTCGCCGGCTCCGGCGGCCTCCAACGAGTGCTCGATGTGCGGGGCCCCGGTGATCACGGAGCGGAACCGCCGGTCGGCGACGCACATGAGCTCGAGGAGCATCTCGTAGGAGGTGCCGGAGTCGACCCGAACGCGTTGTGCCACCACGAAGGACAACGCTAGCGCGGGCCCCACACCGGACGACCGGGCCTCGACCAGGCCGAGTACGTCGTCGACAGTCAGACGTCGGTGGTGCCCAACAGCAGCCGCACGTCGGCCGCGGTGACGACCGACCCGGTGGCCAGCACTCCCCCGCCGACCCCGCCCTCGTCGGCCATGCCCGCCGCCCGGTCGAGCGCATCGGGCAGGTCCGGCACGATCGTGACGCGGTGCTCCCCGAAGATGTCGGCCGCGATCTGGCCGAGCTCGGGGGCGCGCATCGAGCGGGGCGAGGAGTTGCGGGTGACGACGATCTCGTCGAGCGCGGACTCGAGGATCTCGAGGATCTCGACGGCGTCCTTGTCCTTCATGACGGCGACGACGCCGACGAGCTTGACGAAGGTGAAGGCCTCGCCCAGCGCGTCGCGCAGGACCCGCGCCCCGGCCGGGTTGTGCGCCGCGTCGACGAGCACGGTGGGGCTGCGGCGGACGATCTCGAGCCGCCCGGGCGACTCGACCGCGGCGAGCCCGGCGCGCAGCACGTCGAGGTCGAGAGGCTGCGCCCCACCACCGACGAAGGCCTCGACCGCGGCGACGGCCACGGCCGCGTTCTGGGCCTGGTGGGCACCGTGCAGCGGCAGGAACAGGTCCTCGTAGCCGGAGGCGAGCCCGCGCAGCGAGATCTGCTGGCCGCCCAGCGCGACGTCGTGGGCGGTGACGCCGAAGTCGTTGCTCTCGAACAGGATCCGCGCGCCGACCTCCGTGGCGCGGTCCGCCAGCACCTCGGCGGCGTCGCGGTCGCCCTGCACCGCCGCGATGGTGATGGCGTCGGCCTTGATGATCCCGGCCTTCTCCTCGGCGATCTCCGCGGGGGTGTCGCCGAGGAAGTGCCGGTGGTCGACGTCGATCGGGGTGACCACCGACACCGGGGCGTCGACGACGTTCGTCGCGTCCCACGAGCCGCCCATCCCCACCTCGACGACGGCCACGTCGACGGGCAGGTCGGCGAAGGCGGCGTAGGCGACGGCGACGAGGACCTCGAAGTACGTCATCCGCGGCCCGCCCTCGGCGGTGGAGCGGGCGTCGACGATCTCGATGAACGGGATCACGTCGTCGTAGGCGGCGAGGAACCGTTCGGCGTCGACGGGCCGCCCGCCGACCGCGATGCGCTCGAGCATCGAGTGCAGGTGCGGGCTCGTGAACCGGCCGGTCTTCAGGCCCATCTCGCGCAGGACCGACTCGATGATGCGTGCGGTGCTCGTCTTGCCGTTGGTGCCGGTGACGTGGATGACGGGGAAGGTGCGCTGCGGGTCGCCCATCAGCACCATGACGGCGCGGATCCGGTCGAGCGAGGGCTGGAGGTCGTGCTCGGGGGCCCGGGAGAGGATCGACTCCTCGACCTCGCGCATCCGCTTGCGGACCTCGAGGGCGTGCGCGGCCTCGCGCTGGGCGGCATCGGGGGCAGGCATGGGCCCATCCTCCCGCACCGCCGCCGGTCGGGTCGACGCACCCACCCCGGGTCCTGCGGGTGTCGTCAGCGGCGGGTGACGCGCAGGTGCGCCTTGTGCCCGTCGCCGACCGTGACCACCGCCACGCCGTTGCCGTCGGGCGACTCCAGCGCCTCGACCTCCTCGGCCAGGGTCTCGCCGGCCACGAGGTCGCGGTGCGCCTCGACGGCGGCGGCCACCTCGTCGTCACCGCCGACGGCCAGGGTGATCCGGTCCGAGACCTCGAGCCCGCCGTCCTTGCGCGCCTGCTGCACGGCCCGGACGAGGTCACGCGCCAGGCCCTCGCGCGCGAGCTCGGGCGTGACGCCGGTGTCGAGGACGACGAACCCGCCGCCGGGGAGCATCGCCGTGGCGTGCGACCCGTGCGTCGTCTCGACGACCGCCTCGAGGGTGTACTCGCCCTCGACGAGCGCCAGGCCACCGGAGGTGACGGTGCCGTCGTCGGCCACCGACCAGTCGCCGGTCTTGGAGCCCTTGATGGCGGTCTGCACGTCACGGCCGAGCCGCGGACCCGCGGCGCGGGCGTTGACGGTGAGGCGCTGGCTGATGCCGAAGTCGGACTCCGCGCTCTCGGACACGTCCAGGACCGACACCGTCTTGACGTTGAGCTCGTCGCGGACGATCCCGGTGAACGGCCGCAGCGCCTCGGGGTCGGTCGTCACGACGGTCAGCTCCCGCAGCGGCAGCCGGACCCGGAGCCCCTCGGCCTTGCGCAGCGAGGACCCGGTGGAGCACACGGCGCGCACCTGGTCCATCGCCGCGACGAGCGCCTCGTCGGCGGGCAGGTCCTCGGCCACCGGCCAGTCGGTCAGGTGCACCGACCGACCGCCGGTGAGCCCGCGCCACACCTCCTCGGTGACGAGCGGCAGCAGCGGGGCGGCGAGCCGCGTCAGCACCTCGAGCGTCGTGTACAGCGTGTCGAAGGCCGCCTCCGCCGCGGACGAGTCGCCGGACCCGGTGTCCCAGAACCGCTCCCGCGAGCGCCGGATGTACCAGTTGGTGAGCACGTCGGCGAAGCCGCGCACCGACTCGCAGGCGCCGGGCACGTCGTACGCGTCCATCTGGGTGGTGGTCGCCGCGACGAGGTCGCGCAGCTTGGCGAGGAGGTAGCGGTCCAGCGGGTCCCGGGACGCCGTCGACCAGCGTGCCTCGTAGCCGGCGCCGTCGTGCATCGCGTTGGCGTACAGGGAGAAGAAGTACCAGGACGACCACAGCGGCAGCAGCACCTGGCGCACGCCCTCGCGGATGCCCTCCTCGGTGACGACGAGGTTGCCGCCGCGCAGGATGGGTGAGGCCATGAGGAACCAGCGCATCGCGTCGGCGCCGTCCCGGTCGAAGACGTCGCTGACGTCGGGGTAGTTGCGCAGCGACTTGCTCATCTTCTGGCCGTCGTTGCCGAGGACGATGCCGTGGCTCATGCAGTTCTCGAACGCCGGCCGGTCGAAGAGCGCCGTGGCAAGGATGTGCAGGGTGTAGAACCAGCCCCGGGTCTGCCCGATGTACTCGACGATGAAGTCGGCCGGGAAGTGCGCGTCCTGGCTGTCGGTGCCGCTGAACCACTCGGCGTTCTCGAACGGGTAGTGCACCTGGGCGTACGACATCGAGCCGGAGTCGAACCACACGTCGAGGACGTCCTCGACCCGGCGCATCGTCGAGCGGCCGGTGGGGTCGTCGGGGTTGGGGCGGGTCAGCTCGTCGACGAACGGGCGGTGCAGGTCGGGGTTGCCGGCCCGGTCGCGCGGCAGGTCGCCGAAGTCGCGCTGCATCTGCTCGAACGAGCCGTAGACGTCGACGCGGGGGTACGCCGGGTCGTCGGACTTCCACACCGGGACCGGGCTGCCCCAGAACCGGTTCCGGGTGATCGACCAGTCGCGGGCGTTCTCGAGCCACTTGCCGAACTGGCCGTGCTTGACGTGCTCGGGCACCCAGGTGATCTGCTCGTTGAGCTCGAGCATCCGCTGCTTGATCGCCGTGACCTCGACGAACCAGGACTCGACGCCCTTGTAGATGAGGGGCTCGCGGCAGCGCCAGCAGTGCGGGTACGCGTGGTCGTAGGACTCGCGGCGGAGCAGGACCGTGCCGGGCGTCACCGACCCGGTCGGGCCCTCACCCCGCGTCGTGGCCTTGAGGTGGTCGATGACGAGCGGGTTGGCGTCGAAGACCTGGACACCCTCGTAGTCGCCGACGGGCGCGGTGAAGCGGCCGTCCTTGCCGACCGGCATGACCGCCTCGATCCCCTCACGGTCGACGACCTCCTTGTCGACCTCGCCGAACGCGCCGGCGGTGTGGACCACGCCCGTGCCGTCGGTGGTCGTCACGGCGTCGTCGGCCGCGACGACCCGGAAGGCACCCGGGTGGCCGAGGTAGTACGAGAACGGCGGGGTGTAGCCGCGGCCCACCAGGTCGGCGCCGCGGTAGCGACCCACGACCGCGAACTCGCCGTCCTCCCCCGCGAGCTCGCGCGCGTAGGCGGGCAGCCGCGCCTCGGCCAGCAGGTAGCGGGCGGTGCGGTCCGTACCCGGCACCGGAGCCTCGACGACGACGTAGTCGATGTCCGAGCCCACCATGACGGCGAGGTTCGCCGGCAGCGTCCACGGCGTCGTCGTCCAGACCAGGACGTGCGCACCGTCGAGGACGGGGTCGGTGCCGGCGTCGTCGAGGAGGTACCCGACGGTGACGGCCGGGTCCTGCCGGTTCTGGTAGACCTCGTCGTCCATCCGCAGCTCGTGGTTCGACAGCGGCGTCTCGTCGTTCCAGCAGTACGGCAGGACGCGGAAGCCCTCGTAGACGTAGCCCTTGTCGAAGAGGGACTTGAACGCCCACATGACCGACTCCATGTAGTCGGCGTTCATCGTCCGGTAGTCGTGGTCGAAGTCGACCCAGCGCGCCTGGCGGGTCACGTACTCGCGCCACTCGCCGGTGTACTTCATCACCGAGTCGCGGCACGCCTCGTTGAACTTCTCGATGCCCAGCTCGAGGATCTCGTCGGTCGTCTTGATCCCGTTCAGCCGCATGGCCTCGAGCTCGGCGGGCAGGCCGTGGGTGTCCCAGCCGAAGCGCCGCTCGACCCGGCGCCCGCGCATCGTCTGGTAGCGCGGCACGACGTCCTTGACGTAGCCGGTGAGCAGGTGCCCGTAGTGCGGCAGCCCGTTGGCGAAGGGCGGGCCGTCGTAGAAGACGAACTCGTTCTCGCCGCGCTCGCCGGCGGGCCGGTTCTGCACCGACGCCTCGAAGGTGCCGTCGGCCTCCCAGTGCGCGAGGACGGCCTCCTCCACCTGCGGCAGGCGCGGGCTGGCGGGCACGCCGAAGGCGGCGCCGGTGTGCTCGCCGGTGGTGGACACCTTGGGGTAGGTCATGGCGGTGCTGCTCCTGCGGGTCGTCGACTCGTCGGGACGAGGACGACGGGCCGGCTCGCTCGCCGGGCACCACCGCGGTACCACCTCGCTTGCCGCCGGGGGGCGGCCGCTCTTGTGCCAGGTCGTGACGTGACCCCGACGTCCGGGTCTAGTGAGGACTCGACCGAGGGCCGGGTCCCGTTCTTCCGGAGGCTCACCGCTGATGACGGCTCGAACGCCTGTGCCCCGGAGTCTAGCGCCGGTGGGCGCGTGGTTCCGACCGCGCTCCCGAAGGAGTAGCATCGCGGCGTTGCCCGAGAGGGTGACACCCACACGCACCTGTCGGGGGAAGCCGGTCGAAGTCCGGCACTGTCCCGCAGCCGTAGGCCACGCTCGTCGTGGTGAGTCGGAATGCCCGCCGGGTGCGAGCGGCTCCACAACACCGTCGAGGAATGCGGGACGGAGCCCGAGCAGGCCGGGCCTCCGGCGGTTTCGGGCATCACGTCTTGAACCGCTGAGGAAGGCCCCAATGCCCACCACCCTGATCCGCCCGGGCGCTCGCGCGCTCGGTGCCCTGCTCGTCTCCGCCGCCCTCGTGGGCGCACCGTCCGTCGCGTCCGCCGACCCGACCCCCGAGCCGTCGGCGACCGCCACGGCCACGGCCACGGCGACGCCCACGACGACCGAGGAGCCGTCGCCGACCGCGACGACCGAGGAGCCGACGCCGACCGCCTCGGCCACGGCCACGGCCGACCCGTCCCCGACGGCCACCGCGGACCCCACCCCGTCCGAGCCGGCAGCCGACGCGCAGCCGTTCGTGCGCGGTGGCGACGCTCGCGCCTACGGCGTCGCGGCCGCCGCCGGCCCCGCCACCTCGAGCGACCCGGTCCTCGTCGGCGCCGACTACCTCGAGGAGCAGCTGCGGGCCGGTGGCCACCACTTCTCCGTCGAGTTCGGCGGGGTCGCCTACCCCGACTACGGCGTCACCGCCGACGCCGTGCTCGCCCTGGCGGCCGCCGGGACCGGGCAGGACGAGGCGACGCTGGCCACCGCCTTCCTCGCCGACAACGTCGGCAGCTACGCGAGCTACGACGACGGCGACCCCACGACCGTCGACGACATCTACGCCGGCTCGGTCGCCAAGCTGCTCACCGTCGCGACCGCCCAGGGGGTCGACCCCACGGCGTTCGGCGGCTGGGACCTCGTCGCGACGCTGCAGGACCGCGAGAACCCGCAGGGCCGCTTCGTCGACCAGACGACGTGGGCCGACTACTCGAACACCTTCGGGCAGTCCTTCGCCCTTCTCGGCCTGCAGCGCGCCGGTGCCCCGGTCAGCGCGAACGCCCGCGCCTACCTGCTCGCCCAGCAGTGCCCGGGCGGCGGGTTCGCCCTCGAGATGAGCGATGCGGGCTGCTCCGACGACGCCAACGCCGACCCCGACGCCACCGCGATGGCCGTCCAGGCCCTCCTCGCCGTCGGCGGGGCCGCGACCGAGGCCGGCGCCGGCCTCGACTACCTCGCCGCGCTCCAGAACAGCGACGGCGCCGTCGGCGGTGCGGGCCCCACGGCCTCTCCCAACGCGAACAGCACCGGCCTCGCCGGCCAGGCCTTCCTCGCCGGCGGGCGCACCGCCCAGGCGCGGGCCGCCCAGCAGTACCTCGGGAGCCTCCAGTACGGCTGTGACCTCCCGGCCGCACTCCGCGGCGGCATCGCCTACGACCGGGCGGCCTACGACGCGCAGGTGACTGCGGGCGATGCGGCGGCGCCGAGCGACCAGGACCGGCGCTCGACCTCGCAGGCCCTGCTGGCCCTGGCCGGGGTGCCGCTCGGCGCGGTGACCGCCTCGGGGTCGGCTGCCGAGGCCCCCGCGCTGGCGTGCGCCACGCGGACGCCCACGTCCACCCCGACGAGCACCGGGACCCCGACGAGCACCGGCGGGGCGACGACCGGCGCCGGGTCCGGCACCGGCAGCACGGTCGCCCCGGTCGTCGCCGCAGCGGCGCCCGCCGGCGCGTTGGCCCAGACGGGCGCGTCGCCGCTGCTCCCCGTCCTCGTCGGGCTGGTGCTGCTCGCGGCCGGCGCGCTCGCCGTGTACGCGTCCCGGCGCCGGGGAGCGCACGCCTGATGCGGCGTCTCGTCCAGCGGATCACGGGAGCCGCCGCAGCGGCGGGCCTGGCAGGTGCCGGGCTCGTCGCGGCGGCGGTCCCCGCCCAGGCCGCGGCGTGCTCCGGCACCTCGGGCGTCACCGTCGTCGTCGACTTCGGTGGGTCGACGCAGGTGCGCTGCGCACCGGGCGACCCGTCGTCCGGGCTCGACGCGCTCGGCAAGGCGGGCTTCGCCATCACCTACGTCCAGACCCAGCCCGGCTTCGTGTGCCGCATCGACGGCTTCCCCGGCAGCGACCCGTGCCGCAACACCCCGCCGAGCAGCGCCTACTGGTCGTACTGGCATGCCGAGCGGGGCGGGTCGTGGACCTACAGCAGCGTCGGCGCGGGCAGCCGCAACCCGAAGCCGGGCACCGTCGAGGGCTGGTCGTTCGGCTCGGGCGGTCAGCCCGGCACCGCTCCCCCGGCCCCCACCGCGACCTCGACCCCGAAGACGACGACCTCCACGCCGAAGACCACGCCGAAGACCACGTCCAAGCCACGGACGACGACGGCGCCGAAGGCCACGACCGCGGCTCCGCGCACGACCTCCCCGGGCTCGACACCGCGGACGAGCCCGACGGCAGCGGCCGGCTCGCCCGGGACCACGCCGAGCGGGTCGCCCTCGGCGGACCCGAGCGGGTCTGCCACGCCGACCCCGGACCCGTCGGCGACCGGACTGCCGTCCGGCACCCCGGACCCGTCCGACGGCCCGACGACGTCAGCACTGCAACCCGTCACCCGTGACGACTCCGGTGGCGGCGTCGGCACCCTCGTCGCCGGCGGCGGGCTCGTCGCCCTCGTCGGGGCGGGGGCGGCCTGGGCCGCCTGGCGGCGACGAGCGGCCTGAGATGGTGACACGGTGAGCCGCGCCGTCCCCCGCGCCGTCCATCCGGCGGCGTGGTGGGTGTGGGCGCTCGGGCTCGCCGTGGCCGTGAGCACGACGAGCAACCCGGTGCTGCTGCTGCTCGCCCTGGCCGTCGCCGCGTTCGTCGTCGCGTCCCGTCGGGGCTCCTCGCCGTGGGCGCGGGCGTTCCGGCTGTACCTGTACCTCGGGCTCGCGATCATCGTCCTGCGCGTCGTGCTGCACGTCCTCGTCGGTCTCAAGATCGGGACGATCCTGCTCGTGCGGCTGCCGGAGGCGACCCTGCCCGCCTGGGCGGCCGGCATCCAGCTCGGGGGCGACCTGTACCTCGAGGGGCTGCTCGCGGCGGCCGTGCTCGGGCTGCGGCTCGCCGTCATCATCGCCTGCGTCGGCGCCGCCAACGCCCTCGCCAACCCCAAGCGACTGCTGCGGACCCTGCCGAACGCGCTCCACGAGATCGGGGCGGCCGTCGTCGTCTCGGTCTCGGTCGCCCCGCAGCTCGCGGAGTCCGTCCAGCGGGTGCGGCGTGCCCGGCAGCTGCGGGGGGACGCCACACGGGGCCTGCGGGCGGTCCCGGCCGTCGCGCTCCCGGTGCTCGAGGACACCCTCGAGCACTCGCTGCTGCTCGCCTCCGCGATGGACTCCCGCGGGTACGGCCGCACCCCGCAGGTGCCGCCGGGGCACCGGCTCGGCACCGGGCTGCTGACCCTCGGCGGTCTCCTCGCCTGCGCCGTCGGGCTGTACGGGGTGCTCGACGCCACGACCCCGGCGGTCATGGGCTCCCCGACCCTCGTGCTCGGGCTGGCGCTGGCCGGTGCCGGGCTGTGGCTCGGCGGCCGGCACGTCACCCGGTCGACGTACCGGCCGGACCCGTGGCGCACCGCCGAGTGGGTCACGGCCGGCAGCGGAGTGCTGGCCGCCGCGGCCTTCCTCGTCCTGGCCCGCACCGCCCCCGAGGCGCTGGCGATGCCGGCCTTCCCGCTCGGCGTGCCCGCGCTGCCGTTGCCGGCCGTCGCCGGGCTGCTCGTCGCCGGGCTGCCCGCGGTGCTCACCCCGGAGCCGCCGCGCCCGGTGTCCCGCCGGCCGGTCCGGGGCGCGCGGGAGGTGGTCGCCCATGGCTGAGCCGGCGATCGTCCTGGAGCACGTCAGCGTCGTCCCGCCCGAGGGGGCCGAGCCGGTCCTGCGCGACGTCGACCTCGTCGTCGAGGAGGGTGAGCTGGCGCTCGTCGTCGGGCGCACCGGCTCGGGCAAGTCGACGCTGCTCGGCGCGATGTGCGGGCGGGTCCCGCACTTCACCGGGGGCACGCTGCACGGGCGGGTGCTCGTCCACGGCCGCGACACCCGCACGCACCGCCCGCGCGACCTCGCCGACGTCGTCGGGGTCGTCGGCCAGGACCCCCTCGCGGGCTTCGTCACCGACACCGTCGAGGAGGAGCTCGCCTACGCGATGGAGCAGCTCGGGCTGCCGGCCGCGACGATGCGCAAGCGGGTCGAGGAGACCCTCGACCTGCTCGGCATCCCGGAGCTGCGCGGGGTCCCCCTGCGTGAGCTGTCGGGGGGGCAGCAGCAGCGGGTCGCCATCGGGTCGGTGCTCACGGCCCACCCCAGCGTCATCCTCCTCGACGAGCCGACGTCGGCTCTGGACCCCACCGGGGCCGAGGAGGTCCTCGCGACGATCACCCGCCTCGTCCACGACCTGGGGGTCACCGTCGTCGTCGCCGAGCACCGGGTCGAGCGGGTCCTGCACCACGCCGACCGCGTCGTGCACGTCGCCCCGGGCGGCACCGTCCACGCGGGGCTGCCGGCCGAGGTGATGCGGACGAGCGACATCGCCTCCCCGGTCGTCGAGCTCGGCCGCTGGGCCGGCTGGTCGCCGCTGCCGCTGTCGGTGCGTGACGCCCGCCGGGCCGCCGGTCCCCTGCGGGCGCACCTCCGCCCGGACGCGAACCGACCCGTGCCGCGTGCCACGGCCGCGGGCGCCGCGCCCGTGCTGCGCGCCCGCAGCGCGGTGGTCCGTCACCCGGGCGACGTCCTCGCGGTGGCCGGGGTCGACCTCGAGCTGCGGCCCGGCCAGGTGACGGCGCTCATGGGGCGCAACGGCTCGGGCAAGTCGTCCCTGCTGTGGGTCCTGCAGGGCAGCGGCCGGCTCGCCGCCGGGACGGTCGAGGTCACCGGGGCCGACGGGGCGCCGGTCGACCCCGCCGCCCTGGCTCCGGGCCCTCGACGGCGCCGGGTCGGGCTCGTGCCCCAGACCGCGACCGACCTGCTGTACCTCGACACCGTGGCCGGCGAGTGCGCCCAGGCCGACAAGGAGAGCGGGGCGCCCGAGGGGACGTGCGCCCGGACCCTCGCGCGCCTGGCCCCCGGCATCCCCGGCCCGCGCCACCCCCGGGACCTGTCCGAGGGGCAGCGGCTCGCGCTCGTCCTCGCCGTGCAGCTGACCGCCGACCCCCCGGTGCTGCTCCTGGACGAGCCGACCCGCGGCCTCGACCCCTCCGCCAAGGCCACGCTGGCGGCGACCCTGCGCGACCTCGCGGCCCGCGGGCGGTCGGTCGTCGTGTCGACGCACGACGTGGAGTTCGTCGCCGAGTGCGCCGACCGGGTCGTCGTCCTGGCGACCGGCGAGGTGGTGGCCGACGGCACGACGGCCGACGTCGTCGTCTCGTCCCCCGCGTTCGCTCCCCAGGTGGCCAAGGTGCTCGCCCCGGGGCCGTGGCTCACCGTGGCCGACGTGCGCGCCGCGGTCGCCGCGCTCGCGGAGGCCCCGCGATGACCGCCACCGAGGACGCCGGGCGCCGGGTCGCCGCGATCCGGCTGCGGCCGCGGTCCACGGTCGCCGTCGCGCTCGTGAGCCTCGCGGGAGTTGTCGCGTTCGGCTGGCCGCTGCTCGTCAGCCCCGAGTCGGGCCTGGCCCACAGCACCGATGCGCCGCTCGTCTTCGCGCTGGTCCTGCCGCTGCTGCTGGCGGTCGTCCTCGCCGAGATCGCCGAGGGCGGCCTCGACGTCAAGGCCGTCGCGATGCTCGGCGTGCTCTCGGCGGTCGGGGCGGCGCTGCGCCCGCTGGGGGCCGGTACCGCCGGGCTCGAGACGGTGTTCTTCCTCCTCGTGCTGGGCGGGCGGGTGTTCGGCCCCGGCTTCGGGTTCGTCCAGGGCGCGGTGACCCTGTTCGCGTCGGCGCTCATCACCGGCGGCGTCGGGCCGTGGCTGCCCTTCCAGATGCTCGGTGCCGCCTGGGTCGGATGGGGCGCCGGGCTCCTGCCGCGGGCGCGGGGCCGGCGCGAGGTGGCGCTGCTCGCCGGCTACGGCGCGCTCGCCGGGCTCGCCTACGGGATGCTCCTCAACCTCTCGTTCTGGCCGTTCTCGACGGGCGGGGCGACCGGGCTGTCGTTCGTCGCCGGGGCGCCGCTGACCGAGAACCTGCACCGGTTCGTCGTCTTCAGCCTGGCGACGAGCCTCGGCTGGGACCTCGGCCGCGCCCTGACCAACGTCGTCCTCATCTCGGTCACCGCCCGGCCGGTCCTCGGCGCGCTGCGGCGCGCGGCCCGCCGGGCGGCCTTCGACGCCCCGGTCCGCTTCGAGCACGCCGTCGGGGCCGAGACCGTGGCAGGGGATGCGGCGAGCCCCCGGGACCGGCTCCGGCCGCCCTTGGCACAATCGCCCCCATGAGCCCCATCGAGCTGGACCGCGACCCCGCCTGGCTGAGCCGTGAGGAGCTGGACTCGGCCCGCGAGAAGCTGCCCATCCTCTACGTCGACGCCGTGCCGGTGCGGGTCGACGAGCGCGGCGAGGTGCTGGCGCTCGGGGTGCTGCTCCGGCTCGACGGCGACGGCCGGGTGTGCCGCGAGCTCGTGTCGGGGCGGGTGCTGCACCACGAGCGGATCCGTGACGCCCTGCTGCGGCACATCGAGAAGGACCTGGGGCCGGTCGCCCTGCCGCGGGTCCCCGTCGCGCCGCAGCCCTTCACCGTGGCCGAGTACTTCCCGACCCCGGGCGTCACCCCGTTCCACGACCCCCGGCAGCACGCCGTGTCGCTGGCCTTCGTCGTGCCGGTCGCCGGTGACTGCGCCCCCCAGAACGACGCCCTCGACCTCACCTGGCTCACCCCGGCCCAGGCACTCGACCCCGGAGTGCAGGCCGAGATGGAGCGCGGCCACGGCGTCCTGCTCCGGCAGGCCCTCGCCCACCTCGGCCACCCCGTCTGACCCGGGTCAGCCGGTGAACTCGTCGCGGGTGCGGTGCATGTCGTGCTCGTCCTTGGCGTGGGCCTGTTCGAGGGTGGGGGCGAGCCCGCCGAGGCGCGCGGGCTGCCAGCGCAGGTCGTCGCCGGTGAGCTCGGGGTAGGCGGCCTGCTGCTCGTCGAGCAGGGCCTGCATCGCGGCCTTGACCCGGGCGGTCGCCGCCATCACGTCCTCCCGGCGCTCGACGGTGATCGGCTCCCCCACCGAGATGAAGACCGGGATGCGCGCGAACCCGCGGTTCTTCGGCAGCTCCTTGGTCCACACCCGGTGCCCGCCCCAGATCGTCGTGGGCAGGATCGGCACGCCCGCGAGCTGGGCCATCTTGACGGTGCCCGGCTTGAAGTCCTTGAGCTCGAAGGAGCGCGACATCGTCGCCTCGGGGAAGACCCCGACGATCTCCCCGGACTTCAGGGCGGCGATCGCGTCCTTGAAGGCCTGCCCGCCGCTGGCCCGGTCGACCGGGATGTGCTTCATGCCGCGCATGAGCGGCCCCGACAGCCGGTGCTGGAAGATCGACTTCTTCGCCATGAACCGCACGTAGCGGCGGTGCGGCCACGCCGGCAGCCCGGCGTACATGAAGTCGAAGTACGACGTGTGGTTGATGGCCATGATGGCCCCACCCTCGCGCGGGACGTGCTCCTGACCGGTGATGGTGAAGCGGGTGCCCTCGAGGAAGAACAGCGTCTTGACCGCGGCGATGACGGGCCGGTACACGAGCTCCATGAGCACACCCTAGGCGAGGCGCGGGGGGTGCCACGCCGTCTGGAAGACCTGGTCCCCGAGCTCACGTGAGACGATGCGCGCCCGGCCGGGCGGCTGGACCGACGGCTTGACCCGCCCGATGAGCATCCCCTCGTCGGGGCTGCCGGACAGCAGGATGCCCGGCGCGCCGAGGTCCCGGATCGTCTGCATGACCGGCTCGAACATCCCGCGGGAGGCGCCCCCGACGCGACGGGTGAGGACGAGGTGCAGCCCGACGTCGCCGGCCTGTGCGAGCAGCGGCACGAGCGGCCGCAGCGGTGAGCCGGCGGAGGTGACGACGAGGTCGTAGTCGTCGACGAGGAAGAACACCTCGGCGCCGGACCACCACGAGCGGGCCCGGAGCTGCTCGGGCGTCACGTCGGGGCCCGGGAGCCGGGTGCGGAGGAACGCGGCGATGCCCTCGACGGCCTCGACGGTCTGGTCCTCGGTGGTGAGGTACTCGCCGACGTGCTCGTCGGGCAGCTCACCGAGCAGCCCGCGCCGGTAGTCGACGACGAACAGCTTGGCCTCGTCGGGGGTGTGCAGGCGCGCCACCTCGTGGGCGACGGTGCGCAGGAACCCGGTCTTGCCGCTGTCGCCGTCACCGAGGAGGTAGACGTGCGGCTCCTCCGCGAGGTCGAGCCCCAGCGGCGCGAGGTTCGCCTCGTCGACCCCGAGCAGCAGGCGCCGGTCGTCGGTCCCGGCCTGCGCCCGCACCGCCTCGAGGGTGATCTGATCGGGCAGCAGGCGCAGCTTGGGGCCGCGCGGGCCGGTCCAGGCCGCGTTGACCTTCGCGACGAGGTCCTCGACGCCGTCGCCGAGGTCCTCGACCGCGCCGCTGCCGTCGATGCGCGGCACCGCGCCGAGCACGTGGTGCTTGGTCATCGACAGGCCCCGGCCGGGCCGGCCCTTGGGCACGTTCGCGGCGACCCGGCGGTCGACCTCGGAGTCGGTGGGGTCACCGAGGCGGAGCTCGACGCGGGTGCCGAGGACGTCGCGGACCTGGTTGCGGAAGTCCATCCAGCGCGAGGAGGTGATGACGACGTGGACGCCGAAGGTGAGCCCGCGCCCGGCGAGCTCCATGATCTGCTGCTCGAGCTCGTCGAACTCGGCCCGCACGGTGGGCCAGCCGTCGACGACGAGGAACACGTCGCCGTAGCCGTCGTCGACCCGGCCCGCGGCGCGCCACCGGCGGTAGGTCTCGATGGAGTCGACGCCGTGGGAGCGGAAGTACGTCTCACGCGCGTCGACGATGCCGCGGATCTCGGCGACGAGGCGCCGCACGACCTCCGGCTCGCTGCGGTTGGCGACGCCGGCGACGTGCGCGAGGCCCGCCAGCGGGGTGAACGTGCCGCCGCCGAAGTCCAGGACGTAGACCTGGCTCTCCAACGGCGTCGTCGTGAGCGCGATCGCCGCGACGACGGTGCGGGCGAAGGTGCTGCGGCCCGAGCGGGGGCCGCCGACGATGCCGACGTGCCCGGCCGCGCCGCCGAGCGTCAGCACCATGAGCTCGCGGCGCTGCTCGAGCGGCCGGTCGACGATGCCGACCGGCAGGACGTAGTCGCCGCGCTCGCGCCAGGCCCGGCTCACGAGCCCCAGCCCGGGGTCGGGCGCGAGGTCGCCGAGGAGCTGGTCCATTGAGCTCGGGACGTCGAGCGGCGGGAGCCAGACCTGGTGGGCCGGCCGGCCGTGGCCGCGCATCCGCGACACGGCGATGTCGAAGACGGCCCGCTCCTCGACGGGCTCGGGCGCGCTGACAGCGGCCGGGGTGTCGGCCGGGCGCCGGCCGGCGCTCACCGGGGCGAGCGTGTACGGCAGGATCTCGCCGCCGGTCGACGGGCCCGCGTCGCCGACCCCACCGCGACGTCGGCGGCCCTTCGGCGGACCGGACACGTACGCGGCCTTGAACTTCGTCAGCGTCGTCTGGTCCGGCTTGAGGTAGCCCAGCCCGGGCACCGGCGGCAGCTCGTAGGCGTCCGGCACGCCGATGACGGTGCGCGACTCCCCGGCCGAGAACGTCCGCAGGCCGATCCGGTACGACAGGTGCGACTCGAGCCCGCGCAGCCGGCCTTCCTCGAGGCGCTGGGACGACAGGAGCAGGTGCATCGACAGGGACCGGCCGAGGCGCCCGATGGCGACGAACAGGTCGGCGAACTCCGGCTTGGCGGACAACAGCTCGGAGAACTCGTCGGCGACGATGAGTAGCGCCGGCAGCGGCTCGAGGTCGGCGCCCCCGGCCCGGGCCCGCTCGTAGTCGGTGACGTTCGCGAAGTTGCCGGCCGCACGCAGCAGCTCCTGGCGGCGGGTCATCTCGCCCTGCAGCGCGTCCTGCATGCGCTCGACGAGGCTCAGCTCCTGGCCGAGGTTGGTGATGACGGCCGACACGTGCGGCATCTCGGCCATCCCCGCGAAGGTGGCACCGCCCTTGAAGTCGACGAGGACGAAGTTGAGCGCCTCGGACGAGTGGGTCATCGCCAGCGCGAGGACGAGGGTGCGGAGCAGCTCGGACTTGCCGGACCCGGTGGCGCCGATGACGAGGCCGTGCGGGCCCATGCCCTGCTGGGCGGACTCCTTGATGTCGAGCGCCACGGGCCGGCCCGCCTCGTCGACCCCGATCGGGACGCGGAGCCGGTCGCGCTGGAGCCGGGGACGCCAGGCCGTGGCGACGTCGAAGTCGCGCACGTCGCCGGTGCCGAGCAGGTCGACGAGCTCGGTGGACGCGGACAGCGCGTCGCGCGCCTCGGGCTCGTCGGCCGTGTAGCGGGGCGCGAGGCGCCGCGCCGCGGCCTCGGCGCGGGTGGTCGAGACCTGGTCGGCGACCCCGTGCGCCACCCCGCGCGCGAGGCTGATGATCTCGAGGGGCGCGCTGCCGGCCCGGGGCCCGCTGCGGGTCGCCGGACCCACGGCCAGGCGCAGGGTCGTGGGCGACGCGAGCTCGCCCCACTGCTCCGGCAGGTCGAGAACGGTGACCCCGAGCACGCCGTCGTCGGTGACCACCGGGTTGCCGGGCGGCACGTGCCCCCCGTCGACGACGAGCAGCACGTGCGGCAGCGCCGGCCGGTCGGAGGGCCCGAACCGCGGGCGCTCGACGATCTCCTGGGGCAGGAGCGGGAGGAGGTCGTGGACGGACTCGCCGACGAGGCGCACCGGCCCGACGGCGTCGCGCTCGCGCGGGCTCAGGGCGTGCGGCAGCCACTTGAGCCACTCCCACTCGGCGCGCGACTCCCGCGAGACGAGGGCGGCGACGACCAGGTCCTCGGGGGCGTGCTGCATCGCCGCGGCCAGGACCACCGAACGGGCCAGGGCGCGGGCCGGCTCGGCGTCGCCGGTGACCTCGATGTGCGGCCAGGCCCGAAGCGCCGCGGAGGCCGGCAGCCCGGGCTGGACCCGGTGCGTGGAGAGCAGCCGGTGCAGCGCGGACGCGGCGACGGGGTCGAGCTGGGCCAGGGGCGGGGTCTCGGGCGGCTCGAGCTCGAGGCACAGCGGCTGGGCCGTCGTCCCCATCCGCACCTGGAGGAAGTCGGGGTCGGAGGGTGTGCGTTCCCAGACCCTGCTGCCCTCGGCCGCGATGACCGGGAGCGCGGCGGGGTCGGGGTAGTCCCACAGCGCGGCCCGGCGCTGGCGGGCCGCGGCGTCGCGGATCGTCCCCCGGACCTCCGCGAGGTAGGCCAGGTACTCGCGACGGGCGGCCAGGACCCCGGCGGCGTGCTGCTGGCGCTGCCGTACCCCGCTGGCGAGGACGAAGCCGACGCTGGCGACGAGGAACATGCCCGCGGTGAACCACGCGCGGGGACCGGTCTGGGACAGCGCCACGAACCCGATGGACCCGAGCGAGCCGAGCATCGGCACGGCCTGCATGAGCAGGCCGCTGGCCCCCTCGGAGGGGGTGATCTCCGGAGGCGGCTGGAGCACCAGCCGCCCGGTGGGCACCTCGGGTGCCTGCTCCCGGGCGCCGGCTCGCGCAGCCACCGTCATCGTCGGTCCCCTCCCGTGTCCTGCTGGCGGTCGGGGCCACGGTATCCCGTGGATACTGTTCACCGCGGACGGTGGTCGAGGTGTGCCCCGGCCCGACCGAGGGAGGGACGATGGACGGACCGACGCAGCAGCTCACGCTGGTGGCCGACGAGCGCCGCTACGACCTCGTCGTCCCCGTGGGCACCCGCGTCACCGAGATGCTCGCCGTGCTCGGCATCTCCTCCAGCGCCACCCCGAGCTCGGTCGCCACGGCGGCGGGGTTCGTGTACGGCCCACAGGACCGGATCGACGAGGCCCTGCCGGCCGGCAGTGTCCTCACCGTGGTGCGCACGACGACCCACCGGCTGCACCGGGGCGTCGTGAGCCTCGACCGCTCCTCGGCGGCTCCGGGAGCCCGGGTGGCCGGGCCCTCGTGGGCGGGGGGATCGCGCTCGCCGGCCGCCTCCGCCGACGCCGGGGTCTCCCTCGTCGACGACGCGACCCGTCGCCGTGACGACGTCGACGACGTCGACGACGACGCGACGGTGAGCCGGGCCGCCCTGCACGCCGGGCGGCGCCGGCCGGGCGGTCGGGTGCCGCGGGCCCGGCCGCGGGCCGCCGGTCTCGACACGCTGCCGGCCCTGGTCGTGGGGTTCGCGGCCGTCAGCGTCGTCGCCGGTGCGCTCGCCGTCCTGACGCCCCCGGCCGCCGACGGGGGGACGCTCGGGTCGGCCGCCGCCCGCTGGGGCGCCGCCGTGGTCCTGCTCGCCGCAGCCGTTGTCGCGACCCTGCTCACCCCGCGGCACGTCCCGGGCTCGGCGGTGGTCCGCCTCGTCGGCGCTCCGGTGCTGGCGGCGACCGCGGGCCTCGTCGTCCCGCTCGCCGCGTCCCCGGCCCGGGTCGGCGTCAACCTCGTGCTCGGTGCGGCGCTCGCCGCGGTGGTGACCGCTCTCGCGTGGTCCGACGGCTCCGCCGCCGACCGGGCCGAGCGCACGGCCACCGCGTGCCTCGGCGGGCTGGCCGTCGTCGTCGCGGCGTCGATCCTGTGGGGCCAGCCGCTGGCGGCCGCCGCGGCGGTCGTCGTGGGGCTCGCCCCGGTCCTCGTCCGGGCCCTGCCCAGCGCGAGCCTGGACGTCGACCCGACCCAGCTCCTCGACACCGACCGGCTCTCGAGCACGGTGTGGTCCGTTCGGGAGCGGCACGCCAGCCGGCGGCGCCGCGTCACCGGGCTCGACGTGCGTGAGCGGGTCGCGCAGGCCCGTTCCGTCGTGTCGGTCGGGACCGCCTACCTCGCCGTGCTCGCCTCCGGTGCGGGCTGGCTCCTGGCCCTCAGCCCGGCGCGTTCCAGCCTGGCTCCGTGGTCCCGGTGGGTGGTGCTGCTCGTGGCGGCGCTGGCGCTCGGCTACCAGTCGCGGCACGTCCGCGACCGGCTCGCCCGGTTCTCGATGCTCGCGGCGGCCGCGTCGCTCACGGCGAGCGCGAGCGTGGCCGTCGTGGGCTGGGACGCCGGATGGTTCTGGCTCCTCGTCGGCTCGGCGCTGGTGCTCGGCGTCGTCGCCGTGCTCGCGGCGGTCGCGCTGGCCGGCGGCTGGGCCTCGACCCGGATGTCGCGGATGGCCGACCGGCTCGAGTCGCTCGCCGTCGTCACGGCGCTGCCCTTCGGGGTGCTCGCTGCCGGGGCCGTGGAGGCCCTGCGGCGACTCACCTCCGGCTGACGACGCCGCGGGCGCCTCAGCCCCAGACCGGCGGCGTGGCGTCGTCCTCGCCCTCGAACCAGGTCTCCTCGTCCTCGTGGGTGAGCGAGTCGACGTCCCGGGCGGCGTCCGTGTCCTTGGCACCACGGCCCCGGCCACCGGCCGCCGACCCGGCCACCACCGCGCCGCGGCCCGACCCGGACTCGCCGAGCCGGGGAACGCCGTAGCGGCCGCCGGTGCGGGCGCCCTTGACCCCGCCGGCGCCCTGGCCGCCGCGCACGGCCCCCTGGCTGCCCGGGGCGACGACCGGGCGGGCGGCGCCTGCGGTGCCCGATCGGGCACCGCCCCCGGCGGCCGAGCCCCGCGCCGCGGCGCCGGTGCTGCCGGCGATGACCGGCCCCGGCCGGCCCGCCCCGCCGAGCGGACCCCCGCGCCCGAACGCGCCGCGGCCGAGCATGGCCGCGCCACCGGAGAGGAGTCCCCCGGCTCCCGCCGCACCGGCACCGCCGAGCCCGGACCCCCCGGTCGCCGGACCCTGCGCCGAGGTCCCGGCCCAGCCCGTGCTCCCGCCGGTCGTCGGCGCGGTGGTCCCACCGGTGGGTCCGTCGAGCTGGACGCCGTGGCCGGGGTCGGAGCCGTCGCCGCCCGTCGTCCCGCCACCGCCTGGGCCGCCGCCCGCCCCGCCTCCCGAGCCACCGTCGGCACCGGGTCCGAGGGCGAACCCGGTCTGGCTCCCGCTGTACCGGACGCCGCCCGAGGGCGGCTGGTACGCAGCGCCGTTCGCCGACCCGGGGGTGTGCCCGCCGCCGGACCGCGGGCGACCCGACGTCGGGGTGATCGTCACGCTGTCGTCCCGGGCCTCGACGGGCAGCTGCTTGGCGGCCTGCCCCATGTCGGTGCTGAAGTCGTCGAGGACGGCCTTGGCCTTGGCCTCGCGCTGCTCGCGTCGGCCCTCGATCGCGGCCTCGTAGCCGGTGACGTTGAACGGGCCCCCACCCGCGGGCCGGTACGCCTCGGGGTCGACGTCGGTGGAGACGCTCCGCACGTCGGTCGCGTACCGCAGCCGCGCGGAGTCGGCGGCGGCGGCGGCGTGCTCGAGCCCCGTGCGCACATCCGCGATCTCGGTGGCCCGCGCGTCGAGGGCGGTGGCCAGGGCGTGCAGGGTGGCGTAGGCGCTGTCGGCGGCCGGCCCCTCCCACGGCTCGTCCGCACCCTGCAGCGCCGCGACGACGGAGCGGACCTCGGCCGACAGGGTCGTCACGGCGTCGGACACCTTGCGCCAGTCCTCGGCGGACATGCGCACCAGCGGCGTCGAGAAGCCGTAGATGTCGTGGAGCATCCGCTCGAACGGGCCGGCGTCACCCGGCAACGGCGGAACTCCCGCACCCTCGTCCCGGATCAGCATTCGTGGTTCCTCCCCTCGGCGGGGGCCGCGCCGTGGCGCGTCCCGTCCGTCGTCGTACGGGCCTGGTCGGTGGTGGCGTGGCGGCGGGCGTACCCGACGGCTCCCGCCACGGCGGTGAGGGCGAGGGCGGCGGCCCCGAGAGGCCACCAGGGCCGGGCCGTGCCCTCGGGCGGGGATGCCGAGGCGGCGGCCTCGCCCGCCGGCTCGCCGGAGCCGGCGGCGGAGGGCGACGCGGCCGGCTCGGGGGTACCCCCGGCAGCGGTGGCGGCGGCGATCGCGGCCGGGTCCGGCCCGTTGATCGTGTCGTCGTCGCGGACGAAGGGGTTGGTGCGCTCGAGGGCGGTGGGGTCGACCCGGACGGCGTCGGCGGGGGCGAAGATGCCCCAGCCGTAGGCGGCGTTCCTGGATTGGACCTGCGGCAGGTCGGCGCCGACGCGCCGGAACCAGGTGCGGTACCCGGACCCGTCGTCCTTCGCCCGGAGCCCCACGTTCTGCCGCGCGGCCTGGAGCACCTGGCCGGCCGTTGCATCGGGGTGGGCGGACCACAGGGCGGCGATGCCGCCGCTCACCAGGGCCGTCGCGATGGACGCACCGGAGCCGAGGGTCGTGGAGCGCCATCCCGACCCGTCGTCCCGGCCCGCCATCACGTCCTCGCCGGGAGCGGCGAGCCCGATGGCGTCCGAGCCCGTGACCGCGAAGTCCGTCGTGCGGCCGTCCTGGCCGACCGGGTTGACGAGGACGACGCCGTTGCCCAGGCCCGGCCACTCGACCCGGCTCGCGGCGTTGCCGGTGCCCGCGACGACGACGGCGCCCTCGCGGTACGCCGTGAGCAGGCCGTCCTCGATCTCCCGGCTGTAGCCGGTGACGAGGCTGAGGTTGATGACGTCGGCGCCGTCCCGCGCGGCCTCGGCGATGGCGAGACCGACCGCACGGTCGACGTCGTCCCCGTCGGGGAAGTCGATGCCGCAGGTGAGGTCGTCGGGGTGCTGCGGGTCGTCGTAGAGCACCGCGTAGTGCCGGACCGTGGCCTCCGGGGCGATCCCCCGGATGCCGCGCCCGCCGGGGCCGGTGCCCCGGCCGGTGCCGGCGATGAGCGCGGCCATCGACGTCGCGTGCTCGGCCTCGGTGCCGGTCCCCCGCGGCGACCGGGGGCGCGGGTCGGACGTGCGGGCCGGGTCGAGGCACATCGTCTCGCTCGAGACGACGACGCCCTGCAGGTCGGGGACGTCGGACTCGATCGGCCCGTCGACGACGGCCACGGTCACGCCCTCCCCCCGGCCCAGGTCGTGCAGCTCGTCGACGCCCATGGCATCCCACCACCACTCCCCCGGCAGGGGCGGGACGGAGCCGGGCGCCGAGGCGGCGGCACCCCCGCCGGACAGGGCGGCGAGGCCGACGGCGCACAGCACCCCGGCCACGACGGCCCGTCCTCGGCAGGGCTCAGCCATGGGCGGGCGTCTCACCGCCGGTGTCCATCCCGCCGTCGGCGGCGTCGTCGGGGCCGGCCTGCGCGTCGTCCGCGGCGCCGCCCTGCTCGGCCCGGGCCGCGGCCTGCTCCAGGGTGACCTTCGCCTGCACCCCATCGCGCACCTGCTGGTGCTGCGAGGCCGCCTCGTGCTGCTGGGTACTGGTGAACCCGCCCTCGGTGCTCCACTGCGAGCGCAGCTGCTGGAAGGCGTCCGCGCTGACCTCGTCGCGCGCGCGGATCTCCTGGCCGGCCCGGGCGAGGGCCTCGCCGGCCGCCTCGAGGTCGGTCTTGATCCCCTTGAGGGTGGCTTCGTAGACGTGGACGGCGGCCTGGTAGACCGCCGCGAACTGCTGCGCTGCCGGGATCTCGCCGAAGTGCCGGGGCTGGGCGATCGACCCCTGCACGCGCTTGATCTCGTCGTGCGTGGAGTCCGCCCACTGCTGCTGGTAGTCGGCCCCGAGCGTGCTCAGGATCGAGGGGTAGCGGATGGGCTGTCCGCCACCGGCGCCGTCGGCACGGGCCATGACACGTCCTCACTCACGTCGTCGGTCGAGGGGAGCACGCCGCTCCCCGGGCGACGCCGCTCGTGCCGGCACCCGACCCCCGGGTGCCGGCACGCGGCGTCGACGCGTGGGGCGGTCAGCCCCACATGCTGGTGTTGCGCTGCTCCCCTGCGAGGTAGTCCTCCTTGGACTGCACGACCGCGAGGCGGACGTCCTCCAGGAGCGCACGGCACTCGTCGATCTGCTTGTCCCAGTCGAGCTGGGCCTGGCGGTACGCCGCCCGCGCCGAGCCGTCCCACTGCTCGACGTACGGGCCGAGGTCCTTCTTCATGTCGGCCAGCCGCTGCTCGAGAGCACCGAGCCCGGTCTTCATGTCCTGGACCAGGTTGTCGATGCCGGCGCCGCCGACCTTGATTCCGTCACCCATGAGTGTTCAGTCCTTCCGCTCAGCCGTTGCCGAGCATGCTGGTGTACTTGCCGAGCTTGGAGGCGGCGGCCGCGTCGTCGGCGTCGTACTGCCGCTGCGTGCCGGTGAGGTTGGCCTCGAAGGTGTCGAGCACCTGGACGATGTCCTGGGTCTGGACCTTCCACGCCTCGCTGACCTGGTGGAAGCTCTGCGCCCCCTGGCCCTCCCAGTGCGCCTTGACCGCCTCCATCTGGGTCCGGAGGTCGTTCACCTGCTTGCGCAGGTCCCCCCGCGCCTGCGAGACGATGTCGGCACTGGCCTTGACGACCCCTGCGCCTGCCCTGAACTGGTCACCCATGATGTGTCCTTCCCTGGTGCGACGCCCCGCTCGGGCCGCCGCCGTGATCACTGACCCCCTGGAGGGCGACGTGCTGTGGACCCCGGCCGGGTGGCCCCCTGGTCCTGCCCTCGACCCTACGGTCCCATGCGAATCGGGTCGATGGGGAGAACTCCCCGAAGGACGCGCGTCTATGCTCGGGGGCCGTCGGACCCGCACCGCCGTTCGGTGGTGCCGTCGGAGGGGAGCTGAAGGGTGAGCCAGACCAGCGCGACCGCCGCGTCACTCGTGCGCGTCTCGGTCTCGTCGGGGACCCGGCGCGCCGACCTCGGCGTGCCCGGAGGCATCCCGGTCGTCGAGATCGTCCCCGAGCTCGCCCGCGAGCTCGGCGTGCTCGACCCCGAGCACGTCTCGCACGGCTTCCGGCTCGTCGTCGGCGGCGGCACCGTCCTCGACCCCGACCGCAGCCTCGCCGCCCAGGGCATCGCCGACGGCACGATGCTCGCGCTCGAGGTCGTCGACCCGAGCACCGAGAAGGTGTACGACGACGTCGTCGAGGCGGTCTCGGACGTCGTCGAGACGGCCTTCCCGCCCTGGACGGCCCGGCACAGCGCCGGCACCGCGGTCGGCGCGGCGGTCGTCTTCTTCCTCTGCGCCGCCTGGGCCCTGTTCACGGCCCGCGACGCCGGGCTGCTCGTCACCGCCGTCGCCGGCTCCGCGGCACTGCTGCTCGTCGGGGCCGCGGCCGTCCTGCACACCCGCGCCCAGCCCGCCGGAGCCCTGGCCCTGGCCCTCACCTCGCTCCCCTTCGCGGCGACCGCCGGCAGCGCCGTCGCCCCCGACGACGACCTCTGGGGCCGCGGTCTCGTCTGGGTCGGCCTGTTCGTCGCCGTCGCCGGTCTCGCCGGCGCGCTCGCCGTCGCCCGGCACCGGCTCGTCCTGGCCGCCGGGTCGGTCGTCGGGCTCGCCGTGGCGGTCCTCGGTGTCGCCGGCGGCGTGCTGGGGGTCGCGATGACGACCGCCGCGGCCCTGCTGTTCGGCGTCGCGGTCGTCGTCGGCAACGTCCTCCCCCGGCTCGGGCTCGCGACGAGCCGCCTGTCGGGCCACGCACCGCGCACCGAGGCCGAGATCGAGGGCACCGTCCCTGAGGTCGACCGCGGGCGCGTCCGCCATCAGGTCGCCCGTGGCCACGACGTCATGGTCGCCACCGCCCTGGCCACCGGCGGCGCGGCGCTCCTCGCCACCCCGCAGCTCGCCGCCTCCGGGCTCTGGGGCACCCTCCTCGTCGCCGCCGGGTGCGTCGCGACGCTGCTCCGCACCCGGCACAGCCGGACCCGCACCGCGGTCGTCCTCGCGATGGGCACGGGCATCGTCGGGCTCGCGCTCGCCGCCGTCGTCGCCGCCGTCGTCCACCCCGACTGGCGTCCGGCGCTCGCCGTCCTGCTCGGCACCACCGGGGCGGTCGTCGTCGCGCTCGCCGTCCTCGCGCCGCGCACCCGGGTGCGCCTCGGACGGGTCGCCGACACCCTCGACGGCGTGGCGCTCGTCGCGCTCGTCCCGCTCGTCGCGGCCACCGTCGGGATCCTCTGACCGTGGCGACCAAGAAGGACCTCGTCGAGGCGCAGTCGTTCAGCCGCCGGCGCCTCACCACCGCGTTCGTCAGCGGCGCACCCGGCGGCCGCGAGGTCGAGCCGGACCGTCCGCTGCGGGCCGTGGTGGGGGGCCTGGCCCTGTCGGTCGTCCTCGTCCTCGGCAGCCTGGCCTTCGGCTGGCTCCGCTCGGCGCTGCCGGACGACTGGCAGAACGAGCGGCTCGTCATCGCCGAAGACAGCGGGGCCCGGTACGTGTCGGTCGAGGGGGTCCTGCACCCCGTCGTCAACACGGTGAGCGCCCGTCTGCTCATCCCCTCGGCCCAGTTCAAGGTCGTCGCGGTCCCCGACGACGAGCTCACCGACATCGACCGGGGCCCGACCCTGGGCATCGTCGGTGCCCCGGACTCGCTCGCGCCTCGCGACCGGCTCGTCGACACCGGGTGGCTGTCGTGCCTGTCCGCCGGGGAGCAGGTCTCCACCGCCATCGGCCCGGGCCGCACCGGCCGGCCCGCCGACGGGTCCGCGGTCCTCGTCCGCAGCGGCGACGCCACCTTCGTCGTCGCCGGCGGGCTGCGCTACCCGGTGGCGGCGCGCGACCTCTCGGCCGTCTCGGTGGCGCTGCGTCTCGACGGCCGCCCCGCCCTCCCGGCCCCCGCCTCGTGGCTGAACCTGTTCCCCGAGGGCCCGGCGCTCGCCCCGCTGGTCGTCGACGACCTCGGCACGCCCGCCGCGGGCCTGCCCGCCGGGGCGACGGTCGGGTCGGTCCTGCGCCTGGAGTCCGACGGGCGCCACTACCTCGTCACCCCGCGCGGTGACCTCGAGCCGCTCCCCGACGTGGCGTTGTCGATGTACCGCCTCGGCTCGGGCGCGTCCTCGAGCGAGATCCCCGTCGAGGCGGCCCAGATCGCCCGGCTCGAGGTCCGCCCCCAGCGGATCGCTCCCCCCGAGTGGCCCGACCGCCTGCCCACCGGGCTCGAGACCACGCCCTGCGCGACGCTCACGGCGGCTGCCGGCGCCCCGCCGGAGGTCGGCCTGACCACCGTCACCGACGACCCCCCGGCGGCCGAGCGGGGCCGCACGACCGTCGACACCGGCTACGGGGCGCTCGTGCGTGCCGTCAGCGGGCAGGTCCTCGGCAAGGGCCCCGTGCTCGCCGTCGACCAGACCGCCACCGCGTACGCCGTCGACGGTGCCGACACCGAGGTCCTCGCGCGCCTCGGCTACGAGCCCGACGACGTCGTCCCGGTGCCGCAGGCCTGGACCGAGCTGTTTCGCTCCGGGCCCTCGCTCGGGACGGCGGCGGCCCGGACGGTCGTCTCGGGCGGGTCATGAGCCGGGGCCGTCGGCTGCTCCTCGCCTGCCTGCCCGGGGTGCTCCTCGCCCTGACGGCGGCCCCCGCCGCCGCGGCCGCCGACTGCGAGGAGGGCCGGACCCAGTACGTCCCCGACACCCCCGCCGGCCTCATCCGGCTCGCCGCCACCCGGGCCTGGCCCCTCGCGACCGGCTCCGGGGTGACGGTCGCGGTCGTCGACAGCGGGGTCGCCTCGACCAACGCGCACTTCCCCGACGGCGTGGTCCTCGAGGGCCGCAGCTTCGTCGGGGGCTCGGCGTCCGTCGACCGTCGCCTCCACGGCACCGCGATCGCGGGCATCATCGCCGCCCGCCCGCTCGCACCCCGCTCGGGCGTGCAGGGGCTCGCCCGGGGCGCCCGCATCCTGCCCGTCAAGGTCGTCCCGGACGACCCCGGGCAGGGCCCGGACGCCGACGCCGGGACGCTCGCCGAGGGCATCGAGTGGGCGGCCCGGCAGGGGGCGAGCGTCATCAACGTCTCGCTCAGCACGCCGCGGGACGACCCCCGGCTGGAGGCGGCCGTGGCCGAGGCCCGGCGGCGCGGCGCCCTCGTCGTCGCCTCGGCCGGGACCCGCGCCGAGGACGACCCGCGCACCGGACTGCGGTACCCCGCCGCCTACCCCGGGGTGCTCGGGGTGGCGGCCACCGACGCCGAGGACGTCGTCACCGACACCTCGGTGCGCGGGGACCACGTGGACCTCGCCGCCCCTGGGGTCGAGGTGCTCACGACGTTCGGCGCCTGGGGCGACTGCTACCTGAGCCCCGACGGGTCCACGAGCTACGCGACGGCCTACGTCTCGGCCGCCGCGGCCCTGGTCGCCCAGCGCTTCCCCGACGAGGGCCCGGCCGGGTGGGCCCACCGCCTCGAGGCGACGGCCGCCCGCGAGCGGCGCGACGCCCGGGGCGACGCCCTCGGCTGGGGCGTCGTCCAGCCCGTCGAGGCGCTGACCTCGGTCCTGGACGCCGGCCTCGCCGGCCCGCTGCCGCCCGGGGCGACCCCCCGCCCCACCGCGTCGGTGCCGGAGCGCCGGCTGGAGATCGCGGCCGTCGCCGACCCGCGCGCCGCGGACCGGCGGCAGGTGCTGTGGGTGGCCGTCGCGACGGCGAGCCTGCTGCTCGCCCTCGCCCTGGTCCGGCTCGCCCGACGCCGGGGGACCGCCTGAACCCGGGTGATCCGGGCGCGTGCGGTCTGTGAGAATGGCCCGCATGACCGAGCACCTCTCCCCATCCCTCGCTGCCTCCATCCCGGACCGGCCGTCCCTGGACGGTCTGGAGGACAAGTGGGGCGAGGTATGGCGCGAGCAGGACACCTACGCGTTCGACCGGGAGGCCGCCCTCGCCGGGTCCCGGGCGGACGTCTTCTCGATCGACACCCCGCCGCCCACGGCCAGCGGGTCGCTGCACATGGGGCACGTCTTCAGCTACACCCACACCGACTGCATGGCGCGCTACAAGCGGATGGCCGGGTTCAACGTCTTCTACCCGATCGGCTGGGACGACAACGGCCTGCCGACCGAGAAGCGGGTGCAGAACTACTACGGGGTGCGCGGCGACGCCTCCCTGCCCTACGACCCGCAGTTCCAGCCGCCGTTCCGCGGTGACGCCAAGAGCATGAAGGCCGCCGACGAGATGCCGATCTCGCGGCAGAACTTCATCGAGCTCTGCGACGAGCTGACGGTCAAGGACGAGGAGGCGTTCGAGTCCCTCTTCCGCCGGATCGGGCACAGCTACGACTGGTCCATCGGCTACCGGACCATCGACGACCACTCCCGCGCGACATCCCAGCAGGCGTTCCTGCGCAACGTCCGCCGGGGCGAGGCGTACCAGTCCGAGGCGCCCGGGCTGTGGGACGTGACGTTCCAGACCGCGGTGGCCCAGGCCGAGCTCGAGGCCCGGGACTACCCCGGCGCCTACCACCGGGTGGCCTTCCACGGCGCCGCGGGGGACGTCCACATCGAGACGACCCGCCCCGAGCTCATCCCCAGCTGTGTGGCCCTCATCGCCCACCCCGACGACGAGCGCTACCAGCCGCTGTTCGGGACGACCGTGCGGACCCCCCTGTTCGACGTCGAGGTCCCTGTCGTCGCGCACCCGCTGGCCGAGATGGACAAGGGCGCCGGCATCGCCATGTGCTGCACCTTCGGCGACCTCACCGACGTCGTGTGGTGGCGCGAGCTGCGCCTGCCCACCCGCTCGGTGGTCACCCGCACCGGCCGGCTCCAGACCGAGGTCCCGGCGTGGCTCGAGGGCACCCCGGGCGCCGACCTGTACGCCGAGCACCTGGGCGGCCGGACGGCCTTCAGCGCGCGCGAGGCGGTCGTCGCGGCGCTGCGCGAGTCCGGCGACCTCGACGGCGAGCCGACCCCGACCCAGCGCAAGGCCAACTTCTACGAGCGGGGCGAGAAGCCGCTCGAGATCGTCACCACCCGGCAGTGGTACATCCGCAACGGCGGTCGCGAGGCCGACCTCAACGCCGCCCTCGTCGCCCGCGGCGAGGAGGTCGACTTCCATCCCTCGTTCATGCGCAGCCGCTACGCCAACTGGGTCCAGGGCCTCAACGGCGACTGGCTCGTCTCCCGGCAGCGCTTCTTCGGCGTCCCGATCCCGGTCTGGTACCCGGTCGACGCCGACGGCGAGCCCGACCACGACCACCCGATCCTCCCCGACGAGTCCGAGCTGCCGGTCGACCCCGCGGCGAACCCCCCGGCCGGGTACACCGAGGACCAGCGGGGCGTGCCGGGCGGCTTCGTCGGGGACCCGGACATCCTCGACACCTGGGCCACGTCGTCCCTGAGCCCGCAGATCGCCGGCGGGTGGCGGGGGGCCGGCGGTGCCGCACCGGACCCGCTGTTCGAGAAGGTGTTCCCGATGGACGTGCGGCCGCAGGGCCACGACATCATCCGGACCTGGCTCTTCTCCACGGTCGTGCGGGCGCACTTCGAGCACGGCTCCGTCCCGTGGACCAACGCCGCCATCTCGGGCTGGATCCTCGACCCCGACCGCAAGAAGATGAGCAAGTCCCGCGGCAACGTCGTGACTCCCGAGGACCTGCTCAAGGAGCACTCGGCCGACGCGGTGCGCTACTGGGCCGCCAGTGGCCGGCTCGGCGCCGACGCCGCGTACGACGTCGGCCAGATCAAGGTCGGGCGACGCCTCGCGATCAAGGTCCTCAACGCGAGCAAGTTCGCGCTGTCCTTCGGCGCGGTCGAGGGCGAGCTCGCGCCCCAGATCACCGACCCGCTCGACCGGTCGGTGCTCGCGGCGCTGCGCGAGGTCGTCGAGAAGGCGACGTCCGGGTTCGAGGCCTGGGACTACACCCGCAGCCTCGAGGCCACCGAGTCCTTCTTCTGGACCTTCTGCGACGACTACCTCGAGCTCGTCAAGGACCGGGCCTACGGCTCCCGCGGTGACGAGGCCGCCGCCTCGGCCCGGGCGACGCTCCGGCTCGCCCTCGACGTGGTCCTGCGGCTGTTCGCCCCGGTGCTCCCGTACGTCACCGAGGAGGTCTGGAGCTGGACCCACGAGGGGTCCGTCCACCGCGCCGCGTGGCCGACCGTCAGCGAGCTGCCCGAGGGCGGCGACCCGGCCGTCCTGGCGGCCGTCGGGGCCGCCCTCGCCGTCGTCCGGAAGGCGAAGTCCGAGGCCAAGGTCGGCATGCGGGCCGAGGTGCCCACCGCGACGATCGTGGGGCCCGCCGCGACCCTGGAGCACGTGCGGGCCGGCGAGGCCGACCTGCGGGCCGCGGGCCGGCTCACCGGCGCCCTCGACTACGCCGAGGGCGACGAGGTCGCGGCCCGCGACCTCGAGCTCGTGCCGGTCGCCAAGCACTCCGCCTGAGCCCGCCCGAGCGTCTCCCCGTCCGAGCGCGATGTCGCGGGAAGGCTGTCCGCAACCGGTCAGCGTGAGTTGGTGACGGCCGAGGCCGCATCGGACCGTGCCCGCGCGCCCTAGCGTGAGCGACGGACCCGCCCGTCCCGGAAGTCGCCCGGAGCCCCGTCGTGGGGCTCCGGGCGGGACATCGATCCCGGTCAGGAGACATCCGGCGCGAGCCTAGCGGGTCCGGGTGACAGCCCGGGCTGGCGACGGTGGAAGGACAGGCAATGCGCAGAACGCGACTGGTGGGGACCGTGGTCCTCACACTCGCCCTCGGGCTCATGGGCCAGGCGGCCCAGGCCATCTCCTGGGGCACGGTCTACCTCAAGAACGGGTCGACCAACCTGGGGTCGGGTTACGGCTCGGCGTACAAGGCGGTCGTCAACGGCGGTGACGCCCTCAAGGTCACCTCGACCCAGAAGGACCTCAAGGCCAACGGCAACCCGATCTACACGAAGGCCAACTGGTACTTCAACGGGACGTACTGCTACCCGTCGGGGGAAGGATCGGTCGGGTGCGGGTCGGGGTGGTACGGCGCCGGAAGCACCTCGAGCCCCACGACCGTGGACTACGGGTCGGTCTGGGTCGCCAAGGCCCTGAGTGGCACCGCCGACTCGGCACGCGCGGGCATCATGATCTGTGAGAAGCAGCCGTGGTACGACCCGGACGACTGCACGTGGGAGACCTTCCGGGGCATCAGCTACTGACACCCTCGGCGTGGGGGGGGGCCGCCCCCCCCCCCCCCCCCCCCCCCCCCCCCCCCCCCCGGGCCGGCCCCCCCCCCCCCCCCGCCCCCCCCCCCCCCACCCCCCCACCCCCCCCCCCCCCCCCAAAAAACACCCCCC
>NZ_CANLZR010000011.1 GCF_947495705.1 uncultured Phycicoccus sp.
AACGGGTCCGGGCTGTGCGCCCGCTGCAACGGCGTCAAGGAAGCCCCCGGCTGGCAGGCCCGGGTGCTCTCCACCTCACCCCACGAGCTCGAGGTCACCACCCCGGCCGGGCACACCTACCACTCCCACGCCCCGCCCCTGCTCGGCTGGGGCACCGACCCACCCGACCCCGAACCCGAGCCCGCGTCAGGCACCGAGCCTGACCCAGACTCTCCCCTGGAACGACACCTCCAGGCACTCCTCCACGCCGCCTGACCCGGGCGGCCGAGGGCACACCTCCGGAGCAGATGACCTACGTCAAACGCGGCCCGGAACGACGCAGTTGCAGAGTGTCCGACTCTTCCGAGGGGCAGGCACATGCATCCTGGAACCGACCACGCCGTCCAGCTGGGGGCGCTGGGCCAGGTGCTACACCCTGATGGCCACCACGGTGTAGTTCTCTGCCTCAGGGTCAAACGTGCTTGTCTCGACTTCTAGCCCGACGCGCTCCAGTTCCGAGACGAGGTCGACGTACCGGTACGGCCACGACGACAGCCGTTCGGAGTGAACCAGGACCGAGTTGTCCTTTGCGACTTCCGCGATAGCGATCTCGATGTGGTGCTCGTCCTCCCAATGCGGCGCGATCTCCCACCAGTAGACCACCATGCCATCCCGGCCGTTCCGGCTGATGAGTCGGTCGCCGACGTCAAGCCGGGAACCTCTGGACCTGACGAGCTCCCACGTGCGGGAGGTCAAGACCAGGCGCCCGCGGGGGCGTAGAAGGCGTGACATCGACTCCAGGGCTGCCGCTCTTCCTCTCGCGCCCACGGCATGGTGCAGCGAGTTGCCGACGCAGAACACCATGTCGAAGGTGTCGTCGTCGAAATGGTCGGGCAGTTCCTGCCAGTCCGCCCATACCGTCCGGACAGATGCCCTGTGCTCCTCGGCGAGCTCCGCGGTCCGACGAACCATCGCTTCGCTGGCGTCGGTGGCGACGACCTGCATGCCACGACCGGCGATGCCTACCGCCAGCTGTCCCGTTCCGCACGAACAGTCGAGGACGTGAGCGTTCGACGGCAGGAGATCGAGGACGTCGTCGAACGACGCAGCGAACTCGGCTGGAACCAGCTTTGCGTCGGAGATGAGCCACTCGTAGACCTCAGCCAGCTCGCCGTAGCTGGTCACAGCACCCCCTCCGTCACACGGCAGACTCACGATGACGCATCAGTACATCAACGGAGCAGTGAGGGCACAAACGCTTTGCCGCAAGCGCAACTCGTCCGCTCGTGCCGCAACCCGGGCGGTCGACACGCGGCGCTATGCAGCGGGTCCACGACCTCGGGGAGGCGGTTCAGGGCACGTCCGATGGCTCAGCCCGTGGAGTTGCCACCCCAACGGCAGTGCCGCCACCCGCGCCCTCGACGGAGTAGCCCGTCGCCCCGACGAACGACGAGAACATGCCGCGCCGCTGACCTCGTCGACGGCGTGTTCTCGTCGTTCGACGCAGGGGTGGTCGGGGTAGCCCCTTCTGGGCGAAGAGACGCAGGTTCAGCTCGGGCCGGGGTCGCGCAGTCGGCTGGGATCCCTCGGTGTGCGCCGCCGTAGACTCCTGCGGGTGAGCAACCCTCCGACGTACCCCACGATGGAGGACGTCATCGGCGACACCCCACTGGTGCGTCTGCAGCGCCTGCCCGGGCCGGAGAACGACCGCCGCGGCAACGTGCTGCTCGCCAAGCTCGAGGGGAACAACCCGGCCGGCTCGGTGAAGGACCGGCCGGCGATCAGCATGATCCGGGGCGCTGAGGCGCGAGGGGAGATCGCCCCCGGCGACACGCTGCTGGAAGCCACGTCGGGCAACACCGGGATCGGCTTGGCGATGGCGGCGGCGATCAGCGGCTACCCGCTGGTCCTCGTGATGCCCGAGGACGCCTCCACCGAGCGGATCCAGACGATGAAGGCATACGGAGCCGACCTGGTCCTCACCCCGGCAGGTGGCGGCATGGAGGAGGCCCGCGACGTCGTGACGCGGATGGAGCGGGAGGGCCGCGGCCGGGTCCTGGACCAGTTCGGGAATCCGGACAACCCGCGTGCCCACGAGGACGGGACGGGCCCGGAGCTGTGGCGCCAGACCGACGGACGGATCACGCACTTCGTGTCCGCGATGGGCACCACCGGCACGATCACCGGGGTCTCGCGGTTCCTGAAGTCGCGCAACCCCGGCATCCAGATCGTCGGCGCACAGCCCGCGGAGGGCTCCAAGATCCCCGGTATCCGTGCCTGGCCACCGGAGTACGTGCCGAAGATCTTCGACCCGTCGGCGGTGGACCGGACCGTGGAGGTCACCCAGACCGACGCCGAGGAGGCGGCCCGCCGGCTGGCCCGCGAGGAGGGCATCTTCGGCGGCGTCTCCGCGGCCGGCGCCTGCTGGACGGCCCTACAGGTGGCCCGGGAGGTCGAGGGGGCGACGATCGTCTTCGTGGTCTGCGACCGCGGCGACCGGTACCTCTCCAGCGGCGTGTTCCCCGCCTGAGAGCGTTCCCGCGGCGGCCGTTCGCAACAGCGACGTCGAGTCACGCCACCCGTGAGGAGAAGGACGAGGAGCCGTCCTCGGCGGTCTCCAGGCGGTGGTCGGAAGCCAGCCGGTCGGCGTCGCGCTCAGGAAGGAAGCCCGAGTCCTGGCGACAGTCGTGGCAGACCGCGACGGCTTGGCGGCCGAGATGGACGACCTCGACCAGGTGAGGCTGGCAGGCCTCGTCACCTCCGTGGTGGTGGTCGCGTCGGTGGACTGCTTCGACGGTGCTGACGGCCACCGGGTTGTGGGACTGCGTGGGTGTCGAGTCGAACATCGGGCCGGCCCTTTCGTGAGGTCGTGTCTCTGCCTCCACTGAACCGCTGTCCGACGCTCCGGATCATCGGGCGATGGGCCGGGGGGCCCCGACGAACGGAGGAGCGTCAATCGGGTGATCGACCAGCCCGGACCATAGGCTGTCGACGCTCACCCCGAGCGACCCCGTCAGTCAAGGAACCCCATGTGCCGAGTGCTCGCGTTCATCGGGCCGGAGACCCCGCTGGCGAACCTGCTCCTCACGCCCACGAACAGCCTGTTCAACCAGGCACTCGACCCTGAACGGCACCCGGAGCTCCAGCTGGCCGGATGGGGCTTCGGCGCGTGGAGTGAGCACCTCCTGAAGCCGGAGGACCCGTTCATCTACCGCCGTCCCATCGCAGCCTTCTACGACGACAACCTCGAGCGCATCGTCCCGAGCCTGCGCGCCAGCACGATGCTCGCCCATGTCCGGGCAGCCGCCTACGACGCGAAGGTCGTCCTGGCCGACGAGAACTGCCATCCCTTCTCGTTCGCCGAGACGCCCTGGATCGTCGCCCAGAACGGCTACCTGCCGAACTGGCAGCTCCTGCAGCGGGAGCTCCTGCGACACTGCAAGGACACCTACCTGGAGCAGATGCGTGGCACGACGGACACCGAGTTTCTCTACGTGCTCCTGCTCTCGCTGCTCGAGGGCGACAGCAACGAGGACGTCCAGCGTGCGGTCGAGGAGATGATCCGGCTGATCGCCGGAGCGATGGCGGACCTCGACCTCCCGGGTCTGACCAAGCTGAAGATGGCGCTGGTGTCCCCGAACCGCATCATCGGGGTCAACGCCGGTCTCGGACTCCACGGCGAGACGAACCCGACCGGCGACTGGAAGGAGCTGCGCGAGTCAGGTCCGGGCACGGACGACTTCGCCCTCTCCATGCTCCTGGAGCCGATGTACCTCCTGATGGGTCGCAACTTCGAGAAGGACGAGACGACCTACAACTTCGAGACGTGCGACGAAGAAGGGGCGACCGGCGCCATCTTCGCCTCCGAGGCCCTCACCGACGACACCGACGGCTGGTCCTACGTCGAGTTCGGCGAGATGGTGTTCCTCGAGAACGACGGCGAACGAGTGACCAGGACCGTCAGCACGCTGTCGGTGTAGGCGCGAACCCGACCCGGGCCGCGGGTGCCGACGCCTCGGATCAGACCCGACCGCGGACCGGGGTGCGGCCGACCTCGTCCCCGTCCTCGTCCGGCATCGTCATCTCGGCGCGGACGCCGAGGAGCCGCACCTCCCGGCCCTCCTCGAGGTGGTCGGCGAGGAGGGCCTGGACCGCGGCCTGCACCGCCTCGGGCTCCGACGTGGGGGCCGGCAGCTTCCGGCTCCGGTTGACGGTGAAGAACGGGGCGTAGCGGATCTTGAGCCCGACCCGCTGCACCGGCCGTCCCTCCCGGTGCACGTCCTGGAGGACCTGCGCGGTGAGCACCCGGACCGCGTCGGCGATCGTCTCCGTCGTCGTGAGGTTCTGCTGGTACGTCGTCTCCCGGCTGTGGCCCCGCGCCACCCACGGCGCGTCGTCGACCTCCGCGCTACCCTCCCCGCGGCCGAGGGCGCCGTACCAGGCCCCCATCCGCGGCCCGAACTCGGCGACGAGCACCTCGGGGTCGGCCGCCGCGAGCTCGTCGACGGTGCCGATGCCGTGCTTGTCGAGGCGCGCCGACACCCGGGACCCGACGCCCCACAGCGCGATCGTCGGCCGGTGCCCCATGACCCCGGCCCAGTTCTCGGCGGTCAGCCGGTAGACACCTCGGGGCTTGCCGAAGTCGGTCGCGATCTTGGCCCTGACCCGGTTGTCCCCGACGCCCAGCGAGCAGTGCAGCCGGGTCCGCTCGAGCACCGCCGCCTGGATGCGGCGGGCCAGCGACTCCGGGTCGTCGGTGTCGCCGCCGACGAAGCCCTCGTCCCACCCGAGCACCTCGACGACGAGGCCGAGATCGCGCACGGTCGCGAACACCTCCTCGGACGCCGCGAGGTAGTGCGGCCCGTCGACGGGCAGGAACACCGCGTCCGGCGCCTTGCGGGCCGCGACCCGCAACGGCATGCCGGAGTGCACACCGCGCTCGCGCGCCTCGTAGCTGGCCGTCGAGACGACCGCTCGCTCGCTGGGGTCCCCGCGCCCGCCGACGACGACCTCGCGCCCGGCGAGCTCGGGGTGGCGCAGCACCTCGACCGCCGCGATGAACTGGTCGAGGTCGAGGTGCAGGACGAAGGGGAAGGCGCGCGCCGCCATCGCCCCATCATCCCCTCCAGGCTCGCGGATCGCCCGGCGGTGGGCAGGTTGTCCGGCCGGCGTCGGGTGGGGGTGGACACTCCTGGCCACAGTGACCCGGGTCGACCGCACAGGGATGCCAGTCGATCGCGCAGACTCTAGGGTGGGCTGGACCGAGCTCCGACCCCACAGCGAGGTGGACGACAACCGTGGCGCACTACCAGGCGATGGGCAGCATTCCCCCCAAGCGGCACACCCAGCACCGCCGGCCCGCCGGCCGCGGCAAGCAGGGCGAGCTGTACTACGAGGAGCTCATGGGGGAGGAGGGGTTCAGCTCGGACTCGAGCCTGCTGTACCACCGCAACATCCCCTCGACGATCGCCGGCGCCCGGGTCTGGACCCCCGGCGACCTGTCGACGACGCCGAACCACCCACTGACGCCGCGTCACCTCAAGCTGCACGACCTCTTCGCCCCCAAGGACGTCAAGAGCACCGACGTCGTCACCGGCCGCCGGCTCGTGCTCGGCAACGGTGACGTGCGCATCTCCTACGTCGTCGCCGGCGAGCCGAGCCCCTGGTACCGCAACGGCGTCGGCGACGAGTGCGTCTACGTCGAGCGCGGCCAGGCGCGGGTCGAGACCGTCTTCGGGGCCTTCGACGTCGCCGAGGGCGACTACCTCATCATCCCGCGGGCCACGACCCACCGCTGGATCCCGAAGCGGTCGACGAAGGACCCGCTGCGCGCCTACTGCATCGAGGCCAACAGCCACATCGCCCCGCCCAAGCGCTACCTCAGCAAGTACGGCCAGCTGCTCGAACACGCCCCGTACTGCGAGCGTGACCTGCGCGCCCCGCAAGGCCCCCTGCTGGCCGAGGACATCGGCGCGAAGGCCACCGACGGCGCCGAGGTGTACATCAAGCACCGCGGCAACGGTCCTGGGGGCATCGTCGGCACCATCCACGAGGTGCCCTTCCACCCCCTCGACGTCGTCGGCTGGGACGGCTGCCTCTACCCGTACGCGTTCAACGTCCGCGACTACGAGCCGATCACGGGCCGCGTGCACCAGCCGCCGCCGGTGCACCAGGTCTTCGAGGGCTGGAACTTCGTCATCTGCAACTTCGTCCCCCGCAAGGTCGACTACCACCCGCTGTCGATCCCGGTGCCGTACTACCACTCGAACGTCGACAGCGACGAGATCATGTTCTACGTCGACGGCGACTACGAGGCCCGCAAGGGCTCGGGCATCGGCAAGGGCTCGATCTCGGTGCACCCCGGCGGTCATGCCCACGGGCCGCAGCCGGGAGCGTCCGAGGCGTCCATCGGCGTCGAGTACTTCGACGAGCTCGCCGTGATGGTCGACACCTTCCGCCCGCTCGAGCTGGGGGAGGGCGGGCTCGCCGTCGACGACGGCGTCTATGCCGACTCCTGGAACCGCGGGCGCGGCTGACCCCACCGGGCCTCCTATCCTGGGGCGGTGTCGCTCGCACCCGTGACCGAGGAGGTCGTGACCCCCGAGGGGGACGTGGCTCCGGATGTCCCCTGGGTCACGATCGTGTGGAACGACCCCGTCAACCTCATGTCGTACGTGACGTTCGTGCTGCAGCAGCACTTCGGGTACTCCAGGGCGAAGGCCGAGAAGCTCATGATGCAGGTCCACACCGAGGGCCGCTCCGTCGTGAGCACCGGGCCGCGCGAGGCGATGGAGGCCGATACCGAGGCGCTCCACGGCTACGGCCTGTGGGCGACGTTCCAGAAGGACTCCTGATGGCCAAGGCCTTCCGGCGTCAGGGCAAGGGCGCGGACCGCCGCTACGTCGCGACGCTCGACGCCGACGAGCGCGAGATCGTCGCGACGCTCATGGAGCAGGTCGCCGACCTGCTCGAGGCACCCGACGTCGCGGGGACCGGGGACGCGCGGTTCGACGCGATCGTCGCCGGGATGACCTTCTCGGGGGACCCCCACGAGGCGACGAGCCGGGGCCGCACCGCCGGCGGGGGCCAGCGCGACCCGGCCCTGGACCGGCTCCTGCCGACGGCCAACCGGCAGGACCCCGAGGCGGCCGACGAGTTCCGGCACCTCACCGAGGGCGGCATCCGGCACCGCAAGGCGGCGGGGCTCGCGGCCTCGGTCGCCGCGGTGCGCGCCGCGAGCGGGGACGACGTCGTGCTCGACGCCGACCAGTCCCGGGCGTTCCTCACCGCGCTCACCGACGTGCGCCTGGTGCTCGGCGAACGGCTGGGCCTGCACACCGACGAGGACGTCGAGGCGGTCGAGGCGCGTGCCGACTCCTCGGACCCGGACGACCCGCTCGTGTACGCCGTGGCGCTGTACGACTTCCTCACCTGGCTCCAGGAGACCCTCGCGACCGCACTCCTGAGGCGGTGACGCCCGTGCGACGCCCCGGGGCCGGGGCGGCCGTCGTCCTCGCCGTGCTCCTCGTGCCGGTGCTGCTGTGGCCCGACGGCGAGGCCGTGCGCCGCGTCGTCGTCGACGGCTACGTGGTCCTGCTCGAGCGGGGGATGCCGCAGCAGGTCCGGCCGGAGCACTACGCGGCCCTGCTCAACGTGCTCGTCTTCGTCCCGTTGGGGTGGCTCGGGGTGGCCGCCCTGCGCGCCCGCGTCCTGACGACCGTCCTCGTGCTGGCGGGTCTCAGCGGCGCCGTCGAGCTCGCCCAGCTGCTGCCGGTCATGGAGCGCCAGGCGAGCCTGCTCGACGTCGCCTGCAACACGGCCGGCGCCGCCGTCGGGGCGCTCGTCGCGTCACGCGTACGTCAGCACGCCGGCCGCGACGAGGTCGTCGACGAACCGGGTGACGTCGTCCGCGACGACCTCGGCTGAGGTCTCCGCCGCGGCGGCCACCCGCGCGACGACCTCGGTGAGCGTCCCGCCCGGGACCGCCGCTCGCCACACGAGCGCGCCCGGGCCGTGCAGGACCAGGGGTGGGCCGTCGGGGAGCGCGGCCGCGTAGACGACACCGTCGACCTCGACCCAGCCCGCGGCGGCACTGACCTCGACACCCGGCGCTGTCATCGGCGGACCATCCGGCCCGCCACGGCCCCCACCCCGGTGCGCAGCCGCCGGACGAACTCGGCGGCGACGTCGGACCCGGTCGGCTCGTGCCCGAGCCGCTGCCGCAGGTAGTACCGGTTCACCCCGAGAGACCGGACGGCCACCGAGACCTTGGCCGCGGGGCCGCGGGCGGCCCGCCAGCGGGCCCGCCACTCGCCGAGCCGGTCGTCCTCCCGGGCGAAGACCTCCCACAACGCCGCCTCCGGCGTTCCGGCGTGCCGGGCGAGCTCACCGATGGCCGCGGCCAGGGCGACCGTCGCCCCGGTGCGCTCCGCCAGTGCGCGCAGGGCGTCCCGGTCGGCGGCGGTGCGCTCGGTCCAGTTCGGGGCGATGTCGGGATGCTCGCCCGCCGTGCGGGTCCGGGCCGCGTGCAGCAGCAGCACCAGGGACTGCCCCAGCGGGCTCGGCACGGCGCAGGCGACGTGGGCGAGCGGGCGGGCGCCGCGCTCGGCCCACAGCACCTCGAAGGCCGCCGCGGGCTCGTGGTCCATCCCGGGGTAGAGGCGGTGGACGTCGACGAGCCCCCAGCTGGGGTGGTACAGGTTCGCCGCGTGGTCGAAGGCCGACCCCGCCTCGAACGTCGTCTCGACCCGCCACCCGTGGGCGGCGAGGGCGGCCATGAGCCGGTCGACCCCGTCGGGGCGCACCAGGACGTCGGCGTCGGAGCCCGAGGACTCGTGACGACGCAGCCCGGGGTCGACGGCCGGACCCTTGATGTGGAGCACGTCGACCCCGCACGAGTCGGCGAGGCGCTGCACGGCGGCGTGCGCCAGCTCGACCCGCACCCGCAGGGGGACGGCCTGGCCCTCGGACACGAGCCCACTGTAGGTGGGCGCGCCGGTGCGCGGTGGCAGCATCGGGCCGGTCGTCAGTACGCGCCGCGCGCCCGGACCACGGCCGAGGCGGTGCGCCACAGGATGGCGAGATCCTGCACGAGCGACCAGTTGTCGACGTAGTACAGGTCGAGGCGCACCGAGTCCTCCCACGACAGGTCGGAGCGGCCCGACACCTGCCACAGCCCGGTCATGCCCGGGCGCACCGCGAGCCGGGTGCGGACGTCGTCGGTGTACCGCTCGACCTCGCCCGGCAGCGGTGGGCGTGGCCCGACGAGGCTCATCTCGCCGCGGAGGACGTTGAGGAACTGGGGGGTCTCGTCGATCGAGAAGCGCCGGATCACCCGGCCGGGGGGAGTGACCCGCGGGTCGGTGGCGTCCTTGAACAGCACGTGCTCCTCGCCGTGCATGTTGCGCGGGGTGCGCTCGCCGGTCGGGGCGTCGGCGTCGATGACCATCGAGCGGAACTTCAGGCAGTCGAAGAGCTCGCCGCCGCGACCGACCCGTCGTTGCCGGAAGATGACGGGCCCTCCGTCGTGGCGTCGGATCGCGAGGGCCGTGACGAGGAGCAGGGGGCTCGCGAGGACGAGGCACAGGCCGGCCCCGACGATGTCGAAGGCCCGTTTGGACACCCGGCTCGCCCGGTGCGCGCGCGGACCCTCGAGCTCCATGAGGTGCAGCCCGGCCGCCGGTCGGACCCGCACCCGGTCGGTCGCGACCTCGGTGAGGCTCGGGACGAGCATGATCTGCACGTCGGTGTCGTCGAGGTCCCAGGCGGTCCGGCGCATCTGCTGGGCGGAGGTCACGGCGCCGCCGGCGAACAGGACGATGTCGCAGGCCACCTCGGCGGCTACGGCTGCGGTGCGGGCCGTCGAGCCGAGTACGGGGATGCCGCCCGGGGTGCCGGTGCCGGACTCGCCGGCGGGCAGCAGGGCGCCGACGACCCGGAACCCGAGCCACGGCTCGCGTCGCAGCACGTCGGCCACCTCGTCGACCTGGCCCGCCGACCCGGCGACGACGACGCGGTGGGTGAGGTGCCCGCGCCGGCGCAGCGCGTGGATGGCCCGACGCAGCAGGTAGCGGCCGAGGAGCAGCGAGGGGACGCCGAAGAGGAGGAGGAGGAAGAAGAACCCCCGGGACAGCGGGACCTTGCCGAGGAAGCTCACGACGCCGATGGCACCGGCGGTGACGAGCGACGCCCGGACGATGACCTTGTACTCCTGGGTGCCGGCGCCGAGCAGGTGCGGGGCGTACCCGCCGTGGAGCGCGATGATGGCGACCCAGCCGACGACGATCGGCGCTCCCGCCATGGCGACGAGCTCGGGGACGTCGCCGACGTCGACGAACACCGGGAGCCGGGCCCGCCCGAACCCCGCGGCCAGCGTGACGAGCACGGCGAGGGCGAGGTCGACGAGGACGGCAGCGGCCGCGGGGGCGCGGCGGTTCCAGCGGGCGGAACGGGCGGCGAGCCGGGGCGCGAGGAGCTCGTTGACGGTCATCGGCGGCCTGGGGTCGGGAGTGTCGGGGGTGCCAGTATGGCCAGGCCCGGCGCTGTGCGGGGCCACGCCGGGGTCCTCCCGTCCGTTCGGACGAGGGCGGCGGTCCGGCCCGTGCTCAGGCACGGTCACGCGCCCCCAACAGGTGGACCTCGTCCCGGAGCCGCGTCGCGAAGCCGGCCTCGGCGAACCCAGCGGCGTGGGCCCTCAGGATCTCGGGGTCGAACGGTCGCGCCAGCGACTCGAGGGCACCGGCCCGCAGCAGTGCCGGGTCGGCCCGCTCGACGTACCGGCCGGTGACGCCGTCGCGGACGGTGTCGAGGTACCCGCCGGCGCCGAGGGTGAGGCTCGGGACCCCGAACGCGGCGGCCTCCAGGGGCGAGAGGCCGTAGTCCTCGATGCTCGGCGCGACGAGGAGACGTGAGTGCGCGTACGTCCACCGGACCTGGGCGTCGCTGATGCCCGAGACGAGGCGGACGTTGCCGGGCATCCGGGCCAGGAGGGCCTCGCGGCCGGGCCCGTCACCGACGACGACGAGCCGCAGGTCGGTGCCCCGGACGGCCTCGACGACCGCGTCGACGTTCTTGTACGGCAGCAGCCGCGACACCACGAGGAGCCAGCCCTGATCGGCCCAGTCGGCGAGTGCGGGCACCGGCTCCTGAGCGGCAGCGGGGTCCATCGAGTGCGGCGCGGGGACGACGTCGGCGTCGATCCCGTACGTGCTGCGGATCCGGCTCTGGACGATGCGGGAGTTCGCGAGGTAGCGGTCGTTGCGGCGGGCAGCGTTCGCGTCCCATCGGCGCAGCGGGGGTCGCATCGCGAGGAGTGCGACCCCTTTCGCCGACCGCGCCGGCGAGCCGCCGAGGTAGGTGGCGCTCTGGTAGAGCCAGCGGGCCGGGCTGTGGCAGTAGACGATGGACCGCCCGGTGTGCCGGAACCCGTGGGCCCAGCCGCTGGAGGAGACGAGGGTGACGTCGGCGTCCACCGTCATCGCGCTCGCGGCCGGGGCGAACAGCGGCAGGCCCACCCGGTGGTCACGGCGTACCGGCCCGATCCGGTTGAGTGGCGAGGTGACGATGTCGTGGTCGGCGAACTCGGGGTAGGTCGTTCCAGGCTCGTACAGCGTGGTGTGGATCCGCGCCTCGGGGAAGGCCCGGGCCATGGCGAGGACCACCCGTTCGGCGCCGCCCCGCTGGGTGAGGTAGTCGTGGGCGATGGCCACCGGGGGGCGCGCACTCACGCTGCGACCCGCTCGGACCCGGTGCGCAGGCCAGGTCGCGAGGGCAGGACTGGGGCACCCGGGGCGGCGGTCTCGTCGCGGACGTCGCCGAGCACCTCCGAGTCCTGGCCGCCGGCGATGCCGGTGCTGAGAGCACGACTCATGAGGACAGTGTCGCCTTCGCTGTGTGGTGAGCGGTCATCCTCGCAGACCAGCCGTGACCTGGACCCCGAGGTGATGGGTCAAGGCAGCCGCGGTCCGCTCCGCGACACGCTCCCACGTCCATGCCGCCGATCGCGCCGGACCCGCCAGAGCGAGCTCGCCGGCGCGGACCTGGTCGGTCAGGACGGTCGCCATGGCAGTGGCCATCGCCTCGACGTCGTGGGGGTCGGCGTAGAGGCCGGCGTCCCCGACGACCTCGGGGAGGGAGGTCGTCGACGAGGTGACCACCGGGGTGCCGCAGGCCATCGCCTCGAGCGCCGGGAGGCCGAAGCCTTCGTGGGTCGACAGGACCAGCACCGCTGCGGCGCCCCGGTACGCCTGGGCGAGTCCGATGTCGTCGAGTCGGCCGAGGAACCCGATCCGGTCCAGCACGCCGACGTCCTCCGCGAGGGCGCGGACGCGCGGCGCCGGGTCTCCGCTGAAGAGCAACAGCGTGTCGTCCGTGCCTCGCGCGAAGGCCTCGAGCATCCGGGGCAGGTTCTTGTGGGGCTTGTGGTTCCCGACGTAGAGGAGGTAGTCCTTCGGCTCCTGGCGGCAGGGGCCGTCGGGGCTGAACGTCGAGCTCACCCCGTTCCCGACGGTGACGACGCGCTCCGGCGGTAGACCGGCCCAGCGGAGGATGCGCGAGCGGGAGTGGTCGGAGACGGTGAGGACGACAGCGGCCGATCGCACGGACCGCAGAACGACGGTGTCGAGATACGCGCGCCGGGCGCGCCCGGCCTCTCCCGGCACGTCGCGGTGCATCAGGTCGTGGATCACGACCGCGGTCGGAGCGGGCCAGCTCAAGGGCGCCATGAACCCGGGGCACACGAGCGCCCGGGGGGTGGGTCTCCGGCGTTCTCGCACCGAGGCCAGCTCGAGGTCGAGCAGCCCGCGAAGGGAGGCCGGCGCGGCGTCCCCCGCGGCGATCGGGGGGATGCCGAGGCGGCCGCGCACCTCACGGCTGAAACGTCCGATGCCGCTGACCACCTCCCAGCGGGTGTCCCACGCGATCGTCGACGGCGGGGTCACGTGCGCACCTCGCGGTAGACCTGGGCGATGTCGGCGCACATCTGGGCCCGGGTGGGCCAGCCGGCGGGCAGGGCCGGCCGAGTCGACGGCTCGAGCCCCTGCCGGGCGACGGCATCCGCGACGGCGGCCGGCTCGTCGTGCGGCACGAGGGCCGCGGAGGGCAGGATCTCGGTGTTGCCACCCACCGGTGTGGCGACGACGCCCACCCCGTGGACGAGGGCGTCGAGGAGGGAGTACGAGCAGTTCTCCCACACCGACAGCTGGACGAGGACGTCGGACCGCCCGAGCAGGTCCGCGGCGTCGACGTGCCCGGGGAGCTCGGTGGCGTCGGCGAGGCCGAGCTCGTCGACGAGGCGGCGCACCGGCTCCTCCAGCGCGCCGGTCCCGGCGAGGGTCAGCCGGGCACCGGGATGGGTCGCGGCCAGCGTGGCGAAGGCCCGGACGAGCGCGTCGAGCCGCTTCTCGGGGGCGAACCGGGCGATCGAGCACACGTGCAGGCCCGGCGCCCGCTGCTCGCGGTGGGGGAGCGGGTCGACCCCGTTGCGGACGACGCGCACCCGGGTCGAGCGGCCCGGATGCCACCGGGCCCGCACGCTGCGCGCGGTCGCCTCGGACACCGCGATGACGGCATCGGCCCGGCGGAGCCGCGCGGTGTGCAGCGCCGCCTTGGCCCGGGACCGCCACACGGTGCGGTGGTACACGAGGTCGTCATCGGCGATGCCGTGCTCGGTGCTCACGAGGGCGGTGCCCGAGCCCACGGTCGCGGCGGCCGTGACGACGTCGGCCCAGGACAGGTGGGAGTGGACGACGGCGGGGCGTCGCTCCCGCACGGCTGCGCGCGTCGCGATGAGGGCCGAGCGCCCTCCGTGCTCCGGGCCCACGGGGCCGGTCGTGACGTCCGCGCCGCCGGCCCGCAGCCGGTCCGCGAGCGGACCGGGCGGGCACAGGACGGCCACCCGGTACCCGGGGATCCCGACCTCGGTGACGTCCAGGACATGGCGTGCGACCCCCCCGAGGTCGGAGACCGGGAGGACCCACAGGGCCAGCGGAGCCGTCAGAACCACTGCTCCAGCCGTTCGAGCGCCACCCAGAAGCCCTCGCCGTGGTTGACGTGCCCCTGCCAGATCTCCGGGATGAACGGGACCCCGGGGGCCTGCGCGTCGAGCTGCTCGGCGAGCACGGGCCAGTCGATCTCGCCGTCCCCGACCTGCGGGCCCTCGCCGTCGACCCCGACGGCGTCGACGAGGTGCAGGTGGATGGTGTGCGGCGCGAGGAGGTCGACGGCGTCCCGGAACGAGCGCCCGAGGAAGTTCGTCGCGAGCTTGGTGTGCGAGGTGTCGAGCGTCAGCGGGATGCCGGTGGAGCGGGCGAAGTCGGCGGTGTCGTCGGGGTCGAGGAAGAGGTTGTGGAAGTGCTGGCCTCCGATGAGCCACGGGTACGGGGGGAGGGTCTGGGCCGTGAGCCGGACCCCGGCGCTGTCCACCTGGGCCACGGCGGCCTCGACCCGCTCGTACCGGATCGCGCGCTCCGCAGGGTCGAGGTGCCGGTCGGAGGTGAAGCCGCCCATCGTCGCGACGACGACGGGGTCGTCGGTGAGGGTGAACCACTGCGCGAGCCGGCGGGTCACGTCGATCGTGCGCTGCAGCTCGTGGATCGACCGCTTCCAGGTGTCGTCGTCGAGGGAGGCGAGGTCGACGATGAAGTCCCGGGAGAACAGGTCGGGCAGGTGCGTCGTGAACGCCATGCCGAGCACGCCCGCGCGGTCGGTGCAGTGGTCGGGAAGGTCCCGGAAGAACGCCTCGGGCTCGAGCTCGAGGTCCTTGTACGAGAGGTGGAACTCGAGGAAGTCCGGCCGGGTGTCCGCGACGAGCTGGCGCCAGTCGTGGTAGCGGACCGGGACGCCCCACGGCCTGCGGAACGTGTAGTCGCGGGCCGTCGGCACGGAGTCGGCGAGGTCCGAGGCGTAGAAGAAGTCACCGGCCGCCAGCGGCCGGTTGGCGGTCCGCCCGACGAGCCGGTCCATCGCGTTCGGCTGGAGCCCGCGGCCGGGGCTCTTGACGTCGACGGCGGGGCGGTCGATGACCTCGCCCGGCGCGATGTCCCGGGCGGCGACGAGGCTCTTGGCGAGGTTGACCCGGTTCATCATCTCGCCGGTCGACACCTGACGCGGTGCGCCGCTCCCCAGAGCCTCCTCGACCTCGCGGATGCGCACGACCATCGCGCGCAGCTCGTCGGGCAGGAGCGAGACGGTGTGGTCGTTGCCCTCCATGGACCGGTCGACGGTGACGTGCTTCTCGATGATCGTCGCGCCCAGGGCCACGGCCGCCAGCGGGACGTGGAACCCGCGTTCGTGCCCGGAGTAGCCCACCGGGCAGTCGCCGAGCTCGGCGAGCCGGGCCAGGTAACGCAGGTGGACGTCCTTGAAGGGCGCCGGGTACGTCGACTGGCAGTGCAGCAGGGCGAACGGCGTGCCCGTGCCGCGCAGGAGCGCGACGCTCTCGCGGATCTCGGCCTCGGTCGACATCCCGGTCGAGACGACGAGCGGGGTGGCCGACGCGGCCGCATGGCGCAGCAGCGTGTGGTTCGTCAGGTCGGCCGAGGCGATCTTGAGCGCGGGCACGCCGTACTCGACGAGGGCGTCGACGCTCGGGGCGTCCCAGGGGGTGCACATGACGTCGACCCCGACGTCGCGGGCGTGGTCGAACACCTCGAAGAGGGACTCGGCGGGGAGGTTGACCCTCGAGAGCAGGTCCAGGGTGTACTGCGGACCGAGATCCTCCCCGGCGCTGCTGCCCGCCGTGCCGCGGTACAGGGCCGCCATGTCGCGGAGCTGGAACTTCACCGCGTCGGCCCCGGCCTCGGCCGACAGCTCGACGAGGCGCTTCGCGAGCTCGACGGACCCGTTGTGGTTGTTGCCGATCTCGGCGATGACGAACACCGCCTGGTCCTTGCCGACCTCGCGACGGCCGACCCGGAAGGCGTCGCTGCGGTTGACCGCGACGGCGACGAGGTGCCCGTGCTCGTCGAGGATCGGGATGTGGTCGACGGCCTCGGTGAACAGGGGCCGGATCTCGGACGGGGTGGCGGCCTCGGGAACGCTGACCGGGGCGGTGTTCGCCACGTCGGAGCACGGACGCGAGAGGTCCACGGCATCCTGGCCGGCCATCCAGCGGCGGACGTCGCCGTCGGAGATCGAACCGACGAGGTGGCCGTGCTCGGTGACGCAGAAGACGATGCGGGCCTTGTTCGCCGTGATCTTCTCGAGCGCCCTCAGGACGGGGTCCTCGCGGTAGACGACGAACGGGGTGACGGTGCGCTCGATGATCACGACGTCGCTCCGGGGGCCGTGGTGAGCGAGCGCAGGGTCTGCTCGGCGACCGCGAGGTCGAGCTCGGTGTCGACGTCGACACCTTCGAGCTCGTCCATGACGAAGAGGCCGACGCGCCCGCCGATCCGGTTGTCCAGCTCGTCGTACACCCAGGTCCGGGTGAGGTAGAGCGACCCGGTCTCGCGGTACCGGAGGGTCTGCGGGGTCAGGTCCTGGCGGCGGGGGCGGGCGGTCACGTCGTACGCGGCGCTCGGTTCGGGTCCGTCGGTCCAGATGAACGGGGCCTGCGGGACGACCCCGACGAGCGCGTCGACGCCGGTGGTCTCGAACTGGGCCACGGCCCGCGAGATGGTGCCCGGGAGCCGGACGGGTGAGGTGGCCTGGAGCAGCATGACGGCGTCAGGTGCAGCGTCGGCAGCGCGCGCGGCGGCGATGGCGTGCCGGACGACGGGTTCGGTGGGGGTGTCGTCGCGGGCGAGGTCGGCGGGACGCAGGAACGGCACGAGCGCGCCGGCGGCCCGGGCCACGGCGACGATCTCCTCGTCGTCGGTGGACACGACGACGTCCATCGCGGGCCGGGCGGCGAGCGCCTGCTCGACCGTCCAGGTGATGAGGGGCCGCCCCGCGACGGGCCGCACGTTCTTGCGGGGGACGCCCCGGGACCCGCCGCGTGCGGGGACGACGCAGAGGATCCTCACCTGTTCATCATCCCCTCCACGACGTCGGCCACGGCGCGGGAGGGCTGTACGGCGGGCCGTTCGGGGGAGGCCGTCGGGGGGCCGCCCCACGGGCTGAGGCCGTACCGGTCCCAGAGGGCGGTGAGCCACGCCGGCGCATCGGGGCAGTACACGTGGGCGGGCAGGCCGGCGGCGGCGGCCTCGAGCACCCCGGTCGAGAACACACTGACGACGGGCGCGCCGAGCTCGCGCAGCGGGGTCCCCGTGCGGTCGACCGTGATGCCCGTGGCCTCGAACCGGGTGTGGACCGCGCGCGAGCGCCGGTCGCGCTCGACGGGATGCGGCCGGTAGGTGGCGCCGGTCGTGCGGCAGAAGGTCTCGGCTGCGGCGACGAGCAGCTCGTGCGGCAGCTCCGCCCCGTGCATCTGCCCGAGGAAGACGGGCGGGACGCCGGGCCGGGCGGGTGACGCGGGCGGCCGTCCGGCCTCCCAGAGCAGCTCGGAGCCGACGACCGTGGGTCGCACGTCGTCGCGGCCGGCGCCCCAGAAGGCGGCGTCGGCGTCGGACCAGGCGAGCAGCGTCGTCCCCTCCGCCAGCGGGGGCGCGTGCGGGGTGAGCAGGCCGTGCTGGACGGTGACGAACCGGGCGGGGTCGGTGACCGCGTCGCGCGCCGCGCGGCCGAGGGGAAGGTAGTGACCGGTCGAGAGCACCGCGGGGGCCCCGGCGGCGAGGCGTGGCAGGTCGTCGTACACGAGGCCGCTCGACTCCCGCCACACCCAGGTGGGCAGCAGGTCGCGGACGGGCTCGGGCGAGAGCACGGTGACGCCCGCGAGGTCGAGGTGCTCGAGCGGGCGCGCGAGCGCCGACACCGTGCTCGTCGAGCGGGAGTCGAGGACCACGAGGACGCGCGTGGGTCCGGTGCCGCCGCGGGTGACGACGACCTCGCCCGGCCGGGTGCTCGGTCGCGCGATGTCCGCGAGGACCCCGGCGAGGTTGCGGACCCGGCGGCGCCACGGCTGACGTTCGAGCTGCCACCGGTGCCAGGCCTCGAGGTCGCGGGGGTGGGTCAGTCCGTCCACAGCGACTCCAGGGCCCGGGCGCGGTGCGCGAAGGTGTGCTCGGCCAGGGTCCGCGCGCGGCCGGCACGGCGCAGCCCGTCGGCCCAGGTCCGGTCCGTGGCCGCGCGACGGGCCAGCTCGACGGCCTCGTCGGCGTCGGTGAACACCGCGACCTCCGTGTCGGGGTCGTAGTGGAGCGTGACGTCGGCGCGGTCGAGGAGCTGGACGGCCCCGATCCCGCACGCCTCGAAGGTCCGCATCGTGAAGCCGTCCTGGTCGCCGTGGATGTTGAGGGTCGCCGTCGCGCCCGCCATCACACCGTAGGCGTCGGCGCGGTCGAGGTCACGGCCGGCGGGGAGGCCGGGCGCGCCGACGCGCCAGGTCCGGAGCCGGTCGACGGGGTGTGGCGACCAGTCCCGCCCGTAGGCGTGCACCGGGACGCCGGCGGCGGCGAGCCGGCGGAGCGTGGCCTCGCGGGACGGGTACCGGGCCCCGACGAACACGACCTCCTCGCGGGCCGCGCCGACGGGCCCCACCGGGTGGTCCGGGTCGTGGGCGAGCGGCACGTGCGTCGCCCGGATCCCCCGGGCGGTGAGGGCGGCGACGTCCAGAGGGGAGTAGGACGCGATCGGACCCGCTGCGGCCAGCGAGCGTCCGTCGTGACCGGTGCGGCGCAGCTCGTCGTACAGCCACAGCACGCGTCGCTGCCGGCGGTCCTCGAGCAGCTCCCAGAAGGCGTCGTCGAAGGCGTCGCCCTTGACGACGACGAGGACGTCGGGGTCGTGCTCGAGGACGGCGGCCCGGGCCCGGGCGCCGAGCATCGCGCGCCGGCGCGTGTCGGACCCGCCGAGCCGCTCGGGCAGGTCGTGGCCGACCTTGGCGGCCAGGCGGGTGAGCCCCCGGTGCTCGTCGTACGGGACGGTCCGGACGTCGTGGCCGAGGCCCCGGAGGGCGCGCTCCAGCGAACGCCAGTAGCCGTGGAAGGCCGGGCTGAGGACGAGGATCCGGGTCGGCCGGCTCACGAGGTGAGGCCGCGACGGGCCAGCTCGTCGAGGGCGGCGTCCCAGGCCGCGGCACCCGCGCCCGGCCGGTCCCAGGAGCGGCGGATGAAGTCGGCGACCGCGTCGTGCGCGCCCCACCGGGGCTCGGGGGCCCCGAGCTCGCGGAGCCGGTCGAGGTCGGCGCAGGCGTGGTCGATGTCGCCGGCCCGGTGGACGTCGACGTGCGTGACGCCGGGGGAGCGGACCGGTGCGCCGCTGATCGCGGCCTCGGCGAGCTCGACGAGGGTCGTGCGGACGCCGCTGCCGCAGTTGAGGATCCGCGGCTCGCCGGGCGGCGGCTGGTGCTCGAGGGCCCAGGCGAGCAGGGCGACGAGGTCGGAGACGTGGACGAGGTCCCGGGTCTGGTGCCCGTCGCCGTAGACGGTGAGTGCCCGACCTTCTCGCAGCATCGCGAGGAAGGCGGCGAGCACCCCGGTGTAGGGGTTGTGCAGCGCCTGGCCGGGGCCGACGACGTTCTGCGGCCGCACGACGGTGAGCGGGACCGCGCCCGCCGCCGCCTCGACGGCCGCCGCCTCGGCGAGCGACTTGGTCTCGCCGTACACCGACACGGGGTGGTGGGGGTCGTCCTCACGGGAGGCGGCCGGGGCCGCCCGCCCGCAGCAGCGCCCGCCGAAGGTCGTGCCGTGCTCGGGGCAGCCGTAACGCCCCTCGCCGTACACGGCCCGCGAGCTGAGGGAGAGGAGCGGCAGGCCCCGGGCGGCGGCGAAGCCCGCCGCCAGGCGGGTCCCCTCGACGTTGACCCGGTGGTACCGCTCGACCTCGTACATCGACTGGCCGGTGCCGGTCTCGGCGGCGAGGTGGACGACGGCCTCGATGCCCCCGGGCAGGTCGCCCCACGCGGCCTCGTCCGCGACGTCACCGACGGCGACCCGCCCCGGGAACGCCTCGACGGCCCGGTCCGGGTCCGCGTGCACCTGGGGGAGCAGCAGGTCGAGGGCCAGGACGTCGGCGCCGGCGGCCACCAGACGACGCGCGAGGTGCTGGCCGATGAAGCCCGCACCCCCGGTGACGAGGACGGTCACGGGGTGGCTCCCACGACCCGCGCGGGGACGCCCGCGACGGTGGCGCCGGCGGGCACGTCGTGGGTGACGACCGCGCCGGCGCCGACGGTGGCGCCCGCACCGATGCTCACCCCGCCGAGGACGACGGCGCGCTGGCCGATGAACACGTCGTCACCGACGACGACCGGACCCGACCCGTGGACGGCCGACCGGTCGGCACGGTCGTGGTCCGCCGAGCCGATGTACACGTCGTCGACGATGTGCACCCGGTCGCCGACCGTGACCGGGTCGAGGCAGTGGATGTGCACGCGGTGGCCGAGGTAGGCGTCGTCCCCGATGTGCAGCGGGCCGCCCCCGGCCTCGACCTGGAGCCAGACGCCCGCGTTGACCGCGCAGCGCGACCCGATGCGGATGTGCTCGACCCCGCGCAGCACGCGGGGGCGCACGATGACGGACCCCGGCCCGAAGCCCGCGAACGCGCGGCGGTACAGCGGACCGCGGACGCGGGCGAGGTGCCAGCGGATCGAGGGCGGAGCCTCGACGAGGCGGCGCGCGGCCCTCATCGGCGGTCACCGTGGATGAGCCGCCACTCCTCGCGTGCGACGGCGACGGGGTCGACGTCGGACCCCCTGAGGTGGCGGACGACGTTGGCCACGGTGTTCACGCCGGTGGCCACCGTCAGCGCCACTGCGAGCCGGCGCCGGCCGCCCCAGCGCTGCGCGTAGGCCATCCGGGAGGCGACGAGCCAGCGCCTGCGGGCCGCCGGGTCCGACGACCCGCCGCCGACGTGGGTGAGCGACACCGTGCCCGCGAACACCGAGGGCAGGCCGCGCTCGCGCAGCCGGCGCTGGAGGTCGACCTCCTCGGAGTTCATGAAGTACCGCGGGTCGAAGCCCTGCACGGCGCGGAAGTCCGCCGTGGGCACGAGCATGGCCGCCCCGACGACCCAGTCGACGGAGAGCACCGCTCCGGGGATCGCCCGGGTGTCGTGGCCGACGGCCTCGTGGAGCAGACGACGCTCCCGGAACCGCGCGAGCGGGGTCAGCCACTCGACGGCGTGGTGCCGGACCCTGGGGAAGTGGCGGGCGGTGGGAGCCGGCTTCCCCCCGGGGTCGAGGACGAGCGGGCCGACGACCGCGGGGAGCCAGGGGCGGGCGGCGGCCACGAGGTCGGCCACGAACGTCGGACCCACCGAGACGTCACTGTTGAGGATGAGGAGCAGCGGATGGCGGGCGTGCTCGACCCCGGTGTTGACCGCGGACCCGAAGCCCCCGTTCGTCGACCGGTGCACGACCTCGGCTCCGTCGAGGTCCCCGAGCGGCTCGGGGGAGTGGTCGTCGACCACGACGATCTGGAGGGGAGCGTGACGCTGCGCGACGAGGGAGCGCACCGTGTCGCGCGTCGGGGCCGGCGGCCCGTAGTGCGGCACGACGACGGTGACGCCCTCGGCGCGTCGGTCATCGGGCATGCGTGGATGCTAGCCGCGACCCTCCCGCGGTGCGGCCACGGAACGGAGAACCTCGACCGAGCGGACCAGAAGAGCGTCAGCCCTCGCGCGGGCGGTCCGGGCCTCGTCCTCGAGGTCCTCGCGGTCGAGCTGGGCCAGCACGGCCGCCGCGCTGTCGCGGGTCGTCCGGAGGTCCACGGTGGTCGTGACTCCCAGGGGCTCCAGCAGGGGGCCGAACTTGCGGGAGTACGCCATGGGGACGACCGGCGTGCCCATGGCCAGGGCGTTGAGGCAGGCATGCATCCGGCTGCCGACGACGACGGCGGCGGACCCGACGATCTGCCGGACGTCGTCGAGCGAGGCCGGCTCGGCGACCTCGACCGCGTCCGCACCCAGCGCGGGCAGCATGCCCTCCACGGCCGCCCAGTCGTTGTCCCCCACGGCGCCGCGGGCTCCGAGGACGTGCGGCAGCAGCGTCACCCGGCGACCGCGGTCGAGGAGCGCGCGGACCAGCGTCAGGCTCTGCTCGCGATACTGCACCGCGTCGACGTGGGGGTTCGTCTCGTCCCAGAGCAGGCCCGACACGTTGAGGACGACGTCGCGGGTGCGTGCCACGTGCGGCGCCGGCAGCGCGAACACGACGTCGGTGGACACGGCGTCGACCGGCCGGCCGAGGCGGGCCGCGGCGGTCGCGCTCTCCGGATCCCGGGCGCAGACGGCGGCCGCGGTCGCGAGGCTGCGCCGGGCGAGGACCCGCCCCCGGACGGTCCGGAACGGGCCGATGGTCTGTGGGGCCATGAAGACCGGCACCCCCCATCGGTGGGCGAGCTCGGGCAGTGCGGACATCTTGACGAGGCGGCGGACGCCGTAGATGTCCGAGAAGCTGTCGCCGGCGCGCGTGTCGACGACGACGTCGAAGGACGTGAGCCACTCGCGCAGCCCGCGCCGCGGCTGCACCACCTCCCGTGCCAGGGGTGGCAGGTGGCCGATGTTCATCGGGCCGTCGTTCGCCGGGTCGGCCCCTGCGCCGGCCCCCGAGCCGTGCGTCCTGACGTCGGCGTTCGGGAACGCCTCACGTGCGATGATGGCGGCGCCGGCGGCCAGGGCCCGTACCCCGAGGTTCGGTTGGTCCGCTCTGGCCCAGACGACGAGCACTCGCACGAGGGAGACGATATGGCACGTCGGCCTCGGGACGGTTCCGTACTGCGTTTCCCCGATGGGCGCCGATGACGGCCGCCAGCCCGCCGTCGTACGGGGCCCGGGCGGGGCGTGGCGTCGTCGCCACGATCGGCAACCAGCTGTACCGGATCCTGCTCCAGGTCACGTCGGTCGTCGTCCTCGCGAGGTTGCTCGACCCCCGTGACTTCGGGCTGGTCGCGATGGTCGTCGCCATCATCAGCCTCGGCGAGGTCCTGCGCGATCTGGGCCTCTCCGGTGCCGCGATCCAGGCGCCCGAGCTCACCCCCGGGCAGCGCGACAACCTGTTCTGGCTGAACACCGGAATGGGCGCCCTCGTCGCGCTCGTCGTCTGCGCAGCGGCCCCGCTCATCGCGGCCGTGTACGGCCGGCCGGAGCTCGTCGCGATCACCCTCGCCCTGGCCCCCACCTTCGTCGTGTCGGGCCTGACGACGCAGTACCGCGTCGGCCTCGTCCGGGCGCTGCGCTTCCAGCGGCTCGCCTGGATCGAGGCGGTGTCGGTGACCCTCGCACTGGGTCTGGGGGTCGCCCTGGCGCTCGCGGGCGCGGAGTACTGGGCACTGGTCGGGCAGCAGCTCGCGAGCGGGGTGTTCATGCTCGGGCTGGTGGTCGGCGCGGACCCCTGGCGGGCGGGCCGGTGGCGTGGGGGAGAAGGGACGCTGCGCTTCGTGCGGTTCGGAGGTCACCTGCTGGCGTCATCGGTGGCCAACTACCTCAGCTCCAACGCCGACACGGTCGTCGTGGGGCGCTCGTTCGGCGCGGACGTACTCGGGGTCTACAACCGGGGCGCCCAGCTGATCCGTCAGCCGGGCCGCCAGGTGATGGGGGCCTTCGGTGTCGTGCTCCAGCCCGTTCTCGCGAAGATCCACACCGACCGCACCCGGCTCGAGGCCGCGCTGCGGGACAGCCAACGGGCCGTCGCCTACCCGCTGGCCGTCGTCGCCGCGGTCGTGGCGGCGGCGCCCGCGGACATCGTGCGGCTGGCGCTCGGCGAGCGGTGGGTGGTCGCGGCGCCCTACCTGACGGCCATGAGCGCGGGGGTCGTGCTGCGTGCGGTGACACAGAACGTGTCCTTGGCCCTGGTCGCCTGCGGCCTCGGCCGGCACCTGTCCCGGTACGCGGTGTTCTCCGCCGCGTCGACCGTGACCGTCGTCGTCGTGGCCTCGCTCGGTGGCCCCGTGGCGGTGGCATGGACGGCCGCCCTGGCGCCCCTGCTGACCTTCACCCTCGGCTACGCGTGGCTCCACCGGTGGGCCCAGGTCGAGGTCCGCAGGCTGCGGCTCGACGGGGCCAGGGTCGTCGCGCTCGGCGTGGCCGCCGCCCTCGCGGGGAGGCTGGTGGCGGCCCAGGTGCCGGATCTGCACGATCTGGCTCGGCTGCTCCTCGTCGGTGGCGCCGTGCTGGCCGTCTTCGCGGTCGCGGTGACGCTGCGGCCCGTCAGACGCGATGTCGAGGCCCTGGTCGGGCACATCCGACGTGCTCTCGACCGAGGTGCGGCCTCATGAGGCCGCTGCTCCCCAGGGGATGGCGGCGCTCGGTCGATGTCCTTCCCTCGGCGGTCGGGAGGGTCGTCGACCGTGAGCTGTGCACCGGCTGCGGGGGGTGCGTCCAGCTGGACGACCGCATCACGATGGGCGACGTCCGCGGGTTCCGGCGGCCGATCGTCGACCCCGGCGCCGGTGCGCGGGACACGCGCGCCGCGGCGCGCACCTTCCGTCGGATGTGCCCCGGGATCTCGGTGACTGCGCCACGGCCGGACGGCGCGCGCCGCGACCGCACCCTGGGACCCGTGCTCGCACTCCGGCGGGCCTGGGCGGTCGCCCCGGAGGTCCGCCACGCAGGCAGCAGTGGCGGTACCTTGACCGCCCTCGTCGGTTGGCTGGTCGAGCGTGACGGGTCGGGGCCGTGCGTCGCGTCGTCCGGTGGTGCGTCGGACCCCCGCACCACCGTCCCGGTCCGCATCACCACGCGCGACGAGGCCTTCGCGACCGCGGGCTCGCGGTACGCCCCGGTATCGGTCGCGGCGCACCCGGCGACGACCGACCCGGCCGCCACCGTCGTCTGCAAGCCGTGTGAGGCGTCGGCCCTCCGCCGGCTCGCCGAGATCGAGGGCAGGGAGCCGCCGCTCCTCCTGACGTTCTTCTGCGCCGGGACGCCGAGCCAACGGGCGACCGACGATCTCGTGACGACCCTCGGCATGCCGGCCGAGGCGGTCCTCGAGTCCGTCCGCTACCGGGGCCGGGGGTGGCCCGGCCGGTTCGTCGCACGCTCGGTCGACGGTGCGGAGGTGTCCACCGACTACCGCACGTCGTGGGGCGCCCATCTCGGACCCCACGTCCAATGGCGGTGCCGGACCTGTCCTGACGGCGTGGGGGAGTCGGGTGACCTGTCGGCCGGCGACCTGTGGGACACCGACGACGAGGGCTACCCGTCGTTCGCGGAGGCGCCCGGGACGAGCGCCCTGGTGGTGCGGACGGCCCGGGGCCGGGCCCTGCTGGACGAGGCGGTCGCCGCGGGCGTCCTCGAGGTCGAGCCGGTGGAGGCGGAGACCGTCGTGGCCGCCCAGCCGTACCAGGCGCACCGTCGCAGGCTGCTGCTGCCACGGCTCGTCGCGACGCTCGTGCTGCGTCGCGCGGTGACTCGGGCGCGGGGTTTCGGCATTCTGGGCAGCGCGGCCCGGGCGCCGCGCGCCGCGCTCCGGGAGCTGCGGGGAACGGTCGTCCGCCTCAGGTACCGGGACCGCGAGGGCATCCGGTCCTGACGACGTCACCGACGCCACACTCCGAGACCCTCGGCCACGTCGGTGTCCGCGCTTAGGCTGCTCGGGTGACCGACTCACCCATCGGGGTCTTCGACTCCGGCTACGGCGGGCTCACCGTCATGCGGGCGATCCTCGACCAGCTGCCGCACGAGTCCGTCGCGTACTTCGGCGACACCGCGCGGGCCCCGTACGGCCCGCGACCCATCGCCCAGACCCGCGAGTTCGCGCTCGAGTGCCTCGACCGGCTCGTCGACCACGGGGTCAAGGTGCTCGTCATCGCCTGCAACACCGCGAGCGCGGCCGTGCTCCACGACGCCCGCGAGCGGTACGACGTGCCGGTCGTCGAGGTCATCCGGCCCGCCGTCCGGCGCGCGGCCGCGGCCACCCGCACCGGCCGGGTGGGGGTGGTCTCGACCCGCGGCACGCACCAGTCCGGGGCCTACCTCGACGCCTTCGCCGCCGCCCCGCACCTCGAGGTCACCTCCACCCCGTGCCCGCGGTTCGTCGAGTTCGTCGAGGCCGGCGTCACCGGCGGGGCCGAGCTCGTCGGCGTCGCGCACGAGTACCTCGACCCGCTCCGCGAGCGTGGCGTCGACACCGTCGTCCTCGGCTGCACCCACTACCCCCTCCTCACCGGCGTCATCTCCTACGTCATGGGCGAGGACGTCACCCTCGTCTCCTCGGCCGAGGAGACCGCCAAGGACGTGTACCGGGTGCTGGCAGACGCCGACCTGCTGCGGCCCGACGACCTCCCCCCGCCCGGACACGGCTTCACGACGACGGGGGACCCCGAGGAGTTCCGCCGGCTCGCCGCGCGCTTCCTCGGCGTCGGGGCCTCGGTCGGCCCGGTGTTCCCGTCGCCGCCCGTCGTCGTCCGGGCGGGCATCTCATGAGGCTCACCGTCGTCGGCTGTGCCGGGTCCTTCGCCGGGCCGGACTCACCCGCGTCGTCCTACCTCGTCCGGGCCGAGCACGCGGGCCGTACCTGGAACCTCCTGCTCGACCTCGGCAACGGTGCCCTCGGCCCCCTGCAGCGGCACGTCGACCTCGCGGAGGTCGACGCCGTCCTCGTGAGCCACCTGCACCCCGACCACTGCGCGGACATCCTCGGGCTCTACGTCACGCGTCGCTACCGGCCGGAGGGTCCGCTGCCGCACCGGATGCCCGTGTACGGACCGGCGGGCACGGCCGAGCGGCTGGCGCTGATGTACCACGGGCTCGAGCCCGGCGGGATGGACGGCGAGTTCGACGTCCTCGTCGTCACGGACGCCCAGCCGTTCACGGTCGGCCCGTTCACGGTCACGCCGTACGCGGTCGAGCACCCCGTCGAGGCCTACGGCTACCGGGTCGAGGCCGACGGCGCCGTCCTCGCGTACACCGGCGACACCGACGACTGCCCCAACCTCGACCCGCTCCTCGCGGGCGCCGACCTCGCGCTGCTCGACGCGGCCTTCGTCGACGGTCGCGACGCCACCCGCGGCATCCACCTCACCGGTTCGCGGGCCGCCGCGGCGGCGGTGCGCGCCGGGGGAGTGGGGCGCCTCGTCCTCACCCACATCCCCGCCTGGAACGACCCCGAGGTGTGCCGGGCCCAGGCCGCCGAGGTGTGGGGCGCTCGGGTCGAGCTGGCGCGCTCCGGCTGGACCACCGAGGTCGGCGCGCTGCCCCGAGAGACGGACCTGCTCGACCGGGCCGCGGCCCGGCGGATGTGGGACGAGTACGTCGCGACGGTCCCCGACCTGGTCGACCTCGAGATGCCCGTCGTCGAGTGGTTCGGCGACTCCCCGGAGCTCGCCGACGAGCTGCTCGCGTTCGTCCTCTCGGGCACCAAGCGGGCCACCGCGGGGCTGGTGGCCGAGTACACGGCCGAGCACGAGCCGCTGCCGCGGGTCGGTGACCACTGGGTGGTGTGCGACGGGTCGGGCGCACCGCGCGCCGTCCTGCGGGCCGTCGAGCTGCGGGTCGGGCCGCTGTCCAGCGTCGACGAGCGGTTCGCCTGGGACGAGGGCGAGTACGAACGCACGCTCGAGTCGTGGCTGCGCAACCACCGCGCCTACTGGCGCCGTTCCTGCGCCCGCATCGGGGTCGAGTTCTCCGACGACCTCGAGGTCTGCTTCGAGCGCTTCCGCGTGGTGTGGCCCCCGGAGCTCGCTGACGCCTGAGGGCGCCGCGACCCGCGCGCCGGCGCGTGGCTAGCCTGCTCCCCATGACGCGACACGACGGACGTTCCACCGACCAGCTGCGCGAGGTGCGGATCACCCGCAACTGGCTCGACCACGCCGAGGGCAGCGTCCTCGTCGAGTTCGGGCGCACCCGGGTGCTGTGCGCGGCCTCCTTCACCGAGGGCGTGCCGCGCTGGCTCAAGGGCAAGGGGACCGGCTGGGTCACGGCCGAGTACGAGATGCTGCCCCGGTCCACGAACACCCGCAGCGACCGCGAGTCGCGCCGGGGCAAGGTCGGCGGGCGCACCCACGAGATCAGCCGCCTCGTCGGGCGCAGCCTGCGCGCGGTCATCGACCTGGGGGCGCTGGGCGAGAACACGATCGTCCTCGACTGCGACGTCCTCCAGGCCGACGGCGGTACCCGCACCGCCGCTGTCACCGGGGCCTACGTCGCGCTCGCCGACGCCGTCGCCGACGCCAAGGCGCGCGGGCTCGTCGCGGCCGGCGCCGAGCCGCTCACCGGCTCCATCGCCGCCGTCAGCGTCGGCGTCGTCGGCGGCGTCGCCGTGCTCGACCTCGACTACCCCGAGGACTCCACCGCGGAGACCGACATGAACGTCGTCATGACCGGTGACGGGCGCTTCGTCGAGGTCCAGGGCACCGCCGAGGGGGAGCCGTTCGACCGGGACCTGCTCGGGCGTCTCCTCGACCTCGCGACCACCGGGTGCGCCGACCTGACCCGGCGCCAGCAGGAGGCTCTCGAGGCCCCCGCGCGGGAGCGGATCGGATGACCCGACGCCTCGTCCTCGCCACCCGCAACGAGCACAAGGTCCACGAGCTGCGGCAGATCCTCGCCGATCTGGTCGACGAGCTGGGGCTGGAGATCGTCGGCGCCGGCGAGGTCGACGGTGCTCCCGACGTGCCCGAGACCGAGGTGACCTTCCTCGGCAACGCCCGCCTCAAGGCCGTGGCGCTCGCCGACGCCACCGGGCTGCCCGCCGTGGCCGACGACTCCGGGCTGGCCGTCGAGGTGCTCGGCGGGTCTCCCGGGGTCTTCTCGGCGCGCTGGTCCGGGACCCACGCCGGGCCGGGTGCGTCCCGGGCCGACGTCGACCGGGCCAACCTCGACCTGCTGCTCGAGCAGGTCGCCGACGTCCCGGACGAGCACCGGGCCGCGGCCTTCGTCTGCGCCGCCGTGCTCGCGCTGCCCGACGGGCGGGTCGAAGGCGTGCAGGGCCGCGTCGAGGGCACGATCGTGCGTGAGCCCCGCGGGACGGGCGGGTTCGGGTACGACCCGGTCTTCGTCCCGGCCGGCGACACCCGCACCCTGGCCGAGTACAGCGATACCGAGAAGAACGCCATCAGCCACCGCGGCACCGCGTTCCGCGCCCTCGCGCCGGTGCTGCGCGACCTGCTCGGCTGACTCCCCGGAGCGTCCGGGAAGCAGCCGAGCCCGTACCCTGGGGGCCGCGCGCAAGTGGCGGAACTGGCAGACGCGCCAGGTTTAGGTCCTGGTGCCTTCGGGTGTGCGGGTTCGAGTCCCGCCTTGCGCACGACACGGCTCCCACCTGCTCGTCCGTTAGGTTGGGGACGGCACCGACGACAGGAGACACCCGTGGCCGACCGGCTCGCCCCGGGCGACATCGCGCCCGACTTCACCCTGCCCGACGACACCGGGTCGAAGGTGACCCTCAGCGACCTGCGCGGCCGCAAGGTCATCGTCTACTTCTACCCGGCCGCCATGACGTCCGGCTGCACGAAGCAGGCCTGTGACTTCAGCGAGTCCCTCGAGAGCCTGAGCGCCGAGGGTTACACCGTGCTCGGCATCTCGCCCGACCCGCCCGAGAAGCTCGCGAGGTTCCGCGCCGAGGAGTCCCTGACCGTCCCGCTGCTCGCCGACACCGACCGCGCCGTGATGACCGAGTGGGGCGCCTTCGGCGAGAAGAAGCTGTACGGCAAGACGGTCCAGGGTGTCATCCGCAGCACCGTCGTCGTCGGCGAGGACGGCACCGTGAGCCATGCCTGGTACAACGTCAAGGCCACCGGGCACGTCGCCAAGCTGCGCCGTGACCTCGGTTTGGACTGAGGGAGGACCCATGAGCGAGCAGAACTCCATACCGGCCCTCGAGGCCGAGGTCGTCGCCCGTCGCGAGCGGCTCGCCCGCACCGTCGACGAGCTCGTGGTCACCGCGAGCCCCAAGGCGATCCTCCAGCGCCAGGTCGACTCCGCGAAGGCCCGGTTCGCCGACGTCGCGCAGACGCCGGAGGGTGAGCTGCGCGTCGAGCGGCTCGCGGCCGTCGTCGCGGTCGTGGCCGTCGTCGGCGGGTTCGTCGCCTGGCGTGCCGTGCGCCGACGCTGACCCGTGGCAGCCGCACGCGGGCGGAGCCGCCTGCCCATCCGGATGCTGCACGACCGCGTCCTGGTGAGCCTCGAGGGTGAGCAGGGGGAGCGGCGCTCCGGCGGGGGCATCGTCATCCCCGCCACGGCCAGCGTCGGGAAGCGGCTCTCCTGGGGTGGGGTCGTGGCGCTCGGCCCCGCGGTCCGCAACCTCGAGACCGGCGACCGGGTGCTGTTCGACCCCGAGGAGCGCGCCGAGGTCGAGATCGGGGCCAAGGACTACGTGCTGCTCCGGGAACGCGACATCCACGCCGTCGCCGCCGAGCGGGTCGACGAGGGATCCACCGGCCTCTACCTCTGACCCGGGTCGCCTTGGGGTCGCGACCGTTCGCGGGCGGTCTCCCGGCCCTTCTGGGCCCGGAAGGTCGACAGGTCCGCGGGCCCGTGCCGCCGGCCCGCCAGCCCGGCCGCCTCGACCGAGAAGGCGACGAGCAGGCCGCCGAGTCGCGGGGTCAGGCGCGGCAGGGCCGCTTCGACGCCCCGCCCGAGCCGCTCGTAGGCCGTCCAGGTGCGCAGGACCCGCGCCGTGAGCCTGGTCCCGGCCGCCCAGACGTGCTGCGCGGCCGTCGTGGGGACCGCGTCGGCGACGTCGTGGGTGGCGCCGTGGACGCGCTGGAACAGGCTCCGCGAGGCGCCGGCGACGTACGCCCGGGGTACCCGGTTGGCCGCCGAGAGGCAGGCGCCGCGGTGCTCGATCTCGAGGGCGGGGTCGAGCACGACGATCACCCCGGACCGGACGAGCCGGAAGGCGAGCTCGCTGTCCTGCCCGTAGACGAACCGCGGGTCGAAACCGTGGTCGAGCCGGTCCCACGCGGCGCGGGTGACGGAGTTGTGCGCGGACCAGTCGATCCAGCGCAGCGCGGCCGGCCGCTCGGAGAACTGCCGTCGCCGCCGGGCGGCGGCGGCAGCGCCGTACGCGGTGACGTAGGGGGCGCTGGAGGGCATGTCGCGCGTCAGGCAGGACACCCCGAGGTCGTCGCGCCCACGGTGGTGGTCGAGGTGCAGCCGGACCATGCCCGGGGCGGGCGTGAGGTCGTCGTCGCAGCGGATGAGGACGCGGCCGCGGGCGGCCGCGAACCCGGCGTTCAGCGCCGCGACCACCCCGTGCGGCGGAGGGCTGTCGATGACGCGCAGCGGCAGCCGGTCACGGTAGGCCTCGAGCACGTCGCGGGTGTCGTCGGTGGAGCCGTCGACGACGACGAGGACCTCCCACGGTTCCGACGCGTCCTGGGCGGCGAGCGCGTCGAGAAGGACCGGCAGGCGGTGCCCGCCCTGGTAGGTGGGGACGACGACGGACGCGGCCGGGTCGGGCGTCGTCATGGGTCCTCCCGGGTCCGGAGACGAGTGAGGCTCCCCGTGGCCGGGGAGCCTCTGCTCGGTGAGCGATGGTGCGCCATCAGGGACTCGAACCCCGAACCCGCTGATTAAGAGTCAGCTGCTCTGCCAATTGAGCTAATGGCGCGCGACGGGAGACATTAGCAGCCGGGTGGACCGGTCGCGAAATCCGGTCAGCCGGCCGCCCCGTCCGGCCCGTCGTCGGTGGGCCGCCGGGTCCGCGCCAGGAGCGCGCCGCCGGTGGCGAGCAGTGCCAGGAGGGCCAGGAAGGCGGCCGGCAGGACCCAGCCGGGCGTGCCGGCGGCGGCGGTGGGGGCCGTCGCCGGGCTCGCGCTGGACGCGGACGGGGCCGCAGTCGTGGCGGACGGGGTGGGGGTGGCCGGCGGCGTCGGGGTGGCCGCCTCGTCGGTCGTGGTGAAGGAGACCGTGCCCGACACCGGGTGCCCGTCGACGCTGACGATCCGGTACGTGACGGTGTGCTCACCGGCCGGGAGGCCGGCGGCGAGCGCCTGGGTGACGGCGGTGCCGTCCACCGTCGGCTCGCCGTCGGTCTCGTCGCCGCCGGGGCCGTCGACGCGGACCTCGACGAACGTCTCGTTCACGGTCTCGCTGAAGGTCAGCACGACCTCGGTCGCGGTCGCGACGGTGCTGCCGTCGGCCGGCGTCGTCGAGACCAGCCGGGCGTGCAGCGGCAGCGCGGCGGGGCCGGCGAACGCCGGCAGCGCGGAGGCGAGCAGGGACAGCGCCACGAGGGCGACGAGGAAGATCGTCACGGCGGCCGACATCTTGCGGGTGAACACCGGTCCATCGTCGCAAACCGGCGCTGCGGCAGCTGAGCGACCCCGGACATGACTCGGCCCCCGGTGCGAAGACCGGGGGCCGAGTGCTGGGGTGAGTGACGGGACTTGAACCCGCGGCCCTCGCGACCACAACGCGATGCTCTACCAGCTGAGCTACACCCACCACGGCGGGCGGCAGCCGTCCCGGAGGGGATGGCGTGCGCCCGCAGCGCGGATCATCCTACCTGCTACGAGGGGGTGCTCCCGACCGCCCCGGGTCCGGGGTCCTCGGCGGGCTGCTCGGCGGCCCCGTGGTCGACGACGTGGCGGGCCGCAGCGGCCCGCAGCTCCTCGCTGGACCGGCCGGGCGGGTCGACGAACACCGCCTCGCGGTAGTACCGCAGCTCGGCGATCGACTCGCGGATGTCGGCCAGCGCCCGGTGGCCGCCCGACTTCGCCGGCGCCGAGAAGTAGGCCCGGGGGTACCAGCGCCGGGACAGCTCCTTGATCGAGGAGACGTCGATGATCCGGTAGTGCAGGTGCTCCTCGAGCGCGGGCATGTCGCGGGCGAGGAACGCGCGGTCCGTGGCCACCGTGTTGCCGCCGAGAGGCGACCTGCGGGCCTCGGGCGCCCAGAGGCGCACGTAGTCGAGGACCTTCGCCTGGGCCTCCTCCAGGGTCACCCCGGCGGCCAGCTCGTCGAGCAGGCCAGACGTCGTGTGCATCTCGCGGACGAAGTCGCCCATCTGCTCGAGGGCGTGGTCGGGGGGTCGGATCACGACGTCCACACCCTCGCCGAGGACGGTGAGGTCGAAGTCGGTCACGAGGGCGGCCACCTCGACGAGCGCGTCGTGCTCGAGGGACAGGCCGGTCATCTCGCAGTCGATCCACACGATGCGGTCGGTGTGCGTGCGGTCGGTGGGGCTGGACATGCGCGCCATCGTAGGTGGCGGGGGCGCCCTTCCGGGACGGGTCGGCGCACGGGCGCTAGGGTTCGGGCTCGTGAGCGGGGACCTGCGGACGGTCGAGGCCGGGGCGCTACGGCGCGACCCGACGACCCGCTCCGCCCTGCGCTCGTGGGTGCTCACCGGCGTCGCCGGGGTGGGCTTCCTCGTCGCCGCCCTCGTCGTGTCGGCCTACCTCGGTGCCACCTTCGGCGTCCAGACCGCGCTCCTGGCGCTGGCCGTGGCCGTCATCCCGCTCGGCATCGTGATCCCCACCTTCCTGTGGCTCGACCGCTTCGAGGCCGAGCCGACCCGGTACCTCGTCGGCGCCTTCCTCTGGGGGGCGCTCGTGGCCGCCCTGGTCGCCGCGGTCTTCAACACGAGCGCCATCGTCGTGCTGCAGTCGGCCACCGACGCCGACGCCGCGCTCGCGACGACCGCCGTCGTCGTGGCCCCCGTCGTCGAGGAGGCCCTCAAGGGGCTGCTCGTGCTCCTCGTGTGGCTCCTCCTGCGGCGTGAGTTCGACGGGGTCACCGACGGCATGGTCTATGCAGGCGTCTGCGCGGCCGGGTTCGCCTTCACCGAGAACATCCAGTACCTCGCGCAGGCCTACACCGAAGGCGGCGGGGAGGCGCTGACGGCGACCTTCGTGGCCCGGTGTCTCCTCTCGCCGTTCGCCCACCCGATGTTCACCGTGCTCATCGGGGTGGGGGTCGGGGTCGCGGCGACGAGCCGCACCTGGCTCCCGCGGATCCTCGCGCCGGTCGCCGGGTACGTGCTCGCGGTCCTCGCCCACGCCCTGTGGAACCTCGCCGCCGTCTCCGGCGGGGCGGGTCTGCTCACCGTCTACATCCTCATCGAGGTCCCCGTGTTCGTCGCGTTCGTCGGGTTCGTCGTCTGGGCGCGCCGCCGGGAGGGGCGGCTCATCGGCTACTTCCTGCGGCCGTACGCCGACGCGGGGTGGATCTCGCCGGACGAGGTCGCGATGCTCTCGTCGATGCCGCGGCGCCGCGAGGCCCGGATGTGGGCGCGGATGAACGCCGGGCCGCGGGGGCTCGCGGCGATGCGGGCCTTCCAGGACACCGCGAGCGAGCTGGCCCTGCTGCGGCGCCGCATGCAGCACGAGGCCGCCGACTCCCACGCGCTGGACCAGGAGCGGGAGCTGCTCGCGGCCCTCACCGCGCGCCGGGGCCACTTCGTCGGGATGCCGGTCGGATGACCGTGAGCGCTGCACTCGAGGCCGCCCGGCGGCACGGACCCGACCTCGTCGACCTCCGGCGACGGCTGCACCGGGTGCCCGAGGTCGGCCTGCACCTGCCCGAGACCCAGGCCGTGGTCCTCGAGGCGCTGGCCGGGCTGGACCTCGAGGTGACCACCGGCGCCGGGCTCAGCTCGGTGGTGGCGGTGATGCGGGGCCGGGCCCCGCACTCGGGGGAGCGGCCCGTCGTCCTCCTCCGCGGCGACATGGACGCGCTGCCGGTGGCCGAGGAGGTGGACGTGCCCTACCGCTCCGAGCGGCCCGGGCGGATGCACGCCTGCGGGCACGACCTGCACGTCGCCGGGCTCGTCGGCGCCGCCCGGGTGCTCGCCGAGCTGCGGGACGAGCTCGTCGGTGACGTCGTGCTCATGTTCCAGCCCGCCGAGGAGGGCCCCGGCGGCGCCGAGCCGATGATCGCCGAGGGCGTGCTCGAGGCGGCCGGCCGGCGGGTCGACGCCGCCTACGCCGTCCACGTCTACGCGGCCGACCACCCGCGCGGCACCTGGTTCGGCCGGCCGGGCACGCTCATGGCCGCCGCGGACGAGGTGCACGTGCTCGTCCGCGGGGTCGGCGGGCACGGGTCGGCTCCCGAACGGACGAGGGACCCGGTGCCGGTGGCGTGCGAGATCGTGCTGGCGCTGCAGACGGCCGTGACGCGCCGGTTCAGCGTCTGGGACCCGGTCGTGCTGACCGTCGGCCGGGTCGCCGCGGGGACCAAGGACAACATCATCCCCGACGACGCAGCGCTCGAGGCGACGCTGCGGACGTTCTCGGCGGAGCACCGCGAGCGGGCCCACGCCGTCGTCCGCGAGGTCGCCTCCGGGGTCGCCGCCGCGCACGGGCTGAGCGCCGAGGTGACGATCGCGCACGGGTACCCGGTCACGGTCAACGACGACGACGAGTTCGCCGTCGCGCGCGGAGTCGTCGTCGACCTGTTCGGGGAGCAGCGCTGGGCCGACATGGTCAACCCCGAGGCCGGCTCCGAGGACATGTCCTTCGTCCTCGAGCAGGTGCCCGGTGCCTACCTCAACGTGTCGGCCTGTGTGCACGCCGACCACACCCTCGCCGCCGACAACCACTCGCCGAGGGCCGCGTTCGACGACTCGGTGGTCCCGGACGTGGCGGCGGCGATGGCCGAGATGGCGCTGCGCCGGACCCGGCAGCTCGCGTCGGGCTGAGCCGCAGCCGGGCTCACGCACACCTACACTGGCGGCGGCGTCCGCCCGGTCGCCACCGGCCCCCGTAGCTCAGCCGGATAGAGCAAGAGCCTTCTAATCTCGAGGTCGCAGGTTCGAGTCCTGCCGGGGGCACCCGAGAACGACCTGCGGCGCCTCGGCCGCCACGGAGTCAGCCGCCGAGCGGCAGGCGGGCCAGCACGTCGTGGCGCGGCCGGTGGCCCCGTTCGCGCGGGAGGTGGGACTCCACGACGACGACCTCGCCGACGATCCATTCCGGGCCCGTGTACGTGTCGAGCACGTGGAGCCAGCGGCTCGCGTCGACCGGCCGGGGGAAGCGGGCCACCGTGAGGTGGGGGCGGAACCGGCCGCCGGCAGGGGCCGCGCCGACGACCGCCGCCGCCGAGCGCACCCCGCCGGCCAGCGGCGCGACGGCCTCGCCGCCGGCGATCCCGGCCCACAGGACGGTGGCCCGGGTGACGTCGGGGAAGCAGCCGCCGCCGGAGACGGCGATGGGCACGGGTGCCTGCCCGGCCGCGACGACGCGCAGGGCCTCGACGAGCGGCTCGAGCACCCGGGAGGGAGCGTCCGCCATGAACGCGAGGGTGACGTGCCATTCGGCCGACGGCAGCCAGCGGGGGCCCGGCACGTCCCGGCGCGGGTCGAGGAACGCGTCGAGGTCCTCGACGGCCGGCGCCGGAGGGACGACCGCGACGAACACCCGCATCCCGACATCCTGGCCCGTCGGGCGGGGGAATGCACGGGGACCCCTCGCCGCCTCGTTAGGCTGTGTCCCGTGGCAGTGGACCGGGACGTGGAGGCTCTTGTCTCCGCCGTCGAGTCCCTGCGCGGGGAGGTCGAGCAGGCGGTGCTGCCGCTGGACGTCCCCGGGCGCGACGAGGCCGCCACCGCGCGCCGGCGGCTCCTCGACCAGCTCGACGACTACGTCCTCCCACGGCTGCGCTCCCTCGACGCGCCCCTGCTCGCGGTGGTCGGCGGATCCACCGGTGCCGGCAAGTCCACCCTCGTCAACTCCGTCGTCGGCCAGACCGTCAGCCGCACCGGGGTCCTGCGCCCGACCACGACCTCGCCGGTGCTCGTGCACCACCCCGAGGACCTCACCTGGTTCGAGGACGAGCGCATCCTGCCCGGGATCGCGCGCGTCACGGGCCGGCAGACCGTCGAGGACCAGCCCGGCACGGTCCGGCTCGCCGCCTCGGACACCCTCCCGGCGGGCCTGGCCCTGCTCGACGCCCCGGACATCGACTCCGTCGTCTCCGCCAACCGCGAGCTCGCCACCCAGCTGCTCTCCGCGGCCGACCTGTGGCTCTTCGTCACGACCGCAGCCCGCTACGCCGACGCCGTGCCGTGGGACCTGCTCCGCACCGCGGCCGAGCGCGGCACCGCGGTCGCGATCGTCCTGGACCGGGTCCCGCCGGAGGCCGTCGAGGAGATCCGTCCCCACCTGTTCTCGATGCTGCGCGAGCAGGGCCTGCCGACGGCCCCGATCTTCAGCATCCCCGAGGTGACGCTCGAGGAGGGCCTGCTGCCCGCCTGGACCTTCGCCCGGCTCCGCGACTGGCTCGAGGCGCTCGCCGGTGACTCCCGGGCCCGCGACATCGTCGTGAGCCAGACCCTCAGGGGGGCGGTCGGCTCGCTCTCGGACCGGACCCGGGCGCTCGTCGCGGCGAGCCGGGCCCAGCAGGAGGCCGAGGACGCCCTCGTCGCGGCCGCTCGCGAGGCGTTCGAGGTGGCCCACGGGCGCGTCGCCGACGGGATGACCGACGGCACCCTGCTGCGTGGCGAGGTCCTGGCCCGCTGGCAGGAGTTCGTGGGCACGGGGGAGTTCTTCCGGCAGGTCGAGTCGACGATCGCCCGCTGGCGCGACCGCATCACCGCCGCCGTCAAGGGCACGCCCGCGCCGGTCGACACCCTCGGCGAGGCCCTGCACACCGGGGTCGCGGCCCTGCTGCTGGCCAACCTCGAGGCCGCGACCTCCGACACGGTGCGCAGCTGGCGACGGCTCCCCGGGGGCCCCGCGGTGCTCGCGGCGAGCCCCGGGCTGGGCTCCCCGTCCCCGGAGGCGACCGCTGCCGTCGAACGGCTCGTGCGGGCCTGGCAGGGCGAGGTGTTCGACCTCGTCCGCACCGAGGGCCAGGGCCGCCGCACCAACGCCCGGGTCGCCGCGTACGGCGTGAACGCGATCGGCCTGTTCCTCATGCTCGTGGCCTTCGCCCAGACGGGCGGGCTCATCGGCGCCGAGGTCGGGATCGCCGGCGGGACGGCACTGCTCGCGCAGCGCGTGCTCGAGGCGATCTTCGGGGACCAGGCCGTCCGCGACATGGCGACCAAGGCCCGCCGGCGCCTGCTCGAGCTGGCCGACGAGCTGTACGGGCAGGAGCGGGGACGATTCCTGGCTGCGCTCGCGACCCGGACCGCGCCGCAGGACCAGGCCTCCCGCCTGGAGGCCGCCGGCACCCGGCTCGCGGCGGTCGCGCGATGAGCCCGCTGCGGATGGGCGCGGCCCGCGGTGCCGTCGTCTCGCCCGAGCGCCTCGCCGCGGCCGCGACGTCGCTGAGCGCCGCCGTCGACGCGGGCGACACCGAGCTGCCGGCGGACGAGCGGCGGCGGGCCCACGCCGTCGTCGACAAGGTGGGCCGCCGCACCGCCCTCGTCGGCGGCCACACGGTCGTCGCGCTCGCGGGAGCCACCGGGAGCGGCAAGTCCTCGCTCTTCAACGCCCTCATCGGGGCCGACGTCGCCACGGTGGGCGTGCGCCGCCCGACGACCTCGACCCCGACCGCGGCCATCTGGGGTGACGCGCCGGCAGGGGAGCTGCTCGACTGGCTCGGCGTCGGCGCCCGGCACCACGTCGCGGCCGAGGACGGGGCCCAGGTCGGCTCCCTCGACGGCCTCGTCCTGCTCGACCTGCCCGACGTCGACTCCCGGGAGCTGGCGCACCGCGTCGAGGCCGAGCGGGTGCTCGAGCTCGTCGACCTCTTCGTCTGGGTCGCCGACCCGCAGAAGTACGCCGACGCCCGCCTCCACGACGACCACGTCGCCACGCTCGCCTCGCACGAGGCCGTGACGATGGCCGTGCTCAACCAGTCCGACCGGGTCGCCCCGGAGGACATCCAGCCGCTGCGCACCGACCTCGTCCGGCTCATGGAGCGTGACGGGATGCCGGGCGCCACGGTGCTCGCCACGTCGGCCCGCACCGGCGCCGGGGTCGACGAGCTGCGCCAGCGCCTGGCGAACGCCGTCGCCGCCCGGACGATGGCCCGCGCCCGGCTCGCCGCCGACGTGCGGTCCGCGGCCGGCGCGTTGTCGGCCCACGTGGCACCGGCGGAGGGCGGCGTCGACGACAGCACCCGCGCCGAGCTCCTCGACGCCCTGGCCCGCAGCGCCGGGGTGCCCGCCGTCGTCGAGGCCGTCGTCCGGGACTACCGGATGGAGGCCGCGGCCGACACGGGCTGGCCCTTCACCCGGTGGGTGCACCGGCTGCGGGCGCGGCCGCTGCGCCGGCTGCGCCTGGACGGCCGGGACGTGCGGGTCTCGGAGTCCGACGTGCGCTCGGTGCTCGGCCGGTCCTCGCTGCCGCCGCCGTCCCCGGCGGCCCGCGCCGCGGTCGAGCTGGCCACCCGTCGGGTGGCGGACCGGGCCGGTGCCGACCTCCCGGCGCCGTGGGCCGAGGCGGTGCAGCGGGCCGCGACGCCCGCAGGCCCGGACCTCGGCGACGCCCTGGACCAGGCCGTCGTGGGGACCTCCCTGTACGCCCGCTCGCCGGTCTGGTGGCGGGTCGCGGCCCTCGTCCAGCTGCTGCTCGCGGCCGCGGTGGTCGCCGGTCTCCTCTGGCTCGCCGCCTACGTCGTCGCCGGCTGGCTGCAGCTCGACGGCCTGCTCCCCGAGGCGCCGACGGTCGGGGTGCTGCCCGTCCCGTTCCTCCTCTTCGCGGGCGGGCTCGTGCTCGGCCCGCTCCTGGCCGCGCTGTCGTCGTGGCTCGCCCGGATCGGGGCGCGCCGCCGCGGCACGGTCATGGATGCCCGGCTGCGGTCCTCGATCGAGACGGTCGCCGACGGCGAGATCCTCGCGCCCGTCCGGCGTGTCCTCGACCGGCACGCCGCGACCCGCGAGGCGCTGCGGCACGCCGCCGACGTCTGAGCGGAGAGGTCAGGCCAGTCGCTGCACGATCTCGCGGGTCTCCCCGTCCACGGTGACCGTTGCCAGCGCCCCGTTGACGAGCGGGAGGTGCGGCGGGACGTGGCCGATCTCCAGGTCGAGGACGATCGGGAGCCCGAGCCGGCCGAGAGCGTCGAGGACGGCCTCGCGCTGGGTCATCCCTGGGCTGTCCGCCGCGTTCGTCCGGCCCACGAGGACCGCCCGGGCGTGCTCGAACCACCCGGCGAGGCGCAGCCCGTGCAGGTTCCGGCAGATCGTCGCCGCGTCGTCCCCGGAGGCCTCGACGTAGACGACGAGCCCGTCCTCCGCGTGCCGCCGGCCGAACGCGGCGACATCGCCGTACGGGGTGCCGGCGAGGTTGGCGAGGGTCTCGACGCAGCCGCCGACGAGCCGGCCGCTCACGTGGAGGGTGTCGGCGCCGTGGAGTGTCCACGCGCCGGCGCCGACCTGCTTCCAGGTGGTGGCGCGGCTGTCCTCCTCGAACCGCCACCAGTCGGCGACGAGGCCGGAGTCCCGTTGCCGGTGCGGACCCGGCGCCGAGACGATGTCGAGCCAGCGGAGCAGGCCCGCGGGCGGGGTGTACGGGGTGTCGGCGAGGTTGTCGCCGTGGACGGTGGCCCAGCCGAGGCGGGTCGTCACGGGCAGCAGGACGGTCGAGATGTCCGAGAAGCCGACGAGCCAGGTCGGATCCGCGGCCGCCAGGGCGTCCCAGTCGAGCAGGTCGATGAGGTCGATCGCGGTCTCCCCGCCCCACGGAGGGACGACGCACCGGATCGCCGGGTCGCACAGCATCGCCGTGAGCTCCGCGGCCCGGACCGCGGCGGGGGCCGAGGTGATGCCGGTGCCGTCCATGGCCGCACCGACGACGACGTCGTAGCCGGCCTCGCGCAGCCAGCCGACGCAGAAGTCGATGCGGTCGGCAGCCGGCCCCGCCACGCCGGACGAGGGTGAGGTCACGCCGATCCGGTCACCGCGTCGCAGGGGGGCAGGGAAACGCATCACCGCATCGTGCCAGCCCGAGTCCCGGTTCCGCCTGCTGGTTCCGGGCGGTGGGGGAGCGGTCGTCCACAGGTCGTCGCCGGGCAGGCCCCTCGTCCACAGATCCGCCCGCGGCCGTTGTCGGGGCGCGCGGCGGCGACGAGCGTGGTGCTCGCCGGGCCGGGAGGCGGCCCCGCGGGAGGAGCACACGATGTACGAGACCTACACGACCGTCCAGGGGCGCCTCGTCGCCGACCCCGTCGTCAAGCAGGGGCGCTACGGGGACTTCACGACCTTCCGGGTCGCGCAGTCCGAGCGGCACCCGGTGCGCGAGGAGCCCGGCCGCTGGGCCGACTCCGAGCCGAGCTTCTACGACGTGTCCGTGTCGCGCGGCGCCGGGGAGAACGCCGCGCGCAGTTTGCGCAAGGGGCACCCCGTCCTCGTGCACGGGCGGCTGCGGGTGCGCCAGTTCCGGCGCGACGACGGCTCCTACGGCACCGCGGTCGAGCTCGAGGCCTACGCCCTCGGTCACGACCTGCGGTGGGGGAGCACGACGTACACCCGCAACGGCGACCTGGCCCCTGCGCTGCCGGCCGGGGACGGCGGCGTCGGCGACCCGGAGCGGGACCCCTACGTCGTGCTCGACGGCGGGATGGCCCCCGAGTCGACGCCCGGACCCGGCAGAGGGCATGCCGACAGCGGGCCGCTCGTCCCGCCCGCCGAGGAGCAGGTCGCCTGACCACGCCTCCGGGGGCGCCGCCGCGGATTCGGGCCGGGCCCCCGGGCTCGTTACGCTGGGCCCATGCCCGAGTTCATCTATGTGATGTCGCGTGCCCGCAAGGCGCACGGCGACAAGGTCATCCTCGACGACGTCACCCTGTCGTTCCTGCCCGGCGCCAAGATCGGCGTCGTCGGCCCGAACGGTGCCGGGAAGTCGTCGGTGCTGAAGATCATGGCCGGCCTGGACCAGCCGTCCAACGGCGAGGCGCGCCTCACCCCGGGCTACACCGTCGGCATCCTCATGCAGGAGCCCGAGCTCAACGAGGAGAAGACGGTCCTCGGCAACGTCGAGGAGGGCGCGGGCGAGATCAAGGCCAAGCTCGACCGGTACAACGAGATCTCGGCCGAGATGGCCGAGCCCGACGCCGACTTCGACGCCCTGATGGCCGAGATGGGCCAGCTCCAGGAGGCCATCGACGCCGCCGACGCCTGGGACCTCGACTCCCAGCTCGAGCAGGCCATGGACGCGCTGCGCTGCCCCCCGCCGGACGCCGACGTCACGGTCCTCTCCGGCGGTGAGCGCCGCCGGGTGGCCCTGTGCAAGCTGCTCCTGCAGAAGCCGGACCTGCTGCTGCTCGACGAGCCGACGAACCACCTCGACGCCGAGTCCGTGCTGTGGCTCGAGCAGCACCTCGCGAACTACGCCGGCGCCGTCGTCGCCGTCACGCACGACCGGTACTTCATGGACAACGTCGCCGAGTGGATCCTCGAGCTGGACCGCGGCCGGGCCTACCCCTACGAGGGCAACTACTCGACCTACCTCGAGAAGAAGCAGGCCCGCCTCCAGGTCCAGGGCAAGAAGGACGCCAAGCTCTCCAAGCGCCTCGCCGAGGAGCTCGAGTGGGTCCGGTCCAACGCCAAGGCCAAGCAGACCAAGTCCAAGGCACGCCTCCAGCGGTACGAGGAGATGGCGGCCGAGGCCGACCGCACCCGCAAGCTCGACTTCGACGAGATCCAGATCCCGCCGGGCCCGCGCCTCGGCAGCAAGGTCATCGAGGTCACGAACCTCACGAAGGGCTTCGGCGACCGCGTCCTCATCGAGGATCTCTCGTTCACTTTGCCGCGCAACGGCATCGTCGGGGTCATCGGGCCCAACGGGGTCGGCAAGACCACCCTGTTCAAGACGATCGTGGGCTTGGAGGAGGCCGACGGCGGGTCCGTCACCGTCGGCGAGACCGTGAAGATCTCCTACGTCGACCAGAGCCGCGGCGGCCTCGACCCGAACAAGAACCTCTGGGAGACCGTCTCCGGCGGCCACGACTACATCAACGTCGGCCACGTCGAGATCCCGTCCCGGGCGTACGTCAGCCAGTTCGGGTTCAAGGGCCCGGACCAGCAGAAGAAGGCCGGGATCCTCTCCGGCGGCGAGCGCAACCGGCTGAACCTCGCGCTCACCCTCAAGGAGGGTGGCAACCTCCTGCTGCTCGACGAGCCGACGAACGACCTCGACGTCGAGACCCTCGGCTCGCTCGAGAACGCGCTCCTGGAGTTCCCCGGCTGTGCCGTCGTCATCAGCCACGACCGGTGGTTCCTCGACCGGGTCGCGACCCACATCCTGGCCTACGAGGGCACCGACGAGAACCCGGCGCGCTGGTACTGGTTCGAGGGCAACTTCGACTCCTACGAGAAGAACAAGGTCGAGCGCCTCGGCGAGGACGCGGCCCGCCCGCACCGGGTCACCTACCGCAAGCTGACCCGCGACTGACCACCCGCTGCCGGGGGCCGCGTCGCGGCTAGGGTGTCCGGCGTGGAGAGCGAGACCGGCGGGCCCGAGCCGCACCGTGTGTCCGTCGTGGTGCCCGTCTACCAGGGCGCACGGACCCTGCCGGCCGTCGTCGCCGAGCTCGCCGCGTCGACGGTGCCCCGCAGCACGCCGGGCGGGCGCGCCTACGTCGTCGAGGAGGTCGTCCTCGTCGACGACTGCGGCCCCGACGGGTCGGACGCCGTCATCCGGCGGCTGGCGGCCGAGCACGACTGGGTCCGTCCGGTCTGGCTGAGCCGCAACTTCGGTCAGCACGCGGCGACGCTCGCGGGCATCTCGGCCTCCGGTGGGGAGTGGGTCGTGACGATGGACGAGGACGGCCAGCACGACCCCGAGCACATCGGGACGCTCCTGGACACCGCGATGGCCGAGCAGGCCGACCTCGTGTACGCGCGACCGACGAACCCCCCGCCGCACGGGGCCGGCCGCAACCTCGCCTCCCGGTCGGCGAAGTGGCTCGTCTCGAAGCTCGCGCGGGGCGCGCGCGCCGCCGACTTCAACAGCTTCCGGCTCGTCCTCGGCGAGGTCGCCCGCTCGGTGGCCGCCTACGCCGGACCGGGCATCTACCTCGACGTCGCCATCTCGTGGGTCGCCCGGCGGGTCACGACCGCGCCGGTCCCGATGCGCGCCGAGGGCGACCGCCCCTCGGGGTACGACGTGCGGCGGCTCGTGTCGCACTTCTGGCGTCTCGTGCTGTCCAGCGGCACGACACCCCTGCGCTGGGTCAGCCTCACCGGGGCGGCCGCGATCGTGCTGGCCCCGCTCATCGCGGTCGTGCTCGTCGTGGGCCGGGCCACCGCGCGGTGGGACGCGCCCGGCTGGACCTCGACGATGGTCCTGCTCATGGCCGCCACCGGCGCGATCCTCTTCGCCCTCGGGGTCATCGCCGAGTACGTCGGGATGGCCGTCAACATGGCGATGGGCAAGCCGCTCTACCTGCCCGTCCGGGACCGGCTCGACGGGCCCCTCGGGCGCGAGCGCGCCGGCGAGGAGGCGTGAGCGCCGACCTCGCGCCGCTCGCCTGGGTCGTGGGCGCCGGGGGCCTCGTGGGCCGCCACCTCGTCACGGCCCTGCGCCGGGACGGCTGGGAGGTGCGCACCTGCAATGTCCCCTGGGACGACGAGGCCGCGGCGTCGGCGGTGCTGGCCGAGGAGTACACCCGGTTCAGCGCGGACCGGGCCGGGCGCCGGTGGCTCCTCGCCTGGTGTGCGGGGGCGGGCGTCGTCGCGACCTCCGAGGAGGCGCTGGCCGGCGAGCTCCGCGTCTTCGAGCGGTTCGTGGGGCTGCTCGGCAGCGACGCCGCGGCCGACGACGACGGCGTCGTGTTCCTCGCGTCCTCCGCCGGTGGCCTCTACGCCGGCTCGTCGCGCCCGCCCTTCACCGAGCGCACCGCACCCGCCCCGCTCGTTCCGTACGGGCGCACGAAGCTCGCGATGGAGCGCGTCCTCACGGACGCGGCCGCCCGGACCGGGGTGCGGGTCGTCCTCGGCCGGCTCGCGAACGTCTACGGGCCCGGGCAGACGCTCGGCAAGCCGCAGGGCCTGCTGTCGCAGCTGTGCCTGTCCGACGCGACGACCCGCCCGCTGCCGGTCTTCGTCTCGCTCGACACGATCCGGGACTACGTCTTCGTCACCGACCTGGCCCGGATGATCGTGCGCTGTGCCGAGCTGGCCCGCGCCGCCGCGCCCGGGTCCGCCGTCGTCAAGGTCCTGGCCTCCGGGCGTCCCGTCACGGTCGGCCATCTCGTCGGTGAGGCGCGCCGGGTGTTCCACCGGCCGCTGCGGACAGTGACGGTGCCGGGTGGGCGGGGGCAGGTGCTCGACCTCCGGCTGGGGTCGGTGCGGTGGACCGAGGTCGACGCGCTCGCCGCCACCCCGCTCGCGGCCGGGCTCGCGGCGACCGCCGCCGACGTGCGGGCCCGGGTCGTCGCCGGGGGACCGCTCGACCGGCGCTGACCTCGCGGCTCAGGCGGGACGGGTGGCGGCGAGGAAGACCGAGGACCCGAACGGCAGGTCGCGCCGGGTCAGGACGGCCCGGTCGAGGCGGCACAGGGCGGTCAGGGCGGTGTTGACGACCGGAGGCACCCGCGGCACCTGCACGATGTCGACCGGCCCGTCGGCCCGGCGCCGCCGGATCCTGCGGCCGAGCCGCTCGGCCGCGAACAGCGGGAAGACGGTGGCGAAGCCGTAGGTGGCGCGGTCGACGCGGAACCCGGCCGCGGTGACGGCCTCGACCGCACGGCGGCGGGTGTAGCGCCGATGGTGGCCGTTCGCGACGTCGAAGTCGCTCCAGGCCCAGGCGTAGGCGGGGACGGACAGGAGGAACGAGCCCCCCGGTCGCAGCACCCGACGGACCTCGGCCAGCGCCGCCTCCTCGGGGGCGCAGTGCTCGATGACGTCGAAGGCGGCCACGGCGTCGAAGGTGCCGTCGGGGAACGGCAGGGCGAGCGCCGATCCGCAGACTCCGCTCGAGTCCAGCCCGCGGGGGTCGATGTCGAGGGAGACGGTGCGGGCGGCCGCCGCGCGGAACCACCCGGCGCTCGGCCCGTCGGCGCTGCCGATGTCGAGGGCGAGGCCCGCGCCGCCGACATGGCGGTGCAGCGCGGCCTCCAGGAGGTCGGAGCGGGCGACGTACCACCAGTAGTCGGAGACGGCGATCGAGGCCGAGCCGCCGTGGCCTTGCGTCGCTGTCACCGCGTCAGGGTACCCAGCGCGGCCGGGGACTCCGTCGGGGTGTCCGGTGGCGGGGGCTCCGCCGCGCGGCGGGCCGCCATCGCACCGAGCAGGCCCGCGCCCAGGGCGAGCATCCCGGTCGTGGTCCCGAAGACCTCACCGAGCCGGAGGGCGCACACGAGCACCGCGACGTTGGCGGCTTCGGCGGCGGCCCAGGTCCGGGTGGCCCGGCCCGGGCGCAGCAGGCCCACGCCGACGAGAAGGGTCACGGCGACGTACGCGACGGCGAGCACCCAGCCGCCTTCGACGAAGGCGCTCCAGTACGAGTTGTGGAAGAGGAAGGTGCGGCCGTCGAGGAACACGTACGCCGAGCCGAGGCCCTGCCCGGGCCACGGGGTGTCCTCGACCTTGCCGCTGGACGCGGCGTCGATGCGCTGCCGGAGCGCGTCGGTGCCGTCCCGGTTGGCGAAGACCCCGACGCGGGCGTAGCGGGTCTCGATGACCTGGATGGCGGCGGCGAGGACCGCGGCCAGCGCGAGCCGGCCGAACCGCCCCAGGTGTGGCCGCAGGAGCAGCCAGGCGATGCCGCAGGCGAGCGCCGCGATCGACGTCCGGGACCCTGTCGTCCACACGAGCCACGAGGTGGCGGTGAGGATGACCAGCTGCGAGGAGGTCCGCTGGGTGAGGCCGACGAGGAGCAGACCGGTGACCGTGTACGCGAGTCCGGCCACGTTCTTGTCGAGGAGGAACCCCGAGAGGTAGTCGCCGTACGGGGTGGGCGCCAGGCCGGCCTCGAAGAGGGCGGCGTTGGCAGCGAGCCCGGCCGCCAGTCCCCGGACGAAGGAGGGGTAGTGGATGCGGCCGGACACGACGACGAGGAGGAAGGCCATGACGAGGACGAGCCGCAACGCCCGCCGGGGCCAGCCGTTGATGGAGTCGTCCGGCGTCGCGATGCTCACGGCGACGGCGAACGCGAACACGGTGAGCATGAGCGGCACGAACCAGCCCAGCCGGTAGGGGGCTCCGGTCAGGTGCCGCACCGGGCGCCGGGTCGCCCCGACGGCGACCGTCACGGCGAGGACGAGGAGACCGACGGAGAGCCCGTTCGGGAACCACGACGGGGTGACGGCGACGAGCGCGAACGCGCCGAGCAGGGCGTCGACGACCCGAGTCGGCTCGGCCGCGGGCCGGTCGAGCACCACGTCGCCGCCGGGCGGGGACGCCACCGGCGTGCGGGTGCGGGGCTCGGTCACGCGGGCCACTGTACGGCGGGCGGGTGCCGGGGACCGGGACGATCGGGGAGTCCCGGCGGCGGGGTCGGCCGGGTCAGCCGGTGCGCCGGACGAGCCGGACGGCGAGCTCGCCGTACTCGGCCTCGATGGCCTCGGGAGTCCTCCGGGCGCCCGGCACGTACCACCGGGCGACGTCGATGGCCATGGACAGCAGCGCCAGCGCGGTGGTCCGCACGTCGTCGACCTCGAACTCGCCGGACGCGACACCGTCGCTCAGGACGTCGGCGACGACGTGGTCGATCTCCTTGCGCAACCCGAGGACCTCCACCTGGTGGTCCTCGCTGAGGTGGCGGAACTCGAACTGGACGATGCGACCCAGCTGGTGGTGCTCGGCGTGCCACCGCGAGAACCCGCCGATGATCGCGCGCAGGGCCTCGGTGGCCGTCGCGGCGTCGCGGGACGCCTCGACGAGCAGGTCGCGAGCGCGGGCATGGCCGCGGCGGCTCAGCTCGAAGAGCAGGATCTCCTTGGACGCGAAGTGGACGTAGACGCCGGCGGGGGAGAGGCCCGCCCGGGACGCGATGTCCCGCGTGGTCGTGGCCGGGAACCCGTTCGCGGCGAACGCGTCGGCGGCGGCGAGCATGATCCGGACGGCGGTGTCGGACGCGTCGGTGCCGCCGCCCGGGCGCCCGCCCTCGGGGGCGATGGCGGCGAGGACGGCGCTCTCGGTGAGCGGTGTGGTGCTCGGCACGGTTGACAGCATGCCGCACCCGGGTCAGACTAAGCAAGCGCTTAGTCAATGCGGCGTCGTCGCCGCACCCGCGACCGCTCGAGGAGCCCCCATGCCGCGCAACCTGTACGCCAGCGAGCACGAGGACTTCCGCGCCTCGGTGCAGGAGTTCGTCGAGCGCACGCTCAAGCCGCGCGCCGAGCAGATGCTCGAGGTCAAGTCGATCGACCGCGACATCTGGAAGGAGGCCGGCAAGCAGGGCCTCTTCGGCCTCGACATCCCCGAGGAGTTCGGGGGCATGGGCGCCGAGGACTACCGCTTCAACGCCATCTCCGCCGAGGTCATCGCCGGCTTCAACTTCGCCGTGTCGTCGTGTTTCGGCATCCACTCCGACGTCTGCCCGCCGTACATCGTCGACCTCGGCACCGACGAGCAGAAGCAGCGCTGGCTGCCCGGCATGGCCAACGGCGACCTCATCGCGGCCATCGCGATGACCGAGCCGTCCGGCGGCTCCGACCTCGCCGCCCTGAAGACCACCGCCGTCCGGGACGGCGACACCTGGGTCCTGAACGGCAGCAAGACGTTCATCACCAACGGCTACCAGGCCGACCTCGTCATCGTCGCCGCCCGCACCGACCCGGGCAAGGGCGCCAAGGGCATCACCCTGTTCGTCGTCGAGGCCGGCATGGACGGCTTCACCCGCGGCCGCAAGCTCGACAAGGTCGGGCAGGAGGAGGCCGACACCTCCGAGCTCTTCTTCGAGGACGTGCGTGTCCCCGACACGAACCGGCTCGGCGAGGAGGGGCTGGGCTTCATCGCGATGATGCAGCGGCTCCCGCAGGAGCGGGTGGGCGCGGCCGTCGCGAACACCGCCCACGCCTTCCAGATCTTCCGCGAGACCGTCGAGTACACCAAGGAGCGCACGGCGTTCGGCCAGCCGGTGGGTGCGTTCCAGCACAACAAGTTCAAGATGGCCGAGCTGCTCACCAAGCTCGAGGTCACCCAGGCCTACGTCGACGACTGCGTCGCCGCGCACGCCGAGGGCGCCCTCACCCCCGTCGACGCCGCGAAGGCCAAGTGGTTCAGCGCTCAGGTGCAGAACGAGGTGCTCGACGAGTGCGTCCAGCTGCACGGCGGCTACGGCTTCATGAACGAGTACCGGGTCGCCCGGGCCTGGCGCGACGCGCGGGTCTCGAAGATCTGGGCCGGCTCCAACGAGATCATGAAGGAGCTCATCGGCCGCGACCTCGGCCTGTGACCGACGCGGCTCAGTCGAGCGGGCCGCCGGCGACGTAGATGACCTGCCCCGAGACGAAACCGGCCTCCTCCGAGACGAGGAAGGCGATCGTCGCGGCGATGTCGGCGGGCTGCCCGACCCGGGCGACCGGGATCTGGGCGGCGGTGTGGGTGAGGAAGTCCTCGAACGAGACCTTGAGCCGCTCGGCCGTCGCCCGGGTCATGTCCGTCTCGATGAAGCCGGGCGCCACGGCGTTCGCGGTGACCCCGAACTTCCCGAGCTCGATGGCGAGGGTCTTGGTGAAGCCCTGCAGCCCGGCCTTGGCGGCCGCGTAGTTGGCCTGCCCGCGGTTGCCCTGCGCCGAGGAGGACGACAGGTTGACGATCCGGCCGTACCGCTGCTCGGTCATGTGGGCCTGGCACGCCTTGGTCATGAGGAACGCGCCCTTGAGGTGGACGGCCATGACGGCGTCCCAGTCGTCCTCGGTCATCCTGAAGAGGAGGTTGTCGCGGATGATCCCGGCGTTGTTGACCAGGACGACGGGCGGGCCGAGCTCGGCGGCGACCCGGGCGACCCCGGCCTCGACCGCGGCCGCGTCCGACACGTCGACCCCCAGCCCGACGGCCCGGCCCCCGGCGTCCCGGATGCCGCCGGCCACGACCTCGCACGCGGCCTCGTCGAGGTCGAGCACGGCGACGGCGAACCCGTCCCGAGCCAGCCGCTCGGCGGTCGCGGCCCCGATCCCGCGGGCGGCTCCGGTGACGACGGCGACACGCTGCACGGGCATGGTGGACTCCTCGAGGCTGGGGGGCTGGGCCGGAGGCCCGACAGTAGCCGAGCCGGGGCCCGGCCCGTCCAGGCCTGACGCGGAGGTCATCGACGGGCCCCCGGGCCGGGTAGGTTGGGACCTCGCGCGGGGGACCCCCGCGCGAGCGCCGGCAGCGCGGCTGGCCTGTAGTGACCCCCCTCGAAAGGCATTCTGTGGAGATCTGGCCTGGGACGGCGTACCCCCTCGGCGCCACCTACGACGGCAGCGGTGTCAACTTCGCGCTGTTCAGCGAGGTCGCCGAGACCGTCGAGCTGTGCCTCGTCGACGACGACGGCGCCGAGACGCGCATCGAGCTGCCGGAGGTCGACGGCTTCGTCTGGCACGGGTATGTGCCGGGGATGCAGCCGGGCCAGCGCTACGGCTACCGCGTCCACGGGCCGTTCGAGCCGACCGAGGGGCACCGCTGCGACCCGAGCAAGCTGCTGCTCGACCCCTACGCGAAGGCCGTCGAGGGGCAGGTCGCCAACGACCAGGCCCTCTTCTCGTACGACTTCGCCGACCCGACCGAGCGCAACACCGAGGACAGCCTCGGCAAGACGATGCTCGGCGTCGTCACCAACCCGTACTTCGACTGGGGCCACGACCGGCCGCCGCGCCACGAGTACCACGAGAGCGTCATCTACGAGGCCCACGTCAAGGGCCTGACGATGACCCACCCCGAGATCCCCGAGGAGATCCGCGGCACGTACGCCGCGATCGCCCACCCGGCGATCATCGAGCACCTCACCGCGCTCGGCGTGACCGCCATCGAGCTCATGCCGGTGCACCAGTTCGTCCAGGACACCTCGCTGCAGTCCAAGGGCCTGTCCAACTACTGGGGCTACAACACCATCGGCTTCCTCGCCCCGCACAACGGGTACTCGCGCTCGGACCGGGGGGAGCAGGTCACCGAGTTCAAGGCGATGGTCAAGGCGCTGCACGAGGCCGACATCGAGGTCATCCTCGACGTCGTCTACAACCACACCGCCGAGGGCAACGAGATGGGCCCCACCATCTGCTTCCGCGGCATCGACAACGCCGCGTACTACCGGCTCGTCGACGACAACAAGGCCCACTACTACGACACGACGGGCACGGGGAACAGCCTCCTCATGCGCAACCCGCACGTGCTGCAGCTCATCATGGACAGCCTCCGCTACTGGGTCACCGAGATGCACGTCGACGGCTTCCGCTTCGACCTCGCGGCCACCCTGGCGCGGCAGTTCCACGAGGTCGACAAGCTCTCGGCGTTCTTCGACCTCATCCAGCAGGACCCGGTCATCTCGCAGGTCAAGCTGATCGCCGAGCCGTGGGACGTCGGTGACGGCGGCTACCAGGTGGGCGGCTTCCCGCCGCTGTGGACCGAGTGGAACGGCAAGTACCGCGACACCGTGCGTGACTTCTGGCGCGGGGAGCCCGGCTCGCTCGGCGAGTTCGCGTCGCGGCTCACCGGGTCCAGCGACCTCTACGAGCACAACGGCCGCAAGCCGATCGCCTCGATCAACTTCGTCACCGCGCACGACGGCTTCACCCTGCGCGACCTGGTGTCTTACAACGACAAGCACAACGACGCCAACGGCGAGGACGGGCGCGACGGCGAGTCGCACAACCGGTCGTGGAACTGCGGGGTCGAGGGCCCCACCGACGACCCCGAGGTCATCGCGCTGCGGGTGCGCCAGCAGCGCAACTTCATGGCGACCCTGCTGCTGAGCCAGGGCGTGCCGATGATCGCCCACGGCGACGAGATCGGACGCACCCAGGGCGGCAACAACAACGTCTACTGCCAGGACAACGAGATCGCCTGGGTCGACTGGGACCTCGATGCCGAGCAGCGGCGCCTCTTCGCCTTCACGGCGGCGGTCGCCAAGATCCGCAGCGAGCACCCCGTGTTCCGCCGCCGGCGGTTCTTCGCGGGCAGCGCCGACCACGGCGGGCAGTCCGAGATGGGCGACATCGCCTGGTTCCAGGCCGGTGGCGAGCCGATGGGCGAGCACGACTGGACCGACGGCGAGGCCCGGATGATGACGGTGTTCCTCAACGGCGACGCCATCCCCGGCCCCGACACCCGGGGCCGGCGGGTCGTCGACGACGACTTCCTCGTCCTGTTCAACGCCGACCACGAGGGGCACGAGTTCCTCCTCCCCGGGCCGGAGTACGGCGAGCGGTGGGCCGTCGAGGTCGACACCGCCGTGGACGACGTCGACGCCGGCTGGCACGACGCCGGCGAGAAGGTCCACGTCGAGGCCCGCTCGGTCGTCGTCCTGCGTCACCCGCGCGAGGTCCCGGCCCCGCCGGCCGCCACCGCGGCCGCCGCCCCCGCCCGAGGCTGAGCCCCGTGGCGGCCCACCGACCCGACCCCGCGCGCGTGGTCCCGACTGCCACGTACCGGCTCCAGATCCACGGCGGCTTCGGCTTCGACGACGCCGCGGCGCAGGTGCCGTACCTCGCCTCCCTCGGGGTGTCGCACGTCTACCTCTCGCCGGTCCTCCAGCCGGCGCCGGGCTCGACCCACGGGTACGACGTCCTCGACCACACCCGCATCAACGTCGAGGCCGGTGGGCGGGGCGCGTTCGAGCGGCTCGTCGCGGCCTGCCGCGAGGCGGGCCTCGGGGTCATCGTCGACGTCGTGCCGAACCACATGGCCGTGCCGTCGCCGGAGCACCTCAACGCGCCGTTCTGGTCGCTGCTGCGCGAGGGGGCTCGCTCCCCGTACGCGGGCTGGTTCGACGTCGACTGGGTCGCCGAGGACGAGCGGCTGCTCATGCCGGTGCTGGGTGGCAGCCTCGAGCAGGCGCTCGAGCGCGGCGAGCTGGCCCTGGCCGACGACGGCGGCCCCGGCGGCACCGACCCCGTCCTGCGCTACTTCGACCACGAGTTCCCGGTCGCCCCCGGCACGGAGGGGCTGCCCCTGCGCGAGCTCGTCGACGCCCAGGCCTACCGCCTGTCGAGCTGGCGGGAGGCCGGCGACGCGCTCAACTACCGCCGGTTCTTCGACGTCACCTCCCTCGTCGCCGTGCGCGTCGAGGACCCGGTCGTGTTCACCGCCACCCACGCGCTGCTGCTCGCGCTGCACGGGCACGGCGAGGTCGACGGCTTCCGCATCGACCACCCCGACGGCCTCGCCGACCCGGGCGGCTACCTCGAGCGGCTCGCCGAGTCGACCGGGGACGCGTGGGTCGTCGTCGAGAAGATCCTCGAGGGCGAGGAGCGGCTGCCCGACGCCTGGCGGTGCGCGGGGACCACGGGGTACGACGCGCTCCTGCGGGTCCAGCAGGTCCTCACCCCGCCCGACGACACCGGCACCCTGGACCGCCTGTGGGCCGAGGTCGCGCCCGACCTCGTCGACCTCGACGAGGTCGTCATCGCGTCCAAGCGGCTCGTCGTCGACGACGTCCAGGCCGCCGAGGTCGACCGCCTGATGCGCCTCGTCCGCCGGGTCCTCGCCGGCGAGGACGCCGCCGCCCTGCGCCGGGCGCTCGAGGCGCTCCTCGTCGCGATGGACCGGTACCGCGCCTACGTCGTGCCCGGCCGGGGAGTCGACCCCGAGCAGGCCGCCGTCGTCGACGCCGCGGCCGAGCGGGCTCGGGCGCTGCTCGCGCCCAGCGACCACGACGCGCTCGACGTCGTCGTCCGTCTCGTGCTCGGGGGCCACCTGCCCCAGGCCCAGGTGGACAGCGGCCAGGCGGCCGACGAGTTCCGGGTGCGCTTCCAGCAGACCTGCGGACCGGTCATGGCCAAGGGCATCGAGGACACCGCCTTCTACCGGTGGTTCCGGCTGGCGGGGGCGAACGAGGTCGGCGGCCACCCCGAGGTGCCGTCCATCGACCTCGACGCCTTCCACCACTGGTGTGCCCGTCAGCAGGCGGAGTGGCCCACGTCGATGACCACCCTCACCACCCACGACACCAAGCGCTCCGAGGACACCCGGGCACGCCTGATGACCCTCTCGGAGGACGCGCAGGGATGGGCCGAGTGGCTGGAGCGGGCCCGCGGGCTCGCCGACCCGTACCGCACCGCCCGGGTCGACCCGCCCACGGAGTACCTCGTCTGGCAGACCCTCGTCGGCACCTGGCCCATCTCGGGCGCCCGGCTCGAGGAGTACCTGCTCAAGGCCGTGCGCGAGGCCAAGGTCCACACGGCCTGGGTCGACGGCGACAGCGAGTACGAGGACGAGGTCGTCGCCTTCGCCCGCGCGCTCGGCCGGGACCTCGGCGTCCACGAGCACCTCGACGCGTGGACGGTGCCGCACGAGGCGTCGGTGCGCGCGAACATCCTCGGCCAGAAGCTCGTCCAGCTGACGATGCCGGGCGTCCCCGACGTCTACCAGGGCGGGGAGCTCGGGATGCTGGCCCTCGTCGACCCCGACAACCGCCGCCCCGTCGACTGGACCGACCGCGTGGAGCGGCTCGCCCGCGTCGACGACGACGAGCCCTGCTTCGACCTCGACGACGACAAGATGCGGCTCACCGCGCTCACCCTGCGGCTGCGGCGCGAGCACCCCGAGGCGTTCGTCGGCCCCGAGGCCACGTACACGCCGGTCGAGACCGGCAGCGAGCACGCCCTCGCGTTCGCCCGGGGCGACACCGACGGCCCGCGTGCCGTCACCGTCGTCACCCGGGGGGCCGGCCGGCTCGCGGCCGCCGGTGGTTTCGGCGACGCCGGGTGCGCGGTGCCGCCGGGCCGGTGGCGCGAGGTGCTGGCCGGCCGGGACGTCGAGGTCGGCGGGTCCGGGATCGCGCTGGCCGAGCTGCTCACCGAGCGGCCGGTGGCCCTGCTCGTGCGCGTCGACGACGGGGGCGCGGCCGAGGAGGAGACGACCGGCGAGGAGGTCGGCGCGTGAGCCCCCGCACGATCGAGGTCTGGGCGCCGACCCCCGAGCGGGTCGAGCTCGAGTGGTCTCCCGTCCCGGATCCGACCAATAGGTCACGCGGGGTCCGGCGGGAGGCGATGACGCCCGCCGGCGACGGCTGGTGGCGCCTCCAGCTGCCGCCCGGCGTCGGCGAGGTCGACTACGCCTTCGTCCTCGACGGCGAGGAGCCCGCACTGCCGGACCCGCGCGGCGCCTGGCAGCCGGGCACCGTGCACGGCCCCAGCCGGACCGTCGACACCGCCGGCTTCGGGTGGACCGACGACGGCTGGCGCGGCCCGCGGGACGGCGCCGGAACCCTCGGCGGATTGTTCTACGAGCTGCACATCGGGACCTTCACCCCCGAGGGCACCTTCGACGCCGCCCGGGCCCGCCTCGACCACCTCGTCGCGCTCGGTGTCGACGTCGTCGAGGTCATGCCGGTGGCCTCCTTCCCCACCGACCGGGGCTGGGGCTACGACGGGGTCGGGCTCTACGCCGTCCACGACGCCTACGGCGGCCCGGAGGCCTTCGCGCGGTTCGTCGACGCCTGCCACGCACGCGGCCTGGGCGTCTGCCTCGACGTCGTCCACAACCACCTCGGCGCCAGTGGCAACTACCTGGCCCGCTTCGGCCCGTACTTCACCACCGCCCACGAGACGCCCTGGGGCCCGGCGGTCAACCTTGACCACGACGGCTCCGACGTCGTACGCCGGTTCCTGCTCGACAGCGTCCGCCGCTGGTTCACCGACTTCCACGTCGACGCGCTGCGGCTCGACGCCGTGCACGAGCTCAAGGACGACTCGCCCCGCCACTACCTCGCCGAGCTGTCCGACGAAGTGGCCGCCCTGGCCCACCGGCTCGGGCGCCCGCTCGACCTCGTCGCCGAGAGCGACCTCAACGACCCGGTGATGATCACCCCCACCGCCCAGGGTGGCCACGGGATGACGGCGCAGTGGGACGACGACGTGCACCATGCCCTCCACGTCACGCTCACGGGGGAGACCCAGGGCTACTACACCGACTTCGGGGGCGCGGCGGGGACGCCCGAGGCCACGCCGCTCGCGGTGCTCGCCAAGGTCCTCACCCACGGGTTCCTCCACGACGGGACGTACTCCAGCTTCCGCGGGTCCACGTGGGGCGCGCCCCTGGACCGGCACCGGGTCGACGCCCGTCGCCTGCTCGGGTACCTCCAGACCCACGACCAGGTCGGCAACCGGGCGACGGGGGAGCGCATCTCCGCCCTCGTCGATGACCCCGCGCTGCAGGCGGCCGGTGCCGCGCTGTACCTGCTCGCCCCGACGACGCCGATGATCTTCATGGGCGAGGAGTGGGCGGCGTCCACCCCGTGGCAGTTCTTCACGAGCTTCGCCGAGGACTGGCTCGCCGACGCGGTCCGGGACGGGCGGCGCGCGGAGTTCGGCACGCACGGCTGGTCCGCCGCCGACGTGCCGGACCCGCAGGACCCGGCGACACGCGACCGCTCCGTCCTGGACTGGGCCGAGGTCGAGACCTCGGAGCACGCCCGGATGCTGCGCTGGTACACCGACCTCACGGCCTGGCGGCGACGGCTGGTCGGCGACGCGGCGACCCGGTTCGCCGACGTCGACGTCACGGTCGACGAGGACGCCCGCTGGCTCGTCCTGCGCCACGCCCGCGACGGTGCCGGCGCCTACGCCGTCGTCGTGAGCCTCGGTGCGGGCCCCGTGGAGATCCCGGTCCCCGGGCTCGAGCGGCTCCTGCTCACGTGGGACCCGGACGATGTGTCCGCCGGAGCCGGGACGCTGGCACATCGTTGCCGATCTGTGTCCGTCGTCTCGGTGGGGCCGCGCTGACCCCCCGCTAGCCTCACCCCCGGGGCGAGGACCCGCCCGGGAGGAGCGGTCGGCGGTGAGCGGTGCACGTCTGTTGCGTCGGCGCCTGCGGACCCACCCGGTGGCCGTCGCCGCCATCGTCGTCTCGGTGCTCATGGCACTGGTCGTCGTCACGGCGCTGCAGCTCCTCGCCGCCGCCATCACCGAGGCCGGGGTGCGCTCGACGCTCGACGTGCCTCCCGCCTCCCGGTCGCTGGTCCTCGCGGGCTCCCTGAAGCCCGGTGACCTCGACCCGGTCGACACCGCGTTCCGGCGTGCCGTGCAGCGACTCCCGGACGTCACCGTGACCCGGGTCGGGACGACGACCACGCGGGCGCTGCCGTCCGGGGCCGCCACCGACCGTGCCTTCCTCGCCGACGTCGCCGGCATCGACACGGCCGCCGACCTCACCGACGGGCGGTGGCCGGTGGCACCGGACGACGCGGCCGCCGCCGGCGACGGGACCGTCGAGGTGGCCCTGCCCCAGCCGGCGGCGGAGGCGCTCGGTCTCGCGGTCGGTGACGAGCTCGAGACCGCCGACCTCGTCGACGAGGACGCCCCGCCGGTGACGCTGGAGCTCGTCGGTGTCTTCCGGCCCCGGTCGCCGCAGGACGCGCTGTGGGTCGACCTGCCGCTGGGCCTCAGCGGCGTGACGACGACCGACTTCACGACGTACGGCCCGTTCGTGCTCGCCCCGGGCACCTTCGACGGCCCGCTCGTCGGGAGCTCGGCGGTCACGTGGCGGGCCACCCCCGACCTCGGCGTGGTCGGCGCGGCAGAGCTGCGGGCGCTGGGCCGCGACGTGGACGCGGCCGCTCGCGACCTGCGCCGCGCCACCGGCCTGCCGGAGCAGGCGGGGGCCGCGGGGGCCGCCGCCCCGGCCGGGCTCGCCCTGCGCGGCCCGCGGGTGACGACCTCGCTGCCGGGGCTCGTCGACGCCGCCGGTCTGGTCGGTGACCGGATCCGGGTGTCACTGCTCACCCCCGTGCTGCTGCTGGCGCTGCTCGGCGCCGTGGCTCTCGTCGGGTCCGCAGCCCTGCTCGCGACGCTGCGGGACGGCGAGACCAGGCTGCTGCGCACCCGCGGAGCCTCCACCGCCCGGCTCGCGGCGCTCGCAGCGGGCGACGCCTGCGCCGTCGCACTGCTCGGCGTGCTCGGCACGCTGCTCCTCGCGCCGGGCGTCACGCGCCTCGCCGCCGGTCTCCCCGGGCCCTGGTGGACGCCGGCCGATGCGGCCGACCCCGCCCTGTGGCGCGCCCTGCTGCCCTTGGTCACGCTCGCGGTCCTCGTCACGGTCGCGACGACGCTGTGGGTGGGCCGGGCCGCCCGCGGCGCCACGACGGGGGCGGGTCGCCGGCGGGGGGCCCGGTTCGCCGCCGGGTCCGGCCTCGACCTCCTGCTCGTGCTGCTCGGCGCCCTCGCGGCCGTCCAGCTGCGCCGGTACGACACGGCGGGCGCCACGACGGTCGACCCGCTGACGGCGGCGGCCCCGGCCCTGGTGGTCGCCGGGCTCGCCGTCGTGTGCCTCCGGCTGCTGCCCCCCGTCGCCCGCTGGGTCTCCCGGGCCGGCGTCGGCCGGGCGGGGCTCGACGCGGCCTGGGGCGGGTGGCAGTTCGCGCGGCGGGCGGCGAGCCAGGGAGGCACCCTGCTCCTCGTCCTCCTCGCCGTCGGGATGGGCACCATCGCGCTGGGGCACTCCGCCACGGTGGGTCGGGCCGTCGAGGACCAGTCGGCCTTCGAGGCCGGTGCACCGGTGCGCGTGGTCCGCGGGATCTCCGGCGGGGACGCGCTGGGCACCGGCGCGCTCGCCACCGCCGTGTCGGGCGGCCCCGAGCGGGTGTCGCCGGTCTGGCGCTCGGTGGTCGACCTCGGCGGCATCGACGACGTGACCGTGCTCGGGGTCGACGCCGCGACGGCCGGCCGGGTGGCCGACCCGAGGCCCGACACGCTCGGCGCGGCGACCTGGCAGGACCTCACCGGGCGGCTCCTGCAGGCCCGGGACGTCGGGGGCGGTGTCGAGCTGCCCGGGGACCCCCGCGAGCTCGAGCTCACGGTGCGGGTCGAGGGGGCCGGCTCGCTGCAGCGGTTCGGCGTCGGCTTCCCGGCCTCGGCGCACGTCCGGGACTCCCGCGGCCTGGTCACCTCCCTGCCGCTCGGGGGCCTGTCCGCCACGGCCCGGACCGTGTCGACCGACCTCACCGGCAGGGACCTGCAGCCACCGCTGGCGCTCGTCGGGGTCTCGGTCCCGGTGCCGGGGTTCGTCGCGTTCCGGGCACCGGAGGCCACGATGGTCCTGGACGTGCAGGCGGTGTTCGTCGACGGGGTCGAGGTGCCGACCGGTGGTGCCCTCGCGGAGGCATCCGACCAGCGGGGGCTGTGGCGGGCCGCGGCCCCCGCTGCGCTCGACGCCGTCCCGGTCGTCCTCACCCGGGAGGTGGCGGACGCCCTCCAAGCCGGAGCCGGACGGTCGGTCGTCCTCCCGCTCGGCGTGCGCGACCTCACCGTGTCCGTCGTCGGGGTCGTCGACAGCCTGCCCACGGCCGCGACGCCGACCCGTGCCGTGCTGCTCGACCTGCCGACCGCGATGGCGTTGCCGGACCGCACCGAGGCGGGTGCGGTCCGCTCGCGGGCGGTCTTCGACCCGGGGGAGTGGTGGAGCGCCCCGCCGGACCCTGCGGCAGCGGCCGCCCGGCTCCGCGCGGACGGGGCGTACGGCACGGTGGCCGTGGTCCGCGACGAGCTCGTCGCGGACCGCCGCGACGACCCGGTGAACGCCGGCATGCGCTCGGCGATGCTCCTCGTGACCGCGGCGTCGGTCGTCCTCGCCATGGTGGGCTTCGCCGCCAGCACCGCCGCGCTCGGACGCGCCCGCAGGCACGAGAACGCGGTCCTCCTCGCTCTCGGCATGCCGACGCGGCGGATCCGGCGCGTCCTGGCGGCGGAGCGGGTCCTCGTCGTCGTCGTCACGGTCCTGGTGGGCCTGCTGCTCGGCGTGGTCGCCGCGCTCGTCGTCGTCCCCCTCCTCGTCGGGGGTGACGGTCACGCCCAGGTGCCGTCGGTCCGGGTCGTGCTGCCGCCCCTCGTCCTCGGCGGGTACGTGACGGTGCTGCTGCTCTGCCTCTCGGCCGTCGGCGCGCTCGTCCTGCGCGCGAGCGTGCACCACCTCGCCGGCCAGCTGCGGGAAGGGGAGCCCTCGTGAGCCCGGGCCTGGGGCCGTGGCGCCTCGTGCGCCGCGGGCTCAAGGTGGCCCGGGGCACCGTCGTCGCCCTCACCGTGCTCGCCGCGGTGACGACCACCTACCTCGTCGTCACGGCGCGGGTGGAGTCCCGCGCCGCGGACGTCGCCATCGCCGACACGGTCTCGCAGGCACCCGCCCAGGCCCGTGAGGTCGGACTGTCCGCACTCCCGGCCGTCGTCCCGTCGCGCCCCGACGAGACGGGCGACCCGCGGGAGGGGCCCACCGCCCCGTTCGAGGCCGTCGACGAGGCGCTGCGTGACGTCCTGGGGCCGGAGGTCGTCGCGCTCCTCGAGGAGCCGACCTGGGCCGCCCAGACCGAGCCGCTGGCGGCCACCCGGCCCGGTGGCGAGGCGATCCGTCCCGACGGCACCCAGGCCGTCGTCCGGGTGCAGAGCGGACTGGCCGAGCGGGTCGAGTGGACGTCCGGCGGGGCGCCGGGGCCCGCCCTGGACGAGGTGCGGACCATCACCGGGCCGACGGGTGCGGCGCACCCCGCCCGCGTCGTCCCGGTGGCCGTCTCGGCCGGGACCGCCCGGTCGTGGGGCCTGCGCGTGGGGGATGCCCTGGACCTGACCCCCGTCGGCGACCAGACGCCGATGGCCGCGGTGGTCTCGGGGGTCTTCGTGCCTCTCGAGCCCACGGACGGCTTCTGGGCCGCGGAGCCGCGGATGGCCGGTCTGGCCGCGATCCCGACCCCGCAGGGTGGAGTCGTGCCACAGGGTGCCCTCGTCGCCGCGGCGGAGAGCTACGGTGCCGTCTCCGACTCCCTCTGGCGCACGCCACCGGAGGCCGAGGAGCCGGCGGAGTCACCCGTCCTGGCCGCGACCTGGCGCTACCCGCTCGATGCCGGCCGGCTGACCCAGGAGGATGTCGAGCCGATGCGGCGCGTCCTCGTCCGGCTCGCCACCGACAGCCGCCTGGTGGGGCTCACGGCCCGACCGCTGGAGACCACCACCGGGCTCGCCGGGCTTCTCGACCGGTACGACTCGGCGGTCGCGGGTGCCCGCGTCCTGACGTCGTTCGCGACCGCGGGGCTCACCGCGCTCGCGGTGCTCGTCCTCGCGCTCACCGCCATCGTCGCGGTGCGCCGGCGGGCGCCCGAGATCCGCCTGCTGCGCGCCCGCGGTGGCTCGGTCCGGCAGGTGGTGGCCCAGGTCGGCACCGGCACGGCGGGCTCCACCCTGCCCGTCGTCGCCCTCGCAGCCGTCGCCGGGATGCTCCTGGTCCCGGGCACCACCGGCACGGACCTGTGGCTCCAGGTGGCGGCCGTCGGGCTCGTCCCCGTCCTCGCGACGGCCGGTGCGGCGCTCGCCCAGGTCCGCGAGCTCGACCGGAGCGACGCGTCCGAGGACGCCGTGCGGCAGCGGCGGGTCGTGCGCCTCGCCCGCCGCCTCGTCGCGGAGACCGGTGTGCTCGCCGTCGCCGTGCTCGCCGTGCTGACGGTCCAGGCCCGCGGCGGTCAGATCGCCGCCGGGCGCACCGACTGGTACGCCGCCCTCACGCCCGTCCTCGTCGCGATCGCCGTCTCGCTCCTCGTCCTGCGCCTCCTGCCGTGGCCGGTGCGGTGGGCCTCCGGGCTCGCCGGGCGGGGACGCGGGCTCGTCGCCTTCGTCGGTCTCGCCCGGGCCGCGCGCACCGGGGCCGTGGCGGCCGTGCCCGTCGTCGCCGTCGTCGTCGGCTCCTCGGTGCTGGCCCTCTTCGCCGCCCTGTCGCTGACGATCCAGGACGAGCGGGAGGTCGCCTCCTACCGGGCGGTCGGCGCGCCCGCCCGGGTCGACGCCCTGCGGGTCGACCCCGAGGACATCGCCGCGCTCGAGGCGCGCCCCGGGGTCGGCGTGGCCGTCGCGGCCTATGTCGAGTCCGCCCAGCTCGTCGCCGGGAGCCGTGCGGAGCCGGTCGAGCTCGTCGCGACGGATGCCGCCGCGTACGCGCGGGTCGTGGCGGGCACCCCGCTGGCCCTCCCGGCGGTGCCCGGGGTCGAGGGGGACCCGCTGCCCGTCGTCGCCGGTGCGCTGCCGGACGCCGAGGGCGGGGTCGAGCTGCTCGTGCGCGGCGTGCGCATCCCGGTGCGAGCCGCAGCGCTCGACGAGGACCTGGTGCGCGACGACGGCACGCGCGCGGTCCCCATGGTCGTCGTCGACCTCGCGCGCCTGCGCGAGGTCGTGCCGGCGGCCCAGCCCGACACCGCCTTCCTCACCGTCGACGACACCGGTGCCGCCGCTCTCGACGGGCTCCGCGACCCCGGCTCGCTCACCCCGAGCGGGCGGGTGACCGGGGTGGCCACCGCCGGCGCCGTCACGGACCGCGTCGCGGCCCTGGCGCTGCCGCGGCTCGTCGCGGGCACGTACGCGGTGGGGGCGGGACTCGCCGCCCTGCTGACCCTCCTCGCCGTCGCCCTGCTGCTCGCGGCGACCAGACCCGACCGCACCGTGCTCGTCCTCAGGCTCCGGGCCATGGGGCTGCGTGACGGCGGCGAGCGGGCCCTCGCCTGGGCGGAGGTGCTCCCCGTCGTGGCGTTCGCCGCGGTGTCCGGGGCCCTCGTCGGCACGCTCGCGCCGCGCCTCGTGGAGACCGCCGTCGACCTGTCACCGTTGACCGGTGGGCTCACCCGCCCCGGTCTCCCCCCGCACGTGCCGACCGCCGTCGGCGCGGGCGTGTTCGTTCTCGTCCTCGGGGCGCTCGCCCTCGTCCTCGACGCCGCGTCCGCCCGGCGCGGCAGCCTCGCCGACCACCTGCGTGGAGGAGATCCGGCATGACCACCACCCCGACCGTCCGCCGCCGCGGCGCTACCGCCGACGAGCCCCCGCAAGGACCGGACATCCTGTGCGACAACCTGGTCCGGATCTACCGAGCGGAAGGGATCGAGGTCGTCGCCCTCCAGGGGCTCGACCTGACGGTGGGGCGCGGCGAGCTCGTCGCCCTCGTCGGCGCGTCGGGCTCGGGCAAGTCGACGCTCCTGGGGATCCTGTCGGGCCTCGACACCCCGAGCGCCGGGCTCGCGCGGGTCGCCGGGCACGACCTGTCGACCACCGACCGGCGGGCCCGGCTCGAGTACCGCCGCCGCACCGTCGGCTTCCTGTTCCAGCAGGCCGGCGCCAACCTCCTGCCGTACCTCACGGCGGCCGAGAACGTCGAGCTGCCGATGCTGCTGGCCGGGGTGCGCCGTCGCGAGCGGGCCACCCGGGCGCGCGACACCCTCGAGGTCCTCGGCATCGCCGAGTGCGCCGACCGCCGCCCGGCCGAGCTGTCGGGCGGGCAGCAGCAGCGGGTGGCGCTCGGGGTCGCCGTCGCGAACCGGCCGCGCGTGCTCCTCGCCGACGAGCCGACGGGGGAGCTCGACACCCGCAGCAGTGACGAGGTGTTCGAGGCGATCCGGCGGGCCAACAGCGAGCTCGGCACGACGGTCCTCGTCGTGACCCACGACCCGCTCGTCAGCGAGCACGTCGCGCGGACGGTCGCGATCCGGGACGGCCGGACCTCGACGGAGGTGCTGCGGCGCGACGGCGGGCACCCCGCCGAGGAGTACGCCGTGCTCGACCGCGCCGGGCGGCTCCAGCTGCCCCGCGCGTTCACGGCGAGCCTGCAGATGCGGGACCGCGTCCGCCTCGACCTCGAGCCCGACCACATCGGCGTCTGGCCCGCGGCCCCCCGACCGGAGGAGGACTCATGATCGGCGAGCGGCTCGTGGTCCGGGACGTCCACCGGACCTTCGGCGTGGGTGCGACGGCGGTCGAGGCCCTGCGCGGGGTGTCGCTGGAGGTCGCGCCCGGCGAGCTCGTGGCCGTCCGCGGGCGCTCCGGCTCGGGAAAGACGAGCCTGCTCAACGTCATCGGTGGGCTCGACCGCTGCGACTCGGGGTCGGTGCACCTCGGCGAGCGCGAGGTGACGGCGATGTCGGACAACGAGCTGCTCGCGCTGCGCCGCGGGCCGGTGTCGTACGTCTTCCAGTCCTTCGGGCTCGTGCCGATCCTCACCGCGCGTGAGAACGTCGGGGTGCCGCTGCGGCTGCGGGGCGTCGACCCGCGCGACCGGGAGCGTCGCGTCACCGAGGCCCTCGAGCACGTCGGCCTGGCCGGGCACGGTGAGCACCGCCCCGACGAGCTGTCCGGTGGGCAGCAGCAGCGGGTCGGGCTGGCCCGGGCGCTCGTCGCCGAGCCGGGGCTGCTCCTGGCGGACGAGCCGACGGGACAGCTGGACTCCGAGACGGCTCGCGAGATCATGGCCCTGATCGCCCGGCTCGCCACGGAGCGTGCGATGACCACCCTCGTGACGACGCACGACCCCGTGCTGCTGTCGGCGGCCGACCGGGTGGTCGAGATCGCCGACGGGGTGGTCACGGCGGCCGCGCCCGGCGTGCGCGTGGGGGGCGGCGCGGGCTAGTCCGTGGGGCCGGGGACCCGGACCATCCCCTCCTGGGCGACCGTCGCCACGAGGGTGCCGTCGGCGGCGAACATCCGGCCGAGGCCCAGGCCGCGGCCGCCCTCGGCCGAGGGCGACTCCTCGGCGTACAGCACCCACTCGTCGGCGCGGGCCGGCCGGTGGAACCACATCGCGTGGTCCAGGCTCGCCATCCGCAGGCCCGGCGTCGTCCACGGCAGGCCGTGCCGCCGCAGGATCGGCTCCAGCAGGCTGTAGTCGGAGGCGTAGGCGAGGACGGCCTCGTGCACCAGCGGGTCGTCCGGGAGCGAGCCGACGGCGCGCATCCACACGTGCTGCTCGGCCCCCGGGGTCCGCACGCCGGTGAAGAGGTCGCCCTCGACGTGGCGCTGGTCGATGGCGCGGTCCACGAGGTGCCGGGCGCGCGGGTCGTCGATGCCGGCGAAGGTGTCGCGCAGCGAGCGGAGCGACTCCGGCCCGGGGACCTGCGGCATCGTGTCCTGGTGGTCCACGCCCCCGTCGGGGACCTGGAAGGACGCGCTCATCGACAGGATCGGCTTGCCGTGCTGGACGGCGTGGACGCGGCGGGTCGAGAACGACCGGCCGTCGCGCATCCGCTCGACGCTGAAGGTGATCGGCTGGGTGTCGTCGCCGGGGCGCATGAAGTAGGCGTGCAGCGAGTGCAGCCGTCGCCGCTCGCCGGGCAGCGTCGCGACGGTCCGGCCCGAGGCGATGACCCCCTGGGCGAGCACCTGCCCGCCGAACACCCGCCCGTGGGGCTGCTTCTGGCTCTCGCCGCGGAAGAGCGTGATGTCCTCGGCGAAGGTCTCGGGCAGGGTCACCCCGTCGGCGGCGTCGAGCATGCGGGGCTGGACACTCACCTGGGCCGAGCCCAGCTCCTCGAGGTCCAGGGTCCTCAGGAGGTCGAGGAGGGCGGCGGGCTGCTCGGCGGTCACGCCGCAACGATAGCCAGCCCGCGGGGGGTGCTCAGGCCACGAGGGGCCGGCGGGCTCCGGCGGTGTGGCGCCGGCCACGCTCGCCGGTGCTCGCCCGGCCGCTGCGGACCCGGTGGGCGGCCCGGGCGAGGCGGGCGACCGCCTCCGTCATCGTCTCCGGAGGGAGGACGTGCGGGATGCGGATCCAGCGGTCCAGGCCACCGTCCACCGCGAACCGGGGACCGCTCGCGACGAGCAGGCCCTCGGCCTCGGCGGCCGCGGTGAGGGCGGTGGAGCCGACTCCGTCGGGCAGCTCGCACCACAGGGACAATCCGCCCCGCGGCACCCGGAACCGCAGCTCGGGGAGGTCCTCGCGCAGGGCCGCCGTCAGGGCGTTGCGAGCGGCCACGAGGTCGGAGCGGCGCTCCGCCGTCAGGGCGGGGGCCTGCCGCAACAGCTCGACGAGCACCAGCTGCTCGAGGACGGGCGCGCCCAGGTCGCTCGTGACCCGCGACTCGACGAGCGCGCGCAGTGCCCCTCGGGGCGCCCTGATCCAGCCGGTCCGCAGTCCACCCCAGTGCGACTTGGAGGAGCTGCCCACGCTGATCGCGTCGACGGAGTGCGCGGCGAACGGCAGGGGGGACCGGCCGCCCTCGAGGTCGATCTCGGCGACCGTCTCGTCGATGACCGGCGTCGTCCCCGCCGCCCGGAGCCGGTGGGCGAGCGCCGCCCGCTGCTCGTCCGCCATGAGGGCGCCGGTCGGGTTGTGGAAGTCGGGGATGAGCACCGCGGCCCGCGCGGACGCGGACCCGATGGTGCGGGCCGACTCCTCGACGTCCCAGCCGTCGGGGTCGACCGGGATCGCCCGGAGCCGGGCCCCGAGCGCCCGCAGCCCGTCGAGGGTGTTCGGGTACGTCGGGTCCTCGACGACGACGCGGTCGCCGGGGCGGAGCAGTGCGCGCGCCACCACCCCGAGGCCGGCGACCGCCCCCGAGGTGACGAGCACGTCGTCGGCGGAGGTGGGCAGGCCGCGGTCGCGGTAGCGCTGGGCGATGGCCTCGCGCAGCTCCGGGACCCCGAAGGTCAGGTACCCCGCGCCGGTGAGGTACGCCGGCAGCTGCTCGACGGCCCGCTCGTAGGCCTCGACGATGCCGCTCGGCGCGCGGGTCGCGGCGCAGGTGAGGTCGACGACGTTGGCCGCGACGTCGGCGGGGAACAGGCCGCCCGTGCCACGCGGGTGGGTGCCCGAGGGCAGCGTCGCGACCGACCCCGACCCCTGGCGCGACGCGAGGTAGCCGGCCTCGCGCAGGACGTCGTAGGCCCGGGTCACGGTGGTGCGGCTGAGGCCGAGGTGGTGGGTCAGGTCACGCTCGCTCGGGAGCCGGGTCCCGACGGCGATCCGGCCGTCGGCGACGGCGAGCCGGAGCGCGTCGGCCAGCGCCCGGTAGGCGGGACGGGCCCGGGCGACGTCCCCGACGAGCCGCGCGGTCCGGGCGGCGCTCACGGTGGGGGTGGCGGGTGACATGAGGCCACTGTCCCACGATTGGCCCTCGATTACGGAGCCAATTCCGCCGACGATGGTGGGCATGTCCCCGCTCCAGCTCGTCCGGCGCACGGCGGCCCGCCGGGTCGACCTCGTGCCGATGAACCCGGTCGACCAGCTCCGCGCCGGGCACCTCGGTCGGCGCGTCACCCAGCTCCTGGCCGGCCTCGTCCTCTTCGGCGTCACGATGGCGCTGCTCCTGCGGGCCGGTCTCGGGCTCGAGCCCTGGGGCGTGCTCCAGTACGGCCTCATCCAGCACGTGCCGATGTCCTACGGCGCCATGAGCATCGCCGTGTCGTTCGTCGTCCTCTTGCTCTGGGTCCCGCTGCGGCAGTGGCCGGGCCTCGGCACCGTCCTCAACGCCGTCGTCATCGGGCTGGCCATCGACGCGACCCTCGCCGTCGTCCCCGACATCGAGGGGCTGCCGTGGCGGGTGCTCACCATGCTCGTCGCGATCGTCGGCAACGGGGTCGCCGGGGCGATGTACATCGGCAGCCAGCTCGGCCCCGGCCCGCGGGACGGGCTGATGACCGGGCTGTCCCGGCGCACCGGCCGCTCGATCCGGCTCGTGCGCACCGGCCTCGAGGTCACCGTCGTCACCCTCGGGTGGCTGCTCGGGGGAGTCGTCGGCATCGGGACCCTGCTCTACGCGCTGCTCATCGGGCCGGTGGTGCAGCACTTCCTGCCGATGCTCACGGTCCGGGTCCACCCACCCGTGCGACGTCAGGACGCGGCGGGCGCGAGCCTCGCGTCCGGCTCGGAACGCCAGGACCAGATCGCCGCCGCCAGCGCGGCGCACAGCAGCACGAGTGAGATCCCGAGCGCGCCGCGCAGCGCGGTCCCGGGGTCGCCGGTGCGCGACACGGTCACCTGATAGGCCGTCATGAGGACGGCGGCGCCGATCGCGGCGCCGATGCGCTGACCGGTCTGGAGCGCGCCCCCGGCCGCGCCGCCCATCCGGGTCGGGACGTCGGCGAGGGAGAGCGTGAAGTTCGGTGAGACGGTGGCCCCGCCCCCGAGCCCGGCGACGAGCAGCGGCACGGCGAGGACCAGCCACATCCACCGGCCGCCCTGCGACGGCGGGGCGAGCACGCCCAGCGCGACGACCCCGCTCATCATGACCGCCAGCGCGCCGACGGTGAGGGGGCGCCCGACCCGGCTCACGAGCCGGCCCGCGACCGGCGACGCGACGGCCGAGCCGACCGCGAACGGGGTGAGCAGCAGGCCGGCGTGCAGCGGCGAGTACCCCAGGCCGTCCTGGAGGTACACGCTGAGCACGAGGAAGATCCCCGTGAAGCCCGTGAAGTACAGGCTGCCCACGACGATGCCGCTCGCGTAGCCCGGCGTGCTGCGGAGCAGGCCGAGATCGAGCAGGGGGGCGGCCCCGGTGCGCACGACCCGTCGCTCCCAGCGGACGAAGGCGGTCGCCAGCACCGGGACGAGCAGCAGCAGCACCAGGGGGAGCCGACGCCCGGTCTCGAGGCTCACGACGGGGTAGAGCAGCGCGAGGACCGTGCCGCCGAGCAGGGCCGCACCCGGGAGGTCGAGCCGGGCGCCGGCCGGTCCGTCGGCGTGCACGCGGCCGGGGACGAGTCGGGCGATGGCGACGAGCAGGACGGCGCCGATCGGTACGTTGACGAGGAAGATCCAGCGCCAGCCGTCCTCCTCGCCGAACGCCGCGATGAGCAGCCCGCCGACGATGGGGCCGATGGCGGAGGACACCGACACGGTGAAGCCGAAGAGCCCGAAGGCGACCCCGCGCTCGCGGCCCTGGAAGAGGGACTGGATGAGTCCGGTGCTCTGCGGGGTGAGCAGACCGGCGGCGAAGCCCTGGACGAGCCGGGCGGCGACGAGGACGGCGACGTGCGGGGCGAGCCCGGCGGCCGCGCTGGAGAGGACGAACCCGGTGAGGCCGATGAGCATCATCCGGCGCCGGCCGTAGGCGTCACCGAGGCGGCCGCCACTGACGAGGACGAGCCCGAGGGCGAGCGCGTACCCCGACACGACCCACTGGATCGTCCCGGCGTTCGTGTCGAGGCCGGTGCGCATCGACGGGATGGCGACGTTCACGATCGTCACGTCGAGCAGGACCATGAAGCCGACGGTCAGGGTGACACCGAGGACCCGCCAGCGCCGGGGGTCGGGCTCGGCGGCCGCCGGCTCGGCGCGCTCCTCGGTCTCCTGGCTCACCCGCTCACGCTACGCGTCGCCGGGCGTCGGGCGGGCATCGGCGGGCGGACCCTGGACAGGCGCGGCCGGGCGCGGCGCTCAGCCGAGCAGGTCGGCGAGAGCCTCGTCGAGGTCGGTGTGCTCGAGGTGGAAGCCGTCGGCGAGGAGCCGGTCGGGGGTGGCGTGGCGGCCGGTGAGGGCCAGCGCGGGGTCGGAGCCGAACACGAGCCACGCCCCCACCCGCACGAGCGCGGTGGGCGTCGGTGGCGCCCACGGGCGGTGCAGTGCCCCGCGCAGGGCGCGCATGAGGTCGCGGTTGCGCACCGGCGTGGGGCCGGTGACGTGGACGACGCCGGAGAGGCTCGAGGCGGTCGCGAGGTGGAGGACCGCGCGCACGAAGTCGTCGACGTGCATCCAGGACACCCATTGCGTCCCCGGGCCGACCCGTCCGCCGAGGAAGCGCCGGGCGAGCGTGGTGAGGCGGTCCAGGGCCGGGGTGCCCTGCTCGAGGACGACCCCGGTGCGCAGGACGACGAGGCGTTCCGCGGCGGCCCCGGCCAGGGCGTGCTCCCACGCCGTCGCGACCCCCGCCATCTGCGGCGGCCCGTCGGCCGGCGGGGAGCCCTCGGTGAGCCGGGTCTCGCCCGCGTCGCCGTAGATCGCCAGCGTGCTCATCTGGAGCCAGACCGCCGGCGCGCCGTGCCGGCGCGACGCCTCGACGAGGGCGCGGGTCGGCTTGACGCGCGAGGCGGTGAGGCGGTCGACGGCCCGGCGGGTGGGGCGCCGGTCGACGAGCTCGCCGGCGAGGTTGACGAGGATGCTGCCCGGCACCAGGTGGCCCCAGTCGCCGGCGAGCGAACGGCCGTCCCAGCCCAGCTCGAGGTGCGGGGCGTCGGCGCGGGGGCTGCGGGTGAGGACGACGACGGTGTGCCCGGCCGCCGCGAAGGCGTCGGCCAGGGCCCGGCCCAGGGACCCGCGACCGCCCGCGAGGACGACGGTGGGCCGGGCGGCGCGCGGCGGCTCAGCCATCGACGGCGAGGGCGAAGGGCAGGACGGCGGGCGCCCCGGCGAGGCGCAGCGCGCGCCCGGCGACGGTGAGGCTCCAGCGCGTCGAGACGACGTCGTCGACGAGGAGCACGGGCCCGGGGGTGGTGGCCAGGGCCGCGGCGAGCTCGGGGCCCACGACGAGCCGTTCCCAGACCCCGGCGAGCCGGTAGGCGCTGTTGCCGCCCATCTCGCCGGTGGGGCCGCCGTGGGCGAGGTCGAGGGAGCCGAGGAACCGGAGCCTGCCGATCTCGGCGAGGCCGGTGGCAAGGGACCCGACGAGCTGGGGACGGCCGCGCGAGGGCATCGCGACGACACCCACCGGCCGCTGCGCCCAGCCCCACTCGGCGAGCACGGGGACGCAGGCGCGGAGCAGCTCCGGGGTGGCCGGGGCGTCCTCGCGCAGCACCTCGCGCAGCCGCTGGCCCCAGCCGAGGTCGGAGAGCCGGGCGAGGGCGCGCCCCGCGGCCACGCCCTCCTCCGCCGGGATCCGGCCCTTGACGGGCACGCCGACGCGGTCCATCCCGGTGGGCCACTGGGCGCGGGGGTCGACGTCGACCCCGACCCGGGTGAGCCGCTCGCGGGCGGCCCCGACGACGGTGTCGGGGACGTCGGTGGGGTACCAGGGGCCGGCGCACCCGTCGCAGCGCCCGCACGGCACGGCGGTGTCGTCGTCGAGGCACTCCTGGAGGAAGGCCATCCGGCACGCGTCGGTGCGCTCGTAGTCGACCATGAGCTGCTGCTCGTCGCGGCGTGCGGCGGCGACGCGCTCGTAGCGGTCGGCGTCGTAGGTCCAGGGGACCCCGGTGGACACCCAGCCGCCGGAGACCCGCTGGACGGCGCCGTCGACGTCGAGCACCTTCAGGAGCAGCTCGAGGCGGGTGCGCCGGACGTCGACGGCGGTCTCGAGCGCCGCCGTCGACACGGCACGCCCGGCCTCGGCGAGGGCGCGGAGCACGGCCGCCGCCTGGTCCTCGCGCGGCATCGACACCGACGCGAAGTACCGCCAGATGTCGGTGTCCTCCGGGCCGGGCAGGAGGAGGACGTCGGCCCGGTCGGTGGCGCGGCCGGCACGGCCCACCTGCTGGTAGTACGCGACCGGGCTGCTGGGGGCCCCGAGGTGGACGACGAAGCCGAGGTCGGGCTTGTCGAAGCCCATGCCGAGGGCGGAGGTGGCCACGAGCGCCTTGACCTCGTTGTGCCGCAGCGCCTCCTCGAGACGCTCGCGGTCGGCGGGGTCGGTGCGGCCGGTGTACGACGCGACGGCGTGGCCGGCCTCGCGCAGGCTCGCGGCGACGTCCTCGGCGGCGGAGACGGTGAGCGCGTAGACGATGCCGGACCCCGGCAGGTCGCCGAGGTGCTGGAGCAGCCACCCCAGCCGCTGCTCGGGCGACATCGAGCGCAGCACTCCGAGGCGGAGCGAGTCGCGCGCCAGCCCGCCGCGGACCGTGAGCACCGGGCGCCCCCCGACGCCCAGCTGCTCTTCGACGTCGTGGACGACGCGGGCGTTGGCGGTGGCCGTCGTGGCGAGCACCGGGACGTCGTCGGGCAGGCCCTGGAGCAGGTCGCGGATGCGGCGGTAGTCGGGCCGGAAGTCGTGGCCCCAGTCGCTGACACAGTGCGCCTCGTCGACGACGAGGAGGCCGCACCGCCGCGCGAGGTCGGGGAGCTGCTCGTCGCGGAAGCGCGGGTTGTTGAGCCGCTCGGGGCTGACGAGCAGGACGTCGACCGCGTCCTCGGCGAGCGCCGCGCGCACCTCGTCCCAGTCCTGGGCGTTGGCGGAGTTCATCGTGACGGCCCGGATGCCGGCGCGGCCGGCCGCCGCGATCTGGTCGCGCATGAGCGCGAGGAGCGGGCTGATGATGACGGTGGGGCCGGCGCCCTCGGCGCGGCGCAGCGCGGTGGCGACGAAGTACACGGCGGACTTGCCCCACCCGGTGCGCTGGACGACGAGGACGCGGGAGCGCTGGGCCACGAGGGCCGAGACCGCCTCGAGCTGGCCGTCGCGGAAGTCGGCGTCCTCGCGGCCGACGAGCCGGCGCAGCGCCACCCGGGCGCGGTCGGCGAGCTCGGCAGAGGGGGGCGCGGGTGCGGCGGCGGTCGGTGTCGTCATGGTGCGCCCACCGTATGCCGCCGACCCGACACCGGGTGGACCGCCGTCCACAGGCCGGCGGCCCGGGTCAGGACCAGCCGGCCGGGTCGACGCCGCCGGGGACGTCGGCGTCGGGGTCGTAGGGGGTCCGGGTGAACCGGAACGAGGCGAGGTCCAGGTGGGACACCGTGCCGTCGGAGCGCCGCACCACCAGCAGCGGCTCACCGGCGTTGTAGCCGTCAAGGCCGACCCACGCGTCGGGCCCGACCCGGGCGAAGCGCGACCCCCGGGCCTGCCCGGGCTCGCCGAGGACGAGGTGCTCGTCCACGAGGCGCGCGGTGGTCGTCGACGGGCCCCAGTGCCACGTGCCGACGAGGTCCAGCAGCGACGCGTCCCCGGCCGCCGACCACGGGGGCACCGGGTGCGGCGCCTCCGCGTCGAGGACGCCGAGCAGGTCCTCGGTCAGCGACCGCAGCACGGTGGCGGAGGTCGTGTTCGTCATCGTCACGACGCCGTCGCCGCCCTCGAGGCGCACCCGGAGCCCCGCGAGGAAGCCCGGCATCGACCCCCCGTGGCCCGCGAAACGGGCGCCGTCGACGTTCCACACCTGCCAGCCGAGGCCGTGGGCGCCGGTCCACGGCTGCCCCGGCTCGTCGACGACGTGGTGCGGCTCGCACATCTCGGCGAGGGTGTCGGCGTTGAGCAGTCCCGCGGTGTCGCCGGCGAGGAAGCCGGCCCAGCGGGCGAGGTCGTGCAGGGTGGTCCACAGCTGGCCGGCCGGGGCCATCGCGCCGCCGTCGTGCTCGGGCTCGGGCAGCAGGACGTCGGCGAACGGGTGCACCGCCAGCCCCTGGGCCGCCCGGCCGCTGGGACGGGTCGTCGTCCGGGTCATCCCCAGCGGCTCGAGCAGCTCGGCCCGCACCACCTCGGCCCAGCCGGTGCCGTGGTGCACCTCGAGCAGCCGCCCGAGCGCGCCGTAGCCGACGTTGGAGTAGTGGAAGCGCCGGCCCTCGCGGAACCGCTGCCCGACCGGGGCGGCCGTGAGCGCGTCCCAGTCGCCGCCGGGCGTCCGCTCCCACCAGGGACCCGGCGTCTCGGCCTGGGCGCCGGCGGCGTGCGTCAGCAGCTGCTCGATGCTGGCGCGCCCCAGCGGCGAGCCGGGCACGTGCTGCTCGAAGCGGTCGGTGAGGTCGAGCCGGCCCGCGTCGCGGAGCCGGAGGACGCACACGGCGACGAAGGTCTTGGTGATCGAGCCCATCCGGTACTGGGTGTCGTCGTCGGCGGGCTCGCCCCCGGCGCGCCCGTCGAGGGTCCCGGCGGCCCCGCTCCACACGAGGGCGCCGTCGCGCACGATCCCGGCGACGACCGACGGCAGCCGGCCCGCGCGCTGGGCGGTGGCGAGCACGTGGTCGAGGTGGCGCGTCGTCGAGGGCTGCAGCGGCATCCGCCCACCCTAGGACCCGGCGGTGCTGGGAGGATGGGCAGATGCCCGGTCCCCACGCCTCCCGCCCCTACCGCGTCGAGGTGCCGCTGCGGTGGTCCGACATGGACGCCTACGGCCACGTCAACAACGTGCAGTACCTGCGCCTCCTCGAGGACGCCCGGGTCATCGGGTTCCGGGAGTGGTTCCCCGACCGGCCGACGCTGCTCGACGAGGGCATCGTCGTCTCCCGCCACGCCATCGAGTACCGGGCGCCGCTCACGTACCGGCCCGAGCCCGTCGAGGTCGACATGTGGGTGACGCGGGTGCACGGCGCCGGGTTCGACCTCGGGTACGTCGTCCGCGACCCGGACGCGGTGGGCGAGCGGGAGTACGCCGTCGCCGAGACCGGGCTCGTGCTCTACGACTTCGCTACGTCCACCCCCCGCCGCCTGTCGGCCGAGGCGCGCAGCCAGCTGGCCGCGCACTCCGGCGACGCCGTGACGTTCCGGTGGTCGGGCCGGTGACCGACGTCCTGCACCTCGTCGACGCCGCCTCGCTCGGGGACCTCGGGCGCTACGCCGGCCGGGCCCGGGCCCTCGACGACGCCGGGGCGATCCGGCTCCAGGCGTCGGGCGACGTGCTCGCGGCCTGGGTGGGCGTGGTCCAGGGCAGCGGCATCCTCGCCGAGGGGACGGTGCTCGGCCTGCGCACCTTCGCCCTGCGCGAGCCCGCGGAGTGCGACCTCGTCGTCCCGCTCGGCGCCGTCACGGACCGGACGGCCCGGCACGACGGGTCCGGCGACCTGGCGGTCCCGCCCCTGCGCGCGCTCGCGCCGTGGTCGGCGGTCAGCCCGCCCCGCTCGGGGTGGGAGCCCGCGGGGGAGGTGCCCGGTGACGACCTGGCCCGCGCCGCCCGGGCGGGGCTGGACGAGGTCAGCGCGGCCGTGCGGGAACGGGGAGCGGCGGCCGGGTTCGTCCGCGACCGGGTGTGGGCCACCGAGGTCGCCCCCGGCGTCCGGGCGGGCGGGGCGTTCGCGGCGTTCTCGCTGGGGTTCCTCGCGCCGGGTGGAGCGGTGCGGGTGTTCCGCGCGAACCGGTGGACGCGGCTCACCGCGCCCGGTGGTCACGTCCTGATGCGCTGACCCGCCGGGACGACGACGGCCGCGACGAGGGCCAGGCCGAGGAAGATCGCGCCGAACAGCGGGTTGTCCTGACCGGGCACGTGGAGCGCCGCGAAGGCGGCGGTGGCCGCCGCGATGCCCAGGACGCTGCCGAGGACGTCGGAGAGCTGGAGCGCGGAGGAGGCCTCGCCGTGGTCGTGCACCGGGCTCAGCTCGAGCGCCACGACCGTCGTCGTCGTCACGCCGGTGCCCATCGCGAGCCCGGCGAGGAACAGGGCGAGCACACTGAGCCAGCCGGGGAGGTCCGCCCAGGCGACGGCGGAGAGCCACACCAGCCCCGCGGCCAGGAAGACCCCGCCGACCTCGACGAGCCGGTACCGCGGCAGGTGCAGCACGTCGTGCCCCTGGTACCAGGCACCGAGGGCCCAGCCGATCGCCCCGACGGCCAGGGCGAGCCCGGCGACCTGCAGGCTCGCTCCCCGCTGCCCGACGAGGAAGAGCGGGACGTAGGTGATCCCGCCGTAGAACGCGGCGCACAGCAGTGCCCGGGACAGGATCACGCTCGGCAGGCCCCGGCCCATGACCCAGGTCGCGCGCGGCAGCAGGACCGGCGCGACGACGGCGACGCCGAGGAGGCCGACGAGTCCGACGACGGTCTTGGCCGACAGCTCGAGGTCGAGCTCGTGCGAGCCGAACTGCAGGGCACCCGCGGCCAGCGCCACGGCCACCCCGGCCCAGGCCGTCCGGACGTGGGTGCGGTGGTCGCGGGTGCTGACGACCTCGCGCAGGCGCGAGGTGTCGGTGCGCTGCTGGGCCCGGCGCAGTGCGAGCACGGTGACGAGTACCGGGACGACGACGCCGAGGAACACCCAGCGCCACGACAGGTGCTCGGTGACCCAGGCCGACACGGGGGGGCCGGCCAGCGCCGGGAGCACCCAGGCCGCCGACACGTAGGTGAACAGCCGCGGCCGGATCACCTCGGGGTAGACCCGGCCGGCGATGACGTAGAGCATGACGACGAGCAGCCCACCGCCGAGCCCGGTGAGCGCCCGACCCACGAGGAAGACGTCGAAGCGCTCGGCCAGGCCGCATGTCGTGGAGCCGACGGCCAGCAGCACCTGCCCCACGAACGCCCCGGGCAGCGGGCCGGACCGGTCGGTCCACACCCCGGCGAGGACGATGCCGAGGAGCTGGGCGGTCAGCATGACCGAGAACGCGAAACCGTAGGAGCGCACGGCGTCCAGCTCGCGGGCGACGTCCGGCATCGCCGTGGACACCGCCATGGACTCGAAGGCCACGATCGTGACGAGGGCCAGGACGGCGACCGTGACCTCGAGGTAGGGACGGCTCAGCGGCCCTGCGGCCGTCCGGGTCGTCTGCTCGTGCACTTGCGCCAATCTAGCCTCCGGACCCGGCCATCGGGGGGTGTCCGCGCTCGACGAGCACGTCGCGCAGGACGTCGATCCGGTCGGCCACGATCCCGTCGACCCCGAGGTCGAGCAGGCGGTGGTACTCCTGGGCGTCCTCGCGCGACCAGTCGTGGAACCACACGTGGACGTGCTTGCCGAGCCGGTGGGCGCGCCGGACGAGCCCGGGGGTGACGAGGGTGATGGTGCGGCCGCCGACCCGGTGCTCGGCCGGGATCTGGAACACCGGTGCCGGGGTGTGCAGGAGGCGGGTCACCGGTCCGGGGCCGAACCGCAGGGCCGCGGTGCCGAGCTGCCCGGCCGCGGTCGCGACGTCGGGCCCGAGCGCCCTGCGGACGGCCCGGATCCGGCGCGGCGAGAACGACCCGAGACAGACCCGCCGGGTGGCGTCGTGCCGGCGCACCACCTCGAGGGTGGGCGCGAGCGCGGAGTCGGCCTTGACGTCGATGTTGAGGAAGGTGTCGGGGAAGGCCTCGAGGAGGTCGCCGAGCAGGGGGACCGGCTCGATGCCTCCGACGCGGGCCTGCCGCACGACGGACCACGGCAGGTCGGCCACCCGCCCGCGCGCGTCGGTGACCCGGTCCAGCACCGTGTCGTGGAACGCGACGGCCCGGCCGTCGGACGTCGCGTGCACGTCGGTCTCGAGGTACCGGTAGCCCATCGCCACGGCGCGCCCGAAGGCCGCGAGGGTGTTCTCGAAGCCGATGTTCTCGGGCAGCCGCGCCCCGCCCCGGTGCGCCAGCGCGATCGGGGCGGGGGAGGAGAGGTAGGCGTAGTCGGCAGCGCGCACGTCAGGCGGTGGCCACGCGCAGCCAGGCCGTGGTGTCGGCCGGGAGGTGGCCGGGCGAGAGCGGCCCGGACGCGACGAGGACCTCGCCGTCGGGGAGCGGGACCGGGTCGGGGCCGATGTTCGCGAGGACGAGCACGTCGGCGTCCCGCTCGGGCGAGCTGTTGCGGACCGCGACGACCGTCTCGGAGGTGAGGGCGTCCCACGTGAGGGCGCCACGCCCCAGGCACTGCTGGTGGCGGGTCCGCAGCAGGGCCTTGTAGAGCTCGAGGGTGGAGCCGTCGACGCCCGCCTGCTGGTCGACCGCGAGGTCCGCGTACGCCTCGGGCTGGGGCAGCCACGGGTCGTCGCCCGGCCCGAAGCCGAGGCTCGGGGCGTCCTTGACCCACGGCATCGGCACCCGGCAGCCGTCGCGGCCCGCGATGGCGTGGTCCGTGCGGTGGAAGGTGGGGTCCTGGCGGACCTCGTCGGGCATCGTCGTGTGCTCGGGGAGGCCGAGCTCCTCGCCCTGGTAGAGGTACGCCCCACCCGGGAGCCCGAGCATGAGGGCCGTCGCCGCTCGCGCCCGGCGCAGGCCGAGCGCGGCGTCGGGCTGGGGGTCGGTGGCCCGGATGCCGTTGGTCCGCGGCGCGCTCTGGTCCAGGCCGAGCCGGGTCGCGTGCCGCACGACGTCGTGGTTCGAGAGCACCCACGTCGTCGGCGCACCGACGGCGTCGTTGGAGCGCAGCGAGGACTCGATGACCCGGGCGAGCGCCGCCGCGTTCCAGTGCGTGTCGAGGAAGTCGAAGTTGAAGGCCTGGTGCATCTCGTCGTCGCGGACGTAGCGGGCGAGCCGGGTCGCGGGCTTGACCCAGGCCTCGGCGCACAGGATGCGGTCGGGCTCGCCGTAGGAGTCCAGGACGTCGCGCCAGGCGCGGTAGATCTCGTGGACCCCGTCCTGGTCCCACATCGGGGCGTTGCCGGTCGCGCTGTGGTCGAGCACCATCGTGCCGTCGTGACCCTCGAGCTCCTCGACGTCGCGGCCGATCCCGCTGGGCCCGGTGTCGGCGTCGACCTCGTCGAAGACGCCCATCGGGCCGTGCCAGTCGGGGAGCCCGTCCTCCTTCACGAGGCCGTGCGCGACGTCGACCCGGAAGCCGTCGACGCCGCGGTCGCACCAGAACCGCAGGATCGACTCGAACTCCGCGCGGACCTCGGGGTTGTGCCAGTTCAGGTCCGGCTGGGTGACGTCGAAGATGTGGAGGTACCACTGGCCCGGCGAGCCGTCGGCCTCGGTGACCCTGGTCCAGCCGCGGCCGCCGAACACCGACGACCAGTTGTTCGGGGGCTCCGCACCGCCCGGGCCGCGGCCGTCCCGGAAGACGTACCGGTCGCGCTCGGGGCTGCCGGGTGCCGCGGCGAGCGCGGCCTGGAACCACGCGTGCTCGCTGCTCGTGTGGTTGGGGACCAGGTCGACGACGACCTTCAGGCCGAGGTCGTGGGCGGTCGCGATCATCGCGTCGGCGTCGTCGAGGGTGCCGAAGCGCGGGTCGATGTCGCGGTAGTCGGCCACGTCGTAGCCCGCGTCGTTCATCGGGGAGACGTAGAAGGGGCTGAGCCAGACCGCGTCGACGCCGAGGTCCCGCAGGTACGGGAGGCGGGCGGTGATCCCCGGCAGGTCACCGATGCCGTCGCCGTCCGCGTCGGCCCAGGAACGGGGGTAGATCTGGTAGATCACCGCGTCGTGCCACCAGGGCGCGTCCGGCTCGTCGGCGCGGTGGACGATCGTGCCGGGAGCGGTCAGGGCGGGTGTGCTGTCGTGGGTCACCCGCACCATGCTTCCGCATCGCCGGGGCTCGGCGAAATCCCCGTGCAGACGGGTTCAGGGGGCGAGCGGAGGGACGTCCTCGGCGCTGTTGACGAGCATGTGGGCCGCGCGCAGGAAGTAGTCGCGCATCTGCTCCGCCTGGGGCTCGGGGATGCCCGCCGCGTCGACCGCCGCCAGCATGTGACGCATCCACCGGTCCCGCATGTCCAGGGTCACCGGGAACGGTGCGTGGCGCATCCGCAGCCTCGGGTGGCCGCGCTCCTGGCTGTACGCCGTCGGGCCGCCGAAGTACTGCTCGAGGAACATCCGGAGCCGGCGCTCGGCCGGCGCGAGGTCCTCCTCGGGGTAGAGCGCCCGCAGCGGGGGGTCGGCGGCGACACCCTCGTAGAAGGCGTGCACGAGCCGTTCGAACGTCGGCGCCCCGCCGACCTCCTCGTAGAGGCTCATCGCGGGCCGGCCGGGGCGAAGGGCGGCAGCGGCGGACCCTGGATGTCGTTCGCGTCGAACGCGGCCTTGATCCGTGCCCGCAGCTCGCGCTGGACGGCGAAGTTCTCGCCGGCGAGGGTCTTGGCGAGGACCTTGACGGTCACGGTCTGCCCGGCGATCGAGTCGACGCCGAGCACCGTGGGGGCCTCGATGAGCTTGGGCTCCCACTCGGGGTCGACGGCGAAGGTCCCGCACACCTCACGGACGACCTCGAGCACCCGCGAGATGTCCTCGCGGTACGACACTGGCATCTCGACCCAGGCGGCGCCGTAGCCCTGCGACCGGTTCCCGATCCGGATGATCTCGCCGTTGCGGACGTACCAGACGACGCCGTCGAAGTCGCGCAGCCGGGTGATCCGCAGCGTGACCTCCTCGACGGTGCCGATGGCCTCGCCGGTGTCGACGACGTCACCCACCCCGTACTGGTCCTCGAAGATCATGAAGATCCCCGACAGGAAGTCCTTGACGAGGCTCTGCGCGCCGAAGCCGATCGCCACGCCGCCGACGCCGGCGGAGGCGAGCAGGGGGCCCAGGGGGAGGCCGATGAGACCCATGATGGTGAGGGCGGCGACGACGCCGATGACGAACGTCGAGATGCTGCGCAGCAGCGACCCCACTGTCTGGACCCGGGAGCGGTGCCGCTCGCCCGCCAGGCCGATCGTCGTCGCGAGGACGTTGCCGCGCGCGTCGGTCTCCCGGGTCCGCTCGCTCGAGCGGGAGGTCATCGTCGCGACGGTGCGCCCGATGAGCCGGTGCAGGGCCCAGCGGGCGACGAGGGCGATGAGGATCGTCGCGAGCACGCGCAGGCCGTCGGTGAGCAGCCAGGCCTGGGCGGCCTCGACGACTCCGACGACGACCTGGGTGTCGAGCGCGGCCAGGTCGGGCAGGCTGAGGACGGTCGTGGCGTCAGTCACGGGCATCACGCTCCTGGGCGGTCAGGGCGCGCGCCACCGGGTCGCGGTTCTCGGCGACGAGGCGGCGCATCGCGGCGGGGGCGTCGGGGTGCTCGTCGAGCCACGTCTGCGTCGCGTCGAGCAGGGCGGCATCGGCGAGGGGGCGGGGGTAGAAGCCGAGGACGATGGCCTCGACGAGGGCCGAGGAGCCCTTCTCCTCGACGGTGTCGAGCATGGCGTGGTACCTCTCGACGTAGGGGCGCAGCAGGTGCTCGGGGGTCCCGGTGCGGACGAGCCCGAGCCCGAGCGCCTCGACGACGGCGTTCGGCAGGCCCGTCTCCTCGACCGCGGCGCGCCACGCCATCGCCTTGGCCTCGGCCGTCGGCATGGCCGCCCGCGCCCGGGCGGCCCGCTCACGACCCGTCGCGGTGTCCTCCCGGGCACGCTCGGCGTCGATCTCCGCCTCGTCGGCGGCACCGACAGCGGCCAGGGCGGTGAGCAGGGTCCAGCGCATCTCGAAGTCGACGTCGAGCCCGTCGAGGGTCTCGGTGCCGTCGTAGAGGGCGCGCAGCGCCGCCGGGTCGTCGCCCGCGGTCGTGAAGCCGGCCGCGGCGGTGACGAGCTGCAGCTGGGCGTCGCTGCCCGGTGCGGCGGCCCGCGCCAGCTCCCAGAGGCGGTCCCGGGCGCCCGCCCGGGTGGCCTCCCGGTGCTGCGGCGCGGTGTACGAGAACACGGCGACCCGCAGCTGGGCGAGCAGGGTCCGCAGCAGGGTGGAGTCGGCCTCGTCGGCGAGGCTCGCGAGGGCGAGGTCGGCGAACGCGCGCGCGCCCATCTCGGCCTCGCGGGTCATGTCCCACGCCGAGGCGAGCACGAGCGAGTGGGGCAGCGAGGACGTGAACGCGCGCGGGTGCGCCAGGGCCGTCGCGAGCGAGCGCTCGTCGAGCCGGATCTTCGCGTAGGTGAGGTCGTCGTCGTTGACGAGGAGGAGGTCGGGCTGGTCGCGGCCGAGGAGGGCCGGGACCTCGGTGAGCGGGCCGTCGACGTCGACCTCGAGGACGTCGGTGCGCTGCAGCTCGCCGTCGTGCAGGCGGTAGAGGCCGACCCCGAGCCGGTGCGGGCGCGGGACCCCGATGCCCTCGGCGGAGGTCTGCTCGATGACCGCCGACGCGATGCGGCCGCGGTCGTCGACCTCGACGCGGGCCCGCAGGGTGTTGACCCCGGCGGTCTCGAGCCACGCGGCCGACCAGGCGTGCAGGTCGCGCCCCGAGGTCGCCTCGAGCTCGACGAGGAGGTCCGCGAGGCTCGTGTTGCCCCACGCGTGCTTGCGGAAGTAGGTGCGGAGACCGTCGCGGAACGCGTCCCGACCGACGTAGGCCACGAGCTGCTTGAGCACCGACGCGCCCTTGGCGTAGGTGATGCCGTCGAAGTTGACCTCGACGTCGCGCAGGTCCTCGATCGGCGCGACGATCGGGTGGGTCGTCGAGAGCTGGTCCTGGCTGTAGGCCCAGTCCTTCTCGTAGGTGCAGAACGTCGTCCAGGCGTCGCGCCACTCGGTGGCCTCGGCCTGGCACGTCGTCGACGCCCACTCGGCGAACGACTCGTTGAGCCAGAGGTCGTTCCACCAGCGCATCGTCACGAGGTCGCCGAACCACATGTGGGCCAGCTCGTGGAGCACGGTCAGGGCGCGCCGCTCGACGAGGGCGTCGGGCACCTTGGAGCGGAAGAGGTAGATCTCGGAGATCGTCACGCACCCGGCGTTCTCCATCGCCCCCATGTTGTACTCCGGCGAGAACAGCTGGTCGTACTTCTCGAACGGGTAGGCGCAGTCGAACTCCTCCTCGAAGAACGCGAAACCCTGCTTCGTCAGCGTGAACAGGTTGTCGGCGTCGAGGTACGGGGTGAGGCTGCGGCGGCAGAAGATGCCGAGCGGGATCTCGCCGGCCCGGGTGGTCACGGAGTCGCGGACGACGTCGTACGGCCCGGCGACGAGGGCGGTGATGTAGCTCGACAGGCGCGGGGTCCGCGGGAACCGCCAGGTCGCCGACCCCTCGCCGGCGGGCTCGGACGGGGGCGTCGGCGAGTTGGACACGACCTGCCAGTGCGCCGGTGCCGTGACCGTGAACGCGAAGCCGGCCTTGAGGTCGGGCTGCTCGAAGACGGGGAAGGCCCGACGGCTGTCGGGGACCTCGAACTGGGTGTAGAGGTACACCTCGTCGTCCACCGGGTCGACGAACCGGTGGAGCCCCTCGCCGAAGTTCGTGTAGCGACCCGTCGCCCGCACCGTCACCGTGTTCTCGGCCTGGAGCCCGGGCAGGCGCACCCGGCTGTCGGCGTAGTGGGCCGCCGGGTCGAGGGAGGTGCCGTTGACGACGAGCTCGTCGACGGAGGCGCCGACGAAGTCGAGGAAGGTCTCGGCGCCCGGGGAGGAGCAGCTGAACCGCACGGTGCTCGTCGTCGCGAACGTCTCGTCGCCCGTCGTCACGTCGAGGGCGATGTCGTAGGTGTCGACGGTGATGAGACCGGAGCGGGCAGCAGCCTCGTCGCGGGTGAGGTTCGTGCCGGGCACGGGGGCTCCTTGCGGATGAGAGAGACGAACGGCGGATCGGGTCGGCGCGCGAGAGGGCGCACGAGGTCCAATCTTCACACGGTGACGGGCCGGTGACCGAGTCGGCGGGGCCGGGGACGGCATGGCACCCTGGGTCCGATCTTCGACACGGAGGACTGACATGACTCGCGTCCACATCGCCGGCGACCACGCGGCGTTCGAGATGCTCGGCGACCTCGCGGCCCACCTCGAGGCCGAAGGGCACGAGGTGGTCAACCACGGCCCGCACACCTACGACGCCCTCGACGACTACCCGGTGTTCGTCCTGCGCGCCGCCGAGGCGGTCGCGGCGGAGCCCGAGAGCCTCGGGGTCGTCCTCGGCGGGTCAGGCAACGGCGAGCAGATGGCCGCCAACAAGGTCAAGGGGGTGCGGGCGGCGCTCTGCTACGACGAGGAGCTCGCCCGGCTGGCGCGCGAGCACAACGACGCCCGGATCATCTCCATCGGGGCGCGGATGGCCGACCCCGAGACCGCGCGGGCCATGGTCCGCACGTTCGTCGCGACGCCGTTCAGCGGTGATGACCGCCACGCGCGCCGGATCGCGATGCTCGACGCGTACGAGGCCGACGGCTCCCTGCCGCCGCTGCCCTGAGCCGCCGCCGGCGCACCTGCGCCGATCCTGTGGCGGCACCCCGGCCCGCGCACTACTGTGGCCGCGGCCCGGTCGACGGTGAGAGGGGTGAGCATGGCTGCTTTCGCGCGTCCGGACACCTCCGGTGAGCCCAAGCGCCGCGTCTACGCGAACCGTTTCCTCGGCGTCGACTCCGGCCCGTTCATCATGCCCGGCCTCATCGCCGGCGTCCTCCTCTTCGGGATCGCCGTCATCCGCTGGCCCGACGTCGTCCCGATCTCGGTGTTCTTCCCGTTCCTCGTCGTGTCCGGGCTGCTGCTCGACCCGCGACGGCTCCTCGTCGTCCAAGCGGTCTCCCTCGCCGTGGTCGCCGCGTGGATCCCGAACTCGATGCTCGGCGTCGTGCGGGCGGGTGGCGTGCTCGGGGCCGTCCTGGCGGTCATGGCCCTCGTCCTCGTCATCGCCCGGTCCAGGGCCCAGCTCGGGCTGCGGGGGCTGAGCGGCGACCGGATGTTCGCCGACCTGCGCGACCGGATCGCCTCCGTCGGGCAGGTGCCGGCCCTGCCCGAGGGGTGGACCGCCACCTCCTGCATCCTGTCGGCGCACGGCGACCTCTTCTCGGGGGACTTCGTCGTCGCCCACCTCAGCCCGTCCGGGAACCGGCTCGAGATCGCCCTCGTGGACGTCAGCGGCAAGGGGTCCGGCGCGGGTACCCGGTCGCTGCTGCTCTCCGGTGCTCTCGGCGGGCTCCTCGGCGCGGTGCCGTCGGCCGACTTCCTGCGCGCGGCGAACGAGTACCTCATCCGGCAGGGCTGGGAGGAGGGGTTCGCGACCGCCGTGCACGTCGACCTCGATCTGCGCACCGGTGAGTACTCCATCGCGAGCGCCGGCCATCCGTCCCCGGCGCTCTACACCTCGGGCCGAGCCCGGTGGACGGTGCTCGACGCCGGCCGGGGCCCGCTGCTCGGGATCGTCGCCGACGTCACCTTCCCGCGCCAGAGTGGGCGACTCGACCGCGGCGACGCCCTCCTGGTGTACTCCGACGGCGTCGTCGAGGCGCGCGACCGCGACCTCAGCGACGGCATCGACCGGATGCTCGGCGTGGCCGCCATGTCCGTCCTGCGCGACGGCGACGTCGCCCGCGATGTGTGCGTGGCAGCCCGTTCGGGGGAGGATGACGACCGGGCCGCACTCGCCGTACGGCGGGTCTGAGGCCCCGCGCCGGCCCGGCGCGCCCCTGTCCGTCGACCCCGGAGGCTCCACCGTGGCACCCCGCCCGGTCCTCGACCACACCCCCCGCGAGGGCGTCCGCACGTTCACCCCGCGCTGGCGCAACAGCCCGCTCACCGACGAGCGGATGGACACCCTGCTCCCCGGCCGCGCGCTGCCCGACGGCCCACTCGTCCCGGCCGAGGCCTTCGGACGGCAGGGGCCGGTCGTCCTCGAGATCGGCTCCGGGCACGGGGCCGCGGCCATCGCCTACGCCGCGGCCCACCCGGAGGCCGACGTCGTCGCCGTCGACGTGCACGTGCCCGGGATCGCCCGGATGCTCGCCGCCGCCGACGCGGCCCAGGTGGCCAACCTCTGGGTGCATCCCGGCGACGCCCTGCCGCTGCTCACCGAGCGCATCGGGCCCGGCACCCTCGCCGCCGTCCACCTCTTCTTCCCCGACCCATGGCCCAAGACGAGGCACGCCAAGCGACGCTTCGTCCAGCAGCACACGCTGACGCTCATCGCCTCCCGGCTCGCCCCCGGCGGGGTCCTGCGGATCGCGACCGACATCGACGCCTACGCCGCGCACTGCCGCACCCAGCTCGAGGCGCACGGCGGCTTCGACGTCGTCGAGGGGGAGCGGCCGACGTGGCGACCGGACGACGGCTTCGAGGCCAAGGGGCTACGGCACGGACGCTCGGTGTCGGAGTTCCGCTGCACCCTGCGCTGAGGCGACAGAGCCGGCCGGCCGCACTCCGCCAGGCCGGCCGCGCGCTCGCGAGCCGACCGCGCGTTTCGCGCTGCCCGGGTGGCCGAGCCGCACGACGGCGTCGCTCACCGCGCGGAGCTGCGGGCGCAGGGCGTGTCACGCGACGACATCCGCACGGAGGTCGCGGCGGGGCGCTGGCGGCTCGCGGGCCGGCACACGGTCGTCGTCGGCACTGGAGATCTGTCACGGGCCGCGCGGTGGCCGGGGTCCGGCTGCACCGGCCGCGCACGGTGGGTCCCACCACTGGGTCGTCGCTGCGTCGGGCCACCACCGAGCTCGCGGCGATCCGCGCGGCCGGCTGGGCTCGCACCGACCGGGCCGCCGCGCTGCTGGTCTGCCTCCCGGTGCAGCAGCGGCTGCTTCGGTGCGACCGGCTGCTCGCCGCCTGGCAGGAGGTCCGGAGGAGCCCCAGGGCTGAGTTCCTCGGCACCGTCATCCGCGACGTCTGCGACGGGGCGCAGGCGCTGGGTGAGCTGGACCTCACACGGCTGTGTCGCCGCGTCGGACTCCCGGCGCCGGACCGTCAGGTGGTCCGTCGGCACGACGGCGGACGGGTGTACCTCGACGCGGTGTGGGAGGACGTCGGTCTCGTCCTCGAGGTGGACGGCGATCACCACGCACTGGCGCTGAACCCGGTCGACGACGCGCTGCGGCAGAACGAGGTGACCATCGGCGAACGCCCCGCCGAGCGCGCGCTGGAACGCGCACCTGGCATGCCGGCATGGGGAGCTTCGCTCCTTGTCGTCGTGTCGGGGTAGCCGGAGCCGCGGGGTGCGTCACCTCGTACCTCGGAGCCGCACTCCCGCTCCCGTCATCCGGCTCCGGACACGCCACTGGCCCGGCTCCTTCGTCGCCGGGCCAGTCGTCGTGTCGGGGTAGCCGGATTTGAACCGGCGGCCTTCCGCTCCCAAAGCGGACGCGCTACCAACCTGCGCCATACCCCGGTGCGCCCGGGGACCAGGGCGTGTTCTGATTTCGGTTCCCGCGCGCGCCGCCCTAGGCTAGCGCTGCCCTCGCGGTGGACGCCGACGAGGTGCGCGGGCGTAGCTCAATGGTAGAGCCCCAGTCTTCCAAACTGGCTACGCGGGTTCGATTCCCGTCGCCCGCTCCACCACCGCCCACGCGGGAACGACGACGGGGTCCCCGGCCGCAGCCGGGGACCCCGCCGTCGTTCCGGGTGGCTGCTACGCCTTGGCTCCCGCGCGGAACTGGACCCACGCGTCGTTCATCCGCTCGACCTGGCCGGGAGTGAACTCGTTCATGCACGAGTCCTGGGTGTAGTCCATGAAGTTGTGCACCGGGTCCAGGCCGGGCGCGGCACACGAGTCGGCACCGACCGGGCAGTTGAACTGCGGGTGGGCTTCCTTCGGGGTGTCGGCCACGCCGTCGCCGGCGGCGCTGCACCCGTGCGCGAAGGTGTGCTCGAGCATCATCCAGTGGCCCACCTCGTGGGTCAGGGTGTCGCCCTCGGCGTACTTGCCGGCCGTCCCGCCGGGCATCGACTCGTCGAGGATGACGACCCCGTCGATGAAGTCGCGGCCCTTGTTGTAGCCCTTCGGGAAGTAGGCCCAGCCGAGCAGCCCGCCGCCGATGTCCGCGACGTAGACGTTGAGGGTCGTCGCGTCACCGGTGTGCAGGGCCTTCTTCATGTCGCGCTCGGCCTTGCCCGGGCTCACGGTGGACCAGGCGGCGTTGACCGTGTACGTCGTGTCGACGAGGTCGAACCGGAACGGGCTGTCGGCCGCCGTCGGGGAGGTCCGGCCCGCGAAGGAGTCGTTGAGGACCTCGACCTGGTCGGCGATCATCGTGTCCATCCGGGTCCGCTCGGCCCCCGTCAGGGCGTGGTCGGACAGCACGTGGAAGACGGTGTCGATGAACACCGAGCCGTCGGCCATCCGCGGCGCGTCCTTGATGACCCCGTACGCCTTGGCCTCGTTGTCGGGGTACAGCTTGGGCTCGGCCGCCGCCGCGCCGTCGGCCACCCGGGCGCCGCTGGCGCCGAGGGCCGGGTCGCACTCCAGGACGGCGGGTGAGGGGGTGCCCGCGGCGGTGGCGGCGGCCGTGCTGCCGGTGAGGGCGGCCGCCGCGACGAGTCCGGCGGCGAGCGCGCCGGCGGCGGTCAGCCGGGCGCGGGTGGGGGTCGAGAGCATCATCGGGTCCTTCGGGTCGGGCGCGCTCCTCCTGCCGGGCGCGCACGTGGAGGGGACGGTACCGGCTGGGGGTCCCGGACCGCAGGGGGACGAACCTCCCGATTCGGCCGCCCCGCCGGGGGCCGCTAGCATGGACCTTTGGCGTCGTCCCGGGCGCCCGCGTGTCACGCGGCCCCGGACGGACCCGGCGCAGGCCGGGCCCCGACGCGAGACCGTGAACCCGACACCCCAGGTGGAGTGCCCGAAGTGAAGAGTGCCGTCGAGACCCTGACCCCGACTCGGGTCAAGCTGACCGTCGAGGTCCCCTTCGAGGAGCTCAAGCCGCTCCTCGACAAGGCCTACGCGACGATCGCGTCCCAGGTGCAGGTGCCTGGCTTCCGCAAGGGCAAGGTCCCCAGCCGGATCATCGACCAGCGCGTCGGCCGCGGCGTCGTCGTCCAGGAGGCCGTCAACGACGCGCTCCCGCAGTTCTTCGCGCAGGCCGCCGAGGAGCAGGACGTCCGCGCCATCGGCCAGCCCGAGGTCGACGTCACCGCCGTCCCGCTGGAGGACGGCCAGGACCTCGAGTTCTCCGTCGAGACCGACGTCCGTCCCACGATCGAGCTCCCCGAGCTCGAGGGCATCGCCGTGACCGTCGACGACGTCACCGTCTCGGACGAGGACGTGGAGGAGCGCATGACCGCCCTCCGCGAGCGCTTCGGCGCCCTCGTGGGCGTCGACCGTGCCGTCGAGACCGGCGACCACGTCTCCATCGACCTGTCCGCGACGATCGAGGACGAGGAGATCGACTCCGTCGAGGCCGTGTCCTACGAGGTCGGCTCCGGCAACATGATCGAGGGCATCGACGACGCGCTCGTCGGGATGACCGCGGGCGAGACCAAGACCTTCACCGCGCCGCTGGCCGGCGGCGACCGCGAGGGCCAGGAGGCCGAGTGCACCGTCACCGTCCAGGCCGTCAAGGTCCGTGAGCTCCCCGAGCTCGACGACGAGTTCGCCCAGCTCGCCTCGCAGTTCGACACCCTCGACGAGCTCCGCGCCGACGTCGTCTCGCAGGCCGAGCAGGCCAAGAAGTACGAGCAGGGCATCCAGGCCCGCGACAAGGTCCTCGAGCACCTCCTCGAGACCATCGAGGTCCCCGTGCCCGACGGCATCGTCAAGGCCGAGGTCGACGCCCACCTCGAGGGCGAGAGCCGGATGGACGACGACGAGCACCGGGCCGAGGTCGACGAGTCGACGCGCAAGGCGCTGAAGTCGCAGTTCCTCCTCGACGCGATCGCCGAGAAGCTCGAGGTCAAGGTCGAGCAGCCCGAGCTCATCGAGTACCTCATCATGAGCGCGCAGCAGTACGGCATGGACCCGAACCAGTTCGCCCAGGCCGTCGACCAGCAGGGCCAGATCCCGGCGATGGTCCAGGAGGTCGCCCGCCGCAAGGCGCTCGCGGCCGTCCTCGACGGCGCCGTGGTCACCGACGCCAGCGGCACCCGCATCGACCTCGACAACCTCGTCCCCACGGCCGAGACCGACACCGTCGCGGACTCCGGCGACGCCGAGACCCCCGCGGCCGACGAGGCCGAGGAGGCCGAGGCCCGGGTCTGACCCGCCGCCACGACACGGTGCCGCGCCCCCACGAGGGGCGCGGCACCGTCGCGTGTGGGGGGCTCAGCCGGGCGGGGGAGCGGTGGTCGTGCCGAGCCGCAGCGAGACGGGGAACGCCTCGTCGGTGACGGGCTCGCCGTCCAGGGCGCGGCGGACCAGCGCGCCCAGGGCCCGGCCCTTGGCCACCCCGGGCTGGAGCACCGTGGTGAGCGTGGCGTCGAGCCAGGGCAGCTCCACCCCGTCGAAGCCGGTCACCGAGACGTCGTCGGGCACCCGCAGGCCGAGCGCGCTCGCGGCCCGGACGACGCCGGCCGCGAGCAGGTCGGCCTGGCAGACGACGGCCGTGGGGCGACGCGCGGGGGGCACGTCGAGGAGCAGGCGGCCGGCGGCCTCGCCGGCGCCCACCGTGAGGTCGGCGGCCTGGACCACCGGCGCGCCGGCGCCCGCGAGCCGCCGGAACCCGTCGACCCGGCCCCGGGCGTCCGGGTACGCGGCCTCGTCCACGTCGCGGGCGGTGGCCCACCCGGTGCTGCCTCCCGGCGCGAGGGGCATCGAGACGTGGGCCAGCCGGCGGTGGCCGAGGTCCAGCACGTGCTGCGTGGTGAGCCCCATCGCGGCGGCCTCGTCGGTGCGGACGTGGACGACGCGCGGGTCGAGCGGGGCCCCGCTGCCGACGAGGGTGACGCCGCGCGCCGCGAGGTGGTCGACGACCGGGTTGTCGCTGAGCCCGCACAGCGGGAAGACGGCGGCGTCGACGGCCTGGGTCGCGAGCTGCCCGACGGCCCGCTCGGGGTCGTCGACGGGCTGCGCGACGAGCAGCATGGTGCGGTCGGCGGCGTCGAGCTCCTCGGCGAGCCCGTCGAGCACGGCCAGCGCGAACGGGTCGCGGAAGGCGAACCGCAGGGGGCCTTCGACGAGCACCGCGACCGTGCCCACCCGGCCCTGACGCAGCGACGACGCGAGCGGGTCCGGGCCGGCGAACCCGAGCTCGGCGGCCGCGGCACGCACCCGCTCCGCGGTCGCCTCGGCCACCGGCCCCTTGCCGCTGAAGACGAGCGAGGCGGTCGAGGTGGACACCCCGGCGCGGTCGGCGACGTCACGCAGCGTGCTGCGGCGGCCGAGGACGGGGACGGCGCGGGTCACGGGTGTTCGGCTTGACGGGTCGCGGACATGGGAGCCACAATATCGAATCGATTCGATCGAATCGATTCGACACGACCCGCACCCTGTCTCACCGCCCGAGGACCGCCCGTGACCACCCGCCTGACCGACGCTCCCGCCCTGCCACCCGCCCGGGTCGCGGGGGCGCGGACCGCCGTCTTCGTCGTCTTCGGCCTCGCGGGCCTGGTCTTCGCGTCGTGGGCGTCCCGGATCGCCGACACCAAGGTCGCCCTCGGGCTGACTGCGGGCGAGCTCGGCGTCACCCTGCTCGCGGCGAGCGTCGGCTCCGTCGTGGGGCTCCCCCTGGCGGGCCGGGTCAGCGACCGGCTGGGCGCCTCACGCACCGTCGCCCTCGGCATGGGCGTGGCGCTCGCCGGCCTCGTCGCCGTCGGGGCGGTCGTCACCACCGGAGGCTCCCGCCTCGTCATCGGTGCCGGCCTGTTCCTGCTCGGGCTCGGCGTCGGGCTGTGGGACGTCGCCATGAACCTCGAGGGGGCCGGGGTCGAGCGGGCGCTCGGCCGCTCCGTCATGCCGCACTTCCACGCCGCGTTCTCCGGCGGCACCGTGGTGTCGGCGCTCATCGGCGCCGGGATGTCGTGGGGGAGCGTCTCGCTCCTCGCGCACTTCGTCGGGTCCGCCGTCGTCACCGTCGGCCTCGCCGTCTGGGCGGTGCCGCGGTTCCTCCCACGGTCCGCCGTGCCGAGCTCCACCGACGCCGCCACCGGGGCACCCGTCCGGCAGCGCTCGGCCTGGCTCGAGCCGCGGACCCTCCTCATCGGCGTCGTCGTCCTGGCGGCCGCGTTCACCGAGGGCACGGCCAACGACTGGCTCGCCGTCGCCTTCACCGAGGGCCACGACGTGCCCGAGTGGGTCGGGGTCCTGGGCTTCGCGACGTTCCTCACCTTCATGACCGTGGGGAGGATCCTCGGCACCGGGCTGATCGACACCTACGGCCGGATCCCGGTCCTGCGGGTCAGCTTCGCCCTGGCGGTCCTCGGGGCGGCGCTCGTCGTCTTCGGCTCCGACTGGGTCGCGTTCATCGGGTCCGCCGTCTGGGGTGTCGGCGCGGCGCTCGGGTTCCCGGTGGGGATGAGCGCCTCGGCCGACGACCCCGCGCGGGCGGCGGCCCGGATGTCGGTCGTGGCCACGATCGGCTACGTCGCCTTCATCGCCGGCCCGCCGCTGCTCGGGTTCCTCGGGGACCGCGTCGGCGTCCTGCACTCGCTGCTCGTCGTCGGTGCGCTCGCCGTGCTCGCCCTGTCGGTCGTCCCCTCGGTCCGCGAGCCCGACGGCCGGCCCCGCTCCGCGCCGCGTCCCCCGGCCCCCGCGACGGACGCTCCCGTCGGCTGACCGGCGGGCGGGTCCGGGGGTCCTCGGGGCCCGTTGTGCTCAGGGCGAACACACGGCGGACCGGGAGTACCTCCGCCTGGGCCGGGCGTTAGGGTCACTGGAAGGTACGAACCACACGAGCGAGGAGCGACACGAGCGTGAACGACCCCGAGATCGTCGCCGCGGGCGAGGGCCAGAAGTCCGGCCTCGACGACCACATCTACAACCGGCTCCTCAAGGAGCGGATCATCTTCCTCGGCTCCGACGTGCGCGACGACAACGCGAACGCGATCTGTGCGCAGATGCTGCTCCTGGCGGCGGAGGACCCCGAGAAGGACATCTGGCTCTACATCAACAGCCCCGGCGGCTCCGTCACCGCGGGGATGGCCATCTTCGACACGATGCAGTGGGTGCCCAACGACGTCGCCACCGTCGCGATGGGCATGGCCGCGTCGATGGGGCAGTTCCTCCTCTCGGCCGGGACCCCGGGCAAGCGCTACGCCACCCCGCACGCCCGCGTCATGATGCACCAGCCCTCCGGCGGCATCGGCGGCACGGCCTCGGACATCAAGATCCAGGCCGAGCAGCTCATCCACATCAAGAAGCAGATGGCCGGGCTCATCGCCGAGCACACCGGGCAGACGGTCGACCAGATCGAGATCGACTCCGACCGCGACCGCTGGTTCACCGCGCCCGAGGCCAAGGAGTACGGCTTCGTCGACCACGTGATCACCAAGGCCGACATGGCGGGGCGGCACGGCGACAACCCCGTGACCTCCGACTGACCCGGCCGAGACGACGCGAGAGAGAGACATGTACCCAGACATCACCGGCCGCCTGGCCGTGCCGGGCCCGCAGAGCCGCTACATCCTCCCCCAGTTCGAGGAGCGCACGTCCTACGGGATGAAGCGCCTCGACCCGTACACCAAGCTGTTCGAGGACCGCATCATCTTCCTCGGCGTGCAGGTCGACGACGCGTCCGCGGACGACGTCATCGCCCAGCTCATCGTGCTCGAGTCCCAGGACCCCGACCGCGACATCCTCATGTACATCAACAGCCCCGGCGGCTCGTTCACGGCGATGACCGCCATCTACGACACGATGCAGTACATCCGCCCCGACGTGCAGACCTTCGTCATCGGGCAGGCGGCCTCGGCCGCCGCCGTGCTCCTCGGCGCGGGAGCCAAGGGCAAGCGGTTCGCCCTGCCCAACGCGCGGGTGCTCATCCACCAGCCCGCCATCGAGGGCACCGGCGGCATGGCGTCCGACCTCGAGATCCACGCGAACGAGATCATCCGGATGCGGGGGTGGCTCGAAGACACGATCGCCGCCCACTCCGGCCGTGACGTCGAGCTCGTCCGCAAGGACATCGAGCGCGACAAGATCCTCTCGGCCGACGCCGCGAAGGAGTACGGCCTCATCGACGAGGTACTCGCCTCGCGCAAGGGCTCCGTCTGAGCGGACGCCGCTGACCGTGCCGACGCCGCCCGCACCCCGAGGTGCGGGCGGCGTCGGCGTGTCCGCCGGGACGCGGGTCAGCTGCCGGACTCCCGCTCCGCGCCCGGCACCGGGTGGTTGCCGACGAAGAGCCCGGAGGGGTCGACCGTCGCCCGCACCTCGGTCAGCCGCCGCCACGCGTCCTGCGAGAAGAACGACGCGACGTCGACCGGGTTCTCCGCGAAGTTCAGGTAGTTCCGGCCGTTCGCGAACGGCGCGAGCGTGTCCGTGAGCGCGTGGGCCTCCTCGTGCGCCCGGGCCCCGCGCTCAGGGGTCATCGCGATCCCGAGCGCCAGGGTGAGGAACGTCCCCTCGAAGTGCGAGGTCGCGCCGCCGCCCGGGTGCGGCCGGCCGAGGGCGCCCCCGAGCTGGCGGAGCTCGAAGAGGTCGATCGCCGTGTCCGCGCCCGGCCCGACGGCCTCGAGGACGCTCGCGATCGCGGACTCGGGCAGCGAGTGCAGGATCGCGGTCGAGGACGCGACCGGGGTCGGCCCCTCGGGGTCCATGTGCAGCCGGATCAGCTCCCGCGTGGGTACCCGTCCGAACGTGTCGACCTCCGGCTCGAGCGCCCGCAGCGGGGCGAGGATCTGCCGGGCGGTCTCGTCGTCGGCGAGCACCGCGCCGTCGATGACGACGATGTCGCGGCCGCGCACGATCTCCGGGACCTCGGGCAGCGGCGGGACCCGCAGGACCCGGAAGGACGTCGTCACCTCGTCCGGGGCGTCGACGGCCCAGGCCGCCCAGGTCCGCAGCACGTCCTCGGTGTGGGCGACGTCCCAGAAGAGCATGCCGCCGTACGTCGTCGCGAAGTCGAACATCCGCAGCTCGAGCGCGGTGACGACGCCGAAGCTGCCCCCGCCGCCGCGGACCGCCCAGAACAGGTCGGGGTGGTGCTCGGCGTCGGCCCGCAGGATGCGGCCCTGCGCGTCGACGAGCTCGACGGCGACGAGGTTGTTCGTGCACAGGCCCAGCTTGCGGGCGTACCACCCGGAGCCGCCGCCGAGGCTGTAGCCGGCGATCCCGACGTCCGGGGACGAGCCGTGGAGCACGGTGAAACCGGCCTCGGCGGCGGCCTCGACGACCGGCTCCCAGACCAGGCCGGCGCCGGCGCGCACGACCCGGCGCTCGGCGTCCACCGTGATCTCGTCGAGCCGGCCGAGCCGCACGAGGACGACGTCGGCGAGGCCCTGGGCGGCGAGCGGGCCGGCGTTGTGGCCGGTCGACTGGGGGGCGACGCGCAGGCCGAGCACGGCCGCGGCCCGCACGAGGGCGGAGACCTCCTCCGCCGAGCGCGGGTAAGCGACGGCGGCCGGTCGCTGGTCGACCGACGCGGCCCACGGCGCGCGGGCGTCGTCGTAGCCGGGCTCGCCCGGCAGGTGGATCTCGGCGTCGCAGAGGTCGCGCAGCGCGGCGGCGTCGACGATCTCGGCGGGCCGGGACGTGGGGTGGGTGATCTCGAGGGTCATCGGGTCCTCCATGGGTGGGTTGCTGTCGTGGAGGACCATCGCCGGTGCCACTTGGAGTCGACTTGGAGCCGGATTGGGGGCGCGCTGCGGGCCGGTCGCTCCGTATGCTCGCGCCGTGGAGGTCGCGGTGCTCGGCGCGGTCGAGGTGCGCGCTCCCGGCGGGCCCCTCGACCTCGGTACCCCCCGGCAGCGCAGCCTCCTCGCAGCCCTCGCCCTCTCGGCGGGACGCCCGGTCCCGGTCGACGTCCTCGTCGACCTGCTGTGGGGGGAGACGCCGCCGCCCGGGGTGACGACGACGCTCCAGGCGTACGTCGCCGGGCTGCGCAAGGTGCTCGAGCCGGACCGGCCGCGCCGCGCGCCGGCCCGGGTCCTGGTCACGGCGGCGCCGGGCTACGCGCTGCGCGTCCCCGAGGCGGCCCAGGACAGCGTGCGCTTCGACGCCGCGGTCCGCGAGCAGCACCGCCGGCTGTCCGGCCCGCTGCTCGACCCACCGGCGCTCGGCGCGGAGGAGCTCGAGGCCGCGGTGGCCGCGCTCGACGAGGCGCTCGGCTGGTGGCGCGGCACTCCGTTCCTCGAGCTCGGCGAGGCGGCGGCCGCCGTCGCGCAGCGGGCGCACCTCGAGGAGCTGCGGGTCGTCGCGCACGAGGACCGCGCCGCCGCCCTGCTCGCGCTCGGCCGGCACGGCACCACCGCCGCCGAGCTCGAGGCGCTCACCGCGCAGCACCCGCTCCGCGAGCGGCTGTGGGCGCTGCGGGTGCTCGCCCTGACCCGGGCCGGGCGCCAGGCCGACGCCCTCGACGCGCTGCGGCAGGTACGCCGGCTCCTCGACCGCGAGCTCGGCATCGACCCGGGTGCGGAGCTGCGGACGCTGCAGAACGCGGTGCTGCGCCAGGACCCCGCTCTCTCCTGGCGCCCGCCGCCGCGGGCGTCCGCGCGCCCGGCGCCGACGACCGGGGAACCGGCAGGGCCGGCCGTCCACCGCCGCGCCGACGTCGCCCCGTGGCCGCTGCTCGGTCGCGACCACGAACGGGCCGCGCTGCTCGAGGCGCTGGCGGCGGCGGCCGACGGCCGGACCCGGTTCGCGGCGGTCTCCGGCGACCCCGGGATCGGCAAGACCCGGCTGAGTGCCGAGCTCGCCGAGGACGCGCGTGCCCGGGGCCTGCGGGTGGCCGTGGGGCACTGCTCCCAGGACGAGGGCGCGCCGCCGCTGCACCCGTGGCTCGAGGTGCTGGAGGGGCTCGGCCTCGAGGCGCCCGACGTCGCCGGCGCCGGCCCCGGCGACGACTTCCGGGCCTGGGACCACGTCGTCCGGCGGGTGCGGCAGAGCACCGCCGACGGCCCGGTCGTCGTGGTCATCGACGACCTGCACTGGGCGGACTCGGCCTCTCTGCGGGTGCTGCGGCTGCTCGCGGACACCACCCGGGAGGCGCCGCTGCTCGGCATCGTGACGTGGCGGGACCGGCCGGCGCCGTCCGGGCTGCTCGCGGACGTCCTCGAGTCCCTGACCCGGGCGCACGCGCTGCGGCTGGCCCTCGGGGGCCTGGCCGCGGACGACGTCGCGGGCATCGTCACGGCGGTCACCGCGCAGCCGACCGGCGTCGACGACGCCCGCCGGCTCCGCGAGCGCACCGACGGCAACCCTTTCCTCGTCGTCGAGTACGCGCGGACCGCCGCCCACCCGGGCGGTGCGGGGTCCGCCACCGGTGGCCTCGCCGGGCTGCTCGACGACGCCGGGCCACCGGCGGCGGTCCAGGAGCTGCTCGCCCGGCGCGTCGAGCGCCTGCCCGAGCGCACCGCGGACGTCCTGCGGCGGGCCGCGGTCCTCGGCCGGCACTTCGACGACACGACCCTCGTGGCCCTCGTCGGCGGCGTCGAGGACGAGGTCCTCGAGGTCCTCGAACCGGCCGTCTACGAGGGTCTGGTGCGCGAGGAGGGGATCGGCCGGTTCGCCTTCGCGCACGCCCTCGTGCGTGACGCGGTGTACACCCGGCTCGGCCCCACCCGTCGCGCCCGCTGGCACGCCGTCGCGGCCGGGGCGCTCGCGGACCAGCCGGGCCGGGAGTCGGAGGAGGCCCACCACTGGCTCGCCGCGGGCCCCCGGCATGCCGCGCAGGCCTGGCCGGCGGCCCGGCGCGCAGCGCGGTCGGCCGTGTCCGCCCACGCACACGACGAGGCGGTCTCGCTCCTCCGCTCCGCCCTCGACGCGATGACGCACGATCCGGCGAGCACGGCGCGGGACCGCTACGACGCGCTCATGGAGCTCGTCGCCGCGAGCCGCTGGGCGGCCCGGTGGGACGAGCTCACGACGACCGTCGAGGCCGCGATCGCCGTCGCCGAGGAGCTCGGCGACGTCGAGCGTCTGGCCCGGGCGGCGGTCGCCACGACCGAGGGCGTCCTGTGGCAGTCGGCGCCCGAGGGTGAGGCGCACCCCGGCGTCGTCGCCGCCCTGCGCCGTGCTCTGGCGGAGCTCCCGGCCGGGGACTCGCCGCTGCGCGCCCGGTGCCTGCTCGGTCTCGCCACGGAGACGTACTACGCCGACCCGCACGACGAGCGCCGCAGGCTCGTCGACGAGGCGCTGCACATGGCCGCCCGGATCGGCGACCCCGGCCTGCTCATGGCCGCCCACCAGGTGGGGTTCATGGCGCTGCTGTGCGGGGACCCCGCGCACGAGCGGCTCGCCCACGCCGACGAGGCGCTCGCCGCGGCCCGTCGCGCCGGGGACGAGCAGGGCGCCCTCGTCTCGACGACGCTGCGGGCCGTCGCGCTCTCCGAGCTGGGCCGGACCGCGGAGCTGTGGCCGGCGGTGCGCCGCGCCCGGGCCGAGGCGCTGCGGCTGCGGGTCCCGTTCGGCGAGCTCGTCCTGGACAACATGGTCGTGCCCTGGCTGGCGATGGCCGGACGGTGGACCGAGTGCGAGGAGGCCCTGACCCGCCTCCGGGCGCACGTGCACACCGGCATCCACCAGGCCGTGGAGGCGCTCGAGGGGGCCGAGCTCGGCGTGGCCGTGTGGTCCGGCCGGCCGGGGGAGGCCGCGGACGCGCTGGCGACGCTGCTCGACGGTCCGTTCCCGCTCGCCGCGACCGTCGCCGCGTACCGCTGGCGCGCCGGGGACGAGGACGGCGCCCGCGCGGTCCTCGCCGAGCACCCGGTCGACGTCACCCCACAGATGTGGCTGAGCCCGGTGAACTGGGCGCACGCCGCGTGCCTGGCGCTCTACCTCGGGGACCCCGCGCTCGCGCGCGAGGTCCGGCACCGGTTGGCCCCGCTCTCCGGGCACGCCTGCACCGCCGGGTCCGGTATGGCGTCCGGGCCGGCGGACGCCTACCTGGCGTTCGCGGCCGCCGCCTGCGGTGACGGCGCCGACGCGTCCGCCCTGGCCGACGCCGCCCTCGCGCAGTGCGCGCAGTGGGAGATCCCTGTCTTCGCGGAGTGGTTCGCCGGGGAGCGGGCACGCCACGGGTTCTGAGGACGGCGGCGGGTTGCGCTGACAGCGGACACACGCGACGCGCCGGGTCGGCCGACGGTTCAATGGGTGCAGGAGGAACCCTCGGCGGGTAGCGTCGGGGGCGTTGCCGGAGTCGAGGGAAGGACGCATCCGTGGCGCGCGTCGGAGAGACCAGCGACCTGCTGAAGTGTTCCTTCTGCGGGAAGTCGCAGAAGCAGGTCAAGAAGCTCATCGCCGGCCCCGGCGTCTACATCTGCGACGAGTGCATCGACCTCTGCAACGAGATCATCGAGGAGGAGCTCGCCGAGTCCAGCGACCTGGGCCTGGACGAGCTGCCCAAGCCGCGTGAGATCTTCGACTTCCTCGAGAACTACGTCGTCGGCCAGGACGTCGCCAAGCGCGCGCTGGCCGTCGCGGTCTACAACCACTACAAGCGGATCCAGGCGGGCGAGGCGGCCGGCAGCGGCAAGAAGGACGCCGAGCACGTCGACATCGCGAAGTCCAACATCCTCCTCATCGGGCCCACAGGCTGCGGCAAGACCTACCTCGCCCAGACGCTCGCGAAGATGCTCAACGTCCCGTTCGCCATCGCCGACGCGACGGCGCTCACCGAGGCCGGCTACGTCGGCGAGGACGTCGAGAACATCCTCCTCAAGCTCATCCAGGCCGCCGACTACGACGTCAAGAAGGCCGAGACGGGGATCATCTACATCGACGAGGTCGACAAGATCGCCCGCAAGAGCGAGAACCCCTCGATCACCCGTGACGTGTCCGGCGAGGGCGTGCAGCAGGCCCTCCTGAAGATCCTCGAGGGCACGACGGCGTCGGTGCCCCCGCAGGGCGGGCGCAAGCACCCGCACCAGGAGTTCATCCAGATCGACACGACGAACGTGCTCTTCATCGTCGGCGGCGCCTTCGCCGGGCTCGAGAAGCTCATCGAGTCCCGCAACGGCAAGAAGGGCCTCGGCTTCGGGTCCGAGCTGCACACCCCCAAGGACCTCGCCGAGAGCATCCACGAGGTCATGCCCGAGGACCTCATGAAGTTCGGGCTCATCCCCGAGTTCATCGGCCGGCTCCCGGTCATCACGACGGTGACCCCGCTCGACGTCGCGGCCCTCGTGCGCATCCTCACCGAGCCGCGCAACGCGCTCGTCAAGCAGTACCAGAAGATGTTCGAGATCGACGGGGTCGTCCTCGAGTTCAACACCGAGGCCATCGAGGCCGTCGCCGAGCAGGCACTCGCCCGCGGCACCGGCGCACGAGGACTGCGCGCCATCATGGAGGAGGTCCTCCTCCCGGTGATGTTCGACGTCCCGAGCGACGAGGAGATCGCCAAGGTCCTCGTCACCCGCGAGGTCGTCCTCGAGAACGTCAACCCGACCATCGTCCGGCACGAGGCCGAGACCGGTCGCAAGCGCGCCCCGCGCAAGCGCTCCGCCTGACCCGACGGCGTCCCGCCGTCCACATCCGGGCGTGCCGGTAGTGGCGCCCGGGCGCTGCGGTGGTAACGATGGGTCCGTGGCGACCACCTTCCGGCTCCGGGCCGGCGACACCGGGCCGGTGCAGCAGTCACCGGTGACGTGCGGATCCGCGTGCCTCACGGTCGCGCGGATGCTCGTCGACCCGGTGTTCGCCTCGTGGGTCCGCACCGGCGAGCCGCACCCGCCCGGGTCGCCGTCGGGCGCCACCCAGGCCGAGCGGTTCGCCGCCTACGAGCGGGTCGTCATGCGCCGCACCAACGGCCTCGTCGGCGCGGGGCGTGTGCTGTCGCTCCCGTGGCCGCGGGCGCTCGGCACCCCGCCCTGGGGTGCCAAGCACGAGCTGGAGTTCGGCGCCTCCCGGCGCGGGACCGAGTACGAGCTCGATGTGCTCCGCGGCCGTGACGAGGGCGGCCTGCTGACGGGCTTCGACCGGCTCGTCGACGTCGTCGCCGACGGCGAGCCGGCGCTGCTGTACATCGGCAACCGGCTGCTGCCGCGGCACGTCGTCCTCGTCCTGCCGGGCGACGGCGACCGGATGCTCGACGTCTACGACCCCGCGACGGGCCGGGTCGACCACCTGCGGCGCGACACCGTGGTCGAGCGACGCATCGGGCTGTCCGGCTGGGACGTCCCGTGGCTCGCGGTCCGGCCCACCGGACTGCGGCGCGTGGAGGACCGCAGCCCCGCCCGCAACCCGCGACCGATGCCGGCCTGACCGGCTCCTCACGCGGCGTCCCGACCCCGGGCCGCGCCTCAGGGCCGAGGACGGCAGTCGCCGAGCCACCCGTTCGCCGCGGCTCGCAGCGCCAGGTCGAACCGCCCCTTGGCGCCGACCTTCTCGCACGTCCCGGCCACGATGCGGCGGACCGTCCGCACCGACTGTCCCGTGGCCCGCGCCACGGCCTCGTCCTTGTGGCCGAGCGCCAGCAGGCGAAGGACCGCGAGCTCGGTCGGAGTGAGCGGCGAGTCGAGGTGCGGGGACGCGACGGGCTCGCCGAACGGCGTGGCAGTGGCCCAGTACCTCTCGAAGAGGTCGACGAGCAGGGCCACCACGGCGGGGTTGCGGACGTGGATCGCGCCCCGGCCGGGCTCGACGGCGTTGTTGGCCACCACGGCCTCCCGCCCGTCGACGACGAGCATCCGGGTGGGGAGCGTCGGGGCCAGCCGCGTCCGGACCCCCATGGCCGCGCTCTCGCGCAGGGCCCGAGCCATCGCCGGGTCCCGGACGAAGGCCTCGAGCCCGATCGTGCGCATCGCGACCCCCCGCTGCGCGAGGAGCTCGTCGAGTGGGCGGGACTCGGTGATCGCACGGACCGACGGCTTGCTGCTGACGAAGGAGGCGACCTCCACCCGGGCGTCCGCCACGAGCTGGTCGATCCGCATGAGGACCGCGTCGCGGTCCGGGAGCGGGACCACGGCGTCCGGGTCGACGTCCGGGGTCGCCTCCGAGTAGAGCTGCGTCAGCTCACGTAGGTCGTGCCGCAGCGCTGCGAGTCCCGCGAGGTGGTCCTGGAGGTCACGCTCCCGCGTCGCGAGGTCCTGTCCGATCGTCAGGCTCGGGTGGACCGCCCGCCAACCGCCGGGGACGACCTGGGACTCGACGGCCAGGCCGCGGGCACGCAGCTGGTCGAGGAGCGGGCGCAGCTCCGCCTCGGGGCGACCGAGCCGCGCAGCGAGGTCGGCGGTCGAGGCGTTCGGGCGGGCTGCGACCGCGGCATACACGTCGGCCTGCCACCGGCCCCCCGTCACCCCGCTCACGGACCCAGACCCTACTGTGGGAGAGGGGATCTCGCTGCGGGATCGCCGGGCGTTGCACGTCGATGCCACGTCGTCATGCGGACATCGCGTTCGGCCACGGCGCCCTTCCGTCCTCGCCACGATGAGCGCACCGGCGAGACAGGCTCGTCGAGGACAGGAGGGGAAGCATGACCGTTCGTCGTCTCATCGCCGTCATCGTGGTGTCCACCGCGCTGGGCACCGCTGGGGGGACCGCCCAGGCGTCGGACTCGTCCCGCGCTCCGGCGGACCGGGCGAAGGTGTGCGTCGCCTGCTGGTGACGTACCGGAGGCGAAGGGGTGGGGCCAGGAGGGTCCCACCCCTTCGCCGTGTCGTGGACGCCCCGGTCAGTCGGGGAGCGAGCCGAGGCGCGTCACCGTGCGCACGGCGAGGAGGCTCCCGAGGGCGAGGAGCGCGACCGGGACGACGAGGGTCGGGGGAAGGACGGTCTGGGTGCCGTACCAGGCCGTCGCCAGGGCCCCCGCGGCCAGCGGGCCCGGCTCGGAAGGGGCGACGACGACGGCGGCGATGACGAGCGCCGCCCCACCGATGACCGCGAACGCAGGCCGCCGCAGGACGGCGAGGAGGGCCAGCATGGCCCCTGCGGTGGCGACCCACCCCAGGGCCGCTGCACGCCCGGTGAGGGCCTCGCAGAGCAGGCCGACCGCGAGCAGCGCGGTGACCGAGCAGGCGACGACGGTCGCGAGGTAGGGGCCCTGGGACCGCGTGGTGCCCCAGGCCCACCATGGCGTGGGCCCGGAGAGTGCGAACACCGGTGCGGCGCCGGCGAGGAGGCCGGCGACGAGCGCGGCGTTGAGGGTCCCCGAACCCACCGACCCGGGGACGACGACGGTCTGCTCACCGACGACGACGTGGACGACGCCCGCGAGGCCGAGGAGCCCGGACGCGGTCCGCAGGTCGTACGTGCGCAGCACCGTCCACACGCCGGGGGCCCTCACGGCGCGGGCACTTCCGGCACGAGGTCGGCTCGGCACGCCGCAGCGGCGGGCAGCGCCGCGCGCAGCCAGGCCTCGCGGCTCTCCCGGTCGAGAGTCCGGAACGTGGCCCATGCCCCGGTGCCGGCCCGGACCGGACGGTCCGCGAGGTCCCCGGCGAGGCCGGTGAGCACCTCGGAGGCGCGGGACCAGGTCTCGAGCTGGTCCGGGAGGAGTCCGTCGGAGGCCGCCCAGCAGCCGACGGGGTCGAAGACGGTCGCGACGGCGCCGACGACGCCGGTGTCCGACCCACTCCACCGGAAGCCGACGTCCGGCCCGGCGTGGCCGCTCCTGCCGTCCGTCCGTTCGACCTGCCAGGGCGACAGCTCGAGCACCCGGTCCCCGGTCTCGAGACCCGCCGAGCGCCGCACCTCCACGGCCGCGGCGACGGCCGGCCCCACCTCGGCGAGGCCGTCCGCGTGCTCCGGGAGGACGCAGACGGTCGTCCCGGACCAGGTGCCGCAGGCCGTCGCGCGGCTCTCGGGGTCCGGGTGCACGTCGTAGACGGATGCCGAGAACCATCCGCTCCAGACGAGGAAGACCAGGAGCGCACCGACGGACAGCGCGTCGCCGCCGAGCTCCCACGGGCCCCGGGTGGTGATCGGGCGGCTGCGGAGCAGCAAGAAGGCGACGGCGCCGAGGAGCAGGAGCGCGATCCCGCGGTGGCCCACGACCTCGGCATCGAGCTCGTACCCCGCGAGCGACTCGCCGGCGCCCCCGGTCCGCAACCAGGCCCGGCCCGCGGGGAGGAGGCCGACGACCAGCGCCCACACCGTGATGGTGACGACCGCCGAGGTGGCCGGGTGGGGAGCCAGGCGTCCGGCGACGGCACCGAGGAGACCGCACGCCAGGAGGGTGACGACCGCACTGGCGGCCGCCAGCAGCGGCCATCGTGCCGAACCTTCGACGCCGTCGAGGACGAGCGGCAGGGTCGCAGCGGTCACCCCGAGAGCGGCCAGCCCGGGCGCGGCCGCGAGGAGGGCGCTCCGGCGGAGGGCGGAGCCGCCGCGGACCGTCGTCGCGAGCCAGTCGCCCCGACCGCCCCTCAGCGCGTCGGTGACGACCCAGGCGGCCACGCCTGCGGTCACGGGACCGGTCAGCTGGACCTGAGCGGCCCACTGGACCCACGCCCAGCCCCACTCGGTGCGCCACGAGGAGAACGACTCCTGCATGACGGTGAGGGCGAGGACGAACATCCCCGGCGCCGCCACGAGGAGGGGCGTGCGGGACAGGAAGGAGGCACGACGGGCGCGGAGCAGCCCCATGTCACACCGTCAGCATGCGGAAGGCCGAGCGCACGGCGTCCGCTCGTGCGTCGGCGGACATGGCGGCGGCGTTCTCCACGGTGGCGACGCCCTTGGGGCCCAGGAGGATGACGCCGCCGGGCCACCGGGCGACGTCGTCGATGCTGTGCGTCGTGATGACGACCCGGTGTCGCGCCGACAGCGCGGTCAGGGTGTCGACGAAGGCGTCGCAGAACAAGGGGTCCAGCTCGGAAGTCGGCTCGTCGAGGAGGAGCAGGTCCGGGGCGTGGACGAGGGACTGGGCCAGAGTGAGACGACGCCGCTGCCCGCCCGACAGCCGACCGGCGCGGCGGTCCGCGACCTCGGTCAGGCCGGCGGCCTCGAGGGCCGTGGTCACCCGGGCCGCGACGGCGTCCGCGTCGACGCCCCGCAGGTGTGCCGCGACGCCGCACACCTCGCGAGGCGTCAGCCGCGCGGGCCAGATGATGGTCTGCGGCGCATAGCCGATCCGGGCGAGGTCGCGGGGGTGGCGCAGGACCTGACCCTCCCAGCGGATCTCGCCCGTGTGACGGACGAGGCCGGCCAGGACCTGGAGGAGCGTCGTCTTGCCGGCCCCGTTCGGCCCCATGACGGTCGTCACCGGCTCGTCGAGGACGGCGCTCACGTCCTCGAGGACGAGCGTGCGGGAGCGTCGCGCGGACACGTGGTCGAGCTCGATGGTCATGACCGGCCTCTCGTCGGCGGCGTGGGGGGGGGGCCCGGGGGGGGGGGGCCCCCCCCCCCGGGGGGGGGGGGGGGGGTGCCCCCCGGGGGGGCCCAGGCGCAGCCGCGCGGGGGATAACACCGCGGGGGTGAAGGAGA
>NZ_CANLZR010000012.1 GCF_947495705.1 uncultured Phycicoccus sp.
CCCACCGGGACCATCCGCACCACCGAACCCCAACACCGCACGGTCTGACGCGCGGCTCCGGCGGGCTACTCGACGCGTAGGTCGACGCCGACCATCGCGGCGAGGGAGCGGAGCTCACGCTCGACCCCGTCACGCATCGCACCGCTCGGCTCGTCGTCCCAGTGCACGGCATGCACCCGCAGGAGGCCCGCGTCGAGGTCGCTCTGGGCGTCGACCTTCCCGACGAGCCGGTCCCCGTGCAGCACCGGCAGGGCGAAGTAGCCCCAGCGTCGGGATGCGGCCGGCTTGTACATCTCGAGCGTGTAGTCGAACCCGAAGACCTCGCTGATCCGCTTGCGGTCGAAGACCAGGCGGTCCAGCGGCGACAGCAGGGCGGTCCGCCCCTCGGCGGCGACGTCGAGCAGGGCCGGGTCGACCCGCCACGTGCCGCGGACACCGTCGACCACGGCCTCCTCGCCGGCGGCGCCGACGTGGTTCGGCTCACCCGGCGGCTGGGTGGCCGTGGCCCGGGCGATGCCGAGCGCCACGAGGCGCCGCCGGTCCCGCTCGATGCGAGCCTCCGCCACCGGGAGCGCCTCGACGGCGGGGTACACCCGCTCGGCGAGGTCCCAGTTCCGCTCACGGTTCTCGCGCGAGGACACCGCCACCTCACCGCGGGCCTCCATCAGGTCCAGCAGCTTCTGGACGTTCTTGCTGTTCGTCCACCCCGACGAGCGCCACGGCACGACGCACGTGTCCGGGAGCTCGCGAGCGGGGAGCGGGCCCTCGGACCGCAGCCGGGTGAGGATGTCGTCGCGGCACGCCCGGTTCGCCTCGACCCAGTGCTCCAGGGACTCCTGCCAGTCCGTCAGGGGTCCGGGGCCGGGCCACGCGTCCATCTCGGCACGGAACAGCGCGACGTCCTCGGCCGGGCGGAGCATGCCCTGGACCTCGACGAGCGCCCGCGACTCCAGGAGGTCGTCGAGGACCTGAGGGGCGTACCCCGACCCGAGCCGGCTCCACAGCACGAGGTCGGCGTTCGGCGCGACGTACGCCGTGAGGTCCATCTGGAGCAGGGTCAGGTGCCGCACGGTCGCGAGGGCGTCGGTGGGCCGGGACCGGCCGAGCAGCTGCGCCCGCACCGCGACCCGGCGGGCGTCGCGGGGTGACAGGTGGTGGACCACGCACCGACGGTAGCGAGCGGGTCGGGCCCCGGGGGTGCGCTCGCGCGTGGCAGGCTGGCGGCGTGACGACCGTCGGCCTGCTCCTCGCCGCCGGGGCCGGTCGCCGGATGGGCGGCCCGAAGGCCCTCGTGCGCCCCGACCCGGGTGGGCCCACGATGCTCGAGACCACCCTGGACCGGCTCCTGCACGCCGGCCTCGAGCGGGTCGTGGCCGTCGTCGGGGCCGCTGCCGAGGAGACGGCCCCCCTCGCGGAGTCGGCGGGTGCTATGGCCGTCGTCGCACCGGGTTGGGACGAGGGGATGGGCGCCTCGCTGCGGGCCGGCCTCGACCATCTCGCGGCGACCGCGCCGGCCGATGTCGACGCAGCACTCGTCACCCTCGTCGACCTCCCCGACGTCGGCACCCGGGTCCACCGGCGGGTCCTCGGCGCCGGGCGCGGGGTCGGGGCGGGCGTCCTGCTGCGGGCCGAGTTCGCGGGCCGTCCGGGGCATCCGGTGCTCATCGGTCGCGACCACTGGGCCGGCGTCGTCGCGTCGGCGGCCGGCGACCGGGGCGCCCGCGACTACCTCGTCGAGCACCCGCCGCTCCCCGTCGAGTGCGGGGACCTCGCGACGGGACACGACGTCGACACCCCGGACGGGCTGGCGGCCGGTTCGCCATGATGACCCGGTGAGCGAACCCAAGCGGCGGTGGCCGGGCAGCGTCTACGACCACGGCAGCGAGCCCGACCCCCGGTTCTCGCTCGCCAACGAGCGGACCTTCCTCGCGTGGGTGCGCACCGGGCTCGCGCTGCTCGCGGGCGCGGCGGCCCTCGACGCGCTCGACCTCCCTCTCGACGACACCGTGCAGTACCTGCTCGCGGCGCTGCTCGGCCTCGCCGGGCTGCTCGTCTCGCTCACGGCCTACCGCGGCTGGGCCCGCACCGAGCGGGCGATGCGCGAGAGCACGGCCCTGCCCTCGAACCCGGCGATGGTCGTCGTCATCGCGACGGTGGCCGTCGTGGGGCTTGCGATCGGGGTGTCGAGCCTGCTGCGCGGCCTCGGCTCGTGAGCCACCGCACCGAGCGCGACCCCGGGGCGCAGCAGGAGCGCACGGCTCTCGCGTGGCGGCGGACCGGGCTGGCGCTCGTCGTCGCCGCCGTCACCATCGGCCGGCTCACCCTCGACTCGCTCGGCCCCGTCGTCGTCGTCCCCACCGTCATCGTCGCCGTCCTCGCCGGGTGGGTGGTCGTGACCGCACTCCGGGCCCGGCGCCTGGCGCGGCCCCACCCGGGGGAGCCGTCCTTCTCGGTCCTGGCCGACGGACGGCTGCCGGGGGTCGTCACGGTCGTGCTGGGGACCCTCGCCGTGGCCGAGGTCTCGGCCGCGGTCTCCCGCCTCCTCTGACGCCCGCGGCTCGCGGTCGCGCCGACCGGTGTGACGGTCCTCCTTCCGTCCGCCCCGTCCGTGGGTGATGCTGTCGGCATGGACCCCCGGACGACGTTCGACTCGGCCATCGACCTCGCGGGCGCTCTCGAGGCCGTCGGCTACCTCACCGACGACGCCCTCTCGACCGTCACGTGGCTGTCGCTGCGCCTCGGGCGCCCCCTGCTCATGGAGGGCGAGCCGGGCACCGGCAAGACGGCCCTCGCCGAGGCGCTCGCCGAGACGATGGACCTCCCGCTCATCCGGCTCCAGTGCTACGAGGGCATCGACGCCAGCCAGGCCCTCTACGACTGGGACTTCCCCCGCCAGATCCTGCACGTCCGCGCCCTCGAGGCCGCCTCCGGCGCCCCGCGCGACGTCGAGTCCCTGGAGGCGGACCTCTTCGACGAGCGGTTCCTCCTGGCCCGGCCGGTGCTGCGGGCCCTGCGCGAGTCCCCGGCCGTGCTCCTCGTCGACGAGGTCGACCGCGCCGACGACGAGTTCGAGGCGTTCCTCCTCGAGGTGCTCTCGACGTGGCAGGTGACCATCCCCGAGCTCGGCACGGTGGCGGCGGCCACGCCCCCGGTCGTCGTCCTCACCTCGAACCGCACCCGCGAGCTGCACGACGCGCTCAAGCGGCGCTGCCTCTACCACTGGCTCGAGCACCCCGGGATCGAGCGTGAGCTCGCGATCGTCCGCACCCGCGCACCCGAGGTCTCCGCGGCGCTCGCCGAGCAGGTCGTCCGCACCGTCCACCGGATCCGTGACGACCGCGAGCTGCTCAAGCCGCCCGGGGTCGCCGAGACCCTCGACTGGGCACGGGCGCTGCACGAGCTCGGCACCCGCACCCTCGACACCGCGACCGCCGCCGCCACGCTCGGGGTCGCGGTCAAGTACCGCGAGGACGCCGAGCGGGTCAAGAAGGCCCTCGACGCGATGCTCACGCCATGACGTCCCCGGAGCCCCGGTGAGCGTCGCGCGGCAGCGGCTCGACCCGGCCGAGCACGTGCGGACCCCGGACGAGGTGCTCCTCGGGTTCGCCCGGGCCCTGCGCGCTGCCGGGGTGCAGGTGACCGCCGACCGCGAACGCACCTACCTCGACGCCGTCGCCGCTGTGGGGCTGGAGGACCCGGGCGGGGTCTACCACGCGGGCCGGGGCACGCTGTGCGGGTCGCCGGCCGACCTCGAGCGGCACGACCAGGTGTTCGCGGAGTGGTTCGGGGGCACCCGGGCGGGGACCAAGGCGCGCGACCCCGTGCGCCGCCAGGTCGCCCAGGCCGGGCTCACCGGCGAGGACGCCCCGTCCGGGGCGGGCCAGGACGACCCCGACGTCGTCAAGGCGACCGCCAGCTCCACGGAGGTGCTGCGTCGGCGTGACGTCGCGGACCTGTCCCGGGCCGAACGCGAGCAGCTGGCCGCGCTCTTCGGGGCGCTGCGGCCGCGGGCCCCCCGCCGCCGGGCACACCGGTACCAGCGCTCACCGCGGGGGGTCGTCGACGCCCGCCGCACGCTACGCGCGACGCTGCGGCGGATGGGCGAGCCCGGCGAGGTGCAATGGCGCCGCCGCACCACCCGGCCGCGGCGGGTCGTGCTCCTCATCGACGTCTCGGGCTCGATGAGCGCCTACGCCGACTCCCTCGTGCGGCTGGCCCACGCGTACTGCGCGGCCGGGGTCCCCACCGAGGTGTTCACCCTCGGGACCCGGCTCACCCACATCACCCGGCCGCTGCACCAGCGCGACCCGGACCGGGCGATGGTCGCGGCCGGCCAGGCGATCCCGGACTGGTCCGGGGGCACCCGGCTCGCCGAGGGGCTCAAGGTCTTCCTCGACCGGTGGGGGCGCCGCGGCATGGCGCGCGGTGCCGTCGTCGTCATCTTCAGCGACGGGTGGGAGCGGGACGCCCCCGAGGCGCTCGGCGAGCAGGTGCGCCGGCTGTCCCAGGTGGCGCACCGGGTGGTGTGGGCCAACCCGCACCGCGGCCGGGCGGGGTACGAGCCGGTCCAGGGAGGCATCATGGCTGTCCTGCCGCATGTCGACGACTTCGTCGCCGGCCACTCGATGGCCGCGTTCGAGCGGCTCACGGAGGTGGTGGCGCGTGCGTGACGTCCTGGACCAGCTGATGGGCTGGTGGCGAGCCGGCGAGACCGTGGGCGTCGGCACCGTCGTCGCGACCTTCCGCTCCGCGCCGCGCCCTGCCGGTGCGTCGATGCTCGTGGGACCCGGGGGCGAGGCCGTCGGGTCCGTCTCGGGTGGCTGCGTCGAGGGGGCGGTCTACGAGCTCTCGCAGGAGGTCGTCGAGGACGGCACGCCGGTGCTCCAGCGCTACGGCGTCTCCGACGACGACGCGTTCTCGGTCGGGCTCACCTGCGGCGGCATCCTCGACGTCTTCGTCGAGCCGGTGTCCCAGCGGACGTTCCCCGAGCTCGGCGACGTCGCCGCCGACGTCGCGGCCGGGCGCCCCGTGGCGGTCGCCACCGTCATCGAGCACCCCGACCCGTCCTGGGTCGGCCGACGCGTCGTCGTCCGCCCCGAGGACGCGGGGAGCACCGAGCCGGCGGGCACGCTCGGGTCGCAGCGGGCGGACGCCGCCGTCACCGACGACGCCCGCGGCCTCCTGGCGGCCGGCCGCACCGAGACGCTGACCTACGGCCCCGACGGCGAGCGCCGGGGCGAGGGGATGCGGGTGTTCGTGTCGGCGTTCGCGCCGAGGCCGCGGATGCTCGTCTTCGGCGCGATCGACTTCGCCGCCGCCGTCGCCCACGTGGGGTCCTTCCTCGGCTACCGCGTGACGGTGTGCGACGCGCGACCCGTGTTCGCGACGACGAGCCGGTTCCCGGCCGCCGACGAGGTCGTCGTCGAGTGGCCGCACCAGTACCTCGAGCGCGAGACGGCCGCGGGACGCATCGACGGCCGCACCGTCGTCTGCGTCCTCACCCACGACCCGAAGTTCGACGTGCCCCTCCTCGAACGGGCCCTGCGGCTCCCGGAGGTGGGCTACATCGGCGCGATGGGAAGCCGCCGGACCCACGAGGACCGCCTGGAGCGGCTCCGTGAGGCGGGGGTCACCGAGGAGGAGCTGGGGCGGCTCTCGAGCCCGATCGGCCTCGACCTCGGGGCCCGGACGCCCGAGGAGACCGCGGTGTCCATCGCCGCCGAGATCGTCGCCCTCCAGTGGGGTGGCGGCGGAAGCCGACTCCAGGACGGGGCGGGCCCGATCCACCACCACCCGGACTGAGCCCGCCACGGCGGGCTTGCCCCGGAGGAAAGGGCGCGCGGCCCCGCGACCGCCGTTGGGGACCACCGGGGTTCGACGGCCCGTCGCCCAGCCCTTGCCCCAGGGGCGGCGGTGAAGCAGGATCACGGACACGACACGGTCCCCCCGCGAAGGAGTCAAGGATGACTCGGATCACCGTCAACGTCGACGGCGTCTCCTGTACCGACGAGGTCGAACCCCGGATGCTGCTCGTCCATTACCTGCGCGAGGTCGTGGGCAAGGTCGGCACGGTCGTCGGGTGCGACACCAGCAACTGCGGCGCCTGCACCGTCCATCTCGACGGTCGGAGCGTCAAGTCGTGCAACGTGCTCGCGGTCCAGGCCGACGGGCACGACGTCACGACGATCGAGGGCCTGTCGAGCAACGGCGAGCTGCACCCGATGCAGGCGGCGTTCCACGAGAACCACGCGCTCCAGTGCGGCTACTGCACCCCGGGGATGATCATGCAGGCCGTCGACCTGGTCACCGAGAACCCGAACCCCTCCGAGGAGGAGATCCGGGTCGGCCTCGAGGGCAACCTCTGCCGGTGCACCGGCTACCACAACATCGTCAAGGCCGTGGCGGCCGCCGCCGGCTCGATGTCGAGCGAGAGGACCGAGGCCCGATGACCGCCGTCGACGACCGTCCGACCACCGAGATCGGCTCCGCCCGCCTGCGCAAGGAGGACCAGCGGCTCATCACCGGCCGCACCAAGTGGACCGACAACATCCAGCTCCCCGGCATGGTGCATCTCGCGATGGTCCGCAGCCCCTTCGCCCACGCAAGGGTCTCGGGCATCGACACGGCCGAGGCCAAGGCGCTGCCGGGGGTCATCGCCGTCCTCACCGGCTCCGACATCGCGGACATCCAGGGCCTGAACATCACGGCGTGGCCGATCACGACCGACCAGAAGGCGCCCGACCACCTCCCGATGGTGGTCGACCACGTCGCCTGCGCAGGGGAGATCGTGGCCGTCGTCGCCGCCCGTAGTGCCGCCGTCGCGCGCGACGCGGCCGAGCTCGTCGATGTCGACTACGAGGAGCTGCCCGCGGTCCTCGACCTCAAGGAGGCCGCCACCGACGCGGTCCTCGCCCACCCGTCGCTCGGGACGAACAAGAGCGCGTTCTGGCAGCTGGACTCCAAGGCGGGTGGCACCGGCGGGGACATCGAGGAGGCGATCGCGACGGCGCGAGAGGGCGGCATCCTCATCGAGCGTGAGTACCGCCAGCAGCGGCTGATCCCGTCGTTCATGGAGCCGCGCTCCACCGTCGTCGACCCCACCGGCGACCAGGTCGTCCTCTGGTCCTCCACCCAGGTCCCCCACCTCGTCCGGTTCGGCATCGCCGCGACGACCGGCCTGCCCGAGTCCAAGATCCGGGTCATCGCCCCCGACGTCGGCGGCGGCTTCGGCGGCAAGCTGCAGACGACTCCGGAGGAGTTCGTCACGCTGGCCGTCGCTCGCACGCTCGGCAAGCCGTGCAAGTACACCGAGACCCGCTCCGAGTCGATGGTCTCTGCCCACCACGGGCGCGACCAGTGGCAGAAGCTGACCCTGGCCGCCGAGAAGGACGGGACCGTCACCGGCCTCAAGGTCGAGCTCATGTGCGACCTCGGCGCCTACGCAGGGCTCGTCGGCGGCGGGGTCCCCGTGCTCGGCGCGTGGATGTTCAACTCCATCTACAAGTTCGGGGCCTACCAGTTCAACTGCACCAACTACTACACGAACAAGACGTGGGTCGACGCCTACCGCGGCGCCGGCCGCCCCGAGGCCACGTACGCGATCGAGCGGCTCATGGACGAGCTCGCCGCCGAGGTCGGGGTCGACCCGATGGAGATCCGGCGCAAGAACTGGATCACCCACGACGAGTTCCCGTTCGCCTCGGTCGCGGGCATGACGTACGACTCGGGCGACTACGAGGCCGCGACCGAGAAGGCACTCGGGCTCTTCGGCTACGACGAGCTCCGCGCCGAGCAGCAGCGCCGGCGTGAGTCCGGCGACCCCGTCCAGCTGGGCATCGGCATCTCGACCTTCACCGAGATGTGCGGCCTGGCCCCCTCGCGGGTCCTCGGGTCGCTCAACTACGGCGCCGGCGGCTGGGAGAGCGCCTCGATCCGGATGCTCACCACCGGCACGGTCGAGGTCATCACCGGCGCGTCCGCGCACGGGCAGGGGCACGAGACGGCGTGGAGCCAGATCGTCGCCGACCGGCTCGGGGTCCCCTTCGAGAACGTCGAGGTCCTGCACGGGGACACCCAGATCGCGCCGAAGGGGATGGACACCTACGGGTCGCGGTCCCTCGTCGTGGGCGGCGAGGCGCTGGTGCGGGCCGCCGACAAGGTCATCGAGAAGGCGAAGCCGCTCGCGGCCCACATGCTCGAGGCGGGGGTCGACGACCTCGAGTTCGCGGCCGGGAGGTTCACCGTCAAGGGCACCGACAAGGGCATCGGGCTCACCGACATCGCCCTCGGGATCTGGACCGGCCACGACTACCCGGAGGGCCTGGAGCCGAGCATCGACGCCGACGCCACCTTTGACCCGGTGAACTTCTCCTTCCCGCACGGCACCCACCTGTGCGCGATGGAGGTCGACACCGAGACCGGCGCCACCACGATGCGCAAGTACGTGTGCGTCGACGACATCGGCACCATCATCAACCCGCTCATCGTCGAGGGTCAGGTCCACGGCGGGCTCGTCCAGGGCATCGGGCAGGCCCTGTGGGAAGGCGCGGAGTACGACGAGCAGGGCACCCTGGTGTCCGGGTCGTTCGTCGACTACACCCTCCCCACGGCGGCCGACACGATCAGCTTCGTCACCGACCACACGACGTCGCCCTCGACGTCGAACTCGCTCGGCACCAAGGGAGTCGGCGAGGCGGGCACCATCGCCTCCACCCCGGCGGTCGTCAACGCGATCGTCGACGCCGTCCGGCACCTCGGCATCGACGACATCCAGATGCCGTGCACGCCCGAGCGGGTGTGGAAGGCCATCCAGAGCGCAGGCGGGACGACGGACGCCGCACCCGTCGCCGACGCCCAGGCCCACTTCGACGAGGGCGCACCCAACCAGGATCCCGCGGCCGGAACGACGGACGGAGCAGGCCAGTGATCCCCGCAGCCTTCGACTACGTGTCCCCGACGAGCCTCGACGACGCGCTGGCGGCGCTGGCCGAGGCCGGCGACGACGCCAAGGTGCTCGCCGGCGGCCAGTCCCTCCTGCCGATCCTGCGGATGCGCCTCAACGCCCCCGAGAAGGTCGTGGACCTCGGCCGGATCGAGGCCCTGCGGGGCATCCGGGACGGGGGCGACCACATCGCCATCGGCGCGATGACCCCGTACAGCGACGTCGTCACCGACGCCCTCGTGCAGGAGCACGCCGGGCTGCTCGCGAAGGCCGTCGAGACGGTCGCCGACCCGCAGATCCGGCACCGGGGCACCGTCGGCGGGGCCCTGGTCCACGCCGACCCCGCCGGCGACGTCGGGGCACCGGTGCTCGCGCTCGACGCGACGATGGTCGTCGTGGGGCCGGGCGGTGAGCGGACGGTCGGGGCCGGGGAGTTCTTCCGCGACCTCTTCGAGACCGCGGTCGGCGACGGCGAGCTGCTCACCGAGATCCGCATCCCGAAGCACACCGGGTGGGGCTCGGCGTACGAGAAGTTCGTCCGGGTGTCGCACCAGTGGTCGATCGTCGCGGTCGCGGCGACGGTGCGGCTCGAGGGCGGCAGCATCGCCGAGGCCCGGGTCGGCCTGACGAACATGGGCTCGACGCCGCTGCGCGCGAGCGCCGTCGAGCAGGCCCTCGTCGGCAAGGGTCTGTCCGACCTGGAGAGCGCCTGCGCGGCAGCGGCCGACGGCACCAACCCGCCGAGCGACCTCAACGGCGACGCCGACTACCGGCGCCACCTCGCCGCGGTGCTCACCCGCCGGGCCGTCCAGCGCGCGATGGGCGGCTGACCGCCCGATGGAGCTGACGCACGACTTCACCGTCCCCGCCGACGTCGACACGACCTGGCAGACGTTCATGGACCTCGAGCGGGTCGGCAGCTGCTTCCCCGGCGCGACCGTCACGGAGGCGACCGGCGAGAGCTTCAGCGGCACCGTCAAGGTCAAGCTCGGGCCGATCGCGCTGCAGTACTCGGGGTCGGGCACCTTCGTCGAGAAGGACGACGCCGCCCACCAGGCCGTCATCGAGGCCAAGGGGAAGGACAAGCGGGGCAACGGCACGGCCGGGGCCACCGTCAGGATCCGGCTGGAGCCCGCGGGCACCGGCACCGCCGTCAACGTCGTCACCGACCTCACGGTCACCGGCAAGCCGGCGCAGTTCGGCCGCGGCGTCATGCAGGACGTCTCGGACAAGCTGCTCGGCCAGTTCGTCAGCTGCATCGAGGCCGAGCTCGCGGGGCCGGAGGCTGTCGAGCCCGAGGCCCCCGCCGAGGCGCCGGCCGAGGTCGCGGAGCCGACCCCGGCGACCACCCCGGCCCCGGTGCCGCGACCGGCGCCGGCGCCGGTGCCGAGCAGGCCCTCGGACGACTCGCTCGACCTCGGCTCGACGGTGCTGCCCGTGCTGCTGAGGACCTACGGGCCCTACGTCGCGGTCGGCGTCGTCGGCATCGTCATCGGATGGCTCATCGGGCGCCGCTGACCCGGCCCCGACGGCGGCCCCGGAACTCGTGCTGCGGGGTCGTCGCCTGTGTCCGCGCCCGCAGCTCGCCGGCGACCCGGCGGGCGTCGGCGTCGTCGGGGTCGGCCGGGAAGCCGCGGACCGACCGGCCCTCGGCCTGGGCCCGGTGGTGGGCGAGCTCGACGAGGACGACGACCGGGCCGAGGACGACGACGATGCCCGCGATGGTGAGAAGGACCTGGGTGATGTCGGAGATGCTCATGGCATGATCTTGCGGTCCGTTCATACTCCGCCACCAGTGGCAGAAACGTCGACATCCGTCAAGAAACCGCCATAATGGGAGGCGTGGCTCTCCGCTCCGTCGCCGTCGTGCTCCAGGACCCCGTCCAGCTCTTCGAGTACGGGGTGCTCGCCGAGGTGTTCGGGACGGACCGCACCGACGACGGGGTGCCCGCGTTCGACTACCGGGTCTGCGCCGAGCGGCCCGGCCCGCTCGACGCCGGTAACGGCACCACGGTGACCGCCGCCCACGGGCTCGACGCGGCCCGGGACGCCGACCTCGTGGCCGTGCCGGCGTCCCCGGCCGCGGGGGAGCCGAGCGCCGCCGTCGTCGCCGTGCTCCAGGACGCGGTCGACCGTGGCGCGTGGGTGCTGTCGGTGTGCTCGGGGGCCTTCTCGCTCGGCGCGGCCGGCCTCCTCGACGGGCGACGCTGCGCCACCCACTGGCGGTACGCCGCCGAGCTCGCCCGCCGGCACCCCCTGGCGGACGTCGACCCCGACGTCCTCTACGTCCAGGACGGCACCGTCATCACCAGCGCCGGGACCGCGGCTGGCATCGACGCCTGCCTCCACCTCGTCCGCACCGAGCACGGCGCCGCCGTCGCGACCCGGATCGCCCGGCGGATGGTCGTCCCGCCACATCGCGACGGCGGGCAACGGCAGTTCATCGACCGGCCCGTCCCCGTGACGACGGCCGAGTCGCTCGGCGGCGTCCTCGAGTTCATGAGCGCGACCCTCGACGAGACCCACACCGTCCCCGACCTCGCCCGTCGCGCGGCGATGTCGCCGCGCACCTTCGCCCGCCGCTTCGTCGCCGAGACGGGGACCACCCCCCACCAGTGGCTCACGGACCAGCGCGTCCTGCGGGCGCGTGAGCTGCTGGAGGAGAGCGACCTGTCGATCGAGGACGTCGCCCGCGCGGCCGGGTTCGGGACCTCGGCCCTGCTGCGGCACCACTTCAGCCGGTGCACCGGGGTCTCCCCGACCACGTTCCGTCGCCAGCACGGCCGCTCCGCCTGACCGGCTCCCGCCCCCGGTCGCGGACCTTCACACGATCTCCACACCGACCGCGAGCGGCCCGCACACCGACCTCCCTACGCTCGTCGACATGACCGAGGGGACCCCCACCGCACGCACCGTCCTCGTCGTCGAGGACGAACCCGTGATCAACCAGGCCGTGACCGACCGGCTCCGCGCCGAGGGCTTCGTCGTCGTCTCGGCCGTCGACGGCCCGGGGGCGGTCGCGGCCTTCGAGGAGCACGCCCCGGACGCGGTGCTCCTCGACATCATGCTGCCCGGCTTCGACGGCCTCGAGGTGTGCCGGCGCATCCAGGCGATCCGCCCGGTGCCGGTCCTCATGCTCACCGCCCGCGACGACGAGACCGATGTCCTCGTCGGTCTCGGGGTCGGCGCGGACGACTACGTGACCAAGCCCTTCTCGATGCGCGAGGTGGTCGCCCGGCTGCGGGCCCTGCTCCGTCGGGTCGAGCGGGCCGAGGCGCTGGCCCGCACGACCGGGCGGATGGACGTCGCGGGGCTCGTCGTCGACCCCGGGACCCGCCGGGTGAGCGTCGACGGCACGGCGGTGCACCTGACCCCGCTCGAGTTCGACCTGTTGTGCGCACTCGCCGTCGCGCCGGGCACGGTGCGCTCACGCGAGGCCCTCATGCGCGAGGTCTGGGGGTGGGGTGACGCGTCCGGCACCAGGACCCTGGACAGCCACGTCAAGGCCCTCCGCGCGAAGATCGGGCCGGCGAGGGTCCGCACCGTCCACGGCGTCGGCTACGCCCTCGAGGACGGCCGGTGAACACCGACCGCCCCCTCGACGGCATCACGTCGATCAAGGTCAAGCTCGGTCTCCTCGTCGGGGCCAGCGTCGTCGCGGCCGTCGTCGTCGCCGGCGTCGCCGACGGGGCCGGCGTCCCGTGGTGGACCAGCGTGCCGGTGACGATCGCCGCGGCCCTCGGGGTGACGCAGTGGCTGGCGCGCGGCATGACCTCGCCGTTGCGGGAGATGACGACGGCCGCCCAGCGGATGGCCGGCGGGGACTACGGGCAGCGGGTCACCGCGACGTCCTCGGACGAGGTGGGGGCGCTCGCCCGCGCGTTCAACGCGATGGCCGCCGACCTGGCCGGGGCCGACCTGGAGCGCCGCCGGCTCGTCGCGACCGTCTCGCACGAGCTCCGCACGCCGCTGACCGCCCAGCGGGCCCTGCTGGAGAACCTCGTCGACGGTGTCGTCACCCCCGACGCCGCCAGCCTCGGCGGGGCCCTCGACCAGGCCGAGCGGCTCAGCACGCTCGTCGGCGACCTCCTGGACCTCTCCCGGATCGACGCGGGGGTGGCGCCTCTGGACCTCGCGCAGGTGCGGGTCGCGGACCTGCTCGCCCGGGGCGCCGCCGAGGCAGGGGTGGCGACCCGCCCGGTGCGGGTCACCCACGACGTCGAGCCGGCCGACCTCACCGTCGTCGCCGACCCCGCCCGGCTCGCCCAGCTCGTCGCGAACCTCGTCGACAACGCCGTCCGGCACACCCCGCCGTCGGGGGAGGTACGGCTGACAGCGCGGCTCGACGGCGCCGAGCAGTGGGTCCTCGACGTCCGCGACGACGGGCCCGGCATCCCGGCCGACCAGGCCGAGCGCGTCTTCGAGCGGTTCGGCACCGGGTCGGACTCCGGCGGCGGGACGGGCCTCGGGCTCGCCATCGTCCGCTGGGTCTGTGACCTCCACGGCGGCCGGGTCGAGGCCGTCCCTCCCGAGCCGGACGCCACCGGCGCCCACCTGCGCGTCACCCTGCCCACCGCCCCGAGCCCGCACCGCCCGACCCACCTGCGCGAGGAGACCGCGATGACGACGCCCCCTGCCCCAGCCGCCCTCGCACCGCCGGCCGTGTCCCCGCCGCCGCCCGCCGCGACGGGCCTGGACCGCTACTGGCCGGAGCCCGACCGGCGGCCTCGGGTCGGCGTCGTCGCCGGCGCGCTCGGTGTCGGCGCGCTCGCGGCCGTGACCTGGCCGGGCCACGGGCTCGGCCTCGCGACCTCGGCCGTGATGCTCGCGGCCGGCGGCCTCATGTGGGCGGTCGCGCGTCACCGCCGCGCCCCGTGGACGGTCCTCTGCGGTGTCCTCGCCGCGCTGCTCGTCACGGTCGCCACGGTCCGCGACGCCGAGGGGGTCGTGGTGCTCTCGGTCCTCGCGGCGGTCGTCGTCGCGGCCACCGGGCTGACCCGGGCGCACGGCCTCCTCGCGATGCTGGCCAGCGGCCTTGCCTGGCCGCTGTCGGCGCTGCGGGGGCTGCCCCTGCTCGGCCGGACCGTCGCCGCGACGAGCCGGATGGGCAGGCTGTGGCCGGTCCTGCGCACCGCCCTGCTCACCGTCGTGCTCCTCGTCGTCTTCGGGGGCCTGTTCGCCACCGGGGACGCGGTCTTCGGCTCGTGGGCCGCCGCGCTCGTCCCCGACCTCGGCTGGGACTCGATCGTCGCGCGGACGTTCACCTTCGTCCTCGTCGGCGGCGTGGTGCTCACCGGCGCCTACCTCGCGCTCAACCCCCCGGCCGTCGACGCGCTGGCGCCCGGCCGGTCCGAACGGTCCCGGCCCGTGTGGGAATGGGCCGTCCCCGTGGGAGTCGTCGTCGCGCTGTTCGCCGCCTTCCTCGCGGCCCAGGCCGCCGCCCTGTTCGGCGGGGCCGACTACCTTCGGCGGACCGTCGGGCTCACCCACGCCGAGTACGTGCACCAGGGCTTCGGCCAGATGACGACCGCCACGGCGCTGACCGTCCTCGTCATGGCCGTCACCCTCCGGGTCGCCGGCCGGACCCTGGCCCGCGACCGGCTCGTCACCCGCGTCCTGCTCGGCGCCCTCGGGGTCTTCACGCTGGCCGTCGTCGCCTCGGCGCTGTACCGGATGTCGCTCTACCAGGACGCGTTCGGGTACACGGTCCTGCGGGTGTGGGTCGACGGCTTCGAGCTGTGGCTCGGGCTCGTGGTCGTTCTGCTCCTCGTCGGGGTCATGCTGCTCCGGGTCGACTGGGTGCCCCGCGCCGTCCTGGTCTCCGGGGCGGTCTTCACCCTCGGCTTCGCCGGGATGAACCCGGACGCCTGGGTCGCCGGGCAGAACATCGACCGCTTCGCCGCGACGGGCACCCTCGACACCGAGTACCTCTCGCGGCTGTCGCAGGACGCGACCCCGGTGATCCTCGACCGGCTCCCGGCCGACCTCGGGCCCTGCCTCACCGCGACCTACCGCACCGAGGACGACGGCTGGCTCGCCTGGAACCTCGGGCGGGCCCGGGCCCGGTCGGCGTCCGACGCGGTGCCCGGCCTCGCCCCGGACTGCTCCGGAGCCGTGACGAACGAGTACCGACGCTGAGCCGAACCCGGGTGACCGCGACCGCGGGAGGTGGCATGCTCCGTCGGCATGGACGACCGCACCGTGCTCGTGCTCAACGGGCCCAACCTCAACCTCCTCGGCGAGCGCGAGCCGGAGGTCTACGGGCACGACACCCTCGCCGACGTCGAGCGGCTCTGTGGCGAGACGGCGGCCGAGCACGGGCTCACCGTCGACTTCCGGCAGACCAACCACGAGGGCACGCTCGTCGACTGGGTGCAGGAGGGCCGGGCCGGCATCGCCGGCATCGTCGTCAACGCGGCCGGGTACACCCACACCTCGGTCGCCGTGCGGGACGCCCTCTCGGCCTGCCGGGTGCCGAAGGTCGAGGTGCACATCAGCGACATCTCCGCCCGCGAGGAGTTCCGGCGCTTCTCCTACCTCGCCGACGTGTGCGACCACCACGTCGTCGGCCACGGGGTCGCCGGCTATGCCGAGGCGATCACCTGGCTCGCCGCGCGCCGGTCCGGTGCGTGACCTCCCGGCGCTCTGGTCGAGCCCGCAGTGGCAGGCCGATCTCCAGGGCTGGCTCGTTCCGGCCCTCGCCGCCGCGGGGCTGACCCCGACCGGGCCGGTCGTCCAGGACCGGGTGCGTTTCTGGTCCACCGTGCTCCACGTCGAGACCGACGCCGGGCGGGTGTGGGTCAAGCAGAACGCGCCCTCCCAGGCGTTCGAGGCGGCTCTCGCCGAGGTCGTCCACGCCCGCGTGCCCGGGGTCGTGGCCACCCCGCTCGCGGTGTCGGCCGAACGGGGGCTGCTCGCGAGCGCCGACCTCGGGCCGCCGCTCTGGGACGACGACGTCCCCCCGGTCCGTGACTGGGTCGAGGTCCTCGGGGCGTGGGCGCGGTGCCAGGTGGCGCTCGCCGAGCACGGGGCCGAGGTGCTGGCCGCCGGGGTGCCGCGCTTCCCGGAACCGGCCGACGCGGTCCTCGCGTGGGTGGGCGAGGTGCTCGCGTGGCTCGCCGGGCTGCCCGAGGACGACCCGCGGCGGGCCACCGACGAGGACTGCGCGGTCATCGACGCGGGTCTGCACCGGATCGCGGACGCCGCGGACCTCCTGGCCGGCGGCGTGGTGCCGCCGTCGCTCCAGCACAACGACCTCCACCTGGGCAACGCGATGCGCAGACCCGACGGCGGGTTCGCCGTCATCGACCTCGGCGACGCCCTGTGGGCGCATCCGCTGACCTCCGCCCGCATCCCGCTGTGGGTTCTGCGCCACCGGCTGGGCTCCGGCCCCGGCGAGCTGGCCGCGGCCGAGGCCGCGTACCTCGCCCCGTGGGCCGACGTCGCGGACCCCGCCGCGCTGCGCCGGCTCCTGCCCGAGGCCGAGCGCATCTCGTGCCTGCACCGGGCCGAGTCGTGGCGCCGGCTCCAGGCCGACGTCCCGGTGAGCGTGGTCGACGAGGACTACGTGCACGCCGTCGTGGAGTGGCTCCGCATCGCGGCGGCCGAGGATCCGTACGCCGAGGCGACGGGGGGTTCGTGACTTCCCGGTAAGTACTAGGACGTCCTAGTATCTCGGCAGACCCCGACCGAAGGACCCGTCATGGCAGCGCAGCCGACCGAGCAGGGGCTCCACGTCCCCGTCCACCCCGTCCGCATCGTCACCGCGTCGAGCCTCTTCGACGGCCACGACGCCTCGATCAACATCATGCGGCGGATCATGCAGAGCCAGGGCGCGGAGGTGGTCCACCTCGGGCACAACCGCTCGGTCCAGGAGGTCGTCGACGCCGCCCTCGAGGAGGACGCCCAGGGCGTCGCGGTCAGCTCGTACCAGGGCGGGCACGTCGAGTACTTCGAGTACCTCGTCCAGCTGCTCCGCGAGGCCGGGGCGCCGCACGTCAAGGTCGTCGGTGGCGGCGGCGGGGTCATCGTGCCCGCCGAGGTCGAGCGGCTGCGCGCGGCCGGGGTCACGATCTTCAGCCCGGAGGACGGCCAGCGGCTCGGCCTGCCCGGCATGGTCAACCAGGTCGTCGCCGCCTGCGACACCGACCTGTGGGAGCAGCAGCCGACCACCGTCGAGGCGGTGCTCTCCGGCGACCGGGCGGCCGTCGCGCGGGCCATCACCGGGGCCGAGACCGGGCACCTCGACGCCACGATGCGGGCGGCGCTGCGGCAGGCGGCCGGCGCCCGGCGGGTGCCGGTGCTCGGCATCACCGGCACCGGCGGCTCGGGCAAGTCGAGCCTCACCGACGAGCTCGTCCGGCGCCTGCGCGTGGACCAGCAGGACAAGCTGCGCGTCGCGTGCGTCGCCATCGACCCCACCCGCCGGCGCGGGGGCGGGGCCCTGCTCGGCGACCGGATCCGGATGAACGCCCTCGACGGCGACCGGATCTTCTTCCGGTCCCTCGCGACCCGGGGCGGGCACGAGGTGCCCGAGGCCCTCGAGGACGTCGTGACGATCCTCAAGGCCGCCGGCCACGACCTCGTCATCGTCGAGACGCCCGGGATCGGGCAGGGCGACGCGGCGATCACGTCGTACGCGGACGTCAACCTCTACGTCATGACGCCCGAGTTCGGCGCCGCGAGCCAGCTCGAGAAGATCGACATGCTCGACCTCGCCGACGTCGTGGCCGTCAACAAGTTCGAGCGCCGCGGCGCCATGGACGCGCTGCGCGACGTCGGCCGCCAGCTGGTCCGCAACCGCGGGGCCTTCGGCAAGCGCCCGGACGAGATGCCCGTCTTCGGGACCTCGGCCGCGACCTTCAACGACGACGGCGTCACCGCGCTCTACCAGGAGCTGCGCGCCCGTCTCGGCGAGCAGGGCCTGGCCCTCGACGAGGGCACCCTGGCCCCGGTCGAGGTCCGGCACTCCACCGTGCTGCGCCAGGTCGTCCCGCCGCAGCGGGTCCGGTACCTGTCCGAGATCACCGAGACCGTGCGCGGCTACCACGCCGACACCGAGCGCTGGGCGGACCTCGCCCGCCGCGTGCAGCGGCTCACCGACGCGCGCGACGCGCTCGCCGCGGCCGGTAAGGACACCGCCGACCTCGACGCCCTCGTCGACGAGGCCCGGCACGACCTGCCCGCGCCGCTCGCCCGCGAGCTCGAGCAGTGGCCGGAGGTCGTCGAGGCGTACTCGGGCAACGAGCAGGTCGTCACCGTGCGCGACCGCGAGATCCACACCGCGCTCGTGCGCGAGTCACTGTCCGGCAACCAGATCCGCCGGGTCTCGTTGCCGCGCTACCGCGACGCGGGCGACCTGCTGTCCTTCCTCCGCCGCGAGAACCTCCCCGGCTGGTTCCCGTTCACGGCCGGGGTGTTCCGGTTCAAGCGGGACGGCGAGGACCCGGCCCGGATGTTCGCGGGCGAGGGCGACCCGTTCCGCACGAACCGCCGGTTCAAGCTCGTGTCCGAGGGGCTGCCCTCGACCCGCCTCTCGACCGCCTTCGACTCCGTCACGCTGTACGGCCGCGACCCCGACCCGCGCCCCGACGTCTACGGCAAGGTCGGCACCTCCGGGGTGTCGGTCGCGACGCTCGACGACATGATGGCGCTCTACGACGGGTTCGACCTCACGGCGCCGACGACGAGCGTGTCGATGACGATCAACGGGCCGGCGCCGACGATCCTCGCGTTCTTCCTCAACACCGTCATGGACCGCGAGGTCGAGAAGTGGACGGCCGAGACGGGCCGGGAGCCCACCGACGACGAGCGCCACGAGGTGCGGGCCCGCGCCCTGGCGACGGTGCGCGGGACGGTGCAGGCCGACATCCTCAAGGAGGACCAGGGCCAGAACACCTGCCTGTTCTCCACCGAGTTCTCCCTGCGGATGATGGCCGACATCCAGGAGTGGTTCATCGAGAACAAGGTCCGCAACTTCTACTCGGTCTCGATCAGCGGGTACCACATCGCCGAGGCCGGGGCGAACCCCATCAGCCAGCTCGCGTTCACCCTCGCCAACGGCTTCACCTACGTCGAGGCCTACCTGGCGCGGGGCATGGACATCGACGACTTCGCCCCCAACCTGTCGTTCTTCTTCAGCAACGGGATGGACCCCGAGTACACCGTCATCGGCAGGGTCGCCCGGCGCATCTGGGCCGTCGCGATGCGCGAGAAGTACGGCGCCAACGAGCGCAGCCAGAAGCTGAAGTACCACGTGCAGACGTCGGGACGCTCGCTGCACGCCCAGGAGATGGACTTCAACGACATCCGCACGACGCTCCAGGCGCTCATCGCGATCTACGACAACGCGAACAGCCTGCACACCAACGCCTACGACGAGGCGGTGACCACGCCGTCGGCCGAGTCCGTGCGCCGGGCGCTGGCGATCCAGCTCATCATCGGCAAGGAGTGGGGGCTGGCGATGAACGAGAACCCGCTCCAGGGCTCCTTCGTCGTCGACGAGCTGACCGACCTCGTCGAGGCCGCGGTGCTCGCCGAGTTCGACCGCATCTCCGAGCGCGGCGGTGTCCTCGGGGCGATGGAGACCGGCTACCAGCGCGGCAAGATCCAGGACGAGTCGATGCTCTACGAGCACCGCAAGCACGACGGCTCGCTGCCCGTCGTCGGGGTCAACACCTTCGTGCGCCCCGACGCCGACGCCTCGCCCAAGGAGGTCGAGCTGGCCCGGGGCACCGACGCCGAGAAGGAGTCCCAGCTGGCCCGGGTCCAGGCGTTCCGCGAGACCCACCGCGAGGAGGCCGAGCAGGCGCTGGCCCGCCTCAAGCAGGCCGCGACCTCGGGCGAGAACGTCTTCGCCGTGCTCATGGACGCCGCCCGGGTCTGCTCGCTCCAGCAGGTCACCGAGGCCTTCTTCGAGGTCGGCGGGCAGTACCGCCGCAACGTCTGACCGGGACCGACCTGCGCTACCCGCCGAGCCGGTGGCGCACCACCCGACGGCGCAGGGTGGGCGAGGCCTCCACCTCGTACCCGGCCGCGAGGAAGACCTGGAGCAGCCCGACCGACGCCTCGTCCCAGATCACGGTCTTCCCCGGCGGCGGCTCGGTGGGGTAGCCCTCGAGGACGCGTGCGCCCGCCTGCCGCCCGTACTCGACGGTGGCGGCGGCCAGCTCGTACATCAGGCCTTCGCGGCGGAAGCCCTTGCGCACGACGAAGCAGGTGACCGACCAGACACCCTCGAGCTCGGGGTCCCTGCGCATCCACGACTTCTGCCGGGCCCAGATCCGCGGGTAGTTCTCCCGCGGCTCGACCGCGACCCAGCCGGCCGGCTCGCCGTCGACGTACCCGATGAGGCCGGAGGTGGGCCCGTCGGTGCCGCAGCCGGTCTGCTCCAGCAGCGCGGCGTCCCGCTGCTCCTGGGTGGTGTCACGCCAGATCCAGCCCGGCACCTTGAGCGCCTGGCAGCGGCACTGGCGGGCACCCCCGGCGTCGAAGACCGCCTCGACGTCGTCGGGGCTCGCCTCGTTGGCCGGCCGCCAGCCGAACTCGGGCATCAGAGGCGCTCGCGGAGCCAGGCGATGTCGGCGGCCTGGCCGCCGACGCCCCCGGGGGTCTCGACGACGACGGGGGCGCCGGCCGCCCGGACGACGTCGGCGAGGTCGGCGCCGTCGACGTGCCCGGACCCGAGGTTGGTGTGCCGGTCGGCGCCGCTGTCGAAGTCGTCGCGGCTGTCGTTGCAGTGGACGAGGTCGATGCGCCCGGTGACGGCCCGGATCTTGTCGACGACGCTGCCGAGGTCGACGCCCCCGGCGTGCGCGTGGCAGGTGTCGAGGCAGAAGCCGACGGTGTCGCCGCCCTCGGCGCGGCCGACGGCCTCCCAGAGCCGCTCGATGGCCTCGAGCCGCCGCGCCATCGCGTTGTCGCCGCCGGCCGTGTTCTCGATGAGGAGGGGGACGGGCATGTCGAGGCCGTCGACGCACTTGCGCCAGTTGTCGGCACCGATGCCGGGGTCCTCGTCGACGCCGAGGTGGCCGCCGTGCACGATCACCCCCTTCGCCCCGATCTCGGCCGCCGCCGTGAGGTGCTGCTGGAGCAGCTTGCGGCCCGGGATGCGGATGCGGTTGTTCGTCGAGGCGACGTTGATCGGGTACGGCGCGTGCACGTACAGGTGCACGTCGGCGGCCTCGGCCGCCGCCCGCAGGGCCCCCGCACCGCCCTCGTAGCGGACCACCGGGCCCTTGTAGCTCTGCGGGTCGCCGAGGAAGATCTGGCTGAGGCCGGCCCCACGGGCGGCGGCCTCGGCCACCGGGTCCTCCTGGTCGACGTGTGCTCCGATGCGCAGTGCCATGCGCCCACGGTACGACCGCGCACCGACGCCACGGCCCCGTCGGGACACGGCGGCGTCGGTGGCAGGATGACGCGCATGCAGACCGCTGACATCTCCGCCATCGTCACCGGGGGCGCCTCCGGCCTGGGCGCGGCCACCGCCGCCGCCCTCGCCGGGAGCGGTGCCCGGGTCCTCGCCCTCGACCTGCCCGACGCGTGCGCCGACGCGCCCGAGGTCGCGGGGGTCGAGTACGTCCCCACCGACGTCACCTCCGAGGCCGACGTCCGGGCCGCCGTCGGCGTGGCCGCGGACGACCCCGAGCGGCCGCTGCGGGTCGTCGTCAACTGCGCCGGGATCGGGCCGTCCGCGCGCATCCTCGGCCGCAAGGGCAGCCACTCCATCGACCTCTACCGGAAGGTCGTCGAGATCAACCTCGTCGGCACCTTCATCGTGATGACGGTGGCCGCCGAGGCCATCGCCGCCACCGAGCCGGACGACGACGGCCAGCGCGGGGTCGTCGTCAACACCGCGAGCATCGCCGCGTACGACGGCCAGGTCGGCCAGGCGGCCTACAGCTCGTCCAAGGGCGGCATCGTCGGCCTCACCCTCCCCGCGGCCCGCGACCTCGCCCAGTCCGGCATCCGGGTCATGACGATCGCCCCCGGCATCGTCGAGACCCCGATGCTCGCGACCGTCTCCGACGAGTTCCGGGCCGGGCTCGCGGCCGGCGTCCCGTTCCCGCAGCGTCTCGCGCACCCCGAGGAGTACGCGCGGCTCGCGCTGGCGATCATCGAGCACGACTACCTCAACGGGGAGGTCATCCGGATGGACGGCGCGCTCCGGATGGCGCCACGCTGACCGTGCTCCTCGACGACCTCGGCGCGCCGGTGCCCCTCGCGGGGCCGGCGCGCCGTGTCGTCTCGCTCGTCCCGTCCCTCACCGAGGCGCTGGCGGCCACCTGCCCGGACCGGCTCGTCGGCGCCACCGACTGGTGCACCCACCCGGCGGACCTCGACGTGACCCGGGTGCGGGGGACGAAGAATCCGGACCTCGCCGCCGTCGCGGACCTCGGCCCCGACCTTGCCGTCGCCAACAAGGAGGAGAACCGCGAGCTCGACGTGCGTCGCCTGCGCGAGCGCGGGGTGGCCGTGTGGGTCACCGACATCGAGACGGTGCCGCAGGCGCTGGCGTCGATGCGGCGGCTGTTCGCGGACGCGCTGGGGGTTGCCGAGCCGGGCTGGCTCCGCGCCGCCACCGCAGCCTGGTCCGGGCCGGTGCCCACGCCGCACACCCGGGCCGTCGTGCCGATCTGGCGGGACCCCTGGATGGTCGTCGGCCGGCCGACCTTCACCGCCGACCTGCTCGCGCGGCTCGGCTACGACGTCGTCGACGGGGGAGGGGACGGGCGCTACCCGGGCGCCGAGGTCGGCGACCTCGACGACCCGGAGCGGGCCGATGTCGTGCTCCTGCCGGACGAGCCGTACGAGTTCACCGCGCAGGACGGGCCCGAGGCGTTCACCCGGGTGCCGACCCGGCTGGTGTCCGGGCGGCTCCTCACCTGGTACGGACCGGCCCTGGTCGACTCCCGGATTTCACTGGATCGAGACTGACCGTGTAATGTCTCGGTCGCGCTGCCGGGTGGTTTCCACCCCGGTTCGCCCGCCCCCTTAGCTCAGTCGGCAGAGCGTTTCCATGGTAAGGAAAAGGTCGTCGGTTCGATTCCGACAGGGGGCTCTGGTCCGGCCGGAGCCCGCTCCCCGAGAGGGTCCCCGGTCGATCCCCAAGGCGGGGTAGCTCAGCTGGTTAGAGCGCACGACTCATAATCGTGAGGTCGCGGGATCGAGCCCCGCTCCCGCTACGCACGAGTCGCGATTTCCCGGGAATGCCGGGGTCGCGTACCCTGTTGTGCTGGTGTCGCGCGTGGGCTGTCCCGCGCCCGCGCCGCCGCCCGAGATCCACCCAACGTTTTCCGAGAGCAGGTTGCCCCGTGGCCAGCAAGAGCGCCGACGTCCGCCCCAAGATCACCATGGCGTGCACGGAGTGCAAGGAGCGCAACTACATCACGAAGAAGAACCGCCGCAACGACCCTGACCGGCTCGAGCTGGCGAAGTTCTGCCCGCGCTGCAAGTCGCACACCGCGCACCGCGAGACCCGCTGACCCCAGCGCGTCGCACGACGAGGCCGCCCGCACCGCATGGTGCCGGCGGCCTCGCGCGTGTCCGGCGTTGGGGCCCGGTGCGGGCCCGCCCCTAGAGTGGGCGACATGGCCGTGAACCCCGACTTCGTCGGACGTACCTACCCGCCCAGCGGGCCGTATCCCGTCGATGCCGCGCTCATCGCCGCCTTCGCGGCCGCGGTCGGCTCGCAGGACCCGGTCCACACCGACCCCGACGCGGCGCGGGCCGCCGGGTACGGCGACGTCATCGCGCCCCCGACGTTGGCCGTGCGGTTCGCGCAGGCCGCCGACCGCGCCTACGTCGAGGACCCCGAGGCCGGCATCGACTACAGCCGGGTCGTCCACGGCGAGCAGCGCTTCGTCCACCACCGGCCGATCACCGCCGGCGACGAGGTGCTGGGCACCCTCACCGTCGACCAGGTCCGCCAGGCCGGCGGCCACGCGATGGTGACGACCCGTACCGAGCTCTCGACCACCGGCGGGGAGGCCCTCGCCACCTGCACCTCGACCATCGTGGTCCGGGGAGGGGAGGACTGATGGCCGCCCGCCCGCTCGCCGAGGTCACCGTCGGCGACACCATCGGACCGGTGACGGTCCCCGTCACCCGTGCGGACCTCGTCGCGTACGCGAACGCCTCCGGGGACCAGAACCCGATCCACCAGGACGAGGACTTCGCCCGCTCGGTCGGGCTGCCCGACGTCATCGCGCACGGCATGTGGACGATGGGGGCCGTCGGGTCCGTCGTGTCCGCGTGGGCCGGGGACGCCGGCCGGGTGGTCGAGTACGGCACCCGCTTCACCAAGCCGATCGTCGTCCCCTCCTCGGGCGCCGAGGTGGTCGTCGAGGGCACCGTCAAGGCGGTCGACGCCGACACCGGTCGGGTCACGGTCGACGTCCTGGCGACGAGCGAGGGGCAGAAGGTGCTCGGGCGCTGCGTGGCCGTCGTGCGTCTCGACTGATGCGCGAGCTCGCCGACGAGCCCCTCGCGGGGCACACGACGATGCGGGTCGGGGGCCCGGCCGCGCGGATGGTCCTCGCCGAGACCACCGACGAGCTCGTCGACGCCGTCCGTGAGGTCGACGACGCCGACGAGCCGCTGCTCGTCCTCGGGGGCGGCTCCAACCTCGTCCTGCCCGACGAGGGGTTCGCCGGGACGGTCGTCAAGGTCGCGACGACCGGGGTCGCCGTCGACTCGTCCGACTCGTGCGGCGGGGCCAACGTCGTCGTGGCGGCGGGCGAGCCGTGGGACCCGTTCGTCGAGCGGGCCGTGGCGGAGGGCTGGGCGGGGGTCGAGGCGCTCTCGGGGATCCCCGGGTCCACCGGGGCGACCCCGATCCAGAACGTCGGCGCCTACGGCCAGGAGGTCGCCCAGACGATCGCCCGGGTCCGGGTGTGGGACCGCACCGAGCAGCGGGTCCGCACGATGACCTCGCTGGACTGCCACTTCACGTACCGCCATTCGGTGTTCAAGGGCCACGACCGGTACGTCGTGCTCGACGTCATGTTCCAGCTGGTGCCCGGCACGATGTCGCGGCCGGTGCGGTACGCGGACCTCGCCTCCCAGCTCGGCGTCGAGGTGGGGGCGACGGTGCCGCTGGCCGACGCCCGGGCCGCGGTGCTCGAGCAGCGGCGGCGCCGGGGGATGGTCCTGGACGCCTCCGACCACGACACCTGGTCCTGCGGGTCGTTCTTCACCAACCCGGTGCTCGGGGCTCACGACTTCGCCGCGCTCGAGGCGCGGGTGGTCGAGCGGCTCGGGCCCGACACCCCGACGCCGCCGCGGTTCGCCGACCCCGACGGCAACGTCAAGACGTCGGCGGCGTGGCTCATCGAGCGCGCCGGCTTCGGCAAGGGGTACGGCCTGCCGGGCCCGGCCGCGCTCTCGACGAAGCACACGCTGGCCGTGACGAACCGGGGGGAGGCGCGGGCGGCGGACGTCGTGGCGCTGGCCCGTGAGGTGCGTGACGGGGTCCGGGCCGCGTTCGGTGTCGACCTCGTCAACGAGCCGGTGCTGCTCGGGGAGACGCTCTAGTCCCGGAGCGCCGGTCAGGCGGCGCCGCTGGCGCGGCCGCCGGTGGCGTCGGTGTCGGCGTCGGCGTCGGGGTCGAGTCCCGGCGCGGGGCGCGGGGCGTACCAGTCCGGGGCGACCGAATGCACGTACGTCGCCTCGGTGGCCCACCACCACGAGGGCGGGTAGGTGACCTGCCGGGTGCGGTGGTGGGCGGGGAAGCGGCGACTGCCGTCGCGCACCCGGGCGAGGAGCTCGGTGCGGGACCAGTGCTCGGGCCGGACCACGGCCGCGGCCGGCGCCGGCTCGTCCGGCCCGCGTGGTGGTGCCGGCTCGCGGCACAGGGCCAGGATGTAGCCGGTGCCGCGGAGCGCTGCGGCGACGTCGCAGAGCCGGAGGCGGCCGGCGTCGGCCTCCAGCCGCGAGAGATGCCCCTTGGACCAGCCGCGGTGGCGGGCGTAGGCCCGCTGGCTCATCCGCAGCACGCGCCGGTGCGCCCGCAGTGCCAGCCCGACGTGGTCGGCGACGGTGAGCGCCGCCCGGGCGCGGAGGAGGTCCAGGGCGAAGGTCGGATAGGTGAGTGGAGGCGGTGTCGGCATGCCTGGGAGCGTGGCGACGCCGAGGCACGCAGCACAGGGACGATCCGCGATCTGTGGACCATGGCCCGGCCCGGGGCGGCCCTGTGGGCGACCAACCACCCCCGGTCATCGGTACCCACTCCGCCACTCTCATCTGCCCCACCCCCTGGGGCTGGCGACAGTCCTGGGGCGAACGGCTGTCGGTTGCCCCGGATGGTGGGGCGAACGAGAGTGCTGGGGCGAACGGCTGTCGGTTGCCCCGGATGGTGGGGCGAACGAGAGGACGCGGGGGAGTGGTTCTTCCCCGGCGCGGCGGCTACGCCAGCCAGGCGTCGATGGCCCGCTCCGCCGCGGCCCGCAGATCGCTCGGCGCCCGGCTCGCCGCCAGCGACGCCCGGGCCAGACCCGCGAGCCCCGCGTCGTCGATCCCGTGGACCTCGCGAGCGATGTCGTACTGCGCGGCGAGCCGCGACCCGAAGATCAGGGGGTCGTCCGCACCGAGGGCCACGGTCGCGCCGGCCTCGAGCAGCCGCCGCAGCGGCACGTCGCCGGGTTCGTCGTACACCCCGAGGGACACGTTCGACCCGGGACACACCTCCAGCGCCACCCCGCTCGTCACCACCCGCTCGAGCACCCACGGGTCCTCGACCGAGCGGACGCCGTGCCCCAGCCGGTCCGGCGCCATCGACGCCAGCGTCGCCGCCACCGCCTCCGGCCCCAGCAGCTCACCGGCGTGCGGCACCGAGGCCAACCCGGCCCGGCGGGCGATCCGGAACGCCGCCCCGAACTCCACGGTGTCGCCCCGGCGCTCGTCGTTGGAGAGCCCGAACCCGACGACCGTCCCCGGCCCGGACCCCGCGTGGCGGGCCGCGAGCCGGGCCAGCGTGCGGGCCTCCAGCGGATGCCGCATCCGCGACGCCGCCACGACCACCCCGACCTGCGCCGCCCCCGGCTCCCGCGACACCGCGGCGGCCTCGTCCAGGACGATCTCGAGCGCCGGGGTGATGCCCCCGACGAACGGGGCGTACGAGGTCGGGTCCACCTGGATCTCGAGCCACCGCGACCCCTCGGCGCCGTCGTCGAGGGCGGCCTCGCGCACGATGCGGCGCATGTCGGCCTCGCCACGCACACAGGCCCGCGCGATGTCGTACAGCCGCTGGAACCGGAACCAGCCGCGCTCGTCGGCGGTCTCGAACCGTGGCGGGTAGTCCTCGTGCAGCGCCGCCGGCAGTCGCAGCCCGTGCTGCTCGGCCAGCTCACGGACCGTCTCGACCCGCATCGAGCCGGTGAAGTGCAGGTGCAGGTGCGCCTTGGGCAGAGTGCCCACCGGGCGCGGCGCGGGGGTGGCGCCGCCGGCTGCCGTGCTCACTCCCGGATGGTGCCCTCGTCGATGACGTGCACGGCGGCCTCCTCGGCCGAGGCGGCGGCGCCGTCGACACCGACGTCCTCGCCGACGAGGTCCTTCTCCTCGTCCTCGCCGGTGCCCCGGTCGGAGGCCACGAGACGGCCCGCGCGCACATCGCCGACCTCACCGTCGCCGAGCCAGTCGTCCTCGGCGTCGATCGCGTCGGGGTCGTCACCGCCGACCCGGTCCTCGTCCAGGCCCGACTCGTTGTGCGGCGCCCCGTACGCGGAGGCCGGGTCGACCTCCTCCTGGGCGATGCGCTCGTCGATGGTCTCGCCGGCGTGCTGCTCCTCGACCGTCAGGCCGTGCCGCCGCGACCGGTCGACGTCCGGCGGGGAGTAGCCGCGGTCGAGCACGTCGTCGACGTCCTCCTGGATCAGGGTGTCCTCGGGCTGCAGCTGGTCACCGTCGATGGGCTCGAGGGGCTCGGGGCGCTCGGGGGACTCGGACATGTCCTCAGCCTACGACGCCCTCGTCGCCGGCGAGCTGCTCCGCGGCGGCGAGGGCCACGCACGTCGCGACCCCGGCCATCGCCGTCTCGACCTCCGCCAGGACCGGGAACGACGGGGCGAGCCGGATGTTGCGGTCGCGGGGGTCGGTGCCGTGCGGGAAGGACGCGCCCGCCGGGGTGAGGGCGATGCCCGCCTCCTTGGCCAGCTGCACGACCCGCGACGCGCACCCGTCGGGGACGTCGAGGCTCACGAAGTACCCGCCGCGCGGGCGGGTCCACTCGGCGACCCCGAGGCCCGCCAGCTCGGCGGTCAGGGCCGCGTCGACGGCCGCGAACTTCGGGGCGAGGATGTCGCGGTGCCTGGCCATGTGGGCGCGCACGCCGTCGGGGGACCCGAAGAACTGGACGTGGCGCAGCTGGTTGACCTTGTCCGGCCCGATCGAGGCGAACTTGAGGTGGCCGAGGTACCACCGGACCGTCTCGCGGGACCCGGCGAGGAAGGCGACACCGGCCCCGGCGAAGGTGATCTTGCTCGTCGACGCGAAGACGACCGGGCGGTGCGGATGCCCCGCGGAGGCCGCCAGCGACACGATGTCGGCGGACTTCGCCTCGTCCTCGGTGAGGTGATGCAGGGCGTAGGCGTTGTCCCAGAAGAGCCGGAAGTCGGGGGCGGCCGCCGGCATCGCCGCGAGCCGGGCCGCGACCTCCTGGGTGACCACGGAGCCGGCCGGGTTGGCGTACGTGGGGACGATCCACATCCCCTTGACGCTCGGGTCGTCCCGGACGATGGCCTCGACCGCGGCCACGTCCGGGCCGTCGGGGAGCATCGGCACCGTGACCATGTGGATCCCGTACGACTCGAGCATCGTGTAGTGCCGGTCGTAGCCGGGCACCGGGCAGATGAAGGTGACCTTCTCCTCGTCCTTCCACGGCCTCGGCGAGTCGACCCCGCCGTGGAGCAGGTGGTAGACGAGCACCTCGTGCATCATCGTCAGGCTCGCGTTGCCGCCGGCGACGATCTGCTCGGAGTCGACCCCGAGCAGCTCGGCGAACATCTCCCGGAGCTCGGGGAGGCCCTCGAGGCCGCCGTAGTTGCGCACGTCGGTCCCGGCGCCGTCGCGGTGCCCGTCGGGCAGTGACAGCAGCGCCGCCGACAGGTCGAGCTGCTCGGCGCTCGGCTTGCCGCGGGTGAGGTCGAGGCTCAGCCCCCGGCCCACGAGGGCCGCGTACGCGTCGCGCTGCCCGGACAGGAAGGTGCGCAGCTCCTCGGGGGAGCGCTCGGCCAGGGGGACACGGGACTCGGCTGCGGTGCTCACGGCTCCCATCGTGGCAGAGGCACCGCCGGCGGGCCCCTGCCGGTTCGCGGATCGGGCGGCGCTACCGGGTTCGCGCGGGACGCCGCCCGTCACGTATGCTGTCCGTTCGGCGCTGAACCATTCCGGCCTGCCCGGGACCGGTCAGTCCGTCCGGGGTCCCGCCCCAACCTGGGACTCCACAGGGCAGTGGCTCAATTGGTAGAGCACCGGTCTCCAAAACCGGCGGTTGGGGGTTCGAGTCCCTCCTGCCCTGCGTCGCACGTGTGGTACGTCCACGAAACGCGGCCCGCTCCTCGGGCTGCCTTCGCGGGCGTGCCGCGCCGAAGGCAACCGACAGAGCAGCTCCGACGTGAAGAGGCACCGTGACTGACGTAGGTCAGACCAGGACCCCCTCCAAGCCCGCCAAGGGCTCGGAGAAGGGCGGCAACCCCGTGTCCCGGTGGTTCCGTGCGCTCGCGCTGTTCGTCAGCCAGATCCTCGACGAGCTGCGCAAGGTCGTCCGACCGACGCGCGCCGAGCTGTGGCAGTACACGATCGTCGTCATCGTCTTCGTCGTCGTCATGATGGCGTTCGTGTCGGGCATGGACTTCGGCTTCAGCAAGCTCGTCGGGTTCGTCCTCGGCTCCTGACGCGCACCCCGCGCCCGAGCCCGCCACCTGGCATCCCGCATCACGAAGGAAGAGGTCATCCGTGTCCGACCAGTGGACCGACACCCCCGCGCAGGCGTCCGAGGACGCCCCCGAGGTGACGCCCGACGCTGCCCCCGAGCAGCCCGCGCCCGAGGCGCCGGTCGACGACACCCCGGTGCAGGAGGCCGACGCCGACGCCGCTGAGGCGTTCGACGCCGCCCAGGCCGCGGACGAGACCGAGGCCGCCGAGGCCGACGTCGAGCCCGAGACCGAGGCCGACGTCGAGCCCGAGACCGCCGAGGCCGAGGCCGACTCCGACGCGCCGGTCACCGACGAGGACGGCGACGTCCTCGAGGCCGTCGACCCCGTCCAGGCGTTCAAGGACGACCTCGCCGGCAAGTTCGGCGACTGGTACGTCATCCACTCCTACGCGGGCTACGAGAACCGCGTGAAGGCCAACCTCGAGAACCGGACGCAGTCCCTCAACATGGAGGACTACATCTTCGAGGTCGAGGTGCCGATGGAGGAGGTCACCGAGATCAAGGGCGGGCAGCGCAAGCTCGTCCGCCGGGTCCGGATGCCCGGGTACGTCCTGGTCCGGATGGACCTCACCGACGAGTCGTGGGGCGCCGTGCGGCACACCCCCGGCGTCACCGGGTTCGTCGGCAACGCGCACCAGCCGGTGCCGCTGACCCTCGACGAGGTCTTCACGATGCTCAAGCCCGCCGACCTCACGACCCCTGCCCCGGCCGGTACCAGCGGCGCGCCCTCCTCGTCGGGGGCGTCCGCCTCCGAGTCCACGGTCGTGGACTTCGAGGTCGGCGAGTCCGTCACCGTCATGTCGGGCCCCTTCGAGACGCTGCCGGCGACGATCTCCGAGATCAACGCCGAGACGCAGAAGCTCAAGGTGCTCGTCTCCATCTTCGGCCGGGAGACCCCGGTCGAGCTCTCCTTCAGCGACGTCGCCAAGATCTGAGCGAAGGAGCCTCTCCTCGAGGCCCGAGGACACTGCAAAGGGGTCATCGCCCACGGCGTCGGCCCATCACCACCGAAAGAGGACTAGTCAATGCCCCCCAAGAGCAAGAAGGTCTCCGGCTACATCAGCCTGCAGATCCAGGCCGGTGCCGCGACGCCGGCGCCCCCCGTCGGCCCCGCCCTCGGTCAGCACGGCGTCAACATCATGGAGTTCGTCAAGGCGTACAACGCGGCGACCGAGCACCAGCGCGGCAACATCATCCCGGTCGTCATCACCGTCTTCGAGGACCGGTCCTTCACCTTCATCACGAAGACCCCGCCGGCCAGCGAGCTCATCAAGAAGGCCGCCGGCGTCCAGAAGGGCTCGGGCGAGCCGCACAAGACCAAGGCCGGCAAGCTGAGCAACGACCAGCTCCGCGAGATCGCCGAGACCAAGATGCCCGATCTCAACGCCAACGACGTCGACGCCGCGATGAAGATCATCGCCGGCACGGCCCGGCAGATGGGCATCGAGACCGAGCTCTGAGCCCGGCTCACCCGATGTGGCAGGGCCGGCGCTGGCCCGACGACCACGACTCCACCACGACACACCAGGAGCAGCACATGAAGCGCAGCAAGTCCTACCGCGCCGCCAGCGACAAGATCGACGCGGACAAGGTCTACACCCCCCTCGAGGCCGTCCGGATCGCCAAGGACGTCGCGTCGGCGAAGTACGACGAGACCGTCGAGGTCGCCATGCGCCTCGGGGTCGACCCCCGCAAGGCCGACCAGATGGTCCGCGGCACCGTCAACCTCCCGCACGGCACGGGCAAGACCGCCCGCGTCCTCGTCTTCGCCAACGGTGACAAGGCCGAGGCGGCCAAGGAGGCCGGCGCGGACTACGTCGGCTCCGACGAGCTCCTCGAGAAGGTCGCCGGCGGCTGGCTCGACTTCGACGCCGTCGTCGCGACCCCGGACCTCATGGGCAAGGTCGGCCGGCTCGGCAAGGTCCTCGGTCCCCGCGGCCTCATGCCGAACCCGAAGACCGGCACCGTCACGATGGACACCGCCAAGGCCGTGACCGACATCAAGGGCGGCAAGATCGAGTTCCGCGTCGACAAGCACGCGAACCTCCACTTCATCATCGGCAAGGCGTCCTTCGACGAGAAGTCGCTCGTCGAGAACTACGCGACCGCCCTCGAGGAGGTCCTGAGGCTCAAGCCGGCCTCCTCCAAGGGCCGGTACATCACGAAGGCGACGCTGTCGACGACGATGGGCCCGGGCATCCCGCTCGACGCGACGAAGACCAAGAACCTCACCGAGGAGCCGGTCGACGCCTGAGGCGACGCCACCGCACCCGAGCCCGCCGCCCCGTCACGGGGCGGCGGGCTCGTGCCGTCCGCAGGGTCGCCGGGCCGATTTGGGGACGGGCCCGCGTGTCCCGTAACCTTGGGCTCGACCGAAGACCGCCGGTTGTCGCGTGCACCCGCACGAGACCGAAGGTCCCGCCACCGGTGGGGCGCCAGCGCAGGACACGACGTTCACGAACGCCATCGCCCAGGCACCTCTGCGCGAGCCGCGAGACCTGACGAGCCCCGTGCCCTGTGCCGGGGCTCTTCCCTTGTGCAGGCCCCTCGCCCGACGGTCCGACCCGACGGAAGGAGGCCCGAATGTCACGTGCCGACAAGACTGCGGCTGTCGCCGAGCTCTCGGAGAAGTTCAAGAGCTCCAACGCTGCCGTCCTCACGGAGTACCGGGGACTCTCGGTGGCTCAGCTCACCGAGCTGCGCAACTCCCTGCGTGGCAACGCGACCTACGCCGTGGTCAAGAACACGCTGACCGAGCTCGCCGCCAAGGACGCCGGGGTGACCGCGTTCGACGGTCAGCTCGTCGGCCCGTCCGCGATCGCCTTCGTCGAGGGCGACCCGGTGGAGGCTGCCAAGGGTCTGCGTGACTTCGCCAAGGCCAACCCCCTCCTGGTGATCAAGGGCGGCGTGCTCGAGGGCAAGACCCTCTCCGCCGCGGAGATCACCAAGCTCGCGGACCTCGAGTCCCGCGAGGTGCTCCTCGCCAAGCTGGCCGGCGCCATGAACGCCTCGCTCAGCCAGGCTGTCTACCTGTTCGCTGCTCCGCTCTCGAAGGCCGCTCGCACGGTCGACGCGCTGCGGGCGAAGGTCGAGACCGAGGGTCCGGTGGCTGCTGCCGCCGACGCCCCGGCCGCGGCTGCGGATGAGACCCCCGCCGAGGCCCCCGCGGCCGAGGCCACCGACGTCGCCGAGGGTGGCGACGCGGGCTGACCCTTCGGGCCGGCCCACCACACAACCCGCCACTCACGGCATATTCAGCACGAAAGGACCATCATGGCCAAGCTCAGCACCGACGAGCTCCTTGACGCCTTCAAGGAGATGACCCTCATCGAGCTCTCCGAGTTCGTCAAGCAGTTCGAGGACACCTTCAACGTCACCGCCGCCGCGCCCGTCGCGGTCGCCGGTGCCGCCGCCCCCGCCGCCGGTGGCGGCGACGCCGCCGAGGCCGCCGAGCAGGACGAGTTCGACGTCGTCCTCGAGGCTGCCGGCGACAAGAAGATCGCCGTCATCAAGGAGGTCCGCGCGCTGACCTCCCTCGGTCTCAAGGAGGCCAAGGACCTCGTCGACGGCGCCCCCAAGGCCGTCCTCGAGAAGGTCGACAAGGCCGCGGCCGACAAGGCCAAGGAGCAGCTCGAGGGCGCCGGCGCCACCGTCACCCTCAAGTGAGCCCGTCCCCTGCGGGGGACTGACGCCACACCACCGGTGGGGCCCGACATCACGTCGGGCCCCATCGCTGTGTCCCGGGCCGGGTGTGGCTGACCTCCGTGCCGAGGAAATGGTCAGTTTCTAACGCTGCCCCAGAGCCGCCCACATGGTCTGATGGACCGGCGCCCGGGGGATACCGATCGGTAACTTCCTGGCGCGTCGCGTGGCCGGACGATGAAGAAGGGTCGACATGGGCGTCGAGATCGCGGTGAGCGGGCTGACCAAGCAGTTCGGCAGCCAGCTCATCTGGGACGACGTCACCCTCACCCTCCCCGCCGGGGAGATCAGCGTGCTCCTCGGGCCCTCGGGGACCGGCAAGTCGGTGTTCCTCAAGACGCTCGTCGGGCTCATCCGCCCCGAGGCCGGGTCCATCGTCATCGAGGGGCAGGACCTCGTCCAGCTGCGGGGGGACGCCCTCTACGAGGTCCGCAAGCTGTTCGGGGTGCTGTTCCAGGACGGCGCCCTCTTCGGCTCGATGAGCCTGTTCGACAACGTCGCCTTCCCGCTGCGCGAGCACACCCGCAAGAGCGAGAAGGAGATCGCGGCCGTCGTCCGCGAGAAGATGGAGCTCGTCGGGCTCTCCGGCGCCGAGACGAAGCTGCCGGGCGAGATCTCCGGCGGGATGCGCAAGCGGGCCGGCCTCGCGCGGGCGCTCGTGCTCGACCCCGAGATCCTCCTCATCGACGAGCCCGACTCCGGCCTCGACCCGGTCCGCACCTCCTACATCAACCAGCTGTTCGTCGACCTCAACGCGCAGATCGACGCGACGTTCCTCATCGTCACCCACGACATCAACACTGCCCGCACGGTGCCCGACAACATCGGGCTGCTCTACCACAAGCACCTCGCGATGTTCGGGCCCCGCGAGATGCTGCTGTCGTCCGAGGAGCCCGTCGTCCGGCAGTTCCTCAACGCCCAGACGATCGGCCCGATCGGCATGTCCGAGGAGAAGGACGCCGACGAGCTCGCCGCCGAGTCCGGCCAGGAGCTGCCGCCGCTGCCGCCCATCCCGCTCCAGCTGTCGACAAGCGACGGCACGCCCCGGCGGGCCGAGCGCGAGGCCGGCGCGTGGTGCCGCGAGCACGGGGTCACCCCGCCCCCGGGCAGCTTCACCTCCTCCACCGCGGGGGTCCCCGGCGTCCGCTCCGGGGTCGGCGCATGACGGCGGTGGCGAGGGGGGTCCGCGAGGCCGGTTCGTTCTTCGGGCTCGTCGTCGACGTCGTGAAGGCGACGCCGCGCCGCCCGTTCCAGCTCAGGGAGTTCATCCAGCAGGCGTGGTTCGTGGCGTCCGTGACGATCGTCCCCACGGCGCTGGTCTCGATCCCGTTCGGCGCGGTCATCGCCCTCCAGCTGGGCACCCTGACCCGCCAGCTCGGCGCGCAGTCCTTCACCGGCGCCGCGTCCGTCCTGGCCGTGGTGCGCGAGGCCTCGCCGCTGGTCACCGCACTCCTCGTCGCGGGAGCGGGCGGCTCCGCCATCTGCGCCGACCTCGGCTCGCGCAAGATCCGCGAGGAGATCGACGCGATGGAGGTGCTCGGGATCAGCCCGATCCAGCGTCTCGTCGTCCCGCGCGTCCTCGCGACGATGCTCGTCGCGGCCCTGCTCAACGGGCTCGTCTCCGTCGTCGGGGTCGCCGGCGGCTACTTCTTCAACGTCCAGGTCCAGGGCGGCACGCCGGGGGCCTACCTCGCCTCGTTCACGGCGCTCGCTCAGACGGCGGACCTCGTGACCTCCGAGATCAAGGCGCTGATCTTCGGGGCGATCGCCGCCCTCGTCGCCTCCTACAAGGGCCTGACCGCGGGGGGTGGCCCCAAGGGGGTCGGCGACGCGGTGAACCAGAGCGTCGTCATCACCTTCATGCTCCTGTTCGTCGTCAACTTCGTCATCAGCGCGGTCTACTTCCAGGTCGTCCCCCAGAAGATCTGACGCCGATGACCCGACTCAGCACCGCCGCCCAGGCCCCCGTCCGCCTGCTCGACTCCCTCAGCGAGCAGATGCGCTTCTACGTGCTCTCGATCCGCTGGGTGCCGCGGACCCTCATGCGCTACCGCAAGGAGGTCGTCCGGCTCCTCGCCGAGGTCTCGCTCGGCACCGGCGCGCTCACCGTCGTCGGCGGCACCGTCGGGGTGCTCGGGTTCCTCGCGTTCTTCACCGGCTCGCAGGTCGGGCTGCAGGGCTACAGCGCGCTCGACCAGCTCGGCACCGGGGCGTTCGCCGGCTTCGTGTCCGCCTACCTCAACACCCGCGAGATCGCCCCGCTCGTCGCCGGGCTGGCGCTCGCGGCCACCGTCGGGTGCGGCTTCACCGCCCAGCTCGGGGCGATGCGGATCAGCGAGGAGGTCGACGCCCTCGAGGTCATGGGCGTGCCCAGCCTGCCGTTCCTCGTGACGACCCGGATGATCGCAGGCTTCGTCGCAGTCATCCCGCTGTACGTCGTCGGGCTGCTGTCCTCGTACGCCGCGACCCGCTTCATCGTCACCGAGTACTTCGGGCAGTCCCAGGGCACCTACGACCACTACTTCCAGCTGTTCCTGCCCCCCGAGGACATCCTCTGGTCCTTCGGCAAGGTCCTGATCTTCGCCATCGTCATCATCGGGATCCACTGCTACTACGGGTACACCGCCAGCGGCGGGCCCGCCGGGGTCGGGGTCGCGGTCGGCCGGGCGGTGCGGACCTCGATCGTCGCGATCAACATCGTGGACTTCTTCGTGAGCCTCGCCATCTGGGGCGCGACGACGACGGTGAGGATCGCCGGATGACCCGCGGACTCCTCGCCGGCCTGCGCGAACGCTCCTACGGCGTCGCCTTCCTCGTCGTGCTCGCCCTGCTCGTCAGCCTGTCGATCGCGACGTTCCAGAAGGCGTTCACCGACGTCGTCACGGTGACGCTGCGCAGCGACCGCATCGGCAACCAGATGCAGGAGGCCGCCGACGTCAAGGTCCGCGGGGTCATCGTCGGCGAGGTCCGCGCGATCGCCTCCGGGCCGGACGGCGCGACGCTCACCCTCGCCCTGCAGCCCGAGCGCGTCCACCTCATCCCCGCCGGCGTCAGTGCCCGGCTCCTGCCCAAGACCCTCTTCGGTGAGCGGTACGTCGACCTCGTGGCCCCCGCAGGGGAGGCCGGGCGCCCGATCCGCGAGGGCGACGTCATCCCCCAGGACCGCAGCAGCGTCGCCATCGAGCTCGAGCGCGTCTTCGAGGAGCTCCTCCCGCTGCTGCGCACGGTCAAGCCCGAGAAGCTCGCGGCCACCCTCAACGCCCTCGCCACCGCGCTCGACGGCCGGGGGACCACGCTCGGCCAGAACCTCGTCCTCGTGAACCGGTACTTCACCGAGCTCAACCCGCAGATGCCGCTCATCCAGGCCGACATCAGCGGCCTCGCCGACCTCGCGAGCACCTACGCCGAGGCCGCCCCGGACCTGCTGACCGCGATGGACGCCCTCCGCACGACGAACACGACCATCGTCGAGAAGAAGGGCCAGCTGGCCGGGTTCCTCGCCGGGACCGCCGGCTTCGCGAACACCACCGCGGAGTTCCTCGAGAAGAACGACGACCGGATCATCCAGGTCGGCCGGGTCCAGCGGCCCACGCTCGCCGTGCTCGCCAAGCACGCCCCCGTCTACCCCTGCCTGGCGACCGGCATGGTCACCTGGCTGCCGCGGATCCGCGAGGTGTTCTCGGACTCGCAGTTCCACATCACCCTCGAGACCCCGCCGCAGCGAGGCGGGTACCGCCCCGGCGACGAGCCGGCGTGGAACGACGACCGCGGGCCGACGTGCTACGACCTGCCGTCCCCGAAGACCGGGCAGCGCAACCCCCGCCCCGGGTACACCTTCGCCGACGGCTACGGCGGTGGCTCCGGCTCGGCGCTGCCGTCGGCGCTCCTCGCCCGGGCCGGTGTCGCCGTCCCCGGCGTCGACTCGGGCCTCGCCGGCACGCGCCAGGAGCAGCAGGTCGTCGCGATCGCCCTGGCCGCCCACGGGACGGGTGAGCCCTCGGCCCTGACCACCCTCCTCGCCGGGCCGATGCTCCGCGGGAAGGTGGTGAACCAGTGAGGACCACCCCGAGCCTGGTCAAGCTCGTCGTCTTCGTCGTCGTCACCGTGCTGGCCACGGGGGTGCTCGCGGCGACCATCGCGAACATCCTGCCCGGCGACAAGGCCAGCTACACCGCCGTCTTCGAGGACGTCACCGGGCTGGCGTCCGGCCAGGACGTGCGCATCGCCGGCGTGCGCGTCGGCACCGTCAAGGACATCACCGTGGCGGGCGACCGGACCAACGCCGAGGTGAGGTTCGAGGTGCTCCGCAGGACCTCGCTCACCCGCGGCACGGTCGCCACGATCAAGTACCGCAACCTCGTCGGCGAGCGGTACATCGCACTCACCCAGGAGCCGGGCGACGCCGCGACGCTGCCCGAGAACGGGACGATCCCGCTCGACCGGACCCACCCGGCACTCGACCTCACGCTGCTGTTCAACGGGTTCAAACCGCTCTTCGCCGCGCTGTCCCCGGCCGACGTCAACGAGCTGTCGGCCCAGATCATCTCGGTGCTCCAGGGCGAGGGCGGCAACATCGACTCCCTGCTCGGCCAGACCGCCTCGCTCACCCGGGCGCTCGCCGACCGCGACGAGGTCATCGGCCGCACCATCGACAACCTCACGACGGTGCTCACGACCGTCGAGGCCAACGACGCCGCCTTCGCCGAGCTGCTGGCCCAGCTGCAGCGGTTCGTCTCCGGCCTCGCGCAGGACCGGGAGGCCATCGGGGCGTCCCTGACCAACATCAACCGGCTCACCGGCGACACCGCGAGCCTCCTGCAGGCCGGGCGCCCCGACATCAAGAGCGACGTGGCGAACCTGCGCCGGCTCGCGGGGACCCTCAACGAGCCGCAGAACACGGCCGCCTTCGAGAAGTTCGCCGAGACCGCCCCGGGCAAGATCTCGACGATCACCCGCACCGCCACCTACGGCTCGTGGTTCAACTTCTACCTGTGCCGCTTCGACGTGGAGAACCTCGTGCTGCCCACCGGCCCGACGCCCGGGAACCTCGGCTACAACGTCTCGGCTGCGAGGTGCTCGTGATGCCCCGCGTCCTGACCCGCGCCCCCCGGGACCGCAACACGGTGCGGCTCGGCCTCGCCGGCCTCGCCGTCATCGCGGTCCTCCTGGTGCTGGCGTTCAACGCCGCCAGCCTCCCGCTCATCGGCGGCGGCGACGAGTACAGCGCGGCGTTCACCGAGGCCGGCGGGCTCCGGGACGGCGACGACGTCCGGATCGCCGGGGTCAAGGTCGGCGACATCACCGGCGTCGACCTCGAGGGCTCCCACGTCCGGGTCGACTTCCGGGTCACCGAGGACGTGAGCTTCGGCCCCGACACCGCCGCCTCCGTGCGGATCAAGACCCTGCTCGGCGAGAAGTTCGTCGCCCTCGAGCCGCGGGGGAGCGGGCAGATGGAGGAGGGCACCCAGATCCCGCTCGAGCGGACCGTGTCGTCCTACGACGTCGTCACCGCGTTCTCCGACCTCACCCGGACCACCGAGCGGATCGACACCGAGCAGCTCGCCGCGTCCCTCGACGTCCTCGCGACCGAGTTCGCCGACACCCCCGAGAACGTGCGGACGGCCCTGGACGGGCTGAGCCGGCTGTCGCGCACCATCGCGAGCCGGGACGAGAAGCTCCGCGAGCTGCTGCGCTCGGCGAACTCGGTCACCGGCACCGTCGCCGAGCAGAACGAGGCCGTCGACCGGCTCATCAAGGACGCCGACCTCCTCGTCGCCGAGCTCGACCGGCGCCGCGAGGCGATCCACACCCTGTTCACCAACACCAACGCGCTGGCGAAGCAGGTGACCGGCCTGGTCCGGGACAACCGCGCCGAGCTGCGGCCGGCGCTCGAGGAGCTCAAGAAGGTGCTCGCCACCCTCCAGAAGCACGAGGCGGACCTCCAGGCGACGATCGAGGCGATGGCCCCGTTCACCCGGCTGTTCGCCAACACCCTCGGCAACGGCCGCTGGTTCGACACCTACATCCAGAACCTCACGGTTCCGGTGGGGACGGTGGGCGGATGAGCCGCAGCCTGCCCTCCTGGGTGCGCCGCCCGCAGCTGCCCGCGGCCGTCGCGACCCGGCTGCGCGCCGTGCCCCGGTCCACGGCCCTCGTCGCCGGGGCGGTCGCCGTCGCGCTCGTCGCCGCCGCCGTCGTCTTCTGGCCGCGCACCGAGCCGGTGCGCGTCAGTGCCGAGTTCACCCGGGCCGTCGGGCTGTTCCCCGGCTCCGACGTGCGCATCCTCGGCGTCAAGGTCGGTGAGGTCACCCGCGTCGAGCCCCGCGGCGACCTCGTCCACGTCGAGCTCGAGTTCACCCCCGAACACCCCGTGCCGGCCGACGCGCAGGCCGCCGTCGTCGCCCCGTCGCTCGTCAGCGACCGGTACGTCCAGCTGCTGCCGGTGTACACCGACGGCCCCCGGATGCGCAGCGGGAGCACGATCCCGCTGGAGCGCACCGCCGTGCCGGTCGAGCTCGACCGGGTGAGCCAGAGCATGGACGACCTCATGGTCGCGCTCGGGCCGGAGGGCGCGAACTCCGACGGCGCGCTCACCCGGGTCCTGCGCACCGGCGCCGCGAACCTCGACGGCAACGGGCAGGCGCTGCACGACACCACCGAGAACCTCTCCCTCGCGGTCCAGACCTTCTCGCAGGGGCGCGGCGACCTCTTCTCGACGGTGAAGAACCTCAACACCTTCTCCGAGACCCTCGCCACCAACGACAAGCAGGTCCGCCGGCTGAACGCGAACCTCGACTCGGTCTCGACCGCCCTGGACGACGAGCGCGACGACCTCTCGGCGGCGCTGGCCAACCTCGCCGTCGCCCTCGAGGAGATCTCGACCTTCGTCCGGGACAACCGGGCCGTGCTCAAGGACGACGTCACGGCCCTGGCCGACGTCACCGGCGCGGTGGCCGAGAAGCGCACGGCGCTCGCCGAGACCCTCGACGCCGGCCCGGTCGCGCTCTCGAACCTCCAGCTCGCCTACAACGCCGCCAACGGGACCCTCGACACCCGCGCCTCGGTCCAGGGTGCCGACGAGCCCGGGCTCTTCCTCTGCGCGCTCATCACCGGTCCCACCGGCACCGGGAACTCCGACCTGTGCGAGCGCTCGGGCCTGCTCGACCTCGAGATCCCGGACGGGTCCCGGACCTCCGGGGGAGCCGCTGCCCCGCTGCTGCGCAGCGCCGACCCCACGCTCGGAGGGCTCCTCGGATGACCCACACCAGCCGCGCCCTCACCGCCCTCGCGGCGGTCCTCGCCCTGGCCCTCACGGCCTGCGACGGGGTCTCCGACCTCCCGCTGCCCGGAGGCCCCAGCATCGAGGGCCGGGCCATCACGGTCCGGGCGGAGTTCGCCGACGTCCTCGACCTCGTGCCCCGGTCGTCGGTCAAGGTCGACGAGGTGACCATCGGCGAGGTCACCGACATCGAGCTCGACGGGTGGACGGCCCGGGTGACGATGCGCATCCCCGACGCGGCCGAGCTGCCCGACGACACCCGCGCCGAGCTCAAGCAGACCTCGCTCCTCGGCGAGAAGTACATCGCGCTCGAACGCCCCGACGGCGGGGGCAGCGGGCGGCTCGGCGACGGCGACCTCATCCCGCTCGAGCGCACCGGCCGCAACCCGGAGGTCGAGGAGGTCCTCGCCGCCCTGTCGATGCTCCTCAACGGCGGTGGGGTCGGCCAGCTCAAGATCATCGAGTCCGAGCTGAACAACGCGATGCGCGGCAACGACGAGGACATCAAGAGCCTCATCGCCGAGCTCGACACCTTCGTCGGCGGGCTCGACGAGCAGAAGGCCGACATCATCCGGGCCATCGAGGGCATCGACCGGCTGAGCGCCGACCTCGCCGAACGGTCCGACGAGCTCGAGGCCGTGCTCCGCGAGACCCCCGAGGGGCTGAAGGTCCTGGCCGACCAACGGGAGCAGCTCACCGAGATGCTCACGGCGCTCAGCCGGCTCGGCGACGTCGGGAGCACGGTGATCCGCGCCTCCCGCGAGGACGTGCTGGCCAACCTCGCCGCCCTCGAGCCGATCCTGAGCCAGCTGAACAAGGCCGGCGACGACCTGCCCCAGTCGCTCGAGCTGCTCCTCACCTACCCCTTCCCGGATGCCGCGGTCGGCACCATCAAGGGCGACTACACGAACCTGCGGGTCACCTCCGACCTCGACCTGCGCGGGCTCACCCTGCCGACCCCCACCGGCGGGCCGACGCTGCCGACGCCCACCCTGCCGACGTCGCTGCCGACCCCGAGCCTGCCCGTCCCGACGATCACGGTCCCGAGCCTTCCCGTGCCCACCTCGAGCCTGCCGGTGCCCACCCGCTCCGGGGGCGGGCTGTGCCCGCCGGTCTGCTTCAGCAGCAGCACCTCGGGGTCGGACATGTCGTGGACGGCTCTGTACACCGGAGGCATGCGATGATCCGCCGGCTCACGAAGGTCCAGCTCGCCATGTTCGCGGTCATCACGGTCGTCGCGACGTCCTACCTGTCGGCGAACTACGTGGGCCTCACCGAGCGTCTCTTCGGCACCGGGCCCACCGTCGTCGCCGACCTGGCCCGCTCCGGCGGCATCTTCGAGGGCGCGGAGGTCACCTACCGCGGGGTGCGGGTGGGCCGGGTGTCGCGGCTGACCCTGGGCGCCGACGGGGTCCGGGTGCACGCCCGGCTCGAGAGCGGCACCGAGGTGCCCGCGGACACCCGGGCGGTCGTCGAGAACCGGTCGGCGGTGGGGGAGCAGTACCTCGACCTCCAGCCGCGCTCCGCGGGCGGGCCGTACCTCGCGGACGGTGACGTCATCGCCCGCGCCGACACCGAGACGCCGCTGCCGATCGAGACCCTCCTCCTCGACATCGACCGCACGGTGCGCTCGGTGCCCAAGGAGGACCTCGTGACCGTCGTCGACGAGCTCGGCACCGGCTTCGAGGGCACCGGCCCGGACCTTGCCCGGCTCATCGACGACGGGAACCTGCTCACCGAGAGCGCCATCGAGGCCCTGCCCGACACGATCGCCCTCCTGAAGTCCGGAAAGACCGTGCTCGACACCCAGCGCGACACCTCGAGCCGGATTCTCAGCTTCTCGGGCAACCTCGCCCGGATCTCCCAGACCCTCGAGGCGTCCGACCCGGACCTGCGGGTCATCCTCGACCGCGGCACGGTCGCCTCCGCCGAGCTCGAGGCCGTCGTCCGCGAGAACCGGGACTCGCTCGGCACGCTCATCGCCAACCTCGTCACCGTCGGCCAGGTGACGAGCGCCCGCGTCGACGGCATCGACCAGCTGCTCATCACCTACCCGGACGTCGTCGCCGGCGGCTTCACCGTCGTGCCCGGCGACGGCACCGCTCACTTCGGGATGCAGCTCCACGAGGACCCGCCGCCGTGCACCCGCGGCTACGGCGGGACGACGAAGACCAACCCCAACCGGACGACCAACCTGCCCCCGGTCAACACCGACGCCCGCTGCACCCTGCCGCGTGGGTCGGCCTCGTCGGTGCGCGGCGCCCAGAACGCCCCGGGCCGGCGCCCCGTCGGCAGCGCCAGCCTGGCGATGGCCTATGGTTCGGACCCGGTGCCGCTCGGGACGAGCGCCTACGGCGAGGCCGCCTTCGTGTCGGTCCCCCTCGCTCCCGCGGGCAGCGGCACCGGTGACTGGTCCTGGATCATGGAGGAGGCCGCCCGATGAACCGCCCGGTCCGTGCCCTCTGGCGACCCGTGCTGTGGGCCCTGGTCCTCGTCGTCGTCGCCGCCACCGTCGCCGTCGCCGCCACCGGCGGCCGGGCCTGGTACGACGCGCGGCAGGTCGAGCAGGCCCACCGCGAGGCGCTCGCGGCCGGCCGGCAGCTCGCCGTCAACTTCGCGACCCTCGACCACCGCACCGTCGACGAGGACACCGCCCGGGTCAAGGCCGGCGCGACCGGCGAGTTCCTCGACGGCTACACCTCGAGCCTGGCCGACCTGCGCGCCGTCGTCGTCGACAACGAGTCCACCTCGACGGTCGAGCGGGCCGAGGCCGCCCTCGTCTCGGGGGACCGCGACTCGGCGCAGGTGATCGTCGGCGTGGTCGCCCCGACGACGAACACGAACATCCCCGACGGGGAGACCAAGACGTACCGGCTCAAGCTCGGCCTGCGCGAGGTCGGCGGCACGTGGAAGGTGGAGCGCCTTGAGTTCGTCGGATGACCGTCGCCGGCCCCGGGTCGCGGGCCAGCGCCGTCGGCACGGTCGTGCCGTCGGCGCCGAGCCGGATGCATCGCCGCAGGTGGGGACGCTGACGGCGGACCGTGCCGAGGACGCACCGGTGGCCGTCGAGGCCGGGCCGGAGGCGCCGCGGACCCTCACGCCGGCCGACCTGCGCGCGCCCCTCGTGGCCCTCGTCGTCGCGCTCCTCGCCTTCGCCCTGGTGGCCGCGGTCGGCCTGCGCGACCACGGCGCCCGGGACCGGGACGCCCGGGCCGCCACGGCTGCGGCCACCGCGGCCCTGGAGCAGCTGCTGTCCTACGACTACCGGACCCTCGCGGACCAGGCCCGGCAGAACTCCGCGCTGCTCACCGGCGAGTTCCGCACCGAGTACGCCGAGACGATGGAGCAGACCATCGCCCCGGTCGCCGAGAAGGAGAAGGCGGTGGTGCAGGCGCGGTCCTACGAGGCCGGGGTCATGGGCCAGACGCCCGACACCGTGACGGTCCAGGTGTTCGTCAACCAGGCGAAGACCGCCGAGGGCGAGGAGCAGCCCTCCATCGACCAGAACCGGGTCATCGCGACGATGAAGCGGGTGCAGGACCGGTGGCTCATCGAGCAGCTGTCGGCCTTCTGACCACGCGGTCCGCGGCCTGCGGGGCGCGCCGAAAAGCCCGTATCGCTTGACGGGGGGCCGGTCCGGGGCCATCCTGTCTGCGTCGCCCGCTCTGCGGGCCGCCGCACCGGGAGCCCGTAGGGGCTTGACCCGGTTGGACGGTGCTGCCTCCTTCGGGTATGCTATCTCTTTGCGCTGCCCCCTACCTTCCTCCGCTCATCGCTGAGCCGTGTCCGTCGCCATGCCCCCGGCTGTCCCGGGAGACCTTCGACGGTCACGGATCACGACGTCCGGTGGGTCGGGAGTGGCCGACCGCACCGCTCATCAGGCCCGTGGAAGGAACCCTCCTTGGCTGCCTCGCGCACCACGTCGAACACTGTGAACTCCGCTCTGACGGCTTCGGGCCGTCTGTCCTTCGCCAAGATCCGTGAGCCCCTGGAGGTCCCAGACCTCCTCGCGCTGCAGACCGAGAGCTTCGACTGGCTCCTCGGCAACGAGCGCTGGCAGGAGCGTGTCGCCGCCGCCCTCGAGGCCGGTCGCGACGACGTCCCCGAGCGCTCCGGCCTCGAGGAGATCTTCGAGGAGATCTCGCCGATCGAGGACTTCAGCGGCTCCATGTCGCTCAGCTTCCGCGACCACCGCTTCGAGGAGGTCAAGTACTCCATCGAGGAGTGCAAGGAGCGCGACCAGACCTACTCGGCGCCGCTGTTCGTCACCGCCGAGTTCATGAACAACACCACCGGCGAGATCAAGAGCCAGACGGTGTTCATGGGTGACTTCCCGCTCATGACCGAGCGCGGCACCTTCATCATCAACGGCACCGAGCGGGTCGTCGTCTCCCAGCTCGTCCGCAGCCCCGGCGTGTACTTCGAGCGCACCGCCGACAAGACCTCCGACAAGGACGTCTACACGGCCAAGGTCATCCCGAGCCGCGGTGCGTGGCTCGAGTTCGAGATCGACAAGCGCGACATGGTCGGCGTGCGCGTCGACCGCAAGCGCAAGCAGTCGGTCACGGTGCTCCTCAAGGCCCTCGGCATGTCCGAGGCCGAGATCCTCGAGCAGTTCGGCGACTACGAGTCGATGCGGCTGACCCTCGAGAAGGACAACACCACCGACCAGGACGACGCCCTGCTCGACATCTACCGCAAGCTGCGTCCGGGCGAGCCGCCGACCAAGGAGGCCGCGCAGACCCTGCTCGACAACCTCTACTTCAACGGCAAGCGCTACGACCTCGCGAAGGTCGGCCGGTACAAGATCAACAAGAAGCTCGGGGTCGACGCCGAGCTGTCGACCTCGACGCTCGCCCTCGAGGACATCGTCGCGACGATCAAGTACATCGTCGCCCTCCACGCCGGCGAGGAGACCCTCCCGGGTCAGCGTCGCGGCGAGGCGGTCGACGTGCGCGTCGAGACCGACGACATCGACCACTTCGGCAACCGTCGCCTGCGCAACGTCGGCGAGCTCATCCAGAACCAGGTCCGCACCGGCCTGTCCCGGATGGAGCGCGTCGTGCGCGAGCGGATGACGACCCAGGACGTCGAGGCCATCACGCCGCAGACGCTGATCAACATCCGCCCGGTCGTGGCGTCCATCAAGGAGTTCTTCGGCACCAGCCAGCTCTCCCAGTTCATGGACCAGAACAACCCGCTCGCCGGCCTGACGCACAAGCGTCGCCTGTCGGCGCTCGGCCCGGGCGGTCTCTCCCGTGACCGCGCCGGCATGGAGGTCCGTGACGTCCACCCGTCGCACTACGGCCGGATGTGCCCGATCGAGACCCCTGAGGGTCCGAACATCGGCCTCATCGGCTCGCTCGCGTCCTACGGGCGGATCAACTCCTTCGGCTTCATCGAGACCCCGTACCGCAAGGTCGTCGACGGCCGCATCACCGACGACATCCACTACCTGTCCGCCGACGAGGAGGACGAGCACGTCATCGCGCAGGCGAACGCCACCCTCACCGAGGACGGCACCCGCTTCGCCCACGAGCGCGTGCTCGTCCGGGTCAAGGGCGGCGAGGTCGAGTACATCCCCGGTGACGACGTCGACTACATCGACGTCTCGCCGCGCCAGATGGTCTCGGCGGCCACCGCGCTCATCCCGTTCCTCGAGCACGACGACGCCAACCGCGCCCTCATGGGCTCGAACATGCAGCGTCAGGCCGTCCCGCTCGTGCGGGCCGAGGCCCCGCTCGTCGGGACCGGCATGGAGCTCCGCGCTGCGGTCGACTCCGGTGACGTCGTCGTCGCCGAGAAGGCCGGTGTCGTCACCGAGGTCTCCGCCGACCTCGTCACCGTCGCCGGTGACGACGGCACGACCCGCACCTACCGGATCGCGAAGTTCGACCGCTCGAACCAGGGCAACAGCTACAACCAGGTCGTCCGGGTCGACGAGGGCCAGCGGGTCGAGGCCGGCCAGCTCATCGCCGACGGTCCCGCGACCGAGGGTGGCGAGATGGCGCTCGGGCGCAACCTGCTCGTGGCGTTCATGCCGTGGGAGGGCCACAACTACGAGGACGCGATCATCCTCAGCCAGCGCCTGGTGCAGGACGACGTCCTCTCCTCGATCCACATCGAGGAGCACGAGGTCGACGCCCGCGACACCAAGCTCGGGCCCGAGGAGATCACCCGCGACATCCCGAACGTCAGCGAGGACGTCCTCGCCGACCTCGACGAGCGCGGCATCATCCGGATCGGTGCCGAGGTCCGCGACGGCGACCTCCTCGTCGGCAAGGTCACGCCCAAGGGTGAGACCGAGCTGACGCCCGAGGAGCGACTGCTCCGCGCGATCTTCGGCGAGAAGGCCCGCGAGGTCCGCGACACCTCCCTCAAGGTCCCCCACGGCGAGACCGGCACCGTCATCGGCGTCAAGGTCTTCGACAAGGACGAGGGCGACGAGCTGCCCCCCGGCGTCAACCAGCTGGTCCGCGTCTACGTCGCGAACAAGCGGAAGATCACCGACGGCGACAAGCTCGCCGGCCGGCACGGCAACAAGGGCGTCATCTCCAAGATCCTCCCGGTCGAGGACATGCCCTTCCTCGAGGACGGCACCCCCGTCGACGTCGTGCTCAACCCGCTCGGTGTGCCCGGTCGTATGAACGTCGGCCAGATCCTCGAGCTGCACCTCGGCTGGGCCGCCAGCCGCGGGTGGAACATCGAGGGCAACCCGGAGTGGGCCGAGCTGATCCCGGAGGACGCCCGCCAGGCGCCGGCCGGGACCCGCGTCGCCTCGCCGGTCTTCGACGGCTGCCGTGAGAACGAGATCGTCGGGCTGCTCGACAGCACCCTGCCGACCCGCGACGACGTGCGCCTCATCGACGGCACCGGCAAGGCCCGCCTCTTCGACGGCCGCTCCGGCGAGCCGTTCCCGGAGCCGGTGTCCGTGGGCTACATGTACATCCTCAAGCTGCACCACCTCGTGGACGACAAGATCCACGCGCGCAGCACCGGGCCGTACTCGATGATCACCCAGCAGCCGCTCGGCGGTAAGGCCCAGTTCGGTGGCCAGCGCTTCGGTGAGATGGAGGTCTGGGCCCTCGAGGCGTACGGCGCGGCCTACGCGCTGCAGGAGCTGCTCACCATCAAGTCCGACGACGTCAACGGCCGCGTCAAGGTGTACGAGGCCATCGTCAAGGGCGACAACATCCCCGAGCCCGGCATCCCCGAGTCCTTCAAGGTGCTCATCAAGGAGATGCAGAGCCTCTGCCTCAACGTCGAGGTGCTGTCCAGCGACGGCAGCACGATCGAGATGCACGACGCGGAGGACGACGTCTTCCGTGCCGCCGAGGAGCTCGGCATCGACCTGTCCCGGCGCGAGCCGAGCAGCGTCGAAGAGGTCTGACAGGTGACCCGGCCCGGTCGCAGCAGCGACCGGGCCGGGGACCCCGCCCGACTCACCTCAGTCAGACCACAGATTTCGCAATAACGAGAGAAGGAACCACGTGCTCGACGTCAACTTCTTCGACGAGCTCCGCATCGGCCTCGCGACGGCCGACGCCATCCGTGCCTGGAGCCACGGCGAGGTCAAGAAGCCCGAGACGATCAACTACCGCACCCTCAAGCCCGAGAAGGACGGCCTCTTCTGCGAGAAGATCTTCGGCCCCACCCGGGACTGGGAGTGCGCCTGCGGCAAGTACAAGCGGGTCCGCTTCAAGGGCATCATCTGCGAGCGCTGTGGCGTCGAGGTCACCCGCGCCGCCGTGCGGCGTGAGCGGATGGGCCACATCGAGCTCGCCGCGCCCGTCACCCACATCTGGTACTTCAAGGGTGTCCCGAGCCGGCTCGGGTACCTCCTCGACCTCGCCCCGAAGGACCTCGAGAAGGTCATCTACTTCGCGGCCTACATGATCACGAGCGTCGACGAGGACCAGCGGCACGCCGACCTGCCCTCGCTCGAGGCCCAGATCCAGGTCGAGAAGAAGGAGATCGAGAACCGTCGCGACGCCGACGTCGAGGCCCGCGCCAAGAAGCTCGAGTCCGACATCGCGGCCCTCGAGGCCGACGGCGCCAAGTCCGACGCCAAGCGCAAGGTCCGCGACTCCGCCGAGCGCGAGATGAACGCGATCCGCCGCCGCGCCGACGCCCAGGTCGAGCGCCTCGAGCAGGTCTGGGACCGCTTCAAGAACCTCAAGGTCCAGGACCTCGAGGGCGACGAGGTCCTCTACCGCGAGATGCGGGACCGCTTCGGTCTCTACTTCGAGGGCGGCATGGGCGCCGCGGCGATCCAGAAGCGCCTCGAGACCTTCGACCTCGACGCCGAGTCGGAGTCGCTGCGCGAGACCATCACCACCGGCAAGGGCCAGCGCAAGACCCGCGCCCTCAAGCGGCTCAAGGTCGTCTCCGCCTTCATGACGACGACGAACCAGCCCGCGGGCATGGTCCTGGACGCCATCCCGGTCATCCCGCCGGACCTGCGCCCGATGGTGCAGCTCGACGGTGGGCGCTTCGCGACCTCCGACCTCAACGACCTGTACCGCCGGGTCATCAACCGGAACAACCGCCTCAAGCGGCTCCTGGACCTCGGTGCGCCCGAGATCATCGTCAACAACGAGAAGCGGATGCTCCAGGAGGCCGTCGACAGCCTCTTCGACAACGGCCGCCGTGGCCGCCCGGTCACCGGGCCGGGCAACCGGCCGCTGAAGTCGCTCTCGGACATGCTCAAGGGCAAGCAGGGCCGGTTCCGCCAGAACCTGCTCGGCAAGCGCGTCGACTACTCGGGCCGTTCGGTCATCGTCGTCGGCCCGCAGCTCAAGCTGCACCAGTGCGGCCTGCCGAAGCAGATGGCGCTCGAGCTGTTCAAGCCCTTCGTCATGAAGCGGCTCGTCGACCTCGACCACGCCCAGAACATCAAGTCGGCCAAGCGGATGGTCGAGCGTCAGCGCCCGGTCGTGTGGGACGTCCTCGAAGAGGTCATCACCGAGCACCCCGTGCTGCTCAACCGTGCGCCCACGCTGCACCGCCTCGGCATCCAGGCCTTCGAGCCGCAGCTCGTCGAGGGCAAGGCCATCCAGATCCACCCGCTCGTCTGCACCGCGTTCAACGCGGACTTCGACGGTGACCAGATGGCCGTGCACGTGCCGCTGTCGGCGGAGGCCCAGGCCGAGGCCCGCATCCTCATGCTGTCCTCGAACAACATCCTCAAGCCGGCCGACGGCCGCCCCGTGACCATGCCCACCCAGGACATGATCATTGGCCTGTACCACCTCACCTCCGAGGTGGAGGACGGCAAGGGCGCCGGGCGCTACTTCAGCGGCCCGGCCGAGGCGCGGATGGCCTTCGACGCGGGCGAGATCGAGCTCGGTTCGGTCGTCAAGATCCGCCTCGAGCACCTCGTCCCGACCCCGCTGTCGGAGCTGCCCGAGGGTGTCGAGGTCGACGAGTCCGGGTTCGCGAAGGCCCTGACGCTCGAGACGACCCTCGGCCGCGCGCTCTTCAACGAGACGCTGCCCGAGGACTACCCGTTCGTCAACGACCAGGTCGACAAGAAGCGGCTGTCGACGATCGTCAACGACCTCGCCGAGCGCTACAGCAAGGTGCAGGTCGCGGCGAGCCTCGACGCGCTCAAGGAGTACGGCTTCCACTGGGCGACCCGCTCGGGCATCACGGTGGCCATCTCCGACGTCGTCACCCCGCCCCGCAAGATCGAGATCCTCGAGGCCTACGAGGACAAGGCGACCAAGGTCCAGACCCAGTACGAGCGCGGTCTCATCACCGACGACGAGCGCCGCCAGGAGCTCATCGAGATCTGGACCCAGGCGACGAACGAGGTCGCCAAGGAGATGGAAGCCAACATCCCGCGGAGCAACACCATCTACCGGATGGTCAGCTCGGGTGCTCGTGGTAACTGGATGCAGCTGCGGCAGATCGCCGGTATGCGAGGGCTGGTGTCCAACCCGAAGGGCGACATCATCCCGCGCCCGATCCGCGCGAACTTCCGCGAGGGCCTCACGGTGCTCGAGTTCTTCATCTCGACGCACGGCTCGCGTAAGGGTCTGGCCGACACCGCGCTGCGGACCGCCGACTCCGGGTACCTCACCCGGCGCCTCGTCGACGTCTCGCAGGACGTCATCGTCCGTGAGGACGACTGCGGCACCGAGCGTGGCCTGCCCATGCCGATCGCGGCCACCGACGAGCGCACCGGGACCCGCACGGTCCACGACGACGTCGAGACCTCGGTCTACGCCCGCTCGCTCGCCGAGGACGTCGTCCAGGGCAAGGAGGTGCTGGCGCAGGCCGGCATCGACCTCGGGGACGTCGTCATCGGTGCGCTGTTCGCGGCCGGCGTCGACTCGGTCAAGGTGCGCTCCGTGCTCACCTGCGACTCCAAGGTCGGCACCTGTGCCAAGTGCTACGGCCGCTCGCTCGCCACGGGCAAGCTCGTCGACATCGGTGAGGCCGTCGGCATCATCGCGGCGCAGTCCATCGGTGAGCCGGGCACCCAGCTGACGATGCGGACCTTCCACACCGGTGGTGTGGCCGGTGACGACATCACCCAGGGTCTGCCGCGTGTCGTCGAGCTCTTCGAGGCGCGTACGCCCAAGGGTGTCTCGCCGATCGCCGAGGCCTCCGGCCGGGTGACCATCGAGGAGACCGACAAGGCACGGCGCATCCTGGTCACCCCGGACGACGGCTCCGAGGAGCACGCCTACCCGGTCACCAAGCGGGCGCGGCTGCTCGTCTCCGACGGCCAGCACGTCGAGGTCGGCACCCAGCTGACCCAGGGCTCGATCGACCCCAAGCAGGTCCTTCGGATCCTCGGGCCGCGCAAGACGCAGGAGCACCTCGTCGACGAGGTGCAGCGCGTCTACCGCCAGCAGGGTGTGTCGATCCACGACAAGCACATCGAGGTCATCGTCCGGCAGATGCTGCGCCGGATCACGATCATCGAGGAGGGCGACGCCGACCTGCTCCCGGGCATGCTCGCCGAGCGTGGGCGCTTCGAGTCCGAGAACCGCCGGGTCGTGTCCGAGGGTGGCAAGCCCGCCTCCGGCCGTCCCGAGCTCATGGGCATCACGAAGGCCTCGCTCGCGACCGAGTCGTGGCTGTCGGCGGCGTCCTTCCAGGAGACGACCCGCGTCCTCACCGAGGCGGCGATGGAGGGCAAGTCCGACCCGCTGCTCGGCCTCAAGGAGAACGTCATCCTCGGCAAGCTCATCCCCGCGGGTACCGGCCTTCCCCGGTACCGCAACATCGCGGTCGAGCCCACCGAGGAGGCCAAGGCGGCGATGTACTCGATGCCGAACTACGAGGACTACGCGTTCTCGTTCGGCCCGGGCTCCGGCGAGGCCGTGCGCCTCGACGACTCCGAGCTCGGTCTCGACCGGCTCTGATACGTCGCTGACGTCCGCACGGGCGGGCACCACGGTGGGAGACCACCGGGTGCCCGCCCGTCGGCGTTGCGGGGGGTGCGCGGTGCGGCGCCGCGCCCTAGGGTCCGGGACGTGGGCGAGGTCGTGACGGTGGCGCGCGAGGACACCCCGGACGGCGAGGTCGCGCTCCGCCGCCGGGGCGAGGTGCTCGAGCTCGTCGTCGACGGCGCCTTCGCGATGGACACCGTCGACACCTCGACCGAGGTGCTGCTCGCCGGGACCCTGCGCCGCCACCCCGACCCGCGGCGGGTCCTCGTCGGCGGGCTGGGCCTCGGGTTCACCACCCGGGCGGTCCTGGACGACCCGCGCGTCGCGCACGTCGACGTCGTCGAGCTGGCCGCGCCCCTCGTGCGCTGGGCGCGGGCCGGCGTCGTCGCGGAGCTCGCGGGCCTGGAGGGGCCACGCTGTGCCCTGCACGTCGGCGACGTCGCCCGGGTCCTCGACGGGACGGTGCCACCGCAGGGGCCGTGGGACGCGATCCTGCTCGACGTCGACAACGGCCCGGGCTTCCTCGTCCACGCCACGAACGCCCCTCTCTACGAGGCCGACACGCTCCGGTCCTGCCGGGCAGCGCTGCGCCCCGGCGGCCTCCTCGTCGTGTGGTCCTCGCACCGGGCGCCCGAGCTGCTGCACCGGCTGGCCGGCATCGGGGAACGCGGTGACGTCGCCGACGAGGAGGTGCTCGCGGTGAGCCGCGAGGGCCGCACCTTCGAGTACGCCCTCTACACGTTGGCGCGCGGGCGCGACGGCGGGGGAGGATGACCCGGTGCGCCCCGACCTCGTCATCCGCCCCGAGACCCCAGCCGACCACGACGACGTGGCGGCGCTGCTCGACGCGGCGTTCCCCGTGCCGCCGGGCGCGCGCCGGTCGGCCGAGGCGGCGCTCGTCGACGGGCTCCGGGCCGACGGGGACGTGCTGGCCGAGCTGACCTTCGTCGCCGAGCTCGACGCCGGCGTCGCCGGGGTCGTCGTGTGCAGCCGGGCGACGATGGGGGAGGGGCCGTCCGTGGGCCTCGGGCCGCTGGCCGTCCGCCCGGACCTGCAGGGCCAGGGCATCGGCTCGGCGCTCGTCGCCGCGGTGGTCGTCACCGCCGACCAGCGCCGGGAGCCCTCCCTCGTCCTCCTCGGCGACCCGGAGTACTACGCGATCTTCGGCTTCGAGACCGCCGCCGGGCGGGGAGTGGGGGCGCCGGGGCCCTGGCCGGACCGGTTCTTCCAGGTGCGACCCCTCCAGGCCTGGCGGCCCTACCTCGCCGGCCCGTTCCGGTACGCGCCCGCCTTCGACCGGATGGAGCAGCCGTGACCGACGAGCCGGACCGCGCCCTGCTGACCCGGCACCTGTCGGCCCAGCGCCGGCACGTCCTGTCCCAGCTCGACGGGCTCGCCGACGAGCAGCTGCGGACCGCGGTGCTGCCGTCGGGCTGGACGCCCCTGGGCCTCGTGCGCCACCTCACCCTCTCCGACGAGCGGTACTGGTTCGAGGTCGTCGTCGCCGGCGGGTCGCTGGACTACTGGCCCGAGGGCGAGAACGCGGACTGGCACGTCGGGGACGACGAAGCCGCCGGCGACGTCGTCGAGGCCTACCGCGCCGCGATCGCCGTCTCCGACGGCATCCTCGCGGCCACCCCGCTGGACGCCCCGCCCGCGCGCCCCGAGGCGTGGTGGAGCGAGGCGGGCATGCACTTCCCCGACGTGCGCAGCATCGTCCTCCACGTCCTCGTCGAGACGGCCACGCACGCCGGGCACCTCGACGCCGCCCGTGAGTCCCTCGACGGCCGCCAGTACATCGTCCTCTGAGCAGGGGCCCCGGGCGCCCGCGATTTGGAGGGGCTCCGCACCGGCCGGTAGTCTGGGTCATCGTGTCTGGCTAGGTCCAGACCCTGGAGTCGCGGACATCGCCGAGAGGCACCGGACGCGGCCTCGCCCACCTCTTGCCGGGCGCCCCGACCACACCACCCTCCCGGGGGTGGCGCATGGGGAATGCAGGGAAGAGCAGCCGGTGCGACACACCCGAACGCGGGGGTCGAGCAGCGGCCATGACAAGGAGCGACGGCACCCACGCCGCCGCTTGACCAGACCAGACGAAGGACTCAGGTTGCCTACCATCAACCAGCTGGTGCGCAAGGGCCGGCAGGACAAGACCACCAAGGTCAAGACTCCTGCCCTCAAGGGCTCTCCGCAGCGCCGCGGCGTGTGCACGCGTGTGTACACCACCACCCCGAAGAAGCCGAACTCCGCCCTCCGCAAGGTCGCCCGCGTGCGCCTCACGAGCGGCATCGAGGTCACCGCCTACATCCCCGGTGTCGGCCACAACCTCCAGGAGCACTCGATGGTGCTCGTCCGCGGCGGTCGCGTGAAGGACCTGCCAGGCGTGCGCTACAAGATCATCCGCGGCGCCCTCGACACCCAGGGCGTCAAGAACCGTCAGCAGGCGCGGAGCCGCTACGGCGCGAAGAAGGTGAAGGGCTGATGCCTCGTAAGGGTCCCGCTCCGAAGCGGCCGCTCGTCATCGACCCGGTCCACCAGTCCCCGCTGGTGACCGCGCTCGTCAACAAGGTCCTCCTCGACGGCAAGAAGTCCACCGCCGAGCGCATCGTCTACGGCGCGCTCGAGGGCTGCCAGCAGAAGACCGGCACCGACCCGGTGCAGACGCTCAAGCGCGCGCTCGACAACATCAAGCCGACCCTTGAGGTCAAGTCCCGCCGCGTCGGCGGTGCGACCTACCAGGTCCCGATCGAGGTCAAGCCCAACCGGGCGACGACCCTGTCGCTGCGCTGGCTCGTCGGCTACTCGCGTCAGCGGCGCGAGAAGACGATGACCGAGCGGCTCATGAACGAGATCCTCGACGCGTCCAACGGCCTCGGTGCCGCGGTGAAGCGTCGTGAGGACACCCACAAGATGGCCGAGTCGAACAAGGCCTTCGCGCACTACCGCTGGTGACCATCACCGGGGAGCCCGGCCGCCCACCGGCGGCCGGCTCCCCGGCCCACCGGTGACCGCCCACGGGCGCCACCGGACCGCACCCCCCGAAGCGACGAGACGAGAGCACAGAACGTGGCACAGGACGTCCTGACGGACCTCACGAAGGTCCGCAACATCGGCATCATGGCGCACATCGACGCCGGCAAGACGACGGCGACGGAGCGCATCCTCTTCTACACCGGCGTCAACCGGAAGATGGGCGAGACGCACGACGGCGCCTCGACCACCGACTGGATGGAGCAGGAGAAGGAGCGGGGGATCACCATCACCTCCGCGGCGGTCACCTCCTTCTGGGAGGACCACCAGATCAACATCATCGACACCCCCGGGCACGTCGACTTCACCGTCGAGGTCGAGCGCTCGCTGCGCGTCCTCGACGGCGCCGTCGCCGTGTTCGACGGCAAGGAGGGTGTCGAGCCGCAGTCCGAGACCGTGTGGCGCCAGGCCGACAAGTACGGCGTGCCCCGCATCTGCTTCGTCAACAAGATGGACAAGCTCGGCGCGGACTTCTACTTCACCGTCGACACCATCAAGGACCGCCTCGGTGCCGAGCCCCTCGTGCTCCAGCTGCCGATCGGGGCCGAGAACGACTTCATCGGCGTCGTCGACCTCATCTACAAGCGCGCGCTCGTCTGGGAGGGCGACGCCAAGGGCGATGTGACCCTCGGCGCGAAGTACGAGATCCAGGAGATCCCGGCCGACCTCATGGACAAGGTGGAGGAGTACCGCCACCACCTCATCGAGCGGGTCGCCGAGGCCGACGACGCCCTCATGGAGAAGTACCTCGAGGGTGGCGAGCTCTCCCCGGAGGAGATCAAGGCCGGCATCCGCAAGCTCACCATCGCCTCCGAGGTCTACCCGGTCCTCTGCGGCTCGGCGTTCAAGAACCGCGGCGTCCAGCCGATGCTCGACGCCGTCGTGGACTACCTCCCCTCGCCCATCGACGTCCCCGCGATGCAGGGTCACGCGCCCGGCAACGAGGACGAGCACATCTCGCGCAAGCCGAGCAAGGACGAGCCGTTCTCCGCGCTCGCCTTCAAGGTCGCCTCGCACCCGTTCTTCGGCACGCTCACCTTCATCCGGGTCTACTCCGGCCACATCTCGTCGGGGACCCAGGTGCTCAACAGCACCAAGATCAAGAAGGAGCGCATCGGGAAGCTCTTCCAGATGCACGCCAACAAGGAGAACCCGGTCGAGGAGGCGATGGCGGGGCACATCTACGCCGCCATCGGCCTGAAGTCGACGACCACGGGCGACACCCTGTGCAACATCGACCACCCCGTCGTCCTCGAGTCGATGACCTTCCCCGAGCCCGTCATCCAGGTGGCCATCGAGCCCAAGACCAAGGGTGACCAGGAGAAGCTGTCGATGGCGATCCAGAAGCTCGCCGAGGAGGACCCGACGTTCCAGGTCAACCTCGACGAGGAGACCGGCCAGACGATCATCGCCGGCATGGGCGAGCTCCACCTCGACATCCTCGTCGACCGGATGAAGCGCGAGTTCAAGGTCGAGGCGAACGTCGGCAAGCCGCAGGTCGCCTACCGCGAGACGATCCGCCGCGGCCTCGAGCGCTTCGACTACACCCACAAGAAGCAGACGGGTGGGTCGGGCCAGTTCGCGAAGATCCAGATCGCGCTCGAGCCGCTCGACACGGCCGAGGGCGAGCTGTACGAGTTCGACAACAAGGTCACCGGCGGTCGCGTCCCGCGCGAGTACATCCCGTCGGTCAACGCCGGTATCCAGGACGCCATGCAGTACGGCATCCTCGCCGGCTACCCGCTCGTCGGGATCAAGGCGACGCTCCTGGACGGTGCGGCCCACGACGTCGACTCCTCGGAGATGGCGTTCAAGATCGCCGGCTCCATGGCGCTCAAGGAGGCCGTGCGCAAGTGCGACCCGGTCCTCCTCGAGCCGATGATGGCCGTCGAGGTCCGCACGCCCGAGGACTACATGGGCGAGGTCATCGGCGACATCAACTCCCGCCGTGGCCAGATCCAGGCCATGGAGGACATCAGCGGCGCCAAGATCGTCCGCGGGCTCGTCCCGCTGTCGGAGATGTTCGGCTACGTCGGGGACCTGCGGTCCAAGACCCAGGGCCGGGCGAACTACTCGATGGAGTTCGACTCCTACGCCGAGGTCCCCAAGTCCGTGGCCGAGGAGATCATCAAGAAGACCCGGGGCGAGTGACCGCTAGACTGGTCGCTGGTCTCTGTAGAGAAGCATCCCAACCCATCCCATAGACGACGCCACGTCCTGCCCGGTCGTTTCGGCGTTACCCAGAAGAGAGTCCTGAGGAGGACATCACAGTGGCGAAGGCAAAGTTCGAGCGGACCAAGCCGCACGTCAACATCGGAACCATCGGTCACATCGACCACGGGAAGACGACGCTGACGGCTGCGATCTCAAAGGTCCTGCACGACAAGTACCCGGACCTGAACCCCCAGTTCGCGTTCGACGACATCGACAAGGCGCCTGAGGAGAAGCAGCGCGGTATCACCATCTCCATCGCGCACATCGAGTACCAGACGGAGCAGCGTCACTACGCTCACGTCGACTGCCCGGGTCACGCGGACTACGTGAAGAACATGATCACGGGTGCCGCCCAGATGGACGGCGCGATCCTGGTCGTGGCGGCCACCGACGGCCCGATGCCCCAGACGAAGGAGCACGTCCTCCTGGCCCGCCAGGTCGGCGTCCCCTACATCGTCGTGGCGCTCAACAAGGCCGACATGGTCGACGACGAGGAGATCCTCGAGCTCGTCGAGATGGAGGTGCGTGAGCTCCTCACGTCCTACGAGTTCCCGGGCGACGACCTCCCGGTCGTCAAGGTCTCGGCGCTCAAGGCGCTCGAGGGCGACGCCGAGTGGGGCCAGACGGTCCTCGAGCTCATGGACGCCGTGGACACCTACATCCCGGAGCCCGAGCGCGACACCGACAAGCCGTTCCTCATGCCCGTCGAGGACGTCTTCACGATCACCGGTCGTGGCACCGTCGTCACCGGTCGTATCGAGCGCGGCATCCTCAAGGTCAACGAGGAGGTCGAGATCGTCGGCATCCACACCGGCCCGGCGACCAAGACCACCGCGACCGGCATCGAGATGTTCCGCAAGCTCCTCGACGAGGGTCGTGCGGGCGAGAACGTCGGCCTGCTCCTGCGTGGCATCAAGCGTGAGGACGTCGAGCGCGGCCAGGTCGTGGTCAAGCCCGGCTCCATCACGCCGCACACCAACTTCGAGGCCAACGTCTACATCCTGTCCAAGGACGAGGGTGGCCGGCACACGCCGTTCTACGACAACTACCGTCCGCAGTTCTACTTCCGGACCACGGACGTCACCGGTGTCGTGAAGCTGCCCGAGGGCACCGAGATGGTCATGCCCGGCGACAACACCGAGATGTCGGTCGAGCTCATCCAGCCGATCGCCATGGAGGAGGGCCTGCGCTTCGCCATCCGCGAGGGCGGCCGTACCGTCGGCGCCGGCCGGGTCACCAAGATCAACCAGTGACCTGACGCCGGTCACCACCGGCACACCGAAGGGCCCCCGCACCGCTCCTGGTGCGGGGGTCCTTCGCCGTCATCGGGGGGTCAGCGGGTCGCGAGCCACTCCGCGCGGGTCAGCTCGCCCGCCCAGGCCCCGTCGCGCAGGCCCGTCGGGCGCATCCCCAGGCGGCGCATCACCCCGCGGGAGGGGAGGTTGTCGACCGCGGTGTCGGCGACGACGCGCTCGAGCCCCGCTGCGCCGAAGCCGTGGTCGAGGAGGGCCCGGGCGCCCTCGGTGGCCAGCCCACGGCCCCACGCCCGGACGTGGAGGCGCCACCCGATCTCGGCGAGGCCGGGGGCCGCCGGGGTGAGGAGCCACCAGCCGACGAACCGGTGGCCCTCCAGGCCCGCCCAGTAGCCGAGCCCCATCGCGTCGTTCCCGGGGTCGAACCGGGCGAGCATCCGGTCGTGCACCTGGTGCGCCGTCCCGGCCGGCTCGAGGAACCGGGTGACCTCCGGGTCGGCGTCGAGTGCCTCGACGTCCGCCAGGTCGTCCCAGGTGAGGGGCCGCAGTGTGAGCCGCTCGGTCACGAGGGTGGGGCGCCCCAGCGGGGCGTTCCTACGGCGGCGGTGGCTCATCGCCCCATCCTCCTCGCCGGCGGGCCTCCCGGGGGACGCGCCGCGTGGTCGGGGGTGCGTGGGGGAGGGGCCGGGCGGGTGTAGGGCCCGATTTGGAGGAGGGGCCCGGCCTCTGGCACACTGGCTGGGTTGCTTGGCGTGCGTGAGCGATCCGAGAGGGTCCATCACGCCCACCGCGACGAGGACTCGAACCGCCGGTCGGCGGGGCGGCTCGTCTGCGAAGAGCCAGGCCCCCCGGTTCCACCGGGCTGAAGATCCCACGGACGTGGTGCGGGTTCCCGCACGCCGCTCGTGAGCGGAGTTAGGGCGACACGCCCGACCTCGGGGGTCGGAGGCCTCGGAGCCGCACTGAGACACATGGACGGCGAGAGAGAGACGGAACATCAGATGGCGGGACAGAAGATCCGCATCCGGTTGAAGTCGTATGACCACGAGGTCATCGACAGCTCGGCGCGCAAGATCGTCGACACCGTGACCCGCGCGGGTGCGACCGTGGTCGGCCCCGTGCCGCTGCCGACGGAGAAGAACGTGTTCTGCGTCATCCGGTCGCCGCACAAGTACAAGGACAGCCGCGAGCACTTCGAGATGCGCACGCACAAGCGCCTCATCGACATCATCGACCCGACGCCCAAGGCCGTCGACTCGCTGATGCGTCTCGACCTCCCGGCTGACGTCAACATCGAGATCAAGCTCTGAGGCTCGCGATGACCACCACTGCCACGAAGACCCAGAAGGGTCTGCTGGGTACCAAGCTCGGCATGACCCAGATGTGGGACGAGACCAACCGCCTCGTGCCCGTCACCGTGATCCAGGCCGGCCCCAACGTCGTGACCCAGGTCCGCGACGCCGGGACCGACGGCTACTCCGCCGTCCAGCTCGGCTTCGGCGCGATCGACCCGCGCAAGGTGACCAAGCCGCTCACCGGCCACTTCGACAAGGCCGGCGTCACGCCGCGCCGCTTCCTCATCGAGATCCGCACCGCGGACGCCGGTGAGTACACCCTCGGCCAGGAGATCGGCGCCGACACGTTCGAGGCCGGCCAGGCCGTCGACGTCTCGGCGACGACCAAGGGCAAGGGCTTCGCCGGTGTCATGAAGCGTCACGGCTTCCACGGCGTCAGCTCCTCGCACGGTTCGCACAAGAACCACCGCAAGCCCGGCTCGATCGGCGGGTGTGCCACCCCCGGTCGCGTGTTCAAGGGCATGCGCATGGCCGGCCGCATGGGCGGCGTGCGCCAGACGACGCAGAACCTCACCATCCACGCCGTGGACGCCGACAAGGGCCTGCTGCTGGTCAAGGGCGCCGTCCCCGGCCCGCGCGGCGCGGTCGTCCTCGTCCGCTCGGCCGCGAAGGGGGCCTGACCATGGCTACCAAGACGCTCGACGTCACCCTCCCCTCGGAGATCTTCGACGTCCAGACCAACGTGCCGCTGATCCACCAGGTCGTCGTCGCGCAGCTCGCCGCCGCCCGCCAGGGCACGCACGCGACGAAGACGCGCGGTGAGGTCCGTGGTGGCGGTCGCAAGCCGTACCGCCAGAAGGGCACCGGCCGCGCCCGTCAGGGCTCGACCCGCGCCCCGCAGTTCGCCGGCGGTGGCACCGTCCACGGCCCGCAGCCGCGGGACTACGCCCAGCGGACCCCCAAGAAGATGAAGGCCGCCGCCCTGCGTGGCGCCCTCTCGGACCGGGCCCGTCACGGCCGCATCCACGTCGTCGAGGCCATCGCCACCGGCGAGGCCCCCTCGACCAAGGACGCGCGCACCCTGTTCGCCGGTCTCACCGAGCGGCCGAACGTGCTCGTCGTGCTGGACCGTACCGACATCGTCTCGATGAAGTCGGTGCGCAACCTCGCCGAGGTGCACGTGCTCGCGGTCGACCAGCTCAACACCTACGACGTGCTGTGCGCCGACGACGTCGTCTTCACCAAGGCCGCCTACGAGGCGTTCACCGGTGAGACGGTCCAGGCGTCCAAGCCGGCCAAGAAGGCCGCGGCGAAGAAGACCGCAGCCAAGGCCGAGCCGGGCCCCGCTGACGGTGCCGCCGACAACGACGACGTCGGCGTTGCCGGCAGCGACAACGGGGAGGACGAGAAGTGAGCCAGGCCAAGAACCCCCGCGACATCCTGATCGCGCCGGTCGTGTCCGAGAAGTCCTACGGGCTGCTCGACGAGGGCAAGTACACCTTCCTCGTCGACCCGCGCTCGAACAAGACCGAGATCAAGATCGCCGTCGAGCAGGTCTTCGGCGTCAAGGTCGACTCGGTGCACACCATGAACCGCCAGGGCAAGACCCGCCGTACGCGGTTCGGCATCGGCAAGCGCAAGGACACCAAGCGCGCGATCGTCACCCTCCGCGAGGGCTCGATCGACATCTTCGGCAGCGCCGGCGCCTGAGGAAGCTGAGGACTGAACAGACATGGGTATCCGTAAGTACAAGCCGACGACGCCGGGGCGTCGCGGGTCGAGCGTGGCCGACTTCGTCGAAGTCACCCGCTCCACCCCCGAGAAGTCCCTCGTCCGCCCGCTGTCCAAGAGTGGGGGCCGCAACAACAACGGCCGTATCACCACCCGCCACATCGGTGGGGGCCACAAGCGCGCCTACCGCGTGATCGACTTCCGTCGTCACGACAAGGACGGCGTCCCCGCCAAGGTCGCTCACATCGAGTACGACCCCAACCGCACGGCGCGCATCGCGCTCCTGCATTACGCCGACGGCGAGAAGCGCTACATCCTGGCCCCCAAGGGCCTGGTGCAGGGCATGGCCGTCGAGAACGGCCCGGCTGCCGACATCAAGCCCGGCAACAGCCTGCCGCTGCGGCACATCCCGACCGGTACGGTCGTCCACGCCGTCGAGCTCCGGCCCGGTGGCGGTGCGAAGATCGCCCGCTCGGCCGGTGTCCGCGTGCAGCTCGTCGCCAAGGACGGCCCCTACGCGCAGCTGCGTATGCCGTCCGGCGAGATCCGCAACGTCGACGTGCGCTGCCGCGCCACCGTCGGCGAGGTCGGCAACGCCGAGCAGTCGAACATCAACTGGGGCAAGGCCGGCCGCATGCGCTGGAAGGGCAAGCGCCCGACCGTCCGTGGTGTCGTCATGAACCCGGTGGACCACCCGCACGGTGGTGGTGAGGGCCGGACCTCCGGTGGTCGTCACCCCGTGTCGCCGTGGGGCAAGCCCGAGGGCCGCACCCGCCGCCCCGGCAAGCCCAGCGACAAGATGATCGTCCGCCGCCGCCGTACTGGCAAGAAGCGCTGATAGGAGCCTGGAATGCCTCGTAGCTTGAAGAAGGGCCCCTTCATCGACGACCACCTTCAGAAGAAGGTGGACGCTCAGAACGAAGCGGGCAGCAAGAACGTCATCAAGACCTGGTCGCGCCGGTCGGTCGTCTCGCCCGACATGCTCGGTCACACCCTCGCCGTCCACGACGGCCGCAAGCACGTCCCGGTGTTCGTCACCGAGGCGATGGTCGGCCACAAGCTCGGCGAGTTCGCACCGACCCGCACCTTCAAGGGTCACGTGAAGGACGACAAGAAGGGACGTCGTCGCTGATGGCCACCGAGAACAGCATCCTCGAGGCGCGGGCGATCGCTCGCCACGTCCGGGTGACGCCCATGAAGGCGCGCCGGGTCGTCGACCTCATCCGCGGCAAGAACACCGTCGAGGCCATCTCGGTCCTGCGCTTCGCTCCGCAGAGCGCGAGCGAGCCGGTCCTGAAGGTCCTCGAGTCCGCGATCGCCAACGCCCGGGTCCAGGCCGACAAGACCGCCGAGCGCTTCGACGAGCGTGAGCTCGTCGTCGCCAAGGCCTTCGTCGACGAGGGCCCCACGATGAAGCGGTTCCGCCCTCGGGCGCAGGGCCGCGCCAGCCGGATCAACAAGCGCACGAGCCACATCACCGTGGTCGTCGCGCCCAAGCCCACGAGCACGAACGGAGGCACTCGCTGATGGGCCAGAAGGTCAACCCGCACGGCTTCCGTCTCGGGATCACCACGGAGCACAAGAGCCGTTGGTTCGCCGACTCCACCAAGGAGGGTCAGCGCTACCGCGACTACGTCAAGGAGGACGTGGCGATCCGCAAGCTCATGTCCACGGGCATGGACCGCGCCGGTATCGCCCGCGTCGACATCGAGCGCACCCGTGACCGGGTCCGCGTCGACATCCACACCGCGCGTCCCGGCATCGTCATCGGCCGCCGCGGCGCCGAGGCCGACCGCATCCGCGGTGAGCTCGAGAAGCTCACCGGCAAGCAGGTGCAGCTCAACATCCTCGAGGTCAAGAACCCCGAGGTCGAGGCCCAGCTCGTCGCGCAGGGCATCGCCGAGCAGCTGTCGGCCCGTGTCTCCTTCCGTCGCGCCATGCGCAAGGGCATGCAGTCCGCCACCCGCGCCGGCGCCAAGGGCATCCGTGTCCAGGTCTCCGGCCGCCTCGGCGGCGCGGAGATGAGCCGTACCGAGTTCTACCGCGAGGGTCGCGTGCCGCTGCACACCCTGCGCGCGCAGATCGACTACGGCCTGTACGAGGCCAAGACCACGTTCGGGCGCATCGGCGTCAAGGTGTGGATCTACAAGGGCGACATGACCGCTCGCGAGCTGGCGGCCCAGCAGGCCACCGCGCCGCGTCAGGGTCGTGGCCCGCGTCGTGACGGCGCCGACCGTCCCGCGCGTGCCCGTCGCACCGAGGCCCCCGCCGCTGAGCAGGCCCCGGCCGAGCAGGCCCCGGCCGCGAAGACCGAGGAGTCCTGACCATGTTGATTCCCCGTCGAGTCAAGCACCGCAAGCAGCACCACCCCGGTCGTTCCGGGATGGCCAAGGGCGGTACGACGATCGCGTTCGGCGACTACGGCATCCAGGCTCTCGAGCCCGCCTACGTCACGAACCGTCAGATCGAGTCAGCGCGTATCGCGATGACCCGATACATCAAGCGTGGCGGAAAGGTCTGGATCAACATCTACCCGGACCGTCCGCTCACCAAGAAGCCGGCCGAGACCCGCATGGGGTCCGGTAAGGGTTCGCCCGAGTGGTGGATCGCCAACGTGAAGCCGGGCCGGATCATGTTCGAGCTCTCCGGTGTTCCGGAGGACATTGCGCGCGAGGCCATGCGCCTCGCCATGCACAAGCTGCCGATGAAGTGCCGCTTCGTCCAGCGTGAGGGTGGTGACTTCTGATGGCAGTCGGTTCCAAGGACCTGAGCCCCACGGAGCTGCGTGGCTTCGAGGACGACCGTCTGGTCGACGAGCTGCGCAAGGCCAAGGAGGAGCTGTTCAACCTCCGGTTCCAGTCGGCCACCGGCCAGCTGGACAACCACGGCCGGCTCCGCGCCGTCCGCAAGGACATCGCCCGGATCTACACCGAGATGCGTGAGCGCGAGCTCGGCATCGGCGTGAAGGGTGAGGCCAAGTGAGCGAGAAGAAGGACGAGACCGTGACGTCGACGATCGACCGCAGCTACCGCAAGACCCGCCAGGGCTACGTGGTCAGCGACAAGATGGACAAGACCGTCGTCGTCGAGGTCGAGGACCGCGTCAAGCACGCCCTCTACGGCAAGGTCATGCGCCGCTCGAGCAAGGTGAAGGCGCACGACGAGGCCAACTCGGCCGGCGTCGGCGACCGGGTCCTCATCATGGAGACCCGCCCCCTCTCGGCGACCAAGCGCTGGCGCGTCGTCGAGGTCCTCGAGAAGGCCAAGTAATGCCCTGCGGGGGGCACGCCCCCCGCACCCCCCGCCGTAGTTCGGCCAGGCTCTACGCCCCTGGCGTGGAGAACCAGCACGACATCTAGGAGATAACAGTGATCCAGCAGGAGTCGCGACTGCGAGTCGCCGACAACACCGGTGCGAAGGAGATTCTCTGCATCCGTGTTCTCGGTGGCTCCGGTCGCCGGTACGCCGGCATCGGCGACACGATCGTCGCCACCGTCAAGGACGCGATCCCCGGCGGAAACGTCAAGAAGGGTGACGTCGTCAAGGCCGTCATCGTGCGGACGAAGAAGGAGCGCCGTCGTGCCGACGGGTCCTACATCCGCTTCGACGAGAACGCCGCGGTCATCCTCCGCAACGACGGAGACCCGCGCGGGACGCGCATCTTCGGCCCCGTGGGCCGCGAGCTGCGCGAGAAGCGCTTCATGAAGATCATCAGCCTGGCGCCGGAGGTGCTCTGACCATGGCCAACAAGATCAAGAAGGGCGACACCGTCCAGGTGCTCGCCGGCAAGGACAAGGGCAGCACGGGCAAGGTCATCGCGGTCAACCGCGAGACCGGGCGCGTGACGGTCGAGGGTGTCAACCGGGTCACCCGGCACACCAAGGCCGGCGAGTCCGGCCGGGGCAGCCGCACCGGCGGGCTCATCGTCCAGGAGTCCCCGATCCACGTGAGCAACGTGGCCATCGTCGACCCGTCCGACAACAAGCCCACCCGGATCAAGACGCGCGTCGAGACCGTCGAGCGCGACGGCCGCCAGAAGACGACCCGGGTGCGCGTCGGCGCCCGCTCGGGCAAGGACCTGTGAGAGAGATGGCAGACACCGCGACCAAGCCCCGCCTCAAGGCGCGCTACCAGGACGAGATCAAGACCTCGCTCCGGGACCAGTTCGACTACTCCAACGTCATGCAGATCCCCGGCGTGACCAAGGTCGTCGTCAACATGGGTGTCGGCGACGCCGCCAAGGACAGCAAGCTCATCGAGGGCGCGATCCGCGACCTCACGGCGATCACCGGCCAGAAGCCGATCGTCACCCGGGCCCGCAAGTCCATCGCTCAGTTCAAGCTCCGTGAGGGCATGCCGATCGGCGCGCACACCACGCTGCGCGGCGACCGGATGTGGGAGTTCCTCGACCGTCTCGTGACGACCGCTCTCCCGCGCATCCGCGACTTCCGCGGCCTGTCCCCGAAGCAGTTCGACGGGCGTGGCAACTACACCTTCGGTCTCACCGAGCAGTCGATGTTCCACGAGATCGACCAGGACAAGATCGACCGGGTCCGCGGCATGGACATCACGGTCGTCACGACCGCGACGAACGACGACGAGGGTCGCGCGCTGCTCAAGGCGCTCGGCTTCCCGTTCAAGGAGAACTGAGCCATGGCCAAGACCGCCCTCGTCAACAAGGCGAACAAGAAGCCGAAGTTCGCTGTCCGCGGCTACACCCGCTGCCAGCGCTGCGGCCGTCCGCACTCGGTGTACCGCAAGTTCGGCCTGTGCCGGATCTGCCTTCGGGAGATGGCCCACCGCGGCGAGCTCCCGGGCGTCACCAAGAGCAGCTGGTAGTTCCAGTCCCCGCCGCATCCGCGGCATCTCATCCACAGACCATCTACATCGAAGGTCCGCCGGGAGCACTCCCGGAGGAAACCGCGGTGAGAGAGGGCGGAGTAGCCCAATGACCATGACAGACCCGATCGCGGACATGTTGACCCGCGTCCGTAACGCCAACTCGGCGCACAAGGACGACGTCACCATGCCGTTCTCGAAGCTCAAGAGCCACATCGCCGAGATCCTCGAGGCCGAGGGCTACATCGCCGGCTGGACCGTCGAGGACGCCGAGGTCGGCAAGACCCTCGTCGTCCAGCTCAAGTACGGCCCCAACCGGGAGCGCTCCATCGCCGGCCTCCGGCGCGTGAGCAAGCCCGGCCTGCGCGTGTACGCCAAGTCCACCAACCTGCCCAAGGTGCTCGGTGGCCTCGGTGTCGCGATCATCTCGACGTCCTCCGGCCTGCTGACCGACAGGCAGGCCGCCAACAAGGGTGTAGGTGGGGAAGTCCTCGCCTACGTCTGGTAAGGGGTAGCAGCCATGTCGCGAATCGGACGTCTCCCCGTCTCCGTCCCCTCCGGTGTCGACGTGACCATCAACGGTCAGCACGTCACCGTCAAGGGCCCGAAGGGCGAGCTCAGCCACACCGTGGCCGAGCCGATCACCGTCGCCCAGAACGACGGCACCATCGAGGTCAAGCGCCCCGACGACGAGCGCGAGTCGCGCTCGCTCCACGGCCTGACCCGCTCGCTCATCAACAACATGGTGCTCGGTGTCACCGAGGGCTACGAGAAGAAGCTCGAGATCCACGGCACGGGTTACCGCGTGCAGGCCAAGGGCTCCACCCTCGAGTTCGCCCTCGGCTACTCGCACTCGATCACCGTCGAGCCGCCGTCGGGCATCACCTTCGCGGTCGAGAACCAGACCCGGTTCTCGGTCCAGGGCATCGACAAGCAGCTCGTCGGTGAGACCGCTGCGAACATCCGCAAGCTCCGCAAGCCCGACCCGTACAAGGGCAAGGGCGTCCGCTACGCGGGCGAGCACATCCGCCGCAAGGTCGGAAAGGCTGGTAAGTAAGCCATGGCCATGATCGTCAAGCGCGCCAAGGGCAAGGTGGCCGCGCGCAGCCGTCGCCACTTCCGCGTCCGCAAGGTCGTCACCGGCACCGCCGGGCGTCCCCGCCTCGTCGTGTCCCGCTCGTCGCGGCACGTCTTCGTCCAGGTCGTCGACGACACGGCGGGCAAGACCGTCGCGTCCGCCTCGACCATGGAGCCGGACCTGCGCACCTTCGAGGGTGACAAGGTCGCCAAGGCCAAGAAGGTCGGTGAGCTCGTCGCCGAGCGGGCCAAGGCCGCGGGTATCGAGGCCGTCGTGTTCGACCGCGGTGGCAACCGGTACCACGGTCGCGTCGCCGCCATCGCGGACGGCGCTCGGGAAGGCGGGCTGTCGCTGTGACCCACGCTGCCCGTACCACCACGAACGTCGAGAAGAGGAACATCTGATGCCAGGACCCCAGCGTCGAGGCACCGGGACCGGCGGCGCCGAGCGCGGCGACCGACGCGGCAACCGCGACGACCGTCGCGGCGGCCGGGACTCCCGGGAGCCCGAGAAGAACCAGTACCTCGAGCGCGTCGTGACCATCAACCGCGTCGCCAAGGTCGTCAAGGGCGGTCGCCGCTTCAGCTTCACGGCGCTCGTCGTCGTGGGCGACGGTGACGGCACCGTCGGTGTCGGCTACGGCAAGGCCAAGGAGGTGCCCGCGGCGATCGCCAAGGGTGTCGAGGAGGCGAAGAAGAACTTCTTCCGCGTCCCGCGCATCCAGGGCACCATCCCCCACCCCGTCCAGGGTGAGGCCGCCGCCGGTGTCGTCATGCTCCGCCCCGCCAGCCCCGGTACCGGTGTCATCGCCGGTGGTCCGGTCCGCGCGGTGCTCGAGTGCGCCGGCATCCACGACGTGCTGTCCAAGAGCCTCGGCTCCGACAACGCCATCAACATCGTCCACGCGGTCGTCGCGGCCCTCCAGGGCCTGGAGCGGCCCGAGGCCGTCGCGGCCCGCCGTGGCCTGCCCGTCGACCGGGTCGCCCCCGCGGCGATGCTCCGTGCCCAGGCCGCCGGCCTGGCCGAGGCGAAGGCAGGTGCGTGATGGGTCGTCTCAAGGTCATCCAGACCCGGTCCGGGATCGGTGGCAAGCAGAACCAGCGGGAGACCCTGCGCTCCCTCGGGCTGAAGCGAATCGGCGACGTCGTCGTCAAGGAGGACCGTCCCGAGATCCGCGGGATGGTCAAGACGGTGACCCACCTGGTCGCTGTCGAGGAGGTTGAGTGAGCATGGCCGACACCACGAAGGCCGCGAAGACCGCGGGGCGCGAGGCGTCCGCACTGAAGGTGCACCACCTGCGCCCGGCTCCGGGTGCCAAGTCCGCCAAGATCCGCGTGGGTCGAGGCGAAGGTGGCCGCCGCGGCAAGACCGCCGGCCGAGGCACCAAGGGCACCAAGGCCCGGTACCAGGTGCCGGCCGGGTTCCAGGGCGGCACGACGCCGCTGCACATGCGGTTCCCGAAGCTCCGCGGCTTCAAGAACCCGTTCAAGACCGAGTACCAGGTCGTGAACCTCGACAAGCTCGCGTCGCTCTACCCCCAGGGTGGCGACGTGACCGTCGAGGACCTGGTCGCCAAGGGCGCCGTCCGTGACGGGTTCCCCGTCAAGGTGCTCGGCACCGGCGAGATCGACGTGGCGGTCTCCGTGACCGCCCACGCGTTCTCGGCGAGCGCCACGGCGAAGATCGAAGCGGCGGGCGGTTCGGCGACCACCGCCTGACGCCCACCGTGACCGCGTGTCGCAGGGCCGGCTCCGCAAGAGACCTTCGGAGCCGGCCCTGCGCCGCGTTCACCCCGCCCTGGGTTCCGGCGCTGCCGGGGCCTACGGGTATGTTGTGACGGATCGTTGACGACGCGGCCCTCGCTCCGGCCGCACTACTGGAGGACCCTGTGCTCACCGCCTTCGGCCGTGCGTTCAAGACGCCCGACCTGCGCAGGAAGCTGCTCTTCACGCTGTTCATCATCGTGATCTTCCGGCTCGGCTCGCACGTGCCGACGCCGGGCGTCAGCTACCAGCTCGTCCAGCAGTGCATCTCGGGGGCGGACAACAGCAACCAGCTCCTCGGCCTCATCAACCTGTTCAGCGGTGGGGCCCTGCTCCAGCTGTCGATCTTCGCGCTGGGGATCATGCCGTACATCACGGCCAGCATCATCGTCCAGCTGCTCACCGTGGTGATCCCACGGTTCGAGGCCCTCAAGAAGGAGGGTCAAGCCGGCCAGGCGAAGATGACGCAGTACACGCGGTACCTGACCATCGGTCTCGCGGTCCTACAGAGCTCGACGCTCATCACCTTCGCGCAGAACCCGTCGACGCTGTTCAACAACCCGGCCTGCACGAACATCCTCACCGACGACTCCACGGTGACGATCCTCATCATGGTCCTCACCATGACGGCCGGCACCGGCCTCATCATGTGGCTCGGCGAGATGATCACCGACAAGGGCGTCGGCAACGGGATGTCGCTGCTGATCTTCGTCTCGATCACCGCGCAGTTCCCGTCCTCGCTGTGGGCCATCCAGCAGCGCTCCGGCTGGTCGATCTTCCTCAGCGTCATCGCCCTGGGCTTCGTCGTCATCGCCCTCGTCGTCTTCGTCGAGCAGAGCCAGCGGCGCATCCCGGTCCAGTACGCGAAGCGGATGGTGGGGCGGCGCGTCTACGGCGGGACGTCGACGTACATCCCGCTCAAGGTCAACATGGCCGGTGTCATCCCCGTCATCTTCGCGAGCTCGCTGCTCACCCTGCCGAGCCTCCTGGCGCAGTTCAACGCCAGCCCCGACGGGGTCAACGCGGGCTGGGTCGACTGGATCAACGCCCACCTCGTCCTCGGCGACCACCCGTACTACATGGCCCTGTACACCGCGCTCATCCTCTTCTTCACGTTCTTCTACGTCTCGATCACGTTCAACCCGACCGAGGTCGCCGACAACATGAAGAAGTACGGCGGCTTCATCCCAGGTATCCGCGCCGGGCGACCCACGGCCGAGTACCTCAACTACGTCCTCACCCGGATCACCGTGCCGGGCGCGATCTACCTCGCGCTGGTCTCCCTGCTCCCGCTCATCGCGCTGGTCCTCGTGGACGCGAACCAGAACTTCCCCTTCGGCGGCACCTCGATCCTCATCATCGTCGGTGTCGGTCTGGAGACGGTGAAGCAGATCGAGGCGCAGCTGCAGCAGCGACACTATGAAGGGTTCCTCCGCTGATGCGTTTGATCATCCTCGGTCCCCCCGGTGCCGGTAAGGGCACCCAGGCGTCCCGGATCGCCGAGCACTACGGCATCCCCGCCATCTCCACCGGTGACATCTTCCGGGCCAACATCAAGGACGAGACCGAGCTTGGCCTGCAGGTCAAGCAGATCCTCGCCTCGGGCGGCTACGTGTCCGACGAGGTCACGAACGCCATCGTCGAGGACCGGATCGCCTCGGACGACTGCGCGGGCGGCTTCCTCCTCGACGGCTACCCCCGCACCCTCACCCAGGTTGAGGCCCTCGACACCATGCTCGCCGCGCAGGGCACCGCGCTGGACCGCGTGCTCGAGCTGACCGTCGACGACGACGTCGTCGTGGCCCGGCTCCTCAAGCGCGCCGACTCCGAGGGCCGCGCCGACGACACCGAGGACGTCATCCGCGAGCGGATGGCCATCTACCACCGCGAGACGCGGCCGCTGTCGCAGACCTACCGCGAGCGCGGGCTGCTCGTCGAAGTCGACGGCGACGGCGCGGTCGACGAGGTCACCGACCGGGTCGTCGCCGCCCTCGGCTGAGCACCACCCCCGCAGTCGAACGACGAGAACATGCCGTGTGGCCCCGAGGCCACGCGGCATGTTCTCGTCGTTCGACCCGAGCCTGTGGATGACGCCACGGCAGCGCCGCCGGTTCGGGCCACGATGCGGGGATGCGGCCGAGCCCACTCCCACCCGCCCTGCGCGACGCGCCCTTCGGGGTCGCCGACGCGCAGCGCCTCGGGGTGGGGCCGCACCGGTTGCGGCGCTCGGACCTGCGGGCCCCGACCCGCGGGGCGCGGTGTCACGATGCCCCGCTGAGCACCGCCGACCGGGCGCGCGCGGTGGCGGCCGGTCTGGCCGACGGCGCCGCCTACTCCCACGTGACGGCGGCCGTGCTCTGGGGCATCCCCCTTCCGGCGGACCTCGAGGGCCGTGCGGTCCTCGACGTCGTGACCCGCTCGGACTCGGGCCAGGTGTCGCGCCGGGGCTGCCGCGGCCACCGGGGCGTGGAGTCCCGGGAGGTCGCGCTTGTCGGCGGCGTGCCGGTCGTGGGACTGGCCGACACGTGGTGCGACCTCGGCGACCTCGGCCGCCGCCGGCTCAGCGTCGACGACCTCGTCGTCGCGGGGGACGCAGCCGTGGCCCGGCTCGACGCCGCGGACGGCGTGCTCCGGGCGGAGTCCGCCGGGGTCGCCCGGCTCCGCGCCGCGCTGGCCCGGCGGGTCCGCCCGCGGCGCGCGGTCGCGCTGCGACAGGCCCTGGGGCTGGTGCGTGCCGGCGTGCGGTCGCCGCAGGAGTCGCGGACGCGGCTGCTCTTCGGCGCGGCGGGCCTCCCCGAGCCCGAGGTCAACGGCCTGCTGACGGACCGGTTCGGGGAGTTCATCGGCGAGGGCGACCTCGTCTGGCGGCGGGCGGGGGTCGTCGCCGAGTACCAGGGCGCGGTGCACGCCCCGCGCGCCCGGCGCAGCGCCGACTCGCTGCGCCGCGAGCTCGCCGTGGAGGAGGGGTGGACGGTGCACGAGGTGTGGGCCGAGGACCTGCGCCCGCCGCGCTGCCGGTCGCTGGTGCTCCGGGTGGCCCGCTCGCTGGGGTACGAGCCGTCCGGCCTCGTCCTGCCCTGACGCGGTCGACCGACGAGAACATGCCGTGCGGCTCGCGGAGGTGGCGGCATGTTCTCGTCGTTCGACGGAGTTGGGGAGGCGGGCGGGCGCGCCGGTAGGGTGCGGCGGCATGGGAATGTTCAGCAGGGACCGGTGCGAGGGGCGCACCCCGGAGCAGCTCGCGATGATGCGCACCGCGGGGCTGCTCGTCGGGCGCACCCTCGACCTGCTCGCCACCTCGGTCCAGCCGGGGATGACGACGCAGGACCTCGACGCGCTCGCCGAGGCCCACATCCGCGACCACGGCGGTGTCCCCAACTTCCAGCTCGTCCCGGGCTACCGGCACACCCTGTGCACCTCGGTCAACGCCGAGATCGTGCACGGCATCCCCGGCGGCCGGGTGCTGGAGGCCGGTGACCTGCTGTCGATCGACTGCGGCGCCGAGGTCGCCGGCTGGAACGGCGACGCGGCGATCAGCCTCGTCGTCGGTGGCCGCGAGGCCGCCTCGGCGGCCGACCTCGAGCTCATCGACGACACCGAGGCCTCGCTCTGGGCCGGCATCGGCGCGCTGCGCGTCGGCGGCGACCTCTACGACGTGGGGGCCGCCGTCGAGGACTCCCTCACCGAGGCGGGCCGGCGCCGCGGCCGCGAGTACGGCATCGTCGAGGACTACGTGGGCCACGGCATCGGCACTTCGATGCACATGGACCCGCAGGTGCCCAACTACCGCGTCTCCGGGCGCGGGCCCCGGGTCGTCGAGGGCACGACCATCTGCATCGAGCCGATGGTCACCCTGGGCGACCAGGACAACACCGTCCTCGAGGACGAGTGGACCGTCGTGACCAAGGACGGGTCCCGGGCGGCGCACTGGGAGCACTCGGTGGCGGTCACCGAGGCCGGCCTGCACGTGCTCACCGCGCTCGACGGTGGCGAGCAGCGGCTCGCCGCGCTCGGGCTCCGGTACGCGGCTCTCGCCCCGGCCTGACGGGCGGGGTGTGCCCAATCTCTCGGTGAGGTCCGCGGCCCGCGTGGCTAGGGTGAACGGCGGACCGGACGCCGACCAGGAGGCCCGATGACGCAGGTGACCGAGGGCGGAATCATGCCCCTCGCCGACGGGTTCGAGCCCCGGACCCGCGAGGACTGGCAGCAGCTCGTGGCCCGGGTGCTCGACCGCGGGCGCGACGACGGCGGGCACACCGCGCCCGAGGACGCCGAGGAGGCCCTGCGGACGGCGCTCGACGGCGGCCTCACCACGCGCGGGCTCTACCTGCGCACCGATCGGCCGCTCGGGGTGCCCGGCGCGATGCCGTTCACCCGGGGGCGCGCCATCCGGGACGGGGCAGCGCCCTGGGACGTGCGGCAGCTGCACGACGAGCCCGACCCGCGCCGGGCGCGGACCGCCGTCCTGGACGACCTCGAGCACGGGGTGACGTCGGTGTGGGTCCACGTCGGTGACGACGGGCTCGCCGTGGCCGACCTGCCCGAGGTGCTCGCCGACGTCCGGCCCGACCTCGCGCCGGTCGCCGTGTCGTCCTTCACCGACCAGCCGGCCGCCGCGCGGGCGCTGCTCGAGGTGCTCGCCGACCGGGACAGCGTCGGCGGCAACCTCGGTCTCGACCCCGTCGGGGCCGCGCTGCGGACGGGCGTCGCGCCCGACCTGGCGCCCCTCGCCGACCTGGTCGGGGCCTGCGGTGGCCGGCCCGGGTGGCGGGCGATCACCGTCGACGCCCGCGTCCTGCACGACGCCGGCGCGAGCGAGGTCGACGCGCTCGCCGTGGCCGTGGCGACCGGGGTCCACTACCTGCGCCACCTCGACGCCGCCGGGGTGTCGCCCGCTGACGCCTTCCCCCACGTCGAGTTCCGGGTCAGCGCCACCGCGGACCAGTTCCTCACCGCGGCTACGCTGCGGGCGCTGCGCCGGGTCTGGGCCCGGGTGGGGGAGGCCTGCGGTGTCCCCGAGGCCGACCGAGGCGCGCGCACCCATGCCGTGACGAGCCTGCGGATGGCCAGCCGGGAGGACCCGTTCGTCAACGTCCTGCGCAACACCGTGGCCACCTTCGGCGCGTCGATCGGCGGCGCCGACGCCATCACCGTCCTGCCCCACGACACCGTCGCCGGTCTGCCCGGACGCTTCTCGAGGCGCCTTGCCCGCAACACCCAGATCCTGCTCGCCGAGGAGTCGAACGTCGGGCGGGTCACCGACCCCGGCGGCGGGTCCTGGTACCTCGAGTCGCTCACCGACGACGTGGCCGAGCGGGTCTGGGCGCGCTTCCAGGAGCTCGAGCGGGCCGGGGGAGTGGAGGCGGCCCGCGCCGGCGGGCTGCTGCAGCAGTGGGTGGACGCGACGGCGGCCGAACGCGCGCGTCTCATCGCCGTCCGGGCGCGCCCCCTGACCGGCGTCTCGCTGTACCCCGACCTGGCAGCAGCCGTTGCCGAGAGGCGCCCCCGCGCCGACCTGCCGACGCATCCCGGCGCCTTCGAGCCCCGCCGGGACGCCGCGCCCTTCGAGGCCCTGCGGGACCGTGCGCGCGCGCTCGGCTCCCCGCAGGTCACCGTGCCTGCCACCGGCGCACCGGCGGACGGCGGAGCCCGGCGGTCCTTCGTCACCAACCTCCTCGCGGCCGGCGGCATCGCGGCGACCGAGGAGCCCGGGCCCGTCGTCGTCGACGACACGGTGGACGACGGCGTCGATGCCGTCGCATTCCTCACCGACGTCCTCGACCGGCTCGGCGCCCCGACCACTGGAGCGACCCGATGAGCATTCCCGACTTCGTCGCGCTGGACCTCGGGCCCGGCGAGCCGCAGACCGCCACACCGCCACCCGCCGGCCGGCCGTGGACGACGCCCGAGGGCGTCGAGGTGCCTCCGCTCTACACCGAGCGCGACCTCGCCGGTCTCGACTTCCTCGACACCGTCCCCGGAGCGCCGCCGTACCTGCGCGGCCCCTACCCGACGATGTACACGACCCAGCCGTGGACGATCCGCCAGTACGCCGGCTTCTCGACCGCCGAGGAGTCCAACGCCTTCTACCGGCGCAACCTCGCCGCCGGGCAGAAGGGGCTGTCGGTCGCCTTCGACCTCGCGACCCACCGCGGGTACGACTCCGACCACCCGCGGGTGGCCGGCGACGTCGGGATGGCGGGGGTGGCCATCGACTCGATCTACGACATGCGCACCCTCTTCGACGGGATCCCGCTGGACCGGATGTCGGTGTCGATGACGATGAACGGCGCCGTCATCCCCGTCCTCGCGCTCTACGTCGTCGCCGCCGAGGAGCAGGGGGTGAGCCCGGACCGCCTCACGGGGACCATCCAGAACGACATCCTCAAGGAGTTCATGGTCCGCAACACCTACATCTACCCGCCCGAGCCCTCGATGCGGATCATCAGCGACATCTTCGCGTTCACGAGCCAGGAGATGCCCCGCTACAACTCGATCTCCATCTCCGGCTACCACATGCAGGAGGCCGGGGCGACCCAGGACCTCGAGCTCGCCTACACCCTGGCGGACGGCGTCGAGTACCTCCGTGCCGGGAAGGCCGTCGGGCTCGACGTCGACCGGTTCGCGCCGCGGCTGTCGTTCTTCTGGGCCATCGGGATGAACGTGTACATGGAGGTGGCCAAGATGCGGGCCGCCCGCCTGCTGTGGGCGCGCCTCGTGCGGGCGCAGGGGGCCACCAACCCCAAGTCGCTCTCGCTGCGCACCCACTGCCAGACCTCCGGCTGGTCGCTCACCGCGCAGGACGTGTTCAACAACGTCGTCCGGACCGCCGCCGAGGCCATGGCGGCCACCCAGGGGCACACCCAGAGCCTGCACACCAACGCCCTCGACGAGGCGATCGCCCTGCCCACCGACTTCTCGGCGCGGATCGCCCGCAACACCCAGCTGCTCCTGCAGCACGAGTCGGGCACGACCCGGGTCATCGACCCGTGGGGCGGGTCGGCGTACGTCGAGCGGCTGACCCACGACCTGGCCCGCCGGGCCTGGCAGCACATCGAGGAGGTCGAGGAGGCCGGCGGCATGGCGAAGGCCATCGAGGCCGGCATCCCGAAGATGCGGATCGAGGAGGCCGCGGCCCGCGCCCAGGCCCGGATCGACTCCGGTCAGCAGCCCGTCATCGGGGTCAACACCTACCCCGCCGACGAGGACGAGCCGATCGAGGTCCTGCGGGTCGACAACGCCGCCGTGCGGGCGAGCCAGATCGCCCAGCTGGAGCGGCTGCGTGCCGAACGCGACGAGGACGCGTGCCGGGCCGCCCTCGACCGGATGACCGAGGCGGCCCGGGCCGGGTCGGACGGCTCGATGAGCACCAACCTGCTCGCCCTCGCGATCGACGCGGCCCGGGCCCAGGCGACCGTGGGAGAGATGTCGGCGGCGATGGAGGTGGCCTTCGGCCGCTACACCGCCCAGATCCGTACGATCGGGGGCGTGTACAGCGCCGAGGCGGGGGAGGACGAGACCGTCCGGCAGGCCCAGGCAGCGGTCGAGGCGTTCGAGGAGGAACAGGGCCGCCGCCCGCGCATCCTCGTCGCGAAGATGGGCCAGGACGGGCACGACCGGGGGCAGAAGGTCATCGCGACGGCGTTCGCGGACCTCGGCTTCGACGTCGACGTGGGCCCGCTGTTCCAGACCCCGGAGGAGGTCGCCCGGCAGGCCGTCGAGGCCGACGTCCACGTCGTGGGGGTCAGCTCGCTCGCCGCCGGGCACCTCACCCTCGTCCCGGCCCTGCGCCGGGCGCTGGACGACCTCGGCCGCCCGGACCTCGTCATCGTCGTCGGCGGGGTCATCCCGGACCAGGACCACGAGGCCCTGCGCGCCGCGGGGGCCGACGCCATCTACCCGCCGGGGACCGTCATCAGCGCCGCGGCCCTCACCCTCGTCGCCAACCTGCGCGAGCGCCTCGGGTGAGGCCCGTCCCCGTCGACGAGCTCGCCGCCGGGGTGCGGGAGGGCTCCCGCCAGGCGGTCGCCCGCGCCATCACCCTGCTCGAGTCCCGGCGGGAGGACCACCGGGAGCAGTCCCGCACGCTGCTCGCCGCGCTCGCCGACCGCACCGGGGGAGCCGTGCGGGTCGGGATCACCGGGGTGCCGGGCGCCGGCAAGTCGACGTTCATCGACGCCCTCGGGGTGCGGCTTGTCGAGCGTGGGCACCGCGTCGCCGTCGTCGCCGTGGACCCGAGCTCGCGGCGGACCGGCGGCTCGATCCTCGGCGACCGGACCCGGATGGCAGCGCTGGCCGCCAGCGACGGCGCGTTCGTCCGGCCGAGCCCGGCGGGCCGCCAGCTCGGCGGCGTGGCCCGGGCGACCCGCGAGTCAATGCTCGTCCTGGAGGCCGCCGGCTACGACGTCGTCGTCGTCGAGACCGTCGGGGTGGGGCAGAACGAGGTGGCGGTCTCCGAGATGGTCGACACCTTCCTGCTCCTCACCCTCGCGCGGGCCGGTGACCAGCTCCAGGGCATCAAGCGCGGGATCCTCGAGCTCGCGGACGTCATCGCCGTCAACAAGGCCGACGGGGACGGCGAGGTCGCGGCCCGGGGGGCGGCCCGTGACCTGGCCGGGGCGCTGCGCCTCATGATGCCGGGCCGCGAGGTGCGCCGGCCCCCGGTGCTCACCTGCTCGGCCCTCACCGGGGCCGGGCTCGACGAGGTGTGGCGGGCGGTCCTGGACCACCGCGCGCACCTCGAGGAGGCCGGGTCGCTCGAGACGCGCCGGGCGCAGCAGCAGCAGGACTGGATGTGGGCGATGGTCGACGCCCACCTCACCGACGCGGTGCGGGACTGCGCGGCGGTCCGCGGGGAGCGGACGCGGATCGAGGGGGCGGTGCGCACGGGGGAGCTGAGCGCCGTCGAGGGTGCGGCCCGCATCCTCGAGCTGTTCGCCGCGGACCTGCGCGCCGGCCGGGCCGCCGGCACCCCGCCGGCCTGAGCGCCGCTTACCCCCGGACTCCGCGGGTGGACGCCCCGCGCCATCGCCTGAACGGCCCATGGTGCGCGCAGGACGGGTGATGCGCCCGTGACTGAAGGGATGAACTTCGAGGGATGCACCTGCCGGGCGTGTCGCCCCCTGCGCATCATCAACCTCACGCCGTCGTCACGACTGTCACATCCGTATCCCTCTGCTCCCCTGTCCCCGCAATGGATGTGCAGTCACCGGGCTCGCCCTCGGACCCCCGTCGCCGGCGTCCCTGCCCCTGAAGGAGACCCCTGTGCGTACCCCCGTCACCGCACGCGCCGCAGCCGCGGCTGCCGTCGCTCTCGTGCTCGTCGCCGGCGCCGCCGGTTCGGCCGCCGCCGCCAAGGGCGGCAAGGGCGGCGGCAAGCCGTCCAAGCCCTCGAGCACCACGTCCCTCACCGGCCCCACCGCCATCCGCGCGGCCCACGAGGCGACCTGCCCGCTCGTCGTCGAGCACACCGTGTGCGGCGCCCTCACGGTGACCATCGCCGACTTCGGCAACACCGGGTGGGCGGCCCAGGCGAGCCCGGCCAAGGGGGCCGTCACGTACAACAGCTACTACTCGACGGCGACCCAGGCCGACTGGAGCGCGGTCGTGGCCCACGAGGTCGGCGGGCACGTCGACGTGTGGAACGAGATCGTCGCGACGGTCGGCGTCGCCCAGGCCTGGACCGACTACTACGACCTCGACCACTTCGCGGCCCCGTGGGCCACCAGCGCCTGGTCGGCCGTCACGGCGGCGTCCCGCCCCTTCGGGACGGCCGAGGCCAAGGAGGCGTACCTCGACTGCGCCGGACCCGTGGCGCACGGCTACCGCGGCAACTACCTCTACCTGTGGGGCCTCACGTCGACGACGGCGCAGCGACAGTTCTGCGCCGGGTCGGACGCGGTCCTCACCGCCGCCCTGACCTCCTCGCGCTGACGAGGACCCGGACGAGACCCCCTGCACTCGTCCATCGGGCCGGTCACGCCTCGCGCGTGGCCGGCCCGTCGGTCGTCACGACCGGCGTGGATTTCGCGCCACACCGCCGCTGGCGTAGCATTGAACGTCGGTCACGTGTGCGTCCTTGCATGGGTGGTATTCCTGCGTGAGGTAGCACGGGGCCGATTTCCATGGGTAGCCCGACACCACGCAGGGTGCCCAACGGCGGATTGAGAGGGTATGGCCAAGAAGGACGGCGTCATCGAGATCGAGGGCACGATCGTCGAGGCTCTCCCGAACGCGATGTTTCGGGTCGAGCTCACGAACGGTCACAAGGTGCTCGCGCACATCTCCGGCAAGATGCGACAGCACTACATCCGGATCCTCCCCGAGGACCGGGTCGTGGTGGAGCTGAGCCCGTACGACCTGACCCGCGGCCGCATCGTCTTCCGCTACCGCTGAGACACAGAACATCGACGAGACAGCAAAGGCGATATGAAGGTTCAGCCGAGCGTCAAGAAGATCTGTGACAAGTGCAAGGTGATCCGCCGTAACGGTCGGGTCATGGTGATCTGCGAGAACCTGCGCCACAAGCAGCGCCAGGGCTGACGCGAGTCAGACGCAGTACACCGCCCCGCACGGGGCCGCACGGGTCACGGACTCGAGCAGACGCACACGAGAAGAGAAGTACGCAGCACCCGACCCCCGACGGGTCACCTGGATCGCAGGTGGGCGCGGGACGTCACCCTCGGCCCGGAGGCCGAGGACCGGACCAGGATGGGCCGGACCGGTGTTGCTCCAGACCTCCGGACCACATGAGTTAGGAACCATCCCCACATGGCACGTCTGATGGGAGTCGACCTCCCGCGCGACAAGCGCGCAGAGGTCGCACTGACCTACATCTTCGGAGTTGGTCGCACCAGCGCGCAGAAGGCCCTCGAGGCCACCGGCGTCAGCCCGGACACCCGGGTCAAGGACCTCGGCGACGACGAGCTCGTCAAGCTGCGTGACTGGATCGAGGAGCACCTCAAGGTCGAGGGTGACCTGCGGCGCGAGGTCGCCGCGGACATCCGCCGCAAGGTCGAGATCGGGTCCTACGAGGGCCTTCGTCACCGCCGGGGCCTGCCCGTGCGCGGCCAGCGGACCAAGACCAACGCGCGGACCCGTAAGGGCCCCAAGCGCACCGTGGCCGGCAAGAAGAAGGCCGGTAAGTGACCCGCGTCTGACGCGCGTCACCCCACTTCATCCGAAGACTTCGTAGGAGAAACACATGCCTCCCAAGGGCCGCACGACCGGCGCCAAGAAGGTGCGCCGCAAGGAGAAGAAGAACGTCGCGGTGGGCCAGGCCCACATCAAGAGCACGTTCAACAACACGATCATCTCGATCACCGACCCCACCGGTGCCGTCATCGCCTGGGCCTCCGCGGGCCAGGTCGGCTTCAAGGGGTCCCGCAAGTCGACGCCGTTCGCCGCGCAGACCGCCGCCGAGGCTGCCGCCCGTCGGGCCATGGAGCACGGCATGCGCAAGGTCGACGTCTTCGTCAAGGGCCCGGGTTCCGGTCGTGAGACCGCGATCCGCTCCCTGACCGCAGCCGGCCTCGAGGTCGGTTCGATCCAGGACGTCACGCCCCAGCCGCACAACGGTGTCCGCCCGCCCAAGCGCCGCCGCGTCTGAGCGACCACAGACTTCGCGAAAGGTAAGAGAGAGACATGGCCCGTTACACCGGACCCATCACGAAGAAGTCGCGTCGCCTCAAGACCGACCTCGTCGGTGGTGACAAGAACTTCGACCTCCGCCCGTTCCCGCCCGGCCAGCACGGCCGTCGCCGGATGCAGGAGAAGGAGTACCTGACCCAGCTGCAGGAGAAGCAGAAGGCCCGCTTCACCTACGGCGTCATGGAGAAGCAGTTCCGTCGGTACTACAAGGAGGCGGCCAACCGCCCCGGCAAGACCGGCGAGAACATCCTGACGATCCTCGAGTCGCGGCTCGACAACGTCATCTACCGTGCCGGCCTGGCCCGCACCCGCCGCCAGTCGCGCCAGCTCGTGAGCCACGGCCACTTCGAGGTCAACGGCAAGCGCGTCGACGTCCCCAGCTACCGGGTCGAGCAGTACGACATCATCACGATCCGCAAGCAGTCGCTCGAGACGTTCCCGATCCAGCTCGCCCGCGAGACCTTCGGCGAGCGTCCGATCCCGGCCTGGCTCCAGGTCGTCCCCGGCACGCTGCAGATCCTCGTGCACCAGCTGCCGACCCGTGCGCAGATCGACACGGTGCTCACCGAGCAGCTCATCGTCGAGTACTACTCGAAGAACTGACCGGGTCGGGATGCCGCGCCCGCCCCGCGCGGGGGCGGCATCCCGGCTCGTGAGTGGCCGCACGGACCGATGTGCGGCCACTGCGGGAGGAGACTCCCGCGCATCACGCGGCGTCATATAGCGGTCGCCCGTGGGAAGGAAGAATTCCCGTGCTCATCGCACAGCGTCCCGTCCTCAGTGAGGACGTCGTCTCCGAGTCCCGGAGCCGTTTCGTCATCGAGCCCCTCGAGCCCGGCTTCGGCTACACGCTCGGCAACTCCCTCCGCCGCACCCTGCTCTCGAGCATCCCGGGCGCGGCCGTCACGAGCATCCGCATCGACGGCGTGCTCCACGAGTTCTCGACGATTCCCGGTGTCAAGGAAGACGTCACCGAGATCATCCTCAACATCAAGACCCTCGTCGTCTCCTCCGAGCACGACGAGCCGGTCGTCATGTACCTGCGCAAGCAGGGCGCGGGTGCCGTGACCGCCGCGGACATCGCCCCGCCGGCCGGTGTCGAGGTGCACAACCCCGACCTGCACATCGCGACGCTCAACGACAAGGGCACCGTCGAGATGGAGCTCACCGTCGAGCGTGGCCGTGGCTACGTCTCCGCCGTGCAGAACAAGGCCGGGGACCAGGAGATCGGCCGCGTCCCGGTCGACTCCATCTACAGCCCGGTGCTCACGGTGACCTACAAGGTCGAGGCCACCCGCGTCGAGCAGCGCACCGACTTCGACCGTCTCGTCGTCGACGTCGAGACCAAGAGCTCGATGGCCCCGCGCGACGCGCTCGCCTCCGCGGGCAAGACGCTCGTCGAGCTGTTCGGCCTGGCCCGTGAGCTCAACGTCGAGGCCGAGGGCATCGACATGGGCCCCTCGCCGACCGACGCCGCGCTCGCCGCGGACCTCGCCCTCCCGATCGAGGACCTCGACCTCACCGTGCGGTCCTACAACTGCCTCAAGCGCGAGGGCATCCACACCGTGGGTGAGCTCGTGGGGCGCAGCGAGGCCGACCTGCTCGACATCCGCAACTTCGGTGCGAAGTCGATCGACGAGGTCAAGGCCAAGCTCGTCGGCATGGGCCTGGCGCTCAAGGACAGCCCCCCCGGGTTCGACCCGAGCCTCATCGCCGACCGCTACGACGACTTCACCTTCGGTGAGGGCGAGGACGACTCGGCGTTCGCCGAGGACGAGCAGCTCTGACCGCACGCCTCCACGCCGGCACGTTTATCTAGGAGATCACCAATGCCCACCCCCACCAAGGGTCCTCGTCTCGGAGGCGGCCCCGCTCACGAGCGGCTCATCCTCGCGAACCTCGCGACCTCGCTGTTCGAGCACGACCGCATCACGACCACCGAGACCAAGGCCAAGCGGCTCCGCCCGCTGGCCGAGCGCCTCGTGACGTTCGCCAAGCGGGGTGACCTCTCGGCCCGCCGTCGCGTCATGACCGTCGTGCGCGACAAGGGTGTCGTCCACCGCCTGTTCGTCGAGATCGCGCCCGACATGGCCGAGCGCAACGGCGGGTACACCCGCATCACGAAGATCGGTCCGCGCAAGGGCGACAACGCCCCCATGGCGGTCATCGAGCTCGTGCGGGAGCCCGTCGCGAAGAAGGCCACCGTCAAGGAGGCCGAGGCCGCGACCAAGCGCTCGGCCAAGGACGACGCCGCCAAGCGCGACGCCGCCAAGGCCACCGAGGCGGAGACCACCGAGGCCGAGGCCGCTCCGGTCGAGGCCACCGAGGAGGAGCCGGCCGCGGTCGAGCTCCCCGCGGGTGCCGTCCAGGCCAACGAGGACGGCTCGTCCCCGGACGAGGCGTACGCCATCAAGGGCAACATGGGCTCGATGAAGTTCCACGAGCCCGACGGGCAGTGGTTCGAGCAGACCCACGCCGAGGTCTGGTTCACGTCCGCCGAGGACGCCGAGGCCGCAGGCTTCACCAAGGCCGGTTCCTGACCGACCGCCGCACCGCACCGAGGGCCGTCTCCCGTCCGGGAGGCGGCCCTCGGCGTTGTCCGGGCCGCCGCGTTAGGGTCGGTGGATGACCCGTCCCACGGTCCGTGCCCTCCTCGCCGCGGTGGCTCTCGCGGCGCTCACGGCGTGCGGTGGCACGGACGGGCAGGAGGCGGCCGGCGGCGGCGGGACCTCGCCGTCACCCGGGGCGAGCCCCGGCACCGGGACGGTGGACCCGTCGCAGCGTTTCCCCGACGTCGAGACGGCCGAGCTCCGTCGCGAGACCGACGGCACGTTCACCCTCGAGGTGACGATCTCCTCGCCGTACGACACCCCCGAGCGCTACGCCGACGGCTGGCGGGTGCTCGACCCGGACGGCAACGAGCTGGGCCGGCACGACCTCGCGCACGACCATGCCGACGAGCAGCCGTTCACCCGCACCCAGAGCGGGCTCGTCATCCCCGACGGCGTCCCCGAGGTGCGGGTCGAGGGGCGCGACCTCGAGAACGGCTACGGCGGCACGACCGTCGTCGTCGCGGTCCCGCCGGAGGAGTGACGGTGCGCCTGCGGATCGACCTCGCCTACGACGGCACCGACTTCTCGGGCTGGGCGGCGCAGCCGGGGCGGCGGACCGTCGAGGAGACGCTCGCCGGCGCCCTCACCACCGTGCTGCGGGCCCGGGAGCCGGTCCGCCTCACCGTCGCCGGACGCACCGACGCCGGGGTGCACGCCCGCGGCCAGGTGGCGCACGCCGACGTGGAGGCCGAGGACTTCGACCGGCTCGTGGGCCGGTCCGAGCGGACCCCGGACGTGGCCGCGGTGGCCCGCCTCCGGGGGGTGCTGCCACCGGACCTCGTCGTGCGGCGGGTCAGTGTGGCCCCTGCCGGGTTCGACGCCCGGTTCTCCGCCCTGCGCCGCCGCTACCTCTACCGGGTCGTCGACGACCCGGGGGGCGCCGACCCGCTCCGCCGGCACGACACCGTCGCGGTCCGTGACGTCCTCGACGTCACGGCGATGGACACGGCCGCGCGGGCGCTCGTGGGGCTCCACGACTTCGCGGCCTTCTGCAAGCGGCGCGAGGGCGCCAGTACGGTGCGGACGCTGCTCGAGTACTCGTGGCGACGCACCGACGAGGGGGTCCTCGAGGGCACCGTCGTCGCCGACGCCTTCTGCCACAGCATGGTGCGCGCCCTCGTCGGCGCCGTCCTGCCGGTCGGGCAGGGCCGGGCCGAGGTGGGGTTCCCGGCCGAGGTGCTCGCCGCCGGGGTGCGCGACGCGCGGGTCAAGGTCATGCCGGCGCACGGGCTGAGCCTGGAGCAGGTCGTCTACCCCGCGGACGCCGACCTGGCCGCGCGCGCCGCCGAGGCCCGGGCCGTCCGCACCCTCTGACCGCAGAAATCCGGTGGGCTCGACCCGCGCGTCCGTGGATGATGGTGTCCCGTGGGACATCTCGACGTCGGTGCCGTGGGCTTCACCCTCCCGGACGGGAGGCCGTTGCTGCGCGAGGTCACGTTCCGCGTGGGCGACGGCGCCAAGGTGGCGCTCATCGGGCCCAACGGCACCGGGAAGACGACGCTGCTGCGGATCCTCGCCGGCGACCTCACCGGTCACGACGGAGCGGTGACGCGCAGCGGGGGCCTCGGCGTGATGCGCCAGTTCATCGGCAAGGTCCGCGACGGCTCCACCGTCCGCGACCTCCTGGTGTCGGTCGCGCCGGACCCGGTGCGGCTCGCGGCCGAGGCCGTCGACCGCACCGAGCTCGCCATGATGGAGCGGGAGTCCGAGCAGGACCAGCTCGACTACGCCCAGGCGCTCGCCGACTGGGGTGACGTCGGCGGGTACGAGTGGGAGACCCTCTGGGACGTCTGCACGGTGGCTGCGCTGGGGATGCCCTTCGAGCGGGCGCAGTGGCGCGCGGTGACGACGCTCTCGGGTGGGGAGCAGAAGCGGCTCGTCCTCGAGGCCCTGCTGCGCGGCCCCGACGAGGTCCTGCTGCTCGACGAGCCCGACAACTACCTCGACGTCCCCGCCAAGCGCTGGCTCGAGGAGCGGCTCGTCGAGTCGCCGAAGACCGTCCTGTTCGTCAGCCACGACCGCGAGCTGCTCGACCGGGTGGCCACGCGGATCGCGACCCTGGAGCCCGGCAGCGGCGGCAACACCGTCTGGGTCCACCCGGGCCGCTTCCGCACCTACGAGCAGGCCCGCGAGGACCGCAACGCCCGGCTCGACGAGCTGCGCCGCCGGTGGGACGAGGAGCACGCGAAGCTCAAGGCCCTCGTCGTTATGTACCGCCAGAAGGCGGCGTACAACTCCGACATGGCGGCGCGTCTGCAGGCCGCCGAGACCCGGCTGCGGCGGTTCGAGGAGGCCGGCCCGCCCGAGGCGGTCCCGCTGCGGCAGAAGGTGCAGATGCGGCTGCGCGGGGGCCGCACCGCCAAGCGGGCGGTCGTCGCGACCGGCCTGGAGCTGCGGGTGGACGGCCAGCGGCTCGTCGCCCCGTTCGACGACGAGATCTGGTTCGGGGAACGGCTCGGGGTGCTCGGCAGCAACGGGTCCGGCAAGTCGCACTTCCTCCGTCTGCTGGCCGCGGGCGGCAGCGACCCCGAGCGCGAGCACGAGCCGGTGGGCGACATCCGTCCCCAACCCGTCGAGCACGGCGGTCGCGTGGTGCTGGGGTCGCGGGTCCGGCCGGGCTGGTTCGCCCAGACCCACGACCATGCGGCGCTGCACGGCCGGACGCTGCTCGAGATCCTGCACCGCGGGGACGAGCACCGCGCCGGGATGCCGCGCGACCTCGCCGCCCGCGCGCTGGACCGGTACGGGCTGGCACGCGCCTCCGAGCAGACCTTCGACTCCCTCTCGGGCGGTCAGCAGGCGAGGCTCCAGATCCTCCTGCTCGAGCTGTCCGGGGCGACGCTGCTGCTGCTCGACGAGCCGACCGACAACCTCGACCTGCACTCGGCCGAGGCGCTCGAGGACGCCCTCGCGGCCTTCGAGGGGACGGTCGTCGCGGTGACCCACGACCGGTGGTTCGCCCGCGGCCTGGACCGGTTCCTCGTCTTTCGGCAGGACGGCACCGTCGTGAGCAGCGACGAGCCGGTGTGGGACGAGGGCAGGGTCGTCCGGCCGCGCTGAGTCGCCGGAACTTCCTCGCAGCTGGGGTCGCCATCGGCGCGCCGGAGGACTAGCGTCTCGCCATCGGTAGAGGTCGCCGGCCCGTGCGGCCGTGCGGTGAACACGAGGAGCATCGATGCCCGGTCTGCGTCGCCTGTCCGCCATCGCCCTGGGGGTCGTGCTCGCCGCCGTCCCCGCGCTGGCCACCACCGTCCCGGCGGCAGCGGCGGCCGAGTCCGTCGCGCTCGTCGGTGACCTGCAGACCGAGGTCGGCTGCCCGTCCGACTGGGACCCCGGATGCGAGGCGTCCGAGCTGGCGCGGGAGGGCGGCACCGACCGCTGGAGCGCGACGTTCGCGCTGCCCGCCGGGACGTGGCAGTTCAAGGTGGCCCTGAACGACGGCTGGGCCGAGAACTACGGCGCGGGCGGCCAGCTGGACGGGGCCAACATCACGGTGGTGCTCGCCGGTGACGCCCGGCTCGAGTTCGCCTACGACGACGCCACGCACGAGGTGACGTACACCCCGGTCGACCTCGCGGGCGGGACGAGCGGAGCGGACCGCGCGCTGGCGCAGGACTCGCTGCGTGAGGCGCTGACCCGGGAGCGCTTCTACTTCGTCATGGCCGACCGGTTCGCGAACGGCTCGACCGCCAACGACCGTGGTGGCCTCACCGGCGGGCGGCTCACCACGGGGTTCGACCCCACCGACAAGGCGTTCTACCACGGCGGCGACCTCAAGGGCCTGACGTCAAAGCTCGACTACATCAAGGGCCTGGGCACGACCGCGATCTGGCTCACCCCGAGCTTCACGAACAAGCCGGTCCAGGGCGGGCCGGGGCAGGAGAGCGCCGGGTACCACGGCTACTGGATCACCGACTTCACCCGCATCGACCCGCACCTCGGCACGAACGCCGACATGAAGGCCCTCATCGCCGCGGCCCACCGCAAGGGGATGAAGGTCTTCTTCGACATCATCACCAACCACACCGCCGACGTCATCGACTACGAGGAGGGGCAGTACACGTACCGCTCGAAGAAGTCCTACCCGTACGAGACCGCCGACGGCGAGGTCTTCGACGACCGTGACTACGTCAACCAGGCGTTCCCCGCGATGGACCCCGCCACGTCCTTCCCGTACACCCCGTTCCTGCGCCCGGGCGACGAGGACGCCAAGACCCCGGCGTGGCTCAACGACCCGCTGATGTACCACAACCGCGGCGACTCCACCTTCGCCGGTGAGTCCTCGACCTACGGCGACTTCATCGGCCTGGACGACCTGTTCACCGAGCGTCCCGAGGTCGTCGAGGGGATGGGTGACATCTACAAGACCTGGGTCGACTTCGGGATCGACGGTTTCCGGATCGACACGGTCAAGCACGTCAACCTCGAGTTCTGGCAGAAGTTCGTGCCCGACATCCTCGGCGAGGCCGAGCGGGTCGGCAACGACGACTTCTTCGCCTTCGGGGAGGTCTTCGACGGCAACCCGCAGGTGATGTCGGAGTACACGACCGCCGGGAAGCTGCAGGCGACGCTCGACTTCGGCTTCCAGCAGCAGGGCGTCGACTTCGCCAAGGGCAACCCCGCGACCGTGCTGGCCGAGTTCTTCGCCAAGGACGACTGGTACACCGACGCCGACAGCAACGCCTACCAGCTGCCGACCTTCCTCGGGAACCACGACATGGGCCGCGTGGCCATGTTCCTGAAGGACGCCTCGGCCGACGAGGCCGAGCACCTGAAGCGCGTCAAGCTGGCGGACACCCTGATGTTCACCACCCGCGGCAACCCCGTGACGTACTACGGCGACGAGCAGGGGTTCATCGGCACCGGCGGCGACCAGCTCGCCCGCGAGGACATGTTCGCCAGCCAGGTCGACATCTACAACAGCGAGGACGTCCTCGCCGGCCCCGAGGGGTCACGCGACCGGTTCGACCCGAGCCACCCGCTGTACCGGCACATCGCCGAGCTCTCGGCGATGCGGGCCAAGCACCCGGCGCTCGCCGACGGCGCCCAGGTGCAGCGCTACGCCGCCGACGACGCGGGCATCTTCGCCGTATCCCGGGTCGACGCCAAGAAGAAGTCCGAGTACCTCGTCGTCGCCAACAACGGCACGACCACGGCGTCCGCGTCCTTCGACACCTGGACGACGCGGGGTCGCTTCGTCCCCGTCCTGGGCGCGACGAAGCCCCTGCGGACCGCGAAGGACGGGCAGGTCACGGTGACCGTGCCGCCGCTCTCGGTGGCCGTCTACCGGGCCAGCGCCCCCATGGAGACCAAGGTTGCGGCGCCGACGGTGACGACGGTGGTCCCCGAGGACGGGGTCCACGGCCGGGCCGAGATCTCGGCCGAGGTCGAGTCGGGGACCTTCGCCCAGACCACGTTCCTCTACCGCCCCGTGGGCACGCAGACGTGGCAGACCATCGGCACCGACGACAACGCTCCCTTCCGGGTGTTCCACGACGTCTCGGGCATCCCGGTGGGGACGCCGCTGGAGTACCGCGCGGTCGTCGAGGACGTCGGCGGCCGGGTCGCCGCCGACGGGGACTGGGCTGCGGTCGTCGTGCCGGCACCACCGGCGACCGAGGCCGAGATCGGCGACCCCCCGGCGACGCAGCCGACCACGGTGGCCGTGGCGGGCACGCACAACTCCGAGATGGGGTGCGCCGCGGACTGGATGCCGGACTGCGACCAGGCCCAGCTGGCGCTGGACCCCAAGGACCAGATCTGGAAGAAGGCCTTCACGCTGCCCGCCGGTCCGTACGCCTACAAGGCGGCCCTGGATCGGGCCTGGACCGAGAACTACGGCGAGAAGGGCGTGCGTGACGGCGCGAACATCTCGTACGAGACCGACGGCACCGTGACCTTCTACTACGACCACGCCACCCACTGGGCGACGTCCGACGAGGAGACCACGATCGTCACCGCGGCGGGCTCCTTCCAGTCCGAGCTCGGGTGCCCCGGTGACTGGCAGCCCGACTGCATGCGGCCCTGGCTGCAGGACAAGGACGGCGACGGGGTGTTCGCCTGGGCGACGACGAAGATCCCGGCCGGCGACTACGAGTTCAAGGTCGCGCACGGGCTGTCGTGGGACGAGAACTACGGGGCCGGCGGCGCCCCGAACGGCGCCAACATCACGGTGACGGTCCCCGCGGACGGCGCGAAGACCACCTTCGTGTACGACTCGGCCACGCACGTCACGACGGTCACGAGCGTCGCGGGCGGCTGACCCGAGCCGCGGTGGGCCGTCAGCGGCCGATCGTGACGTCGGCGCCGTCGAGCCGTACCCCGAAGCCCGCGGCGTCGACGTCGACCTCGCGCAGGGTCAGCCCGTCCGGCATCCCGGGCACGTCCTGGCGGATCGTCACGAGCGCGCGGGCTGCCGCGCTGACGGCGGCGTCGAGGAAGGAGGGGCCGCCGAGCTCGACGGTCTCCGGCTCGATGAGCAGCTGGCCCCGGTCGGCGCGCACGGTGCCGGTCGCCCGGACCGTGACGTCGCGGCCGAGCAAGGTGGCGGTGCGCTCGACGCCGGCACGGCCGCCGCTCACCGCGTAGAGCCGCACCCCGTCGCCCACCTGTGCCGCGACAGTGTCGAAGGGCAGGGTGGCCTCGACCGCGAGCCGCCGCGCCCGCAGGCCGTCCGGGCCGAACCGCACGCCCTCACCGTCGGCCGTGACGTCGACGAGCCCGCCGTCGGCCGAGACGACGTCCTCGCTGCTCAGCCTGACCCGGCCGAGCCAGGTCTCGTCGGCGGCCAGGTCGTCCGGCGCCTCGACCCGGACCCCGGACGGTGCGGGGGAGGGGGGTGTCCCCGCCGGGGCCACGCCGGACCCGACGGACGCCACGAGCAGGGCGGCGCCGATCGCGACGACGAGCACCGTCGTGGCCACACCGAGGAGGAACTGCTTCATCGCGTCAGCCTGCCACGGGGCGGACCCTCGGGAGGTCAGGCCGCGACGACGGTGTGCGCCTCGGCGGCGGGGATGCTGCGCTCCTGCCGCCGGGCGGGCCAGTACAGCAGGGCCCCGACGACGCTGAAGGCTCCGGCGACGACGATGCCGGTCGCCGTGCTCGTGGCCTGGGCGAGCGGGCCGAGGACGAGCAGCCCCAGGCTGTAGCAGCCCCCGGCGACCATCGAGTTCATCGACAGCACCGTCGTCCGGTTCCGGGCCTCGGCCTGGCGGTGCAGCAGGGTGCTGTGGACCGGTCCGGCGGTGCCGTGCACGGTGTAGACGACGAAGAACGCGGTGATGAGACCCACCGGACCGGTCATGAGCCCCATGACGACGATGAACGCGCCCTGGGCGGCTCGGGAGAGGGCCGCGGCCCACGCGACGCCGACCCGTCGGGCGAGGAGGACCACGAGCGAGGACCCGACGGCGAACAGGCCCCAGGCGGCCGCCGACACCGGCCCCATGAGCGCTCCCGCCCGGGCCTCGCCCCCGACGAGCTCGGACAGCCGGAGCGGCAGGAAGGTCTCGAAGCCGATCATCCCGACGCTCCAGAAGACCTCGACGCCGACGAGCGCGAGGAGGACCCGGTTGGCGCCGAGCAGCCGCAGGCCGTCACGGACGACGAGCGGCGCCTGCCGGGCGGACGCGGCGGCGCGGTGCAGGCCGCGGGAGTCGACATGGCTCATGGGCTCGCGCAGCAGGACGGCGGTCGCGACGAGGTGCCCGACGATGAAGCCGATGGACAGCCAGTACGGCACCTCGAGCGGCTCGAGGAACGGGACGGGGTCCCACGCGATGAGGCCCCCCGACAGGACGGCGCCCGCCGCGATCGCGACGCCCAGGACCGTCCCGGCCCGGGCCAGGCCCTCCTCGACCCGGACGTCGGGGTCGTCCGCGAGGGCGGTGTCGACGTACCAGGCCTCGAGCGGCCCGGAGTCCAGGGCGCGGTAGACCCCCTGGAGCAGGAGCGCGACGACGAAGGCGGCGAAGGTCTGGGCGAGCACGAACAGCAGCGATGAGACGAGAGCGACGACGGCGGCCGCGAGCAGCACGGGGCGACGGCCGAGGGCGTCGGCGACCCCGCCGGTCGGCAGCTCGAGGCCGAGGACGACGAAGCCCTGCATCGAGATGACGACGGCGAGCTGGGTCAGGGACAGCCCGCGCTCGAGCGGGATGAGGGTGACGACCCCGATGACGAGGCCGACCGGGAACCACCGGGTGAAGCTGAGGAGCAGCAGGACGCGCCGGGCCTGCCGGGCGCTCAGCGGTGCGGCGGTCATCGCCCGGCCCCGGGCACGCGGTCGAGGTCGACCGGGAAGTCGAGGTGGTAGACGGCGAGCCGGCGGGCAGCCGGGTTGCCCTGCCCGACCCGTCGGTACCGGGCGATGACCTCGAGGATCTCCTCGCTCATCGCCTCGGCCTGCTCCGGGGTGACGATGACGAACGAGTCGCTCATGCCGCAGGCGTCCCGCCACTCGGCCGGCCACGCGTGCTCGACGTCGAGCCAGCGCTCGAACTGCTCGCCGAGGTGCCGGATGTAGTCGCGGGTCAGCCAGCCGAGCGCGGTCTCGGCGTCCTCGTCACCGGCGAAGTCGCTCGGCTCGTACTGGTGGCTGTCGGTGGAGGCACGCCACAGGCGGCGCTTCCCGTCGCCCTCCCCGGTGTCGGTGACGAGCCCCACGGCCTCCAGCCGGCGCAGGTGGTACGACGTCGCGCCCGAGTTCGTGCCGAGGTCGGCGGCCAGGGCCGTCGCGGTCGAGGGACCGCCGACCCGCAGGCGGCCGAGGAGCCGGGAGCGCAGCGGATGGGCGAGCACCTTGAGAGCGGCGGCGTCGAGGCGGACGCCGGTGAAGTCCGGGGTCGGGGCGTCGGAGGGGGAGCTCGAGGTGGTCACGCGTGCACAATACCTGTGCACACTTCCCATGCACAAGAGGTGTGCACAGAAGTTGTGCAGGAGAAAGGTGCAGGTCAGCGTGGGTCCGACGGGGGTGCGCCGACGATTTGGGCGGTTCCCGCGGGCCCCCTAGACTTGATGACTGTTGTGCCGTGTGCCCTTGCGAGGGCCGCACTCCCTCCCGGGAGCACTCGGCATACGCCAACCGTCCCAGAGACCATGAGGAAGCTCCCATGCGTACCTACACCCCGAAGTCGGGCGAGATCACCCGTGCGTGGCACGTCATCGACGCCACGGACGTCGTGCTCGGTCGCCTCGCGACCCAGACGGCGACGCTGCTGCGAGGCAAGCACAAGCCGACCTTCGCGCCGCACGTCGACACCGGTGACTTCGTCATCATCATCAACGCCGACAAGGTCGCCCTCACCGGCGCCAAGGCGGAGCAGAAGCGGGCCTACCGCCACTCCGGGTTCCCGGGTGGCCTGAAGTCGCAGTCGTACACCGAGCTGCTCGCCAAGCACCCCGAGAAGGCGGTCGAGAAGGCCGTCCGCGGGATGCTGCCGAAGACCTCCCTCGGCCGCCAGCAGCTGACCAAGCTCAAGGTCTACTCCGGCGCCGAGCACCCGCACGCCGCGCAGCAGCCCAAGCCCTTCGAGATCACCCAGGTGGCCCAGTGATGTCCGAGAACGCCCAGATCGACGAGACCGCCGGCACCGACGTCAACGACGCCCCGGTCAGCGAGTACACCTCCGAGTCCGAGGCCGGCTCCGTCGCCGGTGCCGAGACCGCCCCCCGGCCGACCGCGTCGGCCCCCGGTGCCGCCACCGGCCGCCGCAAGCAGGCCATCGCCCGCGTGCGGATCGTCCCCGGCAGCGGCGAGTGGAAGGTCAACGGCCGCACCCTGGCCGAGTACTTCCCGAACAAGGTGCACCAGCAGATCGTGGCCGAGCCCCTCAAGGTGCTCGAGCTCGACGGTGCCTACGACGTCCTCGTGCGCGTGCACGGTGGTGGCCCCTCCGGCCAGGCCGGTGCCGTCCGCCTCGGTGTCGCCCGCTCGCTCAACGGGGTCGACCCCGAGCTCAACCGCCCGGCCCTGAAGAAGGCCGGCCTCCTCACCCGTGACGCCCGCGTCCCGGAGCGCAAGAAGGCCGGTCTCAAGAAGGCCCGCAAGGCTCCTCAGTACAGCAAGCGCTGATCCGCGCCCCGCGGTACACCACGACGGCGGCATCCAGCCCGGATGCCGCCGTCGCGGCGTCTGCGCCCGCATCGCGGTAGGTTCAGTCGCTGGTACACCAGAAAGGCCCGTCCCATGTCCCGTCTCTTCGGCACCGATGGCGTGCGGGGGCTCGCCAACGGCCCCCTCATCACCGCCGAGCTGGCCATGTCCGTCTCGATCGCTGCGGCCCGCGTCCTCGGCCAGGCCGGAGCCGAGCCAGGTCACCGGCCCAAGGCCGTCGTCGGCCGTGACCCGCGCGCGTCGGGGGAGTTCCTCTCCGCCGCCGTCGTCGCCGGCCTCGCCTCGGCCGGGGTCGACGTCTACGACGCCGGCGTCCTGCCCACCCCGGCCGTCGCCTACCTCACCGCCGACGCCGGTGCGGACTTCGGCGTGATGCTCTCGGCCTCGCACAACGCGATGCCCGACAACGGCATCAAGTTCTTCGCCAAGGGCGGGCACAAGCTGCCCGACGAGGTCGAGGACCAGATCGAGGCCGCGATCGGCCAGGAGTGGACGCGGCCCACCGGGCCCGACGTCGGCCGCGTCGTCGCGATGGTCGACGGGCACACCCGCTACCTGTCGCACCTGCTCCGGGTGCTCCCCAACCCGCTCGACGGTCTGACCGTCGTCATCGACGGGGCCCACGGCGCCGCGAGCCTGGTCTCGCCCGAGGTGTTCCGCCTCGCGGGCGCCACGGTCGTCGAGATCGGCACCCAGCCCGACGGGCTCAACATCAACGACGGCTACGGCTCGACCCACCTCGACGTGCTGCGCTCGGCGGTCGTCGCGCACGGCGCCGACCTCGGCATCGCCCACGACGGGGACGCCGACCGCTGCCTCGCGGTCGACGCCGACGGCAACGAGGTCGACGGCGACCAGATCATGGCGATCCTCGCCGTGGCCCTCAAAGAGCGCGGCTCCCTCGCGCACGACACCCTCGTCGCGACCGTCATGAGCAACCTCGGCCTCATCCAGGCGATGGAGCGGCATGGCATCCGGGTCGCCCAGACCGGAGTCGGGGACCGCTACGTCCTGGAGGAGATGCGGCGCTCGGGGTACTCGCTCGGCGGCGAGCAGTCGGGGCACGTCATCTTCCTCGAGCACGGCACGACCGGCGACGGCGTGCTCACCGGGCTCATGCTGGCCGCCCGGGTCGCCGAGACGGGGCGGCCGCTCTCGGAGCTCGCGACGGTCATGACGCGCCTCCCGCAGGTCCTGGTCAACGTCAAGGGCGTCGACACGAGCCGGGTCGAGGCCGACGCCGGGGTCCAGGACGCCGTGCGGGCCGCCCAGGGCGTCCTCGACGGCTCGGGCCGGGTGCTGCTGCGCAAGTCCGGCACCGAGCCGGTGGTCCGGGTCATGGTCGAGGCGGGCACCGAGTCGCAGGCGAAGGACACCGCCGAGCGGCTCGCCGCCGTCGTGCAGGAGCGGCTCGCGCTCTGAGGGCCGGTGCCCTGCGTCTCACCCGTCGAAGGTTCGGAATCGACCGAGGGTCACCGTGGTTCCGCTGTGTGGCCACAGATGTCGACCCAAGGAGAGCCTTCGTGCCTCACGAGTGTGTGAACGAGACCCTGTACACCATCGCCGCGACCGCCACCGGCGGGCGAGGCGGCCGGACGATCAGCGAGGACGGGGTCGTCGACCTCCCGCTCGGCAAGCCCGGCAGCACGTCGAACCCCACGGCGAACCCCGAGACGCTCTTCGCCGCCGGGTACGCCGCCTGCTACAACGGCGCGCTCGCACTCGTGGCGAGGCGGGAGGGTCTCGACGCCTCCGCGGCGAGGACGACCGCCAACGTCCTGTTCGGCTCGACCGACACCGGCTTCGGGCTCGCCGTCGAGCTGACGAGCCACATCCCCGGCGTCGACGAGCCGACCGCGCAGAAGCTCGCCGAGATGGCACACGAGGTGTGCCCCTACAGCAAGGCCACCCGCGGCAACATCGACGTCACGGTCGTCGGCAAGCCCGCCTGACCGCGCACCGCCCCGTCGGCCTCCTCCCGTCACGGGAGGAGGCCGACGACGTGCCGGGCGATCTCCAGGGCCGCGGTCGCCGCCGGGGACGGGGCGTTGAGCACGTGGACGCACCGCGGCGAGCGTTCGAGGAGGAAGTCGTCGACGAGCCGGCCGTCGGTGCGGACGGCCTGCGCGCGCACGCCGGCGGGAGCCGGGAGGAGGTCCTCGTCGCGGATCTCGGGGACGAGCCGGCGCAGGCTGTCACCGAACCGGCGCGTCGACAGCGAGCGGGCGACCTCGCGCGCGCCGGTCCGCACCTGGCGGCGGGCGAGCCGCCAGAAGCCGGGGAACGCGAGGGTCGCCGCGACGTCCCGCGGGTCGACGACGGCCCAGCCGTAGCCCTCCCGGGCGAGCGCGAGGACGGCGTTGGGGCCGGCGTGCACCTGGCCGTCGATGCCACGAGTGAGGTGGACCCCGAGGAAGGGCAGGTCGGGGTCGGGGACGGGGTAGACGAGCCCCCGGACGAGGGGGGCGGCCCCGGGGGCGAGCACGCGGTACTCACCCCGGAAGGGCACGATGCGAACCGACGGGTCGTGGCCGAGCCGACGCGCCAGGACATCGGTGTGGAGCCCGGCGCAGTTGACGACGAGGTCGGCGGTCAGGGGGCCGCCCGTGGTCTCGACGACGGTGTGCGTCGGGCCGTGGGAGGCCCCGAGCACCTCGGTGCCGGTGCGCAGGTCGGCACCTGCCGCCTCGAGCCGGCGGACCAGGGCCGTGCACACCGCGGCGTAGTCAACGACGCCCGTCTCGGGCACGTGCAGGGCCGCCACCGCTGTGACGTGCGGCTCCAGCTCGCGTGCCTCGGGGGGATCGACCCGCCGGACCCGCAGGCCGTTGGCCAGCCCGCGCTCGCCCAGCGCCGCGAGCCGCGGCACCTCGGCCGGTTCGGTGGCGACGACGAGCTTGCCGGTGACGGCGTGGGGGACGCCCTCGTCCCGCGCGAACCGGAGGAGCTGTTCGGCGCCGGCGCGGCACCAGCGCGCCTTGGCGCTGCCGGGCGGGTAGTAGAGGCCGGAGTGGACGACGCCGCTGTTGCGTCCGGTCTGGTGCCGGGCCCAGCCGGCCTCCTTCTCGACGACGGTGACGTGGGTCCTCGGGTCGTCCCGGGCGAGGCGCTCGGCCACGGCCAGGCCCACGATGCCACCGCCGACGACGAGGACCCGGCGGGTCACCGGTCGTGGTGCGCGGCGATGATGCGCGCGAACTCCAGCCCCGAGTCCTTGACGGTGCGGACCTGGCTGTCGTAGTCGACGTGGACGATGCCGAAGCGCTTGTCGTAGCCGTAGGCCCACTCGAAGTTGTCCAGCAGCGACCACGCGAAGTAGCCCCGCACGTCGGTGCCGCCCTCGATGGCGTCGGCGACGGCGGCGAGGTGCTCCTGCAGGTACGTGACCCGCTCGGCGTCGTGCACCTGCCCGTCGGCGTCCACGGTGTCGTCCCAGGCCGAGCCGTTCTCGGTGATGTAGAGCGGCAGGCCGCTCTCGCGGGCCGAGCGCTCGATGATGAGGCGGTGGCTCTCGGGTGACTGCTCCCAGCCCATCGCGGTGAGCGGCGGATGCGGCGGGTCGGCGACGACCCCGTCGCAGCCCGGCATCGGGTTGCGACCGTCCTCGCCGTCGCGGGCGGCGCGCACGCGGGTGGGGAAGTAGTTGTTGACCCCGAGGTTGTCGAGCGGAGCCGAGATCGTGCGCAGGTCGCCGTCGTGGATGTAGGCGTGGTCGGTGAGGTGCGCGGTGTCGTCGAGGAAGCCGTCGGGGTAGGCGCCGTGGAAGATGGGCCCGAAGAACAGCCCGTTGAGGGCGTTGTCCGCGCGGCGCACGGCGTCGGCGTCGAGGTCGTCGCCGTCCGCGGGGCCCCACACCTGGGTGGGGTTGAGGGTGACCGAGACCTCGGCGCCGGGGCACTCCTCGCGGATGACGGGCACTGCCGCGCCGTGGGCGAGCATCAGGTGGTGGGCGGCGACCATCGACTCGAGCGTGTCGTGGTGCCCCGGGGCGTGGTCGCCGATGGCGTAGCTGAGCACCGACGAGCACCACGGCTCGTTGAGGGTCGTCCAGTTGCTCACCCGGTCGCCGAGGGCACCGACCACGGTGCGCGTGTACTCGGTGAACCACTGGGCGACGTCGCGGTTCAGCCAGCCGCCGCGGTCGTCGAGGGCCTGGGGCAGGTCCCAGTGATACAGGGTGACGACCGGTCGGATGCCGGCCCCGAGCAGCTCGTCGACGAGGCGGTCGTAGAACGCCAGCCCCGCCGGGTTCGGTGCGCCCTCGCCGGCGGGGACGATACGCGGCCAGGCGACCGAGAAGCGGTAGGCGTCGACGCCGAGGTCGGTCATGATGGCGACGTCTGCGGGCATCCGGTGGTAGTGGTCGCAGGCGACGTCGCCGGTGTCGCCGTTCGCGACCTTCCCCGGGGTGTGCGAGAAGGTGTCCCAGATGGACGGGCGGCGGCCGTCCTCGGCCACCGCCCCCTCGATCTGGTAGCTCGCCGTCGCGGTGCCGAAGAGGAAGCCGTCGGGGAACGTGCGCGTGAAGCTCGTCATGACCGAGAACCTACCGGCCGGGCTGCACGAGGTCGCCGACTCGTACCTCGCCCACGACCTCCGGGACCAGCTGGACGGCGAACCACGTGGCGCCGTCCCACGCGCGATGCCTGGCGAGGGTGCGGATCGGCTCGTGGCCGCCGGCCCCGGTGGCGGGGTCGATCGTCGTCATGACGCAGCGGTCGACGGGCTTGACGACCCGGAAGGTGACCGCGCCGACGGTGACCGTGCGCCAGGCGTCCTCGGCGAAGGCCTCGAGGTCACCGTCGACCACGAGGTTCGGCCGGAAACGGGTGATCGTCAGGTGGGCCGGGTCCTCGCCGCGCTCGAGGGCCGTCTCGCCGACCCAGTCCTGCAGCCGCCGCAGTGAGGCGCGGGAGGCGAGGGTGACCGGGTAGCCGTCGGCGAAGGCGGTCGCCTCGCCCGGCCGGCCGTGGGCCGGGTTGAGCGCGCGAGGCGTCGCGACGTGCACGAGCCGGACGTCGTCGCGGCCGAGGGCTGCCCGCAGCCAGCCGGTGGCACCCGGGGCCACGACGCCGGTCAGGGGCCGGCCGTGGACGGTGACGTCGACGGGGTCCCCGGTCGGCACGTCGACGGTCAGGTCGTCGTGGCCTGCCGCCTGGAGTCGGAGCGCGGCGTCGAGTCCGGGGTCGGTCGCCGGGGTGTCGCCGGTGACGGTGAACAGCCGGCGGTCCTCGCGTGCGGTGAGGCACTCCCCGTCGGGGAGGACGAGCATCCAGCGACGGTCACCGCGCAGACCCCACGGCTCGACGGTGGCCGCGAGGACGCGGCGGGCGGCGGTGCTCTTGACGGGGTGCAGCGCGATGCGCTCGAGGCGGACGCTCACACGCGCCGGGAGAGCAGGCCGGTGTCGACGTCGTAGACGAACCCGCCGACGAGCGCGCGCTCGCCGATGAGCGGGTGGGCGCGGACCGCGGCGACATCCTGACGCAGCGCGTCGTCCTGGTCGGCGACGACGCCGAAGCGCTGCCACGACGCGTCCACCCCGGCGGACTCGCCGACGCGCTGCCGGATGTCCTCCTCGGTGGCCGAGGCCATCGCACACCGGGTGTGCGGGACGACGAGGATGCGCCGCACCCCGAGCAGGTGCACACCGAGGACGAGGGCCTCGAGCGCCTGCGGGGTGACCCGGCCGCCGGGGTTGCGGAAGATCTTCGCGTCGCCGGGCGCGAGCCCGAGCATCCGCAGCGGGTCGATCCGGCTGTCCATGCACGTCACGAGGGCGATCCCCGCGTGGGCCACCCCGTCGAACCCGGCAAGGTCGAAGTTCCGTGCGAACTCCGCGTTGGCGGCGAGGAGATCCTCGAAGCCGCTATCGGTCCCGACACTCGTGTGCTCGCTCACAGCAGTCCAGTCCTCTTCTCGATGGTGAACGCGACGGGCTTGGTGACCGACGCGAAGAAGTCCTCGCCCTTGTCGTCGACGACGATGAACGCCGGGAAGTCCTCGACCTCGATCTTCCAGATCGACTCCATGCCGAGCTCGGGGTACTCGAGCACCTCGACGCTGCGGATGCAGTCCTGGGCGAGCCGGGCGGCCGGGCCGCCGATGGAGCCGAGGTAGAAGCCGCCGTGGGCCCGGCAGGCATCGGTGACCTGCTGGCTGCGGTTGCCCTTGGCGAGCATGACCATCGACCCGCCGGCGGCCTGGAACTGCTCGACGTAGGAGTCCATCCGGCCGGCCGTCGTCGGCCCGAACGAGCCCGACGGCATGCCCTCGGGGGTCTTGGCCGGGCCGGCGTAGTAGACGGGGTGGTCGCGGAGGTAGGCCGGCATCTCCTCGCCGGCGTCGAGGCGCTCCTTGATCTTCGCGTGCGCGATGTCGCGGGCGACGACGAGCGGGCCGGTGAGGGACAGCCGGGTCTTGACCGGGTGCTTGGTCAGCTCGGCGAGGATCTCGTCCATCGGCCGGGTCAGGTCGATGGGCACGACGGCGCCGGCGCCGGTAGACGCAGCGCCGACGGCGTCGGCATGGAGCGCCTCGGGCGTCTGCTCGGGGAGGAAGCGGGCCGGGTCGGTCTCGAGCTGCTCGAGGAAGACGCCCTCGGGAGTGATCCGGCCGAGCACCTGGCGGTCGGCCGAGCACGAGACGGCGATGGCCACCGGCAGCGAGGCGCCGTGCCGGGGGAGCCGCACGACACGGACGTCGTGGCAGAAGTACTTGCCGCCGAACTGGGCGCCGATCCCGAACTGCCGGGTCAGCTCGAGGACCTGCGCCTCCAGCTCGGTGTCACGGAAGCCGTGGCCCGTGGCGGGGTCGCCCGTCTTGGGCAGCTGGTCGAGGTACTTGGTGCTTGCGTACTTGGCTGTCTTGAGGGCGAACTCGGCGCTGGTGCCGCCGATGACGATGGCCAGGTGGTAGGGCGGGCAGGCCGCGGTACCGAGGCTGCGGAGCTTCTCGTCGAGGAAGCGCATCATCGCGTCGGGGTTGAGGACCGCCTTGGTCTCCTGGAAGAGGAACGACTTGTTCGCGCTGCCGCCGCCCTTGGCCATGAAGAGGAACTTGTACGTCGTCTCGTGCCCCGGGGCGGTGTCGGCGTAGAGCTCGATCTGGGCGGGCAGGTTCGAGCCGGTGTTCTTCTCGTCCCACATGGTCACCGGCGCCATCTGCGAGTACCGCAGGTTGAGGCGGGTGTAGGCGTCGTAGACGCCTCGGCTGATGGCGGCCTCGTCGGTGCCCGGGGTGAGGACGTGCTGGCCGCGCTTGCCCATGACGATCGCGGTGCCGGTGTCCTGGCACATCGGCAGGATGCCGCCGGCGGCGATGTTCGCGTTCTTCAGCAGGTCGAGGGCCACGAACTTGTCGTTGCTGCTCGCCTCGGGGTCGCCCAGGATGTTCGCGAGCTGCTGGAGGTGCGCGGGGCGCAGGTAGTGGGCGATGTCGTGCATCGCGGTCTCGGTGAGCAGCCGCAGCGCCTCGGGGGAGACCTCGAGGAAGCGGCGCCCGCCCGGGCCGTCGACGACCTCGACCCCCTCGGTCGTGAGGAGCCGGTACGGGGTCTCGTCGGCGCCGACGGGCAGGAGGTCCGCGTAGGCGAACTCGGTCATCGGATCTCCTCGCGGGTGGGGGCGTAGGCGCCCGCGTGCCGGACGGTGACCCCGCTCGTCGCGAGGGCGCGGTCCAGGGCCGGGGCGACGTCGTCGAGGGTGGCGGCGCGGAGCCGGTCGCGGGCCTGGCCGCCGCCGAGCAGCCCGGCGTCGAGGAGCCCGGAGACCAGGCCCGCCATGAACGAGTCGCCGGCGCCGACGGTGTCGACGACGTCCTTGACCCGCGCCTCGGCCGAGCCCTCCTCGCCCGCGGACGTCCGCCACGTGACGCCCGACCCGCCGAGGGTGACGACGGTGAAGCCGGCGCCGAGGCCGGTCCAGCGGGCCATGACGGCGGAGGCCGGCTCGCCGGGGTAGAGCCACTCGATGTCGTCCTCGGAGCACTTGACGACGTCGGACAGCGCCACGAGCTCCTCGACCCGGGGGCGGACCTCGTCGACGTCTCCCATGATCGTGGGGCGCATGTTCGGGTCGTACGACACGGTGCCGGTCTCGCGGGCGCGGTGGACCGCGGCGGTGACCTCGGCCTCCCCGGGGCGCAGCGTGGTGGCGATGGAGCCGGTGTGCAGGTGCGTGGTCCCCGCGGGCAGCTGGACCGGCGGCAGGTCCCAGTGCAGGTCGAAGACGTAGGACGCGGCGCCGTTGGCGTCGATCGTCGCCTGGGCGGTCGAGGTGGGGTGCTCGGCGGACACGCTGCCCGGCAGGAGGTGGACGCCGCCGGACTCGACGTGCTCGGCGCAGCGGACGCCGCGCCGGTCGGTGCCGACGAGGCACGCCATGTGTGTGTCGTGGTCGAGCCGGGCGAGACCCAGCGCGACGTTGGCGGGGGAGCCACCGACGTGCTCGGCGGTCGTGCCGTCGGGATAGCTGACGATGTCGACGAGCAGCTCGCCGACGACGACCACGGGCGGATCGGTGGCGCTCACGACATCCTGACCTCTCTGCAGCGGACCTGCCGCGGCGCGGCCGGGAAGGGGGCGCGCGCGGCTCGTGTCAAACCCTATCCCCGGGGGCGGTTGGGCGTGTCCGGGGTTCGTCGGCGACCATGGAGGGGTGAGCACACCCACCGCACCGAGGAGCCGGTACTCCCTCGGGTCGACGAAGAACCTCGTGTACTCCCTCTTCGCCGTCCTCGGGATGGTGCTCGTGCTCATCCTGCTCGTCCCGCGGGTGAACAGCGTCGGCGGTCCGCCGGTGAACGTCAGCGCGACGGCCGCGGACGTCAAGGAGCAGTCGGGCTGGCCCATCGTCGAGCCGGTCGGCCTGCCGTCGGGCTGGACGCCGACCTCGGTCCGCTACGTGCGCGTCACCGACAACTTCATGACCTGGCACGTCGGCTACAAGACCCCGTCGGGCACCTTCGTCGCCGTGGAGCAGACCCAGGACCCGAGCCGCGCCTGGATCGCGGCTCAGACCAACCGCGCGCCGCTCGAGGGCACCGTCGAGATCGCGGGCCGCACGTGGGAGAAGTACGTGCGCGACTCCAAGGTGCAGAACAGTCTGCTGTCGGTGCCGGAGGAGGGCTCCGGCGAGCTCACGACCCTCATCACCGGGACGGCCACCTTCGAGGAGATGGGCACGTTCGTCGAGTCCCTCCAGCCCGTCGGCTGACTCAGACCGCGTAGCGGTTGAGACGCAAGGATCGGGTCGGAAGAATCAGCCCGTGTCCCACAGCGGCGCCTGGCGCGAGGTCGAGGACTTCCTGGCGGGGTTGGACGGAGTGCGGCTGCGCGACGACCCGCGGGGTCGTCGCTGGTGCGTGCGGAACCGGTTGGTGGCCCGGCAGGTCGACGAGTCGACCCTGCTGGTCCGTGCGGACCTGGAGTCGCGGGAGCGCTTGTTGGACAGGTACCCCGACACCTTCTCGATGCGCCCGAACCTCGAAGCCCACATGAAGGTCCTCGCCGACGTCGAGAACGGTGACCTCGCTGCCGTCCGCGAAGCCCTGCGGGCCGCGTGGGAGATGCAGCGGGGGATGTGACCCAGCGCGGTCGCCAGGTCTGCCACCGCGGCGTGGCGGACGTGCGTCAGACCGTGCGGTGTTGGGGTTCGGTGGCGCGGATGGTCCCGGTGGT
>NZ_CANLZR010000013.1 GCF_947495705.1 uncultured Phycicoccus sp.
CACACCCGATGCGACGAGGTAATTGGCATCGATTTTTGACACGCTGTTGAGTTCTCAAGGATCGGACGCGCACCAACCACATCGCTCAAAGAGCTCATCGTCGGGGCTGCCGTTCGGAGGTCGTCACGCCGGGGGCTTCGCTCCCGGGCAACCACTCCAACTTACCCTCCCCGCTCCGCCCTGGTCAAACTCGGCCCTGCAAGAGGTCCGTGCTCGCCCCAGGTGGTCCGGGGGCCACGCCGACCGCGGCGGACGCGAACGCCCGTCATGGTCTTTCGTGGCTGTCAGCTCGTGGGACCGGCCTACTTGGTGCGGGGCTGGACGGCCCTGCCGCTTGGTGTCCGGTGCTCCCTCTCGGGCTGACGTCGAAAACTGTAGATCACCGACGGCGGCCAACACAAATCCGGGTGCCGGTGCCGGGTCCTGGCGCCCAGGAGCGTTGCCGCACAGCGACATCGGCGGCCCCACGCACGAGTCAGGCGGTCGATGGGGTGTCGACGAGCCCGGCCGCCAGGTTCTTGCGTCCACGGCGGAGGACGACGACGCCGCCGGGAAGGACGTCATTGTCGCCGAGCGCGCTCTCGGGGTCGGCGACCTTGACCCCGTTGACGGACGCGCCGCCCTCCCCCACCGTGCGTCGCGCCGCGTTACGCGACTCCGCGAGCCCGACGGCAACGAGGGCGTCGACGACGGACATCCCGACGCTGACGGCGCCGCTCGGCAGCTCGGACGCGGCGTCCCGCAGGGTGGCTGCGTCGAGCGCACGGAGGTCGCCCTTGCCGAAGAGCGCTTCGCTGGCCGCCTGCACCGCACTCGTGGCAGCGGGCCCGTGCACCAGCGTCGTGACGTCGGCGGCGAGGCAGCGTTGAGCCGCGCGCTTCCACGGCTCGTCGGCCAGCTGACGCTCGAGGTCGGCGATCTCCTCGGCACTGCGGTCGGTGAAGACCTTGAGCAGCGTGACCACCGACGCGTCCTCGACGTTGAGCCAGTACTGGTAGAAGGCGTAGGGGCTGGTCATGTCGGCGGACAGCCAGATGGCGTTGCCGGCGCTCTTGCCGAACTTCTCCCCCGAGCTGTCGGTGAGGAGCGGCGTCGTCAGCAGGTGCACCGAGCGCCCCTCGACCCGGTGGATGAGGTCGGAGCCAGCGACGAGGTTGCCCCACTGGTCGCTGCCGCCCGTCTGGAGCGTGCACCCGTACTGGCGGTAGAGCTCGAGGTAGTCCAGCCCCTGGAGCAGCTGGTAGCTGAACTCGGTGTACGAGATGCCCTCGTCGCTGGCGAGCCGCGCGGCGATGGCGTCCTTTCGGAGCATCTGGTTGACCCGGAAGTGCTTGCCCACGTCTCGCAGGAAGTCCAGCGCCGACATCCCCTCGGTCCAGTCGAGGTTGTTCACGAAGACCGCGGCGTTCTCACCGGAGGTGTCGAGGAAGGGGCGGACCTGCTCCTGGATGCGCGCCACCCACTCCGCGGTCTGCTCCTTGGTCTTCAGCCCGCGCTCCGACGTCGGCCGGGGGTCACCGATGAGCCCGGTCGAGCCGCCGACGAGGCAGATCACCCGGTGCCCCGCGCGCTGGAGGTGGCGCAGGACGACGAGCTGCACGAGGTTGCCGAAGTGCAGCGAGGGCGCGGTGGGGTCGAACCCGCAGTACGCCGTGATCGGCCCGTCGGCGAGTGCCTGGCGCAGCGCGGACTCGTCGGTGGTCTGGGCCACCAACCCCCGCCACTGCAGCTCGTCGAGGATGTCGGTCACGGTGGGTCCTTCCGGGTCGCCGGTGCCGGCGTCGCACCGGCCGCCCCAGCCTGCCACGCCGGCCGCGGGCGATGTGTGCCGGGAGCCCGGGGTGGACGTCGACCGATGGCACGTCACCGTCTGCGCCGCACCGCGGGCCGGTAGGGGCTGACGCTGGGCTCGCCGTCGAGCCAGAACCGCCACGGGAACGCCTCCCCGTCCCCACCCGGGCCGCTGACCCCGACCCGGGGGCCGGTGCGGATGTCCGCGGCAGCGTGTTGGCGCCTGGGCACGGTGAGGCGCGCTGCCGTCGCGGGGTCGAGCAGGTCCAGCCCGTTCTGCTCCCGCCCCAGGCCGAGGGTCACCGCGAGCCGCGCCGGGCCTCTTGCCCAGTCCCGCTCCCGCACCCCGGCCCGGCGGACCGCCGCGACCTCGTGCCCCGCCTCGACCTCCCCCGCCCGGAGCAGCACGGCCGACGCCTCGCCCTCGGGCCCGGTGACGACGTTGGCGCAGAAGTGCATCCCGTACGTGAAGTACACGTACAGCCGGCCGGCGCGCCCGAACATCACCTCGGTGCGTGGGGTCCGGCCACGGTAGGCGTGCGAGCCCGGGTCGACGGCCCCCGCATAGGCCTCGACCTCGGTGATCCGGACCGTCACCCCCGCATGGGTCACCCGCGCTCCGAGCAGCGCGGGTGCGACCTCGGTGGAGTCGCGGGCGAGCAGCGCGGCGAGCGGGTCGGTCATGGGCCCAGTCTGGCTCGGCCGCAGGTCAGCGGGCGGTGGGGAGGTCGGCCGTCCACACCCGGGCCTCGGCCGCCGTGGCCACGACCCGCTCCAGCTGCTCGGCGACGCGCACCGGTGCGGTGCCGCCCTGGCCCGAGCGCGAGGCCAGCGACCCCTCGACCGAGAGCACCTCGCGGACCCCGGGCGTCAGGTGCTCGCTGATGGCCGCGAGGTCGTCGTCGGAGAGGTCCCACAACTCGATGCCGCGCGCCTCGCACGCGCGGACGCAGGCGCCCGCGACCTCGTGGGCGACCCGGAACGGCACTCCCTCGCGGACGAGCCACTCGGCGATGTCGGTGGCCAGCGAGAACCCCTGGGGCGCGAGGGCGGCGAGCCGGTCGGTGTCGAAGGTCAGCGTCGCCACCATCCCCGAGAACGCGGGGAGCAGGACCTCGAGGGTGTCGATCGCGTCGAACACCGGCTCCTTGTCCTCCTGGAGGTCGCGGTTGTACGCCAGCGGCAGGCCCTTGAGCGTCGTCAGCAGGCCAGCGAGGTCGCCGACGAGCCGGCCGGCCTTGCCGCGTGCGAGCTCCGCGACGTCGGGGTTCTTCTTCTGCGGCATGATGCTCGACCCCGTCGAGTACGCGTCGTCGAGGGTGACGAACGAGAACTCCTTGGTGGCCCAGAGGATGACCTCCTCGGCGAGGCGGGACACGTCGACGGCCGTCATCGCCGCGACGAACGAGAACTCGGCGGCGTAGTCGCGCGAGGCGGTGCCGTCGATCGAGTTCTCGACCGCTCCCGCGAAGCCGAGGTCGGCGGCGACGGCCGCCGGGTCCAGGCCGAGCGAGGAGCCCGCCAGCGCGCCGGAGCCGTAGGGCGAGAGGCCCGCCCGGGCGTCCCAGTCGCGGAACCGGTCGACGTCGCGGAGCAGGGCCCAGGCGTGGGCCAGGAGGTGGTGGGACAGGAGCACCGGCTGGGCGTGCTGGAGGTGGGTCCGGCCGGGCATCGGCACCCCGTGGTGCCGGCGGGCCTGGAGGACGAGGGCGTCGACGACGTCGAGGACCAGCCCGGCCACGAGCCGCGCGTGCTCGCGCAGGTACATCCGCCCGAGGGTCGCGATCTGGTCGTTGCGGGAGCGCCCGGCGCGCAGCCGGCCTCCGACGTCCGGCCCGGCCCGCTCGATGAGGCCGCGCTCGAGCGCGGTGTGGACGTCCTCGTCGCCCTCGGCGGCGACGAAGGCCCCGGACTCGACATCGGCCCGCAGCCGCTCCAGCGCCGCGAGCATGGCCTCGAGCATCTCGTCGTCGAGCAGGCCGGCCCGGTGCAGGACCCGGGCGTGGGCCCGCGACCCCGCGATGTCGTGGAGCGCGAGGCGCCAGTCGAAGTGCGTCGACTTCGACAGCGCCGCCAGGGCGTCGGCGGGCCCTCCGGAGAAGCGTCCGCCCCACAGGCTGACGGCCGCCGGGGCGCTCGGGTCGGGCGAGGTCACGAGGGGTCCTTCCGGGTGTACGACATCAGGCGGTCGACGACCTCACGGCTGCGCTGGGGCCCCGACGTGATGACCATGATCGTGTCGTCACCGGCGATGGTCCCCAGCACCCCCTCGACCGTCGTGTGGTCGATGGCCGAGGCGAGGAAGTTCGCCGCGCCCGGGGGCGTCCGCAGGACGACGAGGTTCGCCGAGTGGTCGGCCGAGACGAGCAGCTCCTGGCAGCGGGTCTGCAGGCGCGAGACGCGCTCCTCGGTGGCCGCGGCCACCCGGACCGTGCGGTCGCCGCCCTCACCCGGCACGGCGTACACGAGGTTCTTGCCGACCCGGACCCGCTCGGCGCCGACGTCGACGAGGTCACGCGACAGCGTCGCCTGGGTGACCTCGATGCCGTCGGTGGCCAGCAGGTCGAGCAGGTCGGTCTGGCTGCGGACGGGCTCGGCACGCAGGATCTCCACGATCCGCTGCTGCCGGGCCGCCCGGCTCGTCGAGACGGTCATGCCGACACCTCCGAGTGCTCGAGTAGCCAGGACAGGAGGGCCTTCTGCGCGTGGAGGCGGTTCTCGGCCTCCTGCCAGACGTGCGAGCGCGGCCCGTCGATGACCGCGGAGGTCACCTCGTGGCCCCGGTACGCCGGAAGGCAGTGCAGGAAGACCGCGTGGTCGGCGGCCTGGGCCATGAGCGCCTCGTCGACGCGGAAGGGCTCGAACGGGCCGTCGGTGCCGTGCCGGGTGTCCGACTCCTCCTCCTGGCCCATCGACACCCACGTGTCGGTCGCGACGACGTCGGCGCCCCTCACCGCCGTGACGGCGTCGTCGGTGACGAGCACCGACGCCCCGGTCCGCGCGGCGATCTCCTCGGCCCGGGCGACGACGGCCGCCGACGGCTGGTGGCTCGGTGGTGCGCCGACCCGCACGTGCACCCCGGCGGTGGCCGAGGCGAGCAGGTAGGAGTGGGCCATGTTGTTCGCGCCGTCCCCGACGTAGGCGAGGGTGCGACCGGCGAGGTCGCCGAGCAGCTCGCGCACGGTGAGGAGGTCCGCGAGGGTCTGGCACGGGTGGAAGTCGTCGGTGAGCGCGTTGACGACCGGGACCCCCGCGTACTCGGCCATCTCCTCGAGCTTGGCCTGCTCGAAGGTGCGCCACACCACCGCCGCCGACTGCCGGCCGAGGATCCGGGCGACGTCGGCGACGGGCTCGCGCACGCCGACCCCGGCGAGCCGCCCGTCGACGACCATGGGGAACCCCCCGAGGCCCGAGACGGCGCCGACGAAGGAGACCTGGGTGCGCAGGGTCTGCTTGTCGAAGAGGATCGAGACGGTCTGCGGGCCCTCGAGGCAGCGGTCGGAGAACGGGTCCGCCTTGAGCGCCAGGGCCCGGTCGAGCACCTCGCGCTGCTCGTCCGGGGTGAGGTCGTCGTCGCGCAGGAAGTGACGCAGGGTCATCGGTTCTCCTCGGTGGCCGCGTCGAGGAGCCCCGGCAGGGCGTCGACGAAGAGGTCGAGCTGGTCGGTGGTGACGACGAAGGGCGGCGCCAGCCGGATGGCGTCCGGTGCGACCGGGTTGACGAGGATGCCGGCGTCCCGTGCGTGGGCGGCCACCGAGGGCGCCCACTCCCCCGCCAGGGTCACCGCGCGCAGGAGGCCGGCCCCCCGGATGCCCGTGACCCGGGGGTCGCCGAGGCCCAGGACCCGCCGCTCGAGGTGCTCGCCGGCTGCCCGGACGTGGTCGAGCAGGCCCTCGGCCACGATCGTGTCGAGCACGGCCAGCCCCGCGGCGCACGAGAGGGGGTTGCCCCCGAACGTCGTGCCGTGCTGCCCCGCTGCCAGCAGTGCCGTGACCTCGGGCCCGAACGTCACGAGGGCGCCGATGGGCACGCCACCGCCCAGCCCCTTGGCCACGGTCATCGCGTCGGGCACGACCCCCGCCTGCTGGCACGCGAACCAGGACCCGGTGCGCCCGACCCCGGTCTGGATCTCGTCGAGGACGAGCAGCGCCCCGGCCTCGGCGGTCAGGGCCCGGGCGGCCCGGAGGTATTCGGCCGTGGCCGGGACCACCCCGCCCTCGCCCTGGATCGGCTCGAGCACGACGGCGGAGGTGTCCGGCCCGACCGAGGACTCGAGCGCCGCGACGTCACCCCACGGGACGTGCACGACGCCGGGCAGCAGCGGCTCGAACGGCTCGCGGTACGCCGGCTTGTGGGTGAGGGCCAGGGCGCCGGTGCTCCGGCCGTGGAAGGCGCCCTCGGCCGCGATGATCCCCATCCGGCCGGTGCGCCGGGCGAGCTTGACGGCTGCCTCCATCGCCTCGGTGCCCGAGTTGCAGAAGAACACCGCCGAGCCGGCGGGGGCGCCCGCCACCTCCAGGAGGCGCTCGGCGAGCTCGACCTGGGGCACGGAGGTGTAGAAGTTCGAGACGTGGACGAGCTGGCCCGCCTGCTTCGAGACGGCCGCGACGAGCGCCGGGTGGTTGTGCCCGAGGACGGTGACGGCCAGGCCGCCAACGAGGTCGAGGTAGCGCCGGCCGTCGACGTCCCACACCCAGGCGCCCTCGCCGTGCTCCAGGACCAGCTGGGGCCGGCCGAAGACACCGAGCAGCGCCCGGTCGTACCGGCCCAGCCAGGCGTCGGTCTGCTTCCCTGCGGTCGGGGTGGGCTCACGCATCGTCGTCTCCGTCCTGGTCCGCCAGGACCATCGTGCCGATGCCCTCGGAGGTGAAGATCTCGAGGAGGACGCTGTGCGGCTGGCGGCCGTCGACGACGTGGGCCCGTGGCACCCCCGCCTCGACGGCCCGGATGCACGCCTCGAGCTTCGGGATCATCCCGGCCTCCACCCGGGTCAGCAGCTCGCGGGCGCGGCCGACCCGCAGCTCGGACAGGAGCGACCCGCGGTCGGGCCAGTCGGCGTAGATGCCTTCGACGTCGGTGAGCACGACGAGCTTGCGGGCGCCGAGCGCCGCGGCCAGTGCCGCGGCGGCGGTGTCGGCGTTGACGTTGAGGACCTGGCCGTCGTGGTCGAGGTCCGGGGCCACGGTGGACACGACGGGGATGCGCCCTGCGTCGAGGAGGTCCAGGACGGCCCGGGGGTCGACCTCGACGACGTCGCCGACGAGCCCGAGGTCGTGCTCCTCGCCGTCGACGGTGACGCCGCGGCGCCGCGCCCCGAACAGGCCGGCGTCCTCCCCCGAGAGCCCGACGGCGACCGGGCCGTGCTGGTTGAGCAGGCCGACGAGCTCGCGTCCGACCTGGCCGGTGAGCACCATCCGCACGACGTCCATGACCTCGGGGGTCGTGACGCGCAGGCCGCCGCGGAACTCCGACTGCAGGCCGAGGCGGTCGAGCATGCTCTTGATCTGCGGCCCGCCGCCGTGGACGACGACCGGGCGCAGCCCGGCGTAGCGGAGGAAGGCGATGTCCTGGGCGAACGCCGCCTTCAGCCCGTCGTCGGTCATCGCGTTGCCGCCGTACTTGACGACGACGAGCGCGCCGCGGAACGACTCGAGCCACGGGAGTGCCTCGACGAGGGTCGTCGCCTTCGACTGGGCGACCCGCAGCGCCGCGGCGTCGATCGCGCCGCGGAACGCCAGCTGCTCGGGTGGGGTCATGGGGGCCTTCGTCTCGGTCGTGCTCAGGTGGAGTAGGCGGAGTTCTCGTGGACGTAGTCGTGGGTGAGGTCGTTGGTCCAGACCGTCGCCGCGGCGTCACCGGCGTACAGGTCGACGACGACGTGCACCACCCGGCCCGACAGGTCGACGAGGGTGCGGTCCTCGCCCACGCCCCCGGCCCGGCACACCTGGACGCCGTTCATCGACACGTCGAGGGTCGCGGGGTCGAACGCGGCGGCCGTGGTCCCGACGGCGGCCAGGACGCGCCCCCAGTTGGGGTCGCCGCCGAAGACCGCGCACTTGAAGAGGGCGTTGCGGGCGATCGAGCGGGCGACCTCGAGCGCGTCGTCCTCCGAGGCCGCGGAGCGGACCTCGACGGCGATGTCGTGGTGGGCTCCCTCGGCGTCGGCCACGAGCTGGCGGGCCAGGTCGGCGCACACCGCCGTGACCGCCGCACCGAGGTCGTCGGGGTCGACCCGGCGCCCGGAGGCGCCGGACGCGAGGAGGACCACGGTGTCGTTCGTCGACATGCAGCCGTCGGAGTCGACCCGGTCGAAGGTCGTGCGCGTCGCCTCGCGCAGGGCCGCGTCGAGGGTCGGAGCGTCGGCGACCGCGTCGGTGGTGAGGACGACGAGCATCGTCGCGAGCGAGGGCGCGAGCATCCCCGCGCCCTTGGCCATCCCCCCGACCGACCAGCCGTCGTGGTCGGCGTGCGCGGTCTTCGGGACGCTGTCGGTCGTCATGATGGCCTCGGCGGCCGCCGGCCCTCCTTCGCCGGTCAACGACGCGGCCGCCGCGTCGACCCCGCGAAGCAGGCGGTCCATCGGCAGCCGTTCCCCGATGAGCCCGGTCGAGCAGACGACGACGTCACCGGCGGCCACGCCGAGTGCGGCGGCGACGTGCTCGGCCGTGGCGTGGGTGTCCTGGAAGCCGGGCACGCCGGTGCAGGCGTTCGCACCGCCGCTGTTGAGGACGACGACGTCGGCCCGGCCGTCGGCGACGACGGTGCGCGACCAGGTGACGGGGGCGGCTTCGACCCGGTTGCTCGTGAAGACGGCCGCGGCGGCGTGCTCCGGGCCGTCGTTGACGACGAGCGCGACGTCCGGGCGGCCGGAGGCCTTCAGGCCGGCGACGACCCCGGACGCCCGGAACCCCCGGGGGGTGGTGACCGACATCAGGACCCTCCCCCGCTCAACGTCGTCGGGGTGATGACGAAACCGGCCCGGCGCCAGGCCTGCGCGGCGTCGGCGGACCGGTCGCGCGGCACGAGGACCCAGTCGGTGTCGAACGTGGACAGGCCGAGCACCGAGATCCCGGCGTGGGCGAGCGGGGTGAGGATGTCGACGAAGACGCCGACGGCCGAGAAGGCCAGCGGCCCGGCGACCTCGACGGCGCGGAACGGACCCTCGCTGCGGGCGGCGGCCGGCACCACGTCGGTGGCGCAGACGATCGAGGTCTCGTCGGCGGTCCGGGTCAGCGACGCCAGCGGCCCGCGCTGCCAGTCGAAGTCCGGCTCCACTCCGCTGGGGAGCCGGACGATGGAGACGTCCTCGGGGTGCTCCATGAGGTGGAGCGGCATGGCGGTCACGGGGCGACTCCGGCCAGCGGGAGCCCGGTGGTCTCGGGGAGGCCGAGGGCGAGGTTGAGGCACTGGACGGCGGCCCCGGCCGTGCCCTTGGTGAGGTTGTCGACGGCCGCGACGACGACGACCCGGCCGACCCGATCGTCGAGGGTCACCTGGAGGTGGACGCAGTTGGAGCCGAGGACGCTCGCGGTGCTCGGCCAGCGCCCCTCCGGGAGGACGTGGACGAAGGGCTCGTCGAGGTATGCCACGTCCCAGGCCGCCCGGACCTCCGCGGCGGTCACCCCGTCGACGGCCCGCGCGGTGCACGTCGCGAGGATGCCGCGGGGCATCGGGGCCAGGGTCGGGGTGAACGAGACGGTGACGGGCCCACGACCGCACGCCGAGAGGTTCTGCTCGATCTCGGGGGTGTGCCGGTGGACCCCGCCGACGCCGTACGGCGACATGGAGCCCATCGTCTCGGCGCCGAGGAGGTGCGGCTTGAGGGAGCGGCCGGCACCGGAGGTGCCCGAGGCCGCGACGACGGTGATGTCGGCGGGCTCGACGACCCCGCCGACGAGGCCGGGTGCGAGGGCCAGCGAGACGGCCGTCGGGTAGCAGCCGGGGACGGCGATGCGGGTCGCCCCGGCGAGGGCGCCGCGCTGCGGGCCCTCGGCCGTCGGGAGCTCCGGCAGGCCGTAGGGCCAGGACCCCGCGTGGCTCGTGTCGTAGAACTCGGTCCACGCGTCGGGGTCACGCAGCCGGTGGTCGGCGCCACAGTCGACGACGAGGACGTCCGGCGGCAGGGCCTGCGCGATACGGGCCGAGTGGCCGTGCGGCAGGGCGAGGGCGACGGCGTCATGACCCGCGAGGACCTCGGGGGTCGTCTCCTCCAGGACCCGGTCCGCGAGCGGCGTCAGGTGCGGGTGGATGCTCCCCAGCAGCTCGCCGGCGTTGCCACCCGCGGTCAGGGCGCCGACCTCGAGATCGGGGTGCGCCAGCAGCAGCCGGAGGATCTCTCCCCCGGCGTACCCACTCGCTCCGGCCACGGCAACCTTCGGCATATGCATGACTATACAGAGTTCGCCAACTCCATGCACAACCACCCCATCACCCACCTCCCGGGCTTCCCGACTTTTCATGCCCCGGTCCGCGCGACACGCCGCTCAGGCGGCGGTTCGCGCGGACGCCGGCCTGAAATGTCGGGACAGAGCGGGTGAGGTCAGGCGAGGGGGTCGTCGTCGCGCAGGACGAGGTCGAGCATGCGCTCGCCCGGCTCGAGCCCGCGCTCGGCCATCGCGCGGAGCGAGTCCGGGGTGTCGACACCGGCCCGCACGAAACGCCCGGAGAACGCGTCGAGGTCACCGGAGGCCAGCGCGAGGACGAGCGACGTGACCTCCTCGGGCGAGGTCCACTCGGTGCGGCCGACGTGGGCGTCCATCGCCGCGGTCATGTCGGTGCGCACCACCCCCGGCATGAGGTCGAACGCCCGGATGCCGCGGTCCCAGCCGGCGAGGTGGGCCGAGCCCGTGATGCGCGCGAGCGCGGCCTTACTGGCGGAGTACGCGCTCGCGACCGCCCCGGCCCGGCGGGCCGACCCGGAGTTCACGTTGACCACCCGGCCACCGCCGGCCGCCACGAGGTGCGGGGCCACGAGCCAGGTCATGAGGTAGACGCCCAGGACGTTGACCTCGTGGGTGTACCACCACTGGTCGGGGTCGGAGGCGAACAGGTCGACCTCGGCGTCGATGACCCCGGCGTTGTTGACGAGGAGGTCGATGCGGCCCTGCCGCTCGACGATGTCAGCCACCCAGGCCGCCAGGGCCTCCCGGTCGGTGACCGGCGCGACCGTCGAGGACCCCCGCTCGACGACCCACCCGGCGTCCTCGAGCGCCATCGCGACGGCACGCCCGATGCCGCGCGAGGCGCCGGTGACGACGGCGACGAGGTGGCCGCCCCGCCCGGCACCGTCGTCGGTGTCGGGCTCGGGGGTCACGTCGCCCTCGTCGTCGACGGGCTCGGTGATGCCGGCCGCGGCCTCGCTCACGCCCGCTGCACCGCTCCGTGCGCCGCCGCCGCGGCGGCCACGGCGGCGTCCCGCAGCCGCGACACCTCCTCGGTCGTCAGGGTGCGCTCCGGTGAGCGGAAGGTCAGCCGGTAGGCGAGCGACTTGCGCCCCTCCCCCACCTGACCGCCCTCGTAGACGTCGAAGAGGTGCACCGCCTCCAGCAGGTCACCCCCACCGGACACCAGCGCCTCGCGCACCCCGGACGCCGGCACACCGCGGTCGACGACGAGCGCGACGTCGCTCTGGGCCATCGGGTACGTGGCGAGCGTGCGGGCGCGCACGGTGTGGTCGGCGGCGACGGTGAGGAGGTCGAGGTCGAGCTCGCCACCGACGGTGCGCTCGGGCAGCCCGAGGGCCTGGACGACCTTCGGGTGCAGCTCCCCGACCCGGCCGAGGACCGTGCCCTCGGCCAGCGCCACCCGTGCGCAGCGGCCGGGGTGCCAGGGCATGGCGTCGTCGGCCGAGACGACGACCTCGACGGCGAGCGCCTGCGCGACGGCCTCGACGAGCTCGAGCACGTCGGTGAGGTCGGCGCGACGACCGGCGCCCCACCACCCGGCGCGGTCCCGGTCGCCGGCGAGGAGCCACGCGACGTGCCGCGGCTGGTGCGGCACGGCCTCCCGGATGGTCGCGAGCACGGCGTCCGAGGGCCGGACCCCGACGTCCTCGGTGGGCGCCTGGCGCTGCGGGCCGGTGCGCGCCGTGACGAGCCCGAGCTCGAAGAGCGCGACGTCTTTCGCCCCCCGCGAGACGTTGCGCCGCAGGGCCTCGACGAGCGTCGCGACGAGGCTCGTGCGCATGAACGGCTCCTCGTCGGACAGCGGGTTCGCGATGCGCACGGTGCGGGCCGTCTCGGCGTCGACGTCGAGCCCGAGGTCGGCGAAGCGGTCGGCCCCGACGAACGGGTCGCTCCACACCTCGGCGAGCCCCTGGGCGGCCAGCAGGTCGGCGACGACCCGTCGCACCCGCTGGGCGTGCGTGAGCCCCGACCCGCCCGGAGGCGTCGGGAGCACCGACGGGATGCGCGCGTAGCCGTGGATCCGCGCGACCTCCTCGACGAGGTCCTCGGCGGTCGTGAGGTCCGGCCGCCAGGACGGCGGGGAGACCGTCAGCGCATCCCCGTCGGCGTCCACCGCGCAGCCGATCCGGCGCAGGATGTCGACGACCTCGTCCGCGGGGTAGTCGATGCCGACGAGGCGCGACGGGAAGGCCGCCGACAGGGCGATCGGCGCGGGCTCGGCCGGAGTGCCCACATCGGTGACGCCGGGGTCGACGGTGCCGCCGCCGTAACGGACGAGCAGGTCGACGGCGAGCTGGGCCGCGGCCGGCGCGAGCCCGGGGTCGACGCCGCGCTCGAAACGCCGCGACGCCTCCGACGGGAGCCGGTGCCGGCGTGCCGAGCGGGCCACGGACACGGGGTCGAAGTGGGCCGCCTCGATGAGCACGTCGCTGGTCGAGGACGACACCTCGGTGCTGGCGCCGCCCATGACGCCGGCGATGGCGATGGGCGTCTCGCCGCCGTCGGTGATGAGGAGGTCCCCCGGGTCCAGGGCCCGGTCGACGTCGTCGAGGGTGGTGAGCCGCTCGCCCGCGCGGGCGCGGCGGACGACGATGCGCTCGCCGAGCCGCGCGAGGTCGAACGCGTGCAGCGGCTGGCCGAGCCCGAGCATCACGTAGTTGGTCACGTCGACCGCCAGCGAGATCGGGCGCATCCCGGCCTCGGTGAGCCGGGCGCGCATCCACGCCGGGGTCGGCGCGGCGACGTCGATCCCCCGGACGACGCGAGCGACGTACCGGTCGCAGCCGAGGCGGCCGCGGACGGGTGACTCGTCGGTCAGCTCGACGGGGTAGCCGGTGTCGGTGGGGGCCGGGGCGGCGGCGGCGAGCGCGGTCACCGGGTCGGTGAACACCGCCCCGGTCGCGTGGCCGTACTCCCGCGCGACCCCGCGCACCGAGAAGCAGTAGCCCCGGTCGGGGGTGACGTTGACCTCGACGGTCTCGCGGTCGAGCCCGAGGATCGCGATGGCGTCGGCCCCGGGCACGCACCTGGCCAGCGTCTCGTCGTCCCCGGCGAAGCGCCGGGTGAGCACGATGATGCCGTCGTGGTCGTCGCCGAGGCCGAGCTCGCGCTCGGAGCAGATCATCCCGGCCGAGACGTGGCCGTAGGTCTTGCGCGCCGACACCTCCAGCGGGCCCTGCGGCGTCGGCAGGACACCTCCGGGCAGGATCACCGGGACGAGGTCGCCCTCGTCGAAGTTCGGCGCCCCGCAGACGATGCCCTGCGGCTCGCCGGTGCCGTTGGCGTCGCCGACGTCGACCTGGCACCAGCTGATGGTCTTGCCGTTCTTCTGCGGCTCACGCACCACCGAGAGGACGCGGCCGACGACGAGGGGGCCGGTGACGCCGCCACCGTGCAGCCCCTCCTCCTCGAGCCCGACCGCCACGAGCGCGGCGGCGATGTCCGCCCCGGTCGCGTCCGGGGAGACCGCGACGTACTCGCGCAGCCAGTCGACGGGAACCCGCATCAGATCTCCATCCCGAACTGGGCGTCGAAACGCACGTCACCCTCGATCATGTCGCGCATGTCGCTGACCCCGGTGCGGAACATCAGCGCCCGGTCCACGCCCATCCCGAAGGCGAAGCCGGTGTAGCGGTCGGGGTCGACCCCGCACGCGGTGAGGACGTTGCGGTTGACCATGCCGCACCCGCCCCACTCGATCCAGCCCATCCCCTTGCACGTCCGGCACTCGGGGTCCTCGCCGCGGCAGACGAAGCAGCGCAGGTCCATCTCGGCGCTCGGCTCGGTGAAGGGGAAGTACGAGGGCCGCAGCCGGGTCGTGATGCCCGCACCGAACAGCTCGGCGGCGAGCCGGTCCAGGGTGCCCTTGAGGTGGGCCATCGTGATGCCCTCGTCGACGGCGAGGCCCTCGACCTGGTGGAACGCCGGCATGTGCGTGGCATCGAGCTCGTCGGTGCGGAAGACCCGGCCGATGGCGGCGACGTACACCGGCACGCCGCGCTCGAGCAGGGTCCGGGCCTGCACCGGCGAGGTGTGGGTGCGCAGGACGAGGCCGTCCTCGGGCGGGTCGACGTAGAAGGTGTCCTGCATCTGGCGCGCGGGGTGGTCGATGTCGAAGTTCAGGGCGTCGAAGTTGAACCACTCCGCCTCGATCTCGGGGCCCTCGGCGATCTCCCAGCCCATCCCGATGAACAGGTCGGCGATGCGCTGCGACATGAGCTCGATGGGGTGGCGGCGCCCCAGCGGACGGCGCCCCGCGGGCAGCGTGACGTCGACGGCCTCGTCCACGAGGATGCGCTCGTCGCGCTCGGCCTCGAGTTCGGCCTGGCGGGCGGCGAACGCCTGGGCGACCCGGCCCCGGGCCTGGCCGACCCGCTTGCCGGCCTCGGCCTTGGCGCTGGGGGGCAGCGCCCTGATCTCGCGGTTCGCGAGCGCGAGCGGGCTCTTGTCGCCCTGGTGGGCTCCGCGGGCGGCCTTGAGCTCGTCGAGGGTCGACGCGGCCTGCGCGGCCGCCAGGGCCGCGGCAGCGGCGGCCTCGACGGCTGCGGGGTCGAGCGCGGCGACCTCGACGGGGTCGTAGCTGGTGTTGGGTCCGGACATCGCTTCCACTTCTTCGTCGGTGGGGGCGCGCCCGAGTCTAGGGAGCGCCGCTCCCCCGGTGCTGGACGGGGTTCATCCCGGACGGGGCGAGCCGCCGCGCGGGGCTCAGACCCGGCTGGCGACGCGGGCCTCCCGCGCCGTGGAGCGGCGGGCGACGACGAACGACCACAGGGCCACCGCGACGCCGACCGCTGCCACGGCGACGAAGCCCGCGCCGTGGCCGTACCCGTCGAGCGCCAACCCCGCGAACGGCGCCCCGAGCGCGCCGCCGGCGGTGATCGAGGAGCCGTGCCAGCCCATCGCCTCCCCCCGGGCGCGGGCAGGCACCAGGCGCGCGGCCTCGTCGACGGTGGCCGTGATCGCCGGGGCGCACAGGAGCCCCGCGAGGAGCGCGTACCCCGCGAGCTCCCACGGCGAGGACGCCAGCGCCATCGGCGCGGTGGCGAGGGCGAGGCCCAGCAGCAGCCAGCGGGCCGGGATCTCCCGGGGCAGGGCGCCGTAGACGAGGCCGCCGACGAGCGACCCCAGCCCCCACACGGCGAGGACGATCCCGATCTGGCCGACCGTGTCGAACTCGCGCATCGTCGCGACGATGGCCAGGTCGGAGCCCGCCAGCACCAGCGTCGAGGTGGCGGCGATCGCGCAGACGGCGATGAAGCCCGGGCGCAGCCAGGTCCGCCGGGGCGGCGCCTCCGCGCCCGCGGCGTCCTCGCCCTTGCCGCGCAGCGGGGGGTTCGCGATCCACAGGGCCACCCCGGCCGCGACCCCGCACATCTGCACGACGAAGAGCACCTTGGCGGTGCCCCAGTGGATCGAGGCCCAGACGGCCACGGCGGGCACCACCATGAAGCAGACCTCGATGATGGCGGAGTCCAGGGAGATGGCCGTCCTGCGTTGGTCCTCCGGCACCGCGGCGATGATCGCCTGGCGGATCACCGAGAAGGTGGGGACGACGAACAGCCCGGCCACCACCACGAGCACCAGCAGCGGCAGGTAGCCGACCCACGGAGCGATGGCCCAGCTCGTGCCGGAGATGAGCAGCGACGGGGCGACGACGCGGCGCAGCCCGTGCTTGTCGAGCAGCCGGCCGCGCCAGGGGCCGCTGATCGCGATGGAGATCGTCGCCGCCGCGGCCACGAGCCCGGCCTCGGTGTAGGAGCGGCCGAGCGCCGTGACGACATGGATGCTGACGAGGATGCCCGTCGCGAAGACCGGGGTCCGCACGAGGGCGCCGATGACGAGTGCCCGACGCAGGCCCTGGTGCGCGAGGACGCGCCGGTAGGGCTCGAGGGTCACTGTGCTCACGTGGACACCTTCTCAGTCGACCCGCGTCCTCGCCATTCAGGGGGTCGGCGGCACGAGGGGGCGGTGGGGCGCGGGCGCCGGCCGGTCAGTCGCCGTCGGGGAAGGTCGCGCGCATCCGGGCGCCGCCTCCGGGGGCGCTCTCGACGGCCACCTCCCCGCCATGGGCCTCGACGAGACCACGGACGAGATAGAGGCCGAGCCCGGTGCCGTGCTTGGCCCCGGCCTGCCAGAACCTCGAGAACACGAGCTCGCGGTGGTGGGGTGCGATGCCGTCGCCGTCGTCGCAGACGACGAGGTCGACGGCGGCCGGGCCCTCCCACGCCGCGCGCTCGACGGCCATCCGGACCCGGCCCTTGCCGTGCCGCAGCGCGTTGTCGACGAGGTTGGTGACGACCTGCTCGAAGCGGTCGGGGTCGGCCCAGAGCACGTCGACCCCGTCGGCGACGTCGATGTCGAACTGCGCGCGGTCCGCCCCGGCCACCACCCGACGCTCGACCTGCGCCTCGAGCCGGGGACGGACCTGCAGCGGCTGGGCGTGGACGGTGAGCCGACCCGTCCCGATCCGGGAGGTGTCGAGCAGCTCGGTGATGAGCCGGGTGACCCGGTCGGCGTCGGCCTCGATGGTCTCGAGCATGAGCCGCTTCTGGTCGTCGCTGAACCGGTCCCAGTTGCGCAGCAGCGTCGACGAGAAGCCCTTGACCCCGGTGAGCGGTGAACGCAGCTCGTGGGCGACGGAGGTGAGGAGCACCGAGCTCTCCTTCTCGGCCCGTCGCCGGCTCTCGGCGTCGCGGACCCCCAGGACGAGCGTGTTGACCGGCGCCCCCCGCTCGGCACGCACGTAGCGCGCCGTGACGAGCAGCTCTCGGCCCGACGGCAGGACGAGCAGGCGCTCACGGTGGCCCGTGCGGGTCTGCAGCCCCGACCACGGGTCGGTGATGTCCCACCACGAGTCCCCCGTGTGGTCGAGCAGCGGCACGGCCGTGCGGATGTCGCACCCGACGACCTCGTCGGCGGACAGCCCGGTGATCTCCTCGGCCCGCCCGTTCATGTACCGCACCACCCCGGGGTCCCCCACAGCGGTGATCAGCCCGTCCGGCAGGAACTCCAGGCCGTGGCCGGCGAGGTCGTCGGGCACCCCGAACCGTTCAACCATGTCGGGCACGTTACCCCGCGTCGCGCTCCGGGCGCTGGACGCCGGACCGTGGCGCGCACGTCATCCCGCGCCGCGCGCCGACCGCTGGACACCGGCCGACGCGTACAGGCACACGGTCGCGGCCATCGCGAGGTTGAGGGACTCGGCCCGCCCGTGGATGGGGACGCGGACGACCTCGTCACACCGATCGAGGGTGTCCTGGGGCAGCCCCCAGGCCTCGTTCCCCATGACCCAGCAGTGCGCGGCGGCGAGGTCGGCCTCGGGCAGCAGGGTGGTCCCGGACCCGTCGGCGGCGTAGCGGCGGATCCCGGCCCCCGCGAGCGCGTCGAGGGTGGCGTCGGTGTCGAGACCGGCGACGACCGGCAGGTGGAACAGTGATCCGGCCGTCGACCGGACGACCTTGGGGGCGAGGACGTCCACCGAGGCCGCGCTGACGAGCACGGCGTCGGCGCCGGCCGCGTCCGCGCCGCGGATGACCGTGCCGGCGTTGCCGGGGTCGCGGACGTTCGTCAGCAGCACGAGCAGCCGCGGGCCGGTGGCGAGCACCTCGGCGAGCGTGGTGTCGGCGGCGTCCACGACGGCGAGCACGCCCTGGGGCGCGTCTGCGTCGGACATCGCGGCGAGGACCTCCGTGGACACCTCGTGCACCCGCAGCCCGGCGTCGTGCGCGGGCCCGAGGATGTCGGCCGCGTAGCGCTGGGCGGCCTCGGCCGTGACGTAGACGTCGCGCACCCGCTGCGGGGCGTACCGGACGGCCTCGCGGACCCCTTGCGGCCCTTCGACGCCGAAGCGGCCGGTGCGTTGCCGCACCGGCCGCCTCTGGAGTGCACGGACCGCCCGGACCCGGTCGGATCCGGGGTTGGTCAGCACGGAGTGGTCGCCGTTCAGGCGGAGGCCTTCGCCTCGGTGCCCTGGTTCGCCTTGGCGATCTCGACGAGCGCGGTGAAGGCGGCCTCGTCGTTGACCGCGAGCTCGGCGAGCATCCGGCGGTCGACCTCGACCTCGGCGATCTTCAGGCCCTGGATGAACCGGTTGTACGTCATGCCGTTCGCGCGGGCCGCGGCGTTGATCCGCTGGATCCACAGCCGGCGGAAGTCACCCTTGCGGGCGCGCCGGTCGCGGTAGGCATAGCCCATGCTGTGCTGGACCTGCTCCTTGGCCTTGCGGTAGAGCCGCGAGCGCTGCCCGCGGTACCCGCTGGCTCGCTCGAGGACGACCCGGCGCTTCTTCTGGGCGTTGACCGCCCGCTTCACGCGTGCCACGTGAGTTCTCCTTGCTCTGCGTCAGTACAGGGGGGTGGGGAGGGGTCGCTCAGCGACCGAGGAGCTTCTTGACCTTCTTGAGGTCACCCGTGGAGACCAGGACGTCCTTGGACAGAGCGCGGGCCTTCTGCGGGGTCTTCTCGTGGAACTTGTGGACGTGGCCGGCCTGCTCGCGCATGACCTTGCCCGAGCCGGTGACCCGGAAGCGCTTCTTGGCGCCGCTGTGCGTCTTGTTCTTCGGCATGGTGCCGATCTCCTTGCGTCGTGTGCTGTCGGTAGTGCTGTTGTCCGGGGACGGGCTCAGCCCGCGTCCGTCGTCTCGCTCGCCGTGACCTGCTCGGCCGACTCGACCTGCTCGGCCGACTCGACCTGCTCGGCCGACTCGACCTGCTCGGCCGACTCGACCTGCTCGGCCGGCTCGACCTGCTCGGTGCTGGTGTCGACCCCGGCGTCGTCGGCGGCCTGGTCGGCCTTCGCGTCGTCACGGCGCTTGCGCTGCTCGGCCATCGCCTGCGCCTTCTTCTTCGTCGGCGCGATGACCATGACCATGTTGCGGCCGTCCTGCTTCGGCGCCGACTCGACGGTGCCGAGCTCGATGACGTCCTCCGCGAGGCGCTGGAGCAGCCGGAACCCGAGCTCGGGGCGGGACTGCTCGCGACCGCGGAACATGATCGTCACCTTGACCTTGTCGCCGCCCTTGAGGAACCGGACGACGTGGCCCTTCTTCGTGCCGTAGTCGTGCGGGTCGATCTTCGGGCGGAGCTTGATCTCCTTGATGACCGTGTTGACCTGGTTCTTGCGCGCCTCACGGGCCTTCACGGCGGCTTCGTACTTGTACTTGCCGAAGTCCATGAGCTTGGCGACCGGGGGCTTGGCCATCGGAGCGACCTCGACGAGGTCGAGGTCCGCCTCTGCCGCGAGGCGGAGGGCGTCCTCGACGCGGACGATGCCGACCTGCTCGCCGTTGGGGCCGACCAACCGCACCTCCGGAACCCGGATGCGGTCGTTGATGCGTGGCTCGCTGATGTGCTTCTCCTTCGTCACATGTCTGAACGGTGGCCGCCGACACGAGAAGAGGCTCCTCGCGGCGTGTGCGCGAGGAGCCTGGTTCCGTCCGGTCTGCGACGGGATGCCACGACACACCCGAAGGGGCGCGCGTGACGTCTCGTCACGGACCGGGGACCCGGCGACCTCGTGGTCGACGCGGGTGGAAGCCTGGCTTCTCTTGCACACCACCCCCGGGACAGCGGGGCGGTCGGTCAGCGCACAACGCTACCAGCACCCCCGCCGGGGCCGAAATCGTCAGACGATCCGGAACGCGAGGCCGTCGACCCGGGCCCGCAGCTCGCCGTCGGTGGCGAGCCGCTCGCCCACCCGGGTCGCGGCGGCCCGGACGTCGTCGGGGGCGAGGCCGGGCCGCAGCGTGAGCACGATCCCGAGGACGCCCTCCCCCGCCGGGGTGCCCTCCTCGAGGGTGTGCGTGACGATGTCGGGCTCGGCCGCGGTCGCGGCCGCGACGGCCCGCGCGACGAAGGGGTCGGTGGGTGCGGGCTGCCAGGGCCGCTCCTGGGCCAGCGCCCAGAGCATCGAGGGGCGCAGGACGCGGGTGGCCGGCCCGGCGACGTCGACGACGAGCACGTCGCAGGACTCCGAGACGGCGGCCTGCGCGGCCCGCGCGGGCGTCACCGGCACGGGCCGCGCGGCCGGGTCCCAGGCGGCGAGTGCGTCGGCGCCGGTGAACACCGGGAGCGCCCGGCGTCCGTCCGGGGCGACGAGGGTGACGGCGGCCATGTCGGTCCCCGTCTCGACCCGGTGCCCGTCGTGCTCGTCCTCGCCGGTGGCGGTGGCGACGACCGGGACGAGGAACCGCGACGCCTCGACGGCCCGCATCAGCGTCGCGTCGTCGGCGGTCCCGGCGAGCGCCGCGCGCAGCGCCGGGTCGGCCTCGCCGGTGTCGGTCTCGAAGCCCGACTCCGACAGCTCGCGTCCGCCCCAGGGGACCTCGGCGGAGTCGGCCCCGCCCGGGGTCACGGGCGGCCCGCGACGTCGAGGGCGGCCGGGAGGGTGAAGGCGCCGCGGTAGAGCGCCGACCCGACGATCGCGCCCTCGACGCCGTCGGCGACCAGGGTGCGGACCGCGGCGATGTCCTCGAGGGTCGAGATGCCGCCGGAGGCGACGACGGGCCGGTCGGTGCGTGCGCACACGTCCTGGAGCAGTGACAGGTTGGGCCCCTTCATCATCCCGTCCTTGGCGACGTCGGTGACGACGTAGCGGGAGCAGCCTTCGGCGTCGAGCCGGGCGAGGGTCTCCCACAGGTCACCGCCCTCGCTCGTCCAGCCCCGCGCGGCGAGGGTCGTGCCGCGGACGTCGAGGCCGACGGCCACCCGGTCACCGTGCTCGGCGATCGCCCGCGCGGTCCACTCCGGGTCCTCGAGGGCGGCCGTGCCGACGTTCACCCGGCGACAGCCGGTGGCCAGGGCCCGGGTGAGCGACTCCTCGTCCCGGATGCCCCCGCTCATCTCGACGTCGATGTCGAGCCGACCGACGATCTCGGCGAGCAGCAGCGCGTTGCTGCCACGGCCGAAGGCCGCGTCGAGGTCGACGAGGTGGAGCCACTCCGCCCCCTCCTCCTGCCACTGCAGCGCGGCGAGCAGGGGGTCGCCGAACTCCGCGCCGGAGCCGGCGACGCCCTGGACGAGCTGGACGGCGCGCCCCTCGACGACGTCGACGGCGGGCAGCAGCTCGAGGCGGGGCTGGTCTGGGGTGCTCACGCGGGGTCCTCCGGGGGCGGTGGGTCGGTCGGTGCCCCAGTCTGCCGCGTCCGGCGCCCCAGCCCGACCCCGACCCCGACCCCAGCCACCCCGCCCCGCCCCCCTCGGCTTTCTCGGGTGACCCGGGAAACCAGCGCTTCACCCGAGAAGCCTTCCCGGGGGAAGTGCGGGCTTATCGGGTCACCCGATAACACCTTGGGGCGGGGTCAGAGGGAGCGGACCCAGTTCTCGAGCAGGGCGAGCCCGGCCTCCCCGGACTTCTCGGGGTGGAACTGCGTCGCGCACAGCGGCCCGTTCTCGACGGCGGCGACGAAGCGCTCCCCGTGCGTCGCCCAGGTGACCCGCGGCCGGACCGCCGCGAAGTGCTCGTCCCCCGGCGCGAGGTCCCAGGTGTGGGCGGCGTAGGAGTGCACGAAGTAGAAGCGCTCGCCCTCGACCCCCGCGAACAGCATGCTGCCCGGCGCGGCCTCGACGGTGGACCAGCCCATGTGCGGCACGACGGGTGCCTGGAGACGCGTCACGGTGCCCGGCCACTCCCCCAGCCCGGGGATGGGCGTCGCGCTCGGCTCGGTGGAGCCGTCGAACAGCACCTGCATCCCGACGCAGACGCCGAGGACGGGCCGCCCGCCCGCGAGCCGCCGGTCGATGACCAGCGGCCCGCCGGCGTCGGCGAGCCCGGCCATGCACGCGTGGAAGTTGCCGACCCCGGGGACGAACAACCCGTCGGCCGCCAGGGCGGCGGCGCCGTCGGAGGTGAGCTCGACGTCGGCACCGACGTGCTCGAGGGCGCGCACGGCCGAGTGGACGTTGCCGCTCCCGTACTCGAGGACCACGACGGTGCGGCTCATCGCGGCCCGTCCGCGGCGCTGCCGGGCGCCCGCCCACCCCAGGCCGACTCCCACTCGGCGCGGTGCTGCGCCTCGTCGGCCATGAGCCGGTCGAACATCAGGACGCCCCGCGTGCCGGGCTCGACGTCGCTGGCGCCCGGGCAGTCACCGCGCACGAGGAGGTCGTGCCCGGGGAGCCCGAGGAGCCCGAGGACGGTGACGAGCACGTCGAGCGCCGTGCCCTCGCCGGAGCGGAGCACGGCGGCGAGGTCCTGGGGGGAGGTCCGCCCGGCGGCCCCGGCGGCCCCGACGAGCGAGGGCAGCCCGAGCCGGGAGAGCGAGGGGGTCTCGACGACCCCGATGGACGGCTGCCAGACGAGCCAGCGCTGCCCGGCGCGGAGCCCGGTGGGCTGGAGCGTGAACGCGGCCTTGCCGTGCAGGTCGAAGAACCCGAGCACCGGCTTGCCCCCGCGGGGGGCCGGCCGGGCCGCGAGGACCTCGAGCGCGACGTCGTACGGGGCGGCGCTGCGCGCCTCGGACTCGGCGACGGTGACGCCGGTCCAGCCGTCGAGCGGGGCCATCGTGGCGGAGACGAGCCCACGACGGAGCCACCGGCCGACAGCGGCCGGCGGCCGGCGCACGAGCAGCAGCCCGTGCCCGGCGCCGGTGCGGACGTCACCGGCCACGGGGTTACAGGGCGCCCTTCGCGCTCGGGACACCCTCGACGCGCGGGTCGCGGGCGAGCGCGGCACGCAGGGCCCGCGCGAGCGCCTTGAACTGGGCCTCGACGACGTGGTGCGGGTCGCGGCCCGACAGCACTGTGACGTGCAGGGCGATCTGGGCGTGGAAGGCGAAGGACTCCAGGACGTGCCGGGTGAGCGAGCCGACGTAGTGGCCGCCGATGACGGCGTACTCCTGGCCGGCGGGTTCGCCCTCGTGGACGACGTACGGCCGGCCCGCCACGTCGACGACCGCCAGCACGAGCGCCTCGTCGAGCGGGACGGTGGCGTCGCCGAAGCGCGCGATGCCCGACTTGTCGCCGAGGGCCTCCCGGACCGCCTGCCCGAGGACGATCGCCACGTCCTCGACGGTGTGGTGCGCGTCGACGTGCGTGTCGCCGTCGGCGGAGACGGTGAGGTCGATGAGCGAGTGCTTGGCGAGGGAGAGGAGCATGTGGTCGTAGAAGGGCACCCCCGTGCTCACCTGCCCGCGGCCGGTGCCGTCGAGGTCGACGGTCACCTCGACGGTGCTCTCGGACGTGGCCCGGCGCACGGTGGCGGTGCGGTGGGTCGGGGCGGTGCTCACTGGGTCGCTCCTGCGTGGGTCGGGACGAGCACGGCGAGGGCGTCGAGGAACGCGGTGATCTCCTCGGGTGTCCCGGCCGTGACACGAAGATAGTGGGGAATGCCGACATCTCGGATGAGGACGCCCCGGTCGAGCAGGGCCTGCCAGGTGAGACGGGCGTCGGCGAGGCCGCCGAACAGGACGAAGTTCGCGTCGCTGGGGACCGGGTCCAGGCCCATCGCGGTCAGGCGGTCGACGATGCGGTCGCGCTGGTGCTTGACCACCTCGACGGTCTCGAGCATGAGGTCGGCGTGGTCGAGGGCGGCGAGGGCCACGGCCTGGGTGGGGGTCGAGAGGTGGTACGGCATCCGGACCAGCCGCAGCGCGTCGACAAGGGCCGGGTCGGCCGCGAGGTAGCCGAGCCGGCCCCCCGCCAGGGCGAACGCCTTGCTCATCGTGCGGGTCACGACGAGGCGGGGGCGCCCGCTCAGCAGCGTGAGGGCGGACGGGGCGCCGGGGCGGGCGAACTCGGCGTACGCCTCGTCGACGACGACGAGGCCGTCGGTGGCGTCGTACACGGCCTCGACGACGTCGAGGGTGAGCGCCGTCCCCGTCGGGTTGTTCGGGGAGCAGAGGAAGACGACGTCGGGCCGGTGCTCACGCACCTGGGCCACCGCCGACGCCGCGTCGAGGTCGAAGGCGCCGGCCCCGGGGACCCCGCGCAGTCCGTCGACCCAGGCCGTGCCCGTCGTCGTCGTGATGATCGGGTGCATCGAGTACGCCGGCGTGAAGCCCAGCGCGGTGCGGCCCGGCCCGCCGAAGGCCTGCAGCAGGTGGAGCAGGACCTCGTTGGACCCGTTGCCCGCCCACACCTGGTCCGGCGCGACGAGGGTCCCCGCGCGGGACAGGAAGCCGGCGAGCGCCTCGCGGAGGCGGGTGAACTCGCGGTCGGGGTACCGGTTGAGGCCGCGGGCGGCCTCCTCGACGGCGCGCGCCATCGCCGCCACGACGACCTCGGGCACGGGGTAGGAGTTCTCGTTGGTGTTGAGCGCGACGGGGACGTCCAGCTGGGGCGCGCCGTAGGCCGACCGACCCCGCAGGTCCGGCCGCAGCATCGCCTCGACCGTCGCGCGCGCATCCATGCCCGAGAGTCTAGGAGGCGTGCTGGACGCGTCCGACGCGGCGACCACGGACCGGCCGCGGACCGCGACCGTCAGGCTCCCGGCTCGACGTCCGGGACGCGGGCGAGGACGGCCTCGCCGTGGGCCGGCAGGTCCTCGGCGCGGGCCAGCGTCACGACGTGGCCGCCGACCTCGCGCAGCGCGGCCTCGTCGTACTCGACGACGTGGATGCCGCGCAGGAACGACTGCACCGACAGCCCGCTGCTGTGGCAGGCGCAGCCGCCGGTGGGCAGGACGTGGTTGGAGCCCGCGCAGTAGTCACCGAGGCTCACCGGCGCCCACGTGCCGACGAACACGGCGCCGGCGTTGCGGACCCGCGCGGCGACGGCGGCGGCGTCGACCGTCTGGATCTCGAGGTGCTCGGCCGCGTAGGCGTTGACGACGTCGAGGCCCACCTCGAGGTCGTCGACGAGCACGATGGCCGACTGCCGGCCGGCGAGGGCCTCGGCCACGCGCTCGGTGTGCTTCGTGGCGGCGACCCGTGCGACGAGGGCAGCCTCGACCTGCTCGGCGAGGGCCGGGCTGTCGGTGACGAGGACCGCCGCGGCGAGGGGGTCGTGCTCGGCCTGGGACACCAGGTCGGAGGCGACGTGCTCGGCGTCGGCGCTCGCGTCGGCGAGCACCGCGATCTCGGTGGGGCCCGCCTCGGAGTCGATGCCGATGAGCCCCTTGAGCAGGCGTTTGGCGGCCGTGACGTAGATGTTGCCTGGGCCTGTGACGAGCGAGACCGGCTCGCAGACGTGCTCGCCCTCCTCGAAGCCGAAGGCGAAGGCGGCGACCGCCTGGGCACCGCCGACCGCGTAGACCTCGTCGACCCCGAGGAGCGCGCAGGCGGCGAGGATCGTCGGGTGCGGCCAACCGCCGTGGTCGCGCTGCGGCGGGCTCGCCACGGCCAGGCTCGGCACGCCGGCCGCCTGGGCGGGGACGACGTTCATGACGACGCTGCTCGGGTACACGGCCCGGCCGCCGGGGACGTAGAGCCCGACGCGGTCGACCGGCACCCACCGCTCGGTGACGGTGCCACCGTCGGCGACCCGGGTCGTCGTGTCGGTGCGCCGCTGGTCGTCGTGGACGATGCGGGCCCGGCGGATGGACTCCTCGAGAGCGGCCCGGACGGCGGGGTCGAGGGAGTCGGCGGCCTGCTGGACGACCTCGGCCGGGACCCGGATGGAGGGGGGCGCGACACCGTCGAAGCGCACGGCCGCCTCCTGCAGGGCCGCGGCCCCGCGCGCCCGGACGTCCTCGACGATGGGGCGGACGGCCCCGAGGGCGGCCTCGACGTCGAACTCGGCACGGGGCAGTGCGGTGCGCAGCTCGCGCAGGCCGGGTCGGCGACCGCGCAGGTCGAGACGGGCGAGAACTCCGGCGGAGGGATCGGGCATGGGGCCAAGTCTAGGTTTCGTGCCGGGCGGTGGGACCGGCCGCCCACCGGGGCCCGCCCGGCTCAGCCCTCGAAGAACTCCTCCTCGTAGGCGACCCGGGCGCGGCGGGCGGCCCGCCGGTACCGCTCCGCGAGCTCCTGGCCGCTGCCGGCCTCCATGCCGAGGATCCGGGCGACCCCGTCGGCATCCCGGTCGTACGTCGGCACGGCGTCGCTGGCCTTGCCCCGGAAGAGCATGCTCGCGTTGCGCATCGCCGACGCGAGCCGCCACGCCGCGGCCAGCGCCGACGCGTGGTCGGGGGTGAGGAGGCCCAGCCGCTGGGCGGCCTCCAGGGCCTCCAGGGTCGAGGTGGTCCGCAGCTCGGGCCGCGCGTGGGCGTGGCGGAGCTGGAGGAGCTGGACGACCCACTCGACGTCCGACAGCCCGCCGTGCCCGAGCTTGAAGTGCGTCTTGCGGTCGGCCCCGCGCGGGAGCCGCTCGGCCTCGACCCTCGCCTTGAGGGTGCGGATCTCGCGGACCTGGGCGGCGTCGAGGCCGCCCTCGGGCCAGCGGATCGGCGCGATGAGCTCGAGGAAGCGCGCCGCGAGGTCCTCGTCGCCGGCCACCGGCGCGGCCCGCAGCAGGGCCTGCGCCTCCCAGACGAGGGACCAGCGGGAGTAGTACTCGCGGTACGAGGCGAGCGAGCGGACGAGCGGGCCGTTCTTCCCCTCGGGCCGCAGGCCGGCGTCGACGTCGAGCACGGGGTCCGGGCCGCTGCGCCCGAGGAGGGAGATGAGGAGCTTGACGACCTCGATCGCCTGCTGCTGCGCCGCGTTGTCGTCGGCGCCGGGCAGGGGGTCGTGGACGAACATGACGTCGGCGTCGGAGCCGTACGCCTGCTCGCCTCCCCCGAGCCGCCCCATCCCGACGACGAGCAGGCGGGTGAGCGGCTCCTGGCCGTCGCGCCGGCACACCTCGCGGTGGCACACCTCGAGGGTCACCTCGAGCAGCGCCGAGGTGAGGTCGGTCATCGAACGGCCCTGCTCGACGAGGCCCAGCGTGCCCGACAGGTCGGCGACCGCGACCCGGAAGAGCTCGGAGCGCCGGATGGTCCGGGCCGCGAGCACGGCCGACTCGGCGTCGTCCTTGCGCCCGGCCGCCGACCGCATCCGGCGCAGCACCTCCTCGCGGGAGCGCGGCGTCATCCCGCCCGGGTCCCCGAGGAACTGGACGCACTCGGGCGCCTGCTCGAGCAGCGCGGCGGCGTACCGGCTGCGGGCGAGGGTGTGGGCGAGCCGTTCGGCCGCGGACCCCTCGTCGCGGAGCAGCCGCAGGTACCAGTGCGTCGAGCCGAGCTCGTCGCTGATCCTGCGGAACGCGAGCAGCCCGGCGTCGGGGTCGGCCTCGTCGGCGAACCAGCCGAGCATCACCGGCAGCAGCTGGCGCTGGATGGCGGCACGCCGGCTGACCCCCGCCGTCAGGGCCTCCAGGTGCCGCAGGGCTCCCGCGGGGTCGCGGAACCCCAGCGCCGAGAGGCGCTCCCTGGCGGCCTCCGGGGTGAGCCGGACGTCCTGGTCGGAGAGCCGGGCCACCGCCGACAGCAGGGGCCGGTAGAAGATCCGTTCGTGCAGGCGGCGCACCTCGCGCCGACGGGCCCGCCACTGCTCCAGGATCTTCTCGTCGGGCGAGGTCCGCAGCCCCATCGCCCGCCCGAGCCGGCGCAGGTCCTGGTCGGCCACGGGCATGAGGTGCGTCCGCCGGAGCCGGTGCAGCTGGATGCGGTGCTCGAGGGCGCGCAGGTACCGGTAGGCGGCACCGAAGGTGGCGGCGTCCTCACGGCCGATGTACCCGCCCGCCGAGAGTGCGTCCAGCGCGTCGAGCGTGCTCGTGCCGCGCAGGGTCTCGTCGGCCCGGCCGTGGACGAGCTGGAGCAGCTGGACCGAGAACTCGACGTCGCGCAGACCACCCGGGCCCAGCTTGACCTGACGCTCCGCCTCGGCCTTGGGGATGTGGTCCTCGACCCGGCGGCGCATCGCCTGGACGTCGCCGACGAAGTTCTCGCGGGAGGACGCCTGCCACACCATCGGGCGGACGGCCTCGAGGTAGGCCTCGCCGACCTCCGGGTCACCGGCCACCGGCCGGGCCTTGAGCAGCGCCTGGAACTCCCACGTCTTGGCCCACCGCTCGTAGTAGGCGCGGTGGCTGGCGACGGTCCGCACGAGCGGCCCGTTCTTCCCCTCGGGCCGCAGGGCCGGGTCGACCTGCCACAGCGAGCCGGCCGGGGTGGCCGCCGAGCAGAGCCGCATGAGCCGGGTCGCGAGGTCGGTGGCCACGACGAGCGCGTCGTGCTCGTCGACGCCCTCGGCCGGTTCGGCCGCGAAGATGACGTCGACGTCGGAGATGTAGTTGAGCTCGTGCCCGCCGGTCTTGCCCATCGCGATGACGGCGAGGCGCGCCGAGTCGGCGGCCGGCCCGGCCTCGGCCCGCGCCAGCTGGAGCGCGGCCTCGAGCGCGGCGCCGGCGAGGTCGGCCAGCGCGGCGGCGACGTCCGGGAGGACCTCGAGCGGGTCCTCGGCGGTGAGGTCGGCGACGGCGATACCGATGAGCTGCTCGCGGTAGCAGATGCGCAGCACGTCGGCCGGCGGCACGTCACCGGGCTCGAGGACGGCCCGCACGAGCCGGTCGCGCCGCTCCTGCGCGGTGAGCGGCCGGGCCTCGGTGGCCGCCGTCCAGTGTTCGGGGTGGGCGACGAGGTGGTCCGCGAGCGCGGTGGACCCGCCGAGGACCGCGAGGAGCCGGGCCCGCTCCACCGTGTCGTCCTTGATCGCGGCGACGACCTCGGCCCGCAGGCCGGGGACCTCGGCGACGGCCTCCATGAACCGGACGAGCGCCAGCAGGGCCCCGTCGGGGTCGGCCACCCGCGCGAGGCCCTCGCTGAGCCCCCCGGCGTCGATCCGGTCGGGCGAGCCCGCGATGCCCTCGAGCGCGGGGTCGTCGAGCAGGGCGTTGGCACGCCCGGGGTCGTCGAAGCCCAGCCTGGCGGCCCCCGCCGGGACGGACTCGGGGGCGCGCGAGCTCATCGCGCCCTCACAGGCTCGGCAGGTACCGATCGAGCTCGAAGGGCGTGACCTGGTTGCGGTAGTCGGCCCACTCGGCGCGCTTGTTGCGGAGGAAGAAGTCGAAGGTGTGCTCACCGAGGGTCTCGGCGACGAGCTCGCTGTTCTCCATCGCCTCGATCGCCTCGGCCAGGCTCGCCGGCAGCGGCTTGATCCCCATGGCCCGCCGTTCGCCGTCGGTGAGGGTCCACACGTCGTCCTCGGTCTCGGGCGGCAGCTCGTAGCCCTCCTCGATGCCCTTGAGCCCGGCGGCGAGCAGCACCGCGAAGGTGAGGTACGGGTTGCACGCGGTGTCGATGCTGCGGACCTCGACGCGGGTGCTCTGCCCCTTGTCGGGCTTGTACATCGGCACCCGCACGAGCGCGGAGCGGTTGTTGTGGCCCCAGGTGAGGTATGCGGGCGCCTCGGCCCCGCCCCACAGCCGCTTGTAGCTGTTGACCCACTGGTTGGTGACGGCGGCGGTCTCGGCGCCGTGCCGCAGCAGGCCCGCGATGAACTGCCGGCCGACCTTGGAGAGCTGGTACGGGGCCCCGGGCTCGTGGAAGGCGTTGGTGTCGTCCTCGAAGAGCGACATGTGGGTGTGCATGCCCGAGCCGGGGTGCTCGGCGAACGGCTTGGGCATGAACGAGGCGTAGATGCCCTGCTCGAGCGCGACCTCCTTGACGACGGTGCGGAAGGTCATGATGTTGTCGGCGGTCGAGAGCGCGTCGGCGTAGCGCAGGTCGATCTCGTTCTGGCCGGGGCCCGCCTCGTGGTGGCTGAACTCGACGGAGATACCCATGTCCTCGAGCATCGTGATCGCCGCGCGCCGGAAGTCGGCGCTCGACCCGTGCGGGGTGTGGTCGAAGTAACCGGAGGTGTCGATCGGGACGGGGCGGTCGCCGGGGTTCCAGCCCTGCTTGAGGAGGAAGAACTCGATCTCGGGGTGGGTGTAGAAGGTGAAGCCCATGTCGGACGCCTTCGCCAGCGCCCGCTGCAGCACGTGCCGGGGGTCGGCCATGCTCGGGGCGCCGTCGGGCAGGGTGATGTCGCAGAACATCCGGGCCGTGCCGTTGCTCTCGCCCCGCCAGGGCAGCACCTGGAAGGTCGACGGGTCGGGCTTGGCGAGCATGTCGGCCTCGTACACCCGGGCGAAGCCCTCGATGACCGAGCCGTCGAAGCCGATCCCCTCGGCGAACGCGCCCTCGAGCTCGGCGGGGGCGACCGCGACGGACTTCAGGGTGCCGAGCACGTCGGTGAACCACAACCGGACGAACCGGATGTCGCGCTCTTCGATGGTGCGGAGGACGAACTCCTGCTGACGGTCCATGTCCCGCATCCTGCCGCATCGAGGTGACGGCCGTGTGACGGCACGGCAGAGGGGCCCGGGCATCGTGCCCGGGCCCCTCCGTCGACCTGCGGAGGTCAGTCGGCGAAGTCCACCGACAGCTTCAGCTGGTCACCCTTCTTCATGGACTTGTCCACGGTGATGCTCGTTCCCGAGCCCGCCACCTTGGTGGAGCTCCACGGGTTGTCCGCGGTCCAGTACCGGTTCGGGTTCGTGTCGTCGAAGGTCGGGATGCCCTTGCTCGACGGAACCGTCGTCGGGACGCCGTTGCGGTGGAAGGTGACCGCGTCGGTCTTCTCCCGGCCGAAGGTGGCGTCGAACGGCTGCCGGCGGTTGCCGAGCTTCGCGCCGTCGGGGAACGTCACCGGCGCCGGCCGGGCGTCGACGGGCAGCACGAGACCGGCACCGGGGTGCGTGCTCGTGTTGTTGTCGTCGTACTCGCCGTTCATGAACCACACGAGCAGGCCGTTCTGGTACGGGAACCGCTCGACCCAGTCGGGCCGGGTGTTGCCCCACCCGAAGTTGTACGGGCCGGTCTCGAGCACCGCGTCGTAGCCGCTGTACACCCGGTTCTCGGCCAGGTACATGTCCCGGACCTGCTTGCTGGTCGTGCCGTTGATGATCTCGAAGCCGCCGGCGGCGGTCCAGTCACCCGCACCGTTCTCGACGTCGTCGGTCGTCGTCGTGCCGTCCACCGTGATGGCGACGTCGTCGATGAAGACCTCGCTGCCCACTCCGCCGTCGGTGACGAAGCGGAACCGGAACATGGCGTCCTGGCCGGCGGCCTCGGACACGTCCCAGTCGACCTTGGTCCACGCGACGTCGCTGCCCGCGCCGTCGACGCTGCCGTCGAGGGGCTCGCCCACCTGGGTCCACGAGGAGCCACCGTCGGTGGAGACCTCGCCGTACAGGTAGTCGTAGTCCTCCTCGATGTCACCCGAGATGTACGCGCTCACCGAGGCGCTCGAGGCGCCGGTGAGGTCGAGGTCGCGGGTGAGCGTCGCGGAGATGTCGTTGCCGTAGCCGCTCCACCACTCGCCCTCACCGGAGTGCGGCTCGTTGTGCTCGGTCGTCACCGTCCGCTCGGGGAGCGGGACGATCACGGCCTGCGGCAGGATGCCGTTCGCCGCCTTCTTGTCCTTGACGACGCGGTCGGCCGGACCGACGGTGAGGTCGGTGTCCTGCCCGTACGGCACGACCTGGTAGTCGAGCCAGCCGAGCTGGAGCTTCTCCCAGGCACCCATGTACCCGGGGGTGGTGCCGATGGCGTCCTTGCCGTGGTTCAGCCACGAGCCGCCGGACATCAGGGTCCAGAAGCCGGTGCCGTTGTCGCCGCCGGCGGTGTCGTACAGGTCGGGCAGGCCGAGGTCGTGGCCGAACTCGTGCGCGAACACGCCGAGGCCGCCGTTCTCGGGCTCGGTGGTGTAGTCGCCGATCCACATCCCGGAGTCACCGAGCGGCACCCCGCCGAGCTTGTTGAACTCGGGCCCGGTCTTGCCCACGTTGCTCGAGTAGGCGTACCAGCGGTGCGACCAGATGGCGTCGGCGCCCTGGGCGCCGCCACCGGCCTCCTCACCCTCGCCCGCGTGGATGGCCTGGAAGTGGTCGATGTAGCCGTCGGGCTCGTTGAAGACGCCGTCGCCGTCGTAGTCGTACCGGTCGACCTTGTCGAACTGGGCGAGGTACTGCTTGATCTCGGCGTCGGTCTTGCCGGCGGCCTTCTCGGCGTCGTACCAGGCCTTGGCGGTGTCCCGCACGAAGGGCCAGTAGGTCGCGGACGAGGAGTACTCGTTCGAGCCGTAGCGGGCCTCGTTGTAGGGGACCTTGACCCAGTCGGAGACGTCACCCTTGGCGAGGAAGCGGCCGTTGGACTGCTCGAGGTAGAAGTCCTTGAACGACTCGCCCTCCCCGAACATCATGTCCTGGTAGTGCGCGCGGTCGAAGTCCGGCAGCCAGTACGTCGAGTTGTTGTCGGTGCTGTCACCGTCCCAGTCCCGGTCGGGCTCGGGGATCTCGTTGCGCTGCGGGCCCGGCTCGCCGCCGGTGCCCGCGTTCACCTGGTCGCCGAACTCGACGAGGATGGTGAGGATGTCGGCCTCGCGGTTGACCGGGTAGTTGACGTACTTCTTCTGCTTCTTGCCCTTGGCGTCCTTGCCCTTGCCCGCGACCTCGATCACCCGGTTGCCGTTGATCGTCCGCGTCGTGGCCTCGCCGTCGATGAGCTGCTGGATCGCGTCCTGACGCAGCTCGGCCTGGGCCTCGGCCAGTGGGTTGGGCAGGTTGTCCTGCTTGGCTGTGCCCTTCTCCGGGGTGTCCGGAGCCACCGGGACTGCCGTCGCCGCTGCGGGTGCCAGCGTCAGGGCCAGGGCCGCGACGGCCATCCCCGAGACAGCGCTTACCTGTCGTCTCTTCACGAGTCTCCTCCATGGGTTGCGCTCCACCCCCTGTCAGCGCGGAGCCTGGCGACCCTAACCACACGATCGCCGCCGGATCTGCCAAGGCTTCGTCAGTTTTTCGTCAAGAGCGGGCATGACCTAGCGATCGTGGCGTCCATCCGGGCCGCTACGAAGGTCACGAATCGGTAACGGGGCCCGTCCGGGTCTGGTCACGCCCACCCGCCGACCCTGAGGATCGTCCTGTCCCCGCCGCTGACCGCGAAGGGGAATCCACGGGTATCCGATCCGGACAGGGGATCAGCACTGTGAACAGTCACCGCACCTTCCGAGGCGCCCGGGGCGTCGCCGTCGCCGCGACGGGGCTCCTCGTCGCCGGGCTCATGGCGACCGGCCCCGCGCAGGCCGCACCACCGGTCGACGTGGGCGCCGAGCCCGCCGCCGACTCCGGGCACGTCCCCGAGCATCCGCTGCCCCTCGCGCGCAAGAAGGCGGCGCAGACCGAGGCCGCGATCCAGAAGCGGGTCGAGGGCGACAAGGCCTACCAGGGCAAGACCGCCAAGGTGGGCAAGGGCCAGTACGTGCAGCTCCAGCGTGAGGGCACCGACCCGGTGTTCGTCATCATCGTCGAGTTCGGCGACGAGCAGTACCCCAACCCCCTGTTCCAGGGTCCCCCCGCCGACGGCAGCACCACCGACGTCACCGGGCCGCGTCACAACGAGATCCCCGAGCCCGACCGCAGCGTCGACAACAGCACCCTCTGGCAGGCCGACTACGACAAGGCCCACTACGAGGACATGTACTTCAACCGGATGGCGAAGTACTTCGAGACGCAGTCCTCCAACCGGTACTCCGTCGACGGCGCGGTGCACGGCTGGGTGCAGGTTCCCTTCAACGAGGCCCTGTACGGCCGCGACTACTGCGGCGGCATCGTCTGCGCCACCTCGAAGGCGCTCTCGCGGGACGCGATGGCCGTCTGGGTCCAGCAGCAGCTCGACGCGGGTCAGACGATGACCCAGATCGTCGACTACCTCAAGACCTTCGACGTCTGGGACCGCTACGACCTCGACGGTGACGGCAACTTCGCCGAGCCCGACGGGTTCATCGACCACATGCAGGTCGTGCACGCCGGCGGCGACCAGGCCGCGGGCGACCCGAACCAGGGCAGCGACGCCATCTGGAGCCACCGCTGGTACAGCAACCTCCAGGGCGGCGGCCCCGGCGGCCTGCCCGGTGTCAACATCGGCGCCAACGGCGGCATCGTCAGCAGCAGTGAGATCCCGAACAACCCCACGGGCATCTGGCTCGGCGACTACACGGTCCAGCCCGAGAACGGCGGGCTCGGCGTCTTCGCGCACGAGTACGCCCACGACCTCGGCCTGCCCGACCTCTACGACACCTCCGGCAACACCGGCGGCGCCGAGAACTCCACGGGCTTCTGGACCCTGATGTCCTCCGGCTCGAACATCGGCGACGGTGGGCCGGACGGCATCGGCGACGCCCCCACCGACCTCTCCGCGTGGGAGCTGCTCCAGCTCGGCTGGCTCAACCCTCAGGGCAGCAAGGGCCCGTTCTACGAGGTCGCCTTCGCCGGTCAGAAGTCGACGCACAAGCTCGGCCCGAACGTGCCGGCCACGAAGTCGCCCCAGGCGGTCTTCGTCGTCCTCCCGGACAACGTCGTCCCGCTCGAGCTCGGCGCCCCGGCGGACGGAGACACGTTCTTCTACAGCGGCTCCGGCGACGACCTCAACAACACGATGACCCACGGCGGGATCACCGGCACGTCCCTGACGGCGCAGGTCCGCTACGACATCGAGGAGGACTGGGACTACGCGTTCCTCGAGGCTTCGACCGACGGCGGCTCGACGTGGCTCCCGGTGGCGACCAACCTCTCGGACACCAGCGGTGACCAGAGCGGCTTCAACACGAGCAAGACCGGTCTCACCGGGGTCGTGGCCGACTGGGCCGACCTGACGGCGACGCTGCCGGCCGGGACCAACAGCGTCCGGTTCCGGTACCAGACCGACGCCGCCGTCTCGAACCCCGGTTTCCAGGTCGACGCGATCACGGTCAGCGGGACCGCCCTCGACGACGGCTGGACCTTCGACGGGTTCCGCGAGACGACGGGGTCCGAGGAGCAGTCCTTCTTCAACGCCTACGTCCTGGAGAACCGGCAGTACGACGGGTACGACGCCTCGCTGAAGACGGCGTACAACTTCGGGTTCCTGGACTCGCGGCCCGACTGGGTCGAGACCTTCCCGTACCAGAACGGCCTGCTCGTCTGGTACTGGAACGACGAGTTCACCGACAACAACGTCGGCGACCACCCCGGCGGGGGCCTCCTCCTCCCGGTCGACGCGCACCCGACGTTCCACCACTACGCCGACGGGACGCTGATGCGCCAGCGGATCCTCTCGTACGACTCGACCTTCGGGACCGAGCGCACGGACCGGATCACGATCCACAAGGACAGCCAGCCCGCGAGCATCCCGTCGCAGAAGGCCGTCCCGACCTTCGACGACACCAAGACGTGGTGGTACGACTGCGACACGCACGCCTGCACGGGCGACCACGTCGGCCGGTACCAGCCCGGCTGGACCGGGGTCGACGTGCCGAAGACCGGGACCACGGTCACGGTCAACGGCGCCACGACCGGCGGCCACCTCAACGTCACGGTGGCCCCGAAGAAGAAGTGACGGCGGCCGGCCCCGGCCGGCGCGTCGCGGGAGCCCCGGTGGTCATCGACCACCGGGGCTCCCCTCCGTGCGGCCTACGATCGACCCATGAGCGAGCCGACGCCGTCCTCCACGACTCCCGCCACGGAGTCGACCGCGCCCTACGGCACCGGCGCCCAGGCCGCGCCGCAGCGCCGGGTCCGGGTGCCGCACCTGCAGGCGATGAAGGAGCGCGGCGAGAAGTGGGCGATGCTCACCGCGTACGACATGTACACCGCCGAGATCTTCGACGAGGCCGGCATCCCGGTCCTGCTCGTCGGTGACTCGGCCGGCAACAACGTTTACGGCTTCGAGACGACGGTGCCGGTCACCGTCGACCACCTCGTCCCGCTCGTCCGCGCGGTCACGAGTGCCGCCCGCCGGGCGATGGTCGTCGCCGACCTGCCGTTCGGCTCGTACCAGGCCAGCCCCCAGCAGGCGCTCGCGACGGCGACCCGCTTCATGAAGGAGGGCCTGGCCCACGCGGTCAAGCTCGAGGGGGGCAGGCCGATGGTGCCGGAGGTCGAGCTGCTCGTGCGCGCGGGCATCCCGGTCATGGGACACATCGGCTTCACCCCGCAGAGCGAGCACGTGCTCGGCGGCTACAAGGTGCAGGGCCGCGGCTCGGGCGCCGAGAAGCTCCTGGACGACGCCCTCGCCCTCGAGGCCGCCGGCTGCTTCGCCGTCGTCATGGAGATGGTCCCCGCCCCCGTCGCTGCGGAGGTGACCGCAGCCCTGCGCATCCCCACCATCGGCATCGGCGCCGGCCCCGACTGCGACGCGCAGGTCCTGGTGTGGCAGGACATGGCCGGCCTGCGCGGCGGCCGAGCCCCCCGCTTCGTCAAGAAGTACGCCGACCTGCGGGGTGACCTGCGCCGGGCGGCCGAGGCCTACGCCACCGAGGTGGCCGACGGCTCGTTCCCCGCCGCCGAGCACTCCTTCGAGTCCTGAGGAACCACGTGAGCACCTGGGACCGTCCGAGCGGCATGTGGACCTCGACCAACCCGCAGTCCCGCCCCGGGCCGAGCACCCGCTGGGCGGGGCTCCAGCGCGGCCGGGACGCCGCCCGCGCCTACCGCCAGCGGTTCCTCGACCTCGAGGCGGCCGGTGCGGACCTGCACGGCGAGGCCCGGTTCGTCACCGAGCTCGCTCCCCCGCCGTCCCGGGTCCTGGACGCCGGCTGCGGCTACGGCCGGGTCGCCAGCGAGCTGACCCGCCTCGGGCACACCGTGGTCGGGGTCGACGCCGACCCCGACCTCATCGCGCTCGCGCAGGAGGACCACAACACCCCGTTCGTCGTCGCCGACCTGGCGACCCTCGACCTGCGCCACGAGCAGGAGTTCCACGTCGTCCTCATGGCCGGCAACGTCGTGCCCTACCTCGCCGACGGGACCCTGCCGCAGGTCCTGGAGCGGCTCGCGGCACACCTGGCCCCGGGCGGCTACCTCGTCGCCGGCTTCAGCCTGCCGGGCTCGCTGCCCGAGAACGCCGCGCCGGTCACGACCGCCGCCTACGACCGGTGGGCCCGCGCCGCCGGGCTGTCGTACATCGCCCGCTGGTCGTCGTGGGACAAGCAGCGGTTCACCCCGTCGAGCACCTACGCGCTCTCGGTGCACCGCGTCGTCAACGGCTGAGGCGGCTCAGGCGTCGGGCTCGGCCGTGGGGCGCACACCGCGCTCATCCCACTCGCGGTCCTCCTCGTCCCACCGCTCGGTGTTCTCGTGGGCGGTCCGCAGCGCGTTCGCCGCGGCCTCCTGCGAGTCATACGGCCCGAGCACGGTGGCGTCCTGGCTGCGCGAGTCGTCGGTCTCGACCTCGCCGGTGTCGACGTTGAACCAGTAGTGCATTGCGGGTTCTCCTTCGTGAGGGCGGTCTGCCTAGACTCACCGTATGCCGTCGACGTACGCCAGTGTCGCCCCCGGTGCGGTCTCCCCGCGCCGCACCGTGCCGGCCTCGATCCCCCGGCCCGAGTACGTCGACAAGCCGTCGCCGTCGCCGTACACCGGGCCGGAGGTCAAGGACCCCGAGACCATCGAGAAGATGCGGGTCGCCGGGCGGATCGCCGCCAACGCGATGGCCGCCGCCGCCGCCGTCATCGCCCCCGGGGTGACCACCGACGAGCTCGACCGGGTCGGCCACGAGTACCTCCTGGACCACGGCGCCTACCCCTCGACCCTCGGCTACAAGGGGTTCCCCAAGTCGCTGTGCACGTCGGTCAACGAGGTGGTGTGCCACGGCATCCCCGACGACCGGCCGCTCGAGGAGGGCGACATCGTCAACATCGACATCACCGCGTTCGTCGACGGGGTCCACGGCGACACCGACGCGACGTACCTGGTCGGCGAGGTCGACGAGGAGTCCAGGCTGCTCGTCGAGCGCACCCACGAGGCGATGATGCGCGGCATCCGCGCCGCGCGCCCGGGCCGCGAGATCAACGTCATCGGCCGGGTCATCGAGTCCTACGCGAAGCGCTTCGGCTACGGGGTGGTGCGCGACTTCACCGGGCACGGGATCGGCACCGCGTTCCACAGCGGGCTCATCGTCCCTCACTACGACGCCGCGCCGTCGTACGCCACGGTCATCGAGCCGGGCATGACCTTCACCGTCGAGCCGATGCTCAACCTCGGCACCCACACGTGGGACATGTGGGACGACGGGTGGACGGTCGTGACGAAGGACCGCCGCCGTTCGGCACAGTTCGAGCACACGATCCTCGTCACCGAGCACGGCCCCGAGATCCTCACCCTGGGAGATGCAGCATGAGCACCGGACACCCCCTCGGCATCGACGTCGGCGGCAGCGGGATCAAGGGCGCCCCGGTCGACCTCGTCACCGGTGACTTCGCCCAGAAGCGGCTGCGCATCGACACCCCCGCGATCTCCACCCCGGAAGCGGTCTGTGACGTCATTGCCACCGTCGTCGAGCACTTCGACGAGGTGCGCAGCGGCTCGCCCATCGGCGTGACCATCCCAGGGGTCGTCCAGCACGGCGTGGTGAAGACCGCCGCCAACATCCACCCGTCGTGGATCGGCTGCGAGATCGAGAAGCTCCTCGAGGACCGCCTCCAGCACGACGTCGTCGTCGTCAACGACGCGGACGCGGCCGGGGTCGGCGAGCTCCACTACGGCGCCGCGAAGGGGCACGAGGGCCTCGTCGTGCTCACGACCCTGGGCACGGGCATCGGCACGGCGATCTTCAACGAGGGCGTCCTCGTTCCCAACTCCGAGCTGGGCCACCTCGAGATCGACGGCTACGACGCCGAGACCCGGGCCGCCAGCTCGGTGAAGACCCGCGAGGGCCTCAGCTACCCGGAGTGGGCCGAGCGACTCCAGGTGTACTACCGCCGGCTCGAGGACCTGCTGTGGCCCGACCTCATCGTCGTCGGCGGCGGGGTGTCCAAGGACGCCGACCAGTTCCTCCCCCTCCTCGACATCCGCACCCCGATCATCCCGGCGGTGCTGAAGAACAAGGCGGGCATCATCGGCGCCGCGGTGCTCGCGACGGCCGCGCAGCGCAAGCACGGGACGCACACGGCCTGAGCCGGTCATGCGCGCACCCGTCGTCCTGTCCGTCGTCGCCTCGGTGGCGACGGCCCTGAACGCGGGCGTGTTCTTCGCTTTCTCGACGTTCGTCATGCGCGCCGTCGACGACCTCGGGCCGGCCGGCTCGGTCCGGGCGATGCAGGAGATCAACCGGCGCGCGCCGACGCCGGCGTTCATGACGCTGCTGTTCGGGTCGACGCTGCTCGCTCTCGGGTCCGGGGTCGTCGCGCTCGTCGGCGCGGGCCCGGGCCGCTGGTGGGCCGTCGCCGGGGCGGTGGCCGCGGTGGCCGCGCTCCTGGTGACCATCGCGGTCAACATCCCGCTGAACCAGCGCCTCGACCGGGCGGACCCCGGCGGGCCGGACTCGGCCGACCGGTGGCGGGAGTTCGCGGCGCCGTGGCTGCGGGCGAACCACGCCCGGGGCGTGCTCGGGGTGCTCGCCTCGCTGCTGCTCGCGGTCGCCGCCGTCGCCGCGGGCTGAGGCCGGAGGGGGCTACTCCCCCGCGCGGAACTCCACCGCGCCGCGGCCGGCGAGGTCGTGGATGCGGGTCTCGTCGTGGCCGAGCCGCGCGGCCTGCCCCAGGTACAGCTCGCGCCCCCGCCGCTGCAGCAGGCCGTCGTGGACGGGGACCGCGTGCGGCGCCCCGAGCCGACGCAGGAAGCCGGTCATGTCGCGGCTGCGCGCCCAGGGCGCCTGGAGCGGGAACGCGAGCACCTCGACCGGGCCGGGGTCGGCGTCGAGCGCGTCGCCGGGGTGGAAGAACGCGGGCTCGCCGTCGGCGTCGAGGCGGACGCCGACGTTGGGGATCCGCGGGATGTCCTCGTGGATGAGCGCGTGGATGGTCCCGACAGGGGTGATCCGCACCGGTCCGACCGTCGAGGTGCCGTCGTGCGCCTCCGCGTCGACGCCCAGGCCGGCCAGCACGTCGGCGCTGCCCGGGTCGCAGACGACGCGGGCGTCGGGGTTTGCCGCCACGATGTCGGGGACCCGGCGCGGGTCGAGGTGGTCAGGGTGCTGGTGGGTCACGAGCACGGCGTCGAGGTCCCGCAGGGTCAGGACGTCGTCGTCGCTGAACGTGCCGGGGTCGATGAGCAGCCGGATGTCGGCCATCTCGACGAGCAGGCAGGCGTGGCCGAGATGGGTGATCCGCATACCGCCACGCTAGTCCCCGGGCGGCCTTCGGGGGGAAGAGCCGCGGTCAGCCGACGGCGGGCTCGGCGAGCCGGGCCCCCACGGCGTCGACGAGCTCGGCCGCCTCGACGAGGTCGGCGGACAGGACGGTGAGGTCCCGGGGCGGGTCGGGCAGGGCCATCGCTCCCTCGCCGGCGATGAAGACCGGCACGGACCGTGCGAGCCGGGTCAGGGACGGCAGCCGGGCCTCGAACGCCGAGCGGCGCACGCCGGCGAGGACGCACGCGTCGGCGCCCAGGAACCGGGCCGCCTCGCCGATGGCGGTCATCGGGGTGTTGGCGCCGAGGCTCACGACCCGCCACCAGCGGGCGTGCAGCATCGCCCCGAACAGCTCGAGAGGCAGGTCGTGCAGCTCGCGCGGCGGGCAGGCGAGCACGACGGTACGGACCTGGCTGCCGTGCACCGGGAGCCGCAGCTCGCCGAGCACGCCGCGGACCGCGCCCGAGACGAAGTGCTCGTGGACGACGCCGAGCCGGCCGGACTCCCAACCGTCGCCGACGTCCTTGAGCACCGGCAGGATGACCTGGGTGACGGTGGCGTCGACCCCGGAGATCAGCAGGGCGTCGAGCAGGACCTCGCGGACCGTCGCTCCGTCGAGATCACGCGTCGCCGCCAGGACGCGGGCACGCGCCTCCTCGAGATCAGGCGTGGTCGCCGGACCCATGCACACTCCTCCGGGTCGGGGCATCGGGTCCTGGCACAATACCCGCCGCGGCGCCGGTCCAAGCACCCACGCGCACCCCGCGCAGTCATAGGGGCTGGCGCGACACCACCCTGCGGGCCGTCCACGAGTCCCCCGGCTTCGTCCTGGTCTGCGGTGCGCGGAGGTTGCGGGCGCTGCCTTCTTCGTCGCGGCACGTACGCCCACACCGCCCAGAAGGGGCTACCCCTTGCTCGCCCGCCATCGAGGGGAGGCAACACGCCGATTACGAGCCGCTCGACCGCGCGGATCGCGGCAGGAGCGGTCGACTCGTCAGGAGTAGTGGAAGCGGGCCTGGAGGATGATCAGATCATCGCCGTCCACGAGGTAGACGAGCCGGTGCTCCTCGGTGATCCGACGTGACCATGCGCCGGCCAGCATGTGCCGCAGCGGCTCGGGCTTACCGATGCCGGCCACTGGGTCACGCAGCGCGTCATCGATGAGTCGGTTGATCCGTTTGAGCATCTGCCGGTCAGCGGCCAGCCAGTAGGTGTAATCCGCCCACCCGTTCGGTGTGAAGACCAGCCTCATCGCACCAGGTCGTGCTCGTCCCGCTGTCCGGACTGCGCCTGCTGCAGGCTCTCGAGCAGGTGGCGGGCGTTGGCGGGGACCCGCAGCAGGTGGGCCGTCTCCTCGAGCGCGTCGAAGTCCGCGCGGGACATCAACACCGCGTCGCCGCGGCGGGAGGTGATCTCGATCGGAGTGCGGTCCTCGTTGACCTGTTCGATCAGCGGAAACAAGTTCTTCCGTGCCTCGCTGGCGGTGACAGCCATGATCTCTCCTACTGGTACAGGATCTTGTACCAGTGTGCCACGATCCGCGTGCGCCGACAAACGCCCTCCATTCGGCAGAGTGGAGGGCGTTTCGCACCTGCGTCCTTTCGGCTCCCTTCTGTTGTCAACCGGTGGCGTCGAGGACTCTCTTCACAGCGGTCGGGGTCGGGCGTAGCGTCGTGGGTGCGGGTCCGGGAAGTGGCTGATCCGAAGTGCCGGTGTGCGGGTTGGAGCCGGCCGCGCTGGATTCTTGAGACGCCCCGCAGTGCCCTCCCGGACCCGCGTCCACCCCTGTGCGAGGTGCGGACGCGGCGTCGGCGACGAGCTGTCGGAAATGGCGTCGGAGATCCGCCGCTTGAGGCAGCGGATGGCTTCGAGGGGTCGTTTCCCGGCGGCGCGCTTGCGCCGGTAGTAGGCCCGGCCTTCGGTGTCCAGGCGCAGCTGGCTGATCGCGGCGATATGGATCATGTGGTTGACCCGCCGGTCTCCGGCGCGGGAGAGCCGGTGGCGGGACTGCTCCCCGGAGGAGGCGTCCAGGGGCGCGGTGCCGGTCCAGGACGCGAACCGGTTGCGGTCGGCGAACCGGGTCACGGCCCCGACGTCGGCCAGGATCCTGGCCGCGACGACGGGCCCGACGCCAGGCAGGTCCATCAGGTGCGACCCGCGAGCCAGCACGATCGCTTTGAGCTCGGCGGTGGTCTTCTTCATCTTGGTCTCGACCGCGACCAGCTCCGCGAGCTCTTCGGCAGCGATCCGCCGGCGGGTCTTCCCGGCGATGTCCCGTGGTCGGACCGAGGCCAGCATCCGCTTGGCTTGGCCGGTGGTGATGTCTTTCTTGGCCTGTCCGGGAAGCAGTTCCGCCAGCAGGGCCTGCAGCCGGCCGACGGTTTGCACCCGCCGACGGGTCAAGGCCTCACGCCGCTCGACCAGCATCCGCAACGCCTCGAGCTCCGGATCGAGAGCGAGGACCCGCAGGCCCTTGGTGCGGACCGCGACCATGGCGATGGAGTGCGCGTCGTGGGCGTCGCTCTTGCGATTGTGGCCGGTGTCGAACAGCCGCACCCGAGCGGCGAGCTTGGCCGGGACGTCGACCACGTGCTCACCGGCCTCCAGCAGCCGCTGCGCGAGTGGCCGGCCGACCCCGTTGGCGCCCTCGACCGCCCAGGTCCGTTCCGGCCAGGCCTTGGCGTACTTGACCATCGCCGCGTAGCCGGCCTTGTCGGTGGTGAACCGGCCACCGCCGAGCTTGCGTTCACGGTCGTTGACGACCTCGATCGTCGCCGACAGCTTGTGGGGATCGACCCCAATGATCACGTGACTCATGCGCTGCTCCTGCCTGCGCTCGATCCAATGGAGACGGCGAGGTGGGCAGTGCTACTACGAGCAGGGCAGTCCCTTCTTGAGCCACGCCTCGTCACGGTGACCGGCGGGCCGCAGCCCGAAAGTGAGCCACACCGTCAATGCTGGTGGGCAGCCGCAAGGAGAGCCGCCCGCCGATCACCTGGACCGAGTCTGGCCAGACACCGGTCCTACGTGAATCGTCTAGTAGCCGCAAGTCGACGCGTCTGGCAGCACGTGCCCCTCACAGGACCTGGGCTGTGCCCGTCAGGTTCGATGCGACGGCTGCGTCGATGATCCGCTGGACCGCGTGGCCGTCGCTGAAGCTGGGGCTGACGGCCAGGTCGTGGATGATCGCGTCGATGAAGAGGCGGGGCCCGATCGACTGGGACATGAACACCTCGAACATGTCATCCGGGTCGGCCCCGTCGAGGTACGTATCGGGGATGGTGAGCGTCGCGGCACCGGACGCTCCTCGTCGTAGACCCCTGATCTCAGAAACTCCCGGGTCTGTCCACGGGTCGCACCGGGCCTCGAGGGTGCCGTCGCTGCCGCTGATGACCACGACCTGCCCAGAGTGGTGGAGGTCGTCCCCGGTGATGTTCGGCGACCCGACGTGCACGGCGCCGTGGGCACCGCCGACGAAGTCGAGGAGCAGGTAGGCGGAGTCGTTCGCGTTCTCCATCGGGGTGCCGTCCTCGTCGAGCATCTCGACGAAGTTCCGGAGGGTGGCACTGACCCTGACGACGTCGCCGAGGAACCACCGAGCCAGGTCGATCATGTGTGCGCCGAGCTCGCTCGCCGCCCCTTTGGCTCGCCGAGCGTCGAAGGCCCAGCGATGGCCGGCGATGTCGCTGTCCGGGAACCAACCGGTCGGCCAGGAGAAGTACGCCTGGTACGGCTCGCCGACATATCCGTCGTCGAGCAGCTGCTTGACGAAGCGGTAGTGCGGGAGACCCCGGTTGGTGAACTGGATCATGTGCTTGACGCCCGCAGCTTCTGCTGCGTCGAGCATCTCCTGGGACTCGGCCGTGCTGAACGCCATCGGCTTCTCGCACAGCACGTGCTTCCCGGCCTCCAGGGCCGCCATCGTCATCGGGTGGTGGAGGTCCTCCGGTGTCGCCACGATGACCGCGTCGAGAGGAGCTTGGTCGATCATTGCCCGGTAGTCGGTGTAGACGCCGGGCACCCCGTGCTTCTCGGCCAGTGCCTCAGCGCGTTGTCGGTCGCGTCCACAGATCGCGACGACGCCGCCCGACTCGTGGGAAGCGACCGCTGGAAGGTGGAAGCCGTCGGCCCAGTCGCTCGTGCCGATCAGCCCGATACGAACCTGTTCCCTCATCGGGCACCTCCCGGACAGCCCCACGAACGTCGACGATGACGGAATGCCATGTCGGCACCGACTACCCAAGCACACCTCGTCCGAGGGCGCCAAGGACCGTGCAGCGTCCCTGCCGTCGCTGATCCGACCTACCTGGGTGCGGTTGCCCGCAGGTTCGACGACGCCGGCTACCCCGAAGCACCGCCGGGCCAAGGAACACCTCGGGACCGACCGTGGTGTCTCCGGCTGGGTGAGCGCGGGTCAGCCACGGTGAAGTGGACGAGTCGGGCTGTAGGCCGGGTTCTGTCCCGGGCCGCCGTTGCCGGCGACCCGGTGACGGTCATCCATCTCGGGTGGCCGTTGCCGACCACCTCCAGCGCCCTACCCGCGTGCTCGGGCGGGCCGCCCTCGAACGCACGCTGTCTGGGCTTGCTCCGGATGGGGTTTACCGAGCCGACCTGGTCACCCAGGCCGCTGGTGGTCTCTTACACCACCGTTTCACCCTTACCCGCACCGCTCGCGCGGTGGGGCGGTCTGCTTTCTGTGGCACTGTCCCGCGGGTCACCCCGGGTGGCTGTTGGCCACCATCCTGCCCTTCGGAGCCCGGACCTTCCTCGGCGGTGGTCACCCACCGACGCGACCGTCCGCCCGACTCGTCCGCGACCAGTCTAGGGGGTCAGGCGCGCACGAGGACCAGCTCGCCGGCGGCGACGTCGGCCCGCTCGACCCGGACCCGCACCCGCTCCCCCAGCGGCGCCCGGTCACCGGCCGCCTTCGCGAGCACGGGCGCGTCGACGAGCTGGACCTCCATGCCGTTCTCGAGGTGGTCGACGACGACGGCGTCGAGGACGTCCCCGACCCGTCGGCTCAGGACGGCGGCCTCGGTGGCGTTCGCGCAGGCGCGCTCGGCGGTCCGGGCCACCCGGTCGGAGGCCCGCATGAGGTGGGGCAGCTCCGGGAGTGCGGCGCGCACCTCGGCCGGCACGGCAGCGCCGCGGCTCACCGCCTCGCAGACGACGAGCCCGAAGCGGTCGACGAGGCGGCGCAGCGGCGCCGTCACGTGGGCGTACGGCGCGGCGACGGCGGCGTGCTCGCGCTCGGCCGGTGCCGCACCGTCGAAGGCCGTGTAGCCCGCGCCCCGGAACAGGGCGGTGGCCTCGTGGATGAGGGCCAGGTGGCGGGGGTCGGTGCGGTCCAGGCCGCGGACGAGGTCGCCGTACGAGGTGCCCTCGGGCCAGTCGACGTGCAGGCCGCGCGCGGCGCGCCGGAACCGCGCGAGCGCCTCGTCGGTGGGCGGCGGCATGGTGCGCAGCACCCCCACGCCGGCCTCGAGCATCATCGACGCGGCCGCCATCCCGGTGAGCAGCGAGAGCTGGGCGTTCCACTCCTCGGCGGCGACCGGCGGACGGAACTCGAGAGTGAAGCCGCCGTCCGGCCGCTCCGTGACCTCCTGCTCGGGCATCGGCAGGCTCGCCCCGCCCCGGGCGCGCTCCTGGGCGATCCGCCGCTCGCCGACCTCCTTCAGGAGCAGGAGCACCTCGTCGGCGGTCCCGGCGTCGACGTCGGCCTGGACCGCGTCGTACTCGAGCCGCGCGGTGCTGCGCACGAGGGCGCGCCGCACCTCGGACCCGACGAGCACGCCGTCGCCGTCGAGGCGCAGGTCCCAGACGAACGCCGGACGCACCTGACCGGGGAGCAGGCTCGCCGCCGCCTCGGACAGCACCGTCGGGTGCAGCGGGACCCGCTCGTCGGGGCAGTAGACGGTCTGGCCGCGCTGACGGGTGGCGCGGTCGAGCGCCCCACCCGGCCGCACGAACGCCGGCACGTCGGCGATGGCGTAGCGGATGCGATGGCCGGCGCCGGCCCGCTCGATGTGCAGGGCCTGGTCGAGGTCCATCGAGCCCGGCGGGTCGAGCGTCACGTACGGGACGTCGGTCTCGTCGCGGGAGGGCAGCTCCGGGGGCGAGGCGGCGACCCGCTCGGCCTCGGCGAGCGCGTCGGCGGGGTACTCCTCGTCGATCTCGAGCTCGGCGCGGACGGCCTCGAAGCGGGCCCGCAGCGCCTGCTCGACGTCGCGGGTCGTGTCGAGGTCGGTGGGGCGCAGCACGACCCGGGGATGCGGCATGGGGCCCAACCTAACGTCCGTAGGCTGTGCCGGTGCTCATCCTGCTCCCGCCGTCGGAGTCGAAGTGGAACCGCCCGCGTGGGGCTCCGGCCGACCCCGGCACCTGGTCCTTCCCCGCGCTGGCACCGGCCCGTGCCCGGGTCGCCGAGGCCCTGGCGGAGGTGAGCCACACCCCCGAGGCCGCGGACGTCCTCGGCGTGTCCGCCGCGCTGCTCGGCGAGGTCGCCCGCAACACCCGGCTCGACGTGCTCCCCGCGACGCCCGCCGCGCAGGTCTACACGGGGGTGCTCTACGACGCCCTCGACCTCGGGTCGCTCGACGCATCCGCCCGGCGCCGGGCCCAGCGGTGGCTCGTCATCGTGTCGGCCCTGCACGGCGCGGTGCGCCTCACCGACCGCATCACCGCGTACCGGCTCGCCATGGGCGTCGACCTGCCGGGGGTCGGCCCGCTCGCCGCGTGGTGGCGTACTGCCCTCGACGCGCCCCTGACCGAGGCGGCCGGGCGCGGGGTGGTGCTCGACTGCCGGTCCGCCGCGTACGGCGCCGCCTGGCGGCCCGGGCCGGACCTCGCGCAGCGATGGGTGCAGGTGCGGGTCCCGGGCGCGAGCCACATGGCCAAGCACACCCGCGGCCTCGTGGCCCGGCACCTGTGTGTCGCCGGGGTCGCCGCCCGGTCGGTGCCCGCTGTCGCCGACGTCGTCTCCGGCGCCTTCGACGTCGACCTCCACGAGCCCGCCCGCCGCGGCGCGCCTTGGGTGCTCGACGTCCTCCCCCGCTGACCCAACCTTCGACACCGGGAAGCGCGCGGGCGCCGCGGGCCGTTGTCCGGGTGAGACCGAGGACCGACGGAGGACGATGACGGCCATCGACGCAGTGACGCGCAGTGCCCAGCGACGGCTCGGGCAGGCCCTGCGGGCCCGGGTGGCCGGGGACGACGCCCCCGACCGCGCCCGGGTCATCTGGGGCAAGCCCGGCGAGCGCTGGTTCAGCCCCGCGGACCCGGTGTGGCGGGTGCACGCGGACGCCGCGATGTTCCCCGGCGGGGTCGCCGCCCTGCTGCTGCAGTCCCTGCACCCCTCCGCGATGGCCGGGGTCGCCGGGCACAGCGGGTACCGGGGCGACCCGTGGGGCCGCCTCCAGCGCACCTCGCACTTCCTCGCCACGACGACCTTCGGGACCGTCGAGGACGCCGAGGCCACGATCGCGCGGGTGCGGAGCATCCACGACCGGGTCCGCGGCCGGGACGACCGCGGCCGTCCGTACCGGGCCTCGGACCCGGACCTCCTGCGCTGGGTGCACGTCGCGGAGGCGTGGTCCTTCCTCGCGGCCTACCAGCGCTTCGCGGCCTCACCGCTGGGGGTCGACGAGGCCGACGCCTACGTCGAGCAGGCCGGTCTGGTCGCTCGGCGGCTCGGCGCCACCGAGGTCCCCACCACCGTCCGTGGCCTCGACGCCGCGATCGAGGCGTACCGCCCCGTCCTGCGGGCGAGTGACGCGGCGCGCGACGCGGCCCGGTTCCTGCTGCTCGACCCTCCTCTGCCCTGGACGGCGCGCCCCGGGTACGGGCTCATCGCGGCCGGTGGGGTCGCGACGCTGCCGGACTGGGCCCGGCGCGAGCTGCGTCTCCCGGTGCCCGCCGCCGCGGCGCGGGCCGCCGGGGTGTTGGGCCTGGTCGGAACCCGGACCGTGCGCTGGGCGATGGCCGGGGTCGCCCAGGAGCGCCAGGTGGCCGGGGCGGAGCGCCCGTGAGTCGCGCCCGGAGGACCCTCAGCCCTCGGCGGTGACGATCTCCTCGATGCGCTCGAGCGTGGCCGCCATGTTCGTCCGGGTCTGCGCCTCCATGCGGCGGACGAACGGCTTGCTCGGCAGCGCCTCCTTCGAGATGTCCCACGTCTCGGTGACGAGCGTCCCGCCCTCGACCGGCTCCAGCTCGTAGCGCCAGATCCGCCCGCCGAGGAGGTTGGACAGCGGCCCCCCGGCCAGCGTCTGCCAGGCGATCCGCCGGTTCTCGACGAGCTCGACGACGGTGTTGCTCGTCGAGTACGACAACCCGATCTTCATGTCCATCCCGAAGCGGTCACCCATCCCGAGCCGGCGCCCACCGCTGCGTGCCGCCTGCACCGATCCGCCGCCGTCGATGCGCGCGTGCCCCTCGGGGTCCGCGAGCAGGTCGAAGATGGGCTCCGGCGGTGCCGGGATGAGCCGCTGGACGGACACGGTGTCGCGAGAGGTCATACCGCGACGCTAACAAACCGCCGGGTCAACGGCGGTGGGCCTCCGCCGCCGCCAGCGCCTGGTCGACGTCCTCGGTGAGGTCGGCCAGGTCCTCCAGGCCCACCGAGATCCGCACGGTGCCGTCGGTGATGCCCACCGCGGCTCGCGCCTCCGGGGTGAGGCGGCGGTGGGTGGTCGTCGCCGGGTGGGTCGTCAGCGACTTCGCGTCCCCCAGGTTGTTCGAGATGTCGACGAGGCGGAACGCGTCGAGCATCGCGAAGGCGGCGTCCTTGCCACCGTCGACGTCGAGGGTCACGACCGTCCCGGCGCCGCCCTCCAGCTGGCGCAGGGCGAGCTCGTACTGGGCGTGGCTCGGCAGGTGCGGGTACACGACCCGGCTCAGGCCACGCCCCTGCCCCATCCAGCGCTCCAGGGTCCGGGCGAGGTCCAGCGCCGAGCCCGCCATCGCCCGGACGCGCAGGTCGAGGGTCTCCAGGCCCTTGGCCATGAGCCAGGCCGTGAACGGCGACATGGCGGGGCCGGTGTGCCGCATGAGGTTCTTGACGGGCCCCTCGATGTAGTCCGCCGGGCCGAGGATCGCCCCGCCCAGGGCGCGACCCTGGCCGTCGATGTGCTTGGTCGTCGAGTACACGACGACGTCGGCGCCGTGCGCCAGCGGGTGGCTGAACACCGGCGTCCCGAAGACGTTGTCGACCACGACCGTCGCTCCGGCGGCGTGGGCGAGCTCGGACACGGCCGCGATGTCGACGAGCTCCTGCATGGGGTTGCTCGGGGTCTCGAAGAACACCGCCGTCGTGGGCCGGGCGAGCGCCTCGCGCCACTGGCCGAGGTCGGCCCCGTCGACGAACACCGTCTCGACGCCCCACCGCGGGAGGATCTCGTCGAGGATCACGAAGCACGAGCCGAAGAGGGCCCGCGACGCCACGACCCGGTCGCCGGCGCCGCAGAGTGCCGCGAGCGCGGTGAACACCGCGGACATCCCCGACGCGGTGGCGAAGCAGGCCTCGGCGCCTTCGAGGAGCCGCATCCGCTCCTCGAAGACGGTGACGGTGGGGTTGCCGTACCGGCTGTAGATGTAGTGGTCGACCTCGTCGGCGAAGGCCGCCTCGGCCTGGGCGGCGGACTCGTAGACGAAGCCGGAGGTCAGGTACATCGCCTCGGCGGTCTCGTCGAAGCCGCTGCGCGACAGGCCACCACGGACGGCGCGGGTGCGCGGGCGGGCGTTGTCGGGCAGCGTCATCTGCTCAGCCCTGGCGCCACGGCAGGCCACTGTTCTTCCAGCCGCCGACGGTGCGGTGCTGGGCGGCGTCGTGCTGGCCCTCGAACCCGTCCGCGACGTTGTACGCCGGGCCGAGCCCGGCCGCGGTCAGCGCCTCCGCCGCCGCCCGGGACCGTACCCCGCTACGGCAGAGGAGGTACACCGGCCGGCCCGGGTCGAGCCCGAGGGCGCGGACCTCGTCGACGAAGCCGTCGTTGCGCGTGCCGCCCGGGTAGTGGGACCACTCGACGAAGGCGGCGGCCCGGCCGGCGACCCCGAGGTCCGGCACCCCGACGTAGGTCCACTCCGCATGCGTGCGGACGTCGACGAGGAGGGCGTCCTCGGGTCCGGTGACGGCCTCGTACGCCTCACGGGGGCTGACGTCGCCTGCGTAGCTCATGGTCCGAGCCTAGGACGTGCGGGCGCCCGGCGACGGGGCCATCTCAGCACCGGAGCGCGCCCCCGAGGACCCCAGCCCCTACGCTGCTCCCATGGGCGAGGAACCGCGCAGCACGTATCTCCTCGTCGACGGGGAGAACATCGACGCCACTCTCGGCACCTCGATCCTCGGTCGGCGTCCCCGGCCCGAGGAGCGCCCGCGCTGGGAGCGACTCCTGCAGTTCGCCCAGGACCGGTGGCAGCAGCCCGCGACCGGCCTCTTCTTCCTCGCGGCGAACACCGAGCTCCCGATGTCCTTCGTCCAGGCGCTCCTCGCCATCGGGTACCGGCCGGTGCCGCTGTCCGGCGGCGCGGGCCAGAAGGTCGTCGACATCGCGATCCAGCGGACCCTCGAGGAGCTGCGGCACCGCGACGCGGACGTTCTCCTCGTCAGCAACGACGGCGACTTCGTCGAGCAGGTCGGCGCGCTCCTGGACGGGCGGCGGGTCGGGGTCGTCGGGTTCGTCGAGTTCCGCAACCACGCCTTCGTCGAGCTGACCGACCAGGGGCTGGAGACCTTCGACCTCGAGTACGACGTCAGCGCCTTCAACGCCCGCCTGCCGCGGGTGCGGGTCATCCCGATCGACGAGTTCGACCCGGCCGACTTCCTGTAGCCCGCCCGGGCGCCCTCGGCGCCCCGGCCGGTCAGGTGCGGTTGGTGAAGGCGACCGACACGTCGTCGTCGGACCACACCTCGACGCCGGCGAGCGAGCCCGGCGCCACGGCGATCCGGCCCTGCCGCTCCGGCGGGACGCCGAGGACGTGGCCCAGCACGGCCCGCACCGTGTCGGCCGGACACACGACCACGGTGGTCCCCCCGCGTGCCACGACCCGGCTCCAGGCGTCGACGACGTCACCGCCGGCCGACCACCCCGCGTCGACGACCGACTTGGCGGCGAGCACGTCGCCCACCTCGGCGGCGGTCTCGACGGCGGCGTCGCCGGGAGCCGTGACGAGACATCGGGGCGCGGCACCGAGCAGCCGCCCGACCGCGGCGGCCGCGCTGGCTGCGCCGTCGCCCTCGGCGGCCGCGACGAGCACGACCCGGACCGGGGTGCCCTCTCGCTTCGCCACCGGGGCACAGGCCGCCGCCGGGGCCGGGTCGGGGTCCGTGACGTCGCCGAGATCGTGGCGCCGGTCGATGGTCAGGCCGTCCATGCCGTCGTTGGACAGGGCGTCGGCGGCCGCGTTCTCGGCCCGGGGCATCCACTCGTAGCGCACCGACCCCCCGGCCGCGCGGATCGCGTCGGCGATGTCGCGTGCCTCGAGCGCGAGCCGGCGCATGTCCTCGTGCTTGATCTTCCAGGTGCCCGACATCTGCTCGACGACGAGCTTGGAGTCCATCCGCACGAGCACGTCGGCGCCCGGGTCGATGGCGTGCGCGGCCGCGAGCCCGGCGATGAGCCCGCGGTACTCGGCGACGTTGTTCGAGGCCTTGCCCAGCGGCTCGGCGCGCTCCGCGAGGAGGGCACCGGTCGCGGTGTCGCGGACGAGGGCGCCGTACCCGGCCACCCCGGGGTTCCCGCGCGACCCGCCGTCGGCCTCGACGGTGAGCCGCCGGCTCACAGTCCCGACTCGGGGGTGCGCACGAGGATGCGGCGGCACTCCTCGCAGCGGAGCACCTCGTCCTCCTCGGCGCCACGGATCCGCTGGAGGTCGACCGGGTTGAGCTCGAGCTGGCAGCCGCCGCACCGACGCTGCCGCAGCGGCGCCGCCCCGGTGCCCGAGGTCGTGCGGATCTTCTCGTACAGGGCGACGAGGTCCGCCCCGGCCTCGTCGACGATGGTCTCGCGCGGCGCGGCGACCTCCGCGGCCTCGGCGTCGAGCCGGCTCAGCGCGGCGTCACGGTCCGCCACGAGCGCGTCGATGCGCTCGGTGAGCCGGGCGCGGCCGGCCTCCAGCTCACGGACGTCGTGCTCGGCGGCCTCCGCCCGCTCCATGACCTCGAGCTCGACGTCCTCGAGCTCGCTCTGGCGCCGCTGGAGCGACTCCAGCTCGTGCTGGAGCGCCTGGAGGTCCTTGGCCGTCCCGGTCCCCGCGTCGAGCCGGGCCCGGTCGCGGGCGGCGCGGTCGCGGACGAGCTGGACATCGGCCTCGGCCTTGGCGACCTCGCGCTGGACGTCGCCGAGCTCGGTGCGGGAGCGGACGAGCTGGTCGTCGAGGAGCCGGGCCTTGTCCTCGAGGTCGGCGAGCTCCGCGAGCTGCGGGAGGGTCCGGCGGGCGTGCGCGATCTGGCCGAGCCGGGTGTCGACGGCCTGGAGGTCGAGCAGCCGCAGCTGCCGGGCGGACTCGGCTCTCACGGACTACCTCCCTCGTCGGCACCGACGACGAACGTCCAGGGGTCGGTGCGCACTGTGCTGATGTGGGTCACCACCCTAGTGGCGCCCGCACCGAGCGCCGCACGCAGTGCCCGGTCCGCGCGGAGCAGCCACACGTACTCGCTGGCCCAGTGGCCGGCGTCCACGAGGTACGGCGGCCCGCCGCGGCTCTCCTCGCGGGCCTCGAGCGCCGGGTGGTGCCGGAGGTCGGCCGTCACGTACACGTCGGCCCCGCCGGCCCGGACCGCGTCGAACAGGTCGTCGCCGGACCCGCCGAGCACCGCGACGCGCCGCACGAGGGCGTCCGGCGGGCCGGCCACCCGGATGCCGCCCGCCGTCGCCGGCAGGTGGGCCGTCAGGTCCTCGACGAACGTCCGCAGCAGCACCGGCTCGGCGAGGTCGCCGACCCGGCCCAGTGGCTGGTCCTCCACCATCGCCAGCGGCTGGGTGGCACCGAGGCCGCACGCGTCGGCGAGCGCCTCGCACACGCCTTCGGCCGCGACGTCCGCGTTGGTGTGCGCCACGTAGAGCGCGACGTCGCCGACGACGAGGTCGGTGACGGTGGCGCCCTTGGCCGACGTCGTCGCGACCGAGTGCACCCCGCGCAGCAACAACGGGTGGTGGGTGATCAGGAGGTCCGCCCCGAGGTCGCGGGCCTCGGCGACGACCGCCAGGGTGGGGTCGACGGCGAGGTGGATCCGCCGCACCGGCTGCTCGAGGTCGCCGGTGACGAGCCCCACCTCGTCCCAGGACTGCGCCGTGGCGGGCGGGTACAGGTGCTCGACGACGTCGAGCACCTCGTGCAGGGTCAACGGCTCGTCGTCGCTCATGTGGGCCCGGCCGGGATCGAACCGACGACCGACGCGGTGTAAACGCGGCGCTCTACCAGCTGAGCTACAGGCCCCGGGCGGCCCACCCTGCCACGGGTGGCACCGGCCGCGCGGTCATTGTGGCAGGTCGCGGGGCCACGCCGTCAGACGGCGAGGGCGGCGACCTGGGTGGGCAGCTCCGAGAAGTCCCGCTGCTCGCCGGTCTCGTTGATGAGCGTCCAGGCGATGCGGCGGTCACGGTCGACGAGGAAGGTGCCGCGCAGGGCGGCTCCGGTGTTCTCGTTGAGGACGCCGTAGGCCCGCGCGACGGCGCCGTGCGGCCAGGCGTCGGAGAGCAGCGGGAAGAAGTACCCCTGGATGTCGGCCCACGCCCGGACGCTGAAGATCGCGTCGCACGAGATGCACACGACCTGGAGGTCGTCGCTGACGAACCGCTCCAGGTGGTCGCGGATCTCGTCGAGCTCGCCGGTGCAGATCCCCGAGAACGCCCAGGGGTAGAAGACGACGACGACGTTGCGGTCGGCCGTGAGCGCCGAGAGCGACACATCCGCCCCGTTCTGGTCGCGGAGCGTGAAGTCTGGGGCCTCGTCACCGATCGAGAGCGGACGGGTGGGCAGGGTCATATGTCCATCCTGCCAGCCGGGACCCGCCCGACCCAGCCGGGCGTCCCGGCCTCTACAGGGGTCAGCGGCGGGCGGTCTTCGGGGCCACGAGCTTGTGCGCCCGCCAGGTGTCGGCCGCGTTGAACGTCCCGGCGAGGTGCAGGCCGGTGACGACCGCGGCCTCGTCGATGTCGCTCGGGTCGATCTCGTCGTCCCCGCGCGGGGTGAGGAGCACGACGAAGCCGCCCTCCTCGAGGACGCCGACCATGTCGACGAGCGCATCGCCGAGGTCGCCGTCCTCGGGGCGGAACCACAGGAGCACGGCGTCGGCGACGCCGGTGTACTCGTCGTCCTCCATCTCGGCACCGCAGGCGGCCTCGACGGCGAACCGGAACGCGTCATCGACGTCGGCGTCGTAGCCGAACTCCTGGATGACCTGGTCCCGGGCGAATCCGAGTCTGTCGACGGCCGCGGTTCCGGTGGTGCCCGGGTCCACCGGGGGCGGGGCGGGGGTGTTCACGCGGTCAAACCTCTCATATCGCTCGTCCTGAAGGGACTAGTCCACCAACGGGGGCGCGTCGGGTGCAAGCGGGTCCACGGTTTCGGCGACGGAGTGGGGGGCTCCGGCCGGCCCGCGGGTGCCGGTCGCGGGTCGTCGCGCCTCGCGCGCGTGGTCACCGACGACGGCGAGGAAGGCCTCGGCGTCGGCGGCGGCGAGGTGCGGGACGACGGCGGCGACCGGGCCGGGCGTCGAGACGACCCGGGCGCTCGCCAGGCCGAGGCGGGCCTGGAGCGGGCCACGGGACAGGGTGATCGACTGCACCCGGGCGTGCGGGACGAACACGGCGTGCCGGGTCCACCGGCCCGACCGGATGTGGACCGCGCCGGGCGACAGCGCGTAGCCGATGCGGCGCCACGCCCAGGGGTCGAGCAGGCGCGCCTCGCGGGGCGGGCCGACCCAGCCGGCGTCCGGGCCGGTGCCCTGCAGGGCGTCGAGCACCAGCGGGTCGTCGGGGCGCACCCCCAGCGTCGCGAGGACCAGCAACGTCTCGTCGAGCGTCCCGACCGGCAGCAGCGTCGTCTCGTCACCGCCGGAGTCGTCGCCCTGGACCCCGGCGACGTTGACCCGGACCCGCCACCAGCCCCACGGGCGCCACCACAGCGGCTGGACGGCCTCGACCGCCTGGAGCCGGTGCAGGGGCACGCTCGAGGTGCGCAGGTCGGTGAGGCCGTGCCGGACGCGGACCGAGGTGCCCGTGCGTGCGATCGAGAAGTTGCCGTGGACGAGCAGCTCCTTGACCCGGCCGATGGCCAGGCCGAGGACGACGGGGATGAGCGCGGGAGCGCCGGCGAGGACGCGGATCCCCTGCTCGGCGATCCCGACGGCGGTCAGCCCCACGAGGACGATGGCCCCGAGGACGATGGTGGAGCCGTGCAGGATCGTCGCGACGAAGAGCCGGTCGTTGGGGACGGTGACCAGCGGCGCCGCGTCCTCGGCGCGGACGGCCGCGGCCGGTGGCGCGCCGGGAGCGGCCGGGTCGCGGGGGTCGCGGGGGTCGGCCCAGGCGCCCTGCTCGTCGGCTCGACCCGCCAGCTCCAGCAGGTGGGCCCGGACCTCCTCGGCCCGGCCGGCGTCGAGGAAGGCGAGGGTCAGCTGGGAGTCCGACCCGCCCGCCGACTGGACGACGACCTGGGCGAGCCCGAGGAGCCGGGCCAGCAGCGGCCTCGTGGTCTCGACGGCCTGGATCCGCTCGAGCGGGACCTGCCGGTGCTGCCGGAACACCACCCCCGAGCGCAGCTCGACCTGCCGGGCCGTCACCCGGAACCGCGCGAAGCGCCAGCTGACCCAGCTGCCGCCGGCCACCGCGGCGATGACGAGGACGAGCAGCGCGAGCGCGACGACCGGATGGGTGGTGTACGAGAACTCGCGGCCGGCGTCCCCGCCGTCGGGGAGGTCCCCGGGCACGACGGTGCCCGGGTCGAAGGACCCGAGGACGTTGTCGAACAGCTGGCTCACGCCGTACCCGAGTACGGCGAGCATGACGATGCCGCCGCGGAGCAGCGGCGAGAGGGGGTGCAGCCGCTGCCAGCCCTCGTCGTCGTGCGGCTCGGTCACAGCCCCGCCCGTTGCGCTTCGCCCCGCGCGGCGAGGCGGGTGCGCAGCGCCTCGGCCTCGGCCGTCGGCAGACCCGGCAGCGACCCGCCGCTCTCGGGCGAGGCGGTGTGGATCTCGCAGGTGGCGAGGCCGAAGGCACGGACCAGGGGCCCGGACTGGATGTCGACGTACTGCAGCCGGCCGTACGGGACGCTGACGAGGCTCCGGAACAGCCGGCCCTTGCGGATGACGATCTCCTCGTCGAGCTCGACCCAGGAGATGGCCGACACCTGCCGGCGGATGATCCAGGCGCCCCAGGCCCCGAGGGCGAGCAGCGCCGCCGTTCCGAGCCACACGAAGGGGCTGACCAGGGCGGCGACGACGACGGACGCGAGCAGCGGGACGACGAGGAACACCCCGAGCACGATGAGGCGCACGGTGGCGAGCGCGGGCGAGACCGGGCGCCACGGCAGTGGCCCGCCGTGCAGGGTCACCTCCGGGTTAGGCCCGGCCGGCTCGACGGGGGGCACCAGATGCTCGGTCATGCCCCCAGTCTGCCCGAGGCCTCCGTCATCCCCACGGGCCCCCACGGTGTGTTTGGATGCGCACATGGGCCGGGTGACGACGCGGGTGCCCCGTACGCGTTTCGACGTCGAACGGGACGCCAGCGTGACGCGGCCCGACACCGTCGCCGTCGAGGAGCCGCTCGAGATCCGGGTCGGCGAGACGGTCGTCACCACGACGATGCGCACCCCGGGTGACGACTTCGACCTCGTCCTGGGGCACCTGCTCACCGAGGGGATGATCGGCTCGGCCCGCGACGTCGGCACGATGATGCACTGCACCGACGTCGGGCCCGACGGGTCACCGACGTTCAACGTCGTCGAGGCCGCCCTCTCCCCCGGCTCGGTCCTGCTGCGGCCGGCCCGCGAGCGCACCGAGGCCATGACGAGCGCCTGCGGAGTCTGTGGCTCCGCCTCCGTCGACGCGGTCCGCACGGCGAGCCGCTTCGACGTCGCGAGCGACCCGGGGGCGGTGAGCCCCACGGTCCTCGTCGGCCTCCCCGACGCGTTGCGGGGGCGGCAGGCCGCCTTCGACCGCACGGGGGGCATGCACGCGGCCGGGGTGGCCGCGGCGGACGGGTCGCTCCTCGTCGTCCGCGAGGACGTGGGCCGGCACAACGCCGTCGACAAGGCGGTCGGGGCGCTGGCGCGCGACCGGGAGGTGCCGTTCGCCGGCGCGGTCCTCGTCGTCACGTCCCGGGCCAGCTTCGAGATCGTCCAGAAGGCCGCGGTCGCCGGGCTCCCCGTCGTCGTCGCCGTGGGGGCCCCGACCTCGCTCGCGGTCGACCTCGCCCGCGAGGTGGGCATCACCCTGGTGGCCTTCACCCGGCCCCCGCAGTTCTCCGTCTACACCCGCCCCGACCGGGTCGTCACCGGCGCCGACGAGGGGCGTACCGCCCAGTAGTGCGGACCTGATTGTGACGGAGGCCGCGTAGGGGTGAAAGATGGGTGGACCGGCCCCTGACCGGGGTGCGGTTCGCGACCGGTGAAAGGACGAGCGCGTGGCTCTCCACGAAGACGTCGGACCCATCCTCAACGGCATCCCGACGCACCTGCCGGACATCGACCCGGACGAGACCCAGGAGTGGCTCGACAGCCTCGACGCCGTCATCGACGGCCCGGGCCGGATGCGGGCGCGCTACCTCATGCTGCGCCTCCTCGAGCGCGCCCGGGCGATGCAGGTCGGCGTCCCGTCCCTGACGACCACCGACTACGTCAACACGATCAGCCCCGAGCAGGAGCCCTGGTTCCCCGGCGACGAGGACGTCGAGCGCCGCTTCCGGGCCTACCTGCGCTGGAACGCCGCGATGGTCGTCCACCGCGCCCAGCGCCCCGGCATCGGCGTCGGCGGGCACATCTCGACGTATGCGTCGGCCGCGACGCTCTACGAGGTGGGCATGAACCACTTCTTCCGCGGCAAGGACCACCCCGGCGGCGGCGACCACATCTTCTTCCAGGGCCACGCCTCCCCCGGCATGTACGCCCGCGCCTACCTCGAGGGCCGGATCAGCGAGGACCGGCTCGACGGCTTCCGCCAGGAGCACAGCCACATCGTCGACGGCGAGCCCCTCGCGCTGCCCAGCTACCCGCACCCCCGGCTCATGCCGGACTTCTGGGAGTTCCCCACGGTGTCCATGGGCATCGGCCCGATGAACGCGATCTACCAGGCGCAGTTCGACAAGTACCTGCACAACCGCGGCATCAAGGACACCTCCGAGCAGCAGACCTGGGCCTTCCTCGGCGACGGCGAGATGGACGAGCCGGAGTCCCGCGGCCTGCTGCAGCTGGCCGCGCAGGAGGAGCTCGACAACCTCACCTTCGTCGTCAACTGCAACCTCCAGCGCCTCGACGGCCCGGTCCGCGGCAACGGCAAGATCATCCAGGAGCTCGAGGCGTTCTTCCGCGGTGCCGGCTGGAACGTCATCAAGGTCGTGTGGGGCCGGGGCTGGGACCCGCTGCTCGCCGCCGACGGCGACGGCGCCCTCGTCCACCTCATGAACTCCACCTCGGACGGTGACTACCAGACCTACCGCGCCAACGACGGCGCCCACGTCCGCGAGCACTTCTTCAACCGCGACCCGCGCACGCGCCGCCTCATCGAGGGCTGGTCCGACGACGACATCTGGTGGAAGCTCAAGCGCGGCGGGCACGACTACCGCAAGGTCTACGCGGCCTACAAGGCAGCGACGAGCCACACCGGCCAGCCGACCGTCATCCTCGCGAAGACGATCAAGGGCTACGGCCTCGGGCAGAGCTTCGCCGGGCGCAACGCGACCCACCAGATGAAGAAGTTCACCCTCGAGGACCTCAAGAGCTTCCGCGACAGCCTGAACCTGCCGATCAGCGACGACCAGCTCGAGAACGACCCGTACAACGCGCCGTACTACCACCCGGGCGCCGACGACGAGGTCATCCAGTACGCGATGGAGCGGCGCAGCAAGCTCGGCGGCGCGCTGCCGGAGCGCCGGTCCCGGCACATCCCGATCCACCTGCCCGACGACTCGGCGTACGCGCAGGTCAAGAAGGGCTCGGGGAAGCAGGAGGTCGCCACGACGATGGCGTTCGTCCGGCTCCTCAAGGACCTCATGCGGGACAAGGAGTTCGGCAGCCGGATCGTCCCGATCATCCCCGACGAGGCGCGCACCTTCGGGATGGACTCGTTCTTCTCGACGATCAAGATCTACAACCCGCACGGGCAGCGGTACACCCCGGTGGACGCCGACCTCATGCTCGCCTACCGCGAGGCCAAGGACGGGCAGATCCTGCACCTCGGCATCAACGAGGCGGGCTCGGTGGCGGCCTTCACGGCCGCGGCCACGTCGTACGCCACGCACGGCGAGCCGATGATCCCGATCTACATCTTCTACTCGATGTTCGGGTTCCAGCGCACCGGCGACTCCATCTGGGCGGCCGCCGACCAAATGAGCCGCGGCTTCCTCATCGGGGCCACCGCCGGCCGGACGACGCTCACCGGCGAGGGACTGCAGCACGCCGACGGGCACTCGCCGCTGCTGGCATCGACGAACCCGGCGGTCGTCCACTACGACCCGGCGTTCGCGTACGAGCTCGCGCACATCGTCCAGGACGGCCTGCACCGGATGTACGGCACCGACGACACGTTGAGCGACGACGAGCGCAACCGCATCTACTACCTCACCGTCTACAACGAGCCGATGCGCCAGCCGGCCGAGCCGGAGGGCGTCGACCGCGAGGGCATCCTCAAGGGGATGTACCTCTTCGCCGAGGGCTCCACCGAGGGCCTGCCCGAGGACGCCCCCCGGGTGCAGCTGCTCGCGTCCGGGGTCGCGATGCCGTGGGCCCTGGAGGCCCAGGAGCTGCTGCGCAACGACTGGCACGTGGCCGCCGACGTGTGGTCCGTGACGTCGTGGAACGAGCTGCGCCGGGACGGCCTGGCGGCCGACGAGGCCGCGTTCCTCCACCCCGAGCAGGAGGCGCCCACCCCGTGGGTCACCGCCAAGCTCGCCGGGCGTCCGGGCCCGGTCATCGCCGTCTCCGACTACATGCGGGCGGTGCAGGACCAGATCGCGCAGTGGGTCCCGGGCGACTTCGCCTCGCTCGGCGCCGACGGGTTCGGCTTCTCCGACACCCGCCCGGCCGCGCGGCGCTTCTTCCACATCGACGGCCCGTCGATGGCGGTGCGCGCCCTCCAGGTGCTCGCGGACCGCGGCGAGGTCGAGCGGTCGGCCCCGGACGAGGCGGCGGCGCGCTACCGGCTGCACGACGTGACGGCCGGCGACTCCGGCAGCACCGAGGGCGGCTCGGAGTGATCGCTGCGTTCAGCATCGCCCCGGCCGCCCCCGACGACACCGGCTCGTACGCGGCCGCCGTCGCCGAGGCCGTCGGCATCGTCCGCGCGTCCGGCCTGCCCCACGAGACGAACGCGATGTTCACGAACCTCGAGGGCGAGTGGGACGAGGTGTTCGGCGTGCTCAGGCAGTGCGTCGACGCGATGACGGCCCGCCACCCGCGGGTCTCCCTCGTCGTCAAGTGCGACATCCGGCCCGGGCACACCGGGATGCTGGAGTCGAAGGTGGCCCGCATCGACGAGGTCCTGGGCGGCGCCTGACCACCGCCTCGACGAGCGCGACGAGGGGCCCCGGACGCATCGCGTCCGGGGCCCTTCGGGGTGCCGGGCCGGTCAGGCCACGTCGAACCGGTCGTTGTTCATGACCTGGTCCCAGGCCGTGACGAAGTCGGCGACGAAGCGCGCCTCCCCGTCGGCGCTCCCGTAGACCTCCGAGATGGCGCGCAGCTGGGAGTGCGAGCCGAACACGAGGTCGACGGCGGTGGCGCTCCACCGGCCGTCCTCGCTCTCGTAGACGTTCTCGGTGGACGGCGAGGTCCTCCACGTCGTGCCGGGCTGCAGCAGCGTCGCGAAGAAGTCGTTCGTCAGCTGCCCGGGCCGCTCGGTGAGGACGCCGAGAGCGCTGCCGCCGTGGTTGACCCCGATGGCGCGCAGGCCGCCGACGAGGGCGGTCATCTGCGGCGCCGTGAGGCCGAGGAGGTAGGCCCGGTCGAGCAGCAGCTTCTCGGGTGCCAGCTTCTCGCCGGCCCGCAGGTAGTTGCGGAACCCGTCGGCCCGCGGCTCCATGACCACGAAGGACTCGACGTCGGTCTGCTCCTGGGTGGCGTCGGTGCGCCCCGGGGTGAACGGGACGGTGACGTCGTCCCCGGCGTCGCGCGCCGCCTTCTCCACACCGGCGCAGCCGCCGAGCACGATGAGGTCGGCGAGCGAGACGGTGCGGCCGCCCTCGGCGTCGAAGTCCGCCTTGACCCGCTCCAGCGTCTCGAGGACGCCCGCGAGCTGCTCGGGCTCGTTGACCTCCCAGCCGCGCTGGGGCTCGAGCCGGATGCGGGCACCGTTGGCCCCGCCGCGCATGTCGGTCTGACGGAAGCTGGCGGCCGACGCCCAGGCGGTTCCGACGAGCTGCTGGACGGTGAGCCCGGAGGCGAGCAGCGCCTCCTTGAGCCGTGCGACGTCCTCGTCGGTGACGAGCTCGCCCTCGACCGGCGGCACGGGGTCCTGCCACAGCTGGGCCTCGGGGACCCACGGGCCGAGGTAGCGCGTCACCGGTCCCATGTCGCGGTGCAGCAGCTTGTACCAGGCCTTGGCGAAGGCGAGCCGGAACTCCTCGGGGTTCTCGTGGAAGCGCCGCGAGATCTTCTCGTACGCCGGGTCGACCCGCAGTGCGAGGTCGGTGGTGAGCATCGTCGGCGGGCGGCTCAGCGAGCCGTCCTCGGGGTCGGGCACGGTGTTCGCGCCGGCACCGTCCTTCGGCTGCCACTGGTGCGCACCGGCGGGGCTCTTGGTCAGCTCCCACTCGAAGCCGAAGAGGTTGTCGAAGAACTCGTTGTTCCACCGGGTCGGCGACTGGGTCCAGGTCACCTCGAGACCGCTCGTGATGGCGTCGCGGCCCTTGCCGCTGCCGTACTCGCTCTTCCAGCCCAGGCCCATCGCGTGCACGGGGCAGCCCTCGGGCTCGGTGCCGACGAGGTCGGGGTCCCCGGCGCCGTGGGTCTTGCCGAAGGAGTGCCCGCCGGCGATGAGCGCCACGGTCTCCTCGTCGTTCATCGCCATCCGGCGGAAGGTCTCACGGATGTCGCGGGCGGCCTTCAGCGGGTCGGGCTCGCCGTTGGGGCCCTCGGGGTTGACGTAGATCAGGCCCATCTGGACCGCGCCGAGGGACTCGCCGAGCTCGCGCTCACCGCTGTAGCGCTCGTCGCCGAGCCAGGTGTCCTCGGGGCCCCAGAAGACCTCCTCGGGCTCCCACACGTCCGCGCGGCCGAAGCCGAAGCCGAACGTTTCGAACCCCATGTCCTCGAGCGCGACGTTGCCGGCGAGGACGAGGAGGTCGGCCCAGGAGATCTGCTGGCCGTACTTCTGCTTGACCGGCCACAGGAGGCGGCGGGCCTTGTCGAGGTTCGCGTTGTCCGGCCAGGAGTTGAGGGGGGCGAAGCGCTGCTGGCCGGAGCCGCCGCCGCCGCGACCGTCCTCGATCCGGTACGTGCCGGCGGAGTGCCAGCTCATCCGGATGAAGAGCGGGCCGTAGTGGCCGAAGTCGGCCGGCCACCAGTCCTGCGAGGTGCGCATGACCTGCACGATGTCGGCCTTGAGCGCCTCGACGTCGAGCCCGGCGAAGGCCTGGGCGTAGTCGAAGGAGCCGCCGAGGGGGTTCGACTTCTCGCTGTTGGCGTGCAGGACCTTGAGGTCGATCTGGTCGGGCCACCAGTCCTGGTTCGTCCGGGGCCGGTGGGCCTTGGGCGTCGGGGCGTCGATCGCCGGGTTCTCGCTCTCGCTGCCCTCTGCGGTCACGCCGCTCTGCTGGTCTGTCACGAGGTCCATCTCCTGTTTCGGTGAGGGGTGGTGCGGTCGGTGGATGGTGGTCAGTGCTGGGCGGCGCAGGCGGGGCACAGGCCGCGGTAGACGACCTCCGCCTCGTCGATGACGAAGCCCTGGTCGTCCGCGGCGGTGAGGCAGGGCGCCTCTCCGACGGCGCAGTCCACGTCGGCGATCGTGCCGCACGACCGGCACACGACGTGGTGGTGGTTGTCGCCGACCCGCGCCTCGTAGCGCGCGGTGGCACCCGGCGGCTGGATGCGACGGACGAGCCCGGAGCCGGTCAACGCCCGCAGCACGTCGTAGACGGCCTGGTGCGACACCGTGCCGAGGTCGTCGCGCACGGCCCGGGTGATGGCGTCGGTGTCGGCGTGCGGGTGCTCGTGCACGGCCGCCAGGACCGCGCGCCGCGGGCGGGTCACCCGCAGCGAGGCGTCCCGCAGCAGATGGTCGTACTCGCGGGTGGCCGGCATGCGGCCAGCATGGCGAGTTTTCTGGAACGAGTCAAGAAACGGCGCGCCGGGTCACGGCACCGTGTAGGCGATGTGCAGCAGCGGCGCCCCGGCCGGCAGCCCGTCGTAGGCCTCCGCCGTCCGCCGCCCACTGCCGGTGACGAGCACGAGCACGGCGTTGCCGCTGGCCCAGTCCGGCCTGGACACCACCTGCTGCAGGGCCGAGGCCAGGTCGGGGGTGCGCTGGTCGGCGCCCGCCGCGCCCACCGACGTCCACGGGGCCGGCGACCAGGCGACCGGAGCGGTCGACGTTGACAGCCGGTTCGACAGGTTCAGCGCGTTGCCGGTGATGGCCGGCGCGTCCCCGCTCAGCTGGACTCGCACCTCCAGCGCGGCCGGGTCGGTGGTGACCTCGTCGGTCGTGAACTGCACCCAGGCGCTCGTGACGGTGGCGCCCTGCGGCACGGTGACGCCCGTGAAGCGCGTCCCGACCACCTGCGGTGCGGTGTCGGTGACGAGCTCGAGGTCGGTGCTCGAGCGCGACACCTTGCCCGTGTCGCGCTCCTCGCCGTCGTCGGCACTGGTGGCGACGCGGACGTCGAGGATCGTCGTGCCGGGGGCCAGGACCGCGACGGAGACGTCGTCCGAGGCGGACGCACCGGCGCCGTCGGTGGCGGTCAGCCGCAGCACGTAGCTGCCGGCGGCCGTGAAACGCGCCGTCGTGTCGGTCGCGCCCGGGTCGTCGAAGACCACGCCGGCCGGGCCGCTGACCCGGCTCCACGCGACGGACAGCGGGGCCGGACCCTCGTCGCTCACGGTGCCGTCGAGAACCGCGCCGGCTCCCACCGAGGTCGTGACGTCCGGCCCGGCCGAGACCGTGGGCGGCTGGTTGCCGACCTCGACGACCGTGCCGGTGCCGAGGTCCTTGAGCGGCCCCCGCTTGTTGCCCGTGAAGTCGTTGTCGGACCCGACGACGGTCCCGTGGCACAGCGAGCTGACGATGTTCAGCCCGTAGGACTGGGTCTTGGTCGGCTGGGTGTCGGTGGCCCGGTTCGCCCGGACCACAGTGGCGTCGCACGACCGGCTGTCGTAGGACGTCACCCGGATGCCGTCACGGCTGGAGGCGACGTCCGAGCTGTTGGTCACCGTGTTGCCGAGGATCTGGTTGCGGTTCGAGCTGTTGACGAAGATGCCGTCCCGGCCCGACTCGTCGATGACGTTGTTCCGGATGATGTTGTCGTCCGACGGCTTGTTCGGCTGGGTGGCGACCGACGAGGACTTCCCGATCCGGATGCCGTAGTTGCCGACGTTCGAGATGCGACACCCCTCGATGAGGTTGCGGCTCGACGCGAGCAGCTCGATCCCGTCGCCGGGGGTGTCGTGGATCCAGCAGTCGCGGATGACGTTGTCGTCGGCGTGCGAGATCGAGCCGGACCCCTTGCCGTCGAAGATGATGCCGCGAGCGCGTGACCCCGAGACCTCCACCCGCTCGATGAGGACGTGGTCGCCGCCGTCGAAGTCGATCGCGTCGCTCGTCGACCGGAGCGGACCGCCGGCGTGGACGGTGAGGTCCCGGATGGTGATGTTGTCGCTGGCCGTCATGTCGAAGGGCTCGGTGTCGGTGGCCGCGCTGGCATCGTTGCGAATGACGGTGGCGCCCATCCCGGCCCCCTCGAAGACGACCCGGTCGAGGTCGTAGAACTCCCACCACGTCGAGCCCAGGTCGTAGGTTCCCGCCTGGAACCGGACCACGCCCCCACCTTCGGCGGTCAGCCGGTCGGCCGCGGTCTCCACGACCGCCTTCAGGGTGCCGGTGACGACCGGTCCGCTCGCGGGCGTTGCGGTGTAGGTCGACGTCGTCCCGACCCGCTCGACCAGATACGGGGAGGCGGCGCTGTCGGCCCAGGCGGGCGTCGTCCCGACCCCTGCCAGCGCGACGGCTCCCGCCGCGAGCATCGCCCAGCCGACCCGCCGGCACCTCTCGACCATGACGACACCCCTGCCGTACAAGCGTCGGGCCCACGCGGCCCGACGCGACGGACGGGACGCTACTCGCGGGACCCCGGCCTGCCCATGACCCGACCGGGCCATCTCGGACCCGGGCCGGCGCCGCGACCCTGACGACTCGATTGGTGAATATGCAGGGTGCTGCATATAGTTGCATCCGTGTCCAAGGTCCTCACCTCCCTGCCGGTCGGCCAGCGTGTCGGCATCGCCTTCTCCGGAGGTCTCGACACCTCCGTCGCCGTCGCGTGGATGCGCGAGAAGGGCGCGGTGCCCTGCACGTACACCGCTGACCTCGGCCAGTACGACGAGCCCGAGATCCACACCGTGCCCGACCGCGCCGGCCAGTACGGCGCCGAGATCGCGCGGCTCGTCGACTGCCGCAGCGCGCTCGTCGAGGAGGGCCTGTCGGCCATCGCGTGCGGGGCGTTCCACGTCCGCAGCGGCGGCCGGACGTACTTCAACACCACCCCCCTAGGCCGGGCGGTCACCGGCACCCTCCTCGTCCGGGCCATGCACGCCGACGACGTCGAGATCTGGGGGGACGGCTCGACCTTCAAGGGCAACGACATCGAGCGCTTCTACCGGTACGGCCTGCTCGCCAACCCCTCGCTGCGGATCTACAAGCCCTGGCTCGACGCGGAGTTCGTCGCCGAGCTCGGCGGCCGGCACGAGATGAGCGCCTGGCTCACCGAGCGGAAGCTGCCCTACCGCCAGAGCCAGGAGAAGGCGTACTCGACCGACGCCAACATCTGGGGCGCCACCCACGAGGCGAAGACGCTCGAGCACCTCGACGAGTCGCTCGAGATCGTCGAGCCGATCATGGGGGTCAAGTTCTGGGACCCCGCGGTCGCCATCGAGCCCGAGGACGTCACCATCACCTTCGCCCAGGGGCGTCCCGTCGCCGTCAACGGGCGCGACCTCGACCCGGTCGCCCTCGTCGACGAGGCCAACCGGATCGGCGGCAGGCACGGGCTCGGCATGTCGGACCAGATCGAGAACCGCATCATCGAGGCGAAGTCCCGCGGCATCTACGAGGCGCCCGGGATGTCGCTGCTCCACATCGCGTACGAGCGGCTCCTCAACGCCGTCCACAACGAGGACACCATCGCGAACTACCACAACGAGGGGCGCCGCCTCGGCCGGCTTCTCTACGAGGGTCGCTGGCTGGACCCGCAGAGCCTCATGCTCCGCGAGGCCATCCAGCGGTGGATCGCCTCGGTCGTCACGGGCCAGGTGACCCTGCGGCTGCGCCGCGGCGAGGACTACTCGATCCTCGACACCCGCGGCGAGAACTTCAGCTACCACCCGGACAAGCTCTCGATGGAGCGGGTCGAGAACGCCGCCTTCGGGCCCGCCGACCGGATCGGCCAGCTGACAATGCGCAACCTCGACATCGCCGACAGCCGCGAGAAGCTCGAGATCTACGCCGGCCAGCCGGTCGACCAGGGCCAGCTCCTCGTCGAGAACGGGACCCTCTTCGGGGCCCTGCCCTCCGGCGGCTACGACCGGATCACCGACAACCCGACGGTGGAGGGCCACGAGGAAGACCTGCTCGACCGCGCCGCGATGGAGTCGGGCACCGACTGACCCCTCGCTTGTCCGGGCCGCACAAATAGACTGGTCCCCGTGCCGACCGCCTCGACGCGCCCCTCGGCCGCCACCCAGGCCGCCGTCGCCCGGGCCGGCGGCGATCTCGGCGCGGCCGCCGTCCGCGAGATGGAGACCCACCTCGCCTGGTTCCGAGGCCTGTCGGCAGAGGACCGGTCGTGGGTCGGCCTCGTCGCGCAGGCGGGCATCACGAGCTTCCTCGAGTGGTTCGGCGGCGACCAGGACCGTCCGGCGGTCATCGCGGACGTCTTCGGCACCGCGCCACGCGAGCTCACCCGGTCGATCAGCCTCGCCCAGACGCTCGACCTCATCCGCACCGTCATCGGGGTCGTGGAGCGCGACATCGCGGGGCTCGCCGTCCCGGGCGAGGAGGACAGCGCCCGCGCGGCCGTGCTGCGCTACAGCCGCGAGGTGGCCTTCGCCGCCGCCGAGGTGTACGCGGAGGCGGCCGAGGCGCGCGGCGCGTGGGACGCCCGGCTCGAGTCGCTCGTCGTCGACGCCGTCATCCGCGGCGAGGCCGACGACTCGATGCAGTCCCGGGCCGCCGCCCTCGGCTGGGGCGCGGTCACGGCGGTCGCCGTCGTCGTCGGCTCCACCCCGCAGGGCGCGACCGGGCACGTCATGGGCGAGCTGCACCGCACCGCGCGCCGGGTGGGGTCCGAGCTGCTCGTCGCCATCCACGGGCCACGCGTGGTGTGCATCGGCGGCAGCGTCGCCGACCCGATGGCCCTCGCGACCGCACTCGACCCGCATCTCGGCGAGGGCCCGCTCGTCGTCGGCCCCACCGTGCCCCACCTCTTCGCGGCCGGCCGCAGCGCCCGCGCCGCCATCTCCGGGCACCAGGCCGCGCCGGCATGGCCCGCCGTCCCCCGCCCCGTCGCGTCCGACGACCTGCTCGCCGAGCGCGCCCTCATCGGCGACGGCCCGGCCCGCAACGCCCTCAGCGCCCGGATCGTCCGCCCGCTCGCGGAGGCCAGCGGGGGGTCCCTCCTCGAGACGGCCGCGGCCTGGCTCGACGGCGGACTCGGCGTCGAGGGCACCGCGCGGGCCCTCATCGTGCACCCCAACACTGTGCGCTACCGGCTGGCCGGCATCGAGAAGGCGACCGGCTACGACCTCACCGACCCGCACGACGCGCAGACGGTCCGCATCGCCCTGGCCATGCACCGGCTCGGCCCCGTGATCCGCGCCACGTCCCGGTGACCCCGTGAGCGCGATTTGTGGGGTTCCTCCAACTCGGGCCGCCGAGGTTCGTCCCCGCTCGCGACGAGCGGACCCCGTCCCGGACGTCAGGCTTGGACCGTGATCGTCATCGTCTGCCCCGGCCAGGGGTCCCAGACCCCCGGCTTCCTCGCCCCGTGGCTCGAGCTGCCTGGTGCCCGTGGGCACCTCACGGCGCTCTCGGACGCCGCCGAGGTCGACCTCGTCACGCACGGCACCGCGTCGGACGAGGCCACCATCAAGGACACCGCCGTGGCGCAGCCGCTGCTCGTGGGCGCCGGCCTCCTCGCGCTCCGGGCGCTCGGGGGCACCGGCGGCGTCGGCGCGCTGTCAGGGCACTCGGTCGGCGAGATCACCGCGGCGGCCGGCGCCGGGGTGCTCGGCGAGGCCGACGCGATGCGCTTCGTCGCGCTGCGCGGGCGCGGCATGGCCGCGGCCAGCGCGGAGACGCCCACCGGGATGAGCGCGGTCCTGGGCGGCGACGCCGCCGACGTCCTCGCGACGATCGAGGCCCGCGGCCTCACCCCGGCCAACGTCAACGGCGCCGGCCAGGTCGTCGCCGCCGGAGCCCTCGACCGGCTGGCCGACCTCGCCGAGCAGCCGCCCGCCCGGACCCGGGTCATCCCGCTCAAGGTGGCGGGCGCCTTCCACACCTCCTTCATGCAGCCTGCCGTCGACGCCCTGGCCGACGCCGCAGCGGGCCTCTCCCCCGCCGACGCGGCGACCCCCCTGGTGTCGAACCGCGACGGCGAGGTCGTCACCGCCGGCCGCGAGGTCCTCGACCGGCTCGTCGCCCAGGTGTCCAACCCGGTGCGGTGGGACCTGTGCATGGACCGCTTCGCCGCGCTCGGCGTCACCGCCGTCATCGAGCTCCCGCCCGCCGGCACCCTCGTGGGGCTCGCCAAGCGGGCCCTCAAGGACGTCGAGCTGCTCGCCGTCAAGACCCCGGACGACCTCGAGGCCGCCCGGACCCTCATTCAGGAGCACTCCGCATGACCGTCACCCCCAAGGGCTTCCCGGGCGGCCTCACGGCACGCCCGGTCACACATTCACGGATCGCGGGGATCGGCGGCTACCGGCCGCGCCGGGTCGTCCCGAACAGCGAGCTCGTCGAGCGCATCGACTCCAGCGACGAGTGGATCCGCGAGCGCAGCGGCATCATCGAGCGCCGGTTCGCCGGTGAGGGCGAGTCGGTCATCGACATGTCCGTCTTCGCGTCCACGCCCGCCCTCGAGATGGCCGGCGTCGCGCCGGAGGACATCGACACCGTCCTCGTCGCCACCGTCAGCTGGCCCTACCAGACCCCGGCCGCGGCGCCGATGCTCGCCGAGCGGCTCGGCACGAAGGCCGCGGCGTTCGACATCTCGGCGGCCTGCGCCGGGTACTGCCACGGCATCGCGCTCGCGTCCGACCTGGTCCGCACCGGCACCGCCCGCAACGTCCTCGTCGTCGGGGTCGAGCGGCTCTCCGACTTCACCTCGCGCGACGACCGAGGCACGGCGTTCATCTTCGCCGACGGTGCGGGCGCCGCCGTCGTCACCCAGTCCGACACCGTCGGCATCGCCCCCACCGTCTGGGGCTCCGACGGCGCGCAGTGGGAGGCCATCTCCCAGACCGAGTCGTGGATCGACGTCTACGAGAAGAAGCTCGAGTGGCCGCACATCGGGATGGCCGGCCAGTCGGTCTTCCGGTGGGCGGTGTGGGGCATGGCCCCCGTCGCCCAGCAGGCGCTCGAGGCGGCCGGCGTCACCGTCGACCAGCTCGACGCGTTCATCCCGCACCAGGCGAACGTCCGGATCATCGACGCGATGGCCAAGCAGCTCAAGCTGCCCGCCGACATCGCGATCGCCCGCGACATCGCGTACACCGGCAACACCTCGGCGGCCTCCGTTCCGCTCGCCATGGAGCGCATGGTGCGCGAGGGTGAGGTCCCGAGCGGCGGCCTGGCCCTGCAGATCGGCTTCGGGGCGGGCCTGTCGTTCGCCGCGCAGGTCGTCGTCATCCCGTAACCGACTCCCGTGGGCCCACGGGTCACCCGGGCCGAAGCACCACGTCACCCACCCGAAGGAGAACGCAATGGCAGACCAGCAGGAGATCCTCAGCGGCCTCGCCGAGATCGTCAACGAGGAGACCGGGCTCGACCCGGCCGACGTCCAGATGGACAAGTCGTTCACCGACGACCTCGACATCGACTCGCTCTCGATGATGACGATCGTCGTCAACGCCGAGGAGAAGTTCGGCGTCCGCATCCCCGACGACGAGGTCAAGAACCTCACGACGGTCGGCGACGCGGTCACGTTCATCCAGAGCAACCAGGGCTGACCACGGCCCCCGCTTTCCCGACTTTTCATGCTCCGGTCCGCCGACACGCCGCCCCCACGGCGGGTGTCGCGGCTGGCAGCATGAAAAGTCGGGAAGGCAGCCCCGCGGGAGCTTCCCGCATCGACCCCACAAGGAGCAGCTGACACCATGAGCGAGCGTCGCGTCGTCGTCACCGGACTCGGTGCCACCACGCCCCTGGGCGGCACCATCGCCGAGACCTGGGAGGCCATCCTCGCGGGCAAGTCCGGGGCCAAGCCCCTGCCCCAGGACATGCTCGACCGGTACGAGCTGCCCGTGCACTTCGCGTGCACGATCGCCCAGGACCCGCTCGAGGTCCTCAGCAAGGTGCAGGTGCGCCGGATGGACCCCAGCGCCCAGTACGCCGTCATCGCCTCCCTCGCGGCCATGGAGGACGCGGGCTCGCCCGAGCTCGACCCCGACCGCCTCGGCGTCGCGATCGGCACCGGCATCGGCGGGGTGTGGACCCTCCTGGACCAGTGGGACAACCTCCGCGACAAGGGCGTGCGCCGGGTCTTCCCGCTCGCCGTCCCGATGCTCATGCCCAACACCTCGGCCGGCAACGTCTCGCTGCTCCTCGGGGCCCGGGCCGGTGCGCACACCACCGTGTCCGCGTGCGCCTCGGGCGCGGAGTCGATGGGCACCGCCTACGACATGATCCGCGGCGGTCGCGCCGACGTCGTCGTCGCCGGTGGCACCGAGTGCGCCACCCACCCGATCTGCTTCGCGGGGTTCTCCCAGATGCAGGCGCTCTCGACCCGCAACGACGACCCCGCCGGCGCCTCGCGCCCCTACGACACCGGCCGCGACGGCTTCGTCATGGGTGAGGGCGCGGCGGTGATGGTCCTCGAGGAGTACGAGCACGCGAAGGCCCGCGGCGCCCGCATCTACGCGGAGTTCGCCTCGATCGGGATGTCCGCCGACGCCCACCACATCACCGCCCCGGAGCCCGAGGGCGCCGGCGCGAGCCGGGCGATGCGCGAGGCCGTCGAGCGCGCCGGACTGCAGGACTCCGACATCGTCCACATCAACGCCCACGCGACGTCGACGCCGGTCGGCGACGTCGCGGAGGCGAACGCGATCCGCCGGGCGTTCGGCGCGGCCGCCGACGGCATGCCGGTGAGCGCGACGAAGTCGATGACCGGCCACCTCCTCGGTGCCGCGGGCGCTCTCGAGGGCCTGCTCACCGTCCTCGCGGTGCACCACCGCACCGCCCCGGCGGCGATCAACATCGACGACTTCGACAGCGCGATCGACCTCGACGTCATCCGCGGCGAGCACCGCACGCTGCCCGACGGCGACATCGCGGCGCTCAACAACTCGTTCGGGTTCGGCGGCCACAACGTCGCGCTCGTCATCAAGAGCGTCTGAGCGCAGGCCCCGAACCGTCCCGGCGGCGGACCTCGGTCGGTACCCTTCGGCCGTGAGCGGGGAACCGTCGCCGGACGGCGACCATCGGGCCGTGGCGTCCTACGTCAGCTCGGAGGACGTCATCGCCCGCGGGTGCGCCGTCCTCGTCGACGACATCGAGCGCTCGTCCGGGTACTGGCGGCCGTTCGTGGTCCGCCACGCCGCCGTCGCCGGCCTGCTCGTGCTCGTCCCTGTCGCGCTCCACGTGGCCGGCCTGGCCTCCCGCCTGGGGGTCCTGCGCGGGGTGTCACTGCTGCTGGCGGTGTTCGCCGGCCTCACGGCGTTGGACCTGTGGCGGTCCAGGCGGGCACTGAGGCGGATGGTGCGGGCAACCGTCGAGCACGGCTGCCCCGTCGGGACACGGGTGTCCGCGGTCTACACACCCGACCGGATCGTCTTCGCGCTGCCGACGCACGAGATCGTCATCGACCCCGCCACCATCACCCGTGCCCGCTTCGTCCGCCGCGTGCTGCTCCTGGACCAGGAGGACGCCGAGCGGGCGTGGGCCGTCCCCGTCGAGCTCGTGGGCCAGGACGGCCTACGGATCCTGCGCGACACCTTGGGTGCGCGTTTCGTCGAGCGCTGAGCGGGCTCGAGGTGGGCTCAGCCGACCTTGTGGAGCCAACGGACCGCGGCGCCCTCCCCGGCGTACCGGAAGGGCTCGAGCTCCTCGTCCCACTCGAGCCCGAGCAGCTCCTCGAGCATCTCGTGCATCGCCTCGGGACTGCCCTGGCTCAGCATCACCACCTCGCGCAGGCGGTCCTCGTTGACGACGGCGTCGCCGTTGGCCGAGGTCCACGTGTGGTGGATGCCGAGCCGCGGGGTGTGCGACCAGCGGGAGCCGTCGCAGCCGGGGCTGGGCTCCTCGGTGACCTCGTAGCGCAGGTGGTCCCAGCCGCGCAGCGACGACGCGAGGCGCGCACCGGTGCCGGGCTCGCCCGCCCAGCTGAGCTCGGTGCGGACGAGGCCCGGGGAGGCGGGCTGCTCGGTCCAGTGCACGCTGATGCGGGCGCCGAGGACTCCCTCGATCGCCCAGACCACATGCGGGCAGAGCGCCTTGGGCGTGGAGTGGACGTAGACCACTCCACGCGTGGCGGTGCGCGGCATCGCAACAGACATCCTGCTCTCCTTCACGTGCGGTGGACGTCTTCCCCAACGCCGTCGCATGTGGTGAGGCAGGTGGTGCTGCCGGTGGTTCAGCTGTGCGGGCACGCGGGCGTGCCGTTGTCGTGTCACATTGTGCACCACGAGGCGCACCCGCACCACAGATCGCACCGGATCCCCCGTCCCGGGCGCGCCGCGGCCCGGCGATAGGCTCGCCGGGCCGCGGCGCAGCCGGCCGCGGGCGGGGCGTTAGCTCAGTCGGTCAGAGCAGCGGACTCATAATCCGTCGGTCGTCGGTTCAAGCCCGACACGCCCCACCGGACACCTGTATGACTTCGCCTGATGCTCGACGTTCGGGCTTCGGCTGATCCGCGACAGTGTTCCGGCTGAGGCTTGACAGGTA
>NZ_CANLZR010000014.1 GCF_947495705.1 uncultured Phycicoccus sp.
AGCACATCCTGCGGACCCGCTGCCGTCGCCATCACCGCCCCCTTCCGATGCCTCGAACCTACCGACGACCACCGACAGTGGCCGGGCCCCGCCCTGCGTCGCTCGGGGCCGGTCGGCGGGGCTCGTAGGCTGTCGTCATGCCAGCCACCGTGACGTGCAGCGTCGAGGGCGGCATCGCCCAGGTCCGCCTCGACCGCCCCGACAAGCTCAACGCGCTGACCCTCGACACCCTCGACGGACTCATCGAGACTGCGCGCACGCTGCGCCGCGACCGCACCCTGCGCGGGGTGGTCATCGGCGGCGCAGGCGAGTCCTTCTGTGCCGGCCTCGACTTCGCCACTGTCCTCAGCGACCCGCCCCGCGTCGCGCGTGCGTTCGTGCCCCGTCCCTGGCGGGGCACCAACCTCTTCCAGGAGGCGTGCTGGGCGTGGCGGCGGCTGCCGGTGCCCGTCGTGGCGGCCGTCCACGGCCACTGCTACGGCGGGGGGCTACAGATCGCCCTCGCCGCCGACCTGCGGATGACGACGCCGGACGCCCGCTGGTCGGTGCTGGAGGCCAAGTGGGGGCTCATCCCGGACATGAGCGGCATCCAAACCCTCGCCCAGCAGGTGCGGATGGACGTCGCGAAGCGGCTCACGATGACCGGTGAGGTCGTCTCGGGCGAGCGGGCCGTCGAGCTGGGGCTCGCCAGCGAGGTGCACGATGAGCCCTTCGTCGCCGCCACGAGGTTCCTGGAGGAGGTCGCCACCCGTTCGCCCGACTCCGTGGCCGCCACGAAGCGGCTATTCGACCGCACCTGGTCGGCCTCGCCACGCCGCACCTTCGCCCGCGAGCGGCTGGAGCAGGCCCGGCTCCTGGGCCGTCGCAACACGACGAGCGCCCGCGAGGCGGCGTTGCGGCGGGAGCGGCCGAGCTTCGGCCCACGCGCGCGATGACCGGCGCCGGCGCAGCGGTCCGGCACGTCTCGTGCACCCTGTGCGAGGCGATGTGCGGGCTCGAGGTGACCCTCGGCGCCGACGGCCGCGTGGCCGGCATCCGCGGCGACTCCGCCGACCCGCTCTCCCGGGGCCACCTGTGCCCCAAGGCGTTCGCGCTGCCCGAGATCCAGGACGACCCCGACCGGCTGCGCCGTCCGCTCGTGCGCGGGGCCGACGGCGAGCTCCACGAGACCACCTGGGACGTCGCGGTCACCCGTGCGGCCGAGCTGCTGGCCGGCGTGCAGCGGGAGCACGGCGACGACGCGCTGGCCGTCTATCTCGGCAACCCGAACGTGCACAGCCTGGGCGCGCTGACGCACCACCCGACGCTCGTGCGACTCCTGCGTACCCGGAACCGGTACTCGGCGACGTCCGTCGACCAGCTGCCCCATCACGTCGTGGCGTGGGCGCTGTACGGCCACCAGTTCCTCCTCCCGGTACCGGACATCGACCGCACCGACCTCCTCGTCCTCGTCGGCCACAACCCGATGGCCTCCAACGGGTCGCTGTGGACGGTGCCCGACTTCCCGCAACGTCGCCGCGAGCTGGCCTCCCGCGGAGGCCGACTCGTCGTCCTCGACCCGCGGCGTACCGAGACCGCGAAGGTCGCCGACGAGCACCACTTCGTCAGGCCCGGCTCCGACGCCACCGTCCTGCTGGCGCTCGTCCGCGAGGTCCTGGCGTCCGGCCGCGCCCGTCCTGCCCCGTACGTCGACGGGGTCGAGGCGGTGCGCGTCGCGGTGGAGCCGTTCACCGCCGAGCTCGCCGAGCGGGCCAGTGGGATGCCCGCCGACGCCGTGCGAGGGTTGGCCGCCGCGCTGCTCGACGCCCGGTCGGCGGCGGTCCACGGCCGGATGGGGGTCTCGACCCAGGGCTTCGGTGTCGTCTGCCAGTGGGCGGTCCAGGTGCTCAACGCGCTGACCGGCAACCTCGACCGCCCGGGCGGCACGATGTTCACGACGCCGGCCGTCGACCTGGTCGGGCGCGGCCTGCTGAGCCCGGGCGGGTTCTCGCGTCGCCGGACGCGGGTGCGCGGCCTGCCCGGCTTCGCGGGCGAGCTCCCGGTGTCGGCACTGGCCGAGGAGATGGCGACGCCCGGCGCCGGGCAGGTCCGGGCGCTGCTCACGATCGCCGGCAACCCGGTGTCGTCGACCCCCGCGGGCCACCGGCTCGACGAGGCCGTCGCCGCCCTGGACGCCGTCGTGTGCGTCGACATGTACCTCAACGAGACGACCCGGCACGCCGACGTCGTCCTCCCACCGACGGGCCCGTTGGAGCGCGATCACTACGACCTCGTCTTCCACCTGCTCGCCGTCCGCGACACGGCCCGGTTCTCGCCCGCGCTGCTGCCGAAGGACCCCGGCGGGCGGCACGACTGGCAGATCGCCCGCGACCTCGGCATCGCCTACCTCGCCGCCCGGGCCGGACGCCCACGCCGGCCCGTCGCCCGTGGCTCGCTCCTCGCGCAGGCGCGGCTGCGGACCTCGCCGACGCGTCAGCTCGACCTGCTGCTGCGCACCGGGGGAGCCGGGCTGTCGGTCCGGCAACTGCGTGCGGCCGGCCCGGGCGGGCTCGACCTCGGGCCGTTGCGGCCGCGGCTCCCCGACCGGCTCCGCACCCCGCATCGCAGCGTCGACCTCGCGGCCTCCGTCGCCGTCGACGACCTGCCGCGGGTCCTGGCCGCGGCCGGTGAGCGAGGTGTCGATGGCGGGCTGCTGCTCGTCGGCCGTCGACACCAGCGGGACAACAACTCGTGGCTCCACAACTCCGCCGTGCTGACGAAGGGGCGGCCGCGCCACGCCCTGCTCGCGAACCCCGGCGACCTCGCGGCGCGCGGCATCAGCGACGGCTCCCGGGTGCGCGTCGCGTCGGCCGCGGGCGCCGTCGAGGTGGAGGTGACCGCCACCGAGGACGTCATGCCCGGCGTCGTCTCACTGCCGCACGGGTACGGTCAGTCGCGCCCCGGGGTCCGGCTGGCCCGCGCGTCCACGCTGCCCGGGGTCTCGGTGAACGACCTCACCGACCCGGGGGTCACCGAGGCCGTCTCGGGCAACGCCGTGCTCAACGGCGTTCCGGTGACGCTCGAGGCCGCGTCCCCCTGACCGGCGGAGGGCAGGGCGCACGCGAGCTGGCCGCGCAGGCGGGCCCGGAGCGCCCACCCCAGCAGCACGACGCCACCCGCGGCGAGCACCGGCTGAACCGGCGCGAACCACTGGAGCGCTCCGCTGTACCCCAGCGCGACGAGCACCAGCTTGTTGCACACCGGGCACCCGACGGCGAAGAACGCGAGCAGCCCCCCGGCCGTGCCCTTGCGGTTGATCGCGGACTCGGCCGGGGCGGCCCCGGGCTCACGCACGTAGGTCGCGAGCAGGAGGCCGCCGAGCACCGAGGTGACGGCGAGGACCGGCCAGGCCCACCACGTCGTCGGGATCTCGCGCCCGAAGACGGGCGTCGGCAGCATCGCCGTCGGCACGGCGATCGCGAGGGCGGTGCCGGCCGCGCCGAGCGCCGCCGCCCACCACCGTCGGGCGGTCCAGGTCCTCAGGGCGTCGAGCATCACGCCAGGATACCCCGCCCGGTATACCCCCGCCTGGCGGGGGTGGCGGGCACGGCCGGTCCCGGGCCGTCGAGGTTAGGGTCACGGGCATGGACTTCGCCCCGTCCGCCAGAGCCGCCGACCTCGCCTCGCGCGTCCGTGCCTTCGTCGACACCGAGGTGGCGCCGGCGGAGGCCCGGCTGGTCGCCGACGTCGCCGCCCGGCGCTCCCGCGGCGAGGACCCCTGGCCGCCGACGCCCGCCGTCGAGGCGCTCAAGGCCGGGGCCCGGGCGGAGGGGCTGTGGAACCTGTTCCTCCCTGCAGGCGAGGGTGACGACTGGGCGCGGCGTTTCGGCACCGACGGCGGCACGGGCCTGACCAACCTCGACTACGCGCACGTCGCCGAGCAGACCGGCCGCTCGACGCTGGCCCCCCTCGTCCTCAACTGCAACGCCCCCGACACCGGCAACATGGAGGTGCTGCTGCGCTACGGCACCCCCGAGCAGCAGGAGCAGTGGCTCGTCCCCCTGCTCGACGGCCGCATCCGCAGCGTCTTCCTCATGACCGAGCCCGGAGTCGCCAGCTCGGACGCCACGACGATGGCCGCCACCGCGACACCGGACGGCGACGACGTGGTGCTCGACGGCCGCAAGTGGTGGACCACCGGGGCCGGCCACCCCGACACCCGCCTCGGCATCTTCATGGGCCTCACCGACCCCGACGCTCCCCGGCACCGGCAGCACTCGATGGTCCTGGTCCCCATGGACGCTCCGGGCGTCACGGTCGAGCGGATGCTCTCGGCCCTCGGGCACCACGACGAGCCGCTCGGCCACGGCGAGGTCACGCTCGAGCAGGTCCGGCTGCCGGCGGCCGCCATCCTCGTCGGACCGGGCCGGGCGTTCGAGATCGCGCAGGGCCGGCTCGGCCCCGGGCGGGTGCACCACTGCATGCGCCTCATCGGCCTCGCCGAGAAGGCCCTCGAGCTCGCCTGCGAACGGTCGACGACGAGGGTCGCGTTCGGCCGGCCCCTCGCCGACCTCGGCGGCAACCGGGAGCGGCTGGCCCGGGCCCGGATCGCGATCAACCAGGCGCGCTTCCACGTCCTGCACGCGGCGTGGAAGCTCGACACGGTCGGCATCGAGGGCGCCCTCTCGGAGGTCAGCGAGATCAAGGCGGCCGTGCCGCAGATGGCGTGCGACGTCATCGACCTCGCCATCCAGCTGCACGGGGGCGCCGGGATGAGCGAGGACACCCCGCTCGCGGCCGCCTACGCGGGCGCCCGGAGCCTCCGGCTCGCGGACGGCCCGGACGAGGTCCACCTCGGCGTCGTCGCCCGTCACCTGCTGGCGCCCTACCGGGCGAGGGCGGGAGCGCCCCGATGAGCCGCCGCGCCCTCGTCACCGGCGGAGCCTCGGGGCTCGGCCGGGCCCTGGCCGCGCTGCTCGTGGCGCGCGGTGACCGGGTGCTCGTCGTCGACCTCGCCGACGACCGCCCCGCAGCCGTCCCCGAGGGGGCCGAGTACCGCCGCCTCGACGTGCGCAGCCAGCAGGACTGGGACGCCACGCTCGCCTGGGTCCGCGAGGGCTGGGGCGGTCTCGACCTGCTCGTCAACAACGCGGGGGTCGCGACCGGCGGCCGCATCGACGTCGAGTCGATGGCCGACTGGGAGCGCGTCGTCGACGTCAACCTCCTCGGTCCCGCCCGCGGCTGCCACACGATGACGCCCCTGCTCAAGGAGCAGCGCTCCGGGCACATCGTCAACGTCGCCTCGCTCGCGGGCCTCGTGCACGGCCCGGGGATGGCGAGCTACAACGCGACGAAGGCCGGGGTCGTCGCGCTGAGCGAGACCCTCGGCTTCGAGCTGGGCCCGTGGGGGATCGACGTCTCGGTCGTGTGCCCCGCGTTCTTCCGGACCAACCTGCACGAGTCCTTCGCCGGCAAGGACACAGCGATGCACGAGGCCGGGGTGCGCCTCATCACCGGGGCGAGCGCCGACGCGGACCAGATGGCCCGGATCGTCCTCGACGGCATCGACAAGCGCCGGCCCGTCATCCTCACCGACCGGCTCGGGCGGCAGGCCTACTACGGCAAGCGCTTCGCCCGGCCGCTGTACGACCGGATGATGACCGCCCAGGCCCGGCGCCTCGCCCGCAAGGCGGGCCAGGACCCCGACGAGTACCTGCCGTGAGCGCACCGGCCGCGGGCCCGGTGCGGGACGAGGACGCAATCGACGTGACCCGGGCCGCCGCCTGGGTGCGCGCGCACGTCGCCGACCCGGACGGGCTCGACGGTGACCCGCAGGTGCGCCAGTACGCCGGTGGCGCGAGCAACCTCACCTATCTGCTGCGCTGGCCGGCGCGCGACCTCGTCCTGCGTCGCCCGCCGGCCGGGACCAAAGCCAGAGGCGCCCACGACATGCGCCGCGAGCACGACCTCCAGGCCGCCCTCGCGCCGGTGTTCCCGCTCGTGCCGGCGATGGTCGGGTACTGCGGCGACGACGCGGTCATCGGCTCCGAGTTCTACGTCATGGAGCGCATCGAGGGGACCATCCTGCGCAAGGACGTCCCGGCGGAGCTCGGCCTCGACGTCCCCGGGGTGCGCCGGCTGTGCGAGAACGCGGTCGACGTGCTCGTGACGCTCCACGAGGTCGACGTCACCGCCGCCGGGCTCGCGGCGCTGGACCGTGGGGACGGGTACGTCGAGCGCCAGGTCGGCGGCTGGGCCGGCCGCTTCCGCCGCGCCCACACCCCGGACGTGCCCGACCACGAGGCCACCATCGCCTGGCTCGCGGCGCACCGGCCGCCCGACCGCCCGCACGCGCTCATCCACAACGACTTCCGCTTCGACAACCTCGTGCTCGACCCCGGCGACCCCACCCGCGTCGTCGGGGTCCTGGACTGGGAGCTCGCGACGGTGGGCGACCCGCTCATGGACCTCGGTTCGGCCCTCGCGTACTGGGTGCAGGCGGACGACGACCCGATGCACCTGGCGCTCCGGCTCCAGCCGACGCACACCCCGGGCATGCTGACCCGCGACGAGGTCGTCACCCGGTACTGCACCGCGCGCGGGCTCGACCTCCCGGACGCGGACCGCCTGTTCTACGAGGTGTTCGGGCTGTTCCGCCTCGCGGCCATCGCCCAGCAGATCTACTACCGCTTCCACCACGGGCAGACGACGAACCCCGCGTACGGCGCCTTCCGGTCCGTCGTCGCCCACCTCGACCGACGCTGCGCCGCCCTCCTGGCAGGCTGAGCACCGACCCCGACCGAAGGAACCCCCATGCCGACGACGATCATCACCGGTGCCAGCTCGGGCCTCGGTGCCGAGATGGCCCGCCAGCTCGCGGCCCGCGGGTGGGACCTGTGCCTCGCCGCCCGCCGGCTCGACCGCCTCGAGGCGCTGCGGGACGAGATCGTCGACCGCACCGGGCGCCGCGTCGAGATCCGGGCGCTCGACGTCGCCGACGACGACGCGGTCTTCGCGACCTTCCGCGGCTTCCGCGACGACGTCGGCACCATCGACCGGGTCATCATCAACGCCGGGCTCGGCAAGGGCGCGCCGATCGGGACCGGGCGCTACGACGCGAACCGGCAGACGGCGATGGTCAACTTCGTCGCGGCGCTGGCGCAGGCCGAGGCCGCGATGGAGATCTTCCGCGACCAGAAGCACGGCCACCTCGTCATGATCTCGTCGGTGTCCGCCATGCGTGGCATGCGCAAGACGGTCACGACGTACGCGGCGACCAAGGCCGGCGTCGCGACGCTCGCCGAGGGCATCCGCAACGAGATGCTCGGCGAGCCCGACCTCGACATTCGGGTCTCGGTCATCTACCCCGGCTACATCCGCTCCGAGATGAACGAGCGGGTGTCGCACACCCCGTACATCGTCGACACCGAGCCCGGGGTGCACGCGATGGTCGAGGCCATCGAGAAGGAGAAGGCACACGCGTTGGTGCCGCCGTGGCCCTGGGTGCCGGTCGGCAAGGCGCTGCGGCACGCGCCGCTGCGGGTCGTGCGCAGGCTCATGTGACGGCGCCGTCACGCTCCCGCTCGGCCCGCAGGGCCAGGTAGACGGCCCGCACCCCGACGGCCCGCTCGAGCTCGCGGGTCACGAGCGAGAAGAACTGGCGACGGTAGGTGTCGTCGGTGACGGCGTTGACGGTGAAGTACAGCCCCGAGAACGCCGACAGGAAGAACGACACCTTGACGAGCTCGGCCGAGACGCTGCTCACGTAGGGGACGTGGTGGGTGGCCTCGAGCGTCGTCCACGCCAGCTGGGTCTCCTGGCCCATGATGATCGACCCGAAGAGCAGGAGGAACACGAACACCCCGGCCACGAGGGCGAACACCTGGACCAGCTGGGTGACGAGCAGCGCGAGGATGAGGTTCCACCGCTCGAACCCGGCGATCCGCGCGTACGCGGCAGGGTCGGCGTCCTCGTCGGCGACGAGCCGCGCGCAGGTCTGCTCCATCGGGGTCCCGGCGCAGGCCCGGAGCAGGAAGTCGCCGTCGACGGCGTCGTCGAGCTCGTCGACCTCCTCCGGCAGGCGGACGAGGAGGAACACCACGCCCGAGCCGAGCAGCAGCAGCGCCACCACCCAGTGCGTGGCGAACGTCAGGCTCGCCGTCATCTGCCAGGCCTCGGCGTTGATGAACAGGAAGGCGACGAAGACGAGCAGCAGCGGCAGCGCCCGGGTCAGCGTCGACGCCAGCAGCCGGACGCTCGTGAGGGTCCGGACCACTGCGAAGGTGAGGATCGGCCGGGCGCGCAGGGCCGTCGACACGTACCCGAGACCGACGACGACGGCCAGCGACAGCCAGAGCGCGGGGGCCGCGCTCACCTGGTGCGACACCCACCCGAGCAGGCCGCCGAGCGCGCCCGTGACGACGAGGACCAGGGCGAGGAGGGGCAGCGCCCGCCGCGGCCGGAGCGCGGCTCGGGCGGCGGCGCGCTCGGCGGGGACGAAGTACGACAGCCCGTTGCCGAGGAACCAGCGTTCCGTGGCGGCGAGCGGGTCGTGCTCGGCCCGCCGTCGCGGCAGCCGGGGGCGACGCCGGTCCGGGGTGGTCATGGCCGCAGAGCCTACGATGCGGCTCGTGGGCACCAGCGACGCGTCGACGACCGCCCGAACGGCCGACGGGCCCGCCGGGCCACGGGTCGTCGTGCTCGGCCGGCTGCCCGGCGACGCCGTCGAGCGGCTCCGGGCGAGGCACACCGTGCACTACCGCGACGAGGACAGCACCGCCCCCGCCGAGGAGGTCCTTCGCCTCGTCAGCGGCGCCGACGCCCTCGTCGTGACCCTGGGCCACCGCGTCGACGCGGCCGTCCTCGATGCCGCCGGCCCGCAGCTGCGGATCGTCGCCAACGTCGCCGTGGGCTACGACAACGTCGACGTCGCCACCTGCCGCGAGCGGGGCGTCCTCGTGACGAACACCCCCGGGGTGCTCACCGACGCGACCGCCGACCTCGCGTTCGCCCTCGTCCTCATGGTCACGCGGCGGCTCGCCGAGGCCGAGCGCGAGGTCCGCAGCGGGCAGACCGCGGGCTGGGGCATGTTCCATCTGCTCGGCACCTCCGTGCAGGGCAAGGCGATCGGCATCCTCGGGCCGGGGGCCATCGGGCTCGCCACCGCCCGCAGGGCCCGCGCGTTCGGGATGGACGTGCTGCTCTCCGGCCGCTCCGCGCCCGACCCCGCCGACGTCCGCGCGCTCCAGGCACGGGTCGTTCCTTTCGAGGAGCTGCTCGCCTCGTCCGACGTCGTCTCCGTCCACACCCCGCTGACACCTGCGACCCTGCACCTGGTCGACGCGAGCGCGCTGGCCCGGATGAAGCCGGCCGCCTACCTCGTCAACACCGCCCGCGGGCCCGTCGTCGACGAGGCCGCGCTCGTCGCCGCGCTGGAGGCCGGCACGATCGCCGGGGCGGGCCTCGACGTCTTCGAGGACGAGCCGCGGGTGCATCCGGGCCTGCGGGAGCGGGACGACGTCGTGCTCCTGCCGCACATCGGGTCCGCGACGATCGAGACCCGGACGGCGATGGCCGACCTCGCGGCCGACAACGTCCTCGCGGTGCTCGCCGGGGACGACGCGCTCACCCCGGTGGGCTGAGGCGCTCGCGGGCGATCCGGGACCCCACCTCGTGGAGCAGCGCGGCGGCCTCCGCCATCGACCGCTCGGGGTCGGGCTCCAGCTCGCTCAGCGGGTAGGCGGAGGCGAGGCCCAGTCCGTGGAGCTCGATGTCGCCCAGGGTTGTCCGGCCGCAGACTGCGACCGTCGGCACGCCCATCGACCCCGCCCGGCGGGCCACCCCCGCGACCGCCTTGCCGGTGGCCGTCTGCGCGTCGAGCGAGCCCTCCCCGGTGATGACGAGGTCCGCGCCCGGGAGCCGTGGGTCGAGGCCGACGAGGTCGAGCACGACGTCCACCCCCGACCGCCGGGTCGCCCCGAGGGCCGCGACCATCGCGAATCCCACGCCCCCGGCCGCCCCCGACCCCGGCACCGCCGCGCTGCCGGGGTTGAGGACGTCGGCCCATCGAGTGAGGGCGGCCTCGAGCCGGGCCACGTCCTCGGGAGTCGCCCCCTTCTGCGGGGCGAACACCGCCGCGGCGCCGTGCGGGCCGAGCAGCGGGCTCGTCACATCGGCCGCCAGAACGAGGTCGACGTCGAGCAGGCGTGGGTCGAGCCCACCGAGGTCGGCACGCGCGACCCGGGAGAGCCCCGCCCCGCCGTCCGGGACCGGGTGCCCCTCGGCGTCGAGGACCCGCGCGCCGAGCGCTGCCAGCATGCCGGCCCCGCCGTCGGTGCTCGCCGAGCCGCCGACGCCCACGACGAGGCGGTGCGGGCGCAGGTCGAGGGCGGCGCCGACGACCTCGCCGAGGCCGCGGCTCGATGCCTCCAGCGGCCGCAGGACCCCGCCCGGCAGCCGGCTGAGTCCGCACGCGTCGGCCAGCTCGACGACGACCGTTCCGTCCGTCGACGACCACGCCATCGTCGCCCGCACGGGCTCACCGGTCGGGCCGTGGACCACCGCGGGGACCGCGGTGTACCCCGCGGCGAGGGCAGCGCTGACCGTGCCCTCGCCGCCGTCGGCCACCGGGACGACGGCGACGTCGGCGTCCGGGAGCACCGCCAGCACCCCGGCGCGCAGTGCCTCGCCCACCTCGGCCGAGGTGAGCGAACCCCGGAACGCGTCGCTGGCGACGACGACGCGACGCCGGGTGGTCCCGGGCCCGGTCGTCACAGGAAGCGGTGCATGACGTGGAGCCCGACCCGGCCGTGCCGCCGGGACGTGAAGGCCTCGGGCACCGTCCCGACGACGTCGAAGCCCAGGTCGCGCCACAGGGCGACCGCCCCGGCGTTGGTCTCGACGACCGCGTTGAACTGCATCGCGGCGTAGCCCTGTGCGGCAGCCCACTCCAGGACCCACACGGCGAGGGTCCGCCCGACGCCGCGACCGCGGGCCTGCGGAGCGACCATGAACGACGCGGTCGCCACGTGCCGGCCGCGCCCGGGCCGGTTCGGGCCGCTCTTGGCGGACCCGAGGAGCAGCCCGGACGCCTCGTCGACGGCGACGACAGTCACGCCCGGCGCCGGCTCGTCCCAGAGGGTGCGGATCGCCGCGTCGTCGAGGCTGTCGGGGTAGGCGTAGGTCTCACCGTCGTCGACGATGCCGCGGAAGACGGGGACGAACGCGGGCCAGTCGGGGTCCTCGATGGGGCGGATGAGCACGGCGCCAGCCTAGGTCGGTCACCCGTCCGGGTCGCGCAGGTGCAGCCAGGGCCGGTGGAGCCGGAAGCGTCGGCCCGAGATCTCGTCGACGTCGATGACGACGACGCGGTACTTCTCCTCGGCGACCCAGGGCCGGACGGGCAGCTCCTCGGCCTCGTCGGCCTCGTCACCCTCCAGCGCCCGGGCCCGGCCGCGGACGACGACGCTGTGCGCCTCCTCGTCACCGACCTCGTCGATCTCGAACGCCACGTCGGAGTCCATCTTCAGGCCGAGCAGCTTGCTGCCCTCGTTGCTGCGGAACACGATGCGGTGTCGTGTGTCGACCGCGTAGTTGACCGGCACGAGGTGGACCTCGTCGGCGAGGTGGAAGGCCAGCCGCCCCAGCTCGTGGCTGCGCAACAGGTCCCAGGACTCCTCGGGGGAGAGCTCGGTGACGGGTGACTCGGCCATGGTGACCTCCTCCTTGTGGCGCCGGCTCGGGACCGGTTTCCTACTACGGAGTGTAGTGAGGGTGGCTCGCCGCGGCCAGCGGTGGCGCAGGTAGCGTGCGCCACATGCGACACGAGGCAGGGTCCGAGCCGGCCGACGGGTCCGCCGCCGAGCCCGTCGAGGCCGTCGTCGTCGTCGGCGCGGGCCCCGGCGGGCTCGCCGTGGCCGGCGCGCTGCGGGCTCGCGACGTCGACGCCCTCGTCGTCGACGCGGCCCCGGGGGTGGGCGACCGGTGGCGCACCCACTACGACCGGCTGCACCTGCACACCCCACGCCGGTGGTCCTCGCTCCCCGGCTACCCCATCCCCCGGCGGTACGGCCGCTGGGTGGCTCGCGCCGACGTCGTCCGCTACCTCGAGGAGTACGCGGCCCACCACCGGCTGCGCCTGCGGCTGGGCGTGGCCGTCCGGCGCATCGACCCGGTGGACGGTGACGCCCCGGCCGGCCGCTGGCGGGTCACCCTGGCCGACGGGGCCACCGTGCACGCCCACGACGTCGTCGTCGCGACGGGGTACAACCACACCCCCGTGATGCCCGACTGGCCGGGGCGCGACGCGTTCACGGGGCAGCTGCTGCACGCGCGCGACTACCGCAACGGGGCACCGTGGGCCGGGCGGGACGTCCTCGTCGTTGGCACCGGCAACACCGGCACCGAGATCGCCACCGACCTCGCCGAGCACGGAGCGGCCGAGGTCCGGCTGTCGGTGCGCACCCCGCCGCACATCCTCGCCCGGGACCGGTTCGGCGTTCCGGCCCAGGCCACCGGCATCGCCGTCCGCCGGCTGCCGCCGCGGCTCGTCGACCGGCTGGCCGGCGTCCTCGCCGCGGTCCAGGAGCCGGACCTCGGCGACTACGGGATGCCCCGCGCCGGGCGGGACCTGTACACCCGGACCCTCGAGGGACGGGTGCCGGTGCAGGACGTCGGCATCGTCGACGCCATCCGCTCCGGGCGGGTCCGGCCGGTCGCGGCCCTGGAGTCCTTCGACGGGGACGAGGTCGTCCTCACGGACGGCACCCGGCTCCGCCCGGCACTCGTCGTCGCGGCGACCGGCTACCGGGCGGCGCTCGAGCCGCTCGTCGGCCACCTCGGCGTGCTGGGCGAGCGCGGCCTGCCGACCGTCCGGGGGGCCCGGCGCCCCGAGGCCCGGCCGGGGCTGTGGTTCACCGGGTTCACCAACCCGATCTCCGGGATGCTGCGCGAGCTGGCGATCGACGCCGGCCGCATCGCCGCCGCGGTCAGTGCGGGAGGCGCTCGACCCCGAGGGTGAAGTCGTGGGCGCGGAGCCGGTCGGCGAGCGGGGCGCCGATGCCGGTGGCGGGGGTGAGCACCCCGGCGGCGTCCGGTAGCCCGGCGTCGCCCGCCGCGAGCGCCAGCGCTGCCTGGCCGAGCATGATCGCGGAGCCCGAGTACCCGGGGTCGTAGGGCGCGGCGACCGTCGCGCGGTAGCGGGCGCCGTTCGTGGCCTCGGCGGTCACCTCGAAGCGGAACCGGCCCTCGGCCATCTGCTGCTGGGTGGGACCCTCGCCCGCTGCGGGTAGGACCCGGTCGAGCAGGGCCCGGGTCGGGCCGAACGACAGCGCGGCGAACCCGGCCAGCAGCCCGGCGGAGACGGCACTCGCCGTCAGCGCCCCGCGGGGGCCGGACCCGTAGTCGGAGTGCTCCGAGTACCGGAAGTCCTCGCCGTACCCGAGCAGGGACGCCGACCGCGCGACGACGCGGGTGTTGAACGACGCCATGATGAACGGGCCGGTGAAGTGCCGGTTGTCGGGGTCCCGGCGCACGGGGGAGGCGGCGGCGACGCGGTCGAGCAGGCCGCCGACCCCACCGCGGCGCGGCGAGCGGCCGGCACCGGGAGGGCGGGGCGGCCGGCCGCCGTCGGCCAGGGCCCACGGGTCGGTGACGATGCGCCGGGTCGACGGGTCGGCCCGCATCTCGATGGCCTGGGTCCGCGCGGTGTCGACGGTGCCGCCGCTCGGCGCTACCTTGAGGGTGCGGACCGCCAGGCGGGTGCGGCCGAGCTCGGCGCCGTCGGCGCGGGCCGCGTCGGCACAGAGCAGGACGCCGAGGTCGCTCGGGATGGAGTCGAACCCGCAGGCGTGGACGATACGAGCGCCGGAGCGCTTCGCCGACTCGTGGTTGGCCGCGATGCTGCGGTGCACGAAGAGCACCTCGCCCGCCAGGTCGCAGTAGTGCGTCCCGGCGCGGGCGCACGCGGCCGCCAGTGGCGCGCCGAACGTGGCGTACGGCCCGACGGTGGTGACGACGACCCGGGCGCGGGCCGCGAGGTCGGCCACCGCGTCCTCGTCGAGGGCGTCCACGACGAGCAGCGGCCAGTCGGCGGCGCTCCAGCCGAGGTCGGTGCGGACGGCCTCGAGCCGTTCCTTCGAGCGCCCGGCCAGCCCGATCCGCGTGCCGGCCGGGGCGTGGCCCGCGAGGTGCGCCGCGGTGAGCCGGCCGGTGAACCCGGTGGCGCCGAAGAGGACGATGTCGAGCTCACGGGGGGCGTCGGTCATCCGTCCAACCTAGCCTCCGGGCTCAGGAGGGGTAGCCGGTGCGCAGGACCTCGGCGTAGCGCTCGCGGACCTCGGCGCCCCGGCCCGGCGCCACCGGGTCCAGCGTCGTCTCGACGGCGACGTCCCACCCGGGCGCGGTGCTCGCTCCGCTCAGGGCCCAGGCCGCCTGCCGGGCCGCGCCGCCCGCCACGTACTCGCCGGGCGCGGGCACGGCCACCTGCACCCCGAGCAGGTCGGGAGCGATGCCCCGGACCGCGCGAGAGGCGGCGGCGCCGCCGATGAGGAGGACGCGCTCGACCGGGCACCCGGCCTCGCGGACCGCGTCGACGGCGCTGGCCAGACCCAGGAGCATGCCCTCGACGACGGCCCGGGCCAGGTTCTCGGGGGTGGCGTTGGTGCGGGTCAGCCCGTGGATCGAGCCGGTGGCCGTCGGCAGGTTGGGCGTGCGCTCGCCGTCGAGGAAGGGGACGAGGGTCAGCCCGCCGGCCCCGGGGTCGGCGGCCATGGCCAGCGCGTCGAGGCCGGCGAGGTCGACGCCGAGCATCGAGGCCCCGGAGGTGAGGACCCGGGCGGCGTTGAGGGTGCACACGAGGGGGAGGAAGCGGTCCTGGGCGTCGGCGAAGGACTGGACGAAGCCGCGGGCGTCGGCGGTCGGCCGGTCGTGCCGCGCGAAGGCCGTGCCGCTCGTCCCGAGCGAGACCACGCAGTCGCCCTGCTGCAGCCCCAGGCCGAGTGCGGCGCCCATGTTGTCGCCGGTGCCGGGGGCGACGGCGAGCCCGTCGCGGGTGCGCCCGACGACCTCGGCGGGGCCCGCGACCCGTGGCACCCCGAGGGTCCGCCCCGCGGCCAGCTCCAGGAGCTCGGGGCGGTACTGCCTCGTGCCGGCGTCGAAGTAGCCCGTGCCCGAGGCGTCGCCGGCGTCGGTGGTCCACTCGGTGAACCCGCCTCCCGCGGCGAGGATGCGGCCCGTCAGCCAGTCGTGGGGCAGGACGCACCGGGCGGCCCGGGCCATCGCCGCCGGCTCGTGGTCGCGCACCCACCGGAGCTTGGCGGCGGTGATGGCGGCGAGCGGCACGATGCCGACCGCGTCCGCCCACGCCTGCGGGCCGCCGAGCTCGCGCACGAGGTCGACGGCCGCGCCGGCGGAGCGGGTGTCGTTCCACAGCAACGCGGGACGGACGACGTCGTCCGCGTCGTCGAGCAGGACCATGCCGTGCTGCTGCCCGCCCACGGCGATCGCGGCCACCCCGTCGAGGAGGCCCTCCGAGGTGGCCGACTCCCAGGCGCTCCACCAGTGCCTGGGGTCGACCTCGGTGGCGTCGGGGTGGCTGCCGCGGCCGACCCGGAGCACCTCACCGGTCTCGGCGTCGCACACCACGACCTTGCACGACTGGGTGGAGGTGTCGACACCGGCGACGAGCGGGCGGGCGGGCATCGGATCCTCCGGGTATGGGCGGGATGCGGACTCCGTTCATCCTCTCAGGTGGTCCCTCCGGGCCGGGGTCGTCAGCGCGCGGCGACCCGGGCGAGGTGCTCGGCGGCCTGGCGTGCCGAGTACCGCCGGTCGGCGGCGTCGACACTGGCCCGGTCGTCGACGTCCACACCCGCCCTGCGTGCGGCCGCGAGTGCCTCGGGGCTGTGCAGGTCCGGCGCGACGAAGCGCTCGGGGGTGACGTCGCGGTCGAGGGCGGCGTACGTGCGCTGCGTCGCGGCCAGGGTGCCGGCCGACCTCTCGGCGGACCGCAGGACGGCAGGCGTCGCGCGGACCGTCGACCCGGTGAGGTGGGGGCTGACGCTCGGGGTGTACCCGCTCGCGTGGCCGGGCTTGTTCGGGTGGTAGGACTCCACGACCGGGTTCGACAGCCCGTTGATCCACTCCGGGTCGTCGCACACGGCGTGCCCGACGAAGCGCGACGTCGGGTCGGCGAAGGCGAAGCCGGCCGCGGCGGCCCGCTGCGCCGTCGTCGAGTTGATGAGGTCGGCCGTCGCGTTGAGGCGGCTCTCCTCGGCGGGGGAGAACCAGGTGAACGCGTTGCAGTCCTCCCCGTTGAAGATCCTCGGATAGCCGACGACGGTGATCTTGGCGGTGGGGGCCTTGGCGCGGATGCTCGAGTAGAGGGTCGAGAGTCGGCCGGGCAGGGTGTTGCGGATGAACGCCTGTGCCGTGTCGATGGCACCGTTGCAGTTGCTCATCCACCCCGGCTGCGCGCACTCGGTGAGCACGTCGGCGAAGCCGGCGTCGTTGCCGCCCACGGAGATCGAGACGTACGCCGTCGAGGCGGACAGAGCGGTGAGCTGGGTGTTGGTGACGTCGGCCACCGTGGCGCCGGAGCAGGCGCGGAAGGTGAGCGCGTAGCCCTTGGCCGACGCGATGAGCGAGGGGTAGGCGTGGACCGACCGCAGGCACTGGGTGCCGTCGTCGATGTAGTCACGGGTCCCGGTGCCGGAGGAGTAGCTGTCGCCGAGGGCGACGTAGGCGGGCGGGGCCGCCAGCGCGGGGGTGAGGGGGAGCGCGAGGGCGGCGGCAGCGGCCAGCGCGGCGGCGGCCATGGCACGTCGTCGGGACATGGGTTCCTCCTGGTCAGGGGTGTCGTGCAGGGGCGCCGGGGCGGGTGAGGTGCGCTCACGCTAGGGGTCCTGTCGCCGCGCCCGCCGGGGACGGACCCGGGGTTATGCCGATGTGCTTCCCCCCGGATACATGGCTCGCTTATCTTTGGCCCGTGAACCCAACGAGCGCGGCGCCGGGCTCGCAGGCGTCCCTCCGGGAGATGAACCGCCTGCGGGTCCTCGACGCGGTGCGGGAGCACGGGACGCTCACCCAGGTCGAGATCGCCGGGGTCACGGGACTGTCCGCGGCGACGGTCTCCAACCTCGTTAAGGAGCTGGACGGCGCCGGGATGGTGCGGCTCGCACCCAGCATCCGCAACGGCCGCCGCGCGACCCAGGTCTCGATCGCGACGTCCGAGGGTCTCCTCGCGGCCGCGGTGTTCGGCGACCGCGACATCCGGGTCGCCATCGCGACGGGACCTCGCGGGATCGTGAGCCAGAAGCGGATGCCGCTGCCCGCCGACCACGCCGCAGACGAGGGCATGTCGCGGGCGGCCCGGCTCGTGCAGGAGCTCGTCGAGGGTGTCGGCCGCGAGATGTCCGACCTGCGCTCGTTCGTCGTGGGCCTGCCCGCTCCGATCGACACCGTGTCGGGGGAGGTCGGGTCCGAGGGGGTCATGCCCGGCTGGCGCGGGGTGGCGGTCGGGCCGGCGATGGAGGACGCGGTCCAGGTGCCCGTGCTGGTGGACAACACGGCGAACCTCGCTGCGATGGGGGAGTTCAAGCTCGGTGCGCTGCAGGGAGTTTCGACAGGTGTCTTCCTCAAGGTCTCCTACGGGGTCGGCGCCGGCCTCATCATCGGCGGCGAGCTCTTCCGGGGCAGCGCCGGCACCGCGGGCGAGATCGGCCACATCACCATCGACGAGAACGGCCCGCTGTGCCGCTGCGGCAACCGGGGGTGTCTCGACACCTTCGTCGGGGCCGGAGCCGTGCTGGCGGCGCTGCGTGACACCCACGGCACGCTGACGCTCAAGGACGTCATCGCCCGCGCGCTCGACGGTGACCCGGGGTGCCGCCGGGTGCTCGAGGACTCCGGCCGCCATCTGGGCGTCGCCGTGGCCGGTGTGGTGAACCTGCTCAACCCCGAGGTCGTCGTGCTCGGGGGGCAGGTGGCCCGGGTCGGTGAGGTCGTGCTGGCGCCGATGCGGGAGGCGATCGAGCGCTGCGCGATCCCGAGCGCTGCCGCGACGGTCCAGGTCCGGGCGGGCGGCCTCCCCCCGGAGGAGGCCGACGTCCGCGGCGCGCTGACCCTCGCGGACCAGGTCCGCGACGACGCCGACCGGGCCGCCCTCGCCGTCGGGTGACGGGTCCGTGACCGAATCGTTGCGTCCACCCCTTGTATTCAAGTCTTGACGACAAGCGGCGGACCGAGTTGAATCGGGGCGAACCGCACCAGAGTGGCTGCGGACGTTCTGGCACAGGAGAGACACATGACCACACGGCTCATCCGGATCGCCGGCGCCGCCCTCGCGCTCGGCCTCACTGCGACGGGCCTCTCGGCCTGTGGCGACGACGGCTCCGGTGGCGGGGGTACCGACACCGGTGGTGGCGGCGACAGCGGCGGCAAGAAGATCGCCCTGCTCCTCCCCGAGAACAAGACGGCTCGCTACGAGGCGTTCGACAAGCCGCTCTTCGAGGCGGCGGTCAAGGCCGGCTGCGCCGACTGCGAGGTCCTCTACAGCAACGCCGAGCAGGACGCCGCCAAGCAGCAGCAGCAGGCCGAGGCCGCCATCACCCAGGGGGTCGACGTCCTCGTCCTCGACGCCGTCGACGGCAAGTCGGCCGTGACGATCGTCCAGAACGCGAAGGCCCAGGGCATCCCGGTCATCGCCTACGACCGGTTCGTCGCAGGCTCCGACTACTACGTCTCGTTCGACAACCAGAAGGTCGGCGAGCTGCAGGGCCAGGGCCTCGTCGACGCGATGAAGGCCAACGGCGACGACTCCGGCGACATCGTCATGATCAACGGCTCGCCCACCGACGCCAACGCCGCCGACTTCAAGGCGGGTGCGCACAGCGTCCTCGACACCAGCGGCTACACGATCAAGGCCGAGTACGACACCCCCGACTGGAGCCCCGACAAGGCGCAGTCGTGGATGGAGGGCCAGATCGGCACGGTCAAGGGCAACCTCGTCGGTGTCTACGCGGCGAACGACGGCACCGCGGGCGGCGCCATCGCCGCGCTCAAGGGAGGCGGGGTCAACCCGCTGCCGCCGGTGACCGGTCAGGACGCCGAGCTCGCCGCGATCCAGCGGGTCATCGCCGGTGACCAGGCGCTGACGATCTACAAGGCGATCAAGCCCGAGGCCGAGGACGCCGCGAAGAACGCCATCGCCCTCGCGAACGGCGAGCAGGTGGCGTCGTCCGCCGACAAGGAGGGTGTCCCGTCGACGCTGCTCGAGCCGATCGTCGTGACCAAGGACAACATCAAGGACACGATCATCGCCGACGGCTTCTACACCGCCGCCGACATCTGCACCTCCGAGTACGCCGCCCAGTGCACCGAGCTCGGCATCAGCTGACCGTCGCAGCATCCCTCACACAGGAGTGAGCCGATCATGAGCACCACCACCACCCTGGCGCCCGTGCTGTCGATGACAGGGGTCTCCAAACGCTTCGGCGCCGTGCAGGCCCTCAAGGACATCGACTTCGACGTGGCCGCCGGGGAGGTGGTGGCGCTCGTCGGCGACAACGGCGCGGGCAAGTCCACCCTCGTCAAGACCATCGCCGGCGTCTACTCGCCCGACGGCGGCAGGATCGTCTTCGACGGCAGCCCCGTCACGATCACCTCGCCGTCGCAGGCCCAGGCCCTCGGCATCGCCACCGTCTTCCAGGACCTCGCGCTGTGCGACAACCTCGACGTCGTCGGCAACCTCTTCCTCGGCAACGAGGTGCTCCGCAAGAGGGCGCTGGACGAGGTGACGATGGAGCAGGAGTCGTGGCGGCTCCTGCGCGAGCTGAGCGCGAAGATCCCGAGCGTGCGGATCCCCGTCGCGAGCCTGTCCGGCGGGCAGCGCCAGACCGTCGCCATCGCCCGCTCCCTCCTCGGCGCCCCCAAGGTGGTCATGCTCGACGAGCCGACCGCGGCGCTCGGCGTCGCGCAGACGGCGGAGGTGCTCAACCTCGTGGAACGGCTCCGGGAGAAGGGCCTCGGGGTCATCCTCATCAGCCACAACATGTCGGACGTCATGGCCGTCGCCGACCGCGTCGCGGTGCTCCGGCTCGGCCTCAACAACGGCGTCTTCCGCGTCGCCGACACCAACAGCCAGGAGATCATCGCCGCCATCACCGGCGCGACGACCAACGCCGTCACCGCACGGGCCGCCCGCCGGGCCCCCCAGGAGGAGCAGTCGTGACCACCTCGCAGACCCCGCCCTCGACCGACCCGACGGGCGCCGGCCCGGTCCCCTCGGACCTCCAGGACGAGCGCCTCATCGCCTCGCAGGGCATCGGTGGCTGGGCCTCCGCCACGTGGGACCGCGTCCGCTCCGGGGACCTCGGCTCGCTGCCGGTCGTCGTCGGGCTCGTTCTCATCTGGGGGGTCTTCTACGCCCTCAACCCGCTCTTCCTCTCCAGCCGCAACCTCGTCAACCTGACCGTCCAGATGGTCCCGATCGGCGTCATCGCCATCGGGGTCGTCCTCGTCCTGCTGCTCGGCCAGATCGACCTGTCGGTCGGCTCGATGTCGGGCCTCGCGGGCGCGGTCGTCGCCGTCCTGTTCGTCAACCAGGGCCTGAACATCTGGGTGGCGATCGCGGCGGCACTCGTCGTCGGGGTGGCGACGGGCCTCGTCTACGGCATGCTCTTCAACCGCTTCGGCGTCCCGAGCTTCGTCATCACGCTCGCGGGGCTGCTCGTGCTCCTCGGGCTCCAGATCCGGACCCTCGGCACGGACGGCACGATCAACCTGCCGTTCGAGTCGGGGCTGGTCCAGTTCGCCTCGCAGCAGTTCCTGCCCGCCGCGCTGGCCTACGTGCTCGCCGTCGCGGTGCCGGCCGTCTACCTCCTCACCCGGCTGAACACCGACCGCCGGCGGAGCGCGGCCGGCCTGTCCGCGCAACCCCTGGCGACCGTCGCGCTGCGCGCCGGGCTGCTCACGGTGCTGCTGCTCGCGGCGACGTACGTGCTCAACCGCGACCGGGGCGTCTCGTACATGGTCGTCCTTTTCGTCGTGCTCGTCGTCGTCATGGACCTCGTGATCCGGCGCACGAGGTGGGGCCGCTCGGTGCTCGCGATCGGTGGCAACGTCGAGGCGGCGCGACGGGCCGGCATCAACGTCAAGCGGGTCTACCTGACCGTCTTCACCCTCTGCTCGACCTTCGCCGCCCTCGGTGGGGTCCTGGCCGCGGGGCGGCTCGCCTCGGCGAACCAGAGCAGCGGCGGGGCCGACACCAACCTCAACGCGATCGCAGCGGCCGTCATCGGCGGGACGTCCCTGTTCGGTGGTCGCGGCTCGGCGTACTCGGCGCTCCTCGGCATCCTCGTCATCTTCTCGATCAGCAACGGCCTGGCGCTGCTCTCGGTGTCCTCGGACGTCCGGTTCGTCGTCACCGGCGCCGTCCTGCTGCTCGCGGTCGTCATCGACAGTCTCAGCCGCCGCAGCCGCGTCGCCCACGGGCGCGCCTGACGGGTCCGCACGAGCCGGCAGGGCCACCCGCGTAGCATCGCCGGGTGGCCCTGACCGATCTCTCCCGTTGCTCCGCGGCGTCGCGGCACCGCGGCGACCCGCTGGCCGGGTCCGCGCCGGTGGCCTCGCGCTGGCTGCTCATCGAACACCCCGGGCCGTGGGCCAAGAACCCGCTCGACACCCCACCGCTGGCGGGCCGGACGGGCGAGGAGGTCGAGGCCACGTGTGCCTCCTTCGGCGGCCGGGTGCTGCTCATCCGCCGGCAGGGCCGCCGCGAGGCCGAGCCCGGTGACCAGCTCTGGTACGCCATCGACACCGTGCGCGGCACCTGGGTCCGTGGGACGTGGCGCACCGCGGAGGACCTGCTGCGCGCCGCACGGTCGCTCGGGGTCGAGCTGAGCTCGAGCGACGAGGACGCCGAGCCGATGGTCCTCGTCTGCACCCAGGGCACCCGCGACGCGTGCTGCGCCGTGCGGGGCCGACCCATCGTCGCCAAGCTCGTCCGGGAGTGGCCCGACGAGGTGTGGGAGTGCACCCACCTCGGGGGGCACCGCTTCTCCGGGACGCTGCTCAGCCTCCCCGACGGTGCCTGCTACGGCTACCTCGACACCGAGTTCGCGTCCGAGGTCGTGCGCTCCCACCTCGCGGGGACGGTGACCGCGAAGTACCTGCGCGGGGTCACCCGCTGGGACCCCGAGGTGCAGGCCGCCCTGGCCGCGGTCCTCGTCGAGCACGGGCCGGCCGGCGTCGACGACGCCGTGCCCGGCCGGGTCGAGGCCGGCGAGGACCCGGCGACCACCCGGGTCGAGGTCATCGGCAGCGGGCAGGTCCCCGACCGGACCCTCGTCGACGTCCGCCGTGAGGAGCTGCCCGAGGCCGCGCTCAGCTGCGGGGGTGGCCCCAAGGCGCACGTCGCGTACCGCACGACCGTCACCGTCGCGCCCTGACCTCGACCAGGTACGCGAGGCGCGGTCAGTCCGCGGTGGGGCTGGGGCTGGGCGTGGCGTCCGACGACGACGGCGGGGCGGGGGCGACCTGGGCGGCGGCGTCCACCCCGGCGACCGGTGTCCTCGTCAGCGGGTCCCCGGGCTCGCAGGTGCGCTCGGGATCCGCCGGGCGGGTGTCGATGCGGTTGCCGTTGACGATCGAGACGTCGTCGTAGACGGGTCGGCCCTCGATGACGTCGCGGAAGCGGTACCGGGTCAGCGACGACAGCCGGCAGTCGGTGCCGAACGTCAGGATGTCGAAACCGGACGGCTGGCCCGTCAGCTCCTCGCCACCTTCGCCCTCGCCCTCGACGAAGTGCGAGAACGGCCCGCCGCCGGTGAACGTGCCCACCTGCACCCGGTTGCCCTCGACGTCGGAGGAGTGCATGTGGCCGTTGAGCCGGATCCCGGCATCGACGCCGTCGAGGGCCCACGGCTCGTGGCTGGCGACGACGTCCGGCGGCGGCGCCTGGACGAACGCCCGCTGGAACGCCTCGCGCGCGGGCACCTGCTTGGCCGGGGTCCCCGTCCCCGAGTCACCGAAGAAGCGCGGGTCGTTGAAGCCTGCGATGGTCACCCCGCCCACCGTCACCAGCTCGTACCCGGAGCCCGGTGGCTGGAGGAGGATGACGTTCGGCACCTCCTGCATCCGCTCGAGGACGGAGGTGTCGGTGAGGCTCGTCGCGTCGTGGTTGCCTCGGACGAAGAGGTAGGGCACCTCCAGCGACTCGATGCCCGCGAAGATCCCCGCGGCCTCACCCTCCCCGACCGTCCCGAAGGTCAGCAGGTCCCCGGTGTCGATGACGACGTCGATGCTCTGCTGCTCGATGACCTCGCGCATGAGGGGGTACTGGTTGGCACCGTGGATGTCGCTGACGAAGAGGATCCGCAGGGCGGGGTCGGACTCCAGGGCCCCGGCGGCGTACTTCTGCTGGAGGGCGGTGGACAGTGCGAGGAGGTTGCGCAGGTACGGGGCGACCTGGGTCGCCCGGGTCTCGACGTCGCCGAGCAGGCCCTGGTTCTGCTGGAGCGTCCCGAGCACCTCGGTGGCGGTGAAGCTGCCCTGCCGGCTCGGCTGGTAGGTCGTGTAGATCGACGCGGTGGTCCCCACCGTGGTGACGAGCCAGGACAGGGCCGCGACGCCGACGAGCCACCGCGGCGGGCGTCGACGCCGGGCCACCGTCCAGAGCCCGACGACCAGGAGCGCCAGGGCCAGGGCGCCGAGCGCGAACCGGCCGAGGACGCTGACGGCGACGTCGCGGATCGCGGTGTTGAGCTCCTCGGGGCCGGGCCGCAGCCCGGAGAGGCTGAGCTGCGGCCGGGACAGCACGTCGGCGATGCTCGCCTTGACCTGCGGGACCGCCCGGATCCCGGGGGCCAGGCCGACGAAGGAGACCTCGACGTCGCCGAACGTCGTCTCGGCGACGAGGTCACCGGTCCGGCGGGGGTCGCTGTCGAGGGAGACCGTGGCCTGGTAGTTGCGGGTCTGGGCGGTGGCCGGAGCGACCGTCGTCGCGGCCACCCCGGTGGCGAGGCAACCGGCGGTGATGAGGACCCCGGCGAGGGCGTGCCGGAGGCGTCGCGAGCCGATCCGGTGGCCGGCCGACCACCACACCCCGACCGCCGTCGCGAAGGGCCACAGCACGGTCATCGCCGCCACGACCCGTTCGTGCAGGCCGAAGCCGCTGCCGCCCACCCCGACCCCGAGGGAGGCGACCGCGAGCACGAGCACGCCGCCGGCAGGCCAGGCGACCCGACGGTCGAGCATCGGGGGCCCGCCGCGCCCGGCCGCGAGGAGCGGCCACACCGCGAGGAGGACGAACGAGGCGGTCGCGACCACCGTGTGCGCCGCCGAGGACTCGCTGCGGGACGGCAGCGGCACCACGGCGACCGCCAGGGTGGCGACACCGCCGAGGGCCAGCGCCACCCGGCCGGGGAGGCGGGCCGACCCCAGCGCCGCGGCCGTGACGCAGTGGGCGAGGCCGGTGACGACCAGGGCCGCGGTCATGACCCACCGGTGCGGCGTGCCGAGCGACGCGAGCGCGCTGATGGACTCCGCGCGGGGGTCGAAGCCGCTGCCGACGAGCTCGGCGGCCCAGGTCCAGCCACCGATGAGCGCGACCGCCGCCACGGCCGAGCTGACGACGGCCGTGCGGAGGGCTCCGGCGGGACGGGACATGCGGCCAAGACTAGGTCGGCCACCTGCCGGACGTGGGGAGTCCCGCCCAGGACAGGCCTTTAGGGTGACGACCATGCCGCAGACGCCGGTCCCGCCGGCCGTCGCCGGGCCCTTCGCCGGGGTCCTGCTCGACATGGACGGGACCCTCATCGACTCGATCGCCTCGGTCGAGCGCTCCTGGCTGCGATGGTGCCGGGAGCACGAGGTCGACCCCGCCCGGCTCGCCGGCTTCCACGGCGTCACGGCCCGCAACCTCATCGCCGAGCTCCTGCCCGCCCCGCGGCGGGAGGCAGCGTACGCGCGGATCGTCGACCTCGAGGTCGACGACGTCGACGGCACCACCGTGCTCCCCGGCGCGGCCGAGCTGCTCGGGGCGCTGCACGCGGCCGGGGTGCCGACCGCGATCGTCACCTCGTCGAGCACGCCGCTGGCCGAGGCCCGGCTGCGCGCCACCGGGCTGCCGCACCCGGCCGTCGTCGTCACGGCCGACGACGTCGCCCGGGGCAAGCCCTGGCCCGACCCGTGGCTCCTCGGCGCCGAGCGGCTCGGGGTGCCGCCCGGTGACTGCCTGGTCGTCGAGGACGCCGTCGCCGGGCTGCGGGCCGCGCGGGCCGCCGGGTGCGGCGGTCTCGTCGCGGTCGCGAGCACGATGCAGCGGGCCGAGCTCGAGCGCGAGTCCGATCTCGTCGTGCGTGACCTCGCGGCGCTGCGCGTCGAGGCACTCGACGGGTCCGCCCGGGTCGTCGGGTGGGAGGCATAGGGTCGGGTCTCGTGGATGCCGACGTCGTCGTCGTGGGGGCCGGGCTCGCCGGCCTCGTGGCCGCCTGCGAGCTCGCGGACGCCGACCGGTCGGTCGTGCTCCTCGACCAGGAGTCCGAGGCCGATCTCGGCGGCCAGGCGTGGTGGAGCCTGGGCGGCCTGTTCCTCGTCGGCACTCCCGAGCAGCGCCGGATGGGCATCACCGACTCCGCCGACCTCGCCTGGCAGGACTGGCAGGGCACCGCAGCCTGGGACCGGCTGACGACCTCCGACGGGGCCCCGGGCCCGGACCACTGGGGGCGCGAGTGGGCCCGCTCGTACGTCGAGTGGGCGGCGGGCGCGAAGCGCGCGTGGCTGCGCGAGCACGGCGTCTCGTTCTTCCCCGTCGTCGGGTGGGCCGAACGCGGCGACGGCACCAGCGGTGGCCACGGCAACTCGGTGCCCCGCTTCCACATCCCCTGGGGCACGGGCACGGGGATCGTGGCGCCGTTCGAGCGCCGGGCCCGCGAGCACATGGCGGGCGGGCGCATCGTCTATCGCCCCCGCCATCGCGTCGACGGCCTCGTCACCACCGGAGGCGCCGTCACCGGGGTGCGCGGCGCGGTGCTCGCGGCGGACCCGTCGCCGCGGGGTGTCGCGTCCAACCGGGACGTCGTCGGGGGTTTCGAGTACGGCGCGCAAGCGGTCTTCGTCACCTCGGGCGGGATCGGCGGCGACCATGACCTCGTCCGGGCGGCCTGGCCGCAGCGCCTCGGGGCCGCTCCGTCGACGATGCTCACCGGGGTCCCGGCCCATGTCGACGGCCGGATGCTCGCCATCGCCGAGGCTGCCGGGGGCGCCGTCGTCAACGGCGACCGGATGTGGCACTACGTCGAAGGCGTGCGCAACTGGGACCCGGTCTGGCCGGGTCACGGGATCCGCATCCTCCCCGGGCCGAGCGCGCTGTGGTTCGACGCCGCGGGGCGGCGGCTGCCGAGCCCGAACTTCCCCGGCTTCGACACCCTCGCGACGCTCGCCCACCTCCGCCGGACCGGGGCCGACCACTCGTGGTTCGTCCTCAACCGCTCACTCGTCGGCAAGGAGTTCGCGCTGTCGGGCTCCGAGCAGAACCTCGACCTCACGCGGCGCCGGTACCGCGACGTGCTGCGGCGCCCCATCATCAAGGTCCCGCCCGCGGTTCGGGCCTTCCTCGAGCACGGCGAGGACTGGCTCACCGCCGACACCGTCGGTGGGCTCGTCGCGGCGATGAACGCCCTCGAACCGGATCACCCGATCGACCCCGCCGACCTCGAGCGGCAGATCGTCGAACGGGACCGCCAGGTCGGCAACCCGTTCACCAAGGACGCCCAGGTCGCGGCGATCCGGGTGGCGCGCGGGTACCGGGGCGACCGGCTCACCAAGCGCGCGTACCCGCCGCACCGCATCCTCGACCCCAAGCACGGCCCGCTCGTCGCCGTCCGGCTCCGGGTGCTGTCCCGCAAGACCCTGGGTGGGCTGCACACCGACCTCGACGGCCGTGTGCTCGACGCCGCCGGCGCGCCGGTGCCGGGCCTCTACGCCGCGGGCGAGGCGGCCGGCTTCGGCGGGGGTGGCCTGCACGGCTACCGGGCGCTCGAGGGGACCTTCCTCGGCGGGTGCCTGTTCAGCGGGCGGCAGGCCGGGCGCGCCGCCGCGGCGGCGTTCTGAGCCGCGAGGCGAGGGCTCAGACGGGAACCGGCGTCGGCGACCCAGGCCCGTCGGCCGGGGTCCTGTCCCCGCGCGGGACGCCGAACCGGAGGTACAGCGAGGGCAGGACGAACAGGTTGAGCAGCGTCGCCGTGCCGAGACCGCCGAGGATGACGACGGCCATCGGGTGCTCGATCTCGTGCCCCGGGATGCTGCCCGCCCAGGCGAGCGGGACGAGAGCGAGCGCGGTGGCCGAGGCGGTCATGAGGATCGGTGCCAGCCGTTCCGAGGCGCCGCGCATCACGAGGTCACGGCCGAACGCCATCCCCTCCTCGCGCTGGAGCCGCTGGAAGTGGCTGATCATGAGGATGCCGTTGCGAGCCGCGATGCCGAAGACCGCGAGGAAGCCCACGAGCGAGCCCAGCGAGAGCACCCCGCCCGTCAGGAACGAGGCGAGCACCCCACCGACGAGCGCCATGGGCAGGAGCACGAAGGTGAGCAGCGCGAGCCGGATGCTGCCGAAGACGGCCTGGAGCAGCAGCAGGATCGCGAGCAGTGCCAGTCCGCCGTAGAGGAGCAGGCGCCCCTGGGCCGCTGCGAGCTCGTCGGACTCCCCGAGCACCTCGGCGTGATAGCCCAGGGGGTAGTCGACCCCGCTGACCTCGTCCTCGACGGCGTCGACGATCGCCCCGAGGTCGGCACCCTCGGCGATGTTCGCCCCGACGTCGATCCGGCGCGACTGCTTGTCGCGCTGGATGGCGTTGGGGGTCGGCGCCATCCGGACGTCTGCGACCTCCTCGAGCCGGATCCGTTCGCCGTTCGGGGTGTCGAGCTGCATCTGCCGGACGTCGGTGATGCTGTGCCGGGCCGACTCGACCGCCCGGACGTGCACGTCGTAGGCGCGGCCGCCGGCGTAGATGTCGCTGACCTCCTCGCCCGCGATCATCGTCGCGGCCTGGCGACGGATGTCACCGGGGGTCAGGCCGTGGAGGCGCGCGGCCTCGACGTCCGGCTCGACCTCGATGTGCGGCACGTCGGTCTCGAGCGACGCGTGGACGTCGGCGAGGCCCTCCAGGTCGGCGAGACGCTCCTCGATCTCATGGGCCTTCTCCCGCAGCGTCGCGAGGTCCTGCCCGTAGATCCGCACGACGATCGACTCGCTCGACCCGGTGAGGACCTCCTTGATCCGTTCGCGCAGGTACGTCTGCACGTCCCGGTAGAGGCCCGGGTAGGCCGTCACGGTCCGGTCGACCTCCGCGAGGGTGTCGTCGTAGTCGACCGCGGGGTCGACGCTGATCCAGTTCTCACCGAAGTCCACCCCGTACACCTCGTCGGCGAGGAGGGCCTGTCCGATGTGGGAGCCGCAGTTGCGGACCCCCGGGATCTCCATGAGGTCCTGGCACGCGGCCTGCGAGATCCGGGTCTCCTCGACCACGGACGTTCCCGGCTGGGTCAGCCAGTGCATGAGGAAGTCGCGCTCCTTGAAGCTCGGGAGCAGCTGGGTACCGAGTGAGGGGACGACGAGGGCGCCGGAGAGCATGACGACGGCGGCGGTGCCGAGCGCCGGGGCCGGGGCGCGCAGCAGGGGCGTGAGCACCTTCGTGTAGCCACGCTTGAGGACCCGGAGCAGTGCCGGCTCCCTCGTGGTCAGACTGCCCCGGCTCAGCATGACCAGGCACAATGCCGGAGTCACGGTGAGCGCCACGACCATCGAGGCGAAGACGGCGATGGCGTAGGCGAGCACCAGGGGCCGGAAGAAGGCACCGGACAGGCCCTCGAGGAAGAGGACCGGCACGACGGCGACGATGTTGATGACCGTCGCGTACGTGATGGCGGTGCGCACCTCGACCGAGGCCTCGAGAACGATCGCCGCCGTCGAGCCGGTGCGGCCCTCGGCACGCGCCTGGCGCAGCCGTCTCACGATGTTCTCGACGTCGATGATCGCGTCGTCGACCACGACGCCGATGGCGACGACGAGCCCGGCGAGGACCATGACGTTGACGGTCACGCCCTGCCAGTCCAGGACGAGCACCGCGGCGGCGAGCGAGAGCGGGATCGCGAGCAGGCTGATGAAGGCCGTCCGCCACTCGAAGAGGAAGGCGATGATGACGAGGATGACGAGGAGCACCCCGATGAGCAGGGCCCGGGTCAGGTTGTCGATCGACATCTCGATGAAGGTGGCCGGCCGGAAGATCGTCGTGTCGTAGGTGATCCCTTGGAGACCGGGCTCCATGGCGGTCATGGCGGCTTCGACGCCGCGGCTGACCTCGAGGGTGTTCGCGCCGCGGTACTTCTGGATCACGAGCATGATGCCCTCGCCGTCGTTGATGACGGCGTCGCCCCAGATCGGGCCGGAGTCGACGGCGACGGTGCCGAGGTCGTCGAGGCGCAGGATCCGCCCGTCTCGCTCCAGGACCGGGACCTTGGCGAGATCCGCGGCGCCGATGATCGGCTGGACGTGCCGGATGTTGAGGCGCTGGCCGTCGCCCTCGATGAAGCCTCCGGTACCGACGACGGCGCCGTCCCGGTACTTGAGCAAGCCGGCGTCCAGGGCGTCCGCCGCGGAGTCCATGACCTGCTGGAGGGTGACGTCGTGTTCGGCGAGGAGTGCCGGGTCGACCTGGACGTGCCGCTGCGGCAGCCGTTCGCCCCAGATCGCGACCTGGGCGACGCCGGGGACGCGCAGGAGTCGGGCCCGGATCTTCCAGTACGAGATCGTCGAGAGCTCGATGAGGTCGTACTCCTCGGACGTGAGCCCGATCTTCATGATCCGGCTCGTCGCCGACAGTGCGGGCATCATGTACGGCGGGCTCGCCCAGGTGGGGAGCGTCGCGGTCACCTGCGAGATCCGCTCCGACACGAGCTGGCGGGCGCGCAGCTCGTCGGTCCCGGGCTCGAAGACGAGGCGGATCGAGGACAGCTGCGCCACCGACTTCGAGCGCAGCTGGGCCAGTCCCTCGATACCGCTCAGCTGCTCCTCGAGGGGGACGGTGATGAGCTCCTCGACCTCGTTGGAGCTGTTGCCGAGCGCGATGGTCTGGACCTCGACCTGCGGCGGCGCGAACTCGGGGAACACGTCGACCTTGGTCCCGGGGATCTCGGCGATCCCGATCGCGATGAGCGCGACGGAGAAGAAGACGACGAGCCAGCGGAACCGGAGGCTCTTCGAGACGATCCAGCGCATGGCTTCTCCTCAGTGTGAGCCGTCGATGCCGAGTTCGGCGCCGTACAGCTCGGTGGCTCCGGTCATGGCCACTCGCGCGCCGTCGGCGAGGCCCTCGTCGACGACGACGCGCCGGCCCTCGACGCGACGCACGTCGACGGCCCGACGGACGAAGCTGAGGGGGGTGTCCTCGACGTACACCCACGCGGCGCCCTGCCCGTCGTAGATGAGGGCGGCGTAGGGGATGGATGTCGTGTCGGCCGTACGGGTCACCTGTCCGAGCTCGAGCCCGATCCGGTCGGCGGCGTCGTCGGTGAGCGTGACGCGCCAGACGTCCGCGCCGGGGACGGCCTCGACGACGGCCGGGTGGTACTCCGTGCCGGCGCCGCCCTCCGCCGTCGCCGAGCACCCGGCCAGTGCAAGCGCGGCGAGCAGCCCGCCGAGCTGCCGGCCCCTCACGGCCGGGCCCCGGGTGCGTAGACCGGCGGCGCCGGGTACCCGTTGCTCGCCGGGCCGGTCGCGGAGGCCGGTGGAGCCGTGGCGGTGACCGCTCCGCGCCGGGTCGCCGGCCCCAGCAGTGCGGGCAGGAGTCCCGACATGACGAGCAGGGTCGTGATCAGCCCGCCGAGAACGACGACCGCCATCGGGTGGAGCAGCTCGAGCCCGGGGCGGCCGCCGAGCGCAACGGCCGGGAGGAGGAGTGCCACGACCGCGAGACTGCCGACGGCGGCGGTGACGGCGCTGTCGCGGGCGCCGCGGGGCTCCGCCTCGTCCTCGGCGCCGGGAGCGAGCACCCGGGAGCCGAGGGCGACGGCGTGTGCCGTGGCCAGGCCGATGATGACGAGGAGACCGACCAGCCCGCCGAGGTCGAGCGTCCCGCCGGTGACGAGCACCGCCAGCAGCCCGCCCGAGAGGGCCGGAACGAGCAGCGCCACGACGATCCCGGCGGCCCGCCACGACCGCAGCGCCGCCTGGAGCAGGAGGAGCGCGGCGACGAGCGCGCCGACCCCGAAGCCGAGAATGCGGCCCAGGCCGACCTGCTCGGCGGTCGTCGTGCCGACGACCTCGGCGTGGTACTCGAGCGGCATGGAGAGGCCTGCGAGCATCGTGCGGGTGTCGGCGACGACCTCGTCGAGCGCGCGGGACCCGACGTCGGCGGTGACGTCGACGTAGCGAGAGACCGCGTCGTGCGCGATGACCGAGGGGGTGTCGACGACGCGGACCTCCGCGACGTCGCCCAGCGCCACGCTGCCGCCGTCCGGGGTGTCGATGGGCAGGGCGGAGATGGCGTCGACCGACCCGCGCGTGGCCGGGTCCCCCTGGACGATGACGTCGAAGACCTTCTGGGCCTCGAAGACGCTCCCGACCTGGATGCCCTGGAGGAGGGTCGCCTCGGCGCGCCGGACGTCCCCGGGAGTGAGACCTGCTTCGCGGGCCCGGTCGAGGTCGACCTCGATCTCGACCGTGGCCTGGCGGGTCGGCATCTCGACGCGTGGGTCGACCACTCCGGTCATCCGGTCGAGCTCGGTCCGCACCTCCTCGGCGAGGCCGCCGAGCTCGGTGAGGTCCTCGCCGAAGACCCGGACGGTCAAGGCCCGTCCCGCCCCGGTCAACACTCCGAGCCCCTGACCGCTCACGCCGTCACCGCCGCCCATTCGGGCGCCGACGTCGCGCAGCGCGCGGGCCGAGGTGGTCGTGATCTCGCCGGAGACGCCGGCGACGTCGTCGGTGATCGCCTCGATGGCCTCGAGCGTGGCGGCGCGGTCGCCCTCCTCGTCGAGGGCCACCCAGACGTCGCTCGAGCTGACATTGGTCACCCGGTCTCCGGTGACGGCCCGGCCCACGTGCGCGCCCACGGCGTCGACACCGTCGAGGCCACCGATCCGGGAGGCGACGTCCGCGGTCAGGGCGGTCATGGCCGGGTTCGACGTCCCGGGAGCGCCGTCCAGGCGCACGAGGACGTCGCGGTCCTGGAGGCGGGGGAGGAGCGAGACGCTGAGCAAGGGCAGGACCGCCAGCGCAGCGACCCCGAGGACCGCGGCGCCCGCGACGGCGACGCGCGGTCGAGCACCGGTCCGCGCGAGCCCCCAGGTGGCGGCCCTGCGCAGCAGGCGGTATGCGCGGCCTTCCCGCACACCGACGTGCCGGCGGCCGAGGAGGACCGCCCCGAGGGCGGGGGCGACGAGCAGCGCCGCGGCTCCGGCAGCGAGGACGGCGGCGAGGTAGGCGGCGACGAGCGGGTCGAGCAGTGCCCCCGGCCGCCCGGCGACGACGGCGAGCGGGACGATCGCGAGCACGGCGATGAGGCCGGCGTACACCGCGGGGGTGGTGGCCGCACGCCACGCGGTCGAGACGCGTTCCGCGGGGTCCGGCTCCTGGGATGCGCTGGGGCGCCCGAGGGCCCCGGCGTAGCGGGCGCCCGAGCCCGCCGTGGTGTCGACGACGAGCGCCAAGGCGCCGCCGAGGCCCAGGAGGACGAGGGCATTCACGCCCTGCCCGAGGAGCCGGAGGACGACGATGGCTGCGGCGAGGGACACGACCACGCTCGCGACGGTGACGGTGACCGCCGTCCAGCTGCGTCGCAGCAGGACCAGAGCGAGGACGAGCAGGCCCGCGCCGATCCCGCCGGCGAGCAGCACGGTGTTGCCGGCCTCCTCCAGGTAGTCCGCGGGGCGGAACACCTCGAGGTCGGTCTCGATGCCGCTCATCCCGGGGGCCAGCGCGTCCAGGGCCTCCTCCACCCCCTCGGTGACCTCCGCCGTGTCGGCGCCGGGGAACTTCTCGACGACGAGGACGAGCCCGTCACCGCCGGAGACCACGGCGTCGCCGATGAGCGGCTGGTGGTCGACGACGACGTCCGCGACGTCGGAGAGCCGCAGCGTGCCGTCGGTCCCCACGACGGGCACCTTGCCGAGCTCAGCGGGGTCCGCGAGGTTCTCGAGGAGGTGGCGCACCTGGAGCCGCTGTTGCACCGTCTCGATGAAACCGCCCGTACCCGGGGTGGACGCCTCGAGGAAGCTCAGCGGGGAGACCACCTGGGCATTGCCCGCGGATGCCACGACCTGTCCGAGGGTGACGTCGTGCTCCCGCAGCAGGGCGGGGTCGACCCGCACCTGCAGCTGCTGGTCCCGCATCCCCCAGACGGACACGTTCGCCACTCCGGGAACGCCCATGAGGCGGGGCCGGACGGTCCACCGGGCCAGGACGGACTGGTCGATGGCGGAGAGGGAGGACGACGACATGCCGATCATGAGGACGCGGTTGGACGTCGAGAGCGGCTGGAGCAGCATCGGCGGCTTCGACACGTTCGGCAGCGCGTGGGCCTGGGTGAGCCGCTCCTCGACGAGCTGGCGGGCACGGTAGACGTCCGTGCCGTCCTCGAACACCATGACGACCGAGCTCAGGCCGGGGACCGAGTCCGAGCGGATCGTCGCGATGCCCTGGACCCCGTTGAGCAGGTCGGCCTCGAGAGGCGCGGTGATGAGCTGCTCGACCCCTTCGGCGGAGAGCCCGAGCGCCTCCGTCTGCACCTCGACGTAAGGGGGGCTCACCTCCGGGAGCACGTCGACCGGGGCGCTGCGCAGGCCGACGACGCCCGCACCCACGATCACCGCCGCCGTCACGAGGGCCAGCCACCTGAACTGGATGATGACGCGAACTAGCGATTTCACGGCGTTCACAACCCGAAAGGCACCGGTACACAGTGTCCGCTCCCTACCGCGGGGCACCGGTCCTGAGAAGGTCTTGCGAGGCTAGCGGAGGGTCCGGGAGGCGGCTATGGCCCGATCGGGGGGGAGGCGTCGCGACGTATGGCTCACCCGCACAACCCAAGTCGCGTCGTGGCGTCCGAAGACCGCACGTCGAGGGCCGTGACGGCGCCGCTGCAGCGACGCCTCAGCGACCGGGCTCGACGACGACCTTGAGGCTCGTCGGGTCGTGCCGCAACGCGTGCAGGGCCGCCCCGTACTCGGCCAGCGGGAAGCGGTGCGTGATGAGCCCGTCGGTGCGGACCCGGCCCGAGCGCAGCAGCGCCAGCGACCGGTCCATGCAGTTCACCTGGGCGAAGGATCCCTTGACGGTGAGCTGCCGCCGGAAGACGTCGTAGGGGCTCCATGCGACGCGGGCGTCCTCGTCGCACATCCCGTAGACGAAGACGGTGCCGTTGTCCGCGGTGAGCCCCGGCAGGGTCTGGACGACCGCCGCGGCCCCGGTCACGTCGACCGTCACGTCGAACCCGGCCGGCTGCAGGGCGGCCAGGGTCCGGGCCGTCTCGGCGGCGTCGCGAGTCACCTGCACGACCCGGTCGACCCCGTAGGACGCGGCCAGCTCGAGCTTGAACGGGGTCGGCGCGGCGACCGTCACCCGGCCCGCGCCGCCGTGCAGCAGGAGCTGGGCCAGGAGCAACCCGGTGGTGCCCGCTCCGACCACGAGCACGTCGGCGCCGGGGCGGAGCGCGAGGACGTCCATCCCGTGCACGGCGCACGCGAGCGGCTCGGCGAACACGGCGACGTCGGCGGGCAGGTCGTCGGCCGGGTACACCTTGAAGGCAGGGCTCACCAGCGACTGGGCGAACCCGCCCGGCGCGTTGACCCCCAGTGAATGGAACTCGGTGCAGAACAGGTGGTTCCCGCGGGAGCACTCGGAGCAGCGGCCGCACACCGAGGCGTTGTCGACGGCGACCCGCCGGCCCGGAACCAGGTGCTCGACGCCCGCGCCGACCTCGCGCACCGTCCCCGTGGACTCGTGCCCCGGCGTGAGGGGGAACGCCGCGAAGAAGCCGCCCTCGTGGAGGTGGTGGTCGGTGCCGCAGACGCCGGCCAGGTCGACGTCGACGACGACCTCGCCCGGTCCGGCGGTGGGGCGGGGGACCTCCCGCACGGCGAAGGACCGTGGCGCGTCGTAGACGACGGCCCGCATGGCGTCGGTGGTGTCCGTCATCGCTGCACGACCCTTCTCGTCGCTGCCGAGCCTACGGGCGCGGCCCGGCCAGGACCCGCTGCGCCCGCCTCCCGGGCGGCGGGCTGCCCGTCGCGCGGCGGACTAGAGGTACTGGCCGGTGCCCTCGGTGTGACCGGGCTCGGCGCCGCCCTGCCCCGGGGGCATCGTCATCCCCTTGCCCGGGCCGGCACCGGGAGTGGTGCCGGGGTGGTGCCCCGGCGGCAGCGCGCGCATCTGCTGCAGCTGGGCCTGGGCCGCCATCTGCTGGGCGACGAGCGCCGTCTGGATGCCGTGGAACAGCCCTTCGAGCCAGCCGACGAGCTGGGCCTGGGCGATCCGCAGCTCGGCGTCGGTGGGGGCGTCGTCGCTGAAGGGGAGGGCGATGCGCTCGAGCTCCTCGACGAGCTCGGGGGCCAGGCCGTCCTTGAGCTCGGCGATCGAGCGCTCGTGCACCTCGGCGAGCCGGGTGCGGCCCTGGGTGTCGAGGGGTGCGCTGCGCACCTCCTCGAGCAGCTGCTTGACCATCGACCCGATCCGCATGACCTTGGCCGGCTGCTCGACGAGGTCGGCGGGGTTCGTCGGGCGCTTCTCGTCGCTCCCGGCGCGGCCGTCCTCGCCGCGGGAGGCCCCCTTCGGGACGGCCTCGCGGGGGGCCACGCCCATGCCCTCGGGGGTGACGACGACGACCTTGTCGGCGTCGCCGACGACCGTCGCGGGGACCTGGCGTCGGGTGTCCGCGGCTGCCTCGTCGGTCTCGGGCTCGGAGTTCTCGCTCATACCCCCATCCTGCCCTGCCGATCGAGCCGGGGGCTCAGTACGTCGGGGCCGCCGGTTCACCGAGGAACTGTTCGTAGGAGTGCCAGCCGCCCTTGCGGTAGGCGGTGGACAGGGGGGTGCCGACGTAGCGGAAGTGCCAGGGCTCGCTGTTGTAGCCCGTGACGGGGGTGTAGCCGCTCTCGTAACGCAGGACGAACCCGAAGCGCCAGGCGTTGCGCTTGAGCCAGGCGCCCTGAGGGGTCGATCCGATGCAGTTGTGGACACTGCACGACGAGGTGCCGACAGGCGCGATGTCGACGCCGAGGCCGGTCTGGTGCTCGCTGTGTCCCGGTCGGGCGATCCATTGGTCGGCGTAGGCCCGGCCGTGGGTGGCGACACGGTTCCAGTACACGGAGGACTGCGTGCTGTACGAGCGGTAGCCGCTGGCGATGGCCATCCGGCCCGCACCCTCCGCGCGCGCGGCCGAGAACATCCGGGTCAGCGCCGCGGCCGCGTCGGACCGCAGCCTCGCGTTGTTGTGGTGGGCCACGTTCGGCACGACGAGCCCCGCGGGAACGTAGGACGTCGGCCGCAGCGGGTTGCGTTTGTTGACGAGCACCCACCGGCTGGAGGCGGTGACGATGCTGCGGCAGCCCTCGAGCGTGCCGACGAGACTGCGGACCGACCCCTCGCCGCCCAGGAGCGTGACCCGGGTGGTGGTGGGTCCCGCGAGCGCGGGACGCACCGCGGCGGGGACGCAGTACGGCACGGTGAGGTACAGCGGCCGCCGCTTCTTCCCCGCGAGGAAGGCCCCGGCCAGCCCGTCGACGACGTCGCGGCCGCTCGCCACGTACGCCGTGCCCGGCGCCAGGTCGGGGAAGGCGAGGTGGTTCACCCGGGCCGCCGCGGCGTACCGGTCCGCGCCCGAGGCCCGGGCGACGTTGGCGGCGCCGAGGATGCCCTGGAGCTGGGTCTCGATGCCCCGCGACACCCCGGCCGGTCCGCCGGCGATGGTGATCGAGGTGATGCCGAGGTCCTCGATGAGGGTCACCGTGGCGCCGGGCAGGGTCGTTGCGGACCCGTCGACGGTCAGCAGTGGGGCTCGCTGCGCGGCGGCGGCCGCCCCGGCGACGAGCCCGTCCGGCCACACCCTCCCGGTCGCGATCCAGGCCCGGCTCGTGCCACCGGCCGGGAACGCGTGACGCACCAGCGCCTCCGCGGTCCGGTAGCGGCTGGTGCCGGCGATGCGCCGGACGTCGGGGGCGTAGGCCTTCGCCTGGCTGAGGACCGTGCTCGACAGCGTCGACGAGGGTCCGACGACGACGATCGACCGGGGGGCGAGGCGCTTGAGCTCGGCGGCGATGCTCGAGGGGATGCCGTCGGCGCGGGTGAGCAGGACACCTCCGCCCTGGTGCACGGCTGCCGGGGTCGCGCTGAACGACTCCCAGGGCGAGGTGCCCGAGACGAGGTAGACGACCGCCGGCGTCGTGCCCGTCGGGAAGGCCGCTCGGCTCGCCGCGGCCGAGGCCGCGTACCGGTCGGCCCCGGCGATGCGGGTGACCGAGGGCGAGGCGATGGTGGCCGCGGTCGGTGCGGAGGCGGTCACGGAGCGGTGCGGCGATGCGGCGACGGGTGCGGTGGCGGCGAGGGTGAGTACGGCCGTGCCCACGGCGACGGCTGCCGCACGGAACGACTGCATCGGTGCCTCCGGTGGCGTCAGGTGGGGCTCGAGTCCACCGCTGAGTGTCTCGGGTCCCACCCCCGCGCCGCCACCGGTTTGGCGATTCTGCGCGGGCCGGGCAGTCAGCCCACCGGGGTCGCGGTGACGACGACGTTGTCCTCGTGGCTGCGCAGCTCGGGGATGTACTCGCCGCCACACGTGATGAGGACGAGGAGGGGGCGGCCGTTGCGGGCGAAGATCGTCTCGACGGGGAGGGCGCGCTTGCGCACCGCCTCCCGGCCGGTCACCTCGTAGCGGTGCTTCGTGCCGTCGGCGTCGACCACCTCGACCCGCATGCCGACCTCGGCGTTCGCGAGAGCGGCCAGCGCGCCGGGGCCGTCCTCGCGGGTGGCGACGTGGCCGGCGATGACGGTGTTGCCCTCGGGGTCGGCGGGGGCCGGCCCGAAGCGGTACCACCCGACGCTCGTCGGGGCCGCCGGGATGACCATCGCCCCGTCGGGCTCGACGCCGACGGGGCGGACCCGGGCGTCGACGTCGAGGTCGGGGATCCGCAGCCTCGTCGGGGCGGGTGCGACCTCGCTCGAGGCGGCGGCGGGCGAGGCGTCGCGGGCGGTGGCACGGACCGACGGGGTGGGGGCAGGCCCCGGGTCGGCCGCGGCGCTGGGAGTGGGAGGGTCGGCAGCGGGCGCGGACAGCGCTGCGAGCCCCTTCCCTGCGCTGGGCTCGGGGCGTCCGAGGGCCCAGCCGGCGAGGCCGAGCACGGCGAGGAGCGCCACGCATCCGGCGGCGGCCGAACCGAGCTGCCACCGGCGGGCGGCTGTGGTGGGGGTCATCGTCAACCTCGGGGGGTGCGGAGACGGGCGGCCCGGGGAGTGTCGCACCCCGGGCCGCCCGTCGCTCGGTCAGGCTCCGACGCGGCGAGCGCGCAGGCCCATGGCGGCCGCCGCACCGGCGGCGATCAGCGCCAGGGCGGTCAGCGCGACCGGCGTGGTGTCGGCGGCGAGGTCCGCGGTGCCCGACGGGACGCCGGACGGGGCGGAGTGCAGGCCGTCGATGGTCTGCACCGCGAGGTCCAGGGTCTGGTCCTCGGCCGAGCCGTAGGCGTAGACGACCGTCGCCACGCCCTCGGAGATGGTGACGTCGGCCGGGCCGATGACCGGGTCGGTCGTGCCGGCGAGCGCGACGGCGGCCGAGACGGTGCCGGCCGCGAGGTCGGCCTTCTCCTCGTTGGGGTTGGTCAGGCCGCTGAACACGGCGTCGCCACCGGCGAGGATGTCGACGGCCGGTGCGGCCGCGGTGTGCCGCACGACGAGGCGGCCCTCGCCGGCGGCGGTCGGGCTCATGTCGTTGACGAACGGGGTGAGGACCGGGTTGCCCGAGTCGTCGAGGTGGGCCACGACCGAGATGTTGGCACCGGCCGGCACCTCGACGTCGTTCAGCTCGATGGCCGGGTCACCGGCGGGGTCGTCGCCCGCGGCGAAGACGGCGAGGTTGTACGTCCCGCCCGGGAGTGCGACCGGGTCGGTGACGGTGCCGGGCTCGAAGTCCTCGAGCAGGGCCTCCTCCGCCGAGTAGCTGTCGTCGGCGCTGCCGTAGACGTCGACGGTGAGGTCGGGGACGCCGTGGACGACGACGACGCTGGCGTCGTCGGCCGCGGAGGCCGGAGTGATGAACAGAAGGGGGGCAGCAGCGGCCGCGGCGACCGCCGAGGCTGCGATGACTCGACGCATGACGAACCTCTCTCGATGGGTACTGACACCACCTCTTCCGTCCGGACGCCGATCCGGATGCACTTGGGTCGAAACTTCGTCGACGTTCCTGTCAGGCGGTCCGTGGGGTGACCCGGCGCAGCAGCGGCTGGGACGTCGCCGCCAGGAGGGCGGCCGCACCCCCTGCGGCGACGGTGACCGCGAAGGCGCCGGGGTGTCCGTGCAGGTCGGCCAGCCGCCCGGCGACCGCCGAGCCCAGGGCGTAGCCGACGCCCGTCACCGACGCGAGCAGGGTCATCGCCGTGCCGACGCGGGCGGGCGGGACGGCGCGCTCGCCGAGGACGAAGACGCTGATCATGTACGGCGCGATGACGAAGCCGAGCACGAGCACGACGGCGAACAGGCGCGGCACGGTGTCGGTGACGAGCAGGGGCAGGGCGAGGACGGCGAGGCCGATCGCGGTCACCAGCACCCGGCCCGGGAAGCCGAAACGCGCCGGGAGACCGGCGACCGCGAGGCCGGCGATGACCGACCCGACCCCCAGCGTGGCGTGGACCAGCCCTGCGAGGCCGGGCTGCCCGGCGGCCGTCGTGAGGACGGTCGTGCCGGTCTGGACCGAGCCGAAGACCACCCCCATGAGCAGCTGGGCGAGGAGCAGGACGACGAACGTCGACGTGACGACCCGCCCCGTGACCGGGCCGGTGGGCCGGTGGGCGTGCGCGAGCCGGGCCGTGGGGTGGATGGCGAACGCGGTGCCGAACCCCAGGAGCAGGACCGCCGCGACGCCCACCGCGAGGCCGGGACTGGCGAGCACGACGACGACGCCGATGAGGGCCGGGCCCATGACGAACGAGGCCTCGTCGGCCGCCCCCTCGTACGAGAAGGCGGTCTCCATGAGGCGCGGCTGGTGCGCGCCCTGGGCCCGGGTCATCGGCCGCCACCGGACCCGCGCCAGCGGGCCGATCTGCGGCATCGCCGCGCCGGCGAGCGCGGCGGCCCCGATGACGGCGGCTGCGGACCCGTCGCCGCGGGCGATGGCGACGAGGGCGAGGAGCGCGAGACCGCCGGCGATCGACTGGACGAGGACGACGGGGCGCTGCCCGACACGGTCGGCCAGTGCACCCGCCACCGGGGCCCCGGCGGCGTTGGCGACGGCGAGACTGCCGGCCGCGCCGCCACCGAGGCCGTAGGACCCGGTGGTGCCGGCGACGAGAAGGAGGGTGCCCATCTGGCTCATCGCCAGCGGGAGTCGCCCGACGAAGGCGACGAGGACGTAGAGGGGTCCGGCGAGGGTGAAGAGGCGCCGGTAGCTGGCAAGGGGAGACATGGGTCGTGCTTCCTGGGTCCTGCGCCCGGGTAGGGCGAAGCGGTGGTGCGCCGAACCCGCCTCCAACGGCGCACGAGGACCCTGTGCAGCGACCCAGTCTACCGGCCTCCGCGGCGGGTCCGGACCACGGAGGAGGGCGGCCTCAGGTGGAGCGGCGGGTCACCTGGGGGGCGCGGCGGATGCCGGCCGCTGCGAGCCCGGCCGCCAGCACCGGGACGAGCAGGCCGACGACGAGCAGCGGCCCCCACGGGATGACGAGGATGCTCTCGCCGTGGACCGACTCCATGGTGAGCGGGTCCCATCCGACGCTGGTCAGCGGCCGGGCGATGGCGATGCCCGGGACGATGCCGACCGCGACCCCGAGGACGCAGCCGACGATCGCGAGGAGGAAGGCCTGCGCCGCGGCCATGACGCGCCGGGTGCCCCGGGTCGCCCCGAGGGCCGCCAGGGTCGCCTGGTCGCTCTGCTGCTCGGCCAGGGTCAGCGCCGTCGACGTCAGGGTGACGACGAGGATGAGCAGCGCGAACACCGCGAGCAGGATGCCGACGACCACCCGGTCGTCGCGCTGGAACCCGTCCTCGCGGTGAACCGTCACCTCGTCGCCGAAGGTCTGCCGGACCTGCTCGACCACCCGGTCCGGCACGGCGGCGCCCCCCACGTCGCGGATCGTCCACGACGAGACCTCGGTCTCCCAGCCGGCCGCCGTCGGGCTCCCGGCCGCGAAGGCGAGAGTGGCTCCGAGCATCCGGCCGGAGTTCTCGCGGGTGACGGGCACCCGGACGGCGGGGACGACGGTGTCGGCGTCGACGTCGAGGGTGGTGGCGCTGGGGTCCTCGGCCTGCGGGTCGACGGGGTAGCTGCCGCTGACGACCCGCACCGTGTCGCCGGTGGCTGCGGTGGTCAGCACGGGGGCGCCGTCGCGGACCCGCTGGGCGTCGGCCCCGGTCAGCTGCAGGCGGCGGACCAGCTCGTCGGCGGGGAGGACGAGCACGGTCCCCGAGCCCAGGCCCTGTGAGCCGGCGACGAGACACCGCTCGTCGGCCGCGTCGGTGGCGAGCCAGCCGAGGGTCTGCTCGGGGGTGCACCCCTGCGGGACGATGCTGACGAACCGCACGCGGTAGGGCTCGGTCGGCGGGTCGATCGACGTCATCGTCGGGTCCCCGACGAAGGTGGTGTTCGGCATGACGATCAGCCCCGGGGCGACGTCCTGGACGGTGCCGGCGTCGATCTCCTGGTCGCCCCACACCGAGAGCAGGACCTCGCCGGGGATCGTCGCGGGGAGGTACTCGAGGCGTCGCTGCTCGGTGTCGCTCTCGAGACCGGTGAGGCCGAAGGTCAGGCCCGCCACGACGGCCAGGACGGCCGCCACCGACGGGGCGCTGCGCGCGCGGTGCCGCGCGAGGTCCCGCGCCGCCATCCGCAGCGACGTCGGCAGGTGCCCGCCGAGACGCCCGACCCCGGTGAGGACGACCGGGACGAGGAGGAGCGAGCCGACGATGAGGACGACCGCCCCGACGACGACGAACGTCTCGCCGTTGTCGGACACGACGGTCGGGGCGATGCCGCGGAGGTCGACGACGCCGGTGCCGCCGAGGGTGAGCGCGGCCCCGACGGCGGCCAGGACGACCCCCGCGACGAAGACGGCCACGCTGGGCCGCGGCGAGACGCTCTGGCCCCGCATGACCCCGACGATGTCGAGCCGGCCGAGCCGCCGGGCGGGGATGAGGGCGGCGACGAGCGTGGAGGCGGTGGCGCAGGCGGCGACGGCGAGCAACGTGGGGACCTGCACGTCGAAGGGGCCGGGGAACGGCGGGTAGGCGGCGTCCGCGGTCCACCGCACCACGCCGTACGCGGCGAGCACGCCGAGGATGACGCCGAGGACGGCGGACGTGACCCCGAGGACGAGTGCCTGGGCCAGCACGGTGCGGCGTAGTACGGGCGTGTGGGCGCCGTTGCTCGCGGCGAGCGCCAGGGTGCGACGCTGCCGGGTGGCGCTGACCGCGAACGCCGGCCCGACGAGGAGGGTCGTCGAGACCAGGAGCATGACTGCCGCGAGGGCGACCATCAGACCGGTCCGCTGCCCGTCCGAGGCCGACATGTCGCGCAGTGACTCCGGCAGCTCGGCGGTGGCGGGCGGGTTCCGCAGCACGTCGGCCGAGGTGACCCGGAAGCCGTACTCGTTGAGGGTCTGGACGTCCGTCCAGGTCACCGGGTCGTCCCCGAGCACGATCCACGCTCCGTTGCCGACGACCCCCTGGCTGACCGGCCCCGCGGTGACGATGCCCGGAGCGGACCAGGTCTCGAGGGCGCGCGCGGTGCCGACGATGGTGAGGGTGCGCTCGACCCCGTCGAGGGAGGCGGCGACGGAGCCGGTGTCCGGGAGGTCCCGGGCGGTCCACGCACCGGTCACGAGCACCTCGAGCGGGGCCGACGGGTCGGACGCCGGTGGCGCCGGCCAGCGACCCGACTCGAGCCGGAGCTTGTCACCGAGCCCGATACGTCCGTCGAGCGCGAGACCCTCGAGCGAGATGCGCCGGTCGCCGACCGAGGTCCGGACCCCGAAGCGCTCGTAGGGGGCGACCGAGGACCCGACGAGCCGGGCGACCGCGTCGGCGTTGCCGAAGGCCGACTGCTGGCGGTCGTAGCCCGGGATGGGCCGTGCTTCGCGGTCGAACTGGAAGGACCCGGCGTGTGGCTCGGGCAGGTGCGCGAGGGCGAAGTCCTCGGGACCCTCCAGCAGCGCCTGCCCGGTGCCCATCGCCGATGGGATCCGCTCGGGCCCGGTGACGTCGGAGGTGTACGCCAGCGTCACGACGGCCGAGAGCAGCAGCGCGGGCAGCAGCACCATGACGACGACGAGGGCGGAGCGCCCCCGGTGCCGGCGGACGTCCCGGCGCGCCATCCGCAGCGCGACCGCCCAGGAGGCGCGCCACTGGGCGTACCGGCCCGGCTCGGACGTCGCCGACGCGGGGCGCCCGTGGGTGACCGACGCCTCGGCACGGGGTGGCGCCTCGGTGCTCATCGGGCACCGTCGGCGGCCAGCAGGTCCTCGGCGCGCTCGGCGCCCCCGGTGGAGTCGACGACCCGGCCGTCGCGCAGGAAGACGACCCGGTCGGCCCATGCGGCGTGCCGGGCCTCGTGGGTGACGAGCAGGCCGGCGACGCCGTCGTCGCAGCGCTCGCGCAGAACCCGGAGCACCTCCTCGCCGGTGTGGCTGTCCAGCGCACCGGTGGGCTCGTCGGCGAGGACGAACCGGCGGGACCCGACGAGGGCCCGGGCGATCGCGACGCGCTGTTGCTGGCCCCCGGACATCTGGTCGGGGTAGCGGTCCGAGAGGTCCATGAGGTCCATCAGACCCAGCGTGTGCCGGGCCTGGCGGCGCGCGAGGCGGGCCCGGGTGCCGTCGAGCTCGAGCGGCAGGGCGACGTTCTCGGCGGCGGTGAGGCTGGGGATGAGGTTGTAGTCCTGGAAGACGAACCCCATCCGGCGGCGGCGCAGCTTCGCGAGGTCCCGGGGTGCGAGGGTGACGAGGTCCTCCCCGCCGATCGTCACCGTGCCGCCGGTCGGCCGGTCGAGCCCACCGGCCACGTTGAGCAGGGTCGACTTGCCGGAGCCGCTGGGACCCATGACGGCGACGAGCTCGCCGGGGTGGATCTCGAGCGAGACCCCGTCGAGCGCGGTCACCGCGGTCTCGCCGGCGCCGTGGACCCGGGTGACGTCGGTGAGGACGACGTGCGGAGCGGTCATGACAGGTTCCCCTCGTGGGCGGCCGGCACGAGGTCGGCGGGTGCTGGTGCATCGGTGGCGCGCAGGCGCGCGGTGCGGGCGGTGGCGACGGCGTGCCGGGCCAGGACCGACTCGACGTGGTCGAGCCAGCGGACCTCGGCCTCGGCCGCGAAGACGAGGTTCTCGAGGACGAGCAGCCAGGCCAGCCCGTGCTCGGCGTCGGCGTGGTCGGGACCGGCGCCGGCGCCCTCCGCCCGCTCGAGGGCGTCGCGCTTGAGCCGGGTGAGGTCGCGGAGGTGGCGCAGGGTCGAGGTGCGCTGGCTCTGGACCACCCGGTGGACGTCGACGCCGGGGGCGGTCACCGCGAGCGCGAGCTTGATGGTCAGCTCGTCGCGCGGGGTGCTCGTCCGGTCGACGGGGGTCGTCCACCACGTGGCCAGCTCGGCGACGCCCGCGTCGGTGAGCCGGTACGAGATGCGTCCCTCGGCATCGGCCTCCTCGTCCTGGGCGACGAGGCCGTCGCGGACGAGCCGCTCGAGCGTCGTGTAGACCTGCCCGACGTTGAGCGGCCAGGTGCCGCCGGTGCGCTGCTCGAAGTCGGAGCGCAGCCGGGCCCCGTAGGACGGGCCCTCGGCGAGGAGGGCCATGAGGCCGAGGCGGACCGACATGAGGACCTGCTCCCTCCGGCTGTATACCGGGTATTCCGTGCGAACGAGAGATAGGTATACCGGGTATTGGCCGGGAGTGCAAGGATGACGGCGGTAGCAGTCCGCGACGGAGAGGGAGACCGATGCTGGTCCCGATGACCGTGTCCGACTTCATCGACCGTGCGCGCACGGTCTACGGCGAGCGCGTGGGGGTCGTCGACGAGCCGGACCAGGTGGCGCAGCCGCTGCCCGACCTCACGTACGCGCAGGTCGCGGCGCTGGCCGAGCGCCAGGCCGCGCGGCTCGACGAGCTGGGCGTCGGGGTGGGCGACCGGGTCGCGATCGTGTCGCACAACGCCGCGCGGATGCTCGTCGCGTTCTTCGGGGTGTGCGGCTCCGGGCGGGTCCTCGTGCCGGTCAACTTCCGGCTGCGCCCCGACGAGGTGCGGTACATCGTCGAGCACTCCGGGGCCAGGGTCCTGCTCGTGGACCCCGAGATCGACGCCGCGCTCGGGAGCGTCACCGCCGAGCACCGGTTCGTCCTCGGCGACGACGACGCGGTCCTCGCCGCCGAGGGCGCGGAAGCCGCCCCCTGGGAACGGGACGAGAACGCCACCGCGACGATCAACTACACGTCGGGGACGACGGCCCGGCCCAAAGGGGTGCAGATCACGCATCGCAACATCTGGACCAACGCGCTCACCTTCGCGCTGCACGCCGGCGTCACCGACCGCGACGTCTACCTGCACACGCTGCCGATGTTCCACGCCAACGGCTGGGGGATGCCCTTCGCGACCACCGGCCTCGGGGTGAAGCAGGTCGTGCTGCGCAAGGTCGACGGCGCCGAGATCCTCCGCCGGGTCCGCGACCACGGGGTGACCTTCATGTGCGCGGCCCCCGCGGTCGTCAACGCGGTGCTCGACGCCGCGACGACGTGGGAGGGCGACCTGCCCGGCCGGGGCCGGGTGCGGATCATCGTCGCCGGGGCGCCTCCGCCGACGCAGACCGTCGCGCGGGTCGAGGCGGAGCTCGGCTGGGAGTTCATCCAGATCTACGGGCTCACCGAGACCTCGCCGCTCCTCACGATCAACCGCACCCGGGCCGAGTGGGACGACCTGTCCACCGAGGAGCGGGCGGCGAAGCTCGTGCGGGCCGGCGCCCCGGCTCTCGGGGTGTCGCTGCGGCTCGCGCCCGACCACGAGGTGCTCGCCCGCTCCAACGTCGTGCTCGAGGGGTACTGGGACCAGCCCGAGGAGTCCGCGCGGGCGCTCGAGGACGGCTGGTTCCACACCGGCGACGGCGGCACCATCGAGGACGGGTACCTCACGATCTCGGACCGCAAGAAGGACGTCATCATCACCGGCGGCGAGAACGTGTCCTCGGTCGAGGTCGAGGACGTCATCTTCAGCCACCCGGCGGTCACCGAGGTCGCGGTCATCGGGGTGCCGGACGAGAAGTGGGGCGAGACGATCAAGGCGCTCGTCGTGCTGGCGCCGGACGCCGAGGTGACCGAGGCCGAGCTCGTCGCATGGTGCAAGGAGCGGGCAGCCGGCTACAAGGCTCCGACCTCGGTCGAGTTCCGCGACGAGCTCGCCCGTACCGCCACCGGCAAGCTCCAGAAGTTCAAGCTGCGCGCGCCGTACTGGGAGGGCCGCGAGCGTCAGGTCAACTGAGCAGCCACGCCCCGAGGGCGAGGGCGGCCGGGAGGGCCTGGACGACGAGGATGCGGCGGCTCGCGGTCGCCGCGCCGTAGAGGCCGGCGACGAGCACGCACGAGAGGGTGAAGACGGCGAACGCGAACCGGTGGTCGACGGGCCCGACGAGCGCGAGCACCAGCCCCGCCACGAGGAACCCGTTGTAGAGACCCTGGTTGGCGGCGAGCACCGTCGTCTGCGCCGACAGCGCTCGGGAGGTGCCGAACGCGGCCCGGCCGCGCGGGGTGTCCCACAGCACCATCTCGAGCACGACGATGTAGATGTGAATGAGCGCCACGAGCGCGGTGAGCACGAGCGCGACGGTCGTCATCCCCGATGTCTAGCGCACCGAGGGTCCGGGGTCACCCCACCGTCAGCAGGATCTTGCCGATGTGGCCGCTCGCCTCCAGCTCGCGGTGCGCCTCGGCGGCCGCGGCCAGGGGGTGGCGCGAGTGCACGACGGGCCGCACGACGCCGTCCTCGACGAGCGGCCACACGTGCTCCCGGACCGCCGCGACGATGGCGGCCTTCTCCGCCAGGGGCCGGGCCCGCAGCGACGTCGCGACGACCGCTGCGCGCTTGGCGAGCAGCACCCCCAGGTCGAGCTCGCCGACGCGCCCGCCCTGCAGCCCGATGACGACGAGCCGGCCACTCGTCGCGAGCACGGCGACGTTGCGGTCGAGGTACTTCGCGCCCATGTTGTCGAGGACGACGTTCGCGCCCGCGCCGTCGGTCGCTTCCTTGACGCGCTCCACGAAGTCCTCCTCGCGGTAGTCGACGAGGATGTCGGCGCCCAGCGCGCCGCAGGCGTCGAGCTTCGCGGGCGTCCCCGCCGTCACCGCCACCGTGGCCCCGACGGCCTTCGCGAGCTGGATGGCCATCGTGCCGATGCCCGAGGACCCGCCGTGGACGAGCAGGGTCTCGCCCGGCTGGAGGTTGGCCGTGAGGAACACGTTGGACCACACCGTGCAGGCGACCTCCGGCAGCGCGGCCGCATCCGCCAGCGACACCCCGGCCGGGACGGGTAGCAGCTGGGTCGCCGGGACGCGCACGTACTCGGCGTACCCGCCCCCGGCGAGCAGGGCGCACACCTCGTCGCCCTCGGCCCAGCCCGTGACGTCCGCGCCGAGGGCCTCCACGGTGCCGCTGACCTCGAGCCCGGGCACCTCGGACTCCCCGGGCGGCGGCGGGTAGAGCCCCTGTCGCTGCATCGTGTCGGCGCGGTTGACGCCCGCCGCGGCGACGCGCACGAGCACCTCGCCGGAGCGGGGCTCCGGGGTGTCGACGTCGGACGGGACGAGCGCGTCGGGCCCGCCGGGCTCGGGGATCGTGATGGCCTTCATCCCCCGAGGCTAGGCGTCGCCCTCCAGCGCGGCGAGGTCGGCCGGGGTGTCGACGTCGCGGGACGCGGCGCCCGCGACGGCCACCTCGACGTGCGGCACCTCGAGCAGGGTGCGGGCCGGCAGCCCGGTGGAGCGCTGCCCGGTCCACCGCGTCATCGCGCCGGTCCGGTAGACCCCGAGCAGGGGGTTCGGCACCCCCTCGCCGTCGCGGGCGACGGCGGCCTCGACCTCCGGGCCGGCGGAGCCGAGCACGTCGGCCAGTCGGACCAGCGCGGGTGCGGCGTCGGGCATGTCCCCGGCGACGACGGCGACGAGGTCGGTGCGGGCGAGGGCCGCCCCGGCGAGGACCGCGGCGAAGGGGCCGCCGCCGGGCGGGTCCTCGCTCGTCCAGGTGACCGCACGATGGACCTCTCGCGGGGCGCCGACCGCCACGACCGGCCAGGGGGGCGGCAGGGTGTCGAGCAGCTGGTCGAGCATCGTCGTGCCGCGCAGGGGGGCGGCGAGCTTGTCGGCGCCGAACCGGGTCGACCGGCCACCGGCCAGGACGACGACGGTGACGGCTGCGCGCGGCATCCCCCGACCCTACGGCGGCGTCAGCGGGACCGGCCCATCCGCGCCGCCAGGGCCCCGGCCGTGTCCCGCACCGCGCCGACGAGCTCGCCGATGGCGCCGTCGTCGACGTCCGCCTGCGGGTACGTGACGGCGACCGCGGCCACCGGGTAGTCGTTGGCGTCCAGCACGGCGACCGCCACCGAGCCCAGCCCGGGGGTCACGAGCCCGTCCTCGACGGCGTACCCGCGCTGGCGCACCGCCTGGAGCCAGGAACGCAGCTGCGTCGTCGACGTCGGCCCGCGTCCGTCGCGCCGGACGAGGGCCGAGCGGTCCGGGTAGAGCGCCCGCACCTGGGCGGCGGGCAGCTGGGCGAGCATCGCGAGCCCGGTGGCCGTGAGGGGTGCCGGCAGCCGGACGCCAACGTCGGTGACGAGCAGCGGCCGCCCCGGCGCCCGGTGCTCGACGACGTAGAGCACGTCCCCGCCGTGCAGCACCGCGAGGTGGGCGTTGTGGCCGCAGGCGTCGACGAGCCGGTCCATCGCGCCGCGGGCCATCCGCTCCAGCGGCGCCTGCCGCTGGTACGCCGACCCGAGCTCGTAGGCGGCCAGGCCCAGTCCGTAGCGGCGCTCGTCGGGCAGGTGCCGGACGTAGCCGCGCTCCACGAGCACGGCGAGCAGGTGGTAGACGCTGGACCGAGGCAGCCCGAGGTCGCGCGCGATCGCCGCGGCCGGCACCGGCTCGCCCCGGCGGGCGATGAGGCCGAGCACGTCCAGGGCGTGCCCGGCGGCGGGGGCGTTGGCCATGCCGCCAGTCTGGCACCGGAGGTGTGGCGCCGTCTCGGGTGTGAGACAGCGATGGCCGGTGAGCCGTGGTCACCGAGGTCGAGGGGCGCTCCAATGGGGAGCATGAGCACCACCGTCACCCCCCGCCCGCGCGCAGCGTCCGTCCTCGTCGGGACCGGGCCGCTCCGCGTCGAGGACGTCGTCGCCGTCGCCCGGCACGACGCCCCGGTCGCGCTGGACCCCGCCGCGCTCGCCGAGGTCCGCCGGTCCCGCGGCGTCATCCGCGCGCTCGCCGACGACACCCGCCCGCACTACGGCGTCTCCACCGGGTTCGGCGCACTCGCGACGCGGCACATCCCCGTCGACCTCCGGCATGCCCTGCAGCGCTCGCTCATCCGGAGCCACGCCGCCGGGTCCGGGCCCGAGGTCGAGCGCGAGGTGGTCCGCGCCCTCATGTTGCTGCGCATCTCGACCCTCGCCACCGGCCGCACCGGCATCCGCGAGGAGACGCTGCAGGCCTACGTCGGCATGCTCGACGCCGGCATCACGCCCGTGGTCCACGAGTACGGCTCGCTCGGCTGCTCCGGCGACCTCGCCCCCCTGTCGCACTGCGCCCTCGCGCTCATGGGCGAGGGGGAGGTCCGGGACGCCGCGGGCACGGCGATGCCGGCCGCCGACGCCCTCGCCGCCTCCGGGCTCGCCCCCGTGCGGCTCGAGGAGAAGGAGGGGCTGGCCCTGGTCAACGGCACGGACGGCATGCTCGGGATGCTGTGCCTGGCCCTGCACGACCTGCGCGAGCTGCTCGTCGTCGCCGACATCAGCGCGGCGATGAGCGTCGAGGGGCTGCTCGGCTCCGACGACGTGTTCGCCGCGGATCTGCACTCCCTTCGCCCCCAGCCGGGCCAGGCGGCGAGCGCGGCCAACATCCGGGCGGTCCTGGCGGACAGCCTGATCCGCGAGTCCCACCGCACCGAGGCGTGCACCCGCGTCCAGGACGCCTACTCCCTGCGGTGCGCTCCGCAGGTGGCCGGCGGCGCCCGTGACACCGTCGAGCACGCGGCCCGGGTCGCCGGGTTCGAGCTCGCGTCGGCCGTCGACAACCCGGTCGTCACCCCCGACGGCCGCGTCGAGTCCAACGGCAACTTCCACGGGGCGCCGGTCGCCTATGTGCTCGACTTCCTCGCCATCGTCGCGGCGGATCTCGCGTCGATGTCCGAGCGGCGCACCGACCGCTTCCTCGACGTCTCGCGCAGCAACGGCCTGCCGCCGTTCCTCGCCGACGACCCCGGCGTCGACAGCGGCCACATGATCGCCCAGTACACCCAGGCCGCGATCGTCTCGGAGATGAAGCGCCTCGCCGTCCCCGCGTCGGTCGACTCCATCCCGTCCTCGGCGATGCAGGAGGACCACGTGTCGATGGGCTGGTCCGGCGCCCGCAAGCTGCGCCGAGCCGTCGACGGCCTGTCCCGGGTCCTCGCCGTCGAGGTGCTGACGGCCGCCCGCGGCCTCCAGCTGCGCGCTCCGCTGGAGCCGGCGCCGGCGACCGGGGCCGTCGTCGCCGCCCTGCGCGACGCCGGCGCCGGCACCCCCGGGCCGGACCGCGTCCTCGCCCCCGAGATCGACGTCGCCCACCGCCTCGTCACCGACGGCACCGTCCGCCGGGTCGTCGAGGCGGCCACCGGCCCCCTCGCCTAGCCCGCCACCCCACCACCCACCCCGATCTCCCAGGAGGCGACAGCATGGACGGCGCCCGCCCGGTCCGCAGCCCTCGCGGCACGACCCTGACCGCCCGCCAGTGGAGCACCGAGGCCCCGCTGCGGATGCTCATGAACAACCTCGACCCCGAGGTCGCCGAGCGCCCCGACGACCTCGTCGTCTACGGCGGCACGGGCCGCGCCGCCCGCGACTGGCGGTCCTTCGACGCCATGTTCCGGACCCTGACCACCCTGAAGGCCGACGAGACCATGCTCGTCCAGTCCGGCCGCCCCGTCGGGGTCATGCAGACCCACGAGTGGGCGCCGCGGGTCCTCATCGCCAACTCCAACCTCGTCGGCGACTGGGCCACGTGGCCGGAGTTCCGCCGCCTCGAGCACCTCGGGCTGACGATGTACGGCCAGATGACCGCCGGCTCGTGGATCTACATCGGCACCCAGGGCATCGTCCAGGGCACCTACGAGACCTTCGCCGCCGTCGCCGAGAAGCGCTTCGGCGGCACCCTCGCCGGCACCCTGACCCTGACGGCCGGCTGTGGCGGGATGGGCGGTGCCCAGCCGCTCGCCGTCACCTTCAACGAGGGGGTCTGCCTCATCGTCGACGTCGACCCTGCGCGCCTGCGCCGCCGCGTCGAGCATCGCTACCTCGATGTCGTCGCCGACTCCCTCGACGAGGCCGTCGACATCGCCGTCCGCGCGAAGCAGGAGCGCCGGGCGCTCTCGGTCGGCGTGGTCGGCAACGCCGCCGAGGTCTTCCCCGAGCTGCTGCGCCGCGGTGTGCCCATCGACATCGTCACCGACCAGACGAGCGCCCACGACCCGCTCAGCTACCTCCCCGAAGGCATCGGCCTCGACGAGTGGGCCGAGTACGCCGAGAAGAAGCCCGAGGAGTTCACCGACCGGGCCCGGGCGTCGATGGCGCGGCACGTCGAGGCGATGGTCGGCTTCCTCGACGCCGGCGCGGAGGTCTTCGACTACGGCAACAGCATCCGCGACGAGGCCCGCCAGGGCGGCTACGACCGTGCCTTCGCGTTCCCCGGCTTCGTGCCCGCCTACATCCGTCCGCTGTTCTGCGAGGGCAAGGGCCCGTTCCGGTGGGCCGCGCTCTCGGGCGACCCGAAGGACATCGACGCCACCGACCGCGCGGTCCTGGACCTCTTCCCCGACAACGACCGCCTCCAGAAGTGGATGCGCGGGGCGCGCGAGCGCATCGCGTTCCAGGGGCTGCCCGCCCGCATCTGCTGGCTGGGCTACGGCGAGCGCGACCAGGCCGGCGCGGCGTTCAACGACCTCGTCGCCCGCGGCGAGGTCAGCGCCCCGCTCGTCATCGGTCGCGACCACCTCGACTGCGGCTCGGTCGCCTCGCCGTACCGGGAGACGGAGGCGATGGCCGACGGGTCGGACGCCATCGCGGACTGGCCGCTGCTCAACGCCCTCGTCAACACGGCGTCCGGCGCGAGCTGGGTCTCGATCCACCACGGCGGCGGGGTCGGCATCGGCCGGTCGCTGCACGCCGGGCAGGTCTCGCTGGCCGACGGCACGCCGCTGGCCGCCGAGAAGCTGCGCCGCGTCCTCACCAACGACCCCGGGATGGGCGTCATCCGGCACTGCGACGCCGGCTATGAGCGGGCCGACGAGGTGGCGGCGGAGCGGGGCGTGCGGATCCCGATGCGTGAGGGCTGAGTCAGGCCGGCTCGGTGACGTCGGCGACGTCGGCGTCGAGCACCGCGACGAGCGCGTCGGCGCCGACGGTGGCCGAGACCCCGTGCGCGCCCGCCCCGATCGAGACGGTCCGGCCGGTGATCGTCGCGTCCGCGAGCACCGGCAGCGCCCGCAGCGACCCGAACGGGGTGATGGTGCCGCGCTCGTACCCGGTGACCTCCCGGGCGGTGTCGGCATCGGGCATCGAGACGCGGTTGACCCCGAGGTGGGCCCGCAGCTTGGGCCAGGAGATCTCGCGGTCGCCGGGGACGAGGACGAACAGGTAGTCGTTCTCGGCCCGCCGCACGACGAGTGTCTTGACGATGCCCGCGGGCTCGACCCCGCGCAGCCGCGCCGCCTCGGCCAGCGACGACACCGGCCCGTGGCTCGTGATGTCGTGGGCCATGCCGGAGGCCGCGAGGGCTCTGCGCGCCCGCTCCGCACCGTCCGTCACCCGGCCAGCGTAGGGCGAACCCCGGTCGCGGGCACCCATGTCTCTCACGCGAGACAATCGACGCGCGCCTGCGGCCCCGTGCGAGCCCGTCGCTTGATCCAATGGGCGTCATGAGCAGTGCGTCGGCACCCGGGGGGGCGACCCTCGCCTTCCGCCGGATGTGGCGTGACCTCGAGGAGGTCGGCCTCGACCCGAGCTCCGGCGGCTACCGACGGTTCGCCTGGACCCGCCCGGACCACGACCTGCGCGAGTGGTTCGCGGGGGAGTGCGCGGCCCGCGGGCTCGACCTGACGACCGACCGGATGGGCAACCAGTGGGCGTGGTGGGGCGACCCGGACGCCGCGGTCGCGGCCGGTACCCCCGGGGTGGTCGCGGGCTCGCACCTGGACTCCGTCCCGGACGGCGGGGCCTTCGACGGGCCGCTGGGCGTCGTCAGCGCCCTGGCCGCGGTGGATGCACTGCGCGAGCGGGGCGTCAGCCCGGGCCGACCCATCGGCATCGTGAACTTCGTCGACGAGGAGGGCGCCCGCTTCGGCGTCGCGTGCACCGGCTCGCGCGTCATCACCGGGGCGATGTCGCCGGACCGGGCGCGAGGCCTGCGCGACGTCGACGGGGTGACGATGGCCGAGGCGATGACCTGGGCCGGCGGCGACCCCACGCACCTCGGGCGCGACGACGAGACGCTCGCCCGCATCGGCACCTTCGTCGAGCTGCACGTCGAACAGGGCCGCTGGCTCGAGGACTCCGGCCATGCCGTCGGTGTCGGCAGCGACATCTGGCCGCACGGGCGCTGGCGCATCGACGTGCCCGGCATGGCCAACCACGCGGGGACGACGGCCCTGCACCATCGGGAGGACGCGATGCTCGGGCTCGCCGCCGCCGTCATCGCCGCCCGCCGGGCCGCCGAGGAGCACGGGGCCCTCGCGACGGTGGGCAAGGTCGAGGTCACGCCCGGCGGCGTCAACGCCATCCCGAGCTGCGCCACGTGCTGGCTCGACGCGCGCGGTGCGGACCCCGAGGCCGTCCACCGGGTGGTCGCCGACGTGCGCAACGTCGTGGCGGACTTCGACGCGCTCGTCACCGAGGAGTCCTGGACCCCGTCGACGGCGTTCGACCCCGCTCTCGCGCAACGCATCTCGACCCGGCTCGGCGGAGTCCCCATCATCGGGACGGGCGCGGGCCACGACGCGGGCATCCTCGCGAACGCGGGGTTCTCCACCGCGATGCTCTTCGTCCGCAACCCCACGGGGGTCAGCCACTCCCCGGACGAGTGGGCGACGGCGGACGACTGCCTCGCAGGGGTGGGTGCGCTCGCGGACGTCCTCGAGGACCTCGCCGGACCGACCGCTGCATGAGCACCTACTGGTGTGAGCAGGCCATGCTGCCCGGCGGCGCCAGCCGGCGCGTGCGGGTCGTCACCGAGCACGGGCGCATCGTCGAGGTCCGCTCGGACGAGCCCGCGGACCCATCGGACGTCGTGCTGCCCGGTCTGGTGTACCCGGGCTTCGCCAACGCCCACAGCCACGCCTTCCACCGCGCGCTGCGCGGCCGCACGCACGCAGGGGGCGGGGACTTCTGGACGTGGCGTCAGGGGATGTACGCGCTCGGCGAGCACCTCGACCCCGACGGCTACCGCAGCCTCGCGACCGCCGTCTTCGCCGAGATGGTGCTCGCGGGGTACACCGTCGTCGGGGAGTTCCACTACCTCCACCACGGGCCGGGCGGGGCCCGGTACGACGACCCGAACGCCATGGGCCAGGCGCTCGTCGCGGCAGCGGCGGACGCGGGCATCCGGCTGACACTCCTGGACACCCTGTACCTGGCCGGCGGACTGACCGCGAGCGGGCACACGCCCCTCGACGCCGTCCAGCAGCGCTTCTCGGACGGCTCGGCCGAAGCATGGGCCGAGCGGGTGTCCGCACTGCGCCCGGGCGGGCTCTGGCGCGTCGGGGCGGCGGTCCACTCGGTGCGGGCCGTGCCCTGCGACGACCTCGGGGTGCTCGGCGAGGCAGCCGCCCGCGGGCAGTGGCCGGTGCACGCCCACCTCTCCGAGCAGCCCGGCGAGAACCTCGCGTGCGAGGCGTTCTACGGCCGCACGCCGGCCCGGCTGTTGGCCGACGAGGGCCTGCTCACCGAGGACACCTCGCTCGTCCACGCCACCCACCTCACCGACGACGACATCGCCGTCATCGGTGCGGCCCGCTCGTGCGCGGTCTTCTGCCCGACGACCGAGCGCGACCTCGCCGACGGCATCGGCCCGGCCCGGGCGCTCACCGACGCGGGGGCCGCCCTGGCCCTCGGGTCCGACCAGCACGCCGTGATCGACCCGTTCGAGGAGGTCCGCGGGGTCGAGATGCACGAGCGCCTCCAGAGCCTCGAGCGTGGCCGCTTCGCCCCGGCCGACCTGCTCGGGGCGGCCACGCTCCACGGCTACCGCTCGCTCGGCTGGCACGACGGCGGGATCATCGCGCCGCACCACCTCGCCGACCTCGTCGCGGTCCGCACCGACAGCCCCCGCACCGCCGGCGCGGCCACCGACCAGGTGCTCTACGCCGCGACGTCCGCCGACGTCACCGATGTCGTCGTCGGAGGCGAGCAGGTCGTGTGCGGGGGGCGGCACCGCGTCGGCGACGTCGGCGCGCTCCTCGGGCAGTCGATCGCGGCGGTCCGGCGATGACCGGCCGGCGCTCCCGCCTCGTCACCGGCATCGGCGAGCTCGTCACGTGCGCGGGCCCCGACGGCGGCATCGCCCCGGACGACCTCGCGGCACCGGCCGACGAACGGCTCGGCATCGTCCCCGACGCCGCGCTCGTCGTGGCGGACGGGCGGGTCGCCTGGGTGGGGCGGGCCGTCGACGCCCCCGCGGCCGACGAGCGGCTGGACGTGGGCGGGCGGGCCGTCGTCCCCGGCTTCGTCGACAGCCACAGCCACCTCGTCTACGCCGGCGACCGGGCCGCCGAGTTCACCGCCCGGATGGCCGGGACGCCCTACGACGGTGGGGGGATCGGGGTGTCGGTGGCCGCCACGCGGGCCGCCTCCGACGACGAGCTGCGCGCCCTGCTCGCCGCCCGGGTCGCGGAGGCCCGGGCCCTCGGCACGACGACGCTCGAGGTCAAGAGCGGGTACGGGCTCACCGTCGAGGACGAGGCCCGGTCGCTGCGACTGGCGCGGGAGGTGACCGACGAAACGACGTTCCTCGGCGCGCACGTCGTCCCCCCGGAGCTGCGCGAGGACCGGGCCGCCTACCTCGACCTCGTCACCGGCCCGATGCTCGAGGCGTGCGCCCCGCACGCGCGGTGGGTGGACGTGTTCTGTGAGCCGAACAGCCCGCACGCCTTCACCGAGGCCGAGGCGCGGCGGGTCCTGGACGCCGGCCGGGCGGCGGGCCTGGGGCTGCGCGTCCACGGCAACCAGCTCGGCCCGGGCCCCGGGGCGCGGCTGGCCGTCGAGCTCGGGGCCGCCTCGGTCGACCACTGCACCTTCCTCGACGACGCCGACGTCGAGGCACTGGCGGGAGCGGCCGCGACGACGGTCGCGACCCTGCTCCCGGGCGTCGAGTTCTCGACCCGGATGCCGTACGTCGACGCGCGGCGCCTCCTGGACGCCGGGGCCTCGGTGGCGCTGGCGTCGGACTGCAACCCCGGGACGTGCAACACGGCATCGATGGCGTTCGTCCTCGCCCTCGCCGTGCGCGAGATGCGGATGACGGCGGCCGAGGCCCTCGTCGCCGCCACCGTCGGCGGGGCCCGGGCGCTGCGGCGCACCGACGTGGGGCGCGTCGCCGTGGGGTGCCGCGCCGACCTCGCGGTGCTCGAGGCGCCCTCGTACCTGCACCTGGCCTACCGACCCGGCATGCCCCTGGCCCGCGCGCTCTGAGCGCAGGCGCCGTGGGCTAGGAGACGGGCTCCTCGCGGATCTCCTTGGGCAGGTGACCGGCCGAGTTGCGGTAGTACGCGGCGGCCTTGCGGGCGGTGAAGGTGCGGGCGGCGCCCACCGCGAGCCCGGTGATGGCGGCGTAGGCGACGGCCTTGACGAGCGGCGCGTCGGGGTTCTTCGGGTTCACCTCGTCCTGCCCGGCCTTGGCCCAGACGAGGTTGACGACCTTGGTGGCGAGCACCCCCGCGAGGATGGCGCCTCCGGTGCCGAGCAGCTTCCAGGCGGCGGTTCCCATGAGTGGTCCTTCCGGGTGATCGGCGGTGGACGGGAGCGTCGGGCTCCCGCCCGGCGGGCTCTCGCCACCCTAACCCGCAGGCGATATGCTCGAGCCGTCCAACGACAGGGGAGCGCCCCAAGCGCTGAGAGTGCGGTCCGCCGCAGACCCTCGAACCTGATCCGGTTAGCACCGGCGATAGGAAGTCGGGAATCTCAGGCGTGCTCCGTCGCCATGCGGTGACGGTCACGCCTCCCCGAGGTCATCACCGACCACGGGAGAAGAAGCAGTCATGGCCACGAGCACCACCGAGGCGCCGAGCACCCGGCGCTCCATCCCCGCGACCCGCCCGCTGCTGGGCTGGCGCACCGTCGACATCCTCACCCTCGCCTTCCTCGGCGCCGCGCTCGGCGTGGCGTTCTGGGGGTGGGGCGTGTTCTACAACGGCCCGATCACCGCCCTGAAGATCGGGTACGCCCCGCTCATGGGGCTCTTCGTCGGCCCGTGGTTCCTCGCCGGCATCGTCGGCGGGCTCGTGGTCCGCAGGCCCGGTGCCGCGCTGTTCTGCGAGGTCGTCGCGGCCCTGGTCTCGATGGTCCCCGGCACCGAGTGGGGCGCCTCGGTCCTGGTGTCCGGGATCCTCCAGGGCCTCGGCGCCGAGCTGGCGTTCGCGCTGCTCGGCTACCGGCTCTTCGGCGTCGGGGCGGCGGCGCTGGCAGGGGTGCTCTCGGTGCCGCTGGAGTGGCTCTTCGAGACCGTCTCCTACCCCGCGTCCTGGGCCGAGGTGCCGGTGCTGTCGGTCCTCGCCGGGGGCGGCGGCTGGTACGCCGAGTGGGTGTGGCGCGACAAGCTCGTCTACCTCGCGGCGATGGGGGTCTCCGGCGTCGTCCTCGCGGGCGTCGTCGGCTGGCTCCTCGTCCGGGCGCTGGCGCGGGCGGGGGCGCTCTCGGCGTTCCCGGCGGGCCAGGAGCACCGGGAGTCCCGAGCTGTCTGAGGACGTGGCGCTCGCGACCCGGGGGCGGGTCGAGGTCGACGCGCTCACGTGGCGCCCGTTCGGGCGCCGCGAGCCCGTGCTGCGTGACGTCGGCCTGTCCATCGCCCCCGGTGAGCGCGTGCTGCTCGTCGGCCCCTCGGGGTCCGGCAAGTCGACCCTGCTGCGTGCTCTCACCGGCCTGCTCGGGTCCGTCGAGGCGGGGGAGCTGAGCGGTGGGGTGACCCTGGACGGCGCCCGTCCCGGGAGCCGCCCCGGCGACGTCGGGCTCGTGCTCCAGGAGCCCGGGTCCGGCGTCGTGGCCGCCACCGTGGGGCGGGACGTCGCGTTCGGGCTCGAGAACGTCGGGGTGCCCCGGGAGGCGATGCCGGCCGCCGTCACCGCGGCGCTGGCGTCGGTGGGGCTCGAGGATCTCGCCCTCGACACCCCCACGTCCGCCCTGTCGGGCGGGCAGACGCAGCGGCTCGCGCTCGCCGGCACGCTCGCCCTCGACCCGGCGCTCGTCCTGCTCGACGAGCCGACGGCGATGCTCGACCCGGAGTGCGCCGCCGAGGTCCGCGAGGCGGTCGCCGGGCTCGCTGGAGCGGGTGGGCGCACCCTCGTCGTCGTCGAGCACGTCCTCGGCCCCTGGGTGGACCTCGTCGAGCGTCTCGTCGTGCTGTCCGCCGAGGGCCGGGTGGTCGCCGACGGTCCCGTCGAGCAGGTGCTGCACGAGCGCCGGAGCCTCCTGCTCGAGATGGGCATCTGGGTGCCCGGGGCGGCCGCACCGGAGCCCCTCGCCGTCGACCCGACACTCTTCTCCGCGGTCGGGGGCGGGCCGGCGCTGGCGGCCACGCCGTTCGCGGTCGAGCGCACGACCCGCCTCCTCGACGGCACGGCGCGCACCACCCGGGCGGCCGAGCTCACCGCTCCCCTGACGGCGACGCCGGGCGGGCTGACGGTGCTCGTCGGCCCGAGCGGGTCCGGGAAGTCGACGATCCTCCACGCCTTGGCCGGGTTCCTGCCGACCGCGCCGGGTGGCGCCGTCACCGTCCTCCCGAACGTGGGTGAAGACCGTCGGGACGGCGACGATCTTCACCCACATCCGTCCGTCGACCCCGCCGGCCTCGAGGCGCCGGCCCTCGCCGCGGTCCTCGCGTGGGTGCCGCAGTGGGCGAGCTCGACGATCGTCACCGGGACGGTGCTCGACGAGGTGCGCGCCACCTCCCGCTCGCTCGGACTCGACGACGACGAGACCACGGCCCACGCCCGGTCGCTCCTCCGGTCGCTGGGCCTGGAGCACCTGGAGCAGGCGGACCCGCGTGAGCTGTCCGGCGGCGAGCAGCGACGCCTGGCGGTGGCGGCGGCCCTCCTGCACGGGCCGGCCGTGCTCCTCGCGGACGAGCCGACCGTCGGGCAGGACCGGCACACCTGGGCCGCCCTCGTCGGGCTCGTCGCCGCATACCGCGCGGCCGGGGGGTCCGTCGTCGCCGCCACCCACGACGCGAGCGTCGTCGCCCGGGCCGACGTCGTGCACGCCGTCGTCGCCCCACCGCGCCCGGCCGACCCGCCACCGGCCCGCACCCCGCTCGTGGCCCGCTGTGCGCCGCTGGCGCTCCTCGCGGGGGCGACCCTCGGCATCCCGGCGGGGGTGCTGTCCCCGCACTGGTCGACGACGCTCCTCGTCCTCGCGACCCAGGTCGTCCTGGCCGCGGTCGGCCTCGCCGCGCCCGGTGCGGGCGCGCCGCCGCGGGGCCGGGCTCGCACGGTGGCCCTGCGGACGCTGCCCGGGCTGCTCGCCGCGCTGTCGGTCGGCTGGTCGACGTGGTGGCTCGCGGGGCACGACGTCGACGCGGCGCTCACGGTGGCCCTGCGGGTGCTCGTCATCGTGGTCCCGGCGGCGGTGCTCATCCCGTGGGTCGACCCCGACCGGCTCGGTGACCACCTGGCCCAGCGGCTCGGCCTGCCGGACCGGCCGGTCGTGGCCGTCTCGGCCGCCCTCCAGCGGGTCCACACCTTCGCGGCGGTGTGGTCCGAGATCGGGCGGGCCCGCCGGGTCCGGGGCATCGGGGTGTCCGCGCGGCGCCCCGCGTCGGTCCTCGACCACGTCACCGCGCTGACGATGGGTCTGCTCGTCCGCACCCTGCGCGCCGCCGCGGAGCTCGCCGTGGCGATGGACGCCCGCGGGTTCGCCACCGCGCAGCGCCGCACGTGGTGGGCGCCCGCCCCGTGGCGGTGGCGCGACACCGCCCTCGTCCTCGCGGCGACGCTCCCCCTCGTCGTGGCGGTCACCGCCCGCTGACGGTCCGGTCCGGGGTTCCACCCGCGCACGCACCCGCGTCCGTACTCTCCAGTGACGGTGACGAAGGGGAGGGACCATGGCCGACCGGGCCGCGTTCGACGCGTACGTGCGGGACCGCTGGGTCCCGCTCGTGCGCACGGCAGCCCTGCTGACCGGGGACCGCCACGCCGCTGAGGACCTCGCCCAGGAGGCGCTCATCCGCGCGGCGCACCACTGGCACCGCGTGGACCCCGCGACCGCTGACGCGTACGTCCGCCGGATCCTCTACACCCGGTCGGTCGACGCCTGGCGGTGGCGGCGGCGTCAGCCCGACCCCGCCGAGCCCGGCCCCGACCTCGCGGACCGCCGCGACGGCGCGAGCGCCGCCGACTCGCGACTGACCCTGAACGAGGCGCTCCGACGACTGACACCCCGTCAGCGGGCCGTCCTCCTCCTGCGCTTCTACGAGGACCGGACCGAGGCGCAGACCGCCGTGATGCTCGGGTGCTCGGTCAACACGGTGAAGTCCCAGACCCGGCACGCGCTCGGGCGGCTCCGCGAGCTGGCCCCGGAGCTCGCCATGACCTTCGGACGCGAGGAGGCGCCACGATGAATCCACACGACACCCTCGGTCCGGCGCTCGACGCCCTCGCCGCAGACCTCGCCGGTGACCGGGTCGTCCCGCCGGACGCCTCCGACGCCTGGCAGTCCGGGGCGCGTCGCCGGTGGCGGCTCCGCGGGCTCGCCACCACCGTGGCCGTGCTGGCCGTGGCCGCCGTCGTCGGGACGATCGCGCTGCCGGGCGTGCGGCCCGAGTCCATGCCGGCGTCGCGGCCCGGCGAGCCGCTCCCGTCCTACCCCGCCCGGGTCGCGATGCCGTGGCGGGTGGCCGACACCGCCGCGCCGGGGCGGAGCGCCCTTGCGATGGTCCGGCCCGACGCCCCCGACCCCGTCGTCCACGTGGTCGGGCCCACGGGGGCCGTCACCACGCTGCGCACCGGCGCCGAGCCGATGGAGCAGGGGCTCAGCCTGTCGCCCGACGGGCGGGTGCTCGCGCTCGGCACGGTCGTCCACGACCTCGAGACGGGGCAGGAGCGGGACCTCGCCGTCGGTGGCGTCACGGGCGCCGGATGGTGGAGCCCGGACTCGCGGCGGCTGTACCTGCCGGGGCCGGGTGGACAGGGCGTGGTCGTCGGTGTCGACGGCGACCGCGTGGTCGTGCCCCCGAGCGGGGGCGGCGACGGCGTCGTCGCGGCCGGCTGGGTCGACGACGCGACGGTCCTGGCGGTCTGGCAGTCGGGAGCGGGCACCTTCACGCTCGCCTCGTGGCGTCTCGGTCGGAGCGACTGGACCCTGGGGCCGTCCATCGACTGGCCGGCATGGCCACAGGGCCACCGGCTGGGCGCCTCGGTGTCACCGGACGGGACCCGGATCGTCCTCTACGGGACGTCGGACGTGGCCGGTCCCGACGGCCCACCACCGGTCGTGGGGCAGGTCTTCGACGTCGCCTCAGGTGACGTGGTCGGCATCCCCGTGGGGGACACCCCGGCCGCCGCCGCCGAATGGGACAGGGAGTCCTTCCTCCACTGGCCCGGCACCGGGTGCCGCCCCGCCTGGCGGGACGGTGCCCCCGTGACGACCGACGGTGCCGCCCGGTCCCTCGACCCCGCGCAGGACGACCTCGTCGTGCTCTCGCCGGCCTTCGGCTCACCGTGCCTGGCCGTCGCCGGTGGTGGCTTCCACGGAGAGCCGTCGGCGAACACCGCTGCCGTCTGGTCCGAACGGGTTCGCACCGGGCTCCCGTGGCTGCTGCTCGTCCTGGCGGGCGGGCTCGTCCTGTGGCGGTTCGCCCGCGGCCGTGCGTGGGCCGGGGGCCACGAGCAGCTGCCCCCGATGCCGCCACCGTACGGGCGCTGACGCCGGGCAGGCATACTGGTCGATCGTGCCCGCCGACCCCGCGACGACCCCCGCCGGGCGGGTCCGCATCCCGCGTGAGATCTGGGTCCTCATCGCGTCGGCCTTCGTCATCGCCCTGGGGTTCGGGCTCATCACCCCGGTGCTCCCGCAGTTCGCCCAGAGCTTCGGGGTGGGCGCCACCGCGAGCAGCATCGTCGTCAGCGCCTTCGCGTTCTTCCGGCTGCTCTTCGCACCCACCGGCGGCCGGCTCATCGCGCGGCTCGGCGAGCGGCCCATCTACCTCGGCGGCCTCCTCATCGTCGCCGTCTCCACCGGAGCCACCGCCTTCGCGAGCTCGTACTGGCAGCTCCTCGTCTTCCGCGGGCTGGGCGGCATCGGGTCGGTGATGTTCACCGTCTCGGCGGTCGCTCTCATCGTCCGGCTCGCACCCCCGTCCATCCGGGCGCGGGTGTCCTCCGCGTACGCGTCGGCCTTCCTCATCGGTGGGGTGGGCGGCCCCGTCGTCGGCGGCCTGCTCGGCGGGCTCGGGCTCCGCGTGCCGTTCCTCGTCTACTCCGCGGCGCTCCTGCTGGCGGCCGGCATCGTCTTCGTCTTCCTCAAGGACGCCTCGCTGCGGCCGAAGCCCGGCGACCCCGTGCTGCCCGCCATGACGGTCCGGGACGGGTGGCAGGACAGCGCCTACCGGGCCGCCCTCGGCTCCGGCTTCGCCAACGGCTGGGCCAACTTCGGCGTCCGCAACGCGATCCTGCCGCTCTTCGCCGCCGCCGTCATCGTCGACCAGAGCCTCGACCAGGCCGCCCTGGCGAGCCAGCAGTCGCTCGTCGCCGGTGCCGCGCTCGCCGTCTTCGCGGCGGGCAACGCGATCGGGCTGACCTTCGCCGGGCGCACCTCCGACCTCGTCGGGCGCAAGCCCTACATCGTCGGCGGGTTGATCGTGTCCGGGCTCGCCACCGCCGCCACCGGGTTCGCCACCGACCTGCCGACGCTCATCGTGCTGTCGGTGGTCGCCGGGGTCGGCGCCGGGACGCTCAACCCCGCGCAGCAGGCGTCCCTCGCGGACGTCGTCGGCCGCGAGCGCAACGGTGGCCCCGCGCTCGCGGCGTTCCAGATGTCGGCCGACACCGGCGCCATCATCGGCCCGATCATCGCGGGGGTCCTCGTCGACCGGGGCAGCTACGGCCTGGCCTTCGCCGCCACCGGCGTCATCACCCTGCTCGCCGTCGTGCCCTGGGTGCGGGCTCGCGAGACCCACCCGGTACGCGCCACCTGAGGTTCGGCCGGGCCCGCTCGGGGAATCCCAGCCCGGTGGGAAACGTTGACGATGGGCCGCCCCATCGACACCCGGAGGTCCGCCATCACCGATCCCGATGTCACGAGGTCCGCCCGCGCCGAGCTCGACCGCCAGGTGACGACCCTGCTCCGCCTCGGGTACCCGGCGCTGGCCGCGCAGACCGAGTCGGCCTTCCTCCGGCGCCTCGCGCCGCTGCGTGAGGTCGCGGACGGTCTCGGCGGCCTGGCTCCGGGTCGGCCCGGGTCGGTCCCGCTCGTCCTCGTCGTCACCGGCGCGGTCGTCGACCCGCAGCACACCGTCCCGCTCCTGCGCCTCGCGCCGGCTGGGACCCGGCCGGGCATCGTCGACCGCAACCACGGCGAGGAGGGGCTGGCGCCGTACCGCCCGATCCCCCAGGTCGAGCTCCCCCACCCGGACGCCTATCTGCTCCTCGACGTCGACCGCGGCGAGGAGTTCCGCGGAGTGCGCCCCGAGGAGGCGCTGCCGGTGGTCCTCGGACGCGGGCGGACCCCGCTCACCATCGAGGACGGGGTCGCCGTCGTGACGCACGCGCCGCACCTGCTCGCGAAGAACGCGTGCTTCATGCTGTCGGGTTCGCGCCGCGGCGACCGGCGCGTCCCCGCGATGTGGATCAGCGCGGGCGCGCCCAAGCTCGGCTGGTGCTGGGACGGCAACCCGCACGACTGGCTCGGCGTGGCATCCGCCGGGTCCCGTGTCGCCGCGGGGTCCGGCACCCATACGTAGCGGAGAGTCCGTCGACAGGTTCCGCACAGGACCCGAGCCCATCGTGGGAGCTCGAGGGGGAACGACCCCCACCCTCACGAAGGAGCCAGCCATGAACCCCAGGACCCTCAAGCTCGCGGCAGTCTCCGCGGTCACCGTCGGAGTGCTCGGTGTCGGCGGCGCATCGATCGCACTCGCCGCGGATGCCACCCCCAGCCCGAACCCCTCCGCCTCCGCCGGTACCGGCGGTGACGGAGACGGCAAGCGCGGGGGCCACGCGCACACCGAGGTCACAGGTGACGAGGCCGACAAGGTCATCGCCGCGGTCGAGGCCACCGACTCGGCGGTCACGATCGAGTCGGTCCGCAAGGACGAGGACGGCTCGTACGACGCGATCGGCACCAAGGACGATGCGAAGGTCGCCTTCGACGTCAGCGCCGACCTCGCGACGGTCACCGAGCGCGCCGGCGGCAAGGGCGGTCGCCACGGCGGCCGCGGCGGCCACGCGCACACCGAGGTCACCGGTGAGGAGGCCGACAAGGTCATCGCCGCGGTCGAGGCCACCGACTCGGCGGTCACGATCGAGTCGGTCCGCAAGGACGAGGA
>NZ_CANLZR010000015.1 GCF_947495705.1 uncultured Phycicoccus sp.
CGAGGTCACCACCCCGACCGGGCACACCTACCACTCCCACGCCCCGCCCCTGCTCGGCTGGGGCACCGACCCACCCGACCCCGAACCCGACCCCGCGTCAGACCCCGCGCCTGACCCAGACTCTCCCCTGGAACGACACCTCCAGGCACTCCTCCACGCCGCTTGACGGCAGCCCGGTGAACGGCAGTCGTCTGGAGCAGAAGACGTAGGTCAGCCGCGGCGGTGTGCAGAAAGTCCCGGCGACCCATATCCGTCCGGATCTGCCGATGAGCGGACGTCACAGTGAGCGACACTTTCACCGTGGATGAGGACCTGACGAAAGCTGTTGCGCTGTGGACTGGTCGTGGCATCCGCTCGTGGCCGCACCGCGACGACGCAGCACTGACCCGAGAGTTCGGTGAGGCCCGCGGGCTCGACCTGCTCGTGGCGCTCCGGTCACTAGAGACCGAGTTCTACCGTTCAGACGCCCACCTGAACGAACCGGACCTTCAAGCCATGACTCATCGGGCCTCCGAGGAGTTTCGGTCCCTGCACCCGGAGGCGCCCTCGGCACTCGTTGACGCACTGGCGTGGTGCTACTCGTTTGACCATAGGTAGAGACCGCTCATGCTTGTCATGCGCATGATCGACAGGCGGCGGTATGCACCAACTCCCGGCGACACCAGATCCATCCGGATCTGCCGATGGGAGCGCGGCGATGTCGGCCGCGTGTACGCCGCTTCTGGATATGAAGCGGTCGACTACTCATCGGCGGCTTGCCGTGGCCTCGAGATAGGGCACCGGCATCACCATGGAGTCGTCGCCGGAGCGGTTGAACGGGCCGAGTGCCGCGACCAGCTCGCTGCGGAGTCGCGCGCGGTGCTCCACCGAGAGGCTCTCGACCAGCCGCATGAACGGCCCGAAAAGGGTCATCGCGGTGTCCACGAAATGCCCGATGGAGTCGAACCGGTAGACGACTTCCCGTTCCGTCACGACCAGGTCTTGGACGCCGTCCCCGAACAGTGCGCGGATGCCTGACTCCGATTCCCAGGGGCTGGGTGGGCCGGGCTCGCTGAACCGGGCAAGGACCTCCGCTTCGGCGTGGTTCGCGCCGCCGGGTGCCCAATGCGTCAGCGCCAGGCGACCGCCGGGACGCAGGACGCGCATCGCCTCCCGTGCCACGTCCTCGGGTGAGGGGGTGAACCCGATCCCGAACGTCGACATCACGGCGTCGAACGTGCCCGCGTCATAGGGCAGGTTCTCAGCGTCCTCGTGGGCGAAGGTGACCTGAAGGCCCTCGGCCGCGGCGCGCGCCCGCGCGCGTTCCAGGAGCACCTCGGAGATGTCGACCCCGGTGACGCGGCAACCTCGCCGAGCGGCCGCCAGTGCTGTTGTTCCTGGGCCGGTGGCGAGATCGAGCACTGTCCAAGGGGCTCTCAGGTCAGCCGTTTCGCACAGCTGCTCGCTCACCACCGACAGCCGCGACCCGATGCTGGAGTAGTCGCCCAGGGACCAGGTGTGACTCTGCTGAAGCTTCACATCGTCCAGCGCCGCCATGCGTGCACGGTAGTGCTTCGCCGCTCGCCCGAGCGAGGGCGTCGTATGCGTCGACGATGACCGCCCGTGGCGCACGGACCCGATGCACGCGCATACGCGAGCCACCCACACCCGGATCTGACGAGACGGAGGCTGCAGAAGCCAGGGAGGGAGTGGCCGCTTCGGGGCGCTGCGACGCGCAACCCGAACGGGGGGACGTGCCACCGTTGGGATCGGTTCGGTGCGCGGCCGCCCAGCGCGACTCTGTGGCAGGCGGCCCTGGAGCCAGCCCTACGACAATCCCGCGACGACGCCGTCCGGCTTCTGACAGCACCACGAGGAGCTGGCCGGTCGGCCTGGTTTCGGGAATGCCCCGGGAGGTCGAGGTGATCACCCCGGCCGGGCCCACCTCCGCTCGCACGCCCCACCCCTGATCGGCTGGGGTACCGACCCACCCGACTCTCCCGTCGAACGACACCTCCAGGCACTCCTCGACGCCGCCTGACCCGCGGCGCCCGACCACGGCAGCGGCCTCGCCGTACAGTGACGGCATGGCTACCGAGGACGAGTTCCGTGCAGCGGTCGAGTCGGTCTCCGGGCTCACCAAGGACCCGGGCAACGACACCAAGCTGCGCCTGTACGCGCTGTACAAGCAGGCCACCGAGGGCGACGTCGCGGGCAGCCGTCCGGGCTTCACCAATCCCGTGGGTCGGGCCAAGTACGACGCGTGGGCGTCGGTGGTGGGGATGTCTGAGGACGACGCGCGCCAGGAGTACGTCGACACCGTCGCCGGACTGACCGCCTAGGCGCTCGGGCGGGGCAGGTCGGTCACGAGGTGCACCCACGTGTTCGAGACCTGCATCCCCACCTTGAGGTAGAGGTCCAGCGCGCCGGTCCGCGTGTCCGTCGACAGCTCGCTGCGGGTCGCCCCGTGCTCCCGGGCGCCGCGGAAGCCGTCGGCGAGCAGCGCCTGGGCCAGGCCGCGCCCGCGGTGCTCGCGGGCCACGGCGAGCTGGTCGACGTAGCCGCAGGCGAGGTCGTCGACGACGGTGAAGCACGCACCGACGATCACGCCGTCGTGCTCGACCACTCGCAGCTGCCAGGGCGCGTAGCCGGGTCGCTCCACGGTCCCGGGCACCCAGTCCTCGTAGGGCTCGGGGGGCCGGTTCGCCCACTCGCCGAAGGCCCGCTCGATGACGTCGTGCGCCGCCCGGTGGTCCGACTCGGTCTCGGACGTGCGGATCCGGTAGCCGTCGGGCAGCGCCCGGTCCGGCACCTGGGCGCCGTCCGGGAGCTCGAGGATCCACGCGGTGTGGGCGTGCCGGTAGCCGGGGCGAGCGGCGAAGAGGCGATGGGCGGCGGACCCCTGCGGCACGCTCTGCCCGATGGTGGCCGAGCCGAGGGCTGTGGCGCGGGCCTCGACCCACGAGGCGAGCCACGTCCCGATCCCCGCTCCGCGGGCGTCCGGGTGGACGGCGCCTTCGGCCCGGGTGCCCCGCCGCGACACCTCGGCGGCCGCGACGAGCCGGTCGCCCCGCCACACCCCGATGGTGTCGGCGCGGGTGTCCATGCTCGGGCGGGCCCAGTCGGCGAGCAGGTCCGCCCGCTCGATGGCGATGACGCCACTGTCCTCCAGCTGGTCGGCGGAGTACACGTCGTACGCCGCCTCGAGGTCCTGGTCGGGGACCAGCGCGCGGACGGTGCAGCCGGCGGGCGGGACGGTGCCGGCGAGGTCGAGGTCGAGGTTGCTGCTCACGCCACCCAGGGTGGCGCACCGTCCGGGCGGTCCGCACCTGGTTTCTCCGGCCCGCGGAGTGGACCGGACCTTGGCGCCGGCGCCCGCCCGTGGCATGCTCGCTCCATGCGTTTCGAGCGCCTCCTCCTTCGCTGCCGCGGCGGGGCCTGACACTGGCCGCCCCTCGTCGCGGAGTTCCTGCTGCACCAGGTCGGACCCCCAGCAGCCGAGACGAAGGCGAACCGAGACGATGATCCACCCCCAGCAGCCCTCCGGGATGCCGACCCGCAAGTACGTCCCCTTCCACGACCAGATCCGGGTCGAGCTCCCCGACCGCACCTGGCCGGACCGGGTGATGACGTCGGCCCCGCGGTGGTGTGCGGTGGACCTGCGCGACGGCAACCAGGCCCTGATCGACCCGATGGACTCCGAGCGCAAGATGCGGATGTTCAAGCTCCTCGTGAAGATGGGCTACAAGGAGATCGAGGTCGGCTTCCCGAGCGCCAGCCAGACCGACTTCGACTTCTGCCGCGAGCTCATCGAGGGCGGGCACATCCCCGACGACGTGACGATCCAGGTGCTGACGCAGAGCCGGGACCACCTCATCGAGCGGACCTTCGACGCGATCCGCGGCTCGAAGCAGGCCATCGTCCACTTCTACAACTCGACCTCCGTGCTCCAGCGCCGCGTCGTCTTCGGGATGGACCAGGACGGCATCGTCGACATCGCCCTCCAGGCGGCCCGGCTGTGCAAGAAGCTCGAGGAGACGGTGCCCGAGACCGACGTGTACTACGAGTACTCGCCCGAGTCCTACACGGGCACCGAGCTCGAGTTCGCCGTCCGCATCTGCAACGAGGTCATCGACGTCATCGACCCGACGCCGGACCACAAGATGATCGTCAACCTCCCGGCGACCGTCGAGATGGCGACCCCCAACGTGTACGCCGACTCCATCGAGTGGATGGTCCGCCACCTCGAGCGGCGTGAGTCCGTGGTCGTCAGCCTCCACCCGCACAACGACCGCGGCGAGGGCGTCGCGGCCGCCGAGCTGGGCTACCTCGCGGGCGCCGACCGCATCGAGGGGTGCCTCTTCGGCAACGGCGAGCGCACCGGCAACGTCTGCCTCGTCACCCTCGGGATGAACCTGTTCAGCCAGGGCATCGACCCGCAGATCGACTTCTCGGACATGGCCGACATCCGGCGCACCGTCGAGTACTGCAACCAGCTGCCCGTCCACGAGCGGCACCCCTGGGGTGGCGACCTCGTCTACACGGCCTTCTCCGGCTCCCACCAGGACGCCATCAAGAAGGGCTTCGACGACATGGAGAAGCGCGCGAAGGGTGCCGGCACGAGCATCGACGACCTCGACTGGGGGGTGCCGTACCTGCCCATCGACCCGCACGACATCGGCCGCTCCTACGAGGCCGTCGTCCGGGTCAACAGCCAGTCCGGCAAGGGCGGGGTGTCCTACCTCCTCAAGGCCGAGCACGGCCTGGACCTGCCCCGCCGCCTGCAGGTCGAGTTCAGCGGAGTCGTGCAGAACCGCACCGACACCGAGGGTGGGGAGCTGTCGGGCAGCCAGATCTGGGAGATGTTCGCCGACGAGTACCTGCACAGCGACGACACCGACCGGCGCTGGGCGCGGTTCGTCCCGGTGCGCTCCACGATCACCGGCTCCGACGACGGGGTCGACCGCATCGACGCGGCGATCCTCGTCGACGGCGTCGAGACCGAGATCCACGGCCGGGGCAACGGCCCGATCGACGCCTTCACCGACGCCCTGGCCCCCCTCGGGGTCGACGTGCGGGTGCTCGACTACCACGAGCACGCCCTGTCGGCCGGTGGCGACGCCCGAGCCGCGGCCTACGTGGAGTGTGCCGTGGGCGACCGGGTGCTGTGGGGCGTCGGGCTCCACGAGTCCATCGTCAAGGCGTCGCTGCGCGCGATCCTCTCGGCCGTCAACCGGGCCGAGCGCGCCGGCGTCGACGTGGACTGAGGGCCGGTGGGCGCGGCACTGGCGTGCGGGCTGGCGACGGTCGACGTCGTCCAGGTCGTCGACGCCGTGCCCGGGCCGAACGAGAAGGTCGTCGCGCTCTCCACCACCGTCGCCGCCGGGGGCCCGGCCTGCAACGCTGCGATGGCGTGCTCCCGGCTCGGGGTGGAGACGCGGTTCGTCGGGGCCGTCGGCAGCGGGGCCTTCTCTGCCGTCGTCCTCGGCGACCTCGCGCGGCACGCGATCTCGGTCACCGACCTCGCCCCGCCGTCGTTCGAGCCGCCGCTGTCGACCGTCCTCGTCGCCCGGGGGTCGGGGGAGCGGGCCGTCGTGTCGCGCAACGCCGTTGGGGTCGAGGGCTACGAGGAGGTCTCGCCGTCGCGGGCGGAGGCGCTGCTCTCCGGAGTCGGTGCACTGCTCGTCGATGGCCACCACCTGCCCGTGGCGCTGGCCCTGGCGCAGGAGGCGCGCAGGCGTGAGGTGCCGGTCGTGCTCGACGGCGGGTCCTGGAAGCCGGGGCTCGAGGCGCTGCTCGCCCTGGTCGACGTCGCCGTCGTGTCGGCGGACTTCCACGCGCCCGGCGTGGCCGACCTCGACGGGCTGCGCGCGCTCGGCCCCTGGTGGGTCGCCCGCACCGACGGCCCCCGCCCCGTCACCTGGCAGGCCGCCGACGGGGGCTCCGGCGAGGTCGCCGTCCCCGAGGTGGAGGTCGTCGACACCCTGGGCGCCGGTGACGTGCTGCACGGGGCGCTGCTCGCAGCGGTCGCGCGCGACGGGCTCGGCGACCTGCCGGGCGCCCTCGAGCAGGCCGTCGCCATCGCGGCGCGCTCGGTCGGCGCGCCCGGAGCCCTGGGCTGGGACGCGCCCGAGCGCTAGGTTGCCGGGCATGGCCGAGACCGTTGACGAGTACCTCGCGGGGTTCGACGGCGAGGTCCGCACCCGGCTGGACACGATGCGCGAGCTGATCCGGGCGGCCGCGCCGGAGGCCACGGAGGCCATCGCGTACGGCATGCCGGCCTACCGGCTCGACGGGAAGCCGCTCGTGTACTTCGCCGGGTACGACCGCCACGTCGGCTTCTACGCCACCCCGAACGGGCACGAGGCCTTCGCGGCGGAGTTCGCCCGGTACCGGCAGGGCAAGGGCTCGGTGCAGTTCCCGCACGACGAGCCGATCCCCGCCGACCTCGTGCGCCGGGTCGTCGCCTTCCGTGCCCAGACGATCCGTGGCTGACGTCGTCGAGCCCGCCAGCTGGCACGAGGGCATCGTCGCCCGGTGGTGGGCCTACTTCCGGACCTCCGGGCCGGAGGTCGAGTACTTCCGCCGCTTCGTCGAGGCAGGGCAGCCGGCCCTGGACGTGGCGTGCGGTGCGGGCCGCCTGCTCGTCCCCTACGTCCGCGACGGGCTGGACGTCGACGGCGTGGACGTCTCGCCCGACATGGTGGCCTGGTGCGCCGAGGCCGCGGCGGGCGTCGGCGCGGCCCCGGGCCTGCACTGCCAGCCGATGCACGCGCTCGACCTGCCGCGTCGCTACCGGACCGTGTACGTGTGCGGCGGCCTGGGGCTCGGCTCCACCCGGGCCCAGGACCAGGAGGCCCTGCGCCGCATCTACGAGCACCTGGAGCCCGGCGGCCGGATCGTCCTCGACAACGAGGTGCCGTACTCCGACGAGGCGACCTGGGCGCGCTGGGCGCAGCGACCGCCGGCGCTGCCCGAGCCCGAGGCCGAGCCGGGGGCGCGCAGACCCGGCCCCGACGGCCGCGAGTACGCGCTCTCGGCCCGGATGCTGGCCCTGGACCCGGTGGCCCAGCAGGAGGCCTGGGAGATCCACGCGACGCAGTGGCGCGACGGGAACCTGGAGGCCGAGGAGCGGCGCCGGCTCACGGTGAACCGCTACTTCGCCGGGGAGCTGGTGCTCATGCTCGAGCGGGCCGGCTTCCGCGACGTCGAGGTCCGGGGCCAGTACAACGACGCCGAGCCCGGGCCGGCGGACGACTTCCTCGTCGTCGTCGCGACCCGCGCCTGAGGGTCGCAGGCGGGGCCGCCGGTCACCGCACCCCGCGGACCCGGAACTGGATGCTGATCCGCGGCCCGACGGGCCGGGCGGTCTTCGGCACGCAGTGGTCCCAGGTGCGCTGGCAGGACCCACCCATGACGACGAGGTCGCCGTGCCCGGCCGACACCCGGACCGACGACCCGCCGTCCCGAGGCCGGAGCAGGAGGTCGCGGGGGGACCCCACGGAGAGGATCGCGACCATCGTGTCCTGGTCGCGGCTGCGCCCGATGCGGTCGCCGTGCCAGGCCACCGAGTCCTGGCCGTCGCGGTACAGGCACAGTCCGGCCGTGACGAAGGGCTCGCCCAGCTCGTCGGCGTAGTGGGCCGAGAGGGCGTCGCGGCACTCCTCGAGGGCCAGGTGGGGCAGGGGGTCGCCCTCGCCGTAGAAGCTGAGGAGCCGGGGGACGTCGACGACCGAGTCGTACATCTGGCGGCGCTCGGCGAACCACGGCACGTCGCGCCGGAGCGCCGAATAGAGCTCGTCGGCACCCCCGACCCAGGCCGTGCGCTCGTCGACCCACGCCGCCTGGCTCAGCGGGCGCCGCCGCACGGTCTCGCCGAGCGGGCGCACCTCGACGCCGTCGGCGAGGTCGAGCAGTGACCCCTGGATCACGGGCATGGGCCCACGGTAGCCCGCAATCGAACGGGTGTCCAGAACTGCGGGGCGCCGTGTCGAAGGTCGGGCCCCGGCAGTTGCGCACCCGGGCGGGAATGCCGTGAGGTGGGGGGATGGGAGCACATCCGCTGGCCGGGGCCGTCGTCGCCGTCGTCGGGGCCTCGGGTGCGCTCGGCGCGCTCCTGGCGCGCAGCGCCGCGGCGCGGGGTGCCACGGTCGTCCTCGTCGGCCGGGACGAGCAGCGGCTGCGGTCGGTGCTCGACGGCGCCGAGGTCGTCGTCGGCGACCTGGCCGACGCCACGCTCGGCGACCGGCTCGTCGAGACCGCGCGCGGTTCCCACGGGCGGCTCGACGGCGTGGTGAACGCCGCGGGCGTCGTGGCCTTCGGCCCGCTCGTCGACACCGACGACGCCGTGCTCGAGGAGCTCTTCTTCACCAACGTCGTCGGGCCGCTGTTCCTCCTGCGCCGGGTGCTGCCGGCGCTCACCGAGAGCAAGGGCTTCCTCGTCAACCTCAGTGCGGTCGTGGCGGAGCAGCCGATGGCCGGGATGGCGGCCTACTCGGCGTCCAAGGCGGCCCTCACCGCGGCCGACCGCGCCCTGACCCGCGAGCTGCGGCGGGTCGGGGTCGACGTGCTGGACGTCCGGCCCCCGCACACCGAGACCGGTCTGGCCGGCCGTGCGCTGGCGGGGGAGGCGCCACGCCTGGCCGAGGGGCTCGACCCGCAGGTGGTCGCCGACGCCGTCCTCGACGCCGTGGAGGCCGGGCGGGGCGAGCTGTCCTCCTCCGACTTCGGGTGAGCCGCCCGGCGCCGCGCCGGTGTCCCGTGGGCGACGATTTCGGCACCGGGCCGGGCTGTCCCTACGCTGGGGCAGCCCACCCCGAGGAAGGAGGCGCGCCATGAGCGTGCAGGCCCCCTCCGCGGTCGTCATGATCCGACCGCGGCATTTCACGCCCAACCCCGAGACCGCCGGCGACAACGCGTTCCAGACCGTGCCCCACCCGGAGCGCGCCCTCGACGAGGTCGCGGCCGCCGCCTACGACGAGGTGACCCGGGTCGCCGACCGGCTGTCGGAGGAGGGCGTCACCGTCCACCTCTTCGACGACGACGACCCGACGCGCGCCGACAGCGTCTTCCCGAACAACTGGTTCTCCACGCACGCCGGCGGGCGGATCGCGGTGTACCCCATGTACGCCCCCAGCCGCCGCACCGAGCGCCGAGCCGACATCGTCGAGATGCTCAAGACCCAGTACCGCGTCCAGGACGTCGTCGACTACTCGGGTCTCGAGCACGACGGCCAGTACCTCGAGGGAACCGGAGCGATGGTCCTCGACCACGTCATCCGGGTCGCGTACACGGTGCGCTCCAACCGGGCGGACCCCATCGTCCTCGAGCGGTTCTGCTCGCAGTTCGGGTACGAGCCGATGGTCTTCGACGCGACCGAGGACGACGGCACCGCGATCTACCACACCAACGTCCTCATGTGCATCGGCACGTCCTTCGCCCTGGTGGGCCTGGAGATGATCCGGGACGCGCGCCGGCGGGCGGAGGTCGCCGAGTCCCTCGCCGAGCCCGGCCGGGAGATCATCGAGCTGACGAGCCAGCAGATCCGCGACTTCGCGGGGAACGCCATCGAGCTGCGGACCACCAGCGGCCGGATCCTCGCGCTCTCGACGCGGGCGGCCGCCAGCCTGACCCCCGAGCAGCGCGCGGTGATCGAGGAGTCGTGCCGGATCGTCCCGCTCGATGTGCCGACGATCGAGCACGCCGGCGGCTCGCTCCGGTGCATGGTGGCGGGCATCCACCTCACCCGCCGGCCGGTCGTCGCACCGGTCGAGTCCGAGGAGGCGGTGCTCTCGGGGTGACCGGCGCGGTGGCCGCCGCGGAGCGGGCCGACGAGACGGTCCTCGTGCCCGTCGACGTGGCGGCGCTGCGAGCGTGGCTGCTGGCCCATGCCGTGCCCGGGGTCGACACGGTGTCGACGGGGCCGGACGGCTCGACGGCGCACACCCGCACCGTCCGGACGGCGGCGGGCCCCGTCCCGCTCACCGTGGTTCTCCCGGCGACGGCGCCCCCGCGCCTGCAGGCCCACGGGCCGGGTGCCGCCGAGGCGGTGGACGTGGGTCGCTCGTGGCTGGGCCTCGACCTCGACCCCGAGCCCGCCGTGGCGTCCCTGGCGGCCGACCCCGTCCTCGGCGCGATGGTCGCCGCGCGGCCCGCCGTCCGGGTCCCGGGCGCGCCCGACCCTTTCGAAGCGGCCGTGAACGTCGTTCTCGGTCAGCACGTCTCGGTCGCCGCCGGCCGGGTCTTCGCCGGGCGCCTCACAGCCGCCTGCGGCACCGGCACGCTGCCCCCGGGCCCGGAGGCCCTGGCGGGCCTCGACCCGGACGACCTGCAACAAGCGGTCGGGGTCACGGGAGGGCGCGCGCGCACCGTCGTCGCCCTGGCCCGGGCCGTGGCCGCCGGGCTCCACCTCGGCCCGGAGCCCGACCCCTCCGCGCGGGCCGCGACCCGCGCCGCGCTCCTCGCGCTGCCGGGCATCGGGCCGTGGACCGCCGACCTCGTCGCGCTGCGCTGCCTGCGGGACCCGGACGTGTTCCTTCCGGGCGACCTCGTCCTGCGCAGGGCGCTCGGCGGCGTCACGGCGCGCGAGGCCGAACGGCTCGCGGAGGCGTGGCGCCCGCACCGCTCGCTCGCCGTCGTCCACCTGTGGATCCAGCACGCGCTCGACCCCACACCTCTTCCCGAACGTGGGTGAAGACCGTCGGCATGACGACGGTCTTCACCCACGTTCCGGGTGGTTCGGGGGCCGGGGGCGGCGGGGCGGCGCACGGATGTCACCGCGAGCGCGGACAATGGGGGAGTGCCGCTCTACCGTGACGAGGCGATCGTCCTGCGCACCCACAAGCTGGGTGAGGCCGACCGCATCGTCACCGTGCTCTCGCGGCGGCTCGGCAAGCTCCGCGTCGTCGGCAAGGGGGTACGCCGCACCAAGTCCCGGTTCGGGGCGCGGCTCGAGCCCGGCATGCGCATCGACGTCCAGTGCTACGAGGGCCGCACCCTCGACACGGTGACGCAGGTCGAGACCCTCGACTCGTGGGGCGAGGCCATCGCCCGCGACTACCACTCGTGGACGGCCGCCACCGCCGTCCTCGAGACGTGCGACCGGCTCACCGAGGAGCGCGAGCCCGCCCTCCAGCAGTACCTGCTGCTCGCCGGGGCGCTGCGCTCGATGGCCCTGCGCGAGCACGAGGCGGGGCTCGTCCTCGACGCCTACCTCCTGCGGGCGATGGCCATCGGCGGGTACGCCCCCTCGTTCCACGACTGCGCCAAGTGCGGCCTCACCGGCCCGCACCGCGCGTTCCACGTCGCCGCCGGCGGGGTGGTCTGCCCCGCGTGCCGGCCGCCCGGGTCGGCCGCCCCGGCGCCCGACACGCTGCGCCTCCTCGCCTCGCTCCTCGCGGGCGACTGGGTCCTCGCCGACGCCTCCGACGACCGGCACCGCCGCGAGGGCAGCGGCCTGACCGCCGCGTTCCTCCAGTGGCACCTCGAACGGGGCATCCGCAGCCTCCGTATGGTGGAGCGGTGAGCGCGCCGACCCGGTACGAGCAGCCGTTCCCGCACCCCAGTGGCGCCCGGCCCCCGTCCATCCCGGCGGCCAAGCTGCCCCGCCACGTCGCCGTCGTCATGGACGGCAACGGCCGCTGGGCCAACCAGCGGGGGCTGCCGCGCACCAAGGGCCACGAGGCGGGTGAGGCGGCCCTGCTCGACGTCGTCGCGGGCGCCATCGAGGTCGGGGTCACGCACCTGTCGGCGTACGCCTTCTCGACCGAGAACTGGAAGCGCAGCCCCGACGAGGTCCGCTTCCTCATGGGCTTCAACCGCGACGTCATCCGCCGCCGGCGCGACCAGCTGCACTCGTGGGGGGTGCGGATGCGCTGGGTCGGGCGCCGGCCCCGGCTGTGGGGCTCGGTCATCCGCGAGCTCGAGACCGCCCAGGAGCTGACCCGCCACAACACCGGGCTCACGCTGTACTTCTGCGTCAACTACGGCGGCCGCGCCGAGATCGGCGACGCGGTGGGGCGACTCGCCGAGGACGTCGCCCGCGGCCGGCTCAAGGCCTCCGCCGTCGACGAGCGCACCGTCGCGCGCTACCTGCCCGAGCCGGACATGCCCGACGTCGACCTCTTCGTGCGGTCCTCGGGCGAGCAGCGGACGAGCAACTTCCTGCTGTGGCAGAGCGCCTACGCCGAGATGGTGTTCCAGAACCGGTTGTGGCCCGACTACGACCGCCGCGACCTCTGGGCCGCGATCGAGTCCTACGTCGACCGCGAGCGCCGGTACGGCGGGGCCGTCGACACCCCCACGCCCGGCGCCTGACCGTCAGCGGCGCGCGGCGCAGTCGGCGCAGAGGCCGTCGATCTCCAGGGTGTGCCGGACGTCGCTGAACCCGTGCTGGGCGGCGACGGCCTCGGCCCAGCGCTCCACCGCGTCCCCGGTCACCTCGACGGTGAGCCCGCACGCCCGGCACACGACGTGGTGGTGGTGCTGGTCGGTGGCGCACGCCCGGTAGATCGCCTCACCGTCGGCGGTGCGGATGACGTCGACCTCGCCGTCGCCTGCCATGGCCTGGAGGTTGCGGTACACCGTCGCGAGCCCGACCCGGGCGCCCGACGCGGTGAGCGAGGCGTGGATGTCCTGGGCGGACCGGAACTCCGCGGCTCCCGCGAGCTCGTCGGCGAGGGCCGCGCGCTGGCGGGTCGGGCGGCGCTCCGCCTTGGCCTGGGGGTGCTCGCTCATCGGCTCTCGGCCTCCGCAGGGTGCCCGTGCTCGTCGTAGTGGCCCTCGTGGGCCGCGTGCCGGTGGCCGTCGTGCAGGTAGTCGACGTGGTCGCCGTGCTCGACCGCCGGGTGGCCGCAGTCGGGGCCGTGCTCGTGGTCGTGCCGTTCGGCGCGGCTGTGCGCGGCGAGCCGGACCCGGCGCAGCACTGCCGCGCCCGCGCTGACGAGCAGGAAGGTCGCGATGGCGAGGAGCACGATGGTCCCGCCGGACGGGGTCTCGGCCGCGTAGGACACGACGACGCCGCCGACGCTGCACAGCACCCCGATGAGGACGGCCCAGCGGACGCTGGCGCCGAAGCTGCGGGCCAGCAGCTGGGCCGTGGCGTTGGGGATGATCATCAGCGCGCTGATGAGGAGCAGGCCGACGACGCGCATCGACACCACGACCGTCACGGCGGTGAGCACCGCGAGGACGAGGTTGTACGCCATCACGGGCATGCCGGCCGACCGCGCGTACTCCTCGTCGTTGGCGACGGCGAAGAAGCGGGGCCGCAGCGCCACGGTCGTCACGAGGACGACGACCGCGAGCAGCGCGAGGACGACCAGGTCGCCGGGGCTCGTCGTGAGGATCGCGCCGAACAGGTAGGCCGTGAGGTTGGCCGGGCTGCCCGCGGTGGAGCGCGCGATGAGGACGACGCCGAGCGCGATCCCGCCGTAGAACATCACGGCGAGCGCGACGTCGCCGCTCGTGTGGCCCGAGGCCCGGATCAGCTCGATGGCGACCCCGGCCGCGACGGCCGCGACGAGCGCGGTGACGACCGGCTGCTGACCGGTGAGGATCCCGACCGCGACACCCGCGAGCGCCACGTGCCCCATCCCGTCGCCGATGAGGGACATCCGGCGCTGGACGAGGAAGGTGCCGACGAGGGGCGCGGCGATGCCGGCGAGCAGTGCGGCCAGCAGGGCCTGGCGCATGAAGTCGAGGGCGAGCAGGTCAGTCACGGGCGGCCTCCTGCGTCGGGTCGAGGGGGCCGCCGCCGAGGACGCGCCGCACCCCCGGGAGGTCGACCGGGTCGTCGTCGTGGTGGTGGCCCGAGCCGGGCCCGTGGCCCCGCGCCGCCAGGTGAGCGCCGTACTCGGCGGGCGTGCCGTCGAAGTCGACGTGGCCGGCATCCATGCACACGATCCGGGTGACGACGTCGGCCAGGGCGTCGAGCTCGTGCGTCACGACTAGCATCGAGGTCCCGTCCGCGGCGAGGCGCCGCAGGACGTCCGCGAGGGCGAGCTGGCTGGCGTGGTCGACCCCGGCGGTCGGCTCGTCCATGACGAGGAGGTCGGGCCGCCCGGCGAGTGCCCGGGCGATGAGGACGCGGCGCTGCTGCCCGCCCGAGAGGGAGGCAACCTCCTCGTCGGCGCGGTCGGCGAGGCCGACGGCCTCGATGGACTGGGCGACGACGGCGCGGTCCTCGCGACCGGTGGGGCGCCACCAGGGCCGGTGCGGGAGGCGGCCGACGGCGACGATCTCGGCCACCGTGGCCCGCACTGCAGCAGAGAGCGAGTGCCGCTGCGGGACGTAGCCGAGCCGGGTGTGCTCGCGGAAGCGGTCGCGGGGGGTGCCGAGGAGCAGCACCTCGCCGCCGTGCTGCTCGGTGAGGCCGAGCAGCCCCCGGACGAGGGTCGACTTGCCCGAGCCGTTGGGGCCGAGCAGCGCGACGACCTCACCGGGGTGCACGGTGAGGTCGACCCCGGACACCACCGTCCGGTCGGCGTACCCGAAGGCCGCCGACCGGAGGTCGATGAGCGGGGTCGCGGCGCTCACCGGCATCCCTGGCCCTCGCGGAGGACCTCGAGGTTGCTGCGCATGACCTCGAGGTAGTCCGAGCCCTGCGAGGCGTCGGTGAGGCCCTCGACGGGGTCGAGGACCGCGACGGTGGCGCCGGTCTCGCGGGCGAGGGTCTCGGCGAGGGCGGGGGAGACGAGGGTCTCGCTGTAGACGGTCGTCACGCCGTACTGCTCGACGCGGGCGGCGAGGTCACGCAGGGCCGCGGCGTCCGGCTCGGCGTCGGGGCTGATGCCGGTGATCCCCTCCTGGCTGAGGCCGTACTGCTCGGCGAGGTAGGCGAAGGCCGTGTGGGCCGTCACGAGCTCGGTGCTCTCACACGACGCCAGCCCCGCCTCGAACTCGGCGTCGAGGGTGCGGAGGTCGGCGACGACGGCCTCGGTGTTGGCCCGGTAGCCGGCGGCGTTGGCCGGGTCCTCGGCGGCGAAGCGCTCGCCGATGGCGGTCGCGACCTGCTGGAAGCGCACCGGGTCGAGCCAGAAGTGCGGGTCCTGGCCGGAGGCGTGCTCGGCGTGCTCCTCGGGGGACTCGTCGGCGTGGTCGTCGTCCGTGGCGTCGAGGCCGAGGTCTGCGGCGGCGGCGACGTCGAGCCCGGCGTCGGCGGCCTCGTTGGCCACGGCGTCGTCGACGGCGGGCTGGAACCCGCTGAGGTACACGACGACGTCGCTGCCGGTCATCCGGGCGACGTCCTTGGGGGTCAGCTCGAGGTCGTGGGGCTCGGCGCCGGGCTTGGTCAGGGCGGTGACCTCGACGAGGTCGCCACCGATGCGCTCGGACGCCCACTGGAGGGGGTAGAAGGAGGCGGTCACCTGGAGCCGGCCGTCGTCACCGGCTGCGGCGCCCGACCCGCACGCCGTGAGGGCGAGCAGGGCGGTCGAGGCGAGGGCCGGCACGAGACGCTTCATGACAACCATTCTCATCTGTAATGAGAACCGTTGTCAAACGAGCAGGTCAGCCGCGAGGGGCCATCTGGGTCACGAGGATCGCGAACAGCAGGGCGATGACGGCCACCCGCATCAGCTTCTCGGCGCCGGACAGCCGCGGCCACGCGAGAGCGAGGATCCAGGAGAGCAGCAGCAGGACGACGACGAGGAGCAGCCATCCCGGCGGCGGCAGGAGCACCCCGGCGACCGCGAGGGCGAGGACGAGGAGGAACGGGACGAGGCGGGGCAGCCCGTTCAGCCACGAGATCGCGGGCAGGCTGGCTCGTTCGAAGGACTCACGCAGGGTCGACACGAGAACCAAGCCTACGGGCGCCGTGGATCGCCGCCGCGGGCCCCGCCCGTCGGGCCCGCACCAAACCGGTTCGGAGCGGCGACCGGCCGCCGGTTAGCCTTGCGCGCATGGCATCCCCCACCTCCGTCGTCGACACCGTCGTCTCCCTCTGCAAGCGCAGGGGCTTCGTCTTCCCGTGCGGCGAGATCTACGGAGGCACCCGCTCCGCCTGGGACTACGGTCCGCTCGGCGTGGAGCTGAAGGAGAACATCAAGCGGCAGTGGTGGAAGGCGATGGTCACCGGCCGCGAGGACGTCGTCGGCCTCGACTCCTCGATCATCCTGCCCCGCCAGACCTGGGTCGCCTCCGGCCACGTCGGCGAGTTCACCGACCCGCTCACCGAGTGCCAGTCGTGCCACAAGCGCTTCCGGGTCGACCACATGCAGGAGGCCCTCGCCGAGAAGGACGCGAAGAAGGGCAAGGAGGTCGACCCCGACACCATCGAGCTCGCCGGCATCGCCTGCCCCAACTGCGGCACCCGCGGCCAGTGGACCGAGCCCCGCGAGTTCAACATGATGCTCAAGACCTACCTCGGCGTCATCGAGGACGAGTCGGGGCTGCACTACCTGCGCCCCGAGACCGCCCAGGGCATCTTCGTCAATTTCCTCAACGTCATGCAGGCCTCGCGCCGCAAGCCGCCGTTCGGCATCGCCCAGACCGGCAAGAGCTTCCGCAACGAGATCACCCCCGGCAACTTCATCTTCCGCACCCGCGAGTTCGAGCAGATGGAGATGGAGTACTTCGTCAAGCCCGGTGAGGACGAGGACTGGCACCAGTACTGGATCGACGAGCGCACCCGCTGGTACACCGACCTCGGCATCGACCCCGACAACCTGCGCCACTACGAGCACCCGCAGGACAAGCTGTCGCACTACTCCAAGCGCACCGTCGACATCGAGTACCGGTTCAACTTCACCGGCACCGAGTGGGGCGAGCTCGAGGGCATCGCCAACCGCACCGACTTCGACCTCACGACGCACAGCACGCACTCCGGCACCGACCTCGTCTACTTCGACCAGACGACGAACGAGAAGTACACCCCGTACGTCATCGAGCCCGCGGCCGGGCTGTCCCGCAGCCTCATGACCTTCCTCGTCGACGCCTACACCGAGGACGAGGCGCCCAACACCAAGGGCGGGGTCGACAAGCGCGTCGTGCTCAAGCTCGACCCGCGGCTCGCGCCCGTCAAGGCCGCCGTGCTGCCGCTGTCGCGCAACGCCGACCTGTCGCCGAAGGCCAAGGACCTCGCGGCCACCCTGCGCCGGCACTGGAACGTCGAGTTCGACGACGCCGGCGCCATCGGCCGCCGGTACCGCCGCCAGGACGAGATCGGGACGCCGTTCTGCATCACCGTGGACTTCGACACCCTCGACGACCACGCGGTGACGATCCGCGAGCGGGACGCGATGACCCAGGAGCGGGTCGCGCTCGACCAGGTCGAGGGCTACCTGGCCCAGCGTCTCGTCGGCTGCTGACGCGGGTTCACCCCTCGGGGCCGAACTCGTCCCACACGCTCTGGGCCGCCTCGGGCATGCCCGCCCGGTCCAGCGCGCCGGCCAGGGCCTGCGCCGCTTCCACCTGCTCGCGGCGCAGCCCGGCCCGGCGCAGCGCAGCGAGGCTGGCCCGTAGCTGCGGCTCGCCCTCCTCCAGGCGGTCCGCGTCCGCGAGGACGATGCCGCGCTCGGCGCCCAGGACGAGGGCGAAGTCGCCGCCGACCAGGTCCACGGCCCGCCCGAGCCGGTCGACCGCCTCGTCGACCCGCCCGGCGGCGGCCAGCAGATGGGCGCCCTGGCGCAGGATGTCCGGCTCGAGCACCTCGGCGTCGAACTCCTCGGCCTCCGCGGTGTCGAGCCCGGCCGTGAAGCGCTCGACCGACTCGAGCACGGCGTCGAGGTCGGCGACGCCGGCGTCGAGGTCCCCGGTCGTGGCCCGCAGGGCCGCCCGGGACCGGGAGGCCGCCAGGACGACGTCGACCGCCCCGCTCGCGTGGGCTGCGTCGAGGGCGTGCTCGAGGTGGGCCGCCGCCGCCTCGTGGTCGGCGTCGTCCCAGGCGCTCATCCCGGCCCGGTACTCCGCGTGGCCGACCTCGCGCAGGCGCTGCTCGGCGGTGAAGGCGGCCGAGGCCGTCGTGAACGCCCGCCGGGCGTCGGCCCACGCGCCGAGGGCGGTCGAGGCGTTGCCGAGCGCCCACGCCGTGGGACCGACGAGGGTGGGGATGTGCTGCTGGATGACCGGCAGGGCCGCCTCGAGCAGCTCGGCGGCCTCGGCGGGCCGGCCGGCCTCGACCCAGGCCACGCCGAGGTGGCGTTGGGCGACGGCGAGCGCGACCGGGTCCCGGAGCCGGACGGCGCTGGCGAGCGCGTCCGCGGCGTAGCGCTCGAGCCGGTCCCAGTCGCCCAGCTCGACGAGGAGGTCGCAGAACGCGAACAGGGTCGTCATCCGCGGCGCGTCCGCGGTGCCCGACGCCGCGACGGCCTGCTCGTGGAGCGCGACCGCGGTCTCGACGTCGCCGACGGCGCGGGCGGTGCGGGCGCGCAGGTCCAGCGCCTGCGCCCGGATGACGGGGTTGTCGGCGGCCGTGCGTTCGGCCTCGTCGACGAGCGCCTGCACGGCCCCCGGCCCCGCCGAGGCGGCGAACGGCGCGGCGTCGAGCAGGCACAGGGCCCGGCGCGTCGGCCGGCCCGCGGCGGCGTACAGCGCGGCCGCCCGCTCCAGCACGGCGACGGCGTCGCCGGGGCGTGTCGAGAGGGCGTACCAGCGCCACACGGCGGCCGCCGCCTCGGTGTGCCCGGCGGCCTCCAGGTCGGCGGCCGACCGGTGCACGGCGGCTCGGGCGTCCGCGGTCCGGGGTGAGCCCGGTCCGTGGTCGCGCAGGGTGGTGCGCACCTCGAGCACGGCGAGGTCGGCGCGGGCATGGGCGGCGCCCTCGGCGTCCCCGGCCCGCTCGGCTGCGGCCTCGGCGTCCTCCAGCCGGGCGCGCTCGCGGGCAGGGTCGCGCAGCAGGTACGACGACGAACGGTCCAGCGACGCGGCGGCGGCCCACTCGGCGGGGGAGCGGAGCAGGGGGCGGACCGTGTCGCGGGCCGCCATCCAGCCGCGCAGGGCCCTCTCGAGCCCGGGCTCGAGCTCGCGGCGCGCCGCGGCGACCCGGCGGGCCAGTGCGACGACGTCGTCGCCGGACCTCGGGTCGGGCGCCGTCGGCCCCGGATGCGGGTCGATGCCGGGGAGCCGGGTCGGCGGCAGCGTCGGCTCGGGGGCCACGAGGTCGTCGTCGAGGGCCGCGGCCAGTCGCGCGTCCGCTCCCTCGACAGCGCGGGCCGTGGCGGCGAGGTCGCGCTGGAGGTCCGCCACCGCCCGCCCGTCGACGAGGTCCGGGGCCAGCCCGAGCCGCTGCCCGTGGCGGAGCACCCAGGCGGCGGTCCCCGCGAACCACATCCGCTGCGTCTCGTCCTGCGCGGTACCGAGCCACGCGAGGCGGGGGAGGAGGAGGTCGACCGCGCGGTCGGTGTTGCCGAGGCGGACGAGGACCCGCAGGCAGCAGGCGACGGCCTCGCTGCGCGAGGGGTCGTCGCGTACGAGGGGCCAGGCGCCCCGGAAGGAGGCGACGGCCCCGTCGAGGTCGTGGAGGCGTGAGCGCAGGTCGGCGTCGTGCGCGAGGGCCGCCCCGGGGGCGTGGGAGCAGGCGAGGCGTCCGCTGACGACCGGCTCCAGCAGCTGCAGGCCGCGGCGCGGGTCGTCGACGCCCACGCGCACCGCCTGGCGGTCGGCCTCGCAGGCGGGACACGGCGCGGAGGGGACGGGGTCCCGGTGCATCAGGATGTACCTCCGGTGGCGGCGGGCGACGAGGACGTCAGCCCCGACCAGTGTCTCGATCGAACCACGTCGGGCGCGGTGCGGACACCGCGGGGTGGCTCTGGGAGGCCGGGTGACGGGTCCGGTCCGCATCCCGTGGTGCCACGATGGCGAGGAGGAGGTGACGGGATGACCGGCCAGCGGCCCCGGCGGCCCGACGAGGCTGCCGACTTCGGGGAGTTCGCCGCGGCTCGGCAGGGGCCGGCCCTGCGTGCGGCCGTCCTCGTGACCGGGGACCGGCCGGCCGGGGAGCGCGTGGCGCTCGGGGCCCTCGTGGCGGTGGCGGCGCACTGGGCGGCGGCGCGTGAGGACGGCCCCGACCGTTGGCTGCGGCGGGTGCTCTACCGCGACGCCGTGTCCGCCGCGACCGCCGCCCGGGTCGACGAAGCCGCCACCGACGGCGCCCTTCACGCCGATCCCGACACCGACCCCGACGACATCGGCGAGCGCCGGGACGCGGTGCGAGCGGCGCTCGCGGGGCTGGAGCCCCGCCGCCGCGCGGTCGCCGTCCTGCGCTGGCTCGACGAGCGCACCGAGGCCGAGACGGCCGAGGCCCTCGCGGTGCCGGCGGAGGAGGTGGCCGCCGACCTCGAGGTGGCCCGCGAGGCCCTGACCGCCCACGGCGCGCTCCACCTCGGCGGGCGGGCGCCGTCGGACGGCGAGGCGCGCGACCTGCTCGAGCTGGTGGCGGACGAGGTGCCCGACCTCGCGCTCGCCGCACCGGCGTGGGCCGCCGCGGACGAGCGGCACCGGACCGTCCGGCGCAGGGTCGTCGTCGGCGGGGGAGTGGCCGTCGCCGGCGCGGTGGCGGCGATGGCGCTCACCGGGGGGGACGAGCCGCTCCCGCTCCCACGCCCCTCGACCGGCCCGAGCACTGCCGACGGGCGGCTGCCGGAGGTCTCGGTGGCGGGCGTCCGCATCCTCCTCGCCCCCGACCCGCAGGGCGAGCCGCTGCTCCCGCTGTACCCCGACGCCCCGCGGCTCGCGCTGTCGCCGCGGCTGGGTCCGGGGGTCGACCGCCCCCTGCAGATCCTGTCCCCGGCCGGCAGCACGGCCTCGGTGCGGGCGGTGTACCTCATCCAGACCGGTGCCGACGCGTACCGGCCTGCGCTGTCCCTGCCGCGCCAGACCGCGCAGGTGCAGCTCGTCGCGATGGCGCCGTTGCGCCCCACCGTGCTGGGTGACGGGACCTCCGTGCCGAGGCTCGGACCGCGCACCATCGACGCGGACCGGCACCGGCTCGTCTTCCCCCAGCCCGGTGCCGTCGTCGTCCTCGAGGTGCGCTCGGCCCGCACCCGTCGCATCCCGGTCGACGACGACGGGCTCGTCGAGGCCGGGTGGGCGACCGACGGCCTGACCGTGGTCGCCCGCAGCGCCGAGAACGGGTGGCTCGTCGACTCCCGGTCCGGCGAGGTCACCCGGGCGAGCACGGAGGTCCACGCGGGCTGGGCCGACATCGCCGTGGCGCCCGGCCGGGCCACGGTCCGGACGTTCTCCGGCTCGGGGCGCATCACCGGGGCGCGGGAGCTGACCGGCCCCGACCTCGACGTGTACGGCCCCTCGATCTCGAACATCGAGGGCTGGGCCTGCCGCGCGACGTACTTCGGGGCGATGCCCGCCACCCGCTCGCGGATGCAGGGGCTCGTCGCGGTGCAGGGCGACCTGCGGCCCAGCCCGCGGATCCTCGCTGCGGCGCCCACGTCGGACGTGCCGCTCGGGGCCTACCGTCCGCTGGCCTGGGGGCCCCGCGACACGGTCCTCCTCGAGTCCCGGTCCGTGGGCGGGGTCTTCCCGGACCCGGCCACCCGGGTGCTGGCGTGGGACGTCATCACCGACCGGCTCTACCGGGTGGGCGAGGTGGACCGCCCGCACCGCGACGCGCCGGACGAGCAGGGGTTCACCGGCGTGTGGGCTCTCTGACCTGCGCCCCAGCCGGGCCCGGGGTCGCCGCGCGGAACGGTGGGACGATGGTGCCGAGGTGGTGCGCGATGACGGACAAGGGGTCCGCGCGGACGGAGGAGGCAGCGGACTTCCTCGACTTCGCCGCGGCCCGGCAGGGGCCCGCCCTGCGCGCGGCGGTCCTCGTCACGGGGGAGCGCACCGTCGGCGAGCAGGTGGTGCTCGGCGCTCTGGGCGCGGTGGCCGCCCACTGGACGTCGGCCCGCGAGGAGGGCCCCGACCGCTGGCTGCGGCGGGCGCTCTACCGCGACGCGCTGATCGTGGTGAGCGGCCCGAGCGAAGACGCGGGCTCCACGGACGTGACCCGGGAGGCCGCGTGGGGGGCCGACGTCGACGAGCTCCGGGAGGCTGTCCGCGCAGTGCTCCACAGGCTCGAACCCCGGGTCCGGGCGGTGGCGGTCCTGCGGTGGCTCGAGGAGCGCAGTGCTGCCGAGGCGGCGGAGTCGCTCGGGGTCACCGCGGACGTCGTGGCGGCCGACCTCGCGGTGGCCCGGACCGCCCTGTCCGTCGCCGTCGACGCCCCCGCCGGCACGCCGCCGCCGACGGGTGACGCGGCTCGTCAGCTGCTGGAGCTCGTCGCCGACGAGGTGCCCGAGGTCGACCTGGCCCGCGCCGCGTGGGAGGGCGCCCGAGCCCGACGCCGGACCGTCCGACGCAGGGTGGCGCTCGCCGGCGGTGGCGTCGTCGTCGGCGGCGTGGCAGCAGGAATCCTCGCCGGCGAGGCGGAGCCGGTGCGGCGGGCGCGGCCCTCGACCGGGCCCACGGTGGGTGCGGCCGACGGCAGGCTCAGTGGGGTCCAGGTCGCCGGGGGCACGGTCCTGTTCGCGCCGGACCCGCTCGCCGAACCTCTGCTGCCGCGGTACCCGGACGCGGCGAGCCTCGCGCTGCCCGAGCGGCTGGGGCCCGGGCCCGAGCGCCCGCTGGAGGTCCTCTCCCCGGTCGGGAGCCCAGCCCCGGTCCGCGCCGTCTACCTCGTCCGCGTCGGTGAGGACGCCTACCAGACCGCGCTGCTCCTCACACGCCAGAGCGCCGTCGCCCGGCTCGTCGCGATGGCGCCGCTGCGTCGCGTCACGGCGGGCGGGACGTTCTCGCCCCCGATGCTCGGGCCGCGCACCATCGACGCGGACCGGCACCGGCTCGTCTTCGCCCAGCCCGGTGCCGTCGTCGTCCTCGAGGTCCGCAGCGCGCGCACCCGTCGGTTCCCGGTCCGGGACGACGCCCTCCGGACCGCGGGATGGGCGGCCGACGGGCGGACGGTGGTCGCATCCAACGGGTCCACCGGGTGGCTCGTCGACACCCGCTCCGGCCAGGTGACCCGGGCGGCGGGCCAGGTGAAGGCCGGGTCGGCGGACATCGCCGTCTCCGGCGGACGGGCGACCATCCGCTCGTACTCCGACGGGGGCAGGCTGGTCTCGCTGAAGACCATGGAGGGGCCGGCCCTCGACGTCTACGGGGAGTCGGTCTCGACCACCGAGGGATGGGCCTGCCGCGGTGCCTACTTCGGCGCCGCTGCGGCGACGAGCGGTCGCATGCAGGGTCTCGTGGCGGTCCGGAACGACCTCCGCCCGACGCCGCGGATCCTCGCCGCGCCGGCCCGCGGACCGCACACCACGTACCGGCCGCTCGGGTGGGGACCGCGCGACACCGTGCTCCTGGAGTCGTGGTCGACCGACGAGGCCGGCGCCCCGGTGCTGCGCGTCCTCGCGTGGGCCGTCCTCGCCGACCGCCTGTACCGGGTCGCCGCCGTCGACCCTCCGGAGCCGGGCATCGAGGAGGCGTTCACGGGGGTCTGGGCGCTCTGAAGGCCCGTCACCCGGGCTCGGCGCCCGTCGCCCGCGGTCGCCCGGGGTCCGCGATCCACTCGCTCCACGAGCCGACGTACGGGATGGCGTCGATGCGCAGTGCGTGCAGCGCCAGGGCCATCTGGGCCGCGGTGACGCCCGACCCGCAGGTGGTGCCGACCGGGGTGTCGCGGTGGACCCCCACCTGTCGCAGGCGTGCCCGGACCTGGTCGGGCGGCAGGAAGGTGCCGTCGGCGTCGAGCAGGTCGGTCATCGGGAGGTTGCGGGAGCCGGGGATGTGGCCGGCCTCGCGGTCGATGGGCTCGGCCTCGCCCCGGTACCGCTCGGCTGCGCGGACGTCCAGGAGGACGCCCGAGCGAGCCATCGTCGCGGCCCCGTCCGCGTCGAGGACGGGGACCGAGCCGGGCCGCACGGTGATCGTGCCCGGCTCCAGGGTGGGGACGTCGCCGGTCACCGGGTGGCCGGCGCGCCGCCAGGCGGCCAGCCCGCCGTCGAGGACCCGCACCTGCGGGTGCCCCGCCCAGCGCAGGACCCACCAGGCCCGGGCGGCGGACAGCGACGTGCGCTGGTCGTAGACGACGACCTCGTCCTCGTCGGAGATCCCGCACCGGCGCAGGGCGTCCTCGAGGACCCGTGGGTCCGGCAGCGGGTGGCGGCCCCGCGGCCCGGGCGGCCCGGCGAGGGCGGCGTCGAGGTCGAGGAAGGGGGCGCCGGGCACATGCGCGTCCGCGTACAGCTCACGCCCGGGGGTGCCGGTCAGGTTGTACTGGACGTCGACGACCCTGACCTCGCCCCGGTCGAGGGCGGTTGCGAGGTCGTCGGCGGACAGGAGGGCACCCACCGGGCCATCCAACCATCGGGCGGCACCGGTGCGAGAGAATGGCGGCGTGCCGCGTCCTGTCCGTCTCGTGCTCGTCCACGGCTCGCAGGTGAGCGGCGCCATGTGGTCGCGCTACCCCGCCCTCGTCGGGCGCGACGTGGACCTCGTCACCCCCGACCTGCCCGGGCACGGAGCCCGGCGCGGCGAGCCCTTCACGTGGCCGGCGGCGCTCGAGACCCTGGACGCCGCGGTCGGCCCTCGGGACGGGGCGCCGGTCGTCCTTGCGGGGCACAGCCTCGGCGGGTACCTGGCGCTGGCCTGGGCGTCGCGCAACCCGCACCGGCTGAGCGGGCTCGGCCTGCTCGGTGCGACAGCGGTGCCGACCGGGCTGGGCGCTCTCGCCTACCGCGGGCTCGCCCGGTTCGAGCAGCGGCTCGGCGCGGACCGGATGGCCCGGGCCCTGGACCGCGAGTTCGACGCGCTGCTGCCGCCGTCCCTCGCGGCGGCGCTCAAGGAGGCCGGCTACGGCTTCGACGGGCTCCCGGACGCCTGGGCCGCCGTCATGGCCGAGTGCCGCCCCGAGATGCTCGCCCCCGTCACGGCCCCGGTCCTGCTCCTCAACGGCCAGCTCGACCAGCTGAGGGTCGACGCACGGCGCTTCCGGAAGGCCGCCGCCTCGGCGCCGTGGACGCGGGTGGTGACCGTGCCCCGGGGCCTGCACGTCTTCCCGTTGACCCATCCGGCCGAGACGGTGGCGGCCCTCTGGGAGCTCGTCGCCTGGTCCCGGCGCGACCGCCCGCCGGGCGGCGACGTCAGCGGGCGTCCAGGGCCCTGACCCGGCGCGGCCCGGCGGTGTTGCGGTACGAGGACTCGACGAGCTCCTCGACCTCGGCCCAGTCGTCGACGTCGGCCAGGTCGAGCCCCACCCACCCGGACGGCCCGAGGTAGGCGGGAACGAAGCACCGAGGGTCCTGCACGAGCGCCTCCCGCTCGCCGGCGTCGGGCAGGACCATGACCGCACCGGGGTGCCGGACCCACTCGCCGTCGACCTTGACCGAGCCGCCGAAGTAGGCGAAGACCTTGGTCGTGTAGAACGCGGGGATGCCGTGGCTGACCTTCTCGGCGGCGTCGGGCAGGGCGAGCGCCACCGACCGGAGCCGCTGCAGCAGCGGGTCGTCGTCGTCGAACATCCGCGGGTGGGCCACCCCGCCACGGTAGCCCCGCGAGCCGACGCCCCGCGGCTCCGATTCACACCCACGGCCCCGGCCGGGCGAGAATGGGCGGCGCCATGTCTGTCACCACCGCCCCGACCTCCACCCCGGTGCTGCCGCCGCTGCACATCGGGCGCCACGTCATCGACTCGCCCGTCGTCCTCGCGCCGATGGCCGGCATCACGAACCGGGCGTTCCGGCGGCTGTGCCGCGAGTACGGCACCGCCGGGCTCGAGATGGGCGGCGCGTCGGGTGCCAGCAGCCTGTACGTCGCCGAGATGGTCACGTCGCGGGCGCTCGTCGAGCGGACCCCCGAGACGATGCGGCTCATCTCGCACGACCCGGGGGAGCACCCCCGGTCGGTCCAGCTGTACTCGGTGGACCCCGCGACCGCCGGGCTGGCGGCCCGGATGCTCGTCACCGAGGACCGGGCCGACCACATCGACCTGAACTTCGGCTGCCCGGTCCCCAAGGTGACGCGCAAGGGCGGGGGCGCCGCGCTGCCGTGGAAGACCGACCTGTTCCGGGGCATCGTGCGGGCCGTGGTCCGCGAGGCGGCGCCCTACGACGTCCCGGTCACCGTCAAGATGCGGGTCGGGATCGACGACGAGCACGTCACGTACCTCGACGCCGGGCGGGTCGCCGAGGCCGAGGGGGCCGCGGCCGTCGCGCTGCACGCGCGCACCGCCGCGCAGGCGTACTCGGGGCAGGCCGACTGGTCGGCCATCGCCCGGCTCAAGGAGGCCGTCACGACCGTCCCCGTGCTCGGCAACGGCGACATCTGGTCGGCCGAGGACGCACTCGAGATGGTGCGGCGCACCGGCTGCGACGGGGTCGTCGTCGGGCGCGGGTGCCTCGGGCGGCCGTGGCTGTTCACCGACCTCGCGGCCGCGTTCGCCGGGTCGGCGGCCCGGGTCCGACCGGGGCTGCGGGAGGTCACGGCGGTGCTGCGGCGGCATGCCGAGTACCTCGTGGAGTTCTACGACGGTGACGAGCTGCGCGCCTGCCGCGACATCCGCAAGCACATCGCCTGGTACCTCAAGGGGTTCCCGGCCGGCTCGACCGTGCGCAACCAGCTGGCTCTCGTCGACTCGCTCGCCGCGCTCGACGACCTCATCGCGTCGATGGACCTCGACGCCCCCTGGCCGGGGGAGCCGTCCGAGGGCCCGCGCGGACGGGCGGGCTCGCCGCGGGTCGTCGCGCTCCCCGAGAACTGGCTCGCGGGCCGTGAGCTCGACGACGCCCAGCGCGAGCAGGTGGCCCAGGCCGAGCTGAGCGTCTCCGGCGGCTGACGCCCGCCACGGGCCGGAGGTGCGGTCGAGCGGGGTCATGACCCCGGTTCACCGCACCGCTCACGGTGGCGCCGTCCGGGCCAGCGCGTGCCGCACCGCGCAGCGGGGTCCACAGGCCCGGCCGCGCCCGACCCAGCCGCGGCTCCGCAGGGTCTCGTGGACGTCGAGCGCGAGCCCGCACGCGTCAGCCTCGACGTCGACCCACCCGGCCCGCAGGGTGAGCCGGCCCTCGCGCGCCGCGCCCCGGTCGCGGCGCCGGTCGACAGCGAGAAACTCGCCCTCGTGGCCGAGCCGGCCGTCGAGCTCGACGACGACGCGCCACTGCTCGTACTCCGCGTCACGCCGGAGTCGGGACGCCGGCCCGCCGGCGGGCACCTGGAGCCGGGCCCGTGGGAGCCCATGGCGTCGCTCGACCCGCTGCACGTACCCGATCTCGAGCAGGCTCTCGGCGCCCTCCGCCACCACGCCCAGAGCCAGTCCCAGGATCCGACGGTGCCGGTGCCGGGGCCGGGCGTCCAGCGCCGCGACGATCTCCGCGGAGCTGACCCGCCGGCGCTGCACCCAACAGGCCGCCGTCGCCACCGCGTCGCGCCAGTCGGTGCCCGGCGCGTCGGCGAGGTCGAGCACGGTGGTGGCGGCGGTGGTCACGGGCAGCCCTCGCCGCATGACGACGTCGATGCTGCTGCGTTGACGCACCCTCGTCCCGGGGAGCCGCGTCATCCTCCGGCCGCGGGGAACCCACAGCGTGACCATCGCCGGAGGCCCTGACCGGACGCCGTGGAGGTACGCGGCGGAGTCGAGGGCCAGGCCGACACCGTCGCCGCCCCGGAGGACCGTCGCGTGGGCTCGCCCGAGCCAGCCGAGCGGCCCGGTCTGCGCGACGTACAGTCCGCGGCCCAGCCGGCTCCACCGGCCGGACTCGACCCGCCACCGCAGCATGTCCTCGGTGAGACCGTGCTCCCGTGCCTGGTCCACCGACAGGACGCCGTGCTGCAGCCGCACGAGCAGATCCAGATCCATCGGCCGAGCATCGCCGATGGCGCAGGGAGCGCCGTCGAGTTCTCCACAACCTGCACCGACGGTGCGGTCGAGCGGGGTCATGGCACCGCTTCACCGCACCGCTGTCGGTGGGGGGCGGCAGGATGGGACCGTGAGCGAAACGATCGGCACGCCCGGCGGCACGCCCGAGAAGCCGGCGGTGTTCTTCGCCGACGCCGCCGAGTTCGGGCGGTGGCTTGCGGCCCACCACGACACCGCCACCGAGCTGTGGATGGGCCTGTACAAGAAGGCCTCGGGCCGGGGCGGCATCACGTGGGCCGAGGCCGTCCGCGAGGCGCTGTGCTGGGGCTGGATCGACTCCCGGTCCGAGCGCATCGACGACGAGGCCCGACGCCAGCGGTGGACCCCACGCAAGCCGTCGAGCATGTGGTCGCCGACCAACCTCGACGCCGTCGCCGAGCTCACCGCCCAGGGGCGCATGCAGCCGAGCGGCCTCGCGGCCTTCGAGCGGCGCCGCCCCGACCGCTCCGGCATCTACGCCTACGAGACCCGCACGCTCGAGCTGCCGCCCGCCTATGCCCGCCTCCTCGCCGACGACCCCGCGGCCGCCGCGTTCTGGGAGGTCGCGACCCCGGGCTACCGCAAGCTCGTCGTCAACTGGGTGCTCACCGCCAAGCAGGAGAAGACCCGCGACGCACGGATGGCCCAGCTCGTCGCCGACTCCGCCGCCGGGCTGCTCGTCAAGCCGCAGCGGTACGGCACCCCGCCCACCTGGGTCGCGCGGGCGGCCGCGGCGGCCCGGGAGGCCTGCGGGTCGTAGGCTCGCCCGCGTGACGTATGCCGCGCGGGACCGGGAGCGCTGGGTCGCCGAGGACCCCGCCCAGAAGCGGTCCGACCGCGACGACTTCGCCCGCGACCGGGCCCGGCTCCTGCACTCCGCCGCGCTGCGTCGCCTGTCGGCCAAGACCCAGGTCGTCGCCCCCTCGTCCGATGACTTCGTCCGCAACCGGCTCACCCACTCCCTCGAGGTCGCCCAGATCGGCCGCGAGCTCGGCGGGGCGCTCGGGTGCAGCGCCGACGTCGTCGACACCGCCTGCCTCGCCCACGACCTGGGGCACCCGCCGTTCGGGCACAACGGGGAGTCGGCCCTGGACACGCTGGCGGCGCGCATCGGCGGGTTCGAGGGCAACGCCCAGACGCTGCGCATCCTCACCCGGCTCGAGGCCAAGCGCACCCACGCCGACGGCCGCCCGGCGGGCCTCAACCTCACCCGCGCGAGCCTCGACGCCGCCACCAAGTACCCGTGGCGGCGCGGGGAGGCCCCGACCCCGACGACGAAGTTCGGGGTGTACGAAGACGACCTCGACGTCTTCGCGTGGATCCGCGACGGCGCGCCGCCCGGACGTCGGTCCTTCGAGGCCGAGGTCATGGACTGGTCCGACGACGTCGCCTACTCGGTGCACGACGTCGAGGACGCGATCGCCTCCGGGTGGCTCGACCCGCGGATGCTGCGGGACACCACCGACGTCGAGGCCGTCCTCGCCGTGGCCGCCCGGGTGTACGACCCGGACCTCGAGGCCGACGCCCTCGGCGCCGCGCTCGAGCGGGTCCTCGCCTCCGGGGCCGTCCCGACCGGCCACGACGGCAGCCGCCGGGCGCTCGCGGCCCTCAAGGACATGACCTCGCGGCTCATCGGCCGGTTCGCCGTCGCCGTCGAGTCCGCCACCCGGGAGGCCTGCGGCGACGGCCCGCTCGTCCGCCACGAGGCGACCCTCGTCGTCCCTGCGGAGGCCCGCGCCGAGACCGTCGTCCTCAAGGCGGTGGCGGCGCACTACGTCATGCACGCCGCCGAGCGGGTGGCGCTGTACGAGGCGCAGCGCGAGGTGGTCGCCGAGCTCGTCGCGGCCTTCGACAGCGACCCGACCCGGCTCGACCCCGACCTGCGGGCCGACCACGCCGCGGCCCCCGACGCCGACGCCGCGCTGCGGGTCGTCATCGACCAGGTGGCCTCGCTCACCGACGTGCGCGCCCTCGAGCTGCACCGCCGCTGGTGCCGCCGCGCGACGCGCTGACGTCGGCACGACCTAGACTCGGGCACACACGAGAGGGAGAGGTCGGGTGGCGGGTCGGATCAAGGCCGAGGACATCACGTCGGTCAAGGAGCGCTCCTCCATCGAGGACGTCGTGCGCGACCACGTGACGCTGCGCCCGGCGGGGGTGGGCTCCCTCAAGGGGCTGTGCCCGTTCCACGACGAGAAGACCCCGAGCTTCACCATCCGCCCGTCCGTCGGCACCTACCACTGCTTCGGCTGCGGCGAGGGCGGCGACGTCCTCGACTTCGTCCAGAAGGTCGAGCACCTGACGTTCACCGAGTCCGTCGAGCGGCTCGCCGCCAAGGTGGGCATGGAGCTGCGGTACGAGGAGGGTGGCGGCCCGCGCGAGGGCGGCGCGTCGCTCGGCAAGCGGTCGCGGCTGCTGGAGGCCCACCGGGTCGCCGAGGAGTTCTACACCGGCCTCCTCCTCGACCGCGCCCGCGGCGACGCGCGGGTCGGGCGCGACTTCCTGCGCGAACGCGGCTTCGACGCCGCGGCCGCCGAGCGCTTCGGGGTGGGCTTCGCGCCGGCTGACGGCGACGCCCTGACCCGGCACCTCCTGCAGCGCGGCTTCACCGAGGACGAGGTCACCACCGGCGGCCTCACCGGCCGCGGTAGCCGGGGGCTCTACGACCGGTTCCGTGGCCGGCTCGTGTGGCCGATCCGCGACACCACCGGCGACACGGTCGGGTTCGGCGCGCGTCGGCTCTTCGAGGAGGACCGGATCGCCGCGAAGTACCTCAACACCTCCGAGACCCCCATCTACAAGAAGTCCCAGGTCCTCTACGGCCTCGACCTCGCGAAGAAGGCCATCGCGGTCGACCGCCGGGCCGTCGTCGTCGAGGGCTACACCGACGTGATGGCCGCCCACCTGTCCGGCGTCGAGGGCGCGGTCGCCACCTGCGGCACGGCGTTCGGGGTCGACCACATCAAGATCCTGCGGCGCATCATGCGCGACGAGGCCGACCATGCCCCCGCCCGCGTCGTCTTCACCTTCGACGGCGACGCCGCCGGCCAGAAGGCTGCGATGAAGGCCTTCGGCGAGGACCAGCGCTGGGCGGCACAGTCGTTCGTCGCGGTCGCCCCCGACGGCATGGACCCGTGCGAGCTGCGGCTGGCCAAGGGCGACGCGGAGGTCGCGGCCCTCGTCGACAACGCCGTCCCGATGTTCGAGTTCGCGGTCCGTACGACGATCCGCCGCTTCGACCTCGAGACCGCCGAGGGCCGGGTGCAGGCGATGAAGGCCGTCGCCCCGATCATCGGCTCCATCCGCGACACGAGCCTGCGCCCCGAGTACACCCGCACCGTCTCCGGGTGGCTCGGCATCGAGGTCGAGCAGATGGCCGCCGAGGTGAAGAAGGCCGGCCGGCTCGCGAGCACCGACGACGCGGGCCCCGACCGCCGCCCGAGCCCTGCGGGGACCGACGAGGTGCCGGAGCCCGGCCCCGGGGAGGGCTCCGTCTCGCTGCCGCCGCCCGACCTGCGCGACCCCGTCGTCGCCGTCGAGCGCCAGCTGCTCCAGGCGCTCGTGCAGTACCCGACGCAGTTCCCCGAGGCCGACCTCGAGGCGCTCGACCCCGAGGCGCTCACGGCGCCCGCGCACCGGGCCGTCCTCGACGGCATCCGCATCGCCGCCGCGAACGGACGCCGCACGGGGTCCACGGCGGCCTGGGTGGCGGCCATCGGTGAGGCGGCACCGGTCCCCGTCCGGGGCCTGGTCGCCGAGCTGTCGGTGGCGCCGCTGCCGGTCCGGTACGACTCGTCCACCGGGCTGCCGCCGCGTCGCTACCTCGACAGCCTGCTCATGGGCGTCCGCGACGCCCACCTCGGGCGGCGGATCGCCGACGCGATGGCCACGCTGCGCCGCATCCAGAACGACCCCGCCGCCGACCAGTCCTCGCTGCGCGAGCGGACGACGGCCCTGCACGCCCTCGAGCTCGAGCGCGTCCGGCTCCGGGAGGCCGCCACCTCATGAGACTCCACTGGACCGGCCTGCGCAGGCCGCAGGTCCCCGACGACGTCGCGGCGGTCATCCCGCTCGCGGCCGGCGAGAAGCTGCTCGCCTGGGCCACGGGCGAGCAGGGCCTCACCGTCGTTGCCGGGCGGCACCGCCTGTACGTCGTCACCGCGGCTCCCGGGTCCGACCCCACCCTCGTTCTCGACCGGCCGTGGCACCTCGTCGATGCCGGCACCTGGTCCGAGGAGGGTGTCCTGCGCGTCGTGTGGGTCGACGGCCGGCCACCGCTGCGGGTCGTGCTCACAGAGCCCGGCATGCTGCCCGAGACGCTGCGCGAGCGGGTCCAGGCCTCGGTGGTACTCGCCGAGACCCTCGACCTCGGCGGGCGACGCACCGCGAAGGTGGTCGTCCGGCGCGACCTCGCGACCCGTCGGCTGCTGTCCCAGGCCGTGCTCGGCACGGGCGTCCGCTCGAGCGACCCCGGGGTGGACGAGCAGGTGCGGGCCGGTCTCGCGCGGGTCCGCGAGCAGGTCGGGCTGGACTGAGGGGCGCCCGGTGGGGCCGATTTCGTGCCGCGCGTCCGGGGTTGCTATCGTGGCGTCGCTGCCGCGGCGATCCCGTGGTGGCCCTTCCCCTGTAGCTCAACTGGCAGAGCATTCGGCTGTTAACCGGAGGGTTGTTGGTTCGAGTCCAACCGGGGGAGCATCACGAGAGGCCCCTGACCTGCGGAGACGCAAGGTCAGGGGTTTCTTGCATTCCGGGGCATCGGCTATGCATCGTTGAGTGTTGGCGTCGACCATTGAATCCCTTTCATGGCGGGAGCAGGTCACCGCTTGCCATGGCTCGGTCCTTGGCAGGACAGCGGATGGCTGTGCGTGACCTGATCGGGCGACCGGCTGCCCGCGGGCGGGGGTCCCGCGCAGCGGCTGCGCGCCCGTCGTCGGCGCCGGACGGGGCGACGTCGAGGAGGTCAGCTGAAGTCGAGGTGCGCGAGTTCGGTCCGCGAACTGACGCCCACCTTGGTGAACACGTTGCGCAGGTGGAACGCGACAGTGCGCGGTGACACCCAGCACTGGGCCGCGACGTCCTTGTTCGACAGGCCGGTGCTGACCAGCTCGGCGACCTTGAGCTCCATCGGGGTCAGGGCGAGCAGGGTGGATGGGTCGCGTTTGCGGGCCGTTTCGCCGGATGCCCGTAGCTCTTGGGTGGCGCGCTCCGCCAGGGGTTTCGCGCCCAGGTCGGCGAAGGCGTCCAGCGCCGACCTCAGGTGGGTGCGGGCATCCACGCGACGGTTGGTGCGGCGCAGGAACTCCCCATAGGCGAGCTGGGTGCGTGCCAGGTCGTAGGGCCGTGACGCGTGCCGGTAGTGACCGACCGCACGCTCGAACCCCGCCGTTGCGTCCGCGTGATCGCGCGAGGTCAGGGCACGGCCCAGATCGACGGCGCCGAGCGCCCAGCCGTGCTGACTCTTGGTCGCGAACGGGGTCAGCTCGTCCACCCACGCCAGAGCCTGCTCTGTGTTGCCGGCGCGGACGGCCGCCTCGAGCCGATCGACGGCGGCCAGCCGGTGCAGGGCCGGCACGCGCATCCCCGACAGGTAGTGGAGTGCCCCCGGCGCGTCACCGTGCGCGGTGGCGTGGGCGCCCTTGGCCCACCGGGTGACGTCGTGCGTGGGGCCGGCCATGATGCCCAACGGGTACGTGGACGCAACATCCTCGAACGCCGCGAGCTGGTGGTCGAAGTCGTCAGTACCGGTGAGCGCGGCCAGCAGGGTCAACACGGCCAATGGCGCGGCGGTCAGGGTCGGCTGTCCAACGCTGCCCGCCAACCTGAGGGCTTCGTCGGCGGAACTGCGCACTGATGTCCACGCGCCGGTGGGAAGCTGGCCGAACATGAGGCGCTCGAGGGCGTAGATGACGACCATGCCGGCACCAGCCTCGCGGGCGGTGGACACCATGGCGGAGTAGTAGAAGCGGGCTCCTTCGTCGTGGCCCAGGTGCAGAGCGGTGTTGCCGAGGTTGCCCATCACGTCCAGGTCCTCAACCTCGCGTCCAGCCTCCAAAGCCCGCGCCAGAGCGGTAGTGGCGCGGCCCCAGTCCTGCTCCCCGGAGGCGGTGAGGGTGCGCAGCAGCAGCCGCAGGCACCGTGTCCGAGGTGTGTCCTGATCGGTCGTGCCCAGCAGATGCGTCAGCTGGGACTCCCCGAGGGTTGCGCCGCTGTCGGCGCCGTACGTGCGGTTCAGGGCCGCGGCACAGGCCATCTCCAAAGCGCGCCCGCTGTCGTGGTCCGCGACCGTGCGAGCCGCGACCGTGAAGATGCGGTGTGCGTCCACGGCGGAGCCGACATTGACCTCGATCCGTGCCCGGAGACGGTCGATGTCGGCTCGCTGAAGGGGGTCGACCGTGAGCTCACGCGCTGAGGAGGCCAGCGCGCGGGCGCGGACCGCGTGCCCGGCCGCCCACGCGGTGCGCCCGGCTCCGAACAGTCGAGTGGCCCGATCCTTCTCGTTCACCGTCAGTGCGGCCGCCCGCTCGAATGCGTCGGCCGCAGCGAGGTGGCCGCCGCGTTGCTCGGCGCGAACAGCGACGTCGGCCAGGGCGTGGGCGACGTCCCCGTCAGGTCCGTCGGCTGCTGCGGCACGGTGCCATGTCGCACGGTCCGGGTCGTCGCGGCCGACCGCCTGGGCGAGGGCGCGGTGGGCTTGGCGCTGCTCGAAACTGGTCGCCGCCTGGTACACGGCTGACCGGACCAACGGGTGCCGCACCGCCACAGTGTCACCGCTGATCGTCAGCAGGTTTGACCGCTCAGCGTCCTCCCACGCGGTGGCGTCGGCGCCGAGCGTTGCGGCGGCTTGCCGGACGGTGGCGACCCGCCCGGTGGCGTCGGCCGCCGCGACCAGGAGCAGCGTCTGCACCTCCTGCGACAGGAGGCGGCACCGGTCCAGGAACGCGCGTTCGACGCCTGCGGTCAACGTGAGCTGTCGCGGCAGGGGCTCTTCGCCGTGCAGCTGGGCCGAGCTCAGCCCGGTGGGCAGTTCCATCAGGGCGAGGGGGTTTCCGCCCGTTTCGCGCAGCAGACGCTCCGCGACCTCACCCGGCAGCGGGTCCCCGCCGCGTTCGTCGAGGAGCTGGCGGGCCGCGTCGTCGTCGAGGCCGTGGATCTCGAGGACGGGCAGTCCCGGTGGGGCGAACGGTTGTCGGGTCGTGTCGCCGGTCCTGGCCGCGAAGACCATGGCCACCGGGTCCGCAGCCAGCTGCCGAGCCGCGAACAGCAAGGCGTCCGCCGATGCTGAGTCGAGCCAGTGCGCGTCGTCGACGACGCACAGCAGCGGCTGGTCGGGTTCCGCTGCGTCGGTCAGGGCGGACAGGGTGGCCACGCCGACGAGAAAGGGCTCGACCGTGGGTCCGTCCTCGACGCCGAACGCGAGACGCAGCGCGCGCGCCTGAGGGGGAGGGAGCCGGTCGAAGTCCAGGACGGGACGCAGCAGCCGGTGCAGCGCCGAGTATGGCAGAGGTGACTCCGACTCGACCCCGGCGGTGCGAACCACCCGAAAGGTGCCGTCTTCACCGGCCTTCCGGGGGGTGGTCAGGTCCCGCAACAAGGCGGTCTTGCCAACACCGGGCTCTCCGAGCACAACCAGGACGGCACCGCGTCCGGTGCGTGCCTGGTCCAGCAACGCAGCAAGGCGCGCTTGCTCGGGCTCGCGGCCGTGTAGCACCAGCCGACGGTACCGCTGATCGGGGCCACTCCCAGAGGCATCCCGGCACATTGACCGGGGCGAGCCCTGCATCGAAGCGCGACCGTGGATTCACCGAGAGAACCCCACGCCGTTACCGAAGGATTCCGCCATGACCTCGCTCACCGTCCCCGTGGGCCCCATCGCGCCCGCTACCACGAAGCACATCGGCATCCTGCTGTTCGACGACGTCGAAGAGCTCGACGCAGTCGGTCCGTGGGAGATCCTGTCCAACTGGACCCTCACCTACCCGCAGGACGGCTGGGCGGTCACCCTCGTCTCCAAGGACGGCCGTCCGGTACGCGCGGCCAAGGGCATGGTGATCGGCGCCCACCACTCGTTCGACGAGGTGCCACCGATGAGCGTGCTGATCCACCCGGGCGGGCCGGGTTCACGGGTCCTCATGCGCGACGAAGACCACCTCGCCTGGGTCCGCGGGCAGCGCGCGACCGTTCCGCTGATGACCAGCGTCTGCAGCGGCGCACTGGTGTACGCCAACGCCGGTGTGCTGGCAGGACGGCCCGCGGCCACACACTGGCAGTCCCTTGAGCTGCTGCACGAGCTCGATCCGTCGATCAACGTGGACTCGAAGGCCCGCTTCGTCGACGACGGGGACGTCATCACCAGCGCCGGGGTCAGCGCTGGCATCGACATGGCCCTGCACCTGGTCTTCCGGCTCGCCACTGCCGACCGGGCTCGTGCGGTGCGCAGTGACGTGCAGTACGACCCTCAGCCGCCGGTCTGATCATGCAGACGAGCGATCGCGGTCGGTGGCCTCGAGCGGCAGGCCGACCATGGTCTGGAGAGGGGGGCGAGGGGTTGGGCCCTGCGTTCAGCGGCGCCCCCCGTGAAGGGAGCTGCGTGGTGACCAGGACTTCGAGGTTCTGGATGGCCCATCCGACTATTGCCTCGTCCGTCGCTGTTGGGCCACAGTCCTGCCATGGAGTCGTGCGAGGTCCTGGTTGTGGGGGGCGGGGCTGCCGGCCTGTCGGCTGCCTTGGTGCTGGGCCGGGCTCGTCGAAGAGTGGTGGTGGTTGACGTTGGCGCCCCGCGCAATGCCCCAGCGGCGCACATGCAGGGGTTCTTGTCCCGAGACGGCATGCCGCCGGCCGGCCTCCTCCATGTCGGTCGCGATGAGGTCCGCGGGTATGGGGTGACCATCACCACGGGTTCCGTCAGCGAACTCGTCAAGACTGCTGCCGGGTTCGAAGCCCGCCTGGAGTGTGGTCAGCGGGTCGGCGCGCGCAAGGTCCTGGTCGCGACTGGCCTGCGTGACGAGCTGCCTGACATCACCGGTCTGCGCCAACGTTGGGGGACAGACGTGCTGCACTGCCCGTACTGCCACGGGTGGGAGGTGCGCGACAAGGCGCTCGGTGTTCTCTGGAACGGGCCGGACACCGCCCGGTTCGCCAACATCGTGCGGCAATGGACGAGTGACCTGGTTCTGTTTGCTCCTGACGACGTACTCGCTGAGGCGGACCGCCCGCTCTTGGCGGCCCGCTCGGTTCGCGTCGTCGAAGGTGGTGTCGACCGCGTCGTCGTCGAGAGCGACCACCTGACCGGGGTCCTGATGCGCGATGGTCGCACGGTAGCAAGGGATGCCCTCTTCGTGCCGCCGCGCCTTGTCCCCAATGACACTTTGCTCACCGGGCTCGGGTGCCTGACGGACGACCTGGGTTGGGTGGTGGTGGGGGTCAACGGAACCACCAGCATTCCTGGGGTATGGGCCGTGGGCAACGTGAGCAACCCGCGGGCTCAGGTCATCACCGCTGCTGGCGAGGGGTCCGCTGCGGCCATCTCCATCAACGCGGACCTCGTCGACGACGACGTTCGTGAAGCCGTCCACGAGGTCACCCAGGTCGCCCCTCCCTGAGCGGGAGACCCTGGTAGCCCTGCCGGCGTCGTTCTGTCACGGCGGGTTCGGCAGGGCGGGCGGGCGTTGAGATGCGGCTGGTGACGCCGACACCCATCAGTCCTTAGGAATGATCACCACCTTGCCGCGAACCCTGCCGGCCTCGAGGAGGCGCATCGCATCCTTCGCGTGGGACAGCGGGTAGCTCTCCGCGATGCTCGGCGTCAGCTGCCCGGCCTGGAGGTGTTCGGCGAGGACCTGCAGGTCGCTGGCGCGTTCCTTGGCCATGAGCAGGGCGAGGCGCTGACGGACGAACAGCGACATCATCGCCCCGCGCAGCTGCCTGCCCATTCCGGTGATGTTGCCGGTGTTCTCGCTGCCGACGAAGACAACGGTGCCGCGAGGCGTGAGGGCGCGGCGCAGTCGCCGGAGGGAGGAGCCACCGCCGATGTCCAGGATGAGGTCGTAGTGGCGGGTGCCGTCGGCGAAGTCGTCGCGGTCGTAGTCCAGGACGTCGTCGGCGCCGAGGCTGCGGACGAAGTCGGCCTTGGCGGCGCTGGCGACCCCGGTGACCCGAGCTCCCAGGATCTTGGCGAGCTGGACGGCGTAGCTGCCGACGCCACCAGACGCTCCGATGATGAGGACCTCCTGGCCGGCCCGGAGCTTGCCGACGTCTCGGAGTGCCTGCAGGGCGGTGCCGGCAGAGATGGGGACCACGGCGGCTTGGGCGAACGTGAGGTTCTCAGGCTTGTGGGCGAGTTTGTTCTCGGGGCCGACCGCGTACTCGGCGAATGAGCCTGGGGCAACGCCGTAGACCTGGTCTCCGGCAGCGAACTGGGTGACGGCTGAGCCGACCCTGACCACGGTGCCGGCGACGTCCCGTCCGGAGATGGGCATCTTGGGTCGCCGCAGCCCCGTCGCCATCCGCATCGCGTAGGGCTTACCGGTCATGAGGTGTTCGGTACCGCGGTCTAGCCCGGCGGCGTGCACCTTGATGAGCACGTCGTGGTCGCCGGGCTCGGGGACGGCCACGTCGTCGACGCGCAGGACCTCGGAGCTGCCGTACCTGTCTTGGATGACTGCCTTCATGGTGACTTCCTGGTTGAGGAGGGAGGTGGTTGCGCTGCTGTTTCTCATGGTGTTCCTGTCTTTCACTGGTGGGTATGGCCTACCCGGATGGTCGGGTTGGGTAGGGGTCAGTGCCGCGCTCGGGCGATGGTGGAGCCGAGGACAGCGGCGGTAAGGGCCACGGCGGCCGCGGCGGTGAACGCGGCAGCGAAGCCGGTCGTGCCGAGGGTTTGGCCGAGGGGACCGCTTGCGGAGATGCCGATGGCGGTGAAAGTGGCGGTGCCGAGGGCCGCGCCCACCTGGGTGGCTGACCCGGCGAGGCCGGACGCGAGGCCGGTGTGAGTGTCGGGCACTGCGCCGGCGATGACCATGGTCGTGGGGGTGAAGCTGAGGGCCACTCCGACGGCGACGAGGAGCAGGCCGGGCAGGACGGCGGTGAGGTAGCCGCTCGCGGTGGGTGCGTTGGCGAGCCACAGATGGCCGACGGCAAGGACGACGAGCCCGGCGACCAGACTGTGCTGCGGGCCAAGGGCGCGCACGATGCGCGGCAGCAGGCTGAGGGAGAACGCGAATCCGGCCAGGGAGGTGGGGACCATGGCCAGGCCCGCCTGTGCTGGCGCCATGGTGAGGGCCTGCTGCAGGTAGAGCGCGACGAGGATGAAAGTGGAGGCTCTTGCAGCGCCGCCCAGCACGGCGAGGCCGACGCCGGTGGTCAGGGTACGGGAATGGAACAGGTCGAGCGGCAGCAGCGGGTCGGCGGTGCGGCGCTCGATGCTGACGAACAGGGCGGCGAGTGAGGCGGACGTGGTGAAGGCGGCGATGACGGTCGGAGACGCCCAACCGTGGTCGGCGATGCCGAGGGCGCCGTGGACGAGGGCGACGACGGCGCCGGTGATGGTGGCGGCGCCGCGCCAGTCGAATCGGCGCCGGGTGCCGCCTCGGGCGCCTTCGGGCAGGAGGCGTCCGGCAAGGGCGACGGCGGCTACGGAGACGGGGACGGTGACGAGGAAGACGGAGGCCCAGCCGAACGCGCCGACGAGTAGGCCGCCGGCCATGACGCCGGCTGCGCCGCCGAGCGCCGACGCTGCGCCCCAGATGCTCATGGCGCGGGCTCGCGACTGGCCGCCGAACGTGAGCAGGAGCAGGGACATGGCGGCGGGGCTGAGTGCGGCGGCGCCGACGCCCTGGACGACGCGACCACCGACGAGCTGGGGCGCGCTGGACGCGGACGCCGCGAGGAGTGTGCCGGCTGCGAAGAGGATGGAGCCGCCCACGAGCAGGCGTCGGCTGCCGAACAGGTCCGCGGCCCGCCCGGCCAGGAGCAAGAGCCCACCGAAGGACAGGACGTAGGCGTTGACGACCCAGGTGATGGCAGTGGGCCGCAGGTCGAGGTCTGCCTGGATGGATGGCAGTGCCACGTTGACGATGGACGTGTCCAGCATGACCACGAACTGCGCGGACACGAGCAGGGCCAGGGCGGCCCAGCGGCCACCAGCGGTGTGTGCCCTTCCGGCGGTGCCGCTGCCGGTGGAGGCGGTGAGGGTGGTAGTCATGCGGGTTCCTTTGCTGGTGCTGGCGTCTGCGTGTTCCCACGGTCGTCGAGTGGGCGGTTGCTCGCCCCGGCGCAATGGCCGGGATTGGCCGGCTGACGGGCTGGAGGTTGACGGCGTGCGCCCGTGGCGTCGCTGACGGAGGTCACCTTCGGGGCACGGCCGCGGGGGCGCTCGTAGCCGGAGAATCGGCGGCAGTGAGGGATGTGCGGGCGCCGGCGACGCCAAGGGTCAGCAGGCAAGTGCGGCAGAGGCGACGGACAGGATCCGGTGAGGGAGGGGTCATCCATTCGAGTGCGCGGGTGCGCAGGCCCAGGGAGGCGGCGCGGGGGAGGAAGTAGTGGTCCGGAGCGGCCCGCCTCTGGGGCGGGCCGCTCCCCGGGCCGCCGGCGCCGGTGCAGGATTGGGCGTCGCGAGCCTCGGCGGTCACCTGGAGGGGTGAGATGACCGGGAGCGGAGCTTCGAGACAGGTCTCGAAGGGGCGTGGCGGTGGTCATCGCGCGGTGACGGAGCCCTGGGTGCGGGTGGCGGTGACGACGTCGGCGATGGCGGTCACGGACTGAGCGGCACCGGTCGGGTTGTGGAGGAACCCGACGTGGTCCATCTCGGCGACGGTATGCCGGCTGTTGGTGGACAGGGCGGCCATCTGCTCCTGTGCTGTGGCCCACCCGGGCTTGGAGTCGACGTTGGCCTTGGCGGTGAGGACGACGAGCGGTCGGTCCCCCAAGCCGGTCATGGCCTGCGACTGAGCGAACGCCGTGGGCAGCTCGGCCTGCTCGGCGCGCTCGCCGGCCCAGCCGCGGGGGCTGTCCGCGAACGCTGCCGCCTGCCGGCCGGCGTTCCCGGGCAGGTCCGGGGCGCCCAGGGCCTGCATCAGGAGGCCGACACCGAAGCGGAACAGGGTCGGCACGGCCGCGAGGCCCCGGCGCATGACCTGGTACTCGCCGTTGAACGACGTGACGACCTTGGCCTGGTTCGGGCTGGCGCTGTCGAGCAGGACGAGCCCAGCCACCTGGGAGGGGTACAGGTGTGTGTAGGTCATGGCGTGGACACCCCCGGAGGAGTGTCCGACCAGGACGAACGGGCCGCTCTCACCGGCGACGGTGAGGAGCTCGTGCAGGTCGGTGGCGGCGGTGGTCGCGTCGCTCGGCTTCGACGAGTCTTCGCTCCAGCCCTGGCCTGCACGGTCGTACGCGCACACGCGGGTCTTGTCGCCGACAGGCGGAAGGACGCGCGCCCACTGGGGCGACGTCTCTCCGAGCCCGTTGAGCAGGACGACGGTGGGGGCGCCGGTGCCGACGCAGTGCAGGTGCAGGCGGTACCCGCCCACGTCGACGAGCCGACCCGGCGCCGGACCCGTAGCGGTCTGGGGGTCACCGACAGCGACTTGGGCCACGCCACCAAGCCCAGCCGCGACCACGAGGGCGGCGACGGAGTAGACCATGAGCCGGGCCACGCGGCGTGGCAGGTCACGACGGGTGCGCCACACGCTCCACAGGCCGAGCGCGACGAGCGCGGGCGCCCAGACCCACGGTAGGCGGCTCATCGCGGGCTCACCGGGGTCGAGCAGCGCCATGGCGGCGCCGCTGACGGCGAGAGCTGCCGCAGGCAGGTATGCCCACGTCTGTGGACGGTTGGTGTACCGGGTGGTGAGCGAGGCGAACAGGACCCAACCGGCGGCGAACGCAACGAGCGCCCCGCCGACGACTCGGGCCTCCGACGCCGACGGCAGCACGACGAACGTGCTGGCGGCGCCCGCGAGGGCGCCAGCGGACATGGACGCGAGGGTGATGCGGGCGAACGGGCCCGTCGGCGGTGCGGGCGGGCGGGTCGAGACCGGCATCGTGCTGGCTGTGAAGGTGCGCATGGTGGTCTTCCGGTTCCTGGCCGTCCGGTGCGGTCGGCCACACACCCCACGGTCGCGGTGGACGCTGGTCGCTCGCCCCGGTCACATGGCCGGGATTGCGCGCCCGTTTCCGGCGACTGCTCCCGCTCGGGTCGGCGCGCAGGAGAGGGTCTGTTACGCGGACTCGAACCCGGCCACTTGACCGGGGCGAGCCCGTGCGTCGCGTGACACAGTCGAAGTCTGACAACGACATTGCGGGCCCGTGCCCAGGACCGGATGAGAGATGACGATGAACGTCGAACCGACGCTGGGAACCATCGACTGGAGTCGCCGCACCGGCGGCCGACTGGAGCGCGGGCAGCGACGAGGGCTGCTGGCCGACGTCGTCCGGGTCCATGCGGCCAACGCGGTCGGGCGAGTGCGCCTGGCCGTGCACCTGCACCCGGGACGCAACGCCCACCTCGCGCCGTCGCGCCTGCTTGCGCCCGACTCGGCCCTGACCCGAGCGGCGACGCACGCCGCCACCCGCGTCCTCCCATCGGTTCTGCTGGGGCACAGCCATCGCACGTACACGTTCGGACGCGCACTCGGCGAGCTCGAGGGCATCGACGTCGACACCGAGTTGCTGTACGCCGCCGCGCTGCTGCACGACACGGGCCTTGTCCTCGCTGCGGGTACCGACGACTTCACCCTGGCGTCCGCGCGGGTGGCATGGGACGTCGCAGAAGAGGTCGGCCTGTCCACAGCAGCCACCGAGACGCTGCAGACGGCCATCACCATGCACCACAGCCCCCACGTCACCCCTGACGCAGGCCCCGTCGCGTACCTGCTGTCCGCAGGCGCTGGGGTCGACGTTGTTGGTATCCGTTCCTGGGATTTGCCCACAAGCGTCCTCGATAGCGCGGTGACCGACCACCCGCGCGAGGGGTTCAAGAAGTACTTCGCCCGGGCGTGGGCGGACGAAGCCGCCCGGGTGCCTGAAGGCCGGGCTCGCCTGCTTCGCCAGTACGGGGCTTTCACCACCGCCGTCAGGTTGGCCCCGTTCGACGAGTGACCGGACCCGTTCAACCTGACTGGATCCCGGCCGTTGTGCCGGGGCGAGCGGTCTGCCGGACGAGCAGGGTTGGGAACACGAGAAGGCGGACTCAGCTCTCTCGCATCCTGAACGGAGATGACGGCCATGACCCTTCTGGACAGCCTGCAGCCCGCGACCACGACGAACACCACGCGTCTGCAGGGCCGCGACAGCTGCCGCCGGAGGCGGCTGGTCGAAGCAGTCGCCTTTGTGGCGGTGTGGATGACGATCGGCTACCTGTTCCGGCTGAGTGCCAACGGCTACCTCTTGCTGGGTGTCCCGCTCACCGCCGTGTTCCAGCTCGCGGTGCGGCGCCGCCCGCTGCGCGAGCTGTTCGCGGGTGACACCAGTCGGTTCGCCCTGAGCCGTCGTGGCGTGGCCATGGCGATGGTGCTGGCCGTCGTCCCGGTGTTCTACGCGATCCAGGCGGCGGCCGCCGCCGACTGGACCTTGTTCGGTTGGAACATGGCCGCTGTCGCCGGCGCGGTTGCAGCAGCCTTCTCGCTGCGGGCCGGCACCGTCCTCGGCGCGCTGCGCTCGGCAGCCTTGCCGATCGCCATCGGGGCGAGCGGATTTGCGATCGTGTTCGGCATCGTGCACGTGGTGACCGGGACGCCGCTGCCGGCGCTGGCGGCGTTGGGCGCCCTGGTCAAGTACACCGCCTTGTACTTCCCTGCCACGTTCCTGCTGGAGGAGGTCGCGTTCCGTGGAGCGCTGGATGCGCACCTGCATCACAGCGGCGACTCACGTGGCTGGCAGTCCGCGGTCTTCGTCTCGGCGCTGTGGGGGCTGTGGCACCTGCCCGTCTCATTGGTGAACCTGCCCCTGCCGCTGGTGGTCGCCGAGCTCGTCGTCGTCCATGTCCTGCTCGGCGTTCCGCTGTCGTTTGCCTGGCGGAGCAGCCGGAACCTGGCCGGACCGGCTCTGGCGCACGCAGTGAACGACGCCGTCCGCAACGCCGTCATGATCGGGCTGTAGGACCAAGCGCAGTCGCTGTCGCGAGGCCGACGGACGCGCGGTGTCCACGATCCCGGTGGACACCCGTGCGTTACCGAGCCAGCGGTTGGTTGCTCCGAACGGCTGCGACCACGTCAAGGATCGCCTGGGTCGTATTGGCTGCGTCGGCCTCGTTCGCGACCAGCTCCGCGTGGGCGGCCCCTTCCACGGTGCGGTGCGAGGTGTTGGTCGACAACGTGGCCAGCCGGTCCTGCTTGGTGGACCAGTCGGGGGCACTGCCGACGCCGGCCGTCAGCACCACGAGTGGCGTCGCGGCCAGGTCCGTGAGTGACGCGGCCTCCCGAGCCGAGGCGCCGGCCTGGATGTACTCATCGATCGTGCTGCGCACACCCTCTGGCGTTGCCATGCTGGCTCGGACCTGGCCGCGCGAACGCGGTGGCAGTGTGCCGGCCTCGGTCGTCGCGTACAGGCGGCTCAGTCCCACGCGGGCACTGCCCGAGAGCAACGCCGAGGCCCGGCCCAGCACGTCATACGAGCTCGCGGAGCGGGGCGCGGTCGGGGTCGCACCCGGGGTCGGTGCCGTTGAGTCGACGAGCACCATCCCGGCGACGTCGTCGGGGTAGCGGGCGGCGAAGGTCAGCGTGTAGAGCCCTCCGAAGGAATGCCCGGCCACCACGTACGGCCCTGGCACGTTCGCGCGTTGCAGCAGGGTGTGCAGGTCGGCCGATATCTGCTCGGCGTCCTGGGCGGTGTCCGCCGGCTCGCTCCACCCTCGACCTGCCCGGTCGTACACGCACACCCGGGTGGTGCGGGCCACGGCTGGTGCGATCCAGGCCCAGTTCGAGGACATCTCACCACCGCCGGGTTGGACCACGACCGTGGGACTGCCTGACCCGGTGCACTGTAGGTGCAGTCGGTGCCCGTCAACCGCGAGCAGCTGGCCGGGCATCGGGTAGGCCCTGGCATCGGCAGCGGCGCCCAGGGCCTGGTAGACGCCCCCGACGGCAGCGAGAGCCAGCACGACCAGCACCGGGTACAGCAGCACCCTCCCGCTGCGACTGTGCAGGTCTCGACGCACTCGGACCACCATCCACGCCACCATGGCCAATAACACCGGCGGCCACACCCAGCTGAGCACGCCGGTGGTCCAGGAGCCGAAGGCCAGAAGAAGCAGGCCACCCACCCCCATGAACACCGACGGGACGAGGGCCCACCGCTGCGGTTGATCGGTGAAGCGCACCGAGAACACCGCCAGCATCGCCCAGCCCAGAGCAAACCCACACAGCAGCGCGCCGGTCATGCGGGGTTCCTGGGCGGGGACCACCGGGATGAACGCCAACAGCAGACCGCCGAGAAGGCCGGCGACCAATGAGCCCGCAGTGACCCGGCCGATGTGGCCTCGAGGGTCCCCGCCATCGGCCGCCAGCTCCGACCCGCTCTTCCCGTGCATCGGTGCGGGGGTCGTGGGGCTACCAGGTGCGGTCGGGACAGTGGCCACAGCGGACTCCATTCCGTGGACCGTCGGCGACGCGTGAGCGCGCTGTCCGCACCTGAGGCGCGCGCCGTCATCCTGACGTTAGGGCCCTGCCGCGGACGGCTGAAACCCCCCAGGTGGACTATGCGTCGGACTGATCAGTCCACATCATCGAAGGTGTCGTCGAGGTGATGGAGGTCGGCGGTCGGCCGTTGCGAACACCGCCGCGGTGAGGTCATCCATCCGGCTCTGTGTCGGGGAACGACTCATTTGTGCAGCTGAGAGGCATGCTCAGTCCCATTGAGTCCACGTGAGGCCAACTGGAGGGAACGTCGGTTCGAGTCCAACCGACCAGAAGGGCCCGGACCGCATGCGGTCCCGGCCCTTCTGCGTGGGGTCGTCCTCGTGCTCAGGCGGGTCCCGCGGCGGACGCGGCTGCCATCGGCGTGCCGGCCGAGCGCTTCTTGCGCTGCATGAAGCCCTCGACGTAGCTCGCGAGCCGGGTGAGGAGGTAGTTGATGACGATGAACAGGAACGCGGCGACGAGGTAGGCGGGCACGGTGTTGGCGTACGCCGAGCCCAGGGTCTTTGCGGAAGTGAGCAGCTCGGGGTAGAGCACCACGGTGCCGAGCGCGGTGTCCTTGAGCACGACGACGAGCTGGCCCACGAGCGCCGGCAGCATGGCGCGCAGGGCCTGCGGGAGCTGGACGATGCGCAGCGTCTGGAAGTCGGTGAGCCCGATCGACATGCCGGCCTCTGACTGGCCCTTCGGCAGGGAGTGCACGCCCGAGCGGACGAGTTCGGCGATGACCGAGCCGTTGTAGAGCGTCAGCGCGAGGACGACCGCCGCGAACGGGGCGTACTGGTTGGGCAGCCACGACGCCGTGGCGAAGTAGCCGAAGAAGAAGAACACCATCATGAGCAGGACCGGCACCGAGCGGAAGAACTCGACGACGACGCTGCTGACCCAGCGCACCGACCGGAAGGGCGAGAGCCGCCCCATGCCGAAGATGATGCCGAAGGCGCCGGCCAGGACCACGGAGGCGGCCGCGGCCTTCGCCGTCTCCCAGAGGCCGGGAAGGAGGTACGCGGTCCAGACGGCCTTGTCGGTGACGAAGGGCTCCCACATGAAGCCCTGCAGCTGGTTGGCGGAGTCCATCTTGCGGTAGACGACCCACAGGGCGAGGAGGACGAGGAGGGCCCCGACCCCGGTGAGAATGCGGTGCCGCAGCCGGGCCTTGGGCCCGGGCGCGTCGAAGAGGACGGTCTCGGCGCTCATCGCTTCACCGACAGACGTCGCGACAGGTTGGTCGTCGCGATCCCGATCGGGAGGGTGAGGATGACGAAGCCGAGCGCGAAGATGAAGAACGTCGGCAGGCTCGCGCCCTCGTTCTCGGTGATCTCCGCCAGCAGCCCGGCGGACTCCGCGGTGCCGAGGATGACGGCGGCGACCGTGGTGTTCTTGATGAGCGCGATGAGGACGGACCCGAGCGGGGCGATGGACCCGCGGAACGCCTGAGGGAGGAGCACCTCGCGCATCGACTGCGCGAAGGTGAGCCCGATGGAGCGGGCCGCCTCGGCCTGCCCGGCCGGGATCGTGTTGACACCGCTGCGCAGCGCCTCGCAGACGAAGGCCGCGTGGTACACGGCGAGCATGATGACGGCCCACCAGTAGGCGTTGCGCGTCGCCTGCTCGTCGAGCTGCAGCCCGAGGATGAAGGTCATCCCGAGGATGCTGAACGCCATGAGGAGGGTCAGCGGGGTGTTGCGGATGAGGTTGACGTAGAGCGAGCCGATGGTTCGGAGGATGCCCACGGGGGAGACCCGCAGAACGGCGATGACCGTGCCGATCACGAGCGCGCCGACTGCGGAGAGGACCGACAGCTGGATGGTCACCCAGAAGGCGCCCAGGATGTCGTAGTTACGGAGGATGTCGCCCATCGCTCACCTTTCGGCCGGGGCTCGTGCTCTGCGCGGTGACACCGCCCGCTCGGGGCGGGCGGTGTCACGCGCGGCGAGCGTCGGTCAGGAACAGGCGTCCGGGGTGGGCGGGTTGCCCGCACCCGGGGTGTAGCCCGCCTTGCCGAGGTTGTCGTCGACGGCCTTCTGCCACGAGCCGTCCTCGATCATCTTGTTGATGGCGTCGGTGACCTGCTGGCACAGCTCGGTGTCGTCCTTCTTGAGGCCGACGCCGTAGCGCTCCTCGGAGAAGGTCTGGCCGACGACCTTGAGCTTGCCCTCGTACTGCGGCTGCGAGGCGTAGCCCGCGAGGATGGTGTCGTCGGTGGTCAGCGCGTCGACGCCGTTGGACACCAGGGCCGCGACGCACTCGGAGTACGTGCCGAACTCCTGGAGGTTGACGCCCGGGACCTGGTCCTTGACCTTCTGCGCCGACGTGGAGCCCGTGACCGAGCACAGCTTCTTGCCGTCGAGGGTGTCGGGGCCGGTGATCGAGCTGTCGTCGGCGCGGACCAGGAGGTCCTGGCCGGCGACGAAGTACGGGCCGGCGAAGGAGACCTTCTCCTTGCGCTCGTCGGTGATGGAGTACGTCGCGAAGATCAGCTGGACCTGGCCGGTCGAGATGAGGTTCTCGCGCTGGGCGCTGGGGGCCTGGACCCACTCGATGGCGTCCTCTTCGTAGCCGAGCTCGCCGGCGACGTACTTCGCCATGTCGACGTCCATGCCGGTGTAGTCGTTGCCCTGCTTGAGGCCGAGGCCCGGCTGGTCGAACTTGATGCCGATCTTGATGCTGTCGCCGCCGCCGTTGCCGCCGCCGGTGTCGCCACCACCGGAGCCTCCGTCGTCGGAACCGCAGGCACTCGCCGTGAGCGCGAGGACCGCCGCCGCGGCGACGAGTCCGATCCGGTTGGTCTTCATCAGGTTCCTCCTGTGTTGGGCGACTCGTGGTCGCTCGGGCGGCCGGTCGGCCGTTGGGGGGTCAGTGGCTGAGGATCTTGCCGAGGAAGTCCTTGGCGCGATCGCTCTTGGGGTTGGTGAAGAACTCCTCGGGGGTGGCCTCCTCGACGATCTTGCCGTCGGACAGGAAGACGACCCGGTTGGCGACCTTGCGCGCGAAGCCCATCTCGTGGGTGACGACGACCATGGTCATCCCGCTCTGCGCCAGCTCGACCATGACGTCGAGCACCTCGTTGATCATCTCGGGGTCGAGTGCCGACGTGGGCTCGTCGAAGAGCATGACCTTGGGGTCCATGGCGAGTGAGCGGGCGATCGCGACGCGCTGCTGCTGCCCGCCGGACAGCTGCGCGGGGTACTTCTCGGCCTGGTGGCCGATGCCGACCCGCTCGAGCAGCTCCATGGCGCGCTTCTCGGCCTCTGCCTTCTTCATCCCGCGCACCTTGATCGGGCCGAGGGTGACGTTCTCGAGGATCGTCTTGTGGGCGAAGAGGTTGAAGGACTGGAAGACCATGCCGACGTCGGCGCGCAGCGCGGCCAGCTGCTTGCCCTCCTCGGGCAGCTCGGTCCCGTCGATCGTGATCGAGCCCGACTCGAAGGTCTCGAGCCGGTTGATCGTGCGGCAGAGCGTCGACTTCCCGGAGCCCGAGGGGCCGATGAGGATGATGACCTCGCCCTTGTCCACGGTGAGGTTGATGTCCTGCAGCACGTGGAGGTCACCGAAGTGCTTGTTGACGCCCGACAGGACGACCAGGGGCTCGCTCATACTCCTGAACCTAGTTGCGCGAGGCCCCCGCTGGGAAACAGCACCCGACGATCGGGTCCTGATCGTGACCGTTCCGAGACCTGCCGGATGCGGTGGTGGATGATGCCTGTCATGCCTTCGTCCGCCCCCGCTGCCGTGCGCGCGGCCCTCGCCGACGCCGTCCCGGACGTGTACTGGACCGACCGCCCCGCGCTGCGGCCGACGCCGCGCCCCGCGCTCACGGGGAGCGGGCACCGCGCCGACCTCGTGGTCGTCGGCGGCGGCTTCACCGGCCTGTGGGCCGCGATCCAGGCCAAGGAGGACGACCCGACGCGCGACGTCGTCGTGCTCGAGCGCGGCCGGCTCGGGGTGGCCGCCTCGGGCCGCAACGGCGGGTTCGTGTCGCCGTCGCTCACCCACGGCCTTGCGCAGGGCCTGGCGTGCTGGCCCGACGAGGTCGGGACGCTGGAGCGCCTCGGGGCCGAGAACTTCGCCGGGCTCGTGGAGTCCGTGAAGACGTACGGCATCGACGCCGACCTCCACGTGCCGGGGGAGCTGACGATGGCGCTCGACGAGCGCCAGGTCGGCACCGTCCGCGAGGCGTACGACCTGCATCGGGCCCACGGCGTGCCGGTGTCGCTCCTCGACGCCGGCGAGGCCCGGGCGCGGGTGGACTCGCCCCGCTACCTCGGCGGCATGCTCGACCCCACCGTCGGCCTCGTCGACCCGGCCCGCCTCGTCTGGGGGCTCGCGGCGGCGGCCGAGGGGCTCGGCGTCCGGATCCACGAGGACACCGCGGTCACGGGCTTCGACGAGGAGACCTCGAGGGTGCGCGTCCGCACCGAGTGGGGGAGCGTGCGCGGGCGCCGGGTCGTCGTCGGCACCGGCGCCTTCCGCGGCGTTCTCAAGCGGCTGGCGTGGTACACCCTGCCCGTCTACGACCACGTCCTCATGACCGAACCGCTGACCGCCGAGCAGCTGGCGTCGGTCGGCTGGGAGGGGCGTGAGGGGCTGACCGACGCGGGCAACCAGTTCCACTACTACCGCCGCACCCTCGACGACCGGGTGCTGTTCGGCGGGTACGACGCGAACTACCACTTCCCGGGCCGGATCGACGCGCGCTACGAGCAGTCGGCCTCGCACGACCTCCTGGCCGCGCACTTCCTGGCGATCTTCCCGCAGCTCGAGGGCATCCGAATCACGCACCGGTGGGCCGGGGTCATCGACACGACGTCTCGCTTCACCCCGGTCTTCGGCACGGCGCTCGCCGGGCGGCTCGCGTACGCCGTCGGCTACACCGGGCTCGGGGTGGCCTCGACCCGGTTCGGGGCGCGGGTGGCCCTCGACCTCGTCGACCGCCGCGACACCGAGGTGACCCGCCTCGGGATGGTCCGGCGCAAGCCGTTGCCGTTCCCCCCGGAGCCGCTGCGCGGACTCGGCGTCAAGGTCACTCGGGCGAGCCTGGCGGCCGAGGACCGCACTGGGCGGCGCAACCTGTGGCTCAAGGCGATGGACGCCGTGGGGATCGGCTTCGACAGCTAGGTCGCGCGGTCGGCGCGCAGGTCGTCGACGGTGGCCTGGAGCCGGGCGATCTGCTCGGACAGGGCCCGGACGTCCTGCTCGGTGGCGGTCCGCGCGGTCTCCTCGATCTCCTCGACCCGTTCGATGAGCCAGCTGGCGAGGGTGGCGGTGACGACGCCGATGAGCGCGATGCCCGCGAGCATCAGGCCCGCCGCGACGAACCGGCCCGCGGTGGTCACGGGGTACTGGTCGCCGTACCCGACGGTCGTCACGGTGGTGGCCGCCCACCAGATGGCGTCGCCGAAGCCCTCGATGTTCGAGCCTGCACGGTCGCGTTCTGCATCGAGGATGGCCAGGCTCGCGACGAACATCGTCATGACGGCGGCGCCCGCGACGTACACCGACACCCGGCCGCGCAGCGACCCGCCGGCCTTGCGCTGCAGCACCGCGAGGAGCGTGACGAGCCGTAGGAGCCGCAACGGCCGCAGCAGGGGGAGGAGCACGACGAGGAGGTCGAGCCAGTTCTTGCGGACGAAGGTGGCGCGGTGTGAGGCGAGCCGCAGCCGGACCGCGTAGTCGACGGCGAACATCGCCCAGGCCACCCACGACACGACCTCGGTGGTCGTGACCCAGGTCGTCGAGAGGCTGGGGTCGAGGATCGGCCAGGCGTAGGCGAGGAGGAAGACGAGGGCGGCGAAGGTCAGGGGCCACTCGCCGGCCTTCTCCCAGCGCTGTCTGCGGGCGTCGTCGCTCATCCGGCCATGCTGTCACGCGGGATGTCCGGGCCCGAGGACGTCGGCCGGGGGTGGCGGGCCGGGGCCCAAGGTCCCTTGCCCGACCGGTCGGGGAGGCGCACGCTGGATGCGGGGGTGACGGCAGGACCGAGGTGGTTGCGTGGCCTGGGACGAGAACCAGCAGCGGCTGGCCGCCGCCCTGCGTGCCCACCGGCCGGGGTCGGGGGTCCCGCACGTCGTCGTCTCGCTGCCCTCGCTGAGCATCGCGGCGTCACTGCTGGCGCACTACGGCGCCCGCCTGCCGGTGCTCGAGCACCGCTACCTGCTCGGTCTGACGCGCCTGGCCCGGGTCCGCGACTGCGAGCTGGTCTTCGTGTGCTCGGTCGCCCCCTCAGCCGACGTCGTCGACGACTACCTCGACCTGCTGCCGGCCCGGGACCGTGCCGACTGCCGCCGCCGGTTCCGGGTGCTCGCCGTGGGCGACCCGTCACCGCGGGCCCTGTCGGCCAAGCTGCTCGCACGTCCCGACCTCGTGGAGCGGCTGCGGCAGTGGGTGGGGGACCGGCCGGCGTTCCTGGACCCGTGGAACGTCACCGGCGACGAGGTGCGGATCGCCGACGCGCTGGGGATGCCGGTCAACGGCACGGCGCCGCACCTGGAGGTGCTGGCGCGCAAGAGCGCCGGGCGCCGGTTGCTGCGGGACGCCGGGGTGCCGGTCCCCGTCGGGGTCGAGGACGTCCGCAGCCCCGAGGCGGTGCTGGCGGCGGTCGCGGACCTGCGCGGGTCGTTGCCGGGCTGCCACGGGGTGGTGGTCAAGACCGACGACAGCGGGGCCGGCGACGGGAACCGGGTGCTGCGGTGGGACGAGGAGGACCGGCCCTGCGACAGCGTCGCGGCCTTCCCCGACTGGTACGTGGCCGACCTCGCCGAGGGTGGCATCGTCGAGGAGCTCGTCGAAGGGGTGCGCTTCGCGAGCCCGAGCGTCCAGGTCGACCTCGTCCCGGACGGGCCGCCGCAGGTCCTCGCCACCCACGAGCAGGTCCTCGGCGGGGAGGGTGGCCAGGTGTACCAGGGGTGCACGTTCCCGGCGGCGGACGAGTACGCCGCCCGCCTCGGGGAGTACGGGCTCGCGGCGGCCCGCACCCTGGCACGGCGGGGAGCACTGGGCCGGCTCAGCGTCGACTTCGCGGTCTCGTCCGCGCCGGGCGAGCCGTGGCGCATCGCGGCCCTCGAGATGAACCTGCGCAAGGGTGGCACGACCCATCCGCTCGACGCGCTGAGCTCCCTGGTGCCCGGCCGGTACGACGTGGCGGCGGCCCGCTGGGTGACGCGGGACGGGTCGAGCCGCTTCTACGAGGCGACCGACAACCTGGTCGACCCCGCCTGGCGCGGCCGGGAGGCCCGCGACGTGCTGGACGCTGTCCGCGCCGCGGGGCTGCGTTTCGACCCCGTCACGGGGGTCGGGGTGGTCATGCACATGCTGCTGGGGCTCGAGGTGGACGGCCGAATCGGGCTGACGGCCATCGGGCGGTCCCGCGAGCACGCCGCCGACCTGTTCCTGCGGACGGGCGAGGTCCTGCGGGCCTGAGCGACCGGACAAGCGTGGGATGTGGGTGAGAACCGTCGGCCGGGCGCCGTTCTTCACCCACGATCGCCCGGGTGTCCGGTGGGGCTGTAGGACTTCGGGTGATTCTTGACGGTTCTAGGTCGGTTGATCCTTGACGCTCTTGGGTCAGTCTGTCGGGTTCTT
>NZ_CANLZR010000016.1 GCF_947495705.1 uncultured Phycicoccus sp.
AGCACATCCTGCGGACCCGCTGCCGTCGCCATCACCGCCCCCTTCCGATGCCTCGAACCTACCGACGACCACCGACAACGGGTCCGGGTCGGGCGGGGCCCCGGCTAGCCTCGGGGCCATGAGGCTCGGACTGGCAGGCGGCTACGCAGGGATGGGGATGGGGGAGGACCTCCTCGAGCTGGTGCAGGAGGCCGACCGGCTCGGCTACGCGTCGGTCTGGGTCGCCGAGGCGTACGGCTCGGACAGCCCCACGGTCCTCGCGTGGCTCGCGGCCCAGACCGAGCGCATCGGCCTCGGCGCGGGCGTCATGCAGATCCCGGCCCGCACCCCGGCGATGACGGCGATGACCGCCGCGACCCTCGACACCCTCTCGCACGGCCGGTTCCTGCTCGGGCTCGGCGTGTCCGGCCCCCAGGTGAGCGAGGGGTGGCACGGCGTCCGGTTCGCGCAGCCGCTCGGGCGCACCCGCGAGTACGTCGACATCGTGCGGATGGCGCTGGCCCGGCGGCCCGTGGAGTACGACGGCGCCCACTTCCAGCTGCCGCTGCCCGACGGCCCCGGCAAGAGCCTGCGCCTGACCATCCACCCGCCCCGCCCCGACCTGCCGATCTACCTCGCGGCGGTGGGCCCGAAGAACCTGGCCCTCGCGGGCGAGGTCGCCGACGGGTGGCTGGCGATCTTCCTGTCCCCCGAGCACTCGGGGGACCAGCTCGCGGCAGTCCGCGACGCCCGGGCCGCCGCCGGACGGGGCGCCGGGACCGACCCGATGGACGGCTTCGACGTGGTCGCCACGGTCCCCGTCGTCGTCACCGACGACCTCGAGGCGGCCCGGGCCGCCGTCGCGCCCTACACGGCCCTGTACATCGGGGGGATGGGCAGCCGGGAGCAGAACTTCTACAACCGGCTCGCCCGCTCGATGGGCTTCGACGAGGCGGCCGACACCATCCAGGACCTGTACCTGGCCGGGCGGCCACGGGACGCCGCGGCCGCCGTGCCGATGGAGCTGGCCGACGCGACCGCCCTGCTCGGGCCGCCCGAGCGGATCGCCGAACGGGTCGGCCGCTACGCCGACGCCGGCGTCACGACCCTGTCGGTGGCCCCGTACGCCCGGACGACGCCGGACCGGCTGGCGACGCTGCGGCTCATGGCCGAGGTCGTCCCCGGCTGACCCCCGCCGCCCCGCCGGGACCGAACACACCCAGGGCCGCCGCGTCACGGCAGGGCTCGTCGCCCTAGGCTCTGCTGGTGCCCGTCGAGCTCTCGTACGTCCAAGCCGTCATCCTCGGGATCGTGGAGGGGCTCACCGAGTTCCTCCCGATCTCGTCCACCGGCCACCTCACGATCGCCGAGCACCTGCTCGGCCTGCCGGTCGACGCCCCGGCCGTCACGGCCTACACGGCGATCATCCAGATCGGCGCCATCGTCGCCACGTTCATCTACTTCGCGAGGAAGATCGCCCGCCTGTTCATGGCCTGGGTCCGGGGCCTGCGCTCCGAGGCCGCCCGGGCCGACCACGACTACCGGCTCGCCTGGGCCGTCATCGTCGGGTCGATCCCGGTCGGGATCGTCGGCTTCGCGCTCAAGGGCGTCATCGCCGGGCCGCTGCGGAGCCTGTGGGTCGTCGCCGGGGCCCTCGTCCTCTGGAGCGCGGTCATCTGGTTCGCCGAGGCGCGCCACGACGCCCTCGAGCGTCGGGGCGACCAGCGCGGCGAGGACAGCATCACCCTGATGGACGGTCTGGTCATCGGGGTCGTCCAGTGCTTCTCGCTGATCCCCGGGGTGTCCCGGTCGGGCGCGACGATCTCGGCCGGCCTCGTGCGTGGCATCAACCGGGTGACGGCGACCGAGCTGTCGTTCTTCATGGCGATCCCGGCCCTGACCGCCGCCGGCCTGTTCGAGCTCGTCGACACGTGGGACGACCTGAAGATCCTGGGCGCCGGGCAGATGCTCGTGGGCATCGCGGTCGCCTTCGTCACGGCCTACGCGTCGATCGCCTGGCTCCTGCGGTTCGTCGCGACCAACTCGCTGCGGCCGTTCGTCTACTACCGGGTGGCGCTCGGGCTCGTCCTGGCCGGCGCGCTGGTCACCGGGCTGATCGCAGCCACCTGAGCCGGCGGCCTGCCGGGCCGGCGTTCAGAGCCAGCCGGCCCGCTTGAACATGCGGAACAGCGTGAGGCAGGCGGCACCCATGAGGATCAGCACGAGCGGATAGCCGTACTGCCAGTGCAGCTCGGGCATCCGGTCGAAGTTCATCCCGTAGATCCCGGCGACCATCGTCGGGACGGCGGCCATGGCCACCCAGGCCGAGATCTTGCGCATGTCGGCGTTCTGCCGGACCGAGATCTGCGCGAGGTGCGCCCCGAGGATGTCGGACAGCAGGCGGTCGTAGGACTCGACGTGGTCCAGGACGGTGTGCAGGTGGTCCGCCACGTCACGCAGCAGGAGACGCAGCTCGCCCTCGGGGATCGGGCTGCGCGGTGAGGTGTGCAGCATCCGCAGCGGCTCGGCCAGCGGGACGACCGCGCGCCGGAACTCGAGCACCTCGCGCTTGAGGCGGTAGATGACCCCGGTGTCCATCCGGTCACCCGAGAAGACCTGCGACTCGATCTCCTCGAGGTCGGTCGCCACCTCCGCGTCGATGACGAGGTAGTCGTCCACGACCCGGTCGAGGACCCGGTGGAGGACCGCCAGCGGCCCGAGACGCAGGGCCTCGGGATCGGCCTCGATGTCGGCGCGGATACTCGCGAGCGGCGTCAGCTCGCCCCGGCGGACCGTGACGACGAAGTGGTCACCGACGATGACCATGACCTCACCGGTCTCGATGTCGGAGGTCCGGTCGATGTACCGCAGCGGCTTGAGGACGACGAACACGGTGTCGTCGTACAGCTCGACCTTGGGGCGCTGACGGCCGTGGACGACGTCCTCGACGGCGAGCTGGTGCAGGCCCATCTCGGTCTCGACCTCGTCGAACTCGTCCTCGCTCGGGTCCTTGACCCCGATCCACAGGAAGCAGCTGGGGTCGCCCGAGGCCCGGAGGCGTTCGAGCTCCTCGGACAGGTCGCCGCAGTCGCGGCGGTGCCCGTCCTCGTAGACGGCGCGGTCGACGATCACGCACGCCATTGTGGGTGACGACCCGCCTAGAGTGGTGCATCGTGGCCATCGTCCTGCTCCTGCGACACGGGCACTCCACCGCGAACGCCGCCGGGATCCTCGCCGGCTGGACCGACGGGGTGGGCCTCACCGACACCGGCCGGGGCCAGGCCGAGCGGCTCGCCGCCCGCCTTGCCACGCTCCCAGTCGTCCGCGCCGTCACCAGCCCGCTGCAGCGGTGCCGCGAGACCGTGGAGGCCGCGCTGCCGACGCTGACGGCCACCGCCGACGACCGGCTGGGGGAGTGCCACTACGGGGCCTGGACCGGCCGGCACCTCGTCGAGGCCGCCAAGGACCCCCTGTGGCGCACCATCCAGGACGACCCGGCGCTGGCCACCTTCCCGGCGTCGGAGCAGTTCCGCGCCGAGTCGCTCGGCGAGATGGCCCAGCGGGTCGTCGGCGGGGTCCGCGCGCTCGACGCCGAGGTCGAGGCCGAGCACGGCCGGGGCGCCGTCTGGGTCGCCGTCAGCCACGGGGACCCGATCAAGGCGGTCGTCGCCGAGGCCGTCGGGGCGGGTGTCGCCGGGCTCCAGCGGGTGCGGGTGGACCCGGGCACCGTGACGGCCGTCCACGTGACGGCCCGCCGGATGGTGCTGCTCGCGAGCAACACCGCCGAGGGGGACCTCGCGTCCCTCGTGGCCCTGCCCGTCCACCACGACGCGGGCGACTCGACCGTCGGCGGAGCAGCGGACTGACGGTTCCTGCACCAACCGCCCCACTGTTGCGAGCAATGTGCAATAGAGTGGACGGTGCGTCCGCCGCAGCACGGCACGCACCCACGACCGCAGCTCGCCACACGGAGGTTCCATGCACGTCCCCGACGGCTTCCTCGACGCCCCGACGTCCCTGGGGACCGCTGTCGTCGCCGGTGGGGGCGTGGCGTTCGCGCTGGTCCGGGCCTCACGGCGCGAGCTCGACGACCGGACGGCGCCGCTGGCGGGCCTCGTCGCCGTCTTCGTGTTCGCCGCCCAGATGGTCAACTTCCCGGTCGGGGCCGGCACCTCGGGGCACCTCATCGGCGCCGCGCTGGCCGCGGCCCTCGTCGGACCGGCGACGGCCACGCTGTGCCTCACGGTCGTGCTCGCCGTCCAGGCGTTCCTGTTCGCCGACGGGGGAGTGACGGCGCTCGGGACCAACCTGCTGCTCATGAGCGTCCTCGCGGTCTGGGTCGGCTACGGCGTCACCCGGGTGTTCCTAGCGGTCCTGCCGCGGCGCCCGGGGAGCGTGCCCTTCGCGGCTGCAGCCGGGGCGCTCGTGAGCGTGCCGGCGGCCGCGCTGGCCTTCGTCGGGCTCTACGCCCTCGGCGGCGCGGCCCCCATCCCGCTCGGGGCGCTCGTCACGGCGATGGGCGCCTGGCACGTCGTCATCGGCGTCGGTGAGGCGGCCATCACCTTCCTCGCCGTGTCGAGCATCATCGCCGCCCGGCCCGACCTCGTCCACGCGGCCCGCGGGCGCCTGCCGGTGCTCGAGCTGCGCACGCCGGAGCCGGTCGCGTGAGCACGCGGACCCGCCCCAGCACCCGGCGCCTCGTCGTCGTCGGGGGGCTCGTGTCGCTCCTCGTCGCCGGCGTCCTGTCGGTCTTCGCGTCGGCGAGCCCCGACGGGCTCGAGCACGTCGCCGGCACCCTGGGCTTCGCCGACACGGCCCGGGACTCCGCCGCCGCGGGGTCGCCCCTGGCCGATTACGGCGTCGGCGGGATCTCGAACGGTGCCCTGTCCGGTGGCCTCGCCGGGGTCCTCGGCGTGCTCGCCACGGCCGTCGTCATGGCCGGGCTCGTGCTCCTGCTACGGCGCCTCGGCCGCGGGCGGGGCTGAGCGGTGGGCTCCGGCCCCGGTGCCCACCTGCACGTCGAGGGCACCTCGAGGCTCCACACCGTCCCGGCGCACGCGAAGCTCGTCGGGCTGCTCCTGTTCGTCCTCGCGGTGGTCAGCGTCCCCAACGAGGCAGCGCTCGTGCTCGCCGCCCTCCTCGCCGTCGCGGTCGCGGTCCTGCTCTCCACCCGGGTCGCGGCTCGGCACCTGCTGCCCCGGCTCGCCGTCGAGACCCCGTTCGCGGTGTTCGCCGTCGTCCTCCCGTTCGTCGCCGTCGGGCCCCGCGTCCAGCTGGGGCCGGTCAGCGTGTCCGAGGCGGGGCTGACCGCCGCCGTGGCGCTGCTCCTCAAGGGGACGACGGGCGTCGTCGCGGCCGTCGCCTTCGCCGTGACGACCCGCCCGCGCGACCTCGTCCGGGCCCTTCAGCACCTGCGCGTACCCGACCCGCTCGTGCTCATCGCGTCGTTCATGGTCCGCTACGTCGACGTCATCGGCGGCCAGCTGCGGCGGATGCGGGTGGCCCGGGCCTCCCGGGGCTTCGACGCCCGGTCGGTGCGGTCGTGGCCGGTGCTCGCCGCCGGGATGGGGGCGCTGTTCATCCGCAGCTACGAGCGCGGGGAACGGGTGCACCTCGCCATGGTGAGCCGCGGCTGGTCCGGGCGGCTGCCCGTCACCTCGCCGCTCGCGGCACGCCCCACCGAGTGGCTCGTCGTCCTCGGGCCGGCCCTGGCCGCGGTCGCCGCGTCCGTGGGCGCGAGGATGGTGCCGTGACCACCCCCGTCCTCGAGCTGCGCGGCGTCGCCTACGCCTACCCCGGCGGCCACCAGGCCCTGTTCGGGGTCGACCTGCACGTCCACCCCGGCGAGCGGGTGGCCCTCCTCGGGCCCAACGGCGCCGGCAAGACCACCCTCGTCCTCCACCTCAACGGCGTCCTCTCGCCCGGGCACGGCACCGTCGCGGTGTCCGGCCTGCCGGTCTCCGACGAGCATCTCCTCGAGATCCGCCGCCGGGTGGGCATCGTCTTCCAGGACCCCGACGACCAGCTCTTCATGCCGACGGTGCGCGACGACGTGGCCTTCGGGCCCGCCAACCTCGGCCTGCGCGGCGCCGAGCTGGACGCTCGCGTCGTGGAGGCGCTCGAGGCGGTCGGCGTCGCCGACCTCGCCGACCGGGCGCCGCACCACCTGTCGTTCGGTCAGCGGCGCCGGGTGGCCATCGCCACCGTCCTCGCGATGCGCCCGCAGATCCTCGTCCTCGACGAGCCGTCGTCCAACCTCGACCCGGCGTCGCGCCGGGAGCTCGCCGACATCCTGCGGACCCTCGACGTCACGATCCTCATGGTCACCCACGACCTGCCGTACGCGATGGAGCTCTGCGAGCGCTCCGTCGTGCTGTCCGAGGGCACCGTCGTCGGTGACGGCCCTACCCGCGAGGTGCTCGGCGATGCGGCCCTCATGGCCCGCCACCGGCTGGAGCTGCCGGTCGGGTTCTCGATCTAGGGTGGGTCCCATGCCTGCCACCGTCTTCGACCCGCCGGAGCGCTTCGTCGCCGGCACCGTCGGCCCGCCCGGCGGCCGGACCTTCTTCCTCCAGGCCAGCGGCGACGGGCGGGTCGTCTCGGTGTCGCTCGAGAAGGTGCAGGTCAGCGTGCTGGCGGACCGGGTCGACGACATGCTCGACGCCCACGCCGAGGGCACGGCCACCGAGCCGCTCGGTGAGGGCGACACCGAGCCGCTCGCCACCCCGATCGAGGACGAGTTCCGGGTCGACACCCTGAGCCTCGCCTGGGACCCCGAGCGCAGCGTCCTGGTCATCGAGTGCCACGACCAGGACCCCGAAGAGGTCGAGGAGGACGCCCTGACCACCCTGCGCGTCGTCCTCAGCCCGCAGGCGGCGCGGGCCTTCGCCCGGCGCTGCGGCAAGGTGATCGCCGCCGGGCGGCCCGCCTGCCCGTTCTGCGGCCAGCCCCTCGATCCCGACGGCCACATCTGCCCTCGTGCCAACGGATACCGGCGCTGACCTCGAGGAGCTCCTGACCCGGGGCACCCTCACCCCCGTCGGCCGCATCGCCGGGTCGTCCAACGGTGCGCTCCTGTGCCTCGTGGGCGACCCCGCCGACGAGATCCTCGTCATCCACAAGCCGGAGGCCACCGAGCGCCGCCTGTGGGACTACCCGGACGGCACCCTCGTCGCGCGGGAGCGCGCGGCCTGGCTCGTCAGCGAGGCCGGCGGGTTCGGCGTCGTCCCACCGACGGTGCTGCGTGACGGGCCGCTCGGCCCCGGCTCGGTCCAGCTGTGGGTGGGGCCGGTGTCGGGGGAGCCCGAGCAGGAGCCGCTGGTCGACGTGCTCGACCCCGACGAGGTGCCCGACGGGTGGCTCGTCGTCCTCGAAGGCGAGTCCTCGCTCGGTGAGCCCGTCGTCGTCGCCCACAGCCCCGAGCCGGTGCTGCGCACCGTGGCCGTCCTCGACGCCGTGCTCAACAACTCCGACCGCAAGGGCAGCCACGTCCTACGCGACGGCGCCGTCGTCCGCGGCTGTGACCACGGCGTGAGCCTGGGCGTGGAGCCCAAGCTGCGCACCGTCCTGTGGGGCTGGGCGGGCGAGGACCTGCTCGCGGAGGACGTCGCCCGGCTCGAACGCCTCGCCGCGGCCCTCACCGACGGGCTCGCCGACGAGCTCGCGCCCCTGCTCACCGCCGAGGAGATCGAGGCGCTGACCCACCGGGTCGACGTCCTGCGGCGGCACCGGGTGCACCCTCGACCGCGCGGGGGCTGGCCCGCCATCCCGTGGCCGGCACTGTGAGCCCGGCACGTAGGCTCACCCCGTGAAGTCGTGGCCCACGCCGTTCGTCCCCGCCGTTCCCGGTCACGGCGACCCGCTCCGCCTCTACGACACCGCCTCGGGCGCGGTGCGGCCGGTGGATGCCGGTGAGGTGGCCCGCATGTACGTGTGCGGCATCACGCCCTACGACGCGACGCACCTCGGCCACGCGGCCACGTACGTGACATTCGACCTCGTGGGCCGAGCACTGCGCGACGCCGGGCACGTCGTCGAGTACGTCCAGAACGTCACCGACATCGACGACCCGCTGCTCGAGCGCGCCGCCCGCGACGGGCGTGACTGGCGCGAGCTCGCGACGGCCGAGATCGACCTCTTCCGCGACGACATGACGGCGCTGGCGGTCATCCCGCCCGACGAGTACCGCGGCGTCGTCGAGTCGATGGACGAGATCGCGGCGGTCGTGCGCCGGCTGCTGGGCTCCGGCGTCGCGTACCGCCTCCCGGTGCCCGACGGGGAGGGGACCGGCAGCGACGTCTATCTCGACCTCGGGATGACCCCCAGCTTCGGCGAGGTCTCCGGCTGGAGCGCGGACCAGATGGACGCGGTGTTCGCCGAGCGCGGCGGCGACCCCGACCGGGAGGGCAAGCGCGGCCGCTTCGACCCGCTCCTGTGGCGCGCCGTCCGCGCGGGTGAGCCCTCGTGGGCCGACGACGAGCTCGGCCCCGGGCGACCCGGCTGGCACGTCGAGTGCACCGCCATCGCGCTCGAGCACCTCGCCCACCCGTTCGACGTCCAGGGCGGCGGCACCGACCTGATCTTCCCGCACCACGAGATGAGCGCCGTCCAGTCCGTGGCCGCCACCGGTGACCCGACGTTCGCGCGGCTCTACGTCCACCAGGCGATGGTCGGCTACGACGGGCACAAGATGAGCAAGTCCAAGGGCAACCTCGTCCTGGTCTCCGCCCTGCGTGCCGACGGCGTCGACCCGATGACGATCCGGCTCGTGCTGCTCGCCCACCACTACCGCAGCGACTGGGACTACACCGGCGACCTCCTGGACGCGGCACAGACCCGGCTGGACCGCTGGCGCGAGGCGCTCTCGGTCAACGGCGGCCTCGACGCGCTGCCCACCATCGCCGCGGTGCGGGCCGCCGTCGCAGACGACCTCGACGTGCCGCGCGCCCTCGCCGCCGTCGACGCGTGGTGCGAGCGCACCCTCGCCGGCGAGGGGGACGACCCCGGGGCTCCCGGCCTGCTGGCGCGCACCCTGGACGCCCTGCTCGGCATCCGGCTCTGAGCCGCGGCTACGGGCCGCCCGGCTGCCCGGTGTCGTCCGAGCCGCGCCGGCGCAGGTAGCGCTCGAACTCCTTGGCGATGGCGTCCCCGCTCGCCTCGGGCAGCTCGGCGGTGTCCTGGGCCTCCTCGAGGCTCTCGACGTACTCGGCGACCTCGGCGTCGGACGACGCGAGCTCGTCGATGCCGCGCTCCCAGGCGCGAGCGTCCTCGTCGAGCTCACCGTGCTCGATCGGGCCGTCGAGCAGCTCCTCGAGCCGCCCGAGCAGGGCCGCGGTGGCCTTCGGCGACGGGGAGTGGCCGGCGTAGTGCGGGACCGCGGCCCAGCACGACACCGAGGGGATGCCCACCTGGGTCGCGGCGTCGGCGACGACCCCGACGATGCCGGTGGGGCCCTCGTAGCCGCTCTGCTCGAGGCCGTGCCGGTGCCGGGTGTCCTCGCTGTCGGACGTCGCCGAGACGGGGATGGGACGCGAGTGCGCGACGTCGGCCATCAGCGCGCCCAGGGTGATGACCATCGAGACGTCGGCGGCCTCGGCGAGCTCCATCAGCTCGATGGCGAAGGCGCGCCAGCGGAAGGACGGCTCGACGCCCTGGACGAGGATCACGTCGCGCCCGACCGAGGTGTCGCGGGCGACGAGGACCCGCGTCGTGCGCCAGCTGATGCGGCGCTTGCCGCCCTCGGCCACGACCCGGGGCCGGTTGACCTGGAAGTCGTAGTAGTCCTCGGGATCGAGGGCCGCGACGACGTCCGCGTCCCAGATCTCGGTGAGGTGCTCGATGACCGCGCTGGCGGCCTCCCCGGCGTCGTTCCAGCCTTCGAAGGCGGCGATGAGCACGGGGTCGCGCAGCTCGCCGATGTCCTCGAGCTCGATCACGGACGTCCTCCTCAGGGCGGGTCAGAGCCCCACCCTACGGCTCGATAGGCTGCCGACCCATGAGCCTCCCCGCCGCGGTCCTGTGGGACATGGACGGCACCCTCGTCGACACCGAGCCGTACTGGATCTCGGCCGAGCACGCCATCGTCGAGGAGCACGGCGGGACGTGGAGCGAGGAGTTCGCCCACCAGCTCGTCGGCAACGACCTCATGGTCTCCGCGCGCTTCATCCGCGAGCACTCGCCCATCACCTGGGAGCCCGAGCGGATCATCGACGAGCTGCTCGTTCGGGTCATCACCCAGGTGCAGGCGCACGTGCCGTGGCGGCCGGGCGCGCGCGAGCTGCTGGACGCCCTGCGTGACGCGGGGGTGCCGAGCGCCCTGGTGACGATGTCGTGGCGGTCGCTGGCCGACGCCGTCGTGTCGGCGCTGCCGGCCGGGGCGTTCACGGTGGTCGTCACCGGCGACGAGGTGGAGCACGGCAAGCCCCACCCGGAGCCGTACCACGCGGCGGCCCGGATGCTCGGGGTGGAGCCGATGTGGTGCGTGGCCATCGAGGACAGCCCGACGGGGGTGCGCTCGGCCGTCGCCGCCGGGGTGCCGACCCTGGCCGTGCCGCACGTGGTGCCGGTGCCGCAGATGCCCGGAGCCGTGCACCTGAGCGGGCTCGAGGGGCTGACCCCCGGCCGGCTCGGCGAGCTCGCGGCGTCAGTCCTCGAAGGGCGTCGCCTCACCTGAGCGTGCCGGGTCCAGGGCGATGAGCCCGGCGCCCTCGGGCAGCGGCGGCGGGGTGCCGCCGAACTCGGGGCAGAACTCGCGGAAGTCGCACCAGTCGCACAGGCGGGACGTGCGCGGGCGCCAGTCGCCGGTGCTCGCGGCGCGGACGACGGCGTCCCAGATGGCCCGCACGTTCCGCTCGATCGCGAGCAGGTCGCGCTCGTCGGGGACGTAGCGCACGACCTCGCCGTTGCCGAGGTAGACGAGCTGGAGCATCTTCGGGACCTCGCCGTGCAGGCGCCACAGCACGAGGGCGTAGAACTTCATCTGGAAGAGGGCCTTGGCCTCGAACAGCTCGCCGGGGGAGCGGCCCGTCTTGTAGTCGACGACGCGCATCGCGCCGTCCGGGGCGACGTCGAGGCGGTCGACGTAGCCGCGCAGGGTGAGGCCCTCGATCTCGGTCTCGACGTACAGCTCGCGGGCGGCCGGCTCGAGGCGCGTGGGGTCCTCGAGGTCGAACCACTGCTCGACGAGGGTGCGGGCGCCGGCGAACCAGGCCTCCTCGGTGAGCAGGTCGTCGTCCTCGATCATCGTCGCGAGCTCGGGGCGCTCGTCGACCAGCGCCCGCCACCGCGGCTCGAGCAGCGCCGTCGCGGCCGCCGGGGTGCGCTCGGCGGCCGGGAGGTCGAAGAGGTGCTCGAGGACGGCGTGGACCAGCGTGCCGCGTGCGGCGGCGGGGGAGGGCGGACCCTCGAGCTTGTCGATGGTCCGGAACCGGAACAGCAGCGGGCACTGCTTGAAGTCCGCGGCGCGGCTCGGCGACAGGGCTGGGGTCATGGAGGACACGGTAGGCGCGACCGGTGACACCGCAGCGCCCCCACCCCGGCCGGGCCACCCCGGGTCAGTCGGCGTCGGGGATGTAGCCGAGGTTGGGCGACAGCCAGCGCTCGGCGGTCGCGACGTCCCAGCCCTTGCGGGCGGCGTAGTCCTCCACCTGGTCACGCCCGAGGCGGCCGACGACGAAGTACTGGCTCTCGGGGTGGGCGAAGTACCACCCCGACACCGACGCTCCCGGCCACATCGCCATCGACTCGGTGAGCTTCACCCCGGTGCGCTCCTCGCCGCCGAGGAGCGCCATCAGGGTCTCCTTCTCGGTGTGGTCCGGGCACGCCGGGTACCCGGGCGCGGGCCGGATGCCGTGGTACCGCTCGGCGATGAGGGCGTGGGTGTCGAGCCGCTCGTCGGCGGCGTAGCCCCACAGGTCGGTGCGGACCCGCTGGTGGAGCCGCTCGGCGAACGCCTCGGCGAGCCGGTCGGCGAGGGCCTCGAGCATGATCGCCGAGTAGTCGTCGAGGTCGTCCTTGAAGTGCCGGAGCCGGTCCTCCAGGCCGAGGCCGGTGGTGACCGAGAACGCGCCGACGTGGTCGCGCAGCCCGGACTCCTTCGGGGCGACGAAGTCCGAGAGGCACTTGTTGGCGACCCCCTCCCGGTGCTGCCCCTGCTGCCGCAGCCCGTGGAGCCTCGTGAGCACCGACCCGCGGTCCTCGTCGGCGTAGACCTCGACGTCGTCGCCGACCCCGGACGCGGGGAAGATCCCGGCGACCCCCCGGGGAGCGAGCCAGTGCTCGCGCTCGATGAGGTCGAGCATGCGCTGCGCGTCGTCGAACAGGCTGCGGGCCTGCTCCGAGGTCGTCGGGTTGTTGAGGACGTCCGGGTACCGGCCACGGATCTCCCACGCGAGGAAGAACGGGGTCCAGTCGATGTACTCGCGCAGGTCGGCGACGGGGTAGTCCTCCCAGACCCGGGTGAACTGCGTCGCGGCCCGCCGCCACGGGGTGCCCGACGGCACCGACCACTGGTCGCCCGACTGGTGGGCGAGCAGGTGCGGGCGCATCGGCCGGTAGGACGCCCAGTCGAGGGTGGGCGCGTTGGCCCGGGCCGCGTCGAGGGGGGCGAGGGGACGGTCGCCGGTCTTGGCGGCGTGCCGCCGCCGGAGCTCGGTGTACTCCGAGGCGACCCCCTCGACGAAGGGGTCCCGCTGGGTCGCGGAGAGCAGCTGGCTGACGACCGGCACGGACCGGGACGCGTCCTTGACCCACACGACCGGACCCGAGTAGCGCTCGTCGACCTTGACCGCCGTGTGCGCCTTCGACGTCGTCGCCCCGCCGAGCAGGAGCGGGATGGTGAAGCCCTGACGCTGCATCTCGGAGGCCACCTGGACCATCTCGTCCAGGCTCGGGGTGATGAGCCCGGAGAGCCCGATGGCGTCGGCGCCCTCGGCCTTGGCGGTGTCGAGGATCTTCTGGGTCGGCACCATGACGCCGAGGTCGACGACGTCGTAGTTGTTGCACTGGAGGACCACGCCGACGATGTTCTTGCCGATGTCGTGGACGTCGCCCTTGACGGTGGCCGTGACCACCTTCCCCTTCGGCTTGCGGCGGGCCGCCTCGTCCTTCTCGGCCTCGATGTACGGGACGAGGTGGGCCACGGCCTTCTTCATGACCCGCGCCGACTTCACGACCTGCGGGAGGAACATCTTCCCGGAGCCGAAGAGGTCGCCGACGACGTTCATCCCGTCCATGAGCGGGCCCTCGATCACCTCGAGTGGGCGGCCACCCGCGTCGGCGAGCTCGAGCCGCAGCGCCTCGGTGTCGTCGACGACGTGGTCGTCGATGCCCTTGACGAGGGCGTGCGTGATGCGCTCGCGCAGCGGCAGCTCGCGCCACGCCTCGGTGGCGGCCTCGGCCACCTCGCCGTCGGAGCGGAACTCCTCGGCGAGCTCGAGCAGGCGCTCGGTGGCGACGGCAGGGTCCTCGAGGCGGTTGAGGACGACGTCCTCGATGGCCTCGCGCAGCCGCTCGTCGACGGTGTCGTAGGGCACCAGGGCCCCCGCGTTGACGATGCCCATGTCCATGCCGGCGCGGATCGCGTGGTAGAGGAACACGGCGTGGATGGCCTCGCGGACCGCGTTGTTGCCGCGGAAGCTGAAGGACACGTTCGAGACGCCCCCGGACACGAGCGCGTGCGGCAGGTGCTCGGAGATCCAGCGGGTGGCCTCGATGTAGTCGGTGCCGTAGGCGGCGTGCTCGTCGATGCCGGTGGCCACCGCGAAGATGTTGGGGTCGAAGATGATGTCCTCGGGCGGGAAGCCGACCTCGTCGACGAGCAGCCGGTAGGCCCGCTCGCAGATCTCGATCCGCCGCTGCAGGTTGTCGGCCTGGCCGTCCTCGTCGAAGGCCATGACGACGACCGCGGCGCCGTACTTGCGGGCGAGCCGCGCGTGCTCGAGGAAGGGCTGCTCGCCCTCCTTCATCGAGATCGAGTTGATGATCGGCTTGCCCTGGGTCACCTTGAGCCCGGCCTCGATGACCTCCCACTTGCTCGAGTCGACCATCGTCGGGACCCGGCAGATGTCGGGCTCGGACGCCACGAGCTTGAGGAAGCGGTCCATCGCCGCGACCCCGTCGATCATCCCCTCGTCCATGTTGACGTCGATGACCTGGGCGCCGGACTCGACCTGCTGGCGGGCGACCGACAGCGCGGCCGGGTAGTCCTCCTCGCGGATGAGCCGGCGGAACCGGGCGGACCCGGTGATGTTGGTGCGCTCCCCGACGTTGACGAAGAGGCTGTCCTCGTCGACGACGAGGGGCTCGAGGCCGCAGAGCCGCAGCGCCGGGGCGACCTCGGCGCGCTGCCGGGGGGCACCGGCCGAGGCTGCCTTGGCGATGGCCGCGATGTGCTCGGGCGTCGTGCCGCAGCAGCCGCCGACGATGTTGACCAGGCCGGCGGACGCGAACTCGCCGACGACCTCGGCCATCGCCTCGGGCGACTCGTCGTACTCCCCGAACGCGTTGGGGAGCCCGGCGTTCGGGTGGGCGGAGACGAAGCAGTCGGCGATCCGGGACAGCTCGGCGACGTACGGGCGCAGCTCGCCGGCTCCGAGGGCGCAGTTGAGCCCGATGGCCAGCGGCCGGGCGTGCCGCACCGAGTACCAGAACGCCTCGGTCACCTGACCCGACAGGGTGCGCCCGGAGGCATCGGTGATCGTCCCCGAGATCATGACGGGCCACCGGCGGTCGTGCTCCTCGAAGAGGGTCTCGAGGGCGAAGATGGCGGCCTTGGCGTTGAGGGTGTCGAAGATCGTCTCGACGAGGAGCACGTCGGCCCCGCCGTCGACGAGCCCCCGCGCCTGCTCGAGGTAGGCGTCGACGAGCTCGTCGAAGGTGACGTTGCGGGCGGCGGGGTCGTTGACGTCCGGAGAGATGGACGCCGTCCGGTTCGTCGGGCCCAGGGTGCCGAGGACCCAGCGAGGCCGGTCGGGGGTCCGCTCGCCGACGGCGTCGCACGCCTCGCGGGCCAGCGCCGCGGCCGCGACGTTCATCTCGTAGGCGAGGTCCGCCATGCCGTAGTCGGCCAGCGAGATGCGCTGGGCGTTGAACGTGTTCGTCTCGACGAGGTCGGCCCCGGCCTCGAGGTACGCCTCGTGGATCTCGCGGATGACGTCGGGCCGGGTGAGCGACAGGAGGTCGTTGTTGCCGCGCAGGTCGCTCGGGTGGTCGGCGAACCGGGCACCGCGGTAGTCCGCCTCCGACAGCTGCCGCGCCTGGATCATCGTGCCCATCGCGCCGTCGAGCACGAGCACCCGCTCGCGGAGGGCGCTGGTCAGGGCGTCGGTGGCATCGGGCCGGTGCTGAGCGGTCACAGGGGTCCTCGGGGTCCTCTCGGGACGGTCGTCGGGCAGAGGATCAGTATGCCGCCCGGCTCACGTAGGGTCGGCGCTATGTCCACGTCGTCGCAGGCCCCCCGCGGCGCCCTGCGGATCGGCGGGGTCGCCGGGGTGCCGATCTACCTCGACCGCACCTGGCTCTTCCTCGCGGCGTTCATCGCGTTCACCGGCTACCAGACGGGCGCGGTCAACGGCCAGGGCTTCGCCCTCGCGTACGCCGGCTGGCTCGTCGTCGTCATCTTCGTCGCCGTCCTCGGCCACGAGATCGGCCACGCCCTCGTCGCCCGCCTGCTCGGCTTCCGGGTGCACCGCATCGTCGCCACGCTGTGGGGTGGGCACACCGCGTACGACGGCACCGGCGCCACGCCGGGGCGCACCGCGCTCGTGGCGCTCGCCGGCCCCGGTGTCAACGCCGCCCTCGCCGCGTTCGGCGCCGTCGGCGCGGCGACGCTCGACGGGGCGGCCGGCACCTTCGCCTCCTCCTTCTTCCTGCTCAACGCGCTGCTCGCCGGGTTCAACCTGCTCCCCGGGCTGCCGCTCGACGGCGGCGCCGCGGTGCAGTCGCTCGTGTGGGGAGCCACCGGGCGCCGTGACCTCGGCCTGCTCGTCGCGGGGTGGATCGGCCGCCTCGTCGCGCTGGGGCTCGTCGTCTGGTTCCTCCTCCTGCCGCTCTCGCGCGGTGACCGCCCGGACCTCGTCAACGTCGTCATCGTGCTCGTCATGGGCTGGGTCCTGTGGAGCGGCGCCACCCAGGCGATCCGCCGCGCGCCGATCGAGGGCGTCGTCGAGCGGGTGCGGGTCGGCGACGTCGCGCAGCGCGTCGTGGTCCTGCCCACGGACACCCCCTACGAGGTGGCGATGGCCCACCCCGACCTCGTCGTCTGCCTCGACGAGCGGGGCCGCCCCACCCTCTTCCTCACCGCGCTGCCCGGCCAGGACGTGCCCCCCTCGACCCCCATCGGGTCGGTCGTGCAGCGGGTGCCGGACGAGAACCTCGTCGAGGCCGGGCCGGCCGACGACCTGACCGCGGTGATCCAGGCGATGGGCACGACCGGCGTCGGCGTCATCGTCCTGACTCGCGACGGGCAGGCATGGGGCGTGGCCTCCGCCCGGGCCATCGGCGCCGCCGCACAGCGGTCCGGCACCCGCACCTAGACTCTCGCGCATGACCGCCACCGGAGCCGAGCGTCGGCGCGGGCCCTTCACCGAGGGCGACCGCGTCCAGCTCACCGACCCCAAGGGCCGCCTCCACACGATCACGCTGGCGGCCGGCAAGCAGTTCCACACCCACCGGGGCCACCTGAGCCACGACGACCTCATCGGCGCGCCCGACGGCTCCACCCTGACGAACACCGCGGGCGTCGAGTACCTGGCGCTGCGCCCGCTGCTCGCCGACTGGGTCATGTCGATGCCGAGGGGTGCGGCCGTCGTGTACCCGAAGGACGCCGGGCAGATCGTCATGATGGCCGACGTCTTCCCGGGGGCCACCGTCGTCGAGGCCGGGGTCGGCTCCGGCGCCCTCTCGATGTCGCTGTTGCGCGCGGTGGGGGAGTCCGGACGGGTCCACTCCTTCGAGCGCCGCGAGGACTTCGCCGACATCGCCCGGGGCAACGCGCGCGAGTTCTTCGGCGAGGACCACCCGGCCTGGACGGTCACGGTCGGTGACCTCGTCGAATCCCTCCCCGGGGCGACCGAGCCGGGCACCGTGGACCGCGTCGTCCTCGACATGCTCGCCCCCTGGGAGTGCCTCGACGTCGTCGCCGACGCGCTGGCCCCCGGCGGGGTCCTCATCTGTTACGTCGCCACGGCCACCCAGCTGTCGAAGGTCGCCGAGGCGATGCGCGACCACGGGACCTTCACCGAGCCCCAGGCGTGGGAGTCGCTCGTGCGCGGCTGGCACCTCGAGGGCCTCGCGGTCCGGCCGCAGCACCGGATGCACGGGCACACCGGCTTCCTCGTCACGACCCGCCGCCTGGCGCCGGGCGTCACCCCGCCGCTGCGCAAACGCCGGCCGGGTCGCGGCTACGTGACGAGCGAGGAGGCGGGCGAGGCGGACTGGACCCCCGAGAACATCGGCGAGCGCGTCCCGTCCGACAAGAAGGTCCGCAAGGTGCGTCGATCGGTCACCGGAACCTCCGCGTCACCGTGAGCCCCGCGGGTTATCGTCGAGTATGAGCAGCGACGAGCCCCGTGACGAGCACGGCAGCCGAGAGCGGCTGGAGGCGGAGCGCCGGTCCCTCGAGGCCGAGCTCGCCGCGCTGCGCGCCGGGGGGGACGCCAGCCCCGCCCAGCTCCGCTCGATGGAGCGCGACCTCGCCTCCCTGCGCTCGCAGATCGCGACGATGTCCGCGCAGAACGAGCGGCTCGTGCGCACCCTGCGCGACGCCCGCGAGCAGATCCTCACCCTGAAGTCCGAGGTCGACCGGCTGGCGCAGCCCCCGGCGGCGTACGGCACGCTCGTCGAGCTGTTCGACGACGGCACGGCCGACGTCCTCACCAGTGGTCGCAAGATGCACGTCGCCATCAGCCCGTCGATCGAGAGCGCCGACCTGGCGCCCGGCCGCGAGGTCATGCTCAACGAGGCGATGAACGTCGTCGCGGCGCACGGCTTCGAGACCGTCGGCGAGGTCGTGCTGTGCAAGGAGCTGCTCGAGGACGGCCGCGTCCTCGTCGTCGCCCAGGCCGACGAGGAGCGGGTCTGCCGGCTCGCGGCGTCGCTGGCCGGGGTCACCGTCCGGGCCGGCGACGCGCTGCTCCTCGAGCCGCGTTCCGGCTTCGTCTTCGAGCGGATCCCCAAGGCCGAGGTGGCCGACCTCGTGCTCGAGGAGGTCCCCGACATCGGGTACGAGGACATCGGCGGGCTCACCGGGCAGATCGAGGCCATCCGGGACGCCGTCGAGCTGCCCTACCTGCACGCCGACCTGTACCTCGAGCACCACCTCAAGCCCCCGAAGGGCGTGCTGCTGTACGGCCCGCCCGGGTGCGGCAAGACGATGATCGCCAAGGCGGTCGCGGCCTCGCTGGCGCGCAAGGTGGCCGAGAAGGAGGGCCGGGAGCCCGGCAAGTCCTACTTCCTCAACATCAAGGGCCCTGAGCTGCTCAACAAGTACGTCGGCGAGACCGAGCGGCACATCCGGCTCATCTTCCAGCGGGCCCGCGAGAAGTCGAGCGAGGGGTACCCCGTCGTCGTGTTCTTCGACGAGATGGAGTCGCTGTTCCGCACCCGCGGCTCCGGGGTCTCCTCCGACGTCGAGACGACGATCGTGCCGCAGCTGCTCTCCGAGATCGACGGGGTCGAGGGGCTCGAGAACGTCATCGTCATCGGTGCCTCCAACCGGGAGGACATGATCGACCCGGCCATCCTGCGCCCCGGTCGCCTCGACGTCAAGATCAAGATCGAGCGCCCCGACGCCGAGGCCGCCCGCGACATCTTCGCCAAGTACCTCGTCACCGGGCTGCCGCTGCACCCCGACGACGTCGCCCAGAACGGCGGCTCCGAGGAGGCGACGGTCGCGGCGATGATCGACGCCGTCGTCCTGCGGATGTACTCCGAGGAGGAGGAGAACCGCTTCCTCGAGGTCACCTACGCCGGCGGTGACAAGGAGATCCTCTACTTCAAGGACTTCAACTCCGGCGCGATGATCCAGAACATCGTCGACCGCGCGAAGAAGATGGCCATCAAGGACCTCCTCGACACCGGCCAGCGCGGGCTGCGGGTCGAGCACCTGCTGCAGTCGTGCACCGACGAGTTCCGCGAGAACGAGGACCTGCCGAACACGACGAACCCCGACGACTGGGCGCGCATCTCGGGCAAGAAGGGCGAGCGGATCGTCTACATCCGCACGCTCATCAAGACCAAGGAGGGCACCGAGCCCGGCAAGTCCATCAACACCGTCGCGAACACCGGCCAGTACCTCTGACCCGCGCCCCCTGGGCCGGGTCTCAGGCGGTGAGGGCCTGCCAGGTGTCGGAGCCGACGATGCCGTCGACGACGAGGCTGCGCGAGCTCTGGAAGGAGCGGACCTTGCTGTCCGTGCCCGAGCCGAAGATGCCGTCCGCCGTCGTCGAGAAGCCCTTGCCGGTGAGGCACTTCTGCACCCCGTACACCGCCTCGCCCTGCGAGCCCTGCTGGACGGTGACGATGAGGGCGTTCCAGGTGTTCGTCCCGACGATGCCGTCGGCGGTCAGGCCGCGGGAGGACTGGAAGCTCTTGACCGTGGACTCGGTGCCGGAGCCGAAGATCCCGTCGGCGCTCAGCGAGTAGCCCCGCTGGCGCAGGAGGTGCTGGACCGCGCTCACCCGGTAGCCGCTGTCTCCCTTGCGCACGACCGACCACGAGGACGGCGGCGGCGTGCCTCCGCCTCCACCGCCGAGCGAGGCGGCGAGGGCGGGCAGCCGCGAGTCGCCCGGCGGCACGTTGATCTCGAAGTGCATCTCGTCCTTGCGGCCCGAGTAGTCCCCGCCCCAGCGGACCACGCCGTTGCACCGGTTGAGGATGGTGCGGATGGCCGCGACCTGTCCCGAGGTGAAGGTGCCCGAGGCCCCCAGCGGGTGGTCCGGGGCGTTGCAGTCGATGGCCGTGCCGCTCGAGTGGTTGGACAGCGTCGTGCTGCCGGAGATCTCCCGGTAGTTGTGCCCCCAGCACCCGGGGGAGTAGAGGGCCTCGACTGTCGAGTTGAACTGCACCGCGACGTAGCGCAGGACCGTGTACACGTCGCCGGTCCGTACTCCCGACGGGAAGGTGGCGGCCCCGACGGCCAGGCTCGACAGCGGCACCTGGCTCGAGGTGCCGGCCGGCCAGCCGTTCTGCGAGGTCGCGGCGAACGCACTCTGCGCGGTGGCCGTGGCGGCACCGCCGGCGACGAGCAGGCCGCCCGCACCTCGGATCAGGGTGCGTCGCCCGAGCCCGCGGGTGGGCGGGCTGCTCGGCGTCGTCTCGTGCTGGTCACACATGCGGGTGCTCCTCGTCGGTCACGGTGATCGGACGCGTCGGACGCTAGGGGCGGGGCCGGCGTGCTGCCACCGGGCGGGGAGCGGTGGGCAGGCGTCCGCGGCGCGCGGCCATCATTTCCGCAGGTCAGCCGCCCCACGTAAATTTCTCACCAAGTTTCGACAGGTCGGTCCGCGGCGGCGGGAGGGACCGGCAGGTCAGGCGGGGAGGAGGCGGCCGAGCAGGCGCCAGCCCAGCAGCAGGGCGCCGAGCGTCAGCGTCGCGACGACGACGAACGCGGGGGCCACGCCCTGCGCGGCGACGGCCCGCAGCGCCATGCCGAGAACGACGGCCGACACCACGACGACGGCGCCGTAGGCGAGCGAGCGCGGCCCGGAGTCCAGGACGATGCTCGCCAGCAGCCAGCCGGCGGCAGTGCCGACGAGGAACGGCAGGGCCGTCCGGACCACCCCCGCCACGTCGACCCCCTCGGCGTGGGAGCGCCGGCCGACGGCGGCGAACACGAGGACGAGCAGGACGTCGAGGACCGCCGGGACGAGCCGGCTCACCCGGGGACGCCCTCGAAGAGGGACCGCTGCCGCGGCGGGGCATGCATCGGGTCGACGCCGTCGAACAGGCTCGAGACCGACTCACCCGCGTGGATCCGCCGGATGGCCTCGGCGAACACGCCGGCCACCGACCGCACCTGCAGCGCGGGCCACCCGGCGGGTGCCGGGACGGTGTCGGTGGTGACCACCTCGGTGATCATCGGGTGCGTGCTGAGCCGCTGGACGGCGCTGCCCGCGAAGAGCCCGTGGGTGCAGGCCACGGCGGCCTCGGTGACCCCGTGGTCGGCGAGCCGGTCGAGCAGCTCGACGATGCTGCCGCCGGTGGCGATCTCGTCGTCCAGGACGATGGCGCGCCGCCCGGACACGTCGCCGACGATCGAGTCGATGACGACCTGGTCGTCGGCCAGGCGGCGCTTGGACCCCGCGGCCACCGGCAGCCCGAGGAGACGCGAGAACTGGGTGGCGTCCTTGGCGTTGCCGAGGTCGGGGGAGACGACGACGGCGTCGGTGAGGTCCTGCTCGCGGAAGTGCGCGGCCAGCTCGCCGAGCGAGGTGAGGTGGTCCACCGGGACCGAGAAGAACCCGTGCACCTGGGGGGCGTGCAGGTTCATCGTGATGACCCGGTCGACCCCCGCGGTCGCGATGAGGTCGGCCACGAGCCGCCCCCCGAGCGAGATGCGCGAGGAGTCCTTCTTGTCGGACCGGGCGTAGGCGAAGTGCGGGATGACCGCGGTCACCATCGCCGCGGAGGCGCCGCGGGCCGCGTCGACCATGAGGAGGAGCTCCATGAGGGAGTCCTGGGTCGGCGGGACGAGCGGCTGGACGATGTAGACGTCGCGCTGCCGGCAGTTGGCGAGTAGCTGCGCCTGGAGGCAGTCGTTGCTGAAGCGGCTCGTCACCGAGTCCGAGAGCGGCACCCCCAGGGCGTCGCAGATCCGGTGGGCGAGATCGCGGTGCGCGGACCCGGAGAAGACCACTATCTCGCGCATGGTCGTCAGGGTAGCCGCCCGGTGAGGGCACGGGAGAGCTCGGTGACGAGCTCCGCGCGCTGCTGCCTCCCGAGCGGGCTGGCCCCGGGGAACGACGCGAACCCGTGCGGGACCCCGAGGTAGTTGGTGAGCCGGGTCCGCACGCCGGCGGCCTCGAGCGCGGCGGCGTACCGGATGCCGTCGTCACGGATGGGGTCGACGTCGGCCGTCTGCACGAGGGCGGGGGGCAGGTCGCGCAGGTCGCCCCACAGCGGGGAGACGAGCGGGTCGCGGGGGTCCGCCCCCGGCGACAGGTAGTGGTCGCGGAAGGCGTCGACCGAGCGCCGGGTCAGGACCGGTGCGTCCGCGTGCTCCTCGAGCGAGGGCGAGGCCATCGTGAGGTCGGTGGCCGGGTAGATCAGCGCCTGGTGCCGCAGGTTCGTCATCGCGTGGTCGCGCATCACCTGCGCCACGACCGCGGCCAGGTTGCCGCCGGCGGAGTCGCCCGCCACGGCCATCCGCCGGGTGTCGGCGCGCAGCACGTCGCCGGAGGCCGCCACCCAGGTCGTCGCGTCGACGCAGTCCAGGGCCGCGCGGGGGGCCCGGTGCTCGGGGGCCATCCGGTAGTCGACCGAGACGACGACGGCACCCACCCGGGCGGCGATGAGGGTGCACAGCGAGTCGTAGTCGACGAGGTTGCCCCACACCCAGCCGCCGCCGTGGAACCACAGAACGACCGGCACGTCGGTCCGGGCGTCCCGCAGGGCCCGGGGCCGGTAGATGCGCAGGGGGATCTCGTGGTCGTCGCGGGCGGGCGCCGTCCCGTACGTGATGCCGACGGTCGGGTCCACGCGGCCGAGGAGGAGCGAGGCGACGCGGCCGCGGGGGCGGACCCCGGCCCGTTCGCGGTGGATCCCGTCGATGTCGAGCGACTCCACGGGGGGTCGGGTGAGGTCGGCGACGGCGCTGACGAGTGTGGTCAGCGGGGACATGCCGCGGTAGGAGCGCACGACGTCAGTATCGTCGAGGCATGAGTGTGCGCCGGGTCATGGGGATCGAGACCGAGTACGGCATCGTCGTGCCCGGCGACCCGCAGGCCAACCCGATGGTCGCGTCGGGGGACGTCGTGACCGCCTACGCCACCTCGCGGGGCATCCGTCCGGCCAGGGCGAGCTGGGACTACGCCGACGAGGCGCCGCTGCGGGACGCCCGCGGGTTCGACATGGGCCGCGGGCAGGCGCACCCGAGCCAGCTGACCGACGACGTCGAGGACCCGACGCTGGCCAACGTCGTCCTCACCAACGGGGCGCGGCTGTACGTCGACCACGCCCACCCGGAGTACAGCTCGCCCGAGGTGACGACCCCGCGCGCGGCCGTCACCTGGGACCGGGCCGGCGAGCTCGTCATGCGGGAGGCCGTGGCCCGGCTCGCGACCGTCCCGCCGGGCGTCAACCTCTACAAGAACAACACCGACGGCAAGGGCGCCTCCTACGGCACCCACGAGAACTACCTCATGTCGCGGGCCACCCCGTTCGCCTCGATCGTCCGGCACCTCACCCCGTTCTTCGTCGCCCGCCAGGTCATGTGCGGCAGCGGGCGCGTCGGGATCGGCGTGGACTCGCGGACGCCCGGCTACCAGATCGCCCAGCGCAGCGACTTCTTCGAGGTCGAGGTCGGGCTCGAGACGACGCTCAAGCGCCCGATCATCAACACCCGCGACGAGCCGCACGCGGTCGCCGACAAGTACCGCAGGCTCCACGTCATTCTCGGCGACTGCAACCACGCCGACGTCGCCAACCTCCTCAAGATGGGCACGACGTCCCTCGTCCTCGCGATGATCGAGGCGGACGCCATCGGCGTCGACCTCTCGGTCCGGCGCCCCGTCGCGACGCTGCACGAGGTGTCGCACGACCCGACCCTGCAGACCAAGCTCGAGCTCGTCGACGGCCGGCGGGTGAGCGCCGTCGAGCTGCTGTGGGAGTACCACGACCGGGCGGCCGCCTTCGTCGACGAGCGGTCCGGCGGCTCACCGGACCCCGACACGGCCGAGGTGCTGCACTGGTGGTCGACCGTCCTCGACAAGCTGGGCCGGGACCCCATGGAGGCCCGGCGCGAGGTCGACTGGGTCGCCAAGCTCGCGGTGCTGGAGGGGTACCGGGAGCGGGACGGGCTCGGCTGGGGCGACGCCCGGCTCAAGGCCGTGGACCTGCAGTGGTCCGACGTGCGGGCCGACCGCGGGATCGCGCACCGGCTGGCGGCCGCGGGGCGCCTCGAGGTCCTCGTCGACGAGGCGGACGTCGTGCGCGCCGTCACCGAGCCCCCCGCCGACACCCGCGCCTGGTTCCGCGGCACCTGCCTCGCGCGGTTCCCCGACGACGTCGTCGCGGCCTCGTGGGATTCGGTGATCTTCGACGTCGCCGGGCAGCGGATGCTCCAGCGCGTCCCGATGCTCGAGCCGCTGCGCGGCACCGAGGCCGGGGTGGGCGACATCGTCCGCAGCGCCCCCGACGCGGCGTCCCTGCTCCGCGCCCTCGCGGCGAGCGCCGAGCCCGACCCGCCGCGCGAGGACCCGAGCGCCACACCGTGACCCGCCGAGTCGGGACTGCCCGCTCCTGGCACGGCTCCTCCGACTAGGCTCGGGTCACGTCCCGAACCTCAGGAGGGGTCCACATGCCCGGTCAGGAGCAGGTCAGGCCGCAGCGGCGCGACGACGGTCCGGATGACGGCGACGCCCCCGAGGCCGCGGCTGCAGCACCCGCCGCCCAGGTGAGCGAGATCGACGACATCCTCGACGAGATCGACGGCGTCCTGGAGTCCAACGCCGAGGAGTTCGTGCGCGGGTTCGTCCAGAAGGGCGGCCAGTGACCTCGGGAGCCGACTCCGGACGGCTCCCCGCGGCCTACCTCGTCCCGGGGTCGTCCTCCTTCGCCGAGTTCCTGTCGGCGCACGCACCCGCGATGCTGCCGTCCCGACGGACGCTGCCGCCGGGGGCCGCCCTCGAGGCGCCGCACGGCACGACCATCGTCGCGGTCATCTTCGACGGGGGCGTCGTCATGGCCGGTGACCGGCGGGCGACGATGGGCAACATCATCGCCAACCGCGACATGGAGAAGGTCTTCGCCACCGACGAGTACAGCCTCGTCGGCATCGCGGGCACCGCCGGGCTGGCGATCGAGCTCGTGCGGCTGTTCCAGGTCGAGCTCGAGCACTACGAGAAGATCGAGGGCACGCTGATGTCGCTCGAGGGCAAGGCCAACCGGCTCGCCTCGATGATCCGGGGCAACCTCGGGATGGCGATGCAGGGCCTGTCGGTCGTGCCGGTCTTCGCCGGCTACGACCTCGAGGAGCGCCGCGGCCGGATCTTCTCCTACGACGTCACCGGCGGCTGCTACGAGGAGCTCGACCACCACAGCGTCGGCTCCGGCTCGCTGTTCGCCCGCGGCTCGCTCAAGAAGCTGTACCGGCGCGGGCACGGCGTCGAGGACGCCGTGCGGGTGGCCGTCGAGGCCCTCTACGACGCCGCCGACGACGACTCCGCCACCGGCGGCCCCGACGTCGGGCGTCGCATCTGGCCCACCGTCGGCGTCGTCGACGTCGACGGCACCCGCTTCACCCCCGATGACGACGTCGCCGCCGTCGTCGACGCCGTCATCGCCGCGCGGGTCGACAACCCGGGAGGTGCCCGATGACCGCCGGCATGCCGTTCTACGTCTCGCCCGAGCAGCTGATGAAGGACCGGGCCGACTTCGCGCGCAAGGGCATCGCCCGCGGTCGTGCGGTCGTCGTGCTCCAGTACGACGGCGGCATCGCGTTCGTCGCCGAGAACCCCAGCCGCGCCCTGCACAAGATCTCCGAGATCTACGACCGGATCGCGTTCGCCGCTGTCGGCAAGTACCCCGAGTTCGAGAACCTCCGGGTGGCCGGGGTGCGCTACGCCGACCTGCGTGGCTACTCCTACGACCGCTCCGACGTCACCGCGCGGGGCCTGGCGAACGCGTACGCGCAGACCCTCGGCACCGTCTTCACCCAGGAGTCCAAGCCCTACGAGGTCGAGCTCGTCGTGGCCGAGGTGGGCGCCACCCCGGACACCGACCAGATCTACCGGCTGACCTACGACGGGTCGGTGGCCGACGAGCACGGGTTCGTCGCGATGGGCGGCGGCGCCGAGCAGATCGACGCGGGCCTCACCGAGGCCTGGCGCCCGGGGATGCACCTCGCCGAGGCCCTCGCCCTCGCGGTGCGCCTGCTGGCGGCGGACCCGGCCGGCGGGGAGTCGCGCAGCCTGGCCCCCGAACAGCTCGAGGTGGCGGTCCTGGACCGGCACCGGCCCCGGCGGCGCTTCCGCCGGGTCCAGGGTGAGCTCCTCGACCGGCTCCTCAGCACCGACGACCCCACGGCCGACGTCCCGGAGACCGACGAGGACGCGGCTCCCCGGCACGAGGCCACGAACCCCCAAACCCAGCGCCCGGGCCAGGACGGCGCCGCCGAGTGAGCACGCGCGGCACCCGACGGATCTTCGGGATCGAGAACGAGTACGGCATCACCTGCTCCAGCGGGGGCCAGCGCACGCTGACCCCCGACGAGGTCGCCCGGTACCTGTTCCGCAAGGTCGTCGCGTGGGGCCGGTCGAGCAACGTCTTCCTCACCAACGGCTCGCGGCTGTACCTCGACGTCGGGTCGCACCCCGAGTACGCGACGGCCGAGTGCGACTCCATCCGCCAGGTCGTCACGCACGACCGGGCGGGGGAGCGGATCGTCGAGGGGCTCGTCGCCGACGCCCAGGCCCGGCTGCACGAGGACGGGGTCGCGGGCGACATCTACGTCTTCAAGAACAACACCGACTCCGCGGGCAACTCCTACGGCTGCCACGAGAACTACCTCGTCACCCGGTCCGGCGAGTTCCAGGCCCTGTCCGAGACGCTGCTGCCGTTCCTCATCAGCCGCCAGCTGACCTGCGGAGCCGGCAAGCTCGTCACGACGAGCAAGGGCGCCACGTACGCGCTCAGCCAGCGCGCCGACCACATCTGGGAGGGCGTGTCGTCGGCGACCACCCGGAGCCGGCCGATCATCAACACCCGGGACGAGCCGCACGCCGACGCCGAGCACTACCGGCGGCTCCACGTCATCGTCGGCGACTCGAACATGGCCGAGCCGACGACGATGCTCAAGGTGGGCTCGGCCGACCTCGTCCTGCGGATGATCGAGGCGGGGGTGGTGATGCGCGACCTCACGCTGGAGAACCCGATCCGGGCGATCCGCGAGATCTCGCACGACATGACCGGCCGGCGCACGGTGCGGCTCGCGAACGGCCGTGAGCTGTCGGCCCTGGACCTGCAGCGGGAGTACCACGCGAAGGCCGCAGAGTTCGTCGCACGCGAGGGCGCCACCGACTCCCTCCACGAGCGCGTGCTCGACCTGTGGGACCGCACCCTGACCGCGGTCGAGACCGACGACCTGGGGCTCGTCGGCGGCGAGATCGACTGGGTCGTCAAGTACCGCCTCCTCGACGAGTACGCGACGCGGCACGGGCTGGACCTGGAGCACCCCCGGCTGGCCCAGATCGACCTGGCGTACCACGACATCGACCGCAGCCGTGGCCTGTTCTACCTGCTCCAGCGCCGGGGGCGGGTGGCACGGGTCGTCTCGGACCCGGAGGTGTTCGAGGCGAAGGTGCGCCCGCCGCAGACGACCCGGGCCAAGCTGCGCGGCGACTTCATCCGCGCCGCCCAGGAGCACCGCCGCGACTTCACGGTCGACTGGGTGCACCTGAAGCTCAACGACCAGGCGCAGCGGACCGTGCTGTGCAAGGACCCGTTCCTCGCCGAGGACCCCCGGGTCGACCGTCTGGTCGCCGGCATGGCCACCCCCTGACACCTGCCCGCTGACCTGCGCGGACACCGCTTCTCCCAGCCGGCGATGCGGAACTTCCCAGGGACCGCGGTTATCGTGGACAGCCGTTCGCGCCGCACCCGGCGTCCCCGACCGAAGGTGTCCACCCCGTGCCCCGTCGCCTCTCCACCCTCCTGTCCATCGCTGCCCTGAGCGGCGCCGTCGTACTCGCCGGCTGCGGCGAGGACACCGCCGGCCAGCCCGCCTCCGCGACCCTGGAGGCCATCACCGTCTCGGGCGACGACCCCACGAAGGAGCCGGAGGTCTCGGTCGAGGCTCCCGTCGAGGTCGAGCGCACCGAGTCCGAGGTCGTCACCGACGGGTCCGGCGACGAGGTGAGCGCCGACGACCTGGTGTCGATCCAGGCGGTCCTGCTCAACGCCACCGACGGCAAGGTCGTCACGAGCACCTGGGAGAACGGGCCGGTCGGCCTCGATCTCGGTGCCGAGGAGCTCTTCGCGTCGTTCAAGAGCGAGATCCCGGGCAAGAAGGTCGGGAGCCGGATGGTCATCGCCTCGACCCCGGCGGACGCCTACGGCGACACCGGCAACCAGCAGCTCGGCATCACCAAGGACGACCCGGTCATCTTCGTCGTCGACCTCGTCGGCACCTCGACGGTGCTCGACGAGGCGACCGGCACGGAGGTCGCCCCCAAGAAGGGCCTGCCGACGGTCGAGATGAACGAGGGCAAGCCGGCGACCATCACGGTCGCCAAGGACGCCAAGGCCCCCAAGGACACCGTCGTCCAGCCGCTCATCGAGGGTGAGGGCGCCAAGGTCGAGAAGGGCCAGACGGTCCGCGTCGCCTACACCGGCGCGCTGCTCCGCAACGGCGAGGTCTTCGACTCCAGCGCCAACCGGCCCGAGCAGCCGTACTTCGAGTTCGCCGTCGGTGGCGGCCAGGTCATCAAGGGCTGGGACGAGGGCATCCTCGGCCAGCCCGTCGGCAGCCGGCTGCTGCTCGTCATCCCCCCGAAGGACGGCTACGGCGACGCCGGCAGCGGTGACACGATCAAGGGTGACGACACCCTCGTCTTCGTCGTCGACATCCTCGCCGCGTACTGACCCCGGTCGTTCCCGACCACCACCGACCCCGAGGAGACACGCCATGAGCGAGCCCACCAAGCCCGAGATCGACTTCCCCGGCGAGGCGCCGCCCACCGACCTCGTCATCGAGGACATCACCGTCGGCGACGGGGCCGAGGCCACCCCGGGCAGCACGGTCTCGGCGCACTACGTCGGGGTCGCCCACTCCACGGGCGAGGAGTTCGACGCCTCGTGGAACCGCGGCGCGCCCCTGGAGTTCCGGCTCGGGGTCGGCATGGTCATCGCCGGCTGGGACGAGGGCATCACGGGGATGCGCGTCGGCGGGCGCCGCAAGCTGACCATCCCGTCCGACAAGGCCTACGGCGAGCGCGGCGCGGGTGGCGTCATCAAGCCGGGCGAGTCGCTGATCTTCGTCGTCGACCTCATGGACGTTCGCTGACCGAGGCCGCGTGGGCCCCGGCGGCCGCCGCGAGCAGGAACGGCGCCGGGTCCTCGTCGAGCCCCCGACCCATCGTCGACAACGCGACCGGGCTGCCCCGGAGCGCCTCGAGCAGGCCGTCCGCGGGCACGTCGACCGGGGTGAGCGACGCCCGGGCCGCCGTGACGAGGTCGTCGAGCTGGCGGCGCACGAGCGCGTCGAGGCCGCGGTCCGGCAGCGCCGTCACCGGCACGTCGGCGGGCGTCAGCAGGGCCCGCCCGTAGGCGGTGCGGCTGTGGTGGCTGATCCCGTGGTGCCGCTCGCGCCGGTCGGTCCCCGAGACCCGCAGCGACGCGACGCTGCGCCCGCCGAGGACGTCGACGGCGTGCAGCGCGTCGGCGGCCGCGACCCCCGAGTACCCCCAGCGGGTGCCGGTGCCGACGTTCCCCGGGCCTTGGGCGACGACGACGACGTCGGCACCGACCACGTGATGGGCCGCGAGCAGGCCGGTGTGCACCGTGACCGCCTCGTGGTCCCCACCGAAGGCCTGCCCCACCGTGAGGCACGCCTCGAGCCACCCGGCACCCCGCAGCCCGGCGACGGCACGGGAGAACGCGGCCGGCAGCGCCCCGCCGTCGGTCATGACGTAGGCCACCCGCGCCGCAGGTCGCACGGCGCGCACGCCGGCCACCACCGCCGGCAGGGCGCTGTGCAGGTCGGCGACGACGACGGGCAGTGCCTCGAGGTCGTCGGCGTCGGCGAGGGCCGCGTGGTGCGGGCTGTCCTGCTCGTCGACGGCGAGCAGCATCTGCTGGAGCGGGGTGTAGCGCGCCTTGACGATGTGCCCCGGCCCGGCCGCCGGGTCCTCGGGCAGCACGTCGGCCCGGGCGACGACGAAGGCCAAGCCGCCCGTCCCGAGACCGCGCAGCAGCGCGGAGGCGTTCAGGAGGACCCGTTCGCCCGCCGCGGGGACGCCGGTCACCGAGGTGTAGGCGAGGGCGCGCACCGTCTCGGGGCTCCCCGCGAGGGCGACGACGAGCTCGGCGGCCCCCGGCCACTGCCGGCGGTGCTCGACCACGGTCCCGGCGCGCCACTGCATCACGCCCGGCAGCGTAGCGGCCCGTGTACCGTCTGGCGGGTGAGCAGCGAGTCCGGGGGCGGTGCGCCGAGCGCGGCCCAGGTGAAGACCGAGCGACTGCTCAACCTCGTCCTGGTCCTGCTGTACACCCGGCGGCCGCTGTCCAAGGCCCAGATCCGGCAGCTCGTGCCGCAGTACGGCACCAACGCGTCCACCGAAGCCTTCGAGCGGATGTTCGAGCGCGACAAGGACGAGCTGCGCGAGCTCGGGATCCCGCTCGTCACCGAGGACATCGACGTGCTGTGGGACGACGAGCCCGGCTACCGCATCCACCAGCGCGACTACGCCCTGCCCGACATCGAGTTCGAGCCCGACGAGCTGGCCGTGCTCGGGCTCGCGAGCCGGACCTGGGCGCAGGCCTCGCTGGCCGGACCCGCCGCCCAGGCGCTGCGCAAGCTCCGCGCGGCCGGGGTCGAGCGGGACGTCGGCGCGCTCATCGGCATCGAGCCCCGGCTGCGCACCACCGAGCCGGCCTTCGACGCCGTCAAGGACGCCGTGCTGCGGCGGGTGCGGCTCCGCTTCGACTACCGGCGGGCGGAGGCGCCCGAGGCCACCTCACGGCGCGTCGAGCCGTGGTCGCTCGTGTCCTGGCACGGCCACTGGTACCTCAACGCCTACGACGAGGACCGTGCGGCGCCCCGCGTCTTCCGGCTCTCCCGCATCACCGGCCCGGTCCGGACCGCCGGGGCCCCGGGGGCCTTCGAGGTCCCGGCCGACCACGAGCCCGAGGTCATGACCCGCACGGCTGCCGCCCCCGCGGCCCAGCCGAGCCCGGCCGTACTGCGGGTCCGCCAGGGCACCGGCCACGCACTGCGTCGCCGGGCCCGCACGGTCGGCGACGTCGACGACGTCTGGTCGCTCGTCGACCTCGACTACGGCGACCTCGACGCGTTCGCCGAGGAGGTCGCGGGGTACGGCGCGGACGTGGTCGTCGAGCAGCCGCGCGAGCTCGTGGACGCCGTCCTCGGGCGGCTGCGCGGTGCCCTCACGGCCCACGGGGGAGGGGAGCGCTGATGCCGCCCGTCCCCCAGGAGACCGCCACCGCGCGGCTCGCCCGGCTGCTCACGATGGTGCCGTGGCTCGTGAACCGGCAGGGCATCGACCTCGCCCAGGCCGCCGAGGACCTCGGCGTCACGACGGGCCAGCTCGAGGCCGACCTCCGGCTGCTCTTCCTCTGCGGGTACGGGCAGCTGCCCGACGAGCTCATCGAGGCCGACTGGGAGGGCGGGCGCGTCTTCGTCGGCAACGCCGACTCCATCGCCCGCCCGCTGCGGCTCGGGGTCGACGAGGCCGTGACGCTCATCGTCGGGCTGCGGGCCCTGCGCGAGGTCCCGGGGCTCGACGAGCGGGACGCCGTCGACCGCGCGCTCGCGAAGCTGGAGTCCGCGGCCGGCGATGCCGCGGCACCGGCGAGCCGGGTCCGCGCCGAGGTCGCCGAGGGCGGCTCCCCGGAGCTGCTCGCCCGGGCCCGGCAGGCCATCGCCGACCGGCGCCGCATCCACCTGCGCTACGTCGTGCCCGCCCGCGACGAGGCCACCGAGCGTGACGTCGACCCGATGCGCGTCGTGGGGATCGACGGTCAGTGGTACCTCGAGGGCTGGTGCCACCGGGCCGAGGACACCCGGCTGTTCCGGATGGACCGCGTGGAGCAGCTCACCGTCCTCGACGTCGACGGCACGCCGCCCCCCGAGGCCAGCGAACGCGACCTGTCCGAAGGCACCTTCCGCCCGGCGCCGGACGACGTCGTCGTCACGTTGCGGCTCCTGCCCGGCGCCACGTGGGTGTCCGACTACTACCCGGTCGACTCGGTCCAGGAGGTGCCTGCCGCCGACGGTGGCGGGCAGGTGGTCACCCTGCGGACCGCCGACACCGCGTGGCTGCGGCGGCTCCTCTGGCGTCTCGGCGGACGGGGGCACGTCATCGAGCCCGCCGACGTCGTCGCCGAAGTGCGCGAGGGCGCTCACGCCGCCCTGGCCACCTACGGCCGCACCGGGGAGCGCTGAGCGTGCTGCCGTGGTGGGGCTGGGTGGCCCTGTGGGGCGTCCTCGTCCTCGGGGGCGCGCTGCTCGTCGGCCTCCGGGCGCGCACGGCCTGGCGGAGCGCGAAGGCGCTGGGCGCCGAGGTGTCCCGGGCCGGGGCTGTGCTCGCGGAGCTCGACACCCACGCCGAGCGTCTCCGCGACGCAGCCGAGTCGCGCACAGCCGTCACGCAGGACCCGCACAGCCTCCGCGAGGAGTATCGGCGACGTCGCGCCGACCAGGTCGCGACCCGCTCCGCACGCCGGGCAGCGCGGATGCCGCGCTGGGCCCGCGTAGACTGACCACCGACATCGATCTCTGAAGGAGATGGACACCCATGGGCCGCATCGGACCTACCGAGATCATCATCATCGCGGTGCTGATCATCCTCATCTTCGGCTGGAAGCGCCTGCCCGACGCGGCTCGCAGCCTGGGCCGCTCCGCCCGGGTGTTCAAGTCCGAGGTCGACGAGATGAAGAAGGACAACGAGGCCAACAAGTCGGCCGCGTCCACCGAGACCGTCCGTGGTGAGTCCATCACCCAGGACCGCGCCGTCGAGGACGTCGTCACTCCGGACGAGACCGGTAACGCCGTCCACGAGAAGTCGCCGAAGACGGACAACCAGTCCGGCCCCGTCGCCTGACGCCTCCACCGACACCCCCCTCCATGGCCCGACCGCGTCGTCGTCCTCGCGACCCCGAAGGCAGGATGACCCTCTCGGAGCACTTCCGTGAGTTCCGTCGCCGGCTCGTCTTCGCGGCGGCCGCGATCTTCGTGGCGGCGGTCGTCGCCGGTGTCTTCTACGACCGGGTCTTCGAGTTCCTCACCGACCCGTTCTACGAGTACGCCCGGGCCAACCCCGACAACGACATCAGCCTGAACTTCGGCGAGGCCACGTCCGCGCTGTCCAACCTCATCAGCCTGTCGATCTTCGTCGGGTTCATCGTCGCGAGCCCGGTCGTGCTCTACCAGGTGTGGGCGTTCATCGTCCCGGGCCTGACCCGCAAGGAGAAGCGGGTCTCGCTCGCCTTCCTCGCCGCGACGATCCCGCTGTTCCTCGCCGGGTGCGCGCTGGCGTACGCGATCCTGCCGCAGAGCCTGTCGATCCTCTACGGGCTGAGCCCCGCGGGGACCTCGAACATCCAGCAGGTGTCGATGTACTTCGCGTTCGTCACCCGCTTCATCCTCGTCTTCGGCATCGGCTTCCTCTTCCCCGTCGTGCTCGTCGGCCTCAACGTCATCGGCGTGATGCCGGCCGCGCGGCTCATCAAGGGGTGGCGCGTCGCTGTCGTCCTCATCTTCGTCTTCGCCGCCGTCGCGACCCCGACCGCCGACCCGTTCACGATGTTCGTCTTCGCCGCGCCGCTGACCCTCCTGTACTTCGGCGCCTGGCTGCTCTGCCGCTGGCTCGACAAGCGCAAGGCGGCCAAGCGTCCCGAGTGGCTCGACGTCGACGACACCGAAGCCTCGGAGCTGTGACCCGGCTCGGGCTCATCGTCAACCCGACGTCGGGGAGGAACAGTGGCCGCCGGATCGGACTGGAGGCGCTGACGCTGCTCCGGGCGGCGGGCACCGAGGTCCTCGACCTGTCCGCCGCCGACGCGCGCGGCGCCCTGGAGCACGGCCGCGCCGCCATCGCCGACCGGGCGGTGGACGCGATCGTCGTGGCCGGCGGCGACGGGATGGTCCACCTGGGGGCGAACCTGTGCGCCGGCACCGACGTCCCGCTCGGGGTGATCGCCGCCGGGACCGGCAACGACATCGCCCGTGAGCTGGGGCTGCCGGTGCGCGACGCCGCGAAGGCAGTCGAGCGCATCCTGCACGGCCGGACCCGCCCCGTCGACGCGGGACGGCTCGTCACGGCGGCGGGGGAGGAGCGCTGGTTCGCCGGGGTGCTGGCTGCCGGGTTCGACGCCGTCGTCAACGAGCGGGCGAACCAGTGGCGGTGGCCGAAGGGGCCGATGCGCTACAACCTCGCGATCATGCGCGAGCTGCCGGTGTTCCGTCCCCTCCCGTACGTCCTCACCCTCGACGGGCAGCGGATGGACACCGACGCGATGCTCGTCGCGGTCGGCAACGGGCCCGCCTACGGCGGCGGCATGCGGGTGACCCCGGACGCGGCCTTCGACGACGGGCTGTTCGACGTGCTCGTCCTGCACCGGATCCCGGTCCACGAGTTCCTCCGGGTCTTCCCGAAGGTCTTCACCGGGGCGCACACGGGTCACCCGGCCGTCGAGATCGTCCGGGCCCGGACGGTCCGGCTCGAGGCGCGCGGCATCGTGGCCTACGCCGACGGCGAGCGGTTCGCGCCGCTCCCGGTCGACCTCGAGGTCGTCCCGGGCGCGCTGTCGGTCCTGGCGTGACCCCTGACGTAGCCTGAGCCCATGCCCAGTCCCGCTGAGCGGTATGCCGCAGCCGCGGCCCGGAACCCACGGGAACGCGCAGAGCTCGGGCGCTTCACCGCCGCCCTCGACTTCCCGCTCGACGAGTTCCAGCTCCGGGCCTGCGAGGCGGTCGAGGAGGGCAAGGGCGTGCTCGTCGCGGCGCCCACCGGCGCCGGCAAGACGATCGTCGGCGAGTTCGCCGTGCACCTCGCGCTCGCGACGGGGCGCAAGGCGTTCTACACGACGCCGATCAAGGCCCTGTCGAACCAGAAGTACCACGACCTCGTCCGCACCCACGGCGCCGCGAACGTCGGCCTGCTGACGGGCGACTCCTCGGTCAACGGCGAAGCCCCGGTGGTCGTCATGACGACCGAGGTCCTCCGGAACATGATGTACGCCGGCTCGCGCACCCTCACCGGCCTGGGGTTCGTCGTCATGGACGAGGTCCACTACCTCGCCGACCGCTTCCGGGGAGCCGTCTGGGAGGAGGTCATCATCCACCTGCCGGAGTCCGTGCAGGTCGTGTCGCTGTCCGCGACGGTGAGCAACGCCGAGGAGTTCGGCGCGTGGCTGGCGGAGGTCCGCGGCAACCACGAGGTCGTCGTCTCCGAGCACCGTCCGGTCCCGCTCTTCCAGCACATGCTCGTGGGCACGACGATGTTCGACCTGTTCGCCGGCAACCGGGTCAACCCCGATCTGCTGCACGCGATCCGGGGCGCCGAACAGCTGGGCCGCTTCACCGACGACGCGCGCCGGCTCGGCGGTGCCGCGGCGGGGCGGGGCGGACGCAACCGTCGCGACCGCACGCCACCTCGCGGCCCCGGCGGCGGGCCGGGTGGGCGAGGTTTCGCACGGGGGAGCCGGCCGGCCGGGGGAGCGACCCGGGCCGAGGTCGTCGAGGACCTCGAGCGCGAGGGGCTGCTGCCCGCCATCACCTTCATCTTCAGCCGGGTCGGCTGCGAGGCCGCCGTGGGGCAGCTGCTCGCCGCGGGGACCCGGCTCGTGTCGGAGCGCGACGGCGACCGCATCCGCCGCCACGTCGAGGAGCGCGTCGGGTCCCTCGAGGACGAGGACCTCGGCATCCTCGGGTACTGGGACTTCGTCGAGGGGCTGAGCCGGGGGTTCGCCGCTCACCACGCCGGGATGCTGCCGCTGTTCCGCGAGATCGTCGAGGAGCTGTTCACCGACGGCCGGATCCGGGCCGTGTTCGCCACCGAGACCCTGGCGCTCGGGATCAACATGCCGGCCCGCACCGTCGTGCTCGAGAAGCTCGTCAAGTACAACGGCGAGGCGCACGTCGACATCACCCCGGCGGAGTACACCCAGCTCACGGGCCGCGCCGGGCGCCGCGGCATCGACGTCGAAGGGCACGCGGTCGTCCAGTGGACCCGCGGGATGGACCCGATGGCCGTCGGCGGTCTCGCCTCGACCCGCACCTACCCGCTGCGCTCGAGCTTCCGCCCCACGTACAACATGGCCGTCAACCTCGTCGGGCAGGTGGGGCGTGAGGTCGCCCGCGAGGTGCTGGAGACCTCCTTCGCCCAGTTCCAGGCCGACCGGGCCGTCGTCGGGATCGCGACCCAGCTGCGAAAGAACGAGGACGGCCTCGACGGGTACGCGGAGGCGATGCACTGCGACTACGGCGACTTCCGCGAGTACGCCCGGATCCGGCGCGAGCTGGCCGACGCCGAGAAGGACGGCCGCAAGTCGCGGGCCGCCTCCCGGCGCGCCGAGGCGGCGGTCTCGATGGAGAGGCTGCGGATCGGCGACGTCATCCGCATCCCGGCAGGCCGCCGTGCCGGGTGGGCCGTCGTCGTCCAGCCGGCGCGCGCCGCCAAGGGCACCCCGATGGGTCCGGGCGTCGTGACCGAGGACAAGCAGTTCCGTCGCCTCACCCTCGTCGACGTCCCGGAGCCGGTCGAGGCGGTGGCCCAGGTCAAGGTGCCGCCGCACTTCAACCCGAAGTCACCGAAGGCCCGGCGTGACCTCGCGACGTCGCTGCGGATCGCGACGCCACGTGGCATCGAGGATGCCCCCTCGCGCAGGGGCCGGGCCGACGTGACCGCCGCCGAGACCGCCCGGGTGGAGCACCTGCGGCGGCAGCTGAAGGACCACCCGTGCCACGAGTGCCCCCGGCGCGAGGAGCACGCCCGCTGGGCCGAGCGCTGGTGGCGGCTGAAGCGGGAGACGACCGGCCTGCAGCGGCGGGTCGAGGGCCGCACCAACACGGTGGCCCGGACCTTCGACCGGATCTGCGACGCGCTCGAGCGGCTCGGCTACCTCGCCGACGGCGGAACCGTCGTCACCGAGCGGGGTGAGCGGCTCCGCCGCCTCTACACCGAGAAGGACCTGCTCGCCGCGGAGTGCCTGCGACACGACGTGTGGAAGCGGCTCGACGCCGCCGGGCTGGCCGCCGCCGTGTCCTCCCTCGTGCACGAGCCGCGCCACGAGGAGGCCGACGTCGCCCCGCGGATGCCCACCGACGACGTCGCGGATGCGGTGAAGACCATGGAGCGGCTGTGGTCCGAGATCGAGGACCTCGAGGCCGAGCACGACCTGCCGACGACGTCGATGCCCGACGGCGGCATGGCGTGGATGGTGCACCGCTGGGCCTCGGGCGGCCGGCTCGACGACGTGCTGCGCGGCCAGGACATCGCCGCCGGCGACTTCGTCCGGCGGTGCAAGCAGCTCGTCGACCTGCTCGACCAGATCGGGGACGCCGCGACCGACACCGAGCTGCGCCGCACGGCCCGGCAGGCCGTCCGGGCGGTCATGCGCGGCGTCGTCGCCGCGGACCGCCTCGACTGAGGGCCCCTGCTTGACCCCTGTCGACGGACGGGCTGAGACTTGTTCCATGGCCTGCGGGTCGTCCCCACGCACCGGGGTCGCCGGAGCCGTCGCGCTGCTGGTGGCCGTGTCCGGCTGCGCGACCCACGGCGGGCCCCCACGGCCCCAGCACCCGGAGACGTGGCCGCCCACCAACGCCACGGAGTGCCTGCGGACGCGCCCCGTCGTCGAGTGGGAGCACCACTGGCCGGCCGCCCTCGCCGTCCGTGACTGGCGTCAGCCGGTGGAGGACGGGCGGGTCGTCGTGGTCCTGTGCGGCCTGGTGTCCGGGGCCTCGTCACCGCCGGCCGACCCGATGGTCTTCACCGTGCACGGCGACGGCGGGGTGGCGGTACCGCCGGACACGGCGGTCCAGTGGTCGGGGGAGGAGGGGCTCGTCGCGCCCATCGCCGCGACGGCCTCCGGCCCGGGGTCGCTGACCGCCGTGCTGTCACCCCCACAACCGGAGACGCGCGGCTCGGCGGCCCCTGCCCGGCGCCTGACCGTGTACGTGGTGGCGCAGGACGGGGGGCTGGTCGTCTCGGAGTGCCGGGAGCCCGCGGCCTGCCTCTGGGACTGACGCGCGATTCCGGGTCAGCCGAGCCCGAGCGCGGTGAGCAGCCGGGCCACGGGGTTCTCCAGTCCGTGGCGTGCGGCGAGCTCGTCGAGGGCCAGCCGGTCGGCGACCTCCGCCGGCAGCGCCAGGTCGACGTCCGGGACGCCGGCGTCGCGCACGACCCGGACCACCTGCGGGGCGACGTCGAGGTAGGCGGCCGCCGCCTCGAGGTTGGTGCGTCTGGCCCCCTTGATCGCCGGGTCTCCCGCGTCGACGGCGGCGCGCAGACCGGCGATCGAGCCGTACTGGGCGATGAGCGCCGCGGCCGTCTTGTCGCCGATGCCCTTGACGCCGGGAAGCCCGTCGCTGGTGTCGCCACGCAGCACGGACATCTCGAGGTAGGCCTCCCCGCTGCCCACGCCGTACTTCTCAGCCAGGTAGGCCTGGGTGACGATGTCGGGGTCGCGGACCCCGCCCTTGCCCGTGTATAGGACGCGGACGCCGTGGGCGTCGTCGACGAGCTGGAGGAGGTCGCGGTCCCCGGTGACGACGTCCACCGGCATGACGCCGAGGTGGCGCACGACGAGCGTCCCGATCACGTCGTCCGCCTCGTGATGCGCCAGGCCCAGGCGGGGGATGCCGACGGCGGCGAGGGCGTCGCGGATCAGGGGCACCTGGGGGGTGAGGTCGTCGGGGCTCTCCTCGGCGGTCGCCGAGCCCGTCGTCAGCCGGTGCGTCTTGTACGTCGGCACGAGGTCGACCCGCCACTGCGGCCGCCAGTCGTCGTCCCAGCACGCGACGAGGTGCGTCGGCCGGTGCGCGGTGACGAGCGTCGCGATCATGTCGAGGAACCCGCGCAGCGCGTTCGTCGGCGTCTCGTCGGGGCTCTTGCGCTGGTCCGGCACCCCGTAGAACGCTCGGAAGTACAGCGACGCGGAGTCCAGGAGCAGCAGCTTCGTCGGGCGACCGGGGTCCAGCGGCATGCCGTGAGCCTATGCCGTCGTGGCTCGGTGGCGACTCGCGGCGCGCAAACCGCCGTGACGCCGGCGGACGTGGTTTGCTCGGTCCGATACGACCGGGAGGAACACGTGGACTTCAGCACCGTCGACTCGGCCCTGACGGGGACGCGCTTCATGACGAGCGCGCAGGCCAGGGTCATGTACGACTTCGTCGTGGAGCACCGGCTCGCCCGGGTGCTCGAGCTCGGCTTCGCCCACGGCAAGTCGTCCTGCTACCTCGCGGCAGCGGTCGAGGAGGTCGACCCCGAGCGCGGCCACGTCACGACCATCGACCGCACCGACGCCGAGCGGCGCGACCCGAACATCTGGGAGCTCGGTCGACGCACCGGCCTGAGCGAGCGCATCACGCCCGTCATGGCGCACACGAGCTTCACCTGGGAGATGATGAAGCTGCTCCGGGAGGACCCCACGCCACGGTTCGACCTCGTGTACATCGACGGCGGCCACACCTGGGACACCACCGGCTTCGCGTTCCACCTCGCCGACCGGCTGCTCGTGCCCGGCGGCTGGATGGTCCTGGACGACCTCGACTGGACCCTCGGCGGCAGCGACTCGATGCGCGAGAAGACCTGGGTCAAGCGGCTCAGCCCCGAGGAACGGGACAGCGGGCAGGTCCGCCTCGTCTTCGAGCTGCTCATGCAGGGCGGCGGCTACGAGCAGTGCCACGAGGTGGGGAAGTGGGGTTTCGGCCGCAAGCCGGCCGGTCCGGTCACGCCGGTGGTCGGCTCGACCGCCCGGGTCCCTCGCGTGGCGCTCCCCCCGACCCACGCTCCGCGGCGGCCCCGGGACCTGCGGGACCTCGTCCGCCGCACCGTCCCCGTGGAGGTGCGCCGCTCGGTGCTGCGGGTCGCGCCCGAGTGGGCGCACCGCCTCTACCGGCGTGGCGCTGACCGGACGGGAGCCACCCACTAGGCTCACGAGCGTGGAAGACCTGGACCGGCGGATCGTCGACCTTCTGACGGAGGACGGACGGATCAGCTACACCGACCTCGGGAAGGCCCTCGGCATGTCGACGTCCGCCGTGCACCAGCGGGTTCGGCGCCTCGAGGAGCGCGGGGTGGTCAAGGGCTACACGGCCAAGGTCGACCACCGCGAGCTGGGGCGCGAGCTCACCGCGTTCATGTCGGTGACGCCCCTGGACCCGGCCGCCCCGGACGACATCCCGCAGCGCCTCCAGGACATCTCCGAGATCGAGGAGTGCCACTCGGTGGCCGGGGACGAGAACTACATCCTCAAGGTCCGGGTCGCCGCCCCCACCGACCTCGAGGAGCTCATCGGCCGCATCCGTGGCGCCGCCAACGTCTCCACCCGGACCACGGTCGTCCTGTCGACCCCGTGGGAGTGAGCATCCCGGCAGGGCTCGCCACCGACCTGCACCGCTACCTGCAGGACGCCCGCGAGGCGATGCTGCGGACGCTCGACGGCCTGTCCGAGTACGACGTCCGCCGGCCGATGACCCCGACCGGCACCAACCTGCTCGGGCTCGTCAAGCACCTCGCCGGCGTCGAGCTCGGCTACCTCAGCGAGTCGGTCGGCCTTCCCGCTCCGGCCCTGCCGTGGAACGAGGACGGCTCGGTGTGGGAAGGGGGCGACATGTGGGCCCGGGCCGACGAGAGCCGGGAGTGGGTCCTCGACCTGTACCGGGACGCCTGGCGCCGGTCGGATGCGGCCCTCGCCGAGCTCCCGCTCGATGCTCCTGCCGCCCCCGCGTGGTGGCCGGCGGAGACCCGGCAGACGACGTTCGGGCACCTCGTGGTGCGGGTGACCGCCGAGACCGCCCAGCACGCCGGTCACGCCGAGATCATCCGCGAGCTCATCGACGGCCAGGCAGGCCCTGACCGCGCCGACATGGGCGACGACGCGTACTGGGCGGGCTACGTCGCCGTCATCCAGGCCGCCGCCGACACCCACCGCTGACCGCGCGCTACCGGGCGATGTCGGCGAGCGTGCCGCCCGTGACCCGGAGCAGGTCGGCGGGGGAGAGGCCGAGGTCCAGACCCCGCCGGCCGCCGGAGACGTAGACCACGTCGAAGAGCGCGGCGGTCTCGTCGAGCACCGTCGGCAGCGCACGCTTCTGGCCCACGGGGGAGATGCCGCCGACGACGTAGCCGGTCGAGCGTTCGGCGGCGGCGGGGTCCGCCATCGTCACCTTCTTGACCCCGAGGGCGGCGGCCATCGCCTTGAGGTCGAGCTGGCCGGCCACCGGCACGATGCCGACGGCGAGCCCGGCCCCGGTGTCGACGAGGAGGGTCTTGAAGACCTGCTCAGGAGGCTGACCGAGCACCTCGGCGGCCTCGAGCCCGTAGGAGGGCGCGGCGGGGTCGTGCTCGTACGGGTGCTGGGTGAACGCGACACCCGCCGCCGTGAGGGCCACGGTGGCGGGCGTCCCGGAGGGGGCTCGGCGGGCCATGACCGCGAGCCTACGACCGGCGGTCAGCCGAGGTCGGCCGCGGAGGCCTCGCGGCTGGCGACCGCACCGGCCAGGGCCGCCTTGTGGGCGCCCTCCACGTCGGTGTTGCGCCGCCACCACTCCTGCCCGCTCTCGGGCAGGGTGTAGATCGGGTCGTAGTAGACGTACTCACGCGAGAGCGCCTCGGCGTCGTCGCCCTCGATCGAGGTCCGGTAGTTCTTCTGCCAGTACGACATGCCCTTCTCGGTGTCGTAGCTGTGCACCTGGTGCACCCAGCGCTTGCCGACGAAGGGGACGTCGCAGACGATGCGCGGCGTCGCGAACCCGGGCAGGTAGCCCATGATGTGGTGCTGCAGCTCCTGGGCCTCGGCCAGCGAGAGCCGCCAGTGCTCCGAGAACGGGATCATGTCGCACATGTAGAAGTAGTACGGGGTGATGCTCGCCTCGTCCTGGAGCGCGAAGCACAGGTCGAGCAGCTGGCTGGAGGAGTCGTTGACCCCGCGCATGAGGACGCCCTGGTTGCGCACGTCGCGCACCCCGGCGTCGAGCATCGCCCGAGCGGCCGCCGCGACGAGCGGGGTGACCGAGCCGGCGCTGTTGACGTGGGTGTGGATGGCCAGCGACACCCCCCGCGAGCGGGCCTTGGCGCTGACCCGCGCGACGCCCTCGACGACGTCGGGCTGGAGCCAGTGCTGCGGCAGCCCCATGAGCGCCTTGGTGGCGAGCCGGATGTCGCGGATGGTCTCGACGTCGAGGAGCTTGTCGAGGAAGCCCTCGAGGTTCTTCCACGGCATGTTCGCGACGTCACCGCCGGAGACGACGACGTCGCGCACGCCCGGGGTGCGCTGGAGGTAGTCGAGCATCGCGGCGTACCGGTCGACCGGCTTGCCGGCCAGCTTGAGCTTGGCGAACTGTGGGGTCGAGTTGCCGACGAGGTCCATCCGGGTGCAGTGGCCGCAGTACTGCGGGCACGTCGGGAGCATCTCGGCGAGGACCTTGGTCGGGTAGCGGTGGGTGAGGCCCTCGACCGCCCACATGTCGTGCTCGTGCAGGCTGTCGCGGGTGGCGAACGGGTGGCTGGCCCAGTCGGTGCGGCGGTCGGAGAAGACCGGGAGCATGTACCGGCGTACCGGGTCGGCGTAGAAGGCCTCGGTGTAGGCGGCGCCGGCCGCCGGCGCCGGGGTGCCGGTGCTCGGCACCATCGTGTTGAGCATCTGCGGGGGCACGAGCATCGACATCGTGGCGCGCTCGGCCTGGTCGCGCTCGAGGTCGGCGTAGAAGCGGTCCTCGAGGAGGTCGCCCATGACGTCGCGCAGCTGTCCCACGTTCTTCACGCAGTGGGCGCGCTGCCACTGCGCGCTCTCCCACTGGGCGGACGTGACGTCACGCCAGCCGGGGATCCTGGTCCAGTCGGGTTCGACGAGCTCCTGCCGCTGGTAGGCATAGGGCTGCTCGATGCTCGGTGCCATGCGTGGCAGGATACGGGATGGATGACGCCCGTGACACCTTTGGGCCGCAAGTCCTGCGGCGGCGTGTCGCTCGACAAGGAGGATTTCGTGCGCTCGACCCCCAGCTCACCTGTCGGCATCCACCGGGTGCTGGACCCGGCCGGTGCGTCGCTGCCCCAGGCCGCCCGGGTCCTGGACGCGGGGCCCGAGCTCTGGCCGGACGAGGTGCGGATCGACGTCGAGACCCTCAACCTCGACGCGGCGTCCTTCCGCCAGCTCATCGAGAAGCACGACGGCGACGGCGCGGCCGTCCGCGCGGAGGTGCTCGACATCGTCTCCGCCCGCGGGAAGATGCAGAACCCCGTGACGGGCTCCGGTGGGATGCTCGTCGGGACCGTGGCCGAGGTGGGGCCCGAGTCGCCGCTCGGTCTCGCGGAGGGGGACCGGGTCGCCACCCTGGTGTCGCTGTCGCTGACCCCCCTGACGATCACCGACGCGCTCGCCCGGTGGGACGGGCGCTCCGAGCGGGTCCCCGCCGCGGGGACGGCCGTGCTCTTCGGCCGCTCGATCGCCGCCCGGCTGCCGGAGGACCTGTCGGCCGACCTCGCCCTCATGGTCATGGACGTCTGCGGTGCCCCCGCGCTCGTGGCCCGTGTCGTCACCGAGTACCTGGAGCGGGGGAGTGCGCCCAGCGTCGCCGTCCTCGGCGCGGCCGGCAAGTCGGGCTCTCTGTCGCTGGCCGCCGCCGCCGCGTCGGGCGCCGGTCGACGGATCGGAGTCGTCCCTACGGAGGCCGAGGCCGCGCTGCTGCGGCCCACCGGGCTGGCCGACGAGGTCGTCGTCGCCGACGCCCGGTCCCCGCTGGGCCTCTCGGAGGCGGTGGCCGCGGCCGGGGGCCCGGCCGACATCACCGTCGTGTGCGTCGACGTCCCGGGCTGCGAGCAGCCGGCCGTCCTCGCGACGGCACAGGGCGGCACGATCATCTACTTCTCGATGGCGACGAGCTTCGCCGCGGCGGCGCTGGGGGCCGAGGGCCTGGCCGCCGACGTGCGGATGCTCGTCGGCAACGGCTACGTGCCCGGGCACGCCGAGTACGCCGTGGGCCTGCTACGCCGGACCCCCGCCGTGCGAGCCCTCTTCGAGTCCCGGCTCGCCGACGGCTGACGGCTACCGCCCGTGCGACCGCAGCACGGGCATCTCGACGAAGTCCTCGACGTGGGCCAGCCGGAGCACGACCCGGGCCGGTGCCGGCATCCTGGCGAGGCCGACGTCGGTCGGCAGCCGCCGTGGCGCCCCGAGCTCGAGGACCTCGCCGCGCATTCGGACGCGGCAGCCACCGGCGGCGCGGACGTTGCGGAGCCAGTCGACACCGGACCCGTACGTCAGCGCGAACGCCAGCGAGTCGCCGGACCTGAACGCGTTGAGCGGGACGCGGTAGTGCCGCCCGGTGCGGCGGCCCACGTGCTCGAGCTCGACGAAGGGGCCATGGCCCGCGACGTGGATCATCCCCTTGTTGAGCACGGCCTTGTTGAACCGCGTGACGGCGCGAGGCAACGGCATGCCAACGACGGTACGCCGCTCGACCTAGAGTGACCGGCGTGCCGACCACCCTCTACCGACGCGGACGCGTCCGGACCCCCGAACACCCCCGCGCCACGGCCCTCGTCGTCGGCGACGACGGCCGCATCGCCTGGCTCGGCGCCGAGATCGACGCGGACCGGCACCTCGGCGCGGTCGACGGCGTGGTCGACCTCGACGGCGCCCTGGTCCTGCCGGGCTTCGTCGACGCCCACGCGCACCTGTCGCACACCGGGCTCGGGATGCGCAGCGTGGACCTCGCCGGGACCCGGACGGTCACCGAGGCGCTCGACCTCGTCGCCGAGGCCGCGCGCGTGGCTCCCGGCCGCCCGGTCTTCGCCCACGGCTGGCAGGAGCAGGACTGGACCCGCGAACGGGCGATGACCTCGGTCGAGCTGGATCGCGCGAGCGGCGGCGCGGTCGTCTACGCCTCGCGGATCGACGGCCACTCGGCCGTCGTGTCCTCGGCCCTCGTGGACCTGTCCGGCGCGGCGGACCTCGACGGGTGGTCGTCGTCGGGGTTCCTCGTCCGGGCCGCGAAGAACGCGGCGCGGGCGGCCTTCGACGCCTCCCGGGCTCCTGCGGACCGGCGCTCGGACATCGAGGCCGCGCTGCGGGCCGCGGCCGCCGCCGGCATCGTCGCCGTCCACGAGTGCGGCGGCCCGCTGTTGACCTCCGCCGAGGACTTCGCGGACGTGCTCGACCTCGGTCGCCGCCCCGACCTCCCCGCGACGGTCGGCTACTGGGCCGAGGAGGTCACCGACCCCGAGCAGGCACGGGCGCTCGCGGCGCTGCACGGCGCCCACGGCCTCGGTGGCGACCTCAACATCGACGGGTCCATCGGGTCGCACACCTGCCTGCTGCGTGAGGACTACGCGGATGCACCGGGCAGCCGTGGCACCGCCTACCGGGATGTCGCCGCGGTTCGCGACCACGTGGCCGCCTGCGCCGCCGCGGGGGTGCAGAGCGGGTTCCACGTCATCGGGGACGCCGGGATGGACCTGGTGCTCGAGGGGTATGCGCAGGCCGCCGAGCTGGTCGGTGCGGAGGCCGTACGGGCGTCGCGGCCACGGCTGGAGCACGCCGAGATGGTCGACGCGGCCGGCATCGCGGTCATGGCGCGGCTCGGTGTCGGCGCGAGCGTCCAGCCCGCGTTCGACGCCTACTGGGGTGGGCGCGAGGGCATGTACGCCGAACGGCTCGGGCCCGACCGCGGCGTGGCGACGAACCCGTTGGTGGGCTTCTCCGCCGGCGGGGTCCGCCTCGGCTTCGGGTCGGACTCTCCCGTCACGCCGTTCGGCCCGTGGGCCGCGATCCGCGCGGCCGTGGAGCACCGCGACGAGTCCCAGCGGCTCGACTCCGCCACGGCGGTCGACGCGCACACCCGCGGCGGCTGGTCCCTGGCGGCCGAGGACGACGGGGGAGTGCTGCGGGTCGGGGCCCCGGCCTCGTTCGCCGCCTGGTCCGTGGCCGAGCCGGAGCCGTCCGGGCTGCCGGTGCTCGGCGGTGGCCTGCCGCTGCCGACGTGTCTGCTGACGCTGCGTGACGGCGTTGTGCTGTTCGACGGGCGTTGAGGGCGCAGCGCACCTAGCCCGGCAACCCCACCAACTCCCAATATCCCCACTGCTAGCGTGGCGCGATGGGGAACGTAGAAGGGGAAGACGGAGTGGAACCAATCACCGGGGCAGCCATCGCAAAGGCGATCGCGACGGGCGGTGAAGAAGGGGCCAAGGAAGCAGGGCGCCTCATATCGCGAGTGCTTGGGCCTTCGGCGGACGAAATCGGCGAGGCGCTCCGGAGGTTCACTGCCTATCGGGTGGGCAACGTTCAAAAGATCGCTGAGAATGCGGCGAGTAAGGGGGGCGGGGAAGAGGGACGTTCCGTTCCGCCACGGGTAGCGCGGAGCATTCTGGATGACGGGTCTTACAGCGACGATGAACTGATGGTGGAATACCTGGGCGGGGTCCTCGCTGCAGGAAGCACGCCTGGAGGCAAAGATGACCGTGCTGTCGTTTGGTCTAGTTTGCTGGCAACAATGAGCAGCCTTCAAATCCGGGCCCACTTTCTCTTGTACCGTGAGTGGGCCTGTCGTCTGGAGGGCCGGACAGACCTGAAACTGGGGCTCGACACGGAGCGGCGGAAGGTCAAGATGTTCGTGCATCTGCAGGAATTCGTCTCAGCGCTTGTGTTCGGGCATGGGGTCGAGTTCCCCGAAGCGCTGAACCACAGCATCACTGGGCTGATCCGCAGCGGTCTCCTTGAGGACAACCACGCATACGGCACGAAAGAGACTCTCGGGACGCAGAGTGGGGTCAACGACAGTCCGTACGAGACCTTACTCATGGTGGCCCCGACCGTAGCTGGATTCGAGTTGTACGGTTGGGCGCAGGGAGTCCCGGGGATGACCCCGCGCGAGTTTGTCATTTCTGCCCGCCCATTTGCGGAAGACGAAATTCCCCGACTTGCCAATGTAGCGCTGCCGCAACTGCCGGACCTGCCCAGGTCGGAAGGGCCCACCGAGACATGAGCACGACTTCACTTGAACTAGCAACACAACTCGTCCGGGACGGGCAGGGGTGGGCGTCGACCCATAGCGGCGGTCGTTGAGCGGCGGGGGAGCCGGTCAAGGGCGCTTAGCTGCGTAGAGGATCCTTGACGGGTGGGGGAGCCGTCAGAGACCGACGCGGCGGGGGAACGCGGTGCGCTCGTTAGGGCCCCGGGGCCCGGCCCGCCGACACCCCGTGCCCGCGCTCGTCCCCGACGTGTCCTGCCGCCACGGCGCCCACCGCGTTCAGAGCCCGACGGCCGCGCGGGTGTGACTGCACGCCCCGAGCCAGACGGTGACGCGGGGGTATCTGCACACCCCGGGGCCACTCAGGGCCTGACGGCTGGAGGCGGCCACCACACGGTGCGGTCATGCCAGACCCCGCCATACTCATCGACCGCGATGACGTGGAGCCGGTCGCCCTTAGCGATCATCACATGGAAGAGCCAGACCGGAAGCCAGAGCCCGAGCGTGAGGACCGACAACAGCAGGTAAAGCACATGCGGGACCTGCGATCCGGGGATGTGCAGTTGAAACTGGTAGGGGCCCAGCGGGGTGATCTGGCCTTGGACCGAAAACGTCGTCATCGCCTGTTGCAGGCGTCGCTGACGCTCGGGGTCCGGCATGGGGAGCACGAACGGTGATGCTAGCGACGGCAGCACCGCAGCGGGCCACGTTTGCGAGGATGCCCCGGCGGGAGCGCTCACCTCCCGCCTCGGTCGCGCGCCGCCCACCCGGCTCTTGGCATGAGGGCACACGAGCGAAGAGTGGGCAAGCCGACCCGGGTGCATTGTGGCGTCACACGGGCCCGGTCAGTACCTCGCGGTGGGTGGGTTCGGTGGTGCGGACGGTGCCGGTGCGGCTGGTCCAGGTGACGGTGCCGTCGTCGGTGAGGGTGGGGCGCCAGCGGCCCTGTTGTTTCATCCGGTGGTGTCGCCGGCAGAGCGCCATGAGGTTCTTGGGTGTGGTGGTGCCGGTGGGCCAGGGTCTGGTGTGGTCGAGGTCGGTGTGGTCGGCGGCTCGGGTGCAGCCCCACATCCGGCAGGTGCCGTCGCGGGTGGTGACGA
>NZ_CANLZR010000017.1 GCF_947495705.1 uncultured Phycicoccus sp.
CACACCCGATGCGACGAGGTAATTGGCATCGATTTTTGACACGCTGTTGAGTTCTCAAGGATCGGACGCGCACCAACAACTCACTCAAAGAACTCATCGTCGGGGCTACTCCGTGTGTTCTCCCAGTCGCTGGAAGCAACCGGTCGAACGTACCCGCGTCCATGCTTGGGCGTCAAATCCGCGACCCGCTCTGTGAACGGGCCGGAGTCGATCGCGCTTGGATCTCTGCGGGGGACCCACTCTAGCACTCTCTCGAGGGCTCCTCCGACCATCCCGACCGGGCGGCGAACGCCCAGGTCACGACACTCCGGAGAGGTGGGATCAGCTCGTGGGACCGGCCTACTTGGTGCGGAGCCTGGGCCCCACCACTTGGTGTCCGTGCCTCCCTGTCGGGCTGACGTCGAGAACCTTAGATCACGCCCCCCGCCGTCCACAAACCCGCCCGAGACGAGGTCCCCTGCGGCCTGTGCGGCCGCCACGTCGTCGCAGGTCACCGGGTCGCGCGCGGCCCGTGGTCACCGTGCACGGCGTCCCTTGCGAACCGGGTCCGCGCCCGAGGGGGCCCGGCCCCGGCGGCCGCTCTAGGTCTGGTCCGGGCGGCCCGCGTCGGTCGGGCCGGCGAGGTCGGTCAGGTCGACGCCTCGCTCCGGAAGGGCGGTGACCGGTTCGATGACGTCGGTGAACCCGTCCGTGGCCTCCGCGAAGGCGGCGAGGTTCGACGGCTCGTAGCCCCCGCCCTGGAAGTGGTTGACCGCGCTGCTGGCCACGCGCACGGACAACGCCCGCTCGTTCGTGAGCCGGCGCCGTCCCTGGCTGAACGTTGCGGCTTGATGCGTTGCACTGACCCTCGCTCGCGCCGCGAGAACCGCGTTGTGGACCTGGTACATACGGGTCAGCGGGTTGTGTCGGATGGGGTCTGACCCGCTGTGGACGTAGCGGGACAGCAGCGGCACGTCGAAGACGAGGCCGGCGTCGTGGGCTTCGCGAGCCATCCACAGCAGGGCGGTGTCCGACAGCCCGGTCTCGCGGTACCCCCCTCCGACGTCGGAGTGCGCGCCCTCGAACCAGACCTGCTTGACGCGTGCGTCCTCTGTGACGGTGCCGTCCGGCTGGTCACGGGCCTCCCAGAAGGTGGGCTCGAACTTCAGCCGCGTCTCGTCGAGCGCCAGCGCGTGCCGCGCCCGCCGCACGGTGTCGCCGAGCTGGACGTCGTGGAACTGCGGGGCGAGGCGGTTCAGGCCGGGTACGCCGAGGGCACCCACCGTGTCGAACACCCCGAGGAACTGCACGTCGGCCGGATGGCAGTGGTCGTGCTTGAACTCCTCGACACTCGCCCCGAACGCGCCCTCGGGCAGCTCCGTCCGCTGGTACATCCGGACCGCGGTGGGCAGTCGCTCCTCGACGAGGGACGTCTTGGTGAGCAGCCCCACGCGCCCGAGCATGCCGGCCACCGAGCGCGCCGTGTAGGCCCCCCGGCTGAAGCCGAAGATGTAGATGGCGTCGCCCGGCTCGTAGTTCTGGGCGAGGAACCGGTAGCACGCGATCACGTTGTGGAACAGCCCGAACCCGAAGGCGCCACCCAGGAGCCGGTCGGCGGCGTAGCTGCCGGCGCCGACCCCGCTGACGTAGTAGACGAGCTGGTACGCCCCGCCGGTGGCGCCGGGGTCCGTCTGCACCGTCCGCGCCAGCTTCTCGACGTTGGTGATCATCCGGCTGTCGGGCTTGTTCCACGTCCCGTCGCAGCAGACCACCAAACGCTTCATGCCGTCGATGCTGGCAGAGCGACCGGCGCCAAGGCATGGCCTGACCGGGCTAGGCGCTCAGCGGGGAAGGGCGCGGCGCGTGCTACATCTGCCGCGACGAGGACGCGAACCACGGGTGGTGCAGGTCCTTGTACGTGACGTCCTGCATCATCGACATCTCCTGCTCCATCTCGGCCGCAGCCTCGGGAGGCATCTCCTTGCGCTCGCCCGCGCGGGCGTCGGCCTCGCTGCGGAAGGCGACCGTCTGGGTGAACGTGCCGTCGGGCTCGATGGCCACCGTGCCCCCGATCACCTCGGGCCGCTTCTCGTGGAGCATGTCCATCGGCTGCGACATGACCGACCGGAAGCGGTCCGGGTCGGACACCCGGCCCTGGATGATCTGGACGAAGCCGGCATCGTCGGAGCCGCCGTCGAGGAACATGATCGCGTCGTCGCAGTCGTGGAAGGTCACCTCCCCGTCGAAGCACCGGCTCGTCTCGCGCCACCAGGCGTCCTGCTCGGGCCGGCTCGAGCTGCGGGCCGCCGCCTCCCGCGAGTCGAACCGCACGACCCCGATGAACTCCCCGTCGTCGGTCAGCCCGTACGTCCCGCCGAGCCAGCCCTCGGTCGTGGACGCCATCGACTGCTGCCACTCGTCGAGCTGGCGTCGGAGCGCCGCCTCGTCGTTGCACATGCCCTGGATGATCTGAATGAACACTTCTCAACCCTCCATGTCCGGGGGCCGCTTCACCGCGAAGTGGTCCACCGACCGACGGTACGCCGGTGGTGGGGCGCTGTCACCAGGTGCCGATGGCCGCCGACCCGCCAGCACGGCGGTCATCCGGCAGCCGGACCTCCTGGGCCGCGGGACGCTCGTCTCTCCCGTACCGACGCCATGCCCGCGCCGGGACATGCCTCGTCGCGGTCCCGGTCCGGCGTCACCGCGCGATGGAGACCGTGCGTTCCTCGGTGAACTCGAGCAGACCGCTGAGCCCTCCCTCCCGGCCGAACCCGGAGCCACCCCGACCACCGAAAGGCACCTCGGGGGTGTTCGGCGCACCGTTGTCGACCCCGACGATGCCGAGCTCGAGCCGACGCGCGAGATCGACGCGGCGCTCGGGATCCTGCGAGACGATGTACCCACCCAGGCCGAGCGGCCAGCCCGTCACTTCGTCGACGACGGCGTCCTCGTCGGCGAACGACGCGACGGAGAGCACCGGGCCGAAGGTCTCGCTCACCCACGCCTGACCGGCCTCGGCCCCGCCTTCGACGAGGGAGACGGGTGCGAACCAGCCGCGCTCCGGGATCTTCCCGAAGTCCTCGACCGGTACGCCGCGGTCGCGCGCTTCCTCGACGAGTGCCCGAACCCTGGTGACTGCCTCGGGGCGGATGAGCGGACCCAGGCCGGTGGAGACGCTGCGAGGGTCTCCGACCACAACCGCGGCGAGGCGCTCCCGCAGCCGGGTCATGAGCTCGGCGTACACCGATTCGTGGACGAACACATTGTTCGCGGCGAGGCAGGACTCCCCGTTGTTCCGCAGCTTCGCGACGAGCAGCGACGACACCGCGACGTCGAGGTCGGCGTCCGCGCAGACGACGAACGGGGCTCGTCCGCCGAGCTCGAGCACCGAGCGGGTGAGTTCGGCCCCGCAGCGCTGCGCGACGATCCGGCCGACGCGGGTCGAGCCGGTGAGGCTGACGACCCGGACGGTCTCGTGGTCGACCAGTGCCTCGGTGATCTCCGCGCCGTCGCCGACGAGCACCGAGACCAGCCCTGCCGGTACGTGACGCTCACAGATCGCGGTGAGGACGAGACTCGACAGCGGAGCCAGCTCGGACGGCTTCTGGACCACCCCGCATCCCGCGGCGAGCGCCGGGGCGACCTTGCGCGCCGGGATGGACAGCGGGAAGTTCCAGGGGCTCACCGCCGCGACGACCCCGGCCGGACGCCGATCGACGAGGAACCGTCGTTGCGGCGTCTCGTACAGGCTGCCACGCACCTGGGTCGCGGCGTCGGCGAACCAGTCGAAGTACCGGGCCGAGAACCCCACCTCGGCGACGGCCTCCTCGAGCCGCTTACCGGTCTCGGCGCACACGAGCGCGCCGAGCGGCTCGGCCACCGCCCGCAGATCGGTCGCGATCGCGCGCAGGGCGGCGGCCCGCTCGCGCGGGTCGGTGACACTCCAGCCGGACATGGCGGCCGACGCGGCCTGGACCGCAGCCGGAACGTCGGCAGCACTCGCCCACGAGACCATCGCGAGGGTCTCGCCGGTCGCCGGGTCCGGCACCTCGGCCGGCGTGCCGCCGATCACCTCGCCGTGGACCCGGCCGGCCCCGAGGTTCCCGCGATCGTCCGGGGAGATCCCCAGCTCAGACCACCGCATGCAGATCACAGTCCTTTCGGTCGACGACGTACTTCTCGAGGGCGTCCTGGTCCAGCTCGACACCGAGTCCGGGCCCGTCCGGCACGGTGACGCGGCCGTCGGCGATCGTGAGCGGCGTGCACAGGATCTCGTCGCGCAGCGGGTTGGGACGGGCGTCCAGCTCGATGTAGGGCACCCTCGGTGAGGCCGCTGCGAGCTGCACGCTCGCGGCCGTGACGAGCGCGCCGCCGTAGCAGTGCGGCACGAGGTGCACTCCGGCCGGGAGGCGCCGGCCGACCCGGCCCACCAGGGAGAACCCGCCGGACTTGGTGAGGTCCGGCTGGATGAGGTCGATCACGCGGGCGTCGAGATAGCGGTCGAACTCGTCTGCCCCGTAGAGGTTCTCGCCGCAAGCCAGAGGTACGTCGACCCGGCCCGCCAGGGCGACCAGGTCTTCGATGCGGTTCCCCGCTACCGGCTCCTCGAGCCACCCGATCCGGTAGGGCGCGGCCCACGTGCAGAAGTCGGCCGCCTCGGCCACGTCCCAGGCCTGGTTGGCGTCCGCGTAGACCGCGACGTCGTCCCCGACCGCCTCGCGGGTCGCCGCCAGCGTCCGCTCGTCCTGCTCGCGGTCGAACCCCACGCGGGTCTTGACCGCGGTGAAGCCGCGCTCCAGGGCGAGTCGGCAGTACGTCTCGACGTCCGACGGCCCGATGCCGCTCGCGTACGCCTCGACGTGGAAGCGCTCGCCGTGGCCACCCAGCAGGCGCGCCACCGAGACCCCGGCCCGTCTCGCGAGCAGGTCCCAGACCGCGAGGTCGATGGCACTCAACGCCTGCCACACCGGCCCTGGCGCACCACCCTGGCGAACTGGTCCGGCGAGCTGCTGCCACAGCTCGGCCTGTAGCCGCTCCGGGTCGGACACGTCCCGGCCGACGAGCAGGGGGACGATCCCCCGCTCGAGCGTGACCATCCGCTCGCGGGCCGCCCAGGCCGGGTAGTTCACCCAGCTCTCCCCCACCCCGACGTGGCCCTCAGCCTCCAGCTCGACCACAACCATGTCTCGGGACTCCAACTGCGAGAAGGACATCCGCACCGGTTCGCTGAGGGGTGCCGAGAGCAGCGTCAGCCGCACGCGGTCCAGCTGCATCAGCCGGCGCCGTCCTCGTAGGCGGCTATCACCGCGGCGCTGTCCCGAGCACCCCGGCCGAGGCCGACGGCGTGAGCGTTGACCCCGACGACGGCGTCGGCGATGGGCGCAGTCGAGCCGAGCTGCCGGGCGAGAGCCTGCGCGAGGAGGTTGTCCTTCGCGAGGAGCTCCAGGGCGAACACGGGATCGTCGTCGCCGGCAGCGATCCGTGGTGCGAGGTCGCGGAAGAGGTTGGAGACCGTCGCGGCCCCCGAGTCCACGACCGCGTCGACGAAGACGTCCATGTCGATCCCGGACTGCCGGCACAGGTGCAGGGCCTCGGCGGTCACCGCGTTGATGGCGCCGAACATGAGGTTGTTGAGGATCTTCACCGTCGACCCGGCACCGACGTCCCCGACCCGCACGACGCGCCGGGCGATGACGCCCTCGAGGCGTGGCGTGACGGCCGCGACGGCCGCCTCGTCACCACCCACGACCAGGGTCCAGGAGCCGCAGCCGGCGGGCCGGCCGAGCACCGGAGCGTCGAGGTAGGTCACGTCCCGCGCCGCCAGGACGCGGGCAGCGTCCTGGGCGGTGCCGGGGTCGATCGTCGACAGGTCGACGACGACGGCTCCTGGCCGGGCCTGCGCGAGCGGACCCTCGACGAGCGATCGCACGTGCTCCGGTCGGGGCACGGACAGCAGGACGAGGTCGGACGTCGCGGCGACGGCACCCCCGTCGTCGGCGACCTCGACCCCGGCGGCGGCGGCCCGGTCGCGAGCGGCCTGGGCGGGGTCGAACCCGACCACGTCCGCCCCGGCGCCGACCAGCGCCTCGGCCGCCCGGCCCCCCATCGTGCCCAGGCCCAGCACCCCTACACGCCCGTTCATCGCGTCCTCCGGTCCTCGTCGTCGGCCGGTCCCGGTCGGGCCCCGGCCAGGGTTCGTTCGGCCGCCAGGGCGCGCTCGCGCGCCTCGCGGCGGTCCTTCTGTCGCTCGGGGTCCGCGACCGGGGCCGCGCCGAGGAGCCGACGTGTGTAGGGATGCTCCGGCCGGGACGTGACCTGATCGCAGCCCCCGTGCTCGACGATCTCCCCGGAGTACATGACGGCGACGCGGTGGCTCACGTGGCGCACGACGGAGAGGTCGTGCGAGACGAACACATACGCCACGCCCGTCGCGTCCTGGATCTCGATCAGGAGGTCGAGGATGCGGGCCTGCGTCGAAAGGTCCAGCGCGGACACGGGCTCGTCGCACACGATGAGCTTCGGGCGCAGGGCGAGGGCCCTGGCGATGGCGATCCGCTGCCGCTGGCCGCCGGAGAACTCCCGCGGGAAGCGGTCCGCCGCGTCCCGGGGGAGCTGCACCTGCTCGAGCAGGTCGCGCACTCGTCCGCGGGCCTCCTCGGGCGGGACGTCCTGCGCCTCCAGCGGCTCGGTGAGGATGTCGGCGATGCGCATCGCTGGGTTGAGCGAGGTGTACGGGTCCTGGAAGACGACCTGGATCTCCGGAGCCAGGCGACGCCGCTCCCGCCGGGGCAGGTCGTGGATCTCGCGGCCCTCGAACAGGACACGTCCGGAGGTCACCGGGACCAGCCCGAGGATGGCCCGGCCCAACGTGGTCTTCCCCGACCCGGACTCACCGACGAGACCGACCGTCTCGCCGTGACGGACGTCGAGGTCGACCCCCCGCAACGCCTGGAAGGGCGGCGAGCGCCACCCCCGGGTGGGGTACTCGACGACGACGTCGTGGACCTCGAGCAGACTCATCGGACACTCCTGGAGGTGCTCGGCTGCGGAGCGTCGGGGGCCGCCGGGCCCGAGGGCCGGTCGCCGGCGGCGTCCCGGGGGTCAGGAGCACCGTGCTCACGCGGGACGAGGGCGGGCCGCGGCTCGGTGTCGTCGAGGCTCGCGTCCAGCAGGGCGCGGGTGTACTCGTGCTGCGGGTTCGCGAACAGCTCGGCGACCGGCGCCGTCTCGACCACCCGTCCACTTCGCATGACCGCCACGGTGTCGCAGATGTCCGCGACGACCCCGAGGTTGTGGGTGACGAGCAGGACCCCCATGTCCCGCTCCCGCTGCAGACGGCGCAGCAGGGAGAGGACCTCGGCCTGGACCGTGACGTCGAGCGCCGTCGTCGGCTCGTCCGCGATGAGGAGGACCGGGTCGGCAGATATCGCCCCGGCGATGAGCACCCGTTGCGCCATCCCACCCGAGATCTGGTGCGGGTAGCTGTCGAAGGTGCGGCGGGGGTCGGGGATACCGACCTCCGCGAGCAGGTCGAGAGCCTTCGCCTTCGCGGCCGTCCGCGCCATGCCCCGCACCCGCAGCGGCTCGACGAGCTGCTGGCCGACCCGGAAGGCGGGGTCGAGGTTGCTCATCGGCTCCTGGGGCACGTAGGCCAGGGTGGTCCGGAGCAGCTGGCGCCGGGCCGCCGGGGACAGTCCCGCGATGTCTTCGCCGTTGACAACGACGGAGCCCCCCAGCACCTCGCCACCACGCGGCAGCAGGCCGAGGACCGCGAACGCGGTCTGGGTCTTCCCCGAGCCCGACTCGCCCACGAGCCCGAGGACCTCCCCGCGCCGCAGGCGCAGGTCGACGCCGTCGACGACGACCGTGGTGTCCCCGTCCGGTCGCGGGTACCCGACCCGCAGGCCCCGCACGTCCAGGAGGGCCTCGCTCGCGGCGTCGGGACCCGTCGCCGACGCGGCCGACGCAGCTGCGTGGCTCGCGGCGGTCGGGCGGACCCGGCGCGGTCGACGCGGCGCCGTCGTGGACCCCTGCACCGCGTCACGCAGCCCGTTACCGAGCAGGACGAGCGAGGCGACCGTGACGCCGATGGCCACACCGGGCCAGATCATCGCAGTCGGGGCCTGGTAGATGACGGCGAAGGCGTTGCCGAGCATCGACCCCCACGTCACCTGGCTCGGGTCACCGAGCCCCAGGAACTCCAGCCCGGACTGCACGATGACGGCGATGCCGGCGAGGATCGCCGACTGGATGATGATCGGCGCGCGGACCACCGAGAGGATGTGCCGGGCGACGATCCGCACGTCGGAGAGGCCGGCGACGGTGGCGGCGTCGACGTACAGCTCGTTCTTCACGCCGATGGTCTGCGTGCGCACCAGCCGGTAGAGGTGCGGCGAGAGGATGACGCCGAACGCGGACATCGTGATGAGCACCGAGGGCCCGAACGCGGCGATGACCGCGAGCAGGATGACCTTGCCGGGGACCGACAGAAGGACGTCGGCGACCCAGCTGGCCACCGCGTCGAACAGGCGGCCCCGGTACCCGGCGACCAGGCCCGCCGGCACCCCGACGACGGCCGCGACGAGGATCGCGAGCGCTGCACCGGTCAGCGTCAGCCTGGTGCCGTACATGAGCCGGGAGAGGATGTCGCGGCCTGCTCCGTCGCCGCCGAGCGGGGCACCGGGGGTCCCGGGCGGGGCGTTGCGCATCCGCAGATTCGGTTGGATCGGGTCCGACGGTGCGAGGACACCGGCGAAGATCGCGACGAGCACGAGGACGACGAGAACGACGAGCCCGGTGAGCGCCAGCGGGTTACGGACGAGGAGCCCGAACAGGCTCCGACGGACGGGGCCGGGCGCCGGGGCGGCCACAGGCATGTCGGTCACTGGAGCGTCACCTTCGGGTTGACCCAGCCGTTGACGATGTCGATGACGAGGTTGACGACGACGACGATGACGACGGTGACCGCGACGACCCCGAGCAGAACGGGGACGTCACCGCGGATCGTCGCCGTCACCGCGGTCGTGCCCAGCCCGGGGAGGGCGAAGACCTTCTCGATGACGATCGCACCGCCGAGGAGGCCGATGAACTGCAGGGAGAGGACGGTGAGCGCCGGAGAAGCCGCGTTCTTCAGCGCGTGACGGAACAGGATGGAGCGCTCGGGGATCCCCCGCGAACGCAGCGTCCTCACGAAGTCGGCCTCGAGGAGATCGATGACGGCGCCGCGGACCTGCTGGGTGGCCGCGGCGATGCCGCTCAGCGCGAGGGCGACGACGGGAAGGGTGATGCTGGCCAGCCACCCGGTGGCCGAGACGTCCGGGCTGACATACCCGGTGGCGGGGAAGATCTGCCAGGTCACGGCGAAGAGCAGGACGAACATGAGGGCCACCCAGAAGTTCGGCAGCGACATCCCGAGTACGGACAGCACCTGGACAGAGCGGTCGGCCCAGCCACCGCGGACCGCTGCGAGCATGCCGAGGCCAACACTGACGAGCGCGGTGAGCAGCACCCCGCCGGCCACGATCGAGAGCGTCACCGGCGTCCTGCTCACGAGGATCGACGCGACGCTGTCGGTGGAGAAGTACGAGGTCCCCAGGTTCCCCCGGACGGCGTCGCCGAGCCACGAGAGGAACTGCACGACGACGGGCCGATCGAGGCCCAGCGCCTCGGACCGCGCGAGCACCGCGTCCTGGGTGGCGCTCTCACCGAGGATCGTGCGGGCCACCTCGATCCCGTCGCGGTGCACGAGGAAGAAGGTCAGTGTGGTCGCGAACAGGATGAGGCTGACCCCGAACGCCAGTCGGCGCACGATGAACATGGCCATCGCGGGCTCCTCTCGGACGGGTCGGGTTGTGGACAGGGGTGTCCCGGGGCGCAGCCGGCTGTCGGCGCGCCCCGGGACGACGGTCACTCTGCCGGACCGTAAAGCCAGAGCGAGGGCACCGCGTTCTGCGCCTGCATCTGGACCTGGGTCCCCTTGCCGACCCCGAAGACCTGGTCGGGTCGGAACAGGGGCGCGAACCACGCCTCGTCGACGAGCCACTGGTTGACCGCCTGGAAGGCGGCCTCCTGCTCACCCTGGGGCGCGTTCTGCGCCGCCGTGATGAGCTTGGACAGCTCCGGGTCGGAGGCACCCTGCATGTTCCACGGGGCCTTCGGCGTGACCCAGGTCTGCAGGTCCTGCCAGGCGCTCGCCGAGGCCAGCGGGAAGAACGCCACCGGGTAGTCCCCGGACAGCACCGAGGAGATGGCCTGGTCCGGCGGGACCTGCTTGTACTCCACGGTCACCCCGATCTCGGCGAGCTGGTCGGCGAGCACCGGGAAGAGGTCGTTCCACGGGCTGTCCCACTGGGGCATGGTGATCGTGAACCCGTCGACGTTCGCCTGGTCCATGAGCTGCTTGGCCTTGGCCGGGTCGTAGGGGTAGGCGGCGTCCAGGCTCTCGACGTACGCCTCGCTCGAGGTGTTGAACACCTGGGTCGTCGGCTCGCCGTAGCCGTTGAGGATGAACTCGACCATGGGGCCGCGGTCCAGTGCGAGGTTGATGGCCTGGCGCACCCGCGGGTCGGCGAGCTCCTTGACCTTCTTGCCCTCGCGGTCCCCGATGAGCAGGCCGGCCCAAGCGACGGCCCGGGTCTCGACCGTGATCCCGGAGGCCTTGGCCTCGTCGGCGACTGCGGGCGTGAGAAGGGCCGCGTCGATCTGGCCGGTCTTGAGCGCGTTGAGCGTCGGCGTCACGTCGTTGAGGGGCCGGACCACGTAGGTGTCGTACGGAAATGCCTCGGCATTCCAGTAGTCCTCGTTGCGCTCGTACCGGTACTCGGTGCCCGCCTGGCTGTTCGCCGCGTCGTAGACGTAGGGCCCGGAGCCGACGGGGTTGGTCGCCAGGTCGCCCGAGGAGAGCGCCTTGGGGGACGCCATGGCGCCGCCCACCCAGCCGAGGTAGGTCACCAGCGACGGCACCGGCTCGGAGAGACGGAGCTCGACCTCGGTCGGGGAGACGACGACGACCTCGTCGATGCCGGCGACCATGAACTGGTTCTGGCCGCTGCCCGCCTTGATGTGCTCGATGTTCGCCTTGACCGCCTCCGCGTCGAAGGGCGCACCGTCGGTGAAGGTCACGTCGTCGCGCAGCTGCAGCGTCAGGACGGTGCCGTCCTCGCTGTACTCCCACTCGGTGGCGAGGTTCGGCTGCGGCTTGGAGTCCGCGTCGAGGCGGACCAGCGTGTCGTAGACCGGCTGCCAGTACTGGATCCGGTTCCCGATCTCGAGGTCTGCCGTGTCGAACGAGTTGTTGTCGACGCGGGCGCCGATGGTGAGGGTGAGGGGCTCACCGCCGCCGCCGCTGCCGGTGGCTGCGGGTTCGGCCTGGCCCTCCGAGGTACAAGCCACCGTCGTCGCGGCCATGGCCGCAGCCGCTACGAGCGCCGCTGCGCGACGCCACCTGGTCCAGCTCATGAGCACTCCCGTTCTCGTCGCCGCCGGTGACGCCGCGCGACCTGGTGGTCGCCCAGCACCTCACCGTGCGTGGATCATGTTGCACGTTACATGCAATATGATCCGCTACGCTACCCCTATGACGACGCCGGAGGTGAGCGAACCACGCAGACCGGCCGCGTCGGCCCCCAACGTGCTGTGGATCTCGACCCATGACATCAACCCGGATCTCGGCGCCTACGACGGGGTCTGGCCCGGGGCGCACTACGCCGACACCCCGGTTCTCGACGGCCTGGCGGCCGAGGGCGTGCTGTACACCCACGCGTACGCGAGCGCTCCCGTCTGCGCCCCGTCCCGCGCAGCGATCATGACCGGGTGCCACCCGAGCGCGGTCGGGACCCTGCCGATGCGCACCAAGGCCGTCCCGCCCCCCGAGGTGCGGCTGCTCAGCGAGTACTTCCGCGCGGCCGGCTACTACGTGACGAACAACGTCTTCGCCGACTTCCAGGTTCAGACGCCACCGACCGCCTTTGACAAGTGCAGCACCACCGCCCACTGGCGGGACCGACCGGACCCGACGATGCCCTTCTTCGCGGGCTTCCACAGCAGCATCACGCACGAGTCGCGCCTCTACTACTCGCCGGAGGACTTCGCGGCCGAGACCGCGGACGTCGCCGAGTCCAGGCGGCACGACCCCGCCGCGGCGCCGCTGCCGCCGTACTACCCGGACACGCCGGCCTACCGCGAGACCTGGGCGCGCTACGGCGACCTCGTGACGCAGATGGACCACTGGGTCGGCGGGCTGCTCGACCAGCTCGACGCGGACGGCCTGACGCGAGACACGATCGTCGTCTTCTGGGTCGACCACGGAGTGGGCATGCCGCGCGCCAAGCGCTGGGTCAACGAGGCCGGGCTGCGCGTCCCGCTGATCGTGCGCTGGCCGGGGGTGCTCGCCCCGAGCCGTCGGCCCGAGCTCGTCCACCTCCTGGACCTCGCGCCCACGATCCTCGCCGCGTGCGGCATCGAGGTCCCGGAGCACATGCACGGCAGCCCGCTGTTCGACGCGCGCGGCCGTCATTCCGACCCCAACGACGCGGTCTTCGGGGCTCGTGCCCGGATCGACGAGCAGGAGGACGACTCGCTCACGGTGCGGGACCGTCGCTACCGGTACATCAGGCACGCGCACCCCGACCGCTCGGGGATGCAGCACAGCACCTACCCGGACCGGTTCGTCACGTGGCGAGAGCTGCGCGAGCTGGCGTTCGCGGACGCGGACGCGCTCGCCAAGGGGCTGCCGGCCGACCGCCTCACGGGCCCACAGCGGGCGATCCTCGCCCCGGGACGCCCGGCGGAGGAGCTCTACGACCACGAGGTCGACCCCTACGAGCTCGACAACCTCGCTGAGGACCCCGGCCACCGGGAGGTCCTCGACCGGCTCCGGGGACGGCTCGAGGACTGGCGCCGGCAGTACGCCGACCCCTGGCCGATCCCGGAGGCAGAGATGGTCCTCGAGTGGCGCCCGGACGGTGTGCTCCGACCGACGTCCGCGCCCGAGGTGACCCGCGAGGCCGGCCTCCTGCACGCGCGGTGCGCGACGACGGGGGCCTCGATCGGCTGGACCACCGACCCGCCGGGCGAGGTCCGGCCACCCACCCAGGTCGAGCAGGTGACCGGGGCACCGGTCGATGACGGCCGTCGGTGGCAGCTCTACACCGCGCCCGTCCCCGACCCCGGCACGCCGGTGACCTTCGGCGCCTGGCGGCTCGGGTACGCACCCAGCGACGAGGTCCTCCTCGCTCCCACCTCTCCGACGGCTGACAGGACGAGACGATGACCACTCCCGACGTCGAGCTGCTCGGCGACCCGGCCCCCGAGCCCCTCCTGCCCGCGCTCCCGCAGCAGCGTCGCGTCGCCGACAGCGTGCACGCGACGCTGCGCGAGGCGATCCTGTCCGGCCGGCTCCGCCCCGGGGCCCGGCTCAGCGTGCCGGTTCTCGCCCAGCAGCTGGACGTCAGCCGCAGCCCGGTGCGCGAGGCCGTGCAGCGACTCGTGCAGGACGGGCTGGCCACCGAGGAACCGCACCGCGGCGCGGGCGTCGCCGAGCTCGACCCCGCCCAGCTCGTCCCGCTATACCAGATCCGGGAGGTGCTCGAGGGGTTGGCGGCACGGCTCGCCGCGACCCACGCCACCCGGGACGAGATGGAGCTGCTGCGCAGGGCCCATCGCCACCACGCGGAGGCGCTGAGCCGCGGCGAGGACCAGCAGCACGTGCCCCTCGACCTGGCCTTCCACGCCACCCTTCGTGACGCCAGCCACAACCCCGAGCTGCTCCAGTACCTCGACCGGGTCCAGGGCCGGATCGCCATTGCGATGCTGGGAGGCCGCCCCCACCAGTGGTCGCAGCACGCCATCGTGGAGCACGAGGCCATCCTCGACGCCGTCCTGCGCCGCGAGCCGGAGGCCGCCGAGGCTGCAGCGCGGGCCCACGTCGCGCGTGTCCGGCGGGACATCGCCGCGCTGCACTCGGCGGACACGGAGGGCGCGTGACGACGATCGCCCCCGAGGGACTGGGCCTGCACCACCCCGAGATCGAGCGCCGCCTGTCGGCCCTCTCCACGGCCGAGAAGGTCGCGCTGCTCACCGGCGCGGACCACTGGCGCACGGCATCGGCACCCGCGGCCGGCCTGCGCAGCATCCTGATGTCCGACGGCCCGGTCGGGGTGCGCGGCGAGCTGTGGGACGAGCGACGGCCGTCCGTCAACTTCCCATCGGCGACGGTCCTCGCGGCGACCTGGGACCCCGACCTGGCGTACGCCTACGGTCGCGCACTCGGTGGGGAGGCCCGTCGTCGAGGCGTCCAGGTGCTGCTCGGACCGACGGTGAACATCCAACGCTCGCCCCTGGCCGGGCGGCATTTCGAGTGCTTCAGCGAGGACCCCGTCCTCACCGGGGCCCTCGCTGCCGCGCTTGTCCGCGGGCTGCAGTCGACCGGGGTCGCCGCCGCCCCGAAGCACTTCGTCGCGAACGACTACGAGACCGAGCGCTTCACCGCCAGCAGCGAGGTCCCGGCAGACGCCCTGCACGAGGTGTACCTCCGGCCGTTCGAGGACACCGTCACCGACGGCGGCGCGTGGCTCGTCATGTCGGCGTACAACGCCGTCAACGGGACGACCGCCAGCGAGCACCCGCTGCTCACCGACCCGCTTCGCACGGCCTGGGGGTTCGATGGCGTCGTCGTCAGCGACTGGGGAGGGGTCCGCTCGGTGCGCGCCGCCGCCACCGGCCAGGACCTCGTCATGCCGGGGCCGCGCGGACCGTGGGGTGACGCGCTCGTGCAGGCGGTGGAGGAGGGGTCGGTGCCGCTCCACGCGGTCGACGACAAGGTTCGGCGGCTGCTCCTGCTGGCGGCGCGGGTCGGCGCCCTCGACGGAGTGGCCCCGGCGGTCACGCAGGTCCCCGACGAGACCGAGTGCGTCCACGTGGCCCGGCGGGTCGCAGCCGACGGGACCACTCTGCTCGCCAACAACGGCGTCCTGCCGCTCGACGCGGGTTCGCTGCGCCGGGTCGCGGTCCTCGGCGACCCGGCCGCCCGAGCCCGCACCCAAGGGGGTGGGTCGGCAACGGTCCTGCCCACCCGGGTCGTGAGCCCTCTGGACGGGCTGCGCGAGGCGCTCCCCGGGGTCTCGGTGGAGTACGCCTGCGGAGCGGTGGTCCAGGAGGGCGTCGCCGGGCTCCCGCTCGCGCAGATCCGACACCCGGAATCCGGGGAGCCGGGGGTGCGGGTCACGTTCCGCGACGCGGACGGCCACGAGCTGCATCGCGAGGACCGTCTCTCGACCGACCTCGTGTGGTTCGGCGGGGACGCCCCGGTTCTGAGGACCACCCGCCTCGACCTCGACCTCACCTGGGTCCCGGAGCACGACGGCGAGGTCCGGTTGGGGTTCGCCGCCGGCGCCCACGGCGTCGTGACCGTCGACGGCGAGACCGTCGTCGAGGGTGTCGGTGAGGTCCGTGGCGACCATCTGGGGGCGAGCCCGCTCGCGCCTCCCTCGCTCACCGGCCCGGTGCGTGTCCGCGCGGGCCGCTCGTACGTGGTCACGGTCCGGCTGTGGCTGCGCCGGGAGGCGCTCGGTCAGGCCGGCCTGCTGGCCGTGCGCTTCGGGACGGCGCCGGACGACACCCCGGCGGCCCGGCTGCGCGAGGAGGCAGTGCGGCTGGCCGACGGCAGCGATGTCGCCGTCGTCGTCGTCGGGACGAGCTCCGACGTGGAGTCCGAGGGGTTCGACCGGGTGGACCTGCGGCTGCCGGGCGAGCAGGACGCCCTCGTGCGCGCCGTCGCGGCGACCGGGACCCCGACCGTGGTCGTCCTGGCCTCCGGCGCACCCGTGCTCACCCCGTGGCGGCACGATGTTGCCGCGATCCTCGTCACCTCGTTCGGGGGGCAGGAGACCGGCTCGGCACTCGCCGACGTGTTGCTCGGTCGCGTCGAGCCGGGAGGACGCCTACCCACGACCTGGCCGGGCGAGGAGGAGCCGCCGGTCCTCGACACCCGACCGGTCGACGGGAGGGTGGAGTACACCGAAGGGGTACACGTCGGCTACCGCGGCTGGCTACGGGCGGGGCTGCAGCCTGCGTACCCCTTCGGGCACGGGCTGGGGTACACGCGCTGGTCCGTCCGGGACCTCGAGGTGACCCCCCCGACCCCGGACGCGGACGGCGAGGTCCGGCTGCGCGTGGACAACGTCGGGGACAGGCCGGGCAAGCAGGTCGTGCAGGTCTACCTCGCGGCCGGACCCGAGCGGCCGGTGCTTCGGCTCGTGCGCTCGGCGGTCGTGCATGCGGATGCCGGGGAATGCCGCTCCGCCGCGGTGCCCCTGACCTGGCGCGACCTCGCCCGATGGGACGACGGCTGGACCGTCGACCCTGGAGCGGTGCAGGTGCTCGTCGGCACGTCATCGGTGGACCTGCCGCTGCGAGCCGTCGTCGTCCCCGCCGGCCCTGCGCCCCTGCCCTAGGTCCGTCCCGGCGCGCCGTCGGCGACCCCGGCCGTCAGCGGTCGCAGCCTCCGTCCTTGTCAGGGCGGGACAGGGGCCTCGAGATGTCCTCGACGCCCTTGTAGGCATAGGGGTCCTCGCCCGCGACCATCACGATGTCCCGGAAGTCGTGCATGCCCACGTGCACGTTGTCGGGCACCGCCCGCCACGGGAGGAGCGACTCGGCACTCATGTAGTGGTGCACCAGGGCGCGCCGGAACCCGTGCCGCCCCGAGTTGCGCAGCGAGCGGTGGAGCAGGTAGCCGTTGAAGATGACCGCGGCACCGGCGGGCACCTCGACGGGCACCGCATCGTCGTCCTGGTACGGGAAGTCGTAGGCCTCGACACTGCAGTCGAACTCGTCGTCGTCCTGGTCCCGGGCGGGGTAGAGCACGCCTCGGCGGTGGGAGCCCGGCAAGACCCACAGGCATCCGTTCTCCACCGTCGCGTCGTCGAGCGCGATCCACGCCGCGGTGAGGGAGCGGTCCCGGGTGGGAATGAAGTACTCGTCCTGGTGCCACGGCTGGCCGGGCTTGCCCTCGGACTTCACGAACAGCATCGACTGCATCGACTTCACGTTCGGACCGATGACCTGGGTCAGCAGGGCGACGACGGCCGGAGCGTGCATGGCGCGGGCGGCCACCTCGGACACCTTGTGCGGGTAGTGCACACAGAGGAACCGTCGCAGCAGGTCCTCGTCCGACTCCCCGGGGACGGGCCCGGCTGCTCCGCCGATCTCTGCGAGGTCACCGCGGCACAGCCGCACCGCTTCTTCGCGCAGCTCCTCCACCTCAGCCGGGCCGAGGGCGCCGGGCAGCACGACGAACCCGTCGCGGTGGTAGCGGTCGACGAGGTCGGTGGTGGTCGCGGGCTGGCCGGTCGCCGTGGTGACGGTTGTCATCAGTCCTCCTTGTCCGATGATGACTATCATCACCGCCAGACACTGCTGAGACGATGCTCGATTCGAGCGAAGTAATGTCGAATCATGACACCTTTGCCAGACGTGACCGCGCGATTCCTTCCGCAGGTGGCGGAGTACCCGGCGGGTGCGGTCTTCGGCCCTCGGCGGCTGGGCGACTTCGAGATCGTCTGGCTGCTCGAGGGGTCGGCGCGTTGGGAGGTGACCCATCCCGACGGCGGGACCGAACGGCACCTGCTGCGGCCGGGGACCTTGGTGATGGCCTGGCCGGGCGACATCGACCGGTACGAGTGGAGCCCCGAGGGTCGTTCCCGGCACGCGTACCTGCACTTCACCGGAAGGGTCGCGGGGACGAACGCGCCGGTGTCGTCCAGACCGCTGGCGGGGAACGAGCCGATGGCCGCGCTCGTCGCCTATCTGCAACGTGTCGCCACCAGCGGCGAGACCACCGAGCCGGCTCGGGTCGACGCCATGCTCGCGCTCGTCGTCGATCTCTTCGTCAATGGGTCGCCGGGCGACGCGCCCGCGATCGACCCCCGGGTCCGCCCAGCCGTGGACCTCGTCCGCCGGGAGTGGGGCACGCACGGCCTCGGCCTTGTTGCGGTGGGGCGCCTTGCCGCCGCTTGCGGCATGTCCGCCGGGCATTTCTCGCGGACCTTCCGCGGGGCCGTCGGGGCAAGCCCGGCCGCGGCGTTCGAGCTCGTGCGGCTCGCGCGGGCCGCGACGCTGCTGCAGCGAGCCAATGTCGGGCTGGCAGAGGTCGCGCGGGACTGCGGTTTCGCGGACGCGTACCACCTGTCCCACCGCTTCGTCGCTGCGTACGGCGTGGCACCGGGGCGGTTTCGCGCGCTGCGGCCGGAGCCCGACCCCCTGACCCCCGTGGACGGGGCCGGTCTGCGCGGGCTGTGGGGTGCACTTGTCGGGGAGGGGCCGATCGGGCGGGCCTCCCCGCCGGTCACAGCAGACGACCTGGAGTGACCGCGGGCCCACTTCAGGGAACTGGCGTACGACTCACGTGGACCACAGAGCCGGGCGAGAGCCGGTGTGGGTCTGCCGGGCTCGCGGACCCGCTCCCCAGCGAACGACGATGCGGGCCCGCCCGTCGGTGGATGCAGGTCAGCGCCGGGCGAGGGCCGCGACCCGTTCGACGTCCTCCGGGCCGTCGAGGTCAGGCAGCGCCAGGAAGACCGTGCTCACTCCGGCGTCGACGAGCCGGCCGTGACGCTCCCGGTGCGCTGCCGCCTCGCCGGCGTGGTGACGCGCCGCGTAGGTGGCCGCCCGGGTGCGGCCCCGGTGGCGCTCGACCCGCGTCCAGGTGTCGTCGCGGTCCGTCCCGACGACCGCGACGTCGAGGACCGTGACGGCCACCTCCTCCGGGGGCCGCCCCACCTCGTGGCAGTGCCGGCGGAGCACCTCGCTCTTCCGCTGCACCGTGTCGAGGTCGGCGCGGACGTTGCACGCGTCCCCCCACCGCGCGGCGACCCTCAGGGTGCGCTGCTCGCCGCCCCCGCCGATGACCAGGGGCAGCGCCCCGACCGGCCTCGGGTAGCAGGTGGTCTCCGGAAGGGTCACGTGCTCCCCGGTGTAGGCCCGGGTGCCCGGCGCCCACAGCGCCTTGACGGTCTCGGCCGCTACGGCGAGGTCGTCCATCCGCCGCGCGGTCGGCCCGAACTGCAGGCCGTAGGCGGCGTGCTCGCGCTCCCACCACCCCGCCCCGAGCCCGCAGAACGCGCGGCCCCTACACAGGACGTCGAGGGTCGCGGCGGCCTTGGCGATGACGCCGGGGGCGCGGAAGCTCGCGGGCGTGCACAGGGTGCCGAGCCGCAGGTCGGTGCCGAGCGCCGCCACCGCACCCAGGGCGACCCAGGGCTCGGGTATCGGCTCCCACGAGCGATCGACCTGCGGGATCTGGATGAGGTGGTCCATGAGCGCGACGCCGGCGAACCCGGCGGAGTCAGCGGCGCGGGCCATGTCGCGCAGCCACTCGAGCGGCTCGCTCCCCCACGGGAAGCGGCCGATCTGGAGCACCACCTGGGGTCCCGTCGTACCGTCCTCCGGTGTTTCGAGCCGGGGGGCCACCGCCGGCGACGGCTCGTCGTGCGCAACGACCCGCACGTCCCAGCCCTCGCGTCGGAGCTCGTCCGGCACCTCGCGCACCCTGCCCAGCTGGGCGTCGAGCACCCTCCGGGGGACAGGACGGTCCCGGCCGGCGTTGCGGGATCGACACACGCTCGCGGGGGTGTCGAGGACGACGGCGACGGTCGGCAGGGACGACCGGCGGGCGGCGGCGGCCCAGGTGGCCCGGCGGTCCGGGTCCAGCCCCAGCGTGTCGACGACGACGGTGAGGCCGCGCCTTGTCCGTCCCTCGACGATCTGGTCGAGCAACCGGAAGGCGTCGTCCGAGGCGTCGAGGTCGGCGGTACCGCTGCCGACGACAGCCCGCAGCGCGTCGGACGACACGATCTCCACGTCCCGGAACCGGCCTGCCGCCCACGTCGACTTCCCCGAGCCCGGGGCGCCGACGAGCAGCACGAGGGCGGGATCCGGAAGCCGCATCCGCCCAGTCTCGCACCGCCTCCGGGGTGCGCCGAGCGTCCGGTGCCGGGTCCGGCGACCCCCGCCGCCGGAGAGGCGGCTCAGTCGATGCGAGAGGTGAGCTCGGCCTTCGCCTGGCCTGCGACGGCGCACGCCTCGTCGTGGTCCGAGGTGTCGCCGTCACGCCGACGGCCCCCACCGTGGCGCCGTGGCCGTCCAGTGCGAGGACACCCCCGGGCACCGGGATCAACGAGCCCCCGATGGCGGCCGCGGCAGCACTGACGAACTACGGCTGCTGCTCCGCGCGGGTCATGAGGGCTCGCGACCCCACGCCCATGGCGAACGCACCGTTCGCCTTGCCGCGAGCGATCTCGAAGCGGGCCGTGGAGAACCGTCCTGCCGCTCGGCGGCGACGACGTGACCCCCCGAGTCGAGGACCACCACCGTGATGGGGTTGAGGCCGAGGCCGCCGGATTCGGCCTGGGCGGCCTCGGTCACGACCTTCGCCTGCTCCAGCGTGATGTTCATCGTCGTCCTCCGTGAAGTGGTCCACCGACCGACGCAACGCCGGTGGTCGGGCGGTGTCACCAGGCATCCTCCGTCGGGCGGACCGGGATCCCGGCTCCGGACGCGGAAGAAGCGACGACCGGCGCCGGCAACCCGTCCACCTCCGCCTCGGCCACGAGGCGCGCCGCGTTCCCTCCCGAGCAGGCTCTCGACCCGGCCTGCCCGCGCCTCTGCTTCCCGCTGGCTCGCTGTCTGCAGGGGGTCCGTTCGGTCCGGTCTCGGCCGCCGTTGGGACCGCCGCTCCAGGGTGCGACAGCGCGGGCCGACAGGACCTGTTACCCAGGAGCGGCGCAGGGATCGGTCCGGGTGGTATTGGGAGTGGGTTGTCGTGAAGTCGGTCAAGGCCGTCGTGGTGATCTCCACGGTCCTGTCGTTCTGTGCGCTGCTGTTGTTCGGGGCGGGTCCGGCGTCGGCCCGGATGTCCGACACGGCAGGGACGTCCTCGAAGGTGTGGTCCAAGGCGGCGGCGCTGCAGAGGCCACGGTGGGGCAAACCTCGCCCGACGGTCACCGCGACCCCGACGCCTGGGCCCACCCCGACCCCTGCGGCTGCGGCCAAGCTGGCGGTCGGGGTCCAGTACACGGCCATGTGGAACAACGTCACCGACGCCGACCAGAAGGCGATGGCGGCCGCGATCGCGCAGAGCGGCTCGAAGTGGGCCCGCCTGGACGTGGCCTGGGCGACGATCCAGCCGAACGGGCCCGGGTCCTTCGACCTCGCCTGGGGCGTCCCGAAGGTCGACCGGGCCGTCAACAACGCCGTGAGCGCAGGGCTGAACGTCGTCCTGACGTTCTACTGGGCTCCGGAGTGGGCCACCGTGGGCACAGGCAAGGCCGCCCACCCCGACCCGGCCGCGTACGCCACCGCCGCCAAGTGGGTCGCAGCCCGGTACAAGGGCAAGGTCCAGGCGATCGAGGTGTGGAACGAGCAGAACGGGAAGAGGTTCTGGAACCCGGCCGACCCCGTCGCCTACACCCAGTTGCTCAAGGCGGCCTATCCCGCGATCAAGGCAGGAAGCCCTGAGACCCTCGTCGTGATGGGCGGGCTCGAATACTCCGACACCTCGTTCCTGCAGAAGATGTACGCAGCCGGAGCCAAGGGCAGTTACGACATCAGCGCGTTCCACCCGTATCCGGCCATCGCCGACCAGAGCCCGTACTCGCCGTGGGACGGAACGAAATGGACAATCGCGAACATGGCGGAGTGGATGCGGGTCATGAGGGCCAACGGCGACAGCAGCCCCGTCTGGCTCACCGAGTTCGGGTGGGCCACCCACGAGAACTGGGACGGGGTCGAGAACTGGAACCGTGGCGTGACCGAAGCAGCCCAGGCCCAGCGGCTGACCGACATGTTCGCGCTCGTCGCCGACCAGTACCCCCAGGTCACCGGGATGTTCTGGTACACGATCAAGGACACCGACCTGGGCAACATCCAGCAGGACAGCTACGGGCTGCTGCGTAAGGACGGCACCCGTAAGCCGGCGTTCGAAGCGCTGCGCCGGGCGAACCAGACCTACGGGGTGCCCTGACCTCCTGCCCAGCCCGCCGGGCCACGACGACCGGTGCGCAGTCCTGCTTCGTCGCCGAGGCTGCCTGGTCCACCTTTCAGGTCTCGGTGCACCAGTCCCGAGCAGTGACTCGAGCGCGAGCTGTGTAGGACTTCGGGTGATTCTTGACGGTTCTAGGTCGGTTGATCCTTGACGCTCTTGGGTCAGTCTGTCGGGTTCTT
>NZ_CANLZR010000018.1 GCF_947495705.1 uncultured Phycicoccus sp.
ACGACGCGATCGGCACCAAGGACGATGCGAAGGTCGCCTTCGACGTCAGCGCCGACCTCGCGACGGTCACCGAGCGCACCGGCGGTAAGGGCGGTCGCCACGGCGGTCCCGACGGGACGACGGACGAGTCGACGAGCCCGACCGCGACGGCCACCGCCGTCTGACGGACGCCTGGACGGGCCCGGCGGACCGACCGCCGGGCCCGTCTACCAGGTCGTCTCGATACAGGACCGCGTCCCCCGGGGCTCGACCTGCAACGTCGCGTGGTCGATCCCGAACCGTTCGCGCAGCGTGCGGCCGGCCCCGTCGAGCACCGTGCCCGGGTCCGCCGCGGCCGAGCACACGAGATGGGCGGTCGCCACGTGCATGCCCGAGGTGAGCGTCCACAGGTGGAGGTCGTGGACGTCGACGACGTCCGGGACCTCGCGCAGCGCGGCCTCGGCCTCGTCGGGGTGGATCCCCGCGGGGGCGTGCTGACCGAGGACCGAGAGGACCTCGCGCCCCAGCAGCACCGCCCGGATCGCGACGAACACGGCGATGGCGAGGGCGACGGCGGTGTCCCACACCGAGTCACCGGTGGCCGCGACGAGCACGCCGGCGACGATGACGCCGACCGAGCCGACGGTGTCGGCGACCACCTCGAGGTAGGCGCCCTTGACGTTGAGGCTCTCGGCCGCGCCGCCGCGCAGCAGCGCCAGGGCCACGAGGTTGACCGCGAGCCCCAGCCCGCCGACGACGAGCATCGCGCCGGTCGCCACCTGCGGGGCCGCCCCGAAGCGCCCCACTGCCTCGACGACGATGTACGCCGCCACCGCGAGCATCAGCAGGACCGCGAGGCCGGACGCGAAGACCTCGGCGCGGTAGGACCCGAAGGTGCGCCGCCCCGAGGCGTCGGGGCGGGTCGCGATGCGGGTCGCGACGAGCGCGGCCCCGAGCGCGACGACGTCGGCGGCCATGTGCCCGGCATCGCTGAGCAGGGCGAGGGAGCCGCTGACGACCCCGGCGACGAGCTCGACGACGAAGAACACGCTGACGAGCACGAAGGCGAGCCGCAGCCGCCAGCGGTGCGTCGCGCCGGCGTGCCCGGCGGCGGGGGAGTGCCCGTGGCCGCTGCCCATGTCTTCCTTCCTCGCCGACCGAACCCTCGGACACCGGCGACGCTACCCCGGCAGATACCGTGCCGAGGTGACCTCCCCACTCACCCCCGCCGAGAGCCGGCTGCTGGACCACCTCGACGAGGACGAGCTGGTCCGCTCCCTCGTCGAGCTCGTGCGGGTGCCGAGCGTCACCGGGACCGCCGCCGAGAGCGAGGCCCAGCACCTCCTGGCGCGGTGGTACGACGAGGCCGGCCTCGAGGTCGACCTCTGGGCCGAGGACCTCGAGGAGCTGCATGCCGCCCCTGGCTTCCCCGGCACCGAGGCCCCGCGCGACGAGGCCTGGGGGCTGGTCGGGACGACCCCGGGGTCCGGTCCGCCGGCCCTCGTCCTCCAGGGACACGTCGACGTCGTGCCGGTCGGCGACCTCTGGTCGTGGGCTCACGACCCGTTCGTCGCGGCGGTCGAGGACGGCCGGCTGCACGGGCGAGGCGCCTGCGACATGAAGGCCGGGGTGGCGGTCAACCTCGCGGTCGCGCGGGCCCTGCACCGTTCCGGGCTGCGCACCGAGCGCACGCTGGCCCTGCACTCCGTCGTCGGCGAGGAGGACGGCGGGCTCGGCGCGTTCGCAACCCTGCGGCGCGGTCACGGCGGAGAGGCCGTCGTCATCACCGAGCCCACCGGTGGCCGGCTGCTCACCGCGAACGCCGGGGCGCTGACCTTCCGGCTCGAGGTGCCCGGCCGCGCCACCCACGGCAGCACCCGGCTCGAGGGGCAGTCCGCCCTCGAGGCGTTCATGGTCGTCCACGAGGCCATCCGTGAGCTCGAGGCCGTCCGCAACGCGGAGCCCGACCCGCTCTTCGACGGCAACCCGCTGCCGTACGCCATCACGATCGGCACCGTCCACGCGGGTGACTGGGCGAGCAGCGTGCCCGACCTGCTCGTGGCGGAGGGCCGCCTCGGTGTGGCCCTGGGCGAGAGCACCCGGGTGGCCGCGGCGGACTTCGAGCGAGCGGTCGCGGAGGTCGCGCTGTCCCACCCCTGGCTCAAGGAGCATCCCCCTCGGGTGTCCTGGCCCGGCGGCCGGTTCGCGTCGGGCCGGCTGCCGCACGGTCACCCGCTCGCCGGCGAGGTCGCGGACGCGGTCGAGTCGGTCGGAGCCGGACGGCCCGTCACCGGCGCCGCGCCGTACGGCTCGGATCTGCGGCTCTACGCCGGTGACGGCATCCCGACGCTCCAGTACGGGCCCGGTGACATCCGGCTCGCGCACTCGACCCGCGAGTCGGTGGCCCTCGCCGAGGTCATCGAGGTCGCCCGGGCGCTGGCCGTACTGACCGCGCGTCGCCTCGGGGCGCACTGACCGTCAGTCGCGGGGCTCGGCGTCCTCGGACGGCGGCGGGTTCCGAGGGACGTCCGCAACCCGGGCCGCGATGAACGGCCCGGCGGCCCACAGGCCGACGATGACCACGAGCACGGCCCCGCCGCCCAGGAGCGCAGCCCGCGTCCCGATGACCACGTCGACGACGAGCAGCACGACCCCGGAGACGGTGAGGGCGAGCATCCCCAGCCCGGCGATGGCGAAGAGGTTCCCCGACTCCACGAGCAGCTCGCGCCGGCGCCGGCGGAACAGCATCCGGTGGAAGGCCACCGGTGCGACCACGAGCCCGGTGGTGAGGACCGAGCCCCCGAGGACGGCGAGGTACACGGTGCGCTGGAAGGAGGTCAGCTCCTCGAACCGCGCCGAGAACGGCACGGTGAGGAGGAAGCCCGTGAGGATCTGGACCCCGGTCTGGGTCACCCGGATCTCCTGCAGGAGCTCGTCCCAGTTGCGGGCCAATGTGCGCCGTGACGGGCCCGACCCCCGCGTGTCCTGCTTCCCCATCGCCCCACTCTCCTTCGACGTGCTCGAAGCGCTCGAAGTCTAGAGCCGCGGGGATGGAAGAGTGGGCCTCATGAGCGACGCCGACGTCACGATCGACGGACTGCCCACCCACTACGCCACGCGTCGACCGCAGGCCGAGGACGCCCCCGCGGTCGCGGCCCTGCTCGCCGACCACCAGCGTGCCGCCAAGGGGTCCGCCGGGGTCGACCCGGAGGCGGTCCTCGGCCAGCTGGTCGGCACCGGGTCGTGGACCCGGCGCCAGGTGCTGGTCCACGACGAGGCCGGGCAGCTGCTCGCCTGGTTCTCCGTGCACGACCGGGCGGCGGGCCGCACCCTCGTCGAGGTCACGGTCAGCCCTGCGCTGCCGGACGACGAGGCGGCCGAGATCGCGGGGCACCTGTACGCCGCCGGGGAGCGGCACGCCCGCGACATCGCGACGATGCGCGGGCTCCGCACGAGCCTGCTGGACACCGGCGCCTACGCCGACGACCTCCGGCAGCAGCGGTGGCTCGACGCCGCCGGCTACCGGCAGACCCGCACCTGGCTCCAGATGACCAGGCCGGTCGACCCGGGCGAGGCCACGAGCCTGCCCGGCCCGCGCGAGGGCGTGGTCATCCGGCCCGTCGACCGGCACGACGACGGGCTGCCGGTCGCGTCCGACCTCCAGGCGGTGCACCGGGTCCTCGAGGAGTCGTTCCAGGACCACTTCAGCTCCTACCGCGAGAGCTTCCCGGAGTTCGTCATGCGCCTGCGGGAGGACCCGGGCCACCGCTGGGACCACTGGTGGCTCGCGACCGTCGAGACCGACGAGGGGCCGGTGCCGGCCGGTGCCGTCGTGTCCACCGTGCTCCGGCCGGACGCGGACGGCATCCCGGGGAGCTACGTCGACTACATCGGGGTGCACCGGCGCGCTCGGGGTCGGGGCGTCGCGAAGGCGTTGCTGCACACCGTGATCGCCGACGCCGCTCGACGGGGCCGCAACCGGGTGGGCCTCGAGGTCGACGCCGACAGCCCCACCGGCGCCGACGGGCTGTACACCTCGCTGGGCTGGGTCACGGACTACCGGACCCAGTCCTGGCACCGCGACCTCGACCTCTAGGGCCGGGCGCGGCTACTTCGCGACGTCGATGACGAGGCGGGTCGGCTCCGTGAGCACGCTGACCCGGAACGGCCGCTGGCCGCCGCGGACGCCGATGAACTCCTCGCCGTAGCCCTCGAAGCCGCCCCAGATGGCCGGGGCCGCGGCGATGACCGTGCCGTCGAGGCTCGCCGCCGAGGCGTCGGCCGGCTGCTCGTCGCCCTCGTCGGGGACCATCACGGTCGTCACGCTCACCGACAGGAATGCGTCGCCGGCGACGTCGACCGGCTCACCGGTCACCGGGTCGAGGGTCTCGTCGACGTACGCGACCCGGAAGGTGGGCTTGCCGCGCCCCGCGAACTCGTAGACGACCCGGTCGTACGCCGAGTGCCGGCCGACCCGCACCGCGGTTCCGCTGCCGATGCTGGGCCCGAGCCGGGGCCAGGTCGGCGAGCGCTGCTCGTCGGTGCTGAAGCCGTCGGGGACCGAGGTGATCGACGGCGAGGCCGAGGGTGAGGCCGGGGCCGAGGTGCTCGACGCCGGGGCGCTCGTCGGCGGGCCGTCACTCGACGCGGAGCCGGAGGTGCTGACGGGCTTCTCGCTCGTCGTGGCGCAGGCGCTCGACACCGCCACGGCGACGGCCACGGCGAGGGCGAGGCCGGCGCCTCGGCGTCGGGTCCGGGGAGGTGTCGTCATCGATGCGCTCGTCACGGGTCCATGGTGAGGGACGGGACCGCCCGGCGGTGGGACGTACGCTGAACCCATGGGTCGCCGCGTCGCACTCGCTCTCGGGTCCGGGGGTGCGCGGGGCTACGCGCACATCGGGGCGCTCCAGGTCATCGAGGAGCGCGGGTTCGAGGTCGTCGCGATCGCCGGCACGTCGATGGGTGCGCTCGTCGGCGGGCTGGCCGCCGCGGGCCGGCTCGACCCGTACACCGAGTGGGTCACCGGCCTCACCCAGTACGACGTGTGGCGGCTGCTCGACATGAACCTCGGCGGGGGAGGGGCGATCCGGGCCGAGCGCATCTTCACCCGGGTGTCCGAGATCCTCGGCGGGGCGCTCATCGAGGACTGCGCCATCCCGTTCACGGCGGTCGCCACCGACCTCAACCACCGGCGCGAGGTGTGGTTCCAGCGCGGTCCGATCGCCACCGCCATCCGGGCCTCGGTCGCGATCCCGAGCCTCGTCACCCCGATCGTCGTCGACGGCCGGCTGCTCGTCGACGGGGGGCTGATGAACCCGGTCCCGATCGAGCCGACCGCCGCCGTGATCTCCGACCTCACCGTGGCCGTCAGCCTGCAGGCCGGGCACAGCCGGGGGATGCCCGTGGCGCCGGTGCGCACGCCCGGGCAGATCGCGGGCTCGGTGCGGTCGCTGACCCATCGGGTGAGCGCGCTCATCGGCGGGTCGCACGACACGACCGACGCGCCGCCGGGGGACGTCGCCGAGGACGTCGAGTCCGTCACCGAGAGCGGGGGGTCGCCGTCGGTGGCCGCGGCGCCCGGCTACGCGCCGGCCCCCAAGGACCTCGCCTCGGCCGAGATCTTCAACCGGTCCTTCGACACCATGGCCGCGCTCATCACCCGGTACCGGATGGCGAGCAACCCACCCGACGTCCTCGTCTCCGTGCCGTCGGACGCCTGCCGGACGATGGATTTCCACCGCGCCAAGGACATGATCGCCCTCGGGCGCGAGCTCACCGAACGCGCTCTCGACGATGCGGGGTACTGACCGATGGCAGCCGAAGGACTCGTGACCGGCGGCCTCGACGCCCTCGTGGACCTCGCGTGGGGTCTCGTGCCCTCAGGGCAGGGGCGGGCGCTGCTCGGCGTCTGCGGTGTCCCCGGCGCCGGCAAGTCGACCCTCACCGAGGCGCTCGTGCGGGAGGTCGCGCGCCGGCACGGCGACGCGTCGGTCGCGCACGTCCCGATGGACGGCTACCACCTCGCCGACGTCCAGCTCGAGCGGCTGGGCCTGCGCGACCGCAAGGGCGCACCCGAGACCTTCGACGCCCTCGGGTATGCGGCGCTGCTGCGGCGGCTGCACGAGGACGCGGACCGCGACGTCTACGCGCCGGGGTTCGAGCGGACCATCGAGCAGCCGATCGCCGGCGCCGTCCTCGTCCCCGGTGGTGCCCGGCTCGTCGTCACCGAGGGGAACTACCTGCTGCTCGACCGGCCGGAATGGGCAGAGGCCCGCGCGGCCCTCGACGAGGTCTGGTTCGTCGACGGCGACGACGAGGTGCGGCTCGAGCGGCTCGTGGCCCGGCACGTCGCGTTCGGGAAGTCCCCGGCCGAGGCCGCGGCGTGGGTGGCCGCCGTCGACGAGCCGAACGCCGACCTGGTGCGGAGCCGACGTGACGTGGCCGACCGCGTCCTCGACGTGACCGCCGAGGGGTGGGCCCTGCGCGCCTGAGCCCTGGCGGGCCAGGCGCGCAGCGCCGTGGTAGCCCGGGGGGTCAGGGGTTGATGACCCACTTGATCGCGGAGCAGCCACCCTTGGAGCACACCGACATCCCGACCTTGTCCATGGGGCCGTTGGACACCCAGTACGCGCTCCCGCGGTAGGGGTCGCTCGTACAGCCACCGACGTCCTCGCGCTCGCCCACCTTCACGGTGTTGCCGTACTGCTTGATGTACAGCTTCATCTTGGCCCGGACCCCGTCGCCTTCGCCGGGGTTGTTCGGGTCGCAACGGTCGTTGAGGTAGATGTCGTCCCAGTGGACGACGTTGTCGTTCTCGAAGCCCATCTGGGTCTGCCCGTAGGCCTGACCGTTGGGCGAGGTCGCGCTGACGAGCAGGCCGTAGGCGTTGGCCGCGGCAGGAGTCATGAGAAGGACTGCCGCGGCGGCGCTGACGGCTGCCCCGGCCTTGGTGAGTGCACGGCTGACGGACATGGTTCCCCCTGGGGTCTCGGCCCTCCGATCCCCCCGGAGAGCGCTGTGGCGGCCACGCTAGCAGCGGGTCGGCGGAGCGCCACCCGAGCGGTCGGGCGGGCGCGCGGACCGGTCCGGACGGTGCCGCTCGGGCGCAGACCGGGCTGGAGACGTTCGCTCGGACCGCTGTCGGTGGTCGCGTCTAGGTTTGGTGCATGGAGGGGACGCGCACCGAGTTCGCCGACCGGGTGCCGGTCGGTGGGTCCGCCGCGTCGGGGGTGGCGGGGGTGCGGGAGTCGTTGGCGCGCATCGATGTCGGGTCGTTGTCGGATGCTGACCGGTTGGCGTTGGTGGCCGAGCTGGAGCGGTTGAAGGGGGCGGCGTCGGCGTGTCAGGCGCGGGCGGTGGAGGC
>NZ_CANLZR010000019.1 GCF_947495705.1 uncultured Phycicoccus sp.
CATGAGAAAGGGCCCGTCGCGAACGACGGGCCCTTTCTTGAAAGTATGTCCGGCTGCGTCCTACTCTCCCACACCGTCACCAGTGCAGTACCATCGGCGCTGAAGGGCTTAGCTTCCGGGTTCGGAATGGAGCCGGGCGTTTCCCCTTCGCTATGACAGCCGAAACTCTATGGAGATGTCAGTCGTCCCGACCGTATCTCGGGAACTGCACAGTGGACGCGAACACAGAAGTCTTTATATGTGTGTATCAAGTTGTCGGCTTATTAGTACCAGTCAGCTGCATGCATTGCTGCACTTCCACATCTGGCCTATCAACCCGGTAGTCTAGCCGGGAGCCTCTCGGGGCGAACCCCATGGAAACCTCATCTTGAAGCGTGCTTCCCGCTTAGATGCTTTCAGCGGTTATCACTTCCGAACGTAGCTAATCAGCGGTGCTCTTGGCAGAACAACTGACACACCAGAGGTTCGTCCATCCCGGTCCTCTCGTACTAGGGACAGCCCTTCTCAAGTTTCCTACGCGCACAGAGGATAGGGACCGAACTGTCTCACGACGTTCTAAACCCAGCTCGCGTACCGCTTTAATGGGCGAACAGCCCAACCCTTGGGAGCAACTCCACCCCCAGGATGCGACGAGCCGACATCGAGGTGCCAAACCATGCCGTCGATATGGACTCTTGGGCAAGATCAGCCTGTTATCCCCGGGGTACCTTTTATCCGTTGAGCGACGGCGCTTCCACAAGCCACCGCCGGGTCACTAGTTCCGACTTTCGTCCCTGCTCGAGATGTCTCTCTCGCAGTCAAGCTCCCTTGTGTACTTACACTCGACACCTGATTGCCAACCAGGCTGAGGGAACCTTTGAGCGCCTCCGTTACATTTTAGGAGGCAACCGCCCCAGTTAAACTACCCACCAGGCACTGTCCCTGATCCGGATCACGGACCGAGGTTAGATATCCAGAACGACCAGAGTGGTATTTCAACGTTGACTCCACACACACTGGCGTGCATGCTTCACAGTCTCCCACCTATCCTACACAAGCCGTACCGAACACCAATACCAAGCTATAGTAAAGGTCCCGGGGTCTTTCCGTCCTTCTGCGCGTAACGAGCATCTTTACTCGTAGTGCAATTTCGCCGAGTTCGCGGTTGAGACAGTGGAGAAGTCGTTACGCCATTCGTGCAGGTCGGAACTTACCCGACAAGGAATTTCGCTACCTTAGGATGGTTATAGTTACCACCGCCGTTTACTGGGGCTTAAATTCTGAGCTTCGACCCGAAGATCTAACCCGTCCTCTTAACCTTCCAGCACCGGGCAGGCGTCAGTCCGTATACATCGTCTTGCGACTTCGCACGGACCTGTGTTTTTAGTAAACAGTCGCTTCTCCCTGGTCTCTGCGGCCCTTTCCCCTAGGAGGCAAGCTCCTTCAGGGTCCGGGCCCCCCTTCTCCCGAAGTTACGGGGGCATTTTGCCGAGTTCCTTAACCACGATTCACTCGATCGCCTTGGTATTCTCTACCTAACCACCTGAGTCGGTTTGGGGTACGGGCGGCTCGAACCTCGCTAGAAGATTTTCTTGGCAGCATAGGATCACCCTGCTTCCCGCATTCGCGGTCACTATCAGGTCTCAGGATATGTGCGAGACGGATTTGCCTATCTCGCTCCCTACACCCTTGGACGTGGACAACCATCGCCACGCGGAGGCTACCTTCCTGCGTCTCTCCATCGCTTGACTACTACAACCTCGGGTCGCGCGCTCCACTCAGGTCCGCTCCCGAAGGATTGGACAAGAGCGTCAGGCGCTTAGCATCAGAAGGTTCGTCATGGGCGGTTCTTCGCCGGTTCCGGAATATCAACCGGATGTCCATCGACTACGCCTGTCGGCCTCGCCTTAGGTCCCGACTTACCCAGGGCAGATTAGCTTGACCCTGGAACCCTTGGTTATTCGGCGGACGGGTTTCTCACCCGTCTTTCGCTACTCATGCCTGCATTCTCACTCGTGTGGCCTCCACGGCTGGATCACTCCGCCGCTTCCCTGGCCACACGACGCTCCCCTACCCATCGACACGCGTGGACCGTGAACCCGCAGGTGTCACGGCCAGGCAATGTGTCAATGCCACAGCTTCGGCGGTGTGCTTGAGCCCCGCTACATTGTCGGCGCGGAATCACTTGACCAGTGAGCTATTACGCACTCTTTAAAGGGTGGCTGCTTCTAAGCCAACCTCCTGGTTGTCAATGCAACTCCACATCCTTTCCCACTTAGCACACGCTTAGGGGCCTTAGCTGGTGATCTGGGCTGTTTCCCTCTCGACTACGGAGCTTATCCCCCGCAGTCTCACTGCCACGCTCTCACTTACCGGCATTCGGAGTTTGGCTAACGTCAGTAACCTGGTAAGGCCCATCGGCTATCCAGTAGCTCTACCTCCGGTAAGAAACACGTGACGCTGCACCTAAATGCATTTCGGGGAGAACCAGCTATCACGGAGTTTGATTGGCCTTTCACCCCTACCCACAGCTCATCCCCTCAGTTTTCAACCTAAGTGGGTTCGGTCCTCCACGACGTCTTACCGTCGCTTCAACCTGGCCATGGGTAGATCACTCCGCTTCGGGTCTAGACCCAGCGACTCATTCGCCCTATTCGGACTCGCTTTCGCTACGGCTTCCCCACACGGGTTAACCTCGCCACTGAGCACTAACTCGCAGGCTCATTCTTCAAAAGGCACGCTGTCACCCCACAAGGAGGCTCCAACGGATTGTAGGCACGCGGTTTCAGGATCTATTTCACTCCCCTCCCGGGGTGCTTTTCACCTTTCCCTCACGGTACTTGTTCACTATCGGTCACCAGGGAATATTTAGGCTTAGCGGGTGGTCCCGCCAGATTCGCACGGGATTTCTCGGGCCCCGTGCTACTTGGGATGGTTCTCTGGAGTGCTCGTCATTTCGTCTACGGGGGTCGCACCCTCTATGCCGGACCTTTCAATGTCCTTCGACTATAACGCGCGTTTCTGACTCCATGCCAGCATGTCAGCACTGACTGAGAAGTCCCACGACCCCGACCATGCAACGCCTGACAGCTATCACACATGATCGGTTTAGCCTGATCCGCTTTCGCTCGCCACTACTCACGGAATCGCGGTTGCTTTCTCTTCCTGTGGGTACTGAGATGTTTCACTTCCCCACGTTCCCTCTACCCACCCTATGTGTTCAGGTGGGAGTGACTGGACTTGCCTCCAGCCGGGTTTCCCCATTCGGAAATCCTCGGATCACAGTCTGGTTATCGACTCCCCGAGGCTTATCGCAGATTCCTACGTCCTTCTTCGGTTCCTGGTGCCAAGGCATCCACCGTGTGCCCTTAAAAACTTGATATGCACAAAGATTTAAGATGCTCGCGTCCACTGTGTAGTTCTCAACATACGGGCGGGCCCAAGCCATGATCGGCGCCTACCGGCTCAGTAAGCCGGCGGTTCGTCCGTGACAGGGGTCCTGGCCTATACGGCCCGAGGTGAGCGAAACGCCCGAACCCTCAGGACCCAACAACGTGTCAGGCACCGCGCCCACCCCGACCGCTTTCCACACTCCCGAAAGAGCTGTACTCGCTGGCCGAACCAGACTCGGTGCCAAATAATCGATGTTCCACCCTTGAGCACCTGCTGACCGACAGTCGCGGTCAGACCAGGCCCTGGATCGCCTGTGACAGCGACCAGTGCTCCTTAGAAAGGAGGTGATCCAGCCGCACCTTCCGGTACGGCTACCTTGTTACGACTTAGTCCCAATCGCCAGTCCCACCTTCGACGGCTCCCTCTCAAAGAGTTGGGCCACCGGCTTCGGGTGTTACCGACTTTCGTGACTTGACGGGCGGTGTGTACAAGGCCCGGGAACGTATTCACCGTAGCGTTGCTGATCTACGATTACTAGCGACTCCGACTTCATGGGGTCGAGTTGCAGACCCCAATCCGAACTGAGACCGGCTTTTTGGGATTCGCTCCACCTCGCGGTTTCGCAGCCCTCTGTACCGGCCATTGTAGCATGTGTGAAGCCCAAGACATAAGGGGCATGATGATTTGACGTCGTCCCCACCTTCCTCCGAGTTGACCCCGGCAGTCTCCTATGAGTCCCCGCCATCACGCGCTGGCAACATAGAACGAGGGTTGCGCTCGTTGCGGGACTTAACCCAACATCTCACGACACGAGCTGACGACAACCATGCACCACCTGTATACGAGTGTCCAAAGAGAACGTCATCTCTGACGCGTTCTCGCATATGTCAAGCCTTGGTAAGGTTCTTCGCGTTGCATCGAATTAATCCACATGCTCCGCCGCTTGTGCGGGCCCCCGTCAATTCCTTTGAGTTTTAGCCTTGCGGCCGTACTCCCCAGGCGGGGAACTTAATGCGTTAGCTGCGGCACGGATCTCGTGGAATGAGACCCACACCTAGTTCCCAACGTTTACGGCGTGGACTACCAGGGTATCTAATCCTGTTCGCTCCCCACGCTTTCGCTTCTCAGCGTCAGTAGTGGCCCAGAGACCTGCCTTCGCCATCGGTGTTCCTCCTGATATCTGCGCATTTCACCGCTACACCAGGAATTCCAGTCTCCCCTACCACACTCTAGTCTGCCCGTACCCACTGCAAGTCCGGGGTTGAGCCCCGGATTTTCACAGCAGACGCGACAAACCGCCTACAAGCTCTTTACGCCCAATAATTCCGGACAACGCTCGCACCCTACGTATTACCGCGGCTGCTGGCACGTAGTTAGCCGGTGCTTCTTTTGCAGGTACCGTCACTTTCGCTTCTTCCCTGCCGAAAGAGGTTTACAACCCGAAGGCCGTCATCCCTCACGCGGCGTCGCTGCATCAGGCTTTCGCCCATTGTGCAATATTCCCCACTGCTGCCTCCCGTAGGAGTCTGGGCCGTGTCTCAGTCCCAGTGTGGCCGGTCGCCCTCTCAGGCCGGCTACCCGTCGTCGCCTTGGTGAGCCATTACCTCACCAACTAGCTGATAGGCCGCGAGTCCATCCCAGACCGAAAAACTTTCCAGACGGTAGAGATGCCTCTCCGTCTCGTATCCGGTATTAGCTCCGGTTTCCCGGGGTTATTCCAGAGTCTGGGGCAGGTTACTCACGTGTTACTCACCCGTTCGCCACTGATCCAGTAGAAGCAAGCTCCCACCTTCACCGTTCGACTTGCATGTGTTAAGCACGCCGCCAGCGTTCGTCCTGAGCCAGGATCAAACTCTCCGTTGATGTATGACACCCGGCCAAAGCCGGGAAATCGTTACCCTCGAAGGGTTGTTTCACTGGCTGAGCACGAACAACCAGCTCTCGCTTGTTGTTCGTTGTCCAACCAAAGGATTTTCGTGCACCGAACCATGAACCCGACCAGACAGGCCAGACCCACACCCGATGCGACGAGGTAATTGGCATCGATTTTTGACACGCTGTTGAGTTCTCAAGGATCGGACGCGCACCAAC
>NZ_CANLZR010000020.1 GCF_947495705.1 uncultured Phycicoccus sp.
TGTATGACTTCGCCTGATGCTCGACGTTCGGGCTTCGGCTGATCCGCGACAGTGTTCCGGCTGAGGCTTGACAGGTAGTTCGGCTGATCCTTGACGCTCCCTTCATGAGGGAGATGAGTGTGGCTGAGCAGCGGTACAAGGCGGTCCTGGCGGTCATCGGTGATGGCCGGACGGTGACCGAGGTCGCAGCGTCCTGGCAGGTGTCCCGTCAGACGCTGCACACATGGCTGGCACGGTACGAAGAAGGCGGCCTGGAAGCGTTGGCCGACCGGTCCCACCGCCCGGTGTCGTGTCCGCACCAGATGGTCCCGGCTGTCGAGGTCGCGGTCCTCGAGGCGCGGCGGAAGCACCCCGGGTGGGGTCCGCGGCGGATCGTGCACGAGCTCGCGAAGAAGGGCCTGGTCGCCAGCGAGTCCGGGGTGTACCGGGCGCTGCGCCGCGCCGGACTGATCGAGCCCGGCCGGCGACGGCGCGAGCAGCGGGAGTGGAAGCGCTGGCAGCGCGCCCGCCCCAACGAGCTGTGGCAGCTGGACGTGGTCGGCGGGATCGGCCTGACCGACGGCACCAGCATCAAGTGCCTGACCGGGATCGATGACCACTCCCGGTACTGCATCAGCGCGAGGCTGATGGTCAAGGAACGCACCCAAGCCGTCTGTGACGCCTTCGAGGCCGCGCTGGCCGCGCACGGGGTGCCCGAACAGGTCCTGACCGACAACGGCAAGGTCTTTACCGGCCGGTTCAACCATCCTCCGACCGAGGTGCTCTTCGACCGGATCTGCCGGGTCAACGGGATCGAGCACCTGCTGACCAAGCCCCGCTCGCCGACCACCACCGGCAAGATCGAACGCTTCCACCGCTCGCTGCGTGCCGAGTTCCTCACCGGCACGCTCTTCCCCACCCTGGCCGACGCCCAGGAGCGGCTCGATGCCTGGGTGGCCAGCTACAACACCGACCGGCCACACCAGTCCCTGGGCATGGCCACGCCCGCCGAGCGGTACGCCACCGCCGCCCGGCGGGAGGTCACCACCATCCCCGACCGATCCGGACCCGAGTGGGTCTCCCGCAAGGTCTCCACCGTCGGCGTCGTCTGTGTCTCCTGGCAGCAGGTCTCCGTCGGCAGACACCGCGCCGGCGAACGCTGCGACGTCCACGTCGGCCCGGACATCCTCCAGTTCTGGATCGGCAACGACCTCCTGCGCACCGTGCCCCGCACCAGCACCGGAGACGTCCGCAACAAGCGACCCCTAGGAGGTGCCCTCACCAAGACCCGCAAGAACCCGACAGACTGACCCAAGAGCGTCAAGGATCAACCGACCTAGAACCGTCAAGAATCACCCGAAGTCCTACA
>NZ_CANLZR010000021.1 GCF_947495705.1 uncultured Phycicoccus sp.
CGGTCCGTCATCACCAGCTGCACCTCCACCGGCTGCACCTGCCCGACCTCCAGCCCGGCCAGCAGCCGCACCGCCGTGTCGGCCGCCACCGCCCCCACCCCACGACCCTCCGGAGGCTCGTCGGGGCACTGCCCGCCGACGACCGCCCGCGCCCGCGCCTGCACCGCCGCGTACGCCCCGACCACGTCCCGCAACGGGGCCAGCACGCTCAGGTACGCCATCCCGTCCGGCGCCGGCCGCGCCGACACCCGCCGCGACCGCGCCGCCGCCTCCACCCGGGCCACCACCGACGCCGCGTCCAGCTCGGCCGCGACCCGCCGCGCCGCCCGACCCACCGCCCGCTCCGACAGCGACCCCAACACCGGACCCAGCCGCCGGTCCACCTCCGCCCGGTCCTCCCGCGACAGGGTCGCCGTCTCGCGGACCACCTCGAGGGCGTGCCGCTCCCCCACCACCCCGTCGGTCAGGCACCGCATCGTCGCCGGCAGCTCCTGCACCAACGCCCGCGACACCCCGACGAACCGGTCACCCAACGTCGGGGACTCCCGCCGCGCCAACCCCACCTCCGACCCCACCGACCGCCG
>NZ_CANLZR010000022.1 GCF_947495705.1 uncultured Phycicoccus sp.
TGTCGGTGGTCGTCGGTAGGTTCGAGGCATCGGAAGGGGGCGGTGATGGCGACGGCAGCGGGTCCGCAGGATGTGCTCGAGGCGGTGCGTGTCGCGCGGTCGGCGTTGCGTCGGGTGGTTGCCCCCAGCGGGGTTCGGGGGTCGCGGGCTGAGTGGGCGGCGGTGGCCGGTGAGCTGCAGGGGTTGGTCAACGAGGCGGCCGCGGCGCAGGACGCGGCGGTGGTGCGGTTGGCGGCGATCGAGGGCGAGTGGGCCGAGGACGGCACCGTCGTGGAGGTCCGCAAGCCGCTCGGGCACGTCGCGCTCGACGCCCCGGCGGTCGTCTCGGGGGTGCTGGCCGTGTCGGCGGTGCACGCGGAGCGGCGGGTGCGGCAGGCGGTGCGGGTCGCCGCCGACGGCCCCGCGGGCACCGCCACGGCCACCGGCCTGGGCGC
>NZ_CANLZR010000023.1 GCF_947495705.1 uncultured Phycicoccus sp.
CGGGGTGGGTGTGGTCGGCGTGCACGATCGGGGCGTCGCACCACGGGGTCGTGCACACGTCGTCACGCAGCACCAGCATCCGCCGCAGCAACCCGGTGAACAGCCGCCGCCGGGAGTCCATCGCCACCAGGTCCCGCCCGCCCGGGCCGGTGTACAGGCGCCGCAGCCACACGCTCGCGGGCCCGGCGTCGCGAACCCACGCCCGTGCCACCGGCGCCGGCACCGACCCGTGGCCAGAGATACGGGCCGGGGCGTGCACCGTCGCGTGCGGGTCGCCGGTGCCCAACAGGGCCCGGTCCGTCATCACCAGCTGCACCTCCACCGGCTGCACCTGCCCGACCTCCAGCCCGGCCAGCAGCCGCACCGCCGT
>NZ_CANLZR010000024.1 GCF_947495705.1 uncultured Phycicoccus sp.
GGGCCGCGGCTGGCGGCGATGGACCCGGCCCGGGTGACGTCCGTGACGCGCTCGGTGGCGGCCCGGGTCGCGGCCGGCCAGGTCGCCGCGCACGCGGAGCGGGCCCGGCGCGGGCGGAGCGTGCAGGTCCGTCCGGGGGTCGACGGGCTGACCGAGTGGTACGCGGCGCTGCCGACGGCCACCAGCGCGGCGGCGTGGTCGGCGGTCGACACCCTCGCCGCCGAGTACCGGTCGATGGACGAGACGCTCACCCTGTCGGAGTCCCGCGCGGACGCGTTCGGGGACCTGCTGCTGCGCACCGTGCAGGTCACCGCCCAGGTCACCCTCGGGGTG
>NZ_CANLZR010000025.1 GCF_947495705.1 uncultured Phycicoccus sp.
TGGGCGGTGACCTGCACGGTGCGCAGCAGCAGGTCCCCGAACGCGTCCGCGCGGGACTCCGGCACCGACAGCCCCGGGTCGAGGCCCCGGTACTCGGCGGCGAGGGTGTCGACCGCCGACCACGCCGCTGCGCTGGTGGCGGTCGGCAGTGCCGCGTACCACTCGCTCAGCCCGTCGACCCCCGGGCGGACCTGCACGCTGCGCGCGCGCCGGGCCCGCTCCGCGTGCGCGGCGACCTGCCCGGCCGCGACCCGGGCCGCCACCGAGCGCGTCACGGACGTCACCCGGGCCGGGTCCATCGCCGCCAGCCGCGGCCC
>NZ_CANLZR010000026.1 GCF_947495705.1 uncultured Phycicoccus sp.
CACGACATCCCTCGCCCATGACACCCCAGCCGCTGCGGCCACCCCGGGTAGCACGGAGCCACCAGCCACCACCGCACACGCCGCTCCCCCAGCACGCCCGGCCCTGGCGCCGGACCCCGCGGTGGTGACGACCGCGTCCGCCGCGGGCGACCTCGTCGAGGTGACCGGGCCGGCGGCCGCCGACCCGGTGCTCGTCCCGCGCGGCTGGCTGGAGGACGCCATCCGCGCCACCACCACCGGCCGGGACAGCCTCGGCCGGGCCCGGGTCGT
>NZ_CANLZR010000027.1 GCF_947495705.1 uncultured Phycicoccus sp.
GAGCGGCGGGTGCGGCAGGCGGTGCGGGTCGCCGCCGACGGCCCCGCGGGCACCGCCACGGCCACCGGCCTGGGCGCGCTGCACACCGCGATGACCCAGGGCCGCCTCGACGGGTACCGGGCGCAGGTCGTCGCCGACGAGCTGGCGGAGTGCCCGGCCGAGGTCGCCGCCACCGTTCTCGCCGCCCTCGAGCCGTGGTTCGGGGTCGAGGACGCCCCCCGGCTGCGGCGCCGCACCCGCCG
>NZ_CANLZR010000028.1 GCF_947495705.1 uncultured Phycicoccus sp.
GCTGGAGGACGCCATCCGCGCCACCACCACCGGCCGGGACAGCCTCGGCCGGGCCCGGGTCGTGCCGTGCCACCCCGCCACCGGGGCCCTCACCGACCTCGGCGACGCCCTGGCCACCACCGCCTACCGACCCGGCGCCGCCCTCACCGCCCTCGTCAGAGCCCGCGACCGGCACTGCCGGTTCCCCGGCTGCCACGTCGCCGCCCGGTTCTGCGACCTCGACCACGTCACCCCCTG
>NZ_CANLZR010000029.1 GCF_947495705.1 uncultured Phycicoccus sp.
GCCGCCACCGAGCGCGTCACGGACGTCACCCGGGCCGGGTCCATCGCCGCCAGCCGCGGCCCGAGCTCGGCATCGACTTTCTCGCACGCGTCGACGTCCAGCCCGGCGCACGCGTCGACGACCTTGTGCGCACTCGAGACCGGCAGGTCACCCGCCAGGACCAGCTCCCGCACCCGCGGGAACCGCTCACCCAGCGCCGCACCGAGCGCGGCCTTGCGCCCCGCCAGCCCCTCGGT
>NZ_CANLZR010000030.1 GCF_947495705.1 uncultured Phycicoccus sp.
GCCGCCACCGTTCTCGCCGCCCTCGAGCCGTGGTTCGGGGTCGAGGACGCCCCCCGGCTGCGGCGCCGCACCCGCCGCCTGCTGGCCCGGGTCTGTCCCGACCTGCTCCGGCAGCGGGCGGTGCGGGCCCGCTCGGAGTCGGCGCTGCGACGCTGGGTCGACGAGCCCGGCGTCGACACCTGGCTGGGCACCTTCCCCTCCGAGGAGGCCTGCCGGGCGTGGGCCGCC
>NZ_CANLZR010000031.1 GCF_947495705.1 uncultured Phycicoccus sp.
GTCGCGGTCTCCGGCACCCAGCTGCCCGGGCTCGGCTGGGTCGACGCCACCACCGTCGCCGGGCTCCTGCGGACCCTTCCGTTGGACGTCGCCCGCGCCGTCCTCGACGCCGACACCGGCACCCAGGTCTCCCACACCACCGGCGCCTACCGGCCACCGAGGTCGATGCGCGACTTCGTCACCACCCGCGACGGCACCTGCCGGATGTGGGGCTGCACCCGAGC